>NZ_CP064686.1:2400000-4800000 GCF_023100905.1 Bradyrhizobium sp. 4
GGGCGATGGGCATCCGGTGCTGGTTCTGCCGGGCCTCGTGGCCTCCGACGGGTCCACGCGTGCACTGCGCACCTTTCTGTCCGGCAAGGGCTATGCGGTGAGCGGCTGGCGCCAGGGCCGCAATTACGGCCTGCGCGAGGGCGTGCAGCACGCGATGGTGGATCTGGTTCAGGAGCTCAGCGACGGGCATGGCCGCAAGATCAGCCTGGTCGGCTGGAGCCTCGGCGGTCTCTATGCGCGCCAGCTCGCCAAAATGATGCCCGACCGCGTGCGCCAGGTGATCACCCTCGGCAGCCCCTTTGCCGGCGATCCGCATTCGACCAATGCCTGGCGCGTCTATGAATGGGCGAGCGGGCGGAAATCCGACGAGGTCGATCCGCAGTTCGGCGGCGATCTCGCCGTCCCGCCGCCGGTGCCAACCACGGCGATCTTCAGCCGCACCGACGGCGTCTGCGCCTGGCAGGGCTGCATGGAGAAGTCGGGCGCGCAGACCGAGAGCATCGAGATCGAGAGCAGCCATTGCGGCATGGGCCATCATCCGGCTGCTGTCTTCGCGGTGGCTGATCGCCTTGCGCAGAAGGAAGGCAGCTGGCGGCCCTTCGACCGCAGCGGCTGGCGCAGCGTGGTCTATCCCGACCCGCATCGGTAGTTCTTTCCCTCTCCCCGTACGAACGGGAGAGGGAGAAACGAGACCGTCGCACCCGTCCATTGTCGCGCCCGCACCAAACGCGCTATGCCTCGCGCATGGCGCATCCGTTGTCCCGCATCATCGAGCAGCTCAAACGCGAACCGTCGCGCACCGGCTCCATCGTCATCACGGTGTTCGGCGATGCCATCGTGCCGCGTGGTGGCTCGGTATGGCTCGGCACGCTGCTGGAATTCTTCGAAAGTCTGGACATCGACAGCGGCGTGGTGCGTACCGCGATGTCGCGGCTTGCCGCCGATGGCTGGCTGACGCGCGAAAAGGTCGGCCGCAACAGTTTTTACCGCCTGGCCGACAAGGGCCGCCAGATCTTCGAGGCCGCGACACGCCATATCTACGATCCGCCGCCATCCGGCTGGACCGGGCGCTTCGAGCTGCTGCTGATCGGCAATGGCGAGGATCGCGACGCCTCACGCGAGGCGCTCCGCAATGCCGGCTTCGGCAGTCCGCTGCCGGGCGTGTGGGTCGCCCCGTCAGGCGTGCCAGTGCCGGACGAAGCCGCGGGCGCCATCCGTCTGGAAGTCTCGGCCGAGGATGACAGCGGCCGACGGCTGCTTAGCGCGAGCTGGCCGTTGGATCGCACCGCAGACGCCTATCTCAAATTCATGAAGACGTTCGAGCCGCTGCGCGCCGCGATCGCGCGCGGCACGGGCTTGTCCGAAGCCGACGCCTTCACGGCGCGCATCCTCCTGATCCACCATTACCGTCGCGTCGTGCTGCGCGATCCGCTGCTGCCCGAAAGCCTGCTTCCGGCGAACTGGCCGGGCAAGGCCGCCCGCGCGCTGTGCGGCGACATTTATCGCGCGCTGCTTGTCCCATCAGAACAATGGCTTGATGGCAATGGAACCAATGAAAAGGGCCCATTGCCGCCGGCGCGAAAACTCTTGGAACGGAGATTCGAGGCTTGATCGTTATGTTACAGAAATATCTTGCATGAGATAATTCTTGTTATATATTGTCTCTCAATAAAATGGGAGGGTGCGCATGTATACCCAGGCGCTGAACACGACCGAGACCGATGATCGCGGTCTTGAGGACGCGGCCAAGGCTGCGCAGTTCCAGGCCCGCATCGATGCCGAGGAGCGCATCGAGCCAAACGACTGGATGCCAGCGGCCTATCGCAAGACGCTGACGCGCCAGATCTCCCAGCACGCTCATTCCGAAATCGTCGGCATGCTGCCCGAAGGCAACTGGATCACGCGTGCGCCGTCCTTGCGCCGCAAGTCGGCGCTGCTCGCCAAGGTGCAGGACGAGTGCGGCCACGGGCTTTATCTCTATGCCGCGGCCGAGACGCTCGGCACTTCGCGCGAACAGCTGGTCGACGCCATGCTCGCGGGCAAGGCTAAATATTCATCGATCTTCAACTATCCGACGCTGACCTGGGCCGACATCGGCACCATCGGCTGGCTGGTCGACGGCGCCGCGATCATGAACCAGATCCCGCTGTGTCGCTGCTCCTATGGTCCTTACGCGCGCGCGATGATCCGCGTCTGCAAGGAGGAGTCGTTCCACCAGCGTCAGGGCTATGAAATCATGCTGACGCTGTGCCGTGGCTCCGACGAGCAGAAGGCGATGGCGCAGGATGCCTTGAACCGCTGGTGGTGGCCGGTGCTGATGATGTTCGGCCCGCCCGATGCCACCAGCCAGCACAGCGACATCTCCACGAAGTGGAAGATCAAGCGCTTCTCCAATGACGAGCTGCGACAGAAGTTCGTCGACGCCACCGTGCCGCAGGCGCAATATCTCGGCCTCACCATTCCCGATCCCGGCATGATTCAGGATGCGGACGGGCGCTGGCGTTACAGCGAGATCGACTGGACAGAATTCAAGCAGGTGCTCGCCGGCAACGGCCCGTGCAATCGTGACCGAATGGCCGCGCGCCGCAAGGCGCACGACGAAGGCGCCTGGGTGCGCGAGGCGGCAGCTAGCTATGCCGCAAAGCGCGCGCAGCGTCGAACTGCACAAGCGGCAGAGTAGGGAGATCGCAATGGCCACGCCAAACACGCCGCTGTGGGAAGTCTTCATTCGCAGCCGCAACGGGCTCGCGCACAAGCATGTCGGCTCGCTGCATGCGAGCGACGCCACGATGGCCTTGCAGGCCGCCCGCGATATCTACACCCGTCGCGGCGAAGGTCTTTCGATCTGGGTCGTGCCGTCGACGGCGATCACCGCAAGCGATCCCGCCGACAAGGGCATGATGTTCGAGCCGGCGGAGTCGAAGATCTACCGGCACCCGACGTTTTACGAAGTGCCCGAGGAAGTGGGACACATGTGATGCCCGTCGCGAACATCGAGGTCTCAGAAACACCACTGGTGCTCTACGCGCTGCGCCGGGCCGACGACGCGCTGATCCTTGGGCACAGGCTGTCGGAATGGTGCGGACATGCGCCGATGCTGGAAGAGGACATGGCGCTCTCCAACATCGCGCTCGACCTCCTTGGCCAGGCCCGCGAACTCTACTCTTACGCCGCCAAGGTCGAGGGCAAGGACAACGACGAGGACAGCTTCGCATACCTGCGCGACGTCAGGCAGTATCGCAATCTGCTGCTGGTCGAGCAGCCCAATGGCGATTTTGCCCAGACGCTGGTACGGCAGTTCTTCTATTCCGCCTTCGCTGATCTCTACTGGCGTGCGATGATGACTTCGCGCGATGCGGCGCTAGCGGCCATTGCCGCCAAGTCGGAGAAGGAGAGCGCCTATCACCTTCGCCATGCCTCGGAGTGGATCATCCGGCTCGGTGACGGCACGGCTGAAAGCCATGCCCGCGCGCAGGCCGCGATCAATCATCTCTGGGCTTTCACCGGTGAGATGTTTGCCGTCGATGAAGGCGAGCGCGCCCTGATCCATGCCGATATCGCCGTCGATCTCGGAAGCTTGCGGGGTCGCTGGATGACGACACTCTCGGGTGTCGTTAGTGAAGCCACGCTAGAGCTGCCGCAGACCGACTGGATGCAGCAAGGCGGTCGTTCCGGGCGGCACAGCGAGCATCTTGGCCATCTTCTGTCCGAGTTGCAGTCGATGCAGCGCACTTTCCCGGGGCAGACATGGTGACGGTGCTGGAGCCCGATAGCGAACTGCGCCAACGGGCCTGGGATGCCGCGGCGAGCGTGGTCGATCCCGAAATTCCGGTCTTGACCATCGCCGATCTTGGCGTGCTCCGTGATGTCGTCCTCGACGGCGATCACGTCGAGGTCGCGATCACCCCGACCTATTCGGGCTGCCCGGCCATGAACATGATCGCGCTGGAAATCGAAGTCGCGCTGGAGCGCGCCGGTTTCTTTCGTCCAAAAGTCCGCACTGTACTCTCGCCGGCCTGGACCACCGACTGGATGAGCGAAGAGGGCCGCCGGAAGCTTCACGCCTACGGCATCGCGCCGCCGCAGGATTCGAATTCCCGCCGCGCGCTGTTCGGCGAGCAAGCTGTTACGTGCCCGCAATGCGGCTCGGCGAATACCGAGTTGCTATCCGAATTCGGCTCCACCTCCTGCAAGGCGCTCTGGCGCTGCAGGGCCTGCCGCGAACCCTTCGATTATTTCAAGTGTCATTGACCATGTCAGCAGCCGCACCACGCTTTCATCGCCTGGCCGTCAACGACCTCCGCCGCGAGGCGTCGGACGCCGTATCGCTGACATTCGCCATCCCGGCGGAGCTTGCGACCGACTACGCCTTCACACCCGGCCAATACCTCACACTCCGCACCACGCTGGATGGCGAGGAAGTGCGCCGCTCCTATTCGATCTGCTCCGGGCCCGACGACGGCGAGATACGCATCGCCGTAAAGAAGATCGATGGTGGCGCGTTTTCGAGCTGGGCAGCGGACGATTTGAAGTGTGGCGACGCGCTGGATGTGATGACGCCCACGGGACGTTTCGGCGTGATCCCGCCGGCCGGCACCGGCCGCATCCATGTCGGCTTTGCCGCCGGCTCCGGCATCACGCCGATCCTGTCGATCGTCAAGGGCACGCTTGCGCGCGAGCCGGACAGCCAGTTCTTCCTGTTCTACGGCAATCGCACGACCGACAACATCATGTTCCTCGAGGCGCTCGAAGAGCTCAAGGATCGCTTCATCGACCGGCTCTCGATCTTCCACGTCATCTCCGGCGAGGAGCAGGACATCCCGATCCTGCATGGCCGGCTCGACGGCGACAAGGTGCGAGTGCTGCTGCGTTCGCTGGTGCCGGCGGAAAGCGTCGATCACGTCTTCATCTGCGGTCCGTCCGGCATGAGCGAGGACATCGAGGCGACCTGCCGAGGGCTCGGCATTGCGGAAGAGCGTATCCATGTCGAGCGCTTCGTCTCCGAGTTCGGTGGCAAGCCGCGGCCGAAGAAGATCGTTGCGCCCGACGCGCCCCCGAAAGCGATCGCGTCGCTGATCATCGACGGCAAGCGCCGCGACGTGCCGGTCGCCGAGGACGAGGCGATCCTCGATGCCGCACTACGCGCCGGTGTCGATCTGCCCTTCGCCTGCAAGGGCGGCATGTGCTCGACCTGCCGTGCAAAACTGGTGGAGGGTGAGGCGCCGATGGATATCAACTACTCGCTGGAACCCTGGGAGCTGAAGGCCGGCTTTGTCCTGACCTGTCAGGCGAAGCCATCATCGGAGCGGGTCGTGGTCGATTACGACCACGTTTGACAGTTTTAGTCAGGCAGCAGAACATCGTGTCCAAACACTCGGAGGGGAGAAGCGCGTGAACGTCAAAGCCGCCTTGTCGCCCGAGGATGTAGCCCGCGCCTGCGCCGATGCGATGTGGGCGCAGGACGATGCCTCCAAAGGACTCGGCATGGAGATCGTCGAGATCGGGCCGGGCTATGCGACGCTCGCGATGACTGTACGGCCGGACATGGTCAACGGCCAGCGCATCGCCCATGGCGGTTTCATTTTCACGCTGGCCGATTCTGCCTTCGCTTTCGCGTGTAACTCGCACAACGACCGCGTCGTGGCGGCGCAGGGCCAGATCACCTTCATCAAGCCGGGCAGGCTCGGCGATCGGCTGGTCGCAAGAGCGCGCGAGGTCACGCGCGGCGGCCGCTCGGGCATCTATGACGTGCGCGTCACCGCCGGCGATACAGTCATCGCCGAATTTCGCGGGCATTCGCGGGTCATTCCCGGCAATTGGCTGCCGGCGCAGGATCAATAAAGAAAAGTAATGATGCGGGGAAACGAGGATGGCTCTGACGAGGCTCAAGGAAGGTGGTAACACCTATCGCGCCGAAATGGATGCGCATGAGCGCGCATCGCGCGACGAGATCATGGCACTCCAGACGGAGCGACTGGCCTGGTCGCTGAAGCACGCCTACGACAACGTCCCGCATTATCGCAAGGCCTTCGACGCGGCCGGCGTGCATCCGTCCGACTTTCGAGAGCTCTCGGATCTTGCGAAATTTCCGTTCACGGTGAAGACGGACCTGCGCGACAATTATCCCTTCAACATGTTTGCCGTGCCCCGTGAAAAGCTGGTGCGCGTGCATGCGTCCTCCGGCACGACGGGCAAGCCGATCGTGGTCGGCTATACGCAACGCGACATCGACACATGGTCGGACGTGATGGCGCGCTCGATCCGCGCCGCCGGCGGTCGAACTGGCATGATCATCCACAATGCCTATGGCTACGGTCTCTTCACCGGCGGGTTAGGGGTGCACTATGGCGCCGAAAAACTCGGCTGCACCGTGGTGCCGATCTCCGGGGGCATGACCGAGCGGCAGGTGCAGCTCATCAACGACTTCCGGCCCGACATCATCACGGTGACGCCGAGCTACATGCTGGCGATCCTCGACGAGTTCAAACGCCAGAAGCTCGATCCACGCCAGTGCTCGCTGAAGGTCGGCATCTTCGGTGCCGAGCCCTGGACCAATGCCATGCGCGGCGAGATCGAAGACGCCTTCGACATGGACGCGACCGACATCTACGGTCTTTCCGAGGTCATCGGGCCCGGCGTTGCGCAGGAATGTATCGAAACCAAGGACGGTCTGCACATCTGGGAGGATCATTTCTATCCCGAAGTCATCGACCCCGACACCGGTGCAGTGCTGCCCGACGGTGAGAAGGGCGAACTTGTCTTTACCTCGCTCACCAAGGAAGCATTTCCGGTGGTCCGCTATCGCACCCGTGACCTGACGCGGCTGTTGCCGGGCACGGCGCGGCCGGGCATGCGGCGGATGGAGAAGGTCACGGGCCGTTCCGACGACATGATCATCCTGCGCGGCGTCAATCTGTTCCCGACCCAGATCGAGGAGGTTCTGCTCGCCACCGACTGGTGCGGAGGGCATTTCATTCTGGAACTGACCCGCGAAGGCCGCATGGACGAGTTGACCATCATTGCCGAGGCGCGGCCGGAGAGCTGGGACGGCCGGGGCCTCCTCGACCATGCGAGCCGGATCTCGACACACATCAAGAACACCATCGGCATCAGCTCCAGGGTAAGCGTGGTTGCGCCGGCCACGCTGGAACGCTCTCTCGGCAAGGCCAAGCGCCTCTATGACAAGCGGCCCAAGGATTGACTTGACGGATTGACTCGACCGTCCCCAAGGGCGACAAGGCCCGCGAGAAATCGCGGGTCTTTCCATGTCAACAGCCGATCCCAAAGCCGTCGACGCGCGCTGTGTGCGCCTCAACGCGAAGGCCGAGAACGCGGCTGCGGTTGCGCCGGTGGTTGAGCGTCAGACGCTCGCTCGCGGCCCTGGCGATCTCCTGATCGACGTGAGGGCCGCCGCCGTCAATCCGTCCGACGTCAAGGCCGCGACCGGGCTAATGCCCTATGCCATCTTCCCGCGCACGCCGGGTCGCGACTACGCCGGCGTGGTGATTGACGGGCCGGCCGGTACGATCGGCCGCGAGGTGTTCGGCTCCTCCGGTGATCTCGGCATCCGTCGCGACGGCACTCACGCCAGCCATCTCGTCGTTGAATCCGACGCGGTGGTGGAGAAGCCCAAGACCGTGTCCTGGGAGGAGGCCGCCGGCATCGGTGTGCCCTTTGTCACCGCGATGGAGGGCTTTCGCCGCGCCGGCATTCCAAAGCCCGGGGAGACGGTGCTGGTGTTCGGCGTCAACGGCAAGGTCGGTCAAGCGGCGGTGCAGATCGCGACCTGGCAGGGCGCGCGTGTCATCGGCGTGGTGCGCAAGGCGGAACCTTATGAGGGCCACACCAACGCCTCTGTCGAGGTGATCGACGCTTCCGCGACCGACGTCGCCACGCGCGTGCGCGAGTTGACCGGGAGTAAAGGTGCCCACATCGTCTTCAACACGGTCGGCGATCCCTATTTCCAGGCGGCGCACAAGTCGCTCGCGCTTCGCGGCCGCCAGATCCTGATCGCCGCGATCGACCGCATCGTGCAGTTCAACATCCTCGAATTCTACCGCGGGCAACACACCTATGTCGGCATCGACACGCTCGGCCTCTCGTCGATCGCGACAGGCGCTGTGCTGCGTGACCTCAGCCCGGGCTTCGCGAGCGGGCACCTGAAACCATTCCCGATCAAGGCGAACGCCGTCTATTCGCTCGAACGCGCGAAGGAGGCCTATGTCGCCGTTGCCGGCTCGTCGCGGAACCGCGTGATCCTGAAGCCTTGATCATGGAGTCGTCCACCCAGCTCGTCATCCTCGCCGGCCTCGGCATCGGCCTGCTTTACGGCGCCGTCGGCCTGCTCAGCGGCTTCTGCCTGATGAGCAGCATGCGCGGCTGGCTGGCGAAGGGGGATGGGCGCTTGGTACGCACCTACGCGTTGGCGATCGCGGTTGCGACCGCCGCGAGCCAATTCCTCGCCGGCAACGGCATGGTCGATCTCGGCAAGTCGATCTACCTGCAACAGTCCTTTTCGGTGCCAGTGCTGTTTCTCGGCGGACTTCTGTTTGGATACGGAATGGTGCTGTCGAACGGCTGCGGTTCGCGCGCGCTGGTGCTGCTCGGTCGAGGCAATCTCCGCTCCTTCGTCGTGGTGGTCGTGCTCGCCATCGCCGCGCAGATGACGCTCAAGGGCCTGATCGCGCCGGTGCGCATCGCGCTGGTCCAGGCCTCGCAAACCACGGTCAACGTGAATTCGCTGCCGTCACTGTTGGCGACGTTCGGTCCGGCTGAAGCGGTTTCGCGCGCGATGGCTGCTGCTGTCGTCGTTGTTGCGCTGATCCTGTTCGCTTTCGCGCACCCGGCGTTCCGGCGTTCCCCCGGCCAGATTGCGGCCGGTGTCATCGTCGGTCTCCTCGTCGCCGGCGGCTGGTTCGTCACCGGCTATCTCGGCGCGGATGACTTCAACCCGGTGCCGGTGACCTCGCTCACGTTCGTCGCGCCGATTGCGGACAGTCTGCAATATGCCATGCTCTCGACTGGTCTGACGCCGAATTTCGGCATTGCAACAGTTGCCGGCGTCTTCGCTGGCAGTCTGGCCACCGCGCTAGCTACGGGCCGTTTCCATCTCGAAGGCTATTCCTCGCCACGCCATATGCTGCGTTCGGCCAGCGGCGCTGCGCTGATGGGTATCGGCGGCGTGATGGCGTTCGGCTGCTCGATCGGGCAAGGGCTCACCGGGGTGTCGACGCTCGCGCTGGGCTCCTTCGTCGCCATCGCCGGCATCCTGCTCGGCACGATGGCGGGCTTGCGCGGGATGCTGCGCGTTCAGCCGTTCGCGGTAGCCTGACGGCGCAGCATACGATCGCCGAGCGTGGCAAAGCCAATGCCACCGATGATCAGTCCGGCCGCAACGGCAAGACTAAAATCAATAGGCTCGCCCAGCAGGATCGCAGCGCAGGCGATCCCGACGAGCGGCGTGCCGGTGGTTCCGAGCGCCGTCGTCAGAGCCGAGATGCTCTTGTTGACCATCGACATGGCCCAATAAGCCAGCGCCGTCCCGATCAGACCGGAGTACAGGAACAGCAGGACGAGTTTCCATGACCATTCCGCGTGCGGCAGCCCCTCCACGATCATCGCAGCCGCTGACAGCACGATCGTGGCAACGAGCACTTGCCAGATTAGGAGCTGAAGTGGCGATGCGATCCAGCGATGGGCCCGAATATAGATGATGTTCGCAGCCCATGAGATCGCGGCCAGGATCACCATGCCGGCGCCAAGCACGACGTTGGCATTCGTCCAGTCGATCGAGGTGGGATTCAGGATCACGGCAAGACCAATCAGCCCGAGCAGGGCGCCGGCCAGTTTTGGCGCAGTCAGCGTATCCTTCCCCAGCAGGGGCGCTGCGATCGCGACCCAGAGCGGCGTGGTGTAGCCGAGCACAATGGCCTTGCTCGCGGGCAGGAAGCGCACACCGGCCGCCACCAGGACAGAGAATATCGTCATGTGCAGCAGCGCGACACTCAGGACCACCGGAATGTCGCGCCGGTTCGGGATCACCAGATTGTTGCTGAGCCCCAGGATCACGAACAATGCTGCCAAAGCGATCCAGCTGCGGATCGCCGAGGTCCAGAGCGGCGGAAGGAATTGCACGAGTTGCTTCGTCACCGACCAGTTTACGCCCCAGGCCAGCACGACGATGAGGAATAGGCCGACGGCCGCGCGGGGCGAGAGGGAGTTCATCGGAAAATCCTTGAAGCAGTTCTATCCGGCGGATAGCATTCCGCCTGGCACCGAAAAAAGTGCCAGATCAGAAAGGATCAAGGTGCCAGTTCCGGAAAGCATGATCTCCGCCCTGATCGAGCTGAACCGGGCCGACGACGAGGGACTGGTGGCTCAGCTGACGAGCCAGCTCCGAAGCTTGATCGCGACCGGCCGTCTCGTCAAAGGCCGCACGCTGCCATCGAGCCGCCGGCTTGCGAGCGATCTCGGCGTCTCGCGCAACACCGTCAGCTATGCGTTCGAGCAGCTCGCCGCCGAGGGATATCTCGAGGCCTCGCACGGACGCCGTCCGATGATTACGCTCGAGGGCGGCGAGCGCATTGCAGAGGCGGGCGCCATCGCATCTCGCATGCGCCTTGCCAGGCCGCGGCTTTCGCCTTGGGCTTCAAGCCTCACGCAGACCGACTGGCCGATGTCTTATCAGGCGCGACTGAGACCCTTGCGTCCCGGGCACGGCGATTTCCGGGAGTTTCCGAACGAGGTCTGGGCGCGCTGCCTGCGCCGCAGCGCCGTGCGCGCGGCCAAGCGCGAGCTCGGACCGGTCAACCGGGCGCGCCTGCGCGAGGCGCTGGCGCATTATCTCGCGACCAGCAGGGGTGTGCGCGCGACGGCGGATCAGATCCTGATTCTGCCGAGCGCGCAGGCCGCGCTGACCTTGATTGCAGCCGCCGTCATCACGCCCGGCGACGACGTCTGGGTCGAGGATCCCGGCTACCCCGGCGCCGCAGCCGCGTTCCGCGCGTCCGGTGCGCGCGTGACCGGGATGAGGTTGGACGAGCAGGGCATGCAGCGGATTCCGGGGATAGCGACCCCGACATTGATCTTCATGACTCCGTCGCACCAGCACCCGACTGGTCGCCTGATGTCGCTCTCGCGCCGCACGGAGTTTCTTGGCCTGAGCAGGCCCGGCAAGACCTGGATCGTAGAGGACGATTACGACGGTGAATTCCACTATGACAGCCGGCCGGTGCCGGCCTTGCAGGGACTCGATGCCCATGGCCGCGTGTTCTATGTCGGTACGTTCTCCAAGGCCATGACCTCGGACATCCGCCTCGGCTATCTCGTCGTTCCTCCGGCCCTGGTCAACACCTTGGAGATCGCACAGCGGCACATCGGGCTGATCGCCCCGAGCCACGTCCAGGAAGCGCTGGCCGAGTTCATTGCCGACGGGCATTTCCTGGCGCATCTGCGCCGGGTGCGCCGGATCTATCATGCCCGCCGCGATCACCTCGTCGAGGGACTAGAGCGCCATTTGGGCGACGTGCTCTCTGCCGAAGTGCCCCCCGGTGGCATTCAGCTCGTCGCGCGCCTCAAGCGCGGTCGCGCGGATCAGAAGGCGGTAAAGCGGCTGGTCGAAGCGGGCGTTGAAACGCGTGCCCTGTCCGGCTTGGCACTGGGCAGGCCGCGCGATCACGGTCTATTGCTCGGCTTCGCGGCCTGGCGCGAGAGCGAGATCACCGCGGCGTTGCGGACGATGGCGTCCTGCTTCTAGCGCAAGCGCGCTAATCCACGGCCCTGGTCACGATCCGAATTTCCGACGTCAGCGTCCGGTGCACCGGGCACTTGTCGGCGATCTCCATCAATTTCTTGCGCTGCTCGGGATCGAGCGCGCCGTCCATCGCGATGTCGCGCTCGATCTGGTCGAGCATGCCGTCGCGCGTCTCGCATTCCGCGCAGTCTTTCGCATAGATCTTAGAATGCTTCAGTGAGACGGTGACACGATCGAGCGGCAGCGACTTGCGGTCGGCATAGAGGCGCATGGTCATGGAGGTGCAGGCCCCGAGGCCAGCGAGCAGAAGATCATAAGGACCAGGGCCGGCATCCTCGCCGCCGGCGGCGACCGGTTCATCCGCGATCAGGCGATGCGGACCGACAGAGATGACCTGGTTGAACTTGCTCTTGCGGGTCTCCTGCACCACGACCCGGCGCGGCGCCTCCGGGAGATCCATTGCCTTCGCGGGTTTGGCTGTGTCGATGTATCGGCTTGCCCAGGCCGCGATCATGTCGGCTGCGTAGAGCGCATCGGCCGGCTTGGTCAGCAGATGATCCGCATGATCGAGCGAGACGAAGCTCTTGGGATGCCGGGCGGAGACGAAGAGCTTGGTCGCATTGTCGATGCCGACAGTATCGTCGACTGGAGAATGCATGACCAACAGCGCCTTGTGCAGGCCCGTGACGTCCTTCATCAGCTCGTGCTCGGCGATGTCGTCGAGGAATTCGCGCTTGATCCGGAACGGGCGTCCCGCAAGCGAGACTTCGACCTCACCTTGGGTGCGAATGTCGTCGAGGTGCTCTTTGAACAGGCCGGTGACGTGGGCGGGATCGGATGGTGCCGCGATGGTCGCAACCGCCTTGGCCTCCGGGATGCGTCCGGCCGCCGCGAGGATCGCGGCGCCGCCGAGGCTGTGACCGATGAGGATCGACGGCGCCTTGCGGACGCTACGCAGATGATCGGCGGCGCGCACGAGATCGGCGACATTGGAGGAAAACGTCGAATTGGCGAAATCCCCTTCACTGGAGCCGAGCCCGGTAAAGTCGAAGCGCAGCACCGCGATGCCCTTGACGGCGAGCGCGACCGAGATGCGCTTGGCGGCCAGCGTGTCCTTGCCGCAAGTGAAGCAATGCGCGAACAGCGCGATGGCCGCCGGCTCGCCGTCGGGTAGCTCCAGCGCGGCCGAAAGTTGATGGCCGCCTTCGCCGGTGAATTGAAAGCGCTCTGTCGGCATGGGCTTTCCCCGTTCTTGCTTGAATCTAATCGCCCGAATAGCGCTGCTCTGCCCAGGGATCGCCGCGATTATGATAGCCGCGGACTTCCCAGAAGCCCGGCGCGTCCTCGGTCAGGAATTCGATCGACTGAACCCATTTGGCGCTCTTCCAGAAATACAGATGCGGCACCACCAGCCGCACCGGACCGCCATGTTCGGCCGACAATGGCTCACCGGACCAGCTATGGGCGAGCAATGCATCCTCGGCTGCAAAGTCGTCCAGCGCGAGGTTGGTGGTGTAGCCATCATGGGAATGCAGCACGACGATGCGCGCGTCCTCGCGCGGCTGGCAGGCCGCGAGCAGCTCGCGCGTAGCTAGCCCCTCCCACTCATTGTCGTAGCGCGACCAGGTCGTGACGCAGTGGATGTCGGAGGTGAACCGCGCCTGCTTCTGGGCGGCGAACTCGGCAAAGGTCCAGAACACGGGGGTCTCGATTGCGCCGTAGACGTCGAGCCGCCAGCGCTCGCGCGAAACCGGCGGCACGATGCCGAGATCGAGCACCGGCCAGTCTTTTGTCAGATGCTGGCCGGGCGGCAGGCGCTGATCTTCCGGGCGCGTGATCTTGCCGGTCAAAAAGCGGCCTTCGCGCGCCCATTTTTCCTTGGTGCGCGTCAGCTTACTGTCGGATGGCGTCTCGTCGGTCATGAGCTACTCGTGGCGGTGCATCGCGGAGGCATGCTTGGTGTCGCGCATGGTGGAATAGATGATCAGCGACAGGCAGATGATACCAGCGAGATAGTAGTAGAACCACTCCTCATGCCCGATGCTCTTGAGATTGAGCGCGATCGCCGGCGCCGTGCCTCCGAACACCGAGACGGTGATCGCATAGGGCAGGCCTACGCCGAGGTTGCCCGATCGAGCCGATGAAGATCGCGTTGATCCGCGCTGGGCGCTGGCGACATCAAAATGCTCAGAGGCCGGTTTGGCTGGTTGCTCAGTCACGTCCCGCCTCTCCGCATCGCTGTTTGGAGAGGTCTACATCGCCTTTCCAAGCAAAAATGGCAACTGGCGGGGACCTCTGACGGTTCCCTGTGACCAGGTCACCGTGCCCGCCGGATCGAGGGCGAAGTCCGGAATTCGCTTCAGCCATTCCTCCAACGCAACCTGCATCTCCATGCGCGCAAGGTTCGAGCCGACGCAGCGGTGGATACCGAGGCCGAAGGCGGCGTGGCGGTTCTCACGGCGGTCAATCACGACCTTGTCAGCATCCGGAAACATTTTCGGGTCACGGTTGGCGGCCGGGAAGGACAGCAGCACCATGTTGCCTGCCTTGACCGGGCAGCCGGAAATCGTGGTCTCCTTGACCACTTCGCGCGCCATCGTCACCGGCGAATAGGCGCGCAGCAGCTCCTCCACCGCGGTCGGGATCAGTCCGGGCTCGGCGACCAGGCGCTGGCGGTCGGCCGGCGTCCGGGCGAGGTGCCAGAGCGAGGAGCCGATCGCGCTCCATGTGGTGTCGATGCCGGCGATCAGGAGCAGTCGCAGCGAGCCCAGCACGTGCGAATCCTCGAGCGGATTGCCCTCCTTGTCCCTGGCATTCATCAGGTAGGAAATGAGGTCGTCGGTCGGCTTGTTCTTGCGCGCTTCGATATGGGCGCTGAAATAGACGGTCATCTCTTGCACCGCCTGGAGCAGCGTGTTTTCGTCCTTGATGCCAAGTTCCAGGATCATGTGGATCCAGCGGATGAAGAGATCGCTGTCTGTCTCGGGGATGCCAAGCATGTGGGCGATCGCGCGAACCGGAATGTGCTTGGTGTAGCGCTCTGCCGCGTCCAGTCCGCCTTCAGTGATGAAACCGTCGATCAACTCGTTGCAGATCGCGCGCACCCGCGGTTCCAGCTTCTTCATCGCGTCCGGCGTGAACGGCGGCAGCAGCAATTGCTTGGCTGGCTTGTGCACCGGCGGATCGGACGTGATCGGCGGGGCGGAGTTTCTGCTGGTGATCTCCGGCCGAACGTCACGGACGATGATGCGGCGCGAGGAGAAATGCTCGCTGTCGTTGGCGATCTGGCGCACCGCTTCATAGGTCGTCGGCAGGTAGCAGCCGAGGAAGCGGTCGGTATGCACGACCGGGCTTGCGGCGCGCAGCTCGTCCCAGATCGGGAAAGGATCTTCCGTCCATTGCGGATCGGTGTGGTCGAAATCATGGACCCAGTCGGTCACGGGCGGATGGGCGGCGGGCTGGCTGACGTCGGACATCTCGAAATCCCTTGGGGCTCGTGTGCACGGAAGGCTCGCGGGGCAGCGGCTGCGCTACTCCTCGATCACGTCGATCGCGATTTCCGGACAATTGGATTTGGCGAGCCAGGCCTTGTCTTCGAGGCCGGATGGGACGGTGCCGTCGCCGGCTTCGTGGGCGTTGCCGTATTCGTCCAGCTCGAACAGCTCCGGCGCCAGCGCCTTGCAGCGCGCGTGCCCCTGGCATTTGTCCGGATCGACGCGAACCCTCAGTCGCTCTGTCATGGCGGCTTCCTCGGTCGTATGCGCTCCGGCCTGAAGGCGGCGCGCGCTCCCATCTGAGTTCTTATTCAAGTTATAGGATATTACATTCGCGGCGGGCTTCCCCTGTCAAGCGCAAACTTATAGGCTCTGCGCAACATGCGTTCACAACTTTCCCGCAAGCCCGAGAACACCTACCACCATGGCGATCTCCGCGACGCCTTGATCAAGGCCGCGCTGCGCGAAGCCGAGCAGGGCGGGACGGAGGCGATCAGCATCAAGGCGCTGGCAAAGCAGCTGGGTGTCTCGCAGCCGGCGCCCTACCGGCATTTCGCCGATCGCGAGGCGCTGCTTGCGGCGGTGACGGCGGAGGCGTTCCGGCAGCTCAACGGGATCTTGCGGGCGGCGATGGCAAAGCCGTCGAAGCGGTCGAAGCTGTCGCTGTTGGCGCAGGCGACGCTGGATTTCGGCTTACGCCGCAATGGCATCTACCGCTTGATGTTCGCCTCTCGCACGGTGTCGTGTGCGGCGAAAGGTAGCGAGTTGCACGAAGCGACCCGCGAAACGTTTGCGCTCGTGATCGAGGCACTGGAAGCTCCGGCTGTTGATTACTTGCGCGAGCGGCAGGCGCTCAAGATCTGGGCGGCGGTGCACGGCGTGGTGATGCTGGCTGAGCAGGGACTGTTCACCGGCGAGGCGGCTCATGCCACGCGCGAAGACCTGGTCGAGGACTTTGTCAGCGAAACCAAGGCAGCGCTTGCGGTGGCGATCAAGGGCGCACGGCGCCGGAAAAAGGCCGGCGCTTAAGCCTTTGCCGCCAACAGCTTCCTCAGCTTCTCGACGGCGCTGTCAGGCGTGGTCACGACGGGGCGGCCGGTAGCTTCTGCCACGAGGGGCGCCGTTGCCGCGATGCTGAACTGCGCGAGCGCGATGACGTCGCAATCGCGCAAATCATGTGAGGCTTCCACGATCAGCCGGTCATGCGTAGCGCGGTCGCCGCGGTCGAGTGCGGCCAGCGCGCCTTCGGCTAGTTTCGGCACGACCTGGACGGAGGAAGGAAACTCCGGCGGCATCGAGGCCAGCGTCGGCGCGAAAGTCGAGAGCAGGCCGATACGCCGGCCCACGGTCACCGCCCGTTCGATCATGGCCTCGTTCGGCTTGAGCACCGGCATCGGCGCATGTGCGCGCGCAACCGCCTCGATGCAGGGACCGAACGCCGAGCAGGTGAACAGGATCGCATCAGCGCCTGTCACCGCGGCGTAGTGGCCGAGCGCAAGAAAGCGTTCGGTCATGGCATCATTGAGCCTGCCATCATGTGCCAGATCCGACGACAGGCTGTCATCGAGCAGGTTCATCAGCCGCGCTTCCGGCCACGCGTTCGCGAACGCAGCTTCGATCGGGGCGATGGAATGCTTGAGGGCGTGGATCAGGGCGATGCGAAGGGACGTCGGCATTGAACGTTACCTGATGCAAGGTCGCGAGCCCCGGACGCAGCGCGTCCGGGGCACGCAAAACGTTTACTTGAACGGCACCGCGTACATCAAGCCGCCCTTGCTCCAGAGGCCGTTGAGGCCGCGCTCGAGCTTGAGCGGGCTCGCCTTGCCGACATTGCGCTCATAGATCTCGCCGTAATTGCCGGTAGCCTTGATGGCTGTGACCAGCCATTTGTTGTCGAGCCCGAGCCGCGAGCCGAGATCGCCGGAGGCACCGAGCAGGCGCTGGATCGCGGGCGTCTGCGACTTCGCCATCTCGTCGACATTGCCTTGTGTGACGCCGAGCTCTTCGGCCTCGATCAAGCCGTAATGCAGCCAGGTGATGATGTCGCTCCAGACCTCGTCGCCATTGCGGGTGAAGGGGCCGAGCGGCTCCTTGCTGATGGTCTGCGGCAGCACGACGTAGTCGGCCGCGTTCGGCGCCGCGGTCGTCACGGCGCCTGCGAGCGCGGAAGCGTCCTGGGTCATGGCGTCGCAACGGCCGCCGAAGAAGGTCTGGTACATGGTGTCGACGCGGTCGAACACCAGCGGCTTCCAGTCGATGCCGTTGGCGCGGCCGTAATCGCCGAGCGTGACCTCATGCGTGGTGCCCTGCGCGACGCAGACGGTGGCGCCCTTGAGATCCTTAATCTCCTTCACGCCGAGGTCCTTCTTCACGACAAAGCCCTGGCCGTCGTAGAAGTTGACCGGTCCCTGCCGCAGGCCCAGCGTGACACCGCGCAGATAGGTCTGCGTCGAGTTGCGGTAGAGCACGTCGATCTCGCCGGACTGGAGCGCGGTGAAGCGGTTCTGCGCGGTCAGCGAGACGTAACGCACCTTGCTGGCATCGCCGAGCACGCCGGCGGCGAGCGCGCGGCAATAATCGACGTCGAGACCCTTGTAGTTGCCTTGCGAATCCGGCGCGGAGAAGCCGGCAAAACCGGCGCTAACGCCGCATATCAGCGTGCCGCGGCTCTTCACCGTGTCGAGCGTTGCCGCCGACGCGACCACCGTCGATGCCGCGAGCACGCCGGCTACGATAACCACTTTCCTCATCATGCTATTCTCTCCTCAGTGATTGACACGACGCAATACGTTGTCGACGGCGGTGCCGAGCTTGTCGACGATCAGGTCGATCTCCTCCGGCGAAGCGATATAGGGCGGCGCCAGCAGTACGTGGTCGCCACGGACGCCGTCCACGGTGCCGCCTCCGGGATAGCAGCCGAGACCGTTGGCGAAGGCCTCCGCCTTGATCTTCTGGTTCAGCTTCAGCGCGGGATCGAACGAGGTCCGGCTGGCGCGATCGGCGACGAGTTCGATCGCCCAGAACAGGCCGCGGCCCCTGATATCGCCGACATGACGGTGATTGCCGAATCGCTCGATGAGCCGCTGCTCGAGCTGCTTGCCGCGCTCCTTGACCCGGTCGAGCAGGCCGTCCTCGCGGATCACGTCCTGCACCGCGAGCGCAGCAGCGCAAGCGAGGGGATGCGCGAGATAAGTGTGGCCGTGCAGGAAGGCGCCCGAACCTGAGCGGACTGTGTCGATGATCCTGCCACTGGCCAGCATCGCGCCGATCGGCTGGTAGCCGCCGCCGAGACCCTTGGCGATCGCCTGGATGTCGGGCGCCACGCCTTCCTGCTCCCAGGCGTGCGTGGTGCCTGTGCGGCCCATGCCGCTCATGACCTCGTCGAGAATGAGCAGCGCGCCGTGGCGGTCGCAGATCTCGCGCACCGCCTTGAAGTAGCCGTCCGGCGCCGTCACGGCACCTGCGGTGGCGCCGACGACGGGCTCTGCGAGGAACGCCGCGACCGTATTGGGACCGAGGCGCTGAAACTCGGCTTCGAGTTCGGCCGCGAGCCGGGCGACGAATTGCGCGTCGGATTCGCTCTCGTGCTTCTCGTGATAGGCGAAGGCCGGGGTCACATGGCTGAAGGCGTCGGAGAGCAGCGGCGCGTAGGGCGCGCGGCGCCAGGCATTGCCGCCCGCCGCGAGCGCGCCGAGCGTATTGCCGTGATAGCTCTGCCGCCGCGCGATGAAGTGTTGCCGCTCCGGCTCGCCGCGCTCGATGAAAAATTGCCGCGCGAGCTTGATGCTGGCTTCAACCGCTTCCGATCCGCCGCTGACGAAATAGGCGTAGGCGAGGCCGCCGGGCTCATGGCCGACCAGCCTCTCGGCCAGCGCCTCCGCCGGCTCGGACGAGAAGAACGCGGTATGGGCATAAGCGAGGGTCGAAGCCTGCTTCGTGATCGCTGCGATCACGCGCGGATGCTGGTGGCCGAGACAGGAGACCGCAGCTCCGCCGGAGGCGTCGATGATGCGGCGCCCGTCCTCGGCAAAGAGATAGACGCCTTCGCCGCCGATCGCCTTGGGCGGCGTTTCGCGCAGCGAGCGATGCAGCACGCGGCTGGTGCGAGCGACCATGGGTCAACCTTTCTCTGAAACGTAAGTTGAGGCCGCGGCCAGCCGCGCCTCGGTATTCTCCAGGCGCTTCTTCGCGGCCGTGCCGCCGAGCGAAAACGTCACGGCGGCGAGCGATTGCGCGATCGCAATGGCGCCGGTGAGGCTGGGGAAAAAGCCGGGAGAGGAGGCCGCCTCGAACAGCAGCACGTGGTCGGCGCCTTCGGCCATTGGCGCCGAAGGGCTATCGGCGATCGCGATCAGGGTGGCGCCGGCACGATAGGCGGCCTGCGCCACCCGGACGCTCGCATGGGTGTAGGGCATGAAGCCGATGACGATGACGGCTTCGCCGGGCCGGAACGCGCCGAGGTCGAGATCGTCGGGGCCGGACGCGCCGACGAGTTGCACCTGTTCGGGGCGAAACAGCCGGAGCTCGTAGTTGAGCAGTTCCGCGACGCTGCGGCAGCTTCGGTAGCCGGTGATCCAGACCCGCTTGGCATCGTGGAGCGCGCGTGCCGCCTCCGCAATCGGCTGGGCCGGGATGCGCGGAAGGCCGGCGGCCTCGGCTTCCAGCTTGTCGGTGACGAGCGCGACATCGGCATTCGGGCCGTGGCGGCGGCTCCTGGCGCGGCCGGAGAAGGGCGCTGTCTGCGAGGGCCGTCGCGCCTCCGTCAGTGCCGCGCGCAATTCGTCCCAGCCCGAATAGCCGATCGCCTTGGCAAGCCGCGTGAAGGCGGCGGGATCGGCGCCGGCAACCGCTGCTAGATCGCGCATCGAACGCGTGGTGGCGTCGTAATCGTTGGCCGCGACGAAACGCCCGACCTCCTGCAACCGCATCGGAAGCGATGGCAATGCAATGCGCAGTTCGCTCAGCGGCGAGGATTTGGCGGGCTCGGCCATGAAACATTTGTTGCACGAAGTAGAGTTTGGTGCAACAGTTGACGTACGCTGCCGGAAATCGCCGTTTTGAGAAGGATTTTTGTGCTGTGACGTCAGACGCTCCGAGACCGCCGCCGCGCCGTCGCTTCTTCGGCGCTTTCGGACAACGCGAGCTGAAAGGCCTGTTCTGGCAGGCCCTGGTGGTGGGGATCGCAGTCGCGGTCATCGCCTTCCTCTGGTCCAACACGGTCACCAATCTCTCCGCGCGCCGCATCACGACCGGTTTTGCCTTCCTGGGCCGAGAGGCCGGCATGCCCATCGCCGACAGCCTGCTCGCCTATAATCCGAGAGACTCATATCTCTGGGCCTTCGTCGTCGGCATCGCCAACACCCTGCGCGTCGCCGTGATCGGAATCGTGCTTGCAACCATCCTGGGCACGGTAATCGGCATCTCGCGGCTGTCGGCCAACTGGCTGCTGTCGCGGCTCGCCGCGGTGTATGTCGAAACGCTCCGCGACATCCCGCTGCTGCTCCAGCTCCTGTTCTGGTACGTGCTGATGCAAGCGCTGCCGGCGGCGCGCGCGGCATGGCGGCCGATCGAGGGCGTGTTCCTGTCTAATCGCGGGCTGATCCTGCCGGCGATTCCGATCGGGACGCCGCAGCTTTGGGTGCTCGGCACGGCAGTGCTCGGGCTTGTGGTGTTCTATGTCATCCAGCGGCGGCTCATCGCGCAGCAAATGCGCGACGGCAAGCCGCGGCCGGCCTGGCCATTTGGACTCGGGTTGCTCGTTGGGCTGCCTGCGGCGGTGTCCGTGCTGCTCGGCGTGCCCTGGACGATCGAATGGCCTGGGTTGCGCGGCTTCAACTTCGTCGGCGGGCTGACGCTCGCGCCGGAATATTTCGCGCTGCTGATCGCGCTCGTCACCTACACCTCGGCCTTCATCGCCGAGATCGTGCGCAGCGGCATCCAGTCGGTGCCGCGCGGCCAGTGGGATGCCGCCAATGCGCTCGGACTGCGCCGCAGCTTCATGCTGCGGCAGATCATCCTGCCACAGGCGCTACGCGTGATCGTGCCGCCAATGACGAGCCAATACCTCAACCTGACCAAGAACTCTTCGCTCGCGGTGGCGATCGGATATCAGGACGTGGTCTCGATCGCCAACACGACGTTGAACCAGACCGGTCAGGCGATCGAGGCCATTGCCTTGATCATGGCGGTGTTTCTGACCATCAGCCTCGGCATCAGCTTTTTCATGAACTGGTACAATTCGCGCATCGCGCTGGTGGAGCGCTGACCATGACGGCGATCGCCGACATTCCAGAAGCACCGCGCACCGCCCGCCCGCAAATTGGCAATCCGGTGCTGCGCTGGCTGCGCACCAATTTGTTCTCGTCGATCCCCAACGGCATCCTTTCCGTCGTGTTGCTGGCGGTGCTCGCAAAGACCATCTTCAGCTTCGCGCAATGGGGCATCGCCAATGCGGTCTGGCTCACCCCCGCGAACGATTCCAGCGCCTGCCGCGCGGTACGCGGCGTCGGTGCATGCTGGGCGATCATCCCCGAAAAATACCGCTTCATCCTGTTCGGCACCTATCCGTTCGACGAGCAATGGCGGCCGGCGCTGGCGGTACTGCTGTTCATCGCCCTGTTCTATCTCTCCACCCGCCGCGCCTTATGGCGGCGCGAGCTGGCCTATCTCTGGATCGCTGCTCTCGCGCTGATCAGCCTATTGATGTGGGGCGGCATACTCGGCTTGACATTCGTCTCGCAGGACCGGTGGGGCGGCTTGCCCGTGACGCTGATCCTGGCGACCTTTGGTCTGGCTTTCGGCTTCCCGCTCGGCATCCTGGTCGCACTCGGCCGGCGCTCAAAACTGCCGGCGATCCGCTCGCTCAGCGTGCTCTATGTCGAACTGATCCGCGGCGTGCCGCTGGTCAGTCTGCTGTTCATGGCCAGCGTGATGTTTCCGCTGTTCATGCCGAACGGATTCAACATCGACAAGCTCCTGCGCGCGCAGGTCGCGATCATCCTGTTCGCGGGTGCCTATCTTGCCGAAGTCATTCGCGGCGGCCTCCAGGCCGTGGCGCGCGGGCAATACGAGGCCGCCGACGCGCTCGGCCTGTCCTACTGGCGCAAGAACCGGCTGATCGTCCTGCCGCAGGCGATCCGCCACGTCATCCCGCCGGCGGTCAACACCTTCATCGCCTTCTTCAAGGACACCAGCCTCGTCCTGATCATCGGTATCTTCGACTTGCTGACAACGGCCAAGACCGCGATCATCGATCCGGCGTGGCAGCAATTCTCCGTCGAGGTCTACATCTTCGTCGCCGGGATCTATTTTGTCTTCTGCTTCGCGATGTCGCGGTATAGCCGCAGCCTGGAGGCGACGAGCGGAAGGTGACTATTTCTCTTGTCCCGGCTCTGCAGCACACCGCTGAAGAAGCGCTGCGCCGCGTCCGGGACACGAGAGGCTAGTTCTTCACGCGCGGATCAATCGGCGTCGTGCCGCGCACGCCCAAAATATCCTCCAGCACCTTGGCGCCGGCGATCACATGCGCATCCGCGCGCGGAGCCCCGACGACCTGCAGGCCGACCGGAAGTCCCGATGCGGTGAAGCCGCACGGCAGCGACAGCGCGGGACAGCAGGCGAGCGTGATCGCATAGACGATGCCGAGCCACTCGACGTAATTGTCGAACTTCTTGCCGGCGCATTCGGCGACATAGCGATGCTCGATCGGGAAGGGCGGCACGATCGTGGTCGGTACCAGCAGCAGATCGTAGCTCTTGAAGAACTCGACCGCACGTGCGGTCATGCCGACGCGCTGCGCCTCGGCGCGTTCGAGCTGCTCGATCGTGAGCTTGAGGCCTTCCTCGATGTTCCAGATCACTTCGGGCTTGAGCAGGTCGCGCTTGGTGCGCAACAGATTGGCCTTGCTGATCGCAAAATCGAAGGCGCGCAACGTATGGAAGCACTCGTGCGCATCGCGCCAGTCCGGGTGCGCCTCCTCGACGATGGCGCCGGCTTCGGCAAAGCGTTCAGCCGCCTTGCGTGTGATCGCTTTGACTTCGGGATCGACCGGCGTAATGCCGAGATCGGGCGAGTAGGCGATGCGCTTCGGTTTCTTGCCTGATTGTGCCGCTGACAGGAATGAGGTCGCAGGCGCGGGAAGCGACAATGGATCGGCTGCATAGTCGCCACTCATGGCATCGAGCAGCAGCGCGAGATCTTCGACGTTGCGTGCCATCGGACCGACGACGCCGAGGTTACGATCGATGGCTGATTTTGGAGTATGTGCGACCCGGCCGATGCTCGGCCGCATGCCCACGACGCCGCAGAAAGCTGCCGGGCTGCGCAGACTGCCGCCCATGTCGGAGCCTTGCGCGACCCAGGCCATGCCGGTGGCGAGCGCAACGGCCGCGCCGCCTGACGAGCCGGCTGCCGACTTGGACGTATCCCACGGATTGAGAGTTGCGCCGAACACCTCGTTGAAGGTGTTGGCGCCCGCGCCGAATTCCGGCGTGTTCGACTTGGCATAGATGACGGCGCCGTTGGCCTCGAGATTTTCGACCAGGATGTCGGACGTCGCCGGGATGTTGTCCTTGAAGATCGGCGAGCCCTGGGTGTTCAGCACGCCAGCAACGTCGGTCAGGTCCTTGATCGGCACCGGCAGGCCTGCTAGCAGCCCGCGCGCACCGGCCGGCTTCCGCATCAGCGCCTTTGCGCTATCCCGCGCGCGATCGAAGCACAGCGTCGGCAACGCGTTGACCTTGCCATCGACTTGACCGATGCGCTTCTCCAGCACATCCAAGAGCTCCAGCGGCGAGACGTCGCCGGACCGCAGCTTGTCGACGACGGTGCACGCGGTTTCGCGGATCAGGTCCTGAGACAATTATTCTACTCCTGTGCTTGTTCTAGGCTCCGTCATTGCGAGGAACGAAACGACGAAGAATCCAGACTTTTACCGCAGATACATTTCTGGATTGCATCCGCCTTCGTTAAAGCTTCGGCGGACAAGTCGCTTCGCTCGCAATGACGTGGACAGACTTAACCCCATCCCGCGCTGATGCCGCCGTCCACCGTGTAAATCACGCCGGACGTGTAGCCCGCGCGATCCGACGCCAGGAACGCCATAAGATCTCCGATCTCGCGCGCATGCGCAGGCCTGCCTAAAGGCAAGCTCTTCTGGAACTCCCTGTAGCGGCTTTCGTCGCCGAACTGGTGCTTTGCCCGGGTCTTCAGCAAGGTGACGTGACGGTCGGTGCCCACAGGACCGGGATTGATTCCGACGACGCGAATGTTGTCGGCGAGGCTCTTGCCCCCGAGCGCGCGAGTGAAGGCCATCAGCGCGGCATTGCCGGCGCTGCCGCAAATGTAGTTGGCGTCGAACTTCTCGCCGGCCGCGCCGATATCGTTGACGATCACGCCGCCGCCCTTCGCCTTCATCTGCGCATAGATCATGCGCGTGAGGTTGATGTAGCCGAACACTTTCAATTCCCAGGCGTGGCGCCAGGTCGCCTCGTCGATCTTGTCGATGGAGCCGCCGGGAATGTCGCCGGCATTGTTGACGAGGACGTCGATGTCGGCGGCTTCCTTGGCGAGCCGCGTCAAATCCTCGCTCTTGCGCAAATCGACGATGCTCGTGGCGGCATCGATCTGGTGCGCCGAGCGCAAGCGCTCGGCCAGAGCCTTGAGCTGATCGCCGTTGCGGGCGGCGAGGAGGAGATGGCAGCCTTCCTCGGCAAAGGCCTCGGCGGCAGCTGCGCCGATGCCCTTGGACGCGCCCGTGATCAGGACGCGCTTGCCACGCAGATGCAGATCCATGGGAGTTACTCGCAGGAGAGGAACGGGAATAAAATCAGTAGGCGGTCGGCCGCGCCATGGTCAACATTGCAGTGCAGCGTTGCACTGCCGCCGCGTTTGGTCCATTGCAGTGCGGTCAAAAAGGCGGCGGCTGCCGGAGCAATCAAGGACGTTCTCGATGAGCAAGAAACAATACCGGATCGCGGTCATTCCTGGCGACGGCATCGGCAAGGAAGTGATGCCCGAAGGTCTGCGCGTTCTGGAGACCGCGGCGAAGAAGCACGGGGTGTCCCTTCATTTCGATCATTTCGACTTCTCGTCCTGGGACTATTACGAGAAGCACGGCCAGATGATGCCGGACGATTGGAAGGATAAGATCGGAAAGCACGATGCCATCTACTTCGGCGCGGTCGGCTGGCCGGCCAAGATTCCGGATCACGTCTCGCTTTGGGGTTCGCTGATCAAGTTCCGCCGTGAGTTCGACCAATATGTGAATCTGCGCCCGGTGCGGCTGATGCCGGGCGTGCCGTCGCCGCTGGCCAACCGCAAGCCCGGCGACATCGATTTCTGGGTGGTGCGCGAGAACACCGAGGGCGAATATTCCTCCGTCGGCGGCCGCATGTTCCCGGACACCGACCGTGAGTTCGTGACGCAGCAGACGGTGATGACCCGCATCGGCGTCGATCGCATCCTGAAGTTCGCGTTCGAGCTCGCGCAGTCGCGGCCGAAGAAGCACCTGACCTCAGCGACCAAGTCGAACGGCATCTCCATCACCATGCCCTATTGGGACGAGCGCGTGGAGGCGATGGCGAAGAAGTATCCAAGTGTGAAGTGGGACAAGTACCACATCGACATCCTGACCGCGAACTTCGTGCTGCATCCGGATTGGTTCGACGTCGTGGTCGGCTCCAATTTGTTCGGCGACATCCTGTCCGACCTCGGCCCGGCCTGCACCGGCACCATCGGCATCGCGCCGTCGGGCAACATCAACCCCGAGGGCAATTTCCCGTCGGTGTTCGAGCCGGTGCACGGCTCGGCGCCCGATATCGCGGGGCAGGGCATCGCCAATCCGATCGGCGCAATCTGGTCCGGCGCGATGATGCTCGAACATCTCGGCGAAAAGGAAGCCGGCAAGTCGATCGTCGATGCGATCGAGCGCACGCTGGCGGAGCGCACGCTCCGCACCAAGGATCTCGGCGGCAACGCCGACACCACGGCTTGCGGCAAGGCGGTTGCGGATATGGTGGATTAGAGCGCTGCTTTCCCCTCCCCCCTTGTGGGGGAGGGTGGCTTCGATGCGAAGCATCGAAGATGGGTGAGGGGTTGTCTCCGCGGAGACAGGCCTCTCAATTGTGCATTTCCCTTCGCGGACAGAACCCCTCATCCGGCGCTTCGCGCCACCTTCTCCCACAAGGGGAGAAGGGAAGAGCACCGTGCTCCGCCTCACGACCCCGCGATCTTCTCGATCGCCGCCTGATCCAGCCCGAACTTCTTCCCGGCCTCCAAGATCTCCTGCCAGGTGGTCGGATCGACCGGAATGCCTTCAGCCAGGCGCTTCTGTTTCGTCTCTCGCTCCGGCTCGCCGGCGATCTTCACCTTGTCGACGCCGACGGCGGGCGGTGAGCCGGTGTGCCAGGCGACGAAGCTCTCGACTTCGCGCGCGAGATTTTCCGCGGTGCCGAGCTTGGTCGGATCGATGATGATCGAGAGCATGCCGTTGAGGACGTTGTACTTGCCATCGGACGGGCCCTTGACCACCTGCCCGCCGGAGAGCGCGCCGCCGAGGATTTCGCACACCAGCGCGAGCCCCGACCCCTTGTGCTCGCCGAACGGCAGGATGGCGCCGTGCGGCGGGATCACGGTGTAGCGCGGGTTGGTGGTCGGCTTGCCCTCATTGTCGATGATGGTGCCGGGCTCGAGCTCGACGCCCTTGTTGTGGGCGACGCGGGTCTTGCCCTGCGCGATCCTGCTGGTGGCGAAGTCGAGCACGATGGGGTCCTTGCCCCCGCGCGGGATGCCGACGCAGAAAGGGTTGGTGCCGTGGCGCCCATCGCTGCCGCCCCACGGCGCCACGATCGGGCGCGAGATTACGTTGACGAAGTGAATCGAGACCAGTCCGTGGTCGATGCACTGCTCGGCCCAGTGGCCGATCCGGCCGATATGGTGCGAGTTGGAGAGGCCGACGAGGCACACGCCGTTGCGCTTGGCCCGCTCGGCAGCCAGCTCCATCACTTCATGGCCGATCACCTGGCCGTAGCCGGTGAGGCCGTCGAGGGTGAGCAGCGGACCGGTGTCGAGCACGATCTTGACGTGCTGGTTCACGGCGAGGCCGCCCGTGGTGACGCTCTGGACATAGCGCGGGATCATGCCGACGCCGTGGGAGTCGTGTCCCTTGAGATTGGCCTCGACCAGATTGGTGGATACGAGCTCGGCCTCGCGGTCCGTGGAGCCGCCGGCCTTGACGATGGCACTGATGGCTTCGATGAGCGGCTGTGCCTTGATGGTGCGATAGTCGGCCATTGTCAGTGCTCTTATCCCTTTACGATTCTACGGCAGTGCTCCCACGCCGCATGAATGAGGTTCTCGCTCGCCTCCGGGGTCCGGAACGCCGAATGCGCCGACAACGTCACGTTCGGCAGTTTCGTCAGAGGATGATCGCCGGGCAGGGGCTCGATGTTGAAGACGTCGAGGCCGGCATGGCGGATGTGGCCCGACTTCAGCGCGTCGATCATGGCGGCCTCGTCGATGACGGCGGCGCGGGCGGTGTTGATGAGGATGACGCCCGGCTTCATCTTCGCGATCATCTCGCGGGTGATCATGCCGCGCGTCTCGTCGTTGAGCAGCAGATGCAGCGATACGACGTCGGCTCTCGCCAACACCGTGTCGAGATCGGCGAATTCCACGCCCGGATAGCTCTTCGGCGAGCGGTTCCAGGCGATCACCTTCATGCCGCTGCCTGAGGCCATGCGCGCGACTTCCGCGGCAATACCGCCGAAGCCGATCAGGCCGAGCGTCTTGCCGGTGAGCTGCATGCCGTCTTCGCGCAGCCAGTTTCCGCCGCGCATCTCCCGGTCCATCATCGCGATGACGCGGGCCGAAGCCCACATCAGCGCGATCGCGCATTCCGCGACCGCCGTGTCGCCATAGCCCTTGATCAGGTGCACGGAGATGCCGAGCTCAGCGAGCTCCTCCGGGTTCATGTAGCTGCGCGCGCCGGTGCCGAGGAACACGACATGCTTCAACCCTGCGCACTTCTTTGCGACATCGGTCGGCAGCGCGGTGTGGTCGACGATCGCGATCTCGGCGCCGTCGAGAATCTCAGGATATTGCTCGGGCTTGATGTCGGGATCCCTGTGGATCCGCACCTTGGGATCGCCGGGCTGCTCCAGCCGCTCCATGATCACGGCCAGGGCTTCGTTGGCGTCGACGAAAACTCCGCGCATGACTCTCTCTCCGGTCAGGATGCGACGCCGGCGATCGCCAGCACCGTGTGCATGAGGACATTGGTGCCCGCGGCGCAATCGGGCTGCGTGGCGTCTTCCAGCTCATTGTGGCTGATGCCGTCCTTGCAGGGCACGAACACCATTGCGGCCGGCATGATTGTGTTGAGATTGCAGGCGTCGTGGCCGGCGCCGGAGGTGATGCGGCGAGAGGAGTAGCTGAGCGTCTTCGCCGCGTTCTCGACGGCCGCAATCAACTTGGGATCGAAATGCGTCGGCGGCTTGCGCCAGACCAGGTCGATCTTCACCTCGACCTTGCGGCGTGCGGCGATCTCGGCAATCGCGCTGCGCAGATCGCGATCGAGCGCATCCATGATCGCGCCATCTGCACTGCGGCAATCCATCGTGAAGGCGATCTCGCCGGGAATGACGTTGCGCGACGGGTTTGCGATCACGGCCTCGCCGATGGTGCCGACTGCCTTCGGCCCGTGCTTGCTCGCAATGGCCTCCATCGCCAGCACGATCTCGGACAGCGTCGCCAGCGCGTCGCGCCGCAGCGGCATCGGCGTCGACCCGGCATGGCTCTCGAAGCCGGAAATCTTGCCGTCGTACCAAAGTACGCCCTGGCCGGAATCGACGACACCGATGGTCTTGCCCTCGGCTTCCAGGATCGGGCCCTGCTCGATGTGCAACTCGACGAAACAGCCGAGCTTCTGGAAACCGACCGGCTTGTCGCCGCGATAACCGATGCTGTCGAGCGCCTGGCCGACGGTGGTGCCGTCGGCGTCCTTGCGCGACAGGATGTCGTCGGTGGTGAAGTCGCCGACATAGGCGGCGGAGGCCATCATCGCGGGAGCGAAGCGCGAACCCTCTTCGTTGGTCCAGTTGACGACGCAGATCGGCGCCTCGGTCTCAATGCCGGCGTCGTTCAACGTGCGGATCACTTCCAGTGCTCCGAGCGTTCCCAGAATGCCGTCATACTTGCCGCCGGTGGGTTGCGTGTCGAGATGCGAGCCGATGCCGACAGGCGGCTTCGACATGTCGCGTCCCTTGCGCAGGCCGAACTGCGAACCGAGCGCATCGGTGTGCACCTCTAAGCCGGCGTCCTCGCAGGCCTTGCGGAACCAGTCGCGCACCAGCTTGTCCTCCGCGCTCAGCGTCAGCCGCCGCACGCCGCCCTTGGCCGTCGCGCCGAACTGCGCGGTCTCGTGGATGGAGCCCCAGAGGCGGGCGGAATCGATTTGCAAATTGGTGGCGGCTCGGCTCATGCGGTCAGTCTCTCAATTGTCCGGCGCCTGTTTCAATGACGCGCCGGCGCGGGCGCGTCAACTGTAAGGCTGCCCTGCGCAATCTGACATGCAAGCTCTGCGACCCGCTCCACCGCCACGACGTCGGGTGAGGCGAGCCAGCTGGCGGTGAATGTCAGCGGCGCGATTTTGAGATCGGTGTCGAGCAGTTGCAGCCGCCCGTCTGCGAGCTCGCTCTCGACGATGGCGTCGGGGATCACGGCGATGCCGAGGCCCTCGACCGCCATGTGAATCACGGTCGCAAGCGAGGCGGAGGCGTGCAGCCGGATCGGCGGAAGCTCCGGCCGGTCGAACACTTCGCGCACGACCTCGTAGGGCCGCGTCTTCCGCGGAAATGTAATGATCGGAAACCGGGCGAGCTCGGCCCGCGTGACCGGCCCATGGCCGAGGCCGAGCGAGGGGCTGGCGAGAAATCCGATCGGATAGTCCGCGAGAACGCGATTGTGCACCCCGGAGGCCGAGAGCGGACCCACGACGAAAGCAAGTTCGATCTCCTGCGCAAGCAGGCGCGCGGTCAGGTTCGGCGTGATGTCGACCTCGATCTCCAGCGACAGGTTCGGGTAGACTTCGTTCATGCTCTTCACCAGCCGCGGCAGCCAGGTGTGCACGATGGTTTCGGCGACGCCGAGCCGCATCACGCCGCGCATCGCCGAGCGGTCGCCGATCTCGGCGATCATCGCGGCCCGTAGGCCGATCAGCTTCTCCGCGTAGACCATCATCTGCCGGCCGCTCGGCGTCGGCGAGGCCACGCGATGGTCGCGATTCAGGAGCTTGACCCCCATCTCGCGCTCGAGCTGGGCGATGCGCTGGGAGATCGCCGGCTGGGTCGTGTTGAGGCGTGCTGCGGCGCCGCGAAAGCTGCCGAGCTTCACAACCCAAAGGAACGTCTCGATCGATCTGAAGTCCAGCATTGGAAGGATTTTCCCGTCCGATAAATGAAATTTATCGATATTGATTAGAAAGGAAGATTAGACTTTATAGCACGCGTGGTGTTGGCTTGTCTTTGTCGAGTTTATAGGCAGGGTCGATCCCATGACTGTTTTGGTGGCAGTGCAGCAAACTGAAACGCCCGACACGCTCCCGAGCCGCAAGGCGCGGCTTGCCTACCGCGAGGGGCTGGTCGCCTCCACCGCCGGCGTTGCCCCCGGCTTCGTCCAGGGCAATCTGGCGATCCTGCCGGCGGAATATGCCGGCGCCTTTCACCGCTTCTGCCAGCTCAATCCCAAGCCGTGCCCCATCATCGGCATGTCCGATGTGGGCAGTCCGCACATCCCGGCGCTGGGCGCCGATCTCGACATCCGCACCGACGTGCCGCGCTACCGCGTCTGGCGCGACGGCGAGGTCGTGGACGAGCCGACCGATGTGACAAAGCATTGGCGCGACGATCTCGTGACCTTCGTGCTCGGCTGCTCGTTCTCGTTCGAAGAGGCGCTGCTCGACGAGGGCATGCCGATCCGCCACATCGAGCACAATGTGCGCGTGCCGATGTATCGCACCAACATCGCTTGCGGCGAGTCCGGTCCCTTCGCCGGTCCCATGGTGGTGTCGATGCGTCCGTTCAAGCCGGCGGATGCGATCCGCGCGGTGCAGATCACCTCGCGCTATCCGGCCGTGCACGGCGCGCCCGTGCATCTCGGCCATCCGCACCTGATCGGTATCAAGGACATCGCCAAGCCCGATTACGGCGATCCGGTACCGGTCGCCGACGACGAGATCCCGGTGTTCTGGGCCTGCGGCGTGACACCGCAATCGGTCATCAACGCTGCCAAGCTGCCGTTCGCGATCACGCATTCGCCCGGCCTGATGCTGGTGACGGATCTCAAGAACAGGACCATGGCCGTGATTTAGTGGGCAGCGTTTGCTGCTTCTTCGAGCTTTACCGAATCCATCAATCGCTTCATTCGATCAGCCGAAATTCAGTAACAGGGGACTTTGCCATGACGATCACTCGCCGCGACGTATTGTTGGGAGCCACCGCTACGGCCGCGCTGGTGCCGCTGGCCGCCCGCGCACAGACTTCGGAAGTCGTGATCGGCGTGATCTATCCGTTCTCCGGCGGCAGCGCGCAGCAGGGCGTCGATGCGCAGAAGGCCTATGAGACCGCGCTCGAGGTCATCAACAAGGACACCGATTTCGACCTGCCGCTGGCGAAGGGCGAAGGCTTGCCGGGTCTCGGCGGGGCAAAAGTGCGCCTCGTCTTCGCCGACCACCAGGCCGATCCGCAGAAGGGCCGCGCCGAGGCCGAGCGCCTGATCACGCAGGAGAAGGTCTCCGCCATCATCGGCACCTATCAGAGCGCGGTCGCCGTCACCGTCAGCCAGATCTGCGAGCGCTATCAGATCCCGTTCGTCTCCGCCGACAACTCCTCGCCGAGCCTGCACCGTCGCGGCCTGAAATATTACTTCCGCGCCGCGCCGCATGACGAGATGTACTCGGCCGCCATGTTCGACTTCTTCGATGCGTTGAAGAAGAAGGGCACCAAGATCGAGACGCTGTCGCTGTTCCACGAGGACACCATCTTCGGCACCGATTCCGGTAATGCCCAGGCCAAGATCGCCGGCGAGCGCGGTTACAAGATCGTTTCCGACATCAAATATCGCGCCAACTCGCCCTCGCTCTCGGCCGAGGTGCAGCAGCTCAAGAGCGCGAACGCCGACGTGCTGATGCCCTCGAGCTACACCACCGATGGCATCCTGCTGGTGAAGACCATGGGCGAGCTCGGTTACAAGCCGAACGCGATCGTGGCGCAGGACGCGGGCTTCTCCGAGAAGGCGCTCTATGACGCCGTCGGCGACAAGCTCGAAGGCGTGATCTCGCGCGGCACCTTCTCGCTCGATCTCGCGCAGAAGCGCCCGATGGTCGGCAAGATCAACGATATGTTCAAGACACGGTCGGGCAAGGATTTCAACGATCTCACCTCGCGTCAGTTCATGGGCCTGATCATCCTCGCCGACGCCATCAGCCGCGCCAAGTCGACCGACGGCGAGAAGATCCGCGACGCGCTGGCCGCCACCGACATCCCGGGCGAGCAGACCATCATGCCCTGGAAGCGCGTCAAGTTCGACGAGATGGGCCAGAACAACGACGCCGACCCGGTGCTGCTGCAATATGTCGGCGGCAAGTTCGTCACCATCTTCCCACCGCAGGCCGCGATCGCCGAGGCGATCTGGCCGATGAAGTAAGACACGGCGAGCGGGAGCACAGATCGTAGCTCCCGCCCTCACCCTGAGGAGCGGGCGCAGCCCGCGTCTCGAAGGACGAGGGCTGGGCCATCCTTCGAGACGCGCGCGGTGCGCGCTCCTCAGGATGAGGACGGATTTCGGGGGACAGACTTTTGACAGCCCAAACCATTATCCAAAGTCTCGCGAGCGGCCTTCTCATGGGTCTGCTCTACGGACTGATCGCCGTCGGCCTCGCGCTGATCTTCGGCCTGATGGACGTCGTGAACTTCGCCCATGGCGAGTTCCTGATGATCGCCATGTATGTGAGCTTCTTCCTGTTCACGTTCTTCGCCATCGACCCCTTGCTGTCGGCGCCGCTGGTAGCCGCCGCGCTGTTCGTATTCGGAGCGGTGGTCTATTTGTTGATCGTGCGCTTCGCCATGCGAGCCAAGGCCAATGCCGGCATGGTGCAGATCTTCTCCACCTTTGGCCTCGCCATCGTGATGCGCGGCCTCGCGCAATTCTTCTTCACGCCTGACTATCGCAGCGTTCCGCAGTCCTGGCTCGGCGGCAAGACGATCTCGATCGCCGGCGTCTTCCTGCCGGAGCCGCAGCTCATGGGTGCGCTGGTTTCGATCCTGGCCTTTGCCGGCCTCTACTTCTTCATCCATCGCACCGATTTCGGTCGCGCGCTGGAGGCCACCCGTGAAGATCCCGGCGCGGTGGCCCTCGTCGGCATCGACAAGAACCGCGTGTTCGCACTCGGCTGGGGGCTTGGTGCCGCGCTGGTAGGCCTCGCCGGAGCGATCATGGCAAGCTTCTTCTATATCTATCCCGACGTCGGCGCGTCCTTTGCGCTGATCGCCTATGTCACGGTCGCGCTCGGCGGCTTCGGCAGCGTGTTCGGCGCTTTCGCCGGCGGGATCATCGTCGGCCTGGTCGAGGCCACCACCGCGCTGGTACTGCCGCCGTCGCTGAAATCGGTCGGCATTTACGCCGTCTACCTGCTGGTCGTCTTCATCCGGCCGCGCGGCCTGTTCGGATCGATGTGATGGACAAGGATTTTGCCGCGCGGCGCCGCCGCGACCTCATCATCGCCGCGGTGTTGACCGCCCTGGCGGCACTCGCGCCGCTGTTCATCAAGGACGTCTACGTCCAGAACATCCTGATCCTGACCTTGATGTATGCGGCGCTGTCGCAGAGCTGGAATATTCTCTCCGGCTATTGCGGGCAGATCTCGCTGGGACACGCGCTCTATTTCGGCATCGGCGCCTACACCACCGAGCTGCTGTTCACCAAATTCGGCGTGCTGCCATGGTTCGGCATGCTCGCCGGCGGCGCAGTCGCGGCCGCGATCGCGATGGGGCTCGGCTATCCCTTCTTCCGCCTGCGCGGCCATTACTTCGTGATCGCGACCATCGTTATCGCCGAGATCGGGCTGCTGCTGTTCCAGAACTGGGAATGGGCGGGGGCCGCGATGGGAATCACCATTCCGGTGCGCGGCGACAGCTGGCTGAAGTTCCAGTTCATGCGCAGCAAGCTGCCGTATTTCTATTTCGCACTGGTGCTATGCAGCCTCGCCTGGTTCGTCACCTGGTGGTTGGAGGACTCCAAATGGGGCTTCTGGTGGCGCGCGGTAAAGGACAATCCGGAAGCGGCCGAGAGCCTCGGCGTCGTCGTGTTCAACTCCAAGATGGGCGCGGCTGCCGTCTCTGCTTTCCTCGTTGCCATCGGCGGCGCCTTCTATGCGCAGTTTCTCGCCTATATCGATCCTGAAAGCGTCATGGGCTTCCAGTTCTCGCTGCTGATGGCGTTGCCGGCCGTGCTTGGCGGCATCGGCACCCTCTGGGGGCCCGTGTTAGGAGCGGCCATCCTGATCCCGATGACGGAGCTGACGCGCTCCTATATCGGCGGCTCCGGCCGCGGCGTCGATCTCATCGTCTACGGCACGCTGATCGTGCTGATTTCGCTCGCCCTGCCCCAGGGTCTGGTGAGCCTGTTCTCTCGTGCGAAGCGGAAGGGAGCCACGCGATGACCCCGCTGCTTGAAACCCGCGGCGTCTGGCAGCGCTTCGGCGGCCTCGTCGCCAACAGCGACGTCTCGATCTCGGTCGGCCGCGGCGAGATCGTCGGCCTGATCGGCCCGAATGGAGCCGGCAAGTCGACGCTGTTCAATCTCATCGCCGGCGTGCTGCCGCCGACGCAAGGCTCGATCTGGTTCGACGGCGAGGATGTCACCAGCATGCCGGCCGCCGAGCGCTGCCAGCGCGGCGTCGGTCGCACCTTCCAGGTCGTCAAGAGCTTCGAGACCATGACCGTTATCGACAACGTCATCGTCGGCGCTCTCGTGCGCAACACCGTAATGCGCGAGGCACGCCGCAAGGCTCATGAGGTGCTCGAATTTACCGGCCTTGCCGCGCGCGCCAACGTGCTCGCGAGCGACCTCGTGCCGGCCGAAAAGCGCCGCCTTGAAGTCGCGCGCGCGCTTGCAACAGAACCGAAATTGCTGCTGCTCGACGAAGTCCTCACTGGTCTTACGCCGACCGAGGCGCAGACCGGCGTCGCCCTGGTGCGCAAGGTGCGTGACGCCGGCATCACCGTGCTGATGGTCGAGCACGTCATGGAGATCGTGATGCCGCTGGTCGATCGCGCCATCGTGCTCGACCTCGGCAAGGTGCTGGTCGAGGGCAAGCCCACTGAAATCGTTCGCGATCCCAAGGTGATCAGCGCATATCTGGGAGATCGTCATGCTGTCGGTGCGTGAAGTCACGACCGCCTATCAGGGCCTGGTCGCGATCTCCGGGGTCAGCATCGAAGTCGCCAAGGGCGAGATCGTCTGCGTCGCCGGCGCCAACGGCGCGGGCAAGTCGACGCTGCTGAAATCCATCGCCGGCGCCGAGCGCCCGCGATCGGGCACGGTGACGTTCGACGGCAAGCGCCTCGACGGCATGGCGCAGCACCACATCACGGCGACCGGCATCGCCTATGTGCCGGAGAACCGCCGCCTGTTTCCGCGCCTCTCCGTGCGCGACAATCTACGCCTCGGCAGCTATCTCTATCGCGGCGAGGCCGATCGCGAGAGCCCGCTCGATCTCGTGTTCCAGCTCTTTCCGCGCCTCTCCGAGCGCCTCGAGCAGCGGGCCGAGACGCTATCCGGCGGCGAGCAGCAGATGCTCGCGATCGGCCGCGCGCTGATGACGCGCCCGCGGCTGTTGATGCTGGACGAGCCCTCGCAGGGCCTCATGCCGAAGCTCGTCGACGAGATCTTCCAGGCTGTGAAGCGCATCCGCGACGCCGGCATGACCGTGCTGATCGTGGAGCAACGCATGGCGGAGTGTCTCGAGATCGCCGACCGCGCCTATATCCTGCAAACCGGCCGCGTGCTGATGCAGGGCGCGGCAAGCGAGATCAAGGGCAATCCCGACGTGCGCAAGGCGTATCTGGGGCTGTAGCCGCGAGGTGTTGGGCACGCTCACGCAACACACTCGGCGTCATCGCCCGCGAAGGCGGGCGATCCAGTATTCCAGAGGCCGTTGGAATTGAGCCGAGAAGCCGCGGCGTACTGGATTCCCCGCCTTCGCGGGGAATGACAGCGGTGAGCAGGACGGTGTTAGTTCACCCACGGCTGCACGAGGCTCATTCCTCGTTCCCGTGCTCCGGCAGCGTCAGCCCAAACACCTTCACCAGATCCTTCACCTGCTCCGGCGACAGATAGTGCGGGTTCATCCCGCGCAGCAGCAGATACAGCTTCGCCGTCTCCTCCAACTCCTCCGTCGCGAACACGGCTGCCTCCAGCGTGTCACCGGCGACGACGGGGCCGTGATTGGCGAGCAGCACGGATGAGTATTTTCCCGCCAGCCCCCTGATCGCATCCGCGACCGCGGGATCGCCGGGGCGGTAATAGGGCACGAGCGCGGTGGCGCCGCATTTCATCAGATAATAGGCCGTCATCGGCGGCAACGCGGCGCGCGGGTCGATCTCCGGCAGCATCGACAGCGCCACCGAATGGGTGGAATGCAGATGCACGATCGCCCTTGCGCTCCCGCGCGTGGTGTAGAGCGCATTGTGCAGCGGAACTTCCTTGGTTGGCGCATCGCCCGAAACCAGTCGGCCCTGATCGTCCAGCCGCGACAGTTTTGCGGGATCGAGGAAGCCGAGCGAGGCATTGGTCGGCGTCACCAGCCAGCCGCCGCCGTCCAGCCTGACGCTGATATTGCCGGAGGACCCGGGCGTCAGCCCACGCTCGAACAGGGAACGTCCGAAACGGCAAATGTCTTCGCGCAGCAATGTCTCGTTGCTCATGGCCGTCATGTCCGTTTGTCTCACGCTTTGGCAGCGCGGCCAAGCCGTGTTATTCGGTTGGCAAGCTGCCGCAAAAGGCGGCCCTCCGGGGAACGTCGCAAGGATCAGTTGTATGTCCGCCTCCACGTCACAGAATCAGCGCATCGCCGTCATCGGGCTTGGCTCGATGGGGTTTGGCATGGCGACCTCGCTGAAGCGCGCCGGTCATGTCGTCACCGGCTGCGACGTCTCGGCTGATGCGGTGGCTCGTTTCGTGACGGAGGGCGGCGCGGGCGCCAAGACGCCGGCTGAGGCTGCCAAGGGCGCCGACATCGTCGTCAGCGTCGTCGTCAATGCCGCGCAGACCGAGACGATCCTGTTCGGGAAGGATGGCGTCGCCGAAACCATGGCCAAGGACAGCGTCTTCCTGTCGTCGGCGACCATGGATCCCGACGTGGCGCGGCGTCTCGCCAAGCAGTTGGAGGCGACCGGCCGGCACTATCTGGATGCACCGATCTCCGGCGGGGCGCAGCGCGCAGCGCAGGGCGAGCTGACGATCCTCGCCTCCGGCAGTCCGGTTGCGTTCGAGAAAGCGCGGCCCGCGCTCGATGCCATGGCCGCAAAGCTCTACGAACTTGGCGATGCCGCAGGCCAGGGCGCCGCCTTCAAGATGATCAACCAGTTGCTCGCCGGCGTGCATATCGCCGCCGCCAGCGAGGCGATCGCGTTCGCGGCCAAGCAGGGGCTCGATATCCGCAAGGTCTATGAGGTGATCACGGCGTCCGCCGGAAACTCCTGGATGTTCGAGAACCGCATGCCGCACGTGCTCGACGGCGATTACACCCCGCGCAGTGCGGTCGAGATTTTCGTCAAGGACCTCGGCATCATCCAGGACATGGCGCGCAGTGCCAGATTCCCGGTTCCGGTCTCCGCCGCAGCACTTCAGATGTTCTTGATGACAGCCGCCGCCGGTATGGGCCGCGACGACGATGCGTCGGTGGCGCGGATGTATGCGCGGGTCACCGGCGTGAAACTGCCCGGCGACAAGTAAGGATAAGAGGATTCCGATGCCCCGTTTTGCCGCCAATCTCTCGATGATGTTCACCGAGGTGCCGTTCCTCGACCGCTTCGATGCCGCTGCGGCAGCCGGCTTCACCGCCGTCGAGTTTCTCTTTCCCTATGAGCATCCGGCCGAGGCGGTCGGCGAGCGGCTCAAGCGCAACGGCTTGACTCAGGCGCTGTTCAACCTGCCGCCGGGCGACTGGAATGCCGGCGAGAAGGGCTTTGCGGCACTCCCGTCGCGATTCCCCGAGCTCAAGGCGAGCCTGGAGACCGCGCTTCCCTACGCCAAGGCGACCGGCGTCAAGCGGCTGCATTTGATGGCGGGCATCGCCAACCGTGGCGAGCGCGTCGCGATCGAGGCGTTCTACAAATCGGTGGCGTGGGCCGCCGAGTTCTTTGCGCCGCACGGCATCGACATCGTGCTCGAGCCGATCAATGCACGGAACGTGCCCGGCTATTTCCTCAACGATTTCGGGTTCGCGCGCGACCTGATCCAGGAGCTAAGGCTTCCGAATCTGAAACTCCAGTTCGACATCTATCACTGCCAGATCATCCATGGCGACGTCACGATGCGGCTGCGTGAGATGATGCCGGTCATCGGCCACATCCAGATCGCCAGCATCCCCTCGCGCAACGAGCCTGATGGCGAGGAGCTGAACTATCCGTTCCTGTTCGACGAACTCGACCGGCTCGGTTATGCTGGCTTCGTCGGCTGCGAATATAATCCGCGCGGCAAGACCACCGACGGCCTTGCCTGGTTCAAGCCTTATGCGGGAGTGAAGCCGTGACAGTTGCAGCGAAAATATCCCTTGGCTGCATTGCCGACGACTACACCGGCGCCTCCGACCTCGCCAACACGCTGACGCGCGCCGGCCTGCGCACCGTGCAGACCATCGGCGTGCCGGCGGACGATCTCGCGCTGCCTGAGGTCGACGCCGTTGTGGTGTCCTTGAAGAGCCGTTCGATCGAGGCCGGCCTTGCCGTGTCGCGCTCGCGCGCGGCCGAGACATGGCTGCGCGGCCGCGGCGCAAGCCACGTGCTGTTCAAGATCTGCTCGACCTTCGATTCCACCGATGCCGGCAATATCGGCCCGGTGATGGACGCGCTGCGCGCCGATGGCGGCGAGGCGGCCGTGCTGGTGACGCCGGCCTTCCCGGAGACCGGCCGCACCGTCTACCAGGGCAATCTGTTCGTCGGCGCCGTGCCGCTGAACGAGAGCCCGCTGAAGGACCATCCGCTCAACCCGATGCACGATTCCAACCTGGTGCGCGTGCTGGCGCGCCAGAGCAAGACGCAAATCGGCCTCGTCGACCTCGCCACCGTCACGCGCGGCGCGGATGCCGTGCGGGCGCGGCTGTCCGAACTCGCCGGCAAGGGCATTGGCGCGGCGATCATCGACGCCGTGTTCGATCGCGACCTCGAAACCATCGGCCTCGTCGCTGCCCAGCATCGGTTGTCGGTCGGCGCCTCCGGCATGGGCCTTGGGCTGGCGCGGGCGCTGGTGTCTACAGGCAAGGTCACATCGACCGCGGCGAGCAGCGAGGCGGCGGGGGCAGCGGTCGGCGGACCGGCGGCGTGCCTGGCCGGAAGCTGCTCGCAGGCGACGCTTCAGCAGATCGCCAATGCCGAGCGTGTCATGCCCGTGCTGCATCTCGATCCGGACCGTATTACTACGGGCGAGGACGAGGCCCAGCGCGCACTGGCCTGGGCGAAGCCGCGACTGGCGGACGGTCCGGTCCTGATCGCATCGAGCTCGACGCCGGATCAGGTCGCCGCGCTCCAGGCGCGCCATGGCCGCGACGCGGCCGGTCACGCCATCGAACAGGCGATGGCCGACATTGCCGAGGGTCTGGTGCGGGCCGGCGTCAAGCGCCTGGTCGTTGCCGGCGGGGAAACATCCGGCGCCGTGGTCGACCGGCTGAAGATTCCCGGATTTCTCGTGGGAGCAGAGATCGCGGCGGGCGTTCCCGTGCTGCGCGCGGTCGGTGCTGAAAAAGGCGACATGTTGCTTGCTTTGAAGTCCGGAAACTTCGGCGGGCCGGAGTTTTTCTCCGACGCGCTTGGGCTCATGCGCTGAGCGCAGGGCATTTTTAGCGTCGTGTTCACTTGTTTCAGGCTTCCGTACTCGTACGGAGTCGTCGTTAACGTCCGCTCAGGTGCTCTGGTGTTGGATGTCGGTGCTGCTCCCTTAGGTTGATTCGTAAAGCTTCCGGACGCGCCGCCGCGCCAGCACAAAGAGACTCCATATGCTCGCCACTATTTCCATCCGCGCCAAGATCATCAGTGTCGTGGCGTTCCTGCTGGTCGCGATGGCCGGCATGGGCCTGCTCGCCGTCATGAAGATGCGGTCGATGAATGCCAACACCGTCGACATCACCACGAGCTGGATGCCCAGCGTGCGCGTGCTCGGCGATTTGCGTGCCGGCGTGATCACTTACCGCAACGTCATCCGGGAGCATATGCTGTCGGAAACGCTGGACGAGAAGCTCGCGATGGAAAAGACGCTCGCGACCGTGATCGAGGCCAACGCCAAGTTTCGCAAGACTTATGAAGGCATGATCACCTCGCCTGAAGAACGGGCACTCTACGGTGAATGGTCGAAGTTCTGGGAGGAGTACAAGAAGGGCACCCAGGAGGTTATGGCGCTGTCGCGCAAGGAGGCCGGCAAGGTCCCGCACGAGGCGCATGAGCTGAACACCAAGACGGTCAACAAGATCGGGCTTCAGGCCGACGAGGTCCTGAGGAAGGACATCGAGCTTAACACCAAGGGTGGAGACCAGGCAGCTCAGGACGCCGCAGATAGCTACAATTACGCCTTCATGCTGGTCTCGATCATTCTTGGCGCCGCCGTGATCATCGGGATCGCCGTCGGCTTCTACCTCGTCCGGGACGTCTCCAGCGGTATCAACTCGATCATCGAGCCGATGCAGGCACTCGGTAAGGGCGAGCTTTCCGCCGAAGTGCCGCACCGCGGTGAGAAGACCGAGATCGGTGCCATGGCCGAGGTGCTCCAGATCTTCAAGGAAGCGCTGATCGCCAAGAAGGCCGCCGACCAGGCTGCCGCCGCCGATGCCGAAGCCAAGATCGAGCGCGGCCGCCGCGTCGACAACATCACCCGCGAATTCGAAACGATGATCGGCGAGATCGTTCAGACCGTGTCGTCGGCCTCGACCCAGTTGGAGGCCTCCGCCTCGACGCTGACCTCCACCGCCGACCGCTCCCAGCGGCTGGCGACCACGGTTGCCGGAGCGTCGGAGGAGGCCTCGACCAACGTGCAGTCGGTGGCCTCGGCCACCGAGGAGATGGCCTCATCGGTCGGCGAGATCAGCCGCCAGGTGCAGGAATCTGCGCGGATGGCGGGCGACGCCGTCGGCCAGGCGCGCACCACCACCGAACGCGTCAGCGAGCTCTCCAAGGCAGCCTCGCGCATCGGCGACGTCGTCGAGCTCATCAACACCATCGCCGGCCAGACCAACCTTCTGGCGTTGAACGCGACCATCGAAGCCGCACGCGCCGGCGAAGCCGGCCGCGGCTTTGCGGTCGTCGCCTCCGAGGTGAAGGCGCTCGCCGAGCAGACCGCGAAGGCGACCGGTGAGATCGGCCAGCAGATTTCCGGCATCCAGGCGGCGACCAACGACTCGGTCGGCGCCATCAAGGAGATCTCGTCGACCATCGAGCGTCTGTCGGAGATCTCGTCGGCGATCGCGGCGGCCGTGGAAGAGCAGGGCGCGGCGACCCAGGAGATCGCCCGCAACGTCCAGCAGGCGGCGCAGGGCACCCAGCAGGTCTCCTCCAACATCACCGACGTGCAGCGCGGCGCGACCGAGACCGGCACGGCCTCCTCGCAGGTGCTGTCGGCGGCGCAGATGCTGTCGAACGACTCGAACCGGCTCAAGACCGAAGTCAGCAAGTTCCTGACCAACGTCCGCGCGGCGTAACGACCGAGGCGCGCGGCGTAAACCCCCGCGTCAACATCCATTGACGAAAGAGCGGCGCCGCAAGCGCCGCTCTTTTTTTTCGAGCGCCGGTAGCCCGATGTCGGTAGCAGGTACCATCATGGGGGTTCCGCGGAAGTGGGCGGGTGGTGTCCTTCATTGATAGTTAAATTCGGCTTACGAGAATGGTCTCAAGGACCGCCGGTTGCAGCCCTGATTGGAATAGCCGCTTATTTCATCCAACTTCTGGGGCTCACATGCGCAAGAATTTACCCGTCACCGATGTCGAATATCCCGTCAGCGACGAGACGCTGATCGTCTCCCGGACCGACCTCAAGGGCAAGCTCACTTACTTCAACGACGATTTTCTCGCAGCAGCCGGCTTCACGTCTGCGGAGCTGATCGGCCAGCCGCATAACATCGTCCGTCACCCGGACATGCCGCCGGAGGCGTTCGACAATCTCTGGGACACGCTGAAGGCCGGCAAGCCGTGGCTCGGCGCGGTGAAGAACCGCCGCAAGAACGGCGATTTCTACTGGGTGCTGGCGACGGCGTCGCCGATTCGCGAGAACGGCCAGGTCACGGGCTTTACGTCGATCCGCACCAAACTGCCAGCCGACCAGCGCAAGCTGGCCGAAGAGGTCTACGCGGCGATCCGCGAGAAGAAGCCGCATGGTTATCGCGTTGACGCCGGCATCATCCGCCGCCGCTCGCTGCTCGACCATTTTGCGGTCTTCACCAGGACGCTGAAGGCGCGCCTGGCCACCACGATGGCGCTCCAGTTGCTGTTCGTGCTCGCGCTTGGCATCGGCGGAGCGCTCTCGACCGGCGGTACGACCAGCCTGAGCCTGGCGCTGCTGGCCGTCGCCGGCGCTGCCGTCCTCGGCTTTGCCGGCCTTACGACCATGCGCGCCGTCCAGGGGCCAATGCAGCAGCTCAACGACACCTTGGTCAACCTCGTCCAGGACAAGCTGGACAACCGCATCCTGATCGAGCGTGACGACGAGATCGGCGAGTCGCTGCGCAATCTGCAGACGGTGCAGACGATCATCCGCTTCAGCCGCGACGAGGTGCAGGCGGTGCAGCGCCGCGCCGAGGGACAGCGCAAGGCCGACATGACAAAGCTTGCCGACGGCTTCGAGGCCGCGGTCGGCGAAATCGTCGAGACCGTATCGTCGGCTGCGACCGAGCTCGAGGCGTCGGCCTCGACGCTGACCTCGACCGCCGGTCGGGCGCAGGAATTGGCGACGGTGGTCGCGTCCGCCTCGGAAGAAGCCTCCACCAACGTCCATTCAGTGGCGTCCGCCGCCGAAGAGATGTCCTCCTCGGTGCGTGAGATCAGCCGGCAGGTGCAGGAATCCGCCCGGATCGCAGGGGAGGCCGTCAGCCAGGCGCAATCCACCACCGAACGCGTCAGCGAATTGTCGCGGGCGGCGTCCCGGATCGGCGACGTCGTCGAGCTCATCAACGCCATTGCAGGCCAGACAAATCTGCTGGCGCTGAATGCGACGATCGAGGCGGCTCGTGCCGGCGAGGCCGGCCGCGGCTTTGCAGTCGTTGCCTCGGAGGTGAAGGCGCTCGCCGAGCAGACGGCCAAGGCCACCGGCGAAATCGGCCAGCAGATCGGCGGCATCCAGACGGCGACGCAGGAATCGGTTGGTGCCATCGGCGAGATCAGCGGCACGATCGCCCGCCTGTCGGAAATCTCTTCGGCGATCGCGGCGGCGGTGGAGGAGCAGGGTACGGCCACCCAGGAGATCGCTCGCAACGTGCAGCAGGCTGCCCAAGGCACCCAGCAGGTGTCAGCCAATGTCGGCGAGGTGCAGCACGGTGCTTCCGAAACCGGGTCGGCGTCCTCGCAAGTGTTGTCGGCGGCGCAGATGCTGTCGCGCGATTCGAGCCGCCTCAAGCTCGAAGTCGGCAAGTTCCTGGACTCGGTCCGCGCCGCATGAGGCCGCCGCATGGCCGCAGTGCGCGTTCCGCAGTGCGGTAGCACGGAAGTGAATGCCGGAAATTGGCGTTTCCGGCGGTGCTCGGGTAAAGGGAGGGAGGGATCCCCGTGGGGGCGGATTCCGTATCCTCGCTTGACCTGGAATTTTCCGGCGAATGATTGCTCTGGTCCGTATTGCCCTGAGCCGGCCCTACACGTTTGTCGTGCTCGCGCTCCTGCTTCTGATCATCGGACCGCTGGCGGCGCTGCGGACGCCGACCGACATCTTTCCGGACATCCGCATCCCCGTGATCGGCGTGGTCTGGCAATACACCGGCCTGCCGCCCGACCAGATGTCGGGCCGCATCACCACGCCGTTCCAGCGCGCGCTGACGACGACGGTCAACGACATCGAGCACATCACCGCCAATTCCTATAACGGCTTTGGCATCATCAAGATCTTCTTCCAGCCGAACGTCGACATTCGCACCGCCAATGCGCAGGTCACCGCGATCTCGCAGACGCTGATCAAGCAGATGCCGCCGGGCGCGACGCCGCCTCTGATCCTGAACTACTCCGCCTCCACCGTGCCGATCGTCCAGGTGGCGCTGTCGGGCGACGGGCTGACCGAGCAGAACCTCGCCGATATCGGCATCAACCAGCTGCGAACGCCGCTGGTCACCGTGCCTGGCGCAGCTATCCCGTACCCGTTCGGCGGCAAGCAGCGCCAGGTCCAGATCGACCTCGACCCGACCGCGCTCCAGGCGAGGGGCCTGTCCGGCCAGGACGTCGCCAACGCGCTCGCGGCCCAGAACCTGATCACGCCGGTGGGCACCCAGAAGATCGGGCAGTTCGAATACAACATCCAGCTCAACAACTCGCCGCTGAAGATCGAGGAGCTCGGCAATCTGCCGATCAAGACGGTCAACGGCGCGATGGTCTATGTGCGCGACGTCGCGACCGTGCGCGACGGCAACCCGCCACAGACCAACATCGTCCATGTCGACGGCAACCGCTCGGTGTTGATGATGGTGCTGAAGGCGGGCGCGACCTCGACGCTCGACATCATCGCGGGCATTAAGCAGAAGGTGATCGACGTCAAGGACCAGCTGCCGGACGCGCTCAAGATCGGCTTCATCGGTGATCAGTCGGTGTTCGTCCGCGGCGCCATCGAAGGCGTCGCGTTCGAAGGCGTGATCGCGGCGCTGCTCACCAGCATCATGATCCTGCTGTTCCTCGGCAGCTGGCGCTCGACCGTCATCATCGCGGTCTCGATCCCGCTCTCCGTGCTCGGCGCCATCATCATGCTGTCGGCGATCGGCGAGACGCTGAACATCATGACGCTCGGCGGCCTGGCTCTCGCGGTCGGCATCCTCGTCGACGACGCCACCGTCACGATCGAGAACATCAATTATCATCTGGAGCAGGGCAAGCCGGTCGAGCAGTCGATCCTCGACGGCGCCAACCAGATCGTGACGCCGGCCTTCGTCTCGCTGCTCTGCATCTGCATCGTGTTCGTGCCGATGTTCTTCCTCACCGGCGTGGCGCGCTTCCTGTTCGTGCCGATGGCGGAAGCGGTGATGTTCGCGATGATCTGGTCGTTCCTGCTGTCGCGTACGTTGGTGCCGACCATGGCGAACTATCTGTTGCAGGCACATGTCCATCACGAGGACGGTCCGCCGAAGTCGCGCAATCCCCTGGTGTGGTTCCAGCGCGGTTTCGAGGCTCGCTTCGAGCGTATTCGCGGCGGCTACCACAGTTTCCTCGGGCTCGCGCTCGCGCACCGTCCGGTGTTCGTGATCGGCTTCCTCTGCGTGGTCGGCGCGTCCTTCGCGCTGGTGCCGTTCCTCGGGCGCAACTTCTTCCCCGCGGTCGATGCCGGCAACATCCTGATGCACGTCCGCACCCAGGTCGGCACCCGCGTCGAGGAGACCGCGAACCAGCTCGCCGACGTGCAGAAGGCGATCCGCAAGCTGATCCCGGGCGAGATCGAAACGCTGACCGACAACATCGGCATGCCGATCTCCGGCATCAACATGACCTACAACAACACCGGCGTGATCGGCCCGCAGGATGGCGACATCCAGATCAAGCTGAAGGAAGGCCACAAGCCGACCGAGGAGCATGTGCGCGTACTGCGTGAGCAACTGCCGCGGCTGTTCCCCGGCGTCAGCTTCGCCTTCCTGCCGGCCGACATCGTCAGCCAGATCCTGAACTTCGGCGCGCCGGCGCCGATCGACCTGCAGATCCGCGGCGCCAATCTCAGTGCCAACTTCGCGTATGCCAACAATCTGCTGGCCAAGGTCCGCAGGATTCCCGGCGTCGCCGATGCGCGCATCCAGCAGTCGCCGAACAATCCGACCTTCAACATCGATGTCGACCGCACCCGCGCGCAATATGTCGGCCTGACCGAGCGCGACGTCACCAACAGTCTCGTCGTCAACCTTGCCGGCTCATCGCAGGTGGCGCCGACCTACTATCTCAATCCGGATAATGGCGTGTCCTATTCGATCGTGATGCAGACGCCGCAATACCAGATGGATTCGCTCAGCGCGCTTCAGACGTTGCCGATCACGGCGGCCGGCAATTCGCAGTCGCCGATCCTCGGCGGCATCGCAGATATCAAGCGCTCGACCTCGAGCGCGGTGGTCTCGCAATACGACATCCAGTCGATGGTGCAGATTTTCGCCACGACCTCGGGCCGCGATCTCGGTGCGGTCGCGACCGACATCCGGCAGGTGATCGCCGACACCGCCAAGGAGGTGCCGAAAGGCTCTTCCGTGGTGCTGCTCGGCCAGGTGCAGACCATGAACAGCGCCTTCACCGGCTTGTTGTTCGGCCTGCTCGGGGCGGTCGTCCTGATCTATTTCCTGATCGTCGTGAACTTCCAGTCCTGGTCCGATCCCTTCGTGATCATCACGGCGCTGCCCGCAGCGCTCGCCGGCATCGTCTGGATGCTGTTCGCCACGGAGACGACGCTGTCGGTACCGGCGCTGACCGGCGCCATCATGTGCATGGGCGTTGCCACCGCCAACAGCGTGCTCGTGATCTCGTTCGCGCGCGAGCGCTACGAGGAGCTCGGCGATCCCATCGCCGCGGCGCTGGAAGCCGGCTTCGTCCGGTTCCGCCCGGTGCTGATGACCGCGCTCGCCATGATCATCGGCATGGCGCCCATGGCCCTGGGGCTCGGCGAGGGCGGCGAGCAGAATGCGCCGCTCGGCCGCGCCGTGATCGGCGGCCTGATCTTTGCAACCTTCGCCACGCTGATGTTTGTTCCCGTGGTGTTCAGCATGGTACACAAGAAGCAAGGCGCCAAATCCGCCGCCTCCCTGGAGACCCCGCATGTCGCCCACTGAACCCCGCTCGCCGGTGTCGCACCGGAAACTGGGCATTTTCGGCGTGGTGGCGCTGATCGCAGCGGGCCTGGTCGTGGGCACCGGCATCCGTGCCCGCGAGGAGCAGGGCTCCAGGCTGAAGGCATGGACCGATGACCAGGCCGTTCCCAGCGTCGCGGTGACGCTGCCCAACGCCAAGGCTCTCAATGCGACCATCGACTTGCCGGGCCGTCTCGAGGCCTATTATCGCGCGCCGATCTTTGCCCGCGTTCCCGGCTATCTCAAAAGCTGGAGCGCCGATATCGGTGCGCGGGTGAAGGCCGGTCAGGTGATCGCAGAGATCGAGGCGCCCGACCTCGACCAGCAACTGCTTCAGGCCCGCGCCGACCTCGCCAGCCAGCAGTCCAGCGCCAGGCTGTCGGAAGCCACCCTCAACCGCCGCAAGACGCTGGTCGCCTCCAATTTCGTCTCCGCGCAGGAGATCGACGAGCGTACCGCCGATCTCTCCAACAAGAACGCGGCGGTTCGCTCGGGCCAGGCCAATGTCGAGCGCCTCGAAGCGCTGGCCGGTTACAAGAAGATCACCGCTCCGTTTGACGGTGTTGTCACGGCGCGAGACACTGACGTCGGTGCGCTGATCAATTCAGGCGGCGGCTCGGGCCCAGCGATGTTCGTGGTCTCCGACATCACCAAGCTGCGCGTCTATATCAACGTGCCCCAGAACTACGTGCCCGCGATCAAGATCGGCGCCAAGGCCGCCATCGTGCTGCCGGAGTATCCGAACCGGACCTTCCAGGCGACGGTGGAGGCTTCCTCACAGGCGGTTGACGTCGCCTCCGGCACGACACGCATGCAACTCGGTCTCGACAATTCCTCAGGCGAGCTGATGCCCGGCGGCTACGCCAGCGTGAAGCTGAGCCTGCAGCGCGACACCGCGCCGCTCAGCATTCCCGCCAGCGCGCTGATCTTCAACGGCAGCGGCCTGCGCGTCGCAACCGTCGGTCCGGACGACAAGGTGCTGTTCAAGCCGGTGACCATCGCGCGCGATCTTGGCAAGGAAATCGAGCTCGCCTCGGGAATTGCAGCGGACGACCGCGTCATCACGGCACCACCGGACGGCCTTTCCGACGGCGACCAGGTCCGCGTGACCGGCGCCGGCGCCAAGGGCAAGCCGGCGACCGCGTCGGAAAAGCAGGCGCCGAAGGGGTAGCCTCGATTTCGTAGGGTGGGCAAAGCGAAGCGTGCCCACCATCTCCCTGCGGTCCTAAAAAGATTGGTGGGCACGGCGCAAGAGCGCCTTTGCCCACCCTACGAGAGCTACGCCACCCGCCACTCCGGCACGCCATCCGCAGCCATCGCGATCTCGCCCAGCGAACCCACCGGCGTCCTGTTCAAGTCGAGCAGATGCGCCAGTGTCGCGGTATCGCTCGCGGGAATTCGCGCCAGTGTGCGCCTGTCATCTTCGGTCCGCAGCATCACCACGCCATGCTCGACATCGCCGCTCCGGCCGTAGAGCACCGTAAAGCTCTCGACCTTGCCCTTGCCTGAGGCCGCCGTGACGAACTCCGGCACCGCGCGCTTGTTGCTGTCTGCCGCCGCTTGCACGCTCGTCTCCTGTGCCAATGCTTCACGCGGCGCCGCCTTCGATACCACCAGCGCATGATGCTTGGTGACGAAGCCGCCCTGGCCGTAGAGCAGGCCGAGCGTTGCGCCGTCGCGCACACGCCGCACCATCGCGCAGGCGGCATGGGTCATGTAGGTGTTGAGCGGCGCACCGAAGAAGGTGAGGCCGCCTGTTACGGTCGGCTTCACGTCCGCACCCAGGCCCAGCGTCCGCCGCGCCATCTTGGGCACGCACGGGAAGCAGCTATAGAGCTCTATCGCATCGAATTTCTTGCCGTCGCCGCCGGCGAGATCCATCGCAGCCTTCAAGACGGCGTTCTGCGGATGGCTCTCGTAAAACTGGTCGCGGAGGAGATAGTCGCGCGGTTCTTCCGCCGAGGCGCCGCCGAGTGGATAGACCAGCTTGTCCTCGGCGATGCCTGCCGCACGCGCCTTGGTGAGGCTGGTGAGCAGCAGCGCGCCGCCCATGTTGACGCTCGGGTTGGCAACCATCAGCTTGTTGTAGGGCCAGGCGATCAGGCGGTTGTCTGCCGTCGGCGTCGTGATTTCATCGGGCGTATAGCGCCGCTTCAGCCAGGCGTTGGGATTTTGCGCAGCGGCCTCGGAATAGCGTGACCAGAGTGTACCCGACTCTGCCATCGCCTCGCGCGGTGTCTGGCCCCAATGGGCGGACGATGCCGCTTCATAGAACGGATAGACCGTCACGGGTCGGAACACGCCGAGCTTCACGGCCAAGGGTTTCTGGAACGCCGCGCCGCGTTTCGGCTCCTCGACGTCATGGGCGAACGGCGTCCATGGCAGCTTCGCGCCGGCGCGCTCCGCCTTGGTCGCCGTCGACTGTGCCTCCGCGCCGCACACCGCGGCAACCCTGCATTCACCGCGCGCAATGCGCTTTGCTGCCTCGTGGATGTAGCGGATCGGGCTCTCGCCGCCGACGGGACCGTAATAGCAATGCGCAGGCGTGATGCCGAGCCGTTGCGCCAGCAGCTGCTCCGGATCGCGATAGCGCCAGCTCAGGAAGTTGACGACGTCGAGCGATTGCACCTCGCCGAGCAGCCTTGCGCCGGCATCAGCTTCCGCGCGCAGCAAGGCCTGTTCGAGCAGGTCGAGCGGCTCGAGGCCATCGGTGATCTCCTTGGGGCGGTCGATAATCTCGCCGACGCCGACGATGACGGGGATGCGGTCTTCGGGGGTATGTTTCTTATCTGTCATGCTTCAATTCACGATGTGTCAGTTGTTTCGTCATTGCGAGCGCAGCGAAGCAATCCAGGGTTTTTCCGCGATGGTAGTCTGGATTGCTTCGCTGCGCTCGCAATGACGGTATGTGGCAATCACTCCGCCACCAGCGCATTCATGTGCTCGACGGCTTCGGCAAACTCTTCCTTGAACTCCTGCACCACCGCGCCGGCCGATTTCACGCTGTCGATCAGCCCGACGCCCTGGCCGACGAAGTAACTCACGAGATCGCGGGCCTTCGCGTTGCCGCCCGCCGCCGCGCGGTCGATCGCGTTGAAGGCGTCGCGGCTGACGATGCTTTGCAGCGGCATCGGCAATGCGCCGGGGCTCTCAGGTGCGCGGTCCCAGGCGTCGGTCCAGACCGAACGAAGCTGCCGCGCCGGCTTTCCGGTGCGGCCCTTCGAGCGCACCGCATCGCGCGACGATGCCGCGATCATCTTCTCGCGAAAGGTCTCCGTGGTCTCGGCCTCGACGGTGGCAAGCCACACCGAGCCGGTCCAGGCGCCGGCCGCGCCCATCGCCATGCAGGCCGCCATCTGCCGTCCGGTCATGATGCCGCCGGCCGCCAGCACCGGCACGTCGCGGATATTCTTGATCGCCTTGATCACCTCCGGCACCAGCACCATGGTCGAGACCTCGCCGCAATGGCCGCCGGCCTCGGTGCCCTGGACCACGAGGATATCGACGCCGGCCGCGACCTGGCGCAGCGCGTGCTCCTTGGCGCCGACCAGCGCCGCGACCGGCACGCCGTGTTTCCTGCCCATCTCGATCATCGCCTTCGGCGGCACACCCAAGGCATTGGCGATCAGGCGGATCGGGTGCTTGAACGAGACCTCCAGCAGCTCCAACGCGGTCCTGCCATCGAACGGCTGCGGCTGATTGTCGGCGACCTCGGTGGTCGTGAGTTCGATGTCGTATGTCTTCAGGAGATCGCGCGTGTAGTCGCGATGCGCCTGCGGCACGCGTGCTTCAAGGCTCTTCCAGGTGACGTCCTTCTCGCCCGCAGTCGAGATGTTTTCGGGGATCAGCACATCGATGCCGTAGGGCTTGCCGTCGACGTGATCGTCGATCCATCTCAGCTCGCGCTCCAGCGTATCCGGCGTGTGCACGGTCGCACCTAACACGCCAAATCCGCCGGCGCGGCTGACGGCGGCGACGACATCGCGGCAATGGCTGAAGGCGAGCAGGGGGAAATCGATGCCCAGCATGTCGCAGATCGGCGATTTCATCGTTCCCTCCGGCGGCCTCGCGTTGCTGTCATTGCAATCTTGAGCGAAGGCTCATCGACGCTAGACCATCGTCTTGCGCAATGCCAATCCGGATTTGGCAGCGCATCTTGCGTGCACACGCCGTATTGCGCGAAGCCGTACGCCCGGCTCGACAGATGCGGATTCTCGTGATGCCCGTGCTCGGCAACGTCGGATGCATGACGCGGCCTCGAGGCCCGCGCCGGACGCAGGGCCGGCAGGGCTTGCCATCGGCCGTCCGTGGGCTAATTAATGCAGACGCATCTTTTTCGCCGGAGCCTTCTCATGACCGACGCCCCCGCCTACGTGCCGCCCAAGGTCTGGACCTGGAACAAGGAGAACGGCGGACAGTTCGCCAGTATCAACCGTCCCATCGCCGGTCCCACCCATGACAAGGAGCTGCCGGTCGGCAAGCATCCCTTCCAGCTCTATTCGCTGGCGACGCCGAACGGGGTGAAGGTCACGGTTATGCTGGAGGAGCTTCTGGCGCTCGGCCACAAGGGCGCGGAATACGACGCCTGGCTCATCAAGATCGGCAACGGCGACCAGTTCGGCAGCGGTTTTGTCGACATCAATCCGAATTCCAAGATCCCGGCGCTGCTGGACCGCTCCGGCCCGGAGTCGATCCGGGTGTTCGAGTCCGGCTCCATCCTCTTCTACCTCGCGGAAAAGTTCGGCGCGTTCCTGCCGAAGGACATCAAGAGCCGCACCGAGGCGATGTCGTGGCTGTTCTGGCAGATGGGCAGCGCGCCCTATCTCGGCGGTGGCTTCGGCCATTTCTACGCCTACGCGCCGACCAAGATCGAATATGCCATCGACCGTTTCGCAATGGAGACCAAGCGCCAGCTCGACGTGCTCGACCGCCGGCTCGCCGACAACGAATATCTCGCCGGCAGCGAATACACCATCGCCGACATGGCGGTATGGCCCTGGTACGGCGCGCTCGCCAAGGGGCTGGTCTATGGCGCCGGCGAATTCCTCTCGGTGCAGGACTACAAGCACGTGCAGCGCTGGACCGACCAGATCGCCAAGCGCCCGGCCGTCAAGCGCGGCCGCATGGTCAACCGCGTCTCCGGCGATCCCGCCAGCCAGCTCCACGAGCGGCATGATGCCGGCGATTTCGAGACCAAGACGCAGGACAAGATCGGCGAGGTCGCCGCGTCATAGGGCGGTTAGCGCCCTCTCCCCGTGAGAACGAGGAGAGGGAGAGGCCGGGCCTTACGCCATGCTCAGCTCGTGGCGTCCCACCACCATCCAGTGCACCTCGTCCGGACCGTCCGCGAAGCGCAGATGGCGGACATCCTGGTACATTTCGGCGAGCGGGGTCCAGTGCGAGATGCCGGTGGCGCCGTGCATCTGGATCGACTGGTCGATGATCTTGCAAGCTCGCTCCGGCACCATGGCCTTGACCATGGAGACCCAGACGCGAGCCTCCTTGTTGCCGAGCACGTCCATGGCCTTGGCGGCCTTCAGCACCATCAGCCGCATCGCCTCGATCTCGCAGCGCGCCTGCGCGATGATCTGCATATTGCCGCCGAGATGGGCGATCTTCTTGCCGAAGGCTTCGCGGGTGAGGCCACGCTGCACCATCAAATCGAGCGCCTTCTCCGCCTTGCCGATGGTGCGCATGCAGTGATGGATGCGGCCCGGGCCCAGCCGAAGCTGCGAGATCTCGAAGCCGCGGCCTTCGCCGAGCAGAATGTTCTCCTTGGGCACGCGCACATTGTTGAAGCGCATATGCATGTGGCCGCGCGGCGCGTGGTCCTGGCCGAACACGTACATGGGGCCGAGCACCTCGACGCCGGGCGTGTCGCGCGGCACCAGGATCTGCGACTGCTGCTTGCTCGGCGCCGCATCCGGATTGGTCTTCACCATCACGATGAGGATCTTGCAACGGGGATCGCCGACGCCGGAGATGTAATACTTCTCGCCGTTGATGACCCATTCGTCGCCGACGAGCTTTGCACTCGTCGAGATGTTCTTGGCATCGGAGGAGGCGACGTTCGGCTCGGTCATGACATAGGCCGAGCGGATCTCGCCGTTCATGAGCGGCTTCAGCCACTTCTCCTTCTGCTCCTTGGTGCCGACGCGCTCTAGCACCTCCATGTTGCCGGTATCAGGCGCCGAGCAGTTCATGCTCTCCGAGGCCAGCGGGCTCTTGCCGAGCTCGGAGGCGATATAGGCGTAGTCGAGATTCTTCAGGCCCTGGCCGGTCTCGTCGTCGGGCAGGAAGAAGTTCCAGAGGCCTTCCTGCTTGGCCTTGTTCTTGGCCTTCTCCAGCACCTCGAGCTGCTTCGGCGTGAAGCTCCAGCGGTCTTGCTTGCCTTCGCCGGCCTTGGCGAACTCGATCGACATCGGCTCGACGGTGTCGCGGATGAACTTCCTGACGTGATCATAGAGCGGCCGGACCTGGTCCGACATCCTGAGGTCGTTGAGCTCGTCGCCGGGATTGAGGGTGTAGTTGGTGGTGCGGGGAATATAGGTGTGTTTTGTCATTGTTCCTCCCGGGGGCGCTGAGATCGTGTTGGACGCGAGAATAGTCGCAGCGTCGCCAAAGTGCGAGCGCGCATTTTTTCAACGCGAGCCCTGCCATGCGATGGAATATCGCGGGCGTTTGAAATGTTGTTTGAATGGGGCTGCATTCTCGCTGTCATCGCCCGACTTGATCGTACGATCCAGTACTCCGTGACGTCGGTGATTCATGAAGAAGCCGCGGCGTACTGGATGCCCCGGTCAAGCCGGGGCATGACAGTGGTGCTTGCGGCTGGCTCAGTTCGCCATCCGATGCATCGCGCAGATTTTGTTGCCATCCAGGTCGCGCAAATACGCGATATAGAGATTGACGCCGGGGCCTTGGCGGATGCCGGGAGGATCTTCGCAGGGAATGCCGCCGGCAGCGATGCCGGCCGTATGCCATGCATTGACCTGCTCCGGCGAGTTGGCGGCAAAGCCGATGGTGCCGCCATTCGCAGGCGTCGCCGCTTCGCCGTTGATCGGCTTTGTGACCGAGAACACGCCGGTCTTGGTGATGTAAAAGATGCGATGGCCGTCGACGCGCGCCGGCCGCACCTCGAGCGTGGACAGCAAATTGTCGTAAAAGGCCTTGGCCTTGTCGAGGTCGTTGGTGCCGATCATGACGTGTGAAAACATGTGCCCGTTCCCCTCATTATGAAAATCAAAACGCCGTATAACCGCCGTCGATCACGAACGTATCCGCCGTGTGGTACGACGACGCCTTGCTCATCAGATACACCGCGATGCCGCCGAAATCGCTGGCCTCGCCGAAGCGCCGCACCGGAATTCGCGGCATCACGTTGGCCACGAATTTTTCGTTAGCCATCAGGCCCGACGTCATGTCGCTCTTGATCCAGCCGGGCAGGATCGCATTCGCGGTGACGCCGTGGCGCGCCAGCTCGACGCCGAGCGCGCGGACCAGCGCGTTGATCGCGGCCTTGGTCGCCGCGTAGTGCTCGTTGCGGGCGGTGCCGAAGATCGAGGCGAGGCTCGAGGTCGCCACCAGCCGGCCGAAGGGATCGCCCGCCTCGGCGCGCTGGGTCATGTGTTTTGCGGCCGTCTGGAACGCGTGGAACACGCCGTCGAGATTGGTCGCAAACATTGTGCGCCATTCCTCTTCGGTGCGTTCGATGAAGGAGCGCCGGCCGCCGCCGCCGATGCCGGCATTGGCGAAGCAGCCGTCGACGCGGCCGAATGTGTCAAGCGTGGCCTTCATCGCGGCATTGACCGAGGCCGGGTCGGTGACGTCGCAGACCCGCGCGTCGACCTTGCCGGGCGAGCCCGCCAGGCTCGCGGCAGCGCTGCTGTTCTTGTCAGGATTGCGGCCCCAGATCGAGACGTTGCAGCCCTGGCCGGCGAGCGCCTGCGCGATGCCGAGTCCGATCCCGCCATTGCCGCCGGTGATCACGGCGACCCGTCCTGAAAGGTCGAAAAGGTTCATGGCGCGCTTCCTGTTTTTGCTTGGCGCGCATCAGCCGCTGCGCGCAAGATTGCTTGCTATGCTCTGATCACCATGGACAAGACCGCGCCAAAAATCAAATATGCGCCCCGGCAAAAGCAATTCCGGTCTGCGAAACTGGTGCAGGCCGCAACTCACGAGGAAACCATGCAGTTCAAACACGTCACGCTCGATCTCGATGGTTCGGTCGCGATCCTCAAGCTCGACCATCAGGAGGTGATGAACGCGGTCTCCGTCGACATGCTGGGCGGTCTCGCGGAAGCGCTCGACGCGATCGAGGAAAAGAAGGACGAGGTGCGCTGCGTCGTGCTCACCGGCGCGGGACGGGCGTTCTGCACCGGCGCCAATCTGCAGGGCCGCAATAACCAGTCGAAGAAGACCAAGGCCGGCCTGACGCTCGAGACCGGCTTTCATCCCTTCCTGCGCCGCATCCGCAATCTGCATTGCCCGATCGTAACTGCGGTCAACGGCCCGGCGGCCGGCGCCGGCATGAGCTTCGCGCTGCTCGGCGACATGATCCTGTGCGCGCGCTCGTCCTATTTCCTGCAAGCCTTCCGCCGTATCGGCCTCGTGCCGGATTGCGGCTCGACCTGGCTCTTGCCGCGGCTGATCGGCAAGGCCCGCTCGATCGAATTGTCGCTGATGGGCGAGCGACTTCCCGCCGAGAAGGCGCTGGAATGGGGCCTCGTCAACCGCGTCTATGATGACGGCGTGCTGATGGAGGAGGCGATGAAGCTCGCGCGCGACCTCGCCAGCGGCCCGACGGTCGCGCTGTCGCTGATCCGCAAGCTCTACTGGGACAGCCCGGAAAATTCCTTCGAGGATCAGCTCAATCTCGAATTCCAATGCCAGCTCCGCGCCGGCGACACGGATGATTTCCGCGAAGGCGTCGGCGCGTTCCTGGAGAAGCGCCCCGCGCAGTTCAAGGGCAAATGATCGAGCCCGAGCTCTCCCGCAGCGTTGCGCGCTGGTGCAAGGGGGCGACCGGCGTGACCGGCGCGGCCAAGCTGTCCGGCGGCGCCAGCCAGGAGACCTGGCGCTTCGACATCGTGCATCCCGACGGGCCGATCGGTGCGATCTTGCGCCGCTCGCCGAAAGGCTATGGCGCGGCGCCGACGCGCGCGGCGGGTCTTGCCGCCGAAGCGCAACTGATGAAGCTCGCCTATGAGGCCGGCGTGCCGTCGCCGCGCGTGATGCATGTGCTGGTGCCCGACGACGATCTCGGCACCGGCTTCATCATGCAGCGGGTCGAGGGCGAAACCATCGCGCGCAAGATCCTGCGCGACGACGAGTTCGCCGCGGCGCGGCCGCGTCTCGCACGGCAGATCGGCGGCGTGCTCGCGAAGCTGCACAGGCTACCAAGCGACAAATTGCCCAAGCTGCGCAGCCGGTCCGCGAGCCAGGAGATCGGCGAGTTCGAACGCGATTATCGCAGCCTGGACTGGCCAAAGCCGGTGTTCGAATTGGCGCTGCGCTGGCTGCGCGACCAGGACCCGGGTCCCGCCGGCGAGACGACGCTGGTGCATGGCGATTTCCGCAACGGCAATCTCATCATCGGTGCCGACGGCGTGCGTGCGGTGCTGGACTGGGAGCTCGCCCATCTCGGCGATCCCATGGAGGATCTCGGCTGGGTCTGCGTCAACTCCTGGCGCTTTGGCGAGATCGACAAGCCGGTCGGCGGCTTTGGCTCGCGTGAGGAGCTGTTCGCCGGCTATGAGGCGGCTGGGCGGAAGGTCGATCCATCTCGTGTCAAATTCTGGGAAGTGATGGGCACGCTGCGCTGGGGCATCATGTGCGGCGGCATGATGCAGCGCTTTCGCGAAAGTCCGGACCATTCGATGGAACGCGCCATGATCGGCCGTCGCGCTTCCGAGACCGAGATCGATCTGTTGCGGCTGCTCGCGCCGCGGGGGAGTTGACCATGCAGGACGAGCCGACCCCGATCGAGCTGACCAAGTCAGTCGCCGATTTCCTCCGCAACGACATCACGCCGCTGATCTCCGGCCACCAGGCCTTCAAGCTGCGCGTCGCCATCAACATCCTCGATCTCGTGACACGGCAGTTGACGCGGGAGGAGGGGAGCGATGCTGCGGAGGTGGCGCGGCTGCGCGGGTTGCTCGGCATGGACGGCTCGGTCACGGACCTGAACCGCGCGCTCGCCGAGCGCATCGCCAAAGGCGAGGTCGATCTGGCAACGCCGGGCCTCGCCGAGCATCTGTGGCAGACGACGATGGACAAACTTGCCGTCGACCAGCCGAGTTATGCATCGTACAAGCGCGAGTTGGGGCGAGACGGGTAAGCGGCGCCTAATTCTCCGCGGTCATCGCCCGCGAAGGCGGGCGATCCAGTATTCCAGAGACGGCAGTGATTGGGCTGAGAAGCCGCGGCGTACTGGATGCCCGGGTCAAGCCGGGGCATGACACCGGTGGTGTTGGGAGTCGTGACGGGCGGAGAGAGACCGCCCTACTTCCCCACCCATTTCGGAGGTCGCTTCTCCGCAAACGCCTTCGGGCCCTCGATGTAGTCCTGCGAGGCCACCATCGCCTTCACCGCCGGATATTCCCGCTGCTCCTCGATCGCCTGCTCCAGCGACACGCCGAGGCCCTTCTGGATCGCCTGCTTCGATGCGCGGATCGACATCGGCGAATTCTTGGTGATCATCTCGGCCCAGCGCAGCGCGGCCGTGAGCGCCTCGCCCTGCGGCACCACCTCGTTGACGAAGCCGAGCTCGTGGCCCTCCTTGGCGCTGACATGGCGCGCGGTGAGGATCATGCCCATGGCGCGCTTCAACCCGATCTGGCGCGGCAGCCGGTGCAGGCCTCCGGCAAGCGCGGCCAGCCCAACGCGCGGCTCGGGCAGGGCGAAGGTCGCGTTCTCCGAGGCAATGATGAGGTCGCAGGCCAACGCGATCTCGAAACCGCCGCCCATGGCGACGCCGTTGACCGCGGCAATGATCGGCTTGTCGCAGTCGAAGCGCGCGGTGAGGCCGGCAAAGCCACCCTTGTCCCAGCCGCGCTTGCCGCCGGCCGCCTGCCACTTCAGATCGTTGCCGGCGCAGAACGCCTTGTCGCCGCTACCGGTGACGACCGCGATCCACTGCTCGGGATCGGCGGAGAAATCGTCAAATACTTTTTGCAGCTCGAAATGCGCGTCGGTGTGCAGCGCGTTGTAGACCTCGGGCCGCGACAGTGTGACGATCGTGATCGGCCCCTTGCGTTCCACCTTTGAGAACTTCAGCTCCATGGTCGCTCCGCATTTTCTCGTGAAGGAATATTGCGGCCATACTAGCGCGCAGGCGCGTTTCAACACCATCGAATTGCGCGGGCACGCCTTGCGCCTCTCACACGCCTCGCATTGCTTGACTTGGCGGCGCTCTTCTCACCTTAATCGTGCGAAGTAAAGCTGCGCCCAGCGCCTTAACGCAAAACGAAAAAACACCCGGGAGAGAGCCGTGGATTTCTCATTGCCTGCCGATCTCGTCGCCTATCTCGCAGAGCTCGACCGTTTCATCGAACGCGAGATCAAGCCGCTGGAGGAAGCCGACGACAACATCCGCTTCTTCGACCATCGCCGCGAATGGGCGCGCACCGATTTCGAGAATGGCGGCCTGCCGCGGCACGAATGGGAAGCGCTGCTGCGCAAGGCCAAGGATCTCGCGGACGCCGCCAGCCATCTGCGCTTTCCGGTGCCGAAGCAATATGGCGGCAAGGATGGCTCCAACCTCTGGATGGCCGTGATCCGCGAACACTTTGCAGCCAAGGGGCTCGGTCTGCACAACGATCTCCAGAACGAGCATTCCATCGTCGGCAATTTCCCTGTCGCCACCATGCTCGATCGCTATGGACGCGACGACCAGAAGGCGATGATCGACGGCTCGATCAAGGGCAAGTACCGCATCACCTTCGGCCTGACCGAGCCCAATCATGGCTCCGATGCCACCCACATGGAAACGCGCGCGGTGCCGGCGACCCGGGACAACGTCAAGGGCTGGATCATCAACGGCGAGAAGATGTGGACCACCGGCATGCACGTCGCTACCCACTGCGCGCTGTTCGCGCGGACCTCGGGCAATGACGGCGATGCGCGCGGCATCACCTGCTTCCTGGTTCCAGCCAAGAGCCATGGCGTGAAGATCGAAGAGTACATGTGGACCTTCAACATGCCGACCGATCATCCCCGCGTCAGCTTCACCGACGTGTTCGTACCGGAGGACGCGCTGTTCGGCGAGGTCGGCCGCGGCCTGTCGCTGGCACAGTGCTTCGTCCACCAGAACCGCATCCGGCAGGCGGCGAGTTCGCTCGGCGCGGCTGTTTATTGCATCAACGAGAGCGTGAAGTATGCGCGCGAGCGAAAACCGTTCGGCAAGGCGCTGGCCGAGAACCAGGCGATCCAGTTCCCGCTGGTCGAGCTTGCGACCCAGGCCGAGATGCTGCGCCTGTTGATCCGCAAGACCGCCTGGGAAATGGACAAGCTCACCGAGGAGCAGATCGAGCGCACGCTCTCCGACCGCGTCTCGATGTGCAACTACTGGGCAAACCGCCTCTGTTGCGAATCCGCCGACCGCGCCATGCAGGTCCACGGCGGCATGGGCTACTCACGCCACAAGCCGTTCGAGCACATCTACCGCCACCACCGCCGCTATCGCATCACCGAGGGCAGCGAGGAGATCCAGATCCGCAAAGTGGCGGGATTTTTGTTCGGTTATATGGGGCCCGGGAAGCATTAGAGGATTGTCGCGAGCGGAGCGATCCAAAGTCTTTCCAGAGAGACAATCTGGATTGCTTCGTCGCAAGGGCTCCTCGCAATGACGGAGGAGAGAGGCGCGCATCTGCCTCCACACCGTCATTGCGAGCGAAGCGAAGCAATCCAGAGATGTCGCCTTGGGCGGAGCTCCCGACGATCGCTTCTCAAAGCGAGCCTAATTGACCCGCCGGTTCTTCCCCGCCCAATACGGCTCCCTCAACTGCCGCCGCAAGATCTTGCCCGACGGATTCCGCGGCAATGCCGGCAGGAACTCCACGCTCTTCGGCGTCTTGAACCCGGCGATGCGCTCGCGGGTGAAGTTGATGATGTCAATGGCGGTCGCTTGCTTGCCGGGCTTCATCACCACCACGGCCTTCACCGCCTCGCCCCATTTGTCGTCGGGTATGCCGATCACGGCAGCTTCCGCAACGTCGGGATGATCGCATAGCGCGCTCTCGACCTCGGCCGGGTAGATGTTCTCGCCGCCGGAGATGATCATGTCCTTGATGCGGTCGTGGATATAGAGATAGCCGTCCTCGTCCATGTAGCCGGCATCACCCGTGCGCAGCCAGCCGTCGCCGCGTAGCGTCGTGGCGGTCGCTTCCGGCAGGTTCCAGTAGCCTGCCATGTTGGAGCCCGAGCGTGTCGCGATCTCGCCGACCTCGCGCGGCGGCAGCGGCTTGCCGTCGACATCGAGGATCGCGATCTCGACACCCGGCAGCGCCTTGCCGGCCGAACGCATTCGCTCCAGCCCCTCGATATGATCCTCCGGCGGCAGCGCGACGATGGTGCCGGTGGTCTCGGTCATGCCGTACATCTGCACGAAGCCGCATTTGAAGATCTCGATGCATTCCTTCAGCAGCGCTGCCGGAATGGGGGAGGCGCCGTACAGCATGTATTTCAACCGCGAGAAATCGACAGTCCTAGCGCGCGGCTGCCGCACCACGAACTGCATCGCGGCGGGCACCATGAACAGCTTTGTGATGCCCGACTGTTCGAAAAAATCCAGAACTTTTGTCGGATCGAACTCGCGCGCGATCACGCCGCGGGCGCCGTGATAGAGCCCCATCACGCCCCAGCCGGAGCCGCCGATATGGAAGATCGGCATCGCGACCAGCGACACATCGTCGGAAGACCACCGGTTCCATTCCGGCTTGTCCGCGGCATTGCCGGTTTGCACGAGGTTGAGGAAGTTCGCATGCGACAGCATCGCGCCCTTCGGCTTGCCTGTCGTACCCGACGTATAGAGCTGAATCGCGATGTCCTTCGTGTCGATCGGCACCTTGGGATCATCGCCACTCTGTGCATTGCGCCACGCCGCAAAGTCAGACCATTCCGGCGCGCCGCCTTCGGTGGTGATGACGCTGCGCACGCCCGGCAACTGATCCTTGATCTGGCGGACCTGGGTGATGAACTCAGGTCCCACGAACAGCATCGGCGCTTTGCAGTCGCCAACGATGAAGGCGACCTCCGGACCCGCGAGCCGCCAATTCACCGGCGCCATCACCACGCCGGCCTTCATGGCGCCCAGCAGCAGCTCGAAATAGATGTCGCTGTTCTTGCCGAGATAGGCGATGCGCTCGCCGCGTCTCACGCCCATCGCGATCAGCGCATTGGCCACTTTATTCGTCTTGACGTCGAATTCGGCAAAGCTGGTGGCGCGCCCCTCGAACTCGAAGGCGATCGCGTTGCCGCGGCTCGTCGCGCGCTCGCGCACCATGTCGGCGAGATTGGCCAATGGCTGTGTGGTCATGTTTCTCCCATATCGTCTTGTTCTTATGTCGCGGAGTGTGGCGTCATCCGCAGGGGAAGACAAGACGGGGAAGGTACGCCATGGCTTCAACGTCGTCGTCCTGGCGAAAGCCAGGACCCATAGCCACAAAACGCAATTTGGCGAAGACTGGCCATGACCAATCTTCGCCAAACAAGATTTGGTGTGTATGGGTCCCGGCCTTCGCCGGGACGACAGCAATTACCCCCGCTTCGCACGATCCTTCTCGTTCTGCGCCATGATGCTCTCGCGCGCGGTTTTCCAGTCGTCGTCGCTCCAGTCGCGGAGCTGGTAGAAATTGCCGCCCATCGCGAGCGCCTGCGCGCCGTCCATGGCGATGGTCTCGCCGGAGATCCAGTCGCAGCCGCCGGAGATCAGGAACACGGCGACGTTCTGCAATTCCTCCATGGTGCCGACGCGGCCCATCGGGTTCATCGCCTTGGTGCGCGCGCCGGCTTCGTCGCCGGGTTTGATGCGCTTGCTCATGCCCTCGGTCGGGATCTCACCCGGCGCGATCGTGTTCAGCCGGATGCCGTAGCGGCCCCATTCGGTGGCGAGCGACATCGTCATCGCATGGATCGCCGACTTGCTCATCGCCGACGGCACCACGTAAGGCGAGCCGTTGCGCACCCAGGTCGTGGTGATCGAGACGACGTTGCCGGGCTGCTTCAACGCGATCCAGCGCTTGCCGACCGCATGCGTCACGTAGAACGTGCCGTGCATGACGATGTTGGCGACCGCGTCGAAGCCGCGCGGCGACAGCTCCTCGCTGCGCGAGATGAAATTCCCGGCGGCGTTGTTGATGAGGTCGGTGAGGGGGCCGTCGCGAAAGATGGTTTCGATCATCTCCTCGACCGCGAGCGCGTTGCGGATATCGACGCCGTGGCTCGTGACGCGGCCGCCATATTCGGCCATCAGCTCGGTCGCGGTCTCGTCGCAGACGATCTTGCGCCGGCCGCAGATGTGCACTTCGGCGCCGAGCTGGAGAAAGCGCGCCGCCATCGACTTGCCGAGCCCGGTGCCGCCGCCGGTCACGAGGATGCGCCGTCCCGCCAGAAGATTTTCCTTGAACATGGCTGTTTCCCCCGCAGTGATTGTCGGTTAATTGATCGATTGACTAAATCCGGCCGCCGTCGTCCTGTAAAGTGGCACCGAACAAGAACAGCCGGGAACCAGGGGAGAATCATCCATGGAAGAGCGCGTCTCGATCTCGATCTCGGAAGGCGTCGCCGACGTGCGCCTGGTGCGCGCGGACAAGATGAATGCGCTGGATCAGGCCATGTTCGAGGCCCTTGTCGCTGCAACCGATCGGCTTTCGAAGGAAAAAGGTGTGCGCGTCGTCGTGCTGTCCGGCGAGGGGCGGGCCTTCTGCGCCGGTCTCGACATGGGGCGTTTTGCCGCCATGAAAGAGAAGGGCGGCAACGGAATTCCGGGTGGCGAAAATCGCGACCTCACCAAACGCACGCACGGCCAGGCGAATTTCGCGCAACAGGCGGTGTGGGGCTGGCGCCAGCTTCCGGTCCCCGTGATCGCGGCAATCCAGGGCGTCGCCTTCGGCGGCGGGTTCCAGCTCGCGCTCGGCGCCGACATGCGCTTCCTCACCCCGGATGCGCGGATGTCGGTGATGGAAATAAAATGGGGCTTGGTGCCCGACATGGCGGGCACGCCGATCCTGGCCTCGCTCGTGCGCGATGACATCTTGCGCGATCTCACCTACACCGGCCGCATCTTCTCCGCGCAGGAGGCGATGGCTTACGGTCTCGCCACGCGCATCTGCGACGACCCGCGCGCTGCCGCGCTCGACGTCGCGCGCGAGATCGCGGGAAAAAGCCCCGATGCGATCCGCGCCGCGAAACGCATGCTCAACAATCTCTCGGTCGATCCGGGCCCCGCGCTACTCGCCGAGTCCGTCGAGCAGCAGAAGTTGATCGGCAGCGCGAACCAGACCGAAGCGGTGCGTGCCAATCTGGAGAAGCGCGCGCCCAAGTTTGCGGATTAGCGCAGACCTCATCCCGAGGAGCCGCGAAGCGGCGTCTCGAGCGATGGGCCACGGGCTCTCATGGTTCGAGACGGCGCTTTGCGCCTCCTCACCATGAGGGGGCAACGTCAACAACGAAGAAAAACAACAATGAGCGAAACCTCAAATTTCCTCGGCATCGTCTCCGGCGGGCGCAGCCGCTCCCATGCCGAGGTCGCTGATCGTGCCGACCGCATCGCCGCCGGCCTCAGCAAGATCGGCGTGGCGCAGGGCGATTGCGTCTGCATGCTGATGCGTAACGATATCGCCTTCATCGAAGCCGCCTATGCAGCGATGCGGCTGGGCGCCTATGGCGTACCGATCAACTGGCACTTCAAGCCGGAGGAGATCAATTACATCCTGAACGACACCAGCACGTCCGTGCTGATCGGCCATGCCGACATGCTGCATAGTCTGCGCGACGCGATCCCGAAAGGCGTCACCGTGCTCAGCGTGCCGACGCCGCCGGAGATCCTGTCCAGCTACAAGATCGATCCCGATCATCTGAAGACGCCGGACTTCGCGATCGATTTCGAATCCTGGCTCGTAGAGCACCAGCCCTATGACGGCCCGGTCGTGCCGCAGCCCATGAACATGATCTACACCTCGGGCACGACAGGCCACCCCAAGGGCGTACGGCGCAACGCGCCGACGCCGGAGCAGGCGGCTGCCGGCGAGCGCATGCGCGCGACGATCTACGGGCTCAAGCCCGGCGCCCGCACGATCCTGCCGGGCCCGCTCTATCACTCCGCGCCGAACTCGTTCGGCATTCGCGCGGGAAAACTCGGCGGCGCACTGGTGCTGATGCCCCGCTTCGAGCCCGAGGAATTTCTCGAGCTGATCGAGCGCTACAAGATCGACACCATCTTCATGGTGCCGACCATGTTCATCCGGCTGATGAAGCTGCCGGAGGAGGTGCGCAAGCAATACGACGTCTCCTCGCTCCGCCATATCATCCATGCCGCAGCACCCTGTCCGGCTGACGTCAAGCGCGCCATGATCGAATGGTGGGGGCCGGTGATCTACGAATTCTACGGCTCGACCGAATCCAGCGCCGTCACCTTCGCGACCTCCGACGACGCGCTGAGGAAGCCCGGCACCGTCGGCAAAATATCGCCCGGCGCCGAGTTGCGCTTCATCGGCGATGACGGACGCGTGCTGGGCGTAGGCGAGATCGGCGAGATCTATTCGCGCATGGCCGGGATGGCCGATTTCACCTACCACAACAAGCCGGAGAAGCGCGCCGAGATCGATCGCGACGGCTTCATCACCTCGGGTGACGTCGGCTATATCGACGAAGAGGGCTACGTCTTCATCTGCGACCGCAAGCGCGACATGGTGATCTCGGGCGGCGTCAACATTTACCCGGCCGAAATCGAGTCGGTGCTGCACGCCGTGCCCGGCGTGCATGATTGCGCGGTGTTCGGCATCCCCGATGCCGAGTTCGGCGAGGCGTTGATGGCCGTGGTCGAGCCGCAGCCGGGCATCGCGCTCAACGCCGGCGATATCCAAGCGCGGCTGAAGGCGTCGCTCGCCGACTACAAGGTGCCAAAACACATCGAGATCCGCGCCGGGCTGCCGCGCGAAGATTCCGGCAAGATCTTCAAGCGCCGCCTGCGCGATCCCTATTGGGAGCAGGCGGGGCGGAAGATCTAGCGGTCGATCTACGCTTTGCGTGCGTCGATACCATCCTGGCAGCGACGGATTCCGAGCCTATATAGACGGGATCATCGTCTCGCGGATCATCCCATGGCTCCCGTTTCCATCCTGCTCAACCTGCTCTGGATTCTCATCGGCGGCGCCTGGATGGCGCTCGGCTGGCTGGTCGCCGCGGTCATCATGGCGATCACCATCGTCGGCCTGCCCTGGGCGCGGGCCGCGTTCAACATTGCGGTCTACACGCTGATGCCGTTCGGCTCGCGGGCGGTCAACCGCTATGAGGTCACCGGTGTCGAAGATATCGGCACCGGCCCGCTCGGGGTGATCGGCAACATCATCTGGTTCGTGCTGGCCGGCTGGTGGCTGGCGCTCGGCCACCTCCTCACCGCCCTGGCCCTCGCGATCACCATCATCGGCATTCCCTTCGCTTGGGCCCACCTCAAGCTCGCGGGCATCGCGCTCTGGCCGATCGGCAAGGTGATCGTGCCGGCCTAGGGGAGTCGTAAGCGTCCCCGCGGCACATCTTTCGAGACGCCCGCCGTTGGCGGGCCCTCAGGATGAGGGCGGAACACGTGGCTGCACCTGCAACAAATCCCGACGCAGCTCAGCCTTATCCTGAGGAGACCGCGAAGCGGTCGTCTCGAAGGACGAGGCGCTTGCTCGGGTCGCGGGATGGGTAGAGCGCCAGCGAAACCGCAATGCGTCACGTTTCATTGCAACTTTTTCCCGCCTTCATTGTTGACGAGCGGGCGCGAACGCGGCCGCAATGTGCCGCGGCTGGCCCTTGGTTCATTCTTATCGGGAGGCGATTGCATGAAGTGGCTTTGTTTGATCGGCTTTGTGGCGGGGTCAGTTGCTCTAATACCCTCACCCTCTGCTTCGGCGATGCCCGTTGCCAAGCCGGACGCACTGGGCGCGTCTCAGACTGACACCATCGAGGTCAAGGGCGGCCACGGACATGGCGGTGGCCACGGCTGGGGTCATCGCGGCGGCCGTGGTCATCATTACGGCTGGGGCAGAGGCCGAGGCCATCACTATGGCTGGCGGCACCATCACCACTGGTAAGCGTCACTATTGTCCCGAGATCGGAGTGGTGATCACGTTTAATGCGGACCGCGAAGCACATCCGGGAGCTTGAGGACCAACTAAGCTCGTAGGATGGGCTAGAGCGTGAGCGAAACCCATCAAACTGTCCGCCAATGACGAAACATGATGGGTTTCGCAAGGGCTCAGCCCATCCTGCACGCTGCGTGCATCAATGGGCATGCTCCCTCAGGGACGAACGCGAATAATCGTATTCCCCTTGCGTCGCTTGGTCGGATTTAACGCGGCGACGGCATCGTCGAGGGTCGAGACGTTGCCGATGTTCGTCCGCAGTCGTCCGTCCCGCACCCGCCGTACGATCTCACTCAGTTGGGCCCGATCGGACTCGACGACGAAGTCGACCGCCAGGCCATCGGAGGGCCGCGTCTCGGCCGGCCCCACGATCGTCACCAATGTTCCTCCGGCCCGGATCAGTGCTGCGGATCGCTTCTGGATGTCACCGCCGATGACATCGAACACCAGATCGACTTTGCCCACGTCCTTCAGGGTGTCGTTGTCGAGGTCGACGAACTCCTTCGCGCCGAAGTCGAGCACTGTCTGACGGTCGGCGGCGCGTCCAGAGCCGATGACGTAGGCGCCGGCCTCTCGTGCGAGTTGCGTCACCATCGACCCGACTGCGCCGGCCGCGCCGTGTGCGAGGACGCTTTGCCCCGCCTGAAGACGGCCGTGTTGGAACAGCCCTTGCCAGGCCGTCAGGCCCGAGATCGGCAGACTCGCACCCACGGTAAAGTCGACGTCGCCCGGCAGCGGTGCAAGGTTGCGTGCCTCGATCGCCACATACTCGGCCAGTGTGCCGTCGCGATACCAGTCCGCGAGGCCGAACACCCGCTGTCCGACTGACAGCCCCGTCGTGCCATATCCGAGGGCGGAGACCACTCCGGCCAACTCATGCCCAGGGATCGACGGTGTTCGGTCACGTTCGAGGCGATCGGTCCAGGTCGAGGGCCACGTCAACTCGGTCGGAACAAATCCCGACGCATGAACCCGAACGATGACGTCGTTTATCGATGCCTGCGGCTCGGGCCGGTCCACCAGCTTCATCCCGGCCGTTCCCGCGGCCCGTTCCGTTACAACGATCGCCTTCATGGGATTACCTCCTCGGTCATTGTCTCTTGATGCAACTGTTGCTGGCAGCGTAAGCACAAAGGCTATCTACAAACTGCCGGGCGGTGTGGAAGTGTCCGCGATCTGCGCTGTCTGCATTGACCGGCTCGTATTGAGACTGCCGATCGGGTTCGCTTCGGTCGCGGTACTAGCAGCTAGATGCGTCGCGCCTTCTCATGAATCCAGTACCAAGATTGCAAATTTTGGCTGTACCAAGCGCATTCAGACGGCGCTTAGCTTGAGCGCGTAGGATGAGTAGAGCGCCAGCGAAACCCATCAAACCGGCCGCCGATGACGAAGCATGATGGGTTTCGCAAGGGCTACGGATCAGGACGACGAGGCGATCCCGTTTTCCAGCAACACTCTGGCTGCCTCGCGGTTAGCCTGGACGATGGCGGGATCACGCGTTGACTGTGCGATCACGAGCGAGCCTTCGAACAGCGACAGGATCTGGATCACGGCCCTTTCGGGTTTGCTCAATGCCAAGGGCTCAATGAGTGACGCAACGAAGCCGTGCAACTTTGTAAAATACGCTGCGATGGTCGCCTCTACGCCCGGGGAGTTTGCCTCCGGGCCGAATTCGGCCATTCCTTTCGCGAACGGACAGCCGCGGAATGAAGGCGCAAGGAGCGGTTGTTCGAGTGCGTCGAAAACAGCGAGAACGCGCTCCACTGGCGTGAGACCGGCTCGCTCGGTGGAGGTCGAAAGCATCTGAAACCAGACGGCGCTCTTGTAGCGCAGGTAGGTGGCGATGAGGTCGGCCTTCGAGGGAAAGTGCTTGTAGAACGTCATCTTGGCCACGCCGCTTTCGGCGATGAGCCGGTCGATTCCGACAGAGTTGATGCTGAACCGGTAAAACAGATCTGACGCCGTCTTCAAAATGCGCTCGCGCGGGGCGAGCGCATCGAGCGGTTGAATATCCACGTCCACGAAATCAAGCAGCGTGCCCATCGATCATCCTTAACGGAGCCGTTTGCGTCACTGGACAGACTATTCTGTCAATTTAGGGATTGCAAAGACATACAGGTCTGTCTATAGGTTCCGTCGTTCCTTGGATTTGAGAGAAAGATCGTGAGATGAGCGGAAAAGTTGTGGTTGTGACGGGTGCGAGCAGTGGTTTTGGGAAACTCACCGCCTCGGAGCTCGCAAGGCGGGGTCACACGGTGGTTGCTGCCATGCGCGACGTCGCAGGAAGAAATAGCCGTGTTCGCGACGAGCTTGTCGAAGCGGCAAAGGCCGAAGGGCGTGCGCTCCAGGTCCTGGAGATGGACGTTGCCGACGAGCAATCCGTCAACGCCGCGATCGCGGATGTCGTCCGGCAGCACGGCAGGGTCGATGCTCTGGTCAACAACGCGGGAATGATGCCCGTGGGCGTCACGGAAGCCTATACGGTTAAGGATATCGAAGCGCAGTTCGCCGTGAACTTCTTCGGCGCCGTTCGCACCGATCGCGCCGTTCTGCCGCACATGCGGGCCGCCGGCGGCGGCGTCCTCATCCATGTCACGTCGCTCATGGGTCGGTTGGTCTTCCCGTTCTTCGGTGTCTATTCCGCCAGCAAGTTCGCGCTCGAAGCCCTCGCGGAAGCCTACCGCTACGAGCTTTCGAGCTTCGGCGTCGATTCGGTCATCGTCGAGCCAGGCCCGTTCCCGAGCAACCTTCTTCCATCCAGCCCCGAACCCTCCGACCAAGCCGTGCTGAAAACCTATGGCGATGTCGCGGCGATCCCGGGTCAGATCAAGGAGCACTCTAACGATGGAAACGATCCGCAGAATCCGCCACAGCCCCAGCGCGTCGCGAATGCGATCGCGCATCTGGTCGAGGCCACGGAACGGCGGCCTCTGCGGACGGTCGTGATGCCCGAAGGCATGGATTTCGGTGTCCAGCGGCTGAACGAGGCCGTCGCCCCGATTCAGAACGACCTCCTTCGCGCGCTCGGCATGGCGAGCATGATTTGACGGGAAGACGACGAGGAACAAACTTTACAGCAACAGGGTCACCGCGATGGGCGGGCGAAGCGGCAGCATCCGTAGCGAGGACGGGATTATCGAGCTTCCGCTGGCGCTTCCCAAGACGATGGGCGGCAAGGGCGCCGCAACCAATCCGGAGCAACTCTTTGCAGCCGGCCTATTCCGCCAGTTCGCGCATGATCTTGATGAGATCCGACTTGCCCTCGAAGCCGATGCCCGGAATGTCCGGCATGACGATGTGACCGTCCTGAACCCGGACCGAATCCGGGAATCCACCGTAGGGCTGGAAGAGGTCCGGGTAGCTCTCGTTGCCGCCGAGCCCTAGACCGGCGGCGATGTTCAACGACATCTGGTGACCACCGTGCGGGATGCAGCGCGACGGCGACCAACCGTGTTGGGCTAGGACGTCCAGGGTCCGGAGATATTCGACGAGACCGTATGACAGGGCACAGTCGAACTGCAGCCAGTCGCGGTCCGGGCGCATGCCGCCGTAGCGGAGCAGGTTGCGAGCGTCTTGATGCGAAAACAGATTCTCGCCCGTGGCCATCGGAGCGGGATAGAATTCGGCGACGGCGGCCTGGAGGGCGTAGTCGAGCGGATCGCCAATCTCCTCATACCAGAACAGCGGGTACTGGCGCAGCATTTTGGCATAGGCGATGCCGGTCTCGAGATCGAAGCGGCCGTTGGCATCGACGGCGAGCTTGGCCTGCGACCCGATTTCCTTGAGCACGGCCTCGATGCGGCCGCGGTCCTCGTCGATCGACGCGCCACCGATCTTCATCTTCACGACGTTGTAGCCGCGGTCTAGATAGCCGCGCATTTCTGCCTGCAATGCGGAGTTGTCCTTGCCGGGATAGTAGTAGCCGCCGGCAGCGTAGACGAAGACCCGCGGGTTGGCCTCCTTGCCCTTCATTTCGGCCAGCAGGCGGAAAAGTGGCTTGCCGGCGATTTTTGCGGTCGCATCCCAGATTGCCATATCGAGCGTTCCGACGGCCACGGAACGCTCGCCGTGACCGCCGGGCTTCTCGTTCGACATCATCTTCGCCCAGATGCGATGCGGATCGAGATTGGTACCGTCGTCGTTCAGCAGGCTGACGGGTTCGGCTTCCAGAATGCGGTCGCGAAAGCGCTCCCGGATCAGTCCGCCCTGACCGTAGCGGCCGTTCGAATTGAAGCCGTAGCCGATCACTCGCCGCCCGTCGCGGACGACGTCGGTTACGACGGCGACGAGGCTGGACGTCATCTTCGAGAAATCGATGTAGGCATTCCGGATCGGTGACGAGATTGGCTTGGTCGCCTCGACGACATCTACGATACGCATCGGCATTCTCCGTTTTAAGTTGCTGACTCGGGTTAGTGGGTTGTCTCGGGAAGTTCGTATTCGCCTGTGATGGGCTCCTTGCCATGAAGGCGCATGGCCTCCGCTGCCTGCTTCTGGTCAAAGGCGCCGTCCCACTTGGCGATCGCGATCGTCGCGATCCCGTTGCCGATCAGGTTGGTCACGGCGCGGGCTTCGTTCATGAAGCGATCGACGCCGAGCAGTAGAACGAGCCCGGCTACGGGAACGGTGTGGATCGAAGAGAGGGTCGCGGCGAGCGTCACGAATCCGGCGCCAGCGACGCCAGCGGATCCCTTCGACGTCAGGAGAAGCACGCCCAGCAGGACAATCTGGTCGCCGAAGGAAAGATCGGTGTTCGTCGCCTGGGCTACGAAGATGGCGGCCATGGAAAGGTAGATCGACGTTCCGTCGGCATTGAACGTGTAGCCGGTGGGCAGCACCATGCCGACGACGGTCTTGTCGCAACCGAGCCGTTCGAGTTTGACCAGCATCTGCGGCATCACCGCTTCGGTCGAGCAGGTGCCCAGGACGATGAGGATCTCGTCCTTGAAGTAACGGAAGAACTGCGGCAGCGAAAAACCGGCCCACGTCGCGATGCCGCCGAGCACCACGACGACGAAGAGAATGGTGGTGACGTAGACACCGAGCATCAGATAGCCGAGCGACCAGAGCGTCGCGATCCCGTACTTCCCGATCGTGAACGCGACCCCCGCCCCGGCTCCTAGCGGGGCGAGGCGCATCACCATGGCCACGATCCGGAACAGGGCGTGCAGCAGGATGTCGATCACGTTCACCAGCGGCTTGCCGTAATCGCCGAGTTGAACCATGGCGATGCCGATCAGCACCGAAATCAGGATGACCTGCAGCATCATTCCCTTGGCGAAGGCCTCCACGATCGTGGTCGGGATGATGTCGAGTAGGAACTGCACGAAACCGTGGTTGCCGTCAGCGGCCTTTACGTAGGCCGAGATCGATCCCGCATCGATGTGGCTGGCGTCGATGTTCATGCCAACGCCTGGCTTGATCACGTTGACGACGACCAGGCCGATCACCAAGGCCAGTGTCGAGACGACCTCGAAGTAGATCAGCGACTTGACACCGATCCGGCCGACTTCCTTGATGTCGCTCATCTTGGCTATGCCGACGACGACCGTACCGAAGATGATCGGCGACAGCAGCATCTTGATCAGTTTGATGAAGCCGTCGGCGAGCGGCTGAAGGCTCGTCCCGACCTGAGGCCAGAGATAGCCCACCAAACCGCCGAGCAGGATGGCAAGGAGGACCTGCACATACAGTTCGCTCAAAAGTCCGAATGATGGCGCTTTTCTCAATGTTTTCTCCCCTGATGGCCGCGCTGTGCCGGGCCGTGGATCGGCCTCTATAGCTGTTTGGAAAGGGCCGCTCCGATGTCCGGAACGACTTCCGTCCTGCTGCGGTGTTGTATAGCCTGCAGTGATCCGTAGGCTTCAGGCGGGGAGAAGGCTAATGCTGTTGCCGAGAATAGTTATGCCGATTTGGCATTACCGATGGAGCTGATCTGGTTTGAGGACTATCTGGCTCTCTCCGAGACCTTGAGCTTCTCCAAGGCGGCCGAAGCCCGTCACGTCACCCAGCCGGCCTTCAGCCGGCGTATCCGGGCATTGGAGGACTGGGTGGGGGCGCCGCTATTCGTTCGCACGACGCACAGCGTGACGCTCACGCCCGCCGGGGAGCATTTCCACGGCCAGGCAGAGATCCTGACCAGAGCGCTTCACCAACTGCGCCGCCAGACCCTCGAAGTGGCCGGCCGGGGCGTGGGACCGCTGTCGATCGCGGCGACGCATGTATTGTCGTTCACGTTCTTTCCGAAGTGGGTCCGGAGCAGCGAGAAGATCCTCGCCTTAGGCAATCTTAATCTGGTTTCCGACAGCATGCTGGCGTGCGAGCGGATGATGCTCCGGGGCGACGTGTCGTTCTTGTTGTGCCACTACCACCGCAGCATGGGCAGCCGGCTCGATACCAGGCAATTCAAGAGCATTGTCGTAGGGACCGACACGCTACTTCCGCTCAGCGCAACGGGCACCGGCCGGAAGCCGCGGTGGTCGCTGCAGAGCGACGAGACCATCCCCTACTTGGCCTACAGCCCGCAGTCTGGGCTGGGCCGTATCGTTGCAAGTCAGTTAGCGAAAAGACACCTGAAGAAGATCTTCACGTCGCATCTCGCCGCGACGCTGCTATCGATGGTCAGGTCCGGAGACGGTGTCGCCTGGCTTCCGCGAACGTTGGCTGAAGACGACATCAAGGCGGGTTCGCTGGTCGCGGCCGGCGATGCCAAGTCCGTAATCCCGATCGAGATACGGCTCTTTCGACCGGCTGCACGACAGAGTCACGAAGTTGAAGCTCTCTGGTTGGCATTCGAACCTGCAGAGGTCGGCTGAAGAAACATTCGGCTCCCATGGTGAATACTACGCCCACGGTCTTCCGACGCCAAAACACGCTACATGCAGGTCAAGGAGTGGCACCGACAAATATTCTGATTGACCGAATTCACGGCTTCGGATAAACCGCAGGACATCCCGGCCCGCTAAAAGGGCGTTTCGCGATCGTCACGATACGTGAGCCGGGATGCGATGGACGCGGCAGCGCCGGCGCGTGACGAGGTGGCGGGGCGGGCTACGCCTGTGAGCCATCGCGATCCGCGCGAACGACCCGGCGCGGTCACAGCGTCTCTTTTCGGCTTCGGGAGCGAGCACGCGCAAGCTTCCGGATGTCCGGGGAGGGACGTCCGCGGACGGCAAAAGCGTGTGGTCCTGACGCCCGGGGTCTGTGCGTCAAGGCTTGCGGTGATGTGCGGCCCGACCGGGTGCGCGCGTCGATCATCCGCGAGGCGACGGGGGCAATAGTGCATCGCTCCCCGGGGAGAGCGCGCCATAAGCCGTAAAACCATTGCGCAGGGAAGGCCGGATGTTCCGGCATCACCTGTGGTCACCCCCGCGTGCGTTTTTCGCGTGCGGACCCTGGGTGCCAGCCGGCGCCCGGCCTTCCCTGCGCCCTTTTTTCTCGACGAGGGCGAAACGGACAGCAAACTCGGGCGCCCCCCGCCGCGAGACCGCGAATGTATGTCTGCGCCCGTCAGCAAGGCGCATTCCCACCCATGATCGGTGATGTTACCGCGCCGCCCCCAACTTCATCTTGCGCTGCGGCAAAAAACTTGCACACTCGGCTGAGCCGGGCAGTCAAGCGAGCTCGACAAGGGGAGCGAGCCATGTCCCTCCAGACCATATCGTCCGACACCCTCGACCAACGCCCCAACCGCCCCGAGGACGTCCTGGCGCTGGAGGCGGATGCGCGGCTGCGGGACGATATCCGCCTGCTCGGGCGCATCCTCGGCGACACCGTGCGCGACCAGGAGGGTGCCGAATTGTTCGATCTGGTCGAGCGCATCCGGCAGACATCGATCCGATTCCACCGCGATGAGGACCGGCTCGCCCGCCGCGAGCTCGAGCAGATCCTCGACAGCATGTCGACCTCGGAGACGGTGCGGATCGTCCGCGCCTTCAGCTATTTCTCCCACCTCGCCAACATCGCCGAGGACCAGAACAACATCCGCCAGATGCGCGCCAACAAGGGCGGCGGCTCCGGCGTGCTGGCCGAGACGCTCGCCCATGCGAGGGCTGCGGGCATCGGTGCCGACGCCCTTCGCAACTTCTTCAAGACCGCGCTGGTCAGCCCGGTGCTGACCGCGCATCCGACCGAGGTCCGCCGCAAGAGCACGATGGACCGCGAGATGGAGGTCGCCGCCCTGCTCGACCGCCGCGAGCGGGTCGCGCTGACCGCGGACGAGGCTGACGCCAGCGACGAGCAGCTCCGCCGCGAGGTGCTGACGCTGTGGCAGACCAATCTGCTGCGCCGGACCAAGCTCACCGTGCTCGACGAGGTCGCCAACGGCTTGTCGTTCTACGATTACACGTTTCTGCGCGAGGTGCCGCGGCTGGTCAACACGCTGGAGGACCGGCTGGAGGAGGGCGGCGAGCAGGCGGCCGGCGAGCTCGCCTCGTTCCTGCGCATGGGCAGCTGGATCGGCGGCGACCGCGACGGCAATCCCTTCGTCACCGCCGACGTGATGCGCGGCACGCTGCGGCTGCAGTCGAGCCGGGTGATGCAGTTCTATCTCAATGAGTTGCACGTGCTCGGCTCGGAATTGTCGATCGCGGCGCATCTCGCCGACGTCTCCGAGGAGCTGCGCACGCTGGCGGAGCGCTCGCCCGATACCTCGCCGCATCGGAGCGGCGAGCCGTATCGTCTTGCGGTCTCCGGCATCTATGCGCGCCTGACCGCAACGGCCGAAATGCTTCAGGTCGAGATCACGCGCCGGCCGGTCGGCAAGGGCGCGCCATATGACAGCGTCGGGGAGTTCAAGGCCGATCTTGACGTGCTGCACCGCTCGCTGATCTCCAACAACGCCGGTGTGATCGCCCGCGGCCGGCTGCGCCTGCTGCGGCGTGCGGTGGACTGCTTTGGATTCCATCTGGCGCGGCTGGACATCCGGCAGAACTCCGCAGTGCACGAGCGCACCATCGCCGAGCTGATGGACGCCGCCAACCCCGGCATGTCCTATCTCGCGCTCGGCGAGGACGCGCGCATCTCGCTGCTCACCAACGAGCTGCGCTCGACGCGCTCGCTGGTGTCGCCGTTCGTCAAGTACAGCGACGAGACCATGGGCGAGCTCAACGTCTTCCATGCCGCAGCAGAAGCGCATGCGAAGTTCGGCTCGGACGCCATTCCCCAATGCATCATCTCGATGTGCAAGAGCATGTCCGACATGCTCGAGGTCGCGGTGCTGCTCAAGGAGGTGGGGCTGGTGCATCCCTCGGGGCGCAGCGCCATCAATATCGTGCCGCTGTTCGAGACCATCGAGGATCTGCAGGCGTCTTCCACCATCATGGACCGCATGCTGTCGCTGCATGATTACCGCCGGCTGGTGGACAGCCGCGGCAGCGTGCAGGAGGTCATGCTGGGCTATTCCGACTCGAACAAGGACGGCGGCTTCGTCACTTCGGGCTGGGAGCTCTACAAGGCCGAGATCGGCCTCGTCGACGTGTTCGAGCGCCACGGCGTGCGCCTGCGTCTGTTCCATGGCCGCGGCGGTTCGGTCGGCCGCGGCGGCGGCCCGAGCTACGATGCCATCATCGCCCAGCCCGGCGGCGCGGTGAACGGCCAGATCCGCATCACCGAGCAGGGCGAGATCATCTCGTCGAAATACTCCAACGCCGAAGTTGGCCGCAACAATCTGGAGATCCTTGCCGCCGCGACTCTGGAGGCGAGCCTGTTGCATCCGCGCCAGAGCGCGCCGCGGCGCGAATATCTGATCGCGATGGACGAGCTTTCAAGTCTCGCCTTCAAGGCCTACCGCGGCCTCGTCTACGAGACCGACGGCTTCGTCGATTATTTCTGGGCGTCCACCGTCATCAACGAGATCGCGACGCTCAACATCGGCAGCCGCCCGGCCTCGCGCAAGAAGACTCGCGCGATCGAGGACCTTCGCGCCATCCCCTGGGTGTTCTCCTGGGCGCAATGCCGCCTGATGCTGCCCGGTTGGTACGGCTTTGGCAGCGCCGTCGAGCAGTGGATCGCGGAGCATCCCGACAAGGGCATGCCGTTCCTCAAGGAGCTCTACAAGGAATGGCCGTTCTTCCGCATGCTGCTGTCGAACATGGACATGGTGCTGGCGAAAAGCTCGATCGCGATCGCCTCGCGCTATGCCGAACTCGTGCCCGACGAAGCTCTGCGTGAAAAAATCTTCGGCCGCATCCGCCGCGAATGGCACTCCTGCATCGAGACGCTCTTGGACATCATGGGCCAGGACCGCCTGCTGCAAGGCAACCCGCTGCTGGAACGCTCGGTCCGCCACCGCTTCCCCTATCTCGACCCGCTCAACCACGTGCAGGTCGAACTGCTGAAGGAGCACCGCGCGCAGAACCCGGACGAGCAGGTCCTGCGCGGGATTCAGCTCACGATCAACGGGATATCGGCGGGGCTGAGGAATACGGGTTGAGAAGCGAGTAGCGAACCGTACGGTTCGCTACTCGCCACTCTATTAATCGCTCACGGCTTCATCGCGCCCTGCACACTGGTGTAGACGGCATAGAGCGATGTCGAGCCACAAATATAGAGCCTATTTCGCTGCTGACCGCCGAAGCACAAATTAGCGACGGTTTCCGGAATATGAATCTTGCCCAGCAACTCGCCGGAGGGCGTGTAGCAGCGTACGCCGTCTTCGTTTGCGTCCCCCCAGCCCACCGAGCACCAGACGCGTCCTTCGGTGTCACAGCGGACGCCATCGGTGATGCTCGGTTTTGGCATCTCTGCGAACACCTTGCTGTTCGACACCTTGCCCCCGGCGACGTCGAGATCGAACACGCGGATATGCGACGGGTTGTCGGGCCCATCCGTGAAGCCGGTGTCGCAGATGTAGAGCTTCTTCTCGTCCGGCGAGATGGCAAGCCCGTTCGGCTCGACAAAGTCGTCGACGACGACCTTGACCTCTCCAGACTTCGGATCGACCCGGTAGACGTTCTTCTTCTCCTGCTCGGGCTCGGCCTTGATTCCTTCGTAGAAACCGCCGATGCCGTAGGCGGGATCGGTGAACCAGATTGCGCCATCGGCCGTCACGACCGCATCGTTGGGCGAGTTCAGTCGCTTGCCATTGAACTTGTCGGCGATGATGGTGATCGAGCCGTCGAGTTCGGTGCGCGTCACGCGCCGACCGCTGTGCTCGCAAGTGATCAGGCGTCCTTCGCGATCAATCGTGTTGCCGTTCGAGTTCATCGAGGGCTGGCGATAGACACTGACGTGGCCGTCGTCCTCCGAGAAGCGCATGATGCGATTATTCGGAATGTCGCTGAATAGCAGGTATCGCCCGGCCGCGAAATATACTGGCCCCTCGGCCCAGCGGAAGCCCGTTGCGACGCGCTCGACGGCCATGGTGCCGGCAAAGGCGGGAAAGCCGGGGGGCCCAAACGATGGCGGCCCCTTCTTGGCGGATTCCAAATGGGCGTCCGGATAACGGCTGCCCGGCAGTGGTCCCAACGGCAGCGGCGCGGTCGATCTTGTCGGTGCACCCGTCTGGCCCAAGGGCGTTACCGACGCCCCCAGGGCTGCGGTCATGGTGACGCCCGTCGCCGCGACTGCTGCCGCGCCCTTCAGCAGGGTGCGGCGCGCGAGAACAGGCTCATTGACGTCGGTGGAGATGGTCAGTGGGTTTGTCATAGTCGCCTCCCATTCTTTTGTTTGGGAGAAAACTGTCCGCCTGCAATCGGGCGTAAAGCGGGCGATCCCCGGCTGGACAACCGGAGATCGCAATGCAGCAAAGGTGGAATTCGCTTACACGGGATCCCAAGGGAAGATGTCGGCGGAGCGGTCGAGCTTGTAGAACGAACCTTTCAGCGCCGGCATGCCGTGTTCCGCGATCGATTGCGGCGTCCAACCTTCGCTCCGGTGCACCGAGCGCAGCGGGCGGTTCTGGCTGAACAGGAACAGCTCGTTCATGCGTGCGCCAAAGATCTGCCCGGAGACGTCCTTGGCGGCGTCGGAGAGCAGATAGGCGCAGACCGGCGCGATCTTCTCCGGCCCCATCTGCTTGATCTTCTCGACCCGTGCCTTCTCGGCTTCGGTCTCGGTCGGGATGGTGCCGATCATGCGGGTCCAGGCGAACGGCGAGACGCAGTTGGAACGGACGTTGAAGCGGCCCATGTCGAGCGCAATCGACTTCGACAGGCCGACGATGCCGAGCTTGGCGGCGGCGTAATTGGCTTGTCCAAAGTTGCCGATCAGGCCCGAGGTCGAGGTGAAGTGGACGAAGGAGCCGCTCTCCTGCTCGCGGAAGATCCGCGCCGCGGCGTGGCTGACGTAGAACGAGCCCATCAAATGCACCTTGATGACGGCCTCGAACGCTTCCACGCTCATCTTGTGGAAGATCATGTCGCGCAGGATGCCGGCATTGTTGACCACGCCGTCGAGCCGGCCGAAATGATCGGTCGCAGTCTTCACGATCTTGCTGGCGGGGATGGCTTCGGCCACCGACTCGAAATTGGCGACGGCGGTGCCGCCGCGCTTCTTGATCTCCTCGACCACTTCCTCGGCGGGCGCGGCGCTGGTGCCGGCGCCGTCCGCGGCGACGCCGGGATCGTTGACGACGACCTTGGCGCCCTCGCCAGCGCAAAGCAGCGCGATCTCCCGCCCGATGCCGCGGCCTGCGCCGGTAACGATGATGACCTTGTCTTGCAGTGATTTGCTCATGTGGATTACCTCTCGTTCGTAAACACGATCGTGCCCGACGCGGCGAACATGCCGCCGACGCCGTGGCACACCGAAATCTTCGCATTCGCCACCTGCGCCGGCGCAATGCCGCGCATCTGGCGGACGCTCTCCTGGAGCGCGTACATGCCGTACATGCCCGAATGCATGTAGCTCAATCCGCCGCCATTGGTGTTGAGCGGCAGCTTGCCGCCCGGGCGCGTGTTGCCGTCGGCGATGAACTTGCCGGTCTCCTCGTGCGGCATGAAGCCGAGATCGCCGAGGCCGAACAGCGGCAGATGCGCGAACGCGTCGTAGATCATGAGATGATCGACGTCCTTGTGCGCGATGCCGGCCTCCCTGAACGCCAGCGGTCCCGCGGTCTTGAACGCGCGCGAGGAATTAAAAGTCTCCATCTGGCTGACCATCGGCGTCTCCACGCTCTCGCCGGTGCCCATGATGTAGACCGGCTTGCGCGGAAAATCCTTGGCACGGTCCGCCGAGGTCAGGATCAGCGCGCCGCCGCCGTCGGTGACGAGGCAGCATTGCAGCAGGCGGAACGGGTAGGCGATCATGCGCGAGTTGAGGACGTCGGCGACCGTGATCGGGTCCTTCATCATCGCGCGCGGATTCTTCGCCGCCCATTCCCGCTGCACCACCGCGACCGCGGCGAGCTGCTCGTGCGTGATGCAATAGGTCTTCATGAAGCGCAGCACGGGGATCGGGAACATGCTGGGCGGGCCGTAGACGCCGAATGGCGCCTCGAACTGGCCTTGCAGGCTGTCGGCGGGGATCGAGCGCGGCGCCTTGCCGATCATCGACTTGCCGCTCTCGGCATGGGTGATCAGCACGGTCTTGCAGAGGCCGGCCTCGATCGCCGCGGCGGCATGGCGGACGTGCAGCATGAAGGAGCAGCCGCCGACCGAGGTGCCGTCCACCCAGGTCGGCTTGATGCCGAGATAGTGGCAGACCTGCTGCGGTGTCTCGACGGCGGTGGCGAAGCCGTCGATGTCCGACAGCTTCAGGCCGGCATCGGCAATGGCATTGAGCGCCGCATCCGCGTGAAGCTGGAGCTGCGAGGCGTTGGGAATGACACCGAGCTCGGTGGTCTCGGCCGCGCCGACGACGGCAACCTGATTGCTGCGCATGGGCTTACCCCTTCGCCGGACGGAACACGGGGAGGGTGATCTTGTCGTCGAGCGTCTCGAAGGAGACCTCGAGCTTCATGTCGAGCTCGAGCGCCTCCGGCGTCTGCGGGCAGTCGATGATGTTGCTCATCATCCGCGGTCCCTCGGCAAGTTCAACCACGGCGATCGCGTAAGGCGGCGTGAAGCCGGGCGCGGCGGGACGATGGTTGATCACGTAGCTGTAGAGGAAGCCCTTGCCACTCGCCTTGAAGATGCTGACCTTGCGCGAGGCGCAGGACGGGCAGAACGGGCGCGGCGGAAAATAGACATGCGCGCAGGCGTCGCAGCGCTGCAGGCGCAACTCACCCGCCTTGGTACCGTCCCAGAAATGCTGGGTCTCGGGCGTCGGTTTCGGTCGCGCGCGCTGCGGTTCGGCCATCTCGGCAGGTCCTCCCAAGGCCAAGCTGAGCCCGGCTGTTGCGATCTTGATGCGACAATCGACCATGGCGCGTCAACGGTCCAGCAATGCGCATGCATGCCATCATGCGCACAATGCTTGTGTCGAACTGAGGCAGCGCTATACATTGCGCGCAAATATTCCGTGAGACAGACATGCCCGATTTTTCGACACTGACGAAGCTCGCCGAAGACCTCGAAAGCGGCCGGACCACCTCCCGCAAGCTGGTCGAGGCTTGCATCGCCAAAATCGCCGACCCGGCCGGCGAGGGGCAGCGTGCCTTCATCCATGTCGACAAGGACGCCGCGCTTGTGGCGGCCGATGCGATGGACGGTTTGCGCAAGGTGAAGGCGGCGCCGTCGCGCTACGCCGGTATCCCGGTCTCGATCAAGGATCTCTTCGACATCAAGGGCCAGGTGACGCGCGCCGGCTCCCGCGCGCTCGACGATTCCTCCCCGGCCGAACAGGATGCCCCCACGGTGGCGCGGCTGCGCAAGGCCGGCTTCGTCGTGATCGGGCGCACCAACATGACCGAGTTCGCCTATTCCGGCATCGGCATCAATCCGCATTACGGCACGCCAAAGGGCGTCTGGAACCGGGCCGAGGGCCACGTGCCGGGCGGGTCGTCCTCGGGCGCCGCGGTTTCCGTGCTCGACGGCATGGCGCATGGCGCGCTCGGCACCGACACCGGCGGCTCCTGCCGGATTCCGGCGGCCTATAACGGCATCGTCGGCTACAAGCCGACGCAGCGGCGCGTGCCGCTCGACGGGGCTGTGCCGCTGTCGTTCTCGCTCGACAGCATCGGGCCGCTGGCACGATCGGTCAGTTGCTGTGCCATTCTCGATGCCGTGCTTGCGAACGAGCCAATCGCCCCGCTGAAGCCCCGGCCCGTCAAGGGCATGCGGCTGGCGGTCCCGACCACGATCGCGCTCGACGACCTCGACGCGGCTGTGGCCGCGACATTCGAGCGTGCACTCAAGAGCCTTGCCGATCATGGTGCGATCATCGAGCGCATCGAGATGGCCGAATTCCACGACATCGGGCCGATGAACGCCAAGGGCGGCTTTGCGGCTTCCGAAAGCTATGCCTGGCATCGCTACCTCCTCACGTCCAAGGGCGACGTCTACGATCCCCGAGTCTCCGTGCGCATCATGCGTGGCGAGGCGCAGAGCGCGGCGGACTACATCGATCTTCTCCACGAGCGCCGCTCGCTGATCGCCCGCGTCAATGCGCGCATCGCGCCCTATGATGCGCTGGTGCTGCCGACCACCGCCAACACGCCGCCGAAAATTTCGGATCTTGCCGACGACAAGGCGTTCACCAGGGAAAACCTGCGGGCGCTCCGCAACTGCACCCTGATCAACATGATCGACGGCTGCGCCATCTCGCTGCCTGCGCATCGCGAGGGCGAGATTCCGGTCGGCCTGATGCTGGCGGGCGCGGGCGGATCGGACCGCCGTATCTTCGAGCTTGCTGCCGGCATGGAGGCCGTAATTCGTGTTTGACCTGACTTTCACCGTTGACGCCCAGGACACCACCACGCCGCTGACGCTGGCGATCGATCAGATGGTCATCGCCGGCTGGACCGGCCGCGATCCGGTCGCGCGCGACAAGCACATTGCCGAGCTGCAGGAGATGGGTATCGCCCCGCCGGCCTCGACGCCGATCTACTATCGCGCCTCGGCACGACGGCTGACGATGGAAGACAGCATCGAATGCACCGGCGGCGATTCCTCTGGCGAGGTCGAGTTCGTGCTGATCGGCTGGCAGGGTCGCATTTTCGTCGGCTGCGGTTCCGACCACACCGACCGCAAGGTCGAGGCCTATAACGTCACGGTGTCCAAGCAGATGTGCGACAAGCCGATCGCATCCACGCTGTGGGAGCTCGAGGACGTCATCGGCCACTGGGACAGGATGATCCTGCGCTCCTGGGCCACGATCAAGGGCGAACGCGTGCTGTATCAGGAGGGCACGCTCGATGCGATGCTGCCGGTCGCCGACCTGATCGCGCGTGGCTTCGAGGGAGGGAAATTTCCCGACGGCTGCGCCATGTTCGGCGGCACGTTTGCGGCGAAGGGCGGTATCCGCCCCGCCGACCGTTTCGATTTCGAGCTGGAAGACCCGGTGCTGAAGCGCACGATCAAGCACGGCTATGACGTGGTGACGCTGCCCGTGAGGGGCTAAGGTCTCTCCGCCGTCATTGCGAGGAGCCCTTGCGACGAAGCAATCCAGGCTGGTTCCGCGGGGGGATTCTGGATTGCTTCGCTCCGCTCGCAATGACGGGGAGAGAGACGGAAATCGGGTGGTAGAGGACGGGGCGGTCTTGCGAAGGTCAGAGCCATGACAGCAACAGCACGCAAATCGCCTCATAAGTCAGCCACGGACCCCGCCGCCCGCGTCGATGCCCTCGACTGGCCCCAGATCACCGGCGAACTCGACACCCAGGGCTGCGCGCTCCTGAAAGGCCTGCTCACGCCGGACCAGTGCCGCGCCGTCGCCGCGCTCTATCCCGACGACGCCAACTTCCGGAGCCGCATCGTCATGGGCCGCCATGGCTTCGGTCGCGGCGAGTACAAATATTTCTCCTACCCGCTGCCTGACCTGATCGCGCAGTTGCGCCCGACGCTCTACGCGCATCTCCAGGGCGTCGCCAACCGCTGGAACGAGGCTATGGGGATCGACATCCGCTACCCGGCCGAACACGCGGCGTTCCTGAAGCGGTGCCACGAGGCAGGCCAAGCGCGACCGACGCCGCTGCTGCTGCAATACGAGGCCGGCGATTTCAACTGTCTGCATCAGGACCTCTATGGCGAGCACGTGTTCCCGTTGCAGGTCGCGATCCTCTTGTCGGAGCCCGGCCGCGATTTCACCGGCGGCGAGTTCGTGCTGACCGAGCAGCGCCCGCGCATGCAGTCCCGCGCCGAAGTGGTTCCGCTCGCGCAGGGCGACGCCGTGGCCTTCGCTGTGCATCACCGCCCGGTGCAGGGGACACGCGGCACCTACCGCGTTAATCTCCGCCATGGCGTCAGCCGGGTCAGGTCCGGTCAGCGCCACACACTAGGTGTGATCTTTCACGATGCGAAATAAACGCTGCCACTGATGGCGGATTTGTTCGATAGCGTTGCCGAAGCCCAGCCGTCGCGCGAGGAGATCGCCGACGGCGCCGTTCTGCTGCGCGGCTTCGTCAAGCCGATCGAGAGCGAGTTGATCGAAGCGGTGCGCGCCATCGTGGCGCAGTCGCCGTTCCGCCGCATGACCACGCCCGGCGGGCATCTGATGTCGGTCGCCATGACCAATTGCGGCGAGCGCGGCTGGATCACCGATCATACCGGCTATCGCTATGATCCCATCGACCCGCGGACCGGGGCGCCGTGGCCGGCGATGCCGCCGGTGCTCCGCGATCTGGCGTTGCGCGCCGCGGAGCAGGGCGGCTTTGCCGGCTTCGCGCCCGACGCGTGCCTCGTCAACCGCTACGAGCCCGGCACGCGGCTGTCATTGCATCAGGACAAGGACGAGCTGGATTATTCAGCGCCGATCGTCTCGGTCTCGCTCGGGCTGCCTGCGACGTTCCTGTTCGGCGGCCTGGCACGCAGCGACAAGCCGCGCCGCTTCCGCTTGGTCCATGGCGATGTCGTGGTCTGGGGCGGGCCGTCACGGCTCGCCTATCACGGCGTCGCGCCGCTGGCCGACGGTGAACATGCGTTGCTGGGGCGGAAGCGGATCAATTTGACGTTCCGAAAGGTCCGCTGACGCGTTTCCTCGCAGCCGCCGCTCGTCTAAGCTTCCGGCGGGGGAGACGGCGATATGGCGACCACACAGCTCTCGGCCGGCACTGGCGCGGCCAACCGTACCGGCTTGTATCTGGCCGTGCTGCAACTGGCGTTCACGCTTGGCTGGACCACCTACGTCATCTATCTGCCAAAGCTCGCGGCTGAGGTCGGCGTCGCGCCATCAGCCGTCATCCTCATCCTGATGCTGGACCAGGCGATCTTCACCATCGCCGACACCGCGATGGGGATCGCCGCCGACAAGATCGCTCCCCATCTCGGCAGGCTAGGCCTGTTCGTCGGGCTCGTGGCCGCGATCTCCTGCGGCGCGTTCGTCGCGCTGCCCTTCGTCGCAGGACGCGGGGTGGCCGCGCAGGGGTGGTTCATTGCCCTGATCGTGGTCTGGTCGATCACCTCGTCCGCGCTGCGCGCGCCGCCGCTGACCCTGCTCGGCAAATACCGCGCCCGGCCGCAGGTGCCGTTCCTCGCCGCGCTCGCGATGCTCGGCTATGGCGTCGCCGGCGCAGTCTCGCCCTATCTCGGCGTGGTGCTGCGCGAGCACGATGCGCGGCTGCCCTTCGTGATATCGAGCGCAGTGTTGCTGTTGACCGCGCTCGGACTGTCACGGATCGAGCACGAGGTGGCCCGCGACACCGCGCCGCCGACACCGCCCGAAGCGGCAAAGCCGCTTGGCCTCGTGCCGATCGCCTTCATCGTCGCGATGGTGGCGCTCGCGCTCGGTTATCAGTTGCACTTCGCTCTGAACAGCGCGCCGTTCTACCTGCGCTTTGCCAAGCCGGATGAGCTGCAATGGCTGATGCCGGTGTTCTGGATCGGTTTCAACATTGCCATGTTTCCGGCAAGCCTCGTCGCCAAGCACCGTGGCGGCGTGATCGTGATGGGCGCGGCCGGACTGCTTGGAGCGGTCGCGATTGCTGCGGCCGAATTCGCCGGCAGCCTCAACACGCTGATCGTCGCGCAGTTTCTCGCCGGAGCAGCGTGGGGCTGCATGCTGATGAGCGCGATCTCGGCTGCGTTGGCCATCGGCTCGACCGGCGCGGAGGGAAAGGTGACCGGCCTCGTCTTCTCGGCGCTGGCACTCGGGACCTTGGCACGAATGGCGGCGGTCGCCGGCGGCTTGCAGAAAGTGCCTGACTACGCGCCGCTGCTGCACTGGGCCCCGGTCGCCTGCTGGGCGGTCGCAGGCGCGGGCCTGCTGGTGATCGCGGCGGCGCGGCTACAGGGCGGCGTTCACCTCAAGGCTTCGGCGGGTGGATGAACGCCCAGGGGCTCACTTCCGAATCCCTGGTCACTTCGATCGAGATCAGATACGGCCCGCCATGGGCGAGCGCCTTCTCCATCGCCGCCTTGAACTGGTCCGGCGCAGTGACGCGCGCTGATGCGACGCCAAAGGACTCCGCCAGCTTGACGAAATCCGGGTTGACCAGATCGGACGCCACCACGCGGCCGTCGAAGCGCTCGCGCTGGTCGCGGCGGACATTGCCGTAGGCGTTGTTGTTGAACACCAGCGTCACCACGCCGATGTTGAACTGCACGGCGGTGGCAAGCTCCTGCACGCCGAACATGAAGCCGCCGTCGCCGGTGATCGCCACCACCGGCTTGTCGGGATTGGCGACCTTGGCGCCGAGCGCGGTCGGGAAGCCCGAGCCGAGCGTGCCCTGATAGCCTGATGTGATGAAGGTGCGCGGCTCGTAGATCGGAAAACCGTACCAGGAGGCGAAACCGAACTGCGACAATTCATCTGTCACGATCGCGTTCGCCGGCAGCACCTCGCGCAGGATGTTGAGATATGCCATCTGCGGCTGGATGCGCTGGATCGCGGCTTGCGCCGTCGCAGCAGCCTCGCGGATGTCGCCCCGCCGGCCGCTGGTCCTGGCATAGCCGGCCTTCGTCACGGCGGTGGCCAGATCGGCCGCGCCGGCCTTGGCGTCGGCGACGATAGCGACATCGGAGGCGAGCCGGCGCATCTCGGCCGGATCGATATCGACACGAATGGATTTCAGCCCCTTCGGCTGATACGGCCAGCGGAAGCCCGATGCCGGCAGTTCGGCGCGCGTGCCGATTGCGATCATCAAATCGGTTGTCGGCCACAGCTTGTAAGCTGCCGCCATGGTGAGCCCAAGCTCATGCGCGTTGGAGACGATGCCGCGGCCGCTGCGGAAGGCGACGACAGGCGCGTCGATCATCTCGGCGAGTTCGAGAATCTCCTCGCGCGCCTCGATCGCGCCGCTGCCGACGAAGATCATCGGCGCCTTGCTGTTCCTGATCAGCGCGGCCGCCTGCTTGATCATATCAGGGTCGGGCTGCGGCGCGGGCAGCGGCTCCAGCACTTGCGCAGCCGCGGTGTCGGCGCGCTGGGTGAAGACGTCCCAGGGCATCTCGACCGAAGCGGGGCCACGCCGTCCGGACGTCATCTCCTGGAAGGCGCGCGCGACGGTGGTCGGCGCGTTGCCGGGATATTCGATCCGATCCGCCCATTTCACATAGGTGCGCAAGGTCGCGAGCTGGTCCGGCATCTCGTGCAGATGGCCGCGGCCCTTGCCCAGAAACTGCGTCGGCACCTGACCGGTGACGCACAGCACCGGCTCGTTGCAGCCGAAGGCGGTGAGCAGCGCGGCGCTGGCGTTGAGCACGCCGGGGCCGGGCACCACGCTGAACACGCCGGGCCTGCCGCTGGAGCGCGCATAGCCGAACGCCATGTAGCCGCAAGCCTGCTCGTGCCGCGCGCCGATCACCTTGAGCTGGGCCTGGTGGAACGCGTCGAACAGGCCGTAGACCTGGGCGCCGGGCAGGCCGAATACAGTATCGACGCCATGGGCGACAAGGCCGCTTACGATGGCTTCGCCGCCGGTGAGGGTAGTCATGGCATTATTCCATTTCGATTATTGTTCAGGCTTCGTCGACGACGCCGTTGCGTAAAGATCCGATGCCCTCGGCCGCGACTTCGATAACATCGCCGGGCTTCAGATAACGCGGCGGGTCGAACCGCGCACCGGCGCCGGTTGGCGTGCCCGTGACGATGATATCGCCGGGAACGAGCGTTGCGAAGGTCGAGATATAGCTGATGAGATAGCGGAACGGAAACATCAGCCGGCTGGTGCGGTCGTCCTGCCGCAGCTCTCCGTTGACGTGCGTGGTGAGGCGGATGTCGGCGACCTGCGATTCCTGTGCGTAGGGCACCAGCCACGGGCCGAGGCTGCCGCTGGAATCGAAGTTCTTGCCCTGCGTGACGTTGAACTTGGCATGGCGCAGCCAGTCGCGCACCGAACCTTCATTGCAGAGCGTCAGCGCGGCGATGTGATCGAGCGCCGAACTTTCCGCAATGTGCCGACCGGCCTTGCCGATCACCAGCACGATCTCTCCCTCATAGTCGAGCTGCGCGGAGGCGCGCGGGCGCACCAGCGGTGTGTCGTGGCCGACGAAGGAGCGCGGCGAGCGCATGAACATGCTCGGATATTTCGGCGCGTCCTGGCCGTCCTTGTACTCGGCATTGCGGTCGGGATAGTTGACGCCGATGCAGATGATCTTTTCCGGCGCGGGCACCGGCGGCAGCCAGATGATGTCACCGAGCGCGTGATCGGGCGTGCGGCCGGCGGCCTCTTCCGCGAAGCTCGCGAGCTTTCCTGCCGCGATCACCTCGCGCAGCGTCGGATAGTCCTTTGCGTGGCGCGCGGAGAGATCGACAATGCCGCCGTCCACGACGGCGCCGTACTTCGTTGCACCCTTGACGGAATAGGTGGCGATGCGAGGGAGGGTCATCGCTTAATCCGCCACCAGCACGTCGGCCACGAAGTTCGGCTCACGCACGGCTTGGCCAGCGAACGGCGAGCCCTGCTCGAACCAGGAGCGCGGGGCGGGCGCGCCCCACAATGTCTGGCGGCGCGGATCTCGCAATGACCAGCGAAGCGGCTCGTGGTCGTGATCGCCGGTGAAATAGTCGCTGGTGTAGAGCTCGAGCCGGTGTCCATCGGGGTCGCGGACGTAGAGGAAGAACGCATTCGAGATGCCGTGGCGGCCGGGGCCACGCTCGATGTTCTTGACGAAGCCCTGCGAGGCCATGACGTCGCAGAGATGGATGATGTTCATCGCCGTCGGCGTCCAGTACGCGAAGTGGTGCAGCCGCGGGCCCTTGCCGTTGGTGATGGCAAAATCGTGGACATTGCCCTTGCGATGCATCCAGGCCGCGGCGATGCGCCCGTTCGGTCCGTCCTCCTCGGCGTATTCGGTGAGGCGAAAGCCGAGCCGGGCATAGAATTCGACGGTGTCCTGCACTTCGGCGGCGAACACGTTGAAATGGTCGAGCCGCTGCGGATGGCAGCCCCTGTAGAGATCGTAGCGGCGCAGCAGGTGCGGCCGCCGGTCCATCGACGCATACAGCTCGATCTGGAAGCCGAAGGGGTCGGTGAACTGCAGCGTGCGGCCCTGGAAGGGCTGATCGACGAAGGCGTAGCCAAGGCCGTTCTCGGACAGGAACTTCGCGGCCTTGTCCAGATCCCCGTCGTTGCCAACTTTGAAACCGAGCCGGTTGCAGGCAGGCGCCGCCGCCTTGCGCAACACCAGCGAGTGATGCTGGTGCTCCTCGGCGGCGCGCAAGTAGACGACCTTGTCGTCGGCGTCCTCCACATGCAGGCCGACAACGCTTTCATAGAACTCGCGGCTGAGCTTCAGGTCGGTGACGTCCAGCACGGCGTGGCTGGAGCGGATGATGTTGAACGGCGGCTCGAAGATATGTTGCGGTACGGGCATTGCGTTTCCCCTCTCTAGACCCCGCCATTCCCCGTCCGCGCTCCGCGCCGAGGAACCGCGGGCGTTAGATTCCCAACTTCTGAATCTTGTGCGTGCCCCGCGCCAGCGAGACGTGCTTGGTTTCCATGTAGAAATCGAACGAGTAATCGCCGCCGTCGCGGCCGATGCCGGAGGCCTTCATGCCGCCAAACGGCGTTGGCAGATGCCGGACGTTTTCCGAGTTCAGCCAGATCATGCCGGCTTCCAGCGCATCCGCGACACGCAATGCGCGGCCAAGGTCGTTGGTCCAGACATAGCCGGTCAGGCCATAGCGGATGTCGTTGGCGATCTCGACGGCGTCGGCTTCGTCCTTGAAGGGCAGCACGGTCAGGAAGGGGCCGAACACCTCTTCCTGCGCCACGCGCATCTTGCCATGCGCGCCGGTCACCAGGGTCGGCTCGACATAATGTCCGCCGCCCGGGCCGTCATAGGCCTTGCCGCCGACGGCAATCGTCGCGCCGTCCTGGCGTGCGACGTCGAAATACGAGCACACCTTTGCCAGATGACGCTCGTGGATCAGTGGCCCGATCTCGGTTACCGGATCGAGGGGATGGCCGACCTTCAGGGCTTTTACGCGCGCCGTGAGTTTCTCGGTGAACTTCTCGGCGATGCCGGCCTGGATCAGCAGGCGGCTCGACGACGTGCAGCGCTCGCCGTTGAGCGAGTAGATCATGAACACGACCGCATCGAGCGCGCGGTCGAGATCGGCGTCGTCGAACACGATCACCGGGTTCTTGCCGCCGAGCTCGAAATGCACGCGCTTCAGCGTGGGCGCGCCCTGAACCATGATCGCGGATCCCGTCGAGCTTTCGCCGACGAAGCCGATCGCCTTGATGGCGGGATGCTCGGTCAGCGCCTTGCCGGCCTCTTCGCCAAAACCGTGGACGGTGTTGAGCACGCCGTCGGGCACGCCGGCTTCCTTGACGAGCTTCGCCAGAATGGCCGCCGTGATCGGCGACCACTCCGCCGGCTTGTGCACGACGGTGCAGCCGGCGGCGAGAGCAGGGGCGATCTTCCAGGTCGAAAGCATGAACGGCGTATTCCACGGCGTGATCACGCCGACCGGGCCGATCGGCACGCGCGTCGAGACGTTCCAATGCTCATCGCTCGGCGTGTTCTGGCCGTCGCGCGCCTCGCCGCATCGATCGGCAAAGAAGCGGAAATTCTCGGCGGCGCGGATCGCGGCCTTGGCCATGAAGCGATAGGCCTGGCCGGTGTCGATGCATTCGAGCACCGCGATGTCTTCGGCGTTGTCCTCGATGGCGTCGGCGACCCGATGCAGCAGCTTCTTCCGCATCGCCGGCGCCATGTCGCGCCAGGGCTTGAAGGCGAGGGCGGCAGCGGTGGCGGCGCGATCGACATCCTCGGCATTGCCGCGGGCGACGCTTGCGAGTATCGCGCCGTCGACCGGCGATTTCGTCTCGAACGTCTCGCCTGAGATTGACGGCACGATCTTGCCGTCGATCATGTGCCCGATACCGTCGGCACGCAGCGTCTTCAGCAGCGGTGCAACGCGGTCTCGGTTGGCCTGGAACACATCGGTTTTCGGCGTGGGCTTATCCATGGGCGGCCTCCGCTTTCAGGGCGTCGTGGATGTTGTTGCGCTTCCAGCTCGTGTCCTTGTCGTTGATCTGCATGTCGAACGAGAGAGCGAATTTCGAGCTTGCGAAGACGGGATCGAGATGCCGGGAGAGCGCCTGGAAGACATGCTCGCCGGCCGTCTTGCGGGTTGGCAGATCGCGGCCTTCGCCGATGCGCAGCACCATGTCGAGAAAGCCGTAGTCTTGCCGCGCGTCCGCAATCGCATAATGCTCGCATCTGACGGCGCGGACGCGGATGCCGCCGAGCGGGAAGATGCCGGTCTCGACCGCCGCCTTGCGCACCACCTCGCACGCCGCGCCGATGTCGAGGCGGTCGTCGAGATTGGCCGAATATTCGATCGTGAAATGCGGCATCGCGGTTTCACTCCCTGTTTTCTTGTTCGTCTAAGCGAAGTAGCAGCTCACCGAGCCGTAGGCGCCATAATCGGCCTGGATTGTGTCGCCCTTGCGGGTCTCGATCGGACGGATGAAAGAGCCGGCGAGCACGATTTGTCCGGGCTCGAGCGCAAGGCCGAGCGGTGCGATCTTGTTGGCGAGCCAGGCAACGGCCGTGGCGGGATGATTGAGCACGCCGGCGGCAAGGCCGGTCTCTTCGAGCTGGCCGTTCTTGAAACACAACGCACCGATCCATCGCAGATCGGCGTCAAGCGGGCGGATCGGCCGTCCGCCGAGCACGATGCCGGCATTCGCCGCGTTATCGGCGATGGTATCGAAAATCTTTCGCGTCGCCTTGGTCTGGGGATCGACGCGCTCGATCCGCGTGTCCAGAATCTCCAGCGCCGGCACCACGAAGTCGGTGGCGTTGAGCACGTCGAATAGCGTGCAGTTGGGGCCCGCGAGGCGTTTGCTCATGACGAAGGCGAGCTCGGCTTCGACGCGCGTCGCGATGAAGCGCTTCGTCGGGACGAGGCCACCATCGGCAAAGAACATGTCGTCGAGCAACACGCCGGAATCCGGCTCGTTGATGCCGAGCGCGCTCTGCATCGCCTTCGAGGTCAGGCCGATCTTGTGTCCCCTAACGATGCGCCCCTCGGCAATCTTGACGTCGACCCAGGCCTTCTGAATCGCGTAGGCGTCAGCGATGCTGATGTCGGGAAAGTCCTGCGAGAGCTGCCGGATCTGTGTACGGGTCTTTTCCGCCTGGTGCAGACGGTTCGCGCAAGCTCGGATATCGTCGTTGGAGAGCGCCATTTGTGATCTTACAAATCGTGGTGCGGGAAGATACTTAACATGTTAAGTGAATGCGTCAATCGCAAATTGGCTTGCTGCACTGCAAACGTTTCGCGGCTTGAAGGGGCGTCATGGTGAAGAGACCGGCTGATCCTGCGAACGGAAGCGAGCCCGCCGTCCGGCAGGTGCCGATGCGCGACTTCTCGCGCTCGCTACCGATGTCGCTTCTGCGGGCGCGCGAAGCGGTGATGCGGCAATTCCGTCCCTCGCTGCGCGAGCATGGCCTGACCGAGCAGCAATGGCGCATTCTGCGCGCGCTCGCGGCGATCGACACGGTCGAGGTCACGGAACTGGCGCGCACCGCGTTCCTGCTCGGACCAAGCCTGTCGCGCATCCTGCGTGATCTGGAGGCGCGCAATTTGATCGAGCGCAAGACGGCGAAGGCGGACCAGCGCCGCAGCATGGTCTCGATCTCGGAAAAGGGCGTGAAGCTGATGGCCTCCGTGGCGCCGTCCTCCGAAGCGATCTATGCGGAGATCACGCGACGCTTTGGCGCACGCAAGCTCGTCGAGTTGCAGGAGATGCTCGGCGAGCTCGAACAAAGTCTCGCAGGGCTCGGCGCGGGCGAGGAGGCAAGTGCCGAGGAGTGAAAGCAGATATGCGCAAGCGCGCGTCAACAATCATGGACATCGCCGCAGTTTTTCGCTCAAGTGCCGCTCAAGCCGATCACTGCAAAATCGGCGCCGAGGTAGAGGCAAACAGACCCTCATGGTCACCATCCAGGTTCAGAAGCTGATCGACTTCGTCACCGAGGTCTTCGCGCATGCGCAGTCGTCGCCCGACGAAGCCCGGCGCATCGCCACCTACCTGACCACGGCTAATCTGACCGGCCATGACAGCCACGGCGTGATCCGCGTCCCCGTCTATATTCGCTGGCAGAAGTCCGGCGCGGTCGTGCCCAACCAGAACGCCGAATTGGTGCTCGACACGCCTTCGCTCGCGGTGATCGACGGCAAGTTCGGCTACGGCCAGACCGTGACGCCGCAAGCGGTCCGGATCGGCATCGAGAAGTGCAGGAAGGCGGGACTTGCCGCAGTCGCGCTACGCAATGCGGGCCATATCGGCCGCGTCGGCGATTGGGCCGAGATGGCCGCCGCAGAAGGGCTGATCTCGGTGCATTTCGTCAATGCCGCGGGCTCGCTGCTGGTGGCGCCGTTCGGCGGCGTCGAGAAACGGCTCTCCACCGCGCCCTATTGCGTCGGCATTCCGCGCGAGGGCCAAGACCCGATCGTGCTGGACTTCGCAACCTCGGTCGTGGCCGAGGGCAAGGTGCTGGTCGCGAGCCGCGGCGGCAAGAAGCTGCCGAAGGGCGCGCTGGTCGATGCCGACGGCAGACTGAGCGAGGAGCCGGCCGTGCTCTACGGCCCCTACACGCCGGACGGGCCGCGCGACCACACCAAGGGAACGGGCGCGATCCGAGCGTTCGGCGAGCACAAGGGCTCGGGCCTTGCCTTCATGTGCGAGCTGCTCGGCGGGGCGTTGACCGGAACCGGGGCCACGTCCGGCGGTCGGCGCTTCGCCAACGGCATGCTGGCCTTCTACATCGATCCGAAAGTGGTCGATACCTCCCATGTCTTCGACGCAGAGGTGTCGCGCTATGCGGACTTCATCCGTGCCACCAAGCCGGTGGCCGGGGTCGATCAGGTGCTGATTCCCGGCGATCCCGAGCGGAAAACCAGGGCTGAGCGGACCCAGAACGGCGTCCCCTTGCCGGATGACACCTGGGCGGCAATAGTGAATACGGCCCGCGAGGTCGGCGTCAGCGAAGTGAGCATCCAGAGGGCGACCGCATAGGTCTTGCGTCATTGCGAGCGTAGCGCGGCGCGCCAGTTCGCGGTAACAGCGGGGCTGTGCTGTCGCGGCGCTCGTCATGGTGACGAAGGTCCAAACAACGACGACTTAAACAATAACGGTCCAAAACAAGAAGGAAGGCAACGTGGCGAACAAGGTCAAGGAAATCTGGAAGTCGGGCAAGGCCGTGGTCAACGCGTGGCTCGCGATTCCCTCCGGCTTCTCGGCCGAGATGATCGCGCAATGCGGCTTCGACAGCGTCACCGTCGACATGCAGCACGGCGTGCAGGATTATCTGTCGATGGTGCAGTGCTTCCAGGCGATGGACAAGCATCCGATCACGCCGATGGTCCGCGTGCCCTGGAACGAGCCCGGCATCATCGGCAAGGTGCTCGATGGCGGCGCCTATGGCGTGATCTGCCCGATGGTCAACACGCCGCAGGAAGCCAGGAATCTCGTCTCCTATGCCAAGTACCCGCCAAAAGGCGTGCGCTCCAATGGCCCGATCCGCGCCGGCATGTACGGAACCGCGGGCTCCTACCAGAAGACGGCCAACGACGACATCGTGCTGCTGCCGATGATGGAGACCAAAACCGCGGTCGAGAACATGGAAGCGATCTTCGACGTCGAAGGCATCGACGGCGTCTATATCGGCCCGTCCGACCTCGGCTTCTCTTACGGCCTCGAGCCGAAGCTCGATCGCACCGAGCCCGAAATCCTGGCGATCTACGAGAAGATCATCAAGGAGTGCGGCAAGCGGGGCCTCAACCCGGGCATCCATTGCAGCGGCGCCGAAGGTGCCGCGCGCGCCATCAACATGGGCTTCAAGCTGGTGACGCTCTCGAACGAGGTCGGCCTGATGACGACCTACGCCAAGATGCAGGTCAATGCCACGCGGAAGGATTCCGGCGGCAAGGCCTGAGAACTCGCGAATGGCGAATGGGGAGTAGCGAATGAGCTGCTCCCTTTTTCCATTCGCCACTCGCTACTCACTATTCGTCTGAAGGAGACCTCCCATGACCATCAGCCCCGTCATTCGCCTGCATCCCGATGATGGCGTGCTGATCGCGCGCGCAAGCTTGCCGCCGGGAACATTTGTGGCCGACGGCGTGACCACGGTCGAGCGCATTCCTTCCGGCCACAAGGTCGCGATCAAGCCGATCGCAGTCGGGGAGCCGGTGATCCGCTATGGCCAGATCATCGGCTTCGCGACCACGCCGATCGCGCCGGGCCAGCACGTGCACGTGCAGAACTGCGGCATGGGCGATTTCGCCAAGGACTATGCCTATTGCGCCGACGTCAAGCCGACGCCGAATTTCGAGCTGCCGGCAAGCTTCGAAGGCATCCGCCGCCCGGACGGCCGCGTCGCCACGCGCAACTATATCGGCATCCTCACCTCGGTGAATTGCAGCGCGCATGTCGCAAGCCTCGTCGCCGACGTCTTCAAGAAGAATCCGTTCACCGGCGACAATCCACTGGCCGACTTCCCCAATGTCGACGGCGTGGTTGCGCTGACCCACAAGACCGGCTGCGGCATGACACAGAACGAGCCCTTGGCGCTGCTCCGCCGCACGCTCGGTGGCTATGCGCGGCACGTGAACTTCTCCCACGTCATCGTGCTCGGCCTCGGCTGCGAGGTGAACCAGATCGGCGGCTTGATGGAGGAGCAGAAGCTCGCCGGCCGCCTGCGCGCGATGGACATCCAGGAGGTCGGCGGCACCCGCAAGACGGTGGAAGCCGGCATCGCCTTCGTGCGCGAGGCACTCGCGGAGTCCAACAAGGTCAGGCGCGAGTCCGTTCCGGTCAGCGAATTGACCGTGGCGCTGCAATGCGGCGGCTCGGATGGCTATTCCGGCGTTTCCGCCAATCCGGCGCTGGGTGCGGCCAGCGATCTCATCGTACGTCACGGCGGCACCGTGATCCTGTCGGAGACGCCGGAGACTTATGGCGCCGAGCATCTGCTCACGCGCCGCGCCGTCAGCCGCGAAGTCGGCGAGAAGCTGGTCGATCTCATGCGCTGGTGGGACGAATACACGACGCGCGAAGGCGCCGAGATGAACGCCAATCCGAGCCCGGGCAACAAGGCCGGCGGTCTCACCACCATTTTGGAGAAGTCGCTCGGCGCGATGGCGAAGGCCGGCACCACCAATCTCGTCGAGGTGCTGCGCTACGCCGAACCCATCACCAAGAAGGGTTTCGTCTTCATGGACACGCCTGGCTACGATCCCGTTGCCGCGACCGGGCAGGTCGCCGGCGGCGCCAATCTGGTCTGCTTCACCACGGGCCGCGGCAGCGTGTTCGGCTGCAAGCCGGCGCCCTCGATCAAGCTCGCCACCAACACGCCCATGTACAAGCGCATGGAAGAGGACATGGACGTCAATTGCGGCACCATCCTCGAAGGCGAGGAGAGCGTCCAGCAGTGCGGCCAGCGCATTTTCGATCTCATCCTCAAGACCGCGTCCGGACAGCCGACCAAGAGCGAGAGTTTTGATTTCGGCGGCGCCGAGTTCGCGCCCTGGGTGCTGGGCGCGACGATGTAATTCCTCGTTGCGCGTCGGCGGTAACCCTGCACGGCAAGCGACGCTCCTAAGTAATGGTACGGAGCCGTCAAGTGAACACGGGGGTTCCCGCGGTCACACCTGATTAACATCTTCTGCCGTAATCCCTTGGGAGGATGCGACCTCCACTCATGTGGGACGTTCGCCCTTCGTGAGGATTCGTCGACGATGACGCGTGTGATACGGCCGACCGGCGTGGAACATCTCCTCGGTGAGGAGGAGCTGATCGTGTCGAAGACCGATCTCAAGGGGCGCATCACCTACGCCAACGATGTCTTCATCCGCATGGCGAAGTACTCCTGGCAGGAGCTGATGGGCGCCCCCCATAGCCTGATCCGCCACCCTGAGATGCCACGCTCCGTCTTCAAGCTGCTGTGGGACACGCTTCAGTCCAGGCAGGAGATCTTCGCCTACGTCGTCAACCTCGCGAAGGACGGCAGTCACTACTGGGTGTTCGCCCACGTCACGCCGACATTCGACGAGCGTGGCAATATCGTCGGCTATCACTCCAACCGTCGCAGACCCGATCCGGCGCAGATCGAGCGTATCAAGCCGATCTACAAGGCGCTGTGCGCGGAAGAGGCGCGGCATGCCAATGCCAAGGACGGCATGCATGCGAGCTTCGAGGCGATGGTCGGGCTGCTCAAGCAACAGGGTGTCGGCTACGATGAATTTGTGCTCTCTCTCTAAGGCGCAGGGAGCGACCGCGCTCGCATCCGTCCTTGCCGTCGTTGCGTTCGTGCTCTCGCTCGCCGGTGCGACCGGAATTTCCGGTGCGGCGTTGCTTGGTGCGACGGTCGTGCTGCTCGGTTATGCCGTCTGGTGCCAGCACCGCACGGGGGTGGCCGTCGACGAGATGGCAGACGTATGCCGCAAGGCCGCACGTGGCGATCTTGAGGCGCGCATCCTCAGCATCCGCCAGCCCGGACGGATCGGCGCCATTCAGAAGTCGGTCAACGACATGCTCGACATCACCGATGCCTATTTGCGGGAAGCCTCGGCGTCGATGGACTATGCGAGCCGCGGCAAATATTTCCGCAAGATTCTCGCGCGCGGACTACCCGGCTCGTTCCGCCGTTCAGCCACCGTCATCAATTCCGGCACCGACAGCCTCGGCCGTCGCGTGGTCGAGATCGCGGACCTGGCAAAGCAGTTCGGCATGCATCTCGACCAGGTCGCCGGCACTCTGATGGGCGCGGCGACCGATCTCGAATCCGACGCCGGCCAGATGGCGGCGGCGGCCGAGAAGACCAGCCGGCAGACCTCCGGCGTGCTCAGTGCGTCCGACCAGGCCTCGCGCAACGTCGCCACCGTCGCCGGCGCCGCGGAGCAGCTCGCATCATCGATCGCCGAGATCGGCCGCCAGGTGGCGGGCTCGACCACCAGCACGGGGCGGGCGGTGAACGAAGCCAATCGTGCCGGCAGCGAGATCCGCACCCTTGCGGACGCGGCGATGCGGATCGGCGACGTGGTCAAGCTGATCAGCGCGATCGCCGAGCAGACCAACCTCCTGGCGCTCAACGCCACCATCGAGGCCGCGCGGGCAGGCGAGGCCGGCCGCGGCTTCGCCGTGGTCGCATCCGAGGTCAAGAGCCTCGCCAACCAGACCGCGAAGGCGACCGAGGAGATCAGCGCCAAGGTCGGCGAGATGCAGCAATCGACCACCAATTCGGTCGCCGCCGTCGAGGCGATCGCGCAGACCATTACCGAGATCAACGGCATCACCGCCTCGATCGCGACCTCGATCGAGCAGCAGGGGCTCGCCACCCGGGAGATCGCCCGCAACGTCCAGGAAGCCTCGGCCGGCACCGCGCAAATGTCCGCCAACGTCACCGGCATCAGCGAAGCCGCCGCCGACACCGGCCGTGTGGCGAGCCGCGTCAACAGCGCCTCCGAACGCGTCCATGGCGAGGTCGAGACGCTCCGGCGCGAGGTGACGCAGTTTTTGCAGCGGCTGACGTCAGCGGCGTAGGACATCGCGGAGAGGACGCGCATTCTTCCCCTCTCCCCTTGTGGGAGAGGGTGGCTCGCCGCGTTTGCGGCGAGACGGGTGACGGGTCTCTCTCCGCGCGCACCTCTCACGCCGGAATCGCGGAGACGTACCCCTCATCCGGCGCTTCGCGCCACCTTCTCCCGCAAGGGGAGAAGGAAGAAAGCGACCGCCCGCACCTTGCGTAGGCACCCTTTGCCCGTTGTTAGTGCTTGATCGAGGTCACCAGCGGTGTTCTGCTCAAAAAAGCTGCTGGAGTACCGCACCCCGTGTCGATCTACGTCGCATTACACCACGTCACGCACTACAAATACGACCGCCCGATCGATCTCGGCCCGCAGACCATCCGTCTGCGGCCGGCGCCGCATACCCGCACGCCGATCCTGAGCTATTCGCTCAAGGTCAGTCCGGCCAATCATTTCGTGAACTGGCAGCAGGATCCGCTGGGCAATTGGATCGCGCGTTACGTCTTCCCGGAGAAGACGACCGAGCTCAAGATCGAGGTCGATTTCACGGCGCAGATGACCACGGTCAATCCGTTCGACTTCTTCGTCGAACCCTATGCCGACAGCTTTCCGTTCGAATATACGCAGGATCTCAAGACCGAACTCGCGCCTTATCTCGAGACCGTCAAGCCCGATCGGCTGTTCGCGAAATATCTCGACACGATCCCGCACGAAGCCCCGAACACCGTCAACTTCCTGGTCGATCTCAACAGGGAGCTGCAGAAAAGGATCGGCTACGTCATCCGCATGGAGGCGGGCGTGCAGACGCCGGAGGAGACGCTCTCCTCCGCGGCCGGCTCGTGCCGCGACTCCGCCTGGCTTCTGATCCAGACCTTCCGGCACCTCGGTCTCGCCGCCCGTTTCGTCTCGGGCTATCTGATCCAGGTCCGTCCCGACATCGATCCGATCGAGGGGCCGCCGGAGGTCGAGAACGATTTCACTGATCTGCACGCCTGGGCCGAGGTCTACCTGCCGGGCGCGGGCTGGATCGGCTTCGACGCGACCTCGGGCATGCTTGCGGGCGAGGGCCACATCCCGGTCGCCGCGACACCGCACTACCGCTCGGCCGCGCCGATCTCCGGCGGCGCGGGCTTTGCCGAGGTCGAATTCGCCTTCGACATGAGCGTCAAGCGCATTCGCGAGGCGCCGCGCATCACAAAACCATTCTCGGACGAATCCTGGATACGGCTCAACGATCTCGGCGAGCAGGTCGACGGCGATCTTGCGGCGCAGGACGTGCGTCTGACCATGGGCGGCGAGCCGACCTTCGTCTCCGTCGATGATCTCGAAGGCGCCGAGTGGAACACGGACGCGGTCGGTCCGACCAAGCGCGGGCTCGCCGACGATCTGATCCGCCGCATGCGCGCGCGTTTCGGACCCGGGGGCCTGCTGCACTTCGGTCAGGGCAAATGGTATCCCGGCGAAAGCCTGCCGCGCTGGGCCTTTGGCCTGTACTGGCGCAAGGACGGCGTGCCGATCTGGAAGAATGCCGACCTCATCGCCAGCATCGAAAATCCGCGGCCGGCGCAGGCCAAGGACGTCCAGGCGTTCGTGGAGGGCGCGGCGCTGCGGCTTGGTCTCGATCCCGGCTACATCATGCCGGCCTATGAGGACACCGCGTACTGGCTGCAGAAGGAATCCGAGCTTCCCGTCAACGTCGATCCATCCGATTCCAAATTGTCCGATCCGGAGGCCCGCGCGCGGATGGCGCGAGTGTTCGAGCAGGGGCTCAACAATCCTCGCGGCTTCGTGCTGCCGGTGCAGCGCTGGAATGCGGCGCCACGCTGGCGCAGCGAGCGCTGGCAGCTCCGGCGCAGTCATCTGTTCCTGATGCCGGGGGATTCCCCGCTGGGCTTGCGCCTGCCGCTGGACTCGCTCGGCTATGTCCCGCCCGATCAATACCCCTACATCGTCGAGCGAGATCCGATGGAGGCCCGCGGCAAGCTGCCCGTGTTCAGCCTTCCAGCGCGTCCGGACTCGCCGGAGCGGCTCGAGCCCGAAGAGCTCAACACCTCCGTCCCGGTTCGCACCGCGATGTCGGTCGAGGTCCGCGACGGCGTGCTCTGTGCTTTCATGCCGCCGGTCGAGCAGATCGAGGATTATCTCGAGATGATCGCGGCGCTCGAAGCGACGGCCGAGGAGATGCAGCTCCAGGTCCATGTCGAGGGTTATCCGCCGCCGTTCGATCCGCGTGTCGACGTCATCAAGGTGACGCCCGATCCCGGCGTGATCGAGGTCAACGTCCAGCCGGCAAAGAACTGGCGCGAGGCGGTCGATATCACCGTCGGGCTCTATGAAGATGCGGGCAAGACACGCCTCGGCGCCAACCGCTTCCTCGTCGACGGCCGCCACACCGGCACCGGCGGCGGCAATCACGTCGTGGTCGGCGGCTCGAGTCCGCAGGACTCGCCGTTCCTGCGCCGGCCTGATCTGTTGAAGAGCCTGGTGCTGCACTGGCAGCGGCATCCGGCGCTGTCCTATTTCTTCTCCGGCCTGTTCATCGGCCCGACCAGTCAGGCACCGCGCATCGACGAAGCCCGCCACGACAGCATTTACGAGCTCGAGGTTGCGCTCACGCACGTGCCGCCGCCGGGCGTTCAGGCGCCGCTGTGGCTGGTGGATCGCTTGTTCCGGCATCTCCTCGTCGACATCACCGGCAACACCCATCGCGCCGAGATCTGCATCGACAAGCTCTATTCACCGGACGGCACGACCGGCCGCCTTGGCCTGGTCGAATTCCGCGCGCTCGAAATGCCGCCGGATCCGCGCATGTCGCTGGCGCAGCAGCTGCTGATCCGCGCGCTGATCGCAAAATTCTGGCGCGAGCCGCAACAAGGCAAGTTCGTGCGCTGGGGCACCGCGCTGCATGATCGCTTCATGCTGCCGCACTTCATCTGGGAGGATTTCCTCGAAGTGCTCACCGAGTTGAAGCAGTCCGGCTATCCGTTCGAGCCTGAATGGTATCTGGCCCAGCTCGAATTCCGCTTCCCCGCTTTCGGCCGTATCCATCATGGCGGCGTGACGCTGGAGCTGCGGCAGGCGCTGGAGCCCTGGCACGTGCTCGGCGAGGAGGGGTCGGCCGGCGGCACCGTGCGCTATGTCGACTCGTCGGTCGAGCGGCTGCAGGTCAAGGCGGAGGGGTTCGTCGAGGGCCGCCATATCGTCACCTGCAACGGCCGCCGCCTGCCGATGACCGCCACCGGCCGCTCCGGCGAAGCCGTGGCCGGCGTCCGCTTCAAGGCCTGGCAGCCGGCCTCCGGTCTGCATCCGACCATTCCCGTTCACGCGCCCCTGACCTTCGATCTTATTGACACCTGGAACGGCCGCTCGCTCGGCGGCTGCGTCTATCACGTCGCCCATCCCGGCGGCCGCAGCTACGACACCAAGCCGGTCAACACCTACGAGGCCGAGGCGCGGCGGCTGGCGCGCTTCCAGGACCACGGCCATACGCCGGGCCCGATGCAGCCGCCGCCCGAGGAACGCACAAATGAGTTTCCGCTGACCCTCGACTTGCGGACCCCGCTCCTGCAATGAGTATGATGCGGGGGCAGGGAGAGGCGCATGGCCGAGGGCGCAGCCGAAGAGGACGACAAGGCGGGTAAGGCGCAAGGTCAACGCAATGGCCAGCGCGAAGGCCAGCGCCGTTTCGCGCAATGGGTCCGCGACTACAGGCGCCTGCCCGGCATCCCCGACGAGTTTCTCGGCCCGGACGGCAAGCCCCGCGGGGTCTGGAGCCGCTTCTTCGATGCCTTCGGCGCGCTCGCGCCCGACGAGGTCGAGCGGCGGTTCGGCATGGCCGACCGTCATCTCCGCGAGGCCGGCGTCACCTATCGCGCGCCCGGCGAGAGCGCCGACCGGCCCTGGTCGATCAGCCATCTGCCGCTGCTGATCGACGAGGCCGACTGGAAGCAGCTGTCCGATGGCATCACCCAGCGCGCCGAGCTGCTCGAGCTCGTGCTGCGCGACATCTATGGCGAGGGCCGCCTCGTCGCCGAAGGCGCGCTGCCGGCGGCCGCGATCGCGGGCAGCCCCGAATATCTCCGTCCCGTCTGCGGCGTGCCGCCGCCGGGCGGGCGCTATCTCTCGCTCTATGCCGCCGATGTCGGCCGCGGGCCCGACGGCCGCTGGTGGGTGCTCGGCGACCGCACGCAGGCGCCGTCGGGCGCGGGCTATGCGCTGGAGAACCGCCTGGTGCTCTCGCGCGCCTTCTCGGATCTCTACAAGTCGATGAACGTGCCGCGCGTCGCGCCGTTCTTCGAGGCGTTTCGCGACAGTCTTCGGGCGCGCGCCGACCGCGACGAGCCGCGGATCGGCGTGCTCACGCCGGGCAGCTTCAGCGAGACCTATTTCGAGCACGCGACGCTGGCGCGCTATCTCGGCTTCCTGCTGGTCGAGGGCGACGATCTCGCCGTCAGCGACAACCATATCCACATCCGCACGGTTGCGGGCCTCAAGCGGCTCGACGTGCTGCTGCGCCGTGTCGATTCCAATTCGCTCGACCCGCTCGAGCTCGAAGCCTCCTCGCGGCTTGGCGTCCCCGGGCTGATCGACGTGCTGCGCAAGGACGGCGTCGTCGTCGCCAACATGCCGGGCTCGGGCGTGCTGGAGGCGCGCGCGATGCTCGGCTTCCTGCCGGCGCTGAGCCGCCGCCTGCTCGGTGAAGAGTTGAAGATGCCGCACATCGCGACCTGGTGGTGCGGCCAGCGCTCGGCGCGCGACGAGGTGCTGTCGCGGCTCGACGAGGTCGCGATCGAAGGCGCCTATCGGCGCGGCGTTCCCGGTTTCGACAGCAACGGTCCGGTGCTCGCGAGCGAGCTCGATGCCGCCGGCCGCCGGCGCCTGAGCAACGCGATCGCTGCGCGCGGCATGGACTATGTCGGCCAGGAGGTGGTTCGGCTCTCGACCATGCCGGTATGGGAGCAGGGGCAGATCACGTCCCGTCCCTTCGTGCTGCGCGTGTTCGCAGCCGCGACGCCGGACGGCTGGGCCATCATGCCCGGCGGCTTCTGCCGGATCGCCGAGCAGCCGGATGCGCGCGCGGTGTCGATGGGCGACGGCGCGCGTTCCGCCGACGTCTGGGTGGTCTCGGACAAGCAGGTCTCGACCGCGACGCTGCTGCCTGCGGTCGACAAGGTGCGCATCCGCCGTATCGCCGGAGTGCTGCCGAGTCGCGCCGCCGACAATCTGTTCTGGCTCGGCCGCTATCTCGAACGCGCCGAGGCGACGCTGCGGCTGGTGCGGGCGCTGGGCTCGCCGAGCGGGCCCAACAAGGGCACCGCGGCCTCGCTGCAATCGGCGGAGCGTATCCAGCGCCTGCTGGTGACCTGGGGCGCGATCTCACAGACCTCGCGCGCGGCGCCCGGCCGCATCGTTGCCGAGGCGCTGCAAAGCCCGGAGCGTTTCGGCTCGGCACTGTCGCTGGTCCGCGCGGCCCAGCGCACGGCGACCTCCTTGCGCGAGCGGCTGTCGCCCGATGCTTGGCAAGTCATCACCGAGATGGTCGAGCGGCTGGCCGTCGAGGTCGAGGACGACGACAGCGTGCTGAGCGCGGCCGAGCTGACCTTGCAGGAGCTCGCGAGCTTTGCCGGCCTTGCGCATGAGAACATGAACCGCGCCGCCGGCTGGCGCTTCCTCGATATCGGCCGCCGCACCGAGCGCGCCATCAACACCACGCGTTTTGCCCGGCAGTTCGCCTATGACGAAGCCGGCGACGAGGATCTCGATATCCTGCTGACGCTGGTGGATTGCCAGATCACCTACCGCTCGCGTTATCTGCTGGCGCCGATCCTTGCGCCGGTGCGCGATCTCGCCGTGCTCGACAGTTACAATCCGCGTTCGGTGGCGTTCCAGGTGACGGCGCTGAACGAGCATATCGCCGCGCTGCCAAGCCTGAAGGAGCACGGCCTGATCGAGAAGCCGCAGCGGCTTTTGGTCGTGCTGCCGGCGATGCTCGCGACCGCGGAGGCCGAGAGGATCGAGGTCAAGACGCTGTTCGCACTGGAGCAGGATCTGCTCAGCCTCGCCGAGGCAGTCGGGCAGCACTACTTCCCGCACGGCCCCAATGCCAGCCGGCCGGAAAAGCTGACGGGGCTGGCGTGATCTACGATATCCGTCACGTCACCACCTACGAATATGAGAGCCCGGTCAGCTTCGCCCGCTGCACGCTGCGGCTGGAGCCGAGGAGCGGCAATGGCCAGGAGCTGATCTCGCATAAGGTCGAGATCCGTCCGCGCCCCGCGGAGCGTAGCGTCCGGCGCGATTTCTTCGGCACCCTGACCGAGAGTGTCGTGATCGAGGCCGCGCATCGCACCCTGCGCATCGATTCCCGCTCTCGCGTGAAGGTGTCGCGCCAGCCGCCGGCGCGCGACGCTGCCAGTCGGGGCTGGGAGAGCATTCGCGACATCGCCTTCGAGGCGACGAGCCTCGGGCCGTCCTCGCCGGTCGGCTATGTCTTTGCGAGCCCGCTGGTGCCGGTGCTGGGACCCGTCAGCGCCTATGCCGCGGAAAGCTTCGCGGCCGGCGCGGGCATCCTCGCCGGGGCGGTCGATCTGATGCATCGCATTCGCACCGAATTTCGCTACGACCCCAAGGCGACGGTGATCTCGACGCCGCTCGACGAGGTCTTCGTCAAGCGCCATGGCGTCTGTCAGGATTTTGCCCATGTGATGATTGCGGGCTTGCGCGGGCTGGGACTGCCCGCGGCCTATGTCAGCGGATATTTGCGCACCATTCCGCCGGCGGGCCAGCCGCGCCTGCAGGGCGCCGATGCCACCCATGCCTGGGTGTCGCTGTGGTGCGGTGAGGAGCTTGGCTGGGTCGATTTCGATCCGACCAACGACCTTATGGTCGCTGGCGACCATATCGTGCTCGCGGTCGGCCGCGACTTTTCCGACGTTTCGCCGGTCGACGGCATCATTGTCGGCTCGCCGAAGCAGAAGCTCGACGTCGCCGTCGACGTGCTGCTGGTGGAATGATTGCGGCTTTGCCGCTACGGAGCCGTCGGCGCCATGGATGTACTGAGTTGTAACCGCAATCTTATGTTGCGTGGCACAACAGCAATATATTTCCGTGTTGTCGTCCCAGGATTTGGTCAGTCGGCCCAAGATGGGCTATGCTGGCGCTTGCGTCGAGGACGAGAATGAGACGTCGGTAGTTGGCGTGGGACACCACCGACAGACGGGGCTGCATCCATGATCACGTTACCGAGACTGGCGGCTGAATCCCTTGAGAAGACGCTAGGTTCGTTCATGCGCCGCAGGTACGGCGATTCTCCGGCAAACATCGTCGAGAGCGCGACCCGTACCGCTATGGAATGCATCGGAAACAGCGACGCGCTCTATCATAATGTCGAACATACGATGCTGGTCACGCTCGCGGGTCATTCCATCCTGAGCGGCCGGTATCTTCATATTCATCTCTCGGCCGAGGATTACGTCCACGTCCTGATCGCCTGCCTTGCGCACGATATTGGCTATGTCCGTGGCTTGTTCGAGGAAGATGACGAGGACGGTTTTGTGGTCGATGCGGCAGGCAGCAAGGTCTCGCTGCCCCGCGGCTCATCAGATGCCAGTCTGATGATGTATCACGTCGACCGTTCCAAGCTCTACGTCATGCGCCGGCTGCAGCATATTCCCGGACTTGATCCAGAGCGGATCGCGCGCGCCATCGAGGGCACCCGCTTCCCGGCCCGCGAGGGCCAGGAATACGACGACGACGCCTCGATCCTGCGCGCCGCCGATTTCATCGGCCAGCTCGGCGACCCCAACTATCTGCGCAAGGCTAACGCGCTCTATTACGAATTCGAAGAAGTCGGCATGAACCGCCAGCTCGGCTACGATTCGCCGGCCGACATCGTGAACCGCTATCCGCAGTTCTATTGGAATAGCGTCGCACCGCACATTCAAACCGAGATCGGCTACCTCAACAAGACCGAGATCGGTCGGCAGTGGATCGCCAACCTCTACAGCAACGTGTTCCGCGCCGAGCGTGACATCACGTTGTCCGGGCCGCAAAAATAGCTCCGCTTTGTAATGCAACAAAAAACTGTCGCCACCGATGTCCTCGATATCGCCTATCGCGAATACGGCGCGCCGGACGGCTGGCCCTGCATCATGGGCCACGGCTTTCCCTACGACGTGAACGCCTATGCCGAGTCCGCGCCGATCATTGCGCAAGCGGGCGCGCGGGTGCTGGTGCCCTGGCTGCGCGGCTACGGGCCGACGCGGTTTCGCTCCGCTGCGACGTTGCGCTCCGGCGAGCAGGCGGCGCTTGGCGCCGATCTCCTGGCCTTCATGGATGCGCTTGGAATCTCGCACGCGGTGGTCGGCGGTTACGACTGGGGCGGGCGCGCGGCCTGCGTGGTCTCGGTTCTGCATCCGGAGCGCGTAGTCGGCCTCGTCTCGGGCAATTCCTACAACATCCAGAACATCGCGCGTTCGATGGAGCCGGCTTCGCCAACCGAGGAGGCGGCGCTCTGGTATCAATATCTCTTCCACAACGAACGCGGCCGCCGCGCGCTGGAGCGCAACCGGCGTGGTTTTGCGCGCCAGCTCTGGTCGATGTGGTCGCCGACATGGGCCTTCGACGACGCGACGTTCGAGACCAGCGCCATCTCGTTCGACAATCCTGATTTCGTCGATGTCGTGATCCACTCCTACCGACATCGTTACGCGCTGGTCGCGGGCGATCCCGCCTATGCCGAGATCGAGGCGAAGCTCGCAGCCCAGCCGCCGGTTCGGGTGCCGACCATCGCGATCGACGGTGACAGCGACGGCGTTAATTTCGGCACCGCGCATCACGCGCACAAGTTCGAGGGCTTTTTCGAGGCACGTGTGTTCGCTAGGGCCGGCCACAATTTGCCGCAGGAGCGGCCGGCCGAATGGGCCCAGGCCGTGCTCGATGTGCGGAAAGCGGCCTCATAGAGCCGGATTTCTCGTCCCGCTGTCTTGCCGCTCTCACAGCTTCCGATTTTTCCTCATCCCGGGAACCTTTTCCGATCGCAGCCGTCCAAGCTGTGGGCCGCCTTCTGTATGCGGTTCGTTGCAGGGGAGTTTTCGATGAAGACGCAAACGCGCAGGCTGGAACGTGTTGCGGTCGCGCAGGCGCCGAGCGAGCGGCCTGAGAGGGCGGAGGTCGAGCAGGCGATCCGCACCATGATCCGCTGGGCCGGTGATGACCCCGCGCGCGACGGTCTGCGCGATACGCCGGACCGGGTCGCGCGCGCCTTCGAGGAGTATTTCTCCGGCTATGCGCAGGATCCGACCGAAATCCTGCAAAAGACCTTTGAGGAGATCGAAGGCTATGATGAGATGATCGTCCTGCGCGGCGTTCGCTTCGAAAGCCATTGCGAGCACCACATGGCACCGATCGTCGGCCGCGCCTGGGTCGCTTATATCCCGCAAGGGCGCGTCGTCGGCATCTCCAAGCTCGCGCGTCTCGTCGACATCTACGCCAAGCGGCTTCAGATCCAGGAGAAGATGACCGCGCAGATCGCCAACACGATCAACGATGTGCTGAGGCCCGAAGGCGTCGGGGTCATCATCAAGGCAACGCATCACTGCATGACCACGCGCGGCGCACACAAGCCCGGGACAGATCTCGTCACCAGCCGCATGCTCGGCGTGTTCCGCGACAATGCGTTGACGCGCCAGGAGCTGCTGGGGCTGGCCAATTCGGACGATTGATCCGCGACGGCTCAAGGAGGCAACGCCATGACCGAGGACAAGAAGCCAAGCGGACCCGACTTGAGTCGAGGCGTGACGCTCGCCGCGTTCAAGGACAGCAAATTGCTCGGCCATGTCGGCGAGGAAGACGTCCTGCTGGTGCAGGCCGGCAGCGAGATCTTTGCGATCGAGCCGACCTGCAGCCACTATCACGGACCGCTTGCAGAAGGACTGGTGGTTGGCGACACCATCCGCTGTCCCTGGCATCATGCCTGCTTCTCCTTGCGGTCAGGCGAGGCGACCCGTCCGCCGGCGCTGAATGCGCTGGCGGTGTGGGAGGTCTCGCGCGATCAAGACAAGATCGTCGTTCAGCGCAAGCGCGAGATGCCGAAGCCTCCGGCGCCTCACCGGACGGCGCCAACGCCGGAAAAATTCGTCATCATCGGCGGCGGCGCGGCGGGTTTCGCGGCGGCGCAGACGCTCCGTCGCGAGGGCTTTGCCGGCGCCATCACCATGCTCAGCAATGACAGCGCGATGCCGGTCGACCGGCCCAATCTTTCCAAGGATTACCTCGCGGGCAACGCGCCGGAGGATTGGCTGCCGCTGCGGGGCGAGGACTATTATCGGGACGTCGGCATCGATCTCAGGCTCAACACGAATGTCGCCGCGATCGAGGCGAAGACGCGCAGCGTGACGCTGGGCAACGGCGACAGGCTGCCGTTCGACCGGCTGCTGCTCGCGACCGGCGCCGAGCCGGTCAGATTGCAGATTCCGGGGACCGACCAGCCTCATGTCCACACCCTGCGCTCCGTCGCCGACAGCCGCGCCATCATCAAGGCGGCCGGCAGCGCCAAGCGTGCGCTGGTGATCGGCGCCAGCTTCATCGGCCTGGAAGTTGCGGCCTCCTTGCGGGCACGCAAGATCGAGGTCCACGTGGTCGCGCCGGACGAACGGCCGATGCAGAAGGTGCTCGGTCCCGAGATGGGCGACTTCGTGCGCGCGCTGCATGAGGAGAATGGCGTCAACTTCCACCTCGAGGACACGGTGGAGAAGCTGGACGGCACGCGCGCGACGTTGAAAAGCGGCGGCGTGATCGAGGCCGACCTGGTCGTGGTCGGTATCGGCGTCAAGCCGCGCCTCGCGCTCGCCGAGCAGGCAGGGCTTGCGGCCGACCGGGGCGTCAGCGTGAGCGAATATCTGGAGACCAGCATAGCCGGTATCTTTGCGGCCGGGGACATCGCGCGCTGGCCCGATCCGCATTCGCGGCAAACTATCCGCGTCGAGCACTGGGTGGTGGCGGAGCGGCAGGGCCAGACCGCGGCCCGCAACATGCTCGGCAAGCGCGAGCGCTTCGAGGCCGTGCCGTTCTTCTGGTCGCAGCACTATGACGTGCCGATCAACTATGTCGGCCACGCCGATAGTTTTGACGACATCGCGATCGACGGCAGCATTTCCGGCAAGGACTGCCTGCTGAAGTATCGCAAGGGCGGCCGTGTCCTTGCGATTGCTTCAATTTATCGCGATCTCGACAATCTCAAGGCCGAGCTGGAGATGGAGCGGACACGCGGCTGAGGCACGCATCCGGTCTTGATTTGCGTCAATGGTGCTGCCCGCGAGGGCGGCTGCGCACCGGCTGATCAGCAACTCGACGCAAGACCGCCTTGTGGAACTCCGCTGATCTGATGTGCTGGCAAAAAGCAGCACGTCGCGCCTTCCGAGTCGTGGCGATCATCACCGGGGAGAAACCATGAAAGCCGCTTTGGTCCTGGCTGCAGCGCTGGCTGCCTGCCTGTCCACGCCTGTCTCCGCGCAGAAATCCTACGGTCCGGGCGTCAGCGACACCGAGATCAAGATCGGCAACACCATGCCCTATAGCGGCCCCGCTTCGCCGCTCGGCATCACCGGCAGGGTGATCTCGGCCTATTTCGACGAGGTCAACGAGAAGGGCGGGATCAACGGCCGCAAGCTCAATCTCCTGTCGCTCGACGATGCCTTCTCGCCGCCGAAGACCATGGAAGCGGCGCGCCGGCTGGTCGAGGGCGATGGCGTCGCCTTCATCTTCGCGACCATGGGCACCGCGCCGAGCTCGGCGATTGCGAAATATCTCAACAGCAACAAGGTGCCGCAGCTGTTTCTGATCAGCTCGGCCTCGAAGTGGAACGACCCGGCCAACATGCCCTGGTCGATGGCGCTGCCGTGGGCGCCGAACTACACCAGCGAGGCGGCCATCGACGTCGCCTATGCCCGCGCCAAGAACCCGAATGCGCGCTTCGCGGTGCTCTATCAGAACGACGATGCCGGCAAGGAATATCTGCGCGGCGTCAAGGAAGCGCTTGGTGCCGACGCCGACAAGGCGATCGCGATGGCGTCGAGCTTCGAGGTCGCCGACCCCACCGTCGATTCCCAGGTGCTGACTCTCGCGAACACCAAGGCCGACGTGTTCATGATCTATTCGGTGACGCCGCGCGCCTGCGCCCAGGCGATCCGGAAAGCGCATGAGGTCGGCTGGCAGGCAACGCGCTTCCTCGCCTCGGGCTGCGCCAACAAGGCAACCGTGATGGTCCCGGCTGGCCTCGATGCCGGCAAGGGCGTGCTCTCGCTCGGCTCGCTCAAGCCGTTCGTCGAGGGGCCAAAGGACGATCCGGCGATGACGGCCTATATCGACTTCATGAAGAAGCGCCTGCCCAATGCCGACGTCAACAACGTCGCGGGTCTCTACGGTTACACCGTCGCCGAGGCGTTGGTCGTCTTGCTGAAGCAGTGCAAGGACAATCTGACGCGTGAGAACATCATGGCGCAGGCGGCCAATTTGAAGAACGTGCCGCTATCGCTGCTGATGCCCGGCATCACGCTCAACACCACGCCGCAGGATTTCCGCCCGATCAAGGACGGCTATATGCTTCAGTTCAACGGCAACGACTGGATCGTCGCGAGCGAGCTGCTGCGCGGCACGTGAGGGACTGCGAAGCGAGCGGCTGCAGAGACGGTGCACCCTCTCCCCTTGTGGGAGAGGGTGGATCGCCGCGAAGCGGCGAGCCGGGTGAGGGGTCTCTCTCCGCGAGTCGTCTCTACATTTGAACTCGCGGATACAACCCCTCATCCGGCGCCATAGCCGAAGCTTTGCTTCGGCGTTCTTAGGAACGCCAGCCGAAGGCCGCCTATGCCACCTTCTCCCGCAAGGGGAGAAGGGAAGAGGAGGAACACCAATGGATTTTCACCACTCCGAACGTTCGCTGGAGCTGCAGGAGCGTGTCCGCCGGTTCATGCGGACGCATGTCGAGCCGGTCGAGGAGCTCTATTACGAGCAGGTGAAGCCGGAAGCGACACGCTACAGGACGCCACAGGTCCTTCAGGACCTGAAGCGGCTGGCGCGCGAGCAGGGGCTCTGGAACCTGTTCCTCTCCGGCGAGCACGGCGAAGACCCTAACAACACTGGCTTGACCAATCTCGAATACGCGCCGGTGAAGGAGATCATGGGCCGCATCCTCTGGGCGCCGGAGGTGTTCAATTGCTCGGCGCCCGATGTCGGCAACATGGAGGTGCTGGCCAATTACGGCACGCCGGCACAGCAGGAGCGCTGGCTGAAGCCGCTCCTGGAGGGGCGCATCCGCTCCGGCTTCTCGATGACGGAGCCGCAGGTCGCCTCCAGCGATGCCACCAACATTCAATGCGAGATCAAGCGCGACGGAGGCGACTACGTCATCAACGGCCGCAAATGGTTCACCTCCGGCGCGATGAACGAGGATTGCGAGATCCTGATCGTGATGGGCAAGACGGCGCCCGACGATCCCGACCGCCACCGCCAGCAATCCATGATCCTGGTGCCGAGAGCGACGCCCGGCGTGCGCATCGTCCGCGACATGCTCACTTACGGCTATGACGACGCGCCGGTCGGCCATCCCGAGATCGTCTACGAGAACGTTCGCGTGCCCGCCGAGAACATCCTGCTCGGCGAGGGCCGCGGTTTCGAGATCGCGCAAGGCAGGCTCGGTCCCGGCCGCATCCATCATTGCATGCGGCTGATCGGCTGTGCCCAGCGCGCGCTGGAATTGATGTGCCAGCGCGCCGTCTCCCGCACAGCCTTTGGCAAGCCGCTCGCAGAGCAGGGCTCGGTGCGCGAGGACATCGCGCACTCATTCTGCGAGATCGCGCAGGCGCGGCTCTTGACGCTGCAAGCCGCCGACAGGATGGACCGCGAAGGCAACAAGGCCGCGCGCGACCTGATCGCGGCCGCCAAGATCGTGGTGCCAAGCATGGCCGCCCGCGTGATCGACCGCGCCATCCAGATCCACGGCGCCGCCGGCGTCTCGCAGGATACCTTCCTCGCGCGTGCTTACGTCTACGCCCGCTTCATCCGCATCGGCGACGGGCCGGATCAGGTGCATCTGGCCGCGGTAGGGAAGGAGCTGATCAAGCGCGGCGGGGTGATGGCCGGGTAGGACCGTTCCGGACGTCACCCGTTGCTGCGGGAACCAGGGTCGTGAACCAGCTTAGGAACGTCCTTGGACTGTCGCGATTGTCGCTGGCAGTTGGCGCGCTGCCCAGCGCGAGCGCTGGAGATCGTCCGCGTGCAGGAGAGCAATCACCCGACAAACGGTCCGGCCGTCCCCGCGGACAATGAGCTGCTGCGTCTCGTATTCGAGAGCGCGACGGACTTTGCTATCTTCACGACAGACCCGAACGGCATCACCACCAGCTGGAACCCCGGCGCCGAGCGGTTACTCGGGTACAAGACCGACGAAATCATCGGAAAATCGGCGGACGTGATTTTTCCCGCCGAGGAGGGTGGTTTTGAGGCGGCAGCCGAAGAACGACGCAGCGCGTTAGCTCAGGGCCGCGCCGAGGACGAACGCTGGCAGATGCGCAAGGACGGCACCCGGCTCTGGGCTTCGGGCCTGTTGATGCCGCTGGCGGAGCGCGACGCGGGTTTCGTGAAGATGCTGCGCGATCGCACCAGCCAGCACCGTGCTGCGGAGCAGCTCGCGCAAAGCGAGGAGCTGTTCCGCGTTCTCGCCACCAATATACCCCAGCTGGTTTTCCGCTCAAAAAGTGATGGTGAGCGCACTTGGGCCAGCCCGCAATGGACCATCTTCAGCGGTCTGAGCTTCGCTGATAGCATCGGTTTCGGTTGGCTTGACGCGATCCATCCGGATGATCGCGAAGAGACCCAGGCGGCCTGGCTCGAAGCGCGCGCCAAGGGCGAGTATTACGTCGAGCACCGCGTCAGGCGTTCCGCCGACAGAGAGTTCAGGTGGCATCAGACCCGCGCGGTACCGATGAAAGTCAGTTCGGATGCAGACGCTGTCGATTGGGTCGGCACGATGACGGACATCCACGAACTGCGCGTGCTTCAAGATCGGCAGAAGGTTCTCTTGGCCGAACTGCAGCACCGCAGGCGCAATCTGCTCGGGGTCGTCCAATCACTTGCCCGGCAGACGATCAGATCGAGCCCGTCCCTGGACGACTTTGCAGACGACTTTGAAAGCAGGTTGGGCGCCCTCTCCAGGGCTCAGGGTTTGCTCGCGCAAAGCGACAATCGGCCGATTGAACTCGGTGATCTGGTCAGGGCCGAATTGGAGGCGCACGCCAGTGCCGACGTGGAGAAGGTGACGACCGAGGGGCCGGCGGCACCGTTGCCGGCGATGTCGGCGCAATCGATGGCTCTCGCGCTGCATGAGCTCGCCACGAATGCGGTAAAATACGGCGCCCTCGGCCAACCCTCAGGCCGGCTGACGGTGCGATGGGAGGTCAAGAACGATCAATCCAGGCGGCAAGCAACCGTGGTATGGTCCGAAAGCGGGGTTGCCATGCCTGAGGGCGGGCCGGCGAGAAAAGGCTACGGAAGCGAATTGATCGAGCGAGCACTTCCTTATCAGCTCGGCGCCAAAACGAAGCTTCGGTTCGAACCTGACGGCGTCCACTGCGAAATCGCCGTGCCGCTCGCGAGCGAGGAGAAGCGTGATGACTGAGTCGCAATCACTACTAGGCCGGCGGCTCCTCGTCGTCGAAGACGAGTACATGATCGCTGCCGACCTGGCCCGTGCGCTGGAAGATCGCGGCGCTGAGGTCATTGGGCCGGCGGGGTCGGTCGAGGACGCCCTGAATCTGGTTGCGGCCGAACAGCGGATAGATGGCGCCGTCCTGGACATCAATCTTCGCGGCGAACGCTCCTATCCGGTTGCCGACGCACTTCGGACGCGCGGGGTGCGGTTCGTGTTCACCACCGGTTATGACGCTTGGGCGATTCCCGATGCTTATGCAGCCGTGCCACGTGTCGAAAAGCCGGTTAACATCAAGGCGCTCAGCGGACTGTTCTCGATCGATCAATCGGACGAGAAACCGCGGACGCTCTAGCCGCGCCCGTTGCGGGGCAAGGCCGCGATCCCACTCCCTGATAGCTGCGTTCCCGGCCTGCAAGATAGGTCGGATGATCGCTTGCCGCATTCGCGCGGCAGCGCGTAGCAGATTTGCCGAGGCAAGGATTACAATCCGATCAAGCGGCGCGGGTGATGGAGTAGGGGCGATCTCTTCTTCGCTTGAGAGGGTGCACGCCTGTGCAGCAGTGTATCTGCGTTGATCGCTTCTGCGGAAAGGACGGTCGATGGGAAAGAAGAGAAGGTCGGACAGGCGAGTGGAACAATCAATCTGATTGTGAGCGCCGCGGGACTCATGTGGCCGCGCCATTTCGCCGTGGCTCTTCTTGTCACGCTGTTGACGCAATGTCCGTCTTAGACGGCGACAACTAAAAACACCGTTTGGAACCATTCTGGTTCCTGCAATGGTTCCGCAGCCGGGGTTGGCTCGACCTGTAAACATCGCGAACCCGAACGCTTCCGCGTTTGCTTGATGATGTTTTGAGGCATCGGAACCGGACAATCGAAAATCACAGGAGATATGATGGTGTTCCGATCCAGCGCCGCAATTTGCGGCGCCGTGGTTGCGCTTGCCGTTTCCGTTACTGTTGCTCGATGCGAAGCCGCTGGAGTTCACTCAAGCGCTGTCGTCAATGTCGCTTCCGGGGAAGCGATCGTCGGCGCGGCGTCCACGTACAATCCGTTCAAGCCGGGCAAAGAGGAGGGCGGCCCGAAGACAGCCTCCGGCGAGCGCTATGATCCCTCAGTCTGGTCGGCCGCCATCAAAACGAGTTTGCGTAAGAAATTCGGTGGAGTCCAGTTTGGCGCGAAGCCGAAATACGCCCTCGTAGAGGCCGTCGGCAAGAAGGTCATCGTCAAGATAAATGACGTGGGACCGCTAAGGCCTGGCCGCATCATCGACCTCAACGAGCGGACGATGCGCCATTTTGATCCGGGCCTGCAGCGCGGGGTCATTCCCGATGTAAAGGTGCGGCCGCTTGCCGGCGGCGATTGGACCCCCGGGCCGGTTGGCTGAACCGTCGCACCAGAAGGTCGCGCAGCACGGTCCTTTGTATGTGACTGAGGGAGTGCCAGGACACACCGGCCTTGAGCCGGATCCGATGTCGGCAGGAACGAAGGCCTTTCGGGTTTGCTGCGCGCCTGCAGCAGCCATGTCTCCGCGTATAAACTGCTAGCCGGCCGTGATCTTCGAAGTCCGGCCTTCAGCGACTGTGCCAAGGGAGTCCACACCCGTCGCCTCTATGCAGAGTTTAAGCGCCCCGCCCAGAGTTGCAGCAGCCAGATCCGCCTTGGCGCCTTCCCGCAGATTTTCCAGCGCCGATGGGTCGATGTCCTTCATCCAGCAACCCAGAATGATTGTAGCCTTCGGCAATTTACGGCGAAGCCGTCGCACCGAGTAACGCATATGGGCCGGGCTGCTTGCATCCATATAGACGAGGCAGACAATGGCGACCCCGTCGGTCTCCAGGCGGAAGATATTCGCCGTCGACAACGCTTCCGCTGCCTCGACTCTGGCCGACAAGCCATGCGCTCCGGTCAGTTGAGCCAGCATGATCGCAGCGGCTTCGTCGATCGGATTTCGCCCGGCCACGCAGAGCACGGGATGTTCGCCTTGCCATTCAGTGGGCAAGTCCTCCTTGCGCAGCACCCGCAGACCCTCATAAGGCGCATCCTCAGCCACGCCTTCTATGGCAGATGTAGCTTCGACATCTGTGGTCGGGCCGACCTTCGGCGGCGGACGCTCATCCTGCTCCGAAATGTTATTGGCAAATTCCTGGACCGCATCCCTGATTTTAGCCAGCCGGTCGGGATCCAGAGCGCCGCGCTCGGCATCCGCTTGAGCCAGCTGCAGTCCTCGCAAGGCGACTTCGTCGTAATAAGAGCTGAGAGATCGCTCCTTCAAGAACTCCTCGGCTTTTGCAGATGCTTCGGTCGGATCGCCGGCGAGCATCCGCTGATAGAATATCTCAGGCGGAGAGAGCGCTGGTCGGTCTCCAAACATGACGTCCAGGAACTCCAGGCGCTCGACGTGGCGGCCCAAGACGACCAGACACACCGTAAGGGGTGTTGCGAGAACGAGGCCGATCGGACCCCAGAGCGCCGTCCAGAATGTCGCAGAAGCGACAACGGCCACCGGCGACAGTCCCGTGCTGTGTCCATAGACCATCGGCTCGAGCACATGGCCGACGACGGGCTCCACCACCACGAACAGCGCGATCGTCCACAGCAGCATCGTCCAGGTTGGATCGACCGCAACCGCGAGAGCGAGAGGGAACGCGGCGGCGATGACCGCCCCAATGTAAGGCACGAAGCGCAGCACTGCCGCCAGAATACCCCACAGGATCGCGCTTGGAACGCCGATCAGCCAGAGACCCATTCCGATGATGATGCCGAAGCCCCCGTTCACGAGAAGTTGGATAAGGAAAAGCCGGCTGAGGCGGCTCGCCGCGTCATCAAGGGCGGCTGTGGTGCGCTGCAGGTCATCCGAACCGGCCAGCCTGATCAGACGATTACGAAGATCCTCGCGCTGAAGCAGAATGAAGATCACGAATATGACAATGATCCCGGTCGTTGCGAGTGGATGAAGCAATGGTGAAATCAGCGTTTGCAAGCTCTCCAGCGCGCCGGGATCGGGCTGAAGCACTTCCACAGGAACGGGCTTCGGCGGGGCCGCTTTCGGAGCTGCTATGGTCCCCAACGAGTTCGCGGCCTCCTTGGGCTTGTCGAGTTCTTTGCTGAGGTCCTTCAACATGCTGGAAGCCCGCTCGAGCGTGCCCCGACCGGCCGTGGTCTCACGGAAGGATTGGATCTTCTCGCTTATTGTGGACTGATATCGCGGCAAATCGCCGGCCAGCTGCGCGAGTTGGGTAGCGAGCAGACTGCCCATCGCAAATATGAATGCGAAGGCGATCACGACCACGCTCACCACAGCCAAACTGCGTGGAATGCGCAGTCGCTGAACCAGTCGAACCAGAGGCGCCAGCACGAAGCTGAGCAAGACGGCCAGCGCTATCGGAATGATGATCTCGCGACCATAATACAGCACCATGACAATGATCGCGGCGAGAATGGCCATCGCCACGGCGCTCAATAGAGAAATCAGTTCTTCCGGTGTTCGTGCTTTGAATGGCTGCCTGATCACAGCTCCTCGCTAGGCCGGGAAAAGCGGCGAGTTTGTTGACGTCCAGTGAGTTCAAAGAAGCCGCGGATTGCTCCGCGGCTTCTGCATTCACCGGCTCGTATCTCAGTAGCGGTCGGTGCCGATCCCGACGCTCACGCCGGGAGCACGGAAGCCGATGCCGCTGCGCTCTTCATAGCCGCGCCGCTCGATGTAGCGCTCGCGAGGCGCATATCCGTAGGAATCGCGCCCATCGCGGATGATAACACGCCGCTCGCTGCGCTCGCGCCAGCAACGACCGTCTTCATTGCAGACCATGCGCACGTTTTGAACGTTGCTGTCCGGAGCGGCATACAGGGTGGGAGACAGCGGGGCTGCAGAAGCAGCGGTCACAAGAAGGGCACTTGCTGCGGCCGTCAGAGCGGCTGTTAAAAATTTCATGGTGTTTCTCCAAAATGTGATGTGTCAGTGAGGCAATAGACTGGGAACCCAATGGTTCCATGGCTGAACAGATATCGTCAGCTGCCGCCACTCTGTTCGCAGGCATCCCGTGCCCGAAAGACAGATCAACTCGCTATGATTGGCGATTATGACTTGGAAGATGGGATTGCGGAGAGAGCCATCGCGCGCTCTCTATGAAGATCGGCTTCGAGATCCTGGACGATGTCGTGGAGCAGAACGGCGGCAAGCGGATCGGTCACCTCTCGCTCCAACGCCCGGTAGCGCAAGATCAGGACCTCCTGTTCGTCGAATTGGCCGTCTGCAGGCATGCTGTAATTCCCTCCGCATACCGACGCAGAGGCGGCTGGATAGTTTCGCTAAAAGTTCTGGATCATTGTCTATGGGGCATCAAGCGACGAGAGGCGGCCTCAGCCGGCCTTCGGCTTTCCACGATCTGCCGGCCCCCAGCGCGGAAAGCTCCAACATTGACATCATGCCCCTGTTTTGCCCGACGGAGCAAATGGATTCGAAAAATCCGCAAAAAATAACGCCGATGGCCAAGCCATTGAAATCGCTGTCCCCGGCGACTGTGCATGGGGTTGTTTTCGCGTTTTATTGATAGAGCGACCCCAGCGCCGCCGGTGGACGTCCCGTCATCCGGCCTTGGCGATGCGGCCGTCCGCTGCGCCCGAGCGGAGGTTCTGGAAGAACTTCTCCACCTCGCGCGACAGCGTCTCCGCCGTCTCGGTCACGCTGCTCGCAGCCGTCAGCACCGAGGAGGCCGCCGTATCGGTCTCGCCGATGGCGTCGCGGAGCGAGCTGATGTTGGCGACGAGGGTCTCGTTGCCTTGGGCCGCCGATTGCGCGTTGGACGAGATCTCGCGCGTGGCGGCATCCTGCTGGCCGATGGCGCCGGCGATCGCCGAGGTGACGTCGTTGATCTCGCGCACCGCGCCGCCGATCTCGCGGACGGCGTCGACCGCGTTGCGGGTGGAGGACTGGATCATCGAGACGTTCTCGCTGATGTCGGCGGTCGCTTTCGCGGTCTGCCCTGCGAGTGCCTTGACTTCGTGTGCGACGACGGCGAAGCCGCGACCGGCATCGCCGGCGCGCGCCGCCTCGATGGTGGCATTGAGCGCGAGCAGATTGGTCTGTTCGGCGATCGCCTGGATCAGGCTGAGCACGCCGTCGATGCGTTGCGTGGCAGCGGCCAGGCTCTCGATCTCGGCGATGGATTTCTCGGTGCGCTGGCCGGTCTGCTCGACCGCGCTGGCGGATTGCCGCACCTGCCGGCCGATCTCCACCACCGACGCCGACAGCTCCTCGGCCGCGCCTGCCACCGCCGTGACGTTGTGCGAAGCCTGCTCGGTGGCGTTCGCCGCCGTGCCGGCGCGGCTGCTCGCGTCCGCGGTGACGCGGGTGATGGTCTGCGCCGTCTCGCGCATCACGGAGGCGTTGTCGCTGAGGCCGCGCATGATCGCGCCGATCGCCTCGCGAAACGCGTCGACGGATTGTTCGATGTGGCGGGCGCGCTCTTCGCGCGCGGCGGAGTCCTGCGAGACCTGTGAGGCGAGGTTGCGGTTACGCGCCATCGCGTCCTGGAAGATCTGGATCGCGCGTGCCAGTGCGCCGATCTCGTCGGCGCGGTGGCTGTGAGGCACCACGACGTTCTCGGCGCCGTCAGCGACCTGCTTGATGGTCGCGGTGATGGCGGAGAGGGGGCGTGCGATCGAGCGGGCGATGATGACGATGCCGATCACGACGAGCGCGAGCGCCACGCCGGCGAGGCAGGTCAGGACGAGGGACAGGATGCGATTGGTCTCGGTCTCGTGCGCGATTTGCCTGGCGCGCTCGGCATAGACCTTGGACAGCCCCTCGAGATCCTTGTTCAGCGCCGAACGCACGGTGCGGTTGGCGTCGTTGTCGCCCCATTCGCGGCCCGCGGCCGCATTGATCTCGACGCCGCGGCGCACCAGCTCCTTGCGAAACTCGACGAACTGCTCGATGCGCTTCCTGAAGGTGGCGAACTGCTCGGCATCGTCAGCCTTGACGATGGTCTCCCAGCGCTTCACGACGTCAAGGATCTGGGCGTTGAACTTGAGCAGGCCCTCGCCGTATTTCTTCACCACGGCGGGCTCGGTCGACATGTAGACGCCGCGCGATTCCATCACGACCGCATAGACCAGCGAGTTGACCCGCTCGACGTTCAGCGCGGCGGCGTTCGCAGTCTCGATCGCGCTCGTCAGGTCGGCACCGCGGCGGCTGTTGTAATCGGACAGCATCGCGATCGCCGCCGTGAGCAACGCGAACAGTGCAAAGATCGCGTAGAGCTTGTTGGCAAGCGTGAAGCGGCCGGCGAGGCCGGTGGCATTCCCAGGTCGGTCAGTTGTCATGGTTTTCAGGGGCCCGAATGGCCGGGAGCGGCCGGAGAGCGCGGTCGTGCAAATTATTGCAAAACTATGCAGAATGAAGATGGACGCGGCGTTAACGCCGGGTTTGGCCCCCTTTGCCCTCGGCCGAAAGAAAGGTAGATATTTCAGCGTCTTGATCTGAAGGTATAGTCTTGGGATCGCCCTGGAGTCGGCCTCTGGCCGACGAACCCCGGAGAGACCTTTGGTCTACCGCCACACCATCGACGCAACGACCTACACGTTCCCGGATTTGCGCGACCTGCTCGCCAAGGCGACGCCGCCGCGCTCCGGCGACCGGCTGGCTGGGATCGCCGCCGCCAGTGCCGAACAGATGATCGCGGCGCGGATGGCGCTGGCCGACGTCCCGCTCGGGCAGTTCTTGCAGGAAGCCGTCATCCCCTATGAGACCGACGAGGTCACCCGCCTCGTCATCGACAGCCACGACGCCAAGGCCTTCGCGCCGGTGGTTTCGCTGACGGTCGGTGCCTTTCGCGACTGGCTGCTGTCGGATGCCGCGACGCCCGAAATCTTGCGGAAGTTAGGAGGCGGCATCACCCCGGAGATGGCCGCCGCGGTCTCGAAGCTGATGCGCAACCAGGATCTGATCCTGGCGGCGCGGAAATGCCAGGTCACCACCGCTTTCCGCAACACCATCGGCCTGAAGGGCCGGATGAGCACCCGGCTCCAGCCCAACCATCCCTTCGACGACGCCAGGGGCATCACCGCCTCCATCCTCGACGGCATCCTGCTCGGCGCCGGCGATGCCTGCATCGGTATCAACCCGGCGAGCGACGACCCGGCCGTGATCGGCCAATTGCTGCGGCTGCTCGACGAGATCATCGCGCGGCTGAAGATCCCGACCCAGGCCTGCGTGCTGACCCATGTCACCACGACGCTGTCGCTGATCGGGCAGGGGGCGCCGGTCGACCTCGTGTTCCAGTCGGTCGCCGGCACTGAGGCTGCCAACCGCAGTTTTGGCATCGACCTTGCGCTTCTGAAGGAGGCGCAGGAGGCCGGGCTGTCGCAGAAGCGCGGTACGGTTGGCCAGAACGTGATGTATTTCGAAACCGGGCAAGGCTCGGCGCTGTCGGCCAATGCCCATCACGGCGTCGACCAGCAGACCTGCGAGGCGCGCGCCTATGCGGTCGCCCGCGCCTTTGCGCCCCTCCTGGTCAACAGCGTGGTCGGCTTCATCGGCCCGGAATATCTCTACGACGGCAAGGAAATCATCCGGGCCGGGCTGGAAGATCACTTTTGCGGCAAGCTGCTCGGCCTGCCGCTCGGCATCGACATCTGCTACACCAATCACGCCGAGGCGGACCAGGACGACATGGACAATCTGCTGACGCTGCTGGCGGCCGCCGGCGTCACCTTCATCATGGGCGTTCCCGGCGCCGATGACGTCATGCTGAACTATCAGTCCACGTCTTTTCACGACGCGCTCTACGTCCGCGACGTCTTCGGACTGCGCCGCGCACCGGAATTCGACGACTGGCTGGTGCGGTCCGGCATTGCGGGCCCAGATTTCCGTCTTGCCGGCGATGCAGGCCTGCTGCCCGATTTTGCGTCACGGCTGATCGCGTGACTCGGCGGAGGCACCCGGCGACCCGAGGCAACCATTGGTGCCCCAGGGAATTAGGCTCATGCCACAATATTGAGAAATTCCGGCGGCAGCATTACGCTATGTGTCTGTCTGGCAATTTCCGCGGCTAAGTCGAGCGTGGCGGGGGAGCTTTGATGCGAGCTGAAAGTAACGGGACGTCCCGGCGGATTCTCTGCGTGTTTCCGCGATACACATCGTCGTTCGGGACGTTCGAGCATTCCTACCCCCTGACCGATGGCGTCCGCGCCTTCATGCCGCCGCAGGGACTTTTGCTGCTCGCGGCCTATTTGCCCAGGGAATGGCAGGTCAAATTCGTCGACGAGAACCTTCGCCGCGCGACAAGGGAAGAGTTCGAGTGGGCCGAGGCGGTCTTCGTCAGCGGCATGCACATCCAGCGCCAGCAGATGAACGATATCTGCCGCCGCGCCCACGAGTTCGATCTGCCCGTCGCGCTCGGCGGTCCCTCCGTCAGCGCCTGCCCGGATTACTATCCGTCCTTCGATTATCTCCATGTCGGCGAACTCGGCGACGCCACCAATCAGCTGCTCGAGATCTTGTCGCGGGACATCTCGCGTCCGGAAGCGCAGGTGGTTCTGACCACCAAGGACCGCGTGCCGATGACGGAGTTTCCGATCCCAGCCTACGAGCTCGCCGACGTAAAGAAGTACTTCCTCGGCAGCATCCAGTATTCCAGCGGCTGTCCCTATCAATGCGAGTTCTGCGACATCCCCGGCCTCTACGGCCGCAATCCGCGCCTCAAATCGCCGGAGCAGATCATCGCCGAGCTCGACCGCCTGCGTGAATGCGGCATGACCGACACGGTCTATTTCGTCGACGACAATTTCATCGGCAACCGCAAGGCGGCGCTGGACCTCCTGCCGCATCTGATCGAATGGCAGAAGAGGACCGGCTACATGGTGCGGCTCGCCTGCGAGGCGACGCTCAACATCGCCAAGCGGCCGGAAATCCTCGAGAAGATGCGCGAGGCCTATTTCGTCACCATCTTCTGCGGCATCGAGACGCCCGACCCCGATGCGCTGAAGGCGATGCACAAGGACCACAATATGATGGTCCCGATCCTCGAGGGCGTGCAAACCATCAACTCCTACGGCATGGAGGTCGTGTCCGGCATCATCATGGGGCTCGACACCGACAAGCCGAACACTTCGGAGGCGCTGCTCGCCTTCGTCGAGGACTCCCGAATTCCGCTGCTCACGATCAACCTGCTTCAAGCCCTGCCGAAGACGCCGCTGTGGGACCGTCTTGAGCGCGAGGGACGCCTGGTCGAGGACGACGGCCGCGATTCCAATGTCAACTTCCTGCTGCCCTACGACGACGTCGTCGCGTCCTGGAAGCACGCCATGGCCGTCGCCTACGAGCCCGAGAAGGTCTACGCGCGCTTCCAGTATCAATGCGACCACGTTTACGTGCACCGCCTGAAGATGCCGACGCCGGATGAGATGAAGACTTGGCCCAACATCAGGCGCGGCCTCGTCATGCTGCGAAACATCTTCTGGAAGGTCGGCGTGCTCGGCGACTACAAGCGCGTGTTCTGGAAGTTCGCGCTGGGCCGCATCAAGCGCGGCGATCTCGAAGGCCTGATCGGCTGCACCCTGATCGCGCACCATCTCATCACCTTTGCGCGGGCGGCCTCGACCGGCCAGCAAAATGCCTCGAACTATTCGATCCGGCTACGCGAGGCTTCCGTCCCCGCCGAATGATGCGACATGTCTGATCCGGCCACCCCGCGTCGCCCGACCCTCGATCTGCGGTCGCTCACGCCTGCGCGCGTCGCGCTCGGGCGCAGCGGCGCGAGCCTGCCGGCGCGGGCACTGCTCGATTTCACGCTGGACCATGCCCGCGCCCGCGATGCCGTGCATGCCGTCTTCGATGCGCCGCGGCTGGTTGCGGATCTCCGCGCGCTTGGCCTCGTCGTCACCGAGGCGAACAGCCGGGCGGTCGATCGCAGGGACTATCTGCGGCGGCCCGACCTGGGCAGACGGCTCGATGCCGGATCAATCGAGGCCCTGGCGCGGAGCGCTTCGGAGCCGTGCCGACTCGCGGTCGTGATTGGCGATGGGCTGTCAGCGGCGGCGGTCCACGCCCATGCGGCCGCGCTGGTGATGCGCCTGCTGCCGTTGCTCGCAGCCGACGATGGTGTCGCGATCAGCCATGTCGTCGTCGCCTCAGGCGCGCGCGTCGCGCTGGGCGACGAGATCGGCGCCATTCTCGGCGCGCGCATGGTCGCGACGCTGATCGGCGAGCGGCCGGGCCTGTCGGCGCCCGACAGTCTCGGCGCCTATCTGACTTTCGCCCCGAAGCCGGGCCGCACCGATGCCGAGCGCAATTGCGTGTCGAACATCCACAAGGCCGGGTTGAGCTATGACGAGGCGGCCTTCAAGATCGCCTGGCTGGTCCGCGAGGGGCTCGCGCGGGAAGTGAGCGGTGTGGCGCTGAAGGACGAGAGCGCGGACCGCGCGCCGCGTCGAATTGGCACGGCTTTGCCCGAATGAAGGGCATTAAGGCAAAATCGCCACATCTTGATCGATTCGGCCACACTCCGCCTGCTTGCGAGATGGGTGATTGACCTGCTAAACCCCTCGCGGCGATTTTCTGCGCATTTTCAAAGGGCAAGCCTCCCATTGGTATGGCATTTTCAAGCCGTTCGCGGGGCGCGACAAGCTCACAGACCCGAGCCGATTTAGGAACTGGACAAGGCATGCTCGAAAAGCACAGCGAGAGTGAGGTTCATGTCGACAAGGTCGAGCAAGGCCCTGCGTCCTCGATCGCCTTCGGGCTGGAGCGCATTGGGCTGATCGCCGTCCGGGCGCCCATCGTCTCCTGCATCGTCCTGCTCGTGCTGATCGTCGGCGCCGTGTTCGGCATCCACCGCATCAAGATCGACGATTCGCTGTCGCAGCTGTTCCGGTCCAACACGCCGGAATTCCGCCAGTACGAAGCGGTGACCAAGAAGTTCCCGGCCGAGGAATTCGACGTTCTCGTCGTAGTCGAGGGCAAGACCCTGCTGGCGCGGAACAACCTCGAGAAGCTGCGCGACTTCGTCACCGACATGCAGCTGGTCGAGGGGACGCGCGGACTGGTCTCGCTGTTCTCCGCGCGTCAGGCGCCGGCGCCGGGCAAGCTTCCCGCCGCGCTGTTCCCGCCCGAGCTGCCCGAGGGCGCGGCCTATGACAAGTTCATCGAGGGCGTCAAAGCCAACGAGATCATCCGCGGCAAGCTGTTGTCCGAGGACGGTACGCTGGCGCTGATCGTGCTGTCGCTCGATCCGGAGGTGGTCGCCTCCAATAAGCTGACCAAGACCGTCGCCGACATCCGCGCGCTGATGAAGGAAGACCTCGGCGACACCGGGCTCAACGTGCAGCTGTCCGGCGTGCCGGTGATGCAGCTCGAGATCCGCAACGCGGTCGAGCGCGACGGGCTCACCTACAACATCCTCGGCATTCTCGCCGGCTGTGTCATTGCCATCATCTTCTTCCGCAAGATCTCATTCATGGTGGCGGCCGCGTTCCCGCCGATGATCGCGATCCTGCTGGCGCTCGGCGCGCTCGGCTGGGCCAATTTCAATCTCAACATGTTCCTGAACGTGATGACGCCGCTCATCATGGTCATCAGCTTCTCGGACTCGATGCAGCTCACCTTCGCCGCGCGCGACCGGCTGATCGCAGGCCAGGACAAGTTCACCGCATTCAAGAACGCGGTGCTGGTGGTGGGACCGGCCTGCGTGCTGACGCACGGCACCGCCGGCATTTCCTTTATCGCGCTCCAGTTCTCCGACTCCGATCTGATCCGCAAGTTCGGCGAGGCGGGTCTCGCCGCCACCATCATCGCGCTGGTCGCGGTGTTGTCGCTGGTGCCGGTGTTCGGCGTGCTGTTGGTGCGCAACGAGAAGGTCTTTGCGACCAAGTTCCAGACTGCGGATGCCGGCGTGCAGGCGCTGCGTAATTTCTGCTACTGGATCGCGGTGCGCATGGTGGGCCGTCCCGGCCTGTTCAGCCTGATCGCCGTGGTGTTCGTGGCGGGCCTCGGCGTCATCTACGCCAATCTGGAGCCGCGCTACCGGCTCGCCGACCAGGTGCCGGACAAGCGCCAGGCGGTCGCCGCCAGCGACCGGCTCGACGCCAAGCTCACCGGCGCCAACCCGGTCAACGTTCTGATCCAGTTCCCCAAGGGTGAATCGCTCTATTCGCCGGAGACGCTGCAGACCATCGCCGACGTGCACGCGACGGTGGAGAAGGCAGCCGGTGTCGGCAATGTCTGGTCGGTCGAGACCCTGCGCCGCTGGCTCGCGGACAAGGCCGGCAGCGCCGACGTCGCGACCCTGAAGGAATATGTCAGCGTCATTCCGGAGCATCTGGTGCGCCGGTTCATCGATGCCGAGCAGGACGCCGTGGTGGTCGCAGGTCGCGTGCCGGACAAGGATTCCAGCCAGCTCCTGCCGATCGTCGACAAGCTCGATTCCGAGCTCGACGCCGTCCGCAAGAAGCATCCCGGCTATGAAGTGGCGGTTACGGGTCTTGCCGCGATTGCCGCGCGCAACTCGGCCGGCATGATCGAGAAGCTCAACCGCGGGCTCACCGTCGAATTCGCGCTGGTCGCGATTTTCATCGGCCTGGCCTTTCGGTCCTGGGTGGTGATGTTCGCCTGCATCCTGCCGGGCATCTTCCCCGTCGTGATGTCGGGAACGGTGCTGTGGGCCATGGGCGAGGGACTGCAATTCGCCAGTGTCGTGGCTCTGACCGTTTCGTTCGGCCTGGGCTTAAGCGCCACCATCCACTTCCTCAACCGCCTCAGGCTCGAGAGCAAGCCGGGCGTCGGCTCGGCGCTCGCGGTGGAGCGCGCGACCGTGCTGGTCGGTCCGGCATTGATCCTGACCACGCTGGTGCTGGCCTGCGGTCTCGTCGTCACGGTGTTCTCCGACCTGCCGTCGCTGCGGCTGTTCGGCTGGCTCAGCGCCTTCTCGATGGTCATGGCGCTCGTCGCCGATCTCTTCATCCTGCGGCCGACGGCGATGTGGCTGATCAATCTGCACGCCAAGCTTCAGGGCACCGACAAGCCGGCGATCTGAGCGGTTTCATTCATCAGACATGAAATCGGCGCGGTCCGGGCGACTGCGCCGCGTCTCCGACAAACAACAAAGCCCCGGTTCGCGAGAACCGGGGCTTGCTGCTTTCGAAGCGGTAAGAGCTGTCAGCCCTTCGTCATCGTGATGTTGACGCCGCGAATCTCGCCCTTGGACGAGATCTGCACCGTTTGCTTGGTGCCATTGGTGCGCAGCGACAGATTGGCGGCAAAGCCGTTGGCCTCGACGAACACCTCAATCTGGCCGCCACCGGCAGTGCCCTGGAGATTGCCGAAGATGTTGCGGTTGGTCTCGCTCCAATTGCCGGAGATGCGCTCGCCCTGGCTGGTCACGTCACTGGTGAGGTCGAATTTGTAGCTGTCGGACGCGCAGTGCAGCGCCTGCTTGAGGCTGAGACCGGTGCCGGCAACCTTGTAGTCGGCCTTGCAGCGGATGCGCTCGGTGGATCCGTCGGACAGCGACACCGTACCCGTGCCGGTCCACGCGCCCTCGAAACCTGCAAACGGTCCGGACGACTGAGCCTGACTTGTCGAAACCGAGAAGAGCAGCACAGCGCCGATGCCGGCCGCCTTGATTGCCAGTTCAGATCGCCCAAAGAATTTCATCTTCAAAATATCCCGTTTTGGAACGACGTCCGCTTGTCACCAAGGACGTCTCGCCACATCGAAGGTTTAGTGTTCCGAGCCTGTGTCAGGTTCAATGGCCGGCCGGCCACATGTCGGCATCGCGAAGTGCGTTTGCCATGGGTAGCCTCCGTATTCTCTGCGTTTCGGCATGTTTCTGGCGCCCAAGGCGGGATGGAGAGATGCAGCTCTGCAACAGGTGCGCAGCAAAACGCGGCGCACCTGGATTATGACGTAGTATCAGTCTCTTACATTTGCCAGAGAAGGCGCAGGGAAGACCTGATTTGGTGGACGTGGCGCCAATTTGGCCGCATTTGCCAGTGCTTGTGCCTTCTCCGAGGCCGCTACTCCCGCGGCGACTTGCCATCAGAACAATCCGTTCCGGTCGTCGCCCAGTGCTGCCCGGGATAGGTGCGATTCTGCCGTCAGAATGAAGGAATACAATGCGTAAGCTTCTCGTCGCTCTCACCTTGCTGTCGGCCTCCCTCTCGACCGCAGCGTTCGCCCAGCAAGGGCGCGGCACCGACGCCGAGCAGAAGGCCTGCTCGCGCGATGTGCAGAAGCTCTGCCGTCCGGTCATCGACCAGGGCGATTTCACCATCCTGGCCTGCCTCAAGGAGAACCGGGCCAAGATCTCGCAGGCCTGCGACCAGGTCCTGAAGAACCACAACCAGTAAGCTCGGCCACTGGCCCACAAAAAGGCGGCCTTTTGGGCCGCCTTTTCGGACCTGATCCGCGAAGGGCAGCCATCGAGAGACAGGATTGGTTTTGCGGCCGTATTCCCCTATATGGGGGCCGCGGCGGCATCGCCGGCACGGGCTAGCGCGAGCGAAAAAGCCCTTCCTGTCCAAACGATTGTAGACCAGCCCTCGATGACCTCTGCGAGCGAATTGCGATCCGGCAAGGGTGAGCGCGACGAGAATTTTCCCGTCGCGTCCTGGATCATTCATCCGCGTCATCGCGCGCTGATCCTGGCGTATTACAATTTCGTCCGCACCGCCGACGACATCGCCGACCACGCCACGCTGCCGCCGGATAAGAAGCTCGCTTATCTCGACCTGCTCGAGGCGGAATTGCTCGGCACGGGCGACACCCAGGCCGAGGCCGTCAGATTGCGGCACGCACTGGCCGAACGTGGCATGGCGCCGCGCCACGCGCTCGACGTGCTCATCGCGTTCCGTATGGACGTGACCAAGTTGCGCTACGAGAATTGGGACGAGGTCATCCATTATTGCCGCTACTCGGCGATGCCGGTCGGCCGCTTCATGCTCGACGTCCATGGTGAGAGCACCTCGACCTGGGCTGCGTCGGATGCGCTCTGTGCAGCGCTGCAGATCAACAACCACCTTCAGGATTGCGGCAAGGATTTCCGCGAGCTCAACCGCGTCTATCTGCCGCGCGACGCGTTGGCCGCGAGTGGCGCCTCGGTCGAGCAGCTCGGACTGGCGCAGTCCCCGCCGGCGATGCTGGCCTGCCTTCAGGCTCTCGCCGTGCGCAACGAAGCGCTGCTGGACGAGGGCAGGTCGCTCAGCGCGGAAATCAGGGATTTCCGCCTCGGCGTCGAGGTCTCGGTGATCCAGGCCTATGCCGACCGCATCGTGCGCCTGTTGAAGGTGCGCGATCCCTTGCGCGAACGCGTGCACCTGAACAAGCTCGAGCTCCTCACCTTCAGCCTCGCCGGCATGATCGGCGAAGTCGGCCGCCGCGCGGTTGGACGCAAGGCCATTTCCAGACCGGGGACTGCACATGACGCTTGAGGCGACCTCGCCCAGCGCCAATTATGGCTCGACCGCATCCGGCAGTTCGTTCTACGCCGCGATGCGCATCTTGCCGCACGACCAGCGCGAAGCGATGTTCCAGATCTACAGCTTCTGCCGGCAGGTCGACGACATCGCCGATTCCGATGGTCCGCGCGACGAGCGGCTCGCCGCCCTTCAGGCGTGGCGCAACGACATCGATGCGCTCTACCAGGGCAATCCGCCGCCGCGGCTGAAGGACTACGTCGCCTCGGTGAAGACCTTCGGCCTCAAGCGCGAGGATTTCCTCGCGATCGTCGACGGCATGGAGATGGACGTGCCGCAGGACATCCGCGCGCCCGACATGGCGACGCTGGATCTCTATTGCGATCGCGTCGCGAGCGCCGTGGGGCGGTTGTCGGTCCGGGTCTTCGGCCTGCCGGAAGAAGACGGCATCGAGCTCGCCCATCATCTCGGCCGCGCGCTCCAGCTCACCAACATCCTGCGCGACATCGACGAGGACGCGGGCCTCGGCCGGCTCTATCTGCCGCGCGAAGCGCTGCTGCATGCCGGCATCACCTCCAACGATCCGGACCGCGTGATCGTCGAGCGCGCGCTGCCGAAGGTCTGCCTGCCGCTGGCGCAGCGCGCAAAGGTGTATTTCGAGAAGTCGGACGAGATCATGAACCGCAACCGCCGCCGCGCGGTGCGCGCGCCGCGGATGATGTCGAAATACTATCATGCCATTCTGGATCTCCTGATCGCGCGCGGGTTCAACGCGCCGCGCGAGCCGGTGCGTGTGTCGAAGGTCACACGCATCGCCATCCTGCTCCGTTACGCTCTCATCTGATGCAAAAAACAGCTCACATCATCGGTGCTGGAATCTCCGGCCTTTCCGCCGCCGTGCGGCTTGCCAATGCCGGCTTCAAGGTCGCCGTGCACGAGGCGACGCAGCAGGCCGGCGGCCGTTGCCGTTCCTATTTCGACGGCGCCACCAATCTCACCATCGACAACGGCAACCATCTGCTGCTGTCCGGCAACAGTCATGCGCGCGCCTATGCGCGCTCGATCGGCACCGAGGCGGGCCTCGTCGGTCCGGAGCGCGCGCAGTTTCCCTTCGTCGATCTCAAGACCGGGCAGCGCTGGCAGATCGACCTCGGCGACGGCCGGCTCCCGACCTGGGTGCTCGACGAGAGCCGCCGCGTCCCCGACACTGGGCTGACCGATTATCTGAAGCTGGCGCCGCTGATCTGGGCATCGGAAGAGACGCTGGTCGGCAAGTCAATTCCGTGCGAAGGCGTCCTCTATCAGCGCCTGGTGCAGCCGCTGCTGCTCGCGGCGCTCAACGTCGATCCCCCCGAAGGCTCGGCGGGGCTCGCCGGCGCGATCGTGCGCGAGACGCTGCTCGCCGGCGGGCAGGCCTGCCGTCCCCTGATCGCGCGCGACGGGCTCAGCGCGGTACTGATCGAGCCTGCCGTGACGTTCCTGCAGGAGCGCGGGCACAGCGTTCAGCTCGGCCATGAGCTGCGCTCGTTTGCGACCCATGACGGCAAGGTCGGCGCGCTGAATTTCGGCGGCGAGGATGTGATCCAGATCGGCGCGGGCGATGTCGTCGTGATGGCGGTGCCGCCGCGCGCTGCCTCCAACCTGCTGCCGGGCCTGAAGACGCCGACCGAATTCCGCGCCATCGTGAATGCGCATTTCCGCGTCGAGCCGCCGGCGGGATCGGCTCCGATCCTCGGCGTGATCGGCGGCGTCGTGGAATGGCTGTTTGCGTTCCCGAACCGGCTGTCCGTCACCATCAGCAACGGCGACCGCCTGGTCGACATGCCGCGCGAGGAACTCGCGCAGGCGATCTGGAACGACGTCTGCAAGGCGGGCGGTGTTTCGGGCGAGCTGCCCCCCTGGCAGATCGTGCGCGAGCGCCGCGCCACATTTGCGGCGACGCCGGCGCAGAATGCCCTGCGTCCAGGGCCGGTCACTGCGCTGAAAAACCTGTTTCTTGCAGGCGATTGGACTGCTACGGGATTGCCTGCAACCATCGAGGGATCGGTCCGATCCGGTGATCGCGCCGCCGATCTGGTTCTGGCCGCCAAGGGATAGTGACAGGCGGCCCTGACGGGCATTTGTCCCGGTCAATTTCGGCCCATTCAATCGACTATCGGAGCAATCGAGCGAGATGGATTCCGTGAACGCGACCAGCCGCGAAGCCCAAGAATTCAGGAACTTGGAATCGAGCATTGCGTCGGCCACCCAAGGCGTCCTCGGCTTCCAGCAACCCGACGGCCATTGGGTGTTCGAGCTCGAGGCCGATGGCACGATTCCGGCCGAATACGTCCTGCTGCGCCATTATCTCGCCGAGCCGGTTGATTCCGTGCTCGAAGCCAAGATCGCCAATTATCTTCGCCGCGTGCAGGGCGCCCATGGCGGCTGGTCGCTGGTGCATGACGGCGAGTTCGACATGAGCGCCAGCGTCAAGGCATATTTCGCGCTGAAAATGATCGGGGATTCCATCGACGCGCCGCACATGGTGCGTGCGCGCGAGGCGATCCATTCCCGCGGCGGCGCCATTCACAGCAATGTCTTCACGCGCTTCATGCTTGCGATGTTTGGCGTCGTGACCTGGCGCGCGGTACCGGTGCTGCCGATCGAGATCGTGCTGCTGCCGTTCTGGTCGCCGTTCCACATCAACAAGATCTCCTACTGGGCGCGCACCACCATGGTGCCGCTGATGGTCATCGCCGCGCTGAAGCCACGGGCGAAGAATCCCAAGGGCGTCGGCATCGACGAGCTGTTCCTGCAGGATCCGCGCTCAATCGGCATGACCGCCAAGGCGCCGCACCAGAGCATGGCCTGGTTCGTGCTGTTCCGCGCGCTCGACGGCATTTTGCGCGTGGTCGAGCCGATGTTTCCCAAGAGCCTGCGCAAGCGCGCCATCGACGCCGCGCTCGCCTTCACCGAGGAGCGGCTGAACGGCGAGGACGGCATGGGCGCGATCTATCCGCCGATGGCCAACATCGTCATGATGTACGACGCGCTCGGCAAGGACGAGAACTTCCCGCCGCGCGCGATCACGCGCCGGGGTATCGACAAGCTGCTCGTGATCAAGGACGACGAAGCCTATTGCCAGCCCTGCGTCTCGCCGGTGTGGGACACGACGCTGACCGCCCACGCGCTGCTCGAAGCCGGCGGCGACAAGGCGGTGCCGGCGGCCAAGCAGGGTCTCGACTGGCTGATGCCGAAGCAGGAGCTCGAGGTGAAGGGCGACTGGGCGGTGAAGCGGCCCGACGTGCGCCCGGGCGGCTGGGCCTTCCAGTACAACAATGCCCATTATCCCGATCTCGACGACACCGCGGTGGTCGTGATGTCGATGGACCGGATGCGCCGGGAGCACGGTGCGACCGGCTATGACGCCGCGATGGACCGTGCCCGGGAGTGGATCGAAGGCATGCAAAGCGACGACGGCGGCTGGGCCGCCTTCGACGTCAACAATCTCGAATATTACCTGAACAACATCCCGTTCTCGGACCATGGCGCGCTGCTCGACCCGCCGACCGAGGACGTCACCGCGCGCTGCATCTCGATGCTGGCCCAGCTCGGCGAGACCGCGAAGACCAGCAAGCACGTCGCGGACGGGATCGCCTACCTCCGCAAGACCCAGCACCCCGAAGGGTCCTGGTACGGCCGCTGGGGCATGAACTTCATCTACGGAACCTGGTCGGTGCTGTGCGCCCTCAACATGGCCGGCGTCCGCCACGACGATCCGATGATGCGCAAGGCGGCCGGCTGGCTGGCCTCGATCCAGAACCAGGACGGCGGCTGGGGCGAGGATGCCGTCAGCTACCGGCTGGACTACCAGGGCTGGGAGGCTGCTCCCTCGACCGCCTCGCAAACGGCATGGGCCTTGCTTGCCCTTATGGCTGCTGGCGAGGTTGATCACCCGGCCGTCGCCCGCGGGGTGGAGTACCTGATTGCAACACAGAACAAAAAAGGACTGTGGGACGAACAGCGGTACACCGCCACAGGCTTTCCCCGTGTATTCTATCTACGGTACCATGGTTACCCGAAGTTCTTCCCGCTGTGGGCGTTGGCGCGGTATCGGAACTTGCGGAACACCAACAGCAGGGTGGTAGGGGTCGGAATGTGACTTTGGGGACGGGGGACTATCTTACCGCGGGTCAAACCGTTGATCCGCGGCCGATATTGATCGTGACTGGACTGGTTCAGGAGGCCCGAATCGCGGCCGGGCCCGGCATGGCGGTCATTTGCTCATCGAGCAGCCCGACCCAGTTGCGGGCGCTGTTGACGGTGCTGGATCCCGAGACGATTCGCGGTGTGATCTCCTTTGGCGTGGCCGGCGGGCTCGACCCGACGCTGCGCTCCGGCGACGTCGTGCTGGCGACCGAGGTGCTCGCGGGCGACACCCGCTGGGCCGCTGGCCTCTCGCTCGGCGACGACCTGATCGACCGCCTGACGTCCGGACGCCGCCGCGTGGTGCGCGGCAGCCTCGCCGGTGCCGAGGAAGTGGTCACGGGGCGGTCCTGCAAGGCGGCGCTGCATTCGGAGACGGGAGCGGCCGCCGTCGACATGGAAAGCCACATCGCGGCCGCCTACGCCGCCGAGGCCGGCTTGCCGTTCGCCGCGGTCCGCGTCATCAGCGATCCCGCCCATCGCGCGCTGCCGGCGCTCGCCCGCGCCGCGATCAAGCCGAACGGCCAGATCGACGTGCTGGCCGTGCTGCGCGGCATCGCGCGCAACCCGACCGCGCTGCATGGACTGGTCTCGACCGGCCTCGACTTCAACCGCGCGCTGCGCTCACTTCGCGGCTGCCGCGACTTCCTGATCGGCACCGAGCTGGTCGAGAGCGAGGCCCTGGTCTCAGAGGCAGCCTGAGCCGGTTCTGCGATCATTAAAAACCAAAAGGCCCGGTCGCCATTGGCGATCGGGCCTTTTCTGTTTCAGTGTGCGTCACTCGGATGGAGCGGAGCGCAATCCGACGACTTCAACGCGGAGGACCGTCCCGGATTTCGCTTGCGCTCCATCCGGGCTACAGGGCATCGCGCTTACGCGGCGGTCGAAGCCTTCCGTGCCGCCTTCTCCTGCGCGGCGGCGGCCTCGTCCTTGCGGATCTCCGACAGGCGCTTCTGCACTTCCGCCGAGAAGATGTACTGCGCCGGGCGCTGCTTGCTCATGTCGATCTCGGGGGCCATCGGACCCGTGGTCCTGACGCCACGCAGCGACACCCACATCGCCTTCAGCGGGTTGTTGATGGCTGCGGTCGCCGCCGTCGGCTCGTAGCCGCAATGGGCCATGCAGTCGGCGCACTTCTCGTACTTGCCGGTGCCGTAGGTTTCCCAATCGGTGGTGTCCATCAGCTCCTTGAAGGTCTTCGCATAGCCTTCACCGAGCAGATAGCAGGGCTTCTGCCAGCCGAAGATGTTGCGCGCGGGCATGCCCCAGGGCGTGCACTCGTATTCCTGGTTGCCGGCGAGGAAGTCCAGGAACAGGCCGGAATGCATGAAATTCCACTTCTTGCCCTTGCCCATCGCGAAGACGTCGCGGAACAGCTTCTTGGTCTTGGTGCGGTTGAGGAAGTGCTCCTGGTCGGGCGCGCGCTCATAGGCGTAGCCGGGCGACATCGAGACGCCGACACCGAGCTCGACGGTGAGGTCGAGGAATTTCGCGATCTCCTCGGCCGGATGGCCGTCGAAGATGGTGGCGTTGACGTTGACGGTGAAGCCGCGGGCCTTGGCCGCCTTGATCGCGGAGACGGCGCGGTCGAACACGCCCTTCTGCGACACGGCCTTGTCGTGGTGCTCCTTCAGGCCGTCGAGATGCACGGAGAAGAACAGATAGGGCGAAGGCTCGAACAGATCGAGCTTCTTCTCGAGCAACAGCGCGTTGGTGCAGAGCGAGACGAACTTCTTGCGCGCGACGAGGCCGCGCACGATCTCGCCGATCTCCTTGTGGATCAGCGGCTCGCCGCCGGGAATGGCGACCATCGGCGCGCCGCACTCGTCGGCCGCGTCCCAGCACTCCTGTGCGGTCATGCGGCGGTTGAGGATCGCGTCCGGATAGTCGATCTTGCCGCAGCCGACGCAGGCGAGGTTGCAGCGAAACAGCGGTTCCAGCATCAGCACGAGCGGATAGCGCTTGCGGCCAAGCAGCTTCTGCTTGATCAAATAGCCGCCGATACGCATTTCCTTGAAGAAGGGGATAGCCATCACAAGTTTCTTTCTGGGCTTGAAATTCGGGTGGGTCAGCTCGCAGCCAGTTGGGCCGGAAGCCGGAATTCGATGTTTTCCTCGCGGCCCGGAAGCACCGAGACCTTGACCGGTCCGATCCGCCGCATCGCTTCGATCACGTCATCCACGAGTACCTCGGGCGCCGAAGCGCCGGCCGTGACGCCGACGATCCTGGCATCTTTCAACCACTCCGGATTGAGCGCGCTGCCGTCGGCAATCAGATAACTCGCGACACCGGCCTCAGTGCCGATTTCGCGGAGCCGGTTCGAATTCGAGCTATTGGCAGCGCCCACCACCAAGATCACGTCGACCAGCTTGCTCAAGTCCCTTACCGCAGATTGGCGGTTCTGTGTCGCATAGCAGATATCCCGGATATCCGGGCCTTGAATATCTGTAAAGCGGGCTTGCAGGGCCGAAATGATGTCTTTTGTGTCATCCACCGACAGGGTGGTCTGGGTGATATAGGCCACTGGCGTATCCGCCGGCAGCTCAAGGGCCTTAACCTCTTCAACGCTTTGGACCAGCAGTACGGGGGCGGGAACCTGGCCCATCGTACCCTCGACCTCGGGGTGGCCGGCATGGCCGATCAGGATCAGGGTGCGGCCCCTGGCGATGTAGCGCTTCCCCTGATTGTGAACTTTCGTGACTAGGGGGCAGGTGGCATTGAGCACCGGAAGGTCGCGCGCAGCGGCCTCTTCCTCGACGCTCCGGGCGACGCCATGGGCGCTGAAGACCGTCACGGCCTTGGGTGGCACCTCCGACAGCTCCTCGACGAAGATCGCACCTTTGTTTTTCAGGCTCTCGACGACGTACTTGTTGTGCACGATCTCATGGCGCACGTAGACGGGCGGGCCGTACTTCTCCAGCGCCCGTTCCACGATCTCGATCGCACGCACCACTCCCGCGCAAAAGCCGCGCGGTTGCGCCAGATAAACTTCCATTGGACGCCCATCACGCAAGTTGCACCAATCCGCTCTCAAGTTCAGGGGACACCCCGATACGAACCAATGAGTTGCAATATCCGCACCATCGGTTCGCGCACGCGGTAGCCGCCCACCCCTGCCGGGGCCCCAGTGCATGGAGGCGCAGTACTTTGTGTCAAAAAATCGGCAGTAAGGAAAGGTGGAATGAACTTTGGTTCCGTGCCGGATCAGTTTCGCGGTATTATAGTAGAGAATGCCCGTGGCAGCAAAGTGGCGACATTTGTGCGCATGCTTCGTCACTTTCCCGCCTCAACTCCTCGGCTATACCGACGGCCCGCATGATTTTGCCATGGTCTTCCGCCGTTTACCTCGAACCTTCTGACGGCGATAACCACTCAAAACAGCAATAGGTTTCGGCCGGGAACTCCGTTAAACAGCGGGCGTTTCCGGCAAGCTGTTAACCGCAGAAAGAAAAGTAGTGCTGCAAAGCGTCGTCGTTGCCATCGTCAGGGCCTGCACCCGGTTTGCCTCCCTCGTCGTCGTTCTCGGGCTCCTGCTGGCGGTGGGGGCGGGCTATTACACGTCCCAACATTTCGCCATCAACACCGACATCAACTCGCTGATTGCCCAAAATCTGGACTGGCGCCAACGCGACCAGCAGTTCGATCGCGCCTTCGACCGCGATGCGACGATTACGGCGGTGGTCGAAGCCAAGACGCCGGAGATGGCGACCGCGGCGTCGGACGCGCTGTATGCCAAGCTGAAGGACAACAAGACCGAATTCCAGTCGATGCAGCAGCTCGGCACCGGCGAGTTCTTCGAAAAGAATGGTCTGTTGTTCCTGCCGACAGAGGAAGTCGCCAAGGTCACCGGCCAGTTCGAATCCGCCGCGCCGCTGATCGAGATCATGGCGGGCGATCCCTCGATCCGTGGCCTGACCGGCGCGCTGGAAACAGGACTTGCCGGCGTCAAGCGCGGGCAGGTCAAGCTCGACAACACCGAACGGCCCTTCAACCAGATCGCGCAAACGGTCGAGACCGTGCTCAACAAGGGCAATGCGACGTTCTCCTGGCGCCAGCTCGTCAGTGACGAGCCGCTGACGGATTCGGACAAGCGCGCCTTCATCGAGTTCAAGCCGATCCTCGACTACAACGCGCTGGAGCCCGGCAAGGGCGCCACCGACGCGATCCGCAAGGCCGCAGCCGATCTGGAATTTGCCACCAAATACCAGGCGCGGGTCCGGCTGACTGGACCGGTCCCGATCGCCAACGAGGAATATGCAACCGTCCAGGAAGGCGCCGTCGTCAACGGCATCGGCACGGTTCTCGTCGTGCTGCTCATCCTGTGGCTGGCGCTGCATTCGGCGAAGATCATCTTCGCGGTGTTCGTCAATCTCTTCGTAGGTCTTGCGCTGACAACCGCCGCCGGCCTGATGATGGTGGGCTCGCTCAATTTGCTGTCGATCGCGTTCGCCGTGCTGTTCGTCGGCCTCGGCGTCGATTTCGGCATTCAGTACAGCGTCCGCTATCGCTCCGAGCGCTACAAACACAACGATCTCTCGGGGGCGCTGATCCTCGCTGCCAAGCGCTCGGCTATTCCGTTATCGCTGGCGGCAATGGCGACCGCGGCCGGCTTCCTCTGCTTCATCCCCACCGACTACAAGGGAATCGCCGAACTCGGCCAGATCGCCGGCGTCGGCATGCTGGTCGCGTTCCTCACCAGCATCACCGTGCTCCCGGCGATGCTGAAGCTGTTGAACCCGCCCGGTGAGAAAGAGCCGGTCGGCTATGCCTTCCTGGCGCCGCTCGATCACTTCCTGGAGAAGCACCGCGTGCTGGTCGTCGGTGGCACGATGTTTCTGGCGGTCGCCGGCCTGCCGCTGCTCTATTTCATGAAGTTCGACTTCAACCCGATGAACCTGCGCAACCCGAAGGCAGAGTCGATCGCGACCTTCCTCGATTTGCGCAAGGATCCCAACACCGGCGCCAATGCCATCAACGTGATGACCACGTCGGAAGAACAGGCAAAGCAGGTGGAGGCAAAGCTGGAGAAGGTGCCGGAGGTGTTGCGCGTGATGTCGCTCAACAGCTTCGTTCCTGAAGACCAGCCGCCGAAGCTGAAGCTGCTCGCGCAGGGCGCCAAGGTGCTGAACCCAGCGCTCAATCCCGACCAGATCGACGCCGCGCCGTCGGACAAGGAAAACGTCGATGCGCTGAAATCCTCGGTCGACAATCTGCGCCGGACCGCAGGCGATGCGAAGGGCCCGGGAGCGGTCGCCTCGCGTCGGCTCGCGGACGCGCTGGAAAAGCTCGCCAATGGCGACGAGGCCACGCGGAACAAGGCGCAGGACGTGTTCGTCGCGCCGATGAAGATTGTGTTCGACCAGCTCCGGAACGCGATGCAGGCCGAGCCGGTCACCCTGAAGTCATTGCCGGCAGATCTCGTCAGCGCCTGGAAGAGCAAGGACGGCATCATCCGCGTCGAGGCGCTGCCGAAGGGCGATCCCAACGACAACGACACGCTGCGCAAATTTGCGGCGGCGGTACTCGTTGCCGAGCCGACCGCGATCGGCGGTCCGGTCTCGATCCTGAAATCCGGCGACACCGTGGTGAAGGCGTTCATCCATGCCGGAATCTATGCGCTGCTGGTGATCGGCCTGTTGCTGTGGGTCACGCTGCGCCGGTTCGTCGACGTGCTGATGACGCTGGTGCCGCTGCTGGTGGCCGGCGCGGTGACGCTCGAGATCTGCGTGCTGATCGGCTTGCCGCTCAACTTCGCCAATATCGTTGCGTTCCCGCTGCTGCTCGGCGTCGGCGTGGCCTTCAAGATCTACTATGTCGTGGCCTGGCGCTCGGGCAGGACAAACCTGCTCCAGACCAGCCTGACGCGCGCGATCTTTTTCAGCGCGCTGACAACGGCGACCGCGTTCGGCAGCCTTTGGCTGTCGAGCCATCCCGGCACGTCCAGCATGGGCAAGCTGCTCGCGCTGTCGCTGGTGACGACGCTTGCCGCCGTGCTGCTGTTTCAGCCCGCCCTAATGGGCAAACCCCGCAATCTCAGGGAGTAGGCAGATGTCGCCGACCTGGTCGGCGGCGCCCTTCTGACCGGGTTTGGCGGTGCCGGTGGCCTTCGGGGCTGCGGGCGCAGCCTGCGCCGCTGTAGCGCCGGTCGTTGCCGGGGCTTTCGGCGCCGCGCCGGTGGGCTTCGGCGCGCCCTTGGCCATGGCGTTGGCGGGGCTCAAGGGAATCGGGGGACTGACCCGGGTCCAAGTCTCGCCACCGCACAGGAACCCCATCACGCAGCCCTTGATCTCGAGCTGGTCGGTGCCAACCGGCGTGATGGTCGCGCTGTAGAGCTGGCCGTCCTTGGCGTTGTAGACCTGACCTTCCCATTGATCGGCGCTGGGCTTCTTCTTCATGTCGATCAGGGTCGCCATGCCCAGCGTGGGCCGGGTCTTTTTCGACGCGTCCGGATTGTTCTCGTCGCGGCCGCCGGGCTGTTTTTCCCAGGAAACCGCGCCCCACATGCTGCCATTGCATTGGGCGACACGAATGTTGGCGACACCGTCGGCAACCCGCCAGTCGCCGGTCGGATCGGCCGCGAGCGCCGGGTTCAGGCAGGTGTAACCGCCAGCCAGTATTAGTCCGGTGTAAAGGGCTAAACGCATGATAGTTCCTTGGCAGTGCAACATGGTCTAAAGCTCTGCTTGCGAAGATGGTCCGAAAAAGGGCAAAAGGCCGCACAGACCGTTTTCAGCGACGTTCCGTTTTCAGTTGACGAGACGGCCCTCAACCGAAGTATGTAGCGGATGCACAGCCCAAATCCAGACATGTCTCAGCTGTTCGCGGACCGCCAGGCCCAGCGCAGCGCCCTGCATAATCGGCATCTGAACGAGCAGTTCGTTCGGGTCCTGAAGACCATCGGCTACGATGTCGGCTTCCAGAAGGGGCAGGGACAGTACCTCTACGACCGCGACGGGGCGCGCTATCTCGACCTCTTGTCCGGTTTTGGCGTGTTTGCGATCGGGCGCAATCATCCGGTCATGCGCGAGGCGCTCAAGAGCGTGCTCGATGCCGACCTGCCCAACCTTGTCCAGTTCGACGTCTCGGTGCTTGCCGGCGTGCTTGCCGAGCGGCTTTTGAAGTACGTCCCCTATCTCGACAAGGCGTTCTTCGCCAATTCCGGCGCCGAATGCGTCGAAGCGGCGATCAAGTTCGCCCGCGGCGCCACCGGCCGTCCGGGCATCGTCTATTGTGCCCACGGCTATCACGGCCTGACCTATGGCGCGCTGTCGCTGACGGGTGATTCGAACTTTCGCACCGGCTTCGAGCCGCTGCTGCCGGGCTGCACCTCGATCCCGTTCAACGATCTCGCCGCGCTCGAAAAGGCGCTGGCCTCGCGCGAGGTAGCCGCCTTCGTCGTCGAGCCGATCCAGGGCAAGGGCGTCAACATGCCCACCGACGAGTTCCTGCCGGGTGCGTCCGCGCTCTGCAAGAAATACGGCACGCTGTTCGTCGCCGACGAGATCCAGACCGGCATGGGCCGCACCGGCCGCTTCCTCGCGGTCGAGCACTGGAATGTCGAGCCCGACATGGTGCTGCTGTCGAAGTCGCTGTCCGGCGGCCATGTGCCGGTCGGCGCGGTGCTGACGCGCAAGAGCATCTTCGACAAGATCTTCAACCAGATGGACCGTGCAGTCGTGCACGGCTCGACTTTCTCCAAGAACGACCTGGCGATGGCCGCGGGCATCGCCACGCTCGACGTCATGGAGTCCGAGAAGCTGATCGAGTCCGCCGCCAAGCGCGGTGCCGAGCTGCGCCTCGCGCTCACGCGCATGGTGCCCGGCTACGAGCTGTTGAAGGAAGTCCGCGGCAAGGGCCTGATGATCGGCGTCGAGTTCGGTCCGCCGAAATCGCTGCGGCTGCGGGCGTCCTGGAACGTGCTGGAGGCGGCCAACAAGGGCCTGTTCTGCCAGCTCATCACCGTGCCGCTGTTCAAGGACCACAAGATCCTCACGCAGGTTGCCGGCCACGGCAGCCACACCATCAAGCTTCTGCCGCCGCTCACCATCACCGAGGAAGATTGCGGCTGGATCGAGCGCGCCTTCGACGACGTCATCGCCGGCAGCCACAAGGTCCCCGGCGCGATCTGGTCGCTCGGCAAGACGCTGGTGGACAACGCGGTGAGGCGATCGGCGTAAGGCCTGTGCTGCGGCCTGATGTCGCGACGTGCGACCTGCTGAAGCAGTCCGTCTCCCGAAATTCCAAATCGACGCTTATTTTCCGGCATTGACCTGACCGGGAGAGGAGTGGGCGATGCCTTTGACTGGGGGCTGTCATTGCGGCGCGATCCGCTACGAAGTCAACGGCGACATGATGGTGCACGCGCTCTGCCATTGCGCGGATTGCCGCCGCCACTCCGGGGCACCGATGGTCGGCTGGGCGATGTATTCGCTCAAGGCCGTCAAAGTCGTGCGCGGTCAGCCGAAGATCTATCAATCATCCGAACATGGACGACGTCACTTCTGTGCCGATTGCGGCACTGGGCTGTTCTACATCAACGAAAACCTGATGCCCGATATCATCGATATCCAGAGCGGGACCTATGATGACCCCGATGCCGTTCCGGCGACGATGCACATTCAGGTCGCCGAGCGGATTGGCTGGATGGAGCGGGCTCACGAACTGCCCGTCTTCGAACGATTTCCTCCGCTCGAATGACTGGATGCGCAGAGGCTAACCCTTCATCGCCGCCTCGAACTTGTCGACGAATTCGGCAAGCTCGTCGGGGGCGAGATCGCTGACGGCCCAGAAGTTCAGGCCGCGATTGCCCCAGCGCCGGCAGTTGAAGCCCTGCATGGTTTCGGTCTTGGGCGCGCGGTATTCCGCGTTCGATGTCTGCGACACGAACAAATTCACCACGTGCTGCCGGCGCTTGTAGACGACCGCACCGATGGCGCGGGCGTCGATATAGTCGAGCCGCCCTCCCACCAGCGTAAACCCTTGTGCGGTGAGGTCGATCACGGGCGGGGCGACGTCGAGCTTGCCGTTGAACCACGGCTTCACCGTGTGCTGGTCGGTCGAGACCACGTCGATGAGGTGGCCGGCCTGGAGCGAGCGCAGATGCGCGGAGACGACCTCCGACAGGATGCGCTGCTGGTCGTCCTGGCGCAGCACCAATGCAACGACGCCGGAGGCGGCGAGCGCGGAGACTGCCGAGCCCATCGCAAAGCCGCGCAGCACAGAGCGGCGGCTCGGCTGTTGACGCTGCGGCTGCGGCTGCGGCAGCGAAGCCTCGATACGCGCACGCAGGCTCGCCGGTGCGGTGTAGCGCAAATCGGCGTCCGCGAGCACGCGCTGCATGTCGCGTTGGGCCGAAAGCTCCGCAGCGCAGGCCGGGCAGCTCGCGATATGGGCTTCGACCTCGCGCGCATGGCCGGCATCGAGCTCGTTGTCGAGCAGCGCGTGAAGCAGGATTCTTGCTTCGTCGCAGGTCATCTTGCTTGCTCCTCATCCGCCGTCCAGGCCGCGCGCAGCATGGCGCGAGCGCGGGCGAGGCGGGACATCACGGTGCCGACGGGCGCGCCGACGGCCTCGGCGACTTCGCGATAGGACAGGTTGTTGATCTCGCGCAGCACGAATGTTTCCTTGAACGGCTCGGCGAGCGCGTCGATCAGCTTGCGGATCGCGCCCGCATCGCGGCTGCGCAGCACTTCGGTTTCGGGGCTAGCCTCGGTCTCCTGCCAGATCGGCGTCTGCTCGGCAGCGCCGGGCGTATCGTCGATCGCGCTGTGCCTGTGCGCGCGCCGTGCATATTCGGCATTGCAGACGTTACGCAGGATCGCGAACAGCCAGGGCTTCATCGCCGGTCCGCGATAGCTGTCGAAATGCTTCAGCGCGCGCAGATAGCACTCCTGCACCGCGTCCTCGGCATCGGAGGCATCACGCAAGAGATAGCGCGCGAGGGTGTAGACGTCGTCGAGATAGGGCAGCGCCGCCTCGCGGAAGCGTTGCGCCTTCTGCAAATCGTCGTTGTCGGGCATCGCTCCTCGCTTTGCCTCTTGTTCTGATCGTTGCTTCGTCTCGTCGTTGCTCGTTTCGTCCCTGTTCGTTTCGTCCCTGTGTGTGACCGAAGGCACACGAGCCCGGCCGGCGTGGGACCACCGGCCGGGCAAGACGTTGATGCCTTGGTTCGAGACGTTACTCAACCTTGATCATCCCCGTCATGTGCGGGTGCAGAGAACAAAAATATTTGTAGTCGCCCGCATTGGTGAAGGTGAACGAGAACTTGTCGTCAGTGTCCAGGGTCTTGGATCTGAACTTCCCGGCCGACACAACGGTATGGGGGATGTCGTCCCGGTTGGTCCAGGTCACGGTGGTGCCGACCTTGATCTTGAGCTCGGCCGGCTGGAAGACGAAATTGTCGATATGCACCTCCATGTCGTCGGCACGGGCGGTTGTGGCGGGTACCAGCATGGCCGCGGCCCAAGCGAGACCGAAGGCGACACCGAAGTCGCGGCGATTGAGAGTCTTCATTGTCAGCTTCCGTTCGCCCTGCATCAACCCTGGAGCGGCGTGTCGATGATCGCGAGCCGCTGCTCATTCTGCTTGAAGTTGATGCTGGCAACGCCGAGCATCGCGCGGAGCTTTGCGTCCTCGACCTTCATCGGTCCGGGCGAGGGGGCAGCTCCCGGCGCCGGCTGCGGAAAGGCGGTGGAGCGTGCGGTGTGGAAGGTGACGTTGCCTTCGACCTTCTGCATCACCTGGTGAATGTGGCCGTTCAGCACGGTGACTGAACCAAAGCCCTTCACCTGTTCCAGCGCGCGGGCGCCGTCCTCAGTGCCCCAGCCCCATTCGGGGTAGACGGTCCAGAGCGGGATGTGGGCGAACAGCACGATCGGCGTCGATTTCGACTTGCCGCGCAGATCGTCCTCGAGCCAGGCGAGCTGCTCGGCACCGAGATTGCCGAGGCCTCCGGCCTTGAGGTCGACGACATTGACGAGGCCGATGAAGTGCACGCCGCCGGCGTCGAACGAATACCAGCCTGCGCCCTTGGTACCGCGGCCGTAGCGCTCGCGATAGAACTTCACGTCCTCGTCGAGGAAGTCATGCTCGCCGGGCACGTAATGCACGTCGAGCTTGCTCTGCGAGATGATGCGATCGGCATTGTCGAACTCGGCGGCCTTGGAGAGATGCGTAATGTCGCCAGTGTGGATCATGAAGGACGGCTTGACCGGCATCGCGTTGATCTTGTTGATGGCTTCCTCCAGCGTGCCGAGCGCGTTGGGATTGGCCGGCTTGTCGAAGCCGACATGGCTATCGCTGATCTGGAGGAAGGTCATTCCGGGCGCGGCCGCGGTCGCAGCTTGCGCGGAATCGATGATGCCGAGCGAGCGCGGGACGCCACCGGTGATGGTCCAGAGCACCCCGGTGCCGGCCCAGGTCATGCATTCCAACACCTTGCGGCGGCTTAAGCCGTCCTCGCCGTGATCGTGTCCGCTCATCGCGCAGCTCCACTTCGCCCGGAATTGGGCTTCGGGGAGGTGATTGGGGGAGCGGGGGTGTTATTCCCGAACGCGATGACGTTTTCGTGAGGTGGTTGGACGCGTAGCCCGTATGGAGCGTTGCGGAATACGGGACCAATCGAGCGTCCTCTCCCGGATTTCGCTACGCCCGATCAAGGCTACGCATTCACTTCGCATCCTCCAAAATCATCGCCGCACCCTTCTCGGCGATCATCGCGGTCGGCGTGTTGGTATTGCCTGACGTGATGGTCGGCATGATCGAGGCATCGACAATGCGAAGGCCGCCGAGACCGTAGAAGTGCAGGCGTTCGTCGACCACCGCCATCGCATCGCTTGCCGCGCCCATCTTCGCGGTGCCGACGGGGTGGAAGATGGTGGTGCCGATGTCGCCGGCGGCCTTCGCGAGCGAGGCATCGTCGTCGCCGACCGCGGGGCCGGGCAGATATTCGCTCGGGCGATATTTTGCCAGCGCCTTCTGCTGCATCAGGCGGCGGGTGGTGCGGATGGCGTCGGCGCCGACCTGACGGTCATCATCCGTCGAAAGATAATTCGGCGCGATGATCGGCTTCTCGTCCGGCGTCGCCGAACGCAGACGTACGGTGCCGCGCGAGGTCGGCTGGAGATTGCAGGCGCTCACCGTGATCGCGGGGAAGCGGTGCAGGGGATCGCCGAACTTGTCGAGCGACAGCGGTTGCACGTGAAACTGGATGTTGGCGCGCGCGCGCGTCGCATCGGAGCGGGTGAAGATGCCGAGCTGCGACGGCGCCATGGTCAGCGGCCCGCGGCGGCGGAAGGCGTAGTCGAGGCCCATCAGGCCGCGTCGAACCAGATTGTAATAGGTCTCGTTCAGGGTGCGCACGCCCTCGACCTTGTAGATCGCGCGCTGCTGGAGATGGTCCTGCAGATTGCGGCCGACGCCGGGCTTATCCATCACGATGTCGATGCCGAGCGGTGACAGCCAGTCGGCAGGTCCGATGCCGGAGCGATGCAGCACCTGCGCCGAGCCGATCGCGCCTGCCGAGAGGACCACCTCGCGTTTCGCACGCGCCTCGAAGATCTCGCCATTCTGGATGAAGCGCACGCCGACGGCGCGACCCTGTTCGATGATCAGACGGTCGACCAGCACATGCTTTTCGAGCCGCAGGTTCGGGCGGTTCAATACCGGCTTGAGGAAGCCGCGCGCCGATGACCAGCGCCGGCCGCGCTTCTGATTGACGTGGAAATAGCTCGTGCCTTCGTTGTCGCCGGTATTGAAATCCGGGATGCGCTTGATGCCCATCTCCTCGGCCGCGTCGCCCACGGCATCAAGCACGTCCCAGGACAGCCGCGGCGCCTCGATGCGCCAGCCGCCGCCGGCGCCGTGATGCTCACTCGCGCCGAGGAAATGATCCTCGAGCCGTTTGAACAGCGGCAGCACGTCGTCGTAACCCCAGCCGGTCATGCCGAGCTGGCGCCAGTGATCGTAATCGGCGGCCTGTCCACGCATCGAGATCATGGCATTGATCGCCGAAGAGCCGCCGATCACCTTGCCACGGGGATAGGCGAGCGAGCGGCCGTTCAGCCCTGGCTCGGCCTCGGTCTTGAACATCCAGTCCGAGCGCGGATTGCCGATGGCGAAGAGATAGCCGACGGGAATGTGGAACCAGATCCAGTTGTCGTCGCCGCCGGCTTCGAGGACGAGGACGCGATTGCTGGAAACGGCGGACAGCCGGTTGGCAAGGATGCAGCCCGCCGTGCCGGCACCAACGACAATGTAGTCAAACTCACCTTCGAGCCGCCTTGGCATTCTGCTTCCACCCAACAGGCGTCATGCCCGGGCTTGTCCGGGGCATCCACGCGCTTTCCGTTCTAATAGTCAGACGTGGATGGCCGGGACAAGCCCGGCCATGATGAGAGGACAGAGCTACCCGGAGCCCCCGCCAGTTGGGTGGACTGGTGCTTGCATGGTAGACAGGCCTGCATTTTCAACAAAGCTTGAGACCCTCCATGCCCATCGTGAACCGCGTCGCCGACCTTCAACCCGATATTCAGGCCTGGCGCCGGGACATCCACCAGCATCCGGAGCTGCTCTATGACGTCCACCGCACCGCAGCATTCGTCGCGGACCGCCTGCGCGAATTCGGCTGCGATGAGGTCGTGACGGGCATCGGCCAGACCGGCGTGGTCGGCGTGATCAAGGGCAGCAAGCCGGCCGGCGAGGGCCTCAAGGCCATCGGCCTGCGTGCCGACATGGATGCGCTGCCGGTCGAGGAACAGACCAACCTGCCCTACGCTTCGAAGACCCCGGGCAAGATGCACGCCTGCGGCCATGACGGCCACACCGCGATGCTGCTCGGTGCTGCGCGATATCTCGCCGAGACCCGCAACTTCGCCGGCGATGCGGTGGTGATCTTCCAGCCGGCCGAGGAGGGTGGCGCCGGCGGCTTGGCCATGGTCAAGGACGGAATGATGGAGCGCTTCGGCATCGAGCAGGTCTACGGCATGCACAACGGCCCGGGCATTCCGGTGGGCTCGTTCGCGATCCGGCCGGGTCCGATCATGGCCGCGACCGACGAGGTCGATATCATGATCGAAGGCCTCGGCGGCCATGCCGCGCGTCCGCACAAATGTGTCGATTCAGTTCTGGTCGGCGCACAGGTGATCACGGCGCTGCAGTCGATCGTCGCGCGCAGCGTCGATCCGCTGGAATCGGCCGTGATCTCGATCTGCGAGTTCCACGCGGGCAATGCCCGCAACGTGATCCCGCAAACCGCGACACTGAGGGGCACCATCCGCACGCTGTCGCCGGAGGTGCGCAAGCTGGTCGAGAAGCGCGTGCACGAGGTCGTGGCGGGCGTGGCGCAGATCACCGGCGCCAAGATCGACCTGCGCTACCAGCGGAATTATCCCGTGGTGAACAACCACGCCGCGGAGACAGAGATTGCGCGTCGCATCGCGGGGCAAGTTGCGGGCGAGGCCAACGTGCTCGAGATGTCGCCGCTGATGGGCGGCGAGGATTTCGCCTATATGCTGGAGGCGCGCCCCGGCGCGTTCATCTTCTGCGGCAACGGCGACAGCGCCGGTCTGCATCACCCCGCCTACAATTTCGACGACGAGGCGATCGTCTACGGCACTTCGTACTGGGTCAAGCTGGTCGAGCAATCGCTCGCGGCGTCGTAAGGTCAAGCCGAAAGCACAAACGAAAAGGACCCGCGCATCGCACGGGTCCTTTGTCTTCGAGCGACGTGATCGGCTTCAGAAGATCCGCGAGAAGATCACGTACAGCGTGCCCGACAACAGGATAGCGACGGGCAAGGTCAGGACCCAAGCCATCACCATGTTCCTGATGGTGGCGATCTGGAGACCCGAACCGTTCGCGGCCATGGTGCCGGCGACGCCGGACGACAGCACGTGGGTGGTCGAGACCGGCAGCCCGAACACGTCGGCGGCGCCGATCGTGGCGGCGGCGACGAGCTCGGCGGAGGCACCCTGCGCGTAGGTGAGATGGGTCTTGCCGATCTTCTCGCCGACGGTGACGACGATGCGCTTCCAGCCGATCATGGTGCCGAGACCGAGCGCGATGGCGACCGCGACCTTCACCCAGGTCGGGATGAACTTGGTCGCGCTGTCGAGGCCGCCCTTGTAGGCGTTCAAGGTCGCGACCTCTTCCTTGCTAAGGTCATTTTCCTTGTCCTTCATCAGGAAGCGGATCGCTTCCGAGGTCAGGTACATGTCGTTGCGGGTGTTGCCGACGACTTCCGCCGGCACCTTGTTCAGCGAACCGTATTTCGCGACCTGCTCGCCGACATCCTTCACCAGCACTGACAGAGAAGGATAGGTGCCTTCGCTGATGTGATGCGAGGTGACGTACTGCGTCACCGCAGGACGGGGATCGCCGATGATCGCATGGCCGGCGCCCTTGGCCGCAACCACCTTGGAGGCGGCATCCGAGACCTTCGCGAACTGGGCGACTTGCGACTCCGGCAAGGCGCGGTTGAGCGCGTAGGCCGTGGGCACGGTGCCGATCAGGATCAGCATGATCAGGCCCATGCCCTTCTGGCCGTCGTTCGAACCGTGGGCGAAGCTGACACCGGTGCAGGTCAGGATCAGCAGGCCGCGAATCCAGATCGGCGGGGCTTTGTGACCCTCAGGGGCGGCATAGAGCGCCGGGTTCTTGACGATCAGCTTGAGCAGCAGCAGCAGGCCGGCGGCGCAGACGAAGCCAACCAGCGGCGACAGCAACAGCGCATAGCCGATCTCGGTGGCCTTGCCCCAGTCCACGCCCGAGGTACCGTCGCGGCCGCGCATCAGCGCGTTCGCGACGCCGACGCCGATGATCGAGCCGATCAGCGTGTGCGAGGAGGAGGCCGGCAGGCCGAAATACCAGGTGCCGAGGTTCCAAAGGATCGCGGCGATCAGCAGCGCGAACACCATCGCGAAGCCGGCGCTGGAGCCGACTTGCAGGATCAGCTCCACGGGCAGCAGCGAAACGATGCCGAAGGCGACCGCGCCGGAGGACATGAGCACGCCGAGGAAGTTGAAGAAGCCTGACCACATCACCGCGACTTCGGCCGGCAGCGAATGGGTGTAGATTACGGTCGCAACCGCGTTGGCGGTGTCGTGGAAGCCGTTGACGAATTCGAAGCCGAGCGCGATCAGGAGGGCGACGATAAGGAGGATATAGGGCAGGTAGCTCGTGACCCGCGTGCCGGTCGCATCGACATCCGAATAGATGCTGTAGGCCACATAGAGCAGGCCCGCGGCGAGGATGCCGAAGAACAGGATCAGTGTCAGCGGATTGAAGCCCTTGTCGAGATTTGGCCGCGAGGCCGGCTGGATCGGCGCGGGATCGGCTACCGCGCGATCGAATGCAACATCGGTCATGTCTGGACGCCCCTTAACTTTCTGTAAGGGCTATTGTCCCCGATGGATTTGAAGGCTGGATGACAGGACGGCACCTGAAAGGGGTTTTCCCGCCCGTATTCAGGCGGCGCGCGCGGCTTTCTTCTGCAAACCGGCGACGATCTTCAAATCTTCGACAAAGCGCTGATATTCCAGCACCTTGGCTTCCGGATCGGGCAACCGCAGCAGATAGGACGGGTGCACCGTAACCAGCGCCTTGTGACCGTCGGGAAGGTCGATCAGCCGGCCGCGGGTCTTGCCTACAGGGGTGATCTTGCCGAACACGCTCTGCGCGGCGGTCGCGCCCATTGCAACGATGAGATCGGGCTGGATGACGGAGACTTCCCGCTCAAACCACTGCCGGCAGGCTTTTATCTCCGGCGTATTCGGCTTCTGATGCAGGCGGATCTTGCCGCGCGGCACGAACTTGAAGTGTTTCACCGCGTTGGTGACATACACCTTCTTGCGGTCGACGCCGGCCTCCTGCAGTGCCCTGTCGAGCATCTGGCCGGCCGGACCGACGAAGGGATGGCCGGCGAGGTCTTCCTTGTCGCCGGGCTGCTCGCCGACCAGCATGATGTTGGCGGACTTCGGGCCTTCGCCGAACACGGTCTGAGTGGCGTCCTTGTAGAGATGGCAGGCGCGGCAGTGGGCGGCCTCCTCGCGGAGCGCTTCGAGATCGTCGGCAGCGGTCTTGCGTTTCATCGGAGCCTCCGGCCGCTTTTGAGGCTTGTGCGGATCGGTTGCGGCATTGGCGATCATGGCGCCGGTCATGCGCTCGGCGTCCTCAATCAAGGGCTTAATGATCGAAGCCTCGGGCAGGTTCCTCCAATATTTCTTCGGCATCTCGGCCTGCATCGCCTTCACCTTCAGGCGGGCCGGATTGAAGATGCTGGCGTAGTAGCGCCGCCAGGTTTCCTCCAGCCGGTCTTCGCTCGGTGCCTCGCTCTTGCTGACGCCTGATGTGAACGAGAGCGCGTGGCCATCCCAATGCGCGCATAAATCCGGCGTCAGGATCGACCAGGGCATGTCGGCAAAGCGCCGGGCGAAGAACGGCGCGGCGAGCTCGACGATATGATGCTCCGGCTCGAACCAGGCGACATAGTGTGCTTCGCGTTCCCTGCCGATCTCGCGGAAGCGCACGAAGGCGTGCATCTTGTGCTCGTCGCGGTAGACCGCCTTTGCCATGGCCGTGACTTGCGCGACATCGAGATCGGTCGCGACCTCGATGAGATCGTGATTGTCCTTCAGCCGAAACAGCAGGCGATAGAGGATCGCGAAACGCTCGGGATCGCGATGCAGGATCGCGGCCTTGGCGAACTCGACGAATTTTGCAGGCACGTTGAAGGTGCCGTCGCCAGCCGCCGGCAGCGGAGACGATGACGGCGTCGCGAACAGCTCCGCTTCGCCGCCCTGCACGGCCCAGATGACATCGGCCGGTTTCATTTGGTGAAGCACGAGGCTACGCGCGGCTTTACGCCAGCCATCGAAATCGGTTTCGTTCTCGAGGGTGATATATTGCATCAGAAGCCAAATCCCAGTTGCGTTGCCTTCGGCTTGAACCGTTCGATCAGCCGTGCCTCGTCGAGGCGGTGCGGCGCGGGACGGTGGTCGCTGAGGACGATGAACGGCAGCGCCTTGTTGCGGGGCACATGCAGCCGCGCGAGATCGGCAACGCGGATCGTGGTCGTGCGCCGCGTTGCGATGATGCGATCGACCGCCTTGGTGCCGAAGCCCGGCACGCGCAACAACTCCTCGCGGCTGGCGCGGTTGACGTCGAGCGGGAAGCAGTCGCGGTGGCGTAATGCCCAGGCGAGTTTTGGATCGATGTCGAGCGGCAGCATCGCACTGTCGTCGACGATCTCGCCGACGTCAAAACCGTAGAACCGCATCAGCCAGTCGGCCTGGTAGAGTCGGTGCTCGCGCAGCAAGGGCGGCGCGCGCAGAGGCAGCGCGCGGCTGGCATCGGGGATCGGGCTGAACGCGGAATAGTAGACGCGCCTCAGCCTGTATGAACCGTAGAGATTGGCGCTGGTGTGGAGGATGGTGTGGTCGGAGGCCGCGTCGGCGCCGACGATCATCTGCGTGCTTTGGCCGGCCGGCGCGAAGCGCTGCGGCTTGGCTTTCGTGTTCGCGTTGCGGCTTTCCTCGGCCTCGTCCAGCTTCAGCCGCAGCCGGCCCATGGTGCGGCGGATCGCGCGCACGTCCTTCTCGGGCGCGAATTGCTGCAGGCTCGTCTCCTGCGGCATCTCGATGTTGATGGAGAGACGGTCGGCATATTTGCCAGCCTCGGAGATCAATACATCGTCGGCCTCGGGGATCGTTTTGAGATGGATGTAGCCACGGAAGTGATGCTCCTCGCGCAGTTTGCGCGCGACGCTTACCACCTGCTCCATGGTGTAGTCGGGGTTGCGGATGATGCCGGAGGAGAGAAACAGTCCTTCGATGTAATTGCGCCGGTAGAAGTCGAGCGTCAGCTTGACGACTTCGTCGATCGTGAAGCGGGCACGCGGCACGTTGGAGGAGGCGCGGTTGACGCAATAGAGGCAGTCGTAATTGCAGGCGTTGGTCAGCAGCACCTTGAGCAGCGAGATGCAGCGGCCGTCCGGCGCGTAGGAATGGCAAATGCCCATGCCGGGCGCGGTCGATCCCATGCCCTTGCCGTCGCTGGAATCCCGTCTCTCGGTGCCGCTGGAGGCGCAGGACGCGTCGTACTTGGCGGCGTCCGCCAGGATTTCCAGCTTGCGTTGCACGTCCATATTGGAATCCCTTTGATTCAGCTGATGAATCCCGAAGAGTGCCAATTCGATTGACTCTCCAGGCGGCGTTAGCTTTATATTAGAACATACCATGAACAATTGAGCCAGCCGTTGGTTCTCTTTTTGAGAGCCACGGCAATCACCCCTTCAAGGAGCGGCGACCATGAGCGGCGCACGCATCAGCGCGCTTGCAGCCTTGCGCGGCCAGATCGAGCGCATCGAGACGGCGGAGGTCGTGCATCATCGCGACCGTGTCGCGCTCGGCCATCGCGAGGCCGACAACGCGCTAAAGGGCGGGCTCGCGCGCGCGGCAATCCACGAGGTATTTTGCGAGGGGCGTCAGGGCGCGGCCGCGACGGGCTTTGTCACCGGACTTGCGGGGCGGATGACGGCGCGAAAACCGCTGCTGTGGGTGCGGCAGGATTTTTCAGAAATTGAAACCGGTGCGCTGTCGATGAGCGGGCTCACCGAGATCGGTCTCGATCCGCGCCGCATGGTGATGGTGCGCGCCGCCGACGTGGAGAGTGCGTTGCGCACGTCGGCCGATGCGCTCGCCTGCGACGCGCTGGGTGCCGTCGTGCTCGAGCTCTGGGGCGAGACGAGGCAGTTCGATCTGGTGGCGAGCCGCAAGCTGACGCTGGCTGCGCAATCTTCCGGTGTCACCGGCCTGTTGCTGCGGATGGCCGCGCAACCTTTACCCTCAACCGCCGAGACCAGATGGATGCTGCGCGCGGCGCATTCGCCGCCGGGCGCGATGTGGAGCGCTTGGGGGGCGCCGCGTTTCGATGCCGAGCTCCTGCGCAATCGTCATGGCCCGTGCGGGCGGTGGATCATGGAATGGAAATGTGATGAGTGCCAGTTCTCTGAATCGTCGGCGTATCCTCAGCCTGTGGCTGCCGCGCCTGCCCATCGATCGGATCCAGCGGTTCTTCGGCAACGTCGGACTGCATGAAAATAATGCGCCCAGCATCGTCGTTGCCAAGGACAGCAACGCGTTGGTGATCCATGCGCTGCACGAGGCGGCCGAGCGCCTCGGTCTGCATATCGGCCAGCCTCTGGCCAATGCCCGGGCGATGTGTCCTGATTTAAAGGTGTTCGACGCCGATGCCGTGGCCGATGCCAAGACGATCGGCGACATCGCCGACTGGTGCGATCGTTTCACGCCGCTGGTGGCACTCGATCCGCCGCACGGGCTGTTCCTCGACATCACCGGCTGCGCGCATCTGTTCGGCGGCGAGGCTGCGCTGTTGCAAACCCTTGTCCGTGCCCTCGATCGCCAGGGCTTTGCCGTCAGCGCGGCGATCGCCGGCACCTCGGTCTGCGCGCGCACGCTGACGCGGCAATCTTCAAGGACCATCGTTGCCGATGGCGGGGAGGCGGCGGCAATCAGCCGGTTTCCGGTGTCAGCGCTTGGCGCGGGTGAGGCCATCAGCACCGGCCTGCGACGCGCCGGCCTGAAGACCATCGGCGATGTCGCCTCGCGCACGCCGAGCGAAATCACGGCGCGGTTCGGTGCGCGGTTCTCCACGCTGCTCGCGCATGCGCTGGGGCAGGGCGATGCGCCGATCAATCCACGAAAGCCGCTGCCCGATTACATCGTGGAGAAACGCTTTGCCGAGCCGATCGCGACCGACACCATGATCGCGATGACGCTGTCGCGCCTGGCGGACACGCTGATTGCGTCGATGGAGAAGCAGGGCAAGGGCGCGCGCCGCCTGGAAGCAGCCTTCTTCCGCACCGACGGCGCGGTGCGCGCGATTATGGTCGAGACCGGACGTCCCGTGACGCAAAGCAAAGTCATCGACCGGCTGTTCCGCGAGCGTCTCGATGCACTCGCCGATCCCCTCGATCCCGGCTTCGGCTTTGACATGGTGCGGCTGTCGGCAAGCCGCACCGAGATCGTGGTGCAGGAGCAGCGCGATCTCGACGCCCATGTCCACGACAATGACGAGCTTGCCGCGCTGATCGACCGCATCGCCGCGCGCATCGGCGGAAAGCGCGTCGTCGTGCATCTGCCTGAGGATACCCATATCCCCGAATGTGCGGTGCTGGCCGCACCGGCGCAGCATCATCTCGCCGTGGCCATGCAGGCCGAATGGCCCGCGCGCACCGAGACTGAGCCGCCGCTGCGTCCGTTGCGGCTGTTCGACAAGCCTGAGCCGATCAATGTGCCGTTTGCGACCGTGCCCGACGGGCCGCCGCATCAATTCACCTGGCGCCGCGCGCAGCATGTGGTGGTGCGGGTGGAAGGCCCCGAGCGCATCGCCATGGAATGGTGGCGGCAGGACGGCAAGCAACTGACGCGGGATTATTTCCGTATCGAAGATGCCGAAGGCTTGCGCTTCTGGATCTTTCGCGACGGTCTTTACGAGGGGGAGTGCTTCGACAGCGACGGCAAGCCTGTTCCTCCCGGCTGGTATGTGCACGGTCTCTTCGCATGAACACGCCCGCTTATGCCGAGATCGGCATCACCACGAATTTCTCCTTCCTGCGCGGCGGCTCGGATCCGCGCGCCTATGTGCACCAGGCCAGCAAGCTCGGCATTCCCGTGATCGGCATCGCCGACCACAACACGCTCGCTGGCGTAGTGCGCGCCTACAAGGAGCTCGACAATGACGAGGTGCTGCACAAGCCGAAGCTTTTGATTGGCACCCGCATCGTCTTCATCGACGGCACGCCCGATATCCTGGTCTATCCGCGTGACCGCGCCGCCTATGGCCGGCTGTGCCAGCTTCTCACCCGGGGCAAGCGCGGCGACGGTATCACGAGGATTGCGAAGGGCGAGTGCCATCTCACCTTCGCCGATCTCCTTGCGTTTTCCGAAGGCCAGCTCCTGATCTTGACGCTGCCGTATCGCTTCGATGCGGCGCAGACGCAGGACATCCTCGCCAAGCTGAAGGCAAGTCGTGCCGAGGGCGTGTGGCTGGCGGCGAGCCTGGTCTATCGTGGCGACGACCGCCGCCGCCTCGCGCAGCTCGATGATCTCGCCGCAAAAGCAAAAGTGCCGCTGCTTGCGACCAACGAGGTGCTCTATCACCACCCCGCGCGCCGTCCCCTCCAGGACGTGCTGACCTGCATCCGGGAGAAAACCACGATCGAGGCGGTCGGCCGGAAGCTGGAAGCCAATGCCGAGCGATTTCTGAAGACGCCCAGGGAGATGGCGCGGCTGTTCCGCGATTTCCCCGAAGCTATCGCGGAGACCATGCGCTTTGCGGACAAGATCACCTTCTCGCTCGATCAGCTCAAATATCAGTATCCGGATGAGCCGGTGCCGCCGGGAAAGACCGCGCAGGGGCATCTGGAGGATCTGACCTGGGCCGGTGTCGACAAATATTTCGGCGGCAAGATCGACGACAAGCTGCGCGCCACCCTGAAGAAAGAACTCGCACTGATCGCCGATCTGAAATACGCGCATTACTTCCTCACCGTGCACGACATCGTGCATTACGCCCGCAGCCAGAACATTTTGTGCCAGGGGCGGGGATCGGCGGCGAATTCGGCGGTCTGCTACGTGCTCGGCATCACCTCGGTCGACCCGACCAAGGTCGATCTGCTGTTCGAGCGCTTCATCTCCAAGGAGCGGCTGGAGCCGCCCGACATCGACGTCGATTTCGAGCATTCGCGGCGCGAGGAGGTGATGCAATATGTCTATCGCCGTTACGGCCGCCATCGCGCTGCGATCATCGCCACCGTCATTCATTATCGCCCGCGCAGCGCCATCCGCGACGTCGGCAAGGCGCTGGGCCTGACCGAGGACGTCACCGCGGCCCTCGCCGACACCGTCTGGGGAAGCTGGGGCAAGGGCCTCAACGACATGCAGGTCAGGCAGGCCGGCCTCGATCCGCAAAATTCAATGATCAACCTCGCAGTCGAGCTCGCGACCGAGCTGATCGAATTCCCCCGTCATCTGTCCCAGCATGTCGGCGGCTATGTGCTCACGCAGGACCGGCTCGACACCTATGTGCCGATCGGCAATGCCGCGATGGACGATCGCACCTTCATCGAATGGGACAAGGACGATGTCGACGCGCTCAGCATGATGAAAGTCGACGTGCTCGCGCTGGGCATGCTGACCTGCATCCGCAAGTGCTTTGATCTGATCGAGCAGCACAAGGGCGAACGCTGGATGCTGGCGAGCGTCCCGCAGGATGATTCCAAAGTCTACGACATGCTGTGCGACGGGGAGTCGCTCGGCGTATTCCAGGTCGAGAGCCGCGCGCAGATGAACATGCTGCCCCGGCTGAAGCCACGGACCTTCTACGATCTCGTCATCGAGGTCGCGATCGTGCGGCCGGGGCCGATCCAGGGTGACATGGTGCATCCGTATTTGCGGCGGCGGAACGGCTTGGAAAAAGTGAACTATCCATCGCCGTCACCGGAGCATGGCGACAAGGACGAGCTTTACAGAGTGCTGCACAAGACCCTCGGCGTGCCCTTGTTTCAGGAGCAGGCGATGCGGATCGCGATCGAGGCCGCGAAGTTCACGGCCGAGGAGGCCAACGGCCTGCGCCGTGCGATGGCAACGTTCCGCAATGTCGGCACCATCGGCAAGTTCGAAGACAAGATGATCGGCAACATGATCGCACGCGGTTATGCGCCGGATTTTGCCAGAAACTGTTTCGAACAGATCAAGGGCTTTGGCAGTTACGGCTTTCCGGAGAGCCATGCCGCAAGCTTCGCGCAGCTTGTCTATATTTCCTCATGGCTGAAGCATTATCACCCTGATGCATTCTGCTGCGGCCTCCTGAACTCGCAGCCGATGGGCTTTTACGCCCCGGCGCAGATCGTCAGCGACGCTCGCAAGAACGGCGTCGAGGTGCGCGATATCGATGTGTCCTACAGCTTTGCGCAGAACACGCTGGAAGAAGGAAGTGGCAAATATTGCGCCGTGCGCCTGGGCTTCCGCCAGATCGACGGTTTTCATTGGCTCGATGAGGATGAGGAAAGGCTGAAAAGAGGCGCGCCTCGGAATGAGTATGTGGAGAGAGCGCCCGACTGGGCCGACCGCATCGTCGCCGCGCGCAACCGCCGGCCCTTCACCTCGCTGGAAGATTTCGCCCGCGACACCGGTCTGCCCAAGCGCGCGCTGATCTTGCTCGCCGATGCCGACGCGTTCCGCTCGCTCGGGCTCGACCGCCGCGAGGCGCTGTGGCAGGTGCGGCGCCTGCCCGGCGATGTGCCGCTGCCGCTGTTCGAGGTGGCCACCGCACGCGAGCAGCCGGACGAGCACGCCAGGCCGTTGCCGGTGATGCCGCGGGCCGAACAGGTGGTCGCGGACTATCAGACCATTCGGTTATCGCTGAAGGGGCATCCGATGGAATTTTTGCGCGAGATGTTTTCGCGCGAGCGCATCGTCGCCTGCAAGGACATCAATCATGACAACGAGCGGCGCCGTGTCCGCTGTGCCGGCGTCGTGCTGGTACGGCAGCGGCCGGGCAGCGCCAGCGGCGTCGTGTTCATGACACTGGAGGACGAAACCGGCATCGCCAATGTCGTGGTGTGGCCGAAGATCATGGAGCAGTACCGGAAGGAGGTGATGGGCGCACGCCTCATCCTGGTCGAAGGCTATATCCAGAGCAGCCCCGAAAAGGTGACGCATCTGATCGCCCAGCGGATGATCGACCGTTCGCACGATCTGGTCGGCCTCGCCAACGACGCCCTCGGCCGCAAGCATCCGGTGCCGGCAGGCGCCACCGTGGTCGAACCGCTCAACGACGATCCCCGCGCCCACACCGATGCGCCCGCGCAAAAACTTCGCCACCCCCGCAACGTCCGCATCCTGCCGCCGTCGCGGGATTTCCATTGAGGAATGTAGAGCACTCTGCTGCCACACCGTCATTGCGAGCGCAGCGAAGCAATCCAGACTGTTACCGCGGAAAGACTCTGGATTGCTTCGCTGCGCTCGCAATGACGAGTTTGTTGAAGCGATCGCGCGCCTCACTCTCAGTCGTCATACCCCGCGGAGGCGGGGTATCCAGTACGCCGCGGCTTCACGATTCAGTCGCCTCGGAATACTGGATCGCCCGGTCAGCCGGGCGATGACAGCGTGGCCTCAAAAATTCACCCGGTTCGAGATCGCCCCATCCACGACGAGATTGGAGCCCGTGGTGAACCCCGACACCGGGCTCGCCAGAAACACCGCTGCGCTCGCGATCTCCTGCGGCGTCGCCATGCGGCCGGTGGGGTTGCGCTTCATCGCATCATTGTAGCGCTCGGGCATGTTCTGCTCGATCGTATTCCAGACGCCGCCCTTGAAATAGACCGTGCCTGGCGAGACCACGTTGACGCGGATCTTCTTCTTCGCATATTGCCGCGCCAGCCCCTTGGCCATGTGGATCAACGCAGCCTTGATCGGGCCGTAGGAGCTCGCCGTGTCCGCTTGCGCCGCGGAGATCGATGAGATGATCACGAAAGCGGCATCGCCGCTGCTTGCACCGCTGGCCTCGAGGAACGGCCGCGCGGCGTCGAACGCATGCACGGCGCCGAGCAGGTCGAGCCGAAAATTCTGTTCCCACGAAGCGGCATCATGGCCTTGTGCCATCGCGCCTGCGTTGGAGAACAGCATGTCGATGCCGCCAAGCTCCTTTGCAGCATTCTCGATCCAGGATTTCAGTGCCGCGCCGTCGGTGACGTCGACCGGACTGCCGGTCGCGCGAATCCCGCTCGCCTTCAACTCCGTAACAGTGGCGGCAACCTGATCGGCGTTGCGCGCACACACCGCGACATTGCTGCCTTCGCCGGCCAGCGTCGCCGCAATCGCCCGCCCGATGCCGCGCGTGCCGCCAAGCACGACGGCGTTCTTGCCCTTGAGACCGAGATCCATTGTTTGGTTTCCTTTTTTGTTGGTCGCAGCGAGTGTAGCTGTTTCGAGAGACGCCCAAAAGCCTCCACATCGTCATTGCGAGGAGCTCTTGCGACGAAGCAATCCGGAATGCCACCGCGGAAAGACTCTGGATTGCTTCGCTTCGCTCGCAATGAGCGTGTGGAAACAGCGGCCCTCACTCCGGTGCCGCCCCCACCGGCGGGCCGCCGGGCGGGCGGTGCAGGAATGTCAGTGAGACGTAGGCGCCGGCCCAGGAGCCGATCGCCGCGAAAGCCACATAGAAAGCGTTTTCGGTGTAGCTGATCACCGCATAGGAGGAGAGCATGTACCAGACCGCGCTCCAGTTCGCCGCGGGCACGCGCTTGCGCGCGATCACGGCCGAGGTGAACATGACATAGACCGCGTCGGTGGCCGCCGTTGCGATGAACACGGCGCCTGCGGTGAGAGGATCGATGGCGGCCATTGCATGTCCTTGTGTGCTAATGCGATGGTCGCAAACTAAAGGGAGAGAAGGGTCATGCAAAGCCCCACCGAAATTCTCAGTGGCATCTGGACCTCCGCCGGTGGTGACGCCGCCGCGCTCGCGCGCGTGCGGCTGACGGGCGAGGAGCCGCAGATCCCGTCCTCGTTTCGCGTCGCAATTGCCGGCCAAACGACTATCGCCGCCGCCGGCCTTGCCGCCGCCGAAATCTGGAGATTGCGCAGCGGCGAAGCGCAGGACGTCAGCGTCGAACTGCGCCATGCCGTCGCCGAATGCCGCTCCGAGCGCTACTTGCGCGTCGACGACAAGCCGCCGCCGCCCGCCTGGGATGCCATCGCCGGCGTCTACAGAACCGGCGACAACCGCTTCGTCCGCTGCCACACCAATTTCCCGCATCATCGCGACGCCGTCTGCAAGGTGCTCGGCTGCGAACCCGAGCGCGAGAAGGTGCAGGCCGCATTGATGCAATGGAAGGGCGAGGATTTCGAGACTGCGGCTTACGCTGCGGGCGGCGTCGTTGCCCTGATGCGCTCCTACGACGAATGGTCGGCGCTGCCGCAGGCCCGCGCGCTCGCCGAATTGCCGCTGGTCTCGATCGAGAAGATCGGCGAGGCCCCGCCGAAGCCATGGCCGCAACGATTGCCAAAAGGCGATCGCCCGCTCTCGGGCCTGCGCGTGCTTGATCTCTCCCGCGTCATCGCGGGGCCAGTCGCCGGCCGCACGCTCGCCGCGCACGGCGCGGATGTGCTGCTCGTGTCAGGCCCCGAACTGCCGGCCATTCCGTGGCTGACCATCGACACCGGCCGCGGCAAGCTCACCACCTTCATCGAGTTGAAGAGCGAGGCCGGACGTGCGCGGATGCGCGCGCTGTTGAAGGACGCCGACATCTTCTCACAAGGCTATCGCCCGCGCGCGCTCGCCGCTCTCGGCTTTACGCCCGAGGACGCGGCAAAAATCAATCCCGGCATCGTCTACGTGACGCTGTCGGCCTATGGCCATGCCGGCCCATGGGCGGAGCGGCGCGGCTTCGATTCTCTGGTGCAGACCACGACCGGCTTCAACCATGCCGAGGGACAGGCTGCCGGTATGGATGGACCGAAGGAATTGCCGGCACAGATGCTCGACCACGCCACCGGCTATCTGATGGCGTTCGGCGCGATGATGGCCAAGGCCCGCCAGGCCCGCGAAGGCGGCAGCTGGCACGTGCGCGTATCGCTGGCGCAGATCGGGCGCTGGCTGTGGAATCTCGGACGGCTCGATAATGGCCTGAATACCCCGGATATTACGGGCGAGGCCGTACACGCTGCATTCATCGAGAGCATGCCATCTGGCTTCGGCCCGTTGAAGGCGGTGCGCCATTCAGCGATGCTGTCGAAGACGCCGGCGCAATGGAGCCGTCCGGCGATGCCGCTCGGCAGTCATCCGGCAGAGTGGCCGGTGACAAACTGACGTGAAGCTGACGTGTCGCAAATTTTTAACGCAAACCGAAAGGCGCCCGGCGTTTTTTAGGTTGTTTGAAATCACAATTCGGCACTATTAGCGCGACCGATGACGCCGGCATCCGCTGGTATCATCGCAGACATGACCGGGCCCCATGGTAGTTGAAAATACCAAGCGATTGCAGGTGCTTACAAAACAACGGGTAATTACATCCGTAGTTTTACTAGCTCTTGCCGGTGCCGGGGCTTACGGCTTCCTCCATGCGGGAGCGAAGGAGAAGAACCACTCCGAGATCTCCAGCCAGTCGCGCAGGAATGCGCAGAACTTCACGCCGACGCCGTCGGAATGGGCGACGCTGACGATCGAGCCGGTCAAGGCCAAGACCTTCCGCGCCGAGTATGTCACCGAGGGCAAGGTCGCAGTCGACGAGGACCGTTCGACGCCGGTGTTCTCGCCCTATGCGGGCCGGGTGACCAAGCTGCTCGCCAAGCCCGGCGAGGTGCTGAAGCAAGGTCAACCGCTGTTCACGATCGAGGCCGCCGACACCGTGCAGGCCCAGAACGATTTCATTGCAGCGATGAGCTCGCAGAACAAGGCGAAGTCGGCGATCGATCTTGCCGACATCCAGTTCAAGCGCGCCAAGGACCTCTACGAGGGCCATGCCATCCCCCTGAAGGACTATCAGCAGGCGGAAGCGACCCAGGTTCAGGCGCAGAACGACATGCGCTCATCGGCGACGGCGCTGGAAGCAGCGCGCAACAAGCTGCGTATCCTCGGCTTCACCGACGAGACCATCAAGGCGTTCCAGGACAAGGGCGTCATCAATCCGGAAGTCACGATCTATTCGCCGATCGCGGGCACGGTCGTGCAGCGTAAGATCGGCCCCGGCCAGTACGTCAATTCGGGCGCCAGCGATCCGGTCTTCGTCGTCGGCGACCTCTCCACGGTCTGGCTCACCGCCTTCGTGCGCGAGAGCGATGCGGCCGCCGTGTGCATCGGGCAGGACATCAGCGTCAACGTGATGGCGCTCCCGGGCCGTCCCTTGACCGCCAAGGTCAACTACGTCGCCGCCGCGATCGATCCGAACACCCGCCGCCTGCTGGTCCGCGCCACCATCGACAACAAGGACGGTCTGCTGAAGCCGGAGATGTTCGCCAACGTCACGATCTATTCGTCCGGCGATCGCGCCGCGCCGGCCGTACCGAAGCAGGCCTTGATCTACGAAGCCGACAAGGTCCGCCTCTGGGTGGCACGCGAGGACAAGTCGGTCGAGCTGCGCGAGATCAAGATCGGTCTCATCAATGGCAATCTCGTCGAGGTCACCAGCAATCTGAAGCCCGGCGAGCAGGTGGTCACCAAAGGCAGCCTGTTCATCGACCGCGCGGCGTCCGGCAGCTGATCGACGGGCCGGGAAAAAAAGACAAGCTGAAGACCTGAATGGATCGCCTCGTCGCCCTTGCCGTCAACCGGCGCTTCCTGATGGTCGGGATGTTCGTCGCCGTGCTCATCGGCGGCCTGATCGCGTTCAACCAGCTCAACATCGAGGCTTATCCCGATCCGACCCCGCCGATGGTCGACATCGTGACGCAGAGCCCGGGGCTGTCGGCGGAGGAGATCGAGCGCTACATCACGATTCCGATCGAGACCCAGGTCGCGGGTCTGAAGAACGTGACGACCATTCGCACCATCTCGCTCTACGGCCTCTCCGACGTCAAACTGCAGTTCTCTTTCGCCTACACCTATGACGAGGCGTTGCAGCAGGTCTTGAACCGCCTGGCGCAGCTCGCGCCGCTGCCCGGCAACGTGCAGCCGCAGATCTCGCCGCTCAGCCCGATTGGCGAAATTTTCCGCTACCGTCTCGTCGGTCCGCCGAACTACAGCGTGCTCGACCTCAAGACCATCCAGGACTGGATTCTCCAGCGGCGCTTCCGTGCCGTGCCCGGCGTGATCGACGTCACCGGCTGGGGCGGCAAGAGCAAGACCTACGAGCTCCAGGTCGACTTCAACAAGCTGGTCGCCAACGGCCTGACGCTGCCGCAATTGCTCCAGGCGGTCGGCAATTCCAACGTCAATGTCGGCGGCAACACCGTCAATATCGGTCAGCAATCGGCCGTGGTGCGCGGCGTCGGCCTGATCCGCTCGATCGACGACCTCGCCAACACCATGGTCTCGCAGACCAACGGCAATCCGGTGCTGGTCAAGGACGTCGCCACCGTCACCGTCGGCCAGAAGCCACGTCTCGGCATTGCCGGCCTCGACGAGGCGGACGACATCGTGCAAGGCATCGTCCTGATGCGCCGCGGCGAGCAGAGTTCGCCAACCATCAAGCGCGTCCACCAGCTCGTTCAAACCATCAACGAGTCCAGCATCCTGCCGCCCGGCGTGCGCATCGAACGCATCTACGACCGCGGCGACCTGATTGAGCTCACCACCCACACCGTGCTGCACAACATGGTGGTCGGCATTCTCTTGATCGTGCTGCTGCAGTGGATCTTTCTCGGCGATCTCCGCAGTGCGCTGATCGTCGGCGCCACCATTCCGTTCGCGTTGTTCTTCGCGGTGATCATCCTGGTGCTGCGCGGGGAATCGGCGAACCTGCTGTCGGTCGGTGCGATCGATTTCGGCCTGATCGTCGATGCCACCGTCATCATGGTGGAGGCGATCTTCCGGCGCCTGACGCAGACGACGCCGATGTCGGAATCCGAGCAGATGTCGTCTGAGACGCTGTTCGGCATGAAAAGCCACGCCATCCTCAGCGCGGCGGCCGATGTCTCCCGTTCGATCTTCTTCGCCGCGGCGATCATCATCGCGGCCTTCCTGCCGCTGTTCACGCTCTCCGGCGTCGAGGGCAACATCTTCGGACCGATGGCGCGCACCTATGCCTACGCGCTGGCCGGTGGACTACTTGCGACCTTCACCGTCACCCCGGCGCTGTCCGCGATCATCCTGCCCGCGCATGTCAGGGAGACCGAGACCAAGGTGATGCTGATCCTGCATCGGATCTACATGCCGGTGCTGCATTGGGCGGTCGCCAACCGCGGCATCATGCTCGGTGGTGCGTTCGGCCTCGTGCTGATGACGGTTGCGCTCAGCCGGTTGCTTGGCCTCGAATTCCTGCCGAAGCTGGAGGAGGGCAATCTCTGGATCCGCGCCACGCTGCCGCCGACCATCTCGCTTCAGGAAGGCAACTCCTACGTCAACGAGATGCGCAAGGTGATCCGCGCGCGGCCTGAAGTGGAATCCGTGGTGTCGCAGCACGGCCGCCCCGATGACGGCACCGACGCCGCCGGCTTCTTCAACGCCGAGTTCTTCGCGCCGCTCAAGCCCGCCAGCCAATGGCCCGGCACCCGCGACAAGGAAGAGCTGACCGCGCAACTGCTCAAGCAGCTCGACGATCGCTTCCCCGGCGTCGAGTTCAACTTCTCGCAATATCTCCAGGACAACGTCTCCGAAGCCGTCTCCGGCGTGAAGGGCGAGAACTCGATCAAGCTGTTCGGCAGCGACCTCCAGGCGCTGACCGACACCGCCAACAAGATCAAGTCGGTGCTGTCAACCGTGCAGGGCGTCACCGATCTTGCGGTGTTCACCTCACTCGGGCAGCCGACCATACAGATCGACATCAACCGTGCCAAGGCCGCGCGCTACGGCCTCGCGCCGGGTGACATCAACGCCACCATCAAGGTCGCGATCGGCGGCGACACCGCCGGAGACATCTACGAGGCGGGAAGCGACCGCCACTTTCCGATCATCGTTCGTCTCGCGCCGGAATTCCGCAGGAGCGCCGAGGCGATCCAGAATTTGCGGATCGGCGCGCCCGGACCAAACGGCACCGTCACGCAGATCCCCCTGAGCGAGGTCGCCAGCATCAGCCTCGTCTCGGGTGCGGCCTACATTTATCGCGAGCAGCAGGAACGCTATCTGCCGATCAAGTTCTCGGTGCGTGAACGCGACCTCGGCAGCGCCATCCGCGAGGCGCAGCAGAAGATCGCCGATCAGGTGCAGCTGCCGCCCGGCGCGCACATGGACTGGGTCGGAGAATTCGGCAATCTCCAGGACGCGATCCGGCGATTGTCGATCGTGGTGCCGATCTCGCTGGCGCTGATCGGCGTCCTGCTCTGGTTCAATTTCGGCTCGATGACTGACACGCTGCTCGCCATGAGCGTGATCCCGATGGCGATCTTCGGCGGCGTGCTCGGTCTTTTGATCACCGGCACCGCCTTCAGTGTCTCGGCGGCGATCGGCTTCATCGCGCTGTTCGGTATCGCCGTGATGGACGGCATCATCATCCTGTCGCAGTTCAACCAGCTCATCGAAGAGGGCATGGACCGCATGAGCGCGGTGATACGCACCGGCGAATTGCAGCTTCGGCCGGTGCTGATGACCTGCGTTGTCGCCGGCATCGGCCTGTTGCCGGCCGCGCTTTCGGAAGGCATCGGCTCGCAGGTGCAGAAGCCGCTCGCGGTGGTCGTGGTAACCGGCATGATGCTCGCCCCGATCGTGATCCTGGTGACGCTGCCGGTGTTGATCTCCTTCTTCTCCCGCCGCGCACGCTGACGCCGCCAATCACAGCATCCGCTGCGCGATCCGCACCAGCATCATGGTGCCGAGGCCCAGCAGCATCAGGCTGGCCAACCGACTGCTCATCGACAGCATGCGCGGCGTCAGCCGTGATCGCGCCGTTGCCACGATCGTGCTGAGCACGGTCCACCAGATCGCGGAACCGACGAAGACACCGGCGATCAGCGGGGCTGCCGCGGCCTGCATGGAGAAGGCGTGCAGCGCAGCCAGAAACAGGATGACGGTCAGCGGATTGGTGAACCCAAGCGCGATGGCGCTGAGATAGGCGCGCGCCAGATGCACGTTGTCGATGTCGTCGGTCGCCTGGAGTGCGACCGAGCCGCGATGGGTTCGGATCACGAACCACAGCAACGTGAGCGCCGAGACGATGCCGAAGCTGGCGGCATTGGCCTCGACCCAGGGCTGTGCAAGCGAGCCCAGGCCCAAAACCGCGAGGGCGCTGTAAGTGAGATGCACGGTCGCCGCGCCGAAGCCGGTTGCGAGGCCCGTGGCCATGCCTGATGCCAATGTGCGCTGAATGCACAGCATGCCCATCGGTCCGATGGGGGCGGCGACGGTGAAACCAATTCCAATGCCGGAAAAAAGCGCGGCAAGATAATGCGATAAAGGCATGCACCCGCACGAACAAATGAAATCTGTGCGTGTGGGTAGCCCCGAAAATGAATCGCCGCCTCAACCAGAAGGGTGAGAAACGAGCGAGAGCACAAACACGTTCGTGTGAGTCCAAGGAGTTTGTGCCTTCGCGACAACAGTTCCACACTTCACTGTGGAACTGTGTCGCGGTCGTTGAACCGAATTGCGCCTGTCGCGACTCAGAACCCGTAGAGTTGCGCCGGGTTGTCGACCAGGATCTTCTTGCGCACATCCGCATCCGGCGCCCACACCGGAAGCTGGTTGAGCAGGCGGCCGTCGTCGATCTGGTAGAGCGGCGCGATGTCGGTGGCTTTGCGTCCCTCGACACGGCTCGAATCGGGATGCGGCCAGTCCGTGCCCCAGACGATGCGGTCCGCATTCGCCGCGATCAGTGCGCGGGCATAGGGCACCATGTCCTGATAGTCGGGCGCGAGCTTCGAGGAGCGATAGGCGCCGGAAATCTTGACATAGGCCTTGCCGGATTTCACCAGCGCGACCAAGTCGGCAAATCCTGGCTGCTCCAGCCCAAGCGAAGCCTCGAGGCCGCCGAAATGGTCGAAGACAACGGGTACTGGCGCCGTCTCGACGAGGTCCTTGATTGCCGAGATCATCGGAAGCGTGGTGTAGAGCTGCACGTGCCAGCCGCGCGCCTTCATGCGCTCGACTGCGGCGGTGAAACGCGGCCGGCCGACATTGGGGTCGTTGACGCCGCCGGTCGCGAGATTGAGGCGGACACCGCGAAAGCCGTCCGCCTGCATGGTATCGAGCTGGGCCTCGGTCGTTTTGTCGTCAATCACGGCCACCCCGCGCGCGGCCGCGCCACGCGCCTTCATGCCGAACAGGGTGGAGGCGTTATCGGTGCCGTAGACACTCGGCGTCACGATCACAACGCGCTCGATATGCAGCGCCTTGTGCAATGCGGCCATTTCCTCCGGCGAAGCCGGCTCCGGCGTGTAGACGCGGCCCGCGAAGAACGGAAATTTTTCGACGTCGCCATGGATGTGGGTGTGACAGTCGCAGGCATGGGCCGGGACGTCGAAATTAACGGGCGTCGCGGGCTGCGCGGCACGTGCGTGGGCTTTGTTGGACATGGCAACTCCGGCGGCAAGGGAGGCAAGCAGGACGCTGCGTCGGCTGAGCATGGTTTCTCTCCCCGTTTTGTTATTTGGCGGTGGCGTCGGGACAGTATCACATCAGCCCGGCAGCCGCTGCGCTTCGCTGCATAGCTGCTCGACGAGGTCCGCAAGCGGGCGTGAGCCGTCGACGCGCACGACCGGGCAGGGCAGCTTCGCGAACCACGCTTCATCTTTTGCGAGACTGCGGCCGTCGCGGTCGCCGGCTTCGTAGTGCGAGGCCCAGTCGACGAACGACTCCGCCTCCTCATGACGCCAGCCGCCCTGTGCGACGGCATCCGCTCCGAAATGCGTAGCCTCGCGGTCACGCAGGCGCTACAAGCGAAGCTCGCGCGGCGTCGTCACAGACGACGAGATCGAAGAATGGGACGAGCTCGTCGCCCCAGCCGGTGACGGTTCCGCTCAGCACCCAATCGAGCCGCGGCAAAAACATCTCGCGCATCAAGCGCAAACGCTCGGCGGCAGGGCGTGTCGTCTGGTAGGGCGGCGCCGTCGGCAGCCAGAAGTAATCATCGCTGTCGTGATGCGGCAGCGCAAGCCTGCCGGCGAGCGCGCGACCGATCGTCGTCACGCCGGAGCCGGAGGCTCCCATCAGATGGATGCGGCGGCTTTTCATCGGCACCAAGGCGGACGATTTGAAGCTACTGCCCGGACGGCGTGCGCAGACCGTGCCAGGCGTCGCGGACTTGCTGGTAGTGCACCTCGGGCAGATAGTCCGGCGTGTTCAGGCTCAAGGTCTTGACGTCGAGATGGCCGACGGCGCTGAGCAGCGTGTAGGAGGCGATTACGCGGTCGCGATTGGCGCCGATCAGGCGGGCCTTGGCCTGGATCAAATCGGCCTGCGAGTTCAGCACATCCACCGTCGTGCGCTGTCCACCCGCGGCCTCGCGCTGCACGCCCTGGAGCGCGACGGTCGCCGCCTTCACTTCGGACTCCGAGGCCGAGACCGCAATCTTGGCGCCTTCGTTGGCAACCCACGCGCTGACCGCCGCCGTGCGCGCCTGGTTGCGCACCTGGTCGAGCACGAGCCGGCTCTGCGCCGTGATCTCCTTGGCCTGCCGGGTCTGTGCGGCGGCCTGGCCGCCGTCGTAGATCGGCACGGTGACATTCGCGACGATCGAGGCCTGATCTTCGGCGAAGGTGCCGAGCGTCGGGTCGTTGTTGCGGCTCTTGCTGGCGCTGCCCTGGACGCTGGCGCTCGGCAGCAGCGCGCCTTCGGCGACGCGGATGTTGGTGGAGGCGACATCAACGTCGAAGCCCGCCGCCATCACCGCCGGGTGCTGGCGGATCGCAATCGTCAGCGCGTCTTCGCGGCTCTTCGGCAGATAGCGGTCGACGACTTCGGCGGCGCGAAGCTGCGACGGCGCATTGCCGATCACCTGCGCGTAGATCGCCTGGCTCACCGCCAGCGCGACTTCGGCGGCGTTGAGATCGGAAAGTCCGCGGTTGAGCCGCGCCTCGGCCTGAGCGCTGTCGGTCGGCGTGACGTCGCCGGCGTTGAGGCGCCGCTGGGTGACCGAGAGCGTTTCGCGCAGGAAGGCGACGTTGGAGCGCTGCGCCTCGACCAGCGACTGGTTGGCGAGGACATTGGTGTAGGCGGTGACCGCGTCGAGCAGCACGCCCTGGCCGACGTTGCGCAGCGCCTCGCGGCCAGACTGCACCTGGAGTTCGGCGGCGCGCACGTTGTTGGCGGTGCGGAAACCGTTGAACAGGGTCTGCGACACGGTGACGCCGATGATCCATGGCTTCAGATTGGCGGTCTGGATGGTGTTGTCGGGCAGCAGATTGCGCACCGATTGCAGCCCGGCGCTGAGGCTTGCCACGATCTGTGGCCGGTAGCCGGCGAGCGCCTGCGGCACGTTCTCGTCGGTGGCCCGCTGCCGCGCACGTTCGGCATTGAGCTGCGGGTTGGTCTGGTAGGCCTTGGCGAGCGCCTCCGGCAGCGCTTCCGCCCGTGCGGCGGAGGGCAGGGCGCAACAGAGCGCAAGCGTGGTCCATGTCGCGAGCACAGGAGCCACGCCCGATCGATGCCGCGCCATCACGCGACCAGCTCTGGCGGCACGCCCAATCATGTAATCCGCAAATCCTGGCTGTCCGCCCCCGCCGACGGCGGCTCTCTTAACTGTTTAACCAGCCGAGGTCCCGCAGGCAAACTGCCGCGGGGGAAACCCCCATGTATTCCGTGCTTGTTGCAGCTACATCACAGGGATTCTGCGGGAAAGGCAGAGTCTTACACCAGCCTGACCGCTCGCCTCCTTACCGGTTCTTGTTCGCCGGCTTCCGCTTCTCGATGAACGCCGCCATTCCCTCGGAGCGGTCCTCCAGCGCGAAGGTCGAGTGGAACAGGTTGCGCTCGACGCTCATGCCCTCGGCGAGCGTGGTCTCGAAGGCGCGGTTGACCGCTTCCTTGGCCATCGCGACCGCGGGCCGTGACATCGCGGCGATCTTCTCGGCCGCGGCCATCACCTCTTCCATCAGCTTGTCGGCTGGCACGATGCGGCTGACGAGGCCGCTGCGCTCGGCTTCGGCTGCATCCATCATGCGGCCGGTGAGGCAAAGGTCCATCGCCTTGGACTTGCCGATCGCACGGGTCAGGCGCTGGGTGCCGCCGATGCCGGGGATGGTACCGAGGGTGATTTCGGGTTGGCCAAATTTGGCGGTGTCGGCGGCGATGATGAAGTCGCACATCATCGCGAGCTCGCAGCCGCCGCCGAGGGCATAACCCGCGACCGCGGCGATCGTCGGCTTGCGGCAGCGCGCGACCCGATCGCCGCCGATCGCGGCAAAATCCTCCGAGAACATGTCGATGAAGCCTTTCGGCTGCATCTCCTTGATGTCGGCGCCGGCGGCAAATGCCTTCTCGCTGCCGGTCACGACGATGCAGCCGATGGCGTCATCGGCTTCGAGATCGTCGACGGCCGCGGCGATCTCGCGGAAGACGCCAAAGGAGAGTGCGTTGAGCAGCTTCGGCCGATTCAGCTTGATGATGCCGACCGCGCCTTTGCTTTCGACGATGATGTGTTCGAACGTGCTCATGCTCCACCCACGCTTTTGGTTGAGCGGGCAATGTGCCCGCTGGCGCGGTGGGCTTCAAGAGGCGCTAAAGCCATCGGAGCAGCAACGGCCGGAACACGCGGCGAGATGCGCGTTCCGGACGAGGTCCCGCGGGCCGGCGATCAGGCCGTAATCAAGCCAAAGTCACGCCATGAACATGCGCGCGGCGGAGGCCAGCGTCAGCAGTGTGCCGACGCCGATGAAGATCTTTCCGATCAGGGAGCTCTGGTCCCAGGCCGAGCTCTGCTGGCTGCTTGCCATCACCGGTGCCGGACGCGGCTGCGCGTCGATTGCGGCAATCACCGCCTTCTGCGCCGGCGCGTTGTCCTGTTGCAGGGCGCGGTCGATATCGTTGAGCTGATCGGGTGCGACGACCTGGCTATCGGGGTTCGGGGCGGCGGTATTATCGGCCGCGGCCTGGACGTTGTCGTTGGCCCGGCCGGTCATTGCTGAGGCGGCAGCCGCGGTCGGCGTATCGGCGGCGGCGAGCTGCGCATTGGCGTTGGCGACTTCCGGCGGCATCTGGCTCGAGGCCGGGACCTCACGAGTGTCGGCCTTCGCCTCGTCGGCCGTTGCCGCGGCGTCCTTCTTGTCGGCCTTGTCGTCGGATTTCTGCGCCGTCTTGGTGTTGTCGCGGTGGCGCGACGTGTGACGCCGCTGCTTGCTCGGCTTGACCTCGTCCGCCTGTTTGCTCGCATTGTCCGACTTGCTGCTAGCGGCTGAACTCGGCGCCGACTGTGCAACGCCCCCGAACAGCACGAAAAGCCCGGCCAGGAGAATCAGGGCCGCGCGCCCGCTGGCTTTCATCATGTTGACATCTCCCCAAGTCCGCCCGTCCCGGACCGAACAGAGACCCTGGCGCGTGACGACAGCGGGGCAGAAAATGGGAATCTTCGGGCCACACCGGGCAAAAGCGCGGCAATCCCTTGCCGTCGCGGCCGGCCGCGGGTGCGTACGGGACCGATCGGTGTTATGAGCCGTCGCAGATCCTGACGGCCGTATCGGTTGCGTGGCCAAGCATGATCACGAATTCGTGATCACGCTGCCGCCGGCGTAACAAACTGAAAGAACGGCCGAATTGCATGGTGAGGGGCGCGCGTGCGCGGACGTGAGGACGAGTGGACCGACCTGATGCGGTCGGCCATGGCAGGCGATGACGCGGCGTATCATCGTCTGTTGAAGGCGGTCACGCCTGTGCTGCGCGCTGCCGCGAGGCGCGGCCTGGCGCGGGCCGGGCAGCCTCCCGACCAGGCCGAGGATATCGTGCAGGAGATTCTGTTGGCGGTGCATCTGAAGCGGCACACCTGGGACAGCGAAGCCCCCTTCGCCCCGTGGCTGTTTGCGATCGGCCGCAACAAGCTGATCGACATGCTGCGGCGACGGGGCAGGCGGATCTTCGTCAACATCGACGATTTCGCCGAGATCCTGCCGGGTGAGGCGCCGCAGGAGACGGTCTCGGCCGGCGAGGTCGCCAGCCAGCTCAATACGCTGCCGCAACGCCAGCGCGACGTGTTGCAGTCGATCGCGGTCGACAGCACCTCGATCAAGGACACGGCGGCGAAATATTCGATGAGCGAGGGCGCGGTGCGGGTCGCGCTGCATCGCGGACTTGCGGCGCTGACAGCCAAACTGCGGGACCACTAGTCATGGATACCGATCAACTCATTCGCTCCCTCGCGGCCGACAACGCCCATCGCCCGCCGCGCGTCGGCGCGGTGCTGACCATGGCGCTGCTGGTCGCCGCGCCGCTGTCGATCCTGATCTTCGCCACCTTCCTCGGTGTGCGTCACGACGTGATGAGCGCGATGCGCAACCCGTTCTTCGACATGAAGTTCGCGGTCACGCTCTCGCTCGCGATCCCGGCAATCATCGTCAGCCTGCATCTGTCGCGTCCCGAGGCCTTGCTGCGTGGCTGGGGCTGGCTGCTGCTGCTGCCCGTCGGGCTGCTCGCGGTGGCGATCGGCAGCGAGGCGATGATGGCGCCGGCCATGCCGATGACGATGCGTTTGATGGGCAAGAATTCCAGGGTGTGCCTGTTCGCAATTCCTGCGATGTCGCTGCCGCTGCTTGCGGGGGCCCTGTTCGGCCTGCGCCACGGTGCGCCGTCGCATCCCGCGCTCGCCGGTGCGCTCGCCGGCCTGGTGTCGGCGGGCCTTGCCGCGACGCTGTACGCCTCGCACTGCACCGATGACTCGCCGCTGTTCGTCGCGACCTGGTACACGCTCGCCACCGCGTTGGTGACGGCAATTGGCGCGCTGGTGGGGGCGAGGGTCCTACGCTACTAGCTCGCCGGCTTCAAGCCGGCGTCGCGCCCTGCTGCATGCGGTGGAAGCGCAGCACCTGCTGCGCGGTCGAGCTACGCAGCGCCTCGTAAGCGTCGCGCAGCGTCAGCATGTCGGTCTGAGGGCCGCCTGAGAGCTTCTCGCGCAGGGCGATGATGGCGCGGACGCTCGACCATTGCATGGCCGCGACCTTGGCGAGGATCATCACGCCCTCGACCCGGCTTTCGATCATCATGGTCTCGGCGGTCTCGACTGCGACGCCCGCAAGCGCCGCGAGCCCCGCATTGGTCTCGTCGAACTTGCCCTGCTCTGCGAAGGTGGCGACCTGGAGTTCGGTCAGGCGGCCGTCCTCGTGCAGCGACTTCACCAGCGCCCGCGCCATCTCGGTCTGCCGGGTCGTGGTGGCGGCGCGGATCCGCTGAGCCGCTTCCTGGACCACGCTGGACACGTCGTCCGCGAGCTCCGGATGCGCGGCCTCCAGCTTCCGGCGCACGGTCAAGGAGGCCTTCGCGACCAGCTTCAAATAATGATGGCGGGGCAGGTCGGCCCGCAGGCCGATGCAGCTGGCGAGGTCGTCGTCACGTTCGGCGCGGGTCACGAGGTCGGCGAGACTTCCCTCGGACAGTTGCGCGCCCGGATTGCTGACGGTCGATTGCACCACGTCCTCGTTGCCGCGGGTCACCAGCACGTCGCTCAGCGCTTCCGACAACACCCGCCGGAGCGAGATCGCCTTGAGATGGGCCTGGCCCCTGGTGCGCGCGATCTCGATCAGGGTCGCCTCGTCCAGCCGTTCGGATTTCGACAGCACCGGGCCGGAAACCTCGATCACCTCGTCGAGCGCGAGCGTGCGGATGATCTTCGGCGGCGCAGCCGCGATCGATGCGAGGCGGTCGGCGAGCAGCGCCCTGGCGGACGTCTCGATCCGCTCGATCAGGCATTGGAACACGTCGTCGAACACGCGGACGTGGTCGTCGGAATAGTCCACCGCGTTGCCCACGAACAGATCGGTTACGCGGCGCAACGTCTCGACCCGGTGCGCAACGGTGCCGTGCGAGAGCGCAGTTTGCAATTCCTCGAGCAGACTCTCGGATGATTTTACGGCTTTGGATCTCATTGCCCTGTCCTGGAGCGTTCGGCCCGGCCGCGGCTTCTGTCGCGCCGGGAGAAAATGGATTGGTCAGCTCGTTGCAATGCGGTTGCGCCCCTGTGCCTTGGCGGAATAGAGCGCGCTATCGGCGCGCACGAGAAACGTGTCGGCAGTATCGTTGTCGCGTAGCGTCACGACGCCCGCGGAAATGGTCACGCGCATGCCCGGGGAGAATGCGCTCCAGTCCAGATCGGCGACGATGCCGCGCAGCCGATCGAGCATGCGTGACGCCGCATCGCCGTCCATCCCCGGCAGCAGCAGCAAGAATTCCTCGCCGCCGTAGCGTCCGAAGCAGTCGGCCGGGCGGATGTTGGCGAAAATGGTGATCGCGAAGGTGCGCAGCACCTCGTCGCCGATGGGATGGCCATGGGCGTCGTTGATGCGCTTGAACCAGTCGAGATCGATCAGCGCGATCGCGCAAGGGGTCGACGTCTGCCGCGATTTTTCGATCTCGGCGTCGAGAAGCCGCATGATACAGCGGCGGTTGTAGGAGCCGGTGAGCTCGTCGAGCTCCGCCAGTTCCTCGATGCGCCGATAGGCGGCCTTCAGCTCGATGCTGCGCCGGTACAGGATCTTGCGCAACGTGGCGCCGAACAGGCCGAGGAAGGCGCACTGGCCGATCACCAGCACGAAGCACAGCATCGATGCCGCCCGTTGCAGCTGGGTCGTAACCGGCAGTCCGATTGGCAAGTCCGAGGCGAGGAAGACCAACGCGAGCCCGCAAGTGGTGAGACCCCAGGTGAGCATTGCCTGGCTCGATGTCATACGAAGCGTGCCGAAGGCGAAGATCAGAAACAGCACGGCCAGGAACGCGACTCCGACTGTCGGCACCGCGAGCAGGAACAGCAGCTGCAGCGTCATATGCGCCGAGATCTGGAAGACGGTGAGGTAATGATCCTCGAACCGGTCGCCGAAGCCCGCTTCCGATAGCACGGTGAAGGTACCGATGATCAGTAGGCCGCTGAGCCAGAACAGCGACGGAACGCCCATGGAGATCACGCCGTCAAAGGCGTAGAGCAGCAGGACGGAGGCGCCAAGCGAATAGCTCGCCACCTGGCCAACATACATCTGGCGCCGCTGCCGGATCCGGCGTGCCAGGACCTCGGGTGCCGCTGCCTCGGTCGTCAAGGCGAGATCCGCGGCTTCAGCGGCATTCCTCTCGGGAAAGGACGTCGCAGCCGTGCTCATGGTCCCGCCAGTGGTGGATGTCAGCTCAAAAATCTACGTCGCAAGCCTTTAGGTTTGGTATCCTTCGAAACCGAATCCACGCTGTGCAGCGCGGCAGCAGGGGACGTCGATCGCTCCAGGAATTTGCCGGCGATTAGGCACCGTGTGCGACGGGGTCGAGCCAAAGCAGGGCTTCGGAAGACATATGTCGTGCTAGGCTGCTAAGGTTCCATGCACGTCGGGCCGTCTCTACTGGGACGGCATTGCTCAGGAAAGTGCTTCATTACTATGTTACCGTTCTTGAGCGAGGCGCCCAGCCGCGGGTGGCAACAGGAAATTTCGCGTATGTCGGGTAGATCACACAGCCTCCCGTATGACTGCGGTAGGCTGAACAATTTTACCCCTCCCGTCGAACCGTCTGCCGCATCGACCCGACCAACCTTGCGAGACGGTCTTTGAGCGTGACACAAGCGGCTTCGGACGAGATCCTGATCGCCAGGATCGCTCAAGGTGACCGGCTCGCCATGCAGGTGCTGTACGGGCGGCACCATGTCAGGGTGTATCGGTTCGGCCTCCGGCTCGTGCGGGACGAGCAGGCGGCGGAAGACCTCATCAGCGAGGTGTTTCTCGACGTCTGGCGTCAAGCCGGCAAATTCGAGGGCCGATCCGCCGTTTCCACCTGGCTGCTGGCCATTACCCGATTCAAGGCCCTGTCTGCGCTTCGGCGCAGGAAGGATTTTGAGTTGGACGACGACGCCGCGAACGCGATCGAGGATACGTCCGACAATCCGGAAACGGCGGTGCAGAAGAAGGATACCAGTGAAGCGTTGCGGGAGTGTCTGACGGGCCTCTCGCCGGACCATCGGGAGATCGTCGATCTCGTCTACTACCACGAGAAATCCGTGGAAGAAGTGGCCGAAATCGTTGGCATCCCGGAGAACACTGTGAAGACGCGCTTGTTCTATGCGCGCAAGAAATTGGCCGAACTGCTGAAAGCAGCCGGCATTGAGCGAGGCTGGCCATGATGGCTTTGAGCAAGAAGATGCTGGAGCAAGAGCCCGGTGAAATTGAACTGCTGCTGCCGTGGCACGCCGCCGGCACGCTGAACCCGCGCGATGCGCGCCGCGTCGACGAGGCGCTGGCGCGCGATCCCGAGCTCGCGAAGCAATATGCCGCGATCCGCGGCGAGTATGAAGAGACCATCCATCTGAACGAGAGCCTGGGGGCTCCGTCGGCGCGTGCGATGCAGAAGCTGTTCGCCGCGATCGACGCTGAGCCTGCGCGTGCGGCCGGTTCGCTGCCGCTGTCGGCGCGCATCGCCACCTTCTTTGCGAGCCTGTCGCCGCGCACTCTGGCCTGGTCGGCGAGCCTTGGCGCCATCGCGCTCGTGCTGCAGGCCGGAATCATCGGCGCCGTGTTGACGAAGACCCAGACTGCGACCTTCCAGACTGCTTCGCTCTCGACCAGCGCTCCGATCACCCGCGACCTCGGCACGACCGTCCCGCCAGCGCGCGCGCTGGTACGCTTCACGCCCGAGGCGCGCGTCGTCGATATCACGGCATTGCTCGACGGCTACCAGGCTTCGATCATCGGTGATGCCAAGGGCGGTATGTTCCGCCTCCAGTTCGACAAGGCGATGAGCCGTGACGAACTCACCTCGCTGCTTGGCAAGATGCAGCGCGAGAAGTTCGTCAACCTCGCCGTCGCAGCGCCGTAAGGCGCTTCCAAACCAATGACGCGCAAGTTTGAAAGTAGAGTAAGAGCGGGGGCCTGCGCTTCGTCGGTCGCAGCCGCGCTTCTGCTCGCCGCCTGTCTCGGCGTCGAGGTTGCGCAGGCGCAGGCGATCATGCGCACGCCGACGATCAGCGTCCCCTCCCGAATGCCGACGATTTCTCCTGGCATCGCCGCACGCGTCAGTCCCGGTGTTGCCGCCAGAGCGGTGGCCGTCGGCCGCGGTCCCGGTCCGATTGTGACGACGAGGATTTCGGCGCGGATGGGGCCGACGCCGGTGCTGCCTTATGCGCGCTACTCCCCGAACCTCTATCCCGCCTGTACCGCGCCCGATCGCGACGCCGCCGGCGAATGCCTGGCGCAGCAGAACGCAGGCGGCGATGGCTCGGGCAAATCGGGCAAGAAGACCGCCGGAAAGGGGCGCGGCAACAACACGCCCGTCGCCGCGGATTTGCGCACCTTTGCCGGCGAATTTGTCGCCGAGATCGACGGCGGGCTGTCGTTGAGCCAAGCCGACGAGCTTGCGCGTCGCCATGGCCTGACGCGTGTGTCCTCCGAGAATTTTCCGCTGATCGGGGCGACGTTCGGACTGTTCCGCATCACCGACGGCCGGCCTTCCGCGACGGTGCGGCGTGAATTCGCGGCCGACGGCAGCGTGCGTTCGGTCCAGCAGAACTTCCGCTACCTGCTTCAGGACCAGAAATCGTCGGTGCCGACCGAGGGAGATCCCGCGCAATATGCGCTGGCCAAGCTCCGCCTGCCGCAGGCACATACTCTCGCGCATGGCGCCAATGTGACGGTCGCCGTGATCGACTCCGGCATCGACGTCCAACATCCGGAACTTGCCAATTCCATTGCCGACAATTTCGATGCGCTTGGCAGCGCCGAGGGCCCGCACATTCACGGCACCGGCATTGCCGGCGCCATCGTGGCCCATGCCAAGCTGATGGGCAGCGCGCCCGAGGCGCGCCTCATCGCGATCCGCGCCTTCGGCGGCACCACCGGCGGGGCCGAGAGCTCGTCCTACGTCATCCTGCGCTCGCTGAACTATGCCGCCGAGCATGGCGCCCAGATCGTCAACATGAGCTTTGCCGGTCCCAAAGACGCGGTGATCGAGCGGGCCATCGCGGCGACGGCCGCGCGTGGCCTGGTGCTGATCGCGGCCGCCGGCAATGCTGGCGCGAAGTCGCCGCCACTCTATCCAGCCGCCAATCCCAACGTGATCGCGGTGAGTGCGACCGACCAGCAGGACAGGCTGTTCACCGCCTCCAACCGCGGCAACTACATCGCGGTCGCGGCCCCCGGCGTCGATATCTTCCTGCCGGCGCCTGACGGCAAATACCAGATGACGTCGGGCACCTCGTTCTCGGCCGCCTATGTCTCCGGCGTCGCGGCGCTGCTGCTCGAGCGCAACTACGCCTTGAAGCCGGAAGCGCTGCGCGCGACGCTGGCAAAGACGGCGCGTGACCTCGGTTCACCCGGGCGTGACGATCTGTTCGGCGATGGTGAGGCCGACGCGTTTGCCGCGGTCATGGCCGTTCCCGCCGCCGGCGCGACGCCGGTCGCGGCCGCGTCCGGTACAACAAAACGTGAAGATCTCGAGAAGCGTCGCGACGGGCCCGGCATCCGCGCATTAGAGCAACCTTCGTTGTCGAGCACCGAGGATAAAGCCACGGTTTCTCAAGCGGATAAGCCGACGACGCGATAGCGGCTGCGACAACTTTGCGCGCGGCGCGAAGGTCGAAAAATCAAACGCCGCGTTGAACGTTCGGCCCGCTGCCACGACCAAATTATGTGGGAGCGGTTATCCCTCCCCATAAGTCATATTAGGCGCGAGCGCCCATCCACCCCAAGCGCCCATATGGCTCGACCCGTCCGGTTGTCCCCCCGGACGGGTCTTTTCTTTTTGGACGTCCAATTCCTCGAAGCCCTACGCGAGATCAGCTTCCGGTTGAGAGGTCGTAGCTCACTCAACGCTACCGCTCCGCCGGCACGCCGCAAGCGCGCTATGCTTGCGCGAAGCTTGACTCCAAAACCCCTTGAATCTCCGCACGACTACGGAGTTTGGCGACGAAAACATCGTCGTTGCTGGACAAGTCAAAACTTTTCCACAAAATATTCACGTCGCGTCTAAATTGATTCGTGTGCGTTGCGTCGCGTCCGTATTTTCTCCTGACGGGCTGATTTATGACACATCGCCAAGAGGCTATTCGCGACGTTGCTATTGGCCGCGACGTTGCGGCACGCTGGTGCGCTCTCGCCGAGCAGCGGTTGGTGCATCTCTCCGAGATGTTCGAGACCGGGCGCTGGCGCCGCTATCATTCCGAGATCGCATTTCTCGAAAACATTCAGGAAGCGAAGCTCGCCGTCCAGACGTGGCGCGCGCTTGCCACCGGCGCTGATGTCGCCACGGCGGCCGCGAGCGTGTCGCCCGCATTCGGCTGGTCGCCGGCGACAATGCCCCGCATGTTTCCGCGCGAGCCCCAGGCGCAGACCGTGCAACCGAAGGCCGTGCACATCGCCCCGGAGACCGCCGTCCCGGTCAGGCTCGATCCGAAGCCGGGCGTTCTCGCCGAAATCACCGAAGCCCCGACCGCGCCGATCGCCGCGCCTGCGCCGGTGGCACCGCTCAGAGTGCCGGCTGCCATGGCGCCGCCCACCGCGCCCGTGGCAATGACCGGGCCCAAGGTGCCGGCAGCGCCCAAGGCGCTGGCTGCGATGGCGGCGCTTCTGCCGCAGTTCTCTCCGCCGGCAGCCGAAATCGTCGCAGCCCCCGAACGTCTGGTTGAGTTCACCTTCAGCCTCGACGGCCTCGAAGCGAAGTACCCGCTGCTGCGGAACGCGTTCTAGCGTTCGAGAGCCAGAGGCGAGGAGCCGCAGCTACCGCCGCACCGCATTCCCACCGACGACCAATTGCGCAAACCGCTGAGCGCCGTCCGCCGACAGGTCGGACGTTACGGCGCGCGCGTGATCGAGCCCGACGACGGCGCCGCGCGGGGTTTCCGAGATCATGTTGTTGTTGACGAGCGCGGTGCCGGCGCCGGGCACGACGGACACGCCGACGCCTGCCAGTGCCTTGCGGATCACGTTGCCTGTGATGGCGACGTCGCGGAGATATTTGCCCCAGCCGGCGACGATGCCGTAGGACGGCGCGTTCTCGATCACGTTGCCGGTGACCGATGAATCCGCCTCGATGTAGATGCCGATGCCGGCATCGTCATCCGGCGCGGTGCCGATCGGCCGCTTCGGGATCAAATTGCGGATGATGTTGCCCTGGACCACGGCGATGCGGCCGCCTTCGTTGAAATTGCAGACGGAGACGCCGACGGCGGCGCCGTCCACAATGTTGTTGGCGATCACCGCAGCCTCGAAAGCGAATTCCGAATAGAGCGCGACCTCGCGCACGTCGCTGACGCTGTTGCCGGTAATGTGGATGTTCGAGGCCGAGTTGCCGCGCACGGCGGAGTAATCGCAGTTCTTGATGCGATTGCCACGCACGATGACGTTGCCGGCGCGGAACGCGTTGATGGCGTTGCCGTACTGGCCGGAGCCGCCGGGGCCGGCCTTGATGTCCTCGATGCGGTTATCAGCGACCAGCGTGCCGTCATCGCCGATGGCCGAGCGCAGGATCTCGATGCCGTTGTCGTTGGTGCCGGTGATGGTGTTGTGGGAGACGCTGAGACCCCTGGCGTCGAACGACACCACTGCCGTCACCGCGATGTTGGTAAAGATGTTGCCCGAGATGTCGCCGGAGACCTGCTCGAGCCAGATGCCGCTGCCACCGGAGCCGGTGATCGCGCAATCGGTGATGCGGACGTCGCGTCCGCCGAGGATCTGGATCAGCCCGCGTCGCGTCGGCAGCGGAATGCCGCTGCCGTCAAAGGTGATGCCGGAAATGCCGATTGCATCGGAGCCGTCGCTCTGGATCGCCGACGCCCCGCCGGTGAAAACGAATTTTGTCGCGCCGCGCACGCCGATCAGTTGCGCGCCATTTGGCAGACGCAACAGTCCCGTGCGGTAGATGCCGGGTGGCAGCGCCAGCGGCATTTGCGCCCGCGCGGTCTCGTCGATCGCACGCTGGAGCGCGCGGGTCTGATCCTCGCTGCTGCCGGGGCGCACGCCATATTGCGTGGCATCGCGGCCGAGCAGCGACGTCAGCGGCGCTGCGCGCGCGGCGTCGGCTGGTATCGCGAGCGCGCCGGCGATGCCTGCGGTCGATGCTCCGATGAGATGGCGGCGATTGAGGTCCATGGATGCGTCCTCCGGCGGACGCGGGGGCCCGCAGCGGTTAGGTAGCGCAAAAACGGGACCGCGCGGCTGGGGCCATGAGGATAGTTCACGGTAGGGTTAAATGTTTACGCAGTCGTGTTCCGAGCCTTCCGTGCCAACTGCACCATCTCCATCAGCATCGCTTCCCCGGCGTCCACCAGTTCCTCCAGCGTGATCCGCGGCGCGCCCTTGCGGCGCACGGCGCCACTGCGCGCGAGCAGGGGAATATGGATGAACGCCGCAAGCTGCGGCCCGCCGGCCCTGACGTTTTCGATCGCGCGCCAGCTCAGGTAATTGCAGAGATAGGCGCCGGCATCGCGCGAGGGGCGCGCGTCGATGCCGGTGAGGCGCGCGGCGCGCAGCAGCCTTGCGGTGTGCGGGCCGAACGTTATCGCGTCCGCATTACCGGCGATGCCGCGCTTGCTTGAGCGGGTGTTGGCGGCATCGGGCCAGAGCATGGTGACGGCGTTGCGCGCGCGGCTCTCGATGCGCAGATAGGGTGTGCGTGCGGCGAGGCCGAACATCAGCAGCGCATCCGGCTTCTCTTTCGCGAGCACCTCCGGCAATTGCCGGTCTACCGCAGCATAGGTGACCGGGAAGATGTGGCTGGAGATCGCGGCATCGTCGAGTGCGGGTCGGCGCAATTGCGCCAGCCGGGCGACCAGTGGCTGGGTCGGATTGTAGGGCGCGCCGGGAAACGGGCCGAAGCCGGTGAGGAGAATGCGGAGCTTGGCGCTCATTGCAGCAACTCCAGGATCTTTTCGGCGGCGAGCGCCGGCGTGAGATGGCCGTCGGCGACCTCAGTCTCGATCTTCCGGACCTTGGTCCGCACCGACGCCTCGCTGCGCAACCGTGCCAGCATGCGCTGCTCCAGCATCGACCACATCCATTTCACCTGCTGCTCACGCCGCCGTGCGGCGAAGTCGCCGGATGCATTCATCGCCTTGCGGTGATCGAGGACTTTCTGCCAGATCTTCGCGATGCCGTCCCCGGTCAGCGCCGAATAGGTCTCGACCGGCGGATGCCAGTGCTCGGAGCGTGGCGTCAGGATATGCAGCGCGCCGCGATAATCGGCGGCGGTGATGTTGGCGCGCTTGAGATTGTCGCCGTCGGCCTTGTTGATCGCGATCATGTCGGCGAGCTCCACCAGGCCCTTCTTGATGCCCTGCAATTCGTCGCCGCCGCCCGGCAGCATCAAGGCCAGGAAGAAATCGGTCATGTCGCAGACCGCGGTCTCGGACTGGCCGATGCCGACCGTTTCCACCAGCACGACGTCGAAGCCGGCCGCCTCGCACAGCAGCATCGCCTCGCGTGTCTTGGCCGCGACGCCGCCGAGCGTGCCCGAGGCCGGCGAGGGCCGGATGAAGGCGTCGTCGGAGGCCGACAGGCGGGCCATCCGCGTCTTGTCGCCGAGGATCGAGCCGCCGCTCCGCGCTGAAGACGGATCGACCGCGAGCACCGCGACCTTGTGGCCTTGCTCGATGAGATGGGTGCCGAGCGCGTCGATGGTGGTGGATTTGCCGACGCCGGGCGAGCCGGTGATGCCGACGCGGACCGCCCTGCCGGTATCGGACAAGAGCATCTGCACCAGCTCGCGCGCCAGCGCCTGATGATCGCTGCGCCGGCTCTCGACCAGCGTGATGGCCCGCGCCAGCGCCGCGCGGCTGCCGGCGCGGAGGTCGTGGGCGAGGGATTTGATGTCCAGTGAAGGCTTCTTCTCAACCATGCCCTGCTTTACAACGCCCCCGGGGGGCAGGCGAGGGCCGCCCGCCCGATATCACCGGGATGTCGCCGCCACCCCCGTCCGCACCGGTTTCACCTTCCGCCACGCCCAGACCATCACCGGCCACAGCAGCGCCCCGATCGCCATGGCGGCGAGGATCGCGGCGACCGGGCGTTCGAAAAACGGCAAAATGCTGCCGTCCGACTTGATCAGCGAGGTGACGAAAGCCTGCTCGACCATGGTGCCCATGACGATGCCGAGCACCATCGCGGCGACGGGATAGCCGTTTGCTTCCATGACATAGCCGATCACGCCGAAGGCGGCGACGGTGACGACGCCGAACATGTTGTTGCCGATCGCGAACGAGCCGACCGCGCAGCACAGCATGATGATCGGCATGATAGCGGAGCGCGGTGCCAGCAGGATGTAGGCGGCAACCCGGATCATGGCGATGCCGAGCGGGATCATCAAAATATTTGCGATGATGAACATCAGATAGATCGCGTACATGCTCGACGCTTTCTCGGTGAACAGCGTCGGTCCCGGGTTCAGCCCCTTCATGTAGAGCACGCCGATCGCGATCGCCGCGATGGTGTCGCCGGGGATGCCGAACAGCAATGATGGCACCCAGCCCGAGGCGATGCTGGCATTGTTGCTGGCGCCGGCCTCGACCAGGCCTTCGACATGGCCGGTGCCGAACTTTTCCGGTTCCTTGGAGAAGCGCTTCGACATCGCGTAGGACACCCAAGCGGCCATGTCGGCGCCGGCGCCGGGCAGCACGCCGATGATGATGCCGACGATGTTTCCGCGCGTCATCTGCCAATGGTATTTCTTGGTCAGCTTCCACTGGCCGGCCATGATGCTTCCGAATTTGCGCCGCGGCAGCGGCGGCGGCTCGGGGGTCAGCATTGCGCGCATCACCTGGGCCACCGCGAACACGCCCACCAGCGCGGGGATCGGCTCGATGCCGCCGAACAGATCGGTGAGGCCGAAGGTGAAGCGCGGCACGCCGCCGGGATTCTCGATGCCGACGCAGGAGACCAGCAGGCCGAGGAACATGCCGGCGATTGCCTTTACCGGCGAGGAGCGCGCCACCAGCGTCGCGCACATCAGGCCGAGCAGCGCCAGCCAGAAATACTCGAAGGTCGAAAACGACAGCGCGATCTCGGCCAGCGGCGGCGCCAGGATCATCAGCGACAGCACGCCGGCGATGCCGCCGACGGCCGAGAACCACACGCCGGCCCCGAGCGCCAGCTCGGCCTGCCCCTTGCGGGTCATGGCGTAGGCTTCGTCCGCATAGGCGGCGGAGGCGGGCGTTCCCGGGATGCGCAGCAGCGCGCCGGGAATGTCGCCGGAGAAGATCGCCATCGAGGACGCGGCGACGATGGTCGCAATCGCCGCGATCGGCGAGAGGTAGAAGGTGACGGGGACGAGCAGGGCGGTTGCCATCGTCGCCGACAGGCCCGGCAGCGAGCCGATCACGAGCCCGTACACCGAGGCTGCGAACATCGCGATGATGACCTCCCAGGTGGAGATCAGTGCGAACGCTTCAATCAGGGTTTTCAGCATGGGGTCACCAGGGCGTCGGCAACAGGCCGGCGGGCAGCGGCACGCGCAGCAGCTTGCCGAAGATCAGGTGGATGGCGAACGGCGACAGCGCTGCGAGCGGCAGCGCCAGCTTCCACTTCGCCCCCAACGCGGTCGAGGTGACGTAGACCATGATCGCCGCGGTGATGATGAAGCCGAGCCGGTCGGCCGCGACCACGTAGAACAGCAGCAGCGCCGGGGGCAGCAGCGCGCGCAGGCTGTACAACTTTCCCTGTGGCGGCGGGGCAGCCGCTGCCTGGCCAGCCTCGAGCGGGATCAGCTCTTCCGCCTCCTCGAAGGTGTGGCCGATCCCGAACACGATCGCGAGCCCGCACAGCGCAAGCCCAATGCCGATCACGAGCGGAAATACGTTGGGGCCGACCGGCTGCCCGGGCACCGGCGGCAGCAGCCAGCCGCCATAGGCGGCTGCTGTGCCGAGCACGACGAGAAACGATCCCGTGACCGAGTCGGGAAGACGCATGGGAGAATCCTATGTGAGGTATTCTCTCTCTCCCCGCGCGGGAGGAGAGAGAGGCGATCAGCGCGTGTAGTCGGGAAATGATTCCAGGGTCACGCCTTGCTCAGACCCGCCGCCTTCATCGCTTCGCCCATCTGGGCGTCCCCCTTGTCCATGAAGCTTGCGAACTGGCCGGCATCGCCCCACACGGTGCCGAAGCCGCGATTGCTCATGAAGTCCTTGAATTCGGCGGAGTCGTAGACCTTCTGCAGCGCCGCGGTGAGCTTCGTTGCGATCTCCGGCGGCAGGTTCTTCGGCCCGGCGATGCCGCGCCAGGCGCCGGTCGCGTAGTCGATGCCCATCGCCTCCTTCAGCGTCGGCACGTCCTTGAAGATCGGATTGCGCGCCGGGGCCATGATGGCAAGGCTCCGGGCCTTGCCGGCCTCGATGATGGCGCGGGCTTCCGGCACTGAGCAGGTGGTGAGGTCGAGGCCGCCGGCGGCGAGGTCCTGCATCGCGGGGGCGGCGCCGTTCGACGGCACCCAGGCGACCTGGTTGGCGGGCAGGCCCATCGCCTGCATCCAGCCGACCAGCGCGAGATGCCAGATGCCGCCCTGGCCGGTGCCGGAGGCCTTGAACTTGCCGGGAGGGGCCGCCTTGATGGCTTCGGCGAGTTCCTTCACCGTCTTGTAAGGTGAGGAGGAGGAGACCTGGATGCCGGGGGGATCTTCGTTCATCAGCGCCAGCGGGGTGTAGCTCTTCGGCGCCAGTTCGGTCAGCCCTTGCCAGTGCATCATCGAGATTTCGACCGTGAGCATGCCGATGGTGTAGCCATCGGGCTGCGCGGTCGCGATCGCGGTATGGCCGACGACGCCGGAGCCGCCGGTGCGATTGACCACGTTGAAGGGCTGGCCGAGATCCTTCTCCAACAGCGCTGCGACAATGCGCGCAGTCGCGTCGGTGCCGCCGCCCGCGCCCCAGGGCACGATCACGGTGACGGGCCGCGCCGGATAGGCTTGCGCGCGTGCGGGTGTGAGGCCGAATGCGGCGGATGCCGCGACTGCGGCAGATGAAGCCGCAAAGCTGCGGCGCGTAATCTTGGACATCAATGCCTCCCAACGGCGCCCATGACGTCAGGCGCTCTTGTCAATGGCGACATTCTAGTCGGCTTTGCAGCGCGGCTGCAAGGCAGCGCTACCAGCGCTCTGCGAGCAAGCTGTCGCTGCTCAACACGATCATTGCGGCTCGTCCGCGTCACTCTTCGGCCGCGAGCCGCCGAAGATGCGAGTGCCTTCCGCGGTGAGATAGGGCTTCAGCGCTTCCCACGGCACGAACGCGACATATTCGCCCTCGGCGTAGGGGCCGACTGCGTAGGGTGGGTAGTGGAAAGTGAGGCCGGAACTCTTGCCCGCATCGGTTGAAGGCGCGAGCGTCACCGCGCCGATCTTGAGCAGGCTCGGTGCGAGCTCCTTAAACCACTCGTCGGTCGCGGTCTCGCCGGCGCCGCGCTTCTTCTTCTCGGTTTTCAGTGAGGCGATCACCGCCTTCACCATCGCCTTCATGGCCGGGCCGTTGTCGGCGGTCTCGGTGAAGAACGGGCGGATGGAGATGCGCTTGTTCTCCGCCCTGTCCCACAGGACCGTGTTCACGTCGGAATTGGGATGGGCGCCGTGGGTGTCCATGTAGTCGTTGCGGAGAATGCTGACATAGCGGTCGGCGACGACGGAGCGGACCGCATATTTGCGCTCAAAGTCCCAGCCGCCTTCCTTGAAGAACTGCGGATCCTCTTTGCGCGAGGCGGCGGCTTCTGCCGCGTTCTTATCGAGCCACTTCCTGCCTTCAGTCAGGCAATCGGCCGCCAACGCCGCATCGACCTTGACCTTGTCGTCGAGGAAGACGCGAGCCTCGATGCTCTTGGTCTTGATGACCGCGTCGGGCTTGGGGTTGGCGGCATGGGCGGTAGCCAACAACGCGCTGCAGGCTGCGACCACGATTAGCGCGCGCATGAAGGCTGGCGCTGAAAATATCACGCACTGTCCTTTCAAAGAGCGATGGCGACCTACTCCGCCGCCTCGCTATGCCCGAGACGGGCGTTCAGCTTGCGGATCAGCTCCTCGGCCGCGTCCGCAATCACCGTGCCCGGTGGGAAGATCGCTTCGGCGCCGGCCGCGTAGAGCGCGTCGTAATCCTGTGGCGGCACCACGCCGCCAACGATGATCATGATGTCGTCGCGGCCCTGCTTCTTCAGCGCGGCCTTCAGCTCCGGCACGGCGGTGAGATGGGCGGCCGCGAGCGAGGAGACGCCGAGGATGTGGACGTCGTTCTCGACCGCCTGGCGCGCGGCTTCGTCGGCAGTCGCGAACAGCGGCCCGATGTCGACATCGAAGCCGATATCGGCGAAGGCCGACGCGATCACCTTCTGGCCGCGGTCGTGGCCGTCCTGGCCGATTTTTGCGACCAGGATGCGCGGGCGGCGGCCTTCCGCCTCCTCGAAGGCATCGATCAGCGCCTGAACCTTCTCGACCCGGTTACCCATGCTGGACGCCTCCCGCTTGTAGACGCCGGTGATGAATTTGATCTCGGCGCGGTGCCGGCCGAACACTTTTTCCATCGCGTCCGAGATCTCGCCGACGGTTGCCTTCGCGCGCGCGGCATCAATGGCGAGCGCGAGCAGATTGCCGTTGCCTTCGCCGGCCGAGCGCGTCAGCGCGGCGAGCGCGGCCTCGACCTCCTTCTGGTTGCGTTCGGACTTCAGCCGCGTCAGCTTGTCGATCTGGAGCCGGCGGACATTGGTATTGTCGACCTTGAGGATATCGATCGGAGCTTCGTCCGTCGGCTTGTATTTGTTGACCCCGATCACCGCCTGCTTGCCGGCATCGATGCGGGCCTGGGTCTTGGCGGAGGCTTCCTCGATGCGCAGCTTCGGTACGCCGGCCTCGATCGCCTTGGCCATGCCCCCGAGCTCCTCGACCTCCTGGATGTGGCTCCAGGCCTTGGCGGCGAGGTCGCGTGTCAGCCGCTCGACATAATACGAGCCGCCCCAGGGATCGATGATGCGGGTGGTGCCGCTCTCCTGCTGCAGGAAGAGCTGCGTGTTGCGGGCAATGCGCGCCGAAAAGTCGGTCGGCAAAGCGAGCGCCTCGTCGAGCGCGTTGGTGTGCAGCGACTGGGTGTGGCCCTGCGTCGCCGCCATCGCTTCCACCGTCGTGCGCATCACGTTGTTGAAGACGTCCTGCGCGGTCAGCGACCAGCCGGATGTCTGGCAATGCGTGCGCAGTGACAGCGAGCGTGGATCCTTCGGATTGAAGGGCTTGAGCAGCTTCGCCCAGAGCAGCCGCGCGGCGCGCATCTTGGCCACTTCCATGAAGAAGTTCATCCCGGTCGCCCAGAAGAACGACAGCCGCGGCGCGAAGCGGTCGACATCGAGGCCCGCCGCAAGGCCGGCACGAAGATATTCGACGCCGTCGGCGAGCGTATAGGCGAGCTCGAGGTCCTGCGTCGCCCCGGCCTCCTGCATGTGATAGCCGGAGATCGAGATCGAATTGTATTTCGGCATCTTCTGCGAGGTGTAGGCGAAGATGTCCGAGATGATCCGCATCGAGGGCGCGGGCGGATAGATGTAGGTGTTGCGCACCATGAACTCTTTCAGAATGTCGTTCTGAATGGTCCCTGAGAGCTTCTCCGGCGGCACACCCTGTTCCTCGGCAGCAGCAACGTAGAGCGCGAGGATCGGCAGCACCGCGCCGTTCATGGTCATGGACACGCTCATCTGGTCGAGCGGAATGCCCGCAAACAGCGTGCGCATGTCGTAGATGGAATCGATGGCAACGCCGGCCATGCCGACGTCGCCGCCGACGCGCGGATGGTCGCTGTCATAGCCGCGATGGGTGGCGAGATCGAACGCGACCGAGAGGCCCTTCTGTCCGGCCGCGAGGTTGCGGCGGTAGAACGCATTGGAATCCTCCGCCGTGGAGAAGCCGGCATATTGCCTGACGGTCCAGGGCTGGTTGACGTACATGGTCGGGTAGGGGCCGCGCAGATAAGGCGGCATGCCCGGATAGGTCTCGAGGAAGTCGAGGCCGGCGAGGTCGGCCTCGCCATAAGCGGGCTTCACCAGAATGCCCTCGGGCGTCAGCCACGGCTCGGCGCTGCCTGATGGCGCGGCGCTTGTGGTGCGCTCGAAGGCGATGTCTGCGAAATCAGGAATGCGGCTCATGGTTTCAACCATATCATGGGCGCTCAATCATGGTCGGGATGCTGATGGCTGACGATGGTTGCCATCTTCTCCGGCCCGTAATTTTGCTGCGTGGTCTGGCTTGGTAGATTGGCGATCCCGACCACCCAGCCGAGACGGGACTCGGAACCGAACTGCCGCGTCGGCACCACGTGATCGGGGCGGTCGAACGCGCCGGTCATGATCTCGATCCGGTCGCCGTCGATGCGGCCAAAGCTTAGCGGCGTGCCGCAGGCGGCGCAAAAGCCGCGCTCGGCGATGGAGGAGGAGCGGAAGAACGACGGCTTGCCCTTGGTCCATGCAAAGTCCGTCTTGTTGATGTCGGCAAAAGAGGCGAACGGCGCGCCGCTGGCTTTCTGGCACATCCGGCAGTGGCAGATCGAAACCCTGTTCGGCGCCGTCGTGACTCCAAAGCGCACTGCCCCGCATTGGCAGCCGCCGGTGAGAACGGGTTTGCCTGCTTCCGTCATGGCTGCTCCATCCGTCGATACGTGTCTTGCAATGTCGCAAGCGCGTCGCCCCCGGCGAAGACAAAACCGGTGACGCCGGCTGCACGCAGCGCCGCCTCGGCATCGGTCGGGCGGCCTGCCAGATAGATAAGTCGGGCGCCGGCGGTTTGCAGGGCCTGCGCCGCGGCTTCGGCGTGTTCCGCATTGACCTTGTCGCTGGAACAAAGGCAGGCGAGCCCGGCACCGGAGGACTTGAAGGCGGCAGCCAACTGGGCCGGATCGGCGAAGCCCTGGCTGTCGACGGCCTGGATGCCGCCGGTCTCAAACAAGCTCTTGGCAAAGGTCGCGCGCGCCGTGAAATCGGCGGGCGTGCCGAGATTGGCCAAGAACACTTTCGGCCGCGCGCCGTGTGCCTTCAACGCCGCATCGGATTTGTCGCGCAGTGCCTCGAACGGTTCCGCCAGCCGGATCGGCGGCAGCGCGTCGAACTTGTATTTTTGCTCGCCATAAGGCGCCAGCGCGATCGGCGTCGCCTTCAGCACCATCGTCTCGTTCTCGTGCAGGTTCGGAAACTCGCTGGCGCCGGTCAGCACGTCGCGGCGTTTTGCGATGTTGGCGTCGCGGGCTTTTCGCGCGGCCGCGACCTTGCTCTGGAACAGGCCCTGCTGAAGCGCAGAGAAGGCGCCGCCGGCTTTCTCGCTCTCCTGGAATAGCGCCCAGGCGGCGTCGCAGAGCTGGCCCGTCAACGTCTCGATGCCGCCTGCGCCTGCCGCGGGATCGCTGACCTTGGCGAGATTGCTCTCTTCCAGCAGCACGAGCTGCGTATTGCGCGCCACGCGCCGCGCGAACGGATCGGGCAGGCCGAGCGCCAGCGTATGCGGCAGCACGGTGATCGCGTTCGCGCCGGCGAGTCCGGCCGCAAACGTCGCTATGGTCGCGCGCAGCATGTTCACATAGGGATCGCGTTGCGTCAGCATGCGCCAGGCGGTATCGGCGGCGATGAACAGCGGTTTTGGCATGAGCCCGCACGCCGTCTCGATGCGCGCCCACAGCAGCCGCAAGGCGCGGAATTTTGCCATGGTGAGGAACTGATCTGCATCCGCGGCAAGCCGCGCATAGACCATGCCTTGCGCCTGCTCCAGCGGAACGCCCGCGCCCTCGATCGCGCGCAAATAGGCGATGCCGCAGGCGAGCACGAAGGCGAGCTCCTGCACCTCCGAGCCACCGGCATCGTGGACGACGCGTCCGTCGGCTGATGCGAACGGTCCCTTGAAGCCGAGCGCGGCGAGGCCCTTGATGCCGCCGGTGACGGCCGGAACGATCTCGTCCCAGGTATAGGGGCTGTGGCCCCACACCGCGCCGGCCGCGAGCGGGTCGAGCCCGAAGCGGATGTCACAGGCCGCGGGATCGATGCCGTTGCTCTTCACATATTCCGCGACGTGGATCGCCGCCATCCGCGATTGCGGACCGATCTCGAGCTCCAGCCCGATGCCGGCGTCGAGATGGATATCCTTCAAGATCTTCGCGATTGCGTCTGCGGTCGGTTCCAGCCCGAAACCGTGAGCGGCATTGCCGCCGGCGAACACCAGCGCAAGCCCTGTCGCGCCATTTTCGAGATCGGTCAGTGCCTGTGCATTCGCCGCACTTGCATCGGGATGGTCGATCCGCTGCATGATCTGCCAGGGCGCCGCCGCCGGCCGTCCCACCACGGGCGCAACGCCTTTGGCGCGCGGATAGAGCGGATCGATCCTGATTCCGTCATAGGTCTTGGCGACCAGCTTCTCGAATGGCGCGCCCTTCAGCACGCCATCGACCAGCTTGCGCCAGTCGTCGACGGTCGCTTTGGGAAAATCCGCCGCCAGCGGCAGGTCGTCAGTCGCGGAGGTCATGCGGCGAAGGGCTCCCGAAAAATCTTGTTGTTCGCAGGCGAAATTGCCACGGCCGGCCGTCCCTGCAAACGGTTGTTTTTGGTTAACCGGTATCCGGAAGCCGCTCAATGCCTTGTGTCGAGACGCTGGCGAGACCGTCACGGACACGAATGCCTGCGATCACGCGGTCGGGCGCGATCTCGGCCAGCGGCACCAGCACAAAGGCGCGCTCGAACAGGCGCGGATGCGGCAGGGTCAGATCGGGCTTCTGCATCGACACATCGTCATAGGCGATCATGTCGAGATCGAGCGTGCGCGGGCCCCAGCGCCGCTCCTTATCGCGCGAGCGGCCGAATTTCTGCTCGACCTTCTGCATCACGAACAGCAGTGCATGCGGATCGAGGCTGGTGTCGATCTCGACGCAGGCGTTGATGAAGGGAGCCTGGTCCTCGTCGCCCCAGGGCGGCGTTGCATAGTCCGACGAGCGCGCGATCAACGCAGCCTGGGCCATGCCGCAGATATGGGCGATCGCCTTCTGGAACGTCGCGCGGACATCGCCGACATTGCCGCCGAGCGCGATCAGAACGCTTGCCATGTCAGGGGTGCCGCGAACGCGTCAGCATGATTCCGACGTCGTCGAAGATCGCGGCGATCGGCGCATGCGGCTTGTGCACGGTGATCTTCACGGCGCGGATACGCGGGAAGTGCGAGAGGATGGCATCGGCGACCGCGCCGGCCGCGCGCTCCAGCAGCTTGTAATTGGTGTTCTTGAAGGCCGCGGTGGTCGTCGCCACGACGTCGGCGTAAGACACGGTGTCGGCGAGCCGGTCGCTGCGCGACGGCTCCGACAGGTCGGTATAGAGCTCGAGGTCGATGACAAAACGCTGGCCGACCTCGGTCTCGTGCTCCATCACGCCGTGGCGGGCATGGATCGACAGGCCGCTCACGAAGATCGTATCGGTCATGGCTTGCTCTCGATTGCGTGCGCCACTCGCAGGGCCTGCAAGGTCTCGGCGACGTCGTGTGTCCGGATGATTTTCGCGCCGCGCTGCGCGGCGATCAGATGCGCGGCGATCGAGCCGGCGAGCCGCTCTGTCGGCCCCGACGGCGACACCGAGGCGATGAAGCGTTTTCGCGAGGCACCAACGAGGATCGGCAGGCCAAACATGTCGAGCTCGCGAAGTCGCGCCAGCGCAATCATGCTCTGTTCGGCTGTCTTGCCGAAGCCGATGCCGGGATCGAGCACGATCTTGTCGCGGGCGATGCCGGCTTTTGCCGCGATCTCCAGCGAACGCAGGAAAAACGCTTTCATGTCCACGACGATATCGATGGCGGGATCGACGCTGTCGCGGTTGTGCATGACGATGACGGGGGCGCTTCTCGCGCCAATCAGCGGCGCCATGGCGGCATCGCGCTGCAGGCCCCAGACGTCGTTTGCAATCGCCGCGCCCTGATCGAGCGCGAAGGCCACCACTTCCGCCTTCATGCTGTCGATCGAGACGGGCACACCGAGCGCCACGATCTCCGATAGCACCGGCCGCAGCCGCGCCAGCTCGTCTTGCGCCGTGACCGGCCGAGCGCCCTTGTAGGGCCGGGTGGACTCGGCACCGATATCGATGATGTCGACCCCGGCCTCGATCATCGCCCGTGCCCGCGCGAGCGCCTGCTCGGGCGCGATGAATTCGCCGCCGTCGGAGAATGAATCCGGAGTGACGTTGAGCACGCCCATGACCGCCGGGATCGGCCGCTCCAGCAGCGTCCGCAGCACGTCAGGCCCGACTGAACCGGCCGCCGGGACGGATGGAGAGGGCGAGGCATTCATGCGGCCCGCTTTAGCGGTCGGGGAGGGGGGATTCAAGGCGGGATTGGGGGGCGATCCAGTCGCCCAATGCACTCCGGGGCCGGTGAGGGCGCGATGCTCTTGCCACGCTCCGTCATTACGAGCGCAGCGAAGCAATCCAGGCTGCCGCTGCGGAGGGACTCTGGATTGCTTCGCTGCGCTCGTAATGACGAGCGGGAAGGAGCGGTGCTCTATCTGCCCAGCCTTGTCCCCGGATCAATACGAAATCTTCGGCGGCAGCTTTTTCGCCTTGGCGATGATGTCGCCGACCGACTTTTCCGAGGGCAGGATGCGGAGGAGCTTTTTCTTCTCGTTGGCATCCCGCATGCTCTGGGCCAGCCTTGCCGGATTTCGGTAGGCGAGCTCGCGCACGGTGGTGACGCCGGCGGCGCGGACCAGGCCGACCTTGGCCCGGCCCATGCCGGGGATGCGCATGTAGTCGGAGACGTTGGCCCATTCCAGCAGCAACTGCTCGCTGATGCCGGTCTTGGCGGAGAGCGCCTTGCGGCCCTTCACGGTCGAAGCCGCCTCGAGCAACGCATCGGTGGTGCGGATACCCTGCGCCTTCAACTTGTTGGCGGCAAAGGCCGACAGGCCCTCAATCTCGGAGATCGGATATGTCATGATACTCGATGTGAAATGCGCAGGCGTCAGGCGAACTGGCTGAGGCCCGGGGTCCCCGCGATGATCTTGCCCATCTGATCCGCTCCGATTTTGTCTCGGCCGAAGCGAAAAAGTTCACGGGCGATGTTCTGAATCTCGGACATGCCAAGTCCCAGGCCCATCAGGCGCGTGCCGACCGCCATCAGGCCGCCGCCCATCAGCCGCGACAGTCCTGCGCCGCTGCGGGACGCCTCGATTGCCGCTTCTGCACCTGGAATTTGGTCGATCAGGACCTGGACGCTGTCGGAAGGACCCTCGTTGCGGAGGAAGCCCAGGATAATGCCGACGGTCTTTTCAGCGACAGCACCATCTATGCTGGCGTTTGTCGCCAGCCGCCCGATCAGCTCGTCCATATGGCCGCCCCTCAGCCGGTTCACATGCCGGAGTATTGCTTTCGAAAATGATCTTGAGCCGGTGTGATGTGAAATACAAGCGATGAACGCCGTCAACGTTCCGATTCATTCTCGAACGCGCGAGAAGTGTTGCAGCGATGCAAGGGCGGAGATGAAATCGGCAGAAAAATGCCGCGATGCGAATGCGTCGTTCCTACTTTCGGCGGATGTCACTCGCATGTTTCCGACCATGTCGCATGCCCGGAGCGCGTTGAATGGTTTCAATCAGCGCGCGATATGCGTTAAACTACGGAACTGGTGCATTCGAGTTTCGATATGCGAAACAAGGCAGAGAGATCAGGGCATAATGACCGCACAGGACAGCAAGCTCGGTGATACCGACGACAAGATCTTCGTCGGTAAAGGAAGCGAGCAGGCATGGCTGACGCTGGCGTTCGCCAATCGCCACGGCCTCGTCACGGGTGCAACCGGAACCGGCAAGACGGTCTCGCTGCAAGTGATGGCAGAAGGATTTGCGCGCGCTGGTGTTCCAGTGTTCGCGGCCGACATCAAGGGCGACCTCTCAGGCATCTCCGAAGTCGGCGAAGCCAAAGATTTCATCGTCAAGCGCGCCACCGAGATGGGACTGACGTTCCAGCCCGACCAGTTCTCGACGGTGTTCTGGGACGTGTTCGGCGAGCAGGGCCACCCGGTGCGGGCGACCGTCACGGAAATGGGCCCGCTGCTGCTCGCACGTATGCTCGACCTGAACGATGTGCAGGAAGGCGTGCTCAACGTCGCCTTCCGCGTCGCCGACGACAACGGGCTGACGCTGATCGACATGAAGGATCTGCGCGCGCTGCTCGATGCCATCGTGCCCGACGCCGGCAAGAAGGGGGCGGATGCCGAGGAGAGTCCGCTTGCCGAGATCAAGAAGGCGGCGCAGGGTTTTGGTAACGTCACCAAGGCCACTGTCGGCACCATCCAGCGCCAGCTTCTGGTGCTGGAGAATCAGGGCGCCACCAAATTCTTCGGCGAGCCGGCGCTGACGCTGAAAGACTTCATGAAGACCGACCGCGACGGCCGCGGCATGGTCAACATCCTCGTCGCCGACAAGCTGCTGCAGAGCCCACGGCTTTACGCGACATTCCTGCTGTGGATGCTGTCGGAGCTGTTCGAAGAGCTGCCCGAGGCCGGTGACCTGCCCAAGCCGAAGCTGGTCTTCTTCTTCGACGAAGCGCATCTGCTGTTCAACGACGCGCCCAAGGCGCTGATGGACAAGATCGAGCAGGTGGTGCGCCTGATCCGCTCCAAAGGCGTCGGCGTTTATTTCGTCACGCAAAACCCGGTCGACGTGCCCGACCGCGTGCTCGGACAATTGGGCAACCGGGTGCAGCACGCGCTCCGCGCCTTCACCCCACGCGACCAGAAGGCGGTCGCCGCCGCGGCCCAGACCTTCCGGCCCAACCCGAAGCTCGACACTGCCAAGGTGATCATGGAGCTCGGCAAGGGCGAGGCGCTGGTGTCCTTTCTCGAAGGCAACGGCACGCCGGCGATGGTCGAGCGAGTGATGATCCGGCCGCCATCGGCCCGGATCGGACCGATCACGCCGGAAGAGCGCAAGGCGATCATGGATGCAAGCCCGGTGAAGGGCAAATACGACACCGCCGTCGATGCGGAGTCCGCCTACGAGATGATCCAGAAGCGCATTGCCGGCACGGCTGCGACTGCCGATCCAGGCGCGGCTGGCGGAAATGGAGGCGGCGGCATCCTCGGCCAGATCGGCTCGATCGTCGGCACCATCTTCGGTACCAACGTCAAGCGCGGCCGCCTCTCGACGGGGCAGGTCATCGCGCGCGACATGACCCGATCGGTCACCAATCAGGTGATCGGGGGGATGGCCGCCAATATCGGCAAGTCGGTCGCCGGCCAGCTTGGTGGCTCGATCGGCCGCACGCTGGTCCGCGGCGCGCTCGGCGGCTTGCTGCGCAGGTAGGCAGAAAGCCTCGTTTGAGGCAATTCATCCGCAGACCCGCCGCTTGTGCGCGGCGGGTACAAATTCGGGTGATCAGGACTCTCCAAGCGTCCGTTGGTCTGCTAGGTGCTATGGCCCCTGACTGGACCACATCGTGACCTCACCTGAATCTTTCGTCCGACCCGGCGCATTCCGAAACCTGTCGTTGCGTGCGCCGCTCGACCTGCTCTTCCTGCTCTGCTGCTTCATCCTGGCTGCCGATGTCCTCGGACCCGAGATCTTCGGGCACGGCAAAACCAAGGACTATGGCCTGTGGTACTGGGCCGGGCAGCAGGTCTTAAAGGGTGGGCCGCTCTATCCCGGCGACATCGGTGCGTACTTCGAGTTCATCTACCCACCGCTGCCGGCGATCCTGCTGGCGATCCCGAGCTGGTTCGGCAAGATCGCGCTCTACAGCGTGCTGTCGATCCTGAATATTACGGCGTGGTGGTACACCGGGATGCTCTCCAACGCCATGACCGGTTCGGGCCGCACGCCTGGCCCCTGGCTGGAGGCGCTGCCGGCTCTCGTCACCGTGACCTTCGTGTTCGACATGTTCGATCTTGGCCAGCCGAACCTCGTGCTGCTGGCGATGATGCTCTACGGCTTCTGGAGCTTGCAGCATCAACGCTCCTGGCTCGCAGGCTTGATGTTCGCGCTCGCCACCGCCATCAAGGTGTTTCCCATTGCGGTGCTGCCCTATCTGGTCTGGCGTCGAAACTGGGGAGCCGCCGTCGCTACTGTCGCCTTCACCGGCATGCTTCTCTATATCGTGCCGGCCCCCATACGCGGCTTCGAGCGCAACGCCGCCGAGGTCAAGACCTGGTATCAGGGCATGGTCGGGTCGAGCTCGGAAAAAGGATTTGGCCAGCGCGACGAGCAGAACTGGTCGTGGGTGAACCAGTCACTCATTGCCGTCACGCACCGGCTGGTCCGGCCGATCAACTACAATCAGGAGGATTCCAACAAGCCGCCGCGCACGATGAATGTCATCGACGTCGATTTCAGGACGGCGAACTGGATCGTGCTGGCGCTGTCGGCCTTGCTCGGATTGGGCTTCGTCGCGGTCATGCCACGGCAAGCGCGGCGTACGGCGCGCTCGGACGCCGAGGAGCTCGGCATCCTGTTCTGCCTGATGACGGTGGCATCGCCCCTGGCGCGGCAATACTACTTCATGTGGCTGTTCTTCCCGATGACGGTGCTGATGCATCGTGCCGCCTTCGACGAGCGGGCGAACGTGCGCCTGGGAACCTGGCTTTCCCTTGGCGCCGCCGGCATGCTCATGCTGCTGGCACTGCCGTGGTTTCCCAATGTCTTTCAGGCTTGGGGCAATAACCTCGTCGCCACAGCGGTCCTCGCAGCTAGTCTCGCATGGCACATCCGGCATCCGCCGGTTGCGGCTGGCCCCAACGCCGCGGCAGCGCTAAAAGCCGATAGTTCTTGAGAAGACAGCTTGAGCCCCGACGTCTTGGGATTCGAACGCAGGGAATACGACAATGGCAAATGCGCAGCTTCAATCCGTGCTCGACCACATCGACAAGGAGTTCGACAACAGCCTGGAGCGCCTGTTCTCGCTGTTGCGGATCAAGTCGATCTCCGCCGATCCGGCCTTCGCGGCCGATTGCAAGGCGGCGGCCGAGCATCTTGCCAGGGACATCGCGAGCCTCGGCGTTGCGACTGAAGTGAGGCCGACCGCCGGCCACCCCGCGGTCGTTGGCAAGAGCGTCGCGGGCGGCCGGCCGCATGTGCTGTTCTACGGCCACTATGATGTGCAGCCGGTCGATCCGATCGAGCTCTGGCACCGTCCGCCATTTGAGCCTGTTGTGACCGACCATGCCGACGGCCGCAAGATCATCGTGGCGCGCGGCGCCGAGGACGACAAGGGTCAGGTCATGACTTTCGTCGAGGCCTGCCGCGCCTGGAAGAAGGTGACGGGATCGCTGCCGATCGACGTCACTTTCCTGATCGAAGGCGAGGAAGAAGTCGGCTCGAAGAACTTCGTGCCCTTCATCGAAGCCAACAAGGACGAGTTTAAGGCTGACTACGTGCTGGTCTGCGACACCGGCATGTGGGACCGCAACACGCCCGCGATCACGACCTCGCTGCGCGGTCTGCTCTATGAGGAGCTCAAGATCACCGCCGCCAATCGCGACCTGCATTCCGGCGTGTTCGGCGGCAGCGCGATGAACCCGATCCGGGTGCTGACCAAAATTCTCGGCGGGCTGTTCGACGATGACAACCGTATCACCATTCCCGGCTTCTATGACGGGGTGAAGGACACGCCGTCGGACATTCTCGCGCAGTGGAAGAAGCTCGATTTCACGCCGGACACGTTCCTTAAGCCGGTTGGACTATCGATACCGGCCGGCGAGAAGGGCAGGCTCCTGGTCGAGCAGGCTTCCACGCGTCCGACCTGTGACGTCAACGGCATCTGGGGCGGTTATATCGGTGAGGGCTCGAAGACGGTGATCCCGTCGCACGCATCGGCCAAGGTCTCGTTCCGGCTGGTCGAAGGCCAGGATCCCGCGAAGATCCGCAAAGCTTTCCGTGAGTACGTGACTGCGCGCATTCCGGGGGACTGCAAGGTCGAGTTCGGCGACCACTCTGCCGGGCCCGCGATTGCGCTCGACTGGAACATGAAGCCGCTTGCCGCGGCCAAGACCGCGCTGACCGAGGAATGGGGCAAGGAGACCGTGCTGATGGGATCGGGCGCCTCGATCCCGATCGTCGCGGACTTCAAGCGCACGCTGGGGCTCGACTCGCTGCTCGTGGGTTTCGGCCTCGACGACGACAATATCCACTCGCCGAACGAGAAATACGACCTCCGCAGCTTCCAGAAAGGCATCCGTTCCTGGGCGCGCATCCTCGCGGCGCTGGCGGAGGTGAAGTAGCGGGCGCTCTGTCCTCGTCATTGCGAGCGTAGCGAAGCAATCCAGAATCTCTCCGCAGAGACAGCCTGGATTGCTTCGTCGCTTCGCTCCTCGCAATGACGGGGCCAAATAAAAACGCCGCCCGGAATTGGGCGGCGTTTCATTCCGAAAATGTGTAGAGGGTGTTGAGACCTACCCTACACCAAATCCCGAAAATCTCAAGAGCGGTAGCCCGGAAGCTCGCGGTCCAGCTTGCGCAGCAGTGGCGGCCACACGAGGTTGGTGGCGCGCAACTCGGCGCGGTCGCGGTTGGCGAGCAGCTCGGTGTTCTTGTCGATCGCGACATCGTCGACCGGATAGACCGGCGTGCCCAGCGCGCGCGTACGTACCTGCATCGAGCAGGCCCGCTCAAGGTGATACATGCGCTCGAAGGCCGAGGCCACCGACCGGCCGACCGTCATCGTGCCGTGGTTGCGCAGCAGCATGTGGTTGTGGTCGCCGAGGTCCTTCTGCAGCCGCGGCCGCTCGTCGTGGTCGAGCGCGATGCCTTCGTAGTCGTGATAGGCGAGGTCGTGGGTGACGAGCTGGGCGGTCTGGTTCAGCGGCAGCAGCCCTTCGGCGCTGCTCGAGACCGCGGTGCCGTCGAGGGTGTGGAGATGCAGCACGCAGATGGCGTCCTCGCGCACCTCGTGGATCGCCGAATGGATGGTGAAACCGGCGGGGTTGATGCTGTACTCGCTCTCGGAGAGCTGGTTGCCGTGCAGATCGACCTTGACCAGGCTCGACGCCGTGATCTCGTCGAACATCAGCCCGTAGGGATTGATGAGGAAATGATGGTCGGGGCCGGGCACGCGCGCGGAGATGTGGGTGTCGACCAAATCGTCCCAGCCGTAGAGCGAGACGAGGCGATAGCAGGCGGCGAGATTGACCCGTTGCTGCCACTCGGCCTCCGTCATGTTCGACGGCACTTCCTTCAGGCGCGCTTCCGCTGGCGACATGGTTGATCTCTCCGAACATCGTTGTTGCGGGGACGGAGCGTAGTCCTGCCGCGAGCTGCCAGCAAGGCACACAAAGCGCGGCAGTCCAGCGTAGTCCGCATGAGCGACGCGACATGCGGGGCTGCCTGATAGGCCCCGGATGTCGCTGCGCTCACCCGGGCTACGATCCGGAGAAATTTATTACGGTGCCGGGATCGAGAGCAGGCTGGAAATGCTGCTGCCGCGGATGTCGTAGACGCGGGCGAACACCACGTCGTCGCGCTTGATCTCGACCAGCACGGGCGCGGTGAGGCCCTTGCAGTAGAATTCACCGAGCGTCATGGCGAAGTCGGCGGCATTGGAATCCCAGCCGATGGTGAAGTCGGGGCCGAGCGCGACCTGGGCGGGGCGCTGCGGACCGCACACGGCGACCTTCCATTTGCGGTTGCGCGGCGGCACTTCCTGGCGTTCGACCAGTTGCTCGCGCAATTCGTCCGAGGCCTGCTTCAGCGCCAGGCCCCAATAATCCAGCATGAAGCGGTCGTCGGCGCCGCGCACGGTGCCGGCGATGTGGTTGAAGTGGGTGTATTGATAGGGATGCAGGCGGATCATCTCGGCGAGCGAGAGCGCAAGGCCAAAGCAGAAGGTGGCGAGCACGACCGGCTGCCACGTGCGGTGATTGGCGCGCAGCCGCTCCATGGCCCAGCCAAAGGCGACGCCGCCGAGCACCGCCATCGGCGGGATCACGAAGACGAAATGGCGGATGCCGTTGTACAGCGCCGGTCGCTTCACCATCGCGATCGCGAGCGGCAGCGTCGCGGCGAGCGTGAGCATCAGCAGGATGGTCTTGCGGCGTGCGGGAACCTCGCGACGCGGCAGCAGTGCGAAGGTGCCGATCACGGCGCCGAACATCAGCACCAGCATCACCTCGGGCAACTGAAGCGCGAACAGCGTCGGCAGATAGGACCACGGCATGTCGGGCACGGATACGATCGCGCCGTCGAACATCTCCTTCCAGGGTTTCTCGAAGAAGTGCGAGAAGTAGGTCAGCGCCTCGAAGGGATTGCCGGGCTCCATGATCGACCACGGCCAGATCAGCCCCATCACGAGGTAGCCGAGCACGAGGCCGGGCAGCAGCACGTAGACGACATAAGCGAAGCGGCGGACCGACTCGCGCAGGCCCTCGCTACGCAGTTCCTCCAGGAACAGCGGCATGAAGCCGATCACGGCATAGACCAGCGCAAGGCCGCCGAGGATGCGGGTGCCGAGCGAGAGGCCGGCACCAAGGCCGACGATCAGGATCGTGCGCGGCGAAGGCTGCGGATATTCCTCGGCGAGGCGGACGAGACCCAGCATCAGGATGATCATGGCCACCGCGAAGGGCGCATCCTTCGGGTTCATGAACATGTGGCCGTAGAAGATCGGGCAGAGCGCGAGCAGCAGGAGCGAGGCAAGTCCCGCAAGGGGGCCGCCGATACGGCGGCCGAGCCGCCACGTCACCGCAAGTCCGATCACGCCGACGACGGCGCCGACCAGACGGCGCGTCTCGAACAGCTCGAGCGGAATCACCTTGTGCAGGAGGGCCGCGACCATGTCGAAGCCGCCGCCATACATGTAAAGGTTGGCGAAGGAGAGTGCCGCGGTGTCCTTGAAACCGGAACCGAACATGCGCAGCAGCAGGTCAGCATATTCGGCGTGGGTGTAGTCGTCCCAGCCGAGCCCGTAGTCGCGGAAGGTCAAACCGGCAATGACGGCGACCGCAGCCAGCACCAGCATGGCGAGATCGTCGCAAGTCCGTTCAACCGAGCGCCGCAGAGGCGTGTCGATCGCCGAAGTCGTGATGGATGTCATGGCTATTGGTGACCCGGAATCCCCTCTTGGCCCTGCTGGTGCGCGCGGGCCTGCTCCCCGGAATCCCTATAGCGCAGTTCCATTACCAAGTAATTGGGCATTATGGCTAAATTCCTGATGCGACGCAGCAAATCCGACCAGCTCGAGAGCAGCTTAGAAGTAGCGAGCCGTAGCTGAAGGGAATGTGAATAAGTCCCTGATTTCCTTTCCTTTAGGAACGCAGGCTATAATTCGACGTTGGCGTGGAACACCGGATGACGGTATCGTGGCGTGACGAGTGTCGCGTGTGGCTGCGCGGCCGGGGGTGAGTTCGATGGCGTTGGTATTGTTGATCGCGGGGATTTTCGCCGTTTTGGCGGGCCTCCTTGCGATCCTGTTCGGCTTCACCGTCAGGGAATTCAGTCTCGGCAGTACCCTCATAATCTCCGGCACCATCGGCGTCTGCTCCGGAATGTTACTGGCCGGCCTCTACGTCGTGGTCGCGGAATTGAAGGGCATGGCCCGCCGGCTCGCTGGATCAATCGCACCATCCGACGTTCGGGTCCGGCCCGTACTGCCGGGTCTCGGGATGCCTGGAACGCCTGCCCCCTCGCCTGAGCCGGGCGCGGAGAAGATGGAGCCGGCGCCGCCATTGCCGGCCGCAGGCCCGCCGCCCTGGCAGAACGAAGCAGCCGCGCGCGAGCGACCGCGCGTCGAACCTCCGCCACCGCCGGAAGCTCCGAGCCCGCCTGAGGTTCCGGAGCCGCCGCGCCGGCGCAACTTGCTGTTCGCCTCGACCTCCCGCAAGGAGCGCGAGCGCGCGGAGGCGAAGACCGGCGAGGGCGTGCCGCCGCTGCCGCATGCCGAGCCGTCGGGGGAGCCTGCCGCCCCGGAGGCGCCGCCTGCGAGCTTTGACGACGCCTGGCCGAAGCCGGATCGCATGAGGCCTGCAGAGCCGCCGGCCGCCTCGCGGCGCCCGCCACCACGCTCGCCGTCGACCTTCGCGGAGGCTGCTCCGTCACCTGCACCGGAGCCGACGGCCGCGGCCGAGCAGGCGCCCGTGACCGTGCTCAAATCCGGCATCGTCGACGGCATGGCCTATTCGCTCTACTCCGATGGCTCGATCGAAGCCCAGATGCCGGAGGGGATGATGCGCTTTGCCTCGATCGACGAACTGCGCTCCCACCTTGACCAGCGGGGCGCTTGAAGAGCGCGTATTCAACTCTGGCGCAGCCAAGTAAAGCGCTGGCGTTCTTGTTGGTTCGTCAGTAAATCAGCCCATACTCCTCAGTCGTCCCATTTCAGCCAAACGTATTGTTGACACGGAATACTCTGACGTCGTCTCTCCCGTGAGACGCAAGGTGGAGAAAGGCGGGGCGATGTCGGATGCCGGGGCTAAGAATTTCATTGAGCTGACGGCAGGCATCGTGTCGGCCTATCTCAGCAACAATCCGACGCCTGCGGCTGAGATTCCGAACCTGATCAGCCAGGTGCATGGCGCGCTGGTGCGCGTTTCGTCGGGCCGCACCGAGACGGTGCCGCTTGAGCCCGCGAAGCCGGCGGTCTCGCTGAAGAAGTCGATCGCGCCCGATTATCTGGTCTGCCTGGAAGACGGCAAGCGCTTCAAGTCGCTGAAGCGCCATCTGCGCACCCAATACAACATGACGCCGGAGCAATATCGCGAGAAATGGGGCCTGCCGGCCGACTATCCCATGGTCGCGCCAAACTATGCGGTGGCCCGCTCGCAGCTTGCGAAGCAGATGGGACTGGGACAGCAGCAGCGGAAGCGGAAGTAGATTTTCTACGACGCTTCCGCGAGCGCCTCTTTCGCGTCGGTCTTGATGCGCTCGACCATCGAGCGCAGGCCGTTGGAACGCTGCGGCGTCAGATGATCGCGAAAGCCGAACTCGTCGAATACGGCAATGGCATCGGTTGCAAGAATCTCCTGAGGCGTGCGGCCGGAGTAAAGCGACAGCACGATCGCGACCAGCCCGCGCACGATGTGGGCGTCACTGTCGCCGCGATATGTCAGGACCGGCTGGCCGCCATCGCGATGATCGATCAGCTTCTGAAGCCAGACCTGGCTGACACAGCCATTGACCTTGTTCTCGGCCGAATGCTCAGCCTCGGACATCGGTTCCAGGGTGCGGCCGAGCTCGATGACGTACCGATAGCGGTCGTCCCACTCGTCCAGAATCTCGAAATTATCCCTGATTTCGTCGATCGTCGTCATGCTGGCCCAAAGTTCCCGTTCAGGCCAATATAGGGACGCAAAGCGCCGAAATCGATAGGGTTTGGGCGCTAATTCGCCGGTGCGGGCGCAGGGCCGCGCCATTCCAGCGCGAGGTCGTCCTGGGACAGGGTGTCGCGCGGCGCTTCGCTGGTTGCGGTATCGCCTTCGCCGGCCAGCGCGATCGAGCCGGTGTGGTCGGGCGCCTTCTTGTCGGGCTTCTCGAGCTGCTCTTTTTTGTCGTTGATGATCTGGTAGATCTTCTTTGCGCCGTCCTGCGCGCGCTGGCCGATGATGGTCGCGGCCTGTCCGCCGACCTCGCAGGCCGCCGGCTGGCGCTTGCAGAACTGGGTCATGTCGGAGACGGCCGCGGTCGCAGCCTGCACCGCGTCGGCAGCGCCGATCTGCGGCAGCTTGTCCGATTCGGGCGTCTTGTCCCGCGGCAGGAGCACCAGCACCAGCCCGAGCCAGAATGTGATGCGAAGCAGAAAGCGCATCTTGCGACCTGTATGTTAGACCCCGTCGCGGCGATCTCCGCGGATGTCGGACCTAGCAACTCTCGATAAATCGCAAGTGATTGCCTTCCGCTTAATTCGCGGAAAATTGACTCAAGAATCTTTGCAATCGACGGTGTCGTAAATTTTCGATTGACTTCCGTGCCGTGAGCTCTGCGGCCGCGCCCGTCCACCATTTCGAAACCATGCGGATCACGGGGAAACCCTGTGTTCACCATCCTCGCCGATGACGTCGTCAAATCGTCTAAAAAGCCCTGCGATGACGCGGTGTCCGGCGGCGCGCCGCGCTGCCTTAGTGTTCGTTTAAGGTCGCTCTGACACGGTGGCTCAACGATAAGGAGGCGTTCCGGCGCGTCTTCCCGACGAATGAGCCGAAGCGCGAGACCCGTGACAGTTTTGAGTATCATCCGCGATTGTCTCGATGCGCTGCTGCATCCCTCCGCGCGTTACGACGCGCTGACGCGAGCGCGCCATCGTGCCTTCATGGCCCCGCGGCTGCTCGGCAGCCTGGCCGCCTTCGCCGCATTCCCGGTCTATCTCGCCATGCGCGGCGCGCCGAGCGCGATTGAGGTCGCGGCCTTCGCCTGGCTGATTGCGCCGATCCTGTTGTCCTGGTTCCTGTCGCGCACCGGCCGTTACGAAGGCGCGCATGTGCTGTCGTCGCTGGCGCTCTCGGGCCTGATCATGGCGGTTGCGGTGACGACTGGCGGCATCGAATCCTTCGCCGCGATCTGGCTGGTTGTGGTTCCCCTCGAAGCTGCGCTGTCGGCCTCGCGCCGCGTCGCGGCCTTTGCATCGCTGCTGGCACTGTCCTGCGCCGGCATCCTGATCCTCGTCAGCCAGCTCGGCTGGCTGCCGATTGGCGACACCAGCGCTGCGGAACGCGGCGTGCTGATGGCGTTCGGCGTCGCCTCGGCGACGCTCTATGCCGCGGGCCTGGCTTTCGGCGCGGAATCGCTCGCGCGCACCAGCGTGGCGCTGCTGTCGCGGGAGGAGGAGCGTTACCGCCTCCTGGCGCGGAATATGAGCGACGTCATCTCGCGGCATCAGCGCAACGGCGCGGTGCAGTTCATTTCACCGGCAGTGGAAGCCATGCTCGGCGTGCCCGTCGCGCAACTGCTCGGCCACGGCCTGTTCGATCGGGTCCATGTCGCCGATCGGCCGGCGTATCTGACGGCGCTGTCCGATGCTGCGCGCGGCGACGTGCGCAGCGTCGAGTTCCGGTTGCGCCGGGAACGTGCCGGCTCGGAACGCGGCCAGGTTGACTTCATCTGGGTCGAGATGCGGTGCCGCCCGCTCGATCAGGATATGGGCCGTGATGCCACGCGCGAGGCCGATGTCGTCGCCGTGATGCGCGATGTCACCGACCGCAAGCTCGGAGAGCAGGCGTTCGACGAGGCACGCCGCGCTGCAGAGGCGGCCGACGCCGCCAAGACGCGCTTCCTCGCCACCATGAGCCATGAGCTGCGCACGCCGCTCAACGCCATCATCGGTTTCTCCGAGATGATCACGCAGGAGCAGACCTTGATGCTGGGCGCGGCCCAGCGGAGGGAATACGCCCAGCTCATCAACGATTCCGGCCAGCATCTGCTCTCGGTCGTCAACGGCATCCTGGACATGTCCAAGATGGAGTCGGGCAATTTCGAGATGGCGTCGGAACCGTTCGCGCCGCGTGCATCATTGATGCATTGCTGCAATCTGCTGGCGCTGAAGGCGCGGGAGAACGGCGTCGATCTCGTCACCGATGCGCCGCAGGACCTGCCTGTCATGACCGGCGATCCACGCGCCTTCAAGCAGATCGTGCTCAATCTCGTCGCCAACGCCGTCAAGTTCACCGAGCGCGGCGGTCAGGTCACCGTCACAGCCGCGGTCTCGGGTTCGCAGCTTGCGCTGCGCGTCAGCGACACCGGTATAGGCATCGCGCCTGACGATCTCAAGCGCATCGGCGCGCCGTTCTTCCAGGCCGGCAAGACCTATCAGCGCCGTCACGAAGGCACCGGCCTCGGACTTTCGATCGTGAAGAGCCTGGTGGCGTTGCATCTCGGCGAATTGACGGTACAAAGCAGGCTGGGCGAGGGCACTGCCGTCACCGTCAAGCTGCCGCTGGTCTACACGCCGCAGGCCAAGACGTCTGATATGAAGACTTCTGATGGCAAGATGTCCGACAGCAAGGCGAGCGAGAGCAAGATCGCGACCTTGACGCCGGTGCTGCGCCAGGAACTTCAGGACCACGAACTTCACGACCATCCTCACGACCAAGTTCAGGACCAACCCGCTCTGGTGAAGAAAAGTGCCTAAGAAGTCTGCCAAGGACGAAGCCGCTCCGCGCCGCCGTGGCGCCAAGGCCGCGGTCATCGATGTCGAGACCGAGCGCAATCTTGTGCTGCGCGTGCTGCTGCATAGCCCCAAGGATACGCTGGCCGGTCTCGTCGCCGTTGCCGCCATCGGCGCGATCGTTGCCAATGCGCTGTTCCTGCAGACCGGCCGGCACCCGGCGCCGATGTTCGGTACCGTGATCAATCTTCCCGCACCGTCGTCCATGGCGCTGTCGAACCCCTTGCCCCGTCCGCGTCCCGTCGGCGCCGATACCTCTCCGCTCGAGCCGAGAGCGACGGAGTTTCGTGCCGAGCCCAAACCTGCAGACAAGCCGCCGGAGAGGCCCGTCGAGGCGACTGCATCGACGCCGCGCTTGGGCGATCCCATGACCAATCTGGTCAAGCAAACGATTTCGGCGCCGCCCTCCGTCTCACGTCCGCCGGCGCCAATCCCCGTGCAGCAGGGCCCGGCCGCGCGGCGCATCGCCGGCGTGCAGCGCGCGCTCTCCGAATACGGCTACGGGAATTTGAAGATCACGGGCGCGATGGGCGCCGAGACCCAGTCCGCGATCCAGAAATTCGAGCGCGAGCACAAGATGCAGGTCACCGGCCAGCTGTCCGACCGCCTGCTCCGCGAGCTCGGCGCCGCGATCGGCCACCCCGTCGAATAGTCGTGATGTTGTGCGAAGGCTGGTGCTGATTGCAGCGCTGTCCTATCGTGGCCTCCATGCGTTTGAAATCAAACATCTGGGTCTCAGCCTATCTGCGCCGGTGCCAGACCGAGGGCGTGTACGGCGCGGTGCGTCGTCGCGGCGCCGAGGAGGCGGGTGCGGTGTTCGTGAAGGTCTCGCTGCTTGACGGCAATGCGATGCTCTATGTGCCGGCGCCGCAGACCTCTTATGACGACGGTCGGCCGGTCGATCGCTTCTTCGTGCCGCTTGCGCCGCAGCCGATGCCGGAGTCCGCGGTGGAGGAGCGTCTGACCAAGGAGATCCGCTTCGACTCCGACATCTGGATCGTCGAGACCGAAGACCGCGCCGGGCGGCATTTCCTCGAGCTGGCGAAGACCTAACGATCCGATCCGTCAGTCCCCGTCCGCACCGCAGGCGCGGAGCCGGGCTGCACGCCCGGACGCGTCTGGCTTGCGCCCGCACGTGCGCGCTGGCGCTCGCTGTCGTGCAGCGACGGTTGGTACTTGGCACGAGTGACGGCAAGCGTCGAGCCGCGCCAGGCGGCCAGCATCACCAGCGCCGCGCGGTCGCTGAGGCGATCGTAAAGCCGCGACAGTCGGTACACGTCGGTCACGGAGTTGCCGATCTCCGGCTTGAAGAACAGCAGGATGCGCTGGAACACCGGGCTTGGCATGTCGAGTGCGCGCGCGGCGACCGCGAGCGCTTCGCCGCTTGCATCGTCGACGATCTGGGCTGCGACGCGCGAGGGCAGGATCAGGCTGTCGCAAAGCTCGAAGATGAAATTCTCGACATCGCCCGCGATCGCCGCCATCTCGAGGATCTGGATCGCGCGCTTGGCGCGGACGGTCGGAATCCGCGGCGCGGCCTTCAGCGGCGTCTCCGCCAGATTGTGCAGGATCAGCGCGCGCTCGGTGGCGCCGGCGCGGAAGAACATGTCGTGGATATCGGCCGCGTCCTTTGGCTGCATCGCCATGTTCGAGGCCATGCGCAGCTCGGCGTCGCTAGGCGTGCGAACCGGCAAGGGGACAGGAGCGGGGGCAGGAGCGGGGGCAGGGACGGGCGCCGCGATTTCGCGCGCGAGCGGAACCCTGCGGCCCTCCTGCGCGGCCGACAGTCCGAGCTTCTGCATGATCGGCGTGGGCGTCGACGGATAGATCGCAAGCCGCGACTTGACGGCCGCGCGCGTCGCGTCGTCGACCTGGTCGATCAGTCGTGTGGCGAGCTCGACGAACTGGCGCTGCTCGTCGTCGCTATGGGTGCTCGACTGGACATAGAGGTCGGTCAGCACGCGCAGCAGCGTCGGACGAACATCGACGCCTTCGCGACGGGAGAGGGTCATCAGCCCGTCGAATCCTGGAAACAACGACTTGGTCATGGAGAGATACGCGACCTGGAAGAGATACTCGCCGCCAGCCTATCGCGGGCTCCTTTAAAGGCTCGTTAAGGAAAACGAGGCGTGAAGCCGAACGGGCAATTTTGAAGCGTTCTCGTGCCGCAACGGGACGGCCGGGTCCCGCCCGTGCGGTTACGGTCCCGCCGGCACGTTTACACCCCGTTAACCATGAACTGATCTTAATGAATGCATGTTGCAGAGGCGCGCCGGGTCGCGCGGCAATTGAAGAGAGCTGATATGGGGACCATCATCGAATTTCCGGCCGGTCGCCGGGTGAGCGCGTCGGGGGACGTGGCTCCGCGCGCGGACATGGGCACGATTTTGATCCTTCCCGTGATCCGCATCGAGCGCGAGAGCGACGAAACCAGCGGCGATCACGGGCCGGAGCAGGGCACAGCGCCGGGGCGCCGTCGTCGTCGCCGCTAGCCTTCGGCCTTGAAATGCCGGAGAACCTCCGCCAGATCCGGCCGGTCGTAACGGCCATCATGCTCGCAGTGCTGGGCGCGACGCTTGCCGCCTGTAGTGGTGGCGATTTCGGCCGGACCCGCGCCGACATGCGCAGCGACGACATGCATCGCTGGCTGGGCGCGGAAGTCACCTCCAGCGTCGGCCTCAAGCCATCCCAATTCCAGCTCACCGACGAGGAGCGCCAGCTTCGCGACCTCGCCTATCCGCTGATCGAACCGCCGCTGTCGCGGCCCGCCTGGAAGAGTGTGTTCGGCGACTACAAGGCGCTGCCCTCGCCCTGGCGGCAAAAGATCGTGTTCGACCGCACCATGTATGGTCGCACACTGATCGACGAGCCGCACCGTTCGCATTCTTCGCGCTACACGCAGCTGATGGAGGACGTGCGCAACGACATCACCCGCTTCGAGCCGTTCTTCGCCTCCGCGATCCGCGTCATCGACCTCGACAAGAAGCGCAATGCCAGCATGGCGCGTGTCTCCTCCCTCTCGCCGAAGGAGAAGGAGGACGCGGTCGAGCGCATGCAGGAGAATTCGCTGATCATCCAGTGGGTGCAGCAGTGCCTCGAGCAGCGCGTCTCGTCCTATCGCTGGGGGCTGGAGCGGCTGGTGATCCAGGCGCCCGACGGCATGGCCGCCGATGCCGACCGCCTGATCGGCGAACTCGCCGCCCAGACCGCCAACCCGCCGGTCGCGGCCCAGCCGCCCTACGGCCGCGCGGTCGTCTCGAAGGGCTAACCCAGTTAGTCGCACAAGGGCGATATGGTCGGCTGCACTGGAGCCGCGGCCTCGCTCGCCGACGCGCGTCCCCAGATCATCACGGCGACGATGTGAACGACGAGGAATGCGGCTGCGACCGCCAGGAGCCAACGCATTTCACTGCGCTGCGGAGACCGCACCGTCAATCCTGCCTCAGCTGTCCTGTTCGCAACGATCATTCTCGTTCTCCGGCATCATGTTTGAGTTCGTTGGTGAGCAAGTGCTCGTAATGGCGCAGGACGCGACCTGCCTGATGCCGTCGCGAGGCGTGCAGCGCCGACATGATGAAGGCGAAGATGCCTCGCGATTCCGGTTCGACGTGGCGGTTGGGAGCCTGAGAGGCCGCTCCGGGCCAAACTGAAATGATGCTCATGGTCGAACCCGATCGGTCAGAACAACCCGGCGCTGAGATCCAACCCGTGGGTCAGCGACGGCAGCCATACGAAGAGGACGGCTCCGCAGCACAAAGTGAGCTGCTTGAGAACATGCGCCCGCAACGAAGACGCGGGGATTGCGCGAGCAAAAGCGCTCGCAATGGTGGCGGTTGCGAGGGCTCGCATGATGATCCGGACCGTGGGCTAATGGCCGGGCCTGACCGGCCGTTGCGCTTCGCGCGTGAACTCGTCGTACCGTTGCCGGCGCCGGCGGGCTTCCTCGATTTCCCAGAACGCCCAAACGAAACACGCGCCCAGGCAGGCTGAAATCAGCATGAGCAAAAACGCTTGATCGCTCGCGGTTTGAGTCATGAAATGTCCAATGCAAATAAAAACCAAATCGAAGCAAAGGGTGCGCCAACGCGGCCTCACTCAAGGAATGTTGATTGCCGGCAGTGGGCCGGTGGCAAGAATTGAGACGTCGCTGGCTTGCTTCTGCTCGAACATGGCCAGCAACATCAGCGCGATCAGAAAGACGTAAGACGCGAGACGCCATCGCTTTGGTTCGGGCCGATGGTCGTCCGTATCGAGGCAGCGCCCGCCAGTTGCCGTCCGCATCGTTGATCTCCTGATGTCGTGACGATGAGAAAATCAGTCATCCCGCATCGCCGCATCATCGGAACCAATGAAACGCAACCGTCGTCGACGAATTTTTTCGTGTCTGGAGATTTCGCCCGGCATGCGTAGCGCGGCGCAAGCCGGCGGCGCAGGCAAATGACGACGATTTAGGCGTATGTCAGATGACGAATTAGCCGACAGCGCCTTGTGCGGGCAGAAGCGGCGGCGTCGCGCTTTGCAGCAGGCGAAGCAGATCCGTTTGCCTCGTCGTGTTCGTCTTGGCAAAGATGCGCTGCAGGTGAGAGCGCACCGTTGACTCGCCGATGCCGAGCATGTCGGCCGCCTCTTTCGCGCCGAGACCTTGCGCGAGCGTCATCAGCACGCGAAGCTCGCCGCCCGTGAGCTTGTAGAGCCTCGCAAAAGCCTCGCCCGGCATCATCGGCACCTCGGCGGGGTCCTTCATGAAGACGGCTACCGATGCGGCAAACGGGGCGAGGATTCCGCTGCGCTGACCGCGATCGACAGGAAGCAGGGTGGCGATGTAGCCGGCGCCGTCGATATCGGGGATCGCGAGCGAGTGTCCGCTCAAATCCGCATCGTCGCGGGACGCTTCGTCGATGGCCTTGGACAGCGCGTCGCGGGCGGCGGCATCGGTCGGAAAGATCCGGTTGCCGAGAACACGAACGGCGTTGCCGGTCTTGATCTGCCGCTCGGCAGTCTCGTTCATGTAGACGACCCGGCCGTCGCGCGCCGTCAGGAAGACACCGACGGCAAGCATGTCGAATGTCCGCTCCAGCATCTCCGACCGCAGCGTCCTGAGGTCGAGTGCGTCGGAGATGGTGAGGGCGCGGCAGACATGAGGGGACAGCATCTTGAACAGGTTGATGTCCAGCTGCTGATAGCGATGCGTCTTCGCCGTCCGAGAGGCATGCATGGAGGCCATGCGCCCGCCGGTCCGCAGAGCTGGAAACCAGATGATGTCCTGCAATCCGTGAGGCTGGAGAATGTCCCGGTAGAACCGGCTTTCGAGCAGCTCATCGAGATCGTTCATCGAGAGCGCGCTGACATGACCGATGTCGGCGACGATATCCGCGGCCGCCATCGGCGTCTTCGCGTAGTTTTCGCCGAGCTTTTCCAGAAACGTCGGCTCATAGCCGAACACGAACAGCTGGTCGTTCTGGACGTGCTTCATGTCGTGAACGCAGATGCCGCCCGCCGTGCTCTCGCAGAGATCGGCGATCTTCCGGCAGGTGGCCGCCCAAAGCTGCGGATTGAGGGCGCAGTCGTAGATGGCGCCGATGGTGTCGGATAACGCTTGGGCGGAAACCCCCTCCAAACCGATCATGACGCCTCTTTCATTCTTCTTTGATTAGTTTTTAGGCAAACAACCGGCGTAATATACATAGCACATGATTTGATGGATTTACGAGCGCTACTTTGCGCTGCAATATGGATGCGCTAGCGCGGACGAGGCGATCTCTTCGCGTTCGCCACGACCGCTCGGCCCCGTGGAGACTTGGCCCGCTGCTTTTGACACTGCGACGTCCGGATTGCCGCGCGCCACGCCTTCCGGGATAATGGCGATGCCGACCCCGGCAGCGACCAGCGCCATGGCCCAGTCTTCCGATTGCCACTTGTTTCGCAATGGCAGCGGTCGATCAAGGGGACGCGGGCGAGATCGGCGGTGCGAAGCTTCTCCCTCAGTGCCAGCGGATGCGACGGCGGCGGCGCTGCGACATAACGCTCGCTCACATCGCGACGAAATGCTCGTCAGCGCGCAACATGGTCTTCGAGATGATCTGAACCACGGCGATCGCGTGAGCGTCGTCAACAGCCACGATCCCGCCGATTATGAGCGCTGCAGGTGCGACGCACATTGAGTGCGCTGCTCGGGCCGTCAGCGCTGTCCGTCGTGCGCGGAGATCGCGGATGCCGCGAGGCCTCCGATGCGCGCGTGAGGCCGGCCGCCGGTCGCCATCACGAGCCCGAATGCGATCTCGTCGCGCCGTGGTGAATCCCACAGCGTCATCTCCGCGGTGCCGAAATGGCTGCGGACATAGGCGGCGTGGATGTGTCCGAGCGGAACCATGAGCCGCGTGCCCGGACCGCCGATGGTCTTCGCCGCTGGAACGATCGCCTTGGGCTGACCGAGCACCTCGCGCATGCCCTGGCCGCCGGCCTCGTGCCAGACCGCGCCGTGCTCGAGCTCGCCGTCCTCGCCGACGATGATGCCCTTGCCATAGGCTTCGATCTGCGCGGCACCGCCGAGCTGTGCGATCAGCCGCGTTGCAAGCTCGCGCCCGAGTTCGCGCAAGGATGCCTGAAACGGCATCAGGTCAGGTTCGAAGCGGCCCGCGAAGGGATTGCGGATCACCGCAATGGCCGTGCCGACCAGCAGAGGCTTCTCCAGCCGGGGACCGCGCTCGTGCCAGATGGTCTCGACGCTAAGGGCGGTCTTGCGGATGTCATGGGACACGTCTTGAGACGACATGCGCAGGCGCTATGCTTCGTCGACGACGGGATTGCGCAGCACGCCGATGTTCTCGATCTCGACCTCGACCACATCGCCGGGCTTGAGGAAAACAGGCGGCTTGCGGGTGAAGCCGACGCCAGCCGGCGTGCCGGTGGCGATGACGTCGCCGGGGACGAGGTCGAAGATGGTCGAGCTGTACTCGATCAGCCGCGGGATCGAGAAGATCAGCATCGAGGTGTCGGAGGATTGTACCACCGCGCCGTTGACGCGTGTCTCGAGCTTCAATTTGGTGGGATCGCCGATCTCGTCCGGCGTCACCAGCCATGGTCCGAACGGGCCGGTGCCGACGAAGTTCTTGCCGGAGGCGATCTGCTGGGCGTGACGCTGCCAGTCGCGCACGCTGACGTCGTTGTAGATCGAGTAGCCCGCCACGTGATCCCAGGCGTTGGCCTGGCTGATGTGACGGCCGCCCTTGCCGATGACGACAGCCAGCTCGCCCTCCCAGTCGAAATTGTCCGAGACCTTCGGCCGGATCACCGGCGCGTTGTGCGCGACCTGGGAGCGCCAGACCCGGAGGAAGATCGGCGGAAATTCCGTGATCTCGCGCTTCATCCCGAACGCCACGGCTTCATTGTGGTGGTCGAGATAATTGCGCACGGCGCAGACGATCTTCTCCGGACGCGGGATCACCGGCAGATATTTGACGTCGCTCAGCGCCATCGTGGGCTTGTGTCCGGCGACGATGGCCTCGCGCCGCGCATAGTCGTCGCTGCCGAGGAAGTCCGCGAGAACAGGGTACTGGGGCAGGGCGCGGCCGAGATCCACGACGCCATTTTCGACAACGGCGCCCCAGCTTTCCCGATTTCCGTCCAAGAACGACAGCAGCTTCATGGTTACGCCCCAAAGGTTGGCATTTTCGATCTTGCATATTATTTTCGAAAATCGGGCGGGGCGCAAGCCCACGGCGGTAAAAAGCCGTTGCCGCCTATTCGATATCGAGCAGATGCGCGGCGTAGGTCGCAACGTTGTCGGCGGTCGTGCGGATATGCGTCTCGATCAGCTGCACCGCGAGATCCGGATTGCGCGAGATGGCGGCCTGCATGATCGCCTGGTGCTCGCCGGCCTTGTCGCGCGGCCGCGGCCGGAAATTGGCCGACAGATGCCGATAGCGCTCGGCGCGATCGAACAGGTCGGCGCGAATGGCAAGAAGGGTAGCGGAGCCGCAGGCGGACACCAGTGCTTGGTGGAATTGGCGGTGGGCGATCTTCCATTCGGGATCGCGCAGCGGATGTTCGGGATCGCGCTGCTCGATTCGCTTCAATCTATGCAGCGTCGAGATGACGGCGATTTCCCAATCGTCGTCGCCCCGCTCGATCGCGCGGCGGATCAATTCCACCTCGATCAGCACCCGGGCATCGGTGACTTCCACCAGGTCCTGGCGGCTGACCGGCGCCACCCGAAATCCGCGCTGCTCCTGCGCGTCGACCAGGCCTTCGGCGGTAAGCGCCGTCAGCGCCTCGCGCAGCGTCGTGAAACTTACGCCGAATCGTTCGCGCAGGACGTCGAATCGCAGCGGCTCGCCCGGCGCCAGGCCGCAGGCAATGATCTCCTCGCGCAGCCGATGGGTGATGTCGGCGGCAACGGTCTTGCCGAATTCCTTGCGGGGGCGAATGGCGCTTTCGGACATGGTTTCTGCCACTGAATCGATGGCTCAACATGCCGCGCTAACGAGCATCTTGCAATAATTTTCGTAAACGATATTATTTTCGAAAATATGGGCGGAGATGAAATCATGAGGGCGGTGCTGGTGCGTCAGCCGGGTGGGCCGGATGCACTCGAACTGGTGGAGCGTCCGGTGCCTGTGCCCGGACCCGGCCATGTGCAAATCCGGGCCGAAGCGTTCGGGGTGGGGCAGCCCGATGTGCTGATCCGGCGTGGCGTCTACAAATGGATGCCGCCGCTGCCGGCCAATCCCGGCAACGACGTTGCCGGCCGCATTGCCGCGCTCGGGTCCGGCGTAGAAGGGTTTGCGATCGGCCAGAAGGTGCTGCTGAGCGCACGCGATCTGTCGCAGCGTGGCGGCTGCTACGCCGACTATGTGGTCGCGCCCGCCGACGCCATTCATCTGCTGCCCGACGATGTCGATATGCAAGCGGCCGTGTGCCTGTCGAACTACCAGGTGGCCTACGCGCTGCTGAACGAGTGCCGCCATCCTCGCGCACCGGCGAGCGTGCTGGTGATCGGGGCGGCGGGTGGTGTCGGCACCGCGCTGGTGCAGCTCGCCAAGCTCGCGCAGATGAATGTCATCGGCACGGTTTCCAACGAGGAGAAGGCCGCATTCGCGCGGGGCAACGGCGCCGATCACGTCATCTACTACCGCCGCGAAGACGTGGTGGCGCGGACCCGCGAGCTGACCAATGGCGAGGGCGTCGGCCTCGTGCTCGATCACGTCTGTGGGCCCGAATTCACCGGCTATCTCGGCGCGCTCGGCAAATGGGGCACGCTGCTGTCGTACAACGCCTTCGCCGGGTTGCCGGAAGAAAACCTGATGGCGGCGATGCGCGACCATCTCGACATCTGCCCGGCGATACGCTGCTTCTCCTTCCACATCTACGACCACGATCGCGACGGGCGTCGCGCGCTCATGCGCAACGTGATCGACGCGCTGAGCCGCAATGCGATCAAGCCGGCGATCTCGGCGGTCCTGAAGCTCGACGAGGTCAGGCAGGCCCACACGCTGCTCGAGCAAGGCTCGGCGCTCGGCAAGATCATCATGACGCCATGAGGGGGTGGATTGCACGATGACGACACAAGCACCCATTGCACGCTTCACCCGGCTCCGGCACGCGAGCTTTGCCTCGCCCGATCCCGAGCGGTTGCTCGACTATTACCGCGCCGTGATCGGTCTTGGCCTCGTCGGCCGCGACGGCAACCGCATCTTCCTTGCCAACGATTCCGAGCAGCTTTCGCTGGTGATCGAACCCGGCGACGCGGCGCTGACGAGCATCGCCTTCGAGATATCTCCTGATGTCCAGATCGAGGCGCTGGGCGCCGCGCTGAAGCAGGCCGATCTGCGGCCCGAGCTGCATAGCGATCCCCTGCCTGGCGTTTCCAAATCGCTGTCGTTCAGCGACCCCGAAGGCACGCGCTTTGAGTTGATCCAGGGCTGGACGCCGACGCCTGCGCAGGAGCGGATCGGTGCGCTTGCCGTCACCAAGCTCGGCCATGTCGCGCTTGGCACGCCCGATCCGCGCGCCGCCTCGGAGTTCTACGCGAACATGATGGGCCTGCGGGTTTCAGACTGGATCGAGGATCGCTTCGTGTTCATGCGCAGCGGCTTCGAGCATCACACGTTGAACTTCGCCGGCGCGCCCGTCCGTGGCCTGCATCATGTCGCGTTCGAGCTGCGTGGTGCCGCCCACATGCACGAGGCCTGCGATCATCTCGCGCGGCACAAGCTGCCGGTTCTCTGGGGGCCGGTTCGTCATGGCCCCGGGCACAACACCGCGATCTACCACCGCAATCCCGACGGGCATGTGGTCGAGCTGTTCTTCGATCTCGACCGCATGACCGACGAAGAGCTCGGCTACTTCGAGCCGCGTCCCTGGCATCGCGATCGACCGCAGCGGCCGAAAGTCTGGGTCGGTCTGCCGCGCGACGTCTGGGGCATGCCGCCATCGCCTGAATGCACGGAGTTCGCCCGCTAGCGGATTCAAACTCGACTTGAAGAACGCCGCCTCGTCGCGGCCAACGATAGAACAGTCAAAGGGAGGACGCATCCATGCGAAGGATGAAGCGGCTTGCTGCGGCGATTTTTCTGTTTGGCGGCTTTTTAGCAGCCACTTCGGCGTCGGCGGACAATTATCCATCGCGCCCGATCCGGCTGCTGCATGGATTTGCCGCCGGCGGCGCGGCCGACACGTTGTCGCGCATCATCGCCGACGGGGTCTCGAAGAAGCTCGGCCAGCCGATCATCGTCGAGGCCAAGCCCGGCGCCGGCGGCAACATCGCCGCGGATGCCATCGCGAAAGCGGCGCCCGATGGCTACACGATCGGGCTCGTCACCGGCGCTCACGCGATTTCCGCCGCGACCTACAAGAGCCTCGCCTACCAGCCGGCCGAGAGTTTCGAGATGATCTCGACGCTGGTCTATTACGCGCTCGTCATCGCTGTGCGTAGCGATTATCCGGCAAAATCGCTGGGCGAGCTTGTCGCCATGGCAAAGCAGAAGCCGGGTGCGCTCTCCTTCGGATCGGTCGGTTTCGGCAGCACGCACCATCTTGCAGGAGAGCTGTTGAACGCAGCCGCCAGCGTCGAGATTGTGCACGTGCCCTATCGCGGCGATTCTCAATCGGTCACCGCGCTGCTCGGCGGAGAGGTTCCGGTGATCGTCGGCACGCCGGTCCTGCTCGCTCCGCAGATCCAGGCCGGTGCGATCCGCGGCCTGGCGGTGACCTCGCCGACGCGCACCGCATTGCTGCCCGATGTGCCGACGGTTCAGGAAGCTGGTATCAAGGGATATGACGTGCGCACCTGGGCCGGCCTGCTGGCCCCGAAGGGAACGCCGCCCGCCATCATGGCCGCACTCAATGCGGCGACGCTCGACGCACTCAGGGATCCCGACCTCAAGCAGCGTCTGGAGACCGCCGTCGGCGGCGAGGTTCGCGGCAGTTCGCCCGAGGAGATGAAGGCCCTGATCGAGACCGAGATCAGCAAATGGACCGGCGTGGTGGAGCGGGCGAAGATCCCGAAGATCTGATCCCAATAGGACAGGGATCTCGTAAGCCTATCGCGCTTCGACCACCTCGCCATCCTCCTTCACGAACCGGCCGACGGAATGGTCCAGGAGATCGATCACGGCTTCCGAAGGACGACACAGGCGTGTGCCCTTGGGGGTCACCACGATCGGACGATTGATCAGGATGGGGTGCGCCAGCATCTGGTCGATCAGCTCGTCGTCGGACAATTTCGGTTCGTCGAGGCCGAGCTCCTTGTAGGGCGTGCCTTTCTCGCGCAGCAGCGCGCGAACGGAGATGCCGAGGGCCTTGACGAGTTCGGCCAGCGTTTCGCGGGATGGCGGCGTCTTCAGATATTCGATTACGTCCGGCTCGACGCCGCTCTGCCGGATCATCGCCAGCGTGTTGCGCGATGTGCCGCAGGCGGGGTTGTGGTAGATCGTGACGCTCATCGGGTGGTCTCCGCGATTGGGATGGGGTCGGCCGCGCGGGCGTCTGCGAGCAGCCAACTCATCAGCAGCACGCTGGCGAACGCTCCGCAGAGCTCCGCGAGAATGAATCCGGGCAGGTCGGCGGGACGTATGCCCGTGAACGTGTTGGTCAGCGACCTCGCAATGGCCACGGCCGGATTGGCGAACGAGGTCGAGGCTGTGAACCAATAGGCCGCCGTGATGTAGAGACCGACCAGCCAGGGAACCGCAGTGCGCTGAAACCGGATGCCGGCCAGGATCGTTGCGACCAGACCGAAAGCGGCGACGGCTTCGGCGAACCATTGCGGTCCTCCGGTTCGCATCTTCTCAGAGAAATCGAGTAGCGGCAGTCCGAACATCAGATGCGCTGCCATCGTTCCCGCGATGCCGCCGGCGATCTGCGCGACGACGTAAAATGCGGCGTCGTTCACCGGCAGCTCCCGCTTGCCGGTGAAGACGAGGGTCACTGCCGGATTGAAGTGTCCGCCGGAGATCGGTCCGAGCACGGTGATCAGGACGACCAGAATGGCACCGGTCGGCAGGGTGTTGCAGAGAAGCGCAAGCGCGACGTCTTTGGTCAGCGTCTCCGCCATGATGCCGGAGCCGACCACCGTGGCAACCAGAATGCCCGTGCCGAGCGCCTCAGCCGCGAGACGCCGCGGAAGATCGAATTGATCAGGCACGGCTTCGCTCCTTTCGTCTCGGCTTGCAGCAGGCTTGCAGGGTTTCGACGACAGGTTCGCAGACTTCCGGCCGTCCGCCGCAGCAATCCCGCAGCAGGAAGACCGCGACGTCGCGAAATTCGCCGAGATTGGCGCGGTAGACGATCGAACGGCTGCGCCGCTCGGAGGTCACCAGCCGCGCGCGCGTCAAGATCGACAGATGCGCCGAGAGCGTGTTTTGAGGGACCTCCAACAGCCGTGCGAGATCGCCCGCAGCGAGACCATCAGGCTCGTGCCTGACCAGTGCGCGGAAGGCCTCCAGGCGGGTCGATTGGGACAGCGCGGCGAGCGCCATGACGGCTTCTTCTGTTTCCATATATCCAGACTTATGGAACTAATTGGAGCGCGTCAATCCGGAATTCTTGCCCGTTGGGCGGCCGAGCCGATATTTCGAAGATTCTAGAAATACGGTTTGACAACTTGGCATCCGCAGGCGCATCCTGGCGGTCATGAAGATCGACGACGCAGCAGCACGCCTGGAGGCCCTGGGTAACCGGACCCGGCTTCAGATCTATCGTGCCCTGGTGCGGGCAGGGCACAAGGGCATGCCCGTGGGTCGCTTGCAGGACAAGCTGAAGATACCGGCATCGACGCTGTCGCATCACATCAAGACCCTGGTCTCGGTCGGGCTCGTCAGCCAGGTCCGGGAATCGACGACGCTGATCTGCCACGCAAACTTCGACGCGATGCGGGGTCTGGTCGATTTCCTGGCGGCGGAGTGCTGCGCAGACGAAGTCGGATGCAAGACGACGCAAACCGCGGCGTGAACGTTTTTGGCTAGCGTCTTTCGATGATTCTAGAATTATGGGAGAAGTCGAATGAACGCAAAAACAATAGCCATCATCGGGGCAGGGCCTGTCGGCCTCGCAGCAGCTGCGCACGTCCTGGAGCGTGGCATGTCACCCATCGTGCTGGAGGCAGGACCCGAAGCGGGGCATGCGGTTCGCCAGTGGCAGCAGGTCCAGCTCTTCTCGCCGTGGGACTACAATATCGACAAGGCCGCCGCGCGCATGCTCGCGCCGACGGGATGGAATTCGCCGGACCCGGGCTCCTATCCGACCGGCGGCGAGCTGATCGACCGATATTTGACGCCGCTTGCGACGCGAACGCCGTTGCGCGAGGTGATCCGGACATCCAGCCGTGTCACGGCCATCAGCCGCGTCGGCTTCGACAAGGCGAAGACGACGGGGCGTGAGCAGGCGCCGTTCGAAATCCGCTACCAGAACGGCAAAGGTCCTGAAGTGCTGCGCGCGGATGCCGTGATCGATACATCCGGCACATGGTTCTCGCCCAATCCCGCCGGTGGTAATGGTCTGCCCGCGATCGGCGAGCGTGAATGCGCCGGCCACATCGCCTATGGCATGCCCGATGTCCGTGGTGTCGGCCGCGCCAGATATGCCGGGAAGACCGTCGCCGTGCTCGGCGCCGGCCACTCCGCGGTGGGCACGCTGATCGATCTTGTGCGTCTCGCGGACGAGGTGCCGGGGACGCAAGCGATCTGGCTGTTGCGCGGCGCCGATCCCGCCAAGGCCTTTGGCGGCGGCCGGAATGACAAGCTTGCCGCACGCGGAGAGCTCGGCAGCGCCTTCGCTGCGCTCATTGCCGCCGGGAAGATCAAGGTCGAAGCCGAATTCGGCGTCACGCATCTGTCGGACTCCGCAAGCCGCCTCGAGATCGCGGCCGGCTCGGGTTGCGGCGGACGGAGCTTGATCGTGGACGAGCTGATCGTCTCGACCGGCTTTCGTCCCGACTTTTCGTTCCTGTCCGAATTGCGCCTGCGGCTCGATCCCGCCATCGAGGCGCCGGTCGCGCTGGCGCCGCTCATCGATCCCAACGCGCACAGCTGCGGCACGGTGCGCCCGCACGGCGCGCGCGAGCTCTCGCACGACGAGCCGGGCTTCTACATGGCGGGCATGAAGTCGTATGGCCGCGCGCCGACCTTTCTCATGATGACGGGGTATGAGCAGGTGCGCTCGATTGCGGCCGATCTCGCCGGCGACAAGAAAGCCGCCGCAAGGGTGGAGCTCGTGCTGCCGGAGACCGGCGTCTGCACGCGCGGCGGCGTGGAAGCTGCAGGAGCTGGATCAGGATGTTGCGGGCCGGCGAAGCAGGAACCGACGGCCTGTTGCGCCGACGACGAAGCGGCGAAGAAGGCCGGCGCTTCCGGCTGCGGTTGTTCATGAATTTGGGTCTTGCAGGTGAAGCCGGAGAGTTGCCCATTGTGGTTGGTGCGCCGTGTCGGCGTGGGGGCGGGAGGACAGCATTCGTAACTTGAGCGGGCGGTCTCTGATCGCGGTGATGTGCATCGGCCAGGTCGGCAATCTGCTGCCGCATGTGACGTTGTCCGCGAATCTGGCGCAGCATCTGATGCCGGCGTGGGGGCTGTCGGCGGCCGAAGGCGGCTTGATGGCGAGCGGTTATGCGTTCGGCTACATGCTCGCCGTGCCCGTGCTGACGACATTGACCGACCGGATCGACGCACGGCTCGTTCTGCTCTGGGGTTCTATCGTCAGCGGACTGGCGACCGCAGCGTTCGGAATCTTCGCGCAAGGGTTCTGGTCCGCGATCGCGATCTGGTCCCTGGCAGGGCTCGGATTTGCCGGCGCCTACATGCCGGGCCTGAAGGCGCTGACGGACCGGCTTCCCCCCGGCGACACCTCGCGCGCCGTCACGCTGTACACGTCGAGCTTCTCGGTCGGCGTCGGCCTCTCGTTCCTGGTCGCGCAAGTGATCGCCGACCGCTGGGGATGGAGGACCGCCTTCCTTGTCACCGGCTTCGGTCCGATCGCCATGGTCGTCGCGTGTCTTCTGATGCAGGCGCAGCGGCCCGCGCCGAAGGCGGGACGGCTCTTGAACTTCGCGCCCGTCTTCGCCAACCGCGAGGCGCTCGGATACATCTTCGGCTACGGCGCTCATTGCTTCGAGCTCTACGGCATCCGCACCTGGCTGGTCGGGTTCTGGACCTTCGTCGTCGCCCACCAAGGCGCGCCGTCGTGGTTGAGTCCCGTCGTGCTGAGCTTCTGCTTTGCGGTGATCTCGATGCCGGCGAGCATCCTCGGCAACGAGGCCGCGCTGAAGTTCGGCCGCCATCGCGCGATCACGGTCGTGATGATCGCGTCGGCCTGCGTCGCGCTCATCATCGGCCTTAACGCGACAGCGCCGGCATGGGTGCTCGCGCTTCTGCTGCTCGGCTACGCTTTGACCGTGCCGGCGGATTCGGGCGCATTGACCGCCGGCATGTCCGCGGCGGCTGTGTCCGAACATCGCGGCGCGACCCTGGCCCTGCATTCGACGGTCGGCTTCGGCCTGTCGGCGGTCGGCGCCTGGGGCACCGGCGCCGCGCTCGACGCAGCCGGTGGCCCGCAGAGCGCGACCGGCTGGCTCTTGGCGTTCAGCGTCCTCGCGGCTGGTATCGCGTTGGGTCCATTCGCGCTGCTGTGGGCGCGGAAAGGCCAGTCTGTTCGGGCGCAGTCGATGTGAGGTCGCGCAATTCTACTCGTCGGTGGAAAATCGATCGAGGCGCAATCGATGCCGATGATCGGTGAGAAGGCGAGCACCTCCCATCACGGCGGCGAGCGTTCCCAATCCCGTGCCGCCGGCGATCAAGAACATGATCAGGAGTTGATACTTGACGGCGTCAATCGGTTCGACGCCTGCAAGGATTTGACCGGTCATCATCCCCGGCAAAGAGACAAGGCCGATCGCAGCCATGCTGTTCATGATTGGCGTGAAGCCGCTTCTCAATGCGTCTCGCAGGACCGGCAGCAACGCCTGATACCGGGTGCCGCCAAGAGCAAGGCAAGCTTCGATGGCGGCTCGTTCGCGCACCAGTGTATTCGTCAGCACGTCCAGCCCCAGGCTTATTCCTGTCATGGTGTTGCCCAGGATCATGCCCAACAATGGCAGCGCATAGCGCGGATGATACCAGGGATCCGGGCGTAGCTCCGTCAGAAGCGCGAACATCGTAACGGTACCGGCCGCGAGCAGCATGCATCCCGCTCCTAAGCCATAGCTCCAGATACCCGGTAGGCGTCGCTTCTGCCGAGCGACGATTTCCCGTGATGCGAACAGAACCATGACGACGGCGGCGAGGGCGGTCCAGAGCGGCGAGACCGCGGCAAACAGGAACGTCAATACGTATCCGACGAGCACCAGCTGAACCACCATCCGCACGGTGGCGATGGCCAGCTGCTTTTCAAGCTTGAGGCGGAGAGCGAGCGAGAGAGCGCCGTCCATGACGACAAGGAGCGCGGGCAGAACCAAGTCGCCGTATGCCAGGTGAATGTAACTCACGGCCGATTGTCCTCAATTCCGCCCTCGGCATTCATCACAAGGACCCTCGACCCGACGCGGCGGGCCTGGGCGTTGTCGTGAGTGCTCCAGACGACACTCGTTCCATTCGAAATGCGTTCGGCGATCAAGGATTCCACGGCCGCCGTCGATGCCGAATCGAGGGCCGAAGTCGGCTCGTCCAGGAGAAGAACCCGCGATCGCAGCATCAGCGCCCGCACCAGCCCCAGCCGTTGTCGCTCGCCGGTCGAAAGTCTCTGGACCGGCCAGGGACCGCAACTGCAGGGCAATCCCAGTCTCGTGACCAGTGGCAAGGCATCATCCCAGCCGCCGAAGTGATCTTGCACGATGTCTGTCCACCAGCCCGGCTCGGCAGCGAGGTAGGTCACTCGCTTGCGCCAGGCGGGGGCGGGCATCGCCTCCCTGAGCGTTCCGTCCAGTTTGACCATTCCTTCGTTGGGATCGAGATCCGCGATCGCGCGAAGGAGTTGGGTCTTCCCTACGCCCGAGGGCCCTTGCAGGGCGACGCATTCGCCGTCCTGCAAGTCGAATGAAACGGAGATGTGCAAGCGCTTGAGCGCGCGGACCGTCAGCATGTCTCAAAGCTTGCGCCGGAGCCGATCGGCAACTCGCCTCGCGATCTCCGCCGGCGCCTCGTCCGGATAAGGATGCACCGAGCTGACATTGATCTCACCGAGTACATAGCTGTCGGTCCCGTCGGCAAGGACCGGGCCAAGCATGAAGTCGGCGTCCCAAATCGCAGGCAGGTCGAGCCGCGGAATATCGAGCAACGACGTCAGCTGCGGCGTCCACTCGTCTTCCATCAAGCGACGCAGCCGCTGGAAGCGCGGGTCTGCGTTGGACGAATAGAGCCGTGGTCCGGCCTCGGCGCGTGCGGCTGGCGAATCAACCAGGGCTTTGACCTTGTGATGGCCGAAGCCGGCACAGCGATCGCCGGCCATGTAGCAACGTACGATGCCCTCGCCCAGGCGAGGCTGGAATGGTTGGTCGATCACGCTACCGTTCTCGAAATACTCGGCGCAACGACGGAGAAAATCATCCAGCGTCAGTTCCTCGGGCGCGTCCTTGGTCGCGTCCAGCACCTTTATCATGGAGGAGGTCGGCAGACTCTCGACCTTCCAGACGCCTTGGCCGCCATTGCCCCGGTTCCGCTTGATCACGCGCGGACCAGCGGCGAGCCGTATCGGCAACTCGGCGCGCATCGCCGCAGCGGTTTCATATAGCGCCGTGTCGCTTCCCCAGCCCATCGCACGGGTACGATACAGAACCTCCTTGGTGCCCATCTTGAGGATGACATCGGGATGGGCACTGACCCACACACCCTGCGCCGCGACGTCCCGCAGCAATGCGTCGAGACCAATGCGACTTCGACCGTCCTGAATGGGGTTAACCCAGACCAGCACGCCGTCCACCCCGAGCAATTGTTCACGGACGCCCTCGGCGAAGCCTTCATCATAGATCGCCGGCTGGGCTTCAATGCCGACGGCGGCGAGCGCTTCGAAAAGCTGCGCGAAGCGGCTGTTTTGCGCCGTCGCATCCCGCCGCGCGGCAGCGTCTCCGCGTGAGAGGATGGCGACGGTATGTTGGTGAGAAGGGTGTCGTTCGGTGTCCATGCGCAAGCTCCACAAATGGCGTGCTGCGCAGAGCTTGGACCGAGGCCTCACGGGGAGTCTGCTTTGTCCCCACGCAAAGGACAGTAGCGGGGCCGTCCGCCAGTTTCAAGGCGTGGCCGGCGGGGTTCCGCGGAGCGGTGAACTCTTTGTGACGTTCGCCGGCGGCGTCGGTGCGCCGCCCAAAGCCTGGGCCCGTTGACAGCTGCCGCCCTCGGGTTTTTACTTGGGGCTCGGGGATGTGCGATCTCCCCGTGAGGCGACATGCCCAAGCATCGCGTCCTGATCACCAAGGGCGCAGCATGTCATCATACATCCCCGATTTCATCCGTCAGACCGGCTCGACTTTTCGGCACGGCGTCCGCGCCGGTCGCGTCGCTGTGCACATTAATGCCCGCGGCCTCTTGCGCCTTGTGGGTGTCGCGTAGGGGAAGATCGCGAAACGGACTTCACCTGGGGCAAGAAAACTTGAGGCAGGACAAACCAGGAGAATGATCATGCGAACACGACCAATCTTCCGCACGGTTCTGTTGCTTGCGGTCGCGGGCGGGCTGTCGAGCGCGCACGCCCTGACACAGGAGGAGCTCGTCGCCAGGATCCAAGCGGCCGGTTACGCGCAAGTCAGCGATATCAAGTCGACGGCCGAAGGCATCACCGCCAAGGCGGTGAAGAACGGCAAGGCGGTGACGCTCGTCGTCGACAGCAGCGGCCAGGTCAAAGAGCGAAACTGAAGGTGAGGAGTAGCGCGATGAAAAGAATCATCTGGGCCGTGGTCGGCGTTGGTGTCTGTCTTCTTGCATTTCGCTTCGGCCCCTTCATCCCGGCATATGCTCAGGATGCCGACTGGCAGAAGGTGGACGCGAACCTGGGTCGCAAGCCCGCCGTCTCGGACGACGTCCGCCGTTACGGCTTTCCCCGCAGCGATCTCTCCGTGACGTTGGATGGGGTTGCGATCAAGCCGGCGCTGGCGCTGGGCGGCTGGATCGCGTTCAAGCCTGCGCATGGCGGCGCCATGGTCATGGGCGATCTCGTGCTGCTCGAGACCGAGATCAATCCTGTCATGGCGAAGATGATCGCGAGCGGGCTCGAGATCACCGCCGTGCACAATCATCTGCTGCGTGCGAGCCCGGCCACGTTCTACATGCACGTCGCCGGCCATGGCGATCCCGTCAAATTGGCCTCGGCGATCCATGATGCGCTGGCCGAAAGCAAGACCCCGCTGACGGTCACGGCGCCGGCGAACCCGCCGCCCGCCATCGACCTCGACACCGCGAAGCTCGATCAGATCATTGGCGTCAAGGGGCAGGCGAACGGCGGCGTCTACCAGTTCAACGTGAAGCGGCGCGATCCCATCACGGAAGACGGCATGTTGTTGACGCCCGTCGGCGCGATGGGCGTCGCGATCGCCATCAATTTCCAGCCGACGGGCGCGGGTAGGGCGGCCATCACCGGCGACTTCGTGCTGACCAGCGACGAGGTAAACCCGGTCATCGTGGCGCTGCGGACGCACGGCATCGAGGTGACCGCGCTGCACAGCCACATGCTGGACGAACAGCCGCGGCTCTTCTTCATGCACTTCTGGGCCAACGACGATGCCGTCAAACTTGCAGAGGGTCTCCGTGCGGCGCTCGACAAGACGGCGAGCACGAAGGGCTGACGCATGGACAAGTACGTGGACAAGCACCTGGACAAGCTCGTGGGCATGCTTGCGCTGGCATCCATGCTGGCTTTGTTAGTGGGAGGGAACGCCATGGCCGAGACCTTGAATTTCGACAACGCTGCTGCCGGAACCTCGCCCGACGGATGGACTTTGACGATGACCGGCAAGGGACAGCCGAAATGGACCGTCGAGGCCGAGTCGACGGCGCCAAGCAAGCCGAACGTCCTCAAGCAATCCGGACGGGCGACGTTTCCCCTCGCCATCAAGCGCGATACGTCCATCCGTGACGGCTTCGTCGAGGTGAAATTCAAGGCCGTCGCCGGCTCCGAGGATCGCGCGGCGGGAGTTATCTGGCGTGCGAAGGATGCCGACAATTACTACGTGGTCCGCGCGAATGCGCTGGAGGACAATGTCGTGCTGTACAAGACGGCCAATGGCGTCCGAACATCACTTGAGATCGTGGGTCGCAGAGGCGGCTATGGCGTCAGCGCGCCGGTGTCGTCGGCGCAATGGCACCTGCTGCGCTGCGACTTCGCAGGAAGTCGGTTCAAGGTGAGCTATGACGGAAAGCAATTGTTCGAGGTGGAAGACGCCACCATTCCGGACGCCGGCATGATCGGCCTTTGGACCAAGGCAGATAGCGTAACCCTGTTCGATGATCTGACATATGGTGGGATCAAATAGGCGTTTGGTCACCTTTGCCGGAGATTGCCATGAACGTTCGATGCCTGTCGGTCGCGGCGGCCCTGCTGATTGCGTCCATCTGCCCGGTGCGGGCGGAGGAAGGTCTGGTCGCCTACAAATCCCTCGGTCCGGAACTGGCGCTCGATCTTGCGCGCGCTGCGTTGGCGAACTGCCGCACCCGTGGATACCAGGTTGCAGTTGCGGTCGTCGATCGCTTCGGCGTCACGCAAGTGATGTTGCGCGACCGCTTTGCAGGCCCTCACACGCCCTCGACGGCAGCAGGCAAGGCGTGGACAGCTGCCTCGTTCAAGACCAGCACGACCGAGCTGAATGCGATCAGCCAGCCGGGCATGATGCAGGCGGGCATTCGCAACCTTCCCGGAACGGTCGTCATCGCCGGAGGACTGATCGTCGAAGCCGGCGGCTCCCTGGTCGGAGCGGTCGGCGTGTCCGGTGCGCCGGGCGGTGACGCGGACGAAGCCTGCGCGAAAGCCGGAATTGACGCCATACGAGACAAGCTGGACTTCTGAGGCGTAAAGATCGTGGTGGAAAAATCTTCAGACCTTTGCGAGCTTGGCGGCCGTCCGATCCGCAGAGACAAGCAGACGCGCCGCCTTCGCACGCGCAGGTGTCGGGCGCTCACCGACAGGAATCGACAATATCCGATTTGTCACGCCAACCTGAGAAATAAGACCGTCGAGCTTCCCCAACGATTGTTCTCGATAAGCCGATGTCCGCGAGAAGCCGGTCGTCCAGTTCGAGAAGCTCGTCGTACTGGCGGCGCCGTGTGATGCCGTCCAGCAGCGCGAGCGTGAGTTTCCAGAACCATCCAGGGTTTGGAGAAGGAACGAAGGCTGCGTTGGATGTGCAGATTGAGCCAGTGGTGCTGTCGCAAGACATGTTTCACCTCCATAATGGAGCGAAACAACGCTTGGCTCGAAAGCTGGTCGGGCGGTTGTGTTTGACCCGATGGCGCTTGCTATCATGCTCGTCCTTGACGCGCAAGCGACCCTGCCGACTTCGGCAAGTGACCCATTGCGGACCTCAGGTTGCTGTGGGTCGGTGGCTATCTCTACGTCATGGGGTATCCTACTCCTCCAGCTCTGCGAAGGAGCATACTTGCGTGTTTACGCTGAGCGACTCTGTCCGCCGCAGAAGCGGTGGCCCCATCATGGTAGCATCTTCTCATTGGAGCTGACTAATGCGACCGAGGATGCGTGACTGCCAAGGCTTGAGGTTTGGGTCGTTCAAATGACTTCTTGCTCGTTCGAGCACGTCGCCAGCCGGAGCCAGCCGGCCCCGAGCAAATTGTCGCTCCAACTGTTTTTCGAGAAGTGAAATCGTGGCTGGTTCCGTTATCGGAGCAAACACCAGGTCGAGCATCACATCATCTGGAAAAGTGCGCTCATCTAATCGCAAGTTGTATATGGCTTCGATGCCCATGTTGATCCGAAAGGCTTCGTGACTTTTGAGCAAACGAAGAATGCGCTCTCTCAATAGTTGAGGTTGCGTCCTCGATGCATTGGATGCGATCTGCGACCAGGTCCATCTTGCCGTTCCGAGCGCATCTGCGCCAATCGCGTCCTTTTGATCGAAGTATTTCTCAACGCCAGTCAGCACTTCGTCGAATGGGAACGGCTCGGCTGGTTTTCGGAGAGTTTCGATGTCAGTTCCGATAGCGTTTGCGAGAAAAGACAACCGGTCGATCGGCGGCCCTGCATCGATTGCTGGCGGTCGCCTTTCAAACAGAAGCAGGAATTGCGTTCGGTTCGAGAGGCCACCTTTGATATGACGAGCCAGAAAGCGATCCTTGCCGCCAATGCGTTCAAAATATTCGTCGGTTTCGCCCGTGAACCCCTTCGGAAGATCTGACTTTCGTGGCCATCTCGCGTCTGACGTTATTATACGTAACAGTAAACCGTCCTCAAATTCGGCGACTTCCCGTCGCGTCGCACACTTTCCGGGGTAGCCCCATAGAAGAAATTCAAGAGCAAGTCTGGCGTTATCTTTCCCAAGACATGTAGCGCCCTCAGCTTGGGAATAGAGCATCCAACTACGGGGAGCCCGAGTGTTAGATCGAAGCGCAACCGTGTGATTGGATGTGGCCAGAACCTTGATACAGACCTTATCGCAAAGATTATTGTTGTCGTCTTCAACCGCGAGCAGCGTATGGTTTTTTCGCTCGGGTTCGGCCGTGTAGGATGTGAGACCTATGAACAGATCCTTTTCTTCCGTTATCAGTAAGAACGAACCGCCATAGACGATGCCGGCAAGGATGATCGGTCCAAAAACAAAGCCGATTCGCTGTTTCGCAAGTCCATAGATGGGCAAAAGAATGAACGGCGCGGCATATGCAGCGAAAAAAAGAACCATTAAGCCGGGCGCGAACATGAGCACGATGCCCATCGCGACAGCCGCGCTCCAGACGCAAGCCGCCGAGAAGGCGGCAATCACAGCGGAGATGCAAGTGTCGCCAAGAATCTTAAATAGCGCTTGAGATTTCACCTGCGGTCGAGGCTCTTCGCTAGATGGTGGAACAGCCTTTGGTTGTGGCCCGCAGCACCCTAATGGTTGGTAAACCGTGGTCCTTGCGGAGCGACATCGGGGCGGCATCGCCATTTTCGGTACCGAAACCGATAGGCGCTCAGTTCAGCGAAGTCCGCTTGTTGGCCCTCAGCAGACATGCCACCAGCGCTTTTTCTGGAATCCGATAACCCCCTTAACGGACTTCAGACCCCGACAGAGATCATGCCATCCGAGGCTGGCACGGAGCAGCACTACGGAACAATAAAAAGACTTCGCGGTTAAACTGTTTCCCCCGACACCGGAGTCGACCATTTGCAAGCCCACCAGTCAAAACTTGACGGGATCGACGATACTGCGCGCCTTCAACTGCTCATCGACGCAATCGTTGATTACGCCATCTACATGATCGACCTCGACGGCACAGTCCGCAGCTGGAACTCCGGTGCCCAGCGGTTGAAGGGCTACTCGCCTGACGAAATCATCGGCAAGTCGTTCGCATCCTTCTATACGCCAGATGATCGCGCCAATGGGCTTCCAGAGCGCGCCTTGAGCGTCGCAGCACGAGAAGGCCGCTTCAGCGCCGAAGGATGGAGAGTCCGCAAGGACGGAAGCCGTTTCTGGGCATCGGTCATCATCGATGCCGTCCGCAATCAAGCCGGTGAAGTGATCGGCTTCGCCAAGGTCACGCGAGACGTTACCGAACGTCAGGAAGCCCATGAAGAGCTTCTCGATAGTGAGCGGCGCTATCGCCAGCTGGTCGAGGCCGTGGTCGATTACGCGATCTTTCAGCTCGACCCACTCGGCAACGTGACAACCTGGAATCCCGGAGCAGAGCGGATCAAGGGCTACGCGCCGCCGGAGATCATCGGTCGGCATTTCAGCGCTTTTTACACGCCTGAAGAGATAGAACTCGGTGTGCCCAAGCGTGCGCTTTCAGAGGCGGCGGAGCATGGTCGCTTCGAAGCGGAAGGCTGGCGCCTGCGAAAAGACGGCTCCCGCTTTTGGGCGTCGGTCATCATCGATCGCATCACGGACGAGGCCGGAAACATCGTCGGGTTCGCCAAAGTCACGCGCGACGTTACGGACCGAAAGCGCGCTGAGGACGAGCTCAAGCACGTTCAGGAGCAACTCGCCGCATCCCAAAAGCTGGAGGCGGTGGGGCAACTCAGCGGCGGGATCGCGCACGACTTCAACAATCTGCTCATGATCGTCCTTGGCAATCTCGAGACAGCTGAACGGCACGCCAAGGCGCCCGGAGCCAATCTGAACCGGGCGCTCGCAAACGCCAAACGAGGCGCGCAGAGAGCCGCGGCGTTGACCAGTCGCTTGTTGGCATTTTCGCGCCGACAAGCGCTCGATCCCAAACCAATCAACATAAACAACTACGTCAATAGCCTGCAGGAATTCCTTCAGCGCACGCTCGGAGAGCGCATCGAAGTCCAGACCGTCGGAAGTGCGGGTCTTTGGGAAATCGAAGCCGACGCCAATCATCTGGAGTCAGCCATCGTCAACCTGGCAATCAACGCTCGTGACGCCATGCCCGACGGCGGAAAGCTGACTTTGGAAGCAGCCAACATCTCCGCCGACGATGATTACTGCCGGCTCAATCCTGAACTGGCGCCTGGTCAGTACGTCGCTATTTGCGTGACTGACACCGGAGGCGGAATGTCGCGGGACGTTCTCAGTCACGCCTTTGAGCCCTTCTTTACGACAAAGGAGCCGGGCCACGGCACCGGCCTTGGCCTGAGCCAGGTCTACGGCTTCGTCAAGCAATCCGGAGGCCACGCAAAAATCTACAGCGAGGTGGGGCAAGGCACCACCATCAAGATGTACTTTCCGCGCTTTTCCGGAAGCACACCGCGCGAGGAAATCGCACCCGAAGAAATTGCCGAGGGTGAGCTATCCGAGACCGTTCTCGTCGTCGAGGACGATGAAGATCTGCGCGTCTATATCTCTGACGTCCTGCGGGAGCTCAACTATCGCGTCCTCTCGGCCCGCAGCGCCCAGGCCGCTCTGACCATTCTCCTGCAAGACGACTCGAAGGTGGACCTTCTTCTCACTGACGTGGTCATGCCGGGGATCAATGGTCGCGAACTCGGCAGGCGCGCGCATCAAATTAGACCTGGACTGAAGATCCTGTACATGACCGGCTATTCGCGCAATGCCGTGGTCCATCAGGGAAGGCTTGATGAAGGCGTCAACCTGCTGGAGAAGCCAATCTCGCAAGCAAAACTAGCGCTGAAGGTGCGAGAGATTCTGGATCAGTTTGAATGACCAAGGTCTAACCAGCGGTAGTATCCTGACCGCTGGCCGGCGGCGATCACTGTAGCACCGTCCGCTCTCTGGGCCTTAGCCGTCATCCCTCCCTGTCTGCCTGGTGCCTCAACGGGCACCAAGATTCCCGTACTGCGCTCACCCTGAGGGAGTGGATCGGTAGCCGGACTTTCCCCGCTTGACCTTTTTTCGCGCCGTGAGATTTTTACGGGTCGGAGAAAAGCCGGGGGCGGCGATGAAACTGTTGACCGAATACCTGGAGCGCGCCGTCAGTCTGGAGAAACTGGCCGCGGGCGAGCAGGATTCGACCTTTAAAACTCAGCTGTTGAACCAGGCGGCGGCTTACAGAAAGCTGGCGGCAAAGCGCGCCTTGGAATACGGACTGCCGCCACCAAGCCCGCCAGAAGAACCGCCGCAGCCCTGAGAGCGTGAAAAGATCGATCTAGATCCAGGCCGCCTGCGGCCGTGCGGCTGGGAATATTATACCTCGGTGCTACCATGAGTAGCGCCGGGGGTCGTCGATTCGCGCCCGCCGCTCAACTCCCTTTCGGGCTGGTGAGTCTTGCGGACATGATGAATTTTCATCTTATTGAGACGCTTCACATTTTCCAGATGCTCGGAATGTTGGAGCGTCGTCCAATCCCGCCCTCGAACTTGGCGCCACTTTCGCAGCCCGGAGGCTTGCTAACTCTTGCCGACCTCGGAAAGAACCTTGGTGAGCTCGCGACCGCGCTAAGTCGCTACTGAACGAGATTTCCCAACTCGCAACGCAGCTAGGTTTAGACGCAACGCATCATCGGATTATGCTTTTCAGCACCTCTCTCGGTTTCAAAATGAAGCCCGAGGACTTTATCGTTGAGGTGCGAGTTTTGCGAGAAACGCTTTCTGGCGAGCTTGGCAAATGCATGTTCTATCATTATCCGCCCGACAAACTTAGGGTGATGCAGGGTTTTTACCCCAGTTGGAAGCGCATCAATGAAGCGTTCCCGACAGCTAAGGATGAAGCTCTAGCAGCCATAGATTGCTACGCCCTCGGCCACAATATTGCGTCTGTATTTCACAGCATGCGCGTGGCGGAGTACGGCCTCAGGGCTCTAGCGAAAGAGAGGAAGATCCAGTTGCCGCGCAATAAGCCGCTCGAATGGGGGACTTGGCAGGAGATCATTACCGAACTGGATAATTACGCAAAAAGGATTGTTCATAAGGTCCGCCCAGGTAAGCCTAAGGATGATGCTCTCGCGTTCTACAGTGGGGCTTTGGCTGATCTAAGTGGGTTTAAAGACGAGTATCGAAATCAAGTGATGCATGTCCGTAAACAATACGATGAGCATCAGTCTTTACGAGCCTATACCAAGGTCCATGCATTCATGGAGCGTGTTGCTGAGAAGATAGATCATAAGCACCACACCATCAGGTGGGGGCTCAAGTTTTCTCCCTAGCGATACGTTTAAGCGCCGCCTCGAATTTATCTCCCGCTTCGTCAGCGCCAAGCTCCCGAGCGGTTTCCATAAACAGCTCGGATTGCTCTTTGTCACTTAGCTTTGGTTTCGGCTTTGCCTTTTTCCCCTTTGGGGGAGCGGCGGCTTTTGCCATATGGTGCCCCTTGGCTAGTTAGTCGTTCGATAGGTGAGCCGCTTCCCAGCGGCCCCCTTCAAGGCACGTTCTGCACGGTCGGTATCGTTTACGCCGAGCGCCACGCGGTTGCTGTAGCGAAAGTCGGGTACGGGAAGTATAATACTCCCGTGCGGCTGGTGTGATGTCAGGCGCGATAAGCCGCCGGCCAAGCCAAAAGTAAAAGTCCGCGAGGGCGATTAGGCCCGGCGGCGCATCCTCCACGAGCATGTCGCGGGCCTTCGCGAATTGATCGGGAAGTTGCGCAAGAAGCTGCACTCCTGAAGTCGAGCTGACATTCGTTGGGCGGGGGACCCTTGCTCGCTGTGTTCAAAATGGAACATAACTCTTTATCGCGAGTTCCTTCCCCGATCGCACAGCGGGGTGCGCGGGGGGGCCAGCATGCAAGGGGCGGGAGTTACTATCCTCGTCGTCGAAGACGAACAGCTTATCCGCGACATGGTGGCCGACGCATTGTCAGATGGCGGCTTTGAGGCCGAAGTCGCCGTCAGTGGGGAGGATGCAGTTAGTCTTCTGCAGGGCAACCAAACCAAGTATCGCGCACTCGTTACCGATATAAATTTGTTCGGAAAGCTCGATGGCTGGCAAGTCGGCCATCGCGCCAGGGAGCTAAATCCGGACATCTCTGTGATTTACATGACAGGCGCGGCGGCCGATCAATGGCCCGCCCACGGCGTGCCCAACAGCATCTTGCTGACCAAGCCATTTGCACCTGCGCAAATCGTGACCGCCGTAGCTCAACTTCTGAATACCGGAGCTCCGCCCGCTCAGTCCTGAGGGGAGTGGACGAAGCCTTCGCCGACCGAGGCAGCCTTAGTTCTTCGCCAAGGGCTTGGGCGGCTCTTCGGCCATGGCCTCGACATCGATGGCAGGAAGCTCGCCGGTGCCGTCTTTCAGGTCTGCGGCACGCTGTACGAAGCCAGCAGCGACCGTGGGATCCTTTGTGGTTTTTGCCATGCGCAGCAATTCCGCTGCGGCCTCACGGGCGAACTGATTTAAGCGCGACACGGTTGGACATCCGACACTCAGCCGACGTGGAATGATTCAAAAGTCGAATGTTCGTTCCCAATTCAGGCGAGGACAATCTCGAACGAGCCCCGCCATTCTAAGCGCAAGCTGCTCCAGCATGAAAAAAACCGCGTCGGATTGCTCCGCGCGGGTGAACTTTCGATGCTGCCATTCTGCCAGTGTTTTGCCCGACGAGTCAAAGCTGAACAGCGCGACGGGCAGGGATGTATCGGTCCGGCAAACGCCTATTTGGTGCAACCAAAATGGCTAATGATTTCAATACCCCCGCTACTGTGCATGGGGTTGTTTTTCGACTTTTTGTTTTGCGGCTTGCCGAAGCCGCGCCTCAGCGCCGTCCGCGCGGCGCTTCGGCCTTGGCCGGCGGCTCGGTTTGGGGTCCGCAGCTCGCGGCCGCAAGCGAACCTTGCGCCTGCGGCATCAGGCCGGGCTCGGGGGCGAGCGCCTTCATCACGATCAGGCCGGTGGTGCTCGGGGAATCGATGATCAGGCGGTCGGCCGCGGTGATCTCTTCGTCCTCCGGCAGCTCGTTGTGCTGCGGCTCGGTCATCAAATCGAGCTCGATCACCTTCTTGCCGGCCGAGCGGTCGTTGATGGCGTAATAGGCGATCTCGTTGCGGGTGTAGAACGACACCGAGGTGTAGGCCTGGCTGACGGGCACCGTCAGCTTGATCGGCCCGTTCGACAGATCGTAGCGGCAGATCGCCAGCGCAAAGGCCGGGTCCATGAACGGCATCGGCGAGGTCTGCGGGTCGGCGAGCGGAAGCTGGGTGACGCCGTTGAGCTTCGTCATCGGCGTCAGCCGCGAATAGGCGTCCTGGGTCGCAATCCGCGGCAACGCCAGCACGCTGACGAGATGGACCACGAGGCCCAGCACCACGCCGGCAACGATTGTGAACAACAGCCGGATCATGAGCAGCCCGCCGTCGTGATGGTGGGCATCGGCGCGTCACGCTGGGTGCGGGTGGCAACGCCGACCGGGGTGTCGTAGAGCCGCAGCATCAGCGCGTAACGCTCGATGCCGCCGGTCGGCAGCCAGTTGCCGGCGCGCGAGCGCGAGGCGATGCGGATCTCGAACGAGCCGTCGGACTGCCGCACGATCTCCTGGCTGGTGAAGCCGTAGCGCTGCAGCGAATTCGGGACGAGATGACCCTTGCGGTCATAAAGCGTCAGCGTCCAGAACCGTGCCGGCGGCGTCACGCCGGAGACCACGACGTCGCAGCGGCCGTCGAGCACCTTCTTCTTGTCGTCGGCGGTTGCGGTGAATGCGACGCCGTCGCCGGTGCCGATCGGCAGCTCGCCGTTGCGCACGATGGTGGCGCGCGAATAGGGATCGACGTCGGCGGTGCCGGTGCGCGGACGCGCGGTCCACGGGCCGATGGTCAGCGCGCCGATCTCGGTGCCGCGCGTCGTCGTCATCCAGGTCGCGCCGACGCCCACCACGGTTGCGAGCAGAAGAGCCGTCAATGTGATCAGGATCAGCCGCACTTGTTTCGATCAGTTCTTGCGCGGAGCGGATGCGTTCGCATTCTCTTCCGCATAGTTCTGCGGGAAGGCGAGCGCGCTCGTGGACGATGCCGGCTTGGCTTGCTTGGGATCGGTGGCCGCCGATTTGGTCGCGGTCCTGGCAGCGTCATCCAGCAGCTTCTCGACCCGCACCAACACGTCGGCGCCGCGCTTGGTCAACACCGGCGGCGGACCGGGCTTGGTCTCCAGCACCTTCGGCGCCGCATTGGCCTGCGCGTTGGCGATCCGCTCGGGCGGCAGCTTCTGGCCCATGCCGATGCCGGCGATTTCCCGGACCTCGACGCCCTGATGCGCCGCGAGCATGATGTCGTGCCAGGTCTGCGCCGGCAGCGAGCCGCCGGTCATGCGGTTGGTCGGCGAATAGTCGTCATTGCCGTACCAGACCGCGCAGGTGAAATTGCCGGTGTAGCCGACGAACCAGGCGTCGCGATAGGCATTGGTGGTGCCGGTCTTGCCCGCGGTCGGAATGCCGTCAAGGGCTGCGCGGCGCGCGGTGCCTTCGCTGACGACGTGGCTCATCATGCCGGCCATGTCGGCGGCCACCGAGGCGGGGATCGCTTGGCGCGGCTTCGGCCCGTCGCGGTCCCAGCGCCAGACCGGATCGCCTGCGCCGGTGCGCACTTCGAGCACGGAATGCGGCGTCACCGCCTTGCCGCGGTTGGGAAAGGTCGCATACGCCACCGCGTGCTCGAGCACGGTGACTTCGTCCGAGCCGATCGGCAGCGACGGCGTGTCGGGCAGCGGCGCCTTGAGGCCGAAGCGGCGCGCGACCTCGACGATCTTGGCGCGGCCGACCTTGGCCGGGTTCTGCGCTTTGGGCTCGTTCTTCTGGCCGATGGCGATCGACAGCTTGACCGGCACGACGTTGATCGAACGCGTGATCGCCTGTGTCAGCGTCACTGCGCCGGAATAGGAATGGCCATAGTTCTGCGGGCACCAATTGCCGATGCAGACCGGGCCGTCCACCACGATCGAATTCGGCGTGAAGCCGTTCAGGAGCGCGGTGGTGTAGACGTAAGGCTTGAACGACGAGCCCGGCTGGCGGTAGGCGTCGGTGGCGCGGTTGAACTGGCTGGCGCCGTAGTCGCGGCCGCCGACCATGGCGCGAATGCCGCCGTCGAGATCGGAGACGACGGTCGCTGCCTGGGTCGCGTGATAGTCGCGGCCGAACTGGCGGAGCTGGTTCTCGACCGCGTCCTCCGCAGCCTTCTGCACATTGGTGTCGATCGCGAGCCGGACCACGAAGACGCGCTCGGTGTAGGATTTCGGGAAGGTGTCGACCAGCTTGCGCATCTCGTCGAAGGCGTAGTCGAGATAGTAATTCGGCGACGCCTCGTAGCGGCGGTCGACCGCGAACGCGGGATTGCGGCGGGCGCCGAACACCTGGCCCTCGGTCATGAAGCCGGCGTCGACGAGGTTGTCGAGCACGACGTTGGCGCGGGCGCGTGCGGCGGGCAGGTTGATGTGAGGCGCGTATTTGGTCGGCGCCTTGAACAGGCCGGCGAGCATCGCGGCTTCGGCGAGCGTCACGTCACGTGCCGACTTGTTGAAGTAGAAATGCGCGGCGCCGTCGACGCCGAAGGTGCCGCCGCCCATATAGGCGCGGTCGAGATACAGCTTGAGGATCTCGTTCTTGGTCAGGCGCCATTCCAGCCAGACCGCGAGGAAGGCTTCGTTGACCTTGCGTTCGATGGTGCGCTCGTTGCTCAGGAACAGGTTCTTGGCGAGCTGCTGGGTGATCGAGGAGCCGCCCTGGCGGACGCCGCCAGCCTGGGCGTTGGTGACGAGCGCGCGCGCGGTGCCGGCGATGTCGATGCCGAAATGCTCGTAGAAGCGGCGGTCCTCGGTCGCGAGCGTCGCCTTGATCAGCACGTCCGGGAAATCTTCCAGCGGGATCGAATCGTTGTGCTTGATGCCGCGGCTGCCGATCGGGTTGCCGTAGCGGTCGAGGAAGGTCACCGCGAGGTCGGACTTCTTCAGCCAGTCCTCGTCCGCGGTCTCGCGGAAGGCGGGGATGGCGAGGGTCAGCATCACAACCAGGCCGCCGAGGCCCAGCGTCGCAGCCTCCGACAGCGGCTCGATGAACACCCAGCGCTTCCAACGCCCGACATAGAAGCGGTCCATGAAGGTCGAGTAGCGCTCGTAGAGCTCGCGGATGCCCTTGGCCGAGGAGAACAGCGAGGAGTCGATGCGCGCATCGAGATCCAGGAAGAAATTCCGGATCCGGGCCTTCCAATGCGGTGGTATGATCTGGCGCACCTAGAACCCTTGCGGCTTGGTTCGAAAGCGTTCAAGCACCCGGCCGGGGCGGCATCGAGACGTCTTGCGGGAGTGTTGCGGCAAACCCAAGGCGCCCGGCCAGCGACGGTGGGGACTTGCTGTTCCTTCTAGCCGAGCAGGGCCTATAAACCAATGGTCACACTTGCGATTTTGAACAACAGGCCTAATTGACCCCGGTTCATTACGGGCCTCACGCGGGCGTTGCTTGCAGCCCCGCGGCCGCACGCCCTAGATGGCACCAGCCGTAGCTCTTTCGAACTTTTGTTGAGGCGCATGACCGCAGCTCCCAAACGACCTTCAGGCCAGGAAGGATTCTTCTGGAAAACCAAGACGTTGGAAGAGATGTCGGGGCCCGAATGGGAGAGCCTGTGCGACGGCTGCGGCCGCTGCTGCCTGAACAAGCTCGAGGAAGATGGCACCGGCGACATCTATTTCACCCATGTCGGCTGCAAGCTGCTCGATGGGGTGACCTGCGGCTGCAAGGACTATGCGAATCGTTCCGACAAGGTTCCGGACTGCGTCCGCCTGACCCCGGCCAATGTCCGCACCCTGAACTGGCTGCCGCCGAGCTGCGGCTACAAGCTCGTCGCGGAAGGGCGCGACCTCTATTGGTGGCATCCGCTGGTGTCAGGCGATCCCGACACCGTGCATGAGGCGGGCGTCTCCGTGCGCGGACGGGTCGAAGGCAGCGAGGTGGAGATCCCGGACGATGAGCTCGAGAACCACATCGTGCAGTGGCCGGCGCAGCTGCCGAAACGGGCCCGGCTGAAGCGACGTCCGAAGGACTGATCCGCCTGCGAGATCGACGTCGCGCCGGCGCGGACGCCCCGCCCCTGGCGCAGCATATTGATACAATCTGAGATTGTGATAGACTGGCGCCGTTTTACGGATCCGTTTTTTTCTCTTGCCTTCTGTTTTCAGTCCCCACTTGGGGCGCAAATCTTTTGGAGAGCCATATGGCAAAGTCGCAAAAGCAGGCGAAGAAATCTCCCGTGGTCAAAGGTCAGGCCCGGCCATTTTGTCAGAACGGCCCAAGAGTCCTGCCGCAGCTCAGTCCGGCTGTCATGGCCGACACCCTTCGCGCACGTGCGATTATCTCGAGCCGATCCAAGTGGGTGAACGGCACGGTCCTGCACTACTGCTTTTTCACCTCGGGTCACTTTGAAGTTCCCAGGGCCCAGGCGGACGCGGTACGCAAGGCTTTCGCGAAATGGAAGGCGGTAGGCATCGGCCTCGAATTCCAGGAGGTCTCCCAACTCGCTGAAGCCGAAGTGCGAATTGGCTATTCAGTACCAGACGGATCGTCGGCCTCGCAGGTTGGCAGAGACGTGCTGCAGGTATCCCAGACCGAGCCGACCACCGTGTATGGTTGGGATCTGACCTCGCAATATGGCAGCGGCACTGCGCTGCACGAACTCGGACACGTGCTTGGCATGGAGCACGAGCATCAAAACCCCTTCGCCGGCATCAAGTGGCATGACGAGGCTGTTTACAAGTCGCTGGGCGCCCCGCCCAACAAGTGGAGCCGCTCGACGACGTTTCACAATATCCTGGAGAAGCTCACCCCGCAGCAGGTACAGGGTTCAACATGGGACCCGGATTCCATCATGGAATACGAGTTTGAGCCGGGGCTGATTGCGGAGCCGAAGCCTTACGAGGCCAATGGTCTGGTTCCTCCGGGGACGCTCTCCGCCGGAGACAAGCAGTGGATCCGCCGTTGGTATCCGCCGCTACAGCCGGCCTTGACGACGCTTCAGCCCTTCCATCCGGCCGTGGTCGATCTCGCCGCTGGTCAGCAGATGGACTATGCGATCAAACCCAGCGCCTCACGCAAATATACCATCGAGACCAAAGGGCCGTCTGACGCAACGCTGGTCCTGTTCGAGGAGGTGAACGGAACGCCGCGGTTTCTCGTGGGCGACGATGATAGCGGCGAGGATCGAAACGCGAGGATTTCCTACAAATTGTTCGCCGGCCGAAGCTATATCGCCCGGCTGCGACTGGTGCATCCAGGCCCCTCGGGCAAGACGGCACTGATGTTTTCCTAAAGGTGCCCTGGGACGTCGCAGGGCTGCCAGCAGCGACGGGGGTCCTGCGACTCTCACCTGGGTCCGTACGCCAATCGTCGCGATGGCCCGACTTTGGGATGCACCCATGCGCCGCGGTGCCTGCCTGGGAAGAACTTTGCTGTCTACATTGGACTGCATAGAACGAATCCTTCGCGGCGTTGCGCCGCCCCATGGCTTCCGGTCGAGATGAACAAGTTCGAGCGGCAGAGCAGTTCTGCCGACACCCAGACATTGCCCGACGACATCGCCGAGGAATTGTCCCGCCTTCCGAGCGAGGTCTTGAGCGTCGATGACGCTCCCTCGCTTGCGCCGCCGGCGCCGTTGTCGCAGGACGAGGTCCGCACCATCGTCATCAGCCTGATGCTGACGATGTTCCTGGCCGCACTGGACCAGACCATCGTTGCCACCGCGCTGCCGACCATCGGACGCCAGTTCCACGATGTCTCCAATCTCTCCTGGGTCATCACCGCCTATCTGCTCGCGTCGACCGCGGTCGCGCCGGTGTTCGGCACACTCAGCGACATCTACGGCCGCCGCATGATGATCATCATCTCGCTCAGCCTGTTCGTCGCGGGCTCGGTGCTGTGCGCGATCGCGCCGAACCTGCCGATGCTGATTCTCGCACGCGGTCTCCAGGGACTGGGCGGCGGCGGCATCATGCCTGTCGTGCAGACCGTGATTTCCGACGTCGTGAGCCCACGCGAGCGCGGCCAATACCAGGCCTATTTCTCCAGCGTGTGGATGGTCGGCGGCATTCTCGGCCCGGTCATCGGCGGCGTGTTCGCCGAGCATCTGCACTGGTCGATGATCTTCTGGATCAATGTGCCGCTCGCGGCCGCGGCGATCGCGCTGCTGTTGCCCCGGATGAAAAAGATCCCGGTGTTCCACCGCAAGCGCAAGGTCGACTGGCTCGGCGGCGTGCTGCTGATGGCCTCTGCCGTCGTCTTCATGCTGGTGCTGACCTGGGGCGGCACGCGCTTCCCGTGGCTCTCGCCGACCGTTCTTGCGATGGTGGGCGGCGCGGTCGCGCTCGCGGTCACCTTCGTTTGGCACGCGCGACGGGCGGACGAACCGTTCCTGCCGCTGCCGCTGCTCGGAGGATCGGTTGTGCCGTTCGGGCTGACGGCCGGCGGCTGCGCGCTCGGTGCGATCACGGGCCTCACCGTTCAGCTGCCGCTCTATTACGAGGCGGTCTATCACCTCAGCGCCAGCGAAGCGGGCCTTGCGCTGATTCCGCTCGCGGCGGTCTCGACCGTCGGCGCGGCCGTCGCCGGCCGCACCATGGCGCGCGCCAAGCACTACAAGCGGGTCGCCATCGTCGGAACGTCCTGGGCTGCGCTGTGCGGCCTCGGCCTGACGTTGACGACGTTGCCGCTCTGGGCACTGCTGACACTGATGGCCGCGTTTGCGCTTGGCCTCGGCACCACCTTTCCGGTCTGCGTGGTCTCGGTGCAGAATTCGGTCGCCCGTCCGCAGGTCGGCACCATCACCGGCGCCTTGAACTTCTTCCGCTCGCTGATGTCCTCGTTCACGGTCGCGGCGTTCGCGGCCATCCTGCTCATCGCCCTCGGTGCCGACGTTCCACTCGCCGGCGAGCATCACGGCGCCGTCAATGCGATCCCCGCCGAGGACATGCGGCATGCGTTCCGTTACGTGTTCGGCGCCGCCACGGCGCTGATGGCCGGCGCCGCGCTCTGCCTGATCATGATGGAGGAGCGCCCGCTGGCCGGTCCCTCCGTCGCGCAGCAGGTGGAGATGGCGGAGTAAGGGTTAGCCACCGCGGTCGGGATCATCGTCGCCATTGCCCGCGCCCGTCTTCCGCGCTTTCGTCGCGAGCTGGTACTTGAGCCGTGCGAGCGCTTCGGCAGACCAATCGCCGACATCTGTGACCGCGACCCAGCCATCGACGTAGTGTTCGGGCGCGTAGACATGGCCAAAACCCATCGGCGTGTTGGTTGCGACCGCCATGTCGAGAGCGAGCTGCAGCATCGTGACGATGGGGTACCATCGCAGTTCCGTCGATACGTCAGGCCCGCGCGGCGCGTCCATCCAGGCCGGCGCCTGATAGGCGTCGCCGTAGTCGAAGAATGTGATCGCGTCACTGGCATATTGCAGATAGACCACGCGCATCGGGCCCCAGGGCGTATCCGGCGGCACCGTCGGTCCGTTCTGGTTCATGAAGCGCACGAAGCGGCCGTCGCGGAATTTTGGCAGCCACGCCGGTGATCCTGGATTGCGGTTATCGGTAATCGAGCGCCAGATGCGGCTCTCGAATGGCGCTCCGCTCCATAGTGCGCCGGCGATGGGATCGCCGATTGTTTCGAACAATTCTGCGGATTTTTCCGAGTTCATGGCGCCGAGGCTGAGCCCGTGCAGATACAGCTTTGGGCGCTTGTCCTTGGGCAAGCTCGTCCAGTAGCCGTAGATTTCGGCGAACAGCGCACGCGACGCCGCCGCTCCGTATTCGGGCTGAAACAGCAGCGACAGCGGGCTGTTGAGATACGAATATTGCATCGCGACGCTCGCGACATCGCCGTGGTGGAGATATTCCACCGTATCCATCGCGGATGGATCGACCCAGCCGGTGCCGGTCGGCGTAATGACGACCAGGACCTTGCGTTGAAAACCGTGCTGGCGCTTGAGCTCCTCGAGCGCAAGCTTGGCGCGCGCCTGGGCCGTGTCGCGGCTGCCGAGACCGACATAGACGCGCACGGGATCCTGCGCGGGCTGTCCCGTAACGGCGCTGATCTCTGTCGCGTTCGGGCCCGAGGCAATGAACCGGCGCCCCATGCGCCCGAGTTCCTGCCACTTCACCAGCGACGCAGAACTCCCGGTTCGATCGGGGGCGGCCGGTTGCGGCCGCTCGGGCTCTTGCAGGGCGTCGAGTTCGCGGAAGGAGGAGTCGAGCGCGTTGAACGCGGTCCGGACCAGGACGTTGCTGGCGATCGACCAGAACAGCAAGCCTGCGATCAACACACCGAGGACATTGGCGAGCTTCCGCGGAATCACGCGCTTTGTGCGTACGGCGAGGAAGCGGGCGACAAACGCGAACAGCCGCCCCAGCACCAGCAGAACGGCGAACGTGATCAGGGCGATGACGCAGACCTTGAGCGGATGCGCGGTCTCGACCGGCGTCATCTTCATCACTGTGCGGATCGAATTCTGCCATTCGGCGGTTCGCCGCAGGAAGATAACGACGACCAGCAGGCAACCGGCCGTGACCAGCGCATTCACAATCGATCTCGCCCGCGGCGAAGGTTCGGGGAATTCGAGATAGTGCCATAGCCGGCGCCACAGCACGCCGGCGAAATAGCCGATCGCAAAACAGCCGCCGGCAAGCGCGCCTTGCGTGAGATAGCTCCGCGGAATCAGCGTCGGCGTCAGCGCGGCAGCAAAGAACAGAGCGCCCAGCATGAGGCCGACACCGGACAGCGAGAGCAATTGCCGTCGAACGAGCCAAGCCAGATTCGTCACGGCATCCTCCGGGCGAGTCTATCTCTTGTTCTGGTCTGAAAAGCTGCTCTGTCGCGGCAGCCGGATCGTGAATTCCGTGAACTTGCCCGGCTCCGTCGCGACGTCGATGGTGCCGCCGTGCTGCTTCACGACGATGTCGTGGCTCATCGACAATCCGAGACCGGTGCCTTCGCCGGCCGGCTTGGTGGTGAAGAACGGATCGAACATCTTTTCCTTCACGTCGTGCGGAATGCCGGTGCCATTGTCGCGGATGCGGATCTCGATGCTGTCGCCCCGGTCGCGTGTCGCGGCGATCACCACCGGCTCGTAATCGGCGGCGCCATCATCCGACTTGCGCTTGGCGACCGCGTGGAAGCCATTCGAGATCAGGTTCAGCAGCACCCGGGTGATCTCCTGCGGAAACACTTCCGCTTGCCCGGCCGCCGGATCGAGCTCGCGCTTCAGCGTCACGTCGAACTGTGGCTTCTCGGCGCGGGCGCCGTGAAAGGCAAGGTTGAGGCTCTCCTCGACCAGCGCGTTGATGTCGCTCAGCCGATGCTCGCCGCCGCCCTCGCGGGAATGCAGCAGCATGTTCTTGACGATGGAGTCGGCGCGCCTGCCATGCTGCACGATTTTCGCGAGATTGTCCTTCAACAGTCCAGTCAGCTCGTCGACCTCGCTGCGGACGTCGTCCGCGAGCGGGACAGGCGCGAGCGCCTCGTTCAGTTCGTCCGTCAGTTCGGCGGACAGGGATGCAAAATTGTTGACGAAGTTGAGCGGATTCTTGATCTCGTGCGCGATGCCGGCCGTGAGCTGGCCGAGCGACGCCAGCTTCTCGGTCTGGACCAGCCGGTCCTGGGCTGCGCGCAAATCGTCGAGCGATTTGGCGAGGTCCCGGGTGCGATCCTGCACCTCGTTGAACAGGCGCGTGTTCTCGATGGCGATCACGGCCTGGTCGGCAAAGGTCTTGAGCAGGGCGATCGCCTTGTCCGGGAAAGGACCGGCCTCCGGCCGCGTCACGCCGATGGTGCCGATCGCGACGCCGTCGCGCAGCATCGGGATCACGAGGATGCTGCGATAACCTCGCGTCCGCGCCAGCTCTCTCATGGCGTCCGTGAGGTCGGGCTCGTTCTGCATGTCGCTGCGGGATGCGAACTCTCCGCTTCTTGCCACCCGGCTGTGAATGCCGGATGCCGACAGCGGCGCCGGGAACGAGCTGAGCAGCTCTTCATTGCCGGCTTCATTGTCGGTGCTGAAGGCGGCCAGGTGCAGCAGGCCGTCGATGACGCGCGTGACGGTGGAGGAATGGCCGCCGACCAGGGACTTGGCGCTATCGGAGATCGCCTGGAACACCGGCGTCACATCCGCGGGCGAGGCCGCGATCACCTTGAGAATGTCGGCGGTCGCGGTCTGCCGTTCCAGCGCTTCCCTCGTGGTGTTGAACAGGCTGACATTCTTGATCGCGATCACCGCCTGGTCGGCGAAGGTCTGCAGCAGCCGCACGTGATGCTCGCCGAACGCGCCGGTCGCGCGTCGCGTGGCGATGATGACGCCGATGGCCTCACCGTCGCTCATCAAGGGCGCGAACAGCATGCTGCGGTAGCCGCGGGCGCGCGCGATGTCGCGGGCCGCCGGTTCGACCTCGGTGTCGGGTAATTGCGCCGCCACCCCACCGGCCACGAGCCGGTAGGGCGGGAACTGCGCGAATGGCACCGGGAACGAGGACTGCAGCACGCGATCACCGGCCGGATCGGTCGGCGTGAACGCCGCAAGGTGCGCGGCGCCGCCGATGTAGCGCAGCACCGCCGTGGAGAAGCCGCCGATCAGCCGGTTGGCGTTGGCGGCGATGGCGTCGAACACCGGCTGTACGTCGGACGGCGAGGCGGCCATCACTTTCAGGATGTCGGCGGTGGCGGTCTGGCGCTCCAGCGTCTCGCGCGTCTCGTTGAACAGCCGCGCATTCTCGATCGCGATCACCGCCTGATCGGCAAAGGTCTGGAGCAGCTGGACGAGGTCGGTTGCGAACGCGCCGGGCTCGGCGCGCGTGACGCTGATCATGCCGACTGGCGTCCCCCAGTTCATCAAGGGCATGAACAGCACGCTGCGGAAGCCGCGCAGCCGCGCGAGATTCCGGTTCAGCTCCGGGACCTCCGCGGCTTCGCTATCTGGAAACTGGATCGTCTCGCCGCCACGCACCAGCGCGAAGGTCGGAAAGTCGGCAATCTTGCGCGGGAACGACGCCTTGAGCCCTTCGTCCGCCTCGGGGCTGGTTGGTGTGAACGCCACGAGGTGGAGCTCGTCCTCGATGAACTGAAGCACAGTGGCGGAGAAGCCGCCGAGCAAGCGCCTGGAGCTGGACGCGATCGCCTCGAAGACCGGCCGGGCATCGGACGGAGAGGCCGCGATGGTGCGCAGAATCCCGGCGCTGGCGTTCTGACGATCGCGCGCAATCGCGAGCTCGCTGCGAAGCTGCGCGTTCTCGGCCGTGGCCGCCTGTAACAGGCGCTTGAGTTCCGCGATGTCGTTGGAAGGGGCGGTCATTCGCAATCCGGCTTGATGCTGCGACAAGCGCGGCACCAAGGCGGATTATCACATCTCCTGCGGCCGGAGCCAGCGTCCGCGACAGCGAGTTTTGCTGCCGGAATCCAGCCCGCTTTATGTGCCCGGCCGAGACACCTCGGTCTCCTTGCTGGTGATGAACTCCAGCAGCACGGGAACGCCTTCCTGCGTCTTCTGGATGCCGCGCCTGATCGCGGGGATGATGTCCTCAGGTCGCGTCACCCGCTCGCCATAGCCGCCGAAGGCGCGCGCCATCGCGGCGTAGTCGCCGGAAATGTCGGTCGACCGATATTTCTCGGTCGACACCGGCATCACCTTCAATTCGATCGCCATTGAGAAATTGTTCAGCAGGATCGACATGATCGGGATGCGCTCGCGCACCGCGGTCTCGAAATCCATCCCGGTGAAGCCGATCGCGGCGTCGCCCCAGACATTGATGCAGAGCTTGTCGGGCTTTGCGAGCTTGGCGCCCATGGCCAGCCCAAGGCCGTAGCCGAGCTGCGTCGTCTTGCCCCAGCCGAGATAGGTGAGGGGCTCGACCGACTTCCAGAACGGCGAGAGCTGGTCTCGCGGGCTGCCGGCATCGTGGGTGATGATGGTGTTGCCGATGTCGACGGTGTGCTGCAGGTCCCACAGCACGCGATAGGGACTCAAGGGCGCGTCATTGCTGGTGAGCTTCGGCATCCATTTCGCCAGCCACTCCTTGTGCGAGGCCGCGATCTCGGCCGCGACCACCGAGGCGTCGCGATCCGCGGTGACGGTCTTGCCGATCTCCTCCAGCAGCGCATCGAGCACGAGCCCGGCATCGCCGACGAGGCCGATCCTGGCTTCGACGTCCTTGTTGAGATGGTTCGGATCGAGTGTGGAGTGGATGATGGTTTTGTCTTTCGGCATCGCGATGCCGAAGCTTGTTTCGGTGAAGGAGCAGCCAATGCCGAAAATGACGTCGGCCTCGGCCAGGAACTTCGGCACCGCGCGCGGCACCGCAAGGCCGCCAGAGCCAAGCGAGAGCGGATGCGTCTCTGGGAAGGACGATTTGCCCCCAAGGCTGGTGGTGACGGGAATGGCGAGCCGTTCGGCCAGCCGTTTCAGTTGTGGCCACGCCTGCGCGTAATGCACGCCCTGGCCGGCATAGATCACCCCGCGCTTGGCGTTGACGAGCAGGTGGGCGGCCTCCTTCACATGAACAGGGTCCGCCCCATAGCGGGTGCGCAGCACAGGCGTGTAGTTCAGCGGCTCCGGTACATCTTCGTTCCACATGTCCGCGGGGATCTCGACGATGACAGGCCCGCCTCGGCCGTTCTTCAGCTTGGTGAAGGCGCGGCGAAAAATGTTGGCGACCTCGGCGGCAAGGATGATCGGTTCGGACGATTTCGAAAACGCCTTCATCGCCTCGCTGGAATTGAAGTTCGGCTCGATATGCGCAAGCCTGCGCTGATAACCCATCGGCAGCACCAGCACGGGAACCGATTCGCCGTAGCATTGCGCGACGCCGCCCATCGCGTTCTCCGCGCCGGGCCCATGCTGCATGCAGAACGCGCCAATCGAGCGTCCCGACGTCACCCGCGAGATCGCATCCGCCATGTGGATGCCGACGCGCTCCTGCCGCACCATCACCGGCCTGATATCGGCCTTGGCCGCATGTTCGATCAGATGGTTGACCGGATAGCCGCAGAGAATCTCAATTCCCTCGCGCTTCATGATTTCCGCAATCGCGGTGCCGAGCTTCATGGCGTCTCTCTCCCTGGGCAGGCCGGTTGGTCCGGCTGATTAGGGGAGAGAGGATCAGGAAATTGGCGGAGGGTAAAGCGTGAGCGCGTGAGAGCTGCGGTAGGTCTGCCATGCAGCGAGCTGCCGTAGCCCGGAGGGAGCGCAGCGCAATCCGGGGCCGTGCCACCCGGATAGACCCGTGACCAATTTCGCCGCGCTCCGTCCGCTACTTGCAGCTTTGGCAGATCCTCAGCTTGCGTTTCAACGCCTCGTCTTCTTGATCGATCAATTGCTCAGCGGCGCCTTTAGCACCCGGGTCGGCCCTGGAGCCCGTCGCCGTGCGTGACCTCACAGGCGGGACCACCTGATGCGATGTGTCGTTATCGTCGCCAGTGCCTACGCTGAAGCCATCGTAGTCGGCGGCTGGGCTCGGCGCCGATGAAAGCCCGCCGATCACCGGCGGCGAAGCCTCTTTGATGGATGCTGCCGGCGGAGGTCTGGAATTTTTGGCGCCCGCGTGCGACGGCGATCCATTGGGCGGAGAAAGCGAAACCGGCGGTGCGGCCGAAGTCTGTCCTCTCGCGCCGTCCTGCGACCAGACGCCGACAAAGACGAGGCTGAAAGCCAAGAGCATCACGCTTCTCATCCGCATCCTTGCAGCTGTGGTTGGTTGATTGACAGTATGAAGGGTATCAGGACCCGCATGGTCGTCAAAGCGCCGCAGCCCGGATTTCGCGGCCGGGAGTATGGTTCACAAAGCGTGACCGGCCCGCCGCGCACTCCCCAGCCGCCGTGAACGTCAAAGAGGAATTTAACGCTTGGGCCTTAACTTGCGCTCGCCATGAGTGAACAGGCCGTCCACAGCGAGGTTCAACCGTTTTCGGCGCGCGCGGCGCTCCCCTGGCTGGTGAGCCTTGGCGTCTATGTCCTGCTGCTGATCCTAGGACCGCGGCTGCTCAATGATCCCGACACCTATTCGCACATCGAGGTCGGGCGCTGGATCATCGCGCACGGCACGCTGCCGGCGAGCGATCCATTTTCTTTTTCGAGGCACGGCGCCCCCTGGATCACCTTCGAATGGCTCTCGGAGATCATCTACGCTGGAGCCTACGCGCTTGCCGGCTGGCAGGGCGTCCTCGTCGTCGGCGCCGCGGCGATAGCGCTCGCCTTCGGCCTGTTCACGTTCTTCCTGCTGCGCGAGCTTTCGCCGGCCCAGACGCTGCTCATGGTGATCGCGGCCGTGATCCTGTTGGCGCCGCATATGCTGGCGCGGCCACACGTGCTGGTGCTGCCGCTGATGGTGACCTGGGCGGCTGCCCTGGTACGCTGCATGGATCGTGGAGGGCCTCCGCCGTACTGGGCTCTCCCGCTGTTGGTCGTGTGGGCCAATCTGCACGGCAGTGTGGTGCTGGCGCTTGGACTGATCGGCCCTGCGGGGCTCGAAGCGCTGCTGCGCGAGAAGCGCAGCGAATGGCCGCGCGTATTCCTGCGTTGGCTGCCGTTCACCGCGCTTGCGGTCGCGGCGTCCTGCCTGACGCCCTATGGGCCGGAACCGCTGCTGATGCCCCTGACCACGCTCGGCCTCGGCCCCGCGCTCGGTTGGATCGCGGAATGGCGGCCGCAGGATTTCAGCCACATAGGCTTCTTCGAGTTGCTGCTGCTGGCCGGCATCTTCGCGCTCTCGCGCGGCGTGACGCTGCCGGTCGTGCGGGCCTTGGTCGTAATCGGCTTGCTGCATTTCGCGCTGGCCCAGATCCGCAATGCGGATCTGCTGGCCATGCTGGCGCCGCTCTATCTGGCGGCTCCGCTGGGGCGGAAGTTCGGCGGACCGATTGCGGAAGATGCTGCCGGCTCGTCGCGCGGCCTGAACCTGGCCACACTGGGTGTGTTGATCGTGGTGAGCGGGGCGACGCTGGCCCGTGATATACGGCCGGCTCCGGCCATTACCCCTCAGGCTGCCATCGCTGAAGCCAAGCTCGCCACGACGGGGCACGTGCTCAACGACTATTCCTTCGGCGGCTATTTGATCTTTGCCGGCATTCCCACCTTTATCGACGGTCGCGGTGAACTGTACGGGGGAGCGTTCATCAACCGCTACAATCGCGCCCTGGCGCTGGTCGATCTCGGCGACTTTCTCAAGTTGCTCGACGAATACAACATCGGCGCGACGCTGCTCGCGCCGGGGACGCCGGCGATAGCGATGCTGGACCGGCTACCCCAATGGCAACGCGTCTACAGCGACGACGTGGCGGTCGTGCACAAGCGGCGAGATATGCCGCAAAGATAGATCAAGCGGTCCCGAAGGCGGCGTATTGGCCGCCGAGCGGCATGCCGCTCAGGGTCGCTTCGAGGCGCCGCGCGGGCTTGGTGTCCCAGGGCAGCAGCAGGAAATGGCGCGCACCGATCTCGCGCAAGCCGCCGGCAGCCATCAATTTTCGGGCTTTGTCCGCCCCGAGCAAGACGGCGTCCCGATCGAACTCACAACGCGCGACGGCAAGGCGGGTCAGCGGGTTGTACGGATTGTGCTCGATGACGCAGACGAGTCCACCGGGGCGGGTCACGCGCCGCATCTCCGCGATGAATTGCGCCCATTCAGCCGGCACGACGTGGTGCATCACGCAGACGGCCGTGACCAGATCGAAGCTGGCATCGTCGAATGGAAAGGTGCGGCCGTCAAACTCACGGTAGTCGACCCTGCCATTGTCAGCGCGTGCCTGCGCCAGGCTGGCCGAAGAAACGTCGATGCCGCTCAAGCGGCCGACCATGCCGTGCAGCAGCGGATGAAGGCTGCCGACGCCGCAGCCGACGTCCAGCATGTCGGGCCTCTCCGTGTCGAGCCGCTGCGCGATCAGATTGCCCAGCAGATCGGCCTTGGCGCGCATGAAGAAATGATGCGGCAAGCCGGAGAAGTCGATCGAGGATTGGACCACGTCACGGTAGTTGTCGTGATAACCGTCGAAGAGCTCGGTCATGCGCGGGGTCACTCGTTGACGGCGTGGATCGCGGGCGCGGCCGCCGCCTCGTTGCGCTCGAAGCCGGCGCGCGTCTGCACCACGTAGAGCGGACGGCGTTTCACCTCGGCATGGATGCGGCCGACGTAAAGCCCGACGATACCCGTCATCAGCATGTTCATTCCACACAGCAGGGACACGACGACCATCGTCGAGGACCAGCCGGTCACGAGATGACTATCGTTGCTGAGCCACAACAGGATCACCCAGCCGCCATAGAGCAGTGCCAAACCCGACACCGTCAATCCGCACCAGATTGCGAGCCGCAAGGGCAAATCGGAAAAGCCGAGCGCGGCGTTCGTCGCGAGCCGCACCATCTTGAACAGCGGATATTTGGTCTCGCCCGCTGCACGCTCGAGGCGGTGGAAGGTGACCTCGGCCTGCCGGAAGCCGAGCCATGCGATCATGCCGCGTACGAAGCGGTCCTGCTCCGGCATCTGCCGAAGCGCGTCGAGCACCTTGCGATCGATCAGGCGGAAGTCGCCGACGTCGGCGGGGATGCCGACCGAGGACATCCTGCCGAGAAGCCGGTAGAAGAGATGCGCGGTCGCGCGCTTGAATCGGCTTTCGCCGTCGCGCGACAGGCGGCGGGCGTGGACGATGTCGTTGCCGTCCTGCCATTTTGCGATCAATTGCTCGATCACTTCGGGCGGATCCTGCAAATCGGCATCCATGACGATGATCGCTTCACCTTGCGCGGCGTCCATGCCGGCGGTGATGGCAATCTGATGCCCGAAATTTCGCGACAGGCCGATATAGCGAAAGCGCGGGTCGCGCGCGGCGAGCGCCTGTAGCACGATCGAGCTGGAATCACTGCTGCCGTCGTCGACGAAGATTGCTTCTGCCGGCCCGTCGAGCCGGGACAAGACCAGGTCGAGCCTGCGCAGCAGCACCGGCAACACGGCTTCCTCGTTGAACACGGGGATGACGAGGCTGTAGCGGATCGACTGGAAATTGGCCGCCATGCGAGAGAGTCCAACTCGTTGCAGGAGCGGAAGTCTATGCCGGCGGTGGTTAAGGTCGCCTTGCCACAACCATTAAGGATATGGGGCGCCGTGGCGGCTTCCAATGAGGCGGGTGCGGATGGGGATACCCGATTAACCACGCTGGGCGGCGCTTCGGCCTAGGACTTCGGCCTAGGACTTGCGGCGGATCTTGTAGAGAACAAATCGCTCCGAGGTGTCCAGCGCTTCCAGTAGATCCGGCAGCGGGTTTGCGACCTTCGGCCCGAGGACGTAGAGATAGTCGTAATCCTGGTGCCAGGTGCTGACGAACGGCGGAACGCCAGCCGGCTGCCGGCTTGCCGCAATCGCGGTAAGCACGCCGAGCGGCACCGGCCCCCCGTAGGGAATGGCAAGACGGCGCACGTCCTCGCGGGGCCGTACGGGCTGCTTGCCCGCTTCCGTGAATAGATTGGGCACGAACGCGTTGGCATAGTGCACGGCCAGCGTCGGCGCATAATACATCGGATACGAGGTGAGGTCGGCGAAGGGCGGGTCTCCATTGTCGTCCGTGCTGGCGACGAGGATACGCGAACCGCGATCGATCTTGTGGAACGATGCGACGATGGCCGCATAGTCGGTGCGGTAAGGCAGCCAGACCGCGAGCACGACAGCGAGATTGATCAGTATGACGCTACTGACCGCGGCGAGCGCTGCCATTCCCCATGCCCGGCTGGGCAGCGTCAGCGAGCAGAAAGCCGGCAGGATCAGAGCCGCAGCGGGAATCACGCGCAGGTCGACGAACGAGGTTCCGAACAGCTTCGAGGGAATGACGACATAGAGCAGCGCGAAGCCGATCGCGAGCCAGATTCCGGCTGCTTCGAGCTTGAGGACGCCGCGCCTTGCGGCGAAGAACAGCGAGATCATCAGCGTCAGTCCGGTCGCCGCCGCGACCGTCAAATTGTAGCCGTTCATGATGCGCAGCGGCCAGATCGGCTTGAATCCGAAGAACCAGTTCGTTCCTTCGCTTCCGATCGATCCCGCGGTCATGCGCATGATCCCAAACAGGGCAAGCGCCGGCATGGCCAACGCGGCGAGCCGCGCGGCGGCGACACCGTAAGATATTCGCCCATGGCGGATGCGCGAGAGTTCGTAAAGGCCGAGCGTCGCGCCGTAGATGCCGAGGGAGAAGAAATGCGCCGCAAACAGCGCCGCGACGAAGACCATGTTGACGACGAAACGCAGTGGCCATGGGCGTTCCGCGAGCATCAGATAGAGCGCGATGCCGCAGAGAGCGAGGCCCAGTCCGAACTCGAAATTCACGAAGCCCCAGCTGAAAGGCAGACAGTAAAGGAAAGCGAGCGCCGCAAAGCCGGCGAGATGGACCCGTCCCTTCCGGGCCCATTCGAGCAAAAGCGCGCCTCCGACGATCAGCAATTGGCTCAGGAGCAGAAACAGCCGCGTGGCGTTCTCGAGGCTGATCAGCCGCGCCATTTGCGGGACCAGCAGATCCATTCCAAGGTTGGGATAGAATGCCCAGGCCACTTCGTAATACGGATTGGCATTGGGAGTGCCGTTCTGGCTCAAAATGTACATCCGGGCGAGGTGATTGGGATAGTCGACCATCGCGGGGATAGGGGTCAGCAGCACCGGAAGAAACGACAGGGCCGCCAGGACAGCAAGAACGGTGATCGCCACCGATTGGTCAGAGCCAAGACGAGCCCGGATTGTCGAGGTCGGCTTGTCGGAAGGAATCATGTCATAGGGCCGCTGGAGTTTGAGCTTACGCTCTACGACGGCGCAACCGCACGACACAACGCCATAATGTGAACTTCGCGAAAATCAAGCTGGGGTCGCCGCCGCATCGGAAGGAGGAGCCCGTCATCCGGCGCGCTGCACGCGGACTCGTGCTGATGACATTGCGGCGCGCCGGCTATGCCGGCTACTTCACCGCCGCGCTGATCGAGTTGAATTTGCCGCTCAGGAGTGCACCGCCCGTGTTGTTCACGGCCGTGATGATCGCGAGCGCGATGCCCGTGGCGATCAGACAATACTCGATGGCGGTGGCACCATTTTCGTCGGCAAGAAATGACTTGAGCAAAGTCATCGTCAACTCCTGTTCATCCGTCCAACCTAGGCTGGTGCCGTTTTCGGAATGGTAAATTGATTCACTAATTTTTCGCGGGCGCGTCAAAACGCAGGTGGATGGTCCTCACCTGCCGTTTGATATGGTGTCATCGATTGACTTAAGGTTTCGTCACCCAATTCGGACGCATTTGGCGATTTCGTCGTGGTGTCTCAGGACGATATTTGGCGTTTCGGCGCGGCCTTGCCGGGGCGTTTCAGCACTATCGCCAGACGTCCGACCAGATAGCTGACCACGGACGGCTGCGCCCGCGCGGAGCTGCCGGCGAGGCTTTCTTCCTCGGCCGCGTCGTTGACGATGCCGATGTAGTTCTTTCTGGCGTCCTGCTGCTGCACGAGCCTGCAACCCCGAGTTCAATCGAGGGCGACCATGCTGCGCTGAGCGGGAAGCGTCGGTTAATTTTGTCTTCCGTAGGATTACGTGCCGCCCCCGCGACTGCGGGCAGACGCTGAAAGCGCGGGCTTGGCTTAACGGATTGTTGAGCCTGTTCTCGACCGGGGTGCAAAGCTCAGTCGCGCCGAGCGTCCGCATTCAGCGCCCGCAACACCGCGATGCGGGCGAACATCATCCAGCCGCCGCCGGTCTCGGCCGCGTTGATCAGGGTTTCGATCGCGGTCTGCCAGTGGCTCGCATGCTGCGTATCCTCGGGCAGTCGCATGATGTGATCGGCAGCTTCTTGCAGCGTCCGAAGCTTGCGCCCGCCACGTAACGAAATGGGGTCGTCGAACGCGGTCGACCAGGGCATGTCAGGTCGACCGATCGACGAGGGGAGGTATCACGGCGTCGTCGCTGTGCGATGCTGCTAGCCGGCCTTCTTCGCCCGCGCCGGCGCGCGCGCTGGCTTGTCGGCCTTCTTGGGAGCGGCTTTCGCAGCAGCGTCCTTGCCGCCCTTGCCGGCGATCGGCAGCAGCATCTCGCGCTGGCCTTCGACGCGCTTCTTCGGCTTCTTGCCCTTGACGGCGTCCTTGCTCACGTCCTTGGCGACCTTCGCCGGGGGGCTTGCGTCCTTCTCGTTCGCGATGCTCTTCTTCAGCGCGTCCATGAGGTTGATAACGTTGCCGCCGGTCTTGGGCGCGGCCTTCGCGGCGATGGGCGCGCCGCTGCGCTTCTTGTTGATGAGGTCGATCAGCGCGGTCTCGTAATGGTCCTCGAACAGCTCGGGTTCGAACGCGCCGGACTTCTTCTCGACGATGTGCTTTGCAAGGTCGAGCATGTCCTTGGTCAGCTTCACGTCCTGGATGTCGTCGAAATAGTCCTTCTCGCCGCGCACCTCATAGGGGTAGCGCAGCAGCGTCCCCATCAGGCCGCTCCCGAGCGGCTCCAGCGCGATGATATGCTCGCGGTTGGTCAGCACCACGCGGCCGATCGCGACCTTGTCCATGCTCCGGATCGTCTCGCGGATCACCGCAAAGGCGTCGTGGCCGACCTTGCCATCGGGCACGAGATAATAGGGGCGGATCAGATAGCGGCTGTCGATGTCGGTCTTCGGTACGAACTCGTCGATCTCGATCGTGTGGGTGGAGTCCAGCGCGATGTCGTCGAGCTCGTCCTTGGTGACCTCGATATAGGTGTCGGTGTCGACCTTGTAGCCCTTGACGATGTCATCCGAGGTCACCTCGTTACCGGTCTCGGCGTCGACCTTGAGGTACTTGATCCGGTGGCCGGTCTTGCGGTTGATCTGGTTGAACGAGACCTTCTCGGTATCCGAAGTGGCTGGATAGAGCGCGACCGGGCAGGTCACGAGCGACAAACGCAGAAAACCCTTCCAATTGGCGCGGGGGGCCATGGGCTACTCCAAACGCAACGGGGACAGAAGACGAAGATACCATCGGGGAACAACGAATCATAGCAAGGCGGATTGCTGAATCTTGCAACTGCGTTAACCGGCCGCCCGGTGCGCGGGTGCAACCTGATCAGGCCGCAAAGGCCGGAACATCATATCCCATCATGCGTTGCCACGAGACATTCCGCCGCGAGCAGTCGCGGCCATCCGACGCGACAGCCAGAATTGAGGTCACCATGGCAACCACGCGAGACCAACGTCAGATCGTGGAAACTCCGACCGAGGCGCGCCAGGGCGAGCCTGGGCCGTCGGTGGCGGCGCTGCTCGCCATATCCACCGGGCTTGCGATCCTGATCCTCGCGGTCATCTGGTTCGTGTTCTTCCGGACCTGATCGGCAGATCGACCGGACGGTTCGCACCTTCCGACTCGCCGCATAACGCGGCACATTGCGCCCGCCAGGCCGTCGGTTCGTCCGGTGGCTTGGCGGGCGCAATGCGTTTAGCGCGAACAGGTCGGATATGACCAAAAAGTAACGCGGCCGGTTCCCCGCGTTCATATTCAGTTCACGCCGGAATTGCTCATCTGTGCGGGTGTTCATGCGGCCTAATTCTGGAGAGAAGCGTGCGCCTGCTCGTCGTTGAGGACGACCCCGATCTCAATCGCCAGCTCACCAAGGCGCTGACCGACGCCGGCTATGTCGTCGATCGCGCCTTCGACGGGGAGGAGGGGCATTATCTCGGTGACAACGAGCCCTACGATGCCGTGGTGCTCGACATCGGCCTGCCGAAGAAGGACGGCATCTCGGTCCTGGAAGCCTGGCGGCGCAACGGCCGCACCATGCCGGTCCTAATCCTCACCGCGCGCGATCGCTGGAGCGACAAGGTCCAGGGCTTCGATGCCGGCGCCGACGACTACGTCGCAAAGCCGTTCCACCTGGAGGAGGTGCTGGCGCGCATCCGCGCGCTGCTGCGCCGCTCCACTGGCCACGCCCAAAGCGAGCTGAGCTGCGGCCCCGTCACGCTCGATACCAGGACCGGCCGGGTCAGCGTATCAGGCAATCCCATCAAGATGACGTCGCACGAATATCGGCTTCTGGCCTACCTGATGCATCATTCGGGGCGCGTCGTGTCCCGCACCGAGCTGGTCGAGCATCTCTACGACCAGGACTTCGACCGCGACTCCAATACCATCGAGGTCTTCGTCGGCCGCATCCGCAAGAAGCTCGACGTCGACATCATCCAGACTGTCCGCGGCCTCGGCTATCTCCTGACCCCGCCGCCCCCCGGCGCTTGAACCGTGGTGTCTCGAACGATCTTGTCTAGACGTATCTTGGCTTGACGGGCGGCCCGGCAGAGGCCTTGTTCGGGTCATGAGTTCCGACGCCATGCCACCCCGCGCCTCCGGGATCATTCCGATGCCCGCCAGCTCGCTCGCGAACCGCCTGTTCCTGTCGGCGACCGCGTGGCTCGTGGTGATCCTGGCCATCACCGGCGTGGTGCTGTCGTCGGTCTACAAGAACGCCACCGAGCGCGCCTTCGACCGCCGGCTCAATCTCTATCTCCGCACACTGATCGCCGAGGTCGCCACCCCCGACGAGCCGCCGGACCGCCAGTTCCAGTCGCTCGGCGAGCCTCTGTTCGAGCTGCCGTTGTCCGGCTGGTACTGGCAGATCACGCGGACCGACCCCGAAAAGCCGGAGGTGCGCTCGTCGCGCTCGCTCTGGGACAAGAAGCTGCCGAAGCTTGAAGAGCAGGGCACCGAGCTTACCGCCGCCGGCATCCGGATCGCTTATGTCGACGGTCCGGAGGGACAGAACCTGCGCATGGTGGAGCGGCCGGTCGATCTCGGCGCGGACGGCAAATTTCTCGTCAGTGTCGCCGGCGACGACACGGAGATTTTCGACGAGACGCGCAGTTTCGACTACTATCTCGGCGGCACCTTCACCGCGCTCGGCATCGTGTTGCTGCTGACCACCGTGTTCCAGGTCCGCTTCGGTCTCGCGCCGCTCAAGCGCATCTCCGAATCCATCGCCGACATCCGGTCCGGGCGGGCGGAGCGGCTCGAGGGCGAGTTCCCGGTTGAGATCGCGCCGCTGGCGCGCGAGACCAACGCGCTGATCGACGCCAATCGCGAGATCGTCGAGCGCGCCCGCACCCATGTCGGAAACCTCGCTCACGCCATCAAGACGCCGCTCTCGGTCATCGTGAACGAGGCCGGCGCGCATCCCGCCGATCCGTTCGCGGCAAAGGTGATGGAGCAGGCGGACGTGATGCGCGACCAGGTTGCCCATCATCTCGAGCGCGCGCGCATCGCGGCGCGGGTCTCGGTCGTCGCGACGGTGACGGAGGTTGCACCGGCCATCGAGGCATTGCGGCGGACCATGGAGAAGATCCACCGCGGCCGCGGCATCGTGGTCGAGGCCGAGGCTGATCCGTCGGCGAAATTTCGCGGCGAGCGGCAGGATCTGGAGGAGATGGTCGGCAATCTCGTCGACAACGCCTGCAAATGGGCGGCCTCGCGGGTCTTCGTCGAAGTTCTGGTGGAAGCGCCGCATCAGGCGAGCGCCGGTCCGCGGCTGCATATCATCGTCGACGACGACGGCCGCGGCCTGTCGGAGGCCGAGCGTACCCAGGTCTCACGGCGCGGCCAACGGCTCGACGAGTCCAAGCCCGGATCGGGGCTGGGGCTGTCGATCGTGACCGAGCTCGCCGCGCTCTACGGCGGCAGCCTCTCACTCGGCCGCGCGCCGACCGGGGGCTTGCGGGCGGAGCTGGTCCTCCCCGGAATATAATCCCTTGTTCCGACGCGACTATTTGACCTGCAGAAGCACACCGATCCGGACGAAACCAGGGGTATTCGGAGCGACTTCCTAAACGGCTTCTTAAGCGGGCCCACCTATGATCGAGCAGGACGGATCCCACGTTCGCCATTTTACCGTTCATTACCCGGGCGCATGAGCCAGACATCGATCGAGCGGCTGAGGGAATATCTCGCGCAGCTCCCGCCGCAGGCGCAGGCACTGCTGATGCGGGAGTTCGAGCGCGCGCTCGAGCGCGGCCAAGACACGGCCGTGGCGACCCTCGTGCTCGACCAGCTGCGCAAGATTGTCCGCAAGACGGAAGCCGAGGAAGCAACACCGCCGCGCACGGACGATCTGTCGCGGCTACTGTTCCAGGTACTGGAACCATTCCTGGTCGAAGCAGGCGCCCCGATCCGGGCCGGGCAGATCCGCCGCTCTTCCCTGGCTCCGATCTGGCAATGGCTCGGCCGCGACGGTGCTCCGGCCAAGCTGAGCGAATTCGAGGCGGCGCTGGCGCGCATGCCGGCCGACAGTGCAGGGCAGGTCGAAGCGCTGGCCTCGAAGCTCCAGGCGGTCGCCGCGGATGCCATCTTCGAGCTGACGGGGCCGGGCGGGGGTGACAAATCGCGTGCGCTCGCCCGCGTCGGTCCGCCCAACGTGATCGAGGATCTCTATTCGACCGGGGCGGTCCTCGCGGTCCGCGAGGCTATCGGCACCCTGAACGAGAAGCTGCCGCGCTCTTTGCGCGCCTTCGGCGATGCCCAGATCGCCTCGGTGACTGCCGCGCTCAACATTCCCGTCCTCCAGACGCCGCAGATGCTGCCCTTCGCGCTCTCGATGGTCGTGCAACGGATGACCGCGCCGTGGCAGATCATCCGCCTCGCCATCAAGATTGCCGCGTCCGACGACGAGATCCGTGTCGCGGCAACGCCCTATGGAGTCGCCGTCACAATGGCGCTGCATGATCTGTCCTGCGTGGCCGCCGTCCTGCGCATGGACATCAAGCGCGGCCATTTCGACAATGTCGCCGGCAATCTCAAGACGCTGCACGACGGCGTCCGGGGCCTGCGTACCGAACTCGACCTGCGCAACGATTCCGCCTGGGGCAAGCAGTTGACCTCGATCCGGGCCGACATCTCCAACGCGCTGCAATCCGAGATCGACAGCGTTCCCGGCCGCGTCCGCCGCATCCTGCGCCAGCGCGCCGAGAAGGACATTCCGCCGGGCGCGCGGATCGACAGCACCGAGGTCGAGGAAACCGTGGCGCTGATCGATTTCGTCGCGACCTGTCGCAACTATGCGAGCGAGCTTGCGATCAACGAGGTGACACTGCGCACCTATTCCGACCTGCAGCAATATGTCGAGCGTTCAACCGAGCAGCTGGTGCAGTCGCTGCGCGGCGCCGATCACAAGGTCCGCACCTATCGGCAGCAGCAGGTGCAGGCCGCGATCCGCTTCTGCCAGGTGCTGTTCGGCGATGATTATGCTTCGCTGATGAGCCGCGCCGCGGAGAACGCGGCCACGGGCGAGCGCAAATCGTCGCGCGCGAGCTGATCCAGGCGCATATTTCAGTAGTCACAATTTCAGGTTGACGATGCCGATGTCGGGCCCTACGGTCGCCGTGCAAGTTTTGATATTTCTATCTGTGGGCGCATGAAATCCGTTATCAGTTCCATCGAAATCGAGAATCGCGTCGTCGTTGCCAAATATCAAAGGTTGATGGTCGGCGCGAAGGTGGTGCTGGTCGAGAAGGCAAGCGGTCGGCAGCTTCCTGAGACGGTCACCAGGGTTGCATCGCCCGTTCCGGTCGGGGCGTTGCGCATCAGATTGCCCGACGCTATCGAGCCGGGAACATACTTCCTGAAGGCCTTCAACGGGCATGGCGAGGACGCCGCTCAAAGCGCGGACTTCGAGATCGGCTAAGCCGTTGGATTTTCACCATTTCGGGACTGTGCGCGGTCGCGCCGAATTGACAATTGTCAATTGCCGCATCGTCCGGCCGTGGTGTAAAGCCACCTGTGGGCGCGACTTGCGCGCTGCCGGAAGCTTGCCAGATGATGCTATGGTTCGTGTTCGCGCTGATGACGGTCGCGGCGACCTTCGCCGTGCTTTTGCCGCTCGGCCGTAGCGGACGCGCGCAAAATGAGGGCAGCGAGGTCGCGGTCTACAAGGACCAACTCGCCGAGATCGAGCGTGATCTTGCCGCAGGGCTGATAGCTGCGCCCGAAGCCGAGGCCGCGCGCGTCGAGGTCAGCCGCAGGCTGCTCGCCGCGGCCGGCAGCGAGCCCGCAACGGCGCCGAAATCCAGCCTCAAATGGCGCCGCGCGGCGGCCGTGCTGGCGCTTGCCGGCCTGCCGCTGGTTGCGATCAGCGTCTATGTGCCGCTCGGCTCGCCCAGGCTCCAGGACTTTCCACTGGCGCAGCGGGAGCGCGGATCCGGGTCCGGCATGGCGCAGTCGCTCGAAAATCTGGTCGTCCAGGTCGAGCAACATCTGGAAAAGAATCCGACCGACGGGCGCGGCTGGAACGTGATCGCGCCCGTGCTGGAGCGGCTTGGCCGCTTCGATGACGCCGTGCGGGCCTATCGCAACTCGCTCACCTACAATGGCGAGAGCGCGGAACGCCGGTCCGATCTCGGCGAAGCGATCTCGGCCGCCGCCGGCGGCGTCGTGACCGCCGAGGCCAAGACCGAGTTCGAGCGCGCGCGGGCGCTCAGCGCTGACGACCCCAAGGCGAACTATTTTCTCGGTCTCGCCGCCGAGCAGGACGGCCGCAAGGACGATGCCGCCAACATCTGGCGCGCGCTGCTGGCGAAAGCGCCGGCGGATGCGCCGTGGCGTCCTCTGGTGCAGACCTCGCTCGCCCGGGTCGGCGGCGGTGGCGCTACGATGCCGGCGCTGTCGGATGAAACCCTTGCAGCTTCCAAGGACATGAAAGAGGGCGATCGCAACGCGATGGTTCGCGGCATGGTCGAACGGCTCGCCACGCGCCTCAAGCAGAACGGCGACGACGTCGAGGGTTGGCTGCGCCTGGTGCGCGCCTATCTCGTGATGGGTGATCGCGACAAGGCGGTGGGGGCATCGACCGATGCCCGCCAGGCGGTTGCCAACGATGCAGCGCGGTTGCGCCAGCTCGATGAAGGCCTCAAGACACTCGGGCTCGACGGATGACGATGTCAGGACGAGACGGGCAGGGAATGGATACGCCATGACGCGCAAGCAGCGACGTATGACCATCATCGGCGGCTCGCTTGCCGTGCTCGCGCTCGCCGCCGCGCTGGTGCTCAACGCATTGCGCGACTCCATCGTGTTCTTCTCGACGCCGACCATGGTCGCCGAGAAGCACGTTGCGCCCGGCAAGCGGTTTCGCCTCGGCGGCCTGGTGCAGCCCGGCTCGCTCCAGCGCGGCGACAATCTCGCAGTGACCTTCGAGGTCGCCGACGGCGGCGCAAAGCTTCCGGTCGCCTTCAAGGGCATTTTGCCCGATCTGTTCCGGGAAGGGCAGGGCGTCGTCGCCGAAGGCGCGCTCGACGCCGATGGCGTGTTCAAGGCCGACACCGTGCTCGCCAAGCACGACGAAACCTACATGCCCAAGGACGTCGCCGATGCCCTGAAGAAGCAGGGGCACTGGAAGGATGACTACGGCGCCAAGGCTTATGATGGCGTCAAGGCTTCCGATAGCGTCAAGCCCGCGGCCACGACAGCGCAGGGCAATCCGCAGGGAGCAGTGCGGTGATCGCGGAGTCAGGACATTACGCGCTGGTGCTGGCGCTCGGATTGGCACTGATCCAATCCATCGTGCCCCTGATCGGTGCGCGGCTGCGCGATGATGCGCTGATGAATGTGGCGCGCTCCACTGCGCTGGCGCAGCTTCTGTTCGTCGGTGCGTCGTTCATCGCATTGGTGATGCTGCACGTAGAGTCGGATTTCTCGGTCGCGAACGTCTACGAGAATTCCCACTCCATGAAGCCGCTGCTCTACAAGATCACCGGCGTGTGGGGAAACCATGAAGGTTCGATGCTCTTGTGGGTGTCGATCCTCGCGCTGTTCGGCGGATTGGTCGCGGCCTTCGGCAACAATCTGCCGCTGTCGCTGCGCGCGCATGTGCTGGCCGTACAGGCGTGGATCGCCAGCGCCTTCTATCTCTTCATCCTGATGACTTCCAACCCGTTCCTGCGCATCGCCAACCCGCCGATCGAGGGACGCGATCTCAATCCGGTGCTTCAGGACATCGGTCTCGCCGTGCATCCGCCAATGCTCTATCTCGGCTATGTCGGCTTCTCGATCTCGTTCTCCTTCGCGATCGCGGCGTTGCTGGAGGGGCGGATCGACGCCGCGTGGGCGCGCTGGGTGCGGCCGTGGACGCTGGTCGCCTGGATCTTCCTGACCCTCGGTATCGCCATGGGCTCGTACTGGGCCTACTACGAACTGGGTTGGGGCGGCTGGTGGTTCTGGGACCCGGTCGAGAACGCCTCGTTGATGCCGTGGCTTGCCGGAACAGCGCTGCTGCATTCGGCTCTGGTGATGGAGAAGCGCAACGCGCTGAAGGTCTGGACCATCCTCTTGTCGATCCTGACCTTCTCGCTGTCGCTGCTCGGCACCTTCCTGGTGCGCTCGGGGGTCATCACCTCGGTGCATGCCTTCGCGACCGATCCAACCCGCGGCGTGTTCATTCTCCTGATTCTCTGCCTGTTCATCGGGGGCAGCCTGTCGCTGTTCGCGGGGCGCGCGACCTCGTTGAAGCAAGGCGGCCTGTTTGCGCCGATCTCGCGCGAGGGTGCGCTGGTGCTGAACAATTTGCTGCTCACGGTCGCCTGCGCGGTGGTGCTGTTCGGCACGCTTTATCCGCTGGCGATGGAGATGCTCGCCGATTTCAAGATGTCGGTCGGTGCTCCCTTCTACAATCTGACCTTCGCCCCGCTGTTCACGCTGTTGCTGCTCGCCGTGCCGTTCGGGCCGATGCTGGCATGGAAACGCGGCGATCTGCTTGGCGTCACCCAACGTCTGCTCGCGGCCGGCGTTGCCGGGCTTGTCGCCGTTGCCATGGTTTGGGGCTGGGCGCTCGGCGGCAGCGCGCTGGCGCCATTGGCAATCGGACTTGGCGTCTTCGTCATTGCCGGCGCTGCGACGGATCTGGCCGAACGAACCGGCTTGTTCCGCCTGCCGTTCGCGACGACGCTGCATCGTGCCCGCGGTCTGCCGCGCTCGGCCTGGGGCTCGGTATTCGCGCATGCCGGCCTCGGCGTCGCGCTGATCGGAATCGTCTGCGAGACCACCTGGAACAGCGAATATATCGCCACGATGAAGCAGAACGACGTCGCCCATGTCGCCGGCTATGACGTCAAGCTGGACGGCCTGTTTCAGCGCCAAGGGCCGAACTTCCACGAGATGATCGCCGAATTCAACGTCAGCCACGACGGCGAGAAGCTCAGCGTGATGACGCCGTCCAAGCGCAGCTTCACCACCCGCGGCTCCTCGACCACCGAGGCCGCGCTGCTGACGCGTGGCGCCAGCCAGCTCTACATCTCGCTCGGCGACGCCACTGCCGAGGGCGCCATTGCCGTGCGCATCTATCACAAGCCGCTGGTGCTGCTGATCTGGTGGGGGCCGGTGCTGATGGCGTTCGGCGGCGTGCTGTCGCTGTCGGACCGGCGCCTGCGGGTCGGTGCGCCAAAACCGGCGCGGGCAAAGCAGCGCCTGCAGCCGGCGGAGTGATCTGATGCGCCGAATGATGGTCGCGTTCGTCGCACTGATGCTGCTGGCCTTGCCTGCGGCGCATGCCGTGCAGCCCGATGAGATCATGTCGGACCCTGTGAAGGAGTCGCGTGCACGCGACTTGTCGCGCGAGCTGCGCTGCATGGTCTGCCAGAACCAATCGATCGACGATTCCGATGCGCCGCTCGCGCGCGATTTGCGGCTCCTGGTGCGCGAGCGCATCGCGGCCGGCGACAGCAATTCGCAAGTGCTCGATTTCCTGGTCGCGCGCTACGGCGAGTTCGTGCTGCTCAAGCCGCGCTTCGAGCGCCAGAACATGCTGCTGTGGCTGCTCGCGCCGCTGCTGCTGCTTGGCGGCGGCCTGGCGCTATGGCTTCAAATCCGCCGGCGCTCGCGAAATGGTGCAGACCTACCGGCTCCGCCGCTCACGCCCGACGAGGAAGCGCGGCTCGCCGCATTGATGGCGGATGAAGCCAAATCGCGCTAGCTACGTTGCTGCGCATCGAGCCGGCACTGCGCGGGCGTTCCTGGAACCTCGTTAAGTTCCTGCCGGTTCAACACTTTCGGCCGCGATAAACTGCCGCATCCGCATCCGCGTTCATTACAAAAGTTTAACCCCGCCGCCAGCGCACGGTAAGGCGGCAGCCCCCATCTTCAGGTCCGTAAGGTGCCGCGTCAGGCGCCAAATGGATTTCAAGGCCCTGGAGATCTCTGCATGACCGACCGTTCCGACCTCTCGAACCTTCCGTCCTACCGGCAGCCCCGCCGATCCGTTTTCTCGGCCCGCAAGATCGCGCTGATGGCCTCGGTCGTCGCCGGCCTCGGCGCCGCCGTCTACGGCTTCGGCACGTCGACCTCGCCGGCCGACCTGTTCTCGAGCCCGGCGCATGCACAGGTCAACAACGAGGTCCGCAAGGTCGAACGCCCGATCGGTTTCGCCGACATCGTCGAGCGCGTGAAGCCGTCGGTGATCTCGGTGAAGGTCAACATCAAGGAAAAGACCGCGAGCAATGATGATGGCGATGACGCGCAGTCGCCGTTCCAGCCGGGCTCGCCGATGGAGCGGTTCTTCCGCCGCTTCGGCGGTCCGGATGGCATGCCGGGCCTGAAGGGTGGTGGCGGTCGTGGCCGCGTCGTGCAGGGCCAGGGCTCCGGCTTCTTCATCTCGGCTGATGGCTTCGCCGTGACCAACAACCACGTGGTCGACGGCGCCGACAAGGTCGAGGTCACGACCGACGACGGCAAGACCTACACCGCCAAGGTGATCGGTACCGATCAGCGCACCGACCTCGCCTTGATCAAGGTCGAGGGCAGCTCGAACTTCCCGTTCGCGAAGCTTGCCGACGGCAAGCCGCGGATCGGTGACTGGGTGCTCGCGGTCGGCAACCCGTTCGGCCTCGGCGGCACCGTGACTGCCGGCATCGTTTCGGCCAGCGGCCGCGACATCGGCAACGGCCCCTACGACGATTTCATCCAGATCGACGCGCCCGTGAACAAGGGCAACTCCGGCGGTCCGGCCTTCGACACCAACGGTGAGGTGATGGGCGTCAACACCGCGATCTACTCGCCCTCCGGCGGCAGCGTCGGCATCGCGTTCTCGATTCCCGCGAGCACAGTGAAGAGCGTGGTGGCGCAGCTCAAGGACAAGGGCTCGGTCAGCCGCGGCTGGATCGGCGTGCAGATTCAGCCGGTGACATCCGACATCGCCGACAGCCTCGGCATGAAGAAGGCCGAAGGCGCGCTGGTTGCCGAGCCGCAGGCGAATGGTCCGGCGGCCAAGGCCGGCATCGAGTCCGGTGACGTGATCACGTCGGTCAACGGCGAATCGGTCAAGGACGCCCGCGAGCTCGCCCGTACCATTGGCGGCCTGGCGCCCGGCGCGACCGTGAAGCTCAACGTGCTGCACAAGGGCCAGGACAAGGTGGTGAACCTCACCCTCGGCCAGCTGCCGAACACGATCGAGGCCAAGGCCGACATCGACAAGGACAGCGGCAAGGGCGCGAGCCGCGGCACCGACGTGCCCAAGCTCGGCATGACCGTGGCGCCCGCCGATTCCGTGGCCGGCGCCGGCAAGGAAGGCGTCGTGATCACCGAGGTCGATCCGAAGAGCGCGGCTGCCGAACGCGGCTTCAAGGAAGGCGACGTGATTCTCGAAGTCGGCGGCAAGAGCGTGAGCACCGCCGGCGAAGTCCGCGACGCCATCAACACGGCGCGGACCGACAACAAGAACAGCGTCCTGATGCGAGTGAAGAGCGGCGGCCAGTCGCGCTTCGTCGCCGTGCCCATCGCCAAGGGGTAACGAAGGGCCCGGCCTCAGGACCTCCGAGATGAAGGGTGTCGCCGGCATCAGTCGCCCCCGCCGACGGCGCCCTTCGGGGGAGCAGCGCAACGTTTGCTTCCCCTGTCTACCTTCCGGTGGAATACGCCCCCCTCCGTCGGAAGGCCTAGGGCGGTGAAGTCCCCCCAGCTTCACCGCCCGCCTTTTTCTCCATGCCAGAGTCTCTCACTCGGCTTGCATGCGATTGCCGCTCGCGCCATGTTTAGAGAAGGTTCACTCCCTTGACCGTTGCCGAACGCACGATGCGCCTCCTCATCATCGAAGACGACCGCGAATCCGCCGACTACCTCGTGAAGGCGTTTCGCGAGGTCGGGCACATTGCCGACCACGCCGCCGACGGCGAGGAAGGCCTCGCCATGGCCGAGAACGGCGACTACGACGTGCTGGTGGTCGACCGCATGCTGCCCAAGCGCGACGGCCTGTCGGTGATCGGCGCGCTTCGCGACAAGGATGATTCGACGCCGGTGCTGATTCTCTCCGCGCTCGGCCAGGTCGACGACCGCATCAAGGGCTTGCGCGCCGGCGGCGACGACTACCTGCCGAAACCCTATTCCTTCGCCGAGCTGTTGGCCCGGGTCGAGGTGCTGTCGCGCCGCCGCGGCGGTCCGGCCGAGGACACGTTGTACCGGGTCGGCGATCTCGAGCTCGACCGGCTCTCCCACCGCGTCGCACGCGGCAAGGACGAGCTGACGCTGCAGCCGCGCGAATTCCGCCTGCTCGAATATTTGATGAAGCATGCGGGCCAGGTGGTGACCCGCACCATGCTGCTGGAGAACGTCTGGGACTATCATTTCGATCCGCAGACCAACGTGATCGACGTGCACATTTCACGGTTGCGTTCCAAGATCGACAAGGGTTTTGAGCGGCCGCTGCTGCACACGATCCGCGGCGCGGGATACATGATCCGTGACGGCATTCGGTAAACTCGTCCGCACCACGGCATTCCGGCTGACGCTGGTCTATTTGCTGTTGTTCGCGATGTTCGCGGCCTCGCTGCTGGCCTATTTCGCCTGGAATACGCGGCGGCTGATCACCGAGGAAATCACGCAGACGGTCAATGCCGAGACGTCTGAGATCAACGAGATCTACGGCCGCCGCGGCTTGCGCGCTCTCGTGCTCGCGATCGAGTACCGCGCGCTGCGGCCGGGCGCCAACCTCTATCTGGTGACGACGCCGACCGGCCAGTCGATCGCCGGCAATGTCGGCTCGCTCGCGCCCGGCGTGATGGCGACGCGCGGCTGGTCCGAGACCGCCTACCGGCGGATCGAGGATGCCGACGATCGGGACCATCTTGCGCTCGTCCGCGTCACCGAATTGGAAAACGGCTTCCGGCTTCTGATCGGACGCGATCTGGCCGAGCGGCGACGGCTGTTCGGCATCGTGGCGAAGGCCGCGCAATGGTCGATCCTGATCGTCGTGGTGCTCGGCCTTGGCGGCGGCATCTTCGTGGCGCGCAGGGTGCTCAGGCGCATCGACGCGATGAGCGGCACCGCCCATCGCATCATGACGGGCGATCTCAGCGAACGCCTGCCTGTGGGGCGCAGCGGCGACGAGCTCGACCGCCTCGCCGAAAACCTCAACGCGATGCTGGAGCGGATCGAGGCGCTGATGGCGGGGCTGAAGGAGGTCTCCGACAACATCGCCCACGACCTCAAGACGCCGCTGACGCGCCTGCGCAACCGCGCCGAGGAGGCGCTGGCGAAATCCGGCGGCGAGGCCGACTACCGCGCCGCGCTGGAGCGGACCATCGAGGAATCGGACGGGCTGATCCGCACCTTCAACGCGCTGCTGATGATCGCGCGCGCCGAGTCCGGGCAGGCGCGCGGCAACATGGATGATTTCGACGCGGCCGATGTCGCCAACGGCATTCACGAGCTCTACGAGCCACTGGCCGAAGACGATGGCATGACCTTGAAGGTCAGGTGCGAGCCGACCCCGGTCCACGCCAACCGCGAATTGATCAGCCAGGCCCTCGCCAATCTTGTCGAGAATGCGATCAAATACGGCAAGCCGGCCGCGCAGCCGGCGGGAACTGTGGTCAGCATGGAGGGCAGGCAGATCACGATCGAATCGAGGCGCGAGGGCGATCAAGTGCTGCTCAGCGTCACCGATCGCGGTCCCGGCATCCCCGAAGCCGACCGCAAGCATGTGGTGGAACGATTCGTGCGGCTGGAAGCGAGCCGCACGCTGCCTGGATCCGGCCTCGGCCTCAGTCTCGCCTCCGCGGTCGCGACATTGCATGGCGGTGAGTTGAGGTTGGGTGACGCCCAGCCCGGTCTTGTCGCCACGCTGGTGCTGCCGGCGCGCTCGGGGGCCGGCGACAGGGTTGCTCCGCCAATGCAGGATGTGCCACAGAAGGTGGCATGAACCATTCCGCGCCGGGAAACGCGGACAAGCATGGTGAGAGACTTGCCGCGCGCTTTGCGGAGGCTCCCCATATTGCCGCTTCCGTCACCGACCAAGGACGTTTTGAAAGCTGGCTGGCCGAGCTCGAGCCCGCGCAATTCACTCGTCTTGAAGCGCTGCTGGCTCACCGCTTCGCGCGGGACGTCCTGGCCGGCATCGCGGAATTCTCGCCTTATCTGTTTGAGCTGCTGCGCGTTGATCCGCAGCGTCTGATCCGGCTGCTGGAATGCGATCCGGATGCGCATCTCGCCACGCTGGTCGCGGAGGCGAACGGCGCGGTGCTCGCGGCATCCGACGAAGCCGAGGTGATGCGGCTGCTGCGCCGCATGAAGGCGGAGGCCGCGCTCCTGATCGCACTGTGCGACATCGGCGGGGTCTGGCCGGTGATGCGGGTGACCGCAGCGCTCACCGATGTCGCAGTGTCCTCGGTGCGGGCGGCGCTTCAATACCTGCTGCGGCAGGAAGCCGCACGCGGCAAGCTCTCGCCGCCCAATCCCGAGGCGCCGGAGGAGGGCTGCGGGCTGATCGTGCTTGCGATGGGCAAGATGGGCGCAGGCGAGCTGAACTATTCCAGCGACATTGATCTCATCGTGTTTTTCGATCCCGACAATACGACGCTCGCCGCCGATATCGAACCCCAGCCATTCTTCGTGAGGGTGACGCAGGGGATGGCACGCATTCTCCAGCAGCGCACCTATGACGGTTACGTCTTCCGCGTCGATCTGCGCCTGCGTCCCGATCCGTCCTCGACGCAGGTGGCGATTTCGCGCGACGCCGCGCTGAATTATTACGAGCGGGAAGGGCGCACCTGGGAGCGCGCCGCGATGATCAAGGCGCGCGCCTGCGCCGGCGATCCCAGGGCGGGCGAGGCGCTGCTCGCGGAGATCGCGCCCTTCGTCTGGCGCAAGCATCTCGACTTCGCCGCGCTTGCCGACGTTCACGACATGAAGCGGCAGATGCAGACCTATCGCGGCCAGAGCGAGGTCGCGGTCGAAGGCCATAACGTGAAGGTCGGGCGCGGCGGAATCCGCGAGATCGAGTTCTTCGCCCAGACCCAGCAATTGATCGCCGGCGGCCGGCATCCCGAACTGCGCGTGCGGCCGACGCTCGCCGCGCTCGGCGTGCTAGCTTCCAGCAACTGGATCACGGTCGCCGCGCGTGACGAGCTGACCACGGCGTACCAATTCCTGCGCCGGGTCGAGCATCGCCTCCAGATGATCGCCGACGAGCAGACCCACACGCTGCCCGAGGACAAGGAAGCGGTCGAGCGTTTCGCCTGGTTCTTCGGTTATCCGGATCGCGAGGCCTTTGCCCGCGACCTTTTGCGCCAGCTCGAGATCGTCCAGGGCCACTACGAAAAACTGTTCGAGGGCGACGATCCGACCGGCACGGCCAAGCTGCCGGCGCTCGACTACGGTGCGGGTCCCGACGATTCGCGGCTGCTTCAGTATCTGGCCACGCTCGGCTTCAAGAAGCCTGCCGCCGTCGCGCAGACCGTGCGTGACTGGATCACCGGCGAGTACCGCGTGTTCCGCGTTGAGGCGACGCGAAACGCATTCGTCGAATTCGTGCCGGCCCTGATCGACGGTCTCGCTCATGCCGAGGAGCCGGATCGGGCCGTCGTGGCGTTCGACCATTTCCTTGGGGCGCTTCAGCGCGGCGGCCGGCTGATCACGCTTCTCGGTCAGAACCGCGATCTCGTCGCGCTCGTGGCCCTGGTGCTTGGCGCGGCGCCCCGGCTCGGCGAGATGCTGGCGCGGCAGCCGCAGCTCATGGATGGCCTGATCGATCCGCGCTTCTTCGGCGCCATGCCCGACAGGCAGGAATTGTCGGGGCGGCTTGCGACCACCGTGCAGGATGCCGGCTCTTACGAAGAGTTCCTCGACCGCCTGCGTCTGTTCGGGCAGGAGAGCCTGTTCCTGATCGGCACGCGCATTCTCTCCGGCACCGTCTCGGCGCAGCAGGCGAGCACGGCCTTTGCCGACGTCGCCGAGGGCATCGTCCATACCGTGCATGGTCTCGTCGCCGACCGCTTCGCCGCCCAGCATGGCCGGATCGAAGGGCAGGAGAGCGCAATCATCGCGATGGGCCGGCTCGGCAGCCGCGAGATGACCGCGTCATCCGATCTCGACCTGATCCTGCTGTACGATTTCGACAGCGACAATCCGGACTCCGACGGTGCGAAGTCACTGCAAGGTGCGCATTACTTCGCCCGCTTTACCCAGCGCCTGATCAGCGCGTTCACGACGCGCACCAATTACGGGGTGCTTTACGAAATCGACATGCGGCTGCGCCCCTCGGGGCGTGCCGGCCCTGTGGCCTCGAGCCTCGTCTCGTTCGCGGACTACCAGGCCAACGAGGCCTGGACCTGGGAGCACATGGCGCTGACGCGCGCGCGCGTCGTGTCGGCTTCGCCCGAATTCCGGGAGCGCATCGAACACGTCATCCGCGATGTCCTGACCCGTCGCCGCGATCCCGCAATCATCGCCAACGACGTTGCCGACATGCGGCGTGCGATTGCCCAGGAGAAGGGCGAGGCCGATTGCTGGGATCTCAAATATGCAGCCGGCGGCATGGTCGACATCGACTTCATCGCGCAATATCTCCAGCTCGTGCATGCGCACGAGAAACCGGAGATTCTCGACGTCGGCACCACGCAGGTGCTGGACAATGCATGCAGGCTCGGCGTGCTCGCGCAATCGGAGACCGAGATATTGCGTGCCGCGGCGCGGCTCTATCACGACCTGACGCAGATCCTGCGGCTCTGCGTCAGCGACCGGTTCAAGCCGGAAACCGCCGGCACCGACCTCTTGCGCGTGATGGCACGCGCCGGCGACGCGCCGCATTTCTCCTCGCTGGAGGCGCGCGTGAAGGAGACGCAGAGCGAGGTGCGGCGTGTCTTCAGGGCGCTGCTGGAAGGGACGTCGTCGGCTTCAGCGAGGTGAGCGCCTCCCGCACATTCGGCTCAAGACCCACGCCGCCGGCATCGAGATGGGCGAAGATCGCGCGCTTCATCCGCGGGTCCCAGAATTTCTTGATGTGGTCGGCGATCCCCGGCACGGCCTTGTCGTGGCCCTGGCTCCGAAAGAACGTGCCGATCTGGTTGGCCATGTAGATCAGGCGGTCAGGCGACATCGGCAACCTCCGTGGCATGACAGGCGACAACCCGGCCGCCATGCGAAAACACTTCGAACCCGTCCTGGCGGGCAATGGCAATCAGCGTGATGCCGGCGGCCTCCGCGGTGCGCACCGCAAGCGCGGTCGGCGCAGAGATGGCGACCATCACCGGCGCGCCGATGGCGGCGGTCTTCTGCACCATCTCGACCGAGACGCGGCTCGTCAGCAGCACGATGCCGCCGCTTGCAGCCGTGCGGCTGCGCGCCAGCGAACCGGCGAGCTTGTCGAGCGCGTTGTGGCGGCCGACATCCTCGCGCAGCGCGACGATACCGCCGGCAGGCGTCCAGAACGCGGCGGCGTGAACGGCGCGGGTTTGCAAATTTATTGATTGCAGCGGTGCGATGGTCTGCATCGCCGCCATCACCTGCTCGGGCGTAAACATCTGTCCCTGCGGCACGACGGCCGCAGGCCGCACAGCTTCGGCCATCGAGTCGATGCCGCAAATGCCGCAACCGGTCGGGCCGGCGATGTGGCGGCGGCGCTCGCTGATTCGCGCAGCATTTTCCGGTGCCAGCCACATGCGCAGCTCGATGCCGTCGTCGAGGCGGACTATTTCGAGCGACTTGACGTCATCGACGGATCTGATGATGCCTTCGTCCAGGCTGAAGCCGACCGCGAAATCTTCGAGGTTCTGCGGCGTCCCCATCATGACGGCGTAGGTGCCGCCATTGTAGGTCAGCGCCAGCGGCGTCTCCTCCGGAATCAGCCGCGCTCCTTCGGACGCGACACCGTTGCGCCAGATCTCGCGGTCGATGGCCTGGACCGGTACGTGCATGCCGCTACTCCGCGGCCTCGGCCGGCGCGATACGGCGGGAATGCCGCGCCTGTGCGTCGTAGGCCTTCTGCCAGTCGGACGGGCCGTTCGACGGCGAGATCTGCACCGCCGTGACCTTGTATTCGGGGCAGTTGGTTGCCCAGTCCGAATAGTCGGTCGTGATGACGTTGGCCTGCGTGTCCGGATGGTGGAAGGTGGTGTAGACGACGCCCGGCGCGACGCGATCGGTGATCTCCGCACGCAGCGTGGTCTCGCCGGCGCGGCTCTTCAGCCGCACCCAGTCCCCGTCGCGCACGCCGCGCTGTTCGGCATCGTGCGGATGGATCTCCAGCCGATCCTCGGCATGCCAGACTACGTTCTCGGTACGCCGGGTCTGCGCGCCGACATTGTACTGGCTGAGGATGCGGCCCGTGGTGAGCAGTAGCGGATAGCGCGGGCCGGTGCGTTCGTCGGTCGCGACGTATTCGGTGACGACGAACTTGCCCTTGCCGCGGACGAAGCCGTCGATATGCATCACCGGCGTGCCCTCGGGCGCCTTGTCGTTGCAGGGCCACTGCACCGAGCCGAGCTCGTCGAGCTTGGCATAGGAGACGCCGGCGAAGGTCGGGGTCAGCGCCGCGATCTCGTCCATGATCTCGGAAGGATGGCTGTAGGTCATCTCGAAGCCCATGGCCCTGGCGAGGCCGATGGTGACCTCCCAGTCGGCAAGCCCGTTCTTCGGCGTCATCACCTTGCGGACCCGCTGGATGCGGCGCTCGGCGTTCGTGAAGGTGCCGTCCTTCTCGAGGAAGCTCGAGCCCGGCAGGAACACGTGGGCGTAGTTCGCGGTCTCGTTCAGGAAGAGGTCGTGGACGATGACGCATTCCATCGCCGAGAGTGCTGCCACCACATGCTTGGTGTTGGGATCGGATTGCAGGATGTCCTCGCCCTGCACGTAAATCCCCATGAACGTGCCTTCGACCGCGGCGTCGAACATGTTGGGAATGCGCAGGCCCGGCTCGGGGTTGAGCTTGACGTTCCACAGCGCTTCGAACTGGTCCCGCACGGCGTCGCCCGAGATGTGGCGGTAGCCGGGCAGCTCGTGCGGGAACGAGCCCATGTCGCAGGAGCCCTGCACGTTGTTCTGGCCGCGCAGCGGGTTCACGCCGACACCCGGACGGCCGATATTGCCCGTGGCCATCGCAAGGTTGGCGATCGCGATCACGGTGGTCGAACCCTGGCTGTGCTCGGTCACGCCGAGACCGTAATAGATCGCGCCGTTGCCGCCGGTGGCGTAGACGCGCGCTGCTTCGCGCAGATCCTTCGGATCGACGCCGGTGAGGATGGCAGTGGCTTCCGGGCTGTTGTTCGGCTGGGCGACGAACGCCGCCCATTCCTCGAACTCGCTCCAGTCGCAGCGTTCGCGCACGAAGGTTTCGTCGACGAGGCCTTCGGTGACGATCACATGCGCCAGTGCCGTCATCACCGCAACGTTGGTGCCGGGCATCAGCGGCAGGTGCAGCGCCTTCACATGCGGCGATTCCACCATCTCGGTACGGCGCGGATCGATCACGACCAGCTTGGCGCCCTGGCGCAGCCGCTTCTTCAGGCGGGAGGCGAACACCGGATGGGCCGAAGCGGGGTTGGCACCGATGATGACGACGACGTCGGTGTCCTCGACCGAGTCGAAATCCTGCGTGCCGGCAGAGGTACCGAACGTGGTCGAGAGGCCATAGCCGGTCGGGGAGTGGCAGACGCGGGCGCAAGTGTCGACATTGTTGTTGCCGAAGCCGGCGCGGATCAGCTTCTGCACCAGATAGGTTTCTTCATTGGTGCAGCGGGACGATGTGATGCCGCCGATGGCGTCGCGGCCGTATTTCTTCTGGATGCCGCGCATCCTGTCGGCGGCAAACGAGAAGGCCTCGTCCCACGACACTTCGCGCCAGGGATCCTCGATCCGCTCGCGGATCATCGGGTTGAGGATGCGTTCCTTGTGGTTGGTGTAGCCCCAGGCGAAGCGGCCCTTGACGCAGGAATGGCCGCGATTGGCCTTGCCGTCCTTGTACGGCACCATGCGGACGAGTTCCTCGCCGCGCATCTCGGCCTTGAAGGCGCAGCCGACGCCGCAATAGGCGCAGGTGGTGACGACCGAATGTTCGGGCTGGCCGATCTCGATCACGGATTTCTCGGTCAGCGTCGCTGTCGGGCAGGCCTGCACGCAGGCGCCGCAGGAGACGCATTCGGAGCCGAGGAAGCTCTCGCTCATGCCCGGCGACACGCGGCTGTCGAGGCCGCGGCCGGAGATCGTGAGCGCGAAGGTGCCTTGCACCTCCTCGCAGGCGCGGACGCAGCGCGAGCAGACGATGCACTTGGAGGGATCATAGGTGAAGTACGGATTGGACTCGTCCTTCGGCATCCAGGCGGCGTTGATCTCGCCGTGGGATTTCGCGAAGACGTGGTTCTCCCCCTCATAGCCGTAACGCACGTCGCGCAGGCCCACGGCGCCGGCCATGTCCTGCAACTCGCAGTCGCCGTTGGCGCCGCAGGTGAGGCAGTCGAGCGGATGGTCGGAGATGTAGAGCTCCATCACGCCCTTGCGGAGCTTCTTGAGCCGTTCGCTCTGGGTGTGCACGATCAGGCCGGACATGACAGGCGTGGTGCAGGAGGCCGGTGTTCCGGCGCGGCCCTCGATCTCGACGACGCAAAGGCGGCACGAGCCGAACGCATCGACCATGTCGGTCGCGCAGAGTTTCGGGATCTGGTGGCCGGCGTCCATCGCCGCCCGCATGATCGAGGTGCCCTCGGGCACCGTGACCCGGTTGCCGTCGATAGTCAGCGTCACCATCGTTTCCGATTTCGAGTGCGGCGTGCCGAAGTCGATTTCTTCGATCAGAGACATTGTCGTTCTCCTATTCCGCGGCCTGAAGCGTGGTCGGGGCCGGGACGAAATCCTTCCGGAAGTGCTTCAATGCGCTGAGCACGGGGTAGGGCGTGAAGCCGCCGAGCGCGCAGAGCGAGCCGAATTTCATAGTGTTGCAGAGGTCTTCGACGAGTGCGAGGTTTTCGCTCACGCGCTCGCCCTTGATGATCTTCTCGATGGTCTCGACGCCGCGGGTCGAGCCGATCCGGCACGGCGTGCACTTGCCGCAGGATTCGATGGCGCAGAATTCCATGGCGAAACGCGCCTGCTTGCGCATGTCGACGCTGTCGTCGAACACGACGATACCGCCGTGGCCGATCAGGCCGTCGCGCGCGGCGAAGGCCTCGTAGTCGAACGGCGTGTCGAACAGCGCGCGAGGGAAGTAGGCGCCCAGGGGGCCTCCGACCTGTACCGCGCGGATCGGGCGGCCCGTGAACGTGCCGCCGCCGATGTCGTCGACGAGCTCGCCGAGCGTCACGCCGAAGGCCGTCTCGAACAGCCCGCCGTGGCGGATGTTGCCGGCGAGCTGGATCGGCATCGTACCGCGCGAGCGACCCATGCCGAAATCGGCATAGGCCTTGGCGCCTTCGGCCAGGATGAAGGGGATGGCGGCGAACGACAGCACGTTGTTGATGACGGTCGGCTTGCCGAACAGGCCGTGATGCGCGGGCAGTGGCGGCTTTGCGCGCACGATGCCGCGACGGCCTTCTATGCTTTCCAGCAGCGAGGTCTCTTCGCCGCAAACGTAAGCGCCGGCGCCGACGCGCACCTCGAGATCGAAGCTGTGCGCGGAACCACCGATGTTCGCGCCGAGATAGCCGCCGCGCTTCGCAGCCTGGATGGCCGCGTTCATCGCCTCGACCGCGTGCGGATATTCGCTGCGGATGTAGATGTAACCCTTGGTCGCGCCGACGGTGATGCCGGCGGTCGTCATGCCCTCGATGACGAGGAAGGGATCGCCTTCCATGACCATGCGGTCGGCGAAGGTGCCGCTGTCGCCTTCGTCGGCGTTGCAGACGATGAACTTGCGATCCGCTTTCGCCTGCGCGACCGTCTTCCACTTGATGCCGGTCGGAAAGCCCGCGCCGCCGCGGCCGCGCAGGCCGGACGCCGTCACTTCATTGAGGATGGCTTCCGAGCCGAGCGACAGCGCGCGTTCGAGGCCCTTGTAGCCGCCATGGGCGCGGTAGTCATCGAGCGAGCGCGGGTCGATCACGCCGCAGCGCGCGAAGGTGAGGCGGGTCTGGCGCTTGAGCCAGGGGATCTCGTCGGTGGCGCCGAGCCGCAGCAGATGCGGCGTGTTGCTCGCGAGCGCGTCGAGCAGGGAGGGCACATCGGTCTCGGTCACGGGGCCGAACGCGATCCGGCCCTGCGGTGTCGCGACCTCGACCAGCGGCTCGAGCCAGTACAGGCCGCGCGAGCCGGTCCTGACGATCTCGACGGCAACGCCACGCTTGGCTGCAGCCTGCTCCAGCGCCAACGCGACCTCGTCGGCGCCGACCGCAAGCGCGCCCGCGTCGCGAGAGACATATAGACGGATGCTCATCGCTGCGCCTCCGCAACGAGCGCATCGATACGCCTTTCATCGAGTCGGCCGATCAGTCGGCCGTCGAGCATCGCGGATGGCGCGGTCGCGCACAGTCCGAGGCAGTAGATCGGCTCCAGCGTGACGCGATCATCGGCCGTGGTGCCGCCCAGCAACACGCCGAGCTTCGCCTCGACACGCGTCGCCAGCGCATCGCCGCCCGCCGCCTGACAGGCCTCCGCGCGGCAGAGCTTCAGCACATGGCGGCCGGCCGGCTTGTGGCGGAAGTCATGATAGAACGTGAACACGCCATGCACTTCGGCGCGCGACAGATTGAGTGCGTGCGCCACCATGGGAATGGCCGCCGCCGGCACGTAGCCGAACGCCTCCTGAAGCGCGTGCAGGATCACCAGCGTCGCGCCTTCCTGCCCGCTGTGTTCGGCGATGATCTCGGCGCCTCGCGTTTCGTCCCAAGGCTCAAAAACCGTTGTCATTCTTCGTTCTCGACCAGAGCGTCTGCCGATCTCAAACTATTTGGAATCGTTCGAAGATCAATAAAGCTGTCTCATGCTGCGATTGCGGATTCCGATCGATTTGCGATGGCAATCACTCGATCTGAATTTGCGATTGGAGCCGTCCGCCGGGCGGTTTTTGCGTGTTGGGAAGGGGCGGGCATGCTAGCTTGTATGCCACCACACAGTCCGAGGGGATGACCGGTTGCTCGACAAGCTTGAACTGCTGCTGGCGCTGGCGAAGGAGCGGCATTTCGGCCGGGCCGCCGAAATGTGCGGCGTGACGCAACCGACGATGTCGACCGGGCTGAAGCAGCTCGAGGAGATCCTCGGCGTGATGCTGGTCCAGCGCGGCTCCCGCTTCCAGGGTTTTACGCCGGAAGGCGAGCGGGCGCTGGATTGGGCGCGCCGGATCGTCGGCGATGCCCGCGCGATGCGTGACGAGATCAACGGGCTGAAGCATCAGCTCTCCGGCGAGATCCGTATTGCCGCGATCCCCACCGTGCTCGGCATGGTCGCTGCGCTGACGACGCCGTTCCGCGCCAGGCACCCCGAGGTGCGCTTCAGTATCCGCTCCACGACCTCATCCGAGGTGCTGGGATTGCTCGAGAATCTCGAGGTGGATGCGGGGCTGACCTATATCGAGAACGAGCCGATCGGCAAGGTGCGCACCATCCCGCTCTACAGCGAGAGCTATCGTCTGCTCACCGCGCCGGATGGAATGTTCGGCGATCGCGAGACGGTGACGTGGAAAGAGGTCGGGCAGGTGCCGCTGTGCCTGCTGACGCCCGACATGCAGAACCGCCGCATCATCGACCGCGCGTTACGTTCGGTCGGCGCCGAGGCGACGCCGACCTTGACGTCGAATTCGCTGCTCGTGCTGTTCACGCATGTGAAGACGGGGCGCTGGGCCAGCGTGATGCCGGCCAAGCTCGCCGAAACGCTCGGCCTGTCCGATACGGTGCGCTCGATCCCGATCACCGATCCCGATGTCAATTACAGCATCGGCATGGTGATCCCGCAGCGTGATCCGATGACGCCGCTGATCGCGGCGCTGGTCAATGTCGCGCGGGAAGTCGCGCCGTCGCTGCAATCGTAGCAATCAGGCCGCGGCCGATATTCCTGACGCCGACTTGATCGCGTCGCGGGGCAGGGTGACGCGCACGACGGTGCCGACCTCCAGCTTGGAGCGCAGCCGCATCGAGCCGCCATGGAGCTGCGCGAGCGAGCGGGCGATCGCCAGCCCCAGTCCCGAGCCATGATAGGTCTTGGTGAGCTGGCTCTCGACCTGCTCGAAGGGGCGGCCGAGCCGCGCCAGTGAATGCGGCGCGATGCCGATGCCGGTGTCGGCAATCATCAGCACGATCCTGTCGTCGAGCTGCCGGCTGCGCACCACGATGCGTCCGCCGTCAGGCGTGAACTTCACGGCGTTGGAGAGCAAATTGACGATGATCTGTTTGGTGGCGCGGCGGTCGGCGACGACGGAGATGGATTTCGCGATGTCGGCGTCGAGCGTCAGGTGCTTGTCCTGCGCGCGGCCGGTGACGACCCGCAGGGATTCCGCCAGAGTCTGTGCCAGGTCGAGCTCTTCCATGTCAAGTTTCATGCGGCCGGCCTCGATCTTGGACATGTCGAGGATGTCGTTGATGACTTCGAGCAGGTAATGCCCGCTGGTCAGGATGTCGTGGCAGTATTCCTGGTACTTCTCCGAGCCGAGCTCGCCGAACATGCCCGAGCCCATGATCTCGGAGAAGCCGATGATCGCGTTCAGCGGCGTGCGCAGCTCGTGGCTCATATTGGCAAGGAATTTCGACTTGGTCTGGTTGGCTTCCTCGGCGCGGGTCTTCTCGCGCTGATATTTCTCGGCGAGATCGGCGAGTTCGCCCGCCTGGCGCTCCAGGGCTGCCTGCGAGCGCTTGAGGTCGATGACGGTGGCGCGCAGGCGTAGATCGTTGTCGACCAGCTTCTGCTCGTGCTCCTTGATGCGGGTGATGTCGGTGCCGACCGAGACGTAGCCGCCGTCCTTGGTGCGGCGCTCGCTGATGTGCAACCAGCTGCCGTCGTCGAGCTGCGCCTCGAAGGTGCGCGCGCCGGGGCCCTGGCTCGCCGTCTCGTTGTGTCGGGTGCGGACTTCGGGCATGCGGCCGACCTCGAGCACGGTCTCGTAGGAGGTGCCGGGGATGACGGCGCTGTCGGGCAGCTTGTGCAGGCGCTGGAAGTGCGAATTGCAGAGCACCAGGCGGTCGCTGGCGTCCCACAGCACGAAGGCTTCGGGAATGGTCTCGATCGCGTCGCGCAGGCGCAAATCGGCTTCGACAGTTCGCTCGGCGAGGCTCTTCTGCTCGGTGATGTCGACGGCGATCCCGATCAGGTGAACGCTGGAGTCCGTCGCGCCGCTGGTCTTTTCGCAGCGGACGCGCAGCCAGATCCAGTGGCCGTCGACATGCTGCATGCGGAAGGTCTGGTCGATGTGGTCGATCTTCTCGGAGATGAGCTGGTCGGCGATCTCGAACAGGTCGATGTCGTCGGACTTCACCAGCGCGTTGACCTCGCCGAAGGTGAGGAGCTCGTTGCGGCCGTCGAGGCCGAGCATGGAAAACATCGACTGTGACCAGAAGATGCGGCCGCGCGACAGGTCCCAGTCCCACAGCCCGCAGCGGCCGCGGTTGAGCGCGGTGTCGATCCGGCCGCGCACGGCGTCGTTGATCAGGTCGCCCTCGCGGGCACGGGTGGACTGCCAGTGGAAGGCGAAGCCGAGGATCAGGACGACGAAGCCGGTGGTGGCCGACAGCGTGACCGACAGCGCGGCGTCCGAGCCCCAGATCGGCTCGTTGCGCTCCTGGATCACGGTGACGAAGCCGGGCAGCGACTTGATCTGCCGCGAGGTCGCCATCGCGGCGTTGCCATTCGGCAGCGTCATGTCGGAGATGTTGCCGTCGCGCGGCGGCGCCGCCAGCAGTTGCGCCGTCGTGATTGCGTCGAGCAGGCGGTCGTTGCCCGAGGGATCGCTGTCGACCGGGATGCGGGCGAGGATGCGGCGGTCGAGTCCGGCCGAGGTGACGATGACGTGCCGGCCCGAGGCGGTGCCCCAGGATGGAATGAGGTCAGGCAGCAGCGCCGGCAGGCTCTCGATGTTCTTCAGCCGCTCCTGTCGCGCGGAGGTGAGGCGGTCGATGCGCTCGGCGAGCAGGTCGGCGAGCGCCGAGATGTCGTGGCGGATCACCAGACGCTTCTGGCGCGTCTGGTCGACGACCTGCACGAACGCGCCGAGGCAGATCGTGATCAGGAACGCGATGATGAGCGTCGGCACGGCACGGCGCAGCGCAGGCTCCGCGATCAGGAGCCGATGATAGGCAGGTTTCGCGATCGATTGCGCCAATCCTTTGATCGAATCGGATTGGACGCACGCGTTCGCGGCGTCTGCACGCGACATGCCTAAAGCCCCCTGGAACCTGCTTGCAACTTGATTTTGGAAGCAGCCCCACATCGCTTCCGAATCATAGTCGATTTGAATCCAGATTTCGCGGGCTGTCGAGAGTCAACGAATCGTTAACGCGAATTTATTCTTATCCAACGCGCAGTTTGTGCGTCGCGCGTCCGCAAACTTACGTGCGCGGCGAGTCCGAAACGAGAACGTGTGACTCCTCGCACATTCTCTGTCACGCACGCGGCGGTTCGGCATGACTGATGACGCGCTTCACGCTCGGGAACGCGCGCCGCAACGCGCGCTCGATCGCGTCGACATGCTCGTGCACCCTGATCACGCTCATCGACGGCTCGGCGCGGCAATGGAAGTTGACGATTTCGCCGGCGTCGGTGTTGCGGACGCGGACATTGTGGATGTCGTGGATCTCGCCGCCGGCGGCATACTCTGTCAGGGCGGCGGCGATGGCCTGCACCCGTTCCGACGCGGCATCGACCCCGAACGGCAGTTCCGGTTCCAGCGGCTCGATGTGGACGTCGACCTCGACGTCCGCGCCGAACTCTTCCTGGATGTTGCGTTCCAGCGTGTTGGCGACCTCATGGGCGGCGTCGAGCTGCATCCCGGCGTCGACCTCGAGGTCGATGCTGACGATCAGCTTGGCGCCGAGATCGTGCACGGTGACGTGGTGGATGGCGAGGCCCGAATTGTGGGCGATGACCATGATGCGGTCGCGCACGGTCTCGTTGTCGCGCGCCACGGGGACTGCGGTGAAGGTGAGGTCGGTATCGCCGAAGGCCTTCTCGACGGCCGCTTGCGCGTTGCGCTTGATGTCCTCGACCCGGTCGATGGGGTAAGTCCGCGGTACCTTTGCGATCGTGTCGATAAACGTGGTGGCACCGACCATGCGCACGCGGAGCCGCTCGATGTCGATCACACCCGGTACGCTGCGGATCGCGGCCGTGGCCGTCTCATGCGCGCCTTCCGGGGCGCGGTCCACCAGCGTCTGCACGGTCGAGCCGGCCATGCGTAGGCCGAGCAGGGCGATCATCACGGCCACCGCGGCGGCGGCAGCCGCGTCGCCCCACCAGAAGCCGAGACCGGCGAGGATCAGGCCCACGATCACGGCGAACGAGCCCATCACGTCGGAGGCGAAATGCAGCGCATCGGCGGCGAGCGCCTGGCTCCTGGTCTCCCGTGCGGCACGGTGCAGGGCACGTGCGCGCCAGAAATTGACGGCGATGTCGATCACCAGCACGACGAAAGGGACGGCGGAGATCGTCGGCGGCGCAACTCCCTCTCGGAGATGGCTGTAGGACTGGACCAGGATTCCGCCGGCGAGCACGTAGAGCAGGGCGGTCACGCCCAATGCCGAGACACTTTCGAGTTTGCCGTGGCCGTAATGATGCTCCTCGTCCGCCGGCTTGTCGGACACCCGCACCACCGCCCAGGTGATGATGGTGGCGACCAGGTCGATCGAGGAATGCAGCGCCTCGGAAATCAGCGCTAGCGAGCCGATCGCGATCCCGACCGCAAACTTCGCCGCCGCCATGCCGCCACTGGCGAAGATCGAGATCGCTGCGACCGAGGTCTTGTTGTGTTGGGAGCTCATGGCGGGGGATTTAGCAGGCCACGGGTGAACATCAAGCGACGATCCACAGGCGTAGACGCTAGTGAGTTGCAGGAGCGGGATCCCCCGGTTTTGTAGGGTGGGCAACGGCGCGGAGCGCCGCGCCCACCATCTTTCGGGGACGCTGACGCATGGTGGGCACGCTTCGCTTTGCCCACCCTATTAGACCTAGGTCTTTGGCCCCAGGAATGTTACGGCACCGTCACGACGATCTTGCCGAGATGCTTGTTGGCCTCCATGTGTTCGAACGCCTTGTCGAGGTCGTCGAAGGCAAACACCTTGTCGATCGGCAGCTGCAGTTTTCGCGACTCGACCGCGCCCCAGATGTCCTTGCGGACCTCCTCAAAAATATCGCGGACCTCCTCGATGGTGCGGGTGCGGAAGGTGACGCCGACATAGTCGATGCGGCGGGCCGCGTGCAGGTCGAAGTTGAAATCGGCATGGGTGCCGCCGAGCCGGCCGACATTGACGATTCGACCCTTGACCTTGGTCGCCGCGAGGTTCTGGTTCGCGACCTTGCCCGAGACCTGGTCGACGATGAGGTCGACACCTTCGCCGTTCGTCGCCTTCAGCACCTCGTCGACCCATGTGGGGTCGGAGGAGTCGACCGCGAGGTCGGCGCCATACTCCTTCAGTCGGCCGCGGCGGGCGGCATCGGTCGAGGAGCCGATCACGAGTCTTGCGCCCTTGAGCTTCGCAATCTGCATCGCCATCAGGCCGACGCCGGAGCTTGCGCCCTGGATCAGCACGGCTTGCCCGGGCTGCACGCCGCCGATGGTGACGACGGCGTTGTGCATGGTCGCGAGCGCGACGGGCAGGGTGGCGGCTTCCTCGAAGTTCATGTTCGAGGGCGCGCGGAACAGCCGGCCGTGATCGGCCAGCGTATATTCGGCAAACGCCGCGCCGCCCGAGCCCATGATGCGGTCGCCGACCTTGACGCCCTTGGCATCCGGTCCGAGTGCGGCGACCTCGCCGGCCCATTCCATGCCGAGCACGGTGCCGGCGCCGCCGGCCGCGCCATGGGCGTGGCCCTTGCGCATGCCGGTGTCGGCGCGATTGAGTCCACAGGCGCGGACCCGGACCAGCACCTGCGTGCCTTCAGGCTTTGGTTGAGCGACGTCGGAAATTGTAGCGCCGCCAGGGCCGTAGACATAAGCCTTCATGTATTGCTCTCGCTTCTTGCAGTGATTATTCCGCAGCCTGCGCTGTAGGATGAACGATCATGCCTTCGAGCCGGCTGCGGATGATGGCCTCGGCTTCGCGCACGATGCGGGAGATCAGCTCGGCGCAGGTCGGGATGTCCTGGATCAGGCCCTGGACCTGGCCCGCTGACCAGATGCCTTCATCCGAGTTGCCGGTCGCGTAGACCATCTTGCCGCGGGCGCCCGCGACGAGCTCGCGGATATCCTCGAACTTGGCGCCTTCCTTCTCCATCGCAACGACCTTGGTCGAGATCTCGTTCCTGGCGACGCGGGAGGTGTTGCGCATGGTGCGGAAGATCAGCTCGGTCTCGCGCTCGTCATTGGCGACGATCTTCTCCTTGATGAGCTGATGAATGGGGCTCTCTTTGGTCGCCATGAAGCGCGTGCCCATGTTGATGCCTTCGGCGCCCAGCGCCAGTGCGGCGACGAGGCCGCGGGCGTCGGCAAAGCCGCCGGAGGCGATCATCGGGATCTTGATCTTGTTGGCGGCGGCCGGGATCAGGATCAGGCCGGGGGTGTCGTCCTCGCCGGGATGACCGGCGCATTCGAACCCGTCGATCGAGATGGCGTCGACGCCCATGCGCTCGGCCGAGAGCCCGTGACGGACGCTGGTGCATTTGTGCACGACCTTGACGCCGTGCTTCCTGAACTCGTCGACGTGCTCCTGCGGCTTGTTGCCGGCAGTTTCGACCACCTTGATGCCGCTCTCGATGATAGCGGCGCGATATTCGGCATAAGGCGGCGGCTTGATCGCGGGCAGGATGGTGAGGTTGACGCCAAACGGCTTGTCGGTGAGATCGCGGCAGCGGGCGATCTCCTTCCTGAGGTCCTCCGGTGTCGGCTGGGTCAGCGCCGTGATGAAGCCGAGCGCTCCGGCATTGGCGACGGCGGCGACCAGCTCGGCGCGCCCGACCCATTGCATGCCGCCCTGGACGATCGGGTGCTCGACACCGACGAGCTTGGTGAACCGTGTCTGCAGCATGGTCTGTTTCCTCCGCCTGTGTGGCGCTCTGTTATCGTTTGATGGCGGCAGGATGCCGCCCGGGTCGGGAAAAGTCTATTGGAAGGGCGTGCGGTGGAGGCGGGGCGATCATGCGGGGAGCGGGGGGATTCCGTGAGGCGGATAATTGAGGTGGTAGCACCGGGTGGCGCGAGGGTTTTGTGCGCCGCTGCTTCAACACCGACGGAGGATGAGGAGCTTTCGGAGACCATCAACTTGCATTTTCTCGCAAGGCACGCCTCCGCCCTCTCGCGGCGCATTCGCCCGAGCTTTGCCCGATCGCATCGCCCTCGTCGTAACAAGGGCGCAGGGAAGGCCGAGCGCCGGCTGGCACCCGCAGATCCGTGCACGATAGAAATGCACACGGGGTGGACCACAGGTTCGCCGGATCGCCCGGCCTTCCCTGCGCGATGGTTTAACGTGTCCTTCGTGCTCTCCCCGGGGAGCGATGCACTATTGCCCCCGTCGCCCCGCAGATGACTGATGCGCGCGCCCCGGTTGGACCGCCACATCACCACAGGACTTGACGCACAGACCCCGGGCGTCAGGACCACACGACTTGTTCGTCCGCGCACGTCCTCGCTGGGACTTCGGGAGCTGGCGTGTGCTCGCACCCGAAACCATGCGAAGACGCTGTCGGCGCCGTGTCGTAGACGCGAAAGCCTTTGCTCACGGTTTCCCGCCCTGCAAGGCTCGCCGCGCCCGACGCCGTCGCGTCCATCGCTGCCCAACCCGCGGTTCGTGACGATCGCGATCCGCCCCTTGTCCCGGGTCAGGGTATCGCTCACGTACGACAAATCCGAATTTCGGTAAAGTAGAATATTTTGGCGAGCCGGGATTGACACGCGACGCGGGAATTTGCGCGGGTGTTTTGCCCGACGGGCAAGACGGCTTCAGCTACTCCGCCGACAGCCGCACCATCTGGCGGCCGCCGTTCATTTCCTTGAGGCTGTTGACGAAGTTTTCCGGGCGCTGCCAGCGGTTGGGGACCTTCAATCCCATGTACTCGGCGATGTCGCCGATGAAGCCGGTGCAATTGGTGGTCTCGGCATTCCAGACCGGCGAGCTCGCCTGCAATTTCTTGATATAGGCAAACACGCGCTTGGCGTCCGCTTCGTTCAAATAGACGCGGTAGTTCGCGGTCAGGTAATCGGGGTCTAGATCGCCGTAGCTCGCGCCGGTCTCCGCCGGCACCCAGGTGAGGTGACCGAGCACATAGGCCCAAGTGTCGCCGGCCGGCGTGAGCCCTGCCACTTCGACGGCACGCTCGCTGGTCTTGCCGTACCAGACGAAGGCGTGACCCCAGCTCGCGGCCGTGCGGGCTCGAAAATCGACGTAGTACGGGCCTTTCTCCGCGCGCGCGACTGCGCGCCGCGTCGTTTGCGGCGCCGGCCGTGATACGGCGTCGGTCGTGGCAAGCGCGTTTGCGTCAGCAACGCGCTTGTTCGCTTCGTGGGCCGAGGCCGAGGGTGTCGTGCACGCGAGCATGGCCGCGAGCGCGAATCCCGCAAGGATGCAGGGTCCCGATCGATCAGGTTTGTTCGTCACGCTATGCCCCTCGAATGTCGGCCACTCACGCAGAGTCTACGCTTGCTTCTGCGTATTTCGCTGCGCGTCAGTAGCGCGCGGCGACGGGGCCGGGCGCCTTGCCGATCGGGGCCTTTCCAACCGGGCTCTTGCCAATCGGCATCTTGCCGATCGGTGCCTGCTCGGAATAGACGGGAACGGGCTGGCGGCGCGGCAGATCCGCAGCATTCGCAACCGTCACCAGAGCAAGCGTAGCACCCACGACAAATACAATCTTCTTCACAGTCATACCCCTAGAAGGTTTGGTCCAAACACGGCACCGCCGTGCCCCCAGACACGCCTCACAGAAGGGCGGCCGAATGCGTCCACAGTGCGGCATCCGCGCGACATGTTGGCGGCATCTGCCGGGCGCGCGGAGACGTGATGTGTCTGAATGTTCGCCTTCGCGCCGCTCGTTGGTCAGTGATCGGCGCTGAGGCGGAAATGCATCTCGATCTTCGCGGGTGACGCATCGCCCGCCGCGCGCCAGGGTGAAAAGCCAGGGGTGGGATCAGGATCGGAGGGGAGATCGATCGGCCAGCTCTGCGTCGGCGAACCCGGAAGCGTCAGGCTGACGGCGCGGTGACGCGTTTTGTACGTCAACGATGTGGAGGCAATGATCGCTTTGCGCTCGCCTTCATGCGCGCGCCAGTTCGGAGGCAAATTGGCATTGGCATAACCTGTCGCTTCCTCGACCTCGATGTGCACATCCTCCGCCTTGTCCGGCAGCGTCATGCCGGCGGGAAGGCGAAACTCGATGTGGAGCGTCATGTAGCCGTGACTGAGATAGGGCGAGCGGATGAGTTCGTACCAGCCCCAATAGCCAAGGATTGCCGCGATGAGCAGAACGGTCAGAGCAAAGGGCGCAGAGAGCTGCGTGGTGCGGTGAGGCGTAGTGTCGGAGGTTTCCGTGGGCGGCTGTGGCGTTGCGTTCCGGACCAGGCCGAAGCGCACGAACAGCCAGATGCCGGCGATCAGGCCAACCACACCGCCGATCGGACCGATGTCGAAGAAGGCGCCCATGGCGATGCCGCCATCGCGGTCTGGCCCGGCCAGCGCGATCACCAGTGCGGCAAGGGCGGACCAGCCGGCGAGCGCGCCGAGCAGGGCGGAGAAGAGGCCGAGGATCAAGCGCATGTCCGGATTGGTCGCGCGGATGGGGATCGCGGTTCGAACCATCCCGAAGGATCGGGTGCCTTCACCCGATCCGGTTCAGGCTGTTCCTGATGGTCGAGAAGATGCCGCCGATGTCTTTTCGCAGGCCGTCGAGCGCGTTGAAATTGTCGAAGATGCGGGCGAGGCGGTCCTCGACCTCGCGCTTGCTCTTGGTCAGCGCGTCGACGCGCGAGGCGAGGCTGACGTCGCCGCTCGCCTCGATCTCGCTGACGGTTTTGGCGAGGAGGTCGCGCGTCGTGCCGACGTCCGCGATCATGGCCTCGATTCCGAACACGGGCGCCTTCAGTGGGACGAGGTCAGCCTGCGACTTCGACAGCTCCGTCTTGAAGGCGTTCAGCGTCGCCAGCGTTTCCTGTAAGGCGCCGAGGCGCTGGCGCGACTGGAGAACAAAATCGTTCAGCGCATTCTGGCGGTCGGCAAGCGTCTTGCCCTCGGCGTCGATCTCGACACCGGCAAGCGAGCGTTCGAGCTGGGCCCGACGCTGGCCGAGTTCTTCGAAGTCGAGCCCGATCCCTTTCAGGATGTGGAAGCTGTCGTCGATGCGGGCCAGGCGCTGCTCGATCTCGACCTTGTTCTTCGACAGCGTCTCGACGCGGGTGCCAAGCGGCGCTTCACCGACGGTTTCGAGCTCGTCGACGCTCTTGACGAGGCGCTCATGGCTGAGGCCCAGCTCGCCAATCAAGGCATTGAGGCCGGCGTCCGAGGCGCGCAGCGGCACCAGCTCGGCGTGGGACTTCGCCAGATCTTCCTTGTACTGGTTCAGGGTCGCAAAGGTGCCCTGGACCGTGCCGACCCGGGACAGCAACGTCGATACGTCGCGCGCGATGTCCTTGAGCCGGTCGGCGAGATTGTTCTTGCGGTCGTCGGTCTCGAGGTCGTGCAGCGAGCGTTCGAGCTGGTTCTGGCGGTCGCGGATCTCGGTGAAAACCGGCTCGACCGCGCGGCGCTGCTCGGCGACCTTGCCCACCATGTCGCGCAGTTCCTGCTGGCGGCGGCGGATTTCGGCGAGCTGGTCGTGCATGTCGGTGGATTCGTTGCGGCCCCGCTGCAGCAGGGCGCGCTGCTCGGTCTCGCCCAGCTTGTCATGGAGGGCGGAGACGGCCTCCCGGGGATCGCTCTCGATCAGGTGCTGGACGGTAGCGTCGAGGTGGTTCTGCAGGGCATGAGCGACGACGACGTCCTCGCGGGTCTTCTTGAGGCGGTCGCGCAATGTGTCGAGGCGCCGGTCCTGGCGCGAGAGCCGCCAGGCGGAGGCGCCGATCAGTGCCAGCGCCAGAGCCAGGATCGCGCCGGTCGCAAACCGCTGCGGGACAGGCAGGCCTCCGAACCAGGCAGGCAGGTGGCCGACATCGTAACCGAGCGCCTGCTGGGCGAAGATCGCGATGGCGGTGAGCAGAACAAACCAGGCAACCAGGAAAAACAGCCACATCGTGACTTCCTCACGCCGGCACACATTATCGCCATAATTGCTATTGGAGAGCGGAACCGAGATCAAGGGCGGCGCGGGCTTGCCGGATAGGTCCGGTCGCACGATCCACGGCTGAATGCGTCAGCCGATCGGTGGAGGAGAAGTTGGTTGCCGGGATTTCCCGAGCTTGGACGAAGTGTCCGTAGCCTGGATGGAGCGAAGCGCAAGCCGGGTTCTGCAAGCCTTGAGTGCCAGCCCCGGAGTTCGCTTCGCTCCATCCGGGCTACCGCACCGCGTTGGTGGCTACAGCCGAAACTCGTTGGTCAGCTCGCCGATGCTGTCGATCGCGACGGTCACGATGTTCACCGGCTCTTTCATCACGCCGACGCCGACCGAGGTGCCGACGGCAATGAGGTCGCCGGGGAGCAGGGTCATGTCGTGGGAGATCCTGCTGACCAGCTCCTGCGCGGAGAAGATCATGTCCGATATCAGATAGTTCTGCCGCTCCGCGCCGTTGAGGATGGTGCGGACCACCAGCTTTGCCGGATCGAGACCGGTGGCGATGACGGGGCCGAACGGGCCGTAATCGTCGATGCCCTTGGCCCGCGCCCATTGCGGGAAAGTGGGATCGCTGGTCAGGATGTCGTTGGCAGTGATGTCGTTGACGCAGGTGTACCCGAAGATGAAGTTGTCCGCTTCCGCCGGCGACACCCGGGCGCAGGTCTTGCCGATGACGATGCCGAGCTCGCCTTCATACGTGGTCTTGCCGTCGTAATAAGAGGGACGGCGGATCACCGCGCCGGGCGTCGTAATGCTGGTGGTGGCCTTCAGGAGGTAGAGCGGCTCCGGCGGCTCGGGCTGGCTGAGCTTGGCCGCGAGCGCGTGAAAATTGTTCCAGAGCGCGACGATCTTGCTGGGCGCGCAGGGCGCGAGCAGTTCGACCTCCGACAGCGCCAGCGTCTTGCCGGTTGCCGCATGGCGGCCGAACATGTCGCCCTCATGCACGCTGATGCCTGACGAATTCAGCGTGCCGAAGCCGGTGGCACCGCTATTGCGGAAGCGGAGCCATCGTTTGATCTCGCGAGCCATCACGCCACCGCCAGTGCGCGCGGATCCGATCGTGTCGAGATGCCGTCGTAGAGACCGGCGATGCGGGCGCGCTGGGTCACCATCGCCAGCACTGAATCGAGCGCGGGGGTGGCGATGCCGGTGAGGCGGCCCATCTCCTGCACGACGGTGACGAGCGGGTCGATCTCCATCGGGCGGCCGCGCTCGAGATCCTGGAGCATCGAGGTCTTGTGCGCGCCGACCTTGCGGGCGCCTTCGATGCGGCGCTCGACGTCGACGCGGAATTTGACGCCGAACGTCTCGGCGATGCCTTGCGTCTCCATCATGATCGCGCGCGACAGCGCGCGGGTAGCCGGATCGGTGCAGATCACGTCGAGTGTTGCATGGGTGAGTGCGCTGATCGGGTTGAAGCAGACATTGCCCCACAGCTTGAGCCAAATCTCGTCGCGGATGCGGTCGAGCACCGGCGCTTTCAGCCCGGCTGCGACGAAGAGATCGGCGAGGCGTTGCACGTCCGGGGTGGTCTCGCCGGAGGGCTCGCCGAGCGGAAAGTTGTTGCCGTAGACGTGACGGATCACGCCGGGCGCCTCGATCTCGGTGGCGGGATAGACGATGCAGCCGATGGCGCGCTCGGCGCCGATTTCGCGCCACTGCCGTCCGCCGGGGTCGATGCTCTCCAGCGTCGAATTCTCGTATTGGCCGCCGTGCTTGTAGAAGTACCAATAGGGGATGCCGTTGACGGCGGTGACGATGCGGGTGTGGGGGCCGAGCAGCGGCTGCATTGTCTCGATCACGCCGGTGATCGAGTGCGCCTTCAGCGTGATGATGATGTAGTCCTGCACGCCGAGCTCGGCCGGATCGTCGGTGCAGCGCGGATGCACGGTGTGCTTCTCCTCGCCCGCGAGCAGCGTCAGGCCGCGCTCGCGCATCGCGGCAAGGTGCGCGCCGCGTGCGACTAGGCTGACGTCGGCGCCCGCGCGCGCGAGCTGAACCCCGAGATATCCACCGATTGCGCCGGCGCCGTAGATGCAGATCTTCATGGAATCCTCGCGGAGCAGCAGAAGCCGGATTTCGGGACGAAAGATCCGGTCCGGCTCGGAAGGGTCCGAGCCGGGGCCGGTAGTCGCAGGGGAAGTGAGGCGCTTTAAGCTGCTTGCGGCGTGCCGTTGAGTGCTTCGTCGATGACGGCCGCGATGTCGCGCATGCTGATGACCGAGACGAGGCTGTAATCGTCGATGACAGGCAGGTGCCGGATGTGATTCCGGTTCATCAGATGGCGGACGTGCTCGATCGTGTCGCTCGAGGTGCAGGACACGAGTTGCTGCACCGAGACGAGCTGCGAGACCTTGACGTTGACGGCATTGGCGCCGTGCTCAGCGACCGCGCGCACGACGTCGCGTTCGGTGAACATGCCGACCGCGGTGTTACCCTCGGAGCGGACCACGTCCTTCACCACCAGTGCGCTGATGTTGTTGGCGCGCATCAGCTTGGCGGCGATACCCACCGTTTCGTTCATTCGCACCGTGACAACGCGCGGTGTCTTCTTGCGCAGAATGTCTCCGACCAGCATTGCAACCTCCCTGGGTGAATGATGTGGCGAGTGTGGTATACATAATGCCAATCGTCAAGCGTCGGTTTGGCTGATCCGAAAATTCTTGCGGCAGCAATGCTGACATTTATCGTGAGCCAAAAAGGAAGGGGCGCATCGCTGCGCCCCTTTTCATCCGTGCAAGGTGCGTGTTCGTTATGCCGTCTCGGTCTTGGCGTTCCCCGTCGCGGCGTTGGCGCTCTCGGCTTCCTTGCCGAGGATGAAGGAGCGGCGCATCGGCTTGATCACGAACAGCGCCGTCAGGGCTGCCGTCGCGTTCAGCGCGACTGCGACCACGAACACGGCCTTCCAGCCATAGGTGGCCGAGATCACGCTTGCGAGCGGAACGAGCAGGGACGCCGTCCCCTTCGCCGTGTAGAGCATGCCGTTGTTGGTGGTTGCAAACTTCGAGCCGAAGGTGTCCCCGCAGGTCGCGGGGAACAACGAGTAGATCTCCCCGAACACGCCGAAATAGACCGCGGTGGCGAGCACGAAGACGACGGGCACGTGGCCATAGGCCGACAGCGTCAGCAGCATCAGCGCGGCGGTGCCGAAGGCGATGAACATGGTGTGCTCGCGGCCGATCGTGTCGGAGACGAAGCCGAAGAAGGGCCGTCCGAAACCGTCGAAGATGCGGTCGAGCGAGATCGCGAACGTCAATGCCGCCATCTGGAAGCCGGCGAGCGTGACCGGCGTGTCGGCGATCTTGAAGTCGTGCGCGATCGGGGCGATCTGCGCTGCGGTCATCAGGCCGCCGGAGGCAACCATGACGAAAACGAGATACATCACCCAGAAAACAGGGGTGCGCAGCACCTCGGGCGGGGTAAAGTCGATCTTGGTCTGCGGCAGATTGAGCTGCTTCTTCTTCGGCGGGATCGAAATCCGCGGCGGCTGGATGAAGAAGGCGAGCACGAAGACGATCACGCCCTGGCCGATGCCGAAGGTGAGAAACGCGTGCTGATAGCCGCTCGTTGCGATCATGGTCGCGATCGGCACGACGGTGAGTGCAGCGCCTGCGCCGAAGCCGGCGGCGGTCGCACCGGCGGCAAGGCCCCGGCGATCGGGAAACCATTTCAACGCATTGCCGACGCAGGTGCCGTACACCGCGCCCGCGCCCATGCCGCCGATGATCGCGGCCGCGTAGAGCAAAGTGAGGCTGTCGGCATAGGAATTGAGAATCCACGACAGTGCGATCATGACGCCGCCGAACATGATGACGATGCGCGGGCCGTATTTGTCGACGAACCAGGCCTCGATCGGCACCAGCCAGGTTTCGGTGACGACGAAGATGGTGAAAGCGAGTTGGATCGCGGCGCGTCCCCAATGGTGCGCGTGATCGATCGGATCGACGAACAGCGTCCAGCCGTATTGCAGGTTGGCGATCATCGCCATGCAGACGATGCCCATGACCAGCTGGAGCCAACGGAAACCTGTGCGAAGAGGCGCGGCCGTGACAGCGCCATCGGTGCTGGAAATCATCAAAAACCTCCCGAGCGCCTGTCTGGTTCGACACCGGTCGCAAGATGACCTGGTGTCGCAATATTGTGGCGTATCGTCGCAAGCGCGATGAGGACCTTGGTATACCATATTCCAGATTGCAAGCCCTATCTTGGCGCGCCACTGACAAAAATATGCGGGGTTCCGTTTGGGAACGGCGGACTCATGAAGACGTTGCGCAAAACGAAAACGCCCGGCCGTGAGGCCGGGCGTTTTGCACGAGAAGGCGCTTTTGGAGCGCGTCAGACAGTCGATTGCGCGACCACCACCTTGCGCCAGGGCTTGAGCACCGCGATCGCCAGCGCCGAGGCCAGGATGTTGGCGCCGGCTGCGATGATGAACACGTTGTCCCAACTGCCCGACGACTGCTGCATGTAGTTGCCGATCGGGACCAGCAGCGCGGCCGTACCCTTTGCGGTGTAGAGCAGGCCGGCATTGGTGGTCGCGAACTTGGCGCCGAACGTATCGGTGCAGGTCGAGGGAAACAACGAGTAGATCTCACCCCAGGCGAAGAACACGAAGCCCGAGAGCAGCACGAACCAGAGCGGATCCTGGCCCCAGAGGTAGAGCATCCAAATGCCGATACCTTCCATGCCGAAGGCGATGAACATCGTGTTCTCGCGGCCGATCATGTCGGAGATCCAGCCGAAGAACGGACGCGTCAGGCCGTTGAGCACGCGGTCAATCGTGGCCGCGAAGGTCACCGCGGTCATGGTCACCGCCATCAGCGTGACCGGCACGTTGTCGATCTTCCAGTCGGCCGCGATCGGCTTCAAATTGGCCGTCACCATCAGGCCGCCGGCGCCGACGATCACGAACATGAAGTACATCAGCCAGAAGATTGGCTGACGCAGCACTTCGGTCGGCTGATAGTTGCGGCGGGTCTGTTGCAGATTGGCGTTCGCCACCACGCTGGGCACCTGGCCTGCCTTGGGCGCCAGCAGGAAGAAGGCGAGAATGCAGATGATGATGCCTTGTCCGAGGCCGAAATAGAGGAAGGTGGTCTGAAAACCGCTGTCCTTGATCATGGCCTGGATCGGCGCGACGGTCAGCGCAGAGCCTGCACCGAAGCCCGCGGCCGTGATGCCTGCGGCAAGACCGCGCTTGTCCGGAAACCACTTCAGCGCGTTGCCGACGCAGGTGCCGTAGACGCCGCCGGCGCCGATGCCCGCGATGATCATGCCGAGATAGTAGCCGTTGAGCGTGGTCGCCTGCGCGTTGATCGCCCAGCCGGCGGCGCAGAGCACGCCGCCGACCAGGACGACGAGGCGCGGACCGTATTTGTCGACGAACCATCCTTCGATCGGCACGAGCCAGGTCTCGAACAGCACGAACAGGGTAAAGGCCCATTGGATCGACGCACGATCCCAGCCGAACTTCTTCTGGATGTCGGGGACGAAGAACGTCCAGCCGTATTGATAGTTGGCGATCATCACCATCGCAGCGACACCGACCGCCAATTGCGTCCAGCGATACGTGTCGCTAACGCGCGCGGCTGTCGGGGCGGTTGCTTGCACCATGTCCGTCATAAAGCCTCCCGTGGCGCCTCTCATTTTTTCTGCGAGCGCTGGAACGGCATTCTTGTATGCATTATGCCAAGCTTCAAGCGCTGGTCAGGTCACCGTGCGCAAATGCCGCAGGACCTTGCCCGGTTGCGGCTGTGACTCAGGACAGCACAAGTAGAAATGGCCCCGTCATCCGGGGCCATTCATCAAAAGTAGTATGCGGACTGATCTAGAACCGTCTGCCGCTGTGCGCGCAGGGCGGGAGGCTGCCCGGGTCACAGGCCAAAGCGCGGCAGGTCACCGTTGTGATTCGAGATCCTGGCGCTCGCCATCAGGAGGCGGTCGATCGTGGCCATCAGACGGGCGAACAGCGAGGAGGAGGGCGCGAGAGCGACGGAAGCGGTCTTGGACATCGAATTCCCTTTCTTGAGACGGTCAGTAGTGCTGTCTCATTTCGAAGGGGAATTTATGTATACCAGATGCCAATGTCTATGCATGCCATTGCATAGCAGCATTTAGCTCTTCGCATTGCAGCATAACAATCCGTTAAATGGGCCGGTTTGAGCGGGATATGCCCAAGACCGGCCGAAACTGAACCATTTGACCGTCGATGTCCAAAAACGGAGCCTTGGCAGCGGTACACGAAGCCGTTAGTGGTCTGCCCCCTTCCAATCATCTGTCAGAGTGGTTCATGTCGAGCGCCTCGCCCGCCGTCTCGATCGGCATCGATTTTGGGACCAGCAACACGGTCGTGGCCCTTGCAGCGGACGACCGCCGGGTCGAGGCCATCCGCTTCGACCATGGCGGACAGCGCCAAAGCGTCTTCGTGTCGGCGCTGTGTTTCTGGGAGGACCGGCCGGGCGCCGGCGCCCAGGCCGAAGGCGGCCCGTGGGCGATCGAGCAGTTCCTCGAAGGCCGCCATGTCTACCGCTTCCTCCAGTCGTTCAAGACCTTCGCCGCGAGCTCCAGCTTCAACACCACCCAGGTGTTCCGGCAGCGCTACAAGTTCGAGGATATTTTGGCGGCGTTCCTGCGGACGCTGGCGCGTCATGGCGGCGATAAATTCGGCTTCGAGACGTCCACCATCACGGTCGGTCGCCCCGTCCGCTTCGCCGGCGGCAATCCCGACGAGGCGCTGGCGATGCAACGTTACCGGGCCGCGTTCGAGCGCCTTGGGGCCGGCCACGCCCGCTACGTCTACGAGCCTGTCGGAGCCGCGTTCTCCTTCGCCCGCCGGCTGGAGCGCGATGCGACCGTGCTGGTCGCGGATTTCGGCGGCGGCACCAGCGATTTCTCGGTGATGCGGTTCTCGCGTGCCGGCGGGGCCTTGCGCGCCGAGCCGCTCGGCCATGCCGGCATCGGGATTGCGGGCGACACCTTCGATTACCGCATCGTCGATCACGTCGTCTCGCCGCGGCTGGGCAAGGGCTCGAGCTTCCGCTCGTTCGACAAGGTGCTACCGATCCCCACCGGCCACTACACCAATCTCGCGCGTTGGCATCAGCTCGCGATGATGAAGAGCAACGGCGACCTGCGCGAACTCCGGGAGCTTGCGCGCACCGCGGTGAAGCCGGCTCTGCTCGAGGATTTCATCACCATCGTCGATCTCGACCTCGGCTTTGCGCTGTACCGCGCGGTGTCCGACGCCAAGGTCGCACTGTCGGCGCAGGACCAGGTAGAGTTCCGCTTCAAAGGCGGTGGCGTCGACATCGGCTCGACCATCACGCGGAAGAATTTCGAAGCCTGGATTGCCGACGATATCGCGAGGCTCGGGGCTACCGTCGACAAGGTGCTTGGCGAAGCCGGCATTACCGCGCGCGAGATCGAGAAGGTGTTTTTGACCGGCGGCACGTCCTTCGTGCCAGCCGTTCGAAGACTGTTCGCCGAGCGGTTCGGCAACGAACGGCTGATGTCAGGCGACCAGTTCGAGTCGATCGCCTACGGCCTTGCTTTGATCGGACATAGCCCGGATCCCGACCGCTGGACCGCAAGTGGCGGCCTCCAGTCGAGGGCGGGCGCGTAGCCTGCGGTACGCGCGGCCGCCCCTAAGTCCCGTCCGGTCGCTATTGCTTGATCTCAGGCTCGACGAGCTTCGCCAGATTGCGCAGCGATTCCTGCCAGCCGAGATAACATGCCTCCGGCGGGATGACGTCGGGTATGCCGGCCTGCGTGATATCCAGCTCAGTGCCGACGGATACTTTCTTCAGGATCACGGTGACCTGGATCTCGCCCGGCAGATTGGGATCGTCGAACCTGTCGGTGTAGCGGAGACGTTCGCCGGGGACGAGCTCGAGATATTCGCCGCCGAAGGCGTGGCTGTTGCCCGTCGTGAAGTTGCGGAACGACATCTTGAACGTGCCCCCGACCTTCGGCTCGAAATGATGGACGGTGCAGGTGAAGCCGTTCGGCGGAAGCCATTTCGCCAGCGCATCCGCCTCCAGGAAGGCGCGATAGACTTTCTGCGGGCTGGTCGTGAGAACGCGGTGCAGGTGGACAGTGCTGGGCATGATCAGTCTTCCTCGTGAAGCGCCGGGCTCGACGTCAGCGTCTATTGCCCGTTCATGTCCAGATGACGGACGAGGTGCCGCCGATCCGACGGGGCATCTCGAATTTTTTGATGGATCCACGCATGTGGCGCTCGGCAGCCCTCCCAAAGCAGCTCGCCGGCGGCGAACGATGAGCGCCGAATAGCACACGTCCTGTGCCTACCGCCGGGCTCCCGAGCCGTTAAATTCGGCCAAGCCTTGCAAATAGCGAGGATGTGGTATACGTTGAGGCTGTTCGTTCAGCCGCTGTGCCTTGTTGAATGCGCCCGCGGGCTCCTTTTCCATAGACATCGACGAATAGAATTTGTTCTGCGTGACGAGCACGCGGAACCTGCGCGTATGCGCTTTGGAGAAGAAAATGACGACAGGTACTGTGAAGTGGTTTAACGGCCAGAAGGGCTTTGGATTCATTCAGCCGAACGACGGCGGCAACGATGTGTTCGTTCACATCAGCGCGGTCGAGCGGGCTGGTCTTGCAGGTCTCGCTGAAGGCCAAAAGGTCAACTTCGAGCTCAAGACCGACAAGATGCGGGGCAAGGTCAGCGCCGAGAATCTCTCGCTGGCCTAAAGCCTTGGTGCCGTTTCACGGATGTGCTGAAACGGCCATGCCACCCGCTCGATCCCAGGATTGAGCGGGTTTTTGTCCGTTGCAGAGCAGGGTGAATAATGAGCGCCAAGAGACCGGCCGAACCGTCACCCGAAAGCATCGCGCGTACTAACCGTCAGCGGTTGGCCGCAGAGGAAGGCGCTCGGGCGATGGTGGATGTTGGAAAGCAAGCCGTCGATGTTCGCAAGAACATGGCGCGGCTTCGAGAGCTGCGCGAAGCCAAGGAAGCGGCAGACGCCGCCCTTCAGGCATCATTGCCCGCCGCCACCCCGACGAAGCGCAAGAAGAAGGTGACGCCATAGCTGGCTTCCATTGCGCCGACGACACCTCGGAGAGGGCCGATCACATGCCAAAGAGTGCGGGTCGTGCCTAGAATCAAGTCGGATGGCGGAGGCACCATCACCTTCTTTCTCGCGCTTGGCGCGGGACGACAGATGTGCCGTCTTGCGACGACCTTCCTGACGCAGAAGCAGGCTTTCAGTTATCTTCGCAAGAACCGGACCGAGTTCGAGCGCATGGCGCGGGCGCGGCTCGCTTCTGGTGCAGTCGAAGACGGAATCGTCGTGCTATCGATGCTGTAGGGCAGGCGCAGATTTCAGTGCCGCGCCTTCAGCGCAATCCGCGATCGGAGTCTGGGACCGACGCTCTTATTCGGAGCCGCTTCCCGGCTTCGCCTCCCGGGCCAATCGCTCCGCTTTCAGCCGTTCGCGATTCTCGTTGAAGGAGTTCTGATCCTTCGCATAGTCATTGATCGGCTTCTGCGTTGTCGCAGGCTTGAACGCCTTGTTGGCTTCACGCTTGGCGCGATCAGAGGATTGATCTTTCGACATTTAAGCCCTCAATTTGATCAACGAGCGTGGTCCTGGCGAGTGCCGGACGCGACGCCACCTGTGCCCGAACTGAAAGGCCGACTTGCCATCCTCGGAAGCGGAGGCGACCAGTTCTTCAGCGTGGGGCAGGGTCTTTGCGAGGCGTGCTGCACTCGCCGTGGAGATTGCATGCTGGCTTTTCCGGGCATGCTCGCATTTCCGGGAGCACGCCGGTCGAGGAGTAACGGCCGGCCACCGCATCTGTTCCTCGCGAAACAATCTTTAATCCAGCCTTGGCGGCGCGGCAAGCGCGCCGATCGTGCGATGCAGCCTTTGCGCGCCAACAAAAAGGCCGCCGAAGCCGGGCGGCCTTTCGCGTCGTGAGATAAGCCCGCTTACTCCGCGGCCTGCTTTTGCGGCGGATCGAGCGCGCCGGACTTGTGGATATCGGCGACCTGATGGTCCGAGAAGCCAAGCACGGTGCGCAGGATCTCGTCAGTGTGCTCGCCGAGCAGCGGGGAGCGCTCCACCTCGCTCCGGGAGTCCGACAGCTTGATCGGGTTGCCAACCGAGATGTACTTGCCGCGGGTGGGGTGGTCGACCTCGACCACGGTGCCGGTCGCGCGCAGCGACTGGTCTTCGGCGATCTCCTTCATCGACAGGATCGGGCCGCAGGGGATGTCGTCCTTGTTGAGGATTTCCATCGCCTCGAACTTCGTCTTCGTCATCGTCCACTGTTCGATGCGGCCGAAGATTTCGTTGAGGCGCGGCAGGCGGACGGCCGGCTTGGCGTAGTTCGGATCGGTCTTCCAGGAGGGCTCACCGATCACGTCGCAGATCTTCTCCCAGACCGGGGCCTGGGTGATGAAGTAGATGTAGGCGTTGGGATCGGTCTCCCACCCCTTGCACTTCAGGATGCGGCCGGGCTGGCCGCCGCCGGAATCGTTGCCCGCGCGCGGCACGGCATCACCGAACGGAATGCCTTCGCCGAACTGGCTGTATTCCTTGAGTGGACCATGGGCGAGGCGCTGCTGGTCGCGCAGCTTGACGCGCGCGAGGTTGAGCACGCCGTCCTGCATCGCGGCCGTCACCTTCTGGCCCTTGCCGGAATGGGTGCGCTGATAGAGTGCGGTGACGATGCCGAGCGCCAGATGCAGACCGGTGCCGCTGTCGCCGATCTGCGCGCCGGTGACCAGCGGCAGGCCGTCGCGGAAGCCGGTGGTGGAGGCGGCGCCGCCGGTGCACTGTGCGACATTCTCATAGACCTTGCAGTCTTCGTACGGTCCGGGACCGAAGCCCTTGATCGAGGCGACGATCATCTTCGGGTTGATCGCCTGGATCTTCTCCCAGGGGAAGCCCATGCGGTCGAGCACGCCGGGACCGAAGTTCTCGACCAGCACGTCGCACTTCTTGATCAGCTCGGTGAGGACTTCCTTGCCCTTGGGGTTCTTGGTGTCGAGCGTGATCGAGCGCTTGTTGTGGTTGAGCATGGTGAAATACAGGCTGTCCACGTTCGGGATGTCCTGCAGCTGGCCGCGGGTGATGTCACCGACACCTGGACGTTCCACCTTGATCACGTCGGCGCCGAACCATGCGAGCAACTGCGTGCAGGTCGGCCCGGACTGGACGTGGGTGAAGTCGAGAATGCGAACGCCCTCGAGCGCTTTTGTCATCGTGTTGCTCCGTACTCTGATCTACCCCTGCACCCGCAGGGACCTTATGGGTTGAAGGGGAGTGCTTACTTCTTCTTCTGCAGAACGCTCTGCGGATTGAGGTTGCCGATGCGGCCGCTTTCGGAACCGGCGGCTGGATCGATCACGGCGTTGATGAGCGTCGGCTTGCCCGAGGCCATGGCTTCGTTGACGGCGCGCTTGAGCTCGTCCGGCGAGGTCGCGTTCACGCCGATGCCGCCGAAGGCTTCCATCATCTTGTCGTAGCGGGCGCCCTTGACGAACACGGTCGTCGCCGGATCGGCGTTGACGCTGTTGACGTCGGTACCGCGATAGATGCCGTCATTGTTGAAGATGACGACGCAGATCGGCAAATTGTAACGGCAGATGGTCTCGACCTCCATGCCGGAGAAGCCGAAGGCCGAGTCGCCTTCGACCGCGAGCACGGGATGGCCTGTCTCGAGAGCCGCCGCGATCGCCTGACCCATGCCAATACCCATCACGCCCCAGGTGCCGACGTCGAGACGCTTGCGCGGCTTGTACATGTCGATGACGCCGCGGGCGAGGTCGAGCGTGTTGGCGCCCTCGTTGACGAGGATCGCCTCGGGATGATCCTTGATGACGTTCTTCAGCACGCCGAGCGCGCCGTGATAGTCCATCGGCGATTTGTTGTTCATGAGCTTCGGCGCCATCTTGGCGACGTTCTCTTCGCGCTTGGTCGAAATCGCCTTGGTCCATTCGGCCGGCGGGGCGGTCCAGCCCGAAGCCATCGCCTGATTGAAGGCGGAGACGACCGAGCCGATGTCGCCGACGACGGGCGCGACGATCTCGACGTTGGAGTCCATTTCCCTGGGCTCGATGTCGACCTGGATGAACTTCTTGGGCGCTTCGCCCCAGTTCTTGCCTTTGCCGTGCGAGAGCAGCCAGTTCAGCCGGGCGCCGATCAGCAGCACGACGTCGGATTCTTTCAGCACCGTCGAGCGGGCGGCGCCTGCGCACTGCGGATGCGTATCGGAGAGGAGGCCCTTGGCCATGCTCATCGGCAGGAAGGGGATGCCGCTCTTCTCGACGAAGGTTTTGATCTCCTCATCGGCCTGCGCGTAGGCCGCGCCCTTGCCGAGGATGATGAGCGGACGTTTTGCGCTCTTCAAAACATCAAGCGCGCGCTTGATCGAAGCGGGCGAGGGGATCTGCGCGGGAGCCGCGTCGATCACCTTGACCAGCGACTTCCGGCCGGCATCGGCGTTCATTACCTGCCCGAACAGTTTTGCCGGAAGGTCGAGATAGACGCCGCCGGGACGGCCGGAGACGGCGGCACGGATGGCACGGGCAAGCCCGATGCCGATGTCTTGGGCGTGCAGCACGCGATAGGCTGCCTTGCACAGCGGCTTGGCGATCGCGAGCTGGTCCATCTCTTCGTAGTCGCCCTGCTGGAGGTCGACGATCTCGCGCTCGGAGGAGCCCGAGATCAGGATCATCGGGTAGCAGTTGGTGGTGGCGTGCGCGAGTGCGGTGAGACCGTTGAGGAAGCCGGGCGCGGAGACGGTGAGGCAGATGCCGGGCTTCTTGGTGAGGTAGCCGGCGATGCCCGCCGCATAACCGGCGTTCTGCTCGTGGCGGAACGAAATCATGCGAATACCGGCCGCCTGGGCCATGCGACCCAAATCCGTGATCGGGATGCCCGGCACATTGTAGATGGTGTTGATGCCGTTCAGCTTGAGCGCGTCGATGACGAGATGAAAACCATCCGTCAATTCCTGCTCGGTGCCCGGTGCTTCGGACTTGGTCGCGGTATTCAGCATGGGCCTTGTCTCCCTGATCTCAAGATGCCGTTTCAGGCTTTTGGGGGCGATGCCTCGCCCTTCTGGTGAACGTTGCTGGCTAGAAGAGTTCCTGACCATGCGCTTCGACGTAAGCGGCAAGGCCAAGGGTGTGATCGCGGGCGCGCTTCTCGGCGAGTTCGGTATCGCGCGCCTCCAGGGCTTCGATCATGCCGAGATGCTCGGGTAACGACGTCGCGGTGCGGTCCTTGCGTCCGATGGTCAGTTGCCGATAGCCACGCACGTGCAGCAGCAGGTCGTTGGTGAGATCGACCAGCACCGGCGATTCCGACAGCGAGATCAGCGCCTGGTGGAAGGCGATGTTGGCGCGCGAATATTCCTCGACATGATCCTCGGGGAGGCGGTCTTTGCCAAAATCCTTGAAGTAGTCGCGCAGCGCCGTGATGTCTTTCTTGCGCGCCGTGGCGGTGATGAGACGGGCCGCCATGCTCTCCAGCGCCGCCCAGGCGCGGATCATGTCGACGATCTCGCTCTTGGTCCTTCGCACCACCATGATGCCGCGGCGCGGAACCGTCTTCACGAAACCGTCCTGCTCGAGCATCGCGATGGCTTCGCGGATCGGCGTGCGGCTCACGCCCAGGCGCTCGGACAACGCGCGCTCGTCGAGCATCACCGGCTCGGGCGTCGAGTAGATGTCCATCTTGAGGATGGCTTCCTTCAAGGCGTCATACGCCTTGTTCTTGAAGCTCGACTCCGGGGCAATACGAACGATTGCGATATCTGCCTCGGCCATGTTCGGCAACGCCTTGGTTGGTTTCCGCAGTGACACGACGAATCTCCTCCAGTGGGAGTCGTCTTTTACAGGATTATTAACGGGAAAGTTTTTGGCATACCAAATACCAGAATGTCAAGCTGCCTATTTTTTGCAGCGTTCTAAGGTGCGCTGCAGCTTGACAAGTTGGCTTCTGGCATACCAAATGCCATCGCCAGCCATTTTTGATCCAAGCCGGCGGAGTAATCTCGGCTTTATGCCACTCCGTTCCGCGCGATGGAACAGAGCGCGGCGAATGGAAAAGCATCACGGGCAGCCGCAACACGCGCGCGCTTTGAGAACGCAAGAACCAAGGTCAAGGGAGAAGCCACATGTCCAATTCCAAAGATGCCGTCCGCAAGGTGCTTGACCAGGTCAAGGCGGACAAGCGCACCAGCCTGACCGCGCCGGAAGGTAAGCTGGTCTGCGACGCCTATGGCATTGCGGTGCCGAAGGAGGGGGTGGCGAAGTCGGCCGGCGAGGCCGGCAAGATGGCCGCCTCGATGGGCTTCCCGCTGGTGATGAAGATCGTCTCGCCGGACATTCTCCACAAGACCGAAGCCGGTGGCGTCATCGTTGGCCTCAAGTCGGCCGAGGACGCCGAGAAGGCCTACGAGACCATTCTCGGCAACGCCAGGAAGTACAAATCCGACGCCAAGATCGAGGGCGTCCAGGTGCAGCAGATGCTGGCCGGCGGCACCGAAGTGATCGTCGGGTCGATCACCGACGCCTCGTTCGGCAAGCTGGTTGCCTTCGGCCTCGGCGGCGTGCTGGTCGAAGTTCTGAAGGACATCACCTTCCGCCTCGCACCCGCGACCAAGCAAGATGCGCTGTCGATGCTCGACGGCATCCAGGCGCACGAAATTTTGAAGGGCGTTCGCGGCGGCGAGCCGGTGAACCGCACCGCGCTCGCCGATGTCATCGTCAAGGTCTCGCAGCTTGTCACCGATTTCCCCGAGATCGTCGAGCTCGATCTCAACCCGGTGTTCGCGACGGCCAAGGACGCGATCGCGGCCGACGTCCGCATCGTCGTCGACTTCGCTTACGTGCCCAAGCCGAAGCCGCGCCCGACCGAAGAGATCGTCGCGGCGATGAGCCGCATCATGCAGCCGAAGGCGGTTGCCGTGGTCGGCGCTTCGGCCGAAGACGGCAAAATCGGCAATTCCGTGATGAAGAACCTCATCAACGGCGGCTACAAGGGTGACATCTACCCGATCCATCCCAAGGCCGCCGAGATCCTCGGCTACAAGGCGTACAAGAGCGTCAAGGACGTGCCCGGCGTGATCGACACCGCGGTGTTCGCAATTCCCGCGAAGTTCGTGGCCGCGGCGCTCACCGAATGCGGCGAGAAGAAAATTCCCGGCGCGGTCCTGATCCCGTCGGGCTTCGCGGAAGCCGGCGCGCCGGAGCTCCAGGCCGAGATCGTCGAAGTCGGCAGGAAATACGACATCCGCCTGATGGGGCCGAACATCTACGGCTTCTATTATACGCCTGCCAATCTCTGCGCGACCTTCTGCACCGCCTATGACGTCAAGGGCCATGCGGCACTGTCTTCGCAATCGGGCGGCATCGGCATGGCCATCATCGGCTTCTCCCGTTCGGCCAAGATGGGCGTGTCGGCGATCGTCGGCCTCGGCAACAAGTCCGACATCGACGAGGACGATCTGCTTGCCTTCTTCGAGCAGGATCCGAATACGAACCTGATCGCGCAGCACTGCGAAGACCTCAAGGACGGCCGCGCCTTTGCGGAAGCGGCAAAACGCGTCTCCAAGAAGAAGCCGGTCATCGTGCTCAAGGCCGGCCGCACCTCGGCCGGTGCGAAGGCGGCCTCGTCGCACACCGGCGCGCTCGCCGGCAACGACAAGATCTACGAGGATGTCCTGGCGCAGTCCGGCGTGATCCGCGCCCGTAGCTTGCGGCAGCTGCTCGAGTTCGCGCGGGGCGTGCCGGTGCTGCCGACGCCGAAGGGCGAGAACGTGCTGATCATCACCGGCGCCGGCGGCTCGGGCGTGCTGCTGTCGGACTCCTGCGTCGACAACGGCCTGTCGCTGATGGCGATGCCGGCGGATCTGGATGCGGCCTTCCGCAAGTTCATCCCGCCGTTTGGCGCGGCCGGAAATCCCGTGGACATCACCGGTGGCGAGCCGCCGATCACCTACGTCAATACGGTGAAGCTCGGCCTGACGGACGAGCGCATCCATTCGCTCATTCTCGGCTACTGGCACACCATCGTCACACCGCCGATGGTGTTCGCCCGCAACATGGTCGAGGTGAAGAAGGAGATGGAGGCCAAGGGCTTCGTGAAGCCGATCGTCGCCTCGCTCGCCGGCGACGTGGAGGTCGAGGAGGCCGCCGAATATCTCTACCAGAACGGCATCCCGGCCTATGCATACTCGACCGAGCTGCCGGTGGAAGTGCTCGGCGCCAAGTACAAATGGGCGCGCGGGGCAGGGCTGCTCTGAGTCGACGATGCCGCTTCGCCTCTCCTCGCGTGCGGGGAGAGGCGAGAACAGTCAGGTCGCGATGAGCAGGAACGTGATCCGGCGCAAATCTCTCGAGCCCCGCTCGCCATCGGAGGCCGACAACGAGGTGCGCGACGGCGGCGTGCAATCCGTCGACCGCGCGCTGTCGATTCTCGAGACATTGTCCGAGGACGACGAGGGCTATCGCCTCAGCGACCTCGCTGTTCGCACCGGGCTCTCCGCCTCGACCGTGCACCGCTTGCTCGCCACGCTGGAAAGCCGCCGCTTCGTCCAGTTCGACCGCGCCGAATCCAAATGGCATGTCGGCGTGCGCAGCTTCACGGTCGGCGCGAGCTTTGCGCGGCGGCGCAATTTCAGCGCCCAGGCCATCCCCTATTTGCGCAAGCTGCGCGATCTTACCCGCGAGACCGCTAATCTTGCCATGGTCGACGACGAGTTCATCATCGTGCTGACCCGCATGGAGAGCCGCGAGATCATGCGTTCGCTGACCCAAGTCGGCGGCCGCGTCCCCATGGTGACCTCCGGCGTCGGGAAGGCGGTACTCGCCACCTATTCCGACGAGGACGTCGGTGCCGTCATCCGCCATCACGGCATGCCACGCTTGACCGAGAAATCCATCGTGCGGCCGAGCGATCTGTTCAAGGAGCTCGAAAAGATCCGAAAGCAAGGCTACGCGCTGGATGATGAAGAGGCCTGCATGGGCCTGCGCTGCGTTGCCGCGGTGGTCTACAACGACTGCGCCGAGCCGCTCGCGGCGATTTCGGTCTCCGGCATGACGAGCCGGCTGACCGATCAGCGGTTACCGGAAATCGGGCAGATCGTCCGTGATGTTGCTGCCGAACTGACGGCCGCGCTCGGCGGGGCAGTTCCGACACCCCGCTAATCGGAAACCCGGGGTATGTCACTGGACAGTGTCGGCTGTTTTGGCTGATATGCGACCAAACGACACGATGCGGCAAACGTCCGCATAAGCCCGGAGACGTCCCATGTTTCAACTTCCCGCGCGCCTCGTCGGCGCAGCCGTCGCGCTGACCCTTGCGGCAGCGACGCCGGCCTTTGCCCAGCAGCTCGAGCTCAAGCTGATGGCACCGGCGGCGCCGGGCGGTGGCTGGGACCAGACCGCGCGCTCGATGCAGCAGGCGCTGGTCGCTGCCGGCGTCGCACGCAGCGTGCAGGTCACCAACGTTCCCGGCGCAGGCGGCAGCGTCGGCATCGCGCAGTTCGTCAACGGCGCCAAGGGTGACGGCAACCAGCTGATGGTCAACGGCTTCGTCATGGTGGGCGCGCTCGCCATGAACAAATCACCCGTCACGCTCGAACAGGTGACGCCGATCGCGCGCCTCACCGAGGAAATCCAGGTGATCGTGGTGCCGGCGAATTCACCGATCAAGACCGCGCAGGATCTAGCCGCAGCGGTGAAGGCCGACATCGCCAAGGTGACCTTCGCGGGCGGCTCGGCCGGTGGCGTCGATCATGTGATGGCGGCATTGTTCGCCGGCGCCGTTGGCGCCGACGCGAAGAAGATCAACTACATCCCGTTCTCGGGCGGCGGCGAGTCGCTCGCCGCCATTCTCGGCGCGAAGGTCACTGCCGGCATTTCCGGCCTCAGTGAATATGACGGGCAGATCAAGTCCGGCAAGCTGCGCGCGATCGGCGTGACCTCGGAGAAGCGCATTCCAGGCAGCGACATCCCGACCTTCAAGGAGCAGGGCATCGACCTCGTGATCGCCAACTGGCGTTCGGTGGTCGCGCCTCCCGGAATCACGCCGGAGCAGCGCAAGACGCTGAGCGACGCGGTCGAGAAGATGGTGAAGTCGGACGCCTGGAAGGACATCCTCAAGCAGAAGGGCTGGGAGGATGCGTATCTCGGCGGCGACGCCTTCGCCGACTTCCTGAAGAAGGAAACCGTGCGCGTCACCGACGTGCTGAGATCAGTCGGCCTGGTCAAGTCATGACCACAGGCGATCCGGTCCAGCCGCCGCAGCGCGTTGATCGCGCCGGCGTCGTCATTGCTGCGTTGCTCGCAGGTCTTGCCGCGGTGCTGGTCTGGGACGCGCGCGGCCTGCAATCGACCACGATGTACGGGATGGGGCCGGAAGCCATGCCGGTCGTGATCGCCTCCGGCCTCGCGCTGCTCGCGATCGGCAATCTCGTCGACGCGCTGCGCGGTCATTTGCCGGCGCGCGAGAGCGCCGATCCCGTGCCTGTGGTCTTGATCCTCGCTGGTCTTGCGCTGTTGATCGGCATCATCGGCTTCGGCGGCGGGTTCATCCTGGCGACGTCGGCGCTGTTCGTCACGACCTCGGCAGCATTTGGGCGTCGCGCCGTCCTCGTCGATTCCGCCATCGCCCTGGTGATGTCGATCCTCATTTATCTCGCGTTCGACCGCCTGTTGACGTTGAGCCTTCCGGCCGGCCCCCTGGAGCGACTGCTGTGATGGAAACTTTCGCGGCGCTGGCCCATGGCATGGCGGTCGCCGTCCAGCCGATGAATCTCCTCTACGCCCTGATCGGCGTGTTCCTCGGCACCGCCGTGGGCGTGCTGCCCGGCATCGGCCCGGCGTTGACGGTCGCGCTGCTGCTGCCGGTGACGTACAAGCTCGATCCCGGCGGTTCGCTGATCATGTTCGCCGGCATCTACTATGGCGGCATGTATGGCGGATCGACCACGGCCATCTTGATCAACACGCCCGGCGAGAGCGCCTCGATGGCGACGGCGCTCGAAGGCAACAAGATGGCCAAGGCCGGCCGCGGCGGGCCGGCGCTCGCGACCTCCGCGATCGGGTCCTTCGTCGCGGGCACGATCGCCACCATCGGGCTTGCCTTTCTCGCGCCGTGGCTGGTCGATTTCGCCGTGCGCTTTGGCCCGGAGGATTATTTCGCGCTGATGTGCGTCGCCTTCGTCACGGTGTCGGCGACCTTCGGCGATTCCCCGATCCGCGGCCTGACCAGCCTGTTCATCGGACTGACGTTGGGCCTCGTCGGCATCGACAAGCTGACCGGTCAGGCGCGGCTTGCGTTCGGAGTGCCCGAGCTGCTCGATGGCGTCGAGGTGACGACGCTCGCGGTCGGCCTGTTCGCGGTGGGCGAGGCGCTCTACGTCGCGTCGCGCCGCCACCACACCGAGGAGAAGCTCGAGCCGGTGCGCGGCTCGCTGTGGATGACCAAGGAAGACTGGAAGCGATCGTGGAAGCCGTGGCTGCGCGGCACCATGTTCGGCTTCCCGATCGGTGCGCTGCCTGCGGGCGGCGCGGAGATCCCGACCTTTTTGTCCTATTCCTGCGAGAAGCGGCTGACCAAATACCCCGAAGAATTCGGCAAGGGCGCGATCGAAGGCGTCGCAGGACCGGAGGCCGCCAACAACGCTTCGGCTGCGGGCACGCTGGTGCCGCTCCTGACGCTGGGATTGCCGACCTCGGCGACGGCCGCGATGATGTTGGCGGGGTTCCAGCAATACGGCCTCAACCCGGGGCCACTGCTGTTCGCCGAGCGGCCCGACCTCGTGTGGGGCCTGATTGCGAGCCTGTTCATCGCAAATTGCATGCTGCTGGTGCTCAATCTGCCGCTGGTTGGCCTGTGGGTGCGGCTGCTGGCGATCCCGCAACCGTGGCTCTATGCCGGCATCCTGGTGTTCGCGACCATGGGCACCATCGCCGCAAAGCCGTCGGTGGTCGAACTGTCGATGCTGGCCGGCTTCGGCGTGCTCGGCTTTTTGATGCGGCGGTTCGATTTTCCGATCGCGCCCGTCGTGGTCGGCCTGATCCTCGGCCCGATCGCCGAGAGCCAGCTGCGTCGCGCGCTCGCGATCAGCCTCGGCGATCCCATGACGCTGCTCCAGAGCCCGATCTCGGCGACGCTGCTTGCACTGGCGTTGATCGCGCTGCTGGCACCCTTCGTGCTGAAAGGGATGGGACGCTTCAAGGCGAACGAGGACTAGCCATCCCGACGCGAGCGTCTTCTAATGCTACGTTCATCTCGTGGGAAAAGTCATGCCGTCAGAGCTCCGTTCGCCCCGTCTCGCTGTCCTGATTGATGCCGACAATGCTTCGGCAAAGATCGCCGATGGACTCTTCGAGGAGATTGCCAAGATCGGCGAGGCCAGCGTTCGCCGCATCTACGGCGACTTCTCCAATGCCAGGTCGAGGGGCTGGGCCGACATCCTGTCGAAGCACGCCATCATCCCGCAGCAGCAGTTTGCCTATACGACCGGCAAGAATGCTTCGGACATCACCTTGGTCATCGACGCGATGGACCTGCTTCACAGCGGCCGTTTCGACGGCTTTTGCCTGGTGTCCTCGGACAGCGATTTTACCCGTCTCGCCGCCCGAATCCGGGAGCAGGGCATCGATGTCTTTGGGTTCGGCGAACAGAAGACGCCGGAGAGCTTCCGGCAGGCCTGTCGAAGGTTCGTCTACACGGAGAACCTGCTTCCCGCGCCGGCGAACACCCAGGACCCCGCCTCGAGATCGACGTCGCTTCAGCCGCTCGATGCCGCAACCCCCATCATCAAGAAGGTCATCACCCAGATGGAGAGCGAGGACGGCTGGGTGACGCTCGGGGAAGTCGGTCGCCAACTTGCCAATCTCGCGTCCGATTTCGATCCTAGAACGTTCGGCTTCCGCAAACTGAGCGACCTCGTGCGAAAGACCAATTCCTTTGAGATCGACGAGCAGAACGGGAGGTCGATGCGGATTCGGGTCAAGCCCGCTGCCGCACCGGCCCCGCGAAGGCGGAACTCGCGCAGACCCGCGAGGCCGGCGGCGGCAGGCGGTTCGACGCCTAAGGCGTAAGCAGGGCGTGCCGTTATATTTGCGCTTGCCCGGTCGGGCGCGGAGCGTAACCATCGCAGGGCCATAACGCCACGCGAGGGTCCTGATGACCAGACTTACCCGCTTCGCCGTCGCACCGTTGCATTCGATGACCCGGCGTCTCGCCGATGTGGCCTCGGCCCGTGTCGCGCCGGATCTCGTCGTCACCGGCGCGCGCGTGCTCTCGACCTATTCGGAGCGCATCCATCAGGGACGTGAGGTCTGGATCACCGGCGGCCGCATTGCGGCGGTGAAGCCGGCTGGAACGGCCAAGAAGGCCTGGAGCGGCGTCACGACCTACGATGCCGCTGGCGGCATTATCGCGCCGGGCCTAGTTGATCCGCACATCCACATCGAATCCTCGATGGTGACGGCCTGCGCCTATGCCGAAGCCGCCCTGCTCAACGGCACCACCACGATCTTCTGCGACAGCCACGAGATCGGCAACGTCATGGACGTCGCCGGCGTCGAGGCGATGCTGGAGGACGCGCGCGAGGCGCCGTTGTCGATCTTTTTGACCGTGCCAAGCACGGTGCCGGCCACCTCAGCCGCACTCGAGACCGCGGGTGGCGACCTCACGCCCGACAAGATCGCCGGCCTGTTCGACCGTTGGCCGGAAGCGGTCGCGCTCGGCGAGAAGATGGACTTTGTGCCTGTCACCATGGGGGACGAGCGAAGCCACGCCATCCTCGCCGCCGCCCTGAAGCGCGGGCGCCCGGTGTCCGGTCATGTTTATGGCCGCGAGTTCGTTGCGGCCTATGCGGCGAGCGGCGTCACCGATACGCACGAGGCGATCGACCGCGACATCGCCGACGATTTGCTCGATGCCGGCGTCTGGGTGTTCCTGCGCGGAGGACCGCCGACCACACCCTGGCACTCGCTGCCGCAGGCGATCCGGACCATCACCGAGCTCGGGGCCTCGCATAAGCGCACCGCAGTATGCACCGACGATCGCGACGCCGACGATCTCCTGCTGTTTGGGCTCGATTGGGTGGTGCGCGAAGCCGTGAAGGCGGGAATGTCGCCGGAGCAGGCTTGGTCGATGGGATCGCTGCATGGCGCCACGCGCTTCAACATGGACAGCGATATCGGCGGGCTCGGCGGCGGCCGCCGTGCCGATCTGGTGCTGATGCACGACAATCTGAAGCCGCAATGCACCTGGTACGGCGGCGAGCTGGTGGTCGAGAACCGCAAGATCACGCCGCGGCTCGATCAGGCATTGTCGCAGCGATATCAATACCCGCAGGCGGCCTACGCGACTGTGAAGCTGCCGGAGAAGCTGAAGCTGACGCCGAAGCTGCCGGCGAAGGCCTGCACCGTCAATGCCATCAAGACCGCGTTGCCCGGCATCACGCTGATCCATGAGAAGATCGCGATCGAGCCCGCAAAGGACTGGCCGACGCTGTTTGCGCGCTACGGCCTGTGCTTTGTCACGGTGGTCGAGCGCCATGGCAAATCGGCCGGCAATGTCGCCTATGGCCTGTTGAAGGACTTTGGCCTGAAGCGCGGCGCGGTCGCCTCCAGCGTCGGGCACGACAGCCACAACATCATCGTTGCCGGCACCAACGAGGCTGACATGCAGGTCGCGGTCGCCGCCATCAAGGAGCAACAGGGCGCCGTCTGCCTCGTCGCTGACGGAAAGGTGAGGGCGCTGGTGCCGTTGCCGATCGCTGGGCTCTTGTCCGACAAACGCGTCACGGAGGTGGCGGAAGAGGTCAAAGTGCTGAAGAAGGAATGGGCGGAAGCTGGCTGCACCATCCCCTACATGGGCTTCAATTTGATTCCGCTATCGGTCATTCCGGAAATTCGTATCACCGACAAGGGTCTCGTGCTGGTGCCGCAGATGCAGCTGGCGCCGCTGTTCGAGTGAGCGCTTTCACGCGTGTCTCGATCTAACTGACTGAAGCTACCGCGATTTTTCCGCGGCTGCCGCATCGTGGAAAATAAAATCGATCTCGTTGAGTGAAGCCCTCGCGGGCCCGATGATCTCGCTCGAGCCAATGCAACTCAAGCGAGGTCCGATATGGCGAAGATGCGAGCCATCGATGCTGCCGTGCGAATTCTGGAGAAGGAAGGTATCTCGACTGCCTTTGGCGTTCCCGGGGCGGCGATCAATCCGCTTTACTCAGCGCTGAAGAAGCGCGGCTCGATCCGCCATATCCTGGCGCGGCATGTCGAAGGCGCCTCGCACATGGCCGAGGGCTATACGCGGGCCAAGGCAGGCAATATCGGCGTCTGCATCGGAACCTCGGGGCCGGCCGGGACCGACATGATCACCGGGCTCTATTCGGCGATCGCCGATTCCATCCCGATCCTCTGCATCACCGGGCAGGCGCCGCGCGCGCGGCTCTACAAGGAGGATTTCCAGGCCGTCGATATCGAGTCGATCGCAAAGCCCGTGACCAAATGGGCGGTGACGGTGCGCGAGCCGGCGCTGGTGCCCCGCGTGTTCAGCCAGGCGTTTCACGTGATGCGCTCGGGAAGGCCCGGCCCGGTCCTGATCGACATGCCGCTCGACGTGCAGCTCGCCGAAATCGAGTTCGACGACGAGACCTATGAGCCACTGCCCGTCTACAAGCCGACCGCGACCCGCAAGCAGGTCGAGAAGGCGCTGGAGATGCTCAACGCGGCCGAACGTCCGCTGATCGTCGCGGGTGGCGGCGTGATCAACGCCGACGCCTCGGATTTGCTGGTGGAATTCGCCGAGATCGCCAATGTGCCGGTCGTGCCGACGCTGATGGGGTGGGGGGCCATCCCCGACGACCACGTGCTGATGGCCGGCATGGTCGGTCTTCAGACCAGCCATCGTTACGGCAATGCCACCATGCTCGAATCCGATTTTGTGCTCGGCATCGGCAACCGCTGGGCAAACCGCCACACCGGCTCGGTCGAGACCTACACCAAGGGTCGCACCTTCGTGCACGTGGATATCGAGCCGACCCAGATCGGGCGCGTGTTCAATCCCGACCTCGGCATCGTCTCGGACGCGAAGGCGGCGCTCGAACTGTTCGTCGCCGTCGCCAGGGAGTGGCGCCGCTCAGGCAGGTTGCGCGAGCGCCAGGCGTGGCCCGCTTCCTGCCGGGACCGCAAGAAGACGATGTTGCGCAAGAGCCATTTCGACAACGTCCCGATCAAGCCCCAGCGCGTCTACGAGGAGATGACCAAGGCGTTTGGCCGCGACACCTGCTACGTCACCGTGATCGGCCTTTCGCAAATCGCCGGTGCGCAGTTCCTGGGTGTCTACAAGCCGCGCAACTGGATCAATGCCGGGCAGGCGGGGCCGCTCGGCTGGACCCTACCTGCGGCGCTCGGCGTGCGCGCGGCGTGCCCGGATCGCGATATCGTCGCGCTCTCGGGCGACTACGACTTCCAGTTCCTGATCGAGGAGCTCGCGGTCGGGGCGCAGTTCAACCTGCCCTACATCCACGTCGTCGTGAACAATTCCTATCTCGGCCTGATCCGCCAGGCCCAGCGCGGCTTCGACATGGACTATCACGTCCAGCTCTCCTTTGAGAACATCAACGCGCCCGAGCTCGGCGGCTACGGCGTCGATCACGTCGCCGTCGCCGAAGGGCTCGGCTGCAAGGCGATCCGCGTCACCGATCCCAAGGACGCGCAGGCCGCGTTCGCCACCGCACGCGAATGGATGGCGAAGTACCGCGTGCCTGTGATGGTCGAGTTCATTCTCGAGCGCGTCACCAACATCGCGATGGGCACGGAAATCGACAACGTCGTCGAGTTCGAGGAGGTGCTGGACCTGCCGCTCGACGAGGTGGCGACCGCGCGGCCGGGCGTGCTGCAGCCGGCGGAATAGGGGACCAGCATCATGCCGAAATTCGCCGCCAACCTCACCATGCTCTTCAACGAGATGCCGTTCATGGACCGTTTCGCCGCGGCCAAAGCGGCGGGCTTTTCCGGGATTGAGTACCTCTTCCCCTATGATTTCGAGAAGGCGCAGTTGCGCGAGCAGCTCGACAGCCTTGGGCTGACGCAGGTGCTGCACAATCTGCCGGCCGGCAATTGGGCCGCGAGCGAGCGCGGCATCGCGATCCTGCCGGATCGTGTCAGCGAGTTCAGGGACGGCGTGTTTCGCGCCATCGACTATGCCAAGGCGCTCGATTGCGAGCAGCTCAATTGCCTCGTCGGCATCGCGCCTGTCGATGCCGATCCGCGTGAGCTCAACGAAACGCTGGTCGGGAATCTGCGCTTTGCGGCGTCGACCCTGGCGCGGGAGAACATCAAGCTTCTGGTCGAGCCGATCAACACGCTCGACATTCCCGGCTTCTTCCTGAACGGCACCGAGCAGGCCGTGCAGCTGATCTCCGAGGTGCGCTCGAACAATCTGTTCATCCAGTACGATATCTACCACATGCAGATCATGGAGGGCGATCTCGCCCGTACCATGCAGGAATATCTCCCGCAGATCGCGCACATCCAGCTCGCCGATAATCCCGGCCGCCACGAGCCCGGCACGGGCGAGATCAACTATCCCTTCCTGTTCCGCCATCTCGACGCGATCGGGTATCGCGGCTGGATCGGTTGCGAATACAAGCCGCGCACCACGACGCTGGACGGCCTGTCCTGGCACGCGGCGCAGACTTTCGAGACCTGAGGAAACTTTGACATGATCGACATCGGCTTTATCGGACTTGGCACCATGGGACGGCCGATGGCCGGTCATCTTCTGGCCGCAGGCCATCGCGTTCTCCTGCACGATGTCGGGCCGGTCGCACCCGAGCTGATCGCCGCCGGCGGCGTTGTCTGCAAGTCAAGCAAGGAGGTTGCGGAGGAGGCGGATGCGGTCATCATCATGGTGCCGGATACCCCGCAGGTGGAGGCCGTGCTGTTTGGCAAGGACGGCGTCGCGGGCGGCATTTCCAAGGGCGAGATCGTGGTCGACATGAGCTCGATCTCGCCGCTGGCGACCAAGGAGTTTGCGAAGAAGATCGAGGCGCTCGGCGCGGACTATCTCGACGCACCGGTGTCAGGCGGGGAGGTCGGTGCCAAGGCGGCAAGCCTCACCATCATGGTCGGTGGCCCCGAGCGCGCCTTCAACACCATGAAGCCGATCTTCGACAGGATGGGAAAGAACGTCACCCGGGTCGGCGCCAATGGCGACGGCCAGACCACGAAGGTCGCCAACCAGATCATCGTCGCGTTGACGATCGAGGCGGTCAGCGAAGCGCTGCTGTTCGCGTCGAAAGCCGGTGCGGATCCGGCGCTGGTGCGGCAGGCCCTGATGGGCGGCTTTGCGTCTTCGCGGATTCTCGAAGTGCATGGCGAGCGCATGGTGAAGCGCAATTTCGATCCCGGCTTCCGCATCGAGCTGCACCAGAAGGATCTTAACCTCGCGCTTGAAGGCGCCCGCGCGCTCGGCCTGTCGCTGCCGAGCACCGCAGTGGCGCAGCAACTGTTCTCGTCCTGCGCCGCGCATGGCGGCAAGGGCTGGGACCATTCGGCGATGGTGCGCGCGCTGGAACTGATGGCGGGGCACGAGATCGCCGCGGCCTGAACTGTTACCGGGTAACAGTCTCCGTTGTGGTTCTGCCTAGATCGGGCGAGGGAACCGGAACAATGATCCGGCCCCGCGGTTGAAGGCGCACAACAATCACTGGAGACATAAGCACATGAAAACCCGTCTTGCGATTTCGTTGGCTGCCGCGTCGCTGCTGGCGTCGAGTGCAGCCTTTGCTCAGTCGACGACCGAAGAGGGCGCCAGGAACGGCGCACGCGCGGGCGGCGACATCGGCGGTCCGGTCGGTGCGATGGTCGGTGGTACCGTCGGTGCAGCCGTGGGCGCCGGCCTTGAAATTCCGAACGCGATCCTGGGCGGAATTCCGCGTGATGATTCCGTCGTGGTTCACGAGCGCGTCGTGGTCGGCGAGCCCCTGCCGCCGACCGTGGTGCTGCGGCCCGTGCCGAACTACACCGAGTATCGCTATGCGGTCGTGAACGATCGCCGCGTGATCGTGGAGCCGCGCACGCGCCGCGTCGTCAAGATCATCGACTGATCGATCGGAGCGTGAGCTTTGAAAGGCGGGCCCTGCGGAGCATCACTCCGCGGGGCCTTGGCTCGTCAGGGCCGAATTTGCGCGAAACCGCGTCAAGGCCCAATCGGCGACGGTCGCGAGGGCGAAGCCGATGCAGGTGGTGCCGGCATCGACCAGAAAGTCCTCCAGCCGCGCATGTCGTCCCGGTGCCCAGAATTGCATCAGTTCGAGCAGGCCGATCAGCACCACAGCGATGGCTGTAGCCGACAGGCGGCGGCGCGGATAGGCGAGGCCGAAGGCTAGTCCCACCAGGACGAAGGCGAGGGCGTGTTCACCGTCCTGGCCAAGGTCGGAATGGGGCCGCAGGCCGGGCGGGCCGAGGGTTGCAAAGGCGACGGCGGCGGCAAGCAGCCAGGCAGAGGAGCGAACCAAAATGGACATCCGCACCGCTTAGCATGGATTGCAGCAGCCTGCCGAGGGGCCGGGATCAGATCGCCGTGTAGTTAATGACAAAACGTTAAAGCGGCTCACGCACGCCCAGGCCGTGCATGAAGCGTTCCCGGATTTGTACGGGGTCGCGTCGGGTGGCGCCGACGCCAGACTTGTCATCGATACGAACGGCGATCAGGCTCGGCTCGCCGGCCGACATGGCTTCTTCGACCAGACGCTCGAAATCCTCCTCGTCCGCGGCCCAGGCGCTGTTGGTAAGCCCGGAGCCGGTCGCGATGGCGACGATGTCAGCCACGTTCGCGGCCGGTGTCGGCTGCGCGCCGGTGATCTGATAGATGCCGTTGTCCATTACGATCATGGTGAGGTTCTTCGGCTTCAACGCCGCAATCGTCGAGAGCGCGCCGAGCTGCATCAGCAGCGAGCCGTCGCCTTCGAGCGCGAAGACGCGCCGGTCCGGCTGCGCCAGCGCCACGCCCAGCGCGATCGGGAAGGCGAGCCCCATGCTGCCGAGCATGTAGAAATTCTGCGGACGGTGGCCGGCGGCCCAGAGGTCGAAATTGGTGTTGCCGATGCCGCCGATCACGGCTTCCTCGTGCTCGAGTTTCGCGATCAGGCGCGAGGTGACGTCGAAGCGGTTCATCACTTTGGTGTTGCGCGCGTCTGTATTCATTTGAGCCGGCCTCACTTGTCGAACACCTTGCCGCCCGTGAGCAGCGGGTTGAGGATCAGCGCGACCGGCGCCTGCGTCGTCATGGCCTGCTTGATCGAGCGGTCGGCAATGAATTCGAGCTCGTCGAGCCGGGTGATGGTGTGATGCTCCAGCGCCAGAGAATCCAGCACCGGACGCATGGTGCGGCAGACCAGTGACTGGCCGTAGTTGAATTCGCCGAGCGTGCCGCGTTCGGACACGAACATGATCAGCGGAATCTGGTAGGGCACCGCGAGCGAGGCCAGCACGTTGGCGAGCGTCGCAAAGCCCGAGGTCTGCATCAGCACCGCACCGCGCCGTCCGCCCATCCAGGCGCCCGAGACGATGCCGACGGCCTCCTCCTCGCGGGCGGTGGCAAAGGTGGTGAAGAACGGATCGGCGTGCAGGTTCTTGATCAGCGGCGTCAGCACGCGGTCGGGCACGTAAGGGACGAGGCTGATCTCGTTCCGCTTCAGGGTTTGCAGGACGATGCCGTGCCAGCTCTTGTCGCTGGAGGTCTGCGCCGCCTCGGACGAGGTCTGTTGCTCCGCAATCGCCATTGCGTTCTCCCTTCGGCCGCGCATGCTTCTTGGTGTTTTGCCTTTGTCGTGGCCATCGTCTTGGCCGTCGCGGCGGTCTGCCGAACTTGACGCAGGCAGCGGGATTGTCAACATGCCCGGGCTGCACCGTGATCTGCGCCAGACGACCTGCCGCGGCCGGTGCCGCCGTGTCATAAGCGGCAATAACAAGAGAACGGAGGAACGCATGACAGGAGCGCGCGAAGCGCTGGCCCTGCGGATCTCCTGGAGAGAGCCGGAAGGGTCCTGATGTCCGTCAACAGCAAGCGCGTCTTCTACGTCAAATATTTGGCCAACTCGATCTACATCGACATCCTGAAGGCGCGGCCCGACGTCCGGCTCGATCGCATCGAGAACGAGAGCCCCGAGGACTTTTTCGCGCCGATCATCGAAGCGGCTCATGTCTACCAGATCGGCGCCGCCCGCGACGAACTGGCCCCGCACTTCCATGTCGATGCTGCCTTCCTGAAGCGCGCGCCGAACCTGCTGCTGGTCTCCAGCAACGGCGCGGGATTCGATCCTGTCGACGTCGAGGCGTGCACCGATGCGGGCGTGCTGGTCGTCAACCAGTCCGGCGGCAATGCCCATTCCGTCGCCGAGCACGCGCTGGCGATGATGCTGACGTTGTCCAAGCGCATCATCCAGTCCGACCGCAAGCTTCGCAGGGAGGCCAACGTCAACCGCAACGAGCTCGTCGGCAACGAGGTCGAGCACAAAACGGTCGGCATCATCGGCCTCGGCAATGTCGGCCGGCGCATCGCCGCGTTGTGCCAGGGCCTGCTCGGCATGAAGGTGCTGGCCTATGATCCTTACCTCACGGCCGAGGTAATGGCCGAGCGGGGCGGCGAGAAGGTCGAGCTTGACGAGCTGCTGCGCCGCGCCGATTTCGTCTCGATCTCCTGTCCGCTCAACAAGGGCAGCCGCAACATGATCAGCGTGCGCGAGTTCGCGCTGATGCAGCCGCATGCTTATTTCGTCACCACCGCGCGCGGCTTCATCCACGATGAAGATGCGCTGCTCCAGGCGTTGCGCGAGAAGCGCATTGCGGGCGCCGGTCTCGACGTCTGGTCCAAGGAGCCGCCGCCGCCGGAGCATCCGCTGCTCCAGCTCGACAACGTGCTGGCGAGCCCGCATACCGCGGGCGTCACGGTCGAGGCACGGCAGAATATGGGTCGGATCGCCGCCGAGCAGGTGCTGCATACGCTCGACGGCAAGCGCCCGCCGCGCATCATCAATCCCGAGGTCTGGCCACGCTATGCGGAGCGATTCAAGCAGGCGTTTGGTGTGACGCCGGGGTAGTCGGAGGTCGCTTTGTCCTTCCGGGGTGCGATGCTCCTGCTGCCCAATGTCCCGGTTAGCGCTACGCGCCACCGAATGATCGGCGGGCGGGAATCGCGCCCGACTTTGATCCGCGTCAAAATCTCCCTCCCGCAATCCGGCTAAATGGGATTAGAGTGAGCGCCGCCGGGGCAGGCAGGAGGTCCCATGTCAACTTATGTGGTCAGGTTCATGAAGGACGTGCTCGGCCAATACGGCCGGCAGATCGAGGTGTGCCAAGGCACGCTCGAGGTCGACGCTTCCGACGAGGACGAAGCCAGAGAGCGGGCGAAGGCAAGGTTTTGCGCGGACCAGGCGTTGCACCACTGGTCGTTGCATGCCGACCGCATCCAGGTCAGACCGGCTGACTTTCCGTCGTGAGGGGCTTGGCGGCCGGGCGCCGTGAGGTCACGCTGGCGCCAAGCGGGACCGCTGCACCGTCTCAGTCGAGCAGCTTGTCCAGTGTGATCGGGAAGCGGCGGATGCGTTTGCCGGTGGCGTGATAGACGGCGTTTGCGATCGCCGCCGGGACGCCCACAATGCCGATTTCGCCAATGCCCTTGATGCCGAGCGCGTTGATGTGCGCGTCCGGCTCGTCGACGAAGATCACGTCGATGTCGCGAACATCTGCGTTCACCGGAATGTGGTACTCGGCGATATTCGCATTCATGATCCGGCCGAAGCGGTGATCCATCACCGTCTCCTCGTGCAGGGCCATCCCGATTCCCCAGACCACGCCGCCCATGATCTGGCTGCGGCCAGTCTTGGTGTTCAGAATCCGCCCGGCCGCGACGGCGCTGACGACCCGCGTCACGCGAACGACATTTAGCTCTTCGTCGACCTTGACCTCGGCGAAGACGGCCGAATGGGTGTTGCGCGCGTGCTTCTTGTCCTCATCGAACTGGTTGAGCTTTTCCTTCTCGATGCGTTCGACCCCGCCATGGCGCATTGCGTCGGCGATCGAGACCGCGCGGCTGTTGTCGCTGGCCCTGGCAATGCTGCCGTCGGTCAGCACTGTATCGGCCAACTCGGCGCCGGCGAGCGGCGAGCCTGGCATCTTCCCGGCCAGGCGTAACAGTTCCTTGCGCACCTCCTCGGCGGCTGCGAGCACCGCATGTGCGCTCGAGGCAGCCATCCAGGAGCCGCCCTCGACAGGCGCCTGCGGCAGACTGGAATCTGCGAGCCTGACGCTGATGTTCTCGATCGGCAGGCCGAGCGCATCGGCTGCGACCTGCGCCACGATCGTGTAGGTGCCGGTGCCGATGTCGGATGCGGCGCATGACACCTCGGCATGTCCGTTCGACGTCAGCACGATACGGACAGCGACCGGCATTTGCAGTGCTTCCCACACACCAGTGGCCATGCCCCAGCCGACCAGCTCCCTGCCGTCGCGCATCGAGCGCGGCGCAGGATTGCGTCTGCTCCAGCCGAAGGCGTCCGCGCCGCGCGCGTAGCATGCCCGCAACTGCTTGCTGGTGTAGGGCAGGTTTTCGCTCTGGTCGCGGTCCGAGTAGCACTTCAGCCGCAGGTCGACCGGGTCGAGCTTGAGTGCGACGGCAAGCTCGTCCATCGCGCATTCGAGCGCGCAGACGCCCGACGCCGCGCCCGGTGCGCGCATGTCGCAGGGGGTGGAGACGTCAAGGTGGACCAGCTTGTGGGGCAAGCGGCTGTTCGGGCTGCGGTAGAGCTGTTCGGCCCAGCCGGTATCGTTGCGGGCAAAATCCTCGTAGCGCGAGGTGACGGCAATGGCCTCGTGCGTGACCGCATCGAGCGTACCATCTGACTTTGCGCCGAGCCCGACGCGCTCGATGGTCATTGGCCGGTAGCCGAGCCCGTACATCTGCTGCCGTGTCAGCACGACGCGAACGGACCGTTTCAGCGCGAGCGCGCCGAGCGTTGCCAACACCACCTGATATTGCGGCCGCAAGCCGGAACCGAAGGCGCCGCCGACGTATGGCGAGATCACCCGAATGTCCTCCGGCTTCCTGTGGAACACGCCGCAGAGAAATTTGTGGACGTTCTGGACGCCCTGCGTCTTGTCATAGATCGTGAGCTTGCCATTGCTGTCCCAGACCGCCGTGGTCGCATAGAGCTCCATCGGGTTGTGATGCTCGGTCGGTATCACGTAGTCCGCCACATGGCGCACATCAGCTCCCGCAAGGGCGGCTGCGGCGTCGCCCCGCGGCTTATGCGGCTTGTCCTTCTCGGCAGCGTTGCCGCGCTCGCCTTCGAGGTCGGTCGCAAAACCATGCTGCTCATAGTCGACCCGCACGAGCGTCGCGGCGAATTTCGCGGTTTCCCAGTCCTCCGCGACGACCAGTGCGATCGGCTGGCCATTGAACTTGATTTTGTCATCATAAAGCGGACGGAAAGGCGAGCCTTCCTCGGGCGCCACCTCGTCCTTCCACGCCTCGTCCTTATCGGCCAGCGACGGACGGTTCGCATGCGTGAGCACGTCGAGCACACCCTTGATCTGCAGCGCCGCATTGGTGTCGAGGCGGGCAATGCGCCCGCATGGAATGGTAGCTTCGACGACGAACCCATGGAGGAGCTTGTCGGCCGGAAATTCGCCGGCGTATTTGGCGGCGCCGGTGACCTTGGCGCGGCCGTCGACACGCGACGTTGGCGTTCCGACATAAGCGTTCATGGGGTCCTCACGCGATCTTCTTGTGGGCCTGGGATTGCGGCGTGGCGTTCGCCGCCTGTGTGAGCGTCCGCACAATGGCGCGGCGTGCGAGCTCGACCTTGAAGCCGTTATGTGAGCGGGCCGTTGCTCCCTGGAGCAAGAGATCCGCGGCGTGCGAGAAGTGATCGGGCGTTGCGGCCTGGCCGCGCAACGCCGCTTCGGCTTCGAGGCTGCGCCAGGGCTTGTGCGCCACGCCGCCGAGCGCCAGGCGTGCCCCGCTGATCGCGTTGCCCTCCAATTCGAGCGCGGCGGCGACCGAGACCAGAGCGAAAGCATAAGACATCCGGTCGCGAATTTTTAGGTAGCTGTAGTTTTGTGCAAAGCCGCGCGGCGGCAGCTCGATCGCCGTGATGATCTCACCGGTGCCGAGATTGGTATCGACATGAGGCTTGTCGCCGGGCAGCCGATGGAAATCGGTCAGCGCGATGGTGCGTTCGCCGGAAGGACCCGCGACGTGCACGAGCCCGTCCAACGCGGCAAGCGCCACGCTCATATCGGATGGATTGGTCGCGATGCAGGCGGCGCTCGTGCCCAGGATCGCATGGTTGCGGTTCAGCCCGTCCATCGCCGAGCAGCCGCTGCCGGGATGTCGCTTGTTGCAGGGCGTGGCCGTGTCATAGAAGTAGGCGCAACGCGTTCGCTGCATCAGATTGCCACCAACGGAGGCCATGTTGCGCAATTGCGCCGACGCGCCGGCTAGGATCGCGCTGGCGAGCAGGGGATAGCGCTGCTCGATCAAGGGATGGTAGGCGAGGTCCGAGTTCGGCACCAGGGCGCCGATGCGCAAGGACCCGTCGGTCGTCTCCTGGACCTCCCGGAGCGGCAGGCGGGAGATGTCGATCAGCCGGGAGGGGCGCTCGACATTCTCTTTCATCAGGTCGATCAGATTGGTGCCGCCGGCAATCAGCTTGGCGCCGGGATTGGCGGCGAGCAGGCGGATCGCGTCGGCGACATCAGTGGCTCGGGCGTACTGGAAATTGTTCATGGCTGGCCCATTGCCTGCTGGATGGCGGCGACGATGTTCGGATAGGCGCCACAGCGGCAGAGGTTTCCGCTCATCAGCTCCCGGATCTCGTCGGAATCACGGGCACGGCCTTCGGCGAGCAGTCCGGCCGCCGAACATATCTGTCCCGGCGTGCAATAGCCGCACTGGAAGGCGTCATGGTCGATAAACGCCTGTTGCACGGGATGCAGTGCGCCGTCCTTGGCAAGACCTTCGACAGTCGTGATCTCCGCGCCGTCCTTCATGACGGCGAGCGTGAGGCACGAATTGACGCGCCGGCCATCCACCAGCACAGTGCAGGCGCCGCACTGACCATGGTCGCAGCCCTTCTTGGTGCCGCTCAGCGCAAGATGGTCCCGCAAGGCGTCGAGCAGCGTGGTCCATGGCACGAGATCGAGCGTGTGACTGACGCCGTTGACGACAAGATGGATCGGGATTCGTTCGGAAATCTGATGCGTGACATCGCCCATGTCCTGCTCCCTGCGACGGCGACCGTGCCGGACGTCAGCCGTGTTGACGCGGGGGCACGCCTCCGCCGGCCAATAGCGCCCAACGGACCACCGACCGGTTGGTTCCTTGCAGGCAGTTCGCCTTTCCGAGAGGTTGCGGTCAGCGCTTTGCTTCGCCGAACACCACATTCGGCACGGCGCGGTTGACGACCTCGCGCAGCGCGAAGCTCGATTGGACCCGCGCGACGCGCGGCAGGCGCGACAGCTCCATGCGGTGGATGCGCTCGAAATCCTGGATGTCGCGGGCGAGCACGATCAAAATGTAGTCGTCGGTCCCCGACATCAGGAAGCAGCGCACGACGGACGGGCATTTCACCACCTCCGCCTCGAACGCCTTCAACGCCTCATCGCTCTGGCTTTCCAGCGCGATGCGGACCAGTACCGTGGTGGTGAGGCCGAATTGCGCGAGGTCGAGCGTGGCCTGATAGCCTTGGATGTAGCCGTCGTCCTCAAGTGCCTTCTGCCGCCGCGCGAGCGCGGTGCTGGATAGCCCAACCTTGTTGGCGAGCTCGGTGTGGCTGGCCCGCGCATTGGTCGTGAGTTCCGCGAGGATGGCGAGATCTTTCCGGTCGAGGGCCAAAGTTTCGTTTCCAGCGTGAAAGGGCGTTTGCGCGCCGGAAACCGGCGCAGGGACGCCAAAGCTAGCGGATATTTGCACGAAACCAAACCGGGCAGGTCGCTACGATCATGAGGTGAATCAAAAGGAGGCCCGGGATGCGCGTCGGTGTGCCCAAGGAAATCAAAGTGCAGGAATATCGCGTCGGGCTCACCCCGGGTGCAGTCCGCGAATATGTCGCGGCGGGGCACGAGGTGACGGTCGAGACCGGTGCGGGTGGCGGCATCGGCGCCTCCGACGAAGTCTACCGGCGGGCAGGGGCGATCATTGCCGACAGCGCACGCGACATCTTCGCGAACTCCGACATGATCGTGAAGGTGAAGGAGCCCCAGAAAGGCGAGTGGGCCCAACTCCGCGACAGCCAGATCCTGTTCACTTATCTCCATCTCGCGCCGGATCCCGAACAGGCCAGGGGTTTGCTCGCCTCCGGCTGTACTGCGATCGCCTATGAAACCGTCACCGACGCGGCCGGTCACCTACCCCTGCTTGCGCCGATGAGCGAAGTCGCCGGCCGCCTCGCCATCGAGGCCGCCGGCGCCGCGCTCAAGCGCTCGGCTGGGGGCCGCGGACTGCTGCTGGGCGGCGTTCCCGGCGTGCAGCCGGCGCGGGTCGTCGTGCTCGGCGGCGGCGTAGTGGGAACGCAAGCCGCGCGCATGGCCGCGGGCCTTGGCGCGGAGATCACCGTGATCGACCGCTCTATTCCTCAGTTGCGGCAGCTTGATGATCTCTTTGCCGGGCGCGTACGCACCCGCTTCTCCACCATCGAATCAGTTGAGGAGGAGGTGTTCGCTGCCGACGTCGTGATCGGCGCGGTGCTGGTGCCGGGCGCGAGCGCGCCCAAGCTCGTCACGCGTGCGATGTTGACATCGATGCGACCGGGCGCCGTGCTGGTCGACGTCGCGATCGATCAGGGCGGCTGCTTCGAGACCTCGCACCCGACCACGCATGCCGATCCGACCTATCTGGTCGACGGCATCGTGCATTATTGCGTGGCCAATATGCCCGGCGCGGTGCCGGTGACGTCGAGCCAGGCGCTGAACAACGCGACGCTGCCGTTCGGCTTGATGCTTGCGAACAAGGGTTTTGCTGCAGTGCTGGAAAATCCACATCTGCGCAACGGGCTGAATGTGCATCGCGGCCGCATCACCAACAAGGCGGTGGCCGAGAGCCTCGGGCTGGAGTTTGCTCCGGTGGGGAGCGGGCTGGCGGCTTAGCGTTGCCGCTCATACCGGCTTGCGATGGCGGCTGCCGAGCGCGGCTTCGATCGTCTCAGGCTTCTCGATGCGTTCGATCAGCATGTCGATGCGGTCGCCGCCCCAGAACAGCTCGCCGTTGAATACCATGGTCGGCACGCCGAACACGCCGAGCGCTTCGGCCTCGTCAATGATGCGGTCATGCTCGGCGCGGGCGGGGCCATGGATGTAGGCTTTGAACTCACTGGCTGAGCCACCGCAGGACGTGATGACGTCCGTGATTGCGGCGAGATCGTCGATCTCGAGCTCATGGCTCCAGAACCGACGAAACACCGTGTCGTGATACGGACGGAAGAAGCCGTGCTGTTGGGCGAACAGCATGCCGACGCTGGAATAGAACGCGTCGTAGATCCGCCGGGGCCCTTTCATGACGAGCCCCCGCGCATTGGCATAGCGCCGAGCGTCCATATAGGCGTAGCGCACCTTGCGCCAGAAATGCGGCGTGCGCTCTTCCACGGTCCCCATGAATTCGGCAACGCGCAGCGTATAGGGCAGCCATTCGAGCTCGACGCCGTGCGTCTCCTCGAGTTCGAACAGGCGCTTGTTGGCCACGAATGCGTAGGGGCTCTTGTAGTCGGTGTAGATACGCACGCGGGGGTTTGGCATTGGCAGATTCCTTTCATACGCGCGGCGCTACCCGCTCGCCGTGGCGCCGGTGCTCAAATAGGCCGGAAGAAGAAAACTATTGCCCCGGGTCCGTCCGGCGGAAGGAGTTTCCTCTTCGGGAGGCAAAAAAGCCAATCGCTTCCATTGCTGTTTGGGGCCGAAACGACGACATTTCCTCGAGAAATTGATGGATTGACTGCCATGGAACGCACCAGGTTTGAACCTTTCGGCGAGCAATTGGTGTCCGCAACGGACACCCAGCCGCGCTCGCGCGGGTCAAAGCTGCTGCTGCGGGTCGGCACCGGCCTGTTCTGGTCGCTGGTCGCCGGCATCGTGCTGGCGCGTGCAGCCTTCTTCGAACCCGGCGTCTATGACGGTTTCAGCCGCGTCGCCTCGCTGGCCAAGAGCCTGATCTTCTAAGGCGCGCCTGACCTTCCGAGCCGGATTATCCCGGGCTGAGGATAGAACTTCCCTGAGCCCTGATATGTCGAAAACTTATTTCCCAATCGGATGGCGCTGCGTATAAATCCTTCTCCTCGGGGAGAGATTTGTGTCGCAGAATCAAGCATCCAGCCCGGCCGACGCCAAGCCGACCACGGCTACTGGCCGCATTGTAGCGCTGATTCCCGGGATCCTCCTCTGCATCGCCGTGGCCGGGGTTTCGGCCCTGCTCGAACGGGCGGAATTGGGCGTCTTCGAACATCCCTATGTCGAGGCGCTGGTGATGGCGATCTTGCTCGGCATGGCCGTGCGCAGCTTCTGGAAGCCCGCGCCGCGCTGGCAGTCCGGCATCGCCTTCAGCGCCAAGCAGCTGCTCGAAGTCGCCGTCATGCTGCTTGGGGCCTCGATCAGCTTTGCTGCTATCGCGGCGTCCGGCGTCGCGCTGTTGGCCTCGATCGCGGCCGTCGTTGTGGTCGCGCTCTGCGTTTCCTTCGGCATCAGCCGCCTGCTTGGTCTCTCGACGCGGCTCTCGATCCTGATCGCCTGCGGCAACTCGATCTGCGGCAACTCGGCGATTGCCGCGGTGGCGCCGATCATCGGCGCCAACAATGACGAGATCGCATCCTCGATCTCCTTCACCGCCATCCTCGGCGTGATGATGGTGCTCGGCCTGCCGCTGCTGATCCCGCTGCTGCAGCTATCGGCCACGCAATACGGCATCCTCGCAGGCCTCACCGTCTATGCCGTGCCGCAGGTGCTGGCCGCGACGGTGCCGGCGGGGCTCGTCTCGACGCAGATCGGCACGCTCGTCAAGCTGATGCGGGTGCTGATGCTCGGGCCGGTCGTCGTCGGCCTCTCGCTGACGGCCTCGCGCTGGCACAGCGACGCCAAGAAGACCAGTGTCGGCTTTTTCCGCCTGGTCCCGTGGTTCATCCTCGGCTTCCTTGCGCTGGCGACCCTGCGCTCGCTCGAGATCGTGCCGTCCACGGTGGTTGCGCCGATCACGCGGATCACGGGCTTTCTCACGGTGGTATCGATGGCCGCGCTTGGCCTCGGCGTCGATGTAAAGGTGCTAGCCAATGTCGGAGGACGGGTGACGGCGGCCGTAACGCTGTCGCTGATGCTGCTGCTCGGCATCAGCATCGCACTGGTGCACTGGTTCAAGTGAAGGTGGCTGCAGCCGCGAACTCTTCTTCCTTCGCGCAAGGGGAGAAGGGAAGTAAGAGGGTAAGGGTCGAGAAATCGCTAAATCACATCGGCGAGTGAATGCCCGTGCAGCTCGATATTCAGCCCCTGCATGCCCATGTCGTTGAGCTCGCCGCCCATCGCCTTGATGCTTTCCTCGCGGATCAGCGACATCAGTCCGCGACGCAATGCCAGGAATTCCGACGACATCATCATCGACTGCTGCCGCGGCCGCTCCAGCGGGATCGGAATCTCCGCCTTGATCGAGCCGGGGCGTGCGGTCATGCAGTAGACACGATCGGACAGGAAGATCGCCTCGTCGATGTCGTGGGTGACGAACAGCACCGAGATCTTCAGCCGCTGCCACATGTTGGTGAGGATCTGCTGCATGATGACCCGGGTCTGCGCGTCGAGCGCGCCGAAGGGTTCGTCGAGCAGCAACACTTTGGGTCCCGTCGCGAGCGCCCGGACGATGCCGACGCGCTGCTTCATGCCACCTGAGAGTTTCTCGGGGTAATGCTTTTCGAAGGCTTCGAGGCCCGCGAGTCCCAGCAGCGTGCGCGCGGCGCGCTCGCGCTGCGAGCGTGGCATGCCGCGCATCTTCAGGCCGAACTCGACGTTCTCCCGCACGGTCTTCCAGGGAAACAGCGAATATTGCTGAAACACCATGCCGCGCTCCGCGCTCGGGCCGTTCACCTTCTCGCCGTCGACGGTGACGATGCCCGTGGTCGGCTTGAGGAAGCCGGCGACCGCGTTGAGCAGCGTCGACTTTCCGCAGCCGGAGGGTCCGACGATCGAGACGAACTCGCCAGGCTTCACATGAATCTGCGTATCGGTGACGGCTTCGACCGGCCCCTCGATGCTGTCGTAGCTGAGGGAGAAGTTCTTGACCTCGATATGGCCCTGCGGTGCCTTGACAACGATCTCACTCATCTTGACCTCCACGGCATCACCAATTGTCCGGCGCCTCGGATCAACATGCTCGATCCGAGGCCGAGCACGCCGATCGCGATCATGCCGAGCGCGATGTCGGCATACTGAACCAGCGAATAGGCCTCCCAGGTGAAATAGCCGATGCCGTACTGCCCCGAGATCATCTCGGCGGCGATCAGCGACACCCAGGCCACGCCCATGCCGACGGTCAGGCCGGTGAAGATGTGCGGGAGCGAGGCCGGAAAATACACATTGCGGAAGATCGAGCGCTCCCGCGCGCCGAGACATTGCGCGGCACGCACCAGCACGGGATCCACCAGCGACATGCCGTGCAGCGTGTTGACCAGGATCGGGAAGAACGATCCGAGGAACGTGATGTAGACGATGCTCTGCTCGTTGGTCGGCCACAGCATGATCGCCATCGGCACCCAGGCAATCGCCGGGATCGGCCGCAGCACCTCCGCGACTGGGAAGATGATCTCGTGGATCAGCTTGAAGCGGCCCATGATCAGGCCGAGTGGCACCGCGACGATCGCCGCAAGCGAGAAGCCGAAGAAGATGCGCCGGCAGCTCAAGAGGACGTGCAGCAGGAATTTCGGATCGTGGATCGCCTTGGTGAAGCTCGCATAGACCGCGAGCGGCGAAGGCACGTTGGTGAAGCGCACGAAGAACACGACGCGATAGGTCGTCAGCAGATGCCAGACCAGAAGAAAGGCGAGCAGCGAGATGATGCCGATCGCGGTCGCGCGCAGCCCGCCCCGGTTGAGCCGGTACCAGCGCAGTGCGAGCGTGCCGAAGGAGGGTGGAGACGCGGGTGGCGTGGAGGCGGGCATGGCGCTTGCCTCCGCGATTGCACTTGCCGGCATGCTGTCCTCGGAATGTCTGAGGAGGGCGGGACTGCTCACGTCTTGCCCCCGCTGACCGCCGCCTTTACCGCGTCGTCGAAGCCGAGCACCTTGCCGCTGATCTTGGCGGCATAGGCTTCGGCATCCTTCTTCAGCAGGAACGGCGCAACCTCGCCATTGCCGACCGCGAAGAAAGCCTGGTCTGCGAACAGCTTGATGCCGCGGGTGGTATCGAAGACGTAGGCGACGTTGATCTTCTTGCCCTTGGCCTTGTAGTCTGCATAGGCGCCGAGCGTGCAGCTGGCTGACGAGAAGGGCAGGATGCCTGAATCGTCGACCCAGACCTCGCCGGCCTTGCGCGGATCGGAGATCGGTTTCTTGCAGAAGGAATCGTCGCCGGAGATCTCGTAATTCTTGGTGCTCGCAAGCTGCGCGTCATAGTCGAGCTTCATCTCGGCATACGCTTTTCGGATGTAGCTGTCGTCGACCCATTTCTTCGGGTCGAACTCCTTCATCCGGCCGAGGTTCTGCAGCACCTTGACGTCGGCCGTGGCGGCATCGATCAGCGCCGGCTTGACCGTGGGATCGGTGGTCATGTTGCCGCTGGGGCCGAGGAAGATGTAGACGACCTCCTTGCTGATGCCGGTCCATTCCTGGATCTTCTCGGCGGCGAGCTTGGGATCGTCTCGCAGCCATTGATTGGCGGCGATCACGGCCTTGAAGTAGGCGACGACGACCTCAGGGTATTTCTCGGCGAAATCGGTGCGGACCACGATGCCGTGGAAGGTCGGGAGATTGGTCTCGACGCCGTCGAAGATCTTTCGCGCAAAACCGCGGAACGGCAGCAACTCGGCGAACGGAACGAAGTCGGCATGAGCGTCGATCTTCTTCTCCTGGAGATTGGTCGAGCCGACCTCCGGGCTTTGGCTGACCAGCTGGAAGAAGTCCGACGCGTAGCCGCGGTCCTGCATCGCCTTCAGCACCATGCCGTGCGCGGCAGAGCCGAACGGCACGCTCACGAGCTTGCCCCTGAGATCGGCGAGATCGTAGTAGGGCGAATCCTTGTGAACGACGATGCCGTTGCCGGAGCCCGACAGGCTGTAGGCGGCGATCCCGATCAGCCGGCTCTTGCTCTCCGGATTGCTGTCGAAAGTGAAGCCGTTCACGATCAGCGGATAGTCGCCCATCATGCCGATCTGCAGCTTGTTCGCCATCATCGCGTTGGTGACGGGCGGGCCGGAGGTGAAGTTCTGCCACTCCAGCTCGAACTTGATGTTGGCGTATTTGCTGTCCTTCGGCAGATATTTTTCGAGGAGATGGAGCTGGCGGATGACGACCCCGGCGGTCACCGTGTTGGTCGTGGTATCCTGCGTTCCGATGCCGAGCGTGACGGTTTCCGCCGCGGCCGGCTGCGCGAGGAGAAGCGCCAGCGACGTCACCGACATCGCGATCGAGAGCGTGGGAAGATGGCGGACCATTCTCATCCTCATTCGGTTGGATGTGCTGTGGTTGCCATGATTGGGTGAGGGCGTGGGCAGGGCAAATCCGGAATGAGCGCCACAGTCGATTAGTTGCCGGGAAAAGTTGATTGCATACTCCTTGGGCAGTCCTGCACTATAAAGCTGCTTGCATGGGCACCGGCCCTAGTCAGACCCTTGCCCTCGCATCTCTTCCAGCACGTCGGGCCGGCAGACCACGATCTGGGAGCGCTTGGTCAGCACGATTCCCTTCTCCTGCATGCGCTTCAGGCTGATCGTGACCCATTGCCTGGTGGCGCCGACCATGTGGGCGATATCGGCATGGGTGAAGGCGGCGGCGATCACCCGGCCGTCGGCGTCATCGACGCCATAGAGGTCGACGAGATGCAGCAACAGATGCGCAAGGCGCTGTGTGATCGAGCGCGTTCCCAGCATCTGGGCCAGAGCCGAATAGCACTTGCCCTTGAAGGTCAGGCCTTCGATCAGGCCGATCGCGAGGTTCGGGATCTCTAGGGCCAGGGAGCGCAGCTCCTTTCCGGGCAGATGCACCACGCTACAATTGCTGGATGCAACGCCGGACCATTGATGCACGGTGCCTTCGAACACTTCGGGGCCGCCGACGAAATTGCCGACATGCCAATAGGCCAGCGTGATCTCGCGGCCGAGCGGGGAGGTGTAGAACACCCGGATACGGCCGCTCTCGATCAGCCAGATACCGTCATGCTTGCTACCCTGGCTGAACAGCGTCTGGCCACGGTTGAGCACTTTCCGGCGGCCCTGCTTCAGCACCAGCTCACGTTCGCGCTGACTGAGCTTGTCCATCAACGCCGGCGGTCCGCCGATCCATTGCTGGTTCTCGGTGAGCAGCAGCGAGGAACCGCCGGCAGGCCGGACCGTTGCGGGAACCGTCCCGCGAACCACATTGGCCGCTGCCTGCAACATCATTTGCCTCCGGAACGTTCAAACCGTTCTAAAGAGGAGCAATGTCCGTGCCAGATTCACCCCGCTGTCATCGCCCGGCTTGACCGGGCGATCTAGTATTCCAGAGACGTCAATGGGTTATCGAGAAGCTGCGGCGTACTGGATTCCCCACCTGCCGCCTACGCTAAAAGCTTCGGCGCCCTTGGGCCTGAACCCCGGCGAAGCCTTGGCGTAGCCGGGTCGCGGGGAATGACAGCGGAGTTTGGAGGACGACCTGTGGCGTCTACCGCCCGGCCAGGCTCAACAAATACGGCTTCGGGTAAATCCCCCGATTGTGCCCATCCGAAAACGAGATGTTCAGCCCGTAACCGAGATCGCCGATCTCGGTGATCGCGATGCCAGGAAACCGCTCGGGGAAGCGGCCGTCGAAGCGGGCGCGGGTACAGTGGGCGCATTTGCAGGAGAGGCGGAGCGTTTCCGCGGGCAAGTCCAGCGTGTCGTCCTGAGCGGTGCGGACGCGGAGCGTCGCGAGGTCGGCGCTTGCTTCGTAATCTGCCACGGTCGGTGCCACCAAGGTCATGACGTGTCTCCGACCCTTCTCTACGTTGCCGCAGCGCTGCTGCGATAGCAACTAATTGCCAGGCGCAGGTGCGAGGCGCTGATCTTCGTTGCCTGCTGTTCGATCATCGCCCGCGAAATGTGAAACTAATCCACCGGGAATTTCAGTTCGGCATTGCCGGATTCCTGTCTCTCCGAAACCTTGTGCGCAATCGAGATCAGGAGAGACAATGAGCGCATTTCAGAAGGAAACGGTCCTCTCGGTCAGGCACTGGACCGATAGCCTGTTCAGCTTCACCGCGACGCGCGATCCGGGCTTCCGCTTCCAGAACGGCCAGTTCGCGATGATCGGGCTGGAAGTCGAGGGCAAGCCGTTGCTGCGGGCCTACAGCATGGCGAGCGCCAATCACGAGGAGGCGCTCGAATTCTTCTCGATCAAGGTGCAGGACGGTCCGCTGACCTCGCGCCTTCAGAAGATCAGGGAGGGCGACGTCATCCTGGTCGGCCGCAAGGCCACGGGCACGTTGATCACCGGCAACCTCATGCCTGGCAAACGCCTGTTGCTGCTCTCGACCGGAACGGGGCTCGCGCCGTTCGCCAGCCTGATCAAGGACCCCGACGTCTACGAGAATTACGAGACCATCGTGCTCGCCCATGGCTGCCGCCAGGTCTCCGAGCTCTCCTATGGCGAGCACCTCGTCGAAGGCCTGCGCGATCACGAGTTCTTCGGGCCGCTGATTCGTGACAAGCTCGTCTACTACCCGACCGTCACCCGCGAGCCGTTCAGGAATCGCGGCCGCATCTCCGACCTGATCGCGTCGAACCAGCTGTTCGACGACATCGGTCTGTCAGGCCTCGATATCGAGACTGACCGCATCATGCTGTGCGGCAGCCCGGCGATGCTGGAGGAACTTCCCGCGATGCTTTCTGCGCGCGGGTTTGTCGAGGGCAATCACAGCCGGCCCGGCCATTTCGTGATCGAAAAGGCCTTTGTCGAGCGCTGAGGCGCAAATCGCAGCCCGGCGACAACTAATTGCTATCGCCGGGACGCCTGCTGAACAAATCTGATGCAAAGGCGCCGGACCTGCCGGCGAACCAGGAGCAAGCGATGTCACTAGATCAGATCGTCGACGGACTTTCGGAGGTTTCCTGCGACGTGCTCGTCATCGGCGGCGGCACGGCCGGCCCGATGGCGGCGCTGAAGGCGAAGCTGAAGAACCCGAAGGCGAACGTCGTCCTGCTCGAAAAGGCCAACGTCAAGCGCTCCGGAGCGATCTCGATGGGCATGGACGGCTTGAACAATGCCGTCATTCCCGGCTATGCGACGCCCGAGCAGTACACCAAGGAAATCACCATCGCCAATGACGGCATCGTCGATCAGAAGGCGGTCTACAAATACGCGCAAAACTGCTACTCGATCATCGAGGAACTCGACAGCTTCGGCATCCGCTTCCTGAAGAACGAGAACGGCGACTACGCCGTCAAGAAGGTGCATCACATCGGCACCTACGTGCTGCCGATGCCGAACGGCGAAACGGTGAAGAAGGCGCTGTATCGCCAGCTCCGCCGCGCCCGCATCCTGATCTCCAACCGCTACATGGCGACGCGGCTGCTCAAATCCGCCGACGGCCGCATTGCCGGCGCGATCAGCGTCAATACCCGCACCGCCGAGATGCTGTTGATCAAGGCCAAGGCCGTTATCCTGTGCATGGGCGCCGCCGGCCGTCTCGGCCTGCCGACCTCCGGCTACATGTTCGGCACCTACGAGAATGCGGCCAATTCCGGTGACGGCTATTCCATGGCCTATCACGCCGGTGCGGCACTGGCGAACCTCGAATGTTACCAGATCAATCCGCTGATCAAGGACTATAACGGGCCGGCCTGCGCCTACGTCGCTGGTCCCTTCGGCGCCTTCACCGCCAACAACGAGGGATCGCGCTTCATCGAATGCGATTACTGGTCCGGCCAGATGATGCTGGAGTTCTACAACGAGCTGCTGTCCGGCAAGGGCCCGGTGTTTCTCCAGCTCAAGCATCTTCACCCCGACACCATCTCGGAGATCGAATCGACCCTGCACAAGGTCGAGCGTCCCACTCGCGGCCTGTTCCAGCAGGGGCGCGGCGTCGACTATCGCAGCGAGTCGATCGAGATGCATATCTCCGAGATCGGCTTCTGCTCCGGTCACAGTGCGTCAGGCGTGTTCGTCGACGACAACGCGCGCACCACCGTGCCGGGCCTCTATGCCGCCGGCGACATGGCCAGCGTGCCGCACAATTACATGCTCGGCGCCTTCACCAACGGTTCGGTCGCCGGCATCGACGCGATGGAGTTCGCGGACAATCACGACTTCGCGGAATTCGACGCGGCCGATGTCGCCAGCGAACGTGACCGCGTGATGGCGCCGACCAAACGCGAGGACGGCATTCCGCCGAACCAGATCGAGTACAAGACCCGGCGTCTCGTCAATGACTATCTCCAGCCGCCGAAAGTCACGCGCAAATACGAGCTCGGCATGCGCCGGCTCGCTGAAGCGAGGGAAGACATGCAGGAGCGCATGATCGCGCGCAATGCGCACGAACTGCTCCGCGCGCTCGAAGTCCAGTCGATCATGGATTGCGCGGACATGGCCGTGCATGCCTCGCTCTACCGCGAGGAAAGCCGCTGGGGCCTCTATCACTGGCGGACGGATTTCCCGGAGAAGGACAACGAGAACTGGTTCTGCCACACGCTGCTCAGCAAGCAGGACGGCAAGATGACCAGCGAGAAGCGTGCCGTGGAGCCCTATATCGTGCCGATCGCCGACGACGAGAAGGATCTCTACGACAAGCAGCGCATCCGCGCCACCGCCTGACCCGCCGCACAAATAACAGGAGACATACGATGCCTCTCGCTTCTTATCAGACATCGGTTCCGGTGGTCGTCGACGACGCCAAATGCATCGCGGACAAGGGCTGCACCGTGTGCGTCGACGTCTGCCCGCTCGACGTGCTGCGTATCAGCGATATGACCAACAAGGCCTACATGGCCTATGACGAATGCTGGTACTGCATGCCCTGCGAGGCGGATTGCCCGACCGGCGCCGTCACCGTCAACATTCCATATCTCCTGAGGTAGTCATGTCGAGCCCGTTCGAATCCTACGACGATCTCGAAGATGCCGACGAGCGGCTCCAGGCCGCCGATCCAGGGGAGCGCCGCGTCGCCATCATCGCGCTCGGCCATTCCGGCGATCCCGCAGCGGTCGGCCATCTCGCCAAAATGGTCGCCGATCCCGATGCCGGCGTCCGCCAGCAGGTTGCGATGGCGCTCGGCGAGTTTGATGGGCCGGAGGCCGCCAGCGCGCTGGTCAAGCTGCTTGTCGACCCCGAAAGAATCGTCGCGGCCGCCGCGGCCGACAGCATGGCGGAGTTCAAAGATCCCGCCTGCGCCGAAATCATCCTGCCGCTGGTCAAGCATGCCCACGCCTTCGTCCGCATGGGCGCGTTGCGTGCGCTGAAGGAGCTGCGCTGCAAGGACACCTTGAAACCCGCGCTCGAAGCGCTCCAGGATTCCGATGCCGCCGTGCGGGTGCAGGCGATCGGCGTGATCGGGTTCCTCAAGCTGGAGGAATCGATTCCGGCCCTGACCGCGCTGATCAACGATCCGGACGCGCATGTGCGCCGTGCTGCGGTGAGCGCGCTCGCGTTCTCGCAGATGAAGCCCGCGGCCGAGATGATCACGCGCGCGTTGAAGGATTCGGACTGGATGGTGCGGGAGATGGCCGCGGAAACGCTGGGCCTCAATGTCAACGGATCGATTGCCGCCGACCAGCTCATCGCTTCGCTCAGTGACGAGTTCTGGCAGGTGCGCCTGAAGGCAATCCGCAGCCTTGGCCGGATGAAGATCGAGCGCGCGGTTCGCCCGATTGGCAATTGCGTCAACCACGACCAGGCCAATTTGCGGAAAGAGGCGGCTGCTGCGCTCGGCGAAATCGCCCACCACGACGGCGAAGCCTTCCTGGCCGTCATCGCCGACGATCCCGATCCCGAGGTGCGCAAGAACGCGCGCTGGGCGCTTCAGCAGATTGCGGCGCGAAAAGCGCGGGCGGGGGCATAGCGGCTCTTCGCTGCCGGTCTGGACTTCCCCTGCCAGACGTTTATTGGTCTTCGCAATGTGATCGGCCGCCGTTCGAACGCGGCCGGTCCGAAAAACAGCGAGGACGCCGGCCATGACGACTTTGTCCGTTAAAGATCTTCTCCCCGAGGACGGCACGCGGGGAACGCTTGTCGGCCGCGTCTGGCTGCCGCAGGCGAATGGCCCGATCGTGGTCGCCGTGCGCGGCGATGGTGTGTTCGACGTCACCGCAAAATTTCCGACCGTCAGCGCGCTTTGCGAAGAGGATCATCCGGCCAAGGCGCTTGCCGCGACCAAGGGCGAGCGCATTGGCGATCTTGAAGCGATCGTGGCCAATACGGCCCCCGATGGTCGCGACCCCAAGAAGCCGTGGCTGCTCGCACCCGTCGATCTCCAGACGCTGAAGGCAGCCGGCGTCACCTTTGCCATCTCGATGCTGGAGCGCGTGATCGAGGAACGGGCGAAAGGCAATCCGGCCTCGGCCGAAGCGATCCGGACAGAAGTGACGCGGCTGATCGGCAATGATCTGTCGAAGCTCAAGCCCGGTTCGGACCAGGCGATGCACCTCAAGCAGGTGCTGATCGACCAGAACGCCTGGAGCCAGTATCTCGAGGTCGGCATCGGCCCCGATGCCGAGGTCTTCACCAAGGCGCCGACCTTGTCGTCGGTCGGCACCGGCATGGATGCCGGGCTGCATCCGAAGTCGACCTGGAACAACCCCGAGCCGGAGCTGGTGCTGTTCGTCTCGAGCCGCGGCAAGATCGTCGGCGGCGCGCTCGGCAACGACGTTAATCTGCGCGACTTCGAGGGCCGTTCGGCGCTGCTGTTGTCGAAGGCCAAAGACAACAACGCCTCGTGCTCCATCGGCCCGCTGCTCCGTCTGTTCGACGACAGCTTTACCCTCGACGACGCCCGCAAGCTCGACATCAGCCTGAACGTGAAGGGGCAGGACGGTTTCGTCCTCGACGGCCATTCCTCGATCAGCATGATCAGCCGCGATCCGACCGATCTGGTCGAGCAGACCATCGGCAAGGTGCACCAATATCCAGATGGCTTCGTGCTGTTCCTCGGGACCATGTTCGCGCCGGTCAAGGATCGCGACGCGCCGGGACAGGGGTTCACCCACAAGCGCGACGACATCGTCACGATCTCGGCACCCCAGCTCGGCAAACTCGTCAACCGCATGCGGACCAGCGACGAGTGCGAGCCCTGGACGTTCGGCATCGGTGCGCTGATGAAGAATCTGGCGCAGCGGAAGCTGATCTAGCTCACTGCCCGCCGGGTGTGGGGGACTCTCCACGAGTCGCCTTGCTGGATAGACGAAGAAGCTCTCCCCACCGTCATTGCGAGGCAAGCGAGGCAATCCAGAATCCCTACGCGGAAAGACTCTGGCACTGCGCTCGCAATGACTGGGAGAGAGGTTGCGGGTACGTCTTTCACCGTCTCGCAGAGGTACCCCTCATCCCAACCGCGTATCATTTCTTCATCTCCTCGTTGCATCGCTGGAACAAAATCGCGCTGGGCGTGTCATACCCGGGCCCTCCTGCCAGCCATCGCACCGATCCAAATAGTCAGATAATATGACTAGTCGGAACCAAACTTCCGTGAAATAGTCCCTCCCGCCGCCTCAAAGGTCGGCCTGTGGGTGCGATGCTACCAATCGGCGCCCCGGATAACATTTGGGAGATACGCCTGATGATCCTCAAAGCCCTCTTTGCGGCTAGCGCCACGGCCGCGTTGCTACTCGCGCTGCCGGCGAATGCCGCCGAGCTCACCATCGGCTTCTCGCAGATCGGATCGGAATCCGGCTGGCGCGCGGCCGAGACCTCGGTCTCCAAGCAGGAGGCCACCAAGCGCAAGGTCAATCTCAAGATCGCCGACGCGCAGCAGAAACAGGAGAACCAGATCAAGGCGATCCGCTCCTTCATCGCGCAGAACGTCGATGCGATCTTCCTCGCGCCCGTCGTCTCGACCGGCTGGGACTCGGTGCTGAAGGAAGCCAAGGAGGCCAAGATTCCGGTCGTGCTGCTCGACCGGGACATCGATCCCTCCGGCAAGGAGCTCTATCTCACCGCCGTGACCTCCGACAGCGTGCATGAGGGCGAGGTCGCCGGCGATTGGCTGGCGAAGACCGTCGGCGCCAAGGCCTGCAACATCGTCGAATTGCAGGGCACGGTCGGCGCCAGCGTCGCCGCCAACCGCAAGAAGGGTTTTGACACCGCCATCGCCAAGCATGCAAACCTGAAGGTGGTACGCAGCCAGACCGGCGACTTCACCCGCGCCAAGGGCAAGGAAGTGATGGAAAGCTTCATCAAGGCCGAAGGCGGCGGCAAGTCGATCTGCGCAGTTTATGCGCACAACGACGACATGATGGTCGGCGCGATCCAGGCGATGAAGGAAGCCGGCCTCAAGCCGGGCAAGGAGATCCTCACCGTCTCGATCGATGCGGTCCCCGACATCTTCAAGGCGATGGTCGCCGGCGAAGCCAATGCCACGGTCGAGCTGACGCCGAACATGGCTGGCCCCGCGCTCGATGCCATCGCCGCCTTCAAGGACAAGGGCACCGTTCCGCCGAAATGGATCCAGACCGAGTCGAAGCTCTACACGCCCGCCGATGATCCGCAGAAGATCTACGACAGCAAGAAGGGCCTCGGTTACTGAGGCGAGAGTGTCGCCGGACGACCGTGTGTCGGCAGTCCGGCGATCCCGCTCGAAACCGCCGCGCGAACGAACAGGCTCCGTGTCCGCATCGTCAGCGGGCGCCGTTGGGAGTGAATTTGTCATGGAGAACAGCCCGGATTCCGCTGCTTCCCTGCTGGAGGTGCGTGGGATCAGCAAGAGCTTTGGCGCCGTGCGTGCGTTGCAGGAGGTCGACTTCACGCTTCGCGCCGGCGAGATCCATGCGCTGCTCGGCGAGAACGGCGCCGGCAAGTCCACGCTGATCAAGGTGATCACGGGCGTGTTCCCGCGCGATGCTGGCATCGTCAGGATCTGCGGCGAAGAGGTCGCGCCACGCTCGGCCAAGGAGGCGGTTCAGGCCGGCATCGCCACCGTCTACCAGGAGGTCAATTTGCTGCCGAATCTCTCGGTGGCGCAGAACCTATTCCTCGACCGGCAGCCGATGCGCTTCGGCATCGTGCGTGAAGGCGAGATGCGACGCCGCGCGAAGTCGCTGCTCGCGGATTTCGGTCTCGACATCGACGTATCAGCGCCGCTTGGCAATTATTCGGTGGCGATCCAGCATGTCACCGCGATCGCGCGCACCGTCGATCTCTCGGCGCGCGTGCTGATCCTGGACGAGCCGACCGCGAGCCTCGATCGCCATGAGGTCGAGATCCTCTTCGGCGTCATGCGTCAGCTTGCCAAGCGCGGCATTGGCATCGTCTTCGTCAGCCATTTCCTCGACCAGGTCTATGAGATCTCCGATCGTATCACCGTTTTGCGAAATGGTCGCCTGGTCGGCGAGCGCGAGACCGCGTCGCTGTCGCGGCTCGAGCTGATCCGGATGATGCTCGGCCGCGAGCTGGCCGAGACCACCAGCGCGCGGGCATCGGCAGGCGCACAGACGACGCGTGAAGTCTGTGCGAGCTTCGAGGGTTACGGCAAGGCCGGCTATGTCGCGCCGTTCAATCTCGAGCTGCGGCATGGCGAAGTGGTTGGTCTCGCCGGCTTGCTCGGCTCGGGCCGGACCGAGACGGCCCGGCTGGTGTTCGGCGCCGAGCGCGCCGATCGCGGACAGGCGAGGGTGGAAGGCGCGCCTGTCCGGCTTCAGTCGCCGCGTGACGGCGTGCGCCACGGCTTTGGCTATTGCCCTGAGGAGCGCAAGACCGACGGCATCGTCGCCGAGCTCACCGTGCGCGAGAACATCGTGCTCGCGCTTCAGGCCAAGCGCGGTTTGCATCGGCCGCTGTCGCGGCGCGAGCAGGACGAGATTGCGAGCCGTTACGTCAAGATGCTCGACATTCGTCCGCCCGATCCGGAGCGTCCCGTCGGCCTGCTGTCTGGCGGCAATCAGCAGAAGGTGCTGCTGGCACGGTGGCTTGCGACCTCGCCGCGGCTGCTCGTGCTGGACGAGCCGACCCGCGGCATCGACGTCGGCGCGCACGCTGAGATCATCCGTCTGATCCGCGAGCTCTGCGACGACGGGCTCGCGCTGCTCGTGATCTCCTCCGAGCTCGACGAGATCGTGACCTATTCCGATCGCGTGGTGGTGCTGCGCGACCGCGCTCATGTCGAGGAGCTCACCGGCGAGGCCATCGACGTCGGCAGCATTCTCGCCGCCATCGCCGCCGATGACGCCAGTGTCGCACATGAGGGCCGGGCATGACCGCGCTGTTGCCGCGCCGCGGCCTTGCCCAGATCCTCGCGCTGATCGTCATCCTGGCGGTCGATCGCGTGGTGTCGCCGCAATTCTTCGATTTGCGCCTCCAGGACGGCCGGCTGTTCGGCAGCATGATCGACGTGCTCAACCGCGGCACGCCGGTCGCGCTGCTCTCGCTCGGCATGGTGCTGGTGATCGCGACGCGCGGCATCGACCTGTCGGTCGGTGCGGTGATGGCGATCTCCGGCGCGATCGCGGCGAGCCTCGCCGACAACCACAGTCTGGCCGTGGTGCTGGCGGCTGCGCTCGGCGCGGGCCTGATCTGCGGATTGTGGAACGGATTTCTTGTCGCGATACTCGGCATGCAGCCGATCGTGGCGACCTTGATCCTGATGGTGGCGGGACGCGGCATCGCCCAGCTCATTACCGAGGGTCGAATCGTGACCTTCTCCTCGCCCGATCTGGTCTGGCTCGGCAATGGCTCTATTCTCGGTCTGCCGGTGCCGGTCGCGATTGCGCTGGGCATGCTGATCCTCACCGGCGCGGTGGTGCGCGGCTCGGCACTCGGATTGCTGATCGAGGCAACCGGCGGCAATGCGCGGGCGAGCGAGCTTGCCGGCGTCGGCACGCGCGCGATGATCTTGGCGGTCTATGTCTGGTGCGGCGTTTGCGCTGCGCTTGCCGGCGTCATCGCAGCGGCCGACATCATGGGCGCGGATGCCAACAATGCCGGCCTCTGGCTCGAGCTCGACGCCATCCTCGCGGTGGTGATCGGCGGCACCTCGCTGTTCGGCGGCCGCTTCAGCCTCGTGCTGGCCGTACTCGGCGCGCTGATCATCCAGACCATGAACACCGGCATTCTGCTGTCGGGCTATCCGCCGGAGTTCAATTTGCTGGTCAAGGCGGTGGTGGTGCTCGCCGTGCTGCTGCTGCAATCGCCGAAGCTGTCCGGCTTTGCCGGCGTTGTGACGCGGCTGCGGGGGACCAAGGCATGAAAGGCCTGCCGCCCGTCCTCATCACGGCGATCGTGCTCGTCGCGGGATTCGTGCTCTGCGCGATGCAGTTTCCCAACATCGCCTCCACCCGAGTGGTCGGCAACCTCCTGACCGACAACGCCTTCCTCGGCATCGTCGCGACCGGCATGACCTTCGTCATCATTTCCGGCGGCATCGATCTCTCGGTCGGCTCGGTGATCGGCTTCACCACGGTGTTCGTCGCGCTGGCGATCGAGCGCTGGGGAATGCCGCCCTTGGTCGCCTTCGTCGCCATTCTCGCGCTCTCGGCCGCCTTCGGCGCGGCAATGGGCGCGGTGATCCATGTCTTCGATCTGCCGCCTTTCATCGTGACGCTCGCCGGCATGTTTTTGGCCCGGGGTGCCAGCTTCCTACTCTCGACGGAATCGGTGCCGATCACGGCACCGGTCTATTCGACCGTGTCGGACTTCGCTCTGCGACTACCCGGCGGTGGACGGGTGACGGCGGTCGCGATCATCATGCTTGCGATCGCGATCGGCGGCGCATTGCTGCTGCAGCTCACCCGGTTCGGCGCCAATGTCTATGCGCTGGGCGGCAGCCGGGCGACCGCGAGCCTGATGGGCGTTGCAGTTGGCAGGATGACGGTAAAGATCTACATGCTGTCGAGCTTGCTCGCTGGCATCGCCGGCATCGTCTTCTCCTTCTACACCAGCGCCGGCTACTCGCTGTCCGCCGTCGGCGTCGAGCTTGACAGCATCGCGGCCGTCGTGATCGGCGGCACGCTGCTCACGGGCGGGCAAGGCTCGGTGATCGGAACCTTCCTCGGCGTGCTGATCCAGGGCATGATTCAGACCTACATCAATTTCGACGGGACGCTGTCGAGCTGGTGGACCAAGATCGCGACCGGTGTGCTGCTGTTCGCCTTCATCGCCTTGCAACAGGGATTGGTTGCGCTCGCGCGCCGGCCCGTGGCAAAGCGCGCGGGAGCAGTCTGATGACCACCTCGCGTATCCTCGTCATTCCGACGCGCCGGGCGCACTCAAATCACGCGGAAGTGGCCCGCTCGATCGGCGTTGACATCATCGCCGGCCGATATGCAGAAGGGACGCGGCTGCCGGGCGATGCCGAGATGATCGCGATGTTCGGCGTGTCGCGACCGGTGCTGCGCGAGAGCGTGAAGACGCTGGTGGCCAAGGGCCTGCTTACTACCAAGGCGCGCGTCGGCACCGTCGTGCGCGAGCGCGTCGCCTGGAACATGTTCGACGCCGACGTGCTGGCCTGGCACCTGGATGCCGGGATCGACAAGCGCTTCCTCAACGACCTCGCCGAGATCCGCCTCGCGGTCGAGCCGCGCGCGGCCGCGCTGGCGGCGGCGCAGCGGTCGGAGCAGGATCTCTCCGAGCTCCGTCGCTGCATGGAGCGGATGCGGCTTGAGGCCTCCGATTCCGTTGGCTTCGCCGATGCCGACCTTGCGCTCCATGTCGGTGTGGCGCGCGCCTCCGGAAATCTGTTCATGCGCTCGATCGGGCACGTCATCGAGGCTGCGTTGCGCGCCTCATTCCTGCTCAGCGCACCGGTCGAACCGGAGGACCGCGACACCGTTCTGCTCTGGCATCAGAAGATCGTCGATGCCATCGCCGCCGGCGAAGCCGCGACTGCGTCGGAGGCGATGGTCTACGTCATTCACAACGGCATGCGCCGCCACGAGGGTACAGTGATCGAGACTGTACCAACCGAAGCGCTGCCGTCCGCGGAAGCTGGAGAAAGATCGTGACTGAACTTCGCATCGCCATCGTCGGCTTCGGCAAGATCGCGCGGGACCAGCATGTCGGCGCCATCGCAGCGGTTCCCGGCGCGACGCTGGCGGCCGTCGCCAGCCGCAACGCCTCGCTGCCGGATCTGCCGCATTTCGCGACCATCGAAGAGCTGCTGGAAAAAGGTCCGCCGATCGACGCGGTCTCGCTCTGCACGCCGCCTCAAGTTCGCCGCGCCCAGGCCGTCGCAGCGCTCAGGGCCGGCAAGCATGTCATGCTGGAGAAGCCGCCGGGCGCCGGCGTTGCCGAGCTCGATCCGCTGATCGCGATGGCGAGAGAGGCCAAGCGGACGTTGTTCGCGACCTGGCATTCGCGCCATGCGCCGGCGGTCGAGCCGGCGCGCGAGTGGCTCGCCGCTCGCCGCGTCCGTTCCGTGCACATCAACTGGAAAGAGGACGTCCGCGTCTGGCATCCCGGGCAGGCGTGGATCTGGGAGCCGGGCGGGCTCGGGGTGTTCGATCCCGGCATCAATGCGCTGTCGATCCTGACCCGGATCCTGCCGAAGCCCGTGTTCGTCACCGCGGCCGAGCTCGCCTTCCCCGCCAATTGCCAGGCGCCGATCGCCGCGAACCTGACGCTGACCGACATCGACGGCCTGCCTGTGACCGCCGAGTTCGATTTCCGCCAGACCGGACCGCAGAGCTGGGATATTCTGGTCGAAACCGACCAGGGCCGGATGACGCTATCCCGCGGCGGCCGGATCATGGCGATCGATGGCAAGACCGTTGCCGAGGCGCCCGATGAGGAATATCGGGAGCTTTACCGGCGCTTCGTCACGCTCGCCGCGACAGGGGCAAGCGACGTCGATCTGGCGCCGCTTCGTCTCGTTGCGGACGCCTTCCTGCTCGGCAGGCGCACGATCGTCGAACCGTTTGTGGATTGATCATGGCTGAATCGAAAACAGAGAGAGACGTCTTCGGAACGCTGCCGGACGGCCGCAAGGTGGACCGCATCGTGCTGCGCGGCGAGGGCGGGTTCGAGGCGCGGATCATCACCCATGGCGCGGTGATCCAGGCGCTGCTGGCGCCGGACGCCAAAGGCGGCTACGACGACGTCGTGCTCGGCCATGATGGGTTCGCCGGCTATCTCGCTGAACGAAAGTTCTTCGGCGCCACCGTCGGCCGCTACGCCAATCGCATCGCCAACGGACAATTCTCGCTGGACGGCGAGACGGTGCAGCTTCCCGTCAACAACGGTCCGAATGCGCTGCATGGCGGCCTCGACGGCTTCGACCGCAAGCTCTGGGACATTGCGGAGATCGACGACGGCGCCGAGCCCGCGGTCACGCTGTCCTATGTCAGTCCGCACGGCGAAGAGAACTATCCCGGTCGGCTCGATGTGCGCCTGACCTATCGCGTCACCGGCCCGACCGAGTTATCGCTTCGTATGGAGGCGCGGACCGACCGACCGACCATCGTCAACCTGACCAACCACAGCTTCTTCAATCTGGAAGGCGCGACATCAGGCACGGCCATTCTCGATCACAAGCTGACGGTCGCGGCCGGGCATTTCCTCGCGATCGATCCAACCGCCATTCCGTTGCCCGAGCCGCCGCGCAGCGTTGCCGGCACGCCGTTCGACTTCCGCGAGCCGCGGCCTGTCGGCGAGCGCATTCGCGAGAGCGACCAGCAATTGCGCTACGGCAAGGGCTACGATCACACCTACTGTCTCGCGCGTGACGGCAAGCTTGCGCTCGCGGCGCGGCTGGAGGCGCCGCGTTCGGGGCGCATCATGGAGCTGTTCACTGATCAGCCCGGTCTGCAGGTCTATTCGGGTAATTATCTCGACGGCACGATTTCGGGCAAGGGCGGCAAGCTGTTCCGGCAGTCGGACGCGATGTGCCTGGAGCCGCATATCTGGCCGGACGCACCGAACCGGCCGGATTTCCCGAGCCCGCGCCTAGCGCCCGGCGAGGTCTACCGCCATCATACGGTCTATCGCTTTGCGGTGAGGAGGTCCTGATGGAACAGGTGCCGACCTCGGTTCTTTCGAACGATCCTTGCCATCTCGGCGAGGGACCGACCTATGACGTGACCACCGACACCGCCTGGTGGTTCGATATCCGCGAGGGACGACTGTTCGAGGCGCAACTCGGCAGCGGCAGCATTCGCGTTCATGCGCTGGGCCGGATGGCGAGCGCACTTGGACGGATCGACGCCGAGCGGCAGTTGATCGTCGCGGAAGACGGCCTCTATATCCGCAAAACTGCCGACGGGGCGATGACCTTGTTCTGTCCACTCGAAGCCGACAATCCCGCGACCCGCGCCAACGATGCCCGCGTGCATCCCTCCGGCACGTTCTGGATCGGTACCATGGGCCGCAAGGCGGAAGCAGGGGCAGGCGCGATCTACGCGTTCCATCACGGCGAGATATCGATGCTGTTTCCGCGCATCAGCATTCCCAACTCGATCTGCTTCTCGCCCGATGGCGCCACCGGCTACTTCGCCGACACTGCGCGCGCGGTGCTCTACGCGGTGCCGCTCAATCCCGCGACCGGCCTGCCCCGCGGCGAGCCGGAAGTGCTGCTGCGCCACACCGGCGTCGGCGGCCTCGATGGATCGGTGTGCGACGCGGACGGAAACATCTGGAACGCCTGCTGGGGCGCGAGCCGCGTCGACCTCTACTCTCCGCAAGGCGAGCGGCTGCGCTCGCTCAGCGTGCCGGCAAAGCAGGCGAGCTGCCCCGCTTTTGTCGGCCCTGATCTGTCGCGTCTCCTCGTCACCTCGGCCTGGCAGGACATGGATGCGGCGGCGCGTGCCGCCGATCCGCAAGCCGGCTACACCTTCCTGTTGGAGGCCTCCGCGCGCGGTCGCGCGGAGCCTGACGTCAAGCTCGCATAGGAGGCTCGAAGCCGCACACGACCAAAGTTCTCGACGACACGAAAAAACAGTCTGACATCCAAGGGAGTGAAACATGTTGAAACTGAAGACGACCTTCCTCGCGCTCACGGTGGCCGGCGCTGCGACGATCGCCGCGGGCGTCACCGCCTCGGCCCAGGACAAAGCAACAGTCGGCATCGCCATGCCGACCAAATCGTCGGCGCGCTGGATCGACGATGGCAACAACATGGTCAAGGTGCTGAAGGAGCGCGGCTACAACACCGACCTGCAATATGCCGAGGACGACATTCCGAACCAGCTCTCGCAGGTCGAGAACATGGTGACCAAGGGCGCGAAAGCGCTGGTGATCGCCGCGATCGACGGCACCACGCTGTCCGACGTGCTCAAGCAGGCGAAAGCAAAAGGCATCACCGTGATCGCCTATGACCGCCTGATCCGCGGCACGCCGAACGTCGACTATTACGCGACCTTCGACAATTTCCAGGTGGGCGTGCTCCAGGCCGAGTCGATCGTGCAGGGCCTCGGCCTCAAGGATGGCAAGGGCCCGTTCAACATCGAGCTGTTCGGCGGCTCGCCCGACGACAACAACGCCTACTTCTTCTACAACGGCGCGATGAGCGTTCTGAAGCCGTACATCGACAGCGGCAAGCTCGTTGTCGTCTCCGGTCAGATGGGCATGGACAAGGTCGCGACCTTGCGCTGGGACGGCGCCACCGCGCAGGCCCGCATGGACAATCTGCTCAGCGCCTACTACGGCAACAAGAAGGTCAACGCGGTGCTGTCGCCGTATGACGGCCTGTCGATCGGCATCATCTCCTCGCTGAAGGGGGTCGGTTATGGCAGCGCCGGTCAGCCGATGCCTGTCATCTCGGGCCAGGATGCCGAAGTGCCCTCGATCAAGGCGATGCTGCGCGGCGATCAGTATTCGACGATCTTCAAGGACACCCGCGATCTCGCCAAGGTGACCGCCGACATGGTCGACGCTGCGCTTGCCGGCAAGCAGGTCACCGTCAACGACACCAAGACCTACGAGAACGGCGCCAAGACCGTGCCGTCCTATCTGCTCAAGCCGGTCGTGGTCTACAAGGACAATTGGGAGAAGGTCCTGGTCGACAGCGGCTACTACAAGAAGGCCCAGTTCCAGTAGGAGGTCTACTCCCTCTCCCGACCTGCGGAGAGGGAGTTCTTTAGGGTTAGGGCGAAGCGCATGTTTATCAACTCGTCATGCCCGGGTTTGTCCCGGGCATCCACGTCCCTCTTCGCAAGCGGCTGCACGTGGATGGCCGGGACAAGCCCGGCCATGACGATTGTGGAAGCCCCCGGGAGAATGAACCGATGACCGCAATGCTGGAGATGCGTAACGTCAGCAAGAGCTTTTCCGGCGTCCAGGCGCTGCGCGATGTCAACTTCTCGGTTGAAGCCGGGCAGATCCACGCCCTCGTCGGCGAGAACGGTGCCGGCAAGTCCACGCTGATGAAGGTGCTCAGCGGCGTCTACCCGGCCGGCAGCTACGAGGGCACCATCATCTTCGATGGCGAGGAGCGCCGCTTCCGCGACATCAACGATTCCGAGGCGCTCGGTATCATCATCATCCATCAGGAGCTGGCGCTGATCCCGCTGATGTCGATTGCCGAAAACATCTTCCTGTCGCATCCGCCGTCCAAGCTCGGCGTGATCGATCGCGACGAGGTCTATCGGCGTACCCGGGAACTCCTGGCTCAGGTCGGCCTCAAGGAATCGCCGGACACGCTGATCACCGATCTCGGCGTCGGCAAGCAGCAGCTTGTCGAGATCGCCAAGGCGCTGTCCAAGCGGGTGCGGATGCTGATCCTGGACGAGCCGACCGCCAGCCTCAACGAGGCCGACAGTGCCGCGCTGCTCGAACGTCTCATGGCCTTCCGCGAGCAGGGCATCGGCGCGATCCTGATCTCGCACAAGCTGAACGAGGTCGCCCGCGTTGCCGATCACATCACCGTCCTGCGCGACGGCCGCACCGTCGACGGCATCGACTGCCGCGCCGAGCCGATCCAGGAGGACCGCATCATCCGCAGCATGGTCAACCGCGATCTCGCCCATCGCTTTCCGGAGCGCAGCGCAAAGATCGGCGAGCCCGTCCTCACCGTCGAGAACTGGTCGGTCTACCATCCCATCCATCCCGAGCGGCAGGTGATCAAGAACGTTGATTTCAGCGTGAAACGCGGCGAGGTCGTCGGCATTGCCGGATTGATGGGCGCTGGCCGCACCGAATTCGCCATGAGCCTGTTCGGCCGTTCCTGGGGCACCACGATCAGCGGTCGCATCCGGCTCGAGGGCCATGAGATCGTGCTGCCGAATGTCGCAGCCGCGATTGACGCCGGCCTTGCCTATGTCACGGAGGACCGCAAGCAGCTCGGGCTGATCCTCGCCGACGACGTCCGCAAGAACATCACGCTCGCAAGCCTCGACCAGGTCGCTCCTCGCCGCGTGATCGACGACATCGCCGAGCTGAAGGTCGCCAGCGACTACCGCAACCGGATGCGCATCCGCTGCTCCGACGTCTATCAGGAGACCAGCCAGCTCTCCGGCGGCAACCAGCAAAAGGTCGTGCTGTCGAAATGGCTGATGACGGATCCCAAGGTCTTGATCCTGGACGAGCCGACCCGGGGCATCGACGTCGGTGCCAAGTACGAGATCTACTGTATCATCAACGAGCTTGCAGAGGCCGGCCGCGGTGTGGTGGTGATCTCCTCGGAGATGCCCGAGTTGCTCGGCGTCTGCGACCGCATCTGCGTCATGAACGACGGTGCCTTCGTCGGCGAGTTCCCCGGCACCGAAGCGACACAGGAAAAGATCATGCGCGCCATCATGCGCAACGACAGAAATTATGGAAGCCGCGCCCTGGCGGGTGCCGAGATGGGAGGATCGCAGCCATGACCGACAAGACGGTTTCGCTGCCCGAGGAGCGCCGGAACGGCAGCTTCATCAAGAACAATCTGCGCAACTACGGCATGCTGATGTCGCTGATCGCGATCATGCTGTTCTTCCAGGTCATGACCGGCGGCACGCTGCTGCAGCCGCTCAACCTGACCAATCTGGTGCTCCAGAACAGCTACATCGTCATCATGGCGCTGGGCATGCTGCTCGTCATCGTCACCGGCCATATCGACCTCTCGGTCGGCTCGGTCGCGGGTTTCGTCGGCGCGGTGGCCGCCGTGCTGATGGTGACATACAAGGTCGACTACACGCTCGCCTTCATCGCCTGCCTGCTGCTGGGCGCGGCAATCGGCGCCGCGCAGGGCTATTGGGTGGCCTATTTCAAGATCCCGTCCTTCATCGTGACGCTAGCGGGCATGTTGGTGTTCAAGGGGCTTGCGCTCGCGGTGTTGCAGGGCCAGTCGCTCGGACCGTTCCCGGCGACCTTCCAGAAACTGTCCTCCGGCTTCATTCCGGAGCTCTTGCCGGAGGCCGGCACCCTGCATCCGACATCCATGCTGATCGGTGCGGTGCTCGCGCTCGGCCTCGTCTACGCCAGCGCCAGGGGAAGGTCGCGCGAGCAGTTGCACGGCATCGAAGTCGAGCCCTACGCGTTCTTCCTCGGCAAGAGCATTCTTCTGGCCTGCGCCGTGTTCTATTTCACCTATCTGATTGCCTCGCATCGCGGCCTGCCCAACGTGCTGGTGATCATGGGTGCGTTGATCGCGCTCTACGGCTTCGTCACCCGCCGCACCGTGATCGGCCGGCAAATCTATGCGGTCGGCGGCAACGCCAAGGCCGCAAGCCTGTCGGGCATCAAGACGGAACGGTTGACCTTCCTCACCTTCGTCAACATGGGCGTGCTCGCCGCGCTCGCCGGCCTCGTCTTCGCCGCGCGCCTCAACACCGCAACGCCGAAGGCGGGTCTCGGCTTCGAGCTCGACGTCATCGCCGCCTGCTTCATCGGCGGCGCCTCAGCCTATGGCGGGGTCGGCCGCGTCGGCGGTGCCGTGGTCGGCGCCATGATCATGGGTGTGATGAACAACGGCATGTCCATCCTCGGCATCGGCATCGACTATCAGCAGGTCATCAAGGGCCTGGTCCTGCTTGGGGCAGTGTGCATCGACGTTTATAATCAGCGGAGATGAGGCTGCGTAGCCGGATGGAGCGAATCGCAATACGGGACCACTGACCCGCATTCCGCTCTGCTCCATGCAGGCTGGGGCAGCCGTTACTGCGTCGTGAACAGCACCGCCGCGATCGCGACGGAGATGCTCACCGCCGACACGGTGGCCACGGTCGATAGCACGCCGATTCGCCGGAGCGCGATGGCGAAGACGATGATGATGGGCGTCGCGGTCATCAGCCCGATTTGTGCATCGCTCATGTCATCGCTCGCAGCTCCATGGAACCTTCGGCGTTTCGTACCGCGACCCGGCAGGCTGGACGTTGTGACGGCGCAAACAAATTGATCGGCATTCCCCAAGTTTGTCCGGCAACAAACTCGGATCGGTACGGCTGAGCTAGGTCTGGCCGGTGTCCTGATCCGGAAGAGCAGATGTCGTCAGCCGATTGCGAACCACAGGGAACGGGTTGGGGAATTCTGGACGATCTTCCCGGCGATCCCATGATCTGGGTGCTGATCTTCAGCGAACTCGCCGCCTTCGGTCTGTTTCTCGGTACCTTCACGGTCGCCCGCGCGATCCATCCCGCCGTGTTCGCGGCGGGGCAGGCGGCGCTTGATCCGGGTCTCGCCGGATTGAACACTATCGTGCTGGTGACGAGCGGTTGGGCCGCGGCCCGGGCTACGAAGGCCGCGCGGGCCAGCGAGAGGCGGGCGACACGATACTGGCTGTTCACAGCCATGGGGCTTGGTGGCCTGTTCGTGGCGGTCAAGCTCGCCGAATATGCCGAAGAGATCGGACGCGGCATCGGAATTGAAACCAGCCCCTTCTTCACACTCTACTTCCTCCTGACCGGCTTCCATCTCCTGCACGTCTGCCTCGGCATCATCATCCTCGCATTGGTCTGCCGCCGCGCTGAAGCGTTCGGCGTCGAGACGGGAACGGCCTTCTGGCACATGGTCGATCTGGTCTGGATCGTGATGTTCCCGATTCTTTATCTGGTGCGGTGACGATGCCGGATCGCCTGGACATCACCTGGATCGCGCTGATCGGCCTCGCGCTCGCGACCATCCTGGTGCCGCCGCTGGTGCCGCGGCCACTGCTCGGCAACGCTCTGCTGCTGGCCTTGGCCGCCGTCAAGGGCCGCCGGATAGTACTCGACTTCCTCGATCTTCGCGCGGCGCCCGCGCTCTGGCGCGGCCTCGTCAGCGCCTGGATCCTCATCGTGGTGCTGTTTGCCTGGCTCACATCCGCCGTCGTCGCCCTGATCTGACTCACTCCTTGCGCCCTGACAAAGAACGGGCTGGGCCAATCGGCAATAAATCGCATCACCGATTTACGCGACAGGACTCAATTGAAAGGATTGGCAATGGCTGAACGCCTGACCAAGTCGGCCGCTCGAAACGTCTTCTACGGCGGCTCGGCTTTTTTCTTCGCCATCTTCATCGGGCTGACGGCGCACAGCCACTACTACATGGCCACGACATCCACGGACGCGGCGACGCTGACGTCGTCGGTCGCCCGCGGCAAGCATGTCTGGGAGAAGAACTCCTGCATCAACTGCCACACCTTGCTCGGTGAAGGCGCCTATTTCGCGCCCGAAGTCGGCAACGTCTGGGATCGATGGGGCGGCAAGGAGGATCCGGCCGGCGCGCGAGAGACGTTGAAGGCCTGGATGCAGTCGCAGCCTTCGGGCGCGGAGGGCCGGCGGCAGATGCCGCAGTTCAACCTCACCGATCAGGAGCTCAACGATCTCGCCGATTTCCTGCAATGGGTGAGCACGATCAAGCGCCAGGATTGGCCGCCGAACAAGGCCGGCTGAGCCCGCCGCTTTCCTCTTTCAAGACAGAGAGAATCCGAGATGAAATATCAAACCCAGAAAGTCGCGATGCTGTATTTCTACGGCGCGCTGACCCTGTTCCTGGCCCAGGTCCTGTTCGGCCTCCTCGCCGGGACCATCTACGTCCTGCCCAACACGCTATCGGTGCTGCTGCCGTTCAACATCGTCAGGATGATCCACACCAACGCGCTGATCGTGTGGTCGCTGATCGGCTTCATGGGCGCGACCTACTTCCTGCTGCCTGAGGAAACCGAGACCGAGCTGTACAGCCCGCTGCTCGCAAAGATCCAGTTCTGGATGTTCTTTGGCGCGGCGGGCGTCGCGGTGGTGGGCTATCTCTTCCACTACCACGAGGGCCGCGAGTTCCTTGAGCAGCCCTTCATCATCAAGGTCGGCATCGTCGTCGTCTGCCTGATGTTCCTGTTCAACGTGACCATGACCGCGCTCAAGGGGCGCAAGACCACGGTCACCAACATCCTGCTGTTCGGCCTGTGGGGCGTTGCGATCTTCTTCCTGTTCGCCTTCTACAATCCGGCGAACCTCGCCGTCGACAAGATGTACTGGTGGTACGTCGTCCATCTCTGGGTCGAGGGTGTCTGGGAGCTGATCATGGCCTCCGTGCTCGCCTATCTCATGATCAAGCTCAATGGCATCGATCGCGAGGTGATCGAGAAGTGGCTCTACGTCATCATCGGCCTCGCGCTGTTCTCGGGGATTCTCGGCACCGGCCACCATTTCTACTGGATCGGCGCGCCCGGCTACTGGCAGTGGATCGGCTCGCTGTTCTCGACGCTCGAGGTCGCGCCGTTCTTCACGATGGTGATCTTCACGGTGCAGATGACCTGGAAGGCCGGCCGCAAGCATCCGAACCGCGCCGCACTGCTGTGGTCGGTCGGCTGTTCGGTGATGGCGTTCTTGGGGGCCGGCGTCTGGGGTTTCCTGCACACGCTGTCCTCGGTGAACTACTACACCCACGGCACCCAGGTCACCGCCGCGCACGGCCATCTCGCCTTCTTCGGCGCTTATGTGATGCTCAATCTTGCCGTGATGGCTTACGCCATCCCGCAGATCAAGGGACGCGCGCCCTATAACCAGTGGCTCAGCATGACGAGCTTCTGGATCATGTGCACGGCCATGATGACCATGACATTCGCGCTGACCTTTGCCGGCGTGGTCCAGGTCCATCTCCAGCGCGTGCTCGGTCAGGGCTACATGGACGTGCAGGACCAGCTCGCCTTCTTCTACTGGGTGCGGCTCGGCTCCGGTGTGTTCGTCGCGATCTCCGCGCTGATGTTCGTCTGGGCCGTGCTGGTGCCCGGCCGCGAAAGGCAGGCGACCATTCCCGCCGCGCTGCAGCCGGCCGAGTAAGCGTGAAGGCGGCCGCGTTTCATCGCGGCCGCCTCTTCAGACATTTTCGGAGAGAGATCATGAAAGCAGCTCTTCACGCCTTGGCCACGCCGGCACCCGCGCTACCGGCCTATGTCGCAAGCGGCAACGAATGCGTGCTGTTCGAGCATGCCTGGCGGCACCGGCTTCCGGTCCTGCTGAAAGGGCCGACCGGTTGCGGCAAGACACGTTTCGTCGCGCATATGGCGGCACGGCTGGGCTTGCCGCTGCACACCGTCGCCTGCCACGACGATCTCACCGCCGCCGATCTCACCGGCCGCTATCTGCTGAGGGGCGGCGACACCGTGTGGACCGACGGTCCGTTGACGCGCGCGGTCCGCGAGGGCGGCATCTGCTATCTCGACGAGGTGGTGGAAGCCCGCAAGGACGTCACCGTCGTGCTGCATCCGCTCACCGACGACCGCCGTATCCTGCCGCTGGAGCGAACCGGCGAGGAGCTTGTTGCTCCCGCGAGCTTCATGCTCGTCGTCTCCTACAATCCCGGTTACCAGACCCTGCTCAAGGAGTTGAAGCCCTCGACGCGGCAGCGCTTCGTCGCCATCGAGTTCGCCTTCCTGCCGGCCGAGCAGGAGATTGCGGTGGTGTCGGCCGAGAGCGGGCTGCCGCCGGATCGCGTACGGCCGCTGGTCGCGCTTGCCGGACGTCTGCGGGCGCTGAAGGGGCATGATCTGGAGGAGGGCGTCTCGACCCGGCTCGTGGTGTATTGCGCGACCTTGATTGCGGCGGGAGTCTCGATCGCCGATGCCGTGCTCGCCGGCATGATTGAGCCGCTGACCGACGATTCCGACGTCAAGGCGGCGCTGCTGGATGTCACGCGCGCCGTGATTGGGTGAGGCCGATTCCATGCTCGACTTCCTCGAATTGGAGGAGACGGTCGGCCGTGCCTGGCACCGGATGGTCGGCGGCACCGCGAGCTATCCGGTTCACGATGATCACGTGGTCGCGCTCGCAGAGGTGAGAGGCCGGCTCGCGGTGATGTTCCGTGCGCTTGGGGGCGAGACGGGTGTTCAGATCGCAAGCGCAGGCGCACGCAGAGCGGGCCATCGGCTCGGCTGGCGGCAACGCATCGGCCTTGGAGACGAACGTCTCGAACAGCCGGGCCGCGACGCCGCGACCGTCTTCCTCCCCGATCGCATCGCGATATTTGCCGACCGCGGCCTCAACGCATGCCTCTATCGCTGGCTTGCGGCGTGGTTCGCGGTTGCACCGATCGAGACGATCACGGAGGATGATCCGCTGCGGCGGGACCTTCTGGTCCTGCGCCGGGCGAGCGAGACGGCGGTCTTTGTGCTCACGCAGTTTCCCGGGCTCGCCGCCGATTACGCGCAGCTCGCTGCAGCAATGGCCGAGGCCCGGCCGCGACGTCCATTGCCGCGTCTCGAGCAGGAGATCGAGCAGATCGCTCTCGCCTTGCTCGGGGCCGGAAAGGCGCCCGCGGGCCGGCTGTGGCCGGCGATGATGGGAACAGGTCCGCTGCCGGACAAAGCGCCGCCGGGCTATCGCTCGGTCCTGCCGTGTCCGCTCTGGGGCGATTGCTGGACGCGCGAGCTTTCGCCCGCGCATGCGGGCGACGACGCGTGCGCGCCTGGCGCGGGGGCCGCGACCCAGGACAATCGCAAGCGCTTTGCCGTACGCGAGCGCGAAAACAACGCCAATCGCCGCGATCCCTTCGTGCTCAACCGCTTCGAAAAGATCCTCGCGATGGCCGAGATGGTCAATGTCGACCGTCCGGCCGACGACAACGAGGACGAGGACGCGCAGAAGGCCGCGGACGATCTCGAGGAGATCACGCTCAGTCGTCGCAGCGGCAAGCCGGCGAGCCGGCTCAAATTCGATCTCGACCTGCCGCCGGAAGCCCTTGATGCCTCGCCGCTGAACGCAGATCTCACCTATCCCGAATGGGACTACCGCAGCAGCTCCTACCTGCCCGATCACTGCCACGTGCTCGCGGGCGCCGCGTCCGAGACCGGCGAGACCTGGTCGCCCGACGAGTCCATGCGCCGGCATATCCGTCAGGTGCGGCGGCGCTTCGAGATCTTGCGGCCGCGCCGCGAATTGATGCGCGCCCAGGCCGATGGACACGACCTCGACCTCGACGCGCTCGTGCGCGCGCGGTGCGATCTTCGCGCCGGCAGCGGCGGCGGTCTCGATCGTATCCATGTCGCGATGCGCCCGCAGGGGCACGATCTCGCCGTCACGCTGCTTGTCGATGTCTCGCTCTCGACGGACGCCTGGGTCGAGGGCCATCGCGTGCTCGACGTCGAGAAGGAGGCACTGCTCGTGCTCGCGCACGGCCTGTCGGCCTGCGGCGACCACCATAGCATCCTGACCTTTACGTCCCGCCGACGGTCCTGGGTGCGGCTCGAAACGGTCAAAGCCTTCGGCGAGCCGATGGGCGGGGCAGTGGAGCGTCGTATCGGTGCGCTGAAGCCCGGCTACTACACGCGGATCGGCGCGGCGGTGCGCCACGCCTCGGCCGAGCTCGCCCGTCAGCCGCAGCGCAAGAAGCTGCTGCTCGTCCTCACCGACGGGAAGCCGAACGATGTCGATCACTACGAAGGCCGCTTCGCGGTCGAGGACACCCGCAAATCGGTGCAGGAGGCGCGCCGGCTCGGCATCGCCGCCTTCGGCGTCACGGTGGACGCAACCGCGCAATCCTATTTCCCGACGCTGTTCGGGCGTGGCGGCTACGCCATCGTCGGTAATATCCGCCGACTGCCCGCGGCGCTGCCGGCGATCTACCGGCAGGTGGCGCACTGATCCGGGAAAGGGTGCGGCCTTCCGTCTCTGGTGAGCTATTGCCCATGCTATGGGTATATGATCGAATGGCGGGATGGACCAGGGCCGGCGGAAACCCGATCTGATCATCTTCGACTGCGACGGCGTGCTGGTCGATAGTGAGCTGTTGAGCTGTCGGTGTCTGTCCGACGTGCTGGCCGAATGCGGCCTCGCGCTGAGCCCGGAGCAGGCGCTCGAACTCTTTCTCGGACGCAGCACCAAAGCGGTCGAGCAGCATTATCGGGATCTCGGGCAGGTCGTGCCGGACGGCTTTCTGCCGCGCTTGAAGTCGCATGTGTTGAGCACGTTCGCCGGATCACTCCAGCCGATCGCGGGTGTTGCCGCCTTGGTATCGGAATTGCGGACACCATTCTGCGTGGCCTCGTCCAGCGACATCGACCGTATCGCGCTCTCCCTTGACGTCACCGGCCTGCGGGCGCATTTCGGCGAGCGGATCTACACCGCACAGATGGTCAGGCACGGCAAGCCGGCGCCGGATCTCTTTCTCCACGCGGCAGAGCGGACGGGCGTGCAACCTGCGCGCACGCTGGTGATCGAGGACAGTGCGAGCGGCGTGCTGGCGGGTAAGGCGGCCGGCATGACCGTCTGGGGATTTGCCGGCGGCAGCCATTATCGCGGACGCGACGGGCACGCTATATTGTCGGGTGCGGGGGCCGACCGGGTCTTCGCGCGCATGATTGATTTCTGGAAGGACGCCTGACGCCCGCCATGGCCGCCGAGAACGAAAAGACCAGGCTCGATGACGCCGCGCGTGCCGGCTGGCTGTATTTCATTGCCGGTCACACCCAGGACGAGATCGCGAAGATGCTCCAGGTGTCGCGCGCGTCGGCGCAGCGGCTGGTGTCGCTGTGTCTCGCCGAACGGCTCATCACCTTCCGGCTGGAACATCCCATCGCCGCGTGCATGGAATTGGCGGCGCGTCTGAAGGAGCGTTTCGAGCTTACCCATTGCGAGGTGGTGCCGGCAGATTCCGCTGCGCCCCAGGCCACAGCAGGCATTGCCGAACGCTGCGCCAACCTGCTCGATTCCACCCTGCGTTCGGAGACCCCCGTCATCGTCGCGCTCGGCACGGGACGCGCCGTGCGCGCCGCGGTCGAGCGCGTCACGCCGATCGACCGGCCCAATCACCAGATCGTCTCGCTGGTCGGCAATATCTCCGCCGACGGTTCCGCTGGCTTCTACGACACCGTCGGCCGGCTCGCCGACCGCACCGGCGCGCGGCACTATCCGATGCCGCTGCCGTTCCTGATGTCGTCCGAGGACGAGCGCAACAAGATGGTCCGGATCGAGCCGATCGCGAAGGTGAAGGCGGTCGCGGCCAAGGCAGATTTGCGCCTCGTCGGCATCGGCCAGATGGACCAGAAGGCGCAGGTCCATGTCGACGGCTTCGTCACCCGCGACGAATTGTTCGAGATGATGCGGCAAGGGGCAATCGGCGAGATCACCGGCTGGGCTTATGATTCCAAGGGCCGCCTGCTGAAGGCCGGCACCAACAGGCGCCTGACCAGCATCCCGCCGGAAGTACCCGCGAAGACCACGACGATCGGCGCCGCGGTCGGTGCGGCCAAGGTGCCGGCGATCGCGGCGGCGTTGAATGGACAGTTGATCAACGGGCTGATCACGGACGAGGCGACCGCAAGGGCGATTCTGGAGCGCTGAGGCAGGCTCGCTCTTCGCGTTGGCGAGGCAGGCGGTCTTTTCCTACACCACACTGTCATCGTCCGCGCAGGCGGACGATCCAGTACGCCGCGGCTCCTCTTAGGGCAAACCAATAGACGACACGGCGTACTGGATGCCCCGCTTTCGCGGGGCAAGACACTGAGTGTGAGACGAGAGCTCAGCCCATCTCCCGCACCGCAGCACTCATAAGTTGCGCGAACAGCTTTGCGCCTGCTTGACAACGGCCCGCCCTCAGTCGAACATACGCCCAACGCGTGGGCATATGCTCAAAAGCGCGATCCTAGGGAGGTCACCGTGAAACACGTCCTCGGCGCCGTCTGCGGCGCGTCTTGCCTGTTGCTGGCCGTCCCTGCGATGGCCGAAACGACCCTGACGATCGCCACCGTGAACAACGGCGACATGATCCGCATGCAGGGGCTGACGGCTGAATTCACCAAGAAGAACCCCGATATATCGGTCAAATGGGTGACGCTTGAGGAGAACGTGCTGCGCCAGCGCGTCACCACCGACATCGCCACCAAGGGCGGCCAGTTCGACGTCCTCACCATCGGCACCTACGAGGTGCCGATCTGGGCCAAGAAGGGCTGGCTGGTGCCGCTCGCGAATCTCGGCGCCGACTACGACGTCGCCGACCTCCTGCCCAAGATCAAGGATGCGGTCTCCGTCGACGGCAAGCTCTACGCCGCGCCGTTCTACGGCGAGAGCTCGATGGTGATGTACCGCACCGACCTGTTCGACAAGGCCGGCCTCAAGATGCCGGAAAAGCCGACCTGGGATTTCGTCGTGGACGCCGCCAAGAAGCTCACCGACAAGAGCACTGGCGTCTACGGCATCTGCCTCCGCGGGAAGGCCGGCTGGGGCGAGAACATGGCGTTCCTCTCCGCCATGGCCAATTCCTATGGCGCACGCTGGTTCGACGAGAAGTGGCAGCCGCAGTTCAACACCCCGGAATGGAAGGCGACACTCACGACCTATGTCGACCTGATGAAGCAGGCCGGCCCTCCTGGTGCGAGCTCGAACGGCTTCAACGAGAACCTGGCGCTGTTCAATGCCGGCAAGTGCGCGATGTGGATCGACGCCACCGTCGCGGCGTCCTTCGTCACCAACCCGAAGGACTCCAAGGTCGCCGACAAGGTCGGCTTTGCGATGGCGCCCAACACCGGGCTCGGCAAGAACGCCAACTGGCTGTGGGCCTGGAATCTCGCAATCCCCGCCGGTTCGAAGAAGGCGGAAGCCGCCGAGAAGTTCATCGCCTGGGCGACGAGCAAGGATTACACCAGGACCGTCGCCGCGAAAGAGGGCTGGGCCAACGTGCCGCCGGGCACCCGAACCTCGCTCTACCAAAATCCTGATTATCTGAAGGTCGCCCCGTTTGCGAAGCTGACGCTGGCCTCGATCGATGCCGCCGATCCGAACAAGCCTACGGTGAAGCCGGTGCCCTACGTCGGCGTGCAATATGCGGCGATCCCCGAATTCCAGGGCATCGGCACGCAGGTGGGCCAGCAGTTCTCGGCCGCGCTTGCGGGATCGATGACGGTCGATGCCGCGCTCACCGCGGCGCAATCCTCAACCGAGCGCGAGATGAAGCGCGCGGGTTATATCAAGTGAGCTCTAGCTCTCCCTCCTGAGCTCAGACTTGCGGCCATCCACCGCTAAGGATGGATGGCCGCCTTCTTCCCGCAAGCGGAGAGAAGCCAAGAATGGCAACCCGGCAGACGCAGCTTCTCGCACGGACGCTCCTGACGCCGGCCGTCGGGCTGCTGTTCATCTGGATGATTGTCCCGCTCGCGTTGACGATCTATTTCTCGACGCTGCATTACAGCCTGCTCGATCCCGGCTCGGAATCGTTCGTCGGGCTGGAAAATTTCCGCTACTTCCTCACCGATCCCGCGTTCCTCGCCTCGCTCCAGAATACGCTGGTGCTGGTCGGCTCGGTGCTGGCGCTGACTGTCCTGCTCGGAATTCCGCTGGCGCTGCTGCTCGATCAGCCCGTGATCGGCCTCAACATCGTGCGGCTGATGGTCATCGCGCCGTTCTTCGTCATGCCGACGGTGAGCGCCTTGGTCTGGAAGAACCTGTTGATGCATCCGGTGTCCGGGCTGTTTGCCTGGATCGCGTCGCTGTTCGGGTTGACGCCGATCGACTGGTTCACCGACGCGCCGCTGCTCGCGGTGATTCTGATCGTGTCTTGGCAATGGCTGCCGTTCGCGACGCTGATTTTGCTCACTGCGATGCAGTCGCTCGACGAGGAGCAGAAGGAGGCCGCCGAAATGGACGGCGCCAGCGCGGTCTCGACCTTCATCTACATTACGCTCCCGCACCTCGCGCGTCCCATCACGGTGGTGATCCTGATCGAGACGATCTTCCTGCTCACCGTCTTTGCCGAAATTTACGTCACCACGGGCGGCGGCCCGGGACTGTCGACCACCAACATCGCTTTCCTGATCTATTCGCAGGCACTGATCCAGTACGATGTCGGCACCGCCTCGGCGGGCGGCCTCGTCGCCGTCGTGATCGCCAACGTCGTAGCTTTCTTCCTGGTCCGCATCGTCGGCCGCAATCTGGAGGCTTGAGACATGGCGCGGATAGCGACGAGGCAGCGGGTGGTGGTCTCGACCATCGGGGCGTGGTTCTTCGGCTTCCTGATCTTCTTCCCAATCCTCTGGATGGTATTGGCGAGCTTCAAGACCGAACTTGAGGCCTTCGCGATTCCGCCGTCCTTCCTGTTCTTCCACTGGACCACCGAGAACTACGCAACGGTTCAGGAGCGCAGCGACTATTTCCTCCACGCAATGAACTCGATCATCATCGCCGGCGGCTCGACCTTGATCGCGCTGCTGATCGCGATCCCCGCCGCCTGGTCGATGGCGTTCTCGCCGACCAAACGCACCAAGGACATCCTGCTCTGGATGCTCTCGACCAAGATGATGCCGCCGGTCGGCGTGCTGGTGCCGATCTACCTGATCTACAAGTCCTTCGGCTTGCTCGATTCCCGCATCGGGCTCGTCTTCATCCTGTGCCTGGGAAACTTGCCGATCGTGATCTGGATGCTCTTCACCTATTTCAAGGAGATCCCGCGCGACATCCTGGAAGCCGCGCGCATGGACGGCGCCACCATCGGCCGTGAGCTGGTCTATGTCCTGACGCCGATGGCGATCCCGGGACTCGCATCGACCATGCTGCTGAACCTGATCCTGGCCTGGAACGAGGCGTTCTGGACGCTCAATCTGTCGACCTCGAACGCTGCGCCGCTCACCACGTTCATCGCGTCCTATTCGAGCCCGGAAGGGCTGTTCTGGGCAAAGCTGTCGGCGGCGTCGACGCTGGCGATCGCGCCCATTCTCGTCCTCGGTTGGTTCAGCCAGAAGCAGCTCGTGCGCGGGCTCACCTTTGGCGCGGTAAAGTAGGAAGGGCTGCCGGATCATGGGTCAGATCACACTTCAGGACGTGCAGAAATCCTTCGGCCCCGTGCACATCATCAAGGGCGCAGACCTCGAGATTGCCGACGGCTCCTTCGTGGTGTTCGTAGGTCCCTCAGGCTGCGGCAAGACCACGCTCTTGCGGCTGATCGCGGGGCTCGAGGACGTCTCGGGCGGAAAGATCCTGATCGACGGCAAGAACGTGGTCGACACGCCGCCCGCCAAGCGCGGGCTGTCAATGGTGTTCCAGTCCTATGCGCTCTATCCGCATATGAGCGTGCGCGGCAACATCGGCTTCGGCCTGAAGATGGCGGGTCTTTCCAAGGACGAGACCAACCGCAAGGTCGAGGCCGCCGCCGCGACGCTGAACCTCACGCCCTATCTCGACCGTAAGCCGCGCGAGCTCTCCGGCGGCCAGCGCCAGCGCGTCGCGATCGGGCGTGCCATCGTCCGCGAGCCCAAGGCGTTTTTATTCGACGAGCCGCTCTCCAACCTCGACGCGGCGCTGCGCGTCCAGATGCGCATCGAGGTGACGCGGCTCCAGAAGCAGCTCGGCACTACCGCGATCTATGTCACCCACGACCAGGTTGAGGCCATGACCATGGCCGACAAGATCGTGGTGCTCAACGGCGGTAAGATCGAGCAATACGGCTCGCCGCTGGAGCTCTACGAGAGGCCGGCTAATCTCTTCGTCGCCGGCTTCATCGGTTCGCCGAAGATGAACTTCGTCACCGGCGAGCACGCCCTGCAGAAGGGCGCGGCGACGATCGGGGTGCGGCCGGAGCATCTCAAGATCGAACGCGACGGTGCCGGCGGCTGGCAGGGAACGATCGCGGTGGCCGAGCACCTCGGCAGCGACACCTTCCTTTATGTCGATGCCGGACAGCTCGGCATGCTGACGGCGCGCTACATCGGTGAATTGAGCCTGCATGCCGGCGATCATGTGTCGCTGGTGCCGGAGCCCGCGCGCATCCATCGCTTCGACGCGAGCGGCAACGCCATTCGGAACTGACAAGAAACGGCAAGAAGCGGAAGAGCAACATGTACCTGGAAAAGTTCAAGCTGAACGGCAAGACCGCGTTCATCACCGGCGGCGGGCAGGGGATCGGGCTCGCCTGCGCCGAAGCGCTGGCTGAAGCCGGCGCCAGGGTCGTCATCGGCGATCGTGACAGCAAGGTCGCGGACAGCGCGAAAGCCAGCCTGAGGGCGAAGGGCTTCGACGCCGAGACGGCGATCATGGATGTCACCGACACCAAGCGCGTGGCGGAGGTGGCGAGCGACCTCGTCGCGCGCCACGGCAAGGTGGACATCCTCGTCAACAACGCCGGCATCGCCCGCAGCGAGACGCCCGCGGAGACCGTGACCGACGAGCACTGGCTCAACGTCATTGACGTCAATCTCAACGGCACCTTCTGGTGCTGCCGCGAGTTCGGCAAGCACATGCTCAATGCCAGGAGCGGCGCCATCGTTAATGTCGGATCGATGTCCGGCTTCATCGTCAACAAGCCGCAGGAGCAGTGCTTCTACAATGCGTCCAAGGCCGGCGTGCATCATCTGACGAAATCGCTCGCCGCCGAATGGGGCACGCGTGGCATCCGCGTCAACGCGGTGGCGCCGACTTATATCGAGACGCCGCTCAACGCCTTCGTGAAAAGCAATCCGAGAATGTACGACGCCTGGATCGGTGGAACCCCGATGGCACGGATGGGGCAGGTCGATGAGATCGCTTCCGTCGTGCTGTTCCTGGCCTCCGAAGCCGCGAGCCTGATGACCGGCAGCATCGTGCTGGTGGATGGCGGCTACACTTGCTGGTAGGCTTGCGTCAAAACTGACGAGAGCTTCCGGGGGCGACAATGCCGCGAGCGTATATCGGCATCGATGTAGGGACCACGAGCACGCGGGCAGGGGTGTTCGACGAGGCGGGCACCTTGCTGGCGATGGCACGGCATCCGATCAGGATATGGCACGAGGCCGGCGACATCGTCGAACAATCGTCCCAGGATATCTGGGACGCTTGCACTGCGTCGGTGCGGGCCGCGATGGCGGAAGCTGCGATCGCGCCCGACAGCGTCGGCGGTATCGGTTTCGACGCCACCTGTTCCCTCGTGGTGCTCGACCGGCAAGGCGAACCGCTCACCGTCAGCGCCTCCGGCGACAGGCAGCGCAACGTCATCGTCTGGATGGATCACCGCGCCACGGCCGAGGCGCGGCTGATCAACGAAACCGGTGATGCCGTGCTGCGCTATGTCGGCGGTTCGATCTCGCCCGAGATGGAGATGCCGAAACTGCTGTGGCTGAAGCGGCACATGCGCGCGAGCTTCGATGCTGCAGGGCACTTCTTCGATCTGGCGGATTACCTGACCTGGCGCGCAACCGGCTCGCTTCAGCGCTCGACCTGCACGGTTACCTGCAAATGGAACTATCTCGCCCACGACGGCGGCGGCTGGAGCGCGCCATTCTTCAAGCGCATCGGCCTGTCGGATTTCGTCAACGAGAAATACGCCCGGATCGGCACCGAGATCGTCGCCCCCGGTACGCGCCTGGGCGCAGGTCTCTCCCGCACTGCCGCGGCCGATCTCGGCCTGTCAGCGGGCACACCGGTCGGAGCGTCCCTGATCGACGCGCATGCAGGCGGCATCGGGGCGATCGGCGGGCGCGATGAATCGGACGGCGCGACGGATGTCTCCGACCGTCTCGCCTACATCATGGGAACGTCGGCCTGCATCATGGCGACGACGAAAGAACCGTGCTTCGTGCCGGGCGTGTGGGGTCCTTACTATTCCGGCATGGTGCCGAATTTCTGGCTCAACGAGGGCGGGCAGTCGGCTGCGGGCGCTGCGATCGACCATCTTCTCAAGTCGCATCCTGGCCACGCCGAGGCGAGCGCGGCGGCGCGCAGCGAGGGCCTCGACCTCATCGAGTTCCTCGAGCGCCGCATCATCGCGCGCGCAGGCGGCGCCAGCCGTGCCGCGCTGCTGGCCAGCGACGTCCATGTACTTCCTGAATTCATCGGCAACCGCTCGCCCTACGCCGACCCTGACACGCGCGCGGTGATCGCCGGCCTCGATCTCGACACCGGCATCGCCTCGATGGAACGGCTGTTCGTCGCCGGTCTGTGCGGGCTCGCCTATGGGCTTGCCGAGGTGATCGAGGCCTTTGCCGCGCATGGCGTCCATTCCGGCATCATGATCATGGGCGGCGGCGCCAGCCGCAGTCCGCTGGTGCGGCAGGTCATGGCGGACACCACCGGCCTCACGGTCGCGCTGCCGCAGACCAAAGAACCCGTGCTGCTCGGCGCTGCCATGCTCGGCGCAGTCGCCGGCGGCGCCTATGCCTCGATCGGCGAGACCATGGCAAAGATGTCGGCGCTGGGACGCAAGAGCGAGCCGACCACGCCCGACATCGCCGCCTTTCACGCCCGCAAGCGCGAGGTCTACAAGCTGCTGCGCGAGGTCGATCGCGGCAGCCGCGTCGCGATGCGCGACATCGCGGGAGGTTGAGACGGATGCTGATTTCCTGCGGCGATGCGCTGATCGATTTCGTTCCGACGCGAAACACCGACGGGCGCGAAGCGGTGATGCCGGCGGTCGGAGGCTCCTGCCTCAACGTCGCAATCGGCATGGCGCGGCTTGGCGCGTCGACCGGCTTTGTCGGCGGGATCTCGACGGACATGTTCGGGCGCATGATCGCCGAGCACGCCGCTGCATCCAATGTCGAGCTCGCGCTCGCCACAAGCAGCGAACACCAGACCACGCTCGCTTTCGTTCGTATCGTCGCGGGCGAGTCGCATTACGCGTTCTACGATGCCGAGACGGCGGCGCGGAACTGGGTCTACCAGCGCGGCTCCATTCCCTTCGACGCGATCGAAGTTCTCCACGTCGGCTCGACCACACTCGTTAACGACCAGGGCGCGACCGAGACCAAGGCCCTGATCGCGGACGCGCGGTCGTCCTCGACAATCTCCTTTGATCCGAACTGCCGACCCAACCTCGTGAAGGGCAAACCGGCTTATCTCGCGCGCATGACCGCGTTTGCGGCCAGCGCCGATCTCATCAAGATGTCGGACGTCGATTTTGCCTATTTGTTCGGCGACGAGCCATATCACCAGCGTGCGAGCACGCTGCTCGCGGGGGGCGCGAGCCTGGTCGTCATCACCCGTGGCGACAGCGGCGCGATCGCGTGGCATGCGGGGGCAGGGCAGATCGAGGTCGCCGCGCCCAAAGTCGTGGTCGCCGACACCATCGGCGCGGGCGACAGTTTTCAGGCGGCGTTGTTGTTCGCCCTGCACAAGCAGGGACGTCTCCCTCGACAGCAATTGAAGGATATCGGCGCAGACGAGCTTCGCCGTGCACTGTTCTTTGCCGCCAATTGCGCCGGTCTCACCTGCACCCGTCGCGGTGCCGATCCGCCCTGGAGCCATGAGGTCACCTGGAGCTGGTAGCTAGGGCAGACCTCGCCGCACTTCCGAGTTGTTTCGGTGGCCAGCGGCCATGCGCAAGCCGAAATGGACAGGATCGGTGCACGCTGGCAAGGTCCGCGCATCCTGAAGCGAGCCGGTCCTTCCATGAACGATGATCTCTGTTTCTTGTCCGCCACCGAATTGCGCGCGAGCATCGACCGCAAGGAGGTCTCCCCCGTCGAACTCGTCAGCGCGGTGCTCGCCCGTGCCGAGGCGCTCCAGCCTGAGCTGAACTGCTTCATCACGATCTGCGGCGACGAGGCGCTTGCCGCCGCGCGCAAAGCCGAGCGCAAGGTGATGGCCGGCGAGCCGCTCGGCCAGCTGCACGGCATCCCCGTCACCGTCAAGGACATCGTCAACACCAGGGGCGTCAAGACCACTTTCGGCGCCATTCCCTACAAGGACAATGTTCCGAACGAGGATGCCGTCGCGGTTGCAAGGCTGCGCGCGCAAGGCGCGATCCTGATCGGCAAGACCACGACGCCCGAATTCGGCAGCAAGTGCCTGACCGACTCGCCGCTGTTCGGCCGCACCCGCAATGCGTGGAGCGCCGAGCGCTCGCCGGGCGGCTCCAGCGGCGGCGCGGCGGTGGCGGTGGCGAGCGGCATCGCGCCGCTTGCGATCGCGACCGATGGCGGCGGCTCGACGCGGATTCCCGCCGCCTGCAACGGCGTGGTCGGGCTGAAGCAGAGCAACGGCGTAATCCCGCACAGCCAGGCGCTGGACGCGTTCGGCAACCAGACCTATGTCACGCCGATGACGCGGACCGTCGCCGACACCGCGTTGATGATGCAGGCGATGGCCGGCGAGGATTCTTGCGATCCCTGGTCGATCGGCGTTCCCGTGCCCGACTTCATCGGCGCGGCCGCCCCGCGCGGCGATCTGCGTGGGCAGAAAATCCTGTACTGCCTGTCGCCGCCCGGACGCCCTGTCTCTGCCGATGTCGAGGCCGGCTTCAAGGCGACCCTCGATCGGCTCGCGGGCCTGGGTGCCGAACTCGAGGAATTTTCGGGCGAGGGGTTCGACATCGAGCCGATCTGGCGCGCCATCAATCACACGGTCTGGCGCACGCGCTTTGCCAAACTCGCGGCCGAGCATGGGGACGCGCTGAGCGAGGCCTTCCTCAAGCAGCTTGCGCTTGCCACCGACGTCAGCGGCGTCGCCTATCAGGAGGCGATGTTCGCGCGCACGGCTCTGTTCCGCCGGGTGCAATCCCTGCTTGCGCGCGGGCATCTGCTGGCGATGCCAACCATCACCCGCACCGCCCTGCCGATCGATCAGGACCTGTTCGGCACCATCGAGATCGAAGGCAAGCAGTTTGACAGCGTCCGGCCGCACTGGTTCCCCTGGACCATGCCGTTCAACATGACCGGACACCCCGCGATCAGCCTGCCCTGCGGCTTCGGCCGCGACGGCCTGCCGATCGGATTGCAACTCGTCGGCCGCTTCCGCGCTGATGCGGACTTGCTGCGCGTGAGCGCGCTGTTCGAGGCCTCGCAAGGCCTTCTGTCCCGCTGGCCCGGTTGAGCAGATGGGGATGCAGCAAAGCACTTGCCTCCGGTGCCCGGACATGTTGATCGTGCAACGGATGAGCCCTGAATCCGAGCGCGCATGAGCGTATTTGTCCTCCGACGTCTGCTGACCTTGCTGGCGACGCTGGTCGGCGCATCCGTGATCATTTTCCTGGTGCTGGATGCTCTCCCGGGCAACGCTGCGCAGATGCTGATGGGCGCCGACGCCTCGCCAGATGCGGTCCGCGCGCTCACGGTCAAGCTCGGGCTCGATCAGCCGCTGGCGGTTCGCTATTTGCAATGGGTCAAGGGGCTGCTGGTCGGCGATCTCGGCAACTCCTATGTCTACGGCACACCGGTTGCCGCCTTGATCGCGGAGCGGCTGGTGCTGACCATTCCGCTCGCGATGATGTCCATGCTGATCACGGTGACGCTGGCGCTCTCGGCCGGCATCTACACCGCCGCCAACCACAACAAGCTCGGCGACGTCGGCGTGATGTCGCTGACGCAGGTCGGCATCGCGCTGCCGAATTTCTGGTTCGCGATCCTGCTGGTGCTGTTGTTTTCGGTGCGGCTGCAATGGCTGTCCGCGGGCGGCTTTCCCGGTTGGGAGGACGGCATCTGGCCCGGCATCAAATCGCTGCTGCTGCCGGCGGTGTCGCTCGCGGTGGTGCAGGCCGCGATCCTCGCACGCGTCACGCGCTCGGCGGTGCTGGAAGTGCTGCGTGAAGACTTCGTCCGCACGGCGCGCGCGAAGGGCCTCGGCAAGCGCGAGGTGCTGTGGAAACACGTGCTGCGCAACGCCATGATCCCCGTGATGACGGTGATGGGCCTGCAATTCGCCAATCTGCTCGCCGGCACCATCGTGATCGAGAACGTATTCTATCTGCCCGGCCTCGGCCGCCTGATCTTCCAGTCGATCGCCAACCGCGACCTCATCGTGGTGCGCAACTGCGTGATGCTGCTCGCGACCATGGTCGTCATCGTCAATTTCGTGGTCGACGTGCTCTATGCCTTCGTCGATCCCCGCATCAAGGTCCACGATCTGTGAGCGCGCCGCTGACCACCCTCGTCGACGCTCCGGCCATGGCGCGCCCTCTGCCGGCCCGGACCTTCTGGCGCCGCGCGCTGCGTCATCGCAGCTTCGTGCTCGGTGGCGCGCTGAGCGTGCTGGTTCTCGCCTCGGCGCTGCTGTCGCTGGTGTGGACGCCCTGGTCGCCCTACGAGATCGACATCGCGTCAAAGCTCCGACCGCCCTCGGCCGCGCACTGGCTCGGTACCGACGTCTTCGGCCGCGACATCGTCTCGCTGCTGCTCGCCGGCGCCCGCTCCACCATCATGGTCGGCATCATCGCGGTGAGCATCGGTCTCACCTTCGGCGTCTGTCTCGGCCTGATCGCCTCGGCCAGGCGCGGCTGGACCGAGGAGATCATCATGCGCTTCTCCGATTTCACCTTCGCCTTTCCGGCCGTGCTGTCCGCCATCATGCTCGCCGCGGTCGTGGGGCCCGGCATGGTGACCTCGATCGTCGCCATCGGCATCTTCCAGATCCCGACGCTGATCCGGCTGACGCGCGGCTCGGCCAACGCGATCTGGGCGCGCGAATTTGTGCTGGCCGCGCGCGCGGCGGGGAAGGGCAAGTTTCGCATCACCATCGAGCACGTGCTGCCCAACATCATGTCGATCCTGATCGTACAGGCGACGATCCAGTTCGCGCTCGCGATTCTTGCCGAGGCCGCTTTGTCCTATCTCGGTCTCGGCACGCAGCCGCCGCAGCCGTCCTGGGGGCGGATGCTGAACGACGCGCAGACGCTGCTGTTCCAGTCGCCGATGCTCGCCGTCTATCCGGGCGCTGCGATCGCGATCGCGGTGCTCGGCCTCAATCTGCTCGGCGACGGACTGCGCGATCTGCTCGATCCACGACTGGCGCGGGAGCGATGACGATGGGCGAGCGCTCGACCATGCCGTTGATCGAGGTCGAAAATCTCGGCGTGCGCCTCAACACCAGCCGCGGGCCGGCACAGGCCGTGCGCGGCGTCAGCTTCGCCCTGAAGCGCAGCGAGACGCTCGGGCTTGTCGGCGAATCCGGCTGCGGCAAGTCGGTGACGGCGTTGTCGCTGATGGGGCTGCTGCCGGACAGCGCGTCCGTCACCGGCAGCATCAAGCTGGATGGCGGCGAACTCGCTGGATTGTCGGACGCGGACTATTGTCGGCTGCGCGGCAATCGCATCAGCATGATCTTCCAGGAGCCGATGACCGCGCTCAATCCGATGCACACGATCGGACACCAGGTCGCCGAGCCGCTGCGGCGTCACAGGAAATTTTCGGCATCGCAGGCGCGCAAGGAAGCGATCGCCTTGCTCGACCGCGTTGGATTGCCCGATCCGGCGAGGCGCGTCGACGCCTATCCGCACCAGTTTTCCGGCGGCCAGCGTCAGCGCGTCACCATTGCGATGGCGCTCGCCTGCGAGCCCGACCTTCTGATCGCGGACGAGCCGACCACGGCGCTCGACGTCACCATTCAAGGCCAGATCCTCGACCTCATCGCCGATCTCGTCGAAGAGCGCGGCATGTCGATGATCCTGATCTCGCACGATCTCGGCGTCATCGCCGAGAACGTGCAACGGATGATGGTGATGTACGGCGGCACGATCATCGAGAGCGGTCCGACCGACGAAGTGTTCCGCCGGATGGGCCATCCTTATACGCAGGGCCTGTTCCGCGCCCGACCGAAACTCGGCGCACGCAAGGGGACGCGGCTGACGACGATATCCGGCTCGGTGCCGGAGCTCGCCGATCTGCCTTCCGGTTGCACCTTCGCCGATCGGTGTCCGCTCGTGATCGAGCAGTGCCGGGCCGCGCTTCCACCGATGGTGGACGTCGGACCCGGCCACTTCGTGCGCTGCATCCGGACGGACGTCTCCATGGCCGAACGCGTCGGAGCGCTGACCGCATGAGCACGGCGCCTCTTCTCGACGTGAAGGATCTCGAGCAGCGCTACACGCTGCCGCGCGAAAGCGTGTTTCGCCCGCCGGGGCAGGTGCGCGCGCTCAACGGTGTGAGCGTGCGGGTCGACGCCGGCAAGAGCCTCGGCATCGTCGGCGAGTCCGGTTCAGGCAAGTCGACCTTTGCGCGTGTGGTGATGGCGCTGGAACGGCCGACATCGGGGCAGGTCGCGCTGCTCGGCCGCGACCTCAACCGCATCTCCGCTGGCGAGCTGCGCCGCGCCCGCCGCGATTTCCAGATGGTGTTCCAGGATCCCTACGGATCGCTGGACCCACGCCAGACCATCGCGCGCGTCGTTGCCGAACCGCTCACCGTGCTGGAAGACGCCGACCGGAATACGTTCCACGAGCGCGTCTCCGCAGCGCTGCGGCAGGTGGGGCTGCGCGATGCCGACATGGAGAAATATCCGCACGAATTCTCCGGCGGCCAGCGCCAGCGCATCGCTATTGCGCGCGCGCTGATCACCCAGCCGAAGCTGATCGTTGCCGACGAGCCGGTCTCGGCGCTCGACGTTTCCGTGCAGGCGCAAGTCTTGAATCTGATGCAGGACCTCCAGGAACAGTTCGGCCTCAGTTACGTCCTGATCAGTCACGACCTCGCCGTCGTCGACTATCTCTGCGACGAGGTCGCGGTGATGTATCTCGGCCGCATCGTCGAGCAGGGCAGGCCAGAGGATTTGTTCGAGCGCTGCGCCCATCCCTACACGCGAGCACTGCTGGACGCCGTGCCGCGGGTGCGCGCCGGTGGCGGCCGGCGGCGGCGCGGGGCCCAGGCGATCGCCTCACAATCGGCGGCGGCGACCGGGTGCCCCTATGTCTCGCGATGCGCGCTCGCCGACCAGCATTGCCGCGAGGTTCTGCCTGAGCTACGCAAGGTGGGCGAGACGCATCTGGCCGCCTGCCATAAGGCGGAAGCCGTGATGGCGTTGCCGCAATTGCCCGTGGAAGGTTAGCGTCCGCGGCGGGATTGGCGTAGGCTTGAGACGAGACAAGGCCGGGGAGTTACGCATGTTCAGGAAACTATCGATCGTCGCATTCGCCGCCGCGCTTGCCGTGGCTCCGTTGCCGGTGCTGGCGCAGTCCAAAAAGGACAGCGTCGTCATGGCGATGGCGCTGGAGCCGCCCGGGCTCGATCCCACCAATGCCGCCGCCGCCGCGATCGCCGAGGTCACGCTCTACAACATCTATGAGACCCTGACCAAGATCAACGAGGACGGCACCACGTCGCCCCTGCTGGCGGAGAGCTGGACCGCATCGCCCGATCTGAAGACCTATACGTTCAAGCTGCGCAAGGGCGTCAAGTTCCACAATGGCGAGCCGTTCGACTCCGCGGCCGTGAAGTTCTCGTTTGAGCGCAATGCTGTCGCCACCAGCACCAACAAGGACAAGAGCCTGTTCCAGAGCTTCGAGTCCGTTGCCGCGCCCGATCCCGATACGGTCGTGATCAGCCTGAAGAATTCCGAGCCGAACCTGCCGTTCCTGCTGGGGCAGGCGAGCGGCTCGATCGTCGAGCCGAAGAGCGCTGCCACCAATATCACGCAGCCGGTCGGGACCGGGCCCTTTCAGCTCGGTGCCTGGGCCAAGGGCTCCTCGATGACCCTGACCAAATGGGCCGACTACCGCAACGCCACCGCGATCAAGCTCTCGAAGGTGACGATCCGCTTCATCTCCGATCCGTCCGCGCAGACGGCCGCGCTGCTGTCGGGCGACGTCGACGCGTTTCCCCGGGTGTCGGCCCAGCGCACCATCGCGCAGTTCAAGGCTGATCCGCGCTTCAACGTTATGGTCGGCGGCTCCAGGGCGAAGACCATCGTCGGCATCAACCATCGCAAGAAGCCGTTCGACGACGTTCGCGTGCGCCGTGCGATCCTCGCCGCGATCGATCGCAAGGCGATGATCGACGGCGCCGTCGATGGTTTCGGCACGCCGATCGGCAGCTTCTACGTCCCGACCGCGCTCGGCTATGTCGACACCACAGGCATCAACCCGTTCGATCCCGAGAAAGCCAAGAAGCTGCTCGCCGAGGCCGGAATCACCACGCCGCTCGAGCTGTCGCTGAAGCTGCCGCCGCCATCCTATGCGCGGCAGGGCGGCGAGATCCTCGCAGCCCAACTCGCCAAGGTCGGCATCATCGCCAAGATCGAGAACGTCGAATGGGCGCAGTGGCTGTCGCAGGTATTCGCCGGCAATGGTCCGCACAATTTCGACCTCACCATCGTCAGCCATGTCGAGCCGTTCGATCTCGTCAAGATCACCGAGCCGGACTACTATCTCGGCTACAACAACGACGCCTTCAACGCGCTCTACAAGCAGATCGTGTCGACGCCGGATGAAGCCGCCCGTGTCAAGCTTCTCGGCGACGCCCAGCGGATGCTGGCAACCGACGCGGTCTCCGGCTATTTGTACCAGCCGCAGCTGATCACCATCACCAACAAGAAGCTGAAGGGCGTCTGGAAGGACGTGCCCCAATACGAGAACGATTTCTCGACATGGGCGTGGGAGTAGGGTCGCGCAGGTCGATTGCCTGATTTCGGTGACGATCTCTCCCAACGGAAGAGATCGTCACGAGGCCGGTCCAAACAAAAACCTGAAAAACAACCCCATGCACAGTAGCCGAGGGTAGTGATTCCAATGACTTGCGCGCGACGCGATCGATGAGTTGCGCGTCGCGCGATGCCGTTGACGCGTCGGGCAAAACACTGGCATGATGGCATCATCGCAGAACTCGTCGGCCGCCGTCGCCACCACATGCCAAGTCTGCCCGGACGAGGTGAAGATCTGACCGGCCGTCTCGATTGCGAGCAAACCTTGCAGGCGCGTCATCGCCAAGACCTCGTGGTCAGGCAGACCAAAACCAACCTTGGTCTTCCAAGCGGCGTCTCTCGCTTCTTTCCCGCTGACTCACAACAGACCGTCTGTCTCACGTCAGTCTGAGCCGGAGCGCCGCAGTTGAACGCGCCGCCCGGCATCTGCTGTGGCAATCCCGTAGTCACACGATGGTCATCGGTTAGCTTTCGTCAACCAACTCGAACAAGGATGCAGGGCGTTTTATTAACCCTTTGCTTGCGGGAGCAAACATGCGCCTGAGCGTTAAACTTTGCCTACTTGGAATCGTTTCCCTCCTTGTGCTGCTTCTAATGGCGCAGGCATGGATGGCACTTTCCCGCGCGGCAGCGCTAAATGCGAATGCGGAAGACCTTGCCACCAATTGGTTGCCTGCGACGAAAGCGCTGGGTGACGTCAAGTATTGGTCGACACGCGGCCGGGTCGCCGGCAGCCGCCTGATCGTGACCACCGACCCGTTGCAGCGCAGAACTACAGAAGGGCAGCTCTCGCAATATATGGCTAATGCCGAGAAGGCCGCGAAGGTCTATGAGGCTACCATCGTATCGCCTCAGGAAAGGGCGCTTTGGGATAAGTTCCAGCAAAAGTCAGGTTTCTATAAGAATGAGCAGGATCGCATCCTGATGCTGGCCGCGAGTGATCCGGCCAAGGCGATAAGCGACTACAATGGCTTGGGGAGTGCAGCGTTCAGTGAGGCGCAGAACGCCATCGACGCCGTTGTCGAATTCAATGAGAAGGGTGCCGCTCAGGCCGTTTCAGAGGCACGCGGCAGCTATTCGCTCGCAAAACTGGTGACGTTCACGGTCGGGGGCGTCGCACTCTTGATGGGTCTCGTCGCTGCATGCTTTGTGTTGATGCGGGTGACTTCGCCGCTCCAGCGGCTGAACGGCACGATGCGGACTATCGCCGACGGGAACCTCGACACCGAAGTCGTATATACGACGCGCAACGACGAAATCGGCGACATGGCCAAGGCACTCCTCGTTTTCAGGGAGAACGGCCTGCGCGTGCGCCGGATGGAGGATGAGCAAAAGGCCAACGAGCAGGCGGAAGCAAGGCGTCGCAAGCTGGAAATGGAGAAGCTTGCCAACGAGTTCGAGCACGCTGTCGGCGAGATCGTGGACGCCGTGGCGTCCGCTTCTACCGAGCTGGAAGCCTCAGCCAACACGTTGACCCATTCCGCGACACGTGCTCAGGAGGTCACCACGACCGTTGCAGCCGCGTCCGAGCAGGCTTCTGCCAACGTCCAGTCGGTTGCGAGCGCAACGGAAGAACTGTCGACGTCGGTTAACGAAATCGGCCGGCAGGTTCAGGAATCGGCGCGGATGGCTGGCGAAGCCGTCGGCCAGGCCCGCAACACAATGAACCAGGTCAGCGAGCTGTCGCGGGCCTCGACCCGCATTGGCGACGTGGTTGAGCTCATCAACACGATCGCCGGACAGACCAACCTGCTGGCGCTGAATGCAACGATCGAGGCAGCGCGGGCCGGCGATGCGGGCCGCGGCTTTGCAGTGGTTGCCTCCGAGGTGAAGGCGTTGGCCGAGCAGACCGCGCGGGCAACCGGCGACATCGGACAGCAAATCACCAGCATTCAGGCCGCAACGCAGGAATCCGTCACGGCGATCAAAAGTATCAGCGGTACGATCGAACGACTTTCTGAAATTTCGTCGACCATTGCGGCAGCGGTGGAGGAACAGGGCGCCGCCACTCAGGAGATCGCGCGCAATGTCCAGCAGGCGTCCCAGGGCACTCAGCAGGTTTCCTCCAACATCGTCGACGTTCAGAGGGGGGCGACGGAGACGGGCGGGGCGTCCAGCCAGGTGCTGTCCTCGGCGCAATCACTGTCCTCCGACAGCAACAGGCTGAAAGCTCAGGTACAGCGGTTCCTCTCCACCGTACGCGCCGCCTGATCTGAAAAGCAACGGGCGCCTGGTGAACGCCAGGCGCCATCCCGTTCTCTCCAGTATCGATTGTCCAAGATGTCGAACGTCACAACCTTGCACCTTAGCGAGCCTGTGTTGAAACAGCGTCTCATCGCAGCCGATCTCATTGCGCAAAGCAAGGAGACCAGGGAAAAGAGGGCGAAATTTGCACAGTGCTTCGCCGAACTGGAATCGACCATCGAAGCGTTGAACGGTGCGAAGCGGCACGGCTATCGCATGCGCTTTCGGGGGCTTCAGAGGGAGCTGAAAGCTGCCCTCGAGGAGCTGGTGCTGTTGGAGAAGCAGCTCTGCGACATTCGCCGATACGTCGCGCGCCAAGCCGTGGCCGAACGAAGGGGCCGCTTTCACCGGCTTTCTTTGAGCTTTCGGAGGTCGCTGGGCAAAATTCCATAAGCTCTTTTGAATGATCGGCTGAAGTGGGTCAGGTCCGAAAATCCCCAGCCGAGAGCGATGTCACTGACTGAACGGTGTATTTGTCTCGGGTCTTCCAGCGCGTGGCGGCATCGAGCCAGTCGCTTGGTTTGGACGAGCCGCATGATTGAGCTGCCCTGCGTTCCGAGCAATCTGTTGGCTTGGCGAACGCTAATTCCGACACGTTCGGCGATTCGCTCCGGCGTGAGGTCGGTATTCTGCAATCTCGCCTCGATGACGCGGTGAATGTGCCAGACAAGGCGCGATTTATTGGCCGGAAGTTGCGTTGGCCTATCGACCGCGTTCCCGAGGGAGAGCGCAATCAAGTCGATTGCCTGCGTCGAGATGGTTTCCTCGCTTGTCTTATCGAGTGTACCGCTCAGCTGTTCCAGCTTGGCTGCAAAGAATAGGGTTAGGCGCTCCTGCGGACCCAACGGAGCGATGCGGCAAGCCGCAATATCGAAGTTCGTACCGAGCCTTGCTTCAAGTTCCGTTCGCGGAACTTTGATGATGAGCGTGGACGACTGATCGAGAAAGTGCATCGTGTGGGCGAGCCGCGGGTCCACACACGCGAGTGAGCCTGCGTCCAAGGACACCCTGCGATCGCTTTGTTCCAGCAGGATTCGACCAGCGAGCAAACAGAATAACAGGACTTCGCTGGGGTCCGAGCGGGCCGCATGCCGGTTTGTGGAAGCGACCTGAATCTCGGAGTTACATGATCTAACCAGGCCCAGCGACCCAACGCGTCCGACCGACAGCTCTGCTTTGAAACCGTCGCGAGAGGAAATCGAGGAGTCGTGGTCGGCGATCCGCTCGCGCGTGGCAGCTTGCCAATAGTCGAAACGGTCCCGCGGATGCACGTCTGCGGTGGAGAATGCGACCTCCATAAATCTCCTCCCAATTCCCCGTTGGCCGATGGATTGGACCCAACAAGCCGAGCGGATGAACCGCGCCTGTTTAAGCGTCGATGCAAAGCCTCGCTCGATTCGGCGAGCATCAGCACTGACCTTTTGGCATACAGCATATGAATCGCGCGAGACGTAATTGTACGGGTAGTCCTTCCGTTCAAGTGCCTGCCGGACCTGTTCTGGTGCTGGATGACGAACCCGCGGTCTGGCAGACGGTCTCGCTCGTGCTCACCAGGGCGGGGTTCGATGTGATCGGCTGCAACGATCCGAAGTCATTCATTGCGTTGTGCCTCGATTCCAATCCTTCTTGCATCCTCGTCGACGTCGTTCTGAATGACACTTCGGGGTTGGAAATACTGAGGGAACTCCGGAACCGAGGTTTTGATCGGCCCATCATCATGGTGTCCGGTTGCAGCGACGTCGTAACGGCTGTTCGCGCGATCAAGCAGGGCGCCTTTGATTTCATCGAGAAGCCATTTCGGGGCAACGACCTCGTTGCGCGGGTTGCGGCAGCTCTGAAGCCTGGGGAGTCCAGGAGCTCGGGGCCTGTGTTTCATTTCCCCGGACGGCCGCCGCTCACGGTTCGCGAGCGGGAAGTTCTGTCCGAGCTGATCGGCGGGAGGTCGACCAAGGAGATCGCAGACCGCATGGATCTGAGCCCACGCACCATCGAGAGCCATCGGGTCAATATCATGCAGAAGGTCGGCGCGAAAAATCCCGCCGAGCTGGTGCGCCTTGCGATTACGGCGAAGCGTTCCGGCACGTGAAGACAATTTCGACTGTACCATCGGCAGGCATGTCGAGCCGCGGTCTCTGGCACCCTGTACCAAGTCGAGCCCTGAACAGGATCGCTGCTCAAGCATGATCACCAAGTCGTCCGGCTATCCATTCTTGGCCGCGGATTGCTCTTGCGCCGCAATTCAATTGCCACTGCTTCCCGGTTCACGCGTGCGGAGGCGCACGCACCGGGAAAGGCTAAATACTCCGTATTGACATGGTTCCAACTCAGACGGCTCACCCTGCAACTTCGGTATCATGACGGTTGTTGCCGCTTTTTCCTGCAATTTGTATTTGCTGGTTTGCCGAAAATACATGCCGATCTGCTGGCGCCAACATTTTATTTTAACGATCTGCCTCTATTTTCATCACGCCAGAAGGGCGGTGCATTGCCTCGAAGGTTTTCCAGTGTCGCGAATGACACCCTCTCGAGGGACATTGCATGCCGATGTTCGGCTCCTCACGTTATACCATCTTCGCCGCCGCAGTCGCATCGGCCGGTATTGGCGCTATCGGCTTCAGCACGATCGGTTTCGGCGCAGCCGTCATCGGTGAAAGCCGCAAGGTCGAGATCACACAGAAGGCGCCGGGCGGGCTCGACGCCCTCAAGGCCCTGTATCGCAGACCCTCGACAATCCCGTTCCCGAAAGAAAATCCGTACACGCCCGAGAAAGCCGCGCTCGGCAAGAAGCTGTATTTCGACACCCGCCTCTCGGTGACATCGGCGCAGTCCTGCGCGAGCTGCCACAGCCCCGGGTTCGGCTGGGGCGACGGGCTGGCGGTCGGCGTCGGCCACGGCATGGCGAAGCTCGGGCGTCATTCACCGACCATCGTCAACGCGGCCTGGAGCGCCATCTTCATGTGGGATGGCCGTCTTCCGACACTGGAGGAGCAGGCGCTCGGCCCGATCCAGTCCCCCGGCGAAATGAACATGAAGCTCGACGAGCTCATGCAGCGGCTTTCCGGCATTCCCGAATATAAGCCGATGTTCGAGGCCGCCTTCCCGGGCGAAGGAATCAAGGCGAAGACGCTGGGCCAGGCGATCGCGACCTATGAGCGTACCGTCGTCTCCGAACGGGCGCCGTTCGACGGCTGGATCGACGGCGACGAGAAGGCGATCTCGGAAGATGCCAAGCGGGGCTTCGCGGTGTTCAACGGCAAGGCGCAGTGCGCGGCCTGTCACGAAGGCTGGAACTTCACCAATGAAGGTTTTCAGGACATCGGGCTGCCGAGCAGCGACGTCGGCCGTGGCGAGTACCTTCCTGGTGTCATCAAGATGAAGCACGCCTTCAAAACCCCGGGCCTTCGCGAGATCAGCCGCCGCAGCCCCTTCATGCACGACGGCTCGCTCGCAACGCTCGAAGAGGTCATCGAGCACTACGATCACGCGGGTATCGATCGACCTAGCCGCTCGGATCTCATGCGCCCTCTCGAACTGACAGCGCAGGAGAAGGCCGATCTCGTTGCGTTCCTCAAGACATTGACCAGCGAACTCGCCCCGACGGCCGTGCCGGTCCTGCCGCGCTAAATTTGAAAGGATACCCCATGCGTGCACTTGCTCTGTTCACTTGCGTCATCGTCAGCGGGCTTTCGGTAGGCGCCTATGCGGCCACCGAAGTCATCCACCAGCAGGGGCGCGTCTTCTCGGCCGAGAACATCTCGGTCAAGAAGGGCGCCGCCGTCACGTTTCTGAACGATGACACGGTGCCCCACAACATCATGTCGGCCAGCAAGGGCAACGAATTCAACCTCGGATCGCAGGCGCCCGGCACCTCGACGGACGTCAGCTTCAAGGATGCCGGCGAGGTCCTGGTAATCTGCGCCATCCATCCGCGCATGAAGATGATGGTCAAGGTAACTGACTAACGACCACGTGGCGCCGGAGATTGATGATGTCGATACGCTACAAGATATTCGGTGCCTTCAGTGTTGTGATCCTGCTGGCCTGCGGGATCGCGTTCTACGGCATACGCGCCATCGGCAATTCCGGGGACCTGGTGATCCGTCTCTACGACGGACCGCTGATGGGCATCAACCATGCGCGGGCCGCCCACGCGGCGCTGCATGAGGCCCGCCTCGTGCTCCAGCGAAACCTGCTCGCGGGCAGCTCGGGCGAACAGGTCAAGAAGTTCGAGGATCTGGTGCGCAGCAGCTTCGAAGATCTGAAAGTCGTGCGCGAACGCACCTCATCGCCGAATGTCACGAATGTCCGCGAGAAGGTCGAGGGCCAGCTCAAGGAGTGGTCCAGCGGCGCGCTGAAGATTCTCAAGTCGTCCGCCGGCGGTACAACGGAGATTCCGACCAGCTTCCTGCTCGCGCAACAGGGCGACCGGTTGATGACGTCGATCGACGATCTCGTCGAGCTTGTCGCGGCTTACGGCTATGAATATCGCACGGAGGCGGAAGCAGCGGTCAATTCGGCCCGCACCACGATGGTGTCAGTGGCGGTCGGGACGGCGCTGATCGGACTCGTCATCGCGCTCGCCTTCACTTACTCGATGAGCCGGCCGATTTCGGCCGCAGTCCGGATCGCTGAACGCGTGGCAGCCGGCAACTTCATGGACGATATATCCGTCCGTCGTCGCGACGAGCTTGGTCGGCTCCTGAAGTCTCTGGCCGTGATGCAATCCAGCCTGAAAGCCCGCGCCGATGAGGACTTGGCCTTGATCGCCGCCAAAGATCAGAGCAGCGCCGAGCAGATCGGCCGCCGGCAACGTGTGGAGGCCGAGATCGATGCGTTCCGCGCCGCCTTCAGCTCCGTGCTCAGCCACACCGACCGCATGACCGGGGAGTTGACGGACACGGCGCAGAACCTGGCCGAGACGGCGCGCGTCGCTGGCACACGTTCGAGCGAGGCGGCTTCGACTGCCAAGCAAACGTCCAGCAACGTCCAGACCGTTGCGAGCGCCGCGAGCGAACTCGGTCAATCCGTGCAGGCCATTAGCTCTCAGCTGGCCGACGCCTCCACAATCGTCCAGCGCGCCTCCGGTATGGCGGAGTCCGCCAACCAGACCATCGGCAGGCTTGCAAGCGCGGCACAGCAGATCGACGAAGTGGTCGGTTTCATCCGGACCATTGCCGGGCAGACCAACCTGCTTGCGCTCAACGCCACCATCGAGGCCGCGCGGGCCGGCGAGGCGGGTCGGGGCTTTGCCGTCGTCGCGTCGGAGGTCAAGGCGCTTGCAACGCAGACTGCGAAGGCAACCGAGGAGATTTCGTCGCAAATCAACGAGGTGCAGTTGGCGACACGGCAGGCAGTCGACAACGTTGGAGCGATCGCCTTGATCATTGGCGACATCGACAGTTTCACAGGCCGGATCGCCGCGGCTGTCAGTCAGCAGAATGCGGCGGCGGGAGAGATCTCCAGAAGTATCGGTCAGGCCGCGACCGGTACGGCCCAGGTTGCCCGAAGCATTGCCGGAACGGCCGAAGCTACGGATAATGCCAACCGTTCCGCCGACATGGTTCTGGCAACCGCCCACGATCTGTCCAGCCAGGCGGCACAGCTGCGCTCGTCGGTGGATCGCTTCCTCGCCAACGTGGCGGCTTGAGCGGTCCTTGCGTAGATTTCAGTTGGCGATCGCGGCCAGCTCTTCAGCTCGGGTCCGCGCGGCAAAGGCACTGAACGTTTGGAATCGTCAGACGTTAGCCCGGTGGATGGCAGCCCAATGAACCATCCGGCGTGACGACGTACGGAGTTCGGTTCCTTGCTCAAGCTGTACAGGTGGCCGTCCGACGACTGGCAGAAGATCGGCGCGCAGATGCCGTCCGAGATCATCTGGGCTGATCTTTTGGACGCGACCGCAGAAGAAAAGCAGTTCGTCGAACGATTGCTCGGGATACGCGTTCCGTCCGAGGATTCGCTCAGCGAGATCGAAGCGTCGAGCCGCCTGATCCTCGACAACGGCACGCTCTATCTCAGCTCGCCGGCGGTCCGGCTTAACGAGGACAACGAGGCCGAGATCACGCCCGTGGGATTCGTCATCGGCCCGCGCGTGCTGGTGACGGTGCGCTTCGCGCAGCTGCCGATCTTCGACGACATCGGCAAGCGTATCGGTTCCGATGACAGCCTGGAGAACGGCATGTGCGTGTTCACCAGCTTGGTCGAGGCCATGGTCGACCGCGGCGCCGATGTCCTTGAGCATCTCGGCGCAAAGGTCGACAGGCTCTCGCGCGGCGTCTTCAAGGGCGGGCTCGTTCGCTCGAAGCGGCCGGTTCGCTCCAGCCGCAGGATGCGCGAGGCGCTGGAGAACATCGGTGAGTTGGCCGATCGGCTCGCCAAGGCGCGCGATGTCCTGCTTGGCGTCGGCCGCGTCGCCTCGTTTGCCGGCGATGTCGGGGGTGAATGGATCACGCCCGCGTCGAAGAAGCGCCTCGAGGCCGTCTCGAAGGACGTCGTTTCGCTCGGCGATTACGAGACGCGATTGTCGGACAAGATCCAGCTTCTGCTCGATGCGGTGCTCGGCTTCATCAACATCCAGCAGAACGAGCTGTTCAAGATATTGACGATCGTCTCGGTCGTCGGCGTGCCGCCTACGATCATGGTCGGAATCTGGGGCATGAACTTCAAGCACATGCCGGAGCTGGACTGGACGTTCGGCTATCCGCTGGCGTGGCTTGCCATCATCGCCAGCGGCGTGCTGCCGCTGATCTGGTTCAAGCGGCGCGGCTGGTTCGAATGAAGCCGCGGCGCACCGTTCGAAAACGATGCGCCGCTTTTTCCGTATCAGGCGACTTCGACGGCGAGTTTGCCGATCCAGTCGCGGGCGAGCGTCACGTCCGCTTGCGACAATTGATGGCCCGCCGGCAACACCTTGTGTGCGACCCGCGCTCCGGCTTCCGACAACAGCGCTGCAAGCTTCGCCGAATTGCTCGCCGGCACGATGGGATCAGCCTGCCCTGACAGAAGCAGGACCGGCTTGCCGCCGAGCTCAGCCTTCGGCGGATCCAACAGCGGCACCATGGCGCGGAGCAGGATCGCGCCTGCCAGCACGTCCGGCTCCAGCAGCAACAGCGCGGCTGCGATGTTGGCGCCGTTGGAGAAGCCGACCGCGACCGGCGCGGCGAGGCCATATCGCTGCCGCGCCTCCGCGACGAAGCCGCCGAGTTCGTGCGCGCGGCGGCGCACGTCGTCCTCGTCGAACACGCCTTCGGCCAGGCGGCGGAAGAAACGCGGCATGCCGTGCTCGAGCACGCGGCCGCGCGGCGAGACCAGGGCCGAGCCGGGCGAGACCATCTTGCCAAGCCCGAGCAGATCGTTCTCGTCGCCACCGGTGCCGTGCAGCAGCAGGAGCGGAGGGGAGCCCGCGCCGGTCGCGGGCTCCAAACGATGGATGAATGAACTCTCGGTCACGACACCCTCTCTTCCAAATTCGGCAGAACACCTTCGATCTGCTTGCGCTGCGCTTCGAGGAAGCTCGGCAGCTTCAGGTCGCGTCCCAGCGTCTCGACGGGCTCGTCGACCGCGAAGCCGGGGATGTCGGTCGCGATCTCGAACAGCACGCCGCCAGGCTCGCGAAAGTAGATCGAGCGGAAGTAGTTGCGGTCCCGCTGCTTGGTCGGGTGCAGGCCGTGATCGCTCACAAGCCTTCGCGCCATCTTGCCTTGCTCGGCGTCGTCGGCCGCGCGGAAGGCGATGTGATGCACGGAGCCGCCACCTTGGTGCCCGCGCAAAAAGCCCTTGGCCTCGTAGATGTCGACGACGCTGCCTTCGACATCGCCCGGTGCCTTGAAGCGGATCACGGAGCCTTCGCGCGCCGTCTCCTTGAAGCCGAACACGTCGGTGAGGACGGCCCCCGTCTTCGCCGCGCTGTCGAGCAGCAAGGTCACCCCGTGGAAGCCGCGGATCGCATGCTCGGCCGGCACGTCGCCATTGCTCCAGCCGGGCACGCTCTCGGCACCGGGAATGCCGACCAGCGCGAGTGCCATGCCATCAGGGTCTGTGAACGGCAGCACGGATTCGCCAAAGCGCTTCTCCAGCGCCTCGTAGGCGATGCCCTTCTCGACGAAGCGCTGCGTCCAATAGCCGAGCGAGCGTTGCGGCACGCGGAAGGCGGTCTGGTGGGTCTCGCCGACGCCGCGCCGCCCGGCCGGCACACCGGCCCAGGGAAAGAAGGTCAGGATGGTGCCGGGACGGCCGGTCTCGTCGCCATAGTAGAAGTGATAGGTGCCGGGATCGTCAAAATTGACCGTCTTCTTGACGAAGCGCAGGCCGAGATCCCGGGTGTAGAAGCCAAAATTCCTGATCGGGTCGCCGGCGATCGCGGTCACGTGGTGCAGTCCAGACATTGTCGTCCTCCAAAGCTCGGGGAGCGGTCTTGCTCTGACCGGAAATATCGTTCCGCTTTGGATTGGAGACAATCCGTGCAAATATGACGTCTATGTCTACGATTTGGAAACAATCGCCCGCGCCAGCCCATGGATAAGGTCGCCAGCCTCCGGGCCTTCGTAAAGGTGGTCGAAAGCGGCAGTTTTGCCGAGGCGGGCCGGCAGTTACGGCTGTCACGCTCGGCAATCAGCAAATACATCGCCGACCTCGAAGAAAGCCTGGGCGTGCAACTCCTGAACCGGACCACGCGCCATGCGAGCCCGACCGAGAACGGCCAGCGCTATTTCGAGCGCGCGGTCGTGATCCTGTCGGAGATCGAGGCGGCCGACCAGGCCGTGGCGCAAGCCCAGTCGGCGCCGCGCGGCCTGTTGCGCGTCAACGCGCCGATGTCGTTCGGCACCCTGCGGCTCGGGCCGGTGCTCGCCGATTTCATGGCGCGATATCCGGAGCTGCAGCTCCAGCTCGTGCTCAGCGACGATCTGCTCGATCCCGTCCAGGACGGTTTTGACGTGACCTTGCGGATCGCGGAATTGGAATCATCGAGTTTGATCGCGCGAAAAATCATGCCGGTGGCACGCATGATCTGCGCTTCACCCGATTATCTCGCACGTCACGGCACACCGAAACATCCGCAGGATCTGCGCGGCCACGCTTCGCTGACCTACGGCTTCCTGCTGACGGGCAATCAGTGGAAGCTCACCGGCACCGACGGCGATCACTGGATCCAGCCGGCCTGGTCGCTCTGCGTCAACAATGCCGAAGTGCTGCGCGACGTCGCGATCAAGGGCAGGGGGCTCGCGCTGCTCCCGGAGTTCATCGCCGCCGATGCCTTGAGGAAAGGCGAACTGCGAACGGTGCTGAACGATTATTCCGCGCCGCCGCTCGCGCTCTACGCGGTCTATCCGCCGACCCGGCATCTGTCGGTGAAGGTGCGGCTGTTCATCGATTTCCTGGTGGAGCGTTTTGGCCGGGAGGGCGACGAAGCAGGCGGGAGCGGACATGCGGAGGCCAGGCTATAGATCCATGGATCTGCCGACAGGTGAGTTTGCGAGAGTCCGTCCGATACCAAACGTCGCGAGCATTGTGAGCTGGTTCACAACCGCCTGCCAGTGTTTCTGGCAATGTAACGCGTAGTGCGGCTGTGCGAATGGATTCAGCCGATTACAGATGCCTTATTGTTTTGGAGGCACGCTATGATCGATCAGTTTTTCACAACAATCCACCTCGACGCCGCGCACCTTGTGGCGGGAGTGTTGACGGCCTTTTACGCCGGTCATCGTTTTGCCACGCCCAGGACGCTCAGGTCAGAGACGACCCGCTTTCAATATTACAGCAGCTACGTGACGTATATCATATCGTGCATCGGGCTTCTGATGTTCTTGAGCTGGACCCTTGCCCACAAGCCGGAATTGCTTGGTCTCCTGTACTCGCCAAGCCCCATTCCTGAAGGATTGAAGAGCCTTGATGCGCCACTTGTGGCCGCGCTTATCCTAACGACGTTGCTGCCATCGGTTCCTGTTCTGCGGGATATTGACGGTGCCATGCTGCGTTTTTTTCACCGTATGGGCGCGATCCCGCTTGGAGCTGTTCGCTGGGCGCAGCGGATCAACATGACGCAGCTTACGATTTCTGAAAGATTGGTCGCAGACACCAAGTTTTATATCGCCAACAGCACGCTTCTGCCTGACTCTCTGGCCGCGCAGCTGCAGGCCGATTTCACGTTGGATAGCGTGCGCTTTCGGTTTACACGATGTCTGGCGCTCTACGTTGCCTTGAGCAATCTGCCCGGTTGGACTGCTTATTCCGCCGACTTTCCCGAAGAGCGAGCTACCTTCGAGAAGAAGATGAGCAGCTTCTTCGCTCAGTCCGTGGCGTTTTTCACTCTCACAAGTCAGATCGCTCAGCGTCAGCTTGAGCCAGCGGCGGAGCCGGTTGACCAGTTTCGTTCTTATGCACTCGAAGCCTACGAGGACATTCGGTTGATGCTTGCCAGAGTGCTCCTGTACAGTTGCAATAGCGACAGCGAAGTCGCTCACCAGTTTGCAAGGATTGGCTTTTCCATACAACGGCCGTCTCTGATCCGCCTGCCGTTAAATCTGCTGAGCTTGGACTTCGCCGGGGTCGTTGCGCTGTTCGTCATAGTGACGATTTCCCTGGCCGGCGGCGATTTGGGCAGGGCATTAGGCATTGGGATGCTTGTGGCGGTCAATCAGTCAATCGCGGCGGTGTGTGCCCTCGCACCGAAGCAGTTGTGGAACTTTGCCGATTATCGTTGCGTCAGGGAAAGGCCTACTCTGTCTTATCTGATCTCCGGCGCATGTACCCTCACGATAACGCTGCCCATTTCGTTTTGCTTCTATCTGCTCCGGGCGCATTTTCCAGTCGATGCCGTTCATCCGGTCCTGCCGTTCGTGGCCCAGGCCAAATGGCTACTGCTCCCCACCGTGCTTTCAATAGCATTGGCTTTTGCGTGTGACGATACAATCGAAGCGGATCACGAACCGTGGTGGCTCAGGTGGGCGGAGAGCGCCGGGCTGGCCGTACTCATGGGCTTTTCGGGCTTTCTCGTGATGCACTGGTTGAGCGTGAACCAGCCGACAGTACAGCACCTGCTGTTGATACCGTGCCTGCTCAGCGCCTCAATCGGTGCGCTCTTTGGCGTCACGATTCCGTACTGGTATCGAAAAACCATGAGAGGGGGAGAGTTGGAGGCGACAAAGCCGGTGCAGTCGGGTGCGGAAAAGGTCGCGCCGGCAGTCTGATGCAAGGCGCCTGCCTTGATCTGGACTGGTAAGGCTCCGCCAGATTTTTCTTCGGGCCCAAAATGAAGAACTCGAGCGCATCTAGCTGATCGTACGCTGCTTCGCCGGCCGGAGCAGATCGTCCAGCGCGCTCATCGAGGCCTCTCGAAGCACGGCGAGCTCGCGGGCGGCGCTCTGGGATTCGGGAGAGGACATCGAGGCTGCTGCCAGCTCGACCTCACGGCAAAATTCAAACAGGCGGACCAGGCCGAGCGCGCTCGCGCCGCTGCCGAGCTGGTGTGCGGATCGCGCGAGCTGCGCGGGATCGCCAATCACTGCTGCCTTGGCGATGTCCTCGATCAGTTTTTCGCTCGTCTCTTCCAGCAGGTCGTGGAGTTTTGCGATCTGCGCCGCGCCCAGCAGCTCCTTCTGGTCATCGAGGAAATGCCGGTCGATCAAAGCGCCTGCCGCGAGCTGCGGCGCGGCGGGCTGGTTCTGCGCATCGTCCTCGATCGCCTCGCGCAGCGCATTGATCAGGATCGGCTTGCTGACGATCCTGGCAATGCCTGCCCCCGCGAGCCGCTCGCGGGCGCGGCGCGACATGTCGGCGGTTACCGCGATGATGCGCGGCATGGTCGGCAGACCGAGCGTTCGGATCCGCGATGCCGCCTCGACGCCGTCCATGTCGGGCATGTGCAGATCCATCAGGATGATGTCGAATGCCTGATCGCGCGCGTGAGCGATGGCCGACGCGCCGTTCGTGGCGATGGTGGCGTGGTAGCCGAGCCTCTTCAACATCGCTTCGCCGACCTCGCAATTGACGGGGTCGTCGTCGACCAGCAGCACGCGAAGCTGCCGCGATGGCGGCTGAACCGCCCCTTGCGCGATGTCGTTCGCGGCGAGGCCAAGCGGTACCTCAAGCATGAACGAGCTGCCCGTACCCGGCGTGCTCGCCACCGTCAACTCGCCGCGCATCAGGCGGGTGAGGCGCCGCGCGATCGCGAGGCCCAGGCCGGTGCCGCCAAACCGCCGCGCGATGCTGTCGTCGGCCTGGACGAAATCCTCGAAGATCCGCTCGTGCATGTCGGGCGCGATGCCGATGCCGGTATCGCGAACGGTGATGCGCAGCAGCACATGATCGTCATGTGCCTCGGCGGCCGCGCTCAAGCCGATGCCGCCGCGCGGCGTGAACTTGATCGCATTGCCGATCAGATTGAGCAGAATGCGATTGAGCCGAACCGGGTCGCCGTGCGCGGAGGTATTGACCGTCGCATCGCAGGCGAGATCGAAGGAGAGACCCTTGTGAGAGGCCTGCGGACGCATCAGATCGGCCGCCGTTTCGACGAGCTGGTCGAGGCGGAAATCGCGGGTCTCCAGAGTCTCGGCGCTGGCCTCCAGGCGCGCATATTCGAGGATGCCGTCGACCAGCGCGATCAACGTTTCGCCCGACGCGGCCGCGGTCGTGAGGTGGCGCCGCTGCGCTTCGCCGAGGCTGCCGTCGTCGAGCAGTTGCAGCACCCCCATGACGCCGTTCAGCGGCGTGCGCAGCTCGTGGCTGACGACCGCGAGAAAGCGCGATTTGGTCTCGTTGGCCGCGACCGCCGCGCTGCGTGCGCGCTCGGCGGCATCGTGCTCGGCAAGGGCCTGGTCGCGAGTCTTTTCCAGTTCGGAGGTGCGCTCGATCACCTTGCGCTCGAGCGTCGCATAGGATTCGCGCAAGTGAGCGGCCATCCGGTTGAACTGATCGCCGAGCGCCTCCAGCTCGTCGCCGGTCTTGATCGCGAGCCGCAGGCCGAGGTCGCCGCTGCCGATCCGCCGCGCGCCCTGCGTCAGGATCTGGATCGGCACGGTCATGCGCCGGCTCAGAAAGAGAGAGACCAGCACCGCACATGCCAGCAGGATGACCAGGAGAAAAGTCGAGCGTCCGATCGACGCATAGATCGGCGCATAGGCCTCGGTGAGCGGCAGCTCGACGAACACCAACCAGCCCAGCGAGGGGACCGTCGCATAGGTCGAGAGCACGCGTTGACCGGACAGATCCTCCTTGACCAGGCCGCCGGAGGGCGGCCCGACGCCATCGAGCGCGGCGCGGACGTCGGCATGGCCGGAGAGATCGCTGCGGCGCAGTGCCGGCCACAAATCGGGATGCGCGATCAGCAACCCCATCCGATCGACCACATAGGCCTTGCCGGTGTTGCCCACCCTGATCCCGGCGACGAGGTCCCAGATGAAGCGAAGATTGACTTCGGCGACAATCACATCGGGCGTCAGGCCGGTTCCGCGCGTGGCGAGCGTCATGAACGGTTCGGTGTCTCCGAGGAAATAGACCGGCCCGTAATAGGCGCGGCTTTCATTGGCGCCGCGGAAGGCATGCGAAGCAGAGAGGTCGGCCTTGCTGCCGATCCTGTCCGCGACACGGCGCGACACGCGCACCTGCTCGCGGCCTTGGGCGTCGAGCTCGGCGATTTCCGCGATCGCCGGCGAGAGGCGCAGGAGGCGGATGGCGTTCAGCCGCTGGTCCTCGTTCGTGGACAGCTCCGGCGGCAGGCGCGAGAGCCATCTGATCTGGTTTTCGATCTGACCAATGAACTGGCCGATCTGGATGGCGGCGCTTGCTGCCTGCTCGCGCTGGGTCGCCGCGAGTAGCTGTTTCTGCTCGCGATAGGAGAACCAGACGTCGAAGCCGGTGTTGATGGCGAGCGCGGCGAAAGCGAGCGCGACGATCGAGTAGAGATATTTGCGGAACAGCCGGCCGGGAGGTGGCCGCGAATCTCCCTGGTCGATCGTCTCGTTCACTCGCGGATCTCGTCGGCGCGCGCGAGCAGCGTGAATGGTATGGTCAAATCCAGCGTGCGGGCGACCGTGCGGTTGATCAGGAGTTCGTATTTCCGCGGCGATTGCACCGGCAGATCGCCGGCCTTGGTGCCGCGCAGGATGAGATCGACATAGTCAGCCGAGCGCACTTCGAGCGTCGGCCCGTAGCTCATCAGGCCGCCCGCATCCATGAAATAATAGAACGGGTAAATCGTGGGCACGCGATATTTGGCCGCCGCGGCCACCGCAGCCTGTCGGTGGACCACCAGGAAGCTGTCGACCAGCGCAATCATCGCCGCCTTGGGCGGTTCGGAGAAGGGCCTGACGGCTTCGTCGATCTCGGTTGGCGCGCTGACGGGGGCGGGGACCACGGACACGCCGGCCAGTGCTGCCTCTTGCTCGATGGAATCGAGGAAGAAGCGGCCGCCGCGAGGCGTGGTCGCCGGGTTGTACAGAATACCGACGCGCGCAAGATCCGGCACCGCCTCGCGAATGAGCTGAAGCCATTTGCCGCCCATCTCGGCGCTGCTGTTGGTGAAGCCGGTCACGTTGCCGCCGGGATGGGCGAGGCTTTCGACGAAGCCGTTGCCGACGGGATCGTTGGCGGTCGCGAACACGATCGGGATGGTTTTGGTGGCCGCCAGGACTGCTGCGGTTTCGACCGTCGAGCCGGTCAGGATCACATCCGGCTTGAGCGCCAGCAATTCCTGGACCGCGGTTTTCAGTCTGTCCGGCGCGCCGAAGGTCGAACGGAGTTCGAGGCGGAAATTGACGCCTTCGACCCAGCCTCGCTGCCTCAAGCCCACGATGAGGCCGCCCAGGCGGGAGGTCGGGCTGTCGATCATGCTCCTTCTGGTCAGTTCGTCGTCGAGCGGCAACGCCGTCAGCGATGCCACGATCCGCACGCGATCAGATGTTGCGCCCAGCGCCAGCCATCCTGCGGCGGTTGTGCTCGCAAGGCGAATGAACCCGCGGCGATCGACCGCGAGCGCGGAAGGCCGTTCGGTCATGAAAGTCTTTGCATGATGCTTTGCCCCAAGCCGATGCTTAGCGCGAACGGCCGGCATCCACAATTGATGAAAAATTGCGTTTGTGACTGCTCATTCGCAGCGTTTGGCAGCCCGATACCGTATTCCTACGCCGCCAAAGAGTCGCTGTTCGAACCTTGCCTCCTCCGTGACACCTTGTAACGCACTGCGGCGTTGCAACATTTTCCGTCTCGGTCGTGATGACGGTTCGGGGAGGCTGATTTCGTAGCTGCTGATTTTTGAAGCGTTGTTTCAAATTTTTTCGAAGGTTTTCGATGCGCAAAATCTATCTCGTTCCGGCCCTCATTGGCCTGCTCACCTCTGTTGCAGCGGGACCCCTTGCGGCCCAGGGCGCCGTACCGAAGCAGAAAGCTGCGCCGGCCCCGAGAGCCGCCGGTGCCGCTCCCGCAGCAGCCGGTACGCCGGTCGCTGCCGGCGCGACGTCGGCAGCCGCCGCCGAGACATCGGCCCCGGACGACAAGTCCAAGGCGATCGACTCCAAGGCGATCGAGGGCTTCCGCTCCGCCAAGTTCGGGATGAACGAGGCCGACGTGCGCGCGGCGATAGCCAAGGATTTCGGCGCGAAGCCCGACGCCGTCAGGGCGCAGGACAATGCATCCGAGCTGACGCACAGCCTGCTCTATTCGGCGCCCGAGCTGCTGCCGAACGGCGGCACCGCGGAGCTCTCCTACGTGTTCGGCTACAAGTCGAAGTCTCTGATCCAGGTCGGCGCGGTCTGGTCGAAGGGCACCGACGCGGCGATCACGCCGGAGAAGCTGTTCTCCAACGCCAACATCCTGCGCGCCCATTTCCTCAGCGAGGGCTTCAAGCCCGACTCCATCGCGGTCAACATGCCCGTCAACGGCGGCATCGTGATGTTCCGCGGCAGCGACGCCAAGGACCGCTCGGTCATTTTGCTTCTCCAGGGCACGTTCGAGAACAAGGACAACAACCAGCGAGTGCTGACGCCGACCAGCCTGCTGCTGTTCTACGTGGCCGATGCCAAGAGCCCCGACATATTCAAGCTGCCGCCCGGCCAGTTCTGATGCCGCGCGCCACGACATTCTCCCACCCGGTTGTGGATCGGCCCCAGTGCCGATGAAGAGGATCTGAAATGCGCCGACCATCTGCAAGGCGAGACAATGACGAGCTGACGCTGCGGGGGCTCGCGCGTTTCCGCTCGATGTCACTGCTCTGCGCGATGCAGATGGTCTTCCTGCCGGTGTTCAGCGTTCGCCTGCAGGCGCAGCCGGCGAACGTGATCACGCCGGACGGCCGCACCGGGACCAGCCTTCAGACGTCTGGCAGCGTGACCACCGTCACGACGTCGACCGTCTCCGGCACCAGTGCCTTCAACTCGTTCTCGCAGTTCAGCGTCGGGCAGGGCAACACGGTCAATCTGCAATTGCCGACCGGCACGCAAAATCTCGTCAACATCGTTCGCGACGCACCGGTCTACGTCAACGGCACGCTGAACTCCTACATGAATGGCGCGATCGGCGGTAACGTCTATTTCGCCGATCCCAAGGGCTTCGTGGTCGGCCGCAGCGGCACGGTCAATGTCGGCAGCCTCAACGTCTCGACGCCGACGCGCGAGTTCACCGACAGCCTGATCGGCGCGCAGGGGCAGATCAACGGATCGGCCGTCGCCAATCTGATGGCGGGCTCGTTCCCGGTCTCGCCGGACGGCAACATCCGGATCTACGGCCGGGTCAATGCCATCGATGGCGTGCGCCTGACCGGGCAGAACGTCCTTGTCGGTGGCGCCAGCCAGCGCGACATTGCCAATCTCGATCACGCCGCAAAGTTTGCGGCCTCGGTCAATTCCAAGGGGCTGCGGAGCGCTGCCGCGATTTCCGTGCGCAACGGCTCCATTCACATCGGCGCCGTCAACAGCGCCAGCGTCAACGGACGGCTGACCGCGCGCAGCAGGACCACGACGCCGAGCAATATCACGGTCGTGGCCGGCAACCAGGCCGAACTCGGCAAGAATGCGCGCTTGAGCACGGCGAGCAGGACCGCGGATGCCGGCGGCGTCCTCGTCAACGCCGGCAACGACGTGACCGTGAAGAGCGGCGCGAAGATCAATGCCAGCTCGAAAACCGGCAATGCGGGCCTGGTCGAGCTGAGCGGAAACGGCATCATCGACGTGGGCAGCGGCGTTACCATCAACCTCGCCGCGCCGAATGGCCGGGCCGGCACGCTGCTGATCGACCCGACCGATGTGGTGATCGGCGACGCCAGCCAGGGCGACGTCGGCGTAACCCTTGGAAACACGTCCGTCGCCAACGCCATCGCGGCGCTCAGCGCTGGTGGCACCTATCTGGTTCAGGCCGACAATTCGGTCACACTGGCCGCGCATGCGGTGATCGATGCCCGCAACCTCGACGCCACCAAGACTCATTCCGTCGGCAACGCCATCAATGTCGAGATCGACGCGCCGACCATCAGCATCGTCAATGGAGCGAAGATTCTCGCCCAGGCGATCAATGTTGGTGGAACGAACTACGCCAGCGGCAGTGTCACGTTGACCGCGACGGCGACTGATACCAAGCTCTCGGGCCAGGCCACCGCGACCACAGGAATCACGATCGACGGCCAGATCACCGGCGGCGACATCTCGATTGGTGCGACCTCGACGGCGACATCGAGCTTCACCAGCTCGGTGCCCGGCCTCTTCACGCTGGTCGGCACCACGCTTGCAGCCTCGCTGCTCGGCCTCAACGGCGGCTATGTGGCCGCGAGCGCCACGGCGACGGTCAACATCAACAGCCACGCCAACATCAACGGCATCGGCAACGTCGACATCAAGTCGGACGGTTCGGAAACGGCGCAGGATCCGGCGCTGGCGAGCACCTTGCTCGGCGGCTCGCCGATCGGGGCCGCCGCCGTCGTCGGCAAGCTCGACGGCAATGTCACCACCAACGTGGCCTCCGGCGCCACGATCAGCGCGGGCGGCAACCTCAACATCCACGCCATCAACGACGCCACGCTGAACGTGACTGCGGTCGCGGCGACGTCCAGCGCGCAGTTCGTGGCCACCGTTGCCTATTCCACCGGCTCGGTCTCGACCACCGCCAATGTCGCGACCGGCGCGAACCTTTCCGTCGGCAACGTGATTGCATCCGGCAACGCGCTGACGGTGCGTGCGATCAACAACAACTCGTTCGCGACCAGTGCCACCGCGGTCGCGCTGAGCACACCGAATGCGAGCGGCGGCATAGGCGGGGCGCTCGCCATCAGCGACGTCACGACGTCGGCCACCGCAAAGCTCGGCGCGTCCCTGGGCACCAGCACGTCGTCCCGGATGAACGGCTCCGTGATGGTCGAGGCGACGTCGAACACCACGAGCAACTCGACCATGGCCTCGACCATCGTCGGTACGCCGGCCGTGATCGGCGCGATCCAGGATTTCATGGTCTCCACGGCCAGCCCGGGTTCGATCATCGCCCAGCATATGATCCCGCTGATGCCGGTGAATTTCAATTTGAAGGCCGCCGCCGCGCTGTCGCTGGCCAACAGCACCGAAAACGCCACCGCGTCGATCGGCCAGAATCCGAGCGGCGGCGCACCGAACCTCTATGTCAGTGGCAACGTCGCCGTCGTCAGCACCCTCGTCGACCGCGGCGTGCGCAGCAACGCCACGGCTTCCGCGATCGCCTCGGACCCGACGAGCGGCGAGGGGGTCGCGATCAGCGCCGCGGTCGCATGGGGCAATTTCAATCACAATTCGAACGCCTATGTCGGCGGCGGTACCGTGATCAATGCGGCCAACATCGCCGTCGACGCCAGCACCTGGATGCCGATCACCAATACCTGGCTGAAGTGGGACGGATTGACCGAGGTTCTCAGCCACCTCAACGGCAATCTCGGCGTCGGCGGCAACATCCTGACCAGCTATGCCAACGCCACGGCCGACGCGGGCGATACCGCCGCCGTGGCCGGCTCGGTGAACCATTTCGTCGTGAACAACGATACGACGGCGTGGGTGGCCAGCAGCGCCAGCCTGACCGCGACATGCACGGCGGCTTGCGGCAGCAGCTGGTCCGCGACGGCGAACAACGGCGACGTCCACACTTACGACGCCAGCATCCAGATCGCGGCGACGACGACGACGGCGTCGATCGACGCCGCCGGCAATGTCGGTACACTCGGCTTCCTGCCCGGCAACACCTCCGGCGGCTCCTCGGTGGGCGGATCGCTCAATTTCGTCCAGTTCAACACCAGCACGATCGCCGGCGTTTCGGAGAGTGCATCGCTGCGGGCGGCGGACGATATCGCCGTCAACGCGATCACCTCGGATCAGTTCGTCGCGGTCGCGCCGTCGTCCGGAAAGGCCGGCGGCGCGCTGGCTCTGAACGGCATCACCTCGCTCGGCTTCCTCAACAACACGACGCACGCCGCGATCTCCAGCCAGGCCAGCGTCTTTTCTCCGACGCTCAACGTCCTGGCGCAGCAGGATCTCTCGGTCGTGACGATCGCAGGCGCGGTCAATGTCGGCGGCGGTTCGGCGGTTGGATTGTCCGTTGCCTATCTGGGCGCGAATATGGATACGTCCGCCTATATCGGCGACAACCACTCCGACATCCGGCCCGGTCCGTTCAGCAGCAACGATCCGTTTGCCGGCAACGGCGGCGGAAGCGGCTCGGTCAACGCCGACAACCTTACGATCAGCGCCACCACCTCTGGCCGGATCACGTCCGCGGCCGTCGCGGCTTCGATTAGCGAACCGTCATTGTCCAGCTTCGCCGACAAGGCGAACGCCGCCGGTGCCGCCGCGACCGGCGGGCCGGCCGGGATCGCGCTGGCTGCAAACAAGATCAGCTCGGGCTCGGGATCGAGCACGAGCGGCTTCACCATGGACCTTGCGGGCAGCTCGTCCGTAAGCGACGTCTCGCTCGGGACCAGTGCTTATATAAAGAATACGTCGGTCAACAAATTCACCACGGCGACCGCGGTGAACACGAATACGATCGTGCAGGCGCTCAACGACACGATTCTGAGCAACGGCTCCGGCTCCGCCGCGGCCAACATGTCGGGCGGGTCGTCTCAGGGAGCCGCGATCGGCGCCGCCATCGCGGCTGCGATGTCCAACAATGCCACGCTCGCCTATATCTCCGGCACCACGATGCAGAACCAGATGTCTGTGACGGTGCAGGCGCTCAATGGCGGGTCGGAAACCGTCGTCGCCCTCGGCGTGGCCGGCGGAACGTCAGCCAATGCGCTCGCTCTGTCGGGATCTGTCGGCATCGTCACGGACAGTGCCAATGCCTATATCGAGAACTCGACGATCACGGGCTTCGCGACGGGGACCAACCGCGCGATCGAGGTCGATGCCTATCAGACCACGAACATCGCGATCGGCGGCGGTTCGCTCTATCTGTCGGGCGGCAAGGCCGGTGTCGGCATCGCGCTGACCTATGCGTCGATTGCCGATCCCTCGGGCGGTAATGCCACCGACGCGCATATCCGCAATACGTCGATCTCGAACTATGACAGCCTGCTGGTGCTGGCTGACAGCGCCAGCGTGATTGCGGCGGGCGCGGCCTCGGGCGGGGCAGGGAGCAACGCCAACGGACTTGCCGGGGCAATCGTCGTCGACGAGATTACGCCCACGACGACGGCGTATATCAGCAGCAGCGCGACGGTGAACATCAATGTCGGGCGCGTGACGGTGCTGGCGGACAGTGGCGCTGTGTCGGACCTCGATACGGCGCTCGGAAATCTGGTCAAGAAGTCGAACAGCGGTCATCTCGCATCTGACACGTGCACGGCCGCCGCCGGAAACGGCACGGCGAATTGCATAGATTTCAGCGCGGCGGCGCTCAACGGCGGCGCGGGTAACGGTCCGGGCGCCGGCATCGTCTCCGTTGCGGGCACCATCCAGGCAGGCAAGAACAATGTCGGCGCTTCGATGGTGTATGACACCATCGCGACGACGCATTCGGCCTATATCGCCAACGTCCGGATGTCGGCCCTCGGCACAGTCAGCGTGAATGCGGTCGACACCACGAAGATCCAGTCGGTCACGATCGGATTCGGTCTGGCGAGCGGCCAGTTTGCCGGCGTTGGCGGCATGACGATCAGCTCGATCGCCAATACTGTTTCGGCGGCTATCGGCAACAACCAGTCCGACACGACGCAATCGACCGTGACGGCCTCCAACATCTCCGTCACCGCGACCGAGAATTCCAGCATCACAGGAGCCGCCGCCGTCGCTGGCGGCTCGACGCAAGGCAGCGCCGCGGGCCTGGCGCTCGTCTACAGCAGCATTGCCAACAATGTCAGCGCCGGTGTCACCGGTTCCAAGCTGACCGCCTCGGGCAATGTCGCCGTCAACGCGAACTCGAACGCCAGCATCTCGACGGTTGCCGTGGGTATTGCGATTTCTTCGCAGATCGGCCTTGCCGGCTCGGTCGCCACCAATCTGATGGGAACCAACGTCACCGCCAGCATTGCCGGCGGGGCCGACGTCACCGCGAACAACAACGTTGCCGTGCTTGCCGGAAATAATGACAAAGCGGGCGTTTTCGCCGGCGCCGTGTCCATCAGCAAGGGCGCGGCCGGCGGCGCGGGCTCGATGGTCACGAACAAGATCACCGGCACCACCGCGGCCTATATCAGCGGGACGACGACCAAAGTGGATGCGCGCGGAACCAGCACGAGCGACGTGCTTTCGGTCAACAGCGGCACGCTCGCGCACGCGATCGATCTCGGTGGCTTCAGCGCGCCCACCGACACCACGCCCGATCTGAGCGAGACTCAGGAGAGTGTGCGCGGCCTCGCCGTCGTCGCCAGCTCGCACCAGGCCGTTGTCACCAACGTCGCCACCCTGTCCGCGGGCTCGGGCATCTCCATCATGATCAATCCGATCACCAATGTGATGAGCGGATCCACCAAGGCCTATATCGACGGCGCGGCGATCGACACGCGGCTGGCAAGTTCGACGCTGGACCCGCAGATCGACGTGGCCGCCAGCAGCTTCTCCTATTCGGGCGCGTTCGGCGCCGGCGTGGTGCCGCCAACCGGGAGCGGGGGCGGCGGCGCGACCATTCTCAGCACGACGATGTCGCGTGACACCGAAGCGTACATCACCAATGCGACCGTTGGTGGCGTGCAGTCGACGAGCGCAACAGTGGGCGCCGTCACCGTGAAAGCCAATGCCGAGCAGGACGCGTCATCGATCGCGGTCGGTTTCGGCACCGGCTCGGTCGGGCTGAACGTCTTCGTCGCGACTACCGAGGCCTATGTCGACGGCGGCTCCCTCACGGCGTCGTCGCTCACGGTCAACGCCTACGACGCCACAGGTATCGCGTCGGCGAACGGCTCGGGCGCGTATGGCAGCCAGGCCGCGATCGGCGCGGCGTTCCTGGTTCAGGTCTCGGCGAACCGGACGGAGGCCTATGTCGGCGACGAGTTCCACTACCACGGCAACGGCGCGGCGCACACCACCGCGGTCAATCTGAGCGGTGCGCTCGACGTCCAGGCAACGACGAAAAACCGCTTCCAGGCTTATTCGATCGGCGGGGCGCTTTCGACCGGCACGGCGGCGATCGCCGGCATGGCCAATATCGAGATCGCCAACAACACCACCATCGCGGGCGTTTACGACACCACGCTGCAGTCCCCCACGGGCGGCGCGGCTGGCGCGGTCACCATCAACGCCACCGAGGACGTTGCCATCAAGGAGATCGCCGGCGCGCTCTCGATTGCAGCCAGCGGATCCGGCGTCGGTGTCGGTGCAGCGGCGAACGTCATCGTCTTCAAGAGCCAGACCATTGCGGAAAGCCGCAACAGCAACCTCAATTCGTCCGGCGCGATCAATGTCGGCGCGCTCAGCACCAAGGAAGTGCTGTCCTACGCGGTCACCGCGGGTATCGGCGGCAGCGTCGGCATCGGAGCGACCGTCGGCGTCATCATCATCGGCACCAACACCGCCGATCCGGATACGCAGGGCGAGCAGACCGGCCAGCTCAACCAGGGCAACAACGGCACCCTCGCGTCGGTGAACGCGGGCACCAATTCCTCGCACGGCAGCGACGCGGTCGCGAGCGGCACCTCGGGCAATCCGGGCAACGCCAACGCAACCTCGACCTACGACGTCAGCACCGTTTTGACGGGCGGCAATGACGGCGTCACCGCCCAGATCGCGGGCGGCAACGTCACCGGCACGCAGGTCAACGTCGCCGCCACCAGCGCCAACGCGACCAAGATGTTCCTGCTCGGCGCCGGCTTTGCCAAGAATGTCGGGATCGGTGCCGGCATCGGCTACACCAGCGTCAACAGCAGCGTGCTCGCCAATCTGAGCGCGATCGTCGCGGCGCCTTCCGTGACGGTCGCCGCCCGGGTCAAGGACGCCGACACCGGACCTTATTCGGGCAAGACCGTCGACAGCGAGGCGATCGCCGGCGGTGCAGCGCTCTACTTCGGCGCGGACGCGGCCGTCGCTGTCGGCAACGTCGCCAACACCGTGACAGCCCAGCTCGGCGGCTCCGTCACCGGCACGGGCGGCACCGGCGTCGCCGTCATGGCGATGGACAGCTCGACGCAGAGCGTGACCGCGGGCGGCGGCACCGGCGGCCTTGCGGCCATCGGGGTATCGATCGCCACCACGGGACGATCCAGTTCGGTCGCGGCAAAGGTGCTGTCGAACGCGACGGTGAACAGCTCGACCCTTGCGGTTGGCGCAGGCGAGGCCGGCGCAATGTCGGCGTCCGCGACCGCGGTCGCGGGGGGCATCGTCGCCGGTGACGGCGCAGTCGCGACGGCAAAGGAAAATTCGACTGTTCTGGCCGAGATCGGTTCCAGCGCATCGATCACCACCTCCGCGACCGGCGTCGGCACGCTGGTCTCGGCATCGCTCACCCCCAATCTTTCGAGCAAGGCGATTGGCGTCGCGGTCGGCGGCGGCGCCATCGGCGTGTCCGTCGCGGAATCGATGGTGACGGCCACCGTCACGGCCGATGTCGGCGACAACACCACCTTCTCGGGCGGTGCGCTCGCCGTGACCGCGATGGCGCTGGTTCCGACGAGCGGCACGACGACCTACGCCTGGTCGCTCGCTGGCGGCGGTGGCTCGCTGATCGGCGCACAGGGCAGCTACGCCAGGGCGTCCGAGAACGCGACGGTGAGCGCGTATGGCGGCACCGGGATAACGCTCCCCAACGCCGACGTGGTCATCACGGCCCAGAACGACAGCAGCCAATACGCCCAGGCGACCGGCCTTTCGACCGGCTTCCTGGCAGTGGGTGCGACGGTCGCCCAGACGTCGTCGAGCGCGCACACTTACGCTTATCTGGGCGCCCCCGACGATATGGACGCGACCCATCTGAATCACGCCGACTACACCGGCATCCTCCAGATCACGGCGACCGGCAAGGACATCAACGTCTCCAACGCGACGGTTGGCGCGGGTGGCACTTATGCCGGCGCTGCCGCGGTCGCAACGACCAGCTCGACCGCGGTGACCAATGCGCGGTTCGACGGCGGCGCAACGGATGACACGCTGTTCTTCGGCGGCCTCAACATCCAGGCCAAGCACACCACGAACTATGCCGCCAGCGGCGATGCGTACCAGGCGTCCACGGCCGGCGTCTCCGGAGGCAGCGCGCAGAACGACGTCAACGCGACCACCACCGTCGACATTGGACCTCATCTGATCATCAACTCGGCGGGCGGCGACATGGTCGTCATCGCCAACGACATCGTCAACCAGGCCGGTGGCGGCGCGCGGTCGGGCTCCGGTGGCGTGTTCGCGGGTGCTGCGGCACTGAGCAACACGCATGTCACCCAGACCGTCACCACCAATATCGGCGCCGGGACGGTGCTGAGCCTCAACGGCGATCCCCGGACATCGGCGGCGGTGATCAACATCGAGGCCTACAACACGCTCAATACCAACGACACGGCGAGCCTGGCCACAGCCGCCTTCTTCGCCGGCGGCGGCGCCGAATCCAACATGACGGCGAACGCCACGCTCGCGGTCAACATCAATGCCCGCGAACTCTTCAGCGCCGGCAAGATCTATATCGGCACGGCTGCGAAGATGGCGGCGTCCAACAACGCCAATGCCAGTCTCTATGGCGCGATCGCCGGCGTCGGCGCCAGCACCAACAGCTGGGTTCACGCCAACCAGGCCGTCAACGTCGGCAACAACGCCAAGGTCGAGGCCTGGGGCCAGATCAACATCTTTGCCGGCATGTCGGGCGATACCATCATCTTCAGCAGCGTGCAGGCTACCGCGACGACGGTCGTCTACAACAACACCGCCATTCCGATCTCCACGCTTTACCGCGGCACGGCCAATGCCGACGACACCACGAGCCTGACGCTCGCCAACACCTCGAGCGTGCTCGGCGTCCAGAACATTTCCCTGGGAGCGACCCAGGGACAGGTCACCGCCTCCGGCAACGGCAGCAACTACAATCCCTATCTGGACATCTTCAGCGCCAAGAACAGCGACAACCACAGCCATACCAGCGGAACCGGCGACGTCGCACTCAATGGCCTGGTGGTAGCGGGCATCAACAACGATATCACCATTACGATCGACGTTGGTGCGGGCGCACCGACCGCGAGCACGACGAGTCCTTACTCGTCACTGCTGTCCGGCGGTTCGTCGACACCCACCCTCGAATATGTCGCCGACGTCGATCACTTCAACCCGATGATGAGCTGGAACCACCAGGTGGTCCAGTACACCATCGTCGGCGGCTTCAATCCCTACCAGAGCGTCGTCAACCAGCTCGCCACGCTGACCGGCCTGACCGAGACGCAGATCCGCTCGCAGCTCGCGGCGGCGACGCCCGCGGCGCCCGCCACGATGTCGCCGTCCGGCACCGATCCGACCGGCGACTTCCAGCGCCAGATCAACGCGCTGATCCAGCAGGCGCCGTATACCTCCGACGCCGCCGGCAATGCCTTCGCGTTCGACGATATGCTGGTGTCCGCCGGCAACGTCTCGATCCTGGCGCAGAAGCTGACCGGAAACAGCGGCACGAACCCCGCAGCGCCGGCGGTCATCGCGCGCAGCTCGCCGATGATCAAGATCGAGAACAGGGGCCTCGACTTCATGGACCTGGCCAACCTCACGGTCACCAATATCACCGGAGGAAACATCACCTACCGCCAGATCGACCATGTCGACCCGGATTCGCACTCCAATGTGACCTTCACGGCCACGCCGAGCGCGACGCCGATCATCGACATCTCGGCCACCTACAACCGCCTGGATCCCTCCAGCGGACTCGGCGTCGACCAGAACGGCAACCAGCTGACCCGCACGCCCGACATCTATTTCGACGGCGTCGTCAACAACGAGAACGGCCTGCTCAAGATCACCAACAATCTCGGCAGCATCGTCGCGTCGCAGTCGCTCAACGCCGCGACTGTCCAGATGGTGGCGCCCAACGGCTCGTTCGTCTTCCTCGGCGGCATCGGCAGCTTCTACACCTCCAACCACGATGTTCTCTCGCAATGGTCGGGTGTCGAATTCAAGCCGGGTGATAATGACACGCTGACGGCGGTGATGGCGGCGGCGACCTATCTCGGCGCCTATGGCGATTACGCGAACAGCCCGCATATCGGCGCGGGCGGCGGTCACCCGTATTCCTACTATTGCTGCGTCGACGGCAATAACGGCGTTCAGCAAACGGCGAGCAACAGCACCATCTTCACCGCGCGCATGCTGGATCTGTATTACGACGGCCTGTCGCTCTATTCGGCGATCTTCCTGCCGATGGGCCAGGGTGCGCCCGGCGCCGGTAACCCGAACGTCGGCGGCGTGCCTAACGCTGCTACGCTCGCGATCATGGAGGGCCCGACGGCTCAGACCATCTCCACCGCGCCGTGGGAGCGAAATACCTATACCGGGCAAGGCGTCTACAGCAACTCGACCTACGATTACACCACGATCTCGACAGACGCACAGGGCAACACCACCACCACCAACCACACGGCTACGTATTACTCGCCATTCAATTGCGCGGGGTGCTCTGCCTACTTCCAGGTCGTCAATATCCAGCCCGACGTGATCACGCCGAAGACCGCGTCTTCGAACTCAGCCGCGAACTCGAGCACGGGGACCAACCCGCCGGCTAACGCGCCCTTCATCTTCGGCAAGGCGATCATCATCTCGGCGGGGGTCATCAACATTAACGGCACCATCCAGAGCGGCACGAGCAGCGATTACTCGGTCGATATCGGCGGCTCCACGTTGACCGCCATCAACGACCTCAAGAGCCGCAATGCGGGCGCGGACTTTGCCCAGGCTCAGGTCAACGCCCGGAACGGCAGCTATTACGACATCACGGCCTCCGCGACGACGGAGGCTGCCGGCGACATCAAGATCGGGGTGAAGTACAACGCTCTCACCGACCAGATCCTCGTGAACGGCGTGGTGCAGGGCTCGGGCGGCTACGTCTATCTGAACGGCAAGATCATCTCGACCTCGACCCAGGACGGTGTCTCCCAAGGCACGATCGCGGTCAAAGGCGGCGCCGGCTCGATCACGGTCAACAACACGACCGGTCTGCAACTCGTCACCAACACCATCAATACCGGCGTGAGCGCGCCGAGCGTGATCGAGATCGTCGATCAGCTCAAGCAGCAGACGACGTGGTACGTCTACAATCCTTCCGCCGCGGGCGGCCAGCAGGTGTCGACGTATCAAACGAGCGGGGTCAATGCGAGCCACTATACCGACACGATGCTGACCGGCCTCAGCGGCACGGCAGGCATCCAGTACGCGACCAAGGCAAACATGTTCTACCAGTGGGTCGATACGGCTACGCTGGATCGTCCGACCAGCTCGACGCAGTTCGACTACGGATGGCACTATACGCCCAACTCGGCCACCGGGCAGAACTGGACCCGCACCATCAGCCTGGTTTCGGACGTGCAGCAGGCCCAGGGCGGCGGCGGCAGCACTGGCCCACAGACCTCGAACTTCCAGGAAGTCGTCACCGCAACCGGTTCCTATCACACCGGTGGCGGCAACACCCATCCCGAGAAGTGCTGCGGCACGGACAACCAATACAATTGGTACCAGAATATCTATGATCACCTGACCTTGACGCTGACCAATACGGTCAAGGCGTCGAACCCGATCAACATCTCGTTCAGCGGCGGCGGCAACAGCACGGTTCTGGTCACGTCCAACTCCGGCATCGTCGTCAACGGTCCGATCAACAACCTCTCGGGCACGACGACGGTCAGCGCCACCGGGGCCAATTCGGCCATCACCAGCGGCACGAACGCGAACAACCCGATGATATCGGGCCGGAGCGTCATTCTCTCGGCGGATGGCGGCATCGGCACGATCGGCGCGAACGGTGTTCCCGTCCAGGTGCAGGTCTATGGCGGCAGCCTGACGGCCAGTTCGATCGACCACGACATCGCGATCGCGGCCGTCGGCTCGCTTTCGATCAACCAGGTGAAGGTGAATTCGGCAGGAAGCACGCCGCAGGGCAGCGTCTTTATCTCGGCGACCGGCGACATCAACTCGGCCTCGCCCTACGACGTCGCCAACCCCGTCGTGATCGGCAAGAACGTCGAGATCAACTCCACCGCCGGCGCGATCGGCGCGACGAGCGCCGTCATCAACGGCGCGAGCACCCTGACCAATATCAATCCGCTGGTGATCCAGGCGACGGGCACGACGCAGGCCGGCGGCACCGTCGACGGCGGGGTTCTCGACAGCGCATCGGCGACCGGCACCTACATCGTGCAGTCCAAGGGCGACCTGCGTCTCGGCACGGTCCAGTCGAGCGGCGGCCCGGTGTTCCTCGAGGCGGCCGGCTCCGACGGCAACCAGGCCAGCATCCTGAACGGAAGGGCGGCGGTTGGTCTCACCCAGGCGCAGAGCCAGCATCTCCAGGACGTCTGGACCAGCCTCGACCTGCTCAGCGGCAACGCCGCCACCAACGCCGTCAACAGCTACCAGTCGATGGTGACGTCGGCCTATAACGACTACTTCCAGCTCAAGAACCTCGCCTTCGCGAGCGGCAGCACCTACAACCCGACTTCGGTGGGATTGACGGTGCTGCGGGCGCAGGTGGCGGCCAAGCTCGGCATCGATCCCGCAAACGTCTCGACGACGGACATGAAGGTAGAGGCCACGACGCGGTTCCTGAGGGACCAGTTCCTGCTCGGCAAGATCACGACCGACGAGCTCAAGACGTCACTGACGACATTGCTCGGCACGGCACCGGCAGATCCGCTGGGGACCGTGTTCGGCAGCTCGTTGTCGTCGACGCTGTTCACGAAGCTGTTCGACGGCGTAACGACAGCCAATCAGCGCCTACCGAGCAATACGGCGCTGCAAACGGCGCTGAACACTTACAATGCGAACTACGCCTATGCGCTCGCGTCGACCGAGCGGGTCTACGGCATCATCACCGCGGGCGCGCAGTGGACGCAGAGCCAGCTCGCCTACACCGTCTCGTCGTCGGCCGTCGGCGCGGCGCCGCCGCCGATCGACGAGAACGTCGTGGCCAATGTCAGCGCCAACCAGATCATGCTCTACGCGCCGCACGGCTCGGTCGGCAATTCGGCAGCGCCTCAGACGTTCACATTCACCAGCGTCGATTCCTCCTCGCTGACGCCGGCGCAGAGGGGATTGCTCGCGACGGCCGGTCCGGGTCAGCTCACCGTCGGCGCGGTCACGGATCCGACCACCCACGTCGTGACCTATACGGTCAGCCTGTCGCAGCAGAACCTCGTCGTCGTCGACAACCCGATCGCGATCTCGGCCAAGGCGCTGACCAACATCTATCTCGGCAGCAAGAACAGCCTCACGCTCGGCGGCATCACCGCGAATTACGGCCCGATCGCGGCGGCGCAGGCCAACGGCATCGAGGTGACCGGCCGCGGCGATGTCAAGCTCGACGCCGTGACCAGCATCACCGCCGCCGCCGGCGTGACCGGTACGCCCGTGATCTCCGGCGATATCGGCAATCTGACTCTGATCGCCGAGCACGGCAATGTCGGTGCCCCCGGCGCTGCCGGAAGCAATCCCGCGACCAACGCGAACGCGATCCAGATCGCCTTTGCCGACCCGGCCAACGACCAGCTCGACCAGGTCTCGTCGGCGCAGGGCATCTATGTGAAGCAGACCACCGGCGATCTCATCCTCGGCAACATCGCCGCCGGCAATGCAATCCAGCTCGCGGCGACCGGCAGCATTTACGCCGAGTCCGGTTTCACGGATCGTACCGCGATCCATATTCTCGGCACCGATCTCGATCTGCGCGCCGGCGGCAGCATCGGCTTCAACGGCTCGACCTTCCAGCCGGTGCAGGTGAATATCTCCGGCGCCGTGACCGGCTCGGCGCTCGGCGATCTCAGCATCCTCGCGGTCACCGGCGACCTCGTGGTCGGCACCAGCGGCGGCTATGGGACGCTGACATCCGGCGGCGCACTGACGCTGAACGTTGCGCGCGGCGCGCTCACCATCAATGCCGACCTCGCCAGCGGCGGCCTGATGCAGCTCCTCGCCAACCGTGGCATGACCTTCGCGGCCGGCACCGGCACGGCGCCGGTGGTTGCGACCAGCAGCTCCGGCGGGGTGACGCTGGTGGCCGCGACGCTGTCGATGGGAGCTTACTCCGCCATCAACGCGGCCGGCGTGATCTCCGTGACCACCACCGGCGACGCGACCATCGGCCAGCTGAATTCGTCGCTGTCCTATGCGGCGGCCTCGAACGCGCCTTCGATCATCGTCACCGCTGGCGGCGTTGCCTCGCTCGGAGCGATCATCGACAATGGCGACGGCCAGACCAAATTCGTCGCGGCCGGCTCGGGCGCCGAAGTTTCGCTGAGCGCGTCCAACGGCATCGGCAACGCGGCGAGCCGGTTCATCCTCAGTGCCGCGCGGCTGTCGGCAAGCACGAGTGCCGGCGACATCTATCTGAAGTCTCTGACCGACACCGAGGCGAGCCTGCTCTCGGCGGTCAAGGGCAGTGTGGACATCCTCGGCACCGGCGGCCTGACGCTCGACCAGGTGCTGGCAGGTACGGATGCAGGCGCGAGCGGCACCTTCAGCGCCGTCGCGAACAACGGCAGCATCGTCATCGGCACCGCCGACAGCAGCGGCTCGCAGACGGTCCACGCCACCCAGAACGTGACGTTCAAGTCGCTCGCGGCCACCGGCTACAGCGGCGACGTCGGCAACATCAATGTCACGGCCGACAACGGCTTCATCCTGGCGCAGACGGTGATGTCGGGCGGCGTGCCGACGCTGGGCTCGGTCTCGGCCAACGGCTCGGCAAGGCTGATCGCGGCGGGCACCAACACCGGTCATAACCTCACGGCCGCGACCGGCACCGCGGTCCTGAGCGGCACCGTGGTTCATTGGGATAATCTCACGGCCGGCGGCACACTCGACGTCACCGCGACCGCCGGGGGGATTACCGTTGGCACCGCCATCAGCGGCGGCACACAGACCTTGCACGCCGTCGACGACATCGTCTTCAGCCAGCTCACCACGACAGGCATCCCGGGCGACGCCGGCGACCTCAACGTCAAGTCCGACACCGGCTCGCTCCGTGGCGGATCGATCTCGGCCAGCGGGGATACGCATTTCGATGTGGCCGGATCGGTCTCGCTCGACCGGGTCAGCGGCAATGTGATCAAGCTGACTTCGTCGGGCGACCTGACCATCGATTGGGTCAGCGTGGTCAGGGAACTCGATCTCGCCGCCGATACCATCAACGTCAAGGGCGAGCAGGTCCGCTCGAACCCGTCGGTTCCGCTGATCATGAACATCACCGGCCATAACGGCGGCGTCGCGACTTCGGCCAATATCTCGATCGATCCGGACAGCATCATCATCAACCAGTTCAAGGTGGTGGACGCGAACTTCTGGACTGATGCGCACGCGGTCGCGATCCTGAACGGCTATGTGCCGGGTCAGCTGATGCTGACCACGGCAACCCAGCAGGTGCTGCTCAACAACCGTACGCCGGCGCCGTCCAACTGGCCGTCGCTCCAACTCTACCAGCCGGATGGCGTGTTCACGATGAGCCAGGTCGGGAATGCCAATGTCAGCAACGCCTATGTGGTGTTCTACACCGGCGACGTCTCGGCCACCGTTAGCAACTATGGGCCGACCCACACCTGCTGCTACGACTTCACCGGCGCCAGCATGGTGCGCAACATCCCGGTCGACGGCGAGGGCAGCGAGAACATCGAGACCTGGCTCGCGAAGAAGGACGGGGGGACGTTCTACCTGCTCGGTCTCTCCGGCAAGGCGCGGCTTGATGCGCTGCTGACGCCGCAGCCGGTCGAGACCATCGGCTCTGGTCCCGCCGTCAACGTCGAGGGACTGAGCGACATGCGCAAGCTGCGCCGGCAGGGTCAGCGCGTGGGACGCGCCGGCTGGAAAGACGCGGCGATTGAGGCGACGAAGCCGGCCATTGGCCGTCTCGCACAGGCATGGTAACGGGATTCGGGATGCGGATTTGGGGGGCAGCGTTAGGGATTGGGCTGGCAGCGTCGTGCATCGCCCCCGCGCGGGCGCAGATTCCGTCGATCAATCCCGGCGTGATCCAGAACGACGTCGACCGGCAACGCCGGCAGCTCGAACAGCAGAGCGCGCCGCCCAAGCTCAACGGGCCGGCGGTGATTGGCGGCGAGCGGGAGAAGTCCCAGCTCCTGAAGCCGGGCGGGCCGAAATTTCGCCTGCGCAAGGTTGAATTCGACGCCTCCAAGTTCATCACGTCGGCCGAGCTCGACGAGATCGCGAAGAAGTATGTCGGCAAGAACGTCGACATCGCCTCGCTGCTGCAGCTCGTCGCCGACATCAACGCCATCTATACCGAGCGCGGCATCGTCACGGGCATCGCGACGCTGCCCGAGCAGGATGCCAAGGGCGGCATCGTCCGCGTCAAGCTGACCGAAGGCCGGCTGCAGAAGACGACCATCGAGGGCAACAAACAGACCCGCACCGAGTACATCCTTCAGCGCGTGAAGGAGCCCGAAGGCGAGGTCCTCGACGTTCCCAAACTCAACCGCGACGTGATCTGGTTCAACCGAACCAACGACGTGCAGATCAAGGCGCTGCTGCAGCCCGGCACGAGCTTCGGCCTGACCGATCTCCAGTTCGCCGTGATCGAGCCTCCGGTCGACACCTTGCAGCTCTTCACCGACAACCAGGGCGCGGAAAACACCGGGCGTTGGGAGGGTGGGGCCTTCTACAAGCGCCACGGCCTGTTCGGCGTCGACGACCGCCTGACCTTCTACGGCGTCCGTTCCGACGGTAACCTCAACGGCAACGTCGCCTACAGCATCCCGGTCAATCCCTGGGGCGGCCGCGCCGGCGTCAGCTATACCGAAGGCAAGATCAAGATCATCCAGGGACCGTTCGTCGCGCTCGACGTCACCGGACGCTCGAGCCAGGCCGCGGTCAATTTCAGCCAGCCGGTCTGGGTGACGCAGAACTGGCTGGTGCTGCTCAACGCCGCGGAGACCGAGGGCAAGACGGTCAGCCGCTTCGCCACGGTCGCCGTGACTCAGGATCACTACGACAAGGCCACGGCGGGTCTCTCGGTGACCAATTCCGGCAACACCTATTCGATCACGGTCTCGCCGGCGGTGAACTACATCACGTGGCAAGACCACGTGCTCGGCAATAATCGCACGTTCAACACCTATACCGGCTCGATGTTCGCGACCAGCGCCGCAGGGCCGGCGAATTTCAGCACCAACGTGCTGGCGAGCTGGCAGTACACACAGGAAAAGCTGCTGCCGGGCGACCAGATCTTCTCGATCGGCGGTCCCACCACCGTGCGCGGTTATCCCTCCAACTCGGCGTCCGGCGACAGCGGCTATTATTTCAACGCCGAGCTGCACTACAATTGGTCGCAATGGCTCAGGGGTTTCGACACCTACATCTTCACCGACTGGGGTGCGGTGTATTCGACCTTCCCCGGGATCACCGAGTTGGGCTCGGTCGGCATCGGCTTCTCCTGGACCTACGCCTCGTTCATGACGTTCGAGGCGAATTACGCGACGCCGCTGAAGATGGCGGTCTCGACCCAGAACCATTACGAGGCCTATGGCCGTGTCATCTTCCGGCCGTTGTTGATGTTCCAGAAGCAGGAAAGCACTGCGCCTGTCGCGGCAGTGGCCGGCAGGAGCAAGTCGTAGCTGAAGCTCTCTCCGTCGTCTTTGCGAGGAGCTCTTGCGACGAAGCAATCCAGACTGATTCGGCGGCAAGATTCTGGATTGCTTCGCTGCGCTCGCAACGACAGGCGATGGACTGCGAGGCGGTCTGATTAACGCCGCAACGTAAATTCTTCCGCGCCGCGCCGCTGCTCCCACTTCGCCTGTTCCAGCTCGGGCCGGTCGCATTCGACCTCCGGATAGCCGATGCAGAGATAGGCGATGAACTTCCAGGTGTCCGGGACGTCGAGACTAGCGTGGATGCGATCTGGATGGAGGATCGATACCCAGCCAAGCCCGATGCCCTCGGCGCGCGCGGCGAGCCACATCGCGGTGATCGCCGCGACCACGGAATATTCCGTCGTCTCCGGCATTGTCGCGCGGCCGAGGCCGTGACCGATGTCGCTGGCCTTGTCCGCGAACACGGCGAGGTGGCCGGGGGCCTGTTCGAGACCCGACAGTTTCAGCGTCGCATAGCGCGCGGCGCGCTCACCGGCATAGGCATTCAACGCGTCGGCGTTGCACGCTTTGAAGTCGTCGATCACGGCGCGACGCCGTGCGGCGTCGTCAACGATGACGAAGCGCCAGGGCTGGCTGAGGCCGACCGAAGGCGAGAGACAGGCCGTCTCGATCAGGCGATCGACGGCGCCGTCAGGCAACGGATCGGCGCGAAAGCGGCGAACGTCGCGGCGCCACACGAACAGCTCGCGCAAGTGCTGGCGGAAGGTGTCGTCGAATTCGACCATCGCATCACCCTCCGATCTGGAAAGCTGCGGCAACCAGCAGGATCAGGATCTCGCCGGCCTGCTCGAACGCGCCGAGGATGTCGCCGGTCTGCCCGCCGATCTGGCGGATGGCAAGTCGCGCCAGCATCAGGCCGGCGAGAGAGAGCAGGATCAGGCTCACCAGCGCCTTGCCCGGCCCAAGCGCGAGCACGAGCGCGAGGGTTCCAACAGCGAATGCGATCGCAACGCTGCGGCCCGGCGGTGATCCGGCGCTCGCCGACAGGCCGTCAGGTCGTGCAGGCGCGACCTGCGACATGAACGCCGGCAAGCCCGCGCGGGCCGCTGTATGCGCAGCGCACAGCGCGAGCGCGACGGCCCACGGATTGGCGATCGCCGCGAGCGCGCTCCAGCGCAGGCCGAACGACAGGATCAGCGCGCAGACGCCATAGGTGCCGATCCGGCTGTCGCGCATGATCTCGAGCTTGCGTTCGCGCGTGCGGCCGCCGCCGAGCCCGTCGGCAGTATCCGCAAGGCCGTCCTCGTGCAGCGCGCCGGTGACGAGGGCGGTCGCGGCCAGCGCGAGCAGGGCGGCGAGGCTCGATGTCAGACCGAACCGGCTGGCGATCGCATAAACCAAAGCGCCGGTAAGCCCGACCGCCAGCCCCGCAACGGGAAGCGCCCAGGTCGCGCGCGCGATGGCCCCATCGCCGGCTGGCTCCGACGAGGCGACGGGAAGGATCGTCACGAACGATGCCGCGATCCTGAGATCGCCGATGACGAATCGCAAAAGTTGGTCGCGCGGCATCATTTCAGCTTCATCGGCAGGCCGGCGACGACGAACTCGGCCTCGTCGGCAACGGCCGCGATGGCCTGGTTCATGAACCCGGCGGCGTCTCGGAAGCTCCGCGCCAGCGCATTGTCGGGGACGATGCCGAGGCCGACTTCGTTGGTGACGAAGACGACGGGGCTCTTCTGGGCGCGCAGGAAGACGGCGAGCTTCATGACTTCGTGATCCCAGTTGCGCTGCGCATGCATCATGTTGGAGAGCCACAGGGTCAGGCAGTCCACCAGCCTAGGGCCGCCGCCATCGGTTTCGATCAGCGCCTGCAGAAGATCAAGCGGTACCTCCCGCTCGATCCAATCGGTTGAGCGGCGTCTGCGATGCTTTTCGATGCGTGCTTCCATTTCCGCGTCGAGCGCCTCGGCCGTCGCGATGTAGACGGGTCGGCCCGGAAAGCTGCGTGCGCGCTTTTCCGCATGGGCGCTCTTGCCCGATCGCGCTCCGCCGGTGATCAAGATGACGGCCATAACGGTCTCCTGTCGGCCTGACTAATCACCAAACGCGGCCAAAGACAAAGCCGAAATCAGGCGGTCAGGGGCTTGCGTTCGGCCTTCGCTTTGCGCAACAGGGGCGGGACAGGAGACGGGTGTGGGTTTTGCGGGTGCGATGGCGGTTGCGATGGCGGTGGATGCCCTGTTGGGCTGGCCGTCGTGGTTGTTCGCGCGGATCGGCCATCCCGTCACCTGGCTGGGCTGGCTGATTTCTGCCATCGACACCGCCTGGAATCGACCGTCTGATCCGCCGGCATTTCGCCGTGCCGCTGGTCTCGCCGGTGCGCTCGTGGTGATCGCGCTCTCCGTCGCGCTCGGCTGGGCACTTCAGTCTCTGCTTCCCCTGGGCTGGATCCAGATCGTGCTGGTCGGCGTCCTGGCTTGGCCGCTGGCCGCCTTGCGTTCGCTGCACGACCACGTTGCTGCCGTCGCGAATCCCATGCGGGCCGGTGACATCGCCGCCGCGCGCGACGCGGTCTCGCGCATCGTCGGTCGCGATCCCCTGACGCTCGACGAGGCCGGCATCGCGCGCGCGGCGATCGAGAGCCTCGCCGAGAATGCATCCGACGGCATTGTCGCGCCCGTGTTCTGGGGCGCGCTGTTCGGCCTGCCCGGCATTTTGGGCTACAAGGCGATTAACACTCTGGACTCCATGATCGGCCATCGCTCCAAACGCCACGAAGCCTTCGGCTGGGCCGCAGCGCGCATCGACGATGTCGCCAATTTCTTTCCGGCGCGGCTGACCGGATTCTTGTTCGTGCTGTTGGCCCCACAGCGATCAGAGGCGCTGTCGTGCATGACGCGGGATGCACGCCGTCACCGTTCGCCCAATGCCGGCTGGCCGGAAGCAGCCATGGCGGGTGCGCTCGGCGTGCGGCTCAGCGGTCCGCGGATCTATCACGGCAGCACCACGAACGAGCCCTGGTTGAATGAAGGTGCGCGCGATCCGCTTGCCGCCGACATCGATCGGGGATTGACGGTTTACCGCCGCGCCATGCTGCTGCTCGCCGGCCTCCTTGCGATCCTGGCCTTCGCGTGAAAGAAGAGCACATGCGCGAGCACGGTGGAAATCTCGATCAGGCCCAGCAGCGCTTCGGCGGTCGCGCGGAGGACTGGATCGATCTGTCGACCGGGATCAACCGTCTGCCTTATCCCGTTGGCGAGGTGAGTTCGCGCGCGTGGAGCGCGTTGCCGTCGCGCGCCGAGATCGAGGCTCTGCATCGGGCGGCGCGGCACGCTTACCGCACGAGCGCGGCGGTTGTCGCGCTTGGCGGCGCACAGGCCGCAATTCAATTGCTGCCGCAACTCGCACCGGCCGGCCGCGCGCGCATCCTCGCGCCGACCTACAACGAATATGCCGGGGTCCTCTCGGCCGCGGGCTGGGAGGTCCAGGAGGTCCGGGAGCTCGACGCGCTGGTCGGCGCCGACCTCGCCATTGTCGTCAATCCCAACAATCCCGACGGCCGATGTCATACGCCAAAGGATTTGCTGGCCCTGCTGCCGCGCACCGGCCGTCTTGTCGTCGACGAGAGTTTTGCCGATGCGGCCCCGCAGCTATCGCTTGCATCCGAGGACCGGCCGGGGCTGCTGATCCTGCGCTCCTTCGGAAAGTTTTACGGCCTTGCCGGCCTGCGGCTCGGCTTCGCGCTCGGCAATTCGTCCGACATCGCCAAGCTTGCGGCGATGTCGGGACCTTGGCCGGTCTCGGGAGCGGCAATCGCGATCGGTTGCCGCGCTCTGCGTGACGATGCCTGGGCCGAGGTCACGTCCGCGCGGCTCGCGCGAGACTGCGGTCGCCTCGACGGTATGGTGCAGTCGCAAGGCTGGACGGTCATTGGCAGGACGCAGCTGTTTCGTCTCTACGCGACGCCTGACGCGATTGCCGCGCAGGAGAAGCTGGCGCGTCGCCATATCTGGTCGCGCGTGTTCGCGCGAGAGCCGACATGGCTACGCCTCGGGCTTCCGGGCGGCGAACCCGAATGGACGCGCCTGGCCGAGGCTCTAGCGCGCTAGCGCGAGCAGGCCTTCGACGTCGAGATGGCCTTCGATGTGATCGGCAAGGGCATCGAGCGCGCTCTCGACCCTGGCGTGATAGGGCTCGTCGCCGGCGGGAATGTCGAGCTTCGCCAAAAACGCCTTGCGGAACTCATCGGACGTGAACAGGCCATGCAGATAGCTGCCCTGCACGCGTCCGTCGCGCGAGATCGCGCCCTCCGGGTCGCCGTTCAGCTTTGCGAATGGCCGCGCGCGATCCGGACCATCGGTGCGACCGATGTGGATTTCATAAGCCTGAATCGGCTGATCTGTCGCGGCGTGCACGGCCGCAACGCGCGTCAGCGTCTTCTCCGAGCTCATCACCGTTTCCACATCCAGAAGCCCGAGACCCGGAGTGTCGCCGGCGGGGCCCTCGATTCCATCGGGATCGGTGACGCTGCGTCCCAGCATCTGGTAGCCGCCGCAGAGGCCGAGCAATTGGCCGCCTCTGCGGTGATGCGCCAGAAGATCGATGTCCCAGCCTTGCGCGCGCAGAAAGGCGAGATCGCCGCGGGTGGATTTCGAGCCGGGGATGATGACGAGCCTGACGTCGCCGGGAATGGCCTCGCCCGGCCGCACCATCACGAGATCGACGCCAGGCTCGAGCTTGAGCGGATCGAGATCGTCGAAATTGGCAATCCGCGACAGCGCGAGACAGGCGATCTTGCATTGGCCCGGCTTGCGCGCATCGCTCAGGCCCAGCGCATCCTCGGCCGGCAGCTCGCCGGCGCGCGCGAACCAGGGCAGCACGCCAAAGCCGCGCCATGCGGTCTTTTCTTCGATCAGCTTATAGCCGTCGTCGAACAGCGTGGGATCGCCGCGGAACTTGTTGATGACAAATCCCTGGATCATCGCGGCATCATCCGGGTCGATCACCGCCTTGATGCCGACGAGTTGTGCGATGACACCGCCGCGGTCGATGTCGCCGACCAACACGACCGGCACATCGGCCTTGCGCGCAAAACCCATATTGGCGATGTCGGCGTTGCGCAGGTTCACCTCGGCCGGACTGCCGGCGCCTTCCACCAGCACGAGATCGGCGCGCGCCTTCAGCCGCTCGAAGCTCTCCAGCACAGCGCCCATCAATGACGGTTTCATCGCCGCATATTCACGCGCACGCGCGGTCGCGATGCGTTTTCCCTGCACGATCACCTGCGCGCCGACATCCGTCTCGGGCTTGAGCAGCACCGGGTTCATGTCGGTGTGCGGCTCGACGCCGGCGGCGAGCGCCTGGAGCGCCTGGGCGCGGCCGATCTCGCCGCCGTCGACGGTGACGGCAGCATTGTTCGACATGTTCTGCGGCTTGAACGGGACCACGCGCAGGCCGCGTCGCACAAAGGCGCGCGCGAGGCCGGCGACGATGAGCGACTTGCCCACGTCCGAGCCGGCCCCCTGAATCATCAATGCGCGCGCCATCGCGAGCTTCTCAGAACTCGACGCCGGCTTGCGCCTTGATGCCTGAGCGGAAGGGATGCTTGACCAGCGTCATCTCGGTGACGAGATCGGCGATCTCGATCAGTTCGTCCTTGGCGTTGCGGCCGGTGAGCACGACATGCGTCATCGGCGGCTTTTGCGTCGTCAGGAAATCGACGACTTCGGCGATGTCGAGATAGTCGTAGCGCAGCGCGATGTTGATCTCGTCGAGCACGATCATGCGGAGATTCTGGTCGAGGATCAGCTCCTTGGCCTTCTCCCAGCCGGCGCGCGCGGCGGCGATGTCGCGGGTGCGGTCCTGCGTCTCCCAGGTAAAGCCTTCGCCCATGGCGTGGAATTGGCAGAGGTCGCCGAAATGGCCGGTGAGCATGCGGCGCTCGCCGGTATCCCAGGCACCCTTGATGAACTGCACGACCGCGCAGGGGAAGCCATGGGCGACGCAGCGGACGATCATGCCGAAAGCCGAGGAGGACTTGCCCTTGCCAGCGCCGGTGTGGACGATGATGAGGCCCTTTTCGCCGCTCTTGGTCGCCATGATCTTGTCGCGGGCGACCTTCTTCTTCGCCATTTTCGAGGCGTGACGGGCGTCGGTTTGGTCGCCCGTCTGGGTATCCGGTTCTGACGTCATCGGACGGGGTCCTTCGGCTTGACAAGAGGCGGTGGGGGGCAAATGGTGGCCCCGCGTTGGTTCCTGTCCTACGACAGGCGAAGAGGGAATGCGATAGGGTCCGAATCGGCAAGATTTGGTTCCAAAATGCAGCCGCCCCCGCGACCGTGACCGGAGAGATGCCCGAAGCCACTGATCCCTTGGGGATCGGGAAGGCGGGGATCGAAGGGGAAACCCTGCTCCGGAAGCCGGGAGACCTGCCAGCGTGGACGATTTTGGACCGGCGGACGGGGTGTTCCGCGACGGGGAAACGGGCCTTCGCAAGAACGGTTCGTGGGCCTCTTCGCTTCCCGCTGTTTATTCTGGAAGAAGCGATGACCGTCACACTTCATGTCTGCATCACCTGCCGCGCCGGCCAGACGCTTGGCGAGGGCGAGACGACGCCCGGCAAGCGCCTGCATGGTGCGATCCTCGAGGCCGGCGTGCCCGATGGCGTCAGCGTGGTTCCGGTCGAATGCCTATCTGCATGCAACCAGGGTTGCTCGGTCGCGCTCAGCGCACCCGGCCGCTGGTCCTATGTCTATGGTCGCCTCTCGGATGCGCATGCGAGCGACGTGGTCGCGGGCGCCGCGGCCTATGTGGCCGCACCCGATGGCCTCGTGCCCTGGCGCAGCCGCCCGGAGATCTTCCGCAAGCAATCGCTTGCCCGCATTCCCCCCATTCTCCCCTTGGCCGTCGTGCCGGAGGCCGCCGAATGAATTCGCTTGCAAAAGTCCCCGTCACGGTCGTCACGGGCTTTCTCGGCTCCGGCAAGACCACGCTGATCCAGCACCTGCTTGCCAACGCTAACGGCAAGAAGCTCGCGGTGCTCGTCAACGAGTTCGGCAGCGAGGGTGTCGATGGCGAGATTCTGAAATCCTGCGCCGATGCGAATTGCCCGGAAGAGAACATCATCGAGCTCGCCAATGGCTGCATCTGCTGCACCGTCGCGGAAGATTTCATTCCGACCATGGAGAAGCTGCTGTCGCGGCCGGTGCGGCCCGATCATATCCTGATCGAGACCTCGGGCCTGGCGCTGCCCAAGCCGCTGCTCAAGGCATTCGACTGGCCGGAGATCCGTTCGCGCATTACGGTCGACGGCGTGATCGCGCTGGCCGACGCCGAAGCTGTCGCCGCTGGCCGCTTCGCGCCCGACCCAATTGCGGTCGAGGCGCAGCGCGCGGCGGACGGCAATCTCGACCATGAGACGCCGCTGTCGGAAGTGTTCGAGGACCAGATCGCCTGCGCCGACATCGTGCTGCTGACCAAGGCCGATCTTGCGGGTGCGGCAGGGCTCGAAGCAGCCAAAGCGGCGATCACCGCCGAGATGTCGCGCCGCGTGCCGATGCTGGCGATTACCGACGGCGCGATCGACGCGCGCGTCATCCTCGGCCTCGGCGCTGCCGCCGAGAACGATCTCGCCGCGCGTCCCTCGCATCACGACGGCGAAGAGGATCACGAGCACGACGATTTTGCGTCCGTCGTGATCGATCTTCCTGAAGTCACCGACATCGACGCGCTGGTTGCATCGGTTCATCGTCTGGCGCGCGAGCAGAATGTGCTGCGCGTCAAGGGTTACATCGCGGTAGAGGGCAAGCCGATGCGTCTCTTGCTGCAAGCGGTCGGCGAGCGCGTGCGGCACCAGTTCGACAAGCCCTGGGGCGCGGGTGCGAGGCGGTCAAAGCTGGTCGTGATCGGCGAGCACGGAAACATTGATGAAGCCGCGATCAAGGCGGGACTCGGTATCTGATGCACGTCGTCTTCCGCGAGAGCCGCGGTCTCGAGGAGACCGCGATACCAAGGGACATCGGCCAGGACCCGGCCGATCTCGTGGTGCTCTCGTATTCGGATTCCGATCTTGCCACATTCGCGGCCGGCTGGCGCCGTGGCCGCGACAGCCTGCCCTCGCTACGGCTCGTCAATCTCGCAGAACTCCGTCATCCGCTCTCGGTCGACACCTATATCGAGCGCACGCTTGCGCAGGCGCGCGGCATCCTCGTCCGCCTGATCGGCGGGGAATCCTACTGGTCGTATGGGCTCGGGGCCCTGCAGCAACTGGCGAAGGAGCGCGGCATCGTGCTGGCGGTGCTGCCGGCCGACGGCCGCGACGACACGCGTCTGGATGCGTATTCCACCCTGCCGGTCTCGACGCTGCGGCGGCTCAAGGTGCTCTGCGACACCGGCGGCCCCGTCGCATCGCAAGCCGCGATCGCGCAGCTTGCGCTGGCTTCGGGCCTCTATGCCGGCCCCGTGATCGGCGAGACGGCCGTGCCCGAGATGGGCTTTTACGATCCGGCGCGCGGTGTCATTGCCGCGCCGGCGTTGGGTGAGGGCAGGCCGCGTGCGCTCGTGACCTTCTATCGCTCCTATCTCACCGCTGCCGACACTGGCCCGGTCGATGCCCTGATCGCCGCATTGCGCGAGAAGGGGTTCGACGCGCATGGTGTGTTCGTCACCTCGCTGAAAGCCGCGGGGGTCGCGGATTGGTTGCGGGTGCATCTTGCGCAAAATCCTCCTGCCGCGATCGTCAATGCGACGGCGTTCTCGGCGATGGGCGACGACGGCACGACGCCGTTCGATGCCGCATCCTGCCCGGTGTTCCAGGTCGCACTCTCCACGGCACGCCGCGAGGATTGGGCGAGTTCGCTCCGCGGCCTGTCGCCCGGCGACCTCGCGATGCATGTGGTGCTGCCCGAGGTCGACGGCCGCCTGTTTGCGGGCGTGGTGAGCTTCAAATCGGCAGCGATGCGCGATCCCGATTTGCAATTTTCGCATCTGGCACACAGGCCGGACGAGGAGCGCGTGAAGGCCGTGGCCGCGCGCGTTGCGGCCTGGCGTCGCCTTGCGGAGAAGCCGGCCGCCGAAAAGCGGATGGCACTCGTGCTCTCGAACTATCCGGGCCGCCCGCATCAGATCGCGCATGCGGTCGGTCTCGATGCGCTGGCCTCGGTCGAAGCCCTGGTATCCGACCTCGCGGAGGCCGGCTTCGATCTCGACCCGGTCCATGCGCTCGGCGAGACGCTGCTCGAGCGGACCTTGAGCTGGAGCGTTGCCGATTACCGCGCTACGCTCTCGCGCCTTCCGCAAGTGTTGCAGGATGATCTCGCGCAAGCCTGGGGCGCGCCGGAGACCGATCCCGGTTGCCGCGACGGCGCATTCCGTTTCGCCGCGATTCCATGCGGCCGGTCGATCATCGCGGTTCAGCCGGAGCGCGGCGATGCGGCAACGCGCGATGCCGACTATCACGATCTCGCGCGCACGCCGCGCCACGCTTATGTCGCGTTCTATCTCTGGATGCGCGAGCAGGGCTGTGATGCCGTCGTGCACATGGGCGCCCACGGCACGCTGGAATGGCTGCCTGGAAAATCCGTGGCGCTGTCGCAGGCGTGCTGGCCGGAAGCCCTGATTGGCGATCTGCCCGTGATCTATCCCTTCATCGTCAACGATCCCGGCGAGGCCGCGCAGGCCAAGCGGCGCCTGGGCGCCATCACGATCGGCCATCTGCCGCCGCAGCTCGCAGCATCAGCGGTGCCGGACGGGTTGCGCAGGCTCGAACAGCTCCTCGACGAATACTCGACCGCCGATGGCCTCGATCCCGTCCGCCGCCAGCGTCTGATCGCCGCGATCCGCGACGAGGCACGCGCGGCAGGCCTCGAAGACGATCTTGGCCTCGATGCAACGGCCGCGCCCGCCGAAGCGATCCCGCGGATCGACCGTTTCGTCTGCGATCTCAAGGAAAGCCAGTTCGGCGACGGCCTCCACGTATTCGGCCGCGGTGCCTGCGGGGACGCGGAGCGCGACGCTTTGCGGGCCGCGCTTGCAGGACAGCGCGTCGCGCCGGGGCCGTCAGGCTCACCCTATCGCGGCCGGCAGGACGTGCTGCCCACGGGACGCAACCTTTTCGCCGTCGATCCGCGCGCGGTACCTACGCCGTCGGCGCATGCGCAAGGCATCAAGCTCGCCGAAGAATTGCTACGTCGTCATCTGCAGGATCATGGCGACTGGCCAAAGGGACTTGTCGTCGACCTCTGGGGCTCGGCGACGATGCGCACCGCGGGCGAGGAGTTTGCCATGGCGCTGCATCTGGCCGGCCTCGCACCGCGCTGGGATCACGCTTCCGGCCGTGTGACCGGCTACGACATCATCGCGCCTGCCGAGCTTGACCGGCCCCGCATCGACGTCACGCTGCGTGTCTCGGGCCTGTTTCGCGATGTCTTCTCAGGCCTTGCGCAATTGTTCGAGGCGGCAGCCGAGGCGCTGTCGGCCCGCGAGGACGAGGGCGACGAAAATCCATATCGGCACCGCACATCGCGCGTGTTCGCGCCGCGTCCCGGACAATACGGCGTGGGCCTCTCGGCGATCCCGGACGCCTTCACGCCCGAGACGCGCGAAGCCGCCGGCGAAGCGTGGCTGTCGGCATCGTCGTGGGCGTTCTCCGCCGATGGCGAGATCAGGCTCGATCGTGCCGGTATCGAGAAGCGGCTCGCATCCGCCGATGTTTTTGTTCACGTGCAGGATTTGCCGGAAACCGATCTTCTGCTCGCGGCCGACTATGCCGCGCATGAGGCCGGCATTGCGGCCGCCGCGGCACATCTCGGTGCGGCAGGGCCATCGCTCTATCATCTCGATGCGACGCGCCCCGAGCAGCCGCATGCGCGTACGCTGACCGAGGAAATCTCCCGTGTCGTCCGCGCGCGCGCGGCCAATCCGGCCTGGATCGCCGGCATGATGCGCCACGGTTTTCGCGGGGCGGCCGAGATCACCGCAACGCTCGAGCATATGGCCGCCTTCGCGCATCTGGCCGGCGCCGTGCCACCGCATCTGTTCGACCTCTACTACGATGCGACGCTCGGACATGACGAGGTCCGGGCCTTCATGGCCCGCGAAAATCCGGCGGCACTCGCGGCGATGGAGACGTGTTTCACGCGCCTGCATGAAGCCTCGCTCTGGCGAACGCGCCGCAATTCGATCGCGGCTGCGCTGCGGGAGGCGTCATGAGCGCTTCCGTGGTCAAGGGCTGGTGTCCCGGCGCCCTGCGCCCGATGCAATCGGGCGACGGGCTCGTGGTCCGCGTGCGTCCGTTCGGCGGACGGCTCGACGCGGCCCAGATCTCCGGACTGGCCCATCTTGCCGAGCGCCATGGCAACGGCCTGGTCGACGTGACCAGCCGGGCCAATCTCCAGATCAGGGGCGTCAACGAGACCAGCCACAGGCTGCTGCTCGAGGGCCTTGCCCAACTGGCGCTGCTCGATCCGGACGCTGACACCGAATCCCGTCGCAACATCCTTGTGACGCCGTTCTGGCGTGCCCGCGACGCGACCCAATCGCTCGCCGCCGAGCTCGAGGAGGCGCTCGCCGATAGCTCGCTCGAACTTCCAACCAAGTTCGGCTTCGCCATCGACGACGGCACCTCACGCGTGCTTGCGGGCGATTCCGCGGACGTGCGGATCGAGCGCGATCATTCCGGCGCACTGCTGGTCCGGGCTGATGGCGACAAACTCGGCCGCTCCGTCGCGCGTGGCGAGGCCGTGACCACCGCGCTCGCATTCGCCGACTGGTTCGTGATCTCAGGCGGCGCCAGAGGCGGGCGAGGGCGGATGGCGGCGCATCTTGCCACTGGCGCAATCCTGCCGGAGGCATTGCGCGGCGAGGCCGAGCCGGCGCCGATCATGGCGGCGGCGCGTCCCGGCCTCTATGCGCAAGGTGCGATGGTCGGCGTCGCCTTCGGGCAGATGGCGCATGCGACGCTCAACCAGTTCGCCGGTTGCGGACATGCGCTGCGCATGACGCCATGGCGGATGGTTTTGAGCGAGGGCAAGCGCGCGATGCCGAGCGCGACCGGTCTCATCACCGAGGCCTACGACCCTGCGCTGCGCGTCATCGCCTGCAGCGGTGCGCCACGCTGTCGCGAGGCGCATGCCGATACCCGCGGCCTTGCCGCGGCGCTGGCGCCGAACATCGGCGCGGCCGCACGGCTCCACGTCTCCGGCTGTGCCAAGGGCTGCGCCCATTCCGGTCCGGCCGCCATCACTCTGGTCGCGACCGGCGCAGGCTTCGATCTCGTGCGCGCCGGGTCGACACGCGATGAGCCCATCCTGCGCGGGCTGAACCGCGACGACATCGTCAGAGATCCCTCCATCTTGATGGGAGGGCACTGATGCCGCACATTTACGAGACCGACGGCGCGGCGATCTACCGGCAGTCCTTTGCGACCATCCGGGCCGAAGCCGATCTTGCGCGCTTCACGCCGGACGAGGAGCAGGTGGTGGTGCGGATGATCCATGCCGCCGGCATGGTCGGCCTCGAAGCGCATATCCGCTTCACATCAGGCATGGCGGTCGCCGCCCGCGCGGCGTTGCAGAAGGGCGCACCGATCCTGTGCGACGCGCGCATGGTCTCCGAAGGAATTACGCGCGCGCGGCTTCCCGCCGCCAACGCCGTCATCTGCACGCTGGGCGACGAGACCGTTCCCGCGCTCGCGCAGTCCATGCGCAACACCCGTTCGGCTGCGGCCCTGGAGCTGTGGCGGCCGCATCTCGACGGCGCGGTCGTGGCGATCGGCAATGCGCCGACCGCGTTGTTTCATCTCCTCAACATGCTGGAGGACCGGAGCTGCCCGCGGCCCGCGGCGATCATCGGCTGTCCCGTCGGCTTTGTCGGCGCAGCCGAATCCAAGGCTGCGCTGATGGCCGATCCGAGCGTCGCCGCGCTGACGGTCGAGGGCCGCCTCGGCGGCTCCGCGATCACGGTCGCCGCCGTGAACGCGCTGGCGAGCCGGAGCGAATAGATGGGACGCATCATCTGCTGCGGTCTCGGCCCCGGTGATCCCGATTTGATGAGCGTGCGCGCCGATCGCACGGTGCGCGGCGCAAAGCATGTCGCCTATTTCCGCAAGAAGGGCCGGCCCGGCCAGGCGCGCCGCATCGTCGAGGGCATGTTGGCGGCCGACGTCACCGAATATCCGATGGAATATCCGGTCACCACGGAAATCGCCTTCGACACGCCTGAATATGTCCAGCTGCTTGCCGGCTTCCACGACGAATGGGCGGAACGTCTGGCCCGGCTGGCGCGTGCGGTCGACGTCGTCGTGCTCTGCGAGGGCGATCCTTACTTCTACGGCTCCTTCATGCATCTGCACACGCGCCTGCAAGGCCGTGTCGAGATCGAGGTGATCGCCGGCATTCCCGGCATGGTCGGCTGCTGGAATGGCGTGGGACAGCCGATCGCGCTCGGTGATGACGTGACGACGGTGCTCATGGGCACGCTCGCCGAGGCCGAGCTCGAGCGCCGCATGCGCGATTCCGATGCGCTCGTGATCATGAAGACCGGGCGCAATCTGGCAAAGGTCCGCCGCGCGCTCGCTGCCGCCGGACGGCTGGATGACGCCTGGCTGGTCGAGCGCGGCACCATGCCGGGCGAGCGCGTGGTGCGGCTCGCGGAGATCGATGCCGCCGACTGCCCCTATTTCGCGATCGTGCTCGTGCACGGCAAGGGCCGGCATCCGGACGCCGCCGAATGACGGGCACGCTGACCATCGCGGGCCTCGGGCCGGGCAGCGATGCGCTGGTGACGCCCGAGGTCTCCGCCGCGCTTGCCGCCGCGACCGACATTCTGGGCTACGCGCCCTATGTCGCGCGCGTGCCAGCGCGGGCAGGGCTCACTTTGCATCCTTCCGACAATCGCGAAGAGCTGCAGCGTGCAAGCGAGGCATTGCGGCTCACGGCCGAAGGCGGGCAAGTCGTCATCGTGTCCTCGGGCGATCCCGGCGTCTTCGCAATGGCTTCTGCCGTGTTCGAGGCGCTCGAACAGGCGCCGCAATGGCGGGAGCTGCCGATTCGTGTGCTGCCCGGCGTCACTGCGATGCTGGCGGCTGCCGCGCGCGCCGGCGCGCCGCTCGGCCATGATTTCTGTGCGATCAACCTCTCCGACAATCTCAAGCCGTGGGCGGTGATCGAGAAGCGCCTGCGGCTCGCCGCGGAAGCCGACTTTGCCATTGCGATGTATAATCCGCGCTCGGCGAGCCGGCCGGAGGGATTTGGCCGTGCGCTCGCAGTGCTGAACGAGGCCGGCTGCGGCGAACGGCTCGTGATCTTCGCGCGCGCGATCAGCGCCGCCGATGAAAAGATCGAGACCGTCAGGCTGAACGCAGCGACACCTGAAATGGCCGACATGCGCACGCTGGTGATCGTGGGCAACTCGCAGACACGCCGCGTCGGCCGCTGGGTCTATGCGCCGAGGCAGGTGCGATGACCGAGCCATTGCATGATCTCGGCCACGCCCTCGACCCGCAATCTTTCCGGCAGTTGCGGTCGTGCGATCATGATCACCGGCAGGCCGAGTACCCGCGCAGCGTCGATCTTGGCGCGCGCGCCGTCGCCGCCCGAATTGCGGGCGACGATCCGGGTGATGCTGCGTTTGCGCATCATCTCCAGCTCGCCCTCAAGCGTGAATGGCCCACGCGACACGATCACGTCCGCGGCAAAGGGCAGGGGCACATCGGGCGGATCGACGAATCTCAACGTGTAGGCGTGCTGCGGCCTGGTCGCGAACGGTGCGATGTGCTGGCGGCCGATCGCGAGGAACACATTTGCCGCCGCCTCGGGGAGTGCGGCGACCGCGGCGTTGACATCAGGTATTTCGATCCAGTTGTCGCCGGGCGCTTTGGTCCAGGGCGCCCGCTCCAGAGCGATCAGCGGCGTCCCGGTTTCCGCGCATGCCGCGACCGCATTGCGGCTCATCTTGGCGGCAAAGGGATGGGTCGAGTCGATCACGTGCGTGATCTCTTCCCGACGAATGTAATCGGCAAGACCGCCGACGCCGCCAAAACCGCCGATACGCGTCGGCAACGGCTGACCGGCGGGCGCGCGGGTGCGGCCGCCATAGGAATACACAGCGTCAATGCCGGCGCGCGCGATCTCCGCCGCGAGCAGGCTCGCGTCGGCCGTTCCGCCCAGAATGAGGGCGCGCGTCATGGCTGATCCCTGGCTGACCATCATCGGTATCGGCGAAGATGGCCTTGCCGGGCTGTCCGAGGCAAGCCGAAAGGCGCTCGATGATGCCGAAACTGTCTTCGGCGGTGAACGGCATCTTGCGCTTGCCGGCGTGACCGGGCGCGGCCGTCCATGGCCGGTGCCGTTCGATGCAGATGTCGTGCTGAGCTGCCGCGGCCGCCCCACAGCGGTGCTCGCCTCCGGCGATCCGTTCTGGTACGGCGCCGGCGCGAGCCTCGCCAAGAAGCTGGACGCGGGCGAGTGGATTGCGCATTCCGCGCCGTCGACCTTCTCGCTCGCCACGGCGCGACTAGGCTGGCGCCTTGAGTCCGTGGCGTGCCTCGGTCTCCACGCCGCGCCATTCGAGCGTCTCGTGCCGCATCTGGCGCGAGGCGCACGCATCATTTGCCTCGTGCGCGACGCGAAGGCGGCAGGCGATCTCGCGAAGTGGCTGACGGCGCGCGGATGGGGTGCCTCGACATTCTGGACACTCACCGCGCTTGGCGGGCCGCGCGAAATCATCAACGAGCATCGCGCCGACGGTTTTGCAGGCGATCTTGCCGGGAGCCTGGTGACGGTGGCGGTGGAGGCGAGAGGAGCGCAGGGCCTTCCCCGCAGATCGGGACTATCGGACGAACTCTTCGTCCATGACGGCCAGATCACCAAGCGTCCGATCCGTGCGCTCGCGCTCTCGGCGTTGGCGCCGCGTCCCGGTGAACGGCTGTGGGACATTGGCGCGGGCTCGGGTTCGATCTCGGTCGAGTGGACGCTGTGCGGCGGCACCGCGATCGCCGTCGAGGCGCGCGAGGATCGCGCCGCCAACATTCGCAGCAATGCAGCGGCGTTCGGGTTGGCACATCGGATCACAGTCATCACGGGAAAGGCGCCTGAAGTCCTTGCTGACCTGGACGCACCTGACGCCGTGTTCATCGGCGGCGGTCTCGACATCGCGATGTTCGACGCGGTCTGGTCGCGGCTCTCGCCCGGTACGCGGTTGGTCGCGCATTCAGTAACGTTGGAAACGGAAGCGCTGCTGGGTGAGCTGCACCAGCGCCACGGCGGTGAACTGATGCGCGTGGAGATTGCGCACGCCGCTTCCCTCGGCCGCTACCGGTCCTGGGAGGCGGTGCGGCCCGTGGTGCAATGGAGCGCGGTCCGATGAAGGTCGCCGGGCTCGGATTCAAAAAGGATGTCACGCTGGCCTCGCTGCGTGAGGCGCTTCTGGCGGCCGGTGGTCCCGAAGGCCTCGCAGCAGTGGCGACGGTCAGCGACAAGGCCGACGCGGGGGTGCTGAAGCAGCTCGCGCGCGAATGCGGCGTGCCGATCAAGGCGGTCGCCGCCGAAATGTTGGCCGGCATCGACACGCCGACGCAGTCAAACCTCATCGCGAAAAAGTTCGGGACGGGATCAGTCGCCGAAGCGGCAGCGCTTGCGGCAGCTGGTCCTGGCGCGCGATTGATCGCGACGCGGGTGGTCTCGCAGGATCGCACCGCGACCGCGGCGATCGCGGAAGGAGACGGCGCATGACGGTGCATTTCATTGGCGCAGGGCCGGGCGCTCCTGACCTGCTGACGTTGCGCGGGCGAGATCTGATCGCCGCCTGTCCTGTCTGTCTCTATGCCGGCTCGCTTGTCTCCGAAGGCGTCTTGGCGCATTGCCCGTCCGGCGCGCGGATCGTCAACACCGCGCCGATGTCGCTCGACGAGATCATCGCGGAGATCGCTGCCGCGCATGCCGGCGGCAAGGACGTTGCGCGGCTGCACTCGGGCGATCTCTCGATCTGGTCGGCGATGGGCGAGCAGCTCCGCCGCCTGCGCGCGCTCGGCATTCCCTACACGGTCACGCCCGGCGTTCCCTCTTTCTCGGCCGCCGCGGCTGCGCTGGAGGCCGAGCTGACGCTGCCCGGCCTTGCCCAGACGGTGGTGCTGACGCGCACGCCGGGCCGCGCAAGCGCGATGCCCGAAGGCGAGAAGCTCGCCGCCTTCGCCGCTACCGGCGCGGTGCTCGCGATCCATTTATCGATCCATCTGCTCGACAAGGTCGTCGCCGAACTGACGCCACATTACGGCGCGGATTGTCCGGTCGCGATCGTCTGGCGCGCGAGCTGGCCCGACCAGCGCATCGTCCGCGCCACGCTCGCAACACTCGACGCGGCTGTCGGCAGCGAGATGGAGCGCACCGCGCTCATCCTGGTCGGCAGGACGCTGGGCTCGGCGGATTTCTCCGAGAGCCGTCTCTATGCTGCTGACTATGACCGCCGCTATCGGCCGGTGGGCGCCGAACCGCGCTTTCCGGAGGTGTCGTGATGGCAGCAGGGCTCGTCATCTCCGCGCCGGCCTCCGGCGTCGGCAAGACCACGCTGACGCTGGCGCTCGCGCGCGCCTGGCGCAACAGCGGATTGCGGGTGCAGTGCTTCAAGAGCGGCCCCGATTATATCGATCCCGCGTTTCATGCCGCCGCTACGGGACGCGCCTCGGTCAACGTCGACAGCTGGGCGATGGATCGCGGGACAATCTCGCATCTCGTCAGTCGCGGCATTGACGCCGATGTCGTGCTGGCCGAAGGCTCGATGGGCCTGTTCGACGGCGTTGCCGCGCGCGGCGTCTGCGGCACGGGAGCGACCGCCGATATCGCAGAGATGCTGGACTGGCCGGTGCTGCTGGTGATCGATCCTTCGGGCCAGGCACAAACGGCGGCCGCAATTGCCGCGGGCCTTCGCGACTACCGCCCCGGTGTGCGCCTTGCAGGCGTCGTGCTCAATCGCGTTGCCAGCCCGCGCCACGACGCCCTCGTGCGGCGCGCGCTGCTGGATGCCGGCATCGCCGTGTTCGGCGCGTTGCCGCGCCATGCCGAGATCAGCCTGCCTAAGCGGCATCTCGGACTGGTCCAGGCCGAGGAGCAGGCGGAGATCGGCAAGCTGATCGACGAGGCCGCACGCTTCGTTGCCGAGCATGTCGATCTCGACGCGGTGCTGCGTTCGGCTGCCACCTGGTCGCCGCAACCTGCCGCAAGCGGCGTGAACGTGACGCCGCCCGGCCAGCGCATTGCGCTTGCCCGTGACGCCGCGTTCTCCTTCGTCTATCCGCATATGCTGGAAGCGTGGCGCGCGGCGGGTGCGGAGATCTCGACATTCTCGCCACTGGCGGACGAGGGCCCTGATCCGAGCGCCGATGTGTGTTGGCTGCCGGGCGGCTATCCCGAGCTGCAGGCCGGCAAGATCGCGGCCAATGCGCGCTTCCGCAGCGGATTGCGGGCCTTCGCGGAAACGCGCCCGGTGCATGGCGAATGCGGAGGCTATATGGTGCTGGGCACCGCTTTGACCGATGCCGACGGCATCCGCCACGAGATGACGGGCCTGCTCGGCCTGGAGACGAGTTTTGCCAAGCGCCGCATGCATCTGGGCTATCGTCTGGCCGAGCTCGCCGCGCCGATGCCGGGTCATCAGGCGGGTGCACGCCTGCGTGGCCATGAATTCCACTATTCGACGATCGTCGCGCAACCCGATACGCCGCTGGCGGTCGTGCACGACGCGACAGGCGCCGTCATCGCCGAGACCGGCTCGCGGCGGGGACAAGCCACCGGCACGTTCTTCCACCTGATCGCGGAGGACCGGTGAGCGGTTTTGTGTCCTTTGTCTCCGCCGGGCCCGGCGATCCCGAGCTGCTCACGCTCAAGGGTGCCGCGCGCCTGCGCGAGGCCGACGTCGTGCTCTATGACGATCTTGCTTCGGGCGCGATCCTTGATCTGGCCCGGCCCGGCGCCAATCTCGTCGCGGTGGGAAAGCGGGCGGGACGGGCCTCGACCAAGCAGCACCACGTCAACCGCCTGCTGGTCGACTACGCCGTGACAGGCGCGCGCGTGGTGCGATTGAAGTCGGGCGATGCCGGCATCTTTGGCCGGCTCGAGGAGGAGCTCGAGACGCTGCGTGAAGCGGGCATCGGCTACGAGATCATTCCCGGCGTCACGTCGGCCTGTGTCGCCGCCGCGCAAGCCGGCATTCCGCTGACCCGGCGTCACACCTCGCGCCGCGTGCAGTTCGTGACCGGGGCAGACGTCACCGGCGAGCTGCCGCCAGACCTCAATTGGGCGGCGCTGGCCGATCCGGAGGCGACGACCGTGGTCTATATGGGCCGGCGGACGTTTCCGGCGCTTGTCGTCAAATTGATCGAGCACGGGCTTGCCCCAACCACGCCGGCGTTGTTTGCCGAATCGCTCGGCCGTCCCGATGAGCGGCTGGTCCGCACCACCATTTCGGAACTTGCCGAGCAGCTTGCGCGGGGCGGGGCGGCCTCCACGGCGGCCGTCATCCTGTTCGGCGCGCTGGCGGGGGATTATCCGTCATGACGGTCTCGGCCGCCCTTCGCCCCTTGACGCCCGGCTGGCGAAAGGGGCACACAGGAGACGCATGGTGCTCGACGCGGCGCAAAGCGCCGGAGCATAATCGGGAATGGGGATGGGCGGACCCAGTTGCGGCGCCCAAAACCCCAGCCGCCCCCGCGACTGTAAGCGGTGAGGGACTTCGATCAGCCACTGGGCCGCAAGGCTCGGGAAGGCCGGAGACTCCCAGTGAACCGCGAGCCAGGAGACCGGCCGTGCACGTTTTGAGGCCAAGGCCGTCGGGTGTGACGGCAAGAAGGATCTGAGCCATGCATATCGAACCCGGACTAGTCTCGGACGCCAAGCTCGTGCTGAGTTACGCAACTGGCATCGCCGTTGGCGGCGTTGCCTTGAAGCTCGCGGTCGAGACCGTGCGCGAGCAGGGCATCACGTCGTTCGCGGCGCGCACGCTCGCCACCACCGGCCTCGTGTTTATCTTCTTTGAGATCCTGCCGCACTTCCCGGTCGGCGTCTCCGAAGTGCACTTCATCCTCGGCTCGACCTTGTTCCTGCTGTTTGGAGCTGCGCCTGCGGCCTTCGGCCTCGCGTTCGGCCTGCTGTTCCAAGGCATCTTCTTCGAGCCGCCCGACCTGCCGCAATATGGCATGAACGTCACCACGCTGCTGGTGCCGCTGTTCGGGATCCAGGCGATCGCCACGCGGATCATTTCGAGCAACACGGCCTATGTCGATCTGAAGTACCGCCAGGCGCTGGCGCTTTCGACGACCTATCAGGCGGGTGTCATCGCCTGGGTGGCGTTCTGGGCGATTTATGGCTCCGGCTTCGGCGCGACCAACCTCGCCAACATTGCGACCTTCGCGGCGTCCTATGCGCTCGTTATCGTGATCGAGCCGCTCGCCGATCTCGGCGTGCTGGCGCTGGCGAAGTCGCTGCGAGGCGTCACCGCGGCCGGCCTCGTCACTCCGCGTTTGCACAACGCGGCCTAGAGACAAGCGAATGGGCGGCCGTTATGGCCGCCCTTCGCAGCTACGATGCTCACGCTCTCCCTGATAGGCATCGGTTGCGGCGATCCCGAGCAGCTCACGCGCGCCGCGATCACTGCCATCAACGCGGCCGATCTCGTCCTGATCCCGCGCAAGGGAACGGCCAAGTCCGACCTCGCCGATCTCAGGCGGACGATCTGCGCCGATGTGCTCACCAGTGACACGACGCGCATCGCCGAGTTCGATCTGCCCGTCCGCGACGCCGCGGAAGCGGACTATCGCAAGGGCGTGGACGATTGGCACGATGCCGTCGCCGCGGCCTGGTCACAGACGATCGCAGATCATCTCGAAGGCGAGGGCAAGGTCGCGCTGTTGATCTGGGGCGATCCCTCGCTTTACGACTCCTCGCTGCGCATTGCGCGGCGGCTCAATCCCTCGCCAAAGATCGAGGTCGTTTCCGGCATCACCTCGATCCAGGCGCTGTGCGCGGCGCATGCCATGCCGCTCAACGACATCGGCGAGCCGTTTCTGGTCACGACCGGACGCCGCTTGCGCGATGGCGGTTGGCCGGCAGATGTCGATACCGTGGTAGTGATGCTCGACGGCGGCACGGCGTTCCAGTCGCTTGATCCGGCGGGCCTGCACATCTGGTGGGGGGCCTATCTCGGCATGCCCGATCAGATCGTGATGTCCGGCGCGCTGGCCGAGATCGGCCCGCGCATCGTCGCGGTGCGGCAAGAGGCGCGCGAACGGCACGGCTGGATCATGGACAATTACATCCTCAAGCGCAGGCTGTGAGGCAAGCGAGGCAGCATGCTCCCCGAATGGGTCACCCAACAATGCCCCGACATCTCCGCAGTCCACCGCGAAGCGGCGGTGGCGCGGCAGGCGCAACTGACGAAACCGACCGGCGCGCTCGGCCGGCTCGAGCAGCTCGCAATCGAGCTTGCGGGCCTGCAAGCGACCGAGCAACCGCGCGCGGCGCGGGTGCCGATCATCGTCTTCGCCGGCGATCACGGTATCGTCGCGCAGGGCGTCTCGGCCTATCCGCAGGAAGTGACCATCGCGATGCTGGCGAACTTCGCCTCCGGCGGTGCCGCGATCTCGGTGCTCGCGCGTGAGCTGGGCTCCAGCCTGGAGGTTGTCGACGCCGGCACGCTGGCGCAGGAGGAGATGGCTGGAATCGTGACCGACAAGCCGCGCAGCGGCACGCGCGATTTCAGCATCGAAGCTGCGCTCACCCCCGCAGAGCTGGCATTTGCGTTCGAAGCCGGCCGACGTGCGGTGATGCGCGCGCAGGCCGGGCAGCCCGATGTTCTGATCTTCGGCGAGATGGGTATCGGCAACACCACGACATCGGCGGCAATCGCGGCGAGCCTGCTCGGCGTGAGCGCTGAGGAGATCGCGGGCAGCGGAACCGGCGTTGACGCGGCCGGCCGTGTGCACAAGGCGCGGGTGATCGACGCCGCGGTTGCACGCCATGGCATTGCGGGCGCTTCGCCGGAAAAGATCCTGTGCGCCGTCGGCGGTCTCGAAATCGCGGCCATCTGCGGTGCAATTATCGCGGCTGCACAGCGCCGCATCCCCGTGTTGATCGACGGCTTCATCGTGTCGGTGGCGGCGCTGGTGGCGGCGCGGCTCAATCCCTCGTGCCAGCCGTTCCTGCTGGCCTCGCACCAGTCCGCGGAGCAGGGGCATCGGCTGGTGCTTCGCGCGCTGAACGTGCAACCGCTGATCAGCCTCGATCTCAGGCTAGGCGAAGGATCGGGCGCGGCAATCGCGCTGCCGCTGGTGCGGTCGGCCTGTGCGCTCCACAACGGCATGGCGACCTTTGCGCAGGCCAATGTGCCTGATCTTCCGGCCTGATCAAATCGTCCGCTGATTGACGTAGACGACGCGCCAGCCGGTCGCGAGCCGGTCGATCCTAGTCAGCGACAGCGGATCGATCACGAAGCGCAGGGCCGCTTGTGGCGTCAGGTCCAGCGCGATGCACAGGGCCGCGCGGATCGTGCCGGAATGCACGACGAGCGCTGCGGCCCCGGCGCCGACCCTCGACAGACCCAGCCGGACCCGCGCGACCTGTTCCTCGAAGCTCTCGCCGCCCGGCGGCCGTCCGCGCGCAGGATCGCTCCAGAACTGTGCATAGGCCTTGCCACCGGTCGCGGCGAGTTCGTCATGCCGACGGCCGGTCCAGTCGCCAAAGTTCTGCTCGCTGAATTCGTCCAGCTGCAGCGGCTCGAGCCCCAGCGCGCGGGCCGTTTCGAGCGTGCGCCGTGACGGGCTCGCATAGCTCGTGGCGTCCCGCGGCAGGCGCTGCCGCAGCGCCTCCAGCTGCGCGCGAGCGCCGAGATCGGCCGGCGCATCGGCCGCATGGATCGTCCCCGTGACGCCATCGACGGGCGCGTGCCGTATCAGCCAAAGGAAGGTCTCGCCTTCCATGCTTATCTCCAAGGAAACTGGTCGTTGTGGCAATAACGCCGCAACTGGCACATTGACTCTGTCTGGATCGTAATCCTAGATGCTCGTGACGGTTTCCCCGAGAGGGGATGAAAAGGGAATGCGGTGCGGGGACATTGTCCCCAATGCCGTGGCTGCCCCCGCAACTGTAAGCGGCGAATCTTGCATCACATGCCACTGGGTATCTCGGTCCCGGGAAGGCGACGCAAGGTAGTGACCCGCGAGCCAGGAGACCTGCCGTCAGCCGTGGTCACACGCGAAGATGTCGGTCGGGGAGTACAGACATTCGGCTTCATCGGAAGGCTTATGAGCCGGAAGATGGGACCTTGGTTCGCGGTGACGTGCCACTGACGTCACACCGAGGTCCAAGACCGTGTATTCCCTTTGTATCGTACGACCACGCCGTTTCCTACTGGCATGCGCCGCTCTCACATCTTTCATCGCCATCGACATGCCAGCGGCCTTGGCGCAGCAGGCCCGCGAGCCACTGCCGCCCGTCGAGGTGTCGGCGCCACAATCCCGCAGGCAGGCCAGCCCGGCCGGACGGGACGCGCAGAGCTCACGCCGCGCAGCAGCGCGCCGGCCGGAGACTGCATCCGCAGTGCCCAAGCCTGTCGTGCCGACTGCGGCAGCACAGACGCCGCTCAATACCAATGCCGTGGCCGAAAGCGCCTCGCGCCTTGGCCTGACCGTTCGCGAAACGCCCGCGACCGTGGAGGTGATCTCGGCCGCAACCATGCGCGAGCAGGGCTATCGCACCGTGTCCGACGTCGCGCAGGGAGCGGTTGGCGTCACAGCCGGCGACAATCCGGCCGAGCCGTCGGCTTTCTCCATGCGCGGCTTCACCAACAGCCAGATCAACACGCTCTACAACGGCATCAAGATCGGCCCGCAGAACATGACCTCGCGGATCACCGACACGGCCAACCTGGAGGCTGTCGAATTCCTGAAGGGTCCGGCGTCACTGATGTCAGGCGAGGGCGCCGCCGGCGGCGCGATCAACTTCGTCACCAAGCAGCCGCACACCGGTCCGATCCGGAACGAGGCGGATTTTTCCTGGGATTCGCTGAACTCGTTCCGGGCGCATTACGGCTCGGGCGGCAGCACCAATGTGCAGGGACTGGACTACCGCTTCGACGTCAGCCGTTCCTCGCTCAACGGCTTTGCCGACGACACCAACACCAAGACGCTCGACGTCTCGGGCCAGCTCAACTACCGCATCTCCGACGGTCTCAAGGTTTGGGGCGCGATCGAATACCGCGAGGATCGCTCGAAAGCCTATTGGGGTGCGCCACTGGTACCGATCGCCTTCAGTGGTTCGCACGCGACGACGGGGATCGTGTCCGGCAATTATTTCAACAAGACTGATCTCGGGGCCGTCACGATCGACGACCGCACCTTCAACACCAACTACAACGTCTTCGACAACAAGAACGTGGCGAAGGAAGTGTGGCTGCGCGGCGGCTTCGAGCTGAAGCTGGCGCCTGACCTGACGCTGAAGAGCCAGGCCTATGGTTATGGCGCAGAGCGCACATGGTTCAACAATGAGGTCGAGGCGTTCAATGCCAGTTCGGGCCTCCCTAACTCGAACATGGTGGATCGCGAGCGTTTCTATGTCGCGCACAGCCAACGCTTGGTCGGCAACATCACCGACTTGATCTGGGATGCGAATATCGCCGGCTTTGACAACCGCTTGGTCACGACGCTTTCCTCAAGCTACCTTGACTTCGTCAGGCCGGGCGCCGCAAATTTCCCCGATGATTCCGTCTCGCTGGTCAATCCCGATCGCGGCTATTACGGCTTGCTCACGACTAAGCAGCAGACCGCGCGGATCGACAACGAGGCGCTGTCGTTCGAGGACCGGTTGAAGTTGACACGGACCTTTGCGCTAGTCGGCGGCCTCCGCGTCGAGCATATCGGGCTCGACCGCAACTCGACCGACAAGACGGGCCTTGTGAATGCGGGTTTCCCGTTCTCGCAATCCTGGGTCCCGACGACGGGCCGTATCGGCTACACGTGGGAAGCCGTTCCGGGCCTGGCCTTTTTCAGCCAATATGCGACTGGCGCCGACATCGCAGCCAACAACATCTTTCTGCTCAATCCGACCGATCCGCTCAACCTGACCACCGCGCGCACCTACGAGACCGGCGTCAAGCACCTGTTCTGGGACAATCGGGCGGAGTGGTCGTTCTCGGCCTATGACATCTTGCGCAAGAACGTCTATGCGGCGGCGGGCGGCATGCAGCTCAACCTCGCCGGGCGGCAGGAATCGAAGGGCGTCGAGCTTGCCGCCGCGGTGCGTCCGATCGAGCCGCTGCGCCTCTGGGGCAACATCGCCTATGTCGACGCCCGCTATGCCGACTACGATTTCGTCGGCGGCTCGTTCTCCGGCAATACGCCGCCAAACGTGCCGCGCGTCGTCGCCAATGCCGGCGCGTCGTACCGTTTCTTCGCGCCCTGGGCGGTTGAGCTCGGCATCATCGGCCGCCATGTCGGCGACCGCTACAACACCGATGCCAATGTCGTGACGCTGAAGGCCTATACAGTGGCCGATGCCTACGCCTTCGTCGATATCCCGAAGACGGTGTTCAACGCGGTCGATCAGGCCCGCCTGACCTTCCGGGTGCGCAACATCGCCGACAAGCGTTACGCGATCTGGGGCGATCCGTTCTATCCAGACCAGATCCTGCTGGGCGCGCCCAGGACCTATGAGATCTCGGCCGCGTTCAAATGGTAGGACGCTGACCGATGATGCGCGCGATCGTCCTGCTGCATCGATGGCTGGGGATCGCGTTCTGCCTGCTGTTCGCGATGTGGTTCGCGACGGGAATCGTGATGCATTTCGTTCCGTTTCCGTCCCTGACGGAAGCGGAACGCTTTGCCGGCCGCGTGCCGCTGGGTCGCGTTGAGACGACGATCGCGGTCGCCGATGCCGTTGTCGCGAGCGGGATCGCGGATGCGACGCGCGTTCGCCTGATCCAGCGCAGCAACGGACCAGTCTATGTCGTTTCGGGGCCATCGCGCGCGGGCGCAGTCCACGCCTCCGACGGGGTCGGCGCCTCAGTCTCGTCTTCCGAGGTCGCGCTGGCCATCGCGCGAGACCACGCACGCAGCCGCGGGCTAGATGCCGCGCGGGCCGCGATCGTTGCGCGCTCGGATTACGACCAATGGAGCGTGCCGAACGGCTTTGACCGCCATCGGCCCTTGTTTCGCATTGCGCTCGGCGACGCCGCCGGAACCGAGGTCTATGTCTCCTCGCTCACCGGCGAGATCGTCCTGGATACGACGCGCAGCGAGCGGACCTGGAATCTCGTCGGCAGTGTGCTGCACTGGATCTATCCGACAGTTCTGCGAAGCAATTGGTCGCTGTGGGATCGGGTGGTCTGGACCTTGTCGCTGCTGGCCCTGATCGCAGCTTTGCTTGGCGCTGTGCTCGGGCTTGCGCGGATCAAACCTCGAAGCGATCTAATCGGATCGCCCTATCGTGGCTGGCATGCCCTGCATCATCTCATCGGCCTCGCGGCCATGGTGTTCGTACTGAGCTGGATTTTCAGTGGCTGGCTCTCCATGGATCATGGGCGGCTGTTCTCGCGTGGGCAATTGACCTCGGCTGAATCCAGCGTGATGAACGCTTCACCGAACTGGGCGGCGGCTGCATCGCTCGATCGGCAGCCTGTATCGCCGTCGACCCGCGAGATCGAATGGTTTGCCTTCAACGGCACTCTCTATCGGCGGGACCGGACGGGCCTTGCCGGCCAGACCTTGATCAAGGCAAGCGACCCGCCCCGCGATGGACCAACGGGATCTCTGGATGTGCAGGAGGTCCAGGGGCTGACCGCGCGCCTCGCGGCCGGCTGCGGCGCACCGTCCGTACTTGCCGACAACGACGACTATCCCGCGCAGTCCAATGTCCCGGGCGCCCCGGTCTACCGCTCGCACTGCGGTGACCTCTGGTTCGACATCGACGGCGCCGACGGCAATTTGCTGCAAAGGCTGGACTCGTCGCGGCGGGCTTATCGCTGGTTCTACGGCGCGCTGCACACGTTGGATTTTCCGGTCCTGCTGACGCGTCCGTTGCTGCGCGACGGCTTGGTCGTCGGGCTCTGCACCCTCGGCCTTCTGTTCTCCATCACGGGCATCGTCATCGGCTGGCGCCGCTTGGTCGCGATGCGTTGAGCGGGCAAAACCACTGCTTACTGATCGTACAATAAAGAGAGGCTGAGCCCACTGCCATGCATAGCTCGTGAGCAATCGCACGGCCCGTAGCGCCGGTCGATCGCCTGCAAATTAGACAGTCCGCGCGCGGCGTGTGGATTGCAGTGCAGCGGATGTCGCGTCTCGTCCGGGAAAACTCGTGGTGCGCCGCACTTATCTCGCGTGGAACGATCCGCACTGGCCTGCACTCCCCGCGGGCAGCGCTGCCCTAAAATGTGCCTTGGCGCGCCGCGCCGGTCGCGGGCTGCTCCAGTGCGCTGCGACAACTCTGACCTATCCCGAGCCCATCGCTCTGTCGCACGCTCGCAAGCGGTGGCATGACAGGGGATGACGATGAGCGCTCTCGGCTTGGGATTGAATTTCGCGACGGACGGGAACCACCCGCCGTCCGGTTCGAATGTCTTCCGCAGCTGATTCACACATGAGCGCTGACGAAAATCACTGGGAAGTCGGCACCGATATCGGTGGCACTTTCACCGACATCATCGCAATCCGACACTCCCCCGCGGAGGCACGGATCGCGAAAGTGCCATCGCGCCCGCAGGCTCCGGTTCAGGCGATGCTGGAGGCGATCGAGGCGGTGGGCCTGCGCAAGAGCGAGGTCAAGCGCTTCGTCCACGGCACCACGCGCGTGACCAACGCCATCGTCGAAGGACGGCTGCCGAAGGTGGCGCTGGTCGCGACCGAAGGCTTTGCCGACGTGCTGGAGATCGCGCGCTATCGCCGCCGCGATCTCTACCGTCTCGACATCCCGCCGAAATCGCCGCCGCTGGTGCCGCCGGAACGATGTTTTGGGCTTGCCGAGCGCCTCGATCACGAGGGGCAGGTACTGAAGGCGCTGGATGAGGCGGAGATCGAGCGCCTGGTGGCGTGGCTGAAAACAACCGGCGTGCAGAGCGTCGCGGTCGCGCTGCTTCATGCCTACGCCAATCCGGTGCACGAGAAGATGATCGGCGAGCGGCTCAAGGGCGTCGTTGCCCACGTCTCGCTGTCGCACGAGGTCAATCCCGAGGCGCGCGAATACGAGCGGACTTCGGCGACCGTTTTCAACGCGGCCGCCATGCCGATCGCGGTGGAATATCTCAGCGAGCTGGAGCAGCGGCTGCCGATCGGCCCCGGCCTGCAGGTGTTTCATTCGGCCGGCGCCATGGTCCCGATCTCGGCCGTGAAGCGGCGGCCGCTGGTGATGGCGATGTCGGGTCCGGCGGCCGGCGTCTCGGCATCGGTCAGCATCGCGCGTCAGCTCGGCACATCGCGCATGCTGACGTTCGACATGGGCGGCACCACGACCGACGTCTGCCTGATCGTCGACGGCCAGGCCGAGATGACCGACGGCCGCATGCTCGGTGACAAGCCGCTGCGTCAGCCGATGCTTGCGGTTCATTCCATCGGGGCGGGCGGCGGATCGATCGTGCGCCATGGTCCCGGCGGCCTGACCGTCGGACCGGAAAGCGCCGGCTCCGAGCCGGGACCGGCCTGCTACGGCCGCGGCGGTACCGAGCCGACTATCACCGACGCTAACGCCGTGCTCGGCTATCTCAATCCCGAAACCAGGCTCGGCGACCGGATCGGAATCAATATCAAGGCAGCCAGTGATGTCATCGCGCCGATCGCGCGCACTCTGGGGCTGAGCCTGACCGAAACCGCGCTCGGCATCATCAAGGTCGCGAATGCGACAATGGCGCGTGCGCTCCGCCGCGTCACCGTGGAGCGCGGCATCGACGGGCGCGACTGCACGCTGCTCGCCTTTGGCGGTGGTGGCCCGATGCATGCCGCGGGCCTTGCCGATCTCTACGGGATTGCCGAGGTGGTCGTTCCCAGCGCGTCGAGTGCGTTCTCGGCGCTGGGCTGTCTCACTGCCGATTTCAGCTTCCTCCAGCAGCAAACCTTGCGTGCTGCGCTTGACGGCATCGACCTCGCCCGCGTGTCGGAGCGGATCGGGGTGCTGATTGACGATGCCTCGGCGCCGCTCATCGCCAACGGCGTTGCCACGACTGAAATTCGGGTCGAACTGGTGGCCTTGATGCGCTACGCGGCGCAGAACGACGCCATTCCGGTGCCGTTCGCGCGACCGCTCGACATTGTCAGGCTGAAGAAGGACTTTCTGGCCCGGCACCACGAGCTGTTCGGCTATGCGACGGGCGAGAGCTGCGTCATCGAATCCGTGCGGGTGCAGGCACGCCGTCGATCGACGACCGTCGTGAGCCGGCCGGCCATCGCGGTCAGAACGGTCTCCAAAGGCGAGCGCATCTGCTCGTTCGATGGCCTTCACGACATCGCCACAAGCATCATCGACCGTGCCTCGCTGACCGAAATCGTCAGCGGCCCGGCCATCATTGAAGACGCATGGTCGACCGTGGTGGTCCCGCCCGGCTGGCAGGCGAGGCCTGATGTTTCAGGCAATCTGTTCCTGAGGCGGGGGGCCGCATGAAGCTCGATCCGTTCGTCGTTGAGGTCATCAGGCACGGGCTCTCGGCCGCGGCCGAGGAGATGAGCCTGGTGATGACGCGCTCGGCGCGCTCGCCGCTGCTGCGTGAGGCCGGCGACCTGTCGTCGGCGATCACGGACGCCCGCGGCGACCTGGTCGGGCAGGGGCGCGACATCCCGATCCATCTCGGCGCGATGGCCTACACGGTCCTCGAATTGCTGAAGGTGGTGCCGCGCGACAGCCTGAACGACGGCGACGCACTGATCTACAATGTGGGCCCGCTCGGCGGCAATCATCTCAACGACGTCAAGGTCGTGCGGCCCGTCTTCGTCGACGGCGAGATCGTGGCGTTCGCGGTCAGCCTCGCGCATTGGCCCGATATTGGCGGCACCTGGCCCGGCAGCTATTTTGCGAAAGCCATCGACACCTTCCAGGAGGCGATGCGCATTCCGCCGGTTCTGATCGCCACGGCGGCCGGCGTCAATACGCCGATCGTGCAGCTGCTCAAGGCCAATGTTCGGGATCCCGAATCCTGCGAGGGCGATCTTCTCGCTCAGATCGCCGCAACGAAAGCCGGTGAGAAGCGCATCGTCGAGCTCTGCCGCGAGCACGGCAAGGCGGTCTTCACGGCGGCGCAGTCGCGCCTGCACGATCTCTCCGAAATCGAGATGCGCGAGGCGTTGCGCGATCTGCCTGATGGCGTCTACGAGGGCGAGGATTATCTGGACGACGGCGGCGTCGATGACGCGCCCGCGCGCATTCATGTCAAGATCACCATTGCAGGCGACGAAGCTACCTTCGACCTCGCGGGAAGCTGCGACCGCGTCTCGAATTTCTGCAACACGACGCCGTTCATGGCGCGTTCGGCAGTGGCCTATGCCGCGCGCATCATGAGCGGGCGCGACATGAACCAGAACGCGGGCGCGTTGCGGCCGCTGACCATCGTCACGCGCCCGGGCTCGATCCTGGAGCCGGGCTGGAATGCCTCGGTTGCGGCCGGCAACCACGAGACCTCGATGCGCATCGTCGATGCGATCTTCCGCGCCATGCAGCACACCATTCCCGAACGTCTGTCGGCCGGTGGGGCGACCACGGCGGGCGTCCTGTTCTTCGCCGAGCCGCGACAGAACGGTTCATGGAAGATGCTCTACGAGGTCCACGGCGGTGGCGAGGGCGCGCGGCATGATCGGGCCGGCATCTCGGCGACGCGGGTGCATCTGTCGAACACTTCGAATACGCCGGTCGAGGTAATCGAGGCGAATTACGCGATCCAAGTCGAGCAGCAGGCCATTCGCTGGCGGTCCGGCGGCGCGGGCGCCCATCGCGGCGGAGACGGCGTCATTCGTAGCTATCGCATCCTGGCACCGTCGATGCATCTGACCACCTGCATCGAGCGCATGGTGATGGCGCCGTTCGGCATGCAGGGCGGCGAGCCCGGCAAGGCCTGCCGCATCTCGCTGATCCGGCAGGGCGCGAACGTCGCGATCGACGGCAAGTCGAACCTGGTGCTGCAGCAAGGCGATCTCGTCACGATCGAGACCTGCGGCGGCGGCGGCTACGGCGCCGAGGCCGCGCAATGAAGGGATTGCGATGAGCAGATTGCTGCGAACCGGGCTGAATGCCGGCGACAGCGCGCCCATGGCCGTGGTCGGCGGCGAGGGCGTCTATTTCCATCTGTCAGATGGTCGCAAGCTCATCGACGGCAGCAACACCGGCGGCGGCCTCGGACATCGTCATCCCGCGATGGTGGAGGCGATTCGCCGCGCCGCGGATACGCCCGTCGTGAACGAGGGCTGGACCTGGGTCGGCCGTGAGCAGGCCGCTGACGATTTGATGGCCACCGCGTTCAGAGGCGAAGAGGATTGGGTCGGCGCGGTGCGCTTCTGCATTAGCGGCAGCGAGGCCAATGACATGGCGCTGTCGCTCTGTCAGGCGCTGACGCAGCGGTCCGCGCTGACGACGCGCGAACGCGCCTATCACGGCATTACGGGCCTGTCGCGCAGCATGACGGTGCAACCGCAATGGCATGGCGGCCTTGCGGTGCATTCAGGCGGCTCAAAGCTGCCGGCGCCGATGGCGCCGGTGCGGATATTGCCGGCGCCGCAGGGCGCGATCTACGGCGCGCCGGCCAACAATGTTCCCCCCAGCGAATATCTGGCCGATGCCACGCGCCTGCTTTCGGATACGGCAGCTACGATCATCGACTACACCCAAGGCGGCATCTACTACGATGGCGCCTATCAGGACGAGGTGGCGCGGTGCGCGCGGCAGGCTGGCTCCTACTGGATCGCCGACGAAGTGGTGACCGGTGCGGGCCGCGCCGGGCGCTGGTTCGCGTTCCAGGGTGCCGAAAGCCGCCCTGACATCGTGACACTCGGAAAATCGCTCGGTGGCGGCGCGGCGGCGGTTGCCGCGGTGGTGGTGTCGAAGGACATCGTCGAACGGCTCAAGGGCACGAGCTGGCAGAATTACGGCACGCTGCGCGGGCATCCCATCAGCATGGCTGCCGTCAGCGCCTATCTGAAGGTCGTCAACGATGACAAGATTTTGGAGCACGTGAGGGGCCTCGAAAAGCTGTTCACCCGCCGCCTTCTCGCCATCGCGCAGAAACATCCAAGCGTGCAGCGCGTGGCGGGGCAGGGGCTGCACTGGACCGTGGAGCTGCACGGGCCGGACTGGCGCTCCTGGCATGCCGACACCACCGAGGTGCCGATTGCCTCGCGCGTCGCGGAGCGGGCGCTGGAGGCGGGCGCCGTGATCGGGACCAGCGGCGAGCAGACCTCGCTGTTCCTCGCTCCGCCACTGGTGATCTCCGAGCATGAGGCCGGGCAGCTTCTGGATGCACTCGACCATGGCCTGGATGTTGCCGATGCGGAACAGAGATGAGCGTGCAGCGCACACCATGCCGATGGCCAGGCCGGCTGGAAAGTCCGAGCGATGCTGCGTTATGCTGCGCGCGTCGGCACATGATTGAAACTATGGCTCAGACTGAAAAATCACCGGGAAATAGCTGATGCGTATCGTCAATGTCGCCGCCGCCCAGATGGGCCCGATCCAGAAAGCCGACAGCCGCGAGGCCGTGGTCAAGCGCATGATCGCGCTGATGGATGAGGCCAAAAGCAAGGGCGCCGACCTGATCGTCTATCCGGAACTGGCGCTCACGACCTTCTTCCCGCGCTGGTATGCGGAGGATCGGGCTGAGTTCGACAATTGGTTCGAGCGCGAGATGCCGAACGCGGCCACGAAACCGCTGTTCGAGCGCGCGGCGCAGCACCAGATGGCGATGAATTTCGGCTATGCGGAGCTGACGCCGGACGGGCATCATTTCAACACTGCTGTTCTCACCGACAAATCCGGCAAGATCGTCGGCAAATATCGAAAGATCCATCTGCCGGGCCATGTGGAATACGACACCAAGCGCTCGCACCAGCATCTGGAGAAGCGCTATTTCGAGCCGGGTGATCTCGGCTTCAATGTCTGGCGCGAGCTCGGCGGCATCATTGGCATGGCCATCTGCAACGACCGGCGCTGGCCCGAGACCTATCGCGTCATGGGCTTGCAAGGCGTCGAGATGGTGCTGATCGGCTACAACACGCCGTCCGTTAATGCGGAGAGGAGCGATGAGGGCGTCGAGAAACGCCTTTTCCACAATCGCCTCTCGGTGCAGGCCGGCGCCTACCAGAACGCGACCTGGGTCGTCGCAGTGGCCAAGGCCGGTAACGAGGACGGACACCCGCTGTTCGGCGGCAGCCTGATCGTCGATCCCAATGGCGAAATCGTCGCCGAAGCGAAGACGGAGGAGGACGAACTGCTGGTCCACCCTTGCGACCTCGATGCCACCACCTTCGGCAAGACCACGATCTTCAATTTCGCGCAGCACCGCCGCATCGAGCATTACGGCCTGATCACCAGCCGTACCGGCGCGGTGCCGCCGCCGGAGACATGACGTCGATGACTGGCCAGAGCACATCCGGCATATCCTTGCGCGAGCTCGATCCGCGCGACCGCTACAAGCTGCTCTGCGGCGTGGTGGTGCCACGGCCGATTGCGCTGGTGACGACGCTCGATGCGAACGGGGCGGTCAACGCCGCGCCGTTCAGCTTCTTCAACGTGTTCTCGGAAAGTCCGGCGCTGATCGTGCTCGGGCTTCAGCACAAGCCGGATCACAGCCCGAAGGACACCACCCGCAACATCCATCGCGACGGCGAGTTCGTCGTTCACATGGTGGACGAGGCGCTTTCGGTGGCGATGAACGACTGCGCGGTCGATTTTCCGTCCGGTGACAGCGAGGTCGCTGCGGCAGGCCTGGCGACCCTTCCCTCAATCGACGTGAAGGTGCCGCGCCTCGCCGCGGCACCCTTTGCGCTCGAATGCCGGCGCCATGTCGCGCTGACCTTCTCGCCCGATCGCGAACTGCTGGTCGGCGAGGTCCTCCGGGTTCACGCCCGCGAGGGCCTCGTCGACGAGGCCAATATGTATGTCGACCTCGACGCCTACCGGCCGATCGGTCGCATGTTCGGCAATCTCTACACGACGCAGCGGGATACGTTTGCGCTTGTCCGCGAGAGCCATGCGCAATGGCTCGCGCGGCAGGACGCCAAAGAGCTGAAGGACGCCTAGTGAGTCGAGAACTGCACCGTACCCAGCGCCATGGTGACGGCCGCCTGTGTCGGGTCGATCACGGCAATACCGAGCGCGTCTTCGAGGGGACGGCGATGGCGCGCCATGCCGGCGCAGCCCATCACGATGGCGCGAGCTCCGTCCTCGTCGCGCAGCGCGCGGCCGACCTCGATCATCTTCGCCAGCGTGCCTTCGCCCGAGGCGGTTTCCGCGACGCTCATGTTGAGCGGCCGCTCGCCGGCGAGGCGTTCGGTCAGTCCCATCTGCCTGAGATAGCGCATGTGCCGCGGGATCGAGCGCTGGGCGATCGCGATGACGCCAAAGGTCTCGGCGCGGGCCAGCGCGGTCAGCACGCCGCACTCGGCAATGCCGAACACGGGCCGGTCGGTGCCTTCGCGGCAGACCTGAAGCCCGGGATCGCTGTAGCAGGCGATGACAAAGGCAGCCGAGCTGTTGTCGCCTTCGACCAACCGGCGCAGCGGCATGGCGACGCCATCGACATCGGCCTGGCTTTCAATGCCGAACGGTCCCTCGGCCAGCGTCTGGCAGACCAGTTCCGGCCCGCCCTCGAAACCGAGCGGCTTCAGCGCGTGCTCCAGCCCTCGCGTGACCGCAGGATTGGAATTTGGATTGATGACGAGGATGCGCGGTCGGGACATGCTGGTCTTCCTGCAAGATTTCGATCACTTGGCTTGAGCCTATCATGGAGTGCCTCATGACTGAACCCACTTACGACCTGATCATTCGCGGTGGGCGCGTCGCGACGACGACCGACGTCTTTGAAGCCGACGTTGCCATCTCCGGCGAAACCATCGCCGCGATCGGCCGCGGGCTTCCGTCCGCGAAGCGCGAGATTGACGCCCGCGGCAAGCTGGTGCTGCCAGGCGGCGTCGACAGCCACGCCCATATCGAGCAGTTGTCCGCTGCCGGCATCATGAATGCCGACACGTTCGAGAGCGCGACCGTCTCGGCCGCCTTTGGCGGTACGACCACGGTGATCCCGTTTGCCGCGCAGCATGTCGGCATGAAGCTGCCGCAGGTGGTGGAGGATTATCACGCGCTGGCGAAGAAGGGGGCGGTGATCGACTATGCCTTTCATATGATCATTGCGGATGCGACCAAGGAAACAGTCGAGGAGCACATTCCGGCGCTGGTGAAGCAGGGCCATGCCTCGATCAAGATTTTCATGACCTATGACCGGCTCAAGGTCGACGACGAGCCGCTGCTGGACATCCTTCTTGCCGCGCGCCAGTCCGGCGCGATGCTGTGCGCCCATGCCGAAAATCACGGCATCATCGCCTGGATGGTGAAGCGCCTGCTCGCGCGCGGCTACACGATGCCGAAATACCACGCCGTCAGCCACGCCCGCGTATCGGAGGCGGAGGCCTTTACCCGGCTGATCGGCATGGCGGCGCTGATCGACCAGCCCATCATGATCTTCCATGTCTCGACCGCCGAGGGCGCCAAGGTCATCCGGGATTCGCGCGGGCAGGGATTGAAGGTGTTTGCGGAGACCTGTCCGCAATATCTGTTCCTGACCGCAGCCGATCTCGACAAGCCCGGGGTGGAAGGGGCCAAGTGGATGTGCAGTCCGCCGCCGCGCACGCATGCCGACCAGGAGGCGCTGTGGCAGGCGCTGTCGCTGGGCGATCTGCAGACCATCTCGTCGGATCACGCGCCTTATCGTTACGACGAGACCGGCAAGCTGCGGGCCGGTCCAAATCCCAATTTCAAGCAGGTAGCCAACGGCCTGCCGGGGCTGGAGCTGCGCCTGCCGCTGCTGTTCGACGCGATGGTGTCGAAAGGACGGCTGGGCCTGGAAAAGTTCGTCGAGCTGACCTCGACGGCGCCAGCCAAGATCTACAATCTGCATCCGCGCAAGGGCTCGATCGCGGTCGGCGCCGATGCCGATATCGCAATCTGGGATCCCGATCGCGAGGTCGAGATCGCCGATGAGATGATGCACGATCTCACCGGCTATACGCCGTTTGCGGGACGGAAGCTGAAGGGCTGGCCGGTTTCGGTGCTGTCGCGCGGTCGGGTGATCATCGACGGCAACAAGTGCCTCGCGAGCGCCGGCAGCGGCCAATTCCTGGCACGCAGCGGGGGCGAGGCGGCCAAGCCGACGGGACGGCTCGTCGCCGACATGGATCCGGAGCGGAATTTCGGGGCAAAACTGCTGTGACGGCGGATCGCGCGCGATGAAGATCGTCATCTTCGGCGGCACCGGCTTTGTCGGCCTCAATGTTGCGGAGGCGCTGCTGGCGCGTGGGCACGAAGTGACGCTGTATGACCGTGCAGAGTTGCCGCCATCCGCGCGGCGGTCTCTTGCCGACTGCGGCGCACGGCTCAGAGCCGTGCAGGGCGATATCACCGACGCAGCGGCCATCGACGCCCTCATCGCCGAAGGCGTTGATGCGATCGTGCTTGGAGCCGCGATCACCGCCGGTGACGAATTGGAGAGAGCATCGACCGCGCGCGTTCTCGAGATCAACGTGATGGCCCAGATCCCGATCCTGCTCTCCGCGATCCGGCATGGCGTGCGCCGGGTCGTCAATCTCTCCTCGGCATCGGCCTACGGCGCCACGGGTGCGCGGGTCGAGATTCTCGGCGAGGACACGCCTTGCGATCCGGTCTCGTTTTACGCCATCAGCAAGTTCACCTCGGAGCGATCGGTTGCGCGTCATGCCGAGCTCTTCGGCGGCGATTTCCTGAGCGTACGGCTGAGCGCCCTGTTCGGCCCGTGGGAGCGACCGAGCTCCGTGCGCGACACGCCAAGCCTCCAGTTCCAGATTCTGGCGGCATTCGCTCGCGGCGAGCCGGCGGTCATGCCCGAAGTGGGCATGCGGGACTGGATCTACGCGCCGGATGCGGCCGAGGCCGTCGCACTGCTGATCGAAGCCGAGCGGCCGCGTCACCGGCTCTACAACATCTCCCGCGGAGGGCTTTGGCCTGCGCTGCAATGGGGCGAGGCCTATGCAGCGTTGCATCCCGGCCTGCAATGCCGGCTCGCGGCTCCCGGTGAGAAAACCGTCATCAAGCTGCATGGGGCCTATCGCGCGCCGCTGTCGGTGACGCGGATGGCGGATGAATTCGGCTGGCGGGCGAAGTTCGGCTGCGCCGAGTCGGCGGCTGCGATGAGCGCCTGGTTGACGCAGCACAAGGAGTGGATCTGAGATGCGGCTGCAAGGGCGCACGGCCATCATTACGGGCGCGGGTTCGGGTATTGGCCGCGCCAGCGCGAAGCTGTTTGCAGAGGAGGGCGCACGTCTTGCTCTGGCCGATCGCGATGCCGCGGGGCTTCAGGAAACGCTGAGCCTGGTGGGCGAGGCAACGACGCATGTCGGCGACGTCGGCGATGCCGGTTTCGCCGAGAGTGTTGTCGGCGATGTCGTGGCGCGGCACGGCCGGCTGGATATCTTGATGACGGCAGCAGGCTTTTCCTGTGGCGGCACGGTGCTGACGACGGACCCCGCCGATTGGGACGCGGTGTTCCGCACCAATGTCGGCGGCACCTGGCTCTGGGCGCGCGCGGCCGTGCCGCAGATGCAGCGGCAGAACAGCGGTTCGATCATCACGCTGGCCTCGCAGCTCGCGATTGCCGGCGGCAAGGGCAACAGCGCCTATATCGCCGCCAAGGGCGCAATCGTCAGCCTGACCCGGACGATGGCGGTGGACTTTGCGACCGACGGCATTCGCGTCAACGCGATTGCACCCGGCGCGATCGACACGCCGATGCTTCGCCGCAGCTTTGCCCGACACGCCAATGCGGAGGAGGTACGCGAAGCCTCCCGCAACCGCCATGCCATGAAACGGTTCGGCCAGGCCGAGGAGATCGCGCAGGCCGCGCTCCACCTCGCAAGCGATGCATCCTCCTTTACGACCGGCACCGTGATGGTGGTCGACGGAGGCTGGCTCGCGGCATGAGTAATGCGCTGACAGAGCTCGAAGTGAACGTTCGCGCCGATCTCGCGCGGATCGCGCATCCCGGTGCCGCCTGGCTCGAACCGAAGGTGGGGCCGGACGGCAAGCCGGCGCTGGATGTGCTCGTTGTCGGCGCCGGCCAATCTGGCATCGCCATCGGCTTCGGCCTGATGCGCTCCCGCGTCGGCAACATCCTGCTGCTGGACAAGGCCGAGGAGGGGATGGAAGGCCCTTGGCTCACCTATGCCCGCATGCCGACGCTGCGCAGCCCGAAAGATTATACAGGACCCGACCTCGATCTTCCGAGCCTGACCTACCAGTCCTGGCATGAGGCCCGTTTCGGCAAGGAGAGCTGGCAGACACTCGACTTGATTCCGCGCGGACACTGGGCCGAGTATCTGCTCTGGTTGCGGCGCACGATCGGCTTGCCCGTGAGCAACGGGAGCGAGCTTCTGGAAATCCGGCCAGCGGCGGGTGATTTGCTCGCCGCACGCGTGAAACGTGGCGGCGGTATCGAGACGCTCCATGCGCGCAAGATCGTGCTGGCGACCGGGCAGGAGGGAATGGGGAACTGGATGATCCCCGAGCCGCTGCGCGAACTGCCGGCCGACTCGGTCGCAACCGCCGCCGACGATATCGATTTCGAAAACCTCCGCGGCAAGCGCGTCGCCGTGATCGGCGCCGGCGCATCTGCCTTCGACAATGCGGCAACCGCACTGGAGGCTGGCGCGGCGGAGGTGCATCTGCTGTGTCGTCGGACGCAGATCCAGCTGATCCAGCCCTATCGCTGGCTGACGTTTCGCGGCTTCCTCCGCCATCTCAGCGATCTCGACGATGCCTGGCGCTGGCGCTTCATGCGCACCATCCTCGACATGCGCGAAGGCTTTCCGCAGCCGACCTATGATCGCTGCGCGCGCCATGCCAATTTCACATTGCACGAGGGCGCGCCGCTTGAGGCCGCGCGCGAGACTGGCAAGGGCATCGAATTGCAGACGCCGCGCGGCGTCATCGCAGCGGATTTCGTCATCTGCGGCACCGGCATCGACATGGATTTTTCCGGCCGTGGCGAGCTGCGCGCATTTGCCGGCAATATCGCAACCTGGGCCGACCGCTACGAGCCCCCGGAGAGCGAACGCAGCGCGCGGCTCGGCCGCTTTCCCTATCTCGCCGACGATTACGCCTTCACCGAACGTGTCGCGGGCGAAACGCCGTGGATCTCGAATATCCATCTCTTCGCCATCGCCTCAACCATGAGTTTTGGTCCGTCGGGATCATCGATCAACGCGATGACCACCGCGGCGCCGAAGCTGGTCAATGGCCTGACGCGCGGCCTGTTCCGCGCCGATATCGAACGACACTGGGCCTCGCTCCGCGCCTATGACGTGCCGCAGGCCATGGTCACGCGGCCGGCGCGAAAAATGGAGGAATCGCGATGATCGTCCATGCGCCGCCGCGACAAAGCGTCCACAAGAGCGCTTCATGAGACTGGCGCGCAACTTGCTTCTTTCTTAACCTGTCCTGTCGGCGTTCTTGTCGAAAATTTTTGGGGAAAACCAATGCGTTTTGTGTCTTTCAGGTCGGCATCCTCCGTGCTCGCCACCACCGCGTTGCTGCTCGTCGCCACCGCGCCCTCGCAAGCGCAGACCAGGGCCGAGACGTTGCGCTATGTCACCGGTGCTTCCGTCAACACGCTCGATCCCAACATCCCGGGCTCGACGCGCGAATCCTTCGCGCTGAGCATGAGCACCTACGACCGCCTTGTCGCGTTCGGCCGCAAGCAGCTCAACGGCAAATGGGTGTTCGATCTCGACAAGATCACCGGCGAGCTCGCCGAATCCTACGTCGTCAGTCCGGACGGACTGAAGCTGACGTTCCGTCTGCGCAAGGATGCCAAGTTCCAGGACGGCTCGCCCGTGACCGCCGAGGACGTCAAATGGTCGCTCGATCGCTGCGTCACCGCGCCGATCCTCGGCAAGGCACAATTGCTGACGGGATCGTTGACGTCGGCCGACCAGTTCAAGGTGATCGATCCCCTCACGATCGAAGTGACGCTGCCGAAGCCCGACAAGCTCGCGCTGCCGAATCTCGCCACGGTCTACCCGCTGATCATCAACTCGAAGGTCGCCAAGGAGCACGCGACCCCGGAAGATCCCTGGGCCACCGCTTGGCTGAAGGAGCACACCGCCGGCAGCGGCGCTTACGTCATCGAGAGCTTCAAGCCCGGTGAGCAGGTGATCATCAAGCGCAACGAGGATTGGAACCGGGGCTCGCCCGACAAGCCGGCGTTCTTCAAGCGCGTGATCGTGCAGTCCGTGCCGGAGCCCGCGACCCGCGCCAACCTTGTCGAGCGCGGCGACGCCGATCTCGTCGTCGATCTCCAGGCCAGCGACGTGCAATCGCTCGAGGCCAAGGGCAAGCTCAAGGTGATCTCGACGCCGCAATACAATTCGATCACCTTCGTCTCGATGAACAATCAGATCCCGCCCTTCGACAACGTCAACGTGCGCCGCGCCGTCGCGTTCGCGCTGCCCTATGAGGACATGTTCAAGGCTGCCCTGTTCGGCCGCGGAGCTCCGCTGTTCGGTGCGACTTGGCCGGATGGCAAGCCGCTGAACGGCATCTATCCGTTCCAGGCGCCGGTGAAGACCGATCTCGACAAGGCGAGGGAATATTTGAAGGCCGCCGGGCTCCCGGAGGGCTTTTCGACCACCTTCAGCTTCAACGTCGGTCAGGCCTCGACCGCGGAGCCGATGGCGGCTCTCGTGAAGGAATCGCTTGCCAAGATCGGGATCAAGGTCGACATCCAGAAGCTGCCGGACGCGCAGATGTCGACGCAGATCAACGAGAAGAAGCTGCCCTTGTTCACGGAAGGCATCGTCGCCTGGCTGCCCTCGACCGATTACTTCTACCGCAACTTCTACACCGGCAATCAGCGCTGGAATTACAGCTCGATTAACAATCCGGAGCTGGCGACCATCGCGCAGGAAGCGCGCTTCGAGCCCGACAAGGCCAAGTACGAGGAAGCCGGCCGCAAGCTCAATGCGATCCATTTCAGCGAGATGCCTCAGATTCCGCTGTGGCAACCGAACCAGGACGCTGTGATGGCCTCGTCGATCGAGGGCTACACCTACGAATTCCACCGTCAGGTCGACTATCGCGACGTCAGCCGCAAGTGATCTCGACATGCAAGGGCTCTGAAAGGTGATGACCGGTTTTGGTGCGACGGTGGTGCGGGCGGGGAGGCGGCTTCTGTCGTCGCTGCCGGCGTTGTTCGGCGTGCTGGTCTTCACCTTTCTGCTGATGCGGGTCCTCCCCGGAGATCCCGCGGTGTTCTTCGCCTCGGGGCCCAACGCCGGCAAGGAGGAGATCGAGCAGATCCGCAAGCAGATGGGGCTCGACAAGTCGGTGCCGGAGCAGCTCGTGTTCTATCTCTCCGACATTGGCCGCGGCAATCTCGGCCGCTCCATGATGACGGGGCAGCCGGTCCTGAAGGACCTTCGCGAACGGCTGCCGGCCTCGCTCGAACTGACGTTCACGGCGTTGCTGATCGCATTGATTGCGGCGGTGCCGCTCGGCGTCGTCGCAGCCTTGAAACCGGGATCGCTGGTCGATCACGGCGTGCGGCTGTTCTGCGCGCTCGGCGTCTGCGTGCCGACCTTCGTCTCGGGCCTGCTGCTGATCTATGTGTTCTACTATCTGCTCGGCCTTGCGCCTGATCCGACCGGGCGGATCGACGTCTTCACCTCGCTGCCGCCGCAGCGCACCGGGTTCCTGTCGATCGACTTCCTGCTCGCGGGAGACATCGAGGGCTGGTGGGCGACCTGCAAGCAGCTGATCCTGCCCGCGCTGAGTATGGCCCTGTTCGTCATCGCGCCGCTGGCGCGGATCACCCGTGCCTCGATGCTGGTCTCGCTCGGCAGCGATTTCGTGCGCACCGCGCGCTCGGTCGGATTGTCCTGGCAGAAGGTCGTCGTCACCTATGCGCTGCGCAATGCGATCCTGCCCGTCATCACCATTGCCGGCATCGTGTTCTCGACCATGCTTGGCGCGAACGTCCTGGTGGAGAAGGTGTTCTCCTGGCCGGGCGTTGCCTCCTACGCGCTCGATGCGCTGCTGTCGTCCGACTATGCTCCGGTGCAGGGTTTCGTGCTGCTGATGGCTGGCATCTTTGTGCTGGTCAATCTGGTCGTCGATATCTGCTACGGCATCGCCGATCCCAGGGTGTCGATCGGATGACCAGCGCAACCCTCCGCCATTCGGTCTGGATTTTGCGCGGCAACCCGCTGACCGGCGTCGCCGCGGCCGGTGTCCTGCTGTTCGTCCTTGTCGCGATCTTCGGACCGTGGCTGGTGCCCTATGATCCCATTGTCTCCAATGTCTCGGAGGCCCTGCAGCCGCCGAGCGCGGCGCACCTCGCCGGCACCGACCAGCTCGGGCGCGACGTGTTCAGCCGCCTCGTCGTTGCGGCCCGACTCGACCTCGCCATCGCGGTCTCGGCGGTCGGCATCTCCTTCGTGATCGGCGCTGTCGTCGGCTCCTTCTGCGGCTATGCCGGCGGCAGGCTCGACCGCTCGGTCGGCCGCTTCGTCGATGTCATGATGGCCTTTCCGCTGTTTGTGCTGGCGATGGCGATGGTTGCGGCGCTCGGCAATCGGATCGAGAACATCGTGATTGCGACCGCGATCATCAACCTTCCCTTCTACATCCGCTTCGCGCGCGCCGAGGTCAACGTCCGGCGCAATGTCGGCTGGGTGGAGGCGGCGCGTTCCTGCGGCGAGAGCCATTTCTCGGTGGTGCTGCGCTTCCTGCTGCCGAACATCCTGCCGGCGATGGCGGTGCAGATCTCGCTCAACCTCGGCTGGGCGATCCTGAACGCTGCCGGACTCTCCTTCATTGGGCTTGGCGTCAAGCCGCCGACGCCGGAATGGGGCATCATGGTCGCGGAGGGCGCCCGCTTCATCTCGACGGGGCGGTGGTGGTTGGTAGCCTTTCCGGGCCTCGCATTGATGATGGCCGTGCTGTGCTTCAACCTCCTCGGTGACGGGATGCGGGACATTCTCGATCCGCGCATGCGCACATGAGCGGGGAATTGCTCAGGATCGACGATCTCCACGTCGCATTCTCGACGCGACGAGGGATGGTCGAGGCCGTGCGCGGAGTCACGCTCAATGTCGAAGCCGGCGAGATGCTCGGCCTCGTCGGCGAGAGCGGCTCTGGCAAATCGGTCACCGGTTTTGCCACGACGCGGCTGCTCGATGCGGCCGGCCGCGTCACCGCAGGCAAGATCCTGTTTCGCGGGCAGGACGTCACAAAACTTAGGGGTGACGATCTCCGGCAGCTCCAGGGCGCCGCGATGTCGATGATCTTCCAGAACCCACGGGCGGCGCTCAATCCGATCCGCGCGATCGGCCTGCAGATCGCGGACGCGATCCTCACGCACAAGCGGATATCGAAGGACGCCGCCCGCGCCGAAGCGCTGGAGCTGTTGCGCGCCGTCCAGATCCGCGACCCCGAGACGCGGATGAACGCCTATCCGCACGAACTCTCCGGCGGCATGTGCCAGCGCGTCATGATCGCGATTGCGATCTCCTGCAATCCGGCGCTCTTGATCGCCGACGAGCCGACGACCGGGCTCGACGTCACCACGCAGAAGGTGGTGATGGACCTCCTGGCGGAGATTGCCGCCGCGCGTGGCATGGCGACGATCCTGATCACGCACGATCTCGGGTTAGCGGCGCGATATTGCCGCCGCATTGCGGTGATGGAGCGCGGCCGCATCGTCGAAGAGGCGAGCCCCAGGACGCTGTTCAGTGCGCCGCAGCACGCCTATACCAGGCGTCTGGTGGCGGCGTCGCCGACCGCGACCTCCGGGATCGCGGACCTCGTGACGGAAGAAGAGCGGGAAGGCTATGCGGCTGTCGTCAGCAGGCCCAGGCAGGAGCCCGTTCACGGGACTCCGCCGCTCCTGGAAGTGCGCAAGCTCGCAAAACGCTTCGACGAGGGCGCTGCGGCGGTGGCGGACTTCTCGATGACGATGGCCGGCGGCGAGAGCGTCGGCCTCGTCGGTGAATCCGGCTCCGGCAAGAGCACGACGTCGCGCATGATTTGCCGCCTGATCGATCCGAGCGAGGGCGAGATCGTGTTCGACGGGCAGTCGATCGGCCACGTGGCGTCGCGCGACTTTCATCGCTCGCGCTTCCGCAAAGACATCCAGATGGTGTTCCAGGACCCGAACGAGAGCCTCAACCCGCGCTTCACCGCCTTCGATTGCATCGCCCATCCCCTGATGCGGCTCGACGGCATGCGTGGGGGCGATGCGCTGCGCAAGCGGGTGGAAGACTGCGCCGTTCGTGTGGGGCTGCCGCAGGATCTGTTGCCGCGCTTTCCGCATCAGCTCTCCGGCGGCCAGAAGGCGCGCGTCGGCATCGCCCGCGCCATCGCCTGCCGGCCGCGGCTCCTGGTGCTGGACGAGCCGACCGCTGCGCTCGACGTCTCCGTGCAGGCGGTGGTGCTGCAACTGCTCGACCGCCTGCGGCGCGAGAACGACATCGCGCTGCTGTTCGTCAGCCATGATCTCAACGTGGTGCGCATGCTCTGCGATCGCACCATCGTGCTGCGCAATGGCGGCATCGTGGAGCAGGGCGAGAGCCGGGCGCTGTTCGACAATCCCAAGACCGACTACACGCGCAAGCTGGTCGAGGCGATCCCGCATATCGAGACCGGGCCAGTGCTGGCGGCCGCGCTTTGAGGTCTCGACCGGTCCCAATGGTGCGGATATCCCGCTGGCGAAGGTCCGGTTAGTGGCATACCATTTGCACGCCAATGAGCTCTGGTTTCACCTGTTCTTGGCCAACGATGGCCGGCATCACGGCACTATTGGGAGGATTTCATGGATCGCAGGACCGTATTGAAGGGACTGGCCGGCGCGGGCGGTCTGGCACTGAGCGGCCTCTCGGCCCCGGCGATCGCACAAGGCGCCTCCGCGCGCACCCTGCGCTTCGTGCCGCAGGCAAACCTCGCCAATTTCGACCCGATCTGGGGCACGCAATATGTCGTGCGCAATGCCGCCGCGCTGGTCTGGGATACGCTCTACGGCGTCGATTCCTCGCTGCAGCCGCAGCGGCAGATGGTCGAATCCGAGGAAGTGACCGACGACGGCACCACCTGGACCTTCAAGCTGCGTTCGGGGCTCAAATTCCACGATGGCGAGCCGGTGCTGAGCAAGGACGTCGTTGCGAGTCTCACCCGCTGGGCGGCGCGCGATCCCATGGGGCTGATGCTCAAGGCGCTGCAGCAGGAGCTCACCGCTGTCGATGATCGCACCTTCAAATGGGTGCTGAAGCAGCCATTCCCGAAGATGCTCTATGCGCTTGGCAAGAACAACTCGCCTTGCGCCTTCATCATGCCGGAGCGCATTGCGCAGACCGACCCATTCAAGCAGATCGGCGATTATGTCGGCTCGGGGCCGATGAAGTTCGCCAAGGGTGAGTGGGTCCCCGGCGCGAAAGCCGTGTTCGAAAAATTCGCCGACTATGTGCCGCGGCAGGAGAAGGCGTCGTGGCTCGCCGGCGGCAAGCAGATGCTGCTCGACCGCGTCGAATGGATCGTGATGCCCGATCCGGCGACCGCCGCGGCCGCGTTGCAGAACGGCGAGATCGACTGGTGGGAGAACCCGATCGCGGACCTCGTCCCGGTCCTGAAGAAGAACAAGAACATCAGCGTCGACATCGGCGATCCCCTCGGCAATGTCGGCTCGTTCCGCATGAACTTCCTCTATCCGCCCTTCAACGACGTGCGGGCCCGGCGCGCAGTGCTGATGGCGATGAGCCAGGAAGATTACATGCGTGCGCTCGTCGGCGACGACAATTCGCTGTGGAAGTCGCTGCCCGGCTTCTTCACGCCCGATACGCCGCTCTACACCGAGGCGGGCGGCGAGGTCCTGAAGGGCAAGCGCGATCTCGACGCTGCCAAGAAGCTGCTCGCCGAGAGCGGCTATTCCGGCCAGCCGGTGACGTGCCTGGTGGCGCAGGACCAGCCGATCACCAAGGCGTTCGGCGATGTGACCGCCGATCTCTTGAAGAAGCTCGGTATGAATGTCGACTTCGTCGCGACCGATTGGGGCACGGTCGGCTCCCGCCGCGCACAGAAGACACCGCCCGGGCAGGGCGGCTGGAACATGTTCCACACCTGGCATGCGGGTTCGGACTGCATCAATCCGGCGCCCTACACCGCCATCCGCGCCAATGGCGACAAAGCCTGGTTCGGCTGGCCCAACAGCCCCGGCACCGAGAAGGAGGTTACGTCCTGGTTCGAAGCCAAGAACCTCGACGAGGAGAAGGCCGCGGTCGCCCGCCTCAACAAGGTTGCGCTCGAGGACGTCGTCTACGCGCCGACCGGCTTCTTCCTCAGCTACACGGCCTGGCGCAAGAACGTTTCCGGCATCACGAAAGGGCCGCTGCCGTTCTTCTGGGGCGTGTCGAAATCCGCATGACCTTGCGCTGAAGCCAGATGCTCTCCTACATCCTCCGGCGTATCGCCTCGACCTTGCCAGTGATGGCGATCGTCGCGCTGTTCGTGTTCAGCCTGCTCTACATCGCGCCGGGTGATCCCGCCGTGGTGATCGCAGGCGATCAGGCAAGTCCGGATGATGTGGAGCGCATCCGTCAGAGCCTCGGCCTCGATCGACCCTTCCTGATCCAGTTCGGCAGCTGGGTCTGGCGCATTCTGCACGGCGATCTCGGCACCTCGATCTTCACCAATCTGCCGGTCTCGACGATGATCGGCCAGCGTCTCGGGCCGACGCTGTCGCTGATGATGGTCACGCTCCTGCTCACGATCGTGGTCGCGGTGCCGCTCGGCGTGCTGGCGGCCTGGAAGGCGGGAAGCCTGATCGACCGGGCCATCATGGCCTTTGCCGTGTTCGGCTTCTCCCTGCCGGTCTTCGTCGTCGGCTATGTCCTCGCCTACGTTTTCGCACTGGAGCTCGAATGGCTTCCCGTGCAGGGCTATACGCCGCTCGCCCAGGGCGTCTGGCCATGGCTGCAAAACCTGATCCTGCCCGCGATCGCACTCGGCTGTGTCTACATCGCACTGATCGCGCGTATCACGCGCGCCACCATGCTCGAAGTGTTGCAGCAGGACTATATCCGCACTGCGCGCGCCAAGGGCCTCGGGCAGGGCGGCATCCTGTTCGTCCACGCGCTGAAGAACGCGGCCGTGCCGATCGTCACGGTGATCGGGATCGGCATCGCGCTCCTGATCGGCGGCGCGGTCGTCACGGAGAGCGTGTTCGCCATTCCCGGCCTCGGCCGGCTCACGATCGACGCGATCCTGCGTCGCGATTATCCCGTCATCCAGGGCATCGTGTTGCTGTTCAGCTTCGTCTACGTCCTCGTCAATCTGATGATCGACGTCATTTATACGCTCGTTGACCCGAGGATTCGCTATTGACCGACACGACCGTCAATCCGCAAGCGCTGCCGGCGGGCTTCGTCCTCGCGCCGCAACTGCCCGAGATCCTCCGGCCGGTCACGATCCGGCGCGGCTTCGTCGGGCTGCTGCGCGGCCATCCCACCGTTGCCATCGGCGGCACGTTGCTGCTGTTGCTCGTCCTGATCGCGATCTTTGCGCCTTATCTTGGAACGGTGGATCCGACCGCGCTCGCGCCCGCCAAGCGCACCCGCGCGCCGTCGGCTGCCTTCTGGTTTGGCTCCGACGTGCTCGGTCGCGACATCTATTCGCGCGTGCTGTTCGGCGCGCGGGTCTCGCTCACGGTCGGACTGTCAGTTGCGATATTTGCCTCCGCAGTCGGTCTCGCCATCGGCATCGTCTCCGGCTTCATCCGCTGGGCCGACGGCATCTTGATGCGCTTCATGGACGGGTTGATGTCGATCCCGCCGATCCTGCTGGCGATCGCGCTGATGGCGCTGACACGCGGCAGCGTCGGCAACGTCATTCTCGCGATCACCGTCGCCGAAATTCCGCGGGTTTCCCGTCTTGTCCGTAGTGTCGTGCTGTCGCTGCGCGAGCAGCCTTACGTGGATGCGGCGGTCGCCTGTGGCACGCGCACACCGATGATCATCCTGCGCCACATCCTGCCCAACACGCTGGCGCCGATGCTGATCCAGGCGACTTACATTTGCGCCAGCGCGATGATCACGGAGGCGATCCTGTCCTTCATCGGCGCGGGAACGCCGCCGACCATTCCGTCCTGGGGCAACATCATGGCGGAGGGGCGGGCGCTGTGGCAGGTCAAGCCCTACATCGTGTTCTTTCCGGCGGCCTTTCTGTCCGTCACCGTGCTCGCCGTCAACCTGCTCGGCGATGGCCTTCGCGATGCGCTCGATCCGCGCATGGCCAAGAGCCTCTGATGGCGAGGGGCTGATCGCGATGGCACTGCTCGAAGTCGAGAATTTGCAAACCCACTTCCGTACGCCCAGCGGCATCAACCGCGCGGTGGAAGGCGTGTCGTTCCATGTCAACGAGGGCGAGACGCTCGCCATCGTCGGCGAGTCCGGCTGCGGCAAGTCGGTGACCTCGATGTCGCTGATGCGGCTGATCCCGGAACCGCCGGGCAGGATCGCCGGCAGCATCCGTTTCGCGGGCAAGGACCTGCTGCAAATGTCGGATCGCGAGATGCGCGCGATCCGCGGCAACGACATCTCGATGATTTTTCAGGAGCCGATGACCAGCCTCAACCCGGTCCTGACCGTCGGGCGTCAAATCCGCGAAACGCTGATGATCCACCAGGGCCTGGACAAGCAAGCCGCGGAGGCACACGCGATCGAGATGTTGATTCTGGTCGGCATTCCCGAGCCGAAGCGCCGCGTGCGCGAATATCCGCATCAGCTTTCCGGCGGCATGCGCCAGCGCGTCATGATCGCCATTGCACTCGCCTGCAATCCAAAACTTCTCATTGCCGACGAGCCGACCACCGCGCTCGACGTGACGATCCAGGCGCAGATCCTGAAGCTGATGCTGGATCTCAAGCACCGGGTTGGCGCGGCGATCATCCTGATCACCCACGATCTCGGCGTGGTCGCCGAGATCGCCGAGCGCGTCATGGTCATGTATGCCGGCCGTAAGGTCGAGGAGGCGCCGGTGGCGGACCTGTTCCGTTCGCCGCGTCATCCGTACACGCAGGGCCTGCTCGGTGCAGTGCCGCGGCTCGGCTCGTCGCTGACCGGCACCGCGAGGCGGCTGGCAGAGATCCCGGGGCAGGTGCCTGACCTGCGCAAGCCCATCGTCGGCTGCGTCTTCGCCGGACGTTGCGCGCTCGCGACCGATCTGTGCCGGCAGTACGGGCCGGGGCTCGAAGAGAAGGGGCCACGTCACGTCGTGGCCTGCCACTATGCGGCCAAGGGAGCGGTCGCGGCATGAGTCCCCCGCTGCTCCAGGTCAACGACCTCAAGAAGCACTTCCCGGTCAAAAAGGGCCTGTTCAGCCGCAAGTCCGAATGGGTCTATGCGGTGGACGGCGTGTCGTTCGAGATCGCGCGCGGCGAGACGCTCTCGCTGGTCGGCGAGTCCGGCTGCGGCAAATCGACGGTCGGCCGTGCGATCCTGCGTCTGTTCGACATCACGGCGGGGCAGGTCATCCTCGACGGTCAGCGTATCGACGACGCCCATCCGAGCACGATGCGCCAGATGCGCCGCCGCGTGCAGGTGGTGTTCCAGGACCCGTTCTCGAGCCTCAATCCGCGCATGCGCGTGCGCGATATCCTGGCCGAGCCGATCCGCAATTTCGGCCTCGCCAAATCCGCGATCGATCTCGAGACCCGCGTGACGGCGCTGATGGATACCGTGCGCCTGCCGCGCGAGGCGCTGAACCGCAGGCCGCACGAATTCTCCGGCGGCCAGCGCCAGCGCATCGGCATCGCGCGGGCGCTCGCCGCCGAGCCCGACCTGATCGTCTGCGACGAGGCCGTCTCGGCGCTCGACGTCTCGGTCAAGGCACAGATCGTCAATCTGCTGCAGGATCTCCAGCGCGAGTTCGGCCTGGCGCTGCTGTTCATCAGCCATGACCTCGCGATCGTCGAGCACATGACCCATCGCGTCGCGGTGATGTATCTCGGCAAGATCGTCGAGGTGGCGCCGCGCTACGAGATCTTCGCCGCGCCAAAGCATCCTTACACCAAGGCGCTGCTCTCGGCCGTGCCGCTGCCCGAGCCGGGGGCCCAGCGCAATCCGATCATCCTCAAGGGAGACGTGCCGAGCCCGATCAATCCACCGAGCGGGTGCCGCTTCCACACCCGTTGCCCATACGTGTTCGACCGCTGCCGGAGCGAAGAGCCGACATTGCGCGCGGCTGGACCCGAGCAGTGGGTGGCCTGTCATCTCGAAGATAGTGCAGCGGTGGCGAGCAGCTAGCCGTTAGGCCGGCGGCAAACCTTTCGATCGAGGCTTGGGGGCGACAATCGGGTGAGGATGGCACTCTGCTCCTGTTTTGCCCGACGAGTCAAAAACGTTTGCGACGAAAATTCATGTGTAAAAACAACCTCATTCTACTGTGCATGGGGTTGTTTTCGCGTTTTTGTTTAGCCGCCTTCAACCCTGGCGGCGCAGGAAGCCCGTGATCGTGACCTTTTCCCAGATATCGGCCGCTGCAAACGGATCGGCGCGATTGAAAGCCTCGACGTCGCCACGGCCCGCTGCCTCGATCAGGAACAGGCTGCCGATCATGGTCGCGCCGTCGTCGGAGACGAGCGGCCCCGACATCACGATCTTGACGCCGAAGCGCGAGGTGTCGCTCAGGAAAGCCTTGTGGGCGTCGTAATTGGCGAGCCGGGTCGGTAGCGCGCCGGCGCGGTCGAGGGCGTGAATGGCGAACAGCATGATGGTCTCCGTTTATGTCTCGTGTTCTTGGGACGGCCGCGGCTGCGGCCGTCCGAGCTTGTCGTGAAGGTGTGCTGACTTACTTGCCGCCGAGCTTGCTGGCTTCCTCGAAAGTCGGGCAGCTGCGCTGCTCCAGCGGCACGTCGAACGGCTGGTAATTGTCCTTGGTGATGACGGTTGGCTTCAGCACGATCTCGGCGATGACAGGCTGGTTGCGCAAGGAGCGGATCGCCATCATGGTGCCGAGGCAGCCTTGAAAAAATCCGTTGTAGTCGCCGCTCGCGAGCAGCTTGCCGGACTTGATCGCGTCGATCGCTTCCTTGGTGCCGTTGATGCCGATCACCTGCGCCTTGCGGTTGGCGCCGTCGAGCGCCTCGATGGCGCCAACCGCCATGGCGTCGTTTGCGGCGAGCACGCCGTCGATCTGCGCGTTCGACTGCATCAGATTCTCCATCACCTGGAGCGCCTGGAGCCGCTGGTAGTTGCCGGGCTGCGAGGCCAGCAGTTTCGCACCGGCATTTTCCTTCAGCGCGTCATTGAAGCCGCGGACGCGGTCGACATTGGTCAGCGAGCCCTTGACGCCCTCGATGATGACGATGTTGCCCTTGCCGCCCAGCGTCTTCAGCAGGAAGCGCGCGGTCTCGAGCCCGAGGCTGTAATCGTCGGCGCCGACGAAGGACAGGAACTTGCCACCGGCCGAGCGGTCGGTGATGTTGACGACGGGAATTTTGGCGTCGTTGATCTTCTCGACACCCGGCACCATCGCCTTGTAGTCGACCGGCGTGAAGACGATGGCGCTCGGCTTCTTCACCACGACGTCCTCGATCTGGCTGAGCTGCTCGGGAATGCTGTCGGGCTTGGTCGGAATGTACTGCAGCGTCTTCGCGTTTAGCGTCTTGGCCATGTTGTCGGCGCCGACCCGCACCGTCTGGAAGAACGGGTTGGTCTGGTTCTTGGTGAAGACGGCGATGGTCTCGCCGTCCGCGCGCGCTGGCGTGGTGAGCGCGGCCGCCATCAGCAGCGGCAGCGCCAAATAACCCAGTGTCTGTTTCATGTTGCCTCCATCCCTCATTTTGCTTGTTGGTCGTTCAAGAACTCATTGCGCGCGGCGGCGGGTCTTCATGTCGAGCCAGACCGCGAGAATGACGATGATGCCGGTGACCAGCGGCTGCCAGTTGGCGCTGACCGACAAGAGGTTCATGCCGTTCAGCACCAGCGTCAGGATCAATGCGCCGATGAAAGTGCCGAACACGGTGCCGACGCCGCCGAACAGCGAGGTGCCGCCGATCAGCACGGCGGCGATCGCAGGCAGCGTCAGGCTTTCGCCGATGTCGGCCTCGGCCGAATTGAGCCGCGACAGGAAGATGATCGAGGCGAGCCCGGCCATGGTGCCCGAGACGGCGTAGACCAGCAGCAGGCGGCGCGCGACCGGAATGCCGGAGAGCCGTGCCGCGACCGGATTGGCACCGATCGCATAGATCTCCTGGCCCCAGACCGTTCGCTGCGCAAACAACGTTCCGATCCCCAGGAACACCAGCAGCAGGTAGACCGGGATCGGCAAGCCGAAGAGATAGCCGCTGCCGATCTGGCGAAAGCCGGCCGGGAAGCCGTGAAGGGTTTCGCCCGCCATGTACCAATAGGTGAGGCCGTTCAGCACCCAGAGCATGCCGTAGGTGGCGATGAAGGAGGGGATGCGCAGCGCGGTGACCATGACGCCGTTGAGGAGCCCAACCATGCCGCCGCAGGCAAGCCCGGTGAGGATGCCGAGCGCCGGCGAGCCGGTCTTGTGGATCACGGTCCCGGCGATGCAGGCGGACAGCGCGACATTGGCGCCGACGGAGAGATCGAGGCCCGCGGTCAGCACCACCAGGGTCAGGCCGGAGGCGATGAAGAAGGTCAGGCTCGCCTGCCTGAGCACATTGAGGATGTTGCCGAGGCTCAGGAAGGAATCGCTGAGCACGGCGAGCACCGCACAGATCAGCAGCGCCGCGAGCAGGCGATAGAATACCTGGATCGCGTCCTGTGACAGGAACGAGCGGGGCGGCGCAATGGCCTCCTTGCTGATGTCGGTCATGCGCGGCTCCGCAGGCCGTCAAGGAAGAGGGCAACGATGACGAGGACGCCGACGCTCGCGACCTGCACCGAGGAGGGCAGCGAGATCAGGTTCAGCCCGTTGCGCAGCACGCCGACCGAGAGCACGCCGAGCAGCGTGCCGAGCAGCCAGCCATTGCCGCGCTCGAACGACGTGCCGCCGACGGCGACGGCCGCGATCGCATCGAATTCGAGACCGAGGCCCGCGGTTGGATGCCCGGAATTCATGCGCGCTGTCATCAGCAGGCCGGCGATGCCGGCCATGGCGCCGCCAATTGCATAGACCGCGATCAGCAGCTTGTTCGGTGAGAGGCCGGCGTAGCGCAGCGCCTCGCGGTTGCCGCCGAGCGCGAAGATATAGGTGCCGAAGCGGGTGTGATAGAGCAGGCCGTGGAAGGCAGCATAGGTCACCAGCGCCATGACGATCGGCACGGGCACGCCGAGAAGCGTCGCCGAATAGATGTCGCGCACACTGTGGGGGATGCCGACCACGCTCTGGCCGTCGCTGACGATCAGCGACAGGCCTTGCGCCATGCCGAGCGTACCGAGCGTCGCCACGAAGGGCGGGATGCCCACGATGGCGACCAGCCAGCCATTGGCGAAGCCGAAGGCTGTGCCGACGAGGAGTCCGGCACCTAAGCCCAGCAACATCGAGTGGGTTGCGAGCGAGACGATTGCGACGCAGAGCGAGGTCAGCGTCAGCACCGCGCCCATCGACAGGTCCAGCCCCTCGGTCATGATGATCAGTGTCATCGGCAGCGCGAGCATGGTTAGGATCGTCGACTGCACCAGCACATTGGAGAGGTTGGCAACCGACAGAAAGCCGGGCGCGATCGTGCTGAACAGCGCGATCAGCAGCACCAGCACGATGGCAACGCCGGGAACGCGCTGCAGCGGATTCGGTTGAGAGGCGACCGCGGCCTCACGCATGATGCATGCCCAGTCGCACGATGTTCTCCTCTGTCAGCTCATTGCGCGCGAGGTGCCCGGCGATGCGCCCCTCGCGCATCACATAGGCGCGGTCGCAGACGTGGCAGATCTCGACCTGTTCGGACGAGATCATCAGCGCCGCCGCGCCTTCGGCGACAAGGCGGTCGATCAGGGCGAAGATTTCGGCCTTGGCACCGATGTCGATGCCCCGGGTCGGCTCGTCGAAGATGAAGAGCTTCGAGCCGGCGGCGAGCCACTTGCCGATCACGACCTTCTGCTGATTGCCGCCCGAGAGCAGGCCGACGATCTGGCGCGCGCTGGGCGTCGCAATGCGCAGTTGCCTGATCAGGCCGTCGGCGGTGCGATGCGCGCTGCGCTGGTCGAACAGACCGCTTGGAAACAGCTTTCGCAGCGCCGACACCACCAGATTGTCGCTCACCGATCGCAGCAGCGCCAGGCCCTCGCTCTTGCGGCTCTCCGGGATCAGCGCAATGCCGCGGCGGGCGGCAAGATCAGGCTCGCCGGAGATAGTCTTGCCGTCGAAGACGATCTCGCCTGATGTCACGGGATCGGCGCCAAAGATCGCGCGTGCGACCTCGCTGCGACCGGAGCCGACCAGGCCACACAGGCCGACGATCTCGCCGCGGCGCACCTCGATGTTGATGTCCGAGATTCCTGTGGAGGCGCTCAGGCCCTTGACCTCGAGCAGAACGTCGCCGGGTTTGTCGGCAAAATTGCGCGGGTAGGTCATGTCGACGTTGCGACCGACCATCATGCGGACGAGCTGGTCCGGCGTGACGTCGGCCGGGCGAATGCCGTCGATGCGGCGACCATCGCGCAGAACGGTGATACGGTCTCCGAGCGCGAACACCTCCGCCATGCGGTGCGAGATGTAGACGATGGAGACGCCGTCGGCCTTGAGCCGCGCGATCAGCGCGAACAGCAGCTCGGTCTCGCGATCGGACAGCGCCGCGGTCGGCTCGTCCATCACGAGGATGCGCGCGTTCTGGCTGATCGCCTTGGCGATCTCGACCATCTGCTGCTGCGCCACCCCCAACTTGTCGATGATGGTGGAGGGATCGATCTCGAAGCCGATCGTGCCGAGCACGCGCGCGGCGTCGGCCAGAATCCTGCGCCGGTCGATGGTGCCGGGGATACGGCCCTTCGGCTCGCGGCCGAGGAAGATGTTCTGGGCGATATCGAGATGGGGGACGAGGGAGAATTCCTGGAAGATCACGGCAATGCCGAGCTTCTGCGCGTCCGCGGCCGAGTTGATCGCGACCGGCTCGCCCTTGCAGTAGAACTCGCCTGCATCGGCGCGGTAGGCCCCGCACAGCACCTTCATCAGGCTCGACTTGCCGGCGCCGTTCTCGCCCAGCAGCATATGGACTTCGCCAGGGAAGACGGCAAAGGACACGTCATCCAGCGCCTTGACGCCGGGAAACTCCTTGCTGATGCCGCGCAGCTCCAGCAGCGGCGTGGGGGCGGCGGGCTCGACGGCCAATGCGGCGGTGCTCATGCGCGCGCTCCGCTTGCAAAGATCTTTCCGGGGTTCATCAGTCCATTGGGGTCGAGCGCGGTTTTGATCGACCGCATCACATCGACGGCCTCGCCGAGTTCGTCGGTGAGATAGTCGATCTTGCCGAGCCCGATGCCGTGCTCGCCGGTGCAGGTGCCGTCCATGGCAATCGCGCGGGCGACCATGCGGGCCTGGAGCGCCTTGGCGCCTTCGGCTTCCGCGGGCCTTGCCGGGTCGATCAGGATCAGCATGTGGAAATTGCCGTCGCCGACATGGCCGACGATCGGCGCCGTGAAACCGTGCTCGTCCGCATCGCGCCGGGTATCCGTGAGGCATTCCGCCAATCGCGAGATCGGCACGCAGACGTCGGTGATCACGGCACGCGCGCCGGGGCGCAGGCCCAGGCCGGCATAGAGCGTGTTGTCGCGGGCGTGCCACAGCCGGCTGCGATCCTCCTGCGCCTTGGCCCAGGCAAAGCCATGACCACGATGGTCGGCGGCAATGGCCTGTGCAGCTTCGGCCTGCTCGGCGACGGAAGTCTCGGAACCATGGAATTCGAAGAACAGGGTCGGGGCTTCGCGATAGCCGAGCTTCGCATAGGCGTTGATACCGCGCATCATGACGTTGTCGAGCAACTCGATGCGCGCGACGGGGATCGCGGACTGGATCACGGAAATCGCGGTGTCGACGGCGTCGTGCAGGGTGTCGAAGCTGCAAACCGCGGCCGAGATCGCCTGCGGCACGGGATGCACCTTCAGCGTGATCTCGGTGATGATGCCGAGCGTGCCCTCGGCGCCGACGAACATGCGGGTCAGGTCGTAGCCGGCGGCTGACTTGCGCGCGCGTCTGGCGGTCCGGATCACGCGGCCGTCGGCCAGAACCACCTCCAGCGCCATGACGTTGTCCTTCATGGTGCCGTAGCGCACCGCCATGGTGCCGGAAGCCCGCGTGGACGTCATGCCGCCGATCGAGGCGTCGGCGCCGGGATCGATCGGAAAGAAAAGTCCGGTGCCGCGCAGTTCCGCATTGAGCTGCTTTCGCGTGATGCCCGGCTGCACGACGACGTCCATGTCGCTCTCGTGCACCGTCAGCACCTTGTTCATGCGTGCGAAGTCGAAGCAGACGCCGCCCGCGACCGCGGCCGCATTGCCTTCGAGCGAGGTCCCGGCGCCGAACGGCACGATGGGCATATTCGCCCCCGCGCACAGCTTGACGATCTCCGCGACCTCCTGCGTGGTTTCGGGAAAGACCACGATGTCGGGCGGCAGGTTGCGATAATGCGACTCGCTCTGCCCATGCTGATCGAGCACGCCACGCGCGACGCTCGCGCGCGAGCCGATCATGCCCATGAGGCGATCGGCCAATATGCTCGTGCTGGCCCGCGGTCCCATCCTTGCTCCCTGTCTGCCTTGTTGTCGGACTCTTGTCTGGTCCGCGATGTTCAGCTTAAGCGGCTCTTGCGCTGCTAGCGACCCGCTTCAGGCCGAAATCATAGTTGAGGTGAAAATACTCGCTGTCCACCATGCGACCATCGGGCGCACGGCCGGGCGGGCACCGCACAAATTCGCGGATCAGGCTGTCCTTGACGCCGAAGACCACGTCGGAGTCGAGATACTGGTCGCCGGCGACGAACACGTGGGTCACGAGTTGCTCGAAGCCGGGCGCCGAGATCATGAAATGCACGTGTGCCGGGCGCCAGGGATGGCGGCCCTGGACCTCCAGCATGTCACCGACGGTACCGTCATGCGGGATCGGATAGGCGGCCGGCTTGATCGACCAGAAATTGAAGCGGCCGTTGGCATCCGTGTGGAAGCGCGCCCGCATCGCGAGGTCGCCGATCTTGTCGAGCTGCTGCACGTCGTAATAGCCATCATCGTCGGAATGCCAGACGTCCACGACGGCGCCGGCAAGCGGCCGTCCGTCGACGGTCGACACCGAGCCGGTGACGAGCATCGGATCGCCTTCCATCGGGCCGGAGATGTCAGCGCCGTTGTCTTTCTCGGGCGACGCCTGCACGAAGAACGGACCGAGCACCGTGGTCTCGGTCGCGCCTTCCGGCACCGGATGGTTGATGGCGTCGACCAGCATGGAGACGCCAAGCGCGTCCGACAGCAGGATGAATTCCTGGCGCTTGTCGTCGCACATGTGGCCGGTGCGGGTCAGGAAGTCGATGCCGTATTCCCATTCCTTCTGGGTGGGTCGCACCTCGCGGACGAAGGCATGGAGGTGGCGCACCAGCGCTTCGCTGACCTGCTTGATGCGCGGGTCGGTCGCGCCCGCGATCCGCTCCAGCACTGCATCCGTGATCGTGTTCTCGTTGAAATTGCGCATGGGTGTCTCCGCGATCAGAGTTTGGGCTCGCCAAGCCCGGACAGACGTTCCAGATGCTTGACGGTCGCGATGAAGTCGGCGTCGCCGTCGCCCTGCGCGACCAGCGAGCCATAGGTCTCGCGCACTTGGGCCGCGAGCTGAAGCGGCACGCCGACGGCGTGGCCGGCGCCGAGGATCAGGTCGAGATCCTTGGCCATCTGCCTGCAGGAGAAGGTCGAGTCGAAATCGCGGTTACGCAGCGGCGCGGTCTTGTACTTCACCATCGGTGAGGCGACTGCGCTGTCGTCGAGAACTTTCAGAATGTCCTGCCAGCCGATGCCGCCCTTGCGCGCCAGCGCCAGGCTCTCCGCCATCATGGCGGCCGACACCGCAATCATTAAATTGACCGCAAGCTTGGCATATCGCGCTTCCTCGCCGGACCCGAGATAGGTCTGGGCGCGGGTGAAGGCGGCGAACAGCGGTTTTGCGTTTTCGTAGGCGTCCTTCGGGCCCGAGACGAAGCAGCTCAGCGCGCCGGTGTGGACGATGCTGGCATTGCCCGAGACTGGCGCACGCAGGTAGAGGACACCGCGCGCCTGGGCGGCGGCATCGACCTCTGCGGAGGCCTCGACACTCACGGTGCTGGTCTCGATCAGGACAGATCCAGCAGCCATCGCGGCGATGAGGCCGGTGGAGCCGAGCAATGCGCCGCGCAAGGCCGCGTCATCGGGCAGGGACGTGACGATCGCGGCCTTGCCGTCCACGGCTTCGGCCGGCGAAGCGGCAGTCGAAATGCCTTGCGCGCGCGCCTCGTCGAGCCGTGCGGCACTCCGGTCGAACGCGGTCACGGCGTAACCAGCCTTGGCTACGAGCACCGACATCGGCAGGCCCATTTTGCCGATCCCGATGAAAGCGATGTTCTTTGGCGTATCAGTCATTGTTGTTGTCCTTGACGCCTTCAGGCGGCGTGTCCCTGTCGTTCGATGTCGTGCACCAGTCGCCGGCCGGATTGCACGAGCAGTTCCTTCTTCGCCTCCAGGCCGTCGGCCAGCAGCCGACCATTCCGCTTCTTCCACACGCCGCCGATCATCACGGCCTCGATATTCGCAAGGCTGGTCTGCATCACCACGGTGGAGACGGGATCGTGCACAGGTACGAGGTTGAGATCGCTGGCATTGATGATGACGAGGTCGGCGAGCTTGCCCGGCGTCAGCGAGCCGATCTGGCCTTCGCGACCGAGCATGCGGGCGCCTTCCGTCGTGATCCAGCGAAGCGCCTCACGGACGGGGATCGTGGTCGTCGCCGGAATGGTGCCGCTGGCCTTGCGCGATTCCGCGTTGTCCAGTGCGCGCTGCATCGAGAGCGCAACGCGCGCGGCGGAGAAGAGGTCGCCGGCCAGCACGGATTCCAGATCGATGCCGATGGTCGGCCGCACGCCGCGCTTGAGCAGCCGTCCGGTGATCGGAAAGCCGTGGGCCTGGATCATCTCGTTCTCCGGCGTCACCGAGAAGGAGACGCCGAGATCGACCATCCGATCCAGCAGTGCGTCAGGCAGGTCGTTGCCATGGACGATGTTGGTGCCGGCGCCGACGAGACCCGCCTCGATCAGCTTCTCCCAGCCACCGGGCGTCTTGGCGGGACCGCCGCCCTGATGCATGGATGCGATCAGCTTGAGCTCGCGTGCCATGCCGAAATCGTGCATGGCGACGTCCAGCGTCGAATAATGCGGGCCGAGGATCGCGAGCCCAAGCGTGACCAGGCCGTCGCGGTCGGCGAGGGGCCCCGCCAGCAGTCGCTCGACCTCACGGCGTGGATGCGGGATCTCCGAGAAATGCGGCTCGCCCGATTTGGGCTCGGGCTTTGGCGAGCCGTGGAAGAAGGCCGCGCGAATACCGCTCTCGATCAGGCCGCGCACGGCGGCATCGGTATGATCAGGCGTCGGATTGTTGTGGCACCAATCGACCAGCGTGGTGGTGCCTTGGTTGATCTGGTTCAGCGCGCCCACCAAGGTCGCGATGTAAATGTCCTCGGGCCTGAAGACCGTAGCGAGCCCGGCATGCATGCGGCGGAAATATTCCAGCAGCGTCCAGTTGGCGGCATAGCCGCGCAAGCCCGTCTGCCAGGTGTGCATATGGGCGTTGATCAGGCCGGGGATGACCATGCGGTCGGTACCGTCCACGATCTCGGTCTCGGCCGCACTGCCGCCGAGGTCGATCGATGGACGCACGTCAACGATGCGGCTGCCCTCGATCAGCACGTCGCCGATGTCGAGGTCGCCGATCGTGTGATCCATGCTGATGATCGTGGCGGATTTGATCAGCGTGCGCCGCATCGCTTCAAGCCACCGCTTTGCCGGTGACAGGCGGCTCACCGGCCCAGGCGTGCGCGATCAGGTCGCGGATGGCGTCGCGTTCGAGCGGGCGCGGGTTCCAATAGGCGTTGGTGACCGCGAGATCCGCGGCCTTGTCGATGCCGCTTTCGGGCATGCCGATGTCGCGCAATGCGACCTTCGCACCCAGCCGCCTCGCGAGCTCGAAAAGTCCCTGCGATGCATCGGCGGCGCCGATGGCGCGGGAGATCCTCGCCATCGCGTCGGGCACGGCCGGCGCGTTGTAGGCCAGCGCGTGCGGCAGCACGATGGTGTGGGTCTCGGCATGCGGCAGGTCGAAGGTGCCGCCGAGCGTGTGGCAGAGCTTGTGATGCAGCGCCATGCCGACGGTGCCGAGGCAGACGCCGCACAGCCAGGCGCCATAGAGCGCTTCGGTGCGAGCCTCGCGATCATCGCTTTTCGCGGCGATGGCGGGCAGCGCACGTGCCAACGCGCGAATGCCTTCTTCCGCCATCAGCGACGTGACGGGATTGGTGTCGCGCGCGTAGAGCGCTTCGACCGCATGCGCGATCGCATTGATGCCTGATGTCGCGGCCAGGCTCGCCGGCAGCGTCAAAGTGAGGTCGACATCGTAGATCACGGTCTCGGGCAGGATGGCGGCGTCGCGTACCGTGGTCTTCAGCCCGTTCTCGGTCTGGCCGACGATCGGCGTCATCTCCGAGCCGGCATAGGTGGTGGGAATGCAGAGTTGGTTGATCCCGGTGCGTAAGGCCAGCGCCTTGCCGAGCCCGGTCGTGGATCCGCCACCGAGGGAAATGACGCAGTCGGCCTCGCACGCCTTCATCGCCGCGAGCGCCCGCTCCGTGACCTCGACCGGCGTGTGCATGGTCGCGCCCGGAAAGATGCCGGCGTAGAGCGGACCGAGCGCCGCGCCCAAGCTCTTGCCTTGCGCCTCCTGTTGCGGCGTTGTCAGCACCAGCGCGCGCTTGCCGCCGAGCCGCTCGACCTCGGTCTTGGCCGAAGCCAGCGTTCCGCTGCCGAACACGACGCGGCAGGGCAGGTTTTCAAAGGTGAACGTACCGATCATGTGCCGGTCTCTTTGATGGGATAATCGACCTGGAAGCGTCCGATCCGCAAGTCGCCCAGCGCCTCGCGCACCCGCAAATGTTCCGGGTGGGTGGCATAGGCCGCGAGCGCAGCGTGATCGGTGAATTCGGAGAACAGAACGACGTCGCAGGCGTAGTCGACATCGCTGACGTCGAGGCCGACTTCGATATGGGTGAGGCCGTCGATCCGGCCGCGCAAGCCCTCGAACAGGGTCTTGACCTTGACCCGGGCGGCGGCCCGCTCCGCGGGCGTCTCCCCGCGCAGCCGCCACATCACGATGTGCCTGATCCGGCCCGACATTTCCCTGTTTCCTCGCCTGCTATCTTGCTTGTGTTTGGTCCATTTTGACTTGCGGGATGTGGAAATAAAGCTCAATAATCGTAAGTCTCTTTTCCTGTTTGCGAAAAAATGGACCGCCTGCTCCAATTGGAAGTGTTCGCCAAGACGGCCGAGCTCGGCAGCATGTCCAAAGCTGCCGAAGCCCTGCGCATGTCGAATGCTGCCGCGAGCCGCCATCTCAGCGCGCTCGAGGAGCGCCTTGCGGTCCGGCTGATCGAGCGCAACACCCGTCGGCTGTGGTTGACGGAGGCGGGGCAGGTACTGCTGGAGCGCTCGAGCCGGGTTTTGAGCGAGCTGGCGGAAGCCGAGGACATCGTCAGCGATCGCGCGCTGTCGCCGCAGGGCACGCTGCGGGTCACGAGCTCGCTGTCCTTTGCGGTGATCTATCTGGCGCCGATGCTGCCGGCCTTCCGCGCGCGCTATCCGAAGCTCAACATGCAGATCACCACCGCCAACCGCTACTCCGATTTCATCGAGGCCGGCATCGACGTGGCGATCAGGACGCGCGAGCAGGAGCCGGATTCGAACATTATCGTCCGCCGCATCGGCCAGATGCGGCGGGTGCTCGCTGCTGCGCCGTCCTATCTCGCAAGCTGCGGCGAGCCGGAGCAGCCGGTCGATCTCGCGCGCCACAACATGCTGGTCTATAATCTCGCCAACGATCCCTATTCGCTGCGCCTGCGCAAAGGCAACGGCGCGCAGACTGTCCGCATCACGCCGACGCTCGACAGCAATGACGGCCAGGTCATCCGCGGCGCAGCACTGGCGGGGCTCGGCATCCTCATCCAGCCGCTCTATATCGTGCAAAGCGACATCGCGGCGGGCCGTCTCGTCCCGGTTTTGATGGACTGGGAGCTGCCGCTGCTGACGATGAACATCGCCTACCAGAACCGCGCCGGACTGCCCGCCAAGATCAGGGTCTTTTCCGACTTTCTGGTCACCCACATCCGAGAGCATTCGCAGCCGGGGATCTGGATCGACGCGGTGAAGTGAGCGACATTTTCGAATTCAGGCGGCTTTGCAGAAGGCACATCCATTGAAAGCCAGGACATCCGGCACCGCATGGCGGCATGCCAACATCGGTCGGCTGCTCAACAGCGCGGTGCGGCGCTTCGAAGGTCGTGTGCTCGAGCTGATGAGCGAGAAGGGGCATGACGAAACCCGGATCGCGCATGTCGGCCTCACACGCAATCTCGACGTCGAGGGGACCAGACTGACGGAACTCGCCCGCCGCGCCTCCATGAGCAAGCAGGCGATGGGCGAGCTGGTCGATCAATGCGCCGAGCTCGGCCTGGTCGATCGCATCGCCGATCCGACCGATCGGCGCGCGCGCATCGTTATGTTCACGCCGGCGGGACGCAAATGGCTCGATGCGTTCCGCGACGCCGTCGACGTTGCCGAGCAGGAGATGCGCGCCGAACTCGGCAAGGCCACGATGGACACGATCCTGAAGGGATTGGCAGTCTACGGCGCGCAATTCGACACGCTCCACGAGCCGGATTAGTCAGGCTACTTGACGATATCGTCAGGCAACCTTACCATGCAGGATAATGCTGGTAGGGAGAAACGTCTTGGAAACATGTCTGACGGCCTCGGTGCTCATCGTGGGTGGGGGGCCCTGCGGCCTGATGCTCGCCAACGAGCTCGGCCGGCGCGGCGTGTCCGCGATCCTGGTCGATGAAAAGCCGGGCACGGCATTCAATCCGCAAGCCAATGCGACGCAGGCGCGCTCGATGGAGCACTATCGGCGGCTGGGTTTTGCCGACGAGATCCGACGCGAAGGTCTGCCAGCGGATTATCCGACTGACGTTGCGTATTTCACGCGCTACACCGGCTACGAGCTGGCCCGATTTCAGTTGCCGTCGTCGTCACGCGCGGGCGAACTCGTCAAGGGCATGTCGGGCTCCTGGAACGCGGCCGAGCTGCCGCATCGGGTCTCGCAAAAATATGTCGAGGCGGTGCTGCGCCGCCATGCCGAACGGCTTCCCGGAATACGGCTCAGCTACGGTCATCGTCTGATCAGTTACGTCGAGAACGATGACGGCGTCGTCGCCGAGATCGAATGTCTCGATGACAACAGCCGCTTTCAGGTCCGGGCCGACTTCCTGGTCGGGGCCGACGGGCCGCGCTCGATGGTCCGGCAATCGCTCGGGATCGTCTACGGCGGCGAGACCGGAGCGCAGCGCGACTTCATGGGCGGCCGCATGCTGGCGGTCTATCTCCGTTCGCCCGAATTCTACGCGAGCATCCTGCACGCCAAGGCCTGGATGTACAATTGCTTCAACGGCGACCGCCGCGCCTTCATGGCATCGGTGAACGGTCGCGACGAGTTTGCGTTTCACACGCAGCTTCGGCCCGATGAGAACGAAAATGCGATCACGATCGACGAAGCCAAAGCAGCGTTCCAGCGCGCTTGCGGCGCGCCGATCGACTGCGAAGTGCTGTCGTTCCTGACCTGGACCGCCGGCCACGCGCTGGTTGCGAACGGAATGCAGCGGGGCAGGGTCTTCCTCGGCGGCGACGCGGCGCATCTGTTCACGCCGACCGGCGGGCTTGGCTACAACACCGCGATCGAGGATGCGGTCAATCTCGGCTGGAAGCTCGCAAGCGTCATCAAAGGTGTGAGCCCGGCGGAGCTGCTCGACAGCTACGAGGTCGAGCGGCGTCCGGTGGCGCTTCGCAACACCGATTATGCGCGTCGCTTTGCCGACTCCCTGGGTCTGTTCGCTCCCGCGCCTGAGATCGAGGACGCCACCGATGCCGGCGACGAGGCGCGGCGGATCGCGGGCGTCTATCTCGAACAGCACGCCCGCGCCGAATTCAACATCCCTGGCGTGACCTTCGGTGGGCGCTACGACGGCTCGCCGATCATCGTTTCCGACGGCAGCCAGCCGCCGCCCGATGCCGCGAACGTCTACGTTCCGAGCGCTTGTCCCGGCGGCCGCGCCCCGCATGCGTGGCTGGAAGACGGCGTCTCCCTGTACGACCTGTTCGGGTTCGAGTGGACGCTGCTCCAGTTTGGCGAGGTCATGTCCGCGCATGCGTCATTCGCCGAGACCATCCGGGCGATCGGGGTCGATGTGAAACTCGTCACGCTGCCGCAATCGCTGCGCGATCTCTACCAGGCGGATCTGGCTTTGATACGCCCCGACCAGATCGTGGCCTGGCGTGGCAGCGCATCACAGGCCGGCATGATCGAGCGCGTGCTCGCCCGAGCACTCGGACACAATGCGAGCGACAGCGCACGGCTGGCCAGCTGATCGACTCTTGCCGTCGCATCCGACCAGCGGCTGCGCGGCCAATAACAACAAGACAACAAAACGGCAAATGACACCGGAGGAGGAAACCGTGACGACAAGAGCATTGGAGCACTACGACGATCATGTTGCGACCGCCGCCACTGCCGGGCAGACGGCGAGCAGCCGCCGGCGTATCCTGATTGCCGGCACCATCGGCACCGCGATCGAATGGTACGACTTTTTCATCTACGGCCTGATCGCGCCGCTGGTGTTCGATCAGCTGTTCTTTCCGAAATTCGACCAGCTCACGGCGACCATTGCGGTGTTCGCGACGTTTGCCGTCGGATTTTTGGCGCGTCCGCTCGGCGGGCTTGTGTTCGGCCATTTCGGTGACCGCCTCGGCCGAAAGTCGGTCTTGCTGTGTACGCTGCTCATGATGGGACTTGCGACCATATCGATCGGATTGTTGCCGACCTACGCCAGTGCAGGCGTGGCCGCGACCGTCGCGCTCGTGGCGTTGCGCTTCGTCCAGGGGTTTGCGCTCGGCGGCGAGTCGACGGCGGCGATCCTTATGGCGATCGAGACGGCGCCCGGGCACCGGCGCGGCTTCTCGGCCGCGGTGATCCAGGCCGCAGGACCCGTCGGTGTCGTGCTCGCCTCGTTCGCGGCGCTCACGATTTCAAGGCTGCCGGAGGCGGACCTGCTGTCATGGGGCTGGCGCGTGCCGTTCCTGATCAGTGCGGTGCTGGTCGCGCTCGGCGTCTACATGCGCCTGCGCATCGAGGAGAGCGCGACGTTCCGCGAAGCGAAGGTGACTGAAGTGGCGCCTGTGGTCGAAGCCCTGAGGGAGCACTGGCGGCCGATCCTCATCGTGTTCTTCGCCGAGATGGCGCAGACTTCCTATTTCTATCTGACCGCCATCTTCACCATCTCCTTCGCGACCCGTCAGCTCGGCGTCCAGAAGGACGTCATCACGCAGGCCGTGCTGTTTGCCAATCTCGTCGGGCTCGTTGCGATGCCCCTCATCGGCGCCTGGTCCGACCGCATCGGACGAAAGCGTCTGTTCCTGGCCGGCGTCGTGCTCGCAGCCATCTCGATGTTTGCATTCTACGGTGTGGTCGCGAGCCGTGACACGATGCTGGTGACGTGCGCGGTGATCCTCGCCGCGGGGATAATCCATCCGCTGATGTTCGGCAGCGAAGGGAGCTATTTCCCGGAGCTGTTTCCGACCCGCATTCGCTTCACCGGCGTGTCGATCGGAAAGCAACTCGGGACGGTGCTCGGCGGCGGCATTGCGCCGCTGGTCGCCACCAGCCTGTTTGCGCAGACGGGCTCCACCTACGCGATCACAGGATACTACGTTGCGCTCGCGCTCGCGGCGATGATCGCGCTCGGCTTCGCGCGTGAAACCGGCAAGTCGCGGCTGCTCGGCTGAGCTTGGCCACAACACCAGGGAGATTTTCATGGACGTCAGTCTTCTCGTCAACGGGCAGGATCAGGCCGCTTCCAGCGGCAAGGTGTTCGAGCGGCGCAATCCGCTGTCGCAGGAGGTCGCAAGCCGCGCGGCCGCTGCCACGGCTTCCGATGCCGACGCCGCAGTGGCGGCGGCTTCCGCCGCATTGCCAGGATGGTCGGCACTTGGCCCGAATGCGAGGCGAGCCCTGTTGCTGAAGGCCGCAGATGCGCTTGAGGCCAAGCGCGACGCCTTCGTCTCGATCATGATGGCCGAGATCGGCACGACAGAGATCTGGTCGGCCTTCAACGTCAAGCTCGCGACCGGCATGCTGCGCGAAGCGGCGTCGCTCACCACGCAGATCGCGGGCGAGGTGATCCCGTCGGACAAGCCGGGATGTCTCGCGATGTCGGTTCGCCAGCCAGCCGGCGTCTGCCTCGGCATCGCGCCGTGGAACGCGCCGATCATTCTCGGCGTTCGCGCCGTGGCGACGGCGCTCGCCTGCGGCAATTCGGTCGTGCTCAAGGCGTCCGAGATCTGCCCGGGAACACACCGGCTGATCGGCGAGGTTTTCAAGGACGCAGGCTTTCCGCCCGGCGTCGTGAATGTCCTGACCAACGCACCGGCCGACGCGCCCGCTCTGGTCGAGCGCCTCATCGCCAATCCTGCCGTGCGGCGGGTCAATTTTACCGGCTCGACTCGGGTCGGTCGAGTCATCGCCGAACTCGCCGGTCGCCACCTCAAGCCGGCGCTGCTCGAGCTTGGCGGCAAGGCGCCTCTGATCGTGCTCGACGATGCCGACCTCGATGCCGCCGTCGCGGCGGTCGCGTTCGGCGCCTTCATCAATCAGGGCCAGGTTTGCATGTCGACCGAGCGGGTGATCGTCGACGAGGCGGTGGCGGCCGCCTTTGTCGAGAAGCTGGCGAAGAAAACGGCTGCGCTTCCGGCCGGCGACCCGCGCCACGGTCCGGTGGTGGTCGGCTCGATGATCGACGAAGCGCCGGCCGAGCATGTCGTTGCACTGATCGACGACGCGATCGCCAAAGGGGCCGTCAAGCTCGCGGGCGGGGACCGGATTGGCACGGTCGTCCCGGCCACCGTGCTCGACCGCGTGGTGCCCGGCATGCGCATCTACGCCGAGGAGAGCTTTGGTCCCGTCGTGTCGGTGGTCCGCGCGCGTGGCGTGGACGATGCCGTGCGGCTCGCCAACGACACCGAGTATGGCCTCTCGGCTGCCGTGTTCGGCCGCGACGTCGCGCGTGCACTGACGGTGGCGCAGCGTATCGAAAGCGGCATCTGCCACGTCAACGGCCCGACCGTGCATGACGAGGCGCAGATGCCGTTCGGCGGCGTGAAGGGATCGGGCTACGGCCGCTTCGGCGGCCAGGCCGGCATCGCCGAGTTCACCGATCTGCGCTGGATCACCATCGAGACGCAGCCGCAGCACTATCCCTTCTAACCGCGCCGCAAGCGAAGCCCACCAGGACGTCCATTCATGAATTCGAAAGTTCTCACGGTTCGGGAAGCGACCCTCGGTGTGCTTCGCTCCTTTGGCGTCGATCGCGTTTTCGGCAATCCCGGCTCGACCGAGCTCGCCTTCCTGGACGACTGGCCCGACGACATCGACTACGTGCTCGGTCTGCAGGAAGCCTGTGTCGTCGGCATGGCCGACGGCTATGCGCAGGCGACGGGGCGTCCGGCTTTCGTCAATTTGCACTCGGCGGCCGGGCTCGGTCATGCCCTCGGCAATCTCTTCACCGCGTTCCGCAACAAGACGCCGATGGTCGTGACAGCCGGGCAGCAGGCGCGCAGCCTGTTGCGGATGCGACCCTATCTCTTCGCCGAGGACGCCGCACAGTTTCCAAAGCCGTATGTGAAATGGAGCGCGGAACCGGCGCGCGCCGAAGATGTTCCAGCGGCAATTGCGCAGGCCTTCCTTACTGCCATGCAGCATCCGCGCGGTCCGACATTCGTGTCCGTGCCGTCGGATGACTGGGCGCGGCCCGCAGTCGCTCCGCCGGTCCGCCACATCGCGACGGAGTTTGCGCCGGATCCGGCGGCGATCGTCCGGCTCGGCGCGGCGATCCGCGCCGCCAAGAGACCTATCTTCGTTGTCGGACCCGAAATCGATCGCAGCGGCTGCGTCGAGGCGATGGTCGCTGTGGCCGAGCAGGCGAGCGCGGCCGTTTGGGCAAGTCCGATGTCGAGCCGTTCGAGCTTTCCGGAATTGCATCCGCGGTTCGCCGGCTTCCTTCCGGCAGCGCCGGGAGGTCTCGCCCGCGCCCTGCGCGGCGCCGATCTGATCGTCGTGGTCGGCGCGCCGGTGTTTACTTTCCATGTCGAAGGACAATGCGAATTGCTCGACGACGGAACGCCGGTCTGGCAGATCACGGATGATCCGACAGAGGCCGCATCCGCTTCTGTCGGTGACACCATCATCAGCACGCTCCCGAAGGCGCTAGCTGGGCTGCTGTCGGCGATGCCTGACATTGCGGAGCGCGAAGTGCCGGCCGCGCGGATGCGGCCTGCCGCTCCTGCCGCGCAAAATCCGATTCCGCCGAGCTATGCGCTCGCCCGGCTCTCGGCGTTGATGCCGGGCGATGCGATCGTGGTCGAGGAGGCGCCGTCGCATCGCCCCGCCATTCAGCAATTCCTGCCTCGGCCGGGCGCGGACAGCTTCTACACGATGGCGAGCGGCGGACTTGGTTACAGCCTGCCGGCTTCGGTCGGCGTGGCGCTGGCGCGGCCGGGCCGCCGCATCGTCGCCCTGATCGGTGACGGATCGGCGATGTATTGCATCCAGGCGATCTGGACCGCGGTGCAACGCCGCTTGCCGATCACCTTCGTGATCATGAACAATTCAGGCTATGGCGCGATGCGCGCCTTCAGCCAGCTGATGCAGGCGCATCGCCCGCCCGGGATCGACCTGCCTGGGCTCGACTTCGTGGCGCTCGCAAGGGGAATGGGTTGTCCGGGGCAGCGCGTGACCGATGTCGGCGACGTCGACGCCATCTTGACCGAAGCGTTGGCATCAAGGGGTCCCGCGCTGGTCGATATCGCCGTCGACGACGCCACGACGGACCTGTTCAGCCACTCCCGCTAGCTGGCGGTGGAGGCACTGGTCCGCGGCGACAAAACGCCCGATGGCAATTTGCTTGTGAAGGCGCGGATCTTGGGTTGAACACGCGATCCGTCGATCACCTCGAGGTGGCCGCAGCGGTTCAAGGTGTGCAACTTCCTGCCGGGCCATGCCGGTCCGGGCCGCAGAGAGTGGCGGACAATCTGCTTGAACGTCGTCGGCGAGAGTTCGACGATTTCCGCTAGGGCAAGCGCTGCCCCGTATCCGCCGGCACAGTCCTGGACCGGGCGCCACAATTTGTCATTGATGGTGACGAAATTCCCCGCAGGCCGCGTGGTCGCTCGATCGATCAGCACGGGGTTGCTGGCATGCGGCAACCACGGGCCCATGAGGTGCTCGGCGTAATAGATCGCCAGCGAATCCGAATAGCCGCCGGTGCCGTCGCGCCAAGCCCCGAACAGATAGTTCAGGCCGTTGTGCCGCGTGATCGTGGCATCGGCCAGCTCGACGCCCGAAAGCAGCGTCGCATGCCGCTCCCATTTGTCCGGAAACCGAACGCATTTGTAGATGGCGACGTCCCCATTGGTCGAGCTCTCCGGGATCATCCACAACGCGCCATCGTCCTCGATCAAGAACGGATAGGAGAGGTGCCAAGGCTCGTTCAGCACGGGCACAACCTCTCCGACGGGACCGGCATCGTCGAACTCGATTGCCGAAATGATTCCTTTTCCAACCCGGTGATCGAGGTCTTCAAAGAAGACGAATGTTCGCCCCTGCCAGGTGATGGGGAAAGGATCGGCGTAGAAGTGGTTTCCGGGATCGGCAAGGACGTTCCAGCGGGACCCCGACAGATCTCCGGTCTGCCAGACGCCGGCGCCATCATTGAAGCGCCATCCGACATGCCAGTGCGGGGCATAGCAGCAGAGGCGATAGATCTCCTTGGCAATCGATGTCGCTAGGCCGCGCGCGACGTACGCCGCCGGCGGGCGGCCGTTACCAATTCGGGCGGGTCGTGCCATCAGCGGCACGATGCGCGGCCGTCCCGACAGGATGGCCGCCACCATGGTCAGGGTTCGCGCCATGACGGTTTCCAGTCCGCCGCTCAGACCGGCCGCGATTTCGGCGGAGGGGTGGCCGCGATCGAGGACGGCACCGTCGACCTCGTCGACGATTTCGATCACCGGCAGATCGCCGGCGAGAATGGCGGCAAGAGCTGCGTTTTCGCCTGCGACTCCATTGAACAGCGGGCGGAGATACTGCCGGGCGGAGCAGTGCGGATCCCGCGCGCCACCGGTGAAATCGACGATGACGTCTGCCGTGCCGGCGCGAGCCTGCATTCGTTCGGGACTGATCTTCAGCCTGTTGGCGCCGCTGTGTTTGCCCTTGTGCAACACCAAACGTTCGAGCTCGAACAGCATGTCGAGACCGGTCGGCCGCGGCTCCGCCGTTGCGGTCCATGCGATCTGGACCGGTACATCCCGGCCGTCGATCGACAGCATGTCGCGGCCCATCCACTGCCGCGCATACTCAATTTCACAGCGAAACTCGATGGTCATGTCGAGCCGATCCGTTTCAATGCGTCCCGATCAGATGACCTGGCCGAGAATTCGAACGTATTCCTCCACCATGGCGTCCACTGAATAGCGCAGCTTCAGGCCCTTGGCGTTTTGCCGCAGTTCGTCGCTCAGTTTTTGGTCCGTCAGGAGCCTGGAGACCGCGGCCGACAGCTTGGTATGATCGGCGGCATCGACGAACAGCGCTGTCGGCTTTCCCTCGACGGACAAGACCTCGCGCAAGACCGGGAGATCGGTGACGACCGAGGGAATGCCGGCGTTTGCGGCCTCCACAGCGGCGAGGCCGAAGGTCTCCGCCTGCGTCGGAAATACGAACACGTCGAGAGCGGCGAGAAACTCCGCCATCTGGCGCGGGGTGATTTCGCCGAGCAGATGCAGCCTGTCCGATACTCTCAACTCATCCGCCAACTGCCTCAGCCGGCCCTCGTCGGCTCCCTGGCCCGCCAGCGCGAGATGCCAGGAGGGTTGATCCGGCAACAGACGTATCGCCGCGTCGAGCCGCTTGTGCGGGTGCAATCTTGCTGCGCAGCCGAGCAGGGTGCTTTCCGGCGGCAGATTGAATTTCTGTCGCGCGGCTTGCTTCGTCAGGGTGAGCGCCTTGTCGTCGAAGCCGTGCGGGACGTGCACCATGCGCGCGCGGTAAGCTTTGGGGTAGCGCGAATACTCGCGCTGCATGTCCTGCGAGTTGAGCGTGATGCGGTCGAAGAAGCCGAGGCTGCCCATGACGATGTCGGCGGTGCGGACCGGCCAACTCATCGACAACGCGGATGAAACCTGATTGGCGATGACAGGCACACGGCAGATCAGGCGCGCCACACCGGCGCCGATGACATTGCCGAAGTGCTGAAAGGTCAGAACGGCGTCGGGCCTGGTGGCCCTGAGATGGCCGCCGAGCGTCCACAGCATTTGCAGCAGCGCCAGCGGATTTCCCGGCCGGCTCGACGCGCAATAGATGGTGTCGGGCGGCTCATCGAACGAATCCGACTTGCGGAAGAAGAACAGATGGGTGACGCGATAGCCGCGGGCGGTCAGTCCGGCGCCAAGCAGGCGCGAGATCTCCTGCGCACCCGCGTTCTCCGCCTGGGTCTGTACGAGAAGCACGTGCAGCTTTCGTCCGCCACCGTTGGGTGGCGCGAGTGCTGTCGCAGTGGTCTCGCCCAACGCCTTGTTTGGCTGGTAATGAAGCACGGATCCCGACCCACTAGAGAAACGAATTTTTCGCATTCTTAACTCCGTGCTTACCATGGAGGCCTCGCGCGGACACCGACTAGCAATAAACGGAGTTAATGTGCGCCCTGCCGCAAGGGCACGGTTCGCGAGGGAATTCCGCTGGTTCCGGACGAAGTGAAGCGAGCGCGTTAACCAATTGGTCGTGACCGCGCCAGGCGCGGGTAACCGCGGATTAACCATAGATATTTACGTTGGAGCAGGCACTGAACAGTGTTCGCCAGTTGAATCCGAGTAAAATCCATGACGTTCGGTCGCCGCGCAGACCCGACAAGCTCCGGATCGACCGGTGTTGCCGCGTCGTGGCAGACTCAAAATGCGTCGAGCGGCGAGTCGCGCGAGTCCGCCGCGCGCTTGGGCGGTGCGCTCACGGCCGCGGGCGCGCTCTCCTTCATGCGGGACAACGCTCGCCGCATCCTGACGCTCGCTCTCGCGATTTTTGGCCTTGGCGTCGTCGTTCTCTTGGTGATCCCGGTGCGATTTGCGGCGACCGCGCTGGTCGTGGTCGATCCCCGCGAGCAACGCGTGACCTCGGAGCAGGACGTTCTGCCGGGCATCGGGCAGGATAGCGCCGCGCTGCAAAGCCTGGTCGAAGTGGCGAAGTCCGACGGCTTTCTCGAGCCGCTGATCGAGCAGCTCAAGATTCGGGATGACCAGGACATTTCCGGGGGGCATAGCGACCCCGCGCGCCTGCTCGAGAGATTCCGCAACCGCCTCGACATTTCCCGTCGCGGGCTGACCTATGTCATCGCCATCCGCTTCACCTCCAACCGGCCGGAGCGGGCGGCCTACTACGCCAATGCCATCGCCGAGGCGTTCGTCGCCAGCCAGGGCCGCAGCCGCACCAATGCGACCGACGAGGCCGCCGACTGGCTCAGTGGCCGGCTCAAATCATTGAACGAACGGTTGAAGGCGTCAGAGGACGCCGTGGCCACGTTCAAGCTCGAGCACAGGATCGTCAACGCGGGCAAGGATTCCACCACCCAGCAATTGCGGGTCACCGAACTGTCGCAGCAGGTTGCCGCTGCGCGGGCCCGGACCGAAGAGGCGAAGGCCCGCTACGAGCAGGCACAGCGCGACGTGAAGGCGAATGTCGATAGCCCCGTCAAGCAGGATCTGCTGAGCGCCCTGCGCGCACAGCGGTCGGCGCTCAATGACCAGATTGCGCAGAAGCGGGCGGTCTTCGGCGATCGTCATCCCGACCTCGTCATGTCGTACAGCCAGTTGACCGATCTCAACAGGCAGATCGAGGTCGAGCGGACGAAGGGCATCGATACCGCAAAATCGGAATACGAGGCCCAGCGCGAGCAGCAGAAGGCGCTGGAAGGCCAGATGAAGGCGGCGGAATCGCAGCTTCTGGTCGACGGTCAGGCTCTGGTCCGGCTCCAGGAGCTGCAGCGCGACGCCGAGGCCAACAGAAATATATACGAGCAGTTCCTCTCGCGCTCCAAGACGACGAACGAGCAGCGCCTCTTGCAGAGCTCCCAGACCAAGATTGCGTCGTCCGCCATTCCGCCGCTGCGCTCGACCCTTCCACCGCTGTCTTTGCTGCTCGCCGCTCTCGCGATCGGTTCGTTGCTGACATCGACGGCGGTCGTTGCCGCCACGGGACGCGGATCGGACAAATCCGCTCCTGATATCCGCGACCCCGAGCCGGCTCCGCGCCAGCCGGCGACGTGGTCACGTCCGCCGGTGTGGGCCCGTATTCCCGACCTGACGCCTGGCGAAGTCCCCAGAAACATCTGGCAAGCTCCGGTGTCCGCGACGACCGAACTCGATCTCGGTCCCCATCTGCGTCCGCTGGTGGAGCGGCTGGAGAAGGTGCCGGGACCTCGTGGCAAGGTCGTCCTCGTGATGTCGGTCGGGAAGCGCGCCGGCGGCAACACCGTCGCGCGGTCGCTGAATCGATGGGCTGTGAACACTGGGAGGCTGAGCGTCCTGATCCGGGTCGAGCCGGATCTCGGCGGTGCCGGGGCCGGCCTCGCCAAGGGCCAGGCCGACGGCATGACCACTGCAGATTTCCGCAGCGTCGATGAGCTTCTGAGCGCCAGCAAGAGGCCGGCGCCGCCGCCCGCGGACGATATTCGTTCGGAGTTCGATCTGATCGTCGTCCACGCCACCTCCCTGGCGTTGCAGCCGGAGGCGGCGGCGCTGGCTGCTCACGCTGATCTTGTCATGCTGGTCGCGCGCGAAGACGCAGTCGACTCGGCCGCCATGCGCAGGGCGATCGCTGCGCTCTCCCGGTTTGCCGGCGTGCCGACCGGCATCGTCGTCAATCGTGTGCCGGCCGGCCCGTCGGCGTCGCGTCGCGGCGAAGTGCTGGGGCTGGCTGGTTGACGCCACCCGGCAACGGATTGCCGAGCCGCGGCATTGCCTCGGCTGACCAGAGATCTATTCGCCGGAGTCCGCGCCACGGACCGCGTAGGCGCTAGGCTTCGATGGCGAGAAGCGCAGAAGTCCCAAAATCGAAGGATCGACCCCGGTTCGCCGGCGACAGAGGATGTTGAGGGCGATGGTCGCGAGCGCCAGCGACACAGTGGCCGAGATCGCTGCGCCAAGAACGCCGAGCCAGGGAATGAGGACGAGAAATCCGACCAGCCGCAGCGCTACGTTTCCGGCAATCACGGGGACATACTCGCGCTCATAGCCGGTCAGCTGCAAGATCGCCGCAGAAGGACCGCCCGCCGCCTGGAACGCCGTTCCGATCGCGAGCACGATCAGGACCCAGTGCTGCGCAGCGAAATGCGGCCCGAACAGGTTGAGCAGATGGGGACCTCCAACCCAGATCAGGAGAAGTCCGCTAACCACGCACACCGCGGTTACTTCCGCCATCAGCCGCAACGTTCGCTCGAATTCCTGATGGTTCTTGCTGAAGTACAGCGAGGGGAGCCGACGTGCGCCAAAACTGTACAGTGCGGCCGACAGCATGGCGAAGATGTTGGCCAGGCGCGAAGCGGCAAAGTAAATTCCGGCGGTTGTCGGGTCCAGCATCCAATAGACCAGGATGACGTCGAAATACTGGTTCGCTGCTTCGAGGATGGACGCGACCCAGAAATGAAGCGCGCTCGATCTCCAGCGCGACGTTTCGGACCCCGCCGCCGTGCCGCGGAAATCCGGCAGGGTTCGCGCAATCGCGATGATCTGTGCAATCAGTCCGACCGACATGGCAATCGTCATCACGGCGATCAATTCGGCGGGATCGAGCTGGCGATGGCCGCACATGATTGCGAGCAGGAACAGCACGACGCTGACGCGCCAGAAGAACTCCCTGTTTCCTTCCCCCATGAGAATGCTGACCAGCGAGCGAGCGATCTGGCTGCCAAGCATCAGTCCCGCATTCACGGCCGTGTAGGCCGACACCGCGATGACCAGCAGCCACGAGGCGCCTTTGATGTTCGCGCCGATCGCCATTGCGCCGATCGCGATCAGCATCGCGACGGAGGAAATCTTCAGGCTCGATAGCAGCACGCCTTTGGTGAGATCGGGCTGATTTCCCACCCGATACTCGTTCAGAAATCGCACCAGCAGCGATTCCTGGCCGACCAGACCGACGACCGCTGCCATCTGGGCCACCGAAAGCCAGGTCGCAAAGATGCCGAACCCATCGGGCGACATCGTTCGTGCCGCAAGCGAGAACAACGCGAACGCAAGCGCACCGCTACCAACCTTGAGAAGGATGGTTCCGGCAACACCGCGCGTCACGTCGCGCCGCATGAACTGGACGATGGATTCAATCATGGAAATTTAAGAGGCAACTTTCCTTGAAGAGACACTTTCCGACTACTTGCGACAGCGTAGCATGGCGAAAAACCACGAGTGTTAATGAGCGGCCTCCATGATCCCGCCGACCGCCGCGATGTCGCGGCCATGTCTGTTGCTTCACTATGGAACATCGCTGACCCCATTGTCCCAGATAGAGCAAACTGCGGCCTGATCGCGTGGCGGCATAGCGCCGCATCGACGGCCGATGAGGCGAGATGAGCCGCTGGAATGCGGACCGGCTCGCCGGGAATGGGCCATCCCGAGCAAGGCGCGTGCCGGTTCTCATCGGGCCGCGCAGGTCTCCGCTGCATTAACCGAGATATCGAGAAATGATCGCGTTTGGTCCTGCGATGCGACATCAGGCGAGAGAATTGCACGGGCAATCATCGTTGACCGTGGGAGCCTGGACCATGACGGCGGATAGCAACGTGACGGAGCCGATTGCCGAAGCCGGTACCGCGACGATCGTCGCCGACATCGCGATCGTGGGCGGCGGCCTCGCGGGCTCGCTCGCGGCGGCCGTGCTCGCGCGGGCAGGGCATCGTGTCGCTCTCGTCGACAAGCGCGCGGTCCATCCAGACGAGTTCCGGGTCGAGAAAATCGGCGGCCACCAGCTGGAGATGTTGCGTAAGCTGGGCTTCCTCGACGCGCTCGACAAGGTGGCCTGCCGATATGATCAGGTGCTCAATATCAGGGAAGGCAAGGTGGTCGATGTCAGCGTCGGACGGGCTTACGGACTTCCGTATGCCAATCTCGTCGCCATGGCGCGCAGTCAACTGCCTGATCCGTCCAGCCTGATCGTCGACGAGGTCACGGCCGTCAACTGTAGCGAAGATATCCAGCATATCGAGCTCGCGTCCGGAAGGCGCATGACAGCGCGCCTTGTCGTGCTGGCCACGGGCATGGCGGGCGTTCTCGGCTACAAGCTCGGTATCAAGCGGCGGGTGCTGGCCGAGCGCCATTCGGTCACGTTTGGATTCACGATCGCGCGCCGGGACGATGTGCCGTTCGATTTCGAGGCGCTAACCTGTTACGGCGAGCGCACGGCGGACGGCATCGATTATCTCAGCCTGTTTCCCGTGCGGGCCGGCATGCGGGCAAATCTCTTCATGTTCCGCGACCCGGCCGATCCTGTTATGCGCGAGCTGCGCCGCGAACCGGAAGCGACGGTGTTGCGCCTGCTGCCGGGATTGCGGCCTTACCTCGGCGATTTCCACGTGATCGACCGGGTGCAGAATTGGGTGATGGACCTGTCCGTCGTGGAAGGGCATCTCCAGCCCGGCGTCGTGCTCATCGGCGATGCCTTCCAGACCAATTGCCCGGCCGCGGGTACGGGCGTTGCCCGCCTGCTGGTCGACGTCGACCGCCTCTGCACTGAATATGCGCCGCGTTGGCTGGTGACCGAGGGCATGAGCCAGGAGAAGATTTCGGAATTCTATTCCGACCCTGACAAGATCGCGGCTGACCAGCAGTCGCTGAAGATGGCGCGCTTCCGGCAGGCCCTGACGTCCCGCAACGATATCGGCTGGGACGTGCGGCGGCGGCTGCACTTCCTGCGACGCACGATCACCCACCGGGTCGATCAAATGCGGCCAGGCTGGCTCTCGCATGTTCGAAGCGCGCTACGCGCCTGAGAGCCGTTGTATCGTCGGGGGGGCCTCGCGCCGGTCAGCGCGTGGGCGTTGACGTCCGCGTCGGCAGAAGCCTGAACTCCGACATTCGCTTGGCGGCCAGTTTGAGCCAGGGAGCCTGTTTCAGTGCGAACAAGGAAATGGCGCCCACGGTGCTGCCGGCCTGCGTGACCGCCCACATCGGCGAGGGCTGCGCGCCGAACAATTTCTTGTAGGGCTCGTCACCGATAGTGAAATCGAGCATCTGATCCCCGCGCTCGATGCAGTCCTTCGCGACCTGCTCGAACATCAGCGCGCCCAGGGACTGGCTCTTGTATCCCGCAATGTCGAAGGCGCTCATGATGACGAGGAAGCTGCCTTGATGGCAGAGCCCGAGCACGGCGGCGATCACCTCGCCATCCATCTTCATGGCATAGAGCCGGACAAAGGAGCCGAGGCCGCGCTGCGCCATCTCGGAATAGAAGCCGTAATATTCGGGGCGCTGGAGCAGATCTCCGTCGCCTTGCGCCTGAAAGCGCGGACCGCGGAATTTGCGCATCACGTCTAGCGCCTCGATCACGGACGCGCTGTCGCCGCAGCATGAAAAACTCAGATCGCCCTTCTTCTGGAGCTGCCGGGACTTCTTTGCGAGCTCCTTCTGGTAGGAACGGTCGATCGCGCTGGCGCGCCATTGCTCGAACGGCGCGACAAGGACGGTCGCGTAGGCATTGGACTCCATCGCGACGCGGCGGGGCGTAGCCAGGAGGTTCTCGATCGGAAGCCGTCCGTCCGGCAGCTTGGTCATTCGGAGCAGATCGAACGGGCGGACGAGGTACCTGATTTCTGCGCACGCACTCTCGTCCTTGAGCAGCTCGGAAAATACCTGCGGGCTGCACACCGGCGCCAGGTAGTCGGAGACGCGGAGGTCTGCGAATTCGATGGTCCGTATCGGGCCGCGCCGGATCCGCAGCAAGGGCAGCACCATCGCAAGGGCGCCCGTCGCGCGGTGGCGGACCACGACAACCAGAGGCGTTGCGCCTGCATGAGACGCGAGCCGGGTGTAGAGGGTGTCGAGCCAGAGCGGATGCTGGAACGCGGTGGCGGCCGAGTTGTCAAACAGCTCCGCGTAATCAGGCGACAGGAAGTCGAATCCCTGCTCGATCGCGATGTTGAACGTGCTGCTAGGTCTGTTCATGATACCAGGGAAACCGGATAGCTCGGGACGGTCGAGCCGGACCTGCGCTTTATAGCAGGGTCGTTACGGGCGAGACACCGGCGGCGTGCAGTTTGCATTAATGCGTCGCGCAAGGCTCATATCGTTAACAAAACGTTAATTTCGCAACGGCGTCGCGTCGCAGCGATGGAGATCGACCTGCGCTAGCAAATTATTAACCGCGCTTAAGGAAGGTCATTTCATGGCCAGCCTGCAGACCGAGGTGGATTCCGGAGCACCCGGGAGCGCGATCTGGACGACGCGCAGCGTTGGCGTCGAGAAGATAGCCAGGTTCGCGATCACCTGTTCGATCACCATCAACGTGGTCGCATCGATGGGCATCTTCAACGCCGCGCTACTGCCGGCGGAGCTGAGCTTTCTGCAACAGGCCATAGCCCTTCTGATGTGGGCTGTCCTGATCTACGCAAGTGCATTCGTGCAGCCGCGCCTGCGGTTGCAGGTCAACCCCGATATGGCGGCGCTGGTCGCATTCTACGCCTTCGCAATTGTCTCGGTGTTCTGGTCCAGCCTGAGCGTCGCGGCGATCATGAAGAGCGCGGCGCTTGCGATGACGACGTTCGGTGCATTTTGCCTCGTCACGCGCGTCGACCTGGACGAAATCGTGAAAGCTACGGCCTTTGGGCTGTTCATATTGGTCGCCGCGTCGGCTGTCTGTGCGGTGGCCGTGCCCGACATCGGGATCGATCACAGCTGGATGCACAACGGTCAATGGCAGGGCGTCTACGAATCGAAGCAGACGCTCGGCTTCGTCGGCGCGTATCTGATGTTCTTGGCCTGCTATCGAAAGATGACGGGGCAGGGGTGGCTGGCCTTCCTCGCCGTGTTCCTGCTGGCGTCAACCTGTGTCTTCGCGTCGGAATCGCGCGGCGCCGGCGCTGTCGCTCTGGCCGCCTGCGCCATGCTCGTGACCTCGATGTGGTCGGTCGGCTGCATGAGGCTCTATGCGCTCCTGCCGTTCGTCATGTGCGTTCTGGCCGGATTTCTGATCCTGTATTTCTACGCGACGGGATACGACGCCATCCATATCGGCGATTCCAGTATCGATTTCACCGAGCGGACCTTCATCTGGCACTACGCGATAAGTCATTTCAACGATGCGCCGCTGCTCGGCTTCGGCATCAACGGCTTCTGGACAATCCCCTCGATCTACGATTATTTCGAACAGAACCACGGCTGGGTGCTCGACAATTATCATAGCGGCTACATCGCGATCCTGATGGAAACCGGATTCCTGGGGTACATGCTCTTTGCCGCGAGCGTCCTCCTGTTCTCGCACAAGATCCTCCATCTGATTTCCGCTCGCACGATCGACCGATCGCATTGTGCCCTCATCATCGGATTTGTCGTCCTCAGCTTTCAGACCAATTTTACGGAGACGACGTTCCTTCGTTCGACGATGTTCACATCGGTGCTCCTGGTGGGCTTTTTCTTTGCGACGTGCAGGCCGGTGCGACCGACGGAATTCCAGGCTTCAGGAATGGAAGCAGTATGACCGCCATGCGCTCGCGTTGGCCGAGAAGCTTCAATCTTGCGGCTATGGTGGTTTTCCTTGCATCGCTGTCCTCCCACGCCCAGGGGGCCGAGCAGGCCGCCTCCCGTGACACGCCAAAACTGGGTCGCGGTATCAATATTCTCGGCTACGATGGAATCTGGGAAGGCGGCCAAAACGCGCCATTTCGCCTGGACAATTTGACCGCGATCAAGAAGGCCGGGTTCGCGCATGTCAGGATCAATTTCTTCGGCTTCAAGTTCATGGGCCCGGGGAATGTCCTGGACGAGATCGTCCTGAGGCGGCTTGACGCCGTCATCGAGGAGGTTCTCGCGAGGAAGCTCGTTCCCATCGTCGACGAGCACGACACCCACCTTTGCCAGCGCGATGTTTCCGAATGCGCCGAGAAGCTCAAGGCGTTCTGGCGGCAGATCGCCGAGCGCTATGCCGGCAGATATCCGGCACTCGTCTTCGAGGTGTTGAACGAGCCTGGTGGAGAAATGACGTCCGCCAGCTGGAATTCGCTCCTCAATGAATGTCTCGGCATTATCCGCCGCACCAATCCCGAACGGCCGGTCATCGCCGCCGTTCTCAACACCGATGAGATCCCTGTCGACGAGCTGGTTCTGCCGGCCGAGGACAGGCATCTCATCGTCACGTTTCATTATTACGCGCCGATACGGTTCACCCATCAAGGCGCGCCGTGGTCTCCGACGTTTTCGCGGATCGGGCCCCTGGACTGGGGCAGCCCGGAGGATGAAGCCAAGGCTGCCGCCGACTTCAGGAAGATGAGCCTCTGGGCGGAGAAAGAGCAGCGCCCGGTTTATGTCGGCGAGTTCGGAGTGTACGAGCGTGCGCCATCCGACAGCCGGCAGAGATATTTGTCATTCGTGGCGAGAAGCGCCGACAGGCTCGGCTGGTCATGGGCCTACTGGCAGTTCGATCATGACTTCGCGGCGTTCGACAGTGCGCGTCAGGCCTGGAAGCCGGGTATCCTGCGTGCGTTGATGCCGCCGACGCGTTGAAATCGCGTCCCGAGTCCGCTCATTTCGCGGAAGGGGTGCCGGGGCCGGACCCGTCGGGCAAAACACCCGCCATCCCGTCAACCCCATCCCATAAAAAAATTCCGCTTTACCGAAATTCGGTTTTGGCGTATGTGTTGCCCATCCCGGCTCATCCTTGAGGGGCGATCTTGTGGTCGTCATGTTCGCGAGCCGGCTTGCGGTGGACGCGGCAGCGTTCGGGTGCGAGAGGCGTGGGCAGGGCGGATTGCTCTCCGTGAGCCCAAGGCTTCGTTCCGACGAGCGGCGCTGCTAGGCTTCGTCTCGTCTGTAAGTTTCCGGCTCCGTCGACAGGGCTGGAAAAACTGCGGCGAAATGGCGGGCCGTGTGTACGGCAAAACCGTGTGGTCCTGGCCGTCGTTGCTACGGTCAAGCTCTTGCGGATGCGGCAGTCGCGTCAACCGGCGCGGTGTCGGTGAATTTCGCGAAGGCGAGGGAGGCCAAAGGGAACTCGGCTCCCGGGAGAGCACGGCATAAGCCGTCCAACCATCGCGCAGGGAAGGCCGAGTGATTGGCTAAACCTGTATGCTGCTGTGCGGTTTTCCTGCGTGTGCTTTTCGCGCAGCGGACCGCGGGTGCCAGCCGGCACCCGGCCTTCCCTGCGCCCTCTTGGACACGAGGGTGAAGTGACGAAGCAAAGCTCGGGCGAAACGCGCCGCGAGAACGCGGCTGTGCATCCGCCCACCCCAATATTCCGGTTCGGGCACCGATGACTTGTCCCTAACGCTAGGGACAGACACGTTGCTGCGATCCGCTTAGCATGGGTTGCTCGGGACCGCAGGAGGAAACGCGTATGTCGGACGACATGCCTCTTGAGGGCGACCGTGTCCTGGGGAGCACTGCAAGCTCGAGTCGGGGCGCCTGATGCAGCCGGCGGAGTCATCGAAGCGGACAGGGAGGAACAGGACATGAAGATCGGTTTCGCGCGAACCTCGCTTCTTGTGGCATGCGTCCTTTATGGACATGCTGCTCACGCGGACATCAAAATTGGAATCGTGATTTCGGCAAGTGGCCCGGGATCCGCACTGGGCCAACCGCAGCTCAAGACGGTTGCCGCTCTTCCGAAAGAGATCGGTGGAGAGAAGGTGACCTATATTGTCCTGGACGACGAGTCGGATTCGACCAAAGGGGTCCAGAACGCGCGCCGGCTGGTGATCCAGGACAAGGTCGACGTGCTGGTCGGTTCCTCTCTGACCCCGGTGACCATGCCGATGCTGGATGTCGCGCTCGAATCAAAGACGCCGCTGCTGTCGCTCGCCGCCGCTACCGTCATCGTTCAACCGATGGATGAGAAGCGCGCCTGGGCTTTCAAGGTCGTTCCCAATGACGACCTCATGGCGGCCGCCATCCTCAAGCATATCGCGACATCAGGCGTGAAGACACTCGGCTATATCGGCGTTTCGGATGGATACGGCGAGGGCTACTACAAGGAGGTGAGCCGCCTCGCGCCCGCGTTGGGGCTGACCGTGACCACACACGAGGTCTATGCACGAGCCGACACCAGCGTCACGGGTCAGGCGCTGAAGGTGATGTCGACCAATCCCGACGCCGTCTTCATTGCTTCCGCAGGAACTCCGGCGGTCTTGCCGCAGCAGGCGCTCCGCGAGCGCGGATACGCTGGGAAGATATTTCAGACACACGGCGTGGCCAGTGAGGAGTTCATCAAGCTCGGTGGCGCGAACGTTGAAGGTGCCGTATTCGCGGGCGAGGCTTTTACCATTGCCGCCGATCTTCCCACGGGGGATCCGTTCCGTCGCTCGACGGAGGAGTTCGTGACCGCGTATGAAGCGGCGAACGGGCAAAAGCCCAACATGTTTGCTGCTCACCTCTGGGATGTCGTCGCACTGATTGGAAAAGCTGCACCGGATGCGCTGAAGACAGCAAAGCCTGGCACATCCGAATTTCGCGCGGCTCTGCGGGACGCACTCGAGCGAGGGCAGAACATCTATCTCAACAATGGGCTGTCGAACATGAGCAAGGCCGATCACAACGGCTATGATGAGCGCTCGGCCTTCCTGATCAAGGTCGAAGGCGGGAAGTTCCGCCTGGCAAAGTAGCGGCGCGCCAATCAGGTCTTGTACGAGGTAGTGGGTGCGGGAAACCACGACTACTCTGTTCCTGGTTGATGGTCCGTTTGGGATCCAGAGGTGGCTGATCGGGGATAGGGTCGTTCCATTCCCGGGCGCCCAACAGAAAAATCGATTTTCGATTTTCTATTGACCCCTGCGCGCGGCCTTGCCATCATTCGACCCATGGGTCCGCTTCAGTTTCATATGACCGGAAGCCCCGGGGATGGTCCGCGCAGCCTGACATCTGCGTTGCACGAGCGCCTGCGCGCCGACATCCTGGCGACGCGGCTGCTTCCGGGGCAGAAGCTGCATATCGCCGGCCTCGCCAAGCAGTTTTCCGTGAGCCTCGCCGCCGTACGTGAGGCACTTTCCCGACTGGTCGCCGACGGGCTCGTGCTGGCGTCCGACCAGCGTGGCTTCCGGGTGAGCCCAGTGTCGCTCGCCGATCTCGCCGACGTGACGCAGACCCGGATCGACATCGAGGGCCTTGCGCTCCGTCGCTCGATCGAGCGGGGCGACGATGCCTGGCTTGCCTCCGTGAAATCCGCCTGGGCCGACCTGAAGGCCGTTCCCTATCGCTACCCCGACGATCCGACAGTGCATTATGAGGAGTGGGTGGTCCGCCATCGCATCTTCCATCGTGCACTGGTCAATGCCTGCGGCTCGCCGTGGCTGCTCGGCTTCCGCGACGTGCTGCACGAACAAAGCGAGCGATATCGCCGCCTCTCGATCCGCAGGGAGGTCGGCAAGCCGCGCGACGTCGAGGCTGAACACAAGGCGATTGTCGCTGCCGTCGTCAAGCGCGACGCGGATGCGGCGGTTCGCGCATTGGCAAAGCACTTCGGCATCACCAAAGAGTTTGTCGAGCTCGCCGCGCCTCGCATTGCGGAGGTGAACGGCGCGAACTGACGATCCGGAAAATCCGGCAAAGAAAAACAGAGACCGGGAGGAAACAGATCATGAAATTAACTCGCCCCAAGGCGCTATTGGCGTCGCTATTCGCAGCCGGCGTGCTCGCCGGCCCTGCCACCGCGGCCGAAACCATCCGCGTCGGCCTGCCGACCAAGACGTACTGGCCGACGACGATCGCCGAGACGGCCGTGCGGCAGAAATTGTTCGAGAAGGAAGGCATTCAGGCCGAGCTCACGATCTACCGCAGCGGTGCAGAGACGTTCGAAGGCATGGCCGCGGGCGCGGCCGATATCATCCTCGATCCGCCCTCGCTGGTCTCCGCGGGACGCAAGAAGGGTGTGATGTCACGGATCGTGGCCAATGCAGCGATGGGAAATTTCGGCTGGCAGTTGATGGTCCCGACCAAGTCGACGCTCGACGTCAAGGGCCTCAACGGCAAGAAGGTCGCAATCACCGCCGCCGGCTCCGGTTCCGACCTGCTCGCACTGTGGACACTCCAGGACAAGAAAATCGATTTTACGCGCGTCCCGGTTGGCGGCGGGGGTCTGGTGCCGAACCTCCTGGCAGGCAACGTCGAGGCCGCCGTGGTCTATTCGCCGCTGAGCTTCCAGATCTCGAAGTCGGGCGAAGCCAAGTCGATCCTCGATTACGCCACGGCGGTGCCGCCGAACCTCACGGCAGGCTGGATCGTGCTCGACAAATTGGCGGAGACAAAGCCTCAGCTGGTTCAGAAGGCGGTGAACGCCCTCTATGGCGCGGTTGCGTTCATGCGCGCCAATCGCGACGTGACCGTCAAGCTGATAGCCGAGCTCTACGAAATGCCGGCCGAGATCGCCGCCCTGGAATACGACAACACGATCATGAAGCTCGAGACCAGCGGCGACATGGGCGCGCCTGACGTGAACGCGGCCGTGCAGCTGTCACTGGACCTCGCCAAGCTCGGCGGGCTCAAGGACATCGTGCCGGTCGAGGAAGTCATCTCGACCAGGTTCAAGCCGGTTCCAACCAAGCCGTAACGATGCAGAACTCTCTTGCCATCAAGCTCGCACGGATCGCGATCGTCATCGCGGTCCTGGCGCTATGGGAGTTGCTGTCGCGCACCGGCATCGTCAATCCGCGCCTGCTGCCCTCGGCGTCCGACACGTTTGCGACGCTAGGCGACCTCCTGCAGCGCGCGGCCGTGCGGAAAGACCTGATGGTAACAGCGACCGAAGTGCTGGCTGCGTTCGCGCTAGCCGTCCCCTTCGGTGCCGTGATCGGCTTCCTGGTTGCGGAGAACCGTTACTTCGCTGACGTGGCCAAGCCGCTGCTGTTCTTCGCGTTCAGTATCCCGAAGTCGATCTTCCTGCCGATGTTCATCCTCGTATTCGGCGTCGGCTTCGCCCAGAAGGTCGGCTTTGGCTTCTTCTCCACGATCTTCATCGTGATCATGTCGACGACCACGGCGGTGGAGTCGGTCAAGGTCGAGCATCTCACGGTGGCGCGCTCCTATGGCGCAACTCCGATGCAGGCCGCGTTCCGGGTCTATCTGCCGAGCATGCTGCCGGTGCTGCTGGAGGCCCTGCGAATCTCCATGATCTTCAACCTCACCGGCGTGATCCTTGCCGAGATGTACGCCTCTCGCGACGGCATCGGCCACCAGATCGCGACCTGGGGCGAGAACTTCCAGATGAAGCAGCTCCTCGCCGGCGTCGTAATGGTCGCCGCGATCGCCATGACCTTCAACGAACTTGTCAGATGGGTAGAAACGCGATGCAGCCATTGGCGAACGTGACCCCGTTGAAGCCTCCCGCGCGCGCCGGCGCGATCGAGGTGAAGAATGTCGGCCAGGTCTTCAAGACCAGGTCCCAGGACGTCGTCGCCCTCGAAGACGTTTCGCTCGATATCAAGCCGGGTCGCTTCGTCGTGCTGGTCGGCCCGAGCGGTTGCGGCAAGTCGACGCTTTTGATGATGATGGCGGGCCTGCGCCAGCAGACCTCGGGCACGATCACCATCAGTGGCGCGCCGATTCCGCAGCCCGACCCGGACAGGGTCGGCGTGGTCTTCCAGGAGGCGAGCCTGTTTCCCTGGCTGACCGCCGAAGACAATGTCGAGTTTCCGCTGGCCCTGCGTGGCGTGCCCAAGGCGGAGCGCCGCGCCAAGGCGCAGGATGCGCTAACGCTGGTCGGCCTCGACGGATTCGGCAGGCGCCATCCGCACGAGCTCTCGGGCGGCATGAAGCAACGCGTCTCGATCGCGCGCGGGCTGGTGCAGGACCCGCCGGTGCTGCTGATGGATGAGCCGTTTGCTGCGCTCGACGAGCAGACCCGCATGACCATGGGTGACGAGCTGCTGCGCATCTGGGCGGCGACCGGCAAGACCGTGGTCTTCGTCACGCACAGCCTCACCGAAGCGGTCTATCTCGCCGACGAGGTGATCGTGATGTCGGCGCGGCCCGGCCGCATCGTCGATCATCTCCAAGTCCAGCTGCCGCGGCCCCGCACCTACGAGATGCTCAGCGGCGATGCCTTCGGGAGCTTGCGCGACCGCATCTGGCGGCATATCCGCAAATCGGCGTGAGGCGGAGATGAGCGCCAAGATGACCGCCAAGCTGACTGCGAAGATAAGTGCGAAGACACTGCGATATCTGATCGTGATCGGCCTGATTGCGCTGTGGGAGCTGCTGCCGCGCACCGGTCTCATTCCCGAGCTGTTCCTGCCGTCCCTGTCATCGACGCTGATGGCCGGATGGACCGAGGCGCCCGAATACGGTCATGCGCTCGCAGTGACGCTCTACGAAGTCATGGTCTCCATGGCCTTCGCCTGCGGCGGCGGCATCCTGCTTGGCGCTATCGTCGGCAGCCTGCCGGGTCCGCGCGTCCTGATCATGCCGATGGTGTCGAGCCTCTATGCAGTGCCGCTCGTGATCCTCTATCCCGTTTTCACGGTGTGGCTCGGCATCGGCTCGGAATCCAAGATCGCCTTCGCCTCGATTTACGGTTTCCTGCCAACGATGCTGGCCACCGCCGCCGGCATCCAGACCATCGACCCTCAGCTCCTGCTCGCGGCACGCAGCATGGGCGCCACGCTGAGCCAGCGGCTGGTTCGCGTCATCATTCCCGCAGCGATTCCGACAGTGCTGTCCGGCCTCCGCGTGGGAGGCGCGCTGGTCATCGTTGGCGTCGTCGTCTCGGAGATGCTGATTTCCTCGGCCGGCATCGGTTATCTGATCTCGCGCTACCGCACGATCCTCGACAGTCCGCACGTGTTCGCCGGCGTCCTCCTCGTGCTGTTCATGGCGATCGCCTTCAATGCCGCGATCCGGGGGATCGAGCGTAAGGCGGCGATCTGGCAGACCGGCACGCGCGCTGGTCAGGCCAACGATGACATCGCATCGGGCGCGATGCAGCCGGCGACCTGAGGAAATTCCGCGTGTTCGATCTGACCCTGACATTCGACAACGGCCCCGATCCCGACGTGACGCCGCGCGTGCTCGACATTCTCGGAGAGCGCGGCATCAAGACCACGTTCTTCGTCATCGGCGAGAAGCTCGCCGATCCCGCGCGGCATGGCCTTGCGATGCGCGCGCACGGGGAGGGACACTGGATCGGCAATCACACCTTCACCCACAGCGTCCCGCTCGGTGAGCAGCCGGATCGCGATACAGCGAAGAGCGAAATTGGCCGCACACAGGCCGCGATCGGTGATCTCGCCCATCCACAGCGCTGGTTCCGGCCGTTCGGTGGCGGCGGCAACCTCGATACGCGGCTGCTGAAGCCATCCGTCGTCGACTATCTCACCTGCCACAAGCACAGCTGCGTGCTCTGGAACGCGATCCCCCGCGATTGGGACGATCCCGACGGCTGGACCGAGCACGCCATTGTCCAGTGCAGCCGGCAGCCCTGGACGCTGATGGTTCTGCACGATCTTCCAACCGGAGCGATGGACCATCTAGAGCGATTCCTCGACCGTGCCGAGGCGGCCGGCGCCCGCTTCCGCCAGGGTTTCCCGCCGCAATGCGTTCCGATCCGCAATGGCGCGATCGCACTTCCGATCAACGACTATGTTTCCTCCATCGAAGAGAGCGTTTGACTGATGAAAATCGCAAGCTTCACGATCGCCGGCACCGCGAGCTTTGGCATTGTCACCGACAACGGCGTCATCGATGCCGGCAAGCGTCTCAATGCATATCCGACGCTGAAGACGCTGCTTGCCAAGGGATCGCTCGACGAATTGAAGAAGCTTGCCGGCGAGAAGCCCGACTACGCGCTGCAGGACGTCACGCTGCTGCCGACGGTCCCCGATCCCGACAAGATCTTCTGCATCGGCGTCAATTACGCCACCCATCTCGCCGAGAGCGGCCATCCCACCCCGCCACACCCGATGATCTTCACCCGTTTCGCCAACAGCCAGGTCGGAGATGGCCAGCCGATGATCCGGCCGCTTGAATCCGAGCGCTTCGACTATGAGGGCGAGATGGCGGTTGTCATTGGCAAGGCCGGCCGCCGCATCTCGCGCGACGCCGCGTTGAGCCATGTCGCCGGTTATGCCTGCTACAATGACGGTAGCATCCGCGACTGGCAGCGCCACACCTCGCAATTCGCGCCCGGCAAGAATTTCGCCGGCACAGGCGGCTTTGGGCCCTGGATGGTCACGACCGACGAATTGACCGACGTCAGCAAACAGACCTTGATCACGCGGCTGAACGGCGTCGAGGTACAGAAGGCCCCGATCTCCGATCTCGTCTTCGACGTGCCGGCGCTGATTGCTTACTGCTCGACCTTCACCGAGCTCGCGCCAGGCGACGTCATCGTTACAGGCACGACCGGCGGTGTCGGCGCTTATCGCAATCCGCCGCTGTGGATGAAGGGCGGCGACGTCGTGGAGATCGAGATTTCCGGGATCGGGATTCTCCGCAATCCCGTCAAGGACGAAGTGCCGGCTAAGGCGACGGGCGCGGCCTGATTGGCTGCGCTCGACAACAACAAGAAGGAGACCCTCATGCCGATGCCAACGCATATCCTTCCGACCACGGTGGTCGGAAGTTATCCGCAGCCGGAATGGCTCGTGAATCGCGCCATGCTGTCGAAGGTGGTGCCGCGCACGCGCCTGCACGACATGTGGCGGCTGCCAGCGGAACATCTGGAGGAGGCCCAGGACGATGCGACGATCGTTGCGATCCGCGACATGGAGCGCGCCGGCATCGATATCGTGACCGATGGCGAAATCCGTCGCGAGAGCTACTCCAACCGCTTCGCCACGGCGCTCGACGGGATCGACGGAGACAATCCCGCGATGATCGTTGCGCGCACCGGTAACACCCAGACCGCGGTGCCGCGCGTCGTCGGCCCGGTGAAACGCAAGGGACCGGTCGAGCTGCATGACATGCAGTTCCTGCGCAGGAATACCGATCGTGCAGCGAAGATCACCCTGCCGGGTCCGTTCACCATGAGCCAGCAGGCCAAGAACGAGTTCTACAAGGACGACGAAGAGCTCGCGATGGCCTTGGCGGAGGCCGTCAATGCCGAGGCGCTCGATCTGCAAAGAGCAGGCGCAGACGTGATCCAGCTAGACGAGCCCTGGGTGCGGAACAATCCGGATTCTGCCAAGCGCTACGCCGTCAAGGCAATCAACCGCGCGCTGAAGGGCATCACGGTGCCGACCGTCGTGCATCTCTGTTTCGGCTATGCGGCGGTCGTGCCAGGCTCGAACAAGCCGGCCGGCTATTCGTTCCTCGCCGAGCTCGACGATACGACTGCCGACCAGATCTCGATCGAGGCTGCGCAGCCAAAGCTCGACCTCGGCGTTCTGAAGGACCTCTCCTCAAAGAAAATCATGCTTGGTGTGCTCGACCTCGCGGACCCCCAGATCGAGAGCGTCGACACGGTCGCCGACCGCATTCGCAACGGCCTGAAATATGTGTCGCCCGATCGTCTCGTTCCGGCGCCCGATTGCGGCATGAAATACATGCCGCGCGCCGTCGCGTTTGGGAAATTGAAAGCGATGTGCGATGCGGCGGCCAAGGTTCGGCAGGAGCTTGGTTGACGAGGTTCGAGCCGTTCGCCAGCGATTGCACGATCTGGGTTTGGTCCGCCTCAGACCCAGCCGCCATCGACGATGTAGTGCTGAGCTGTGCAGGCGGAGGCCTCGTCGGAAGCGAGGAAGATGGTGAACTTCGCGACCTCGTCCGGCACGAGCTTGCGCTTCAGGCATTGTCGTTGCATCAGCTCGACTTCGCCCTGTGGCGTCATCCATTTATCGAGCTGGCGCTCGGTCATGATCCATCCCGGCGCGATTGCGTTCACGCGGATGTTGTAGGCGCCGTAATCGCGCGCCAGAGAGCGCGTGAGACCGATCACGCCTGATTTGCTGGCGGTGTAGGCGGCCATGCCGCCCTGTCCGGCGATCCACGACACCGAGCCGAAATTGACGATGGCGCCGGCGTTCGCCGCCTTCATGTCCGGCAACACGGCCTGCGCAGCAAAGAACTGGTGCTTCAAGTTGATCGCGATACGGTTGTCCCAATATTCCGGTGTCATTTCCTCGGTGCTGTGCCGCTCGTCATGTGCGGCATTGTTGACGAGGATGTTGATCGCGCCGTGCATGTTGCGCGCCTCCGCAACGCCGGCACGTAACGCGGCGATATCGGTCAAGTCGACACGCATGAAACGCGCGCCAAGACCTTGATCCGACAGCTCGCGTGCCAGGGATTGGCCCTCGTCGACTTTGATGTCGAAGAACACGACATTGGATTTCTGCTGGGCGAAGCGCCGCACGATCGCAGCGCCAATTCCAGATGCGCCCCCGGTGACGAGAACGACCTTGCCGGCGAGGTCGGAATAAACGGCAGCCATGGATATCCCTCGATTTGCGTTGGGGCAGCGCGACGCGCCGCCCGACTCTCCCGCGCACCTTAGCGATCTCCTTCGTGAGGTGCATAGATCAGAATTTCAGTTGCGTACCTCAAAAATCGAAGGCAGGATTGCACCAAGAATAAGAGCCGTTGGGAGGAATGTGATGAGACTGCTCGGGAAACTGGGACTGGCCGTTGTCGCATGCCTGTTCGGAGCGAAACTCGCTGCGGCCGATACGACGGTGAAATGGCTGCACATCGAGGCCAATCCGGCTCAGGTCAAAATCTGGGAGGAGGTCGCGCGTGCCTATGAGGGGTCGCACCCGGGCGTCAAGGTCGAGATGCAGTTCCTCGAGAACGAGGCCTACAAGGCCAAGCTGCCGACCATCCTGCAATCCAAAGACCGGCCCAATATCATCTACAGTTGGGCCGGCGGTGTCCTGAAGACGCAGATCGAGGCCGGCGTGCTCGACGACATCACCGATTCTGTGAAGGGCTACAGCGACAATCTCACACCCGCGGCACTCGCCGCCTTCACCAGCAACGGCCGGGTTTATGGTCTGCCCACGGCGCTCTCGCAGGTCGGCTTCCTCTGCAACAAGGAGCTGATGGCCAAGGGGAAGGTCGATCCTGCCGGGATCAAGAGCTGGGACGATCTGCTTGCTGCCGTGAAGGCGTTGAAATCCGCCGGCGTGACCCCGATCGTGGTCGGCGGCGCCGACAAATGGCCGCTGCACTTCTACTGGACGCATCTTGCGGTGCGCATCGGTGGCAAGGCGGCGTTCGATGCGGCGCTGCGCGGTGAGAACGGCGGCTTTGCCGGGGAAACCTTCCAGAAATCCGGCGAGCTGTTCAAGCAGCTCGTGGATCTCCAGCCGTTCCAGAATGGCTTCCTGGGTTTCAAGAATCCGCAGGCGGTCGGCTATTTCGGCGACGGCAAGGCGGCGATGACGCTGGCGATCAGCACGGTTTATCATCTGCAGCGCGCTCTCGCCGCCGACAAGGTCGGATTGACCGAGGACAAGATGTGCTGGTTCGACTTCCCGGTCGTGACCGGCGGCAAGGGTGCGCCCACCGATACGCTCGGCGGCATCACCGGTTGGCTGATTACGAAAGGCTCGCCGAAGGAGGCTGTCGATTTCCTGAAATACTTCGTCTCCAAAGAGGTGCAGACGCGGCTTGCCGCCGGCAACTTCATCATCCCGGTCGTGCAGGGCGCAGATGTCGGCCTCAACAACTCCTTCATGAAGCTGATTGCCGCCAATCTGGCGAAGTCGAACTACCACCAGAACTTTTATGACCAGAGCCTGGGTCCGTCGGTCGGTCGCGTCGTCAACGACGTCACGGCCGAGATCGCCGGCGGCAGCATGAGCCCGCAAGAGGCTGCCAAGGCGATCGAGATGGCGTGGAAGCAGGGCAACTGACGGTGGCGCGGCGGACCGCGAGCGTGTCGACGATCGGCGCTGCTGGCGAGATGGTGCCCCAGGTCACGGTCCGTGGCCCGAGTTGGGACGGCAGGCTGACGGTGCTCATCCTGTTCCTGCCGCCGGCGCTGCTATTGTTCACGTTGTTCGTTGTGCTGCCGATCGGCGAAGCAGCCTGGTATTCGGGCTTCAACTGGAACGGGTTCGGCAGGCCGACCAACTGGATCGGCTTGGACAATTACCGCTTCGTGCTGGAGACCCGCGCCTTCTGGCTCGCGCTGCGTAACAACGGGCTGATCATCGCTGTTTCGCTCTCCATCCAGCTGCCGCTTGCGCTCACGCTGGCCTTGATGCTCGCCGAGCGCTTTCGCGGGGCAGTGGCGCTGCGCATGCTGTTCTTCATGCCCTATATCCTGGCGGAGATCGCGACCGGGCTGATCTTCAGCTTCGTCTATGATGGCGACTACGGCCTTGTGGCTTCGATCTGGCGCAGCTTCGGCGCCGAGCCCCCGCATCTGCTTGCCTCGACCGATACGGCCATGCTGGCGGTGCTGATCGTGGTCGTCTGGAAGTACTTTGGCTTCCACATGATGCTGTTCATCGCAGCGCTCCAGGGCCTCGACAAGAGCCTGGTCGAGGCGGCGCGTATCGACGGCGCGACCCGATCGCAAGCCCTGCGACATGTGGTCATCCCGTTGCTCTATCCGACGATAAGGCTCTCCGTGTTCTTCGCCATCGTCGGTTCGCTGCAGCTGTTCGACCTCGTCATGCCCCTGACGCGCGGCGGGCCAGCGGACTCCTCGAACACGATGGTGAGCTTCCTCTACAACAACGGCATCTCGCGCATGCGGGTCGGCTACGGCGGCGCCATCGGGGTCATCCTGTTTGCGATCTGCGTGACCTTTGCTTTCACGTACAAGCGATGGTTCATGCGCGATGAGTAACGCGAAGGCCATCCGCGCGCCGTTCGATCCCTCAATGCTGTTCAAGATGGTGTTCCTCGCCGTCGTCGCCATCATCGTAATGGTGCCGCTGCTCGCGACCTTGTTCGGTGGCTTGAAATCGCTCGGCGAACTGCGCGTCAATCCGTTCGGCCTGCCACGTCACTGGGAGTGGCAGAACTATGCCGACATTCTGTTCTCTGCACGCTATTGGCAGCTCTTGCGCAACTCGCTGATCATCTCGACCCTCACGGTGGCACTGACCCTGATCGTCGCCTCAATGGCGGCGTTCACCTTCGCCCATATCAGGTTCTACGGCAGCTCAATGCTGCTGAGCTACCTTACGCTGGGCCTGCTGTTTCCGGCCGCGACGGCGGTGCTGCCGCTCTTCATCAAGGTGCGCGACCTCGGGTTGCTCGATACATATCTTGGGGTAGCCCTGCCGCAGGCGGCCTTCAGTCTTGCGATGAGCGTGCTGCTGCTGCGGCGTTTCTTCAAGGATATCCCCTACGAACTGCTGGAGGCCGCGCTGGTCGACGGCTGCAGCTATATCAAATTCTTCCGCTATGTAACGTTGCCGTTATCGCGGCCGATCCTGGCGACCGTCGGTACCATCACCTTCGTCAACAGCTGGAACGCCTATCTGCTGCCGCTGGTGATGCTCAACACCGACGCGCTCTATCCCTGGCCGCTCGGCATCATGGTTTATCAGGGCGAGTATTCGTCCGAGTGGCATCTGATCCTGGCCTTCATCACGCTTACCATCCTGCCGACGATCATTCTATTTCTTCTGGCGCAGAAACACATCGTCGCAGGCCTCACCGCCGGTGCGGTCAAGGGATGAACGGTACCTCACGGAGATCACAATGAGAAAAGTAGGCATCGGCATCATCGGCTGCGGCAATATCAGCACCGCTTATCTGAAGGCGGCCCAGCGCTTCGCAGTCATGGAAATCAAGGCGCTCGCCGATATGCGCAGCGATGCGGCAGAGCGGCAGGGCGCCACCTTCGGGCTGCCGGCAATGCGGGTTGATCAGCTGCTCAAGCGAGACGACGTCGAGATCGTCATCAATCTCACTGTGCCACTCGCCCACACTGACGTCAGCCTAGCGGTGCTGAACGCCGGCAAGCACGTTCATTCCGAGAAGCCGCTCGGCATCAACGTCACGGAAGCCCGCAAGGTGATGGACCTCGCCGCGCAGAAGAGCCTTCGCGTCGGCTGCGCGCCTGATACGTTCCTTGGCGGTGGGCATCAGACCGCGCGCAAGCTGATCGACGATGGCGCGATCGGCACGCCCGTGGCCGGCAGCGCGTTCTTCGGCTGCCCCGGCCACGAGCGTTGGCATCCGGCGCCGGGTTTCTACTATTTGCGCGGCGGCGGGCCTATGCTTGACATGGGTCCGTACTACATCACCGATCTCGTGCAGCTGCTCGGCCCCGTGGCGAGCGTGATGGGCTCGACCGCGCGTCCGAAATCCGAGCGGCTGGTCACCAGCGAGCCGATGAACGGGACGTTGATTCCGGTCGAAGTTGCGACCCATGTCGCCGGCACGCTCGAATTCGAGAGCGGGGCGGTCGTCTCGATCGCGATGAGCTTTGATGTCCCCAAGCACCGGCACGCGCCAATCGAGATCTATGGCGACAAGGGCAGCATGCTCGTGCCGGACCCGAACCGCTTCGGCGGCGAAGTACAAGTCGCCAAGACCGGCGGCGACTGGGAGCCGGTCCCGCTGACCCACGGTCATGTCGATGGCGAGTTCCGTTCCATTGGCGTCGCGGACATGGCCTCCGCGATCCTGAACAACCGGCTGCATCGTGCCAGCGGCGCGCTCGCGTTCCACGTGCTGGAGGTGATGGAGGCGTTCCAGATCTCTGCCGACGAAGGGCGACGCGTCAAGATCGAGAGCTGCGTCGAGCGGCCGGCGATGCTGCCGGCCGGGCGTGAAACCGGACAGATCGACTAAGGACAGAAACATGCGCAAGGCAATGATTGTATGGGGCGGTTGGCCGGGGCACGATCCCGATCTCTGTGCTTCGATGATCCGTGGTTGGCTGAAGGCGGAAGGCTTCGAGGTGCGGATCGAAACCACCACCGCCGCGTTCGCCGATCCCGCGATTCACGACCTGTCGCTGATCATCCCGATCTATACCATGTCGACAATCGAGAAGGCGGAAGCGCTCAATCTCTGCGCTGCGGTCCGCAGCGGCGTCGGGCTCGCCGGCCATCATGGCGGCATGGGCGACGCATTCCGCGATTCCGTCGATTACCAGTTCCTGTGTGGCGGGCAGTGGGTTGCGCATCCCGGCAACATCATCGACTACAAGGTCGACTTGACGAAGCCGGATGATCCCATCATGAAGGGCCTGAAGAGTTTCGAGCATCGTTCCGAGCAATACTACATGCATGTCGACCCCGCCAACGAGGTGTTGGCGACGACGGCCTTCACCGGCGAGCACGCGCCCTGGATCGAGGGCGTGGTGATGCCCGTGGTCTGGAAGAAGCGATACGGCGCGGGCAGGGTGTTCTATTCCTCGCTCGGCCACCGCGCTTACGAGCTCGACGTACCGGAGATCCGGACGTTGATGACCCGTGGCATGTTGTGGGCGGCGCGCGAATGACAGCCGTTGCGACCCAGTCGGTGGTTCGCGCTACGCTTGAAGACGTCGCGCGCACGGCGGGTGTTTCGCTCGCCACGGTCGATCGCGTCGTCAACCGGCGCGAGGGCGTGCGCGCCAAGACCGTGGCGCGGGTCGAGGCCGCGGTGGCAAAACTCGGCTATCGAGCCGACGTCGCGGCCGCTCGGCTTGCACGGGGGCAGACGTTCCGCTTTGCCTTCGTGCTGCCGACCGGTACCAACAGCTTCATGACCAACTTGACCGAGCAGGTCCAGCGCACCGCGGACTGGCTCGCCGGCCAGCGCGGCTTCATTGATATCCTCCATGTCGATGTGTTCGATCCGGACGTACTCGCCACCGCGCTGGAAAATCTCTCGCCCGCGTACCAGGGCGTCGCCGTCATCGCGCTCGATCATCCCAGGGTGCGCGCCGCGATCGACGAGCTCACCACGCGCGGCGTCGCTGTGGTGACCCTTGTGTCGGACGCGCCGAGCTCGCGCCGGCTGCATTATGTCGGCATCGACAACCCGGCGGCAGGCCGCACCGCTGCAACGCTGATGGGACGGTTCCTCACTGGTCGCGAGGGGACGGTGGCCGTGATCGCAGGATCGTTGTCGCTGCGCGATCACACTGAGCGGCAGTTCGGCTTCCACCAAATCCTGTCCAGCGAGTATCCGAACCTGCTCGCGCTGCCGGTGATCGAGGGTCGCGATGACACCAAGCGGACGCGGGAGCTCACTGCGGCACTGCTCGCGCGCCAGCCAGATCTGCGCGGCATATACTGCTGTGGCGCCGGGAACCGTGGCATCGCCGATGCGCTCGAGGCCTCGGGACGGGCGCGTGAGGTGGTCTGGATTGCCCACGAGCTGACTCAATACACGCGGCGTTTCCTGGTCCGTGGCACCCTCGATGCCATCATCAACCAGGATCCCGGCCACGAGGCCCGGTCCGCAGCGCGAGTCCTGCTCGCGCATTGTTCGGGTGAGCCCATCAGCCCCGACCAGGAGCGCATCCGCATCGACATTTTTCTGCGGGACAATTTGCCGTAACCTTTGAATGGCCTGCGGGGTGCATCAGAAGCTCGCGGCCATTTCGGCCAGACGTTGGTGGGCTCTTTCGCGGGCCGCCTCAATGGGCTGTTGCGGTCCGGTGGTTGGCCCGATCGGAATGAAACGGACATTGTTGATACCGACAAAACGCAAAATTTCGCGCAGGTAAGGCGTTGCCATGTCGATGCGCCCGCGGTTCATTCCGGTGGCGAAATCGCTGCCACTGGCAATGATGACGATGGTCGGCCGGTCTTTCAGCAACGGAATGTATCCAAGGGATGGGTCGAACCGAAAGTTAAGCCCGGGCTGGACGATGACGTCGAAGAATTGCTTGAGCTTATAGGGAATGCTGAAGTTCCACATCGGCGTCGAAATCAGCACCCGCTCGGCGAGCGCTAAGCGCACCGCCATCCGCTCGGCTTCCGCGAAGCTGTCCCGCTGCGCGTCGTTGAAGGCTTGCGCCTTCATCCGTGCATATTTGGCTTCGACAATGGGGCCTGAAAACTCCGGCAGGCGCTCGCGCCAGAGATCCATGACGTCCACGTCCCAATCGGGCCGAGCTCGGCGAAAGCCGTCGAGGAAAACGCGTGCGCCGGCGCTTGACAAGGAGTCGTCGCGGGGCGAGCAGGACAGGTGCAGGAGCTTCGCCACCGCTCATCCCAGCGCTTTGATGACGGCATCGGCCTTGGTCACGACGGCGACATTCTGCATGGCGAAGTTGATCGAGGCAGCGTGCCAGTCGGCATTCATGGTCGAGCAGCAATCCTCAGGAACGATCATGAAGTAGCCCTTGTCGGCACCGGTCCGCGCCGTGTGCTCGACCGACATGTTGGTCCAGGCGCCGGTGTTGATGATCATGTCGCGGCCGGTGGCTTTCAGGATCGTTTCGAGCCTCGTGCCTTCCCAGGCGCTCATTCGCACCTTCTCGACCACGAAATCGCCGGGCCTCGGCTCGAGACCTGACACCGGTGCTGCCCCCCAGCTTCCGCGCACCATCGCCTTACTGTCGACGAGACCCTCGAACAGCGGCGCATTCAGCGTCACGCCGGGCGCGCCGGGCTCGACGACGAACCAGACATAAATGATGGCGACGCCGCGCGCCCGGGCGGTTTCAGCCAGGCGGCGGACATTCTCGACGACGTGCTGCTGCTTCGCGTGACCTGGTGCGCCGGAATCGGCGAATGCGCCCCCGTCCATGATGACGTCGTTCTGGAGATCCTGGATGATCATGGCACAGCGTCGCGGGTCGAGCTGCATCTCGCCCGCGGCGAGGACGGGTGCAGCGGAAGCAGAGCCGGCGGCTGCTGTGCCGCCGCCTCGCTTGCCGCTCATATAGGGCTCGTGGCGCGGTCCGACCTTGGTGGGAATAGCATAGACCGAGTGTGTCGAAGTCAGGTACAGCGTGCGGAAATCCGGCCCGCCCCAGGTAAGGTTAGCGACGAGTTCGGGCAAGCGGAGCTTGCCGAGCAGCTCGCTCCGCGGCGAATAGACCCAGACCCCGCCGGGTGCCGTAACCCAGACGTTGCCGTGCTGGTCGCACTTCATGCCGTCGGGCAAGCCGGGCTCGAGCTCGGAGCGGATGCCGCTCGCGAACACACGCGCACTCGACAGCGAGCCGTCGCCGTTGACGTCGAATACGCGGATCAGTGCCTGCACGGTGTCGTTGACATAGAGCAGTTTCTCGTCGGGCGAAAAGCACAGCCCGTTCGGCTGGTCGAACAGATTGCGCTCGACGACGAGCTTCGGCTCGGCGCCGGGCACGACGCGATAGACGCCCTGGAAGCCGAGCTGCCTCGGCCGCTCGACGCCATAGACGGGCATGCGGCCATACCAGGGATCCGAGAAATAGATCGCGCCGGAGGAGTGCAGGCAGACGTCGTTGGGGCTGTTGAGCTCCTGTCTCCCAAAGTGGGAGGCCAGCACCTCGCGCCGCCCGTCCGGCCGCTCGCGGATCAGCGACGATGTCGCGTGCTCGCAAACGATCAAATTGAGCTCGGCGTCATAGGTCATGCCGTTGCATTTGTTCGAGGGACGCTTGACCTCGGCGACGCCGCGCCGCGCATCCCAGCGCCGGCGTACGTCGCCCGGCATGTCGGAGAACAGCAGATAATGATCGACCGGATGCCAGATCGGTCCCTCCGTGAAGTCAAAACCGGTGCCGATCTGCGCGACTGGCGCGTAGGGGTCGATCAGGGTCTCGAATTCGGAACGCAAGGTGACGTGCGTCATCGGTCGATCCTCTGGCGTCTAGGCCGGAAACCAGTTGCGCTGGGGCAGGGATTGCACGATCGGCCCAGGCACCTGGTCGTGTAGCCTGCCGACGACGTTGCCGCCCTCGATCTTGGCGGGACGGTCGTGGACCGGCAGCAGATAGCGCGAATTGCTCAGCAGCTTTTTGATGGCGGCCTTCTCGGCCCGCTTGGTGGTGCCGTGGTTGCCCGTGGTGCGTGGCTCCCAGTCGTGGATCTCGTTGAAGGGCGTCACGATCTGGTCGTTGAAATCATAGATCACGTCGCCGCAGATAGTGGCGATGCCGTCGGCGGTTTCGACGATGATGTTCATCGAGCCCTCGGTATGCGCATTCGCTGCGTCGCAGTAGACGCCCGGCATCAATTCGATGGGACCTGTGATCTCGAGGTCGAGAAAGCGCAGCGCGCTCTTGGTGTGCAGACGGTCGATCAGATGCTTGATATCCGGCGCCGGATATTGCGGATGCATCAGGCCGGACACGGAATATTCGAGCTCGCGGCGGTTGAGGACGACGGTCGTGTTCATCGGAAACAGATCGTCCTTGCCGGCGTGGTCGATATGCAGATGGGTGTGGCAGACGAAGCGCACATCGCCCATCCGCACGCCGTGCCGCGCAAGCTGGTTCTCGATCATGTGCTCGTGATACTGCAGGCCGCGCATCCCCAGCGTTTCCATGATCTGGTTGGAGCGATAACCCGTATCTACCACGACCGGATATTTGCCGCCGAGGATCAGGAAGCCGAGTGTGAGGACACGGCGGGTCCGGCCGCAGTCGTGGCCGAGAACCAGAAAGCTCGATTCCAGCTCGATATCGCCATAGTCCAGGATCTTGATCTCCAGCGGCATTCCGTCCCTCCCTGTATCCGTTTTTGTTCGTTTCCTCAGCGCTCAAAGCCGATAGACGCGTATGGCGGTGGTTCTGAAAATGGCTTGGCGCTGATCATCGCGCAGCGGCGCCGCGGCGGCACGGAAGGCATCGATCAGCTCGCGGTAACTGGTCCACAATTTCTCGATTGGGAAATTCGAACCGAACAGGCAGCGTTCGGCGCCGAAGATCGCGATCGTGTCGATCAGGACGGATGCGATATGCGCGGGGTCGTTGCCGTGGATGAAGGTTCCGAGCCCCGACAGTTTCGACACGACGTTCGGGCATGCGGCGAGGCGGGCCATCCCGGCGCGCCACGCGGCGCGGCCTGAGGGTGAAAGGTCCTCCAGCATGCCAGCGTGCTGCAGGATAAAGGTCACCTTCGGGCAGGCTTCCGCAAGGTGTGCGGCGTCCGGCATCTGCGGCGTGAACACCTGAAGGTCAAAGCTCCAGCCATAGTCCGCAAGCCGGGCGATGTTGCGCTGGATCACGGGATCGGTGCAGAGATCCGGCCGCGCGGCAAAGCGATAAAGCGGGTTCTCGTGCCAATGAAGTTGCATGCGGACGCCGCGCACGAGGGCATAGCGCTTCAGGCGGTCGAGTTGTGGACGCACGTCGTCGACTGAAAAATCGGCGTAAGCCACGATGGCATGCGGCCAGCCGTGCTCCTCGGCCGTCTGCTGCACCCAGGCGGCCTCGTCCTCGTAGCGGTCATTGGCCCAGTTGGTCTGGACATAGACCGAGCGGGTGACGCCGCTGCCTTCGAGGTCGCGGAGATATTCCTCTATCGGGTAATCGCGCCGGATCGGCTCGTACGGACCGAAGATGCGCGGCTGCATCGGACCCACCAGCCAGGGCAGGTCGGCCTGGCGCCAGATATGATGGTGCCCATCGACGATGTCGGTCACGCAACTCTCCTTTGTCCCAGCGCCAGCACATGCGCGACGATCGACGCGCTCGATCCTCCATCGACGAGGTCGTCGACGAAGCGCTCGATCGCGACCAGCGCTTCGGTCTGCGGGCGAAAACCGGGGCCGGACGCGAGCGGCGTCAGCCAGCTCACGCGCCACGCGCGGCGCGATAGTTTCGCGACCGCATCGCGCAACGCATCGGGTTCGCCCCGCTCAAGGCCGTCGGAAACGATGATCACGGCGGCGCCCCGCGCGTATCCGCCGAAGCGGGGCACGGCGAGAAAGGCCTGCAGCGCGTCGCCGATTCGGGTGCCGCCGTCCCAGTCGCTGACTGCATAGGCCGCGGCGTTGAGCGCTTGCTCGCGCCGCTTGAGACGCAACGGCCGGGTGATGCGGGTCAGCCGCGTGCCGAAGGTGAAGACCTCGACGTTGGGCGCCGCCTGCACCAGGGTGTGCGCGAACTTCATATTCTCTTCGGTGCGGGTCTTCATCGAGCCAGAGACGTCAATCAGTAGCAACACCTTGCGTGGACGCTGCCGCCGCTTCAAACGTCCCAGCCGGAGAATTTCGCCGTCGCTGCGAACGGAGTCGCGTAGGGTGCGGCGCAAATCCGCGTAGGGCCCGCTGCGAGCCCGCATGCGGCGATGGCCGCGCCGCTTCGGCAGGCGCCTCGGCGCCTCGCGGGCAAGCCGGCGCAGCGCATCGGTGGTCGAGAGCTGCGCAAAGCGGCGCTCGACCAGGGCTTCGGCGCGCGCAGCTGCGAGACCGGACTCGTTGGCCTCGTCCGACAACAGCGGCTCGTCGTTTCCACGAGCCTCCTCTTGCAGCCGAACTGTCTCGTCGTCCTCACCGTCATCGACGCGCTCGATGGCCTCGTTTCCGCGAAAGTGCAGATCGAACAGCCGGTCGAACGTTGCGCGACGCTCCGGGGGAGAGGCCAGTGTCGCGAGGGCTGCCTGCCGAATGTCTTCCAGGCTGCGGGGGCCGAGCAACTGGATCGCGGCCAGGAACGATGTCGTCTGTTCCGGCGCGACGGCAAACCTGTTCGTTCGCAACAACCCGACGAACGAGATGAAAACGCGCGCAGCGCGCGGCAGTTCGGGTTCGGCGCTCATGCAGAGGCCTCCGCCAGCAGGGCGTCGAGGCGCGGCGAAATGAAGTGCAGATCTTCCTCGTCTTTCAGGGCAACGCCGATCGAGCGCCTGAAGGCATCGGGCCAGCGCGCGCCGCCCTTGTGCAGCAGTGTGGCAGCCTCAGCCCAGTCGACGGCTTCGGCGATCCCGGGCGCCTTGCTGAGCGGCTCGCGTCGCAGCTTCTCAACGGCCGCGACGACAGCCCGCGCGGTTCCCTCGGCGACGCTGGAGGCCCGCATCATCACGATGCGTGCTTCGCGCTCGGCGGAGGGATAGCCGATCCAGTGATAGACGCACCGCCTCCGCAAGGCTTCATGAAGATCCCGCGTGCGGTTTGAGGTCAGCACGACGACCGGGCGCTCCGAGGCACGCACCGTACCGCGCTCCGGGATCGAGATTTGGAAGTCGGACAGAAACTCGAGCAGGAAAGCTTCGAACTCCTGGTCGGCGCGATCGATTTCGTCGATCAGCAGCACGGTTGAGTCAGGCGCGCGCAACGTCGCCAGCATCGGTCGCTCGATCAGAAACGTTTCGCCGTAGATATCGATGCTCTCATCGCCGGCCTGGCGGATTGCGAGCATCTGGCGCGGATAGTTCCATTCATAGAGTGCGGCGGATGCGTCGATGCCTTCGTAGCATTGCAGGCGGATCAGGCGGCGGCCGAGGACAGCGGCAATGGCTTTGGCGGCCTCGGTCTTGCCGACACCCGGCGCACCCTCGAGCAGCAATGGCTTGCCGAGTGCCAGCCCGAGATAGGCTGCGGTCGCCAGTCCCTCGTCGGCGAGGTAATAGGCCGCCCGAAGCGCCTTCTCCAGTGCCTCGGGGCTGTCGATGCCGACGATGTTGCTGCGGACGGCCATCGAGACCTCAGCGCCGCGTCTGAGGGCGCGCGCCGCCCTCGGCCTTGATCGCGCGCAACACCTTCTCCGGCGTAATCGGCAGGTCGTCGATGCGGACGCCGACGGCGTTGAAGATGGCGTTCGCAACGGCCGGCAATACGGGATTCGCGCACATTTCCCCGGGACCCTTGGCGCCGAAGGGGCCATCGGGAGCCGGGCGTTCCAACACGGCGATGTCGTGCGGGCAGATGTCGCCAGGACCGGGCATGACATATTCGACGAAGTCGCGAGGGCCGTGGACAGGATCGGGATAATAGGGCTCAGGCGTCTCGTAGAGCGCGTGACTGACGCCCATCCAGGCGCCGCCGACGAGCTGTTGCTCGACCAGGCGTGGGTTGAGCGCACGGCCGAGCTCATAGGCAGAGTCCATGCGGATCATCGTGACCTCGCCGGTCTCGTCGTCGACCTCAACCTCGGCGACAAGACAGGCATGGGCGTAGCAGGTCGCCGGCGACATCTCGCCGGTCTCGGGATCGACATTGGACAGAGGAACGAGAAAGATGCCACGGCCGGCGATGGTCTTGCCTTGCTTGAACTGCGCGGCGATGGCGACGTCCTTGGTGGAGATCGAGCGGTGCGGCGCGCCCTTGACGTGGATGTTGCCACGTCCGTCGGTTTCGAGATCGGCGGCGTTGACCTCGAGTTCCTCCGCGGCGGCCTCCATCATCACGCCGCGCGCCTCGCGTGCCGCCGCCATCACGGCATTGCCGACCCGATGGGTGCCGCGCGAGGCGAACGAGCCCATGCAATGCGGGCCGGTGTCGGAATCGGCGGTGTCGACATAAACGTCCTCAACGGGTACGCCGAGCGTCTCTGCGCAAATCTGCCGCGTTACCGACTTCATGCCTTGGCCGAGATCGATCGAGGATAGCGCCACAGTGAACTTGCCGCTTGGATTGGAATGAACCAGGGCCTGGCTGGGATCGCCGCCGAGGTTCATGCCGATGGGATAATTGACCGATGCGATGCCGCGTCCGCGATGTCGGGTCATCTCAACGCCTCCTGGTGCCGAACACGGATGAGAATCGGCCCGCCCCATGCGAGGGCGATGCCGGTCGCGGTGGCTGCGGCGGGAAGGGCGCGGGCGGTGGGGGCTCGCGCGGCGGTTCGCGCAACGCGGCCGTCGGCAGGCGATCATAGCTCGTGCGCTGCTGCGCTGGGGTGGTCGTCCTCACCGGGGTCTCGGCAGGCGTCTGCGGGATGGCGGCGCGACTGCCGCCACCGTCCTTGCGGGAGGAGGCGCGCTTGAACTCGTCGCGGATCGGCCATTTGGCTTTCTCCGCGGCGACCTGGACGCACTCGATCAACGCCGTGTTCTTGGCCTCGCGCCGATGCGCCTTCATGTCACCGTCGCGATAGGCATTGAGGATGCGGAACTCCATCGGATCCATGCCGACGAGGTTCGCGAGCTTGTCCATCTGGCACTCGATCGCAAAATCCATTGCGGTGACGCCGAAGCCGCGCATCGCGGTTGCCGGCGTACGGTTGGTGAAGACGCAGTAGACGTCGCCATAGACGTTGGGGATGGTGTAGGGCCCTGGCAGATGGGCCGCGCATTTCACCGCGGCATAGCTCGAGAGCCGCGTATATGCGCCGCTGTCGAAATACGCGCGGACCTTTCGCGCGACGACACGGCCGTCACGCATCACGCCATCCTTGATGTAGATGCGCTCGGCGCCGCGTGGTGGGCCGTATTGCATCTCTTCTTCGCGTCCGAACACGTAGCGCACGGGACGTCCCGTCAGCATCGCACCGAGGATGCATAAAGGTTCGGTCAGCGTATCCACCTTGCCGCCAAAGCCGCCGCCGACGGTGCCGCCGATGAAATGGAAGGTGTTCGAGGGGACGTCGAGAATCTTGGCGCAGGTGTCGACCGAGAAGAACAGCGCCTGCGTCGACGTATAGACGACAAAGCGCCCGTTGGTGTCGGGCGCCGCGATCGACCCGTTGGTTTCGGTCGGCGCGTGCTCGATAGGCGACATCTGGTAGCGCTGTTCGAGCACGTGATCGGCGGTCGCGAGTGCGGCATCGGCATCGCCGAAGCGGAGTTTCTGGTGATCATATGTGTCGTGATAAATGAAGGCATTCTTCGGATAGGTGTCGTTGACGACGGGTGCGCCGGCCTTCAGCGCATCTTCGACGTCGAACACGGTTGGCAACGGCTCGTAGTCGATGCGGACTTTCGAGATAGCTTCAAAGGCCTCGCGCTCGCTGTCGGCGACGATGGCCAGGATCGGCTCCCCCTTGTAGCGGACCTTGTCGACGGCGAGCGAGGGCTCGTCGTCCTTGCCGAAATTGATCAGGCTCAAGAGCGTATTGAGGTTGCGGGGTACGTCGGAGCCGCGGATGATCCGGCGCACGCCGGCTGAGCGCTCAGCGTCCGTGGTGTCGATCCGCCGGATCCTTGCATGCGAATGGATCGAGCGGACGACTTTCAGGTGCAGCATCCCCTGGAGCTTGTGGTCGTTGAAATAGCTCGATGTGCCTGTGACATGGCCGAGCATGTCCTGGCGCTGCGTGCCCTTGCCGATCTCCTTGAGATTGTCGTCGCGCTCGTCGGCGAAAATATCTTTGCGCAGTTCCAGCATGATGTGGTCCTTCAGGCGCTCACCCGGCCGCCGGAGGCGGCGAGGATGGCGTTGATGATCGGCTCGTAGCCGGTGCAGCGGCAGATGTTGCCGGAGATCGCCTCGACGATCTCGGCGCGGCTCGGGGAGGGATTGTGATCGAGTAGTGCCTTGGCGGCCATCAGCATGCCCGGCGTGCAATAGCCGCACTGGGCAGCAAAATTCTCGGCAAAGGCGCGTTGCAGCGGGTGGAGGTTGGGTCCTTGCTTCAGGCTATCCAGCGTCTCGACGGAGCGGCCGGCGACGGTCTCGGCCAGCGTCAGACAGGAGAGATGGAGCTCGCCGTCGATCAGGACGCTGCAGGTGCCGCAGCCGCCCTGGCCGCAGCCGAATTTCGGCGTCATGTCGCCGATGAATTCGCGAAGCGCGACGAGCAGGTTGGTGCCGCCGTCAACGAAAATGGCAACATCGCTGCCGTTGTGACGAAATTGCAGGGCAGTCTTGGCCATACGATCTATTCCTGACCCAAAAGAAGACGACGCAGATGGACGCCGACGATCTCGCGGCGATACCAGGCGCTGCCGAGCGCGTTGTCGGACGGCGATGTTCCCTCCGCAGCTGCCGAGGCTGCGGCCGCAACGGTCGCGGCATCGAGCGCGCGGCCTTCGAGAGCGCGTTCGGCCGTCCGCGCGCGTATTTGCGTCGGCGCCATCGATCCCAATGCAATTCGTGCACCGGCGATCCGTCCGCCACTGATAGGCAGATGTGCAGCGAGCGTGATGACGGAGCCGCCTTTAGGCTTGATCCGGGCGATCTTGCGGTAGCGAAAAGCCTCCGCGCTGGTCGGTCGCGTGCACGACACCGACAGCACGAGCGTCCCCGCCTGCCTTTCGCGCGACTGCAAAAATTCCTCGATTGGAATGTCGCGCGAGCCAAAGCCACCTTGCAGGGCCACGGTGGCATCGAGCGCAAGCAGGGCGACGGTGAAATCGCCATAGGGACTGGGCGCGAACAGATTGCCGCCCACCGTACCCATGTTGCGCACCGCCGGGCCGCCTATCGAGCGAGCAGGGGCGTGCAGGAAAGCGAGGTCGCGTTCGCCCAGAATCCGGGCGAAAGTTACGCCAGCACCCAGGGTGATCCGTGGGCCGGAGGGGTCGATGCGCGTCAAGGCATGGTCATTTGTTCGCACGACGGTCGAGACCGAGATGTCACCTTCGTTCAGTGCGCGCATCACCAGCGTACCGCCGCCGAGATAGCGTGCGTTGCGATCGGACGACAGCGCCGCGGCGGCCTCGCTCGAGCTCGTGAAGGTCTTCACCGTCACAGTCATGTTGACACAGCCTCCTTGAGGTGCCGGCGGATCGCGTCGAATCCCGCTTGGTAGATATCTTCCGCGACCATGTGGGTGATCCGGTCCTTGTCCTCCGGCCGAGTCGAGAAGCGGGATTCCCAGTGCCAGAAGGTACGGTCGCCGTCCGTCACGGGCAGCAGGCGGACGTGCGCTACGTAGTTGAACATCGGAACCGGCGTATCGAGCAGGCAATAGCTGAAGGTCTGCTCCAGATCCGACAGCGTCAGCAATTGCTCGCGCAGCTCGGAGCCGTCCTGCAGCTTGAAGCGCCTGACGCAGCCGATCTTGTCCGAGCCCTGCGCGCGCTCGATCGTGGAGGTCGCAACCGCCGGATGCCAGCGATCGTGCCCGTTGAAATCACGCAGCAGCGCCCACACGGAGCCGGTCGGCGAATCCAGGATCGTGCTCTTGACGATGTGCGGCACGGCGCTCAGCCTCCGAACTGGCGTTTGAGGGCGTCGAAGCCGCCCTGGAACACGCCGCCGCCGATATTCGCGACGAGCTCCGCCTCCCGCTCGGGTGCGCAGTCGAACTCAGCGGTCCATTCCATGAAGGTCTGGTCGCCATCCGTGACCGGCGTCAGCCGAAGCGTCGCGACGTAGTCCTCGACCCCCATCGGGGATTCGAGGATCGAGTAGGTGCAGAACATGTCGTAATCGGACAGGCCAAGCAGCTTTTCCCGGATACGATCGCCGTTGCGCAGGCGAAAATCCCTGACGCAGCCGACCTTGTCGGAGGGCTCGCCGCCCTCGATGCGGCTTTCCGCAATCGCGGGATGCCAGTTCGGCAGACCGTTGAAGTCGCGTACCCGCGCCCAGACGCGATCGTTGCGTGCGTTGACGACGGTTGAGACGTAGACCCGGGCCATGGTGCCACCTCAGCCCTTCTTCCGGGGGCTGCGCTCAGGGGGCGGCTCCCCGTCGGGCGAGGGCGCAGCAGCTGGCTTCTCGCCACCGCCACTGTCGCTGCCCTTGCGTGCGGAGTCCTTGATGCCCTGCATGTCGCGAGCTTCCCGGATCAGGCCTGGCATCTTGGCGAGGCTGCCACCTTCGACGCCGATGTCCGCCAGAAGCGAGTCGATCAGCGGCGCCTGGACGCGGTAGCGCAGCGCCGAGTCGATCACCTCGTCGGTGGCGCTACGGCCGCCATTGCCACCATGGCCGTTGCCGTTGAGGCCATCGACCTGAAGGATGCGGATGCCCTCGATCTTCTCCATCGGCTTGACGCTCTCGCGGACGATACCCTCGATGCGGTCGAGCAGCTTTCTACGGAACAGCGAGTAGCGCGCCTGGTCGGTCAGCACGTTCTCGGCCTCGTTGAGCATACGCTGCGCCTCGGCCTCGACTGCAGCGCGGATCCGTTCGGCTTCCGCGGCAATTCGCGTTTCCTCGGCCTGCTTCTCGGCGATCAGGATCTCCACGGTCTTACGGCGCTTCGCGATCTCGCTCTCGCGCGCGGTAATGACGCGCTCGGTGGCTTCAGTGGCATGCACCCGCGCTTCCTCGGCCGAGGCCTTGGCCGCAGATTCTTCGAGCGACTTCAGGTGAATGGCAATCGCCTTCTCCATCAGAACGGTCTCGACCTCCTTCTCGCGATTGATTTCAAGCTTGCGCAGCTCGCGCTCGCGGCCGATGCGGGCCTCGTCGAGGCCGCGATCGGAGGCAATGCGGGCGCGGTCGACCTCTTCGCGCGCGGCAATCTCGGCTTCCTGAAGCGACTGGACACGGGCGACTTCGAGTTGTTCGATCGAACGTCGCCGTTCGATTCGGGCCGCCTCCAGCGCTTGTTCGCGCGAGACGTCCGTGGTCTCGATCTCCTTGCGCGCGACAATCTCGGCCTGCCTGACCTGGCGGTCGGCGTCGATGCGCTCGGATTTCTTGGTCGAGAGCGCAATGACGCGGTCCTCGTCCGCGATCTCGATCGCCTTCTTGTGCTCGATGTTGAGGACTTCGCGCTTCCTGGAGGAGGTGATGCGCTCGGCTTCTAGCGCGAGATCGACGCCGATGCGCTGGCGCTCGATGGTGTCGCGACGCTTCAGCTCGGCGGCCTCGAGCACGGCTGTGCGCTCGATCTCGAGCGCACGTGTGTCACGCTCGGCCTGGATACGCTCGGCTGCAACGGACTTCTCCTGCGCGATCCGGGCGGCTTCGATGGCTTCGCGTGAGGCGATGTCGGCTTCCTCGACGGCGCGGTTGCGGGCGATCTCCAGGGAGCGCACGCGTTCTTGCTGAATGATGCGGGCAGCTTCCGTGGCTTCGCGCGCGGTGACCTCTGCGACTTCCAGCGCCTGGTTGCGTTCGATCTCCAACTGCCGCGTATTCTGCTCGACTGCGATGCGCTCGACAGCGAGCCTGTGCTCGCGGGCGATGCGCGCCGCCTCGACCGCGCGCTGCGCCTCGATCTCGGCTTCCTGGATGTTACGCACCTGCTGGATCTCCAGCGCACGAGTGCGCTCATCGGATGCGATCCGCTCGACATTGACAATCATGGTCTGGGCGATGCGGGCCTTTTCGGTCGTCTCGCGGGCAGCGATCTCGGCTTCGTCCACGGCGCGGGTCCGGTCGATCTCGCGGCGCCGGGTCTCCTCCTCGTTGGCGATGCGGGCGTCGGTCACGACGCGGTCCTGCTGGATACGCGCTTTCTCGATCGCCTCGCGGGCGGTGATCTCGGCTTCCTCGACGGTCTGCATCCGCTCGATTTCGCGCTGGCGCACCTCGCGCTCGGAAGCGATGCGGCTGGTATCGATCGAGCGCTGGTTGGCGATCCGGGCCTTCTCGATCTCTTCCCGTGCGAGCAGTTCCTTCTCCTCGATGGTGCGGGTGCGCTCGATCTCCCGCTGGCGGGTCTCACGCTCCGAGGCGATACGGGCTTCGGCGATCGCCTGGTCGTTGGCGATTCGCGCCTTCTCGATGGTTTCACGGGCGGAAATCTGCGCCTGCTCCGCTTCGGTCTCGCGCAGGGCCCGCTCGCGCGCGACCTCGGTGCGTTGCAGGGCGCGGCGCATCTCGATGTCACGCTCCTGTTCGAGGCGCGCCGTCTCGCTTTCGCGCTCGATCTCGAGCGCCTGCCGCTCGGCCTCCAGGTTGCGAGAGCGGATCTTGATCATCGAATCCTGCTCGATGTCGTTGCGCAGCTTGCGCTTGGCCTCGATATCCTCCATCAGGCGGGTCAGACCTTCGGCGTCGAAACGGTTCGAGGGGTTGAAGAATTCGAGATCGGTCTGGTCAAGATCGGTGATCGCGACTGATTCCAGCTCGAGTCCGTTCTGCGCGAGGGCCTCTGCCGCGTTCGCCTTGAGGCGGGCGACGTACTCGCCGCGTTGCTCGTGCATCTGTTCGAGGGTCATCTCCGAGGCAACGGACCGAATGGCCGAGATGAATTTGCCGGCGAGGAGGGCGTGGAGCTGCTCGGGCTCCATGGTACGGCGGCCGAGCGTGGCGGCCGCGATAGACACGGCTTCGCGAGTCGCCTGGACTCGGACATAGAAATCGGCCTCGATGTCGACGCGCATGCGATCACGGGTGATCACGGCGTCCTGCCGCGAGCGCACGATGCCCATCGGCTGCACGTTCATGTTGACCGGCGTGTAGTCGTGGATGAACGGCAGCACGAAGGCGCCGCCGTTGATCACAACGCGCTCGCCGAGCAGGCCGGTACGAACGAATGAGGTCTCCTTGGACGAGCGGTGATAGAGCCAGTTCACGATGTAGACGCCGACCACGATCACCACGACGGCGACGATCAGCCAAAGGATCAATTCACCGACCAGAGTCCCTGACATGTTTCTCTCCCTCGACCTTTCGGCGTTATCGCGAGCCGATCGCCTTGAATTTGCGAACCTGATCCGTCAGCGCCCGTTCGACCGGCAGCCGCTCCATCGAGGAGGCGCCGTAGAAGCCGTGGCAATTTCGTGTGTTCCTCATGATGAAATCAGCATCGTCCGGATCGGAGATCGGTCCGCCATGAGCGAGCACCAGAATGTCCGGATTGACGCCGAGCGCGGCGGAGGCCCAGGTGTCGATGTGCGCCGGGCAATCCGTCAGCTTGAGTGCGGTCTGCGCGCCGATGGTGCCCCCGGTCGTCAGGCCCAGATGACAGACGATGATATCTGCGCCCGCGATCGCCATCGCGGCGGCTTCCTTCTCGCTAAAGACGTAGGGCGTCGTCAGCAGGTCCTTCTCGCGTGCCTTTGCGATCATGTCGATCTCGAGCGCATAGGACATGCCGGTCTCTTCGAGATTGGCGCGGAACACGCCGTCGATAAGGCCGACGGTCGGAAAGTTCTGCACACCGGCGAAGCCGAGCGCTTTCAATTGGTCCAGAAAAAGATCCATGTCGCGGAACGGATCGGTCCCATTGACGCCGGCGAGCACTGGCGTCCTGGTCACGACGGGCAGCACTTCGCCGGCCATCTCCAGCACGATGGCGTTGGCGTCGCCGTAAGCCATCAATCCCGCGAGCGAGCCTCGGCCGGCCATTCGGTAGCGGCCGGAATTGTAGATGACGATGAGGTCGACACCGCCGGCCTCCTCGCATTTGGCCGAAAGGCCGGTGCCGGCGCCGCCGCCGACGATGGGCTCGCCGCGCCTTGCCATGTCGCGGAAGCGCTTCAACAGTGCAGCGCGTTCAAACCGGGCCATCGGTCACCTCGCTAGTCTCCGGCGCGCCCCAGTGCGGCCGAACAGTGTTCGGAACGCGCTGACAATGGTGGAGGCGAACTCGGGGTCATTGATGTTCTTGGGAACGCGGATGAGCTGACGATTGGCGGTCTGCCGCACGTTGCGCTCAAGCGTGCGGAACAGCGCCGCATCAGTGTCCGGATCCCAGAACGGCTGTCCTCGCGCGTCGAGCGCGGAGACGCCCCCCTCGGGCAGGAAGAAGCGCACCGGGCCGTCCATCCGGTTGAGTCGATCGGAGATCCAGTGCGCCATGCGCTCGTTCTCCTCCGCCGTGGTCCGCATCAAGGTAACCTGCGGGTTGTGGACGTGGAATTTCCTGCCGCGGTAGCGCTCCGGGATGGTCTCGGGCGCGCCGAAATTCACCATGTCCAGCGCGCCCGCCGAGCCGACATAAGGCACCCGGCTGCGGATGATGGCGCCGAAGCGGTCGTCGGTCGCCGGGAACACGCCACCCATCAGGAGGTCCCCGACCTCCGTGGTCGTGAGGTCGATGACGCCTGCAAGCTGCCCGGAATCGACGAGTGCCTCCATTGAGCGCCCGCCGACGCCGGTGGCGTGGAAAACCAGGCACTCGAAATCTTCGCGCAAGTCGGCCGCGATCTTCTGCACCGCCGGCGTAGTGACACCAAACATGGTGATGCCGACCGACGGCAATCCGCTGTCGCTCCGATCCTTTCCTGCATGCTGATCAAGGCGCGCCTTGACCATGCCGGCCAGCGCGTTGGCGCCGTTGGCCAGCACGGCGCGCGAGATCGAGTTGAGGCCCTGCACGTCGGCGACCGAATGCATCATGGTGATGTCCGCGGGGCCGACATAGGGCCCGACGTCACCGGAGGCGATGGACGAGATGATGAGCTTCGGCACTCCGACGGGAAGAGTTCGCATACCGGGCGCGACCAGCGACGCTGCGCCCGAGCCGCCGGCCGAAATCACGCCGGCAACATTGCTCTGGCGCCGCAGCCAGCTGGCGAAGGCCTCGGCCATCGCGGTGACGGCGGCGCCGCGGTCGGGTCCGAATACCGCCGATCCGCCGCGGCCATGGTTCAATGCGATCTCCTGGGCGGAGACGTCGCTGGTCGCGTGCCTGCCGCTGGTGGAGACATCGACCAGTCGGGTTCGCAGGCCGGTCCCGGCGATGATGTCGCGGATGAAGCGGAGCTCGGTGCCCTTGGTGTCGAGCGTACCGACGACGAGCACGACCGGAGAGCCCTGCGTTTGTGCCGCGACCGGTTCGCGCCGGCGTCGTGCCGTCTCGTCGAGACGCATCACCTGTGTCGAGAACGTGCGGGCCGCGGCCTCGATGCGGGCGATCGGCACCGGTTGCGACCAGCGTGTCGGCGGCGTCGGGTTGGACATGTAGATGCGGATCGCGCCGCCTGGCCGCATCTGCTGCGGAGAAGGCTTCGGTTCCGTATCCGCCGGCGGCACGTCGAGGTCGAGCTCGAGTCCGGCGTGCATTCCGACACCGAGCAGGCGCTGCTGCAGTTCTCGATCGGCGGCAAGCCGCACCGAATCGATGATGCGGTTGACGCGGCCGTTGACCATGATCGCGACGTTACGCGACACGGCCGTCGCCACGCCGATATTCTGCTCGATCACGAGCACGGACATCTCGCCGTCCTCGCCAAGCCGTAGCAGCATCTCCTCGACCTGGGCCACGATGACCGGCGCGAGCCCCTCGGTGGGCTCGTCCATGATCAGGAGCCGCGGGTTGGTGAGCAACGCGCGGGAGATCGCAAGCATTTGTTGTTCGCCGCCGGAGAGCTGGCCGCCGCCGTGATCCTTGCGCTCGGCCAACCGCGGAAACGTCTTGTAGATGCGCTCGACCGTCCAGGCGCCGCGGCGCAAGCCGGCGGCAAGCTGCAGATGCTCGTCGACACTGAGCGAACGCCATAGCCGCCGGCCCTGCGGAACGTAGCCGACGCCGAGTCGGGCTATGTGGGCAGGCGGCTGTCGGGTGATGTCATCGCCGCGGATGCGGATCGAGCCGCCGCTGACCGGCACCAGCCCCATGATGGCCTTGCACAGCGTGGTCTTGCCCATGCCGTTGCGGCCGACGACCGAGAACACGCCGGCCTCGAGCGTCAGGTCCACGCCCTGCAGTGCGTGCGAATGGCCGTAATAGACGTCCAGGCCGCGGACTTCGAGCGCGGCGGCGGTACGGCGGACCTCACTCATGGCCGCCTCCGAGGTAAAGCTCCTGCACTTCGGGATCGGACTCGATCTCCTGCGGACGGCCTTCCTTGAAGATCCGCCCGTTGTGCATCATTGTGACGCTCTCGACGACGCGCAGGGCCACGTCCATGTCGTGCTCGATGATGATGTAACCGATATGCGCGGGCAGGGAGGTCAATATCTCGATCAGCTCGGCACGCTCGGTCGGCGACAGTCCCGCGGCGGGTTCATCGAACAGGACGAATCGCGGCGCGCCGGCAAGCGCAAGTGCAATCTCGAGCTGGCGCTGCTGGCCATGCGCGAGCTCGGCAACGCGCTGATCCTTCACGCCCGAGAGATGGACGGCCTGCACGAGATTTTCGGCCGCGTGCATCAACGCATCGTTCTGACCGGGGCGGAGAAACGAGAAGCGCCCGCGTGAGACGCCCCGGCAGGCGAGGTAGACATTGTCCTGGACGGTGAGGCCTGGAAACAGCGCGGAGATCTGGTAAGTCCGGCGCAGGCCACGGCGGATGCGCTCATAGGGCGGGAAGTGCGTGACGTCCTCGCCGAAGAAGCGGATGGTGCCACTAGAAGGTGGGAAGTCGCCGGTGATACAGTTGAACAGCGTGGTCTTGCCGGCGCCGTTGGAGCCAAGCACGGCGCGCCGTTCGCCGGGGCGGACGGTAATAGTGATGTCGGTGAGTGCCGCGAGCGCGCCGAACAGACGCGTCACGCCGCGCAGCTCCAGCGCCGCGCCGGCGCCCACGACAGAGAGGCGTTGCGCGACGCTATCCATGGGGGGATCCTTGGCCAAGTTCTCGGCCAGGTTCCCGGCCATGTCGTCCATTTGAACTTGCCGCGCCGGAGCGTTGGCGGCGCCGCCAGCTCTGCCAGAGCCCGATGACGCCGTCCGAGGACCAGAACACGATGGCGAGGAAGCCGAGGCCGATCAGGAGCCGAAAGCGGTTGCCGTCGAGCCCCAGCTTGACCAGGAAGTCGAGTGCGAAGGTGCGCAGCAGCACGAAGATCAGCGCGCCGATAAAGGGTCCGACGGGGCGCGTGATGCCGCCGACGATCGCGATGATGAGGATATCGATGCACGCTCCAACGCTCACGGATCCCGGCGAAATCTGCCGGTAGTTCCAGACCTGGAGTACCCCAGCCAGCGCCGCGACGAAGGACGCGAAGGCGTAGGCCGCAACGCGATGCGCATTGACGTTGAAGCCGAGCGCTGCCATGCGGCGGGGATTGTCGCGTACGCCTTGCAGCGCGAGGCCGAACGGTGCGCGGGAGATGTAGTCCACGGCGAAGTAGCACAGCGCGGCTACCGCGAGGACGATATAATAGAAGGGAATGTCGGCACGCCAGTTGACGCCCCAGAAATGCGGCGTGGCAACGGTATTGATGCCGGTATGGCCGTTGAAAATCGCCCAGTTCTGGTTGGTGAAATAATAGAACGCCGCGCCGATCGCGAGCGTGATCATGATGGTGTAGATGCCCTCGGTGCGTACCGCCAGCGCGCCGCCGAGCGTGCCGAAGATGGTCGCGAGCGCGAGCGCCATCGGGACCGCAAGCCACCACGGCCATCCCAGGCTGATATTGGCGTTGCCGCTGACGCCAAACACCGCGACCATATAGGCGGAGAAACCCGCGATGGTGAGCTGCATCAGGCTAACCATGCCGCCATAGCCGGCAAGAAACATCAGACTCAGCGCCATCGTTCCGAGGATCAGCGTGGTCGCAAAGATCTCGATCAGGAAGAAGCCGTTGGCGATCAGGGGCATGATCAGGAGAATGGCTGCGACGGTCCAGGCCGCCGGATTGTCGATCTCCGGCCATCCGCGCAATCTGGAGCGTTGCACAGCAGCGGTGGGACGAACCGGGACGCGGGCGTCGTGAGCGAGGGACATGTCAGCGCCTCGCCAACAGGCCCTGCGGCCGAATTGCCAGCACCAGAACCATGATCAGGAAGGTCACGACGATGGCGTAGGTTGGGATGTAGACGGAGCCGAGCTGCTCGGCGAGGCCGATGATAAGCGCGCCCAGCGCAGCCCCCGGGATCGAGCCCATGCCGCCGACGATCACGACGACGAGGGAGGCGAGCAGGAAGCGGATATCTTCGCCGGGCGAGAGCGACTGGAACGTTCCGCCGACGACCCCGGCGACGCCGGCGAGGCCGGCGCCGAGCGCAAACACCACCACGAAAACGAGTTGGATCCGCACTCCGGTCGCCGCCAGGATGTCGCGATCGTCGACGCCGGCGCGGATGATCATGCCGATGCGCGTGCGGTTGAGCGCCAGCCACATCGCCACGCCGATCACGACGGAGGCGGCGAAGATCACGAGTCGGACCATGGGATAGCGGAGATAGACCGGCTCGCCTGAGGATTTGACCGCGGTGACCAGCGGCAGCTCCACAGGTCCGATCAACCAGTTCGGGGTCTGGATCTGATAGAAATCGCCGCCGCAGGCCCACAGCATCAAATCGGCGAACACGATCGAGAGACCGATCGTCACCATGGTCTGGCGCAGGTCCTGGCCCTCCATGCGGCGGAAGACGAGGACCTGGAGCAGGACGCCGACCAGTGCCGTCAGGATGAAAGCGACGATGAAGCTGAGGACCCATGAACCGGTCGCGGCGCTGATGGCGTAGCCGACATAGCCGCCGAACAAATAGAGCGAGCCGTGTGCGAGGTTGACGTTGCGCATCAGGCCGAAGATCAGCGTAAAACCGCTGGCGACGAGGAAATAGAGACCGCCGAGTGTGATGCCGTTGAAGAGAGCGTTGAGGAAGACCCGCTTGCGGCCGAACGCATCTTCAACGCCCTGCGGCCAGACCGCGAAAATCAGCCAGAGTCCTAACGCGATCGCAATGATGACGATCAGTGCCCAGGCGGGATGGCGTTCGACAAAGCGGGTCATGATCGCCGCTCCGTCTTCACGTCACCCCATCTCCCGCCCCGCAAGCGGGGCGGAGGGGCACGCAGACCGTTGCCGGCCGCAAGCCCTGCCATGCACGTGCGCTCCCTATCGCGCGCGATCCTCGTTTCGGGACCGCGTTTGGCGCATCCTAATGCGGCTGTAAGGGAGGCGCTTGATCGTGAGTATCTTTTCGCGTGGCCTCAGGCGCGCAAAACCTTGGCCGCGCGGCGATAATCTGTCGGCGCCATGCCGACGTTGGCGGCGAAGAAGCGGGTGAATCCGCTCTGCGATGAGAAGCCGAGATCGAAGCCGATATCAGCGATCGGCGCTTCGCTCGCCACCAGCGCCTCCAGTGCCTGCTCCATCATCAGCGTATTGAGATAGAGGTGTGGCGTGACGCCGGTCTGGGTGCGGAAGAGCCGGTAGAAATGCGGCCGCGACAGGCCGGATTCGCGCGCGATGGTGTCGAGCTCGATCTCGGCGCCAGGACTCTCCGACATCATCTTGATGCATTTGCGAACGCGAAAATCCGTGACGGAGCCGTTTGCGCGTGGATCGCGCGCGGTCGCCGCCTGTTGCCAGCTTTCGTCGTAACAGATGTCGATCAGGCTTCTCAGCTCGCCATCGAGGCTGTTGAGCGAGGGAGCGCCGCACACGAGGGCGGCTGCGTGCCTGATATGCTTGTCCAGCGCAACGGACCGCGTGAACTGGGTGCGGCCGAAGCGCAGGCGGTCGGCGCCGGGCGCATCGGGCGCAAACCACTCGGCATTGACGTAGAGCACGAAGAAAACAGCGCCGCCTTCGAGATCGGACGGCAAGAAATTATGCGGCTCCCACGGATTGACCGCGACGACGGACCCTTCGGTGAGCTCGTAGCGTCCGTCGCTGACATCGATGCATGCGGAACGCCCGCCGACATGGAAGATCAAATGACCTTCGCGATGTGCGTGGATGTTGAAAGGGCGGTTCAACTGATAGACCGTCGCCCGACCAAAGCGGCCGTGGAAGACGGCGAGCGCCCGGCTCATGCCTCTCCTCCCAAAAGCTCTTGTATTTTTTGGTAGCGTTCAACAACCTGGGAGAGAATGCAAGGGCGCACGTGTCGCGCTTCTGGCAAATCTCTCCCCGGCCGGTCATCGTTCGCGAATGAGACTAGGTCAGTATTTCTTACATTCCGGTACAGTGCGGCTCGGTAAACCGATTTTGGCGAACACCGCGGGATCGTAGCCCAGCGTTTGGTTGACGTTCGGGATCACGTTCACGACCTTTGAGAACAGCGCGCCCTTGCCGTCGTCGACAACCTCGGTGACGAAGTTGGTGCCGATCGCCTGGCGGTTGGAGTCCAGCTTGATCTTTCCGTTGGGTGCGTCGAGTTCGATCTTGGCAAGGGCCTCCTTGTACTTGGCTTGATTGTTGGAGAGATCTCCGTTGACCTGACGCAGCGCCAGGATCAGCGCCATTGTCGAGCCATAATAGTTGGTGGCGAGCAGCGATGGGCTCGGGAAGCGCTTGTTGGGCGGGAAGGCGTCCTGATAGTCCTTCACGAACTTCTGCCAACTCGGGTTCTCCCAGGTATCGGCCTGGCCGCTCGCGGCCAGCGTGCCAATCAGGGCATTCTTGGCGTTTCCCTTGGACGACAGGATGGTCTGGTCGATCATGATCGAGCCGCCCATCAGATGCGCCTTGCCGCCGGCCTGCTGGTATTGGTTCAGGAAGTTGACGGCGTCGGCGCCGCCGAGGCCGAGATAGATTGCATCAACGTCGTCGGGCAGTGCGGCGATAACCGAGGCAAAGTCCTTGGTGCCGAGCGGCACCCATTGCCGGTTGGTGACCTGTCCGCCAGCACCGCAGAACTCGAGCACGAGGCCGAACACTTGCGTATAGATGAAGGAGTAGTCTTCGCCGACGGTCGCGATCTTGCGATACTTCTTTTGGTCATAAGCGTATTTGCCGAGACCCACCTGCCATTGCGCGCCGTCCATGTTGTAGCGGAAAAAGTTCGGAGCGGGATCGACATAGGTCGTTTCCTGGGCCCCGGAGGCGGCATTGATGAAGGTCAGTTCGGGATGGGTCTTTGCAAAATTCTTGACCGCGATGCCTTCGTCGCCAGAGAGCGGCGACAGCAGGATCTGTACCTTGTCCTGCTCGATCAGCTTGCGCACGGCTCGCACGGCGGAGTCCGGCGTCGCGTCGGTCGAAGCGATGACAAATTCGAGTTCCTTGTCGCCGACCTTCTTGCCGAGCACGTTGAGGGCCGTCTGGAAGCCGCGGATACCGTCCTCGCCGAGCACGGTGTAGGTACCTTCGAGCGTCGCGGTGACGCCGACCTTGATCTTCTCCTGTGCGAAGGCGGTGCCCGAAAGTAACAGGCTGCTCAACGCGATCAGTCCTAGACTGCCTTTCAACATTGCTCTCCTCCCAGGGCGTTCTTGTCGCTGTTTTTCACCGCGCCCTGACGCGTCCGCCGCACGATGCGGCGTTCGGACAAGGCCAACGGTTCTTGAAAGGGAGGCTATCCGAACTCGGATGCAGTGCACGTGTCGGAGCCGTGGGCGGTTTAACGGGCAGTCTCATTTTGAATGTTGCGTCGCGATTAACATCGCGGTGCAACAGGCGTCAGGCTTCCCGAATTGGCACCCGCCAGCCGCATGGCGGTTGCGACTGCGGCCGCGTGAACAGGATCGCTCGAATAGAGGAGAAATCAATCGTAGGCGTTGCGTGATTTCGCCGCGCGCGGCACTCGCTGGTTATACGTTGTGGCAAGCGATTGTCCTACCGTCGGCGCCGGCAGATCGAAGTTGTGGCACATCGACGAGACAGCGATCGCTGGCCATTGGACAGCGGGGCGCATATGCACAACCGCACGGTCGCGTGAAGAGACTTGGCGGTTCACCCATTTCGATCGCGCCCTGGATCCGTTTCGATGGATCGGGCTTCGGAATTGCTGCCACCAACGCGCGCGTATAGGGATGGAGCGGATAATCGAGGACCGTCCGCGTCCCGGCCTGCTCTACGATCCGGCCCATATACATGACAGCAACGCGGCTGCTGATCTGTCCGATCACGCCAAGGTCGTGCGAGATGAAGAGCATCGACAGTCTCAACTGGTCACGCAGATCCATCATTAGATTGAGCACCTGCGCCTGCACGGAAACGTCGAGGGCCGAGACCGGCTCGTCGGCAACGATGATGGACGGGGTGGGAAGAATGGCGCGTGCGATTCCGACCCGCTGCCGCTGCCCGCCACTCAGCTCGTAGGGATAGCGAGCGGCGAAAGAGGGGTTCAACCCGACGGCCGTCAAGGTGGCAGCTATGGCCGCGCTTCGCTCGGCGCGGCTCTTGAAGAAGCCGCTGATGTCGGCCGCCTCCGCCACCGAATCTCCAATTGCGCGCCGCGGGTTGAGCGATGCATTGGGATCCTGGAAAACCATTCGAACGCTTAGACGCTTCTCACGGAGGCCGGAGCCGCCGGCTCCGATCAATTCGGTTCCCTTCAATTTGATGTTGCCGCTGTCGGGCTGGACCAGCCCGACGAGGGTGCGGCCCAGCGTGGTCTTGCCGCAGCCGGACTCGCCGACAATCCCGAGGACCTCGCCTTGGGCCAGCGACAGCGATACACCATCCACCGCCTGCACCCGATATTTCCGACCGGCTCGCCTAGCACTGAACGAGACCATCATGTCCCGGACGTCGAGGATGGCATTGCCGCTCATGGCAGCTCCCCGCCGGCCAGTGGAAATGCGCAGAGCACCTCGTGCCCTTGGGAGGCCTCCAGGCGAGGCGGGGTCGCCACGCGGCACTCATCGCGTACCGCTGCGCAACGCAAGGCAAACACGCAGCCAGCAGCGACCGAACCTGGCAGCGGCGGCTGACCAGAAATTGTAGGCAGCCGGCGCGCGCCGGAATTTCGCGACGGCATGCAATCCATCAGTCCGCGGGTGTAATGATGACGGGGTGCGCCGAACAGCGCATCGACTGCCGCAGTTTCCACAATCCGGCCGGCGTACATGACAGCAACGCGATCGGCGAGCTGCGCAATGACCCCCATGTCGTGGGTGATGAACAATATCGCCATATCGAGCCGATTGCAGAGCTCGCGCAAGAGCCCGAGAATCTGAACCTGTATGGTGACGTCCAGCGCGGTGGTCGGTTCATCGGCGACCAGCACCTGTGGCCTGCAGGCCAGCGCAATCGCGATCATGACCCGCTGGCGTTGGCCTCCGGACAACTGGTGTGGATACGCGGACAGCTGCATTTTGGGGTCGGGCATGCGGACCAGTTCGAGCAGCTCGCGAGCGCGGACGAGCGCCGCCGCGCCCGAAATTCCCTCATGTACGCGTACGGCTTCGGCGATCTGATCGCCGATCCGACGAACCGGGTTGAGTGAGGTCATCGGCTCCTGAAAGATCATTGCCATGCGGCCGTGGCCGGCTTCGACACGTTGCCAGGGCTGCAGCTGCGTTACGTCGCAGCCCTCCAACAGGACCCGCCCGGCCCGGACCCGGGGACCGGGCTGCGGCAGCAATCCCATGACTGCAAGCGAGGTCATGCTCTTTCCACAACCGGACTCGCCGACGAGACCGAGGATCTCGCCCTTGGCCAATCCGAAGGACACGCCCGCGACGATGTCGACCGGCGCGGTTTCCGTCCCCACTGACACCGTAAGGTCGCAAACTGTCAGCACGGCCTAACCCTTCTCACCGAAGACTTGACGGAACCGCGGATCGAGTCGATCGCGCAATGCATCGCCGACCAGGTTCAGAGAAAATGCAGTCGCCACGATCATCATGCCCGGGAAGAAGAGCAGCCACGGAGCGCGCGTGATGAAAGTCCGCGATTCCGCCAGCATATTGCCCCAGCTCGGAATGTCCGGCGGGGCGCCGAGGCCCAGGAAGTCGAGTGAAGCCGCGCCGAGCTGCGCGAACGCGAAGACGAAGCTGGCCTGCACGAGAAGTGGTGAGACCAGGTTCGGCAAGATGTGCCGAGTGATGAGCCACGCCGCTCCGGCGCCCATGCTGCGAGACGCCTCGACGTAGGTTTCCGCGCGCAAGCGCAGTGTCAGTCCATAGACGATGCGGGTCGTCGTCGTCATGTAGCCGATCCCGATGGCCAGAATGACGGTGGCCACACTCGGGCTCAAGATGACAATCAGGCCGAGTGCGAGAAGCAGAGTCGGGAAAGCCATCAGCACGTCGACTATGCGCATCAGCAGGTGCCCCAGCCGCGGGAACAGAGCGGAAAGTACGCCGGCCGGAACGCCGGTCGCGAGAGCGAAGACGACCACGCCGGAGCCGATCAGAAGTGCCATGCGTGCTGAATGAATGGTGCGCGACAGGGTATCCCGGCCGAATTGGTCGGTGCCGAACCAGTGGGTCACGTTCGGGGGCGTCAGGCGGATCAGGGGATCGATGGCATACGGATCGTAAGGCGACACCCAGGGTGCGAAGACGGCGGCGAGCACAGTCGCCAGAAGAACCCCGAGCCCGGCCAGCGCGATCGGGCGGGCGACAAACGGCTTGAGCCACAATGTCACGCTGTTGCTGCTCATTGCAGTTCAACCCGCGGATCGAGCAGACGATAGCTCAGATCGACGATCAGATTGATCAGGAGATAAACCACCACGATGACCAGGATGACGCCCTGGATCACAGGGTAGTCTCGGCGAAGGATCGACTGAACGACAAGGCGGCCGATGCCGGGCAGGGCAAACACGGTTTCGGTCACCACCGCTTCGGACAGCAGCGCGGCGAAGGTGAAGCCGAAGGCCGACACGACCGCCAGGAGTGCATTACGCCAGATGTGGCGGCGCACGACCTGCCACGGCCGGATTCCCTTTGCACGGGCCGTGCGTACATAGTCCTCCCGGGAGACGTCGAGCATGCTGGCGCGCGTCAGCCGCAGGATCAAAGCGGCATTCGGAGCCGCAAGCGCCAGGCTTGGGAGGACGAGATAGCGGAGATTGAGGACACCACCTTCGAAGATCGACGGATAGCCGGAGCTCGGAAACCAACCAAGCCAGGCCGCAAAGATCAGGATCAGATAGAGCCCGACCCAGAACGTGGGTATCGAGGCCATCAGCATCGCCCCGCCGGACAATCCCTGATCGAGCCACGTGCCGTGCCGGACCGCCGCAATCATGCCGATCGGCACCCCGATGACCGCAACCCAGATCATCGTCATGGTGGCGAGCAAAGTGCTGGTCTCGGCGCCATCGGCAATTACCGACAGCACGGGCGCCTGGAAGAAGATCGACCGCCCGAGGTCGCCCTCGAGCACATGGCCGGCCCAAGTGAGATATTGCAGGATAATCGGTTGGTCGAGACCGAGCTGGTGTCGCAAGGCGTCGATCTGGTCGGGGGTCGCGGTGTCACCGAGCAGAACATAAATCGGGTCACCCGGCACGATATGGATGAACGCGAAGATGATGATGGACGCTGCCAGCAGCGTCACCGCCGTCGTTGCTGCGCGCTTGAATGCGTAAGACCACATGTGATTGAGCGCCTGGTCAGCTGCAACGATGCGCGCCGGCGCCGGCGCTCGACAGTCTTCGCGGCCTCATTGCCCGTCCTTATTTCGTGGACACATTCCAGAACACGGGGCCGTTTGGGTTGAGCCCCTTGAGCTTGGGAGAAGCAATGTCATAGGTGTAGGCATCGCCTACTTTCATCACCGGTACCTGCTCATAGATCAGCGACTGGATCTTGCCCCAAGTCGACTTGCGCGCGGCTGGATCGGTCGTGTTGATCAACTCAGCTCTAAGCGAGCCGATCTCGGGGCTGTCCCACCAGCCGGGATAGCTCGCATTCAAGAACGTGAGCAGCAGCGGGTCGGGCGCGAAGGAATGGTGGGTGACGAAGATGTCCCATTGTTCCGGCTGGCCGCGCATCTTCAGAAGGGTCGCCCAATCGACGACCATCATCTGAACATTGATCCCGGCGTCGGCCAGCTGGCGGGTGAAGACGGAGGCTTCGTCATAGTGTGCCTGGTAGTTCGTCGAGACCAGCAGGCGGATCGGCGTCCCCGTGTAGTCCGCCTCCTTTGCGAGCTCCTTGGCCTTCTTCGGGTCGTGCGCACTGTAATTGGAGACGCCTTCGCTCGAGTACCAGGGTGTGCCGTTTGGAAAGATCGATCCTTCGGCAGTCCATAGGTCCTTGGGACCGAAGGCGACGCGCAGCGCCTGCGACTTATCCAGCGCGGTCTGGATAGCGCGACGGAGCTTGTAATTGTCCTTCAGGATTCCCTGCTTCGAGTTCATGAAGAACAGGCCGAAGATCGGCGCGTTGGTACGCTGCACCTGAACCGATGGATCTTTGCTCAGGGACTCGTACAGATCACCGGAGATCATTTCCGCATAGTCGTAGTCGCCCGCCTGCACGCCGCTCACGCGCGTTCCGACGTCAGGCACCGGAATGAACCGGATCTTGTCGAAGCTCGCAACGCGGGCGCCGGCGAAGCCGTCACCCTTTTCCTTCACCGGCTTGTAGCCGTCGAACCTCTCCACCTCGACATAGCGGTTCGGCCGCCACTCCACGAACTTGTAAGGCCCGGTGCCGATATAGTCCTTTTGCTCGATCGGCCGGTTCCCCGCTTTGGCGGCTATGTCTTCCGGATAGATCGCAAGACCGCCATTGACGTCCGCAATGAGAGCCTTCCAGGCGCCGTTCGGCGCGGACAATTTCAGGGTGACTTCATACTGTCCGGTGGCCTCGACCGACGTAGCCGCCGCCATCAGGAGCTTGCCGCGGGCACCGAAACTGCCCCATCGCGTCATCGAGGCGGCCACGTCCTTGGCGGTCATCTCCTTGCCGTTGTGGAAGAGGACACCTTCGCGGAGCTTGATGACGATGGTCCGACCGCCGTCTTCCGTGCGATCGCTCTCGGCCAGCAGCGGACGCGGCGTATAGGTCGAGTCCAGCGCATACAGGGTCTCGAAGATGTGGCGGCCGATGACCGATGCGACGTCGGCTGTCGTCAGCATGACATCGAGCGGTGGCGGTTCTCCGATGGTGGCTTCGCGCAGCAGGGTGGCGGCATTGGCCTGCGCAAGCAAGAATGAAGCGGTGGCCAGCCCCACGACGCCACGCATCAAGACACTTGGACCGTATCTCATGATCGCCCTCCCGCCTTGCTGACCGCCTGCTTCCCGGTGCAGGGGATGTGCCTTTCAGCTGTTGGGCTGCTGGCACGCTATTGATTGTTTGAAAGTTACATACACAATCTGGCAATTATCAAGCGGAAAATGCTATTCTTGATGGGGCAAGCCGATATACGCTTGTCGGTGCTGAAGGTTTCTTACGGCAGCCTCCCGCCAATGGCGCAGGTGGATCTGACCTGGAGAAGGGCAGGCAATGGCGCGTGCAAAGCGAAATCATCCGGCGAGAGCCGTTGGTGCAGCGATCTCGAAGCCGTCGGGCGACGACAATGTCATGGCCGGCGACATCATCTCCCTTATCAGGCAGAGCGCTCTAAGCCTCAGTCCGTCGGAGCAGCGCGTTGCCACGGTGCTGCTGGCCGATATGGAGTTTGCCGTTCACGCCAGCAATTCCGAGCTGGCCCGCCGGGCGCGCGTCAGCGAGCCGACGGTAACCCGGTTCAGCCGCTCCGTCGGTTGCCGGGGCGTCCGCGACCTCAAGGTGAGGCTGGCTCAAGCAATGGCGGTTGGGCGGATTTACGTTGAGCCTCCCCCGCATGTCAGGACCGATCTGGCACGCCCCGCGCTCTGGCGGTCGGTGTTTCAGGAAATTCGTCGTGCAATTGCCGCTGCCGAGGAGGGACTTCGCAAGGACGACATCGAGAGGGCTGCCGAAGCGATCTCCCGCTGTTCGAAGCTTGCAGCGTTCGGGGTGGGGGGCGGTTCCACTCTTGCGGCGGCGGAAGTTCAGAACCGGTTCTTTCGTCTTGGGATCGCCGTCTCGCATGCCTCCGATCCGAGCTTGATGCGCATGATCGCCGCGACTTTCGGGCGGGATGACGTCGTCGTTGCCATCTCGACCACCGGTGCGGCGAACGAAGTGATCGAGGCAGCCACTATCGCCAAGCAATACGGCGCCTTGGTCGTCGCAATCACCAAGCCGCAAAGCAGGCTGGCCTCAATCGCCGATATTGCGCTTGGCGTGCACGTGCCCGAAGCGCCAGACGCGCTTAAGCCGACCGCGTCGCGCTATGCATTTCTCGCCACCATCGATCTGCTCGCAGCGTCAACCGCCTATTGCAAGCCGCTCGAAGCCCAGGCCCGCATGCGGCGGATCAAATACGAGTTGCTGAAGGGGAGCGACGGGGACGCCAAAGGGCCGCTGGGGGACTGAAATATTTACCATGGCCCAATGAGGATTTGGTCGGTGCATGCCGCTCGCATGTGGCAACATCAATCGCGCTGTGAAACCTGAACCGCACATCCCGCAGAAAAACCATCCGGCAGGATGCGGTGTTCAAAGCTGGCAACGACGGCTATCAGCGGCAGACGTAGCTGCCATTGACCAGAACGCGGACACACGCCGTGCCGACCGCGGCTGCACCAACTGCTGCGCCGCCGACGACCGCGCGTCTGGTGGTGCGCCGTGCTACGCCGGCGACTGATACGGGCGTCAAGGGCCGCCCGACTCGTGCTTCAGCCCGGCCGAGCGCGAGCGAAAGGCCTTCCTCCGCCGACCAGTCGATCGAGCCGGACACTCCGAGGGCGACCACGGCAATTGCGAGTGATAGTTTTGTGATCAAACCACGCTTCATGATAGTCTCCGCCTGTGAGAGTCAATCTGGATCGTTCCATGGACTGGCGCTCGGACCGTTGATCAAGATCAAGGAACCGTGGGAATCGTAAGCTGGTAACCGAAGGCGAACCACCAGAACGTTTCAGTTGGGTCGGGTACATGCGTCACCCTTTTCGCCTCGTTTCTACTTCTGTATGCAGAGCGGCCTCAGTGTCTCGTCGCTGCTGCGTGCTTTCGTATATTCCATCAGCGCCGTCCGGGCTGCTCGCAACGCTCTGCGCTTGAAAATTCTTGTGTCGATATGACAGCGCCATTCGCGACGCCGAGCCAGCTGATGACGACCAAAACATAGGTCATGGTATCCTCCCCCTCAGCCGTCGATCTCCTAAGCGCAGATCAGCGCGACGGGCGGCTTAATGGGCGCCGCCCATCGCGCCATCATGAAGCTCTATTGGCACACGTACATGATGCCATCGCCGCCCTTCACCAACGAGCCTGGGACGCAACCGATGCCGTTGCGCGCCGCATAGTCGGTCCAGCCGCTGTAGCCGTAGCTCCACGGTCCGCCGAAATAATAGGCTCGCACCGCGTACCAGGGCAGACCGTCATTCGTGTAGTAGTGACCGCGATAATAGGAAGTGACGTACAATCGCGTCGCCGCTTGCGCCTTGTCGACCTGCGGCGAAATTCCGCCTTGGTCGTTCCAGCCGTTGGACAACGTCGTGCCGCATACGAGGACGGCGACGGCAGCGGGCAATCTTCCTTGCGCTCGCTGAGTTCATGGACCTTCTCCAAAAATGAACCTCTACGTCATAAGACCAACGCAGCACCAGGGCCGTGGCTTGCTTTAGATCAAGGGATTCAACAAATCGCATCTGCTTCGTCTTCGATTTTACCGCGTCAAGTTCGGATCGCGTTAAGGAAATCTGGATGACGACGCTTTGATGTCGAGTGCAGCCCGCCGGGGCGCATCGGGAAGCGTGCTGTCACGTGGTGGACCGGCTCTCTCCACACTTGGGCCAAGTATGCCATCGTGCGAACGCTTCTCGCTCGAATGCGTCAGGCCGTCGGTGACAAGCTCCGAGACGGCATGACGCGTTTGGATCTGCTCTTCATCAATTCTGCCGGCGTAGGCTCGTGTTGCGCCGCGACCAATTTGTTGAAGGCGAAGAATAGCCGGGCGGTGATGCCGCCTTTCAATAGGTGCTCTTCAGGAAGCATCTCGGCGGCCAGCCGTGACCAGCTTCTTGCCTCGGCCATCCAGACCGTTTGGTTCGCCGGATCCTGGCTTGCAAGCTGTCGGCAAAGTGCCGCGCGCGAACTCAGCTCGAATTGGCTCATCATCGGCCCTCCCTGCCAGAAGCTCGATGTACGCGGTGAGAATTCTGCGTTGCGTTCTACATCTCTGCAATTGCCCTTCCGGCCATTGTACCAAGGGGCATGTCACTGACACTGACCAAGCCGTGCGGCACTACGCGAGGCCGTGTTTGGGACAATTCAATTCGTTGATCTGGCTCAAGCGAAGCCGCGTTCGGACGCGGTGAACATTAGCCTTGCTGCAGCGTGCGTGCGCTTACCGACGAAGTGCCGCCATGCCTCAGCAAGTGCTTCACAAGGGGCGCGCCGCGGCCGACGCAACGGCGGGTCGATTTAGGCTACCACGTCCATGCAGGTTGCATTGCTGCGCCAATTCTGCCGCCGTGGCCCGTTGCTTGCCAGACGAAGATCTGCGGCGGCAATGGCGCTGACGATGCCCATCTCACGATATCTGTTCTATGTCGGCGGTACGTTGCTCGCGATGCTCTTCGTTGCGGACGCGCTGGTGCCGGATCGGCCCGCCATACGCGGTGAAGCTGCGCGCTCCGCCACCATCCGCATCCATTCCGATTGGAAATTGCCCGAGCGGGTCGTTCTCGACACGAGCCGGCCCACGATTGTCGCAACCGACATCGCCAAGGTCGAACTTGGTGCCCTGCCGGGCGCCGACTTCCAACAGACGCGCGTTCGCGAGGCCTTTGCTCAGCTCGGACCGCTCGATGCCGAACGACCGCCAGCGCGTTCGTCGGCAAAGGCTGATGCGAAGCCGCAGCGTCAAAACAAAATTGTGAGGAGGCACATCGAAAAAAATATCCGGCTCGTCGCGCGGCCGCCGCAGTACGGCTGGTTTGGCAACCAGGTTTGGTGAGCGTCTCCGATGGTCGCATCTTCGGAGTGGGGCGCCCGCCATGATACTGTCAACGAGCGCACGTCGAGGCATTGCCCAATCAAACGTCCTTGAAGATCGGGAGTAACTGACATGAGTGAAACGTTAATGTCTGGACGGGTCGATCGTCGCGAGGCTTTTTCGTTGGTGGGATGGGCCGCTGTACTCGGATTGGCGACATCCGGCACGTTCCTGTTCGGAACAGAAGCGCCGGCGCAGACGATCGGCATGGAGCGACGCCAGGAGAGGCGGGGAGCCCGCTACGAGCGGCGTCAGGAACGGCGCACGGGGCCGGACTGAACGCAGTTAGGAAAGGCGGACAGGGCGCACGGAGCGCCGCGAAGAGCGGCGCAACTAGGACGTCACATGATCTTACCGATCTTCATTTGCCGACAGATGTCCGCTTGATTGAGATCCGGAAGCTGGCGGATGCCGCAAACCTGGTACGTCACGTTCGAGGTGCACAAGCGCGGGACCTTGCCGAAGCGGCGAAGTCCCCGGGAAACGCGCACATTCGAGAGCGAAGCCGAGGCGCGGACCTTCGCGCGAGAGAAATTCAACGAGGGAATGATCGTGTTCGCAGGCACGCTCAATCCCTTTTTGCCGCGACGGTTGATTCCCTCGAGCGACATTCCGTCCTGGATCGAGCAAGGCCGAGGCGACGAGATTACCGGCCCCGATGCCAAGCGCGACCCGGAGAAATAGGCGGGCCATCACGGTGGTTGATGCGGATGACTGGAGGTGACTCGGAGCAGACGGCTGCCTTTCGGCCAATTCGGATACTGGCGCCAGTCGTTCGACTCCGCGGGCGAGGCAAACCGAAGCCTGGTTCGAAATGTCTTGAGTGTTGCCATTTTGGCACGTGGAGTTTGCGGCCTCGCCCGTAGAGTTTCAGCTGGAAGTTGGGGGATGATTGCAATGCAACAAGCCGCCGTTCGAGCAATCAAAAAGCGGCCGGCAAGGAGAGAGCATGATGAAAAGACTTCTGCTGACAACAATTGGCCTGGTGGCGTTGGCCATGGGACCCGCCATGGCTGCCGATATGGCCGTGAAGGCGCCGCCTCTGGCACCGATCGTTCCAATCTACAATTGGACGGGGTTCTACATCGGCGGCAATGGTGGCTGGGCGCAGAACCACAACTGCGTGGATTTCCTTGACGCGGCCGGCGTCGCCGTCGCTTCCGGCTGCCGCGATCGATCCGGTGGCGTCATCGGTGGCCAGCTTGGCTATCGCTGGCAGGCCAGCCAGTGGGTGTTTGGTCTGGAGGCTCAGGGCGATTGGGCGGATCTCAGTAACCAGCGCGTCAGCCTGTTCGATCCGACGCTCTCCACGCGCGCCAAAACGAGCGCCATCGGCCTCTTCACCGGCCAGATCGGCTACGCCTGGAATGCGTCACTGCTCTACGTGAAGGGCGGCGCGGCGGTGACAGACAACCGGCTGAGCGTCCTTGATACTGCGTCCGGCGTCGAACTCGCCGCGCAAAGTGCGACCCGTTGGGGTGGCGTCATTGGTGTTGGATTCGAGTACGGCTTCACCCCGAATTGGTCGGTGGGGCTCGAATACGATCATCTGTTCATGGGGCACCGGAATAATTCGTTCACGGTCGCCGATCCGCGCCTTGCCGCTTTTGTGAACGACCGGATCACCCAGGACGTCGATATGCTCACCGTGCGCTTCAACTACCGCTTCGGCGGGGCCAACCCGGTCGTCGCAAGGTACTGAGCTCTCCAGGGTCTGACGTCTTCAGGGGGCCGGCAGTCATGTCGGCCCTCATTTTTGTGGCCGTACCGCGCAAGCCAGTCAGCGCCTGTCGGCGCGATCGACGGGACCGCCGCGGTTGGTCGGAGTGCCGGGCCGCACCGCTTCCCGTGCGGCAGCGCGCGCGACGGGACGCACTCCCAACACGACGCCTGGCCTCGCGACGCAATGCGCCGGATAGTCCACGTTTTGGCAGTATATAATGACGTTGGCGCTTTCAGGACTCGCGAGAACCAGCTCGGTCGTCATGAATGCAGCTGCTAGTCCGATGCGCCTCCTCTGTTCGAAACCGCAAGTCGATGTCAGCGCTCCTGCCTGCGTGCTGATCCAGATCAATGGAGGTATCGCGCTCGCGCTGCCATTGCGCCACGGCGACAACAAGCGCGCGTGTGCTCGAGAGAATCCGAGGCAAATCTACCAGCCGGAATAGTAGCTCCGCCTCGCGTAGTAGCCGCCATAACCGCCATAGCTTCCGTAGGCGCTGTAGGCACTGGGCGGACAATAATCATAGCCGTATCCTCCGCCGTAAGAGGAGTATCCGCCGCCGTAGTAGGGATATGCACCATAGTAGCCGGAGCTTGCGATCGCGCCACCGACGACCGCCCCCGCGACCACTGCGCCGGCGCCCCAGCCACGGTAGCCTCTAGATCCGTAACCTCTGTAGCCATATCCGACGCCGCGATACCCCAAGCCACGATAGCCCAATCCCGCTCCGCGGTAACCTCCGCCCCATCCGCCGCGATAACCCCAGCCTCCGTAGCGCACTTTCATCACGTCGTTATCAAGCGTGGCTCTCATCGCGCCAACATTGGTGGGCAAAGGCGCTGCTTCGCTTTCGGGTACGGAAATCATGGCGCTCGCGACAGTAAGAAATGCTGCCAATGCCCCTTTGATGAACCTCATAATGTCCTCCACCGCGTTGAAATCTCGACTGACCGGCGAGGGAGGGATTCCGTCGCGCCGGCGGCATGACCGTGCATATGAAATGTTGCGATCGTTACAGTGTTTGAGGCCAAGCGTGAGCTGAACCCGCCCGGACTTCAGCTGTAGGAGAGCCGCGACGCTTGATCTGGATCAAGCCAGCTGAGCGAGAGCAGGGGCTAGTTCGCCTCAGCATGCGCGGCATGAGCTGAAGGCGAGTCCGTGAAAACACTCCGCCAGATATTCTCCGGAGACGAGATCATCCAGCTTCTCATCCGGCTGGGGTTGCTGGGGCTGTTGCTCATCTGGGCGCTCCTCCTGGTCCGCCCATTCGTGCCCATATTGGCCTGGAGTGTCGTGCTTGCCGCTGCCCTTAATCCGGTGTTTCGGCGCCTCAGTGACATTCTCGGTGGCCGACCGAAGCTTGCAGCAACGATCCTTACTCTCGTCAATCTTGCTGTTGTGATCGGACCCGCGACCTGGCTGGGCATGGGCGCGGTCGACGGGATCACCGATCTTGCCGCCCAAATGACGGCTGGCGAACTGCACGTGCCTTCGCCGCCGCAGTCTCTCAAGGATTGGCCCGTCATCGGCCCTCAGCTCTTCGATCTCTGGGACCAAGCGACGACCAATCTCCGATCGCTCTTGCGCGCTGTGGTGCCCTACCTGAAGCCATTCGCGGCGACCCTGCTCGGATTTGCAGGCAATGCCGGGGTAGGTACGGTCAAGTTTCTGTTGTCGGTGGCGGTGGCCGGGGTGCTGTTTCCGTATGGACCTCAGCTCGTGGGGGCGGGGCGCAGCTTTCTGTCGCGCGTCGTGCCCGACCAGAGCGAGCACTTTCTCGACCTGGCAGGTGCCACGATCCGTGCTGTGGCCCAAGGCGTGATCGGCGTCGCCATCATCCAGGCATTGCTGGCGGGCATCGGATTCAAGGTGGCCGGCATCGCCAGCGCGGGGCTGCTGGCATTTGCGGTGTTGTTGTTGTCGATCGTGCAAATAGGCGGCGCTATTGTCATCCTGCCGGTCATCATCTGGATCTGGACCGACAAGGAATTTCCGATCGCGCTCCTGCTGACGGTGTTTTTCGTGATCGTTTCGGTTCTCGACAACATCCTGAAACCACTTGTCATGGGCCGCGGCCTGACCACGCCAGCGCTCGTGATCCTGATCGGGGTGATCGGAGGAACCCTCTTCCATGGGATCATCGGCCTCTTCATCGGACCTATCATCCTATCTGTGGTCTGGGAGCTGACGGTGGCCTGGATTCGTACCGAACGTGCCGTGCCGGCGAAACTGGCGATCGAGCTTTGACCCATATCAATTCGACCGAGCCTTTCAGGTAAAGCGATACAACCACGAGGTCGGAACGTGGTGGTGGAAATGTCTGGCCCGCCTGGTCCGGCTGCTGTGGCCGCCGGTGCTGATGCAAGGCTTCGACATGCTCCGACGAGTGCGACGTGAGTGCCATGGATACCATCCTTGTCATCGATGCCGGCTCTTCCCGCCTCAGGTTCCGGATCTATTCGATCGAAGGAGAAGGAAGCCTGCGGCAACAGATCAAGGGACGGATCGACGGGATCGGGCGTTGCCCGCGACTGCAGGCGAGCAGCGCCGGCGGCGATCCGCTTGCCAATCGCGCCTATCCGATCGACGCAGTGCCGGATATTCTGGCCGCACTGAACATTGCAGGCGCCTGGTTGCGGGATGAGCTTCATATCAGCCCCATTGCTATCGGGCACCGCGTCGTTCACGGCGGTGCAGAGCATGACCGGCCGGTCCTGATTGATCATGGGATCCTGGCGCGCCTGGAAGGAATGACCGCGTTGGCGCCGCTTCATCTGCCGCATAATCTGGCGCCCATACGATCGATCCTGACCGACTTCCCAACGCTGCCGCAGGTCGCCTGCTTCGAGACCGCATTTCATCGAGCCCATGCTGCGGTGGCCGATCACTACGCGATCCCTCGTGGGCTTCATGCCGAGGGCGTACGGCGCTATGGATTTCATGGCCTCTCCTACGAATACATCGCGAAGACCTTGCTGAGGGTTGCGCCGGAAATTGCGATGGGACGCGTGATTGTCGCGCATCTCGGGAGCGGGGCATCAATGTGCGCCCTCCATGGAGGACGGAGCGTCGAGAGCACCATGGGCTTCACCGCGATCGACGGACTGCCGATGGAAGCGCGACCAGGGCAGATCGACGCGGGAGTTGTGCTCTATCTCATCTCGGAAAAGGGAATGGCGGCGTCCAGGGTGCAGGAGTTTCTCCACGGGGATTGCGGGCTGAACGGCCTCTCGGGCCTCAGCGGCGATATCCGTCAGCTCGAGGCAAGTGAAGATGTCAACGCGAAATTCGCGATCGACTATTTCGCTCACTGGGTCGGCCTTAACGCCGGTATGCTCTCAGCTGCGTTGCAGGGGCTCGATGCGTTCGTCTTCACCGCCGGGATCGGCGAAAGCTCCGCGTCGATCCGTTTGCGCGTGGCGGAGCGGCTCGCATGGCTCGGTGTCGAGCTTGATGTGGCGCAGAACGCGCGGCAATCGCAGCTGATATCGTCTTCAGCGAGCCGCATTCCGGTTTACGTCGTGCCGTCCGACGTGGATCTCATGATCGCGAGACACACGTTGGCGCTGCTGATGAACAGCAGCGCGACAGCATCAAAGGGGGCATCGTGATCGGTTCTGCTTGATCGGGGTTGCAGTCAAACGTAGAGAGCTTTGGTGGTCGGCGCTTGCCGGATCATCGGACGACTTCTTCGATGTCCGCGCTAGGAGTGCGCAATGGCGGTCCAGTTCCTGCTCGGTACCTTGATCAGCGTGATCAACATCATGATTCACGCGCTGGTGACCGTTGCGGCCATCGACATCGCTCGTACCGCTGGCTTGAAGCATACGGCGCGGCCCCGGTCGCACCTGATGGCCGTGATGGTCACCACTGCTGTCATTTTGATGGTTGCGCACACTGTCGAGGTTCTCATTTGGGCGCTCGCCTATGCGACGGTCGGCGCGGCACCTTCGGGGAGCGATCTGCTATATTTCACCTTCGTGAACTACACCACGCTCGGCTATGGGGACATCACGCCCGCCGCGGGGTGGCGGCTGACGGGACCCATGACAGCGATGAACGGCATCCTGATGTTTGGTTGGTCAACCGCAGTTCTTTTCGAGGTGCTGCGCAAGACGGTGGAGCATCTTGCGGCGATCGCGGCGCCACAGTCTAATTCTGGAGATCGAGGCTAGCGAGCTTCAGCCTGTCCAGCAGCACGATCTGGCGCTGGGTGTTTCCGATGAAGCCGAGGATGCCGAGCTCATGCAACCGCGAAAGTGCCCGGGATACGGTTTCCAGCGTTAATCCGAGATAGTCAGCGATATCGCGCCGCGACATCGGCAGCGCCATGATCCCGGCGGCCGTCAGCCGCTTGTCCATCTCGATCAGGAAGGCTGCGACCCGCTCCAGCGACGTCTTGCGGCCGAGCAGCAGCATATGGTCTTCCGCATGCTGAAGGTTGGTCGTGGTCATGCTCAGCAGGTTACGAGCCACCACGGCGTCGTCCTGCGCAACCAGCTCGAGACTTTGGCGCCTCACGAGGCGAACCGTGGTGTCGACGATCGCTTCCGTCGTGAACCTGTGCGCGCTGCCGTTTTCCAGCCCGAAGATGTCGCCCGCAAGGTGAAATGCGCCGATTTGGCGTCGGCCGTCCGACAGGAGCTTGTAGCTCCGCACAGCACCCTTCTTCACCTGATAGACGTACTCCGCGGCCTCCTTTTCGCCGTAGACTTCCGAGCCCTTCTTATAGGTAAATTCGTTTAGACTGATGATTGGATTTGACTCGGTGTTTAGCCCGAGCTCCCGGAGCGAATGAAGCGGCGAAGAGGCGTCGGCAGCGGTGCGAACGAACATGGCCAACTCCCGAACTGATGGTGGCGCGATATTTCCATGGCCGGGAGTAAGGAGCCGCCGAAAATCCGCTTCCCGCGAGGGTTGTTTAGGTCATAAGTGGGGTTTTCAACCATTGTCTGTAGGTGCATTGTACCAAGGTACAGGTAGGGTTCGATGCGCTGGATTGAGAACCCGTCAGAGTGTCTGTCAGATGGTGCGGCAATATGCCGAAAACGGACGCTCCGTTCGCGGTTGTGGCATCCCAATCTGGCTGCTTTGCTCAGGCATTAACGGCACGTCTGGTTGCTGCATTTGAAGTACCCGTCGAGGGAGAAAAACTTGCCCGGCTTCGTTTATGTCGTGGACGACGACGCATCCTTCCGGATGGCGATCCAGCGTCGACTCAAACTGGCCGGGTATGAAGTTGTGACCTACGCGTCCGCGCAGCAGCTACTGGATGATCCGCCAGGGTCCAGCCATCCGGGATGTATCTTGCTTGATGTGCAGCTTCCGGGCCTGAGCGGGCCGGAGTTGCAAACCTCGCTCGTCCAATGCCAGTCGCCGCTGCCCATCGTCTTCCTGACTGGACATGCCGATACCGCGACGACGGTCCGTGCGATCAAGGCCGGCGCGGAGGACTTTCTGACCAAGCCGGTATCGTCAGAACAGTTGATCGATGCGATTGAGCGCGCGATGGCTCAACAGGAGGCGGTGCGCAGCCAACAGAGCAAGCTCGATTCGCTGCGTTCTCGCTTGACGTCTCTGTCGCGGCGTGAACGACAGGTGTTCGACCTGATCGTACGCGGTAAAATCAACAAGCAGATCGCCTATGAGCTTGGAACGACCGAACGTACGGTGAAAGCGCACCGCCACCAAGTGATGACTAAGATGCAGGTACTGTCGTTTGCCGAACTGGTGTCCGCTGCCGAGCGGCTCGGCCTTCTGGATTCGGAAAAGGCGTAGTGCAGGCCTATTTTCGTGCGCTTCGTCAGGTCTGCGGTGAGACCTGTACGATGGGCCAATATGAAATGTTATTGACATAGTTCGGCCTGGACCGCCTACATACCGGCGTCGTTAGCCGTCGGATTAGCGCAGGAACCATTGCCGCGTAGCGTCGTTGCGACGCAAGTGCCGGGTTTCCAATCAGAAAGACGGGTCCATTGTTTGCACGTAAGTCGATTTACGTCGTGGATGATGATTCATCGATGCGCCGAAGCTTGGAGCGGCTGCTTCGGAAGCACGGCTTTGATGCGGTTGCTTTTGATTCCGCCGCCGCGCTGCTTCGTTATGGCTGCTTCGACGAGGCGTGCTGCATCGTTCTGGATATCAATCTGAACGGAGAGTCGGGCATCTCACTTCGCCGCAGGCTCGCTAGCGAGGGTGCCACGACCCCCATCATCTACATTACCGGCAACGACTGCCAGGCGAATCAAGTGGCCGCGATTCAGTCCGGGTGCGCCGCCTATCTGGCCAAGCCCTTCGCGGCAAGCGCACTCATCGACTCCATTGAACGCGCCTGCGCCGGGCATAACTGATCTCGCCGTTGCTCACTCCTCGATATCCTGCTCCAGCGTCTGAGCGGGCGCGCCATTGTGAGCTGAGGCGAATTGTGCCAGCGGCAACGATGTCGTCAGAGACAGAAGATTGGAATCGGTGACCTCGAGCACCAGCGCCTTGCCGGCTTCCATGTCCTTGACGAACTTGGGATCGGCGGCGTCGGCGGCGATACAGGCATTGCTCAGGCACCAGGTGTAGGGCAACGACTGGGAATGTCCCTGATCGACGGTCAGCTTGGCAGGCCGTTGCAGATACATCCCGACGGGGACAAACACTTGTAGCCGGGCAGTGGGGTCGGCGTCACGCTCGATCAGGTCCACGCGCACCGCCATCTGGCCCGTTGCAAACTTGCCGGTGATCGAGGTCCGGCACAGCATCGGCGCACCGCCGGGCTTGACGCAAAGCTTCCGCCAGTCGCCATAGGTGATGTCTCTGGCTTCGCGCTGTCCGCGAGGCGCGAATTCGGTGGGTTTTGCCTCGCGCGCATGCTGTTGCGCTGCAGCATTCTGGGACGAAGCGGGTGCGGCAATAGCCGTTGCGAACAAAAGCAACAGATGGGCTCGCGTAGGCTTACGTCGCGGCTTGAGAGCAGGGTTGATCATATTGCGCCTCCAGGCGTCGGCGTCTGCGGCTACTTTTGCGCATTGAGGAATTTTTCGACCAGTGGTGACCACGTCGCGATCGTGTCGGGCGAGCCGATGAAGAAATGCCCTTCGTTGCCAAAGGGCGGCATCAGATGATATTCGGCCCTGCCGCCGGCAGCGGTAAAGGCGTCATGCATGCGCTTCGACAAGGCCGGACCGAAAAACGTGTCGTTCTCGATATAGAACCACAGCATTGGCACCCGCGAGGTTCGGCCGAAATCGGCAGTTGCTTCGACCAGCTTGTCCGGTGCGCAATTGTTGTTGGGTTTGCCGTCGACGCGCCCGCCGCGTCCTGCGGCGAACGTGATGATTGCCTTCACCTGCGGTGGGTTTGCGCTCGAGAGCGCAATGGACGCCCAGCCGCCCGCGGACTGTCCGACGACGACCACGTCCATCGGCAGAACGCGTTTCTCGGCCACCATGTAGTCGATGATCCAGAGATCGACCTGCGCCACCGCACGCCCGGCGTCGTGGAAGTTCGGATTGGTGCAGTTTCCGACCTTGGAGAAGAACGGTCCATAGAGACCGTGCTCGGGAATATCGATCGCGGCTGCGCCGTAGCCGGTGCCGACTGGTGCCACCACGAGGTAGCCGCGCTTGGCAAACCACTTGGCGGCGTCGCGGAACTCCACCAGCGGGAAGAAGCTGCGATCGACGGCCTTGAGCGACACGCCGTGGTTCATGATCGCCAGCGGGAAGGGGCCGTCGCCGACGGGCCGCACGACATAGGCGAACATCGGCAGCGGTAGCGGCAGGGCCCACATCTCTTCCTGGATCCGGACATTGTCGTCGGCGCGTACAGGGGCAAAAAAGCAGGCCGAAATGCTCAATGCCGCCGCCAGGTAGGTCACTGTTGACCGCAAATTCACGCGCGCCTCCTTCAACCGGCGAAAGTGCTGGCCACGATGATCGGTCCAAGCACGGTCAGCACAACATTGCCGACAGCGTAAGGCACGGCGACCCCGAGCACGGGCGTCTGGCTTTCTGCAACTTCGCAGGCGCCGGTAACGGCGGCGTCGACGGTCATGGCGCCGGCCAGCGCGCCGCAGATGATGACCGGGTTCATGCGGAGCACGCGATGGGCAAACAGGGTCGTCACGATCAGCGGCACCAGCGTGACCACCAGGCCCATGCCGACCAGCAGCATGCCTTGCGACTGGATCGCGACCCAGGCTGCGTGGCCGTTGCCGAGCCCGATCGCCGCGATGAAGCCGCCAAGGCCGAGATCGCTCAGCGTCTGCTGCGCTGCGGGCGGCATTGCGCCCATTGTCGGCCGCCGCGAGCGTAGCCAGCCGCAGAAGAGCCCCGCAATCAGGGCGCCGCCGCCACCTCCCAACGTCAGGGGCACCGACCCGATCTTTACGCTTGCGAGACCGGCGAGCAGACCCACGGCGATGCCTGCGGCAAGGAATGCAATGTCGGTGCGATCTTCGGAGCGCAGAATCTGTCCTACATGCGAGGCGGCGCGCTCGATGTTGCGGGTGCTGCCGACCAGCGTCATGACGTCACCGACATAGACGCGGGTGTCCGCGCTCAAGGGGACTTCACGTCCCATTCGCGTCAAGGTTCGGAGGAACACGCCTCGTGCGGCATCGCCGACACGATCGGCCACGTCCTTGACGGAGCGGCCATGGAGCTTGCGATTGTCGACAAGGACGTCGATCACGTTGCCCGGAAGCGCCTTCAGGATCTCATCGGCGTCGATTTCTGTGCCAACGATCGGTTTCGCGGCGACAATGGCGGCGGTGCGTCCCGCGATGACGATGTCGTCGCTCACTTGAAGGACGGTGTCGCGATGCGGCTCGACATCGGCGCCCTGGCGCACGATCCGCTCGATCACGCTGCGGCTGCCGATCTCGTCTTCGACGGCGCCGACGGTCCGTCCCGCCGCTGCCGACACCCGGTACGCGCGCGCCTGGAATTTTCGATAATGCAGATTCTCATTTTGTTGCGGGTTGCCACCCGAAAGCTCCGCCTCGAGCTTTGCAGCTTCCGCTTTCAGATCGATCCCCATCAATTTCGGCGCGACAAACGGCACGTACAGGAGCGTGAGGATATAGCCGAGCACGTAGGTGACGGCGTAGCCGGCGGCGATATTGGCGTCCTGCTGCTGCAGCACCTCTTTGGCCAGTCCAAGCTGGGCTAGCGCGCCAGATGCGGTGCCGATGACCGACGACTGTGTCAGAGCTCCCGCTGCAAGACCGGAGGCGGTGCCGGGACCGAGCGCGAACACATGGGCAAATACGAGAACGATGATGAGGCCGGTACCACCAAGCACGAGCGCGAGCGCGACCTGAGCCAGGGTCCGGATGCTCAGCGAGGCAAAGAACTCGGGTCCGGACCGGTAGCCGATCGTGAACACGAACAGGCTGAAGAGAATGACCCTGAGCAGGGAAGGAAACGTGAAGGTGCCGAGCTGCCCGATCAGGACGGCAACGATGAGCGTGCACGCCGTGGTGCCGATCGAAAAGCCGCGGATCCGGACGCGGCCAAGGATGGTCCCGAGCGCGACTGACAGCAGCAGGAAGATTTCCGGAGCGGCGGAGATGATCCATCTGACCGTGCTCATGGTGCAGGCCCTCCAGCCATTTGCGCCAATCTGGTTGGTGATACCCGGCGATGCTTGATCCAGATCAACCCTCGCGATCGGCCAGACGCTCCCTATTCAAGCGCAGGATTTCAGAACCCGACGTTGGGACATGAGCACGATGGATGCCACCGCTGCTTCGTCGATACGCCGCGACGAAACGCTGCCAGTCGCGCTGTTGCTGGCCTTCACCGGTGGCTACCTCGACGCCTATACGTGGATCATCCACGGCGTCATGGCTAACGCCCAGACGGCCAATCTCGTCCTGCTGTGGGTTTATGGCTCGGTCGGCGACTGGACGAAGGCGCTCCACTTCGTCCCACCGATCCTTGCGTTCGCGGTCGGTATTGTCGCCGCGTCATGGCTGCGTCGGGCGGCGCGCGAGCGCGCCAGTGCCATCAGCACGCTGCTCGAGATTCTCCTGCTCGTCATCATCGCAGTCTTGCACAATCGCTTGCCGGATCTCGCGGGAACGCTTGGGATTTCGTTCGTCGCCGCCGTACAGAGCGCCGTTTTCACGAGGGTTGAGGGCGTGCTCTACAGCTCCGTCATGATCACGGGCAACATGCGGCAAGCGATTGAAGGCATGTTCGCTGTGGCCTCCCGGAATGGCTCGCTACGGCCGCCAGGCATTTTTGCTGTCTTGTGCATCACGTTCGGCCTTGGCGCCGCTCTTGGCGCCTTCGCGACCAAGCAGATCCCGGACCTGGCGCTCGGTGTCCCCGTGATCGCGCTCCTGGTTGTGCTGTTGCGTTGCGAAAGTCCGGACGACGAGGCCAGCCCATGACCTCATCGGACCGTAGATCGCGCCGGCCCTTCCTGTTTCCGCCCGCGGCTTGGCTGGCGGGGTATCACAGTGCCTGGCTGCGTTCGGACGCGATCGCCGGAATCACCCTCGCGGCTTATGCGATCCCCGTGTCACTGGCCTATGCCACGCTGGCGGGCCTGCCGCCCCAGATCGGAATCTACGGCTACATGCTCGGCGGCATCGGCTATGCGCTGCTCGGGTCGTCGCGCCAGCTTGCGGTCGGTCCGACCTCGGCGATCTCGCTGATGATTGCGGCGACGGTTGGGACATTGTCCGGCGGAGACGCGGCGAAATACGCCGAGATCGCAAGCCTGGCCGCATGCGCGGTGGCGCTGCTGTGCCTGACCGCATGGTTGTTCAAGCTCAGCGTTCTCGTCCGCCTGGTGAGCGACAGTATCCTGGTCGGCTTCAAGGCCGGCGCGGGACTTACCATCATGATGAGCCAGTTGCCGAGCCTGTTCGGCGTCGCCGGAGGCGGTCACAATTTTTTCGATCGCGCCATCAAGCTCGCCGGTCAGCTCGGCGGCATCAATTGGCTGGTTCTGGCGATCGGAGCCCTCGCCCTCTTGTTCCTGTTGGTGGGAGAACGGCGGCTGCCCGGAAGGCCGGTCGGGCTCACGATCATGGCGTTGTCGATTGTCGTGGCGACATTGCTTGGCCTTCCGTCCCTTGGCGTGCCGGTCACCGGGAAAATCCCAGAGGGATTGCCGGCTATCGGGTTGCCGAGTTTTGGCCTGTTGGAGCCCGACGAGCTCTTCCCGCTGGCTGCGGGATGCGTGCTCCTGGCCTATATCGAAGGCGTCTCCGCCGCCCGCAGCTTTGCTGCCAAACACGGCTATGCGCTCGATGTCCGGCAGGAGTTTTTGGGGCTGGGCGCGGCGAACCTCGTTACCGCCTTCGGCCACGGCTATCCCGTGGCCGGCGGGCTGTCGCAATCCGCGGTCAACGACAATGCCGGAGCGCGCACGCCGCTGGCCCTGGTGATCTGCTCGGTGACGCTTGCGCTATGCCTGCTGTTCTTCACGGGGTTGTTGACGAACCTACCCAAGGCAGTGCTTGCGGCGATCGTCTTTGCCGCCGTCTACAGGCTGGTGGACATCCGCGCGCTGTTGCGAATGTGGCAAGTCAGCCGCATCGACTTTCATGCCGCGGCGATTGCGCTGCTGGCCGTGTTGCTCCTGGGGATATTGCAAGGCGTCCTGCTGGCGGCTATTGCGTCGATCGTTCTGCTGCTGGCGCGGGCCTCGCGTCCGAATGTCGCATTCCTCGGCCGGCTCCCCGGTACTGGCCGTTACTCCGACAATGCGAGGCACGATGGCGTCGAGCCATTGGTCGGCATCATCGCGTTTCGACCCGAAGCCTCGCTGCTTTACATCAATGCTGAAACGATCCTGGAAACAGTGTTAGGCACCTTGCCGCTATCGGTCGGCGTCAGGCTGGTTGTCTGCGATCTGTCGGCATCACCCTACATCGATCTGGCCGGCGCGCGCATGTTGCATGATCTCTATGACGAACTCGCCTCCCGAAATATCACCTTCCGCATCGTCGGCGCGCACGCGCAATTGCGCGATCTGCTGCGGGCTGAGGGGCTGGCGGAAAAGACCGACAGCGGGGCGTGGCTTCGTTCGGTCGACAGCGTGATCGGGGAAAGCATGACCGGACAATCATCTGATCCCAATCCATAGGATCCGCCCGACTTATTGGCAGGTCGGCTCTGATGCGATCTCACCATCGTCCTCGATCCGTCATGCGGCAGCGCTTTGGACGATGTCGCACCGGAAATTACTCCAGGCCTCTTCAAGATGCTCGACCCTTGACTTGGATCAATAGACCGAGGTGAGCGGGCACCACGATCCTAGCCGCGACATCGCAAAGATCCGGAGAGAGACATGTCCAAGGACGCCAAGGCTGCAGAAAAGCGCATCGATCAGTTCATTTCCGGGCCCGGCGGCCGGGCGGACGACTGGCGCGATCTGGTCGAAGCAGCCAAAGCATGGGCGCGCGCCGGCGATCGCGCCAGGTACGATGCGGCACTGGCCGATCTCTCCGTCATTGAAGAGTTTCACGGGTATCCTGGGCTACAACTGATGGCCGCTTTGCGCGAAGCGGCCTCGGCCGGGGATGCGGCGGGTTCACTTGGTCTTGCGACGCGGATTACGCAGGCCCTGATGACAAGATCCTTCCGCCAACATGCCGGCGATTGGGATCCCAAGGACGACGGCAGTGGCGACGCACCCGAACTCGTGTCCTCGACTTTCGGCTCACATGCAGCTCGGCGACCCTATTTCGAAACGTTGGTCGTCACCGGCATCTCCTCCGAGAAGTGGCCGGCTCTCGCTGCCGAATGGCGCAAGTTGCGCCGTCCGGTCGATTCTTTCGTCTATGAGCCGGTGATCGTCGGCAGCCTCGAGGACGCCTTCTGCGCGACAATGCTCAACCCCAATATCGCCGCCGTCGTCATCAACGAAGGTTTCGGCCTGCGCTCGCGTCACGACGCGCCGATACTCCGCACCATGACCGCCGCCGCCGGCATCAATGACGAGGCGGACGCGTCCGCGCTCCGGCTCGCGCACGTCATCAAGCGGGTCCGTCCCGAGCTCGACATCTATCTGATGTCGAATCGCGACGTGGAGGCAATGGCGGGGAACCCCGAAGCCAATGTGGTCCGGCGGATATTCTACTCCATCGAAGAGCTCCTCGAACTCCATCTCTCTATCCTCGAAGGGATCCAGGACCGCTTCGATACGCCATTCTTCGACAATCTCAAGAAATACGCGCAACGCCCGATCGGCACGTTCCACGCGCTGCCGATCGCTCGCGGCAAGTCTGTCTTCAGGTCGGATTGGATCCGCGATATGGGCGAGTTCTACGGCTTGAACCTGTTCCTGGCCGAAAGCAGCGCGACCACCGGCGGCCTCGACAGCCTGCTGGAGCCGACCGGCACCATCAAGAAAGCACAGGACAAGGCGGCGCGAGCGCTCGGCGCCGATCGCGTGTTCTTCGTGACCAACGGCACCTCGACTTCAAACAAGATGGCAGTGCAGGCGCTGCTTGGGCCGGGCGACATCGCGATCGTCGATCGCAACTGTCACAAGTCGCACCACTACGGCATGGTGCTGGCCGGCGCCCAGCCGATCTATGTCGAAGCGTTCCCGATGACGGAGTATTCGATGTACGGCGCGGTGCCGCTGAAGACCATCAAGCAGGCGCTGTTGAACGCGAGGGCCGACGGCAGGCTGGACCGCGTCAAGATGCTCGACCTGACCAACTGCACCTTCGACGGCCACATCTACAACACCCGACGAGTGATGGAGGAGTGTCTCGCGATCAAGCCGGATCTGATCTTCCTGTGGGACGAAGCCTGGTTCGGCTTCGCGCGCTTCTCGCCGTTCCTGCGGCGACGGACCGCGATGGGCGCCGCCAACGAGATCGAGGCCTGGATGCACGACTCGAAATCGGTCGCGGCTTACGAGAAGCAGCAGGCCGAGCTCGGCAAGACTCCGTCGGACGAGGTACTGCTCAAGACTCGTCTCATCCCGGATCCGCGTCAGATTCGGTTGCGCGTCTACCAGACCAACTCGACCCACAAGTCGATGTCGGCGATCCGGCAGGGCTCGATGCTCTCGGTCAAGGACGTCGAATTCCACACCGTCGAGCAGCAGTTCAAGGAGGCGGTGTTTACGCACGCGTCGACCAGCCCCAACCAGCAACTCATCGCGAGCCTCGATGTCTCGCGGCGCCAGATGGAGCTTGAGGGCTACGGTCTCGTCGCCAACGCAATCGAAATCGCGTTCGCGATCCGCAGGGCGGTCAACGGCAATCCGCTGATCTCGAAATACTTCCGGATTCTCGGCGCGGACGCGATGGTGCCGGCGCAATATCGCCAGAGCGGCTTCACCGACTATCTCGCAACAGGCATGAACTGGGCGAGCATCCTGAAGAGCCTGGACGACGACGAGTTCTGCCTTGATCCGACCCGCATGACCTTGGTGTGCGGCACCGCCGGCTACGACGGCACGCAGTTCAAGGGCATCCTTGCCAATGATTACAATATCCAGATCAACAAGACGTCGCGCAATTCGGTGCTATTCCAGTCCAACATCAACAACACCCGTAGCGATGTTGCGCATCTGGTGAGGGTGCTGGCCGAGATCGCGGGCGAGGTCGACCGCGGGCTGGTTCAGGGCGGCGCAAATGCGAAGAAGACCTTCGAGGCTCGGGTCAAAAGCCTGATGACCGATGTGCCCGACCTGCCGAACTTCTCGCAGTTTCACGACAGTTTCCGTGGCGATGCCGGCACCAAGACCAACGAGGGCGACATCCGCAGCGGCTTCTACTCGGCCTATGACGCAGCGGGATGCGAATATATCCGGCTCGGCGATTCCGAGATCGACCGTCGCCTCAAGGCCGGGCCGGACCTCGTCTCCGCGAGTTTCGTGATCCCGTATCCGCCTGGCTTCCCGATCATGGTGCCGGGGCAGGTCATCACCCAGGAAACCATCGACTTCATGCGCAAGCTCGATGTGAAGGAAATCCACGGCTACGACGCCAAGGAAGGGCTGAAGCTCGTACGCGCCGAAGCCCTGGCAAAGATCGGTCGGCCCAAGCCCGGCGCCGCGCCGAAGCTGAAGGCCGCATCATAATAAAGGGGACGGACATGCAAGGGTTTTTCACGTTCTTGCAGCAGAACCCGTTTCTGTTGCTGTTCTTCGTCGTCGGGCTCGCCGTCTGGATCGGCCGGGCCAGCATCAAGGGGTACGGCCTCGGCATGGTTGCCGGCGCCATCGTAGTGGGCGCAGCCCTTTCGGTCTGGGCCTCGACCTACGGCGTGAAGCTTGAGCTCAACACCTTTGCCAAGAGCCTCTTCTACTATCTGTTCATGTATGGCGTCGGCCTGCGCGTGGGGCCGTCCTTCATCAACAGCCTGAAGGGCGATGGGCTGAAATTCTGTATCCTTGCCCTGGTGTCGAGCGTCCTTGGTCTGGCGCTTGTCGTCATCTGCTCAAAACTCTTCGCGCTGCCGATCGGGGCTGCCGGCGGCATGCTGGCGGGGTCGCAGACCATGTCGGCCGCGATCGGTTCGGCCGAGCAAGCCATCACCTCCGGTGTCGTGAAGCTTCCTGACGGCATGAAGGCCGAGGACGCGTCGGGCATGATCGCGCTGTCCTACGGCATCACCTACATCTGGGGCACGGTCGGCATCATCTTGATCTGCAAGTACCTGCCGCGCTGGTGGGGCGTCGACGCCAAGGCGGCTGCCAGGCAGTACGAGCAGGAGTTCGGCGTCAAGGATCTCGAAGGCGGCGGCCTGACGGGTTACCGGCAGTTCGGCCTGCGCGCCTACCGGCTCGAAAACCCGGCCCAGGTCGGCATGAGCATCGCCAAATTCCGTGTGATGAATCCCGAATACCGCATCGTCAACGTGGCGCGCGGCGGAGAGCCGCAGGGCGCCGATCCCGAATTCGTCCTGCAAAAGGGCGACGTCGTCGCGCTCGGCGGCTCGACCGAACATCTGACCGACAAGATGGGCCTGATCGGTCCCGAGGTTGCCGACGCCAAGGCGCTCGGCATTCCCATGGATCAGGCGGACATCCTCGTCACCAACAAGGAGATGGCCGGACGGACCTTTGAATCCTTCCGCGATACGGCCATCGCGGGCCAGCTGCAGGTCACCAAGGTGGAACGTGGCGGCGTACAGATCCCTGCGGGTCTCAAGACTGAGTTGCAGCGGATGGACATCGTCTCGGTGGTCGGCATCAAGTCGGCAGTCAGCGAGCTCGGTGAGATGTGGGGACGTATTGCGCGGACCAACACCTCGACCGACCTGTTGACGCTTGCCTCAGGCATGATCATCGGCTTCCTGATCGGGATGATCGAATTTCCAGCCTTCGGCGCCAAGATCGGCCTCGGCAATGCCGGTGGATTGTTGCTGTCCGGCGTGATCGTCTCGTCGCTGGTCTCGCGGCTCCGCTTCTTCGGCAATACGCCGAACGCGGCGCGCAACGTGCTGGAGGATCTCGGCCTCGTGGTCTTCGTCGCCATCGTCGGTATCAATGCCGGCGCCGGACTGTTGGCGCAACTCACGGGCGCGGTTGCCTTGAAGATCTTCGTCGCCGGCTTCATTGCCTGCACGATCCCGCCGTTCATCGTCTGGGCAATCGGCTATCACGTGTTCAAAATCAATCCGGCCGTGTTGATGGGCGGCGTTGCCGGTGCGCGGTCGCACTCCGGTCCGTGCCGTGAAGCCGCGGTGGAAATCCAGAGCTCCGTGCCCTGGATCGGATTCCCGGTCGGCTACGCGGTGTCCGGCATTCTGCTCACCGTGTTCGGCTACTTCGCGATGATCCTGGCTCAATAGCTCGGCGTCACAACCAGAGGAAATAAAACTCATGAGAAAAGTCGCAATCTATGCCGCCCTGGTCGCCTCGCTGGCAGGCGTCGCCGGCTTCAGCACGCCCTCGCGGGCAGAGACCGGTCAGGTGGCCGTTGTCTTCACCAAGGGCGGTTTCATCGTTGGTGTCGGTGGCGGCGAGGGCGTTCTGCTGCTCCGGGGCCACAAATATCCCTTCACCGTCTCGGGCATGAGCGTCGGCTTCACGATCGGCGCCTCGACCACCAAGCTGGTCGGCCGCGCCCTCAACCTGAGGGGGCCGGAGTCGATCGAAGGCTCCTATGCTGTGGGCGGGGCGGGCGGTGCCATCGCGGCCGGCGCAGGTGCCGTTCAGCTGCAAAACGGCAACGGCGTGATTCTGCAGCTCAGCGGACCGAAGGTCGGAGCCGAGCTGTCAGCTGCGGTGGGGGGCGTGACGATAAGTTTGAAGCGCTAGAGCGGCAGTCGGGCCGCTTTGGCGGTCGCGGCGTTCAAGCCAGAATGGCGGCTGCTTCTCTCAGGCACGTAAGTCAGGGAAGCGGCCGCAGATCAGCGCCAGGTTCGGGTGCCAACCGCGTTTCGCGAGGCATCGTCGAAAAGCGGATCACGGCACCCATACCGAGGAGGACATGCCATGCTTCGTTATCTCCTAGCTCTTGCTGCAACCTTCGTTCTTCTCACGGCCACGCTCATTCCTGATGACGCCTATGCCCGCCGCGGAGGCGGTGGCGGCTATCGCGGAGGTGGAGGGGGCATGCGCGCCGGAGGTTTCCATGGCGGCGCCGTTCACGCCGGTCGGATCCATGGCGGAGGCGGACGCCATTACGCAGGAGGTCCGCGGCCAAGCCATCCGATCGCCGGTCGTCCGGGTCGCCCCGGTTACCCTGCTGCGGGCCGTCCCGGCCGTCCGATCGCCGGTTATCCTGGAGGCTATCCGCGATATGGCTATCGAGGCGCGGCTTACGGTGCTGCTGCCGTCGGTGCGGCCGCCGCCGGCGCCTATGGATACTACAACAACAACTACAACAACGGTTGTTATCAGGACACGTATGGCAACTGGGTCTGTCCCAATCAGTACCCGTATTGAAAGAATGCGTTGCTGACGGGCCCGGCGAAGTCCGTCGGCAGCATCGATCGGACCGCGCCCGCCGTGCGGCCCGATCACCTCGTCAATAGCGTTCGGTGACGAAGTTCATCCCGCGCAGGACCGCCTGGTCATTGTAGCGCCCCTTGTCTGAACGCTTCGGCAGCTTCACCTTGTCCTTCTTGATCCGCTTGTGCGGGATAGCCTCCAGGATGTGCGCGATACAGTTCAGCCGCGCCCGCCGCTTGTCGTCGGAGCGAATGATGTACCAAGGCGCGTCCTTCGTGCTCGTCTTCTTGAGCATCAGGTCGCGCGCGCGCGAATAATCATACCAGCGTTTAAAGGATTCGAGGTCCATCGGACTCAGCTTCCATTGCCGCACCGGATCGTCAATGCGGGCGTTGAAGCGGCGCTCCTGCTCGTCCATCCCGACCTCGAGCCAGATCTTGATCAGGATGATGCCGCCGTCGATGGCGTACTTTTCCATCTGCGGGCAGAGCGCGAGGAAACGATCGTGCTCGGCGGGCGAGCAGAACCCCATGACATATTCGACGCCGGCGCGATTGTACCAGCTCCGGTCGAAGATCACGATCTCGCCGCCGGCCGGAAACTGCTTCATGTAGCGCTGGAAGAAAAGCTGCGTCTTTTCGCGATCCGATGGCGCCGGCAGCGCCACCACCCGGAATACGCGCGGGCTGACCTTTTCGGTGATCGCCTTGATCGTACCGCCCTTGCCGGCCGCGTCGCGGCCTTCGAACAGGACGATGACTCGAAGCTTGTTTTCCTTTACATAATCCTGGAGATGGCAAAGCTCGATCTGGAGCTTTTCGAGCTCCTTCTCGTAGTCCTTGCGTTTCATCCGCTCTGAGGCTTCGTCCTTTGCCATGCCGCTCCGCCTTCTCTTAACTCGGCCGAAACGTGATCAGTCGCCCCAGGAAATGATGACGCCGATGTCGCCGGGCACGCCGTCAGGAAAATCGATGACCTGATAGCCGATGCGATAGCCGCGAGGCTTGAGGTATTCGGACCAGAGCTCGAAGATCTCTTTTGGAATTCCCGTCAGCGTTTTCTCCCAGCCCGCCTCCATTTGGTTGATCGCGCGGCCCTTGTCGGTGCACAGGGTGTTCGGGAAGCGATAGACCTGCACTTCGGTCAGGCCGTTGCGAACCGCGCGCTGGATGATGGTCGAGGCGAGCTTGATTTTCTCCTCCTCGGATTTGCCGGACGGTTTGCTCAGCCGTTCGATCAAGTCGCGCTTCTCGGCTTCGGCCGCGGCGGCGAGGCGAACATATTCCTCGGCCTTTCTGGCTTCCTCGAGTGCAGCTTCCTTGCGAATTTGCAGTGCGTTGGGAATGAGCTCATCGATGCCGGGCATGACTGGTACGTTCCTGGCTTGCTGTGGGAGCGGAGTCAGGGCTAAGCTAGGTTTCGCGCCGTTCGGACCTTTGATTCATATCAAGCAATTTTCTCACCTGCGCGGCCACGGTAACGAGCCGGCGCGCAGACCGCCCTGATCCCTTCTGTGGAGGCGACCATTGAGCGAGCAACTTCATCCGATGGCCCCGCATCATCTGCCGTTCTATCTCGCGCCGGGAAGCGGCACGGACGTGTTGATGGTCGTGATGGGAATCTTCCTGGTCGGCACCGTGCTCTGGGTCGGTACGCTCTATTGGAAGCTGCACAGCCTGCCCGAACGAATGGCGCACAAGTCGCAGAAGCTGCAGTTCGAGATCGTGGCCGTGCTGGGCATCATCTCGCTCTTTACGCACATGCACATTTTCTGGGTGGCCGGCCTTCTGCTCGCGATGATCGACTTGCCAGATTTCGGCACGCCGCTGCGGAGTATCGCAGGCTCGGTCGAGAGGATCGCTGACGCCGCGCCAGGTGAGGGTCGGGAGCCCGAACTACCAGGCTTGCCGCCGGTCGAGAAGCCGATCGCCAAGAAGGAGCATAGCCATGTTTGAGCTCATGTTCTGCTCCCTTCTGACCATCCTGCCGGACTACCTCTACCGCCGCTATGCCCAGGGCAAACGTTTCGGCAAGGAGATCACCTTCTTTTCCATCTGGTATGAATTGCGATGGGGCATCACCGGCTGCCTGATGCTGACGATTTCTCTGATCACCATGATCTTCTACTTTCACCCGTCAACCACCTCCGCCACGCTCTATTTTCGCACGGTGCCGATCCTGCCCGAGGGCTCCGGCCGGGTGGCGGAAGTCAATGTCGGCTACAGCGAGGCCGTGAAGAAGGGTGACGTGCTGTTCAGGCTGGACGGTTCGAAGCAGAAGGCTGCTTTGGAAACAGCCACCCGCAAGATCGCCGAGGTCGACGCTGCGATGACAAGCGCCGAAAACGACGTCGTCAAAGCCGAAGCGCAAATCCAGGAAGCCAAGGCCAGCCTTCAGCAGGCCAAGGACGAACTGGATGTCAAGACGGAGTTGCAGCGCCGCAACCCCGGTATCGTCCCGCAGCGCGATATCGAGAAATTACAGGTCGTGGTCAACCAGCGGCAGGCTGGTGTGGACTCTGCCACCGCGTCCAAGACGTCAGCGACGTTGCGACTTTCAACGCTGTTGCCGGCTGAAAAGGCGAGCGCCCAGGCGGCGTTGGCGGAAGCGCAGGTCGATCTGGACAAGACCTTTGTTCGCGCCGGGGTCGACGGCCGCGTGGAGCAATTCCTGGTCCGCACCGGCGATGTCGTCAATCAGCTGATGCGCCCGGCCGGCGTGCTGGTTCCGGACGGTGCCGGCAGGCGCGCCTTGCAGGCCGGCTTTGGTCAGATCGAGGCGCAGGTGATGAAGGTCGGCATGGTGGCGGAAGCAACCTGCATCTCGAAGCCGTGGGTGATCATTCCCATGGTCGTCACCAGCGTCCAGGATTTCATCGCGGCCGGGCAGTTCCGAACCGGCGAGCAACTGATCGAGGCGCAGAATGTCGGGCGACCTGGAACGATTCTGGCTTTCCTGGAGCCGCTCTACAAGGGCGGGCTAGAAGGCGTGACGCCGGGCAGCAGCTGCATCGTCAATGCCTATACCAGCAATCATGAGGAGATCTCCGCGAAGGAGACGGGCACGGGGCGGGCAATTGCCTTGCACGTCGTCGATGGTGTTGGCCTCGTGCACGCCATGCTCTTGCGAATTCAGGCGCTCTTGCTGCCGATCAAGACGTTGGTGCTGAGCGGGCACTGACAGGCTTCGCTTTGGTTTGAATCGCACTTCGGTTCAGCGATGCGCCTCAGTTGAGCCGGTCTGGCCTCATGAGCCAGTCCGACCACCGAGCGCATATCAACTGTGAGCGCCACATGGTCCCTGCGAGAATGCCGGTTTGGCTTCGTTCTATCATTGTCGCCAGCGCTGTTGTGCTTGTGCTTGGAGCTGGCCTGTTCGGCTACCGCTGGTACTCTCGCCCGACGACGCTGACCATCGCGGTCGGATCGCTGGATGGCGAAGCCACGCGTCTGGTATCGGCGTTGGCAAGCCGGCTTGCCGTCGCGAACGCGCCGGTCCGGCTCAAGCTGGTGGAAACCACCAACGCGCTTGATGCTGCCGAGCAATTTGCGGCGGAAAAGGTCGAGCTTGCTGTCGTTCGCGGTGACGTCGGCGACCTATCGCAGGCGCAGGCTATCGCGGTCCTCGCCCATGCCGTCGTCCTGTTGGTTGCGCCGCCGGGCTCCTCCATTACCGAAATCGCTGGTCTGAAGCGCACCAGCGTCGGCGTGATCGGCGGCGAGATGAATCGCAAGGTCGTCGACGTCCTCAGCGACGAATACGGCCTTGGACGCGCCAACGTGACATTCCGCAATCTCCAGCCGGCAGACGCGCGGCGGGCACTCGATGCCAAGGAGGTACGAGCGATTTTGATCGTCGTTCCTCTTGCCGAAAAGTATCTGGCCCTCTTGCGCGGCCTCTTTCTGCAGACGCCGAAGACCGCGCCGGTCCTCCTTCCCGTCGAGGCGGCTGGTGCCATCGCGGAAAAGCAGCGCGCCTATGAAAGCTTCGATGTCCCGAAGGGCACGCTGCGCGGTTCGCCGCCTGTCCCGAGCGAGGATCTCACCACGCTGCGGGTTTCGTTCTATGTGGTCGCGCAAAAGCAGCTCAGCGCAGAGGTGGCGGGCAGCCTGGCCGACGCGCTGATGAAGGCACGCAGGGACCTGCTCGGCGAATTGCCGATCCTCTCGCAAATGACCGCGCCGAGCACGGATTCGGACGCCTTCCTCCCGGTCCATCCCGGCGCCGCAGCATTCTACAACGGAACGCAGCAGAGCTTTCTGGACGAATGGGGAAACGCGATTTTTCTCGCGCCCATGATTTTCGGCGGCCTCATCTCCGTATTGGCGGCGGCTTGGAAATTCCTTCAGGTGCGTGATTCCTCTAAAGACGAACGGGGCCTGGACTTGCTGTATGCGCTGGGCGCGCGGATACGCAGGACTGAGGCGGAGGCCGAACTGTCCGATATCGAGGTCGAGATCGACCGGGTGCTCCAGGGCCAGCGCGCCAAGGCCGCTGCAGGAGACGAGAATGCGCTCGATGTCTCCACACTGAATGTAGCCGCGCACCGCCTTCAAAGCCTGATCCACGATCGCCGGATCTTACTTTCTGCGCGGCTGGGCAGCAGCGGCCAAGCGGTGCGGCCGGACATCGACCGGATCGAACGTCCGGCCGCGGAGTGAATAGCTCCGACCTCCGGGAGAGCTCCATCTTCTTTGATCTTGATCAATAGAAGATACTGATCGTCCAAGATGCTTGGTCCAACGGGAGCTCAAGGGAGGACGTGATGCTTCGTTGCGGGAACACTCTGATCGCGATGGCGTTGCTCTTGGCGATGCCTGTCGCCGCAGTAGCCCAAACCGCAGACGCTCCGGCGGCCCCAAGTAGCCAAGTCCAAACCGCCGGCAAGCCTCCAGCGGCTGCTGAGTTGCTCAAGCCCGAGCAGCTCGAAGCTCTGGTCGCACCGATTGCGCTCTATCCGGACGAACTGCTTGCAAACGTGCTGGCCGCGTCCACCTATCCCTTGGAAGTCGTGCAGGCCGATCGCTGGCTGAAGGAGCGCAAGACTCTAAAGGGTGATCCCTTGAAGACGGAAGTCGAGAAGCAGCCTTGGGATGACAGCGTCAAGGCGTTGGCCTCAACCGCCGAAGTGTTGACCATGATGAGCGACAAGCTCGACTGGACCAAGGCGCTGGGCGACGCCGTGCTCGCGCAGCAACCGGATGTGATGGATGCGGTGCAGCGGCTGCGCACCAAGGCCTATGACAACAAGAAGCTGGTGACCACCACGCAGCAGAAGGTCAGCGTCAATACCGAGGAAAGCAGGCAGGTGGTCGTGATCGAGCCGGCAGTTCCCGATACGATGTACGTGCCGTACTACGAGCCTGCGACAGTCTACGGCGCGTGGCCCTACACCGAGTATCCACCGTATTACTTTGGCTATCCCTCCTATATCGGCGCGGGTGTGGTCGCGGCTGGTCTTGCATTCGGCACGGCTTGGGCCATTGGCCGCTGGGGCAATTATTGGGGCGGCGGCTGCAACTGGGGCAACCGCAACGTCTATATCAATCACCGAACTACCAACATCGGAAACGCCTGGCAACACAATCCGTCGCATCGCCAGGGCGTTCGCTACAACAATTCAAATGTTCAGCAGCGCTTCGGCAATAGCAATCTGAAGGCCGGCGCCGCCGACCGGATGGATTTCCGCGGCCGCGACGGACAGCAGAAGCCGGGACAGGATCGGCCTGGTGCGGGAGATCGCGCAGGAGATCGTGCCGGCGACCGCGCAGGTGATCGAGGCGGTGACCGACAAGGCCCGGGGGATCGTGCCAAGGCGGGGGGCGATCGTGCTAAAGGTGGTGGCGATCGCGCGGCCAAGGGTGGTGGTGCCAAGAATGCCGGCGCAAAAAGTGCCAGCTCTAAAGCGGGCGGTGCCAAGGGCGGCGGTGGCGCCAAGGCAGCGAACCGCGGGGGTGGCGGCGCCCTGAACGTGTCGTCGGGCCGCTCGGCGGCTGCAGCATCGGCCCGTGGCCAGGCGAGCATGGCGAGCATGGGACCGCGCGGTGGCGGCGGCGGAGGTGCGAGCTTCGCCGGCCGAGGCGGCGGCGGAGGCTTCCAAGGTGGCGGTGGCGGTGGCCGCGGTGGTGGTGGCGGTGGCGGACGGCGTTCCGATATCGGGCTGAAGCATGATGTCGTTCTGCTCGGCCATCTCGCAAGCGGCCTTGGTTACTACCGCTTCAGCTATATCGGCAGCGACAAGGCCTATGTCGGGATCATTGCGCAGGAAGTCGAAGAGGTGAAGCCAGAAGCCGTTACCCGCGGAGCCGATGGTTATCTCCGGGTCTATTACGAGAAGCTCGGTCTAAAATTCCGTACGTATCGGGATTGGCTCGCCGGCGGCGCGACGATTCCTGCGCAGGTGATGCCATGATAAGCTTCAAGTCGCTTCATCGCGTCGCCCTGCCGGCCATCATGGCGCTGGCGCTCACGAGTTCGCCATCCCGGGCGCAGCAATCGTATCCGACACCGGAGGATGCAGCGGCGGCGCTCGCGTCGGCGGTCAAGAACGGACCGGAACGGGCTATCCTGAAAGTGCTCGGCAGCGCTGCCGAGGACATCGTCTCGTCCGGTGATGAGGTCGCCGACGTCGACATCCGGAAACGTTTCACCTCGATGTACGACGCCAAGCATTCGATCAAAGCGGAGGGTAACAAGAAGGCAATGCTGATGTTGGGTCCGGACGAATTCCCGTTCCCGATCCCGCTCGTCAACACCAGGACCGGCTGGGAATTCGATATCGCCGAAGGTCGCATCGAGGTACTCTATCGCCGCATCGGCCGCAATGAGCTCGACGCCATCCAGACCAGTCTCGCCTTTGTCGATGCCGAGAACGACTACGCCGACAAGGATCGCGGCGAGGGGGCCGGCGTGTACGCACAACGCATCGTCAGCAGCGCGGGCAAGAAGGACGGGTTGTTCTGGCGTGACGACAATGACCAGAGCCCGCTCGGCGCGTTAGCAGCGCAGGCTTCGGCTGAAGGCTACAAGGCCGAGGAGGGTGCGGCGCCCTACCACGGCTATTATTTCCGGATCCTGAAGGGGCAGGGGTCGAACGCGCCAGGCGGCGCGCTCAACTATGTGGTCAATGGCAAGATGATCGGAGGTTTTGCACTGGTCGCCTGGCCTGCCGAGTACGGCAATTCCGGCGTCATGACCTTCCTGGTCAACCATGCGGGCGTTATCTACCAGAAGGATCTCGGTTATCGGACCAAGGTTCTCGTGTCCCGCATGACTGCATTCGATCCGGACCAGACCTGGAAGAAGGTCGATGGTGCAAAACCCTGAGCGACGTACGCAGATAGTGCGTCTGGCACCCTCGTATCGGTCGCCAACCTTAGCACGATCATGATCTCTATGAAGTGAGCGAAAGGCGGAACGATCGTGAGGGTCTCGTGGTGTCATTGCGACGAAGTGGGAGCGGAGATTGGCATCTCCAACTCGAAAACGGAGCCCCTGACGTCCGATTTGACCAGCCTCAACCTTCCTCCGCACCTTGCGACGAGGTTGGAGGAGATGGCCAGTCCCAACCCCATACCGCCTTGCTTCGTCGTGAAGAAAGGGTCGAAGATGCGCTCTTGATGACGCGGTGTGATGCCGGTGCCCGAGTCCTCGACGGACAAATGGACCGTTGCGCCACCATCGAGGGCGGTTTTCAGACGGAGCTCTCGTTGGTCGGCGGGGACAGAGCTCATTGCGTCAATCGCGTTTTTGCAGAGGTTCAGGACAATCTGCTGAAGCTCAGTGCCGTCCAGTGCGACTGGAGGTATGTTGCCCTGAAGCTCCGTCGTCACTGATACGCCATTGGCCAGGAGATCGTGCTTCAACAGTCTCAGCGTAAGCTCCGCGATGTCCTCGACGTTTGCCGAAGCGCCGCCGCGCGCCGTTTTGATTGTAATCTCGCGAATGCTCGATATGATGTCAGCCGCCCGACCGCCGTCGGCTTCGATGTCACAGAGGATGTTCTCGAGTTCCTCGAGTTCAGGGGAGGCAGCTCGCAAGTGACTCAACCCGGTCGCAGCATTGAGCGAGATGGCCCCTAATGGCGACCTCAGCTCATGGGCGATCGCGCCAGTGACCGCGTCGATGCTGAGAAGCCGGTTCGCTCGTTCGCGTCGCTGCAGGGCAATGACGCTGGCAAGGCGCGAATAGATAAACATCGTTTCGATGAGCAATACGGTCAGCAACATGCAACTGCCGACCAGAACGAAACCGCGTGCTGCGTACCAACCGATGGTGAACCGAACCGAACTGCCGATGATCGCCACCAGGAAATTGGGCAGGTAGGCGAGTAAAGTCACCATTAGCCAAAGGTCAAGAATGGTGCGCATGCGCGCAAACAGGACGGTGAGAGCGGTCACATTCCAAAGCAAAAGTATCAGGTTGACCTGATTACCGAGAGGGGTCTGATGCCTGACGTCGTTCACGTAGAAGCTAGGGAGAAATTCGGCTTTCGCGGTCACCATCCACGTCAGTGCTGCCACGGTGGCAGCGATGCAGCCGAAAGCTAGTGCGATCGCGGCTATTGCAGGTCTGCCTGGTCGGCCGGCGGCGGAGTGATCCTTTGTGAATCCGTACACCAGGATAGCCGCGGGAAAAGCGGTGTGCCAAAGCACGTAAAGCCAAGCGGGGCTATCCAGTCCATTTCCAATGACACCTGCGGTGGCGTATCCGTTCGGAAAGGCGAGCGTTTGCAGGAATGCGAACGATCCGCTGAAAACGTACCCGCTCGCGAGTGCGAGAAGTGCCCGCTGAGGCTGGATCGAAAATTGAGCAAACAGCAGGGCTGCCGTGATGAATTCGGCCAGGGCCAACGCGGTCTGCAATACTGGAACGAAACCATTGATCTGGCCCAATTGGATCCGGGCGAACGGCGCGATGGCCGCTGCAAGGACGATGAGCAAGACGGCGACACCCACCGCCCAGGCCTTTTGGCGAGGGGTTGCGGGCATGTTCGCGATGATCAATGGGAATTCTTGCTCATCATCGTAGGCGGGCTCGGCGGCTGCGTTGGCCGATCGTTGGCTCGCTCGCGCAATGCCCGGCCCCGATGCTGTCGCACCGCCGCCAAGTCCCATGAACTTGCGCTGGCTCATTCCGCCTCCGGGACCACGAGACAGCATCTTACTCGTCCCCGCGCCCGTTGAAAGCCCATAAGGGGGATCGGCGTCTTCGGAAGAGACATCTGACGGCCGGACTTATGTTCGCAGCATCGCCTCGATATCTTGCGCTGCTTCAAGCAGCGTGCGGTCTTGTCCGCGCGCGGCGATGACCTGGAGGCCGAATGGAAGTCCGGACCGGTCCGTTCCGCACGGTATCGAAATCGCAGGCAGCCGGGCATGATTGACGAAGGGCGTTAACGCCGCATGCGCGCGCGGGCTCGCCGCGCGGCCACCGATCCTGTCGGGTCCGGACTGGGTGAATGGCCACGCGACACAGGGGACGGTGGGCGCCAGCAGCAGATCGACCTCGGCGAAGAATGCCGCGAAAGCATTGGCGATCCCGGCACTTGCCAGCAACGCACCGGCAACGTCGGCGCCCGACCACGACATCCCTCGCTCGATCTGCCTGGCGATGTCAGGATCGAAGACCGCCGGATTCTCGCGGAACGCGTCTCGATAGAGTGCGGCGAGCCCGGCGTGCTGAAGCGGCACGATGGCCTCTTCCGTCGCGCCCGCCGGCCAGACGGGATCGCGCTGCGCGATGCCGAGGCCTGCGGCGGAGAGACGCGCGATGGCGAAAACGAGCCCGTTAGCGACAACATCATCGACGGCGACGTCGAGCCCAAGGCGTGGCGAGAACGCGATGCGCAGACCGGCGATGTTTTTAGCCCCTTGAGCGATGGGGGCTGAATCCGGGTCGCGCGGATCGATACCGGCCATGGCCTCGAACGCCAACGCGATATCGGCGATATCGGTGGCGATCGGCGCGATGACGGAGAGGCCGAAGAACGGTTCGGCGAAGCCGGGCCCATAGGGGATCGCGCCATACGACGGCTTGAACCCGGCGATGCCGACATGAGCCGGCGGCCTGCGGCTCGATCCGCCCGCATCGGTACCGATCGCCAGCGGCACGAGGCCGGCCGCAACCGCGGCAGCAGGGCCGCCCGACGAGCCACCGGGGGTCAACGTGGGATCGAGTGGATGCCGCGTCGGCCCATACAGCGGCGAGGTTGTCACGCCCTTGCAGGCGAATTCCGACGTTGCGCCGATGCCGACGACGACGGCGCCGGCCTTGTGCAGCCGCTCGATCGCAATCGCATCCTGCGGCGCGACGAATTCAGCGAACAGGCGCGAGCCCTGTGTCACACGCCAGCCGCCGACCCAGATGTTGTCCTTGACGATGACGGGGACACCGGCGAGCGGCATCGCCTCGCCGGCACGCAAGCGATCATCGACCGCTGTGGCGTCGGCAAGCGTACGCGCGGGAGCGGTCGTCACCACCGCGTTCAGCGCCTTGGCGGCCTCGATGCGCGCAAGCGCGGCCTTGGCGGTCTCGACCGCACTCGTTCGTCCGGCGGAGACGTCGGCCGCAATCTCGCACGCGCTACTTTTTCGGGTTGTCATGGCCTCCCCAGATCAGTGCCAATGTGCCGCAGAGGGCGAGGCACGCCAAGGCGAAGAAGGCGGCACCGAGACTGGCTGCGCCGTCCAGGAGCGACACCAGTGCCGGTGCTGCCAAGAGGCCGGCGTAGGATGCTGTCAGCACCGCGCCGGTGGTTTCGCCGATCCTGTCCTGCGGCGCGAGGCGGGCGATCTCGGCCACGAAGACACCGTTCCAGCCCGAGGCGGTCAGGCCGAACAGAGTTGCAATCGCAAACTGGCCCGTCCGTCCGAGCGATGCGCCATCGAGACCCAGCAGCGCGGCGCAGAAAGTCATGCCGAGGCCGATGACGACGAGAACTCCGCGTGAGGCGTTGAGGCGCATTGCGACGAGGCCCCAGCCGAGCCGGCCGACCAGCCCGCCGGCCTGGGCGCAGGCGAGCGCCATACCGGCCTCGACATGGCTGAGGCCGAGTTCGCGGGTGCCGAGCGTGACGAAGACCGTATTGAGCGACACCTGCATTGCGCTGAACGGCATCGAGGCCAGCGCCAGCATTCCGATGCGTCGATCCGCGGTCACCAATGCCAGCCGCATGCGAAGGCCAAGCTGTGGCTGTGGAATGACCTTGGCGGCGTAAGCCGGCCGCAAGCACTCGAACCACGCTATCGCCAGCAGCGCACAGGCACCCACGGCGGCATAGCACCAGGCGGGCCCGAGCGAGATTGCGATCGCGGGCAGAACCAGCGAGCCGCAGACGGCGCCGATCTGGTTTCCGGTCTGGCGAACCGAGAACACGAACGCGCGCCGCTCGGTCGTCACGAGCCGCGCCAGCAGCGCCGCGCTTGCGGGCGTCTCCGGTCCGAAGGCGAGGCCAAGACAGAGGCCGGCTGCGAGCAGGGCCGCCGTCGAGCCGAGCGAAGCCAGCGCCATGCTGGCGATGATCGCCGCCGCGCAGAGGCTCGCGATCCGCAGCGAGCCCAAGCGGGCGATGAACCCGCCGCCCCAGAACGAGGCGGGAATGCCGACCGCGAACACGGCGCAGGAGAACATCGAGAGCTGCCAGACTTCGATCTGGGCGCGCGGTGCCACCACGCCCGGCGCGAACAGAGCCAGCGCCACCAGCGCCTGCAGTGAGGTCATGGCGCCAAGCGCCGGCAGCAATGCCGGCGCTGGTCGAACGGCCGTGTTTGCGTCTACCATGGTGCTGCGCTCACGGGAGGAACATTGTGGCAGGCGGTATTTCCATTCACGCGGTCGATGTGGCGAGCGGACGTCCGGCGCAGGGTCTGCGTGTCGAGATCTGGCGGATCGATCCGGACTCGTTGCGCGTCGCCGACGGTCGGCTTGGTGCCAACGGCGTGCTCGATCATCCCGTTGCGCAGGGCGCGGGCGTGACGGCAGGCGAGTACGAGGTCCTGTTTCATCTCGGCGAGTTCTTTGGCGAGCGCGAGGAGTTCCTTACGGTGACGCCGTTCCGCTTTCGCATCAAGGATGTCGACGAGCATTTTCATCTACCGCTGAAATTCACGCGCTGGGGCTATTCGCTGTTCCGCGGCGCTTGATCAGTTGGTTAGCCGCCGCGACAGTCCCGTGACACGCTCCATGATCGCGACCAGCGCTACGGTTGCGATGATCAGCACGCCCGACAGCGCGGCGATGGTGACGTCGAGCTTGCCCTCGAGGTCCTGCCACATCCGAATCGGCAGCATGTCGGTGGCGGCATCACGCAGGAACAGCGACACCGGCACGTTGTCGAAGGACGACATGAAGGCGATGAAAGCGCCCGCAATGATGCCCGGCCGGATCAGCGGCAGCACAATCCTCCGGAACGTGTAAAGCCGACTCGCGCCAAGGACCGCCGAGCTTTCGAGCAGGGTCGGCTCCAGCTGAGCGAGCGCGGCAATCGTGTTGCGCACCACATAGGGGACGCAGACGACGGTGTGGCCAATCACCAATGTCAGCGGCGACACTGGCAATCCGACCAACGAGAACAGCATCAACGCGGCCAGGCCGAAGGCCAGCGCCGGCAGCACCAGCGGCGACATGAAGAGGGAATCGAGCAGCCGGGCCGACAGCCTCGGCGAGCGCGAGATCGCGAGCGCGGCGGCAACGCCGAGCACCACCGACAGGCCCGTCGCCCACAGTGCCACGATGAGGCTGTTCTTGGCTGCGAAGTGCAGCTGCCAGGCGTTCCACAATTCGGCGTACCAGCGCAGCGAATAGCCCGGCGGCGGAAAACGCAGCGAGAAGCCGCTGGTGAAGGAGACGATCAACACCACCAGCGACGGCGCGATGATGATGATCAGCGCGATCACGGCGATCAGGCTCATGACCAGCTCGAAACTGAACGCCTCCAGAGTACGCTTGCGCCGGCTCATCACGCACCTCCATAGCCGCGCGACAGGCGGCCGAGTGTGGTGAAGACGGAAACGACCGCGAGCACGGCCAGCAAAAAGATGATCGAGATTGCGGAGGCAAACGGCCAGTTCTGCAGCGTCGAGGCCTGCTGATAGAGATACATCGGCATGAACAGCATCTGGCCGCCGCCGATCAGCGACTGGGTTATAAAGGCCGTGATTGCGGCGGCGTAGGTCAGTGTGCAACCAGCGATCACGCCGGGCAGCGACAGCGGCAGCACGATCTTGAAGAAGGTGCGCCAGCTTCCGGCGCCGAGCGAGCAGGAGGCATCGTCGAGATTGGAATCGATCCGGCCGAGCGCGGTGATCAGCGGCAACGTCATCAGCGGCATCTGCACTTGCGCCAGCGCGATCACCACGCCGAACTGGGTGTAGAGCAGCTTCAAGGGCGAATTGATGATGCCAAGCGATTGCAGCGTCGCGTTGATAATGCCTTGGCGGCCCAGAATGACGATCCAGGCGAAGGTGCGCACCACGACGCTGGTCAGGAGCGGTAGTAGCACGATCAGGATAATGATGGTCTGAAGCCGCGGCCCGACCCGCTGGTAGAGCCAGGCGATGGGAAAGCCGAGCACCAGGCAGACGGCTGTCACCTCCGCCCCGAGCAGCAGCGTCGAGCCGAGCACGCTGAGGCTGAAGGGGTCGGTGAGGAAGTGCAAATATTGGCCGAGCCCCCAATGGAGCGCGGCCGTGTCGTTGTGGAGCGAGAGCCAAAGCAGTTGCAGCAGCGGCGCCAAGAAGAAGACCAGGAAGAACAGCGCCAGCGGCACTGCCAATCCCATCCCGTGGGAGGTCACGTCCCGTGGTGCCGGTGCTGCGCCCATCGTCGGATCCCTAAAGCTCTTAGATCTTGATCTCGCGGTTGAAACGCTCGATCCAGGCCGAGCGCTGCTCGTTGATCTTCTTCCAGTCCTGGAACACGAATTTCTGCTTCAGCTCGGCGGTGTCCTTGGCGAGCACGCGCGCAATCTCGCCGCCCATCGTCACCTTGGAATTGGTCGGCACGATCAGATAGGGCGGGTTCATCAGCGTGGTCTGCACCTCGGGAGTCAACGACGCCTCGATCAGCTTGAAGGCGAGCTCGCGGTTGGGCGAGTTCTTGACGATGTGGATCGTGGTCTTGAAGGCGATGGCACCTTCCTTCGGGGCAACGAACTCGACCGGCACGCCGCGCGCTTTCAGGATCTGGATGGCGTTGAAATTGCCGGGCGAGATGTCGATCTGGCCCTGCTGGAACAGGGTGGCGAGCGCGCCGGGATTGGCCGCGACCGCGGCGAGATTGGGCTTCAGCTCCTCGATCGCCTTGAAGCCGGGATCGACATTGGCTTCCGAGCCGCCGCGCATCTTGGCGATCTCGACCAGCCAGCCGGTCCCGAGCGTCGAGTTAAGATTGGTGATGCCGACGCGGCCCTTGAACTCGGACTTCCACAGATCGGCCCATGAGGTCGGCGGCGTCTTGACCGCCTCCGGATTGTAGGTGAGGCCGACGACCTGGAAGAACGGGGCGGGGCCCATCGGCTCCTGTGCCTCGGCGATGAGGTCCTTGTAATAGGCGCTCTTCTCGACCGGATAGGGCTCAACCAGGTCCTGGCCGATCGCGACCAGGGCGGGGCCGGGATCGTGCAGCATGACGTCGATCGGCGGATTGGCCTTGGCGGCGTTCACCTTGGCGATCTGGTCGACCGAGAGCATGGGATCGAGCACCATTGCGGCGTCCGCGTTGGCCTTGCGGAACGCCGGCACCAGCACGGCCTTGTGCGCCTCCTCCCAGCTTCCGGTGAAGGTCGCAAACACTAGCGGGCGGGCCTGGGCATAGCTCAATCCGGGAAACGCCTTCATGGCCCCGAGTGTGAGTGCGGTCGTTATCAGGCTTCGGCGGTTCATGATCATGGTCGAACTCCCTCTGGACAAAAACTGGATCTAAAGCGTTGCAGGAAAAGCGTTGGCGAGCGACGGGGCGAGTGGCGCGAGGCGCACCGCGGCGCCGCTCCCCAGCGTGCGCGTCTCGCCGATGCGCGCCTGTGAGATCTTGACGCTGGAGCCGTCGGCGGTGGTGATCTCGTGCACGACGGTGGCCCCGAGCGGCAGCGACATGCCGACCACTCCGGCAAAGCCGGTCTCGTCACCGACGAATTGCAGATGCTCGGGGCGGATACAGACGGTGACGCGGCCGCCTTCGGCAAACGCGCCACCCGCCGGCCGCGCGATGATCTCAGCGCCAGCATCGAGGCGGACTTTGGCGGCCGTCCGGTCCGCCGAGACGACCACGCCGGGCATGCAGTTGCTGGCGCCGACGAACGTGTTCACGAACAGCGTCTGCGGCCGGTCGTAGACGTCGGACGGCGATCCGAACTGCTCGAGCTTGCCGTGGCTCAGCACCGCGACGCGGTCAGCCATCGACAGCGCTTCTTCCTGGTCATGGGTCACGATCACCGTGGTGATGCCGGAGACGCGCTGGAGCCGCTTGACCTCGATCTGCATGTCGAGCCGCAAATTCTTGTCGAGCGCGGCAAAGGGCTCGTCGAGCAACAGGATCGACGGCTTGATCGCAAGTGCGCGAGCGAGCGCCACGCGCTGCTGCTGGCCGCCGGAGAGCTGCCGTGGCAACCGTTCCGACATGGTCGGCAGTTGCACCAGATCCAGCAGGCGCTGCGCTTCGCGCTGGCGGGTCGTCTTGTCGATACCGCGCGCGGCAAGTCCGTAAGCGACGTTCTCGCCGATGCTGAGGTGGGGGAACAGTGCGTAGTTCTGGAACACAATGCCGACCGCGCGGCGGTTCGGCGGCAGCGCGTCGACGATGTCGTCGCCGATGATGATCCGTCCCTGGGTCTGCGCGATGAAGCCGGCGATGATGCGCAGCAGGGTGGTCTTGCCGCAGCCGGAGGGGCCGAGCAGGGCGACGATCTCGCCGCCCTTGATGTCGAGATTGATGTTCTCGACCGCGAGCGCGCCGCTCGGATAGCGGTGAGTGACGGCGTCGACGACGAGCGATCGGCCGCCTTGCACTTCAGCCATGATGTTGCCTCCCGTTGCCCCAAAGCAGAAAGCAAGTCTCGTGCCCGCCGCGCTCGCCTTTCGATGCGAGGTTTGGCATGGTGGGGCGATGACATCGGATCGATCGGTTTGCGACCTCACTGCCACAACCATTGCGCGCGCCATTGCGAAGGGCGAGCTGTCGTCGCGCGAGGTTGTCGAGGCGCATCTCGAACGGATTGCGCACCAAGACGTGCAATTGGCGGCGTTCGTGACCGTCGACGCGGACCGGGCTCGCCGTGCCGCGGATATCTGCGACGCCGCGCCCGCTCCGATCGGCGCGCTGCATGGGATGCCCGTCGGGATCAAGGATCTCACCGACACTGCGGGACTTGCGACCACCTACGGATCGGCTCTGTTTCGTGATCACGTTCCGGCCGAGGACGATCTCGTGGTCACGCGGCTGCGGCGCGCCGGCGCGATCATCTTGGGAAAGACCAACACGCCGGAATTCGGCTTCGGTGCGGTCTGCACCAACAAATTGTGCGGCCCGACCCGCAATCCGTTCGATTCCGCGCTGACCTCGGGCGGTTCGTCCGGCGGCTCCGCTGTCGCGGTCGCGGCTGGCATGGTGCCACTGGCGCACGGCACCGATTTCGGCGGCTCGGTGCGGACGCCCGCAAGCTTCTGCGGCGTCGCCTCGATCCGGCCGACGCCCGGTCGCATCCCGTCGCCGCATCGACCGCTCGGCTGGGACATGCTCGCCACCCACGGTTTTCTGGCCCGCGGTGTTGACGATCTCGAACTGGCGCTGTCGGTCTGTGCGGGGGGCGATGTGCGCGACCCGCTCTCGATGGGCGTCGTCAATGAAGATCGGCCGGTTGCAGGGCGTCCGCGGATCGCAGTGACGCCCGATTTCGGTGTCGCGCCCGTGGCGCGCGAAGTCCGTGCGCGGTTCGCCGCGGCCTGCGAGGCGCTCGCGGCCGCTGCCGATGTGGTGCCGTCCGCGCCCGATTGCGGCGGTGCGATCGAGACATTCCGGACGCTGCGCGCCGCGCACATCGCCGACAGCTATGGCGAGCTGCTGAAAACGCGCCGCGTCGAGCTCACGCCCACCGTGATCTGGAACATCGAGGCGGGCGCAAAGCTCTCCGCGGAGGATTATCTCAACGCCGAGCGTCGCCGCACCGCGATCTACCGCAGCTTTCGCGAGCTGTTCACCCGCGCCGATTTCCTGGTGGCGCCGGCGCCGTCCGTCTTGGCCTGGCCGAACGAAATCAGCGATGTCACCGCGATCGATGGCGCGGCGCTGGAGACGCCGATCGACTATCTCGCTATCACTTTCATTGTGTCGCTGGTCGGTTTCCCGGTCCTGACCCTGCCGGCGCCGCGAGGGGAGAACGAGCTGCCGTTCGGCATCCAGATCATTGCCCCACCGCGATGCGAATCCCGCCTGTTTGCCTTCGGCCGTGCCATCGAGAACGAACTGGGTTTTTCGCATCGCTGGCCGAAGCTCCCCTAGCTGTCGCGATGCTCGAGCCGGGCGGCGAGCGCATCGGCAAGACCAAGGGTGGGTTTGGCGGCGGGCCGGCGGAACGTGCCTGCGGTTGCCTTGCGCATGCGTAGCGCCACCAGCGCCTCGGCTTGCTTCACTGCGGCGGCGACCTGATCGACGACAGGAACGGGGATCCGTTCGGCGACGCGCTCGGCAAGGCCCGAAAGTGGCGCGCCCGCGAAAATCAAAACATCGGCGTCGTTCTCGACGATCGCACGCTGAGCAAGTTCGACAAGCACATCTTCCTTCTCGGTGCCGACCTCCGAGATCGCCTGGAACGGCGTATCGAGCATACGGATACCGGCGCAGCGCTCCCACAGCCCGTGGGCGCGGACGCATTCCTCGTACCAGGGGCCGAGCGCCTGGGCGAATGTGACGATGGCGAAACGCCGTCCGGCCATGCAGGCGGTCAGCATCGCCGCTTCCGCCATGCCGACCACGGGAATGTCGAAGGTTTCGCGCGCGGCGAACAGGCCGGGGTCGCCGAAGGCGGCGATGATCGCGGCGTCGACCTTGTGATGCTGCTCGGCCAGCATCTCCAGCGCAATGGCGCCGCCGATCTGCGCCTCGGTGCGCGTCGAGATGTAGGGGACGCCGCGGGTCGCGGTGCAGGGGATCAACTCGGTCCCGGCCGAAGCCGCGCGCTGCCCGACATCCGTCATCAACTGGGTGACTGCGGTGCTGGTGTTCGGGTTGAGCAGCAGCAGCTTCATGATTACGCCGCCGTCTGCTTGGCTTGAGAGGTGCCGATCACTTCGAGCAGGGCGGTGCCGGTGCGCCGAACATGAGCGCCAAGCAGGCGGCCGGCCGCTTCGCTGTCGCGGGCCTCGAGGGCTGCCAGGATATCGGCGTGCTCGTCGACCGAATTGCTCCAGCGGCGGTCGGCGCCGAGTGCGAGGTAACGCGCGCGTTCGGCGCGGGAGATCAGCGTCTCGTGCGCCTCGCGCAGCGGCGTGTTGCGGGCCATGCGGACAACGGTGTTGTGGATCTCGCCGTTGATGGCGAAGTACTCGTCGAGCTTGCCGTTGCGGTGATGGCCTTCCATGCGGATCTGAAGCGTGCGAAGTCGGGCGAGATCGCGCTCGGTGGCGCGCTCCGCGGCAAGCTCTGCGGCCAGCCGCTCGATGCCGGCCAGCGCCTCGAACAATTCGGAGATGCCGTCGACCGCGAGGCCCGCGATGCGCGGGCTGCGGTTGGGGCGCAGCTCGATCAATCCCTCCGCAGCCAGCACCTTCATCGCCTCGCGCAGCGGCGTGCGCGACACGCCGAGCTCCTTCGACAGCCTGGTTTCCTGGGTCTGCGATCCCGGCGGCAGCTCGCCGCGAATGATCATCGTCCGCATCCGCGCAGCCGCGCGCTCATGCAGGCCCATCCGCTTGAGTTTGGGCGACTTTCGTCCCGTAACCGGTTCGGATTTCTGCTGCACGCCGACCTTCCTGCTGACGTGCGATCGTAGCTAATTTCCTTCATATGACGTGCCCAAATAGAAGACGTATGTGGCTCAAAACACATGCATATCGAACAAATTGTATGCAGCATGCAGATTGTGGGTTGCGTGGACGGATGCGGACGCGGATGATCTTTTGAGGAAGCGGAGGAGCGCTTTCGCCGTAACGGAGCGACTGCGATCGATGTCGATTACGCGCAAACGCCTCGGCATGATTACGCCCTCCTCCAATTCGGTGCTGGAGCCCGTCACCAGTGCGATGCTCGCCGGCGTCGACGGCGTCACCGCGCATTTCTCGCGCTTCCGGGTCACCGAGATCGCGCTTGACGCCGCGGCGCTGAACCAGTTCGACGCCTCGGTGATGCTGCCAGCGGCGGACCTGCTGGCCGATGCGAAAGTCGATGCCATCGCCTGGAACGGTACGTCCGCAAGCTGGCTCGGCATCAGCCGAGACCGGAGTCTTTGCGCGGCAATCACGGCGCGCACAGGCGTGCCTGCGACAACGTCGACGCTTGCCTGCATCGATGCCGCCCGTGCGCTCGGCGCCAAGCGCGTTGGTCTCGTATCTCCCTATACCGATGACGTGCAGCGGCGGATCGATGACGTCTGGGCCGAAGAGGGGATCGCCCCACAGACGGAGCGGCACCTCGGACTGCGCGACAATTTCTCTTTCGGCGAGGTCGCGCCTGCGACGATTGCTGGCATGATCCGCGCCGTGGCGGCTGACGGCGCCGATGCTGTCGTCATCCTCTGCACCAACCTCGACGGCGCCGCGCTGGCGGCCTCGCTCGAACGGGAATTGAATGTCGCGGTACTCGATTCGGTGGCGGTCACGCTGTGGCGAACCCTGGAGCTCGCCGGCGGCGATACCGGTGCTCTTGCCGATTGGGGCCGGATCTTCCAGACATCGGCGGTCATCAAGTGATGGAGACTCCTGTGACGCAGTTCGATCTCGCCATTCGCGGCGGCACCATCGTGACGGCCAGCGACGAGTTCCGCGCCGATATCGGCATTCGCGGCGGCCGCATCGTCAGCATTGCTGATCATCTCAAGGGTGCTGCCCGCGAGATCGACGCGACCGGGCTGTTGGCGTTGCCGGGCGGGATCGACAGCCATGTCCACATCTCGCAACCGTCCGGCCCTGACGTGGTGATGGCCGACGATTTTGCGTCCGCAACGCGTGCGGCTGCTGCCGGCGGCAACACCATGGTCCTCCCGTTCGCGCTTCAGGAGAAAGGCGCGTCGCTGCGAGCCTGTGTCGAGAACTATCGCAAGCTCGCGGAAGGCGAGTGCTATATCGACACGGCGTTTCATCTCATCATCTCCGATCCGACAGCGGTCGTGCTCGGGCAGGAACTACCGGCGCTGGTCAAGGACGGCTACACCTCGTTCAAGGTGTTCATGACCTATGACGACCTCGTGCTCAGCGACAAGCAGCTTCTGGAGGTCTTCGAGGTCGCGCGCCGCGAGGAAGCGCTGGTGATGGTCCATTGCGAAGGCTACGACGCCATCCGCTTCCTGACCAACAGGCTGGAACGCGAGGGCCATATCGCGCCGTATTATCACGGCGTGTCGCGGCCACAGGCGGTCGAGCGCGAAGCCACGCATCGCGCCATCAGTCATGCCGAGGTGATCGGCGTTCCCATCATGATCGTGCATGTCTCCGGGCGCGAGGCGATGGAGCAGGTGCGCTGGGCCCAGCAGCGCGGATTGCCCGTGCATGCCGAGACCTGCCCGCAATACATTACGCTGACGGCCGACGACATGAAGGGCCTGAACATGGACATCACGGGCGCGAAATACGTCTGCTCGCCGCCGCCGCGCGATACCGAAAGCCAGCAGGCGATCTGGGAAGGCATCACGTCAGGCGTGTTCCAGACTTTCTCGTCCGATCACTGCCCGTTCCGTTACGACGATCCCAGGGGCAAGCTGACGCCGAACGGCCGCACCTCGTTCCGCTGGGTGCCGAACGGCATTCCCGGTGTCGAGACCCGGCTGCCGATTCTGTTCTCCGAAGGCGTGTCGAAGGGACGGATCAGCCTGCAGAAATTCGTCGAGCTGACCGCGACCAACCATGCACGCATCTACGGCCTCTATCCGCGCAAGGGCTCGATCGGTGTCGGCTTCGATGCGGATATCGTGCTGTGGGACCCCAAATTGAAGAAACCTATTCGGCAGGCCGATCTGCATCACGGCTCGGACTACACGCCATGGGAAGGGTTCGACGTCACGGGATGGCCGGTAACGACGATCGCCCGTGGCCGGATGGTGTACGAGCACGGCAGGATCGTCGGCGACAAAGGCGCAGGCGACATTCTCAGCCGCGGCAGGTCGAGCCTGATCTGATCGGGCTCAACACGTTGCTGCTCAACTGTGCCGCTCGTGCGCGGGGGCGATGGCCGTCTCAAGTCCGAAGATCATACCGGTCACATGTTCGTATCCAGCCTTCGCATGCGGCAAAACTAACCGCTCAATTCGGACAAGGTTGGCCGGCCGCCCGCCATAAGGCGACGTCCTTGACGTGATCCTCGAATCGCAGTTGCTGTCCTTAGTTGGAGAGACCGTCTCTAATTGGATCTGGTTGGGCCTCGGTTGCTGTAGGGGCCAGCATGGATTGGAGCGAGAGTTTAGGTTTTCCAATTGGTTAGAGAGCGACGTGTGCACGATGCGTGGACTGGGAAAATTCTGGAAAGTCCGAACGCCATTTGAGCGACCTCGATCTGAATCGCGCAAAGGGCTCTCGAAAGGGAGCAGGGCGGAATTTGCGCTCGATCTGTTTGTGTTTGGAGCCAAGACTGCGTCGACATCGCTGGTCAAGGGCAATACAGGCCGCGCGCGAGTGATTTCTGTCTGCGCCAGGACCTCGTATCCGCGAGGAAGCTCCGATTTGATCTTTCGATACTGTCCTTCTAGCCTCACGGTGACGTCTCCCTCGCACGGGTGGTGCGAACGCATGGACCGAGTTCGGGGCTGATTGCCTATGATCAGGCGGCCAACATGCAAAGACTTCGGCGAACTCGCCTACTACTCAGCATCACGCATCATCTACTTAGAAGTGGGCATGCGATGCAGGAATCCAATGCGACATTTAGCCTGGATTGACCGACTCGCCGGTCAAGGAACCTGCCGCAAGAATTCGCGCGTCTCGCGCTAATTGCCCTTTGGTCCGCGAACCTGCGCACTCTTTTCGGCGGTATCGCGAAATCGCGCTGCGCCCACCAATACGGTCAGGGCAATAGGCGTGGTTACCAAGCCAAGCCCGATGATCAGGATTTCGTGCAGCACGGGCCTGCTCTGAAGTACCGAAAAGCAAACGATCGAAGCAGCTGCAATGAATACGGTGCCCAGCGTCGTCCCGAGCGTCGGCGCGTGGACCCGCTCGTAGAATGTGCCGAACCGCAAGAGGCCCAGCGAACCGACGAGTGTGACGATGGCGCCAGCAAAAACGAGAAGTGCCGTGAGAGCAGCAGCCCAGGGCGGCAGGTGTTCGATGCCGTTCATTCGATCACCTCGCCGCGCAGCAGAAACTTCGCCAGCGCAACCGTACCCACGAAGCCGAAGAGGGCCATGGCGAGAGCCGCCTCGAAATAGAGCGTTTCGCCGGATCGAATCCCGAACGTCAGAAGCAACAACATCGCGTTCACGGACAGCGTGTCGAAGCCCAGAACGCGATCCTGTGCTCGCGGCCCCCGAAATATGCGAACCGCGCCACAGCCGAGAGCCAACACCAGAACTACCTGCGCGGCAACCAGCGCGTAGATCAGCAAGAGCTGGCTCATTCGAATATCTCCAGCAGATGGCGTTCGTAGCGTTGCTTGATCGTGCGGACCCACTCGGCTTCATCGACCAGGTCGAGAACATGGATCATCAACAACCCTTTCTGTGTATCGAAATTCACCCACAGCGTTCCGGGGCTCGAGGTAATGATGCAAGCCAGCAACGCCAGTCCATAGGGATTGCGCATATCGAGCGGAATGTTCACGAACCCGGATTTTCGCTGTCGGCGCCCAAAACCGAGAATGATCCGGCCAACCGCGAAGTTGGAGCGGATGATATCGATCGCCACCAATCCCAACAGGCGTAGGAGGACGCCGGGTCGCCTGACGCGCGTGCTTGGTAACTCCAGCACGGTGAGAAACCGCCCGCCGACGAGCGCGATCACACAACCGAGGAGGACATGTCCGACGGTGACTGCCTGATTGAGCAGTAGCCACAATGCGAGCAGACAGAAGCTCATCCGCGGAAAGGGCAGGAATCGCGTCATTTGCCGCCCGCCTTTCGGCTGCCTTGGGCGCTGATCTCCAGGACGTCGCTGATGTAGCCCGCCGGCGCGTGCAGCGATTGCGCCGTTGCCTGCATGAAGCGCATCACCGGACCGGCGAGCACTGTCTGGGCCGCGCAAATGATCAACAGGAACATGATGGGCGCCATCTCGATCAGGCGCACACGCGGCACGGTGCGATCTGGCGACGCCCACAAGGAGCGTATACCTGCTCGGGTCAGCGCGACCAACGCCGCAAAACTGGACACGAGGAGCGTCAACAAGAGCGCCCACCCACTGCCAGGAACGGCACCGCCCGGATGCATGCCTGAAGGATGAAGCGCCGCCGTCAGCAGCGCGAATTTGGCTATGAAACCCGACAGCGGCGGAAGCCCGGCGATGACCAGTGCGCACCCGATGAAGGCGACGCCGAGCAACCCCATCGTGGCCACAATGGCCGTGCCGACTTCCTCTTCGGTATGGTCCGCATCGTCGTCTTCTCCGTAAGCTTCTCGCGTGACGGCGATCACGTCAGCTCCGGGTTCGCGGCCGCGCTCGATGAGTTCGGCCAGAAGGAAGAACGCGCTGATGCCGAGGGTCGAGCTGACCAGGTAAAACAGTGCTCCACCGGTGACACTGACTTGCCCGGTCCCCGTGGCTGCCAACACAGTTCCGGAGGATACGAGCACCGAAAAGCCGCCGAGACGGGCGGTGTCCTGGGATGCCAATGTGCCGATTGCTCCGAAGGCGATCGTCGCCAACCCACCCCATAACAGCCAGTCACTGCCGAAGCCCGCTGACGCGCCACTGCCCTCACCAAAAAGCAACAGCGATAGACGCAGGATGATATACACGCCGACCTTGGTCATGATCGCAAAGATCGACGCCACCGGTGGACTCGCGGCTGCGTAGGCCGTCGGCAGCCAGAAACACAGGGGCCACATGCCGGCCTTGAGCAGGAAGGCCACGGCCAGCATGCCGGCGCCTGCTTCGAGCAAACCGCGGCTCTCCGCGGCGATTGCAGGTATCCGCGCCGAGAGGTCCGCCATATTGAGCGTCCCGGTGACGCCATAGATCAGGCTGACCCCGATCAGGAACAATAGAGACGCGACCAGATTCATGACGATGTAGTGCAACCCAGCCTTCACCCGTGCGAGACCGGAACCATGCAGCAGAAGTCCGTACGAAGCGGCCAGCAACAACTCGAAGAAGACAAACAGGTTGAAGAGATCGCCGGTCAGGAAGGCACCATTGAGGCCCATCAACAGAAACTGAAAGAGCGGATGGAAATGCGCGCCTGTCCGGTGCCAACGGGCAAGAGAGAACACAACTGACGCCAGCGCCAGGATGCTGGTCAGGAGCAGCATGAGCGCGGAGAGCCGATCGAGAACGAGGACAATTCCGAACGGAGCAGGCCAATCGCCCAGGCGATAGACTTCCCTGATTTCGGGGTGACCCGAATTAGACATTCCGAGCAAGATCACCGCGACACAAACGAGTGCAACCGTTATGGCCACGTTGACCGCAGCCACGATGTTGCGGTGCCGCTCTCCATTCAAGAGCAGCATGCCTGCGCCGGCAAGCAGGGGCAGGACGATGGGCGCAACGACCAGATTTGCAATTCCGCTCACGCCTCGGGCTCCTGACCGTCGACGTGATCGGTGCGAGCCAGGCCGCGCGACGCGAGGAGAACGACAAGGAACAACGCGGTCGTCGCAAAACTGATGACGATTGCAGTCAGTACGAGCGCCTGTGGTAGCGGGTCAGCATGTTTCGTTGGATCCCCGATCTCCTTTGCGATCAGCACCGGCGCTCCCGTCCGCACCCGTCCCATGGCCACGATGAAGAGATTGACGGCGTAAGAGAGCAACGAAAGCCCGATGATGACTTGAAACGTGCGCGGCCTGAGGATCAGCCACACTCCGGACGCCGTAAGCGCACCTATGCCGATGGCCAGGCTAAGCTCCATTACACCAACTCCTCTTTCGCTCGCTCATCGGGCGCGCGTTGCCCCGCCTGGAGCGGCACGCCATAGCGACGCAGCGATTGATGCGCGATTGCGATGAGCATCAAGACCGTGGCGCCGACGACGAGCGAGAACACACCGATATCGAAAAGAAGAGCGCTGGCCGTGGGGACGCGACCGAGCAGAGGCAGTTCGGCATATGCAAAGTACGAGGTCAGGAAGGGGTGTCCGAAAACGCAGGCTGCAGCTCCCGCAAATCCTGCCAGCAAGAGGCCGAAACCCATCCAACGCACCGGCATGACGTGAAGACGAGCTTCCACCCACACCGTGCCGCGAGCCATATACTGCAGGATGAACGCCGTTGCCATTGCGATGCCGGCGACGAAGCCGCCGCCTGGAAGGTCGTGCCCGCGCAAGAGAAGGAAGATGGCCACGACGCCGATCACGGGAAACAGCAAGCCCATCATCAATGCCGCAGTAGCCAGCGTGTTTTTGGCAGTGTCGCCCTTCTGTCGATCGGGATGAGCCTCGTCGTGGGCATCCTGGACATGCTGCTGTTCGGGAACGGGAATGCTTTCGGGGGCCGGGCGGAAACGGCGCAAAAGCGCAAAGACGGTCAGCGCGACGACCGCAAGCACCGTGATCTCGCCGAGCGTATCGAACCCGCGAAAATCCACCAGGATGACGTTGACCACGTTAGTTCCGCCACCCTTCGTGTATGCGTTTTCCACGAAGTATCGCGAAATGCTGTGATTGTCCGGGAGCTGCATGGCTGCCAGCGCAAGGGTGGCCAAACCGAGCCCGGCGAGGAGCGCGATGGAGAAGTCGCGAACGCGGTGCCACCGAATGCTGTCGGGCGCCTCGGCCGGGCCTGGTCGCGCAATGCGTTTCGGCAGCCACCGCAAGCCGAGCAACAGGAGAACCGTCGTAACCGTCTCAACGACGATCTGCGTCAGCGCGACGTCGGGAGCGGACAACCAGACGAAGCTGACGCAGGTGACGAGACCCGCGGTCCCGAGCAGTATCAGCGCCACCACCCGATGAAATTTGGCCTGGACCGCGGTTCCCACCGCGCAACCAACGCCGACCACCCAGAGTAATCCAAAGACGAGGTCGAATTCCCTCTCTGACGGTCCCGTCAGCGAGAGGCCGCGGGCGTAGAGGGGCAGCAGGGCAGCGACGAACGCCACGCCAGCCAACAGTCTCAATTGTGGTTGGAGACGCCTCGTGCCGAGATTTGTGGCGAGCCATCGTGCAAGCCGCCAGGACAATGTCACCAACACCCAGTCAAATATCCGCTTGCCATTGATGCGACCGAGCAAGGGCGGTCCCTCATGCGAGAGCAGGTAGGACCGCAGCATGACGTAGACGCCCAAACCGCCAGCCATCGCTACGATGCTCATCAGAAGTTCAGGCGTAATTCCGTGCCAGAGACGAAGGCTGTACTCCGGCATCGCGGAGCCGAGAACCGCCCGGGCAGCCGTATCGAGGATCGGCGCCACAGTGAGAGCCGGCGCGACGCCGACGATGAGGCATGCCAGCACGAGCAGTTCGGCCGGAAGTCGCATCAACAGTGGCGGCTCATGTGGAACGCGTGGCAAGCCGGTTGGAGCCGGGCCGAAGAACACGTCGCGAATGAAGCGCAGCGAATAGGCAACCGTGAACGTGCTGGCGAGAGTGACGATGTACGGCAGCGCCTGATCGACGAGGGAATTGTCATGGACCTCGATCGTCTCGGCAAAAAACATTTCCTTCGACAGAAAACCGTTCAGCAACGGCACTCCCGCCATTGCTGCGGCAGCCACCATGGCCAGCGTCGCCGTAATCGGCATGAAGGCCCATAGCCCGCTAAGGCGGCGGATGTCGCGCGTGCCGGTTTCGTGATCGATGATGCCGGCCGCCATGAACAGCGATGCCTTAAAGGTCGCGTGGTTCATGATATGGAAAATCGCCGCGATCTGCCCGAATGGGGTGTCAAGTCCGGTCAAAAGTGTGATCAGCCCGAGATGGCTGATCGTCGAGTAGGCCAGTAGCCCTTTCAGATCCTGCTGGAACACGGCGAGAAACGCGCCCAGAAAAAACGTGATCAGGCCGATCGAGCCCACCAGCCACAGCCATTCATTCGTTCCACCCATTGCCGGCCAGAGCCGCACCAGAAGGAACACTCCGGCCTTCACCATTGTTGCCGAATGGAGATAAGCGGAAACGGGAGTTGGAGCGGCCATCGCGTGCGGCAGCCAGAAATGAAACGGGAATTGGGCGCTTTTTGTGAGAGCGCCGAGAAGGATCAGAACGAGTGCGGGGACATAAAGCGCGTGCGAACGGATCGCGTTTCCGGAAGCCAGCACCTGCTCCAGGTCATAGCTGCCGACGATGTGTCCTATCAGCAGCACGCCGGCGAAGAGGCAAAGCCCACCCGTCGACGTGATCACCAGCGCCATCCGCGCGCCGTCTCTCGCCGCCGCGTTGTGGTGCCAGTAACTGATCAGCAGGAATGAAAAGAGACTGGTCAGCTCCCAGAAAAAAACCAGTTGGAGCAGGTTGCCGGAGAGCACGATTCCCAGCATTGCTCCCATGAAGGCGAGCAGCAGGGAGAAGAACCGCGGAACGGGATCACTGGGTGACATGTAGTACCGGGCATACAGCACCACCAGAAAGCCGATGCCGGTGATCAGCATGGCGAAGGCCCATGCGAACCCGTCAAGCCTCAGCACAAATGCGAGTCCAAGTTCAGCGACCCAGTCCGTTCGCCACCCGACAACGCCGCCATTCGTCACGTTCGGATAAGCCGCGCCGATGAGGCAAAAAGCTGTAAGTGCGACCGCTCCAGCGAGCCATGCCTCAGCGTTGCGTGCATTGACCCGCAAGAGTGCCGCAATAAAGCTTCCTGCGAAAGGAAGGACGAGAACGGCAAGCAGGAACATTTGCGTTCATTGCCCCAGGCTGCGAGGTGGAGAGATGCTTTCGCTGATCCTCAATTGCTTAGCCGAGGCGGATCGATATCTCCACTGCTAGATTTAGCGCCGTTGTGATGGTTTGGCCCGGAAACCGCCATTCTGGCGGACACTGGCTCCGCAATCGAGCTGTTCAGATCCAGTGTGGAAGGGTGCCAGTCGCGGCGGCAACGAGGGCCGCGAGAGCGCCGAGCAACGCGTAGAATCCGCAGAGCGCGATACCCGCCAGCCACTCATCTCGACCGGCTCGGTGTCCTCAGCGGGGCTGACCTCGGAGCGGTACGCATGTCATGGCGCCCGTTCAGTGTTCCATCGCCAGGTGCAAGCGATCGATGCCGACTATAATAATGGTTCGGCAGAAGTACGGCTCACATTCATGTCAAACCGCCGCCCAGGCCTACCGGTGCGACAAGAGCGATCGCCTGCAGCAACGCCAGCTTGGCCATCCCACGCGGTGCAAACTTCGACACACGTTCTTGCGCAGCTGGGTGGACCCGCGTGATTGTCCGCCCCTCTCACTTCAATGACGCTCCTTTGTCCCCTCTCGATATTTCGTGTGCACAGGTGCTGTGCGGTTTCGTCGCAATGTTTTCAGAGAAATGAACTACTATAGTTAGAGCATCATGGCTTATGTCATCGACATTGATGCGCGCACCGCGCGTTTTGCTCTTCACGCCGGCCGCCTCCAAGCAGGCGGCTAGCCGGACGGTGTTCGCGCCGTCCGGGCTCTTTTCCAGCTTTCGTGACCTCCACTCGAGAGGTCGTCTTGAAGCAGAAGGAGTGCGCCGTGCTGCCTCTTCCAAAAATCGCACTGACCTCATCAGACTATCCGCGGCTCGAACAGCTCGCCCGTCTCGCCGTCCAAAAAGGAGATTTGGACGGGATGTTCCTCATGGGCGAAATCAACCGCGCCGATATCGTCCCGGACGAAGCGGACAACGTCCGTCCTTTCGTGACGATCGGATCATGGGTCACCCATTGCACGAATTGGGGCGTTCCGCGTCGCACCGTGCAACTGGTCTGGCCCGAGGAGTGCTGGTCGGATCCCGCCTGCATTTCGGTGTTGACCCCACTGGGTACAGCTTTGATCGGACTGCAGGTCGGCGACCAGATGCCGTACTTCGTCGCCGGATGCCTGAATGTCGTCAGGGTCCAAAGCCTGACCCCATCGGATTCAAAGGTCGTCCCACTCTTCCGGAGAGGGACGAGGCGGTCAGGCAACCCTTTCGACGACGACCCCGGACCAACTGCAGCATAGGAGCGACCAATGCGCAATTTCGAAGCTGAGAGCCGGCAAGAACAGCCGGCGTTGCCACCGATCAAGATCACTGAGGACGAATCACGGCGCCTCAGTTCCTTGGCCAATTCGAGCATGGATCTGTTTCCGCGAGTGGCCCATTTTCTGGCTCGAGAGATGGAACGTGCCACGGTGACGGACGAGAACAACTTGCGAGGCGTGATCAGGATGGGGTCGAAAGTGACTTATCGCGACGACGAGACGGGTGCGAGCCGAGAGGTCGTGCTGGTCTATCCGCATGAGGCAAACATCGAGCTCAATCAGATCTCGGTCCTGACGCCTGTTGGAGCGGCCTTGATCGGCCTATCGCCGGGGCAGCGGATCGACTTCGAGACGCCCCACAGGCGCACCAGGGGCCTGACCGTTCTCGCTGTGTCCGAATAAGCCCTCGCGTTTAGTCCGATCGAACATCGCCGCCTCTACGAGGTGGGGGCGCCGTCCCGAGGCGTCGCGCCCGGATGTGGGCGTGTTTTTTGATTGGATTCGATGGACCGGATTGCCTGCGACGGAGGTTGCTGCCGTGCAGCAAGTCACTCGCCGTAAGCTTCGCGAATCAGCGCCCGGCACGTTCCGGCACCGAACTCAGACGAGCCACTCGGGGTTTGGCATTGTTCAGGAACGCCTCCTCGCTCTTCGCCGTTGACCCTCGTTAGACACACAGCGGAAACAGCCATGAAGAACATCAGTGCCGGCCAGATCGCGCTGTTGGTTGCTCTGGGAGCCATGTTGATCCTGACCGGCGTTTGGGCTGTCTCGATCTGGGGAGCCAGCAGTGGGGTCGAAATGGGCAAGCACGGCTGGATCGCGCTTGGGCTCGGAGCTTTCTTCTCGCTGGTTATCGGCTGCGGGCTGATGGCCCTGATGTTCTTCAGCAGCCGCAGCGGCCACGACGATGTCGCCGATCCCTTCCGTCGGCGGAGCGGCGAAGACAGATAGTCGGGTCCGCGAGCGAGCAGGGGGTAGTCACCCTAGCTTGCTGCCAGCGTTGCCAGGAACTGCTCCAGCGACGGCTGAGCGGCTTTCTGCATCTTGTGCAGATCCTCGGGCTTGAGGTTTGTATAGCGTTGCAACATTCGCCAATCCTTATGGCCCGTCACCATAGCGACCTGCTGTATTGAGAAACCCGCTTCGAAGAGTCTGCTTGTCCCTTCGTGACGCAAATCGTGAAAGCAAAGATCATCGATATCGATCGCGTTGCAAGACCTGCGGAAAGCGGCCCCGACGGACTTCGAGTGGTAAGGAAATACGCGCCCGAGACCGCGCGTCAGAATGCGTTGCTCCAGCATGATCTGCCACGCAGCATAGTCTGTCGAATTTAGGAGAGGGACGATTTGATGGTTTCCGTCCTTGCACCTCGGATTTTTGCGGTCGCGAATGGTGACAGTTCGCTTTGTCATACCGACATCGGACCATTCGATCCGGCAGATCTCGGCTTGGCGCATGGCCTGCGCAAGATCGTCGAGGTGCAGCGCGATCAAATCGGAAAATATTCGAGGCTGCTCAAAAGGCCGGGAGCGTCGAATTGGGGTGCCGCGGTCGATTGAACGCTCGAACATCCAGTGCCCACTCTTCCGCATCACGCCGCCGGACGAAGGTGTTTGCGACGTACTCGTTCTTCCTCCTGACTTGAACGCGCCAGCTGCCCAACTTGCGCTTCGTAAAGGTCGGCATTGCGTGTGCACTCCACTCCGATTTCGTGTGCGCTACGTGTGCACCGGGAGATCAAACGCGGTACAAACGTGTGCAATTTGGGGTGCACACGTGTGCACTTGTTCCTGCTCTAGTCTATTGTAAGGATGGGATAACTACTTGGAATATCAAGGCTATCGCTTTTCTGTGGCGCCCATGATGGATTGGAACGAGAGTTCAGTATTTTCAGTTGGTTAGAAGGCGGCGTGTGCGCGACGTGTGCACCGGAAGATCAAGAAAAAATACATTGACGGCAAGCGTGGGCGATCACGCCTGAGGCAATTTGACGTCTGCAGAAGCTCGCGCGCCTGGCGCTCCGATTTTCACAGTGGGTGAATCCACCAGCGAAGTTTCTCAGAGCAGCTGAGTCTTAATCAGCGGGTCCCAGGTTCGAGCCCTGGTGCGCCCACCAAACTTTTCAATAGCTTAGGGGTTTCTCGCGGACGTCATTCCGACAGACGGCCGATGGCTATTCCGACAAACCGGCTGTTTTTGTTCTTTCCTCTCGCCGCTTCTTGGTGCCTGAAATTAGCTGTTTCCGTGTGCGCTTTGCATAGGTCGGCAATTGCCGCGATGACCGGTGGGCCCGGCCGCTCTCAGCTCAGCGTCCGTCAGATCGCTGTCAGCCCCCTCGGTAAAGCCGCCGTGGCGGAACGAAGTGAATGACAGCTCTTCCCGTAGACTGGCCGCCCGAATGATCTTTTTCACGACCTCCCGCAGATATCGAAGATCCTGTCGCTCCGTAATCCATGGCAGCGGAATAGGTGATCTCCGGTGCTTATGATCACGCCGCAAAGCCAGCCCGGAGACGATGCCTTGCTTGATGTCGTCCAGTTCTGCCATCAGTTCGGGAAACAAGGTCTCGCCGGTCTCGTCAAAGAGGGGCCAGGCAAGCTATTTAGAAAGGTTTGAAGGTCTTCTATCGGTATCCACAGGAGGCGGCAGCGTTCGCAATTTTCTCCCGCTGCGCCTCCCACTTTTTTCAAACTGAGCTTGCGCGATCGATCACGTTCACTATGTCACGCGCAAGCCTATTTACGCTGTGGGGATCCCGCAGGTGTCGCAAGGAGGGACTCCTTACGCAATTGAAGAGCAGCGAGGCAACGGCGTACTGACGATCAGCGCCTATGTGCGCACCTCCGGATTGAACTTCCCGCCTCAAGTCGAGGCTCTCGCGGGGAGTGATCCAGGCACATCGTATCGATTCGTGAGTCGTAGAGGCGGCTATGATCAAAGCAGCGGGACTTGAGCGAGCCGACTTGTACTATGCCCTTGAGACGTACATTGCTAGGCTACTTCAGGCGGGCTTGGTGGCGTTGAGACAATCCTCGTCTGCGACGCGGGCCAAGGCATGGTAGCGACAGGATCGCTCTAAAAGTTGCCATGCGGGCTCGGCAAGTCGATAGGCGAGGGAGTCTTACATCGGATCTTTGTGTGCTGATCGGACAGATGCCGCAAGGCTTCTTGCACGAGAGCTACTGAACGGCAGAGACGTTGCAGAAGAGAACTCAAATCGGCTGACGTGACTTCTTCACAGTGTAGGCTATCGACCGAAACGATCCGACCGATGAGCTGGTCAATCGGTTCGGTGACGCATGGCAAGCCTTTTTCCATGTCCTCGCAAGTAATTTTGGGCGAGCTGCAACGAATGTGCCCATCCGGAGCGACCGTTGCTATGAACTCTGCATATCTTAATATTGTTGTCTCAACGATCGAGGCCGGCAGCTCTAGCGCACAAACCACGTCTCCGGTCTCACCGCAGCGATAGCCAGCCCGGTACGATATCGGGCCCAAGGGGCCGCTGGCTTCAACTGCGAAGAATGCTTCGAAGGTGTTGGCCATCTCGTCGTTGTTCCTGGTCGGATAAACCAAAGTGGGGTTGGCTAGTCATAAGCTGTAATCGTAGCGACCGATCTTACATACTATAGTTGATAAACTTGCATTGTGTAATCGAATTTGTTTCCGCGCATGGATATGCGCAGGCTGGTCGGCCAAAATGTCAAAAGAATCCGACTTGAGAAGAAGCTGACTCAAGAGCAGTTCAGCGATATGTCCGGTTTTAGCCAGCAGTATCTAAGTGGGCTCGAGTCTGGGCGCCGTAATCCGACTGTTGTGACCTTGTACGAAATTGCAAAGGCACTGGGAGTCAGTCATTTGGAGTTGCTGGAGCCGCAGACGTCTCGGCAGAAGCGCAGCGGCTGAAGTCAAGTTCCTTGTATTTCCCTACCGGCTCATCCCGAACGGTTCGTTGGCTGCTTTTGTCACATGGGCCCAAGTTTGCCGAAGCTTGACCAACATGGCGCTCGGGCTGTCCATCTCGGTGCTGGAAGGCCCCGCAATCCGAAATGCACAACTGGCCTATCTTCCGGATTCCTCCTCGAATCGCTTGAGCGACCATTCCAGCTCACCGCTGCTACAAAGACTGAAAAGGATGGGATCCTTGTCAAACGAGTAACTCGCTTGCACCTCGCCTACGAGGGCGAGTGCCTTGCGGACCAAGGATGGGAAGAACTTATCGATTTTTTGAAGAGCATGGTCGAGCGTCCTCTCATGCAGGTAAACCGTGTCGTCCTTCCATTCTGTCCGGTCCTTCCGGTATAGCTCAGCCAGGGACTCGACTGTCCATTTGTCTTCAAGATAGAGCGACGCCATCCGGCAGGACTCGTACAGCGCCCGGAACTGGAGGTGCTGTTCGGTCTGCACTCCATGAACACGTCGCGGTTTTGGTTCATCCTTATGAACTCGCCGAAGGCGTCGACGTGACTGATCAGGCTTGTGATGTGAAACGAGAAGTGGTCGTGTAGGCGTTCTCGCGTATAAAGCCGGCGCAGCATTTCTAAACCGTTCTCGGATGTCAGCGAGAGCGCGTCCACTAGCGCGAAGCTGATGGTCTCTTGACTGGCAAGTTTGTCGTAGTCCCGCCGGAGCGCCTCCTTGACAGGGACGAAGAAGATGTTTTGGGCAGAGAGATCGGCGACGAACAGAAACATGGGTATGGGAAGGCCGAGCCAGTAGGCGGCGGTTGACGTCTTTACCGAGGGGGATCTGGCAATACGACCACCGTCCTCAGACGGTTGCCACTCGATACTTCGGACGCCTTTGAGTTGGCCGGACAGCAAATGACCGGTGATTTCCACGAGCTCGATGTAAGCATCAATACCGTAGTCCCGCTCAGATACCTCACGAACGATCCATTCCTGGGGTGCAAGGCTTTGGAGCAGCCGCCAAGAGCCGGCTTCGGTTACATGGGTGTTCGTCCGTTTTGGAAAGCGTAGCTTCATCCCCGTCCGCCGTGCGTAGAAGGCCCGTATGAGCGTACGAGCGGCTTAGGTGTCATCATCACGGCCCCGGCCATTCAACGCGTGAGGACCGCTTCGGACCGATAGAGCGCTTCTTCATAGAACGTTTCTGCGGCCAAGATCCTGCCAACACGGCAGATGGCAAATTCCCTTGAACAAAGTCGGCGCAGGCGCAAAGGACATCCTGCAAAGGCATACGGGCTGGTCCTTTGACACTGCATTCCCAGACTGTCAGCACCCGCCAGCGACCGCCGCGAAGGGCATCGTACGTCTTGCTGTCGCGCTTACGGTTCGCCTCTATTTTCGCACGCCAGAACTCGCTGCGTGTACCGGGCAAGAAAACTGCAACTGGAGCGGTAGGTGTAAGTATGTGATACATCTGATTATTATCAATTCACTTGCAGATTTGCAGGATTTGCAATCACTCCGGTTTTCTTCGGATCACTTCGAAAATCCGTATGGGTTGCAAATCTGCAAATCGGTCTCGAAGGAAGGTTTGCAATGCTTGATCTAGACACGATTGAAGAGGTCGACGACTGCGATGGCGAGGCGCTGCACGTCTATGGTTGCGACCCATCCACTGGTGAGTGGTGTTGGCAATGGGTGCCCGTTGAGATGCTGCTTGAAGCTGGACGGGGCGACCTGGTGCCGTGGTTGCAAGGGTAGGCGGAGGGGTGCCAACACGCTCTCCAGTCATTCAAACAGGGACCGACGCCCCCAGCCTCCCTTCCGCGCGTGCAAAACCGGAGGGGAAACATGGTCGGGTAGGGGCCGGCTCAAAGTCCAAGCCGATCTGCTTCCTGCAAACCAGCCGTCCAGCCACGCGTAAATTTTATTCCGCGTTTGATTATTTATCAAAACCCGCCAGCTGTACGGACATTCCAGCACTTGGCCGCAGAAGCCGCACTAATCAGTAGAGCCGATAACGGCAAGGTCAGCAGCACCATCGTCACGAGGTTTCCATGAAAAAACATACCCCACTCGAGTCCCGCCTCGCTCGCGCCGGCAGGCGCTCTGATTTGCGACTCCTGCAAGATTACGCTGCGCCAAACGCGCCTTCGGCCTGGATGCCCGCGAATGATAACGAAGTTGGTGGCACCCAGGTTGACCGGATCGTGGAAATCCGACCGTCGCCTGACGAAATGGTTCGGCTCGCCGCGAAGGACGCTATTCGCGCGCGCGACGGATATGGTCCTATCATTGCGGCGGAGCTTGATGCGCCGATGCGGGCGCCTGCGCATTGACAGCCGTGGGCAGATCACCGCCTGGCTCGGATCTGACGGGCGCTGGCATGACACTGCGGAGTTGTTTAGGCAGCCCAAAGGCAAGCGCCGAAAGACAGATGAAGAGCGGCAGGCAGATAACGACAGACACCTTTCCCTTCCGGCCACGGGCGCGTTTCCCGAGGTCGAGCGCGGCTCGGAAGGCCAAGACTATCGGCGCAATCGCGCAGCCCGCTGGGCGCAGACATTATCCGCATGCAACGATAATAGGCGCCGGGAGATTGACCGCCTTGGCGTCGGCGGCGGGCACGCGTTTGGGGAAGCTTGGGCCAATGCGGGGTTGCCGCCGGCCTGTCGTATTCCAAGGTACACGACTGCCATCGCCCCGGGCGCCGAGTTTCTAGGATATCGCCAGCACGGCAGCGTCACCGCGACGCCGGGCAGCTTCGTGGGGCCGGCGGGTGGGCCAGAGGATGCCTTTATCGCCGGCTTAGATGCACCGCAACTCGCTGCCGCACTGGCGGTCCATGCGGCGGTTTTGGAGGCTAGTCTAGATGGCCGGACAGCCCGCGAGATAGCCGCCGCTAATAGCTGGGGAAATACCAAGGTCGGCGAGCGCAAAGCCGTGGCAGCGCAGGATCTAGCTTGGAGGCGCTGGCTGCGATGGAGAAAAAGCTCGCGGCCTAGCAATGAAACCATGGTCGCGCCTCATTTGAGACTGGAATCGCCGATCAGCATCTCCCGCGCGCTAGAGCGGGGGAGACTGCGAGACGTGGCGAACCAGCGGCGACGTAACGTCTATGCTGCGCAGATATTGGTCGACGGCAGTTCTGTGCGGTGCAAGGTCCGCCATCTCACGGATTCCTCTGCAATCGTTCAAATCGATAGCGCGCCTTTCGTGCCCGCGGCTTTCGGCCTGCGCGTTCCAAGTGCTGGCTTGAATATTGATTGCTCGGTTGTATGGCGTGATGAGCGCCGTCTCGCTGTGAAGTTTCTGAACTGACCGCCAGTGTTTTGTAGACGCGCGTCCGAACGCGAACGCCCTGATATTCAGAAACAGCTCGGTGGGCGGGGAGCGCTGGGCGAATGGTACCGGTTCGAGTGGCGGAGTTGCACGGTGACGAGGCCGACAGCGCGCCGATGCTGAGCAAGCAAGCGGCGGCCCCGCGCAAAACTGGCCGACGTCGAGACCGCATTAGAATTTGTTCGGCGTCGTCTGGAGGATGCTAGGGGCGCGGCATCAGTGGCGGTGTGTGCGGCCGTGCCGCCCGAGGATGCGAAACGCGTCAAGGCGATGGTTGCTGCTGTGGAGACATTCAGACTGCGCGTGACGATACGATGCGATGATCGATGATCTGGTCGCGAAGGATGTTGCGTGGACGAGCTTGGCGCCGAAGGGGGAGGGGTGATTCAGGCTCTCAGAAGTTTCGCCCCGCGCGCCGGCCGCACAGTCACAGAGTTTAGGCCGCAAGTTTTCAGATTATTTTCCAGGCCGCGCAGACGGCCAACAGGAACACGTACGGACACAATGACGCCCGCAAACGATAACGGCCCCATTCAGGCCGACGACTTCACCGACCCTTGGCGTCCGCCGTGCTGGTTGGCAAACACCATGCCTGACCTCAAGATCCTCCTGGTGCAGCTGCGCGCGGCTGATGTGTAGATGACGGCCCTGGAAGCCTCGCCAGGAACGCTGGCGCGCTCGCGCAGGAAGGTTTAACCTTCCTGAACCCCATGTTCGAAATTCCCGCCCGCGGGGCGTCTCGTGTTTACAGCCAACACCGCGCTGCAGCGCGTCGTCCTGGACCAAGCCTCTGAAAGCGTTCCGCGACGCGAGATCGCCGCGCGCCCACATGCGTACCTGACGATCTCAATAGAGGCCACGGATGCGAGATACGCGCGGAGGCGCTGGGGCAGGCCGGACGTGACCGCCTGCCGCAAGCGTCTACCACGCGGCGCGGTGCCAGGCGGGGGGCCGCGTGAATTTTCAGATCACTGTCCTGAAGATCCTGGTGAGCTACCCGGACGGCTTTGCCGTAATGGACGATCTCAAGCGCGATATGGCGATCCTGGCAACCAGCGGCCCGGATTGGGCCGACCGGACCAAGCGGCTAGCCGCGCGCGTGCCTGGCTTGGACATCTTCTCGCAAGGTCTCGTTGTGCGCGAAAGTGGCGGTTGGAAGATCACCAGCGAGGGGCGGGCCGTGTTGGAGCTCATGGAGGCGCGCCGCGTCACCGACGAACCACTCAACACCGCTCCTGCCGAGAACGCCGTTGTGCAGGTGCCGCCTCTGCGGCTCTCGGCCGATCGGGGCAAGCGCAGGAGCGAGCGCCGTCAGCGCCGCCGTGCGGCTCGCGAGCAGGCTCGAAATGCGTCTTGAGCTATGATGCGTTTTCGAGCTCGGCCCCATCTCCTCGATCGGCCGAAGAGAAAGCCGCCGGTGTTGCTCCGGCGGCTCGGGATAGTCGCGGACTGTTGAATGCCTTCCCAGCCCCAAGCGTGCCGCCGTTACCTTGTTTGCGGCCATGCCACCCCGCTCTACCGAGCGCGTTCGGTTCGGCCATCCGGGTGGCGAGTTGTGCACGGGATCCTTACAGAGTAAGGCGCGCAACGAGGTGGACGGGAGCAGAATCCACGCGGTTCGGAACACCGCAGCCCACACCTCAGCGGTGGTAGTCCATGCCTCCCGGGCAACTGGGTTTGTCGAGGATATGATCGAGGAAGTGATATTGAAATTACCGATCGAGCCTTAGGTGTTCCTCCTGAAGAACGCTCTATCACGTCGCGTTCTCTAGCCGTTCGGCGGCCGTTCTCGTTGACGTTGAAAATACAACCTGGAATCGCGATTGCGGTTGTATGAGAGAACGCCCGGGAACGCCGCTTCGGCTCCCCGGTTGGAGAGTCGTGAATAAGGTAGGTAGACTGCCCCGCCGTCGGCTCCCAACACCGGCGGCGGGCTTTTTGTGAGTTGCGTCAGTGGCAAAGCGTACCAAGGCTCCGGCCAAGAAGCCGCGAGCTTCCATGCCGGGCTTTATCAGCCCCCAGCTTGCGACCCTGAAGATGAAAGCGCCTTCGGGGGCTCACTGGATTCACGAAGTCAAATACGACGGCTATCGCATCCAGCTTCACATCGACCGCGACGACCGGAAGGCTTTCTCCAGGAACGGGCACAACTGGGTCAATCGGTTCTCGGTTATTGCTGGTGCCTTCGACATTCCGGGTCAGGCCATCGTGGACGGCGAGGTGGTGGTCATCCACGAAGGGCGGACCAACTTCTCAGAACTTCAGGCGGACCTCGGCAGGGGCGACCAGGACCGGCTGGTTTACTTCGCCTTCGATCTTCTATGGCTGGACGGTAAGGACCTTCGCAGAATGGCTCAGCTTGCCCGCAAGGAGCTGCTGAAGCAGCTGATAGACGAGAACGGGCTGGAAGCACCGATCTTCTACAGTGAGCACCATGAAGGTGATGGGCAGGCGCTGTTCGAGGCGGCCAGCAAGCTGAACTACGAGGGCATCATCTCCAAGCGGGTTGATGCGCCGTACCGCTCGGAGCGGGTTGAGGCCTGGCAGAAGATCAAGACCGTCCAGCGCGAGAAATTCTCCGTCGTTGGCTTCGTCAAGGACCCCTCCGGCGTCGCCGCGCTCTACCTCGGTAAGCAGGAAGGGAAAGAGCTGCGGTACATGGGGAAGGTCGGGACGGGCTGGAGCCGGACGAAGTCGGCGGAAATCCGCAAGGCGCTTGATACTGTCGCCAGCCCGAAGCAAAAGCTCACCAAGCCCATCAAGAAACCGAAAGCCACCTGGGTCGAGCCGAAATTCTACGCCGACATCGAATACCGCGACATCACCTCGGAAGGCCTGCTGCGGGCCAGTTCGTTCAAAGGGTTATCCAAAAAATAGCTCACGTACATTCGACGCCATCGCATGCGGGCTACTGATGCCTCCGCCTGGGCGATGAAGACGCGGTGGCGTTGATGCGCCAAGGATCCAAGCAGACGGGTTCTATTGAAGCCTCTCACCATTGCTCACCAAAGGCAGGACGAGCCCACTACGGGGACGCGAGCAGGGCTCCTGCTCGAGCGCACCCATAACGCAGATTAAGCGATCAGCGCGGAGGCGCCAGCTTCATGCGCAGCGGTAGGAACGGGGCGCAGCAGGTCAAGTTTTCCAAGCATATGCTGCAACCTCCCCAGACTAGGCCTCCGTCGTCCGGGAGGCCTTCCTTTTGGGAACACAGCCGTCTTACGGGCGTTTTCCTCGCCAGTGAGTGCAGTACCGGCATGCCGGATCGCGTAACCCGAGCGGTAAAAGAAGCCCAGGCCATCCTGGCTCGCTATGTCGAGCCTGGGCCGAGGGACGCCGAAAACACGATCAATGACCTGCTGGCCGTTCTCGACGATGAGCGCCTTGTACAGGCGATGGAGGAGGAAGATGAGCGACAGTCTCACCAAACGGGACCAGCGCGACCGTAGCAAAATCAACATGCATGAAGACTTCGAGGTCAAGTATTGGACCAAGGCGCTTGGTGTCTCGAAGGACGAGCTGCAGAAGGCCATCGACAAAGTAGGCAATTCGGCCGCCGCCGTTCGCAAACAATTGGCGGTGTAACCGAGGCGCGCGGTATGCTTGCGATCTATGGAGCAGGGCCCGCGCGCTTTTCATGCCATGACCAATCCCAACTGTCCCATCTGCTTTGGCTTAGGCTTTGTCTGCGGACCGGGCATGGAGCGCAGAGCTCGGCTGCCAGTGTGGTGCCGGTGACCCGTGCAATGGCGCTAAGCAGAGCCTACTGACTGCCTACCTGGAGCCCGCGGAGACATGGTGAAAAAATGAGGGCGGTCACAGCGCCCATGAGCAGCGTACGCTAATGCGGCATGTCGTCCCCTGTTTGAAACGTGCCAACGTCGCAGTCACAAGTTTTCAGCACTTCGCGGAAATGTTCGGAGATGCGCACGTTGATGCAAGGGCAGGGTTTAGGTTGGAGAACAGCCATGCGAAAGCTTTCCTTGGCACTTGTTGCCACGCTGCCACTCATTTCGATACCCGCTGCCGCGCAGCAAACCGGCGCGACGTCTCAGGCTGGTGTGAACCAAAACGTGCAAACTGAAGCCGACAAAGGCATAAAAACCCGCAACTCCGGTGAATCTGGCTATGTCGCCAATCAGGACAAGCCCGGCGCCGCTTCCCATGCGCCCGGGGAAACAACCAGCACGGCAGGAACGACAACCGGAAGCAGTACACCGAACGATCAACCAAACATCAACAGTTCGCAGGCCGACTACAATGCTTCCCTAAAGGACGGCTCCGCGCCGAAAAAATAGCGAAGCGAGACTGCTTGGAGAACAGGGCGTGGAAGTTTCGAAGCACAATGGAGATCGCGCGTGACGCCAACGCCATAAGAACTGAAAGTCGCCATGGGCGGTTGGGGTCTCGAGCAAATGGGTCGCCAATTAGGCCTTCGATCCGAGGGTAAAGAGTTGTCGGCCTTAGACGAGAGCGAGATGGCGCTGGCACGGCGGCACGTGGCCGTGGAGGCTCTCGCTGCGATGGAGATAGAGCTCGTGGCCAATGAAACCATGATCCAGCCTCATTTGAGACTGGAATCGCCGATCAATATCTCTCGCGCTAGAGCGGGGGAGACTGGGGGACGTGGCGAATGGGCGGCGACGTAACGTCTATACTGCGCAGATATTGGTCGAGGGCAGTCCTGTGCGGTGCAAGGTCCGGCACCTCACGGATTCCTCTGCGATCGTCCAAGTCGATAGCGCGCCCATCGTCCCCGCGGCATTTGGGCTTCGCGTTCCATGTGCTGGCTTGAATGTCGATTGCTCCGTTGTATGGCGTGATGAGCGCCGTCTCGCTGTGAAGTTTCTGAACTGATCGCAACGTCTTTGTCGACGCGAGCCCGACGGTCTTGATATCCAGGGATGCTGATCCCGAGGTGACGTGTAAAACTCAGCGCATTCGATCCCGCGCGCGTCGTTTCTTACCGGCTTGGTGCCGTGAAGCGGAGTCGTCCTACGCAGGTGAGGCCTGAGGGGGTTGCCGTATTCCGACAAGACATCAAAATTTTGTTGCGGCCCTCACGACCTATACGAGTTCAAGGACCTAAGGATCGCAATCGCCGCCGCTCTCGGGCGATCAAAGTTCCGCGCATCTCCGCTGGATCGCGAGCCAAGGTCGTTGATCGTCTGCGAGGTTGAGTCGCCCGACGTCGCGCTCGAACTGCGGGCGCGGCTTCTGAAGGAGATTGGGAAGCGGCGCCTATACATGAAAGGCTCTGAATGAAGAGCCTGACGACCTTCTCGATTATTCTTTCGCACCTGCCACAGAACGTCTCGTCGCCGAACAACATGGTTTGCGACTAACAACGAGACGGCGGATACGGCAAGCACGACGACAAGAAGATCCAAAATCATCCGAGCCTCAAACTCTCAATCACTTCACGGGGGCACCCGAAGTCGCCGAGCACCGCGCGCGGCTAATGAGCGGATGGAAATCAGTCCTGAGCTAATGCCTTCCGGCAGATCAAAAGTGATGGCAGCCGCAGCCAAATAGCGCGCCACAGCCCTACGTCCCGGCTTCTAATAATACCGATTTAAATAGTCTGAATTAACCAAGTCGATTTCGCAAGCGCCCGTCAGTTCCTTTGAGGGAACCTCGGCCAAAAAAACTATTTTCGAAAAGCGGAAATACGTATATTAGTATTCTATTAATCTATCTTTTTTGCAGGATCTGACTGATTTGTGAGGGGCCAATGGATGCTTTTTGTAGCCCACGTCGCCGCCATTTTTCTGAGGAGCTCCAAAAGCTAAACGACTTGATGCTGGAGGTCCAACGGTTGCGCAGGCGCGTTGCGCTAGCAGAGATCCAACTCCAAAAGCGGGCGGTCGCTAAGAAAGCCCCCCTTGCGACAAGGCGAGCCTTTAGGCTCGTCGTAGATGCGGGCGTCGGAGAGACGGCCATTTCTACGTAATTCTTTTCTTGGGAGATTCCAATGAGCGTGGCTCTTCCCTATGTCGGACTTGTAGTGTGTTTCGCAGTATCGGGTTGGCTTACACTTACTTACATGCTTTAGCCCCCGCCCGGCGGTCGCCCCTGTTCGTTGCTCAATGACACCGAGTAGCGGTTTCGACCATGTGTTGACCACTCCGAGAACGCCATCGACGAAAGCCAGGCAATCCTCGTCGGCTGTGACCGCGAGCAGCGATTGTGGAGCCCGTGGCCTCAAAGCCGCTAGCACCAGCCTTGCTTTTGTCTGAGTTCCAGTATTGTTTTTAGCTTTGGGAAAGGGAGACGTTACGTGGCTATGGGGACAGTGAAGTGGTTTAATCCGACGAAGGGTTACGGGTTCATTCAACCTGACAACGGCGGCAAGGACGTCTTCGTCCATATTTCGGCGGTTGAGAAAGCCGACTTAAGCAGCCTCAATGAGGTAGCCAAGGTCAGTTTTGACGTCGTGAACAATCGCGGAAAAGACTCGGCGGAAAATCTGCGCGTCGGGTGAGCCCTCCAAACGCGCCGTGAAGATAGGCGCCACACAAAAGGCCGCAGCGGCGGACCACTGCGGCCAGCCGGGTAAAATGAAGACGTGAAATATTGATTCCAGCCCCGGCAAGACAAGCCTGGAGCGACAGTGCGGGGGCGCAATGTCGTCGATGTCACACTTATGGAAAACTTAAACGTCAGTCTTGCTGACTGAGGGAGGGCCCGCCGGGGCTGGCGGTAGCGAGCCCTCAACCTCTAGCACGAGGCCGCGAGATTCAGCGGCGCATCGCAAGACGAATAATCTGCACCCGAGCGTGTCAGATTGATGTCAAACCAGTATCGAAACTCGGCAGGTCGGTTCTGTGTGAGCCAGCGAGCTTTCAATCACCGCTGATGGCCCAGACCAATTCCCAAGTAGAGCGCCTTCTGACGTAGCGAGCCCTCGGTTCGCTTGGTCATCTTGGTTATTTTCATGACAGGCGTTCGTGCCTTTGAGTGCGCCTTGAGTTCCTTGACGTCGGACGTGGTCCACTCGCGACGAACTACTTGTTTCTTCTTCGGCAAGCGGCGCTCCTTCAATGTTGAAGGCGCGGTCTCACAACATAGTGCGCAGTTCGCAACCCGCGCACTTAGAGCTACACCTCGTCGTCGTGCTTGCGCGAATGCAGCGCGTGAAGTCCGAGACGCCGTCGACGCCGAGCAACCACAGCCTCACCTCGATGACGAATTGCTGCTCGCGGTTCTTCGGCGCCGCCTGGACGATCCAGGGGAAACGCTTCGTCCAGTCATGGCCGTTCCTGGTGATCAGCCGCACGCTTTTGCCCTGGCGCTCGACGCGCAGGCGGTAGCCGTCATATTTGACTTCGTGAATCCAGTCGGGATCAGCAGGCACGGCCTTTGCCGCCGTGGGCAGGCAGAACTCGAACGCTTTCAACATGGCCAACAGATAGGTTGCGGGACGGCTTTTTGGAGTCTGCCGGCCTATTTCTGCGGCTTCCGGCGCGGCTTTCCTGCCGAGTTCCTCACCAGCGAGCGCATGACCTCGATGCTGGTGAGGCTGTTGTCAAAGCCCTTCGGCAGCACCGGCATCTCGTCGGGCGCGGCTTTGTTGCAGTCGGGGCAGGGCTCCCCGGCGCCGCCGCAGCCACAGGCTTTTGGCCCCTCCCAAGGGCGATCGGGATGGTTCTCGCAAACCCAGTGGGTGTTACACAGCGCGTACATGTCATAAGGCTGATCTCCTTGTATAATGCGACCTGATCAGGACTCAACATGAGCCGTTCGAACAGCGCGCGCGTCTGCCTGTCGGGCGCAGTTCTTGACAATCGAGCATCGCGCTGGGCAATCAATTAGAAGTTTCGGGCGGAGGTGGAATATTGTTATTTCTGATCGTATCCCCTATGCCGCTATCGCCTTGCATCAACGTGTCGCCTTTCTAGAACATCAGATTGCAGAATTGGGCGTGTTGCGACACCGATTAATGCAAGCTGAGTTGCGACGCTACCGGTTAAGGTCGAGCCGGCGAGCTTCCGAAAAATCGCACACACGTCATCACGGTAGATAACCTTCCGCGCTCAACCGACAACGAGTTGCCGGCTCCCGCTTGTAAGCCCAGGCTATGGGAAACACGTGAGTCGGGGGATTCATGGAACGGAAGCCGTTTGAGAGCATGTCGGTTGAAGAGCTGTGGCAACTCCACGCGGTTGTAAATGACATTCTTGCCGTGAGGCTCGTGGCCAAAAGCAAGAGCTGGAGCGACGGCTTGGCCTGCTCAACCGAGAAGACAAGACTCCTCGCAGCTAGGCATTAAGAGAGATAAGGAAGGTGCCCTCAGTTGCGCCTTTCTGCCGGCGGATTCTTTTTTGCCGACGGATGAAGAGCTAAAGATCGTCAGAGAAATTCTAGATGCTCAGCGGCCCGTCTCCACCATCAGAGCGGCTATCAGGCGAATTTCGTCCCGTGTATCCTGCACACGAGCCGGAGCTTGATTCGTCATGCTGGAAACTGTTCTCATGTTGCTGGGGGTCGGGGCCGTGGCCCTCCTGCTGATCGCGTTCTGGGGATTGCACAGACACGTATAAGTCGTTTGTAGAATCGCTCTATGCTGGCTCAGCCAAACCTTACGGGGAAAGCAGGGAATGGTTAGGCCCGGCGCGTCTTACCGGACAAGGACGCGTCGGGCCGCGAGTGCTAATCGCGCATTACGCAGGCTGGCGGCGCCTTGCCCTTGGCAAAATACGCGTTGGCTAACGAGCGTTCGGCCTCGCAAATTGCGGCGGCTCGCCGCTGCTGAAATCCTGCATCCGCATGAGTTGGCGGGTATCAATAGAACGCGACGGCGATACGTTTTTCTTTACGCCAGACGACTGAACAGCGACGTGGGTCACCGTCCGGAATGACAGTCAGCGCGAATTCGTCGGGAATCTTTTCATTTCCTGCAATATCAAGCGCGGCACCGTATACAGAGATGCTGCGGATCAAGCAATTTGCTTTTGAACGGCCGAAGCTGATTGAGCCGGACTTTGGGATGCGTGTCGAATGAGAACTGTTCTGCTCCATAGTTTTTCTCCGAGAAAAGGGTTCGCCCGCAGAGCGCACGTCGGTTGTCGTCGCACCTACTGCCTCAAAATGAGTTCGTTAGAATCTCGGTAGCCCATCCAACCCGGCGTGGCCTAAATAAATATCATATTAAATCGGATTGTTACATTAAAAGTTCTTTAAATAGAATTAAATCTAAAATTAGAGGTGAAATGGAGGTCCTTTAGGTTGTGGGAGTTACGTGAGACTGAAAGACCGCCAGTCGCTTGAGGATCTAAGGATGCACCGCCAGCGCCTGGCGGTCGACCTGAAAGCCTGGGAGGGCTTTGGTTGCAGGTTAGCGATTGCCCAGATAGAGCGGGACATCGCGGCGATAGACACTGGGCTGGAGGCGCTTTCGGGGTCTGAGGCCAATTAGGCTAACGGGCCAACCCGGTGGGCGGCGAGTGCGCAAGCGAGGGCAAGTGCTGCGATCTTTCATCATGGTGCCCTCGCACTGGTTTGGGAATCCTCGTCCGCGCTCAGCCTGACGTCTGAGGAGATCATCGCTAAGCTTCGCGCCGCCGGCTATTCGCACATCAAGGAACTACCGGCCGGAAAGATATAGACCTACAAGGCCGTCAAGGAAGGCACCGCGCGCTCGCTAATCGTCGACAGCACCGCAACTTGCAGAGGTGGCGAGGTAGCTAGACAAGCAGGCGAAGCCGGACGTCTTTACTGGACAGCGTACCGGTTGGCGTCGCAATCTCCATATCGACGACGCGAAACGAGCCATGACTTTCGTAAACGTAGCGAAGGTGCCAGACCGGACCGAGTTCCGGCGAAATGGCGAAGTCGTCCAACGCGCGTGTGATGTTGTGAACGGCATCGCGTCGCCCGATCGGTGCGGAGAACATCGTCTCTATCAGCACGGCCAAGCTCATGCCGCCGACCAGCATGGCTCGTGCAGCTTCGTCGCCGTGAGAAAGCCGGAGGGCGGTCACGATGACGGCGATAGCGTCGGGGTTCTTCAGAGCCACAGCAGGTTCGCTTCGCCAGCAAAAAACACAATGCCGGATGCCGCCCTTTTCATGCAAGCGACAAGGAGCCGACGCCAAGATATCTCAAGCGACAAACATGCCCACTGCGAGCCGCGCTTGCGGAATGTGGGCGCCGCCTTCAGGGTCTACTCGTGTGGGTCGTTTCCCTTCGGTTCCTGCAAGAATTTGGGCATGTGTCCACGCGCATCACGATCGCGCGGGGCGGGGCGCTCGGACGGGTCGCGACCGAGCTTGGACTGCAGCTCGACGAGGTCGGTGAAGACGTCGGCCTGGCGGCGCAGCTCGTCGGCGATCATCGGCGGCTGGCTCGCGATCGTGGAAATCACGGTGACCCGCACGCCACGGCGCTGAACGGCCTCGACCAGGGAGCGGAAGTCGCCGTCACCCGAGAACAGCACCATCTGGTCGATGTGCTCGGCGAGCTCCATCGCGTTCACGGCGAGCTCGATGTCCATGTTGCCCTTGACCTTGCGGCGGCCGGAGGCGTCGATGAACTCCTTGGTCGCCTTGGTGACGACGGTGTAGCCGTTGTAGTCGAGCCAGTCGATCAGCGGGCGGATCGAGGAGTACTCCTGATCCTCGATGATGGCGGTGTAGTAGAACGCCCTCAGCAGCGTCCCGCGACTCTGAAACTCCTTCAGCAGGCGCTTGTAATCGATGTCGAAGCCCAGAGTTTTCGCCGTCGCGTAGAGATTGGCTCCATCGATGAAGAGCGCGATCTTGTCGGAAGAGGAAGGTGACATTCAGTTCACGCTTTCGGTGAAGCAGCGCGGATTGAGCTGGAAGCGTCGCGGGCGCGCGACGCGGATGGGCAGTCGCATTCTATATAGGTCACTACCGCAGATCGTCGAGGAGACGGATGCTTTAAGCTTCTACTATTTTTAAATGTATCACGCCTTGGAACCTGACATTAGCCGAAAGTTGGGCTGTCAGATTTGTAATGTGTCCTGTCTATTTTCGGGTGCTTATTTCAGGGTGCTCGCGCCATGACAGTTGGCGACGTTGCTCTCTTTGATCTTTGGATTCGGCGGCGCGGCCGCGGCTGGCGGTGGTCTGTTTCAAGTCCATCCGGAAACCTTCTGTTGGTCGGAAGCGAGAGGAGCCGGTCCGCGGCGCGTTACATGGCTGCTCGAGCCATGTTCCAGTTGCTGCTGACCGCTCCTTGTCGCAACGGAATGAGATCTAAAGATAAGTCGGAACCGTGGCGTCGACCTGAATGCCAGGAGGGGTGTTGGCAGTGGATCGCTTAGGCCCACAAGGACGTCGCGGCGATTGAGGCGGGTCTGCAGTTCGGAGCGGGGCGCCACAGGATAGGTTCAAAGGACTAGTGCACCGAGCGGACCGGCGCCCGTGGACGGCTATCGGACCTGCCGGACGTTCCGCATCTCCATGATTTGAGCCGCTGTTCACTTGGCCCCTCGTACCTGCGCTCGCAGTGCTAGAGGGAACGCGCCCGATGTGCTGAATTGGAACCTCTTCCACGATAGGCGTGTTCACGGCAAAGAACCCGTAGGAGTTTGCCGATGAACAGACTGCTTGTGTCGCTCGGGACAGCAACCTTGATGGCGATCTCAATTGCCGACGCATCTGCGAAAGATAAGCAAAGCGAAACGTTCCTAAAGAAAGCAATCGAGGGCAATTTCGCTGAAGTGAGCATGGGAGAGCTGGCCCAGCAGAACGGTCAAAGCGATGCCGTAAAGTCATTTGGCAGAATGCTTTCCACAGACCACGCTGCCGCCAACCAGAAGGCTTTAGATGCTGCCCAAGGACTTGGAATGAACTCACCAAGCGGACCGAATGCGAAGCAAAAAGCCGACCATGACAAGATGTCAAAAATGTCCGGCGCGGGCTTCGATAAGATGTTCGCGAATCACATGGTCGCAGACCACGAAAAGGATATCGCCGAGTACAAGAAGGCATCAAAAACTAAGGATGCTGCCGGAGAATATGCTTCCGGCCAGATAGATACGTTGCAAAAGCATCTGGACACCGCAAAATCTTTGAAAAGTCGGTAATTGATCCGACGCGTTCGTGGAGACGTGCGAAGACTACTTGCCCCGGCTGGCGAGCGTTTTGGATGATATCGACACGCCAGCAGGTGATAATTCGGGACCGGTATATCGACACGCGTTCGAGGTGCGCTCGCAATTGCGGAGGCCTAAGTCTTCGCCTGCGCTCACGCCTGCACGTTTCGTTGCGACCGGATTGAGCAACAATGCGTGTTCACCCGATCATGTCCCGCCGGCGGACGGGTTTAGCCTGGCATTGAGTTTGGTCCTCGGGCAATTCGCACTCGACGGCCGGCTGATCGGGTTTAGGTACTGCGGATTCTCGCACACGCCCATCCGGCGCTGTTTGACGGACCCCTGTCGTTTCCGAAAGGTGCGCGCCGTCCCGAGGCTCGGGCATAATCGCGCCTAAGGACGAGGGCCGCAGCAATGAGACGTTACTACTTCCCGATTTTCCACAAGGGAGAGACACAGGCGGACGATGCAGGGGAGGTGTTTGGCTCTGCTGAGCTAGCCATCGAATACGGCGCCCGTGTTGCTCGGGATATCGCCAGTGATCCCGACTATGATTAGCCAAGCGGCGCCGCCGTCAGAGTCAATCGTCAACGGGTAGGGAAGCGCGACGTTGGCGAACAATGCCCACCAATTCATGCCGGCGGGCTTCCTGCACACGGCTGTGATGCGCATTGTGTGAAGTAGTTCACAACTGGCAGAGTATCACCGAACGTGGCGTGCGCGCTTCTAATGGAGGGAAGCGCAATGAAGTGGAACTTGGCAACCTATCGAATGCTCGCGCTGACCGCCGCTGTTCTGGTCGCGGCTGGTACTACTATGGCCATCGGTACTCAGTGGAGTCCCTGAACCAATGTTGGGCTCCGATTGGCAATGCAGCCGGACCATGCTGCTCGTGACCACGTGTGCGCACTGAAGCATTGATCGGATAGCCGCAGACGCGCGCTCGGCAAAGCTAGCGGGCGCTCGTTCACACATCTCGGCCCTACGAATGTCGAGCTAATAATCGGTTAACGAAGAACCAATAGCGTGTTCCGCCGTTGACCTGCATCCCGTCACCGCATGACGAGGTGGGTCTAGGACGGGGCCGATACCATGGCGGACCTAAGGGAAAAATTGGACAAACTCCGTGCCGATGCCGCGGAGTTGGTCCTTATGAGCAGGCGATCGAGCGACCCGCAAAAGCGCGCACTTTTCGAACGCTTGGCAGATGAGCTCGCCATAGAGGCTCTCGAACTCGAGCAGGTGGTGAAGCTGCAAAGCCGGCGCTCCGGTTACAGCGACATGGATAAAGTCGTGCCTCTCCACGTGCGTCCAGATCGTCGCTGACCCATTCCCTTTCCCTTTGTGGGCGTCGACACCAACAAACCCGATGCGGCGGCGGCCCGATGTACGTAAGGCCCGAGCTCGCCGCTCGAATGGCGCGACCAAGCAGATGGATAGCTCGCCGCCAAAAAAGCGACCCTCGCTCGCCCCACTAGGAGATCGGCGGCTTGCAATCTTTTCAAATGTCACCCCATTAAATATCAATTAACTAAATTAAATGCTAGACGAGATTTAAATTTGGATTAGAATGCGAATGCTTGGCGCCGGACGCACGCGTCAAGGACCTCCTGGAAGCGGCCCCATCATCGTGCCCCTGCTTACGCGGTCCAATGGATGTAGGGGCCGCTTCTTTGGCAAATTGGGAGGCGGATCATGCAGTTCCTGTCATTAGGTGATTGGTTTTTCATCTCCGCAGCGACGGGTACGCTCCTACTGGTCGAGGTCGGAGTTTTGATCATTGTGGGCGTGATCTGAGCCGGACGTTTTCCCTCAATTTCAATTTCAGCGCTCCCAGCGCGCGGACTGCAATTTATGCCCTACATAGTGTCTACGCACTTCAGCACAGAGCTTTCCGAGAGGTCGAGTGGAAGCTCGATGCGCCGCCCATGGTTGGCCGGACCCCGTCCGAGGACCTTGCCGAGTACTGCCGACGTCACCGCATCAGCTTCGACTGGATGCTCGGCGGCTGTCTGATGGACCTCAAGAAGATGGTCGACGAGCGCCGCGGTCGAGAGACGCAGCTGCGTCCGCCGAGCAGGTCGCAGCGAGATATGCTCAACCTTCGCCCGAGGATCAGGCGATCGTGAAGGATGAGATCAAGCGAATCATAGGGGAGCGTGACCAATGAAGCGCCGGCGCCGAGCGGCGCGCCCGGCAGCGGCTACTGACGCACCGCCGGCGGTTAAAGCGGTAACCTACCGTAAACAGGTATCGCGTTAGGATCTATCATCGCGGATTGGTGACGAGTACCGCGGTACGCATGGGCATAGAGGACCCGTCGGCTACCGGAGCCGGCGGGTTTTTCGGTCTCTGGCACCGATTAAAAGCCAGGGTCGCTGCGCCGGAACAGCGCCCTGACCGGGATAAGCCGGAACGAGAGGCGTCGGCCAGGAATGGCTACTTTTTCCGCTGGCGATCTCCATACTTTTCCTTACAGCGGGAATCGCCACGCGATACGAGATCGACCTGTTGAAGGGGCAGATAACAGTGAAGCAGCGCGTATTCGTTTGTATATGGGGCGGGTGAGCGGACGCAGACGTCTGCGCCAACTGGTAGATCGACCGACTGCCCGCCCATAAGCATGTAGCTGCAGCTGTCCATCTTCTTTGTTTGTCTGCGGCAATCATCGGCCGCCTCGGCTGAAACCAGCGAAGCAAGGGTGACGCCGGCAATTATGAGTTGCGCTTTTGGATCCCTTTCCACTCGAACGCGTCACGAATGTCTCGGAGATAGGACGTCGAGCCCCATCACGAAAGAGGTTACGCGCAGCCGCGAGAGGCTGAGGCGGTCGTTAGCCATCGCGGCCGACATTGGACGAAGCGTTATCCAGCCATCGCCGCGTTGCGTCGTCACTCCATCCGGGGACCGCGAAGCGTGCCCGAGAATTGACATCTGGGCTCGCACGTTCCGCCGCGGGTTGGCGTGCCCGAGAGTGACGCACCTTCGTAGCGTCGGCCGAGGTGCACAGGAGCATCGAGAAACTCACCGCCAAAACCGAGCGCATAGGGTCAGCTCCAATTCCGCAACTGCCCCTATCTGATGCTCCGACTGTTCCCTCACAATCTGAGGAGGGGACCGCGTCGGCGATCGGAAGTCTGCGGCCGCATGGGGCGACATCAGCACGACACCGACGAGTTCTCGCGCATGGAGCGCATCTGCCTTGAGTTGGCTGGCAGCTTTCGGTGCAGCCGGAGGGTTTTTCGCCGTGGCTGCAGACGGGCCAGTAAGAACACGGGTGCGTATGTGACAGCGATGCCGGCCGCATTCTTTTGACACACCATCGATCTCATGGCGTCACACATTTCAATGCCTAATGGTCGGTTTACCGTTTGATCAGCAAGAGCGGTGCCAGTGCGGAGCATGCGCGGCAGCGGCGCGGAATGACGGCGTTGGAAATAGGGCACGTGAACCTGCGCGGAGTGGCCAGTCCAAACCCGCAAACGAGAACGGCTCCACCTCGCGAGGCTGGGATACACCAGAGCCGTCTCTTCCTGTGCGCTCCGCCGCGCGCAAACAGGCGTTGCCGGAGGCGCGGTCTCTGCCGATCACATGTTAGTTACCCCGGTGCTACCCTGATGTGTCCTGGCTTGATTCTCAGGCGGGAAATGCTGGGCTTGGGTCATTGATTTTGCCTGGTGAGCGCGCTGGGGCTAGAACCCAGGACCCCTGATCGAAAGCCATGTGCTCAGGCGTCCGTGCGCGCCTTAGATCCGCTCCCCGGCCATTTTGAAGGGAAAGCGTCCGTAGCCGTTCATGCGAACGGACCAGGCTTCGGCCTCCGTCCGTCATTGCCTGTTTGGCACGCTCGCGGGCTACTTGGGGCATCGATCTTTGCGCCCAGTATCCGGCCGCCCAGATTACCCTCACGACTTCGTACTCATGGCGGTGGATGGCCCATCGCCTGTTGAGGCAGCGCATCGGCAGGTCTGGAGTGGGGGAGAACAGGAAGCCTTCGACTCAGGGCGGACCGACGCGAATGACCGAAACCGGAAGTCCGCAGGCCAGGTTTTCTCAAGCGCGCGCCCGCCATAGCGTAACCGCAAGCAGTATATAGGCAGCACAAGTCCACAACGACTGCCAATTGTCCGGCCCTTCGCTAAGCGCCGCATAGAGGGCTGCCACCAAGAACACGCCGGCAAATATTGCTTCCGCCATAGGGCGGATTCCTTTCTTGGGGCCATTGAGCTGCGTCATAGCCGCAAAAGGGACCGCCGCCATAGTGAGGGCCGCAAAAGGAAAATCCTTTTCGCGCGGGTCAAACATGAAGCCGAGCGCGGTCTCCGCGCCGATCACGACGGTTACGATCAAGATCAATCCGTGCATCATCGCCAGGACCGATAGGGTGCGGTAGTCCTTCGGGCCCAGCAGTTCAAGAAATGTGGGCGGTGCGCGCCCCGACATCAAGGCGTTAACGCCGAACACTGGCGAGCCAGTTGCCGCCACCAGAAGTGCGCCCCACAGAAGCCAGCTGCCCGCATGGTGGCTTTCATAGAACATCTTTTGAGCGGCCACCCCAAACAGGACTCCGGCGGTGCTGGCCAATATTCCGACCGCAAACCATGAGACGAGCCGGGGCTGCGAGGGCTTCCGGCGCGAGGTCAGCCATGCAGCGCCGAACACCAGGATCGCCAGCGCCATTCCGGCGCTCATTTGCAGCTTCCAGAGCGGATAATTCCTGACGGGGACGCCGGGCGGATACTTCAGCGTGCGCTGCGCGGAATCGAATAAGCCCCACGATCCGCCGACGGTGCCCTCGAACTCATGCTTCCACAATTCATCATACGCCTCGAACAGGTTGACGCGGAAATTCTCGCGCCGGGCAACATCGAGGACCTCCGAGACCACCCGCGCCTGATTGGTGCGCGACGGTAGCGCCGAACCGCGCATCCGCCCTTCGCTCGGTCAACCAGTTTCTCCAACCAGGATTTCCTTGCCCGGAAACGCCGACGCCACCTGCTTTCGAACGGCGTCGACGTGAGCAGCGGCAGATTTCGCCGGGACCGGGACGTTTTCCCAATATGGCAGGATATGCACGGTGACGGAGTCGACCGCGTCACCGAGTTCCCGATAGCGCAACCAGTACTCCCAGACGTCGGAATAGGTGACGGGGACCGGCACTTGTGCCTTGACCGAGCGGATTAAGGCAGCAAGGTCGGAAGGCGTCATCTTCCGATGCAACAGAACCTCATTGCCGATCACGAGCGCGGTGATGGTTTCCGGATAATGCTGGGCCAGGCGTATGCCCGTGGATATCTGCGTCGCGTTCTTCTGTCGGTCCCTGTCGAGCCAAATTCCCTGAATGACTTTCAGCCCCACCTTGGACGCAAGTTCGGGGATCTGATTGAGACCGAGATCAGTCGCATAGGTACGGATACAGTCGGTTATTTTGGCAAGTTGGGCGAGATCTTCCGCGATCTGGTCTCGCGGCACTGGTGTCGGCGGCTCTGACGTTTGGTTGTTGCGGAAGGGCGCGTAGGATATGCAATGCAGCTTGGCATTCGGATCGATCGGTGCGCGCGCCAAGTTGATCGGTATGGCCAGCCACCACCAGGCCGCCGCGATCGCACCTAGGGATATGATCAGAAGCGCCAGAGGCGTACGAAGCGAAATGGTTTGACCCTCCAACGTAGATATCGTCGGTCAAAAGGCATGCTGTCGTGACCCGACCACAACAGAAATCATCGTTCGCCGGGACCTACTTGATGCTGAAAGCTGCTGACAAATCGTCCGGGGCGCAAGAGGCGAGTACACATCCAACGAAGGCCTTAAGGCTACCGCAGGGCAGGGCAGGTAGAAATAATCTTCGCCATCTCCCGACACGGCCTACGGGGACCGGCAGCAGAGTGGCCTTTCTCTGGCGGTCGCAATGCCAGCTAACGAACGTCGCCTGCTGGCCCATTAGAGAAGTAGCGGCGCACTTCATTAAGTCCGCTCACAGCGGACTAGATTTGCTCAGGTTGAGTTCTTCACCCTTTGACCCCCAACAGACATCGCGCTTGGAAGCGTCTCTTTTATGCAGTGGCCACTGGTTACATTGCGCGAGCAGTCCGGCGATCGGCGCTTCGTCGACAGATGTGCCTTCGCAAGGCTCTCCCATGTGCTATTCTGAATTGTATAAGCCATAGGTATAACATGACCGGTGTTGCAGAGTGGCTGGCATCGATCGGTTTGGGCGAGTACGCCGATCGATTCCGCGAAAACGCCATCGACCTCTCGGTGGTTCGAGATCTCACGGAGCAGGATCTAAAGGATTTGGGCGTCCTGCTTGGGCATCGCCGCAAGATGCTGCGCGCGATCGTAGAACTTCAGGGAGAGGTCCCGCGAACGCCTCAAGTCGGCGCTAAGCCGGCGTCGGCGGATCACGCCGGGCGGCGTCAGCTTACAGTCATGTTTTGCGATTTGGTCGGCTCGTCGGCACTTTCGGCCCGCCTTGATCTGGAGGACCTGCGGGCCGTAATGGGCACCTATCACCGCTGCATCGCAGAGGTTGTTGCCAGGAATGAAGGCGTTATCGCGCGGTACATGGGAGACGGCGTGCTCGCCTATTTCGGCTATCCCCAGGCGCACGAGGATGATGCCGAACAGGCGACACGCGCCGGGCTGGCGCTTGTCGATGCCGTAGCTAGCCTCCGGACAGACCCCGCCACCGAGCTGCAGGTTCGCGTTGGCATCGCTACCGGTATGGTGGTCGTGGGCGATTTGACCGGCGAAGGTTCAGCTCAAGAGCAGACGGTCATTGGCGAGACGCCGAACCTGGCTGCGCGCCTGCAGACCTTCGCCAATCCCGGTACCGTGCTGATTTCCGAAAGTACGCACCGGCTCACTGATGGGCATTTCGAATTCCGCAATCTCGGCCCTGTCGCGCTTAAAGGATGGGCGGAGCCACTGCCAGCCTGGCAGGTTCTGGGAACAACCGAAGTGGAAAGCCGGTTCGAGGCACAGCACAAAACCCGATTGGCACCGCCAATTGGGCGTGACGAGGAAATCGAGATGCTCTTGCGTCGCTGGCAGCACGCCAGGCGTGGCGAAGGTTGCGCGGTGATGCTCATCGGAGAGCCCGGTATCGGCAAGTCGCACATTGCGCTGGCGCTTGAGGAGCGGCTCCAGGGCGGACCGCATATCACGGTGCGCCAGTTCTGCTCGGCGCACCACACCAACAGTGCGCTGTATCCTTTCACCCGCCAGCTCGAACGCGCTGCCCGGTTCGAGCGAGGCGATCCGCCCGCAGAGAAGTTCGCTAAGCTCGAGGCTCTGCTCGTGCGGGCTGATGCCGACCGCGTGTTGCTACCTCTAGCTAACCTTCTGTCGCTACCAACCAGTGAGCGCTACCGCATTCCAGAGCTGAGCCCGCAGAAGCGCAAGGAGATGACACTGGCGGCGTTTTTGACTCAGCTCAATCTATTGGCGGCGCGACAGCCCGTGTTCGTCATTGTGGAGGATGTCCATTGGGCAGATCCGACGTCGCTGGAGCTGCTCACGATGACGTTGGAACAGCTACCCCGCCTTCGTGTGCTGCTGCTCATCACGGCGAGGCCAGAGTTCACGCCGCCGTGGCCAGGTCATGCGCATGTAACGACGATCTCGCTCACGCGGCTAAACCGAGGCAACGGGGCGGCGTTGATCGAGCGCGTCACCGCCGGCAAGACGCTCCCGGAAGAGGTAATGGACCAGATCCTTGCCCGGACCGATGGCGTGCCCCTGTTCGTCGAGGAACTGACCAAGACTGTGCTCGAAACCGGGCTATTGCATGAGCAGGGCGATCACTACGTCCTCAACCGTCCTCTGCCCCCGATGGCGATTCCGACGAGTTTGCACGCATCGCTGATGGCGAGGCTTGATCGATTGGCTCCGGTGAGGGAGGTGGCTCAGATCGGCGCTGTGGTGGGTCGCGAGTTCTCCTACGAACTGCTGAGCACCGTAGCCGGGTTGCCAAAAGAGAGACTTGAGGAGGCGCTTGCCCAGTTGGTTCGGTCGGAGTTGATATTCTGCCGGGGCGAGATACCCCAGGCGGTCTATACCTTCAAGCACGCGCTTGTCAGGGATGCTGCCTACTCGGGGCTGCTGAAGAGCCGACGCGCAGCGCTGCATGCCACCATCGCAGACGCCTTCGAGCAACGATTCCCGGAAATTGTGGAGACTCAACCCGAAACTCTCGCGCACCATCTGAAGGAGGCCGGGCTGTTTCAAAGGGCGGAGGCATATTGGCTGCGCGCCGGCAAGAAGGCCGCCATGCGCTCGGCCAACCTTGAGGCCATCGCGCACTTGCAACGAGGTATCGAGGCCTCGGGCCATCTGCCCGACAGCGAGCGAAAGGACAGGTTGGAACTTGACTTCCAATTCGCTCTCGGGCCTTGCCTGATCGCTACTCAAGGACCAGCCTCGAACAAGGCGATGGCAACCTTTGCCCGCGCGCGTGGGCTGTGCGAGCGCCTTGGAGACCCTCCCGAGCAACTCCAGGTGATGTTCTGGTTGACCACCGCGAGCGTAATGCGCGGTGAGTTGCCGGTGGCTGAGGAAACGATCGCCGCCCTGTTGCAACTCGCCGAAGCGCGCGACGATCGACCGACGTTGCTCAATGCGATGCGCGGGCAGGGGATGATCCGCCTTTTCATGGGACGTCTCACTGGTGCCCATGAAGCGATCGAACGGGCCTACGATGCGTTTGAGGCGAGCAGCGAAGGGGATAGGCTGGCGGCACGTGTGGCCGGCCAGGACGCCGGCGTTGCTGACCTGGCGTTGATGTCGTGGGCGCTCTGGCTGCTCGGCCACGCTGATACGGCACTCACGCGAGTGAACTTCGCCATTCAGCGTGCCGACGCCATCAGTCATCCGCATTCGCAGGCGTATGCTTGTTACTATGCATGCATTCTTCACGCTCTTCGCGGCGAGTTCCTGACTGCGCAAGGTCATGCCGCACGCTGTATCGCCCTGTCGGAGGAGCATGGATTCCGGCAATGGCGCTTGGCGCGCGCTATTCGGGGCATATGCGCGGCGTCGCTCGAACCTTCACCCAGCGCACTCGGGGAGATCCGTGCCGCGCTGGACGAATATCGTAGCGCAGGTTATCAGCTGGCCATCACCGCGCTGTACGTGCTTTTGTGTCCGCCATTGCTAATTGGTCACGACTACGAGACGGCGCTGGAATTGATCGAGCACGGCCTCGCTACAACGAACCGAAACGGCGAACGAATTTTGGAGGCCGAATTGTATCGGCTGAAGGCACGGGTGCTGGTCGCCCGCGGCGGACCGGGCGTTGAAGCCGAGGCGCAGGCGCTGCTCGACCGGGCATTGAGCACGGCAAGAAGCCAACGCGCCAGGACGCTTGAGCTCCGCGCCGCAACGGATCTAGCCGCTCTGTGGATTGATCAGGGCAGACGCGATGAAGCGCTCAACGTCCTCGCGCCGATCTACGCCTCGTTCACCGAGGGCTTCGACACACAGGATCTAAAGCAGGCAAAGGCTTTGCTCGACCGGTTGCGGTGACACGAACTACAACTGCTCCAAACGCGAGGCTGGCGCACCAAGGCGGTCGTAGATCGCTTTCACCTGGGGGACGCGTAGTGCGAAGTCGGGAAAAGGAATGGCGCCTATCGGATATTTGCCAGTCTCGTCCGACTCGACTTCTTTTCCCGACGCAGCATCAACCCACGATTCCATTCTTTCTAACCAACGCTTTTGATCGCGCGTGCCCTTCGCTTCGGCAATCGCGATTGCCAGCCGCTCCCTCTCGATATACCGCCCCCTTTTGTCGTCTTTCCTCTCGTTTATGAACCGAACTCTTTCGCTTTCGGCAAAAGGCGTTTTATCCCTCGCTTGATACGCGGCGACTGCTTCCTCCGCCGCCTTTCTTCCCAGCGTCCGCCCCTTATCCAGATTGCTATGATTCCACTTGAAATTAATGCCCGCCGGCACGTGAATCTCAACGACCGTACCGGTCCATGGCTTCTTCCCAGGGGCGGGCTTGTCATACTGGACGTGATATTTGAACAACTTAACGTCATCCTCACCGACGGTTGCTGCAAACAGCTGGCAGAGATTTGCTAGGGCATCATGAAGGTTGTCCGGCTTGCGGACTTGCTTCGCATCGACAATCCGCATCACCCAAATCTCGTCAGGATCTTCCTCGTCTATCAAGCTTTCGAAATTGACGGTGTCGACCAGCGCTCCTTCGCAGTACGTGTCTCCATCGATCTTTACAGTTTCCTCGACGAAGGGAAGAGCCGAACATGCGCACAAAGTTGATGCGTCGATCGGCCCCTGATAAAACCTATCGCGCATAGGACGATTTGAAAACAACGCGAGTTCCTGCTCATCTAGATTCCACGCATTGTGAAAAATAAATGGCTTCTTCTTCTCTTTCTCCTCTCCTTCCTTCCCTCCCTTCTTCTTGTCGAATAGGTTTTCGAATTTGATGCGCTTCATAAATTCGCTTTTCGGATAGTTGATCCTTGAAAGTCCGGTGACGTTGGACAAGTACATCATGGATGTTAGATAGCGAATGAAGGGATTCGGGGCCATCCCGTGATTGAGAATCCATCCATTGATATCTCCCTCGTCCAATTTGTCGTATTTCTTCCTCCCGTCACTGTCCTTCATGCGATTGAGCAGGAGCGACATGGATTCCTGAAACGAATCCACCATTCTGTACGGGTCCCATACAAAATCTTTGTAATTATCGGAATCCGTTACGAACTTACTCAGAGCTTTCATGTTAGCGCGCCAATCGGGCCCGAACACCGTATTGATCGGAAAGCGCTCATAGCTTTCGTCGTCTCGAAATACGCCATCCTTGAAGAACTGATAGGTTAGTCTGGCCCTGTCTTCGTCGTCATCGAATTGATTGTAGACGATTCCAACCCACGCGCCGATGCAGGACAACGCCCATACATCAAAGGTTATACCGGCAGCGGCAAAAGCTTCCAGAGCCCCGATGTGCAGCCCTGCTGCTGGTCCACCACCGCCGAGCGTAATCGCTCTCTTCACTGGTCCACCACCGCCGAGCGTAGTCGCTCTCTTCGCCATTGGTCCCTCCATCTAATTTATCGTGTGGGTTATTCTCCGATCAGGCTTCCTAGTTGCGTGAAGAGGAGATTAATCGTTTTTGGGATCGTTGGAAAGCGCGGTGGCGTCGATGCTCGACGCTTTTCTCCTGACCTGCCGATCGCACTAGCGCACATCCACTAAGCGCCCGGTCTCGCGTATCGTCCGCGGTTACATTTTGGCCTTCTCGTCCATTTGTGAACCCGTTCACGTTAGGCATTTATCGCTGGCGATAGTATGGGGTAGGTGCAGTCCACGTGACTTCCGTTATTGGCCGATTTTGCTGCAAAAGCCAGTTGAGACAGGGCGCGAGGCGGGACTCCGTTGTGCTGACGCGAATCGCGGCGAGGTCGATCTATGATGGCCGTCTGAAGGGTAACCAAGGTCAACTGTTCTACGAGTTTCGTCGTGTCGATGAGGTTCTGGAAGATCATTTGGTGCGCAAGATCGATGCTACTCTCGATCTGTCCTGGCTTCGCGGTCACCTTGCATCTCACTACTCAACGACGGGGCGCCCGTCGATTGATCCGGAACTGGTGATCCGGATGCTGGTCGTGGGGTATGTCTTTGCGATCCGCTCTGAAGGGCTGATCTGCCGTGAAGTGCAGGCGAACCTCGCCTATCGCTGGTTTTGCAAGCTCGGCATCGAGGACGCTAGGTCGGCACGGATGACGACGGCGGCAGGCGCGTGCGGTAGCTTTGCTTCTACGTCGAGCCGCTCGCCCGCGACAGTGAACTGCCTTTCATGAGCGGAGCAAAGCCCGAAGACTTTCTTCACACGCTGCTGAGAGACCATTCCGCTTGCATGGAGATCGCTGAAAACCTCCTCGCGCGCTTGATCGTGAGCGATCGGACAAGCAGTCCGCAGGTAATCTGAGAGTGTAGGCGTGGCTGGACAGGGCCCGCCGATTCGCGCCGGCGGGCCGGGCGCTTTGATCACGTGTACCGAAATTGAGTACACGCTTTGGTGCTGCGATCTTCGGCGCTTTCACCGCTCCAGTTCCTTGACGGCATCCTTTAGCAGTTCGAGAAGCCGGATTTCACATGCCCCCATCACGAACTGATCGGCGTCGTCAGGCACGACAATCTGCCCCTGCACGTGTCCATCATGGGATTGGATGATGAAGTCTCGGGCCTTGCACGCTTCGTTGCGGACGTTCGTTATCGCCGCAAGCGGACCCCATTCAATTCTGACAGCCATTGCTAACCTCGCTCTTGGGGGAACGCGCGCGAGCTACTGCGGGTCATGCGAGTTGACGAGCGGTAAAGCCGGCACATCGATCGGCTCGCCTGGAGGTCGATCAACCCTGTTCGCTTTCTTTCCGCTGACGAGGACACCAATATAGCCGTCACCCACCAGTAGGGCCCCTGCGATCATCAGCCAGTGCGGGAATGCCAAGGACATGGTCGCTGGCCTCAAAATACCGCGCTCACGGGCGCCGGTAGGACAAACCTATTCAACCATTTCGTAATTGAACAAGTCAAATATTTAATATATTTAATCGGTAAATTAACCGTTGTGAGATATTAAGAGCGCGGGGTGCACTTATGCCCTCGATAGAGTCTATGCACTTCAGCAGCACAGGGCCTTCCGACCAGTACCCCTATGATCGCGAGCCGGGTGCGCCTCCTGCGTGGCGTCCTTCGGCAAGTGGGCCAATCGACGCCGAGCCGGAAGCCGCGAATGACATCGCGGGCGAATGGCCTCTGCTGCCGTTCCCTGATGGCTGGTACGCCACCTGCTGAGTTGTGACGCGGCGTCTGCCTCTATGGTGCTGGCAACCGGCAAAGCCGACACCTGAAAGCGTCTGCGGGCCGGTGGGGTTGCCCATTTAGCACATTGGCGAGGATTCACCCCAATCAGGGATGATATGTGAGATACTCGACAGACAGTGTCGGAAGAGGCGATACTCTTGATGCGGGATGATGGGCCTAGTCGCGTCATTTTGCATGTCGGAAGATGTACTTCGCTTCTACCAGTTTGCTGAGGTGTGCAGGGAACGGGCGGCGCAAGCCCGTCAGTCCGCCGACGCGGAGCCGTGGCTAAAGCTTGCTGAGGACTGGCTCGAATTCGCACGAGCCGACCAGCAACGGCGCGACAACGGAGCGCCTACGAGCCGCGCTGCATCCGATGAATAGCGACCAGAAGATCTGGCCGCTCGAGCACTTCCACCAGCTTGTCCAAGATGATGCGCTCGTTATTCCGGGGCCTCGGTTCTAAGTATTCTTCCAGAATGCGCTGGGCGTCGCTAACAGCCTGAAGAGCTAGCTGTTCATCCGTCATCTGTTAGCCTCCAGTGGCCATTCAGAACGGAAGAACTTACGTGTAAGATAGTTCCAAATCCCTTAACTGCCGGTTGATGATGCGGTGCTCACGACAGGTGGGGAGGCCGGCGGGTTTTTCTTTGATCAGATCGGACCGGGGCAGGCCAGTCCACGATGACTAAGTTTCACCCATGTGTATGATTCCCTTGGGCGGGCTTGATTCGTCATGCTGGAAGCCATTCTCCTATTGCTGGGAATTGGGGCCGCAGCCCTTCTGCTGATCGCCTTCTGGGCACTGCAGCATCACGTATGACTGCGCCTCTGGGGCCTAGCGCATCGAGGGCCGCCGCTTCACGCAGCAGGCTTGCTGCACGCGACTGTGATGACCGTTACGAAGCGCCCTGTGAAGTAGTTCACGAGCGGGAGGTATCCCTGAGCCTAGTCTGCGCGCTTCCACTGGAGGGAAGCGCAATGAAGTGGAACTTGGCAACGTATCGAATGCTCGCGCTGACGGCCGCTGTTCTGGTCGCGGCTGGTACTACTATGGCCGTCGGTACTCCTCGTGGAGTCCATGAACCAATGTTGGGGTCCGATTGGCAATGCAGCCGGACCATGCTGCTCGTAACCACGTGTGCGCACTGAAGCATTGATCGGATAGCCGCAGACGCGCTCGGCAAAGCTAGCGGGCGCTCGCTCACACATCTCGGCCTTCACGAATGTCGGCCTTACAATCGGTTAACGAAGAACCCCTAGCGTGTTCCGCCGTTGACCTGCATCCCGTCACGCATAACGAGGTGGGTCTAGGACGGGCCGATACCATGGCGGACCTAACGAAAGATTGGACAAACTCCGTGCGGATGCCGCGGATTTGGCCCTTATGAGCAGGCGATCGAGCGACCCGCAAAAGCGCGCACTTTTCGAACGCTTGGCAGATGAGCTCGCCATAGAGGCTCTCGAACTCGAGCAGGTGGTGAAGCTGCAAAGCCGGCGCTCCGGTCACAGCGACATGGATAAAGTCGTGCCCCTCCACGTGCGTCCAGATCGTCGCTGACCGATCCCGCTTCCCATTTTGGGCTACCGCCTCAACTCGCGGCCCCTCGTTCACAGCTGGCGGTCTTCATGCGACAAAGCCTCGCGGTCTGTCCGGATCTCGGTCTACCGGCCAAACTCCGTCGGCTGCCGGGCCGACCGCGGCGCTGCTTCGTCCCATTAGGTGGCTTGGCCCAGGGCGACGTCACGCTTGCCCAGAAATTGCTCTCGAAACCGAGGAGAGCCTCGCGTTGAGCGTCGCCAATAACTTCCCGGGGCCGATCGGCTCGCGCCTACTCTGTCGTCTCCTTTAGAGGGTATGGGCTCGCGCGTACGCCTTTTCGCGAGTTAGATTTCGCGGAGAAGCCGCGAAACTCTCCGGCGGCCTTAACGGATGCAGCGGTCTGCACCCTTGCCACCGTTGTCAGGTTGAATAAACCCGTAGCCCTTCGTCGGGTTGAGACGTTGCCCGGTCGTTCGCTGGCACCGAGGGCTTCGAGCTCTCTCGGCGTCAGCGCAAAAAGATCGAGATGAGGTTCGCACACTTGAAGCGCATCCTGAAGCTTGGTCGACTCCGATTGCGCGGCCCGCAAGGTGCCCAGGATGAGTTTGTTCTAGCCGCCATCGCCCAGAATCTGAGGCGGTTTGCATCGCTGGTCGCACGACCGCCACCGGCTCAGGCTCTGCGCACCGCGTAGCGTGGCGTCGAAGTTGCGTAAAATGCGTCAGGGCCAGTGCTTCAGAGCGCGGCTCAACGAAAGGCCCAACGGCTAAATCCATTGCAGCCGACTTTTGCAACAAAATCGGCCCTAAGCCGAAGAGCGCCTCAGACACCGTGATGTCCGCTGTCGCTGGTAAACCGATCGCGTAGCTGAAATTGCCTCGAAGGCAGCTTCTCGCCCAAACAGTCAAGTGGATCAGTTCTACTGACGCACCCTCGCTTGCTGAGCTCCGCCTGCGACACTGTGTTACTGTTTGCTGATCTGCAACTCTTGCTGGAGTCTTCCTCAGGGCATAGCCTGCTCGCTCGCATTAGTTCTCTGCGCCATCACAAAGGGAGGGAACGATGGCTTTTAATCGTGTACTCATCGCATTGTTTTCGGTCGTTGCCATTCTGACCAGTTTTAGCGCCGTTGCACAGGGCGTGCCGCCGGAAGGCTCGGTCTCGGTCATATTCACCGCCACGCCTATTCCAGCGCCCAAGCCAATGTCGATCGGCAGCGGCAGAGAGTTTGTTTTTATGAACCAAGCCATGGCAGCCTGGAACGAGGCTGGAAACCCTGTACTCAACAACATAGGTGGACGCTGTCAGTTGAGCCGCCTTACGGATTCGTCCGCAAAGACCGCGGAGATTCACGGGTTCTGTACTTACATCGACAAGGACGGCGATCAAGTGTTCGAACAGTGTGACCGGCTGCCGGGATCTCCCAACAATTGCAAGATCACTGGGAGAACGGGGAAATTTGAAGGTCTCCAGGCTGCGCTCGTCGTCACCATCGACCCGCTCAAGAGTAACTTCGATGGCATCAGCCAGGTCATTGGTCACAAGAAGGGGACGTACAAGTTCACCAAGACGAACTGAGCCAACCAGGTGCCAACAGCTACGTACTTGAACGATGCGAGTTATATCACCCAGCATGGCGCAGTGCGTGATCCATCGGCGGCTGAGACAGTGCTGATGAGGCGACGAGTTTTCGTTGCGGCCCTGGCAAGTGCCGCCGTTGCATGGCGGTTGGCAGGATGGCCACAAGGCGGCAAACTTGGCGAATTGGGTACCTAGTGCCAGGCTTCATAGGTGGCCCCGACCTCAAGCTGCTTGAGGTATTCAAACAAGAGTTGAACACTCTCGGGATGGGAGCCGAACAGCGTCATGACAGAAGCCGACGCCAGCCTAAAGCCGACGTGAGGACGTTTATGGCCGAGATCAGAAAGTGATCCGCACCGATCGTTGAGGCGTTGAGGCGTGGTATCACGTGTTTGGTCGTTGTCTTCAGGCTTCTGCGAGGATTGCAATGAAGCGACGAGAGTTCATTGCGGGAACTGCGGCGCTGCTCATTTCGCCACGTTCTTCGCAGGGGCAAGGTAAGCGTCGTCGGCTCGGCTTTCTCGCCATAGGCGATGGAAGCGGCAAGGCCCTTAATTAAGCCGAGTTTGCGTTCATTGATGCGCTGCGAAGCGTAGGTTGGATACAGGGAAAGAACCTCACCATAGAGTATCGCTTTTCTCAACCCGCAGATCGACTGACAGATTCCGTCGCCGACCTGATGGCCCTCCGCCCCGACATCCTGATCGCTCCAGGACCGCAAGCAGCAATAGCGCTCAAATCGGCGACCGGCACGATTCCCATCGTATTCGTGGGTGTCGCCGATCCCGTGCACCTCGGCCTCATACAAAGCCTGTCGCGACCAGGTGGCAACATGACAGGCGTGACGACCAACGTCCCCGACGACTTCTTCGCAAAACGTCTAGAAATCCTTCGAGAACTTGTTCCAGGCGCATCTAAAATCGCAGTTTTGCTCAATCCAGACAATCCACTGCAAAGGCTGTACTTCGCGGAAGAGATCCCCCGCATAGCCCGGCACCTCGGCGTGCCTCTGCCTCTCGTTCCGGCGACCAAGCCCGAAGAACTCGACATTGCCTTTGCCTCGGCCGCCGCCCAACACGCCGATGCGATCATTGATTTCGGCGATGCGCTCACTTATGCCCAGGCGCAGCGGATTATCGCGCTGGCGGCTAAGTATCACCTGCCAGCAAACTACTTGTTCCGGCATTATGCCGATGGGGGATTATCGGTATACGGGGCCGATACTGCCGATTTATTCCGTCAGGCGGGCGACCATGTAGACAAAATCCTCAGGGTGCCAAACCTGTGGACCTCCCGGTACAAAGGCCAACGAAGTTCGTCCTTATAATCAACGTAAAGACAGCCAAAGCGCTGGGTCTCACCGTGCCGACCTCGTTGCTGATACGGGCCGACGAAGTGATCGAATAAGGCTCGGCTGCGCTGCATGGGCCAATACCCGAAAGTCGCTTGGAGCGTGTCATGTCGGCTGGCAGAGGCAAACCGGACAGCGATCCAGCTTGCAGCCTACCGCCGCTTGTGACCCAAAGCAGGCCTAGGAACCCTTCTAATCATATTTGATTTCCTCAGACAGGCAGACCCAGCCCTCTTTGTGATAATCTGTTGCGAAATGAGTTCCGTAGACGTGGTTGTTCCCTGCTTCCGGTACGGGCACTTCCTACGAGAGTGCGTCGAGAGCGTTTTGACGCAATCGGGCCCCGAGTTGCGCGTGCTCATTATCGATGATGCGTCGCCGGACAATACAGCGGAAGTTGCGCAACAATTAGTGTGCTCCGATCCCCGCGTCGATTACCGCAGGCACACCTCGAATCAAGGTCTCATCGCTACAGCGAATGAAGGCATCGCCTGGGCGAGAGCCGACTATATGCTTCTGCTGTCTGCGGACGATTACCTGTTGCCGGGTGCCCTTTCGAGATCAGTCGAACTGATGGACCATCATCCTTCTGTCGCTTTCGCCTTCGGCGGCGCGGTTGTTCTTGATCAACGGGGGAAGCGTTCGCGGCGTAGAACAGGCGTGGGATCCAGAACCCACATCTTGTCCGGCCCTGATTTCATTGCACTTGGCAGCGCAAAAAACATTGTGCTGTCACCAACCGTCGTGGTTCGCACAAGCCTGCAGAAAGGCTTGGGCGGGTATTTAGCTGACCTACCGTACGCCTCTGATATGGAAATGTGGTTACGGCTCGCCGCACACGGGGATGTCGGGGTCATTGCCGCTGACCAAGCCGTGTATCGAGCGCACTCGGCCAACATGTCAAGTGAGCCTTCGTGGGAGCAAGACCTGCTCCAACGCAAGGCCGCGATAGAACATTTCCTGGATAGTAGCGCGGCCAGGTTGACCAACGCTGCTGATCTCCGTGCCTGGATGAACCAGATGTTGGCACTTGAAGCGATCCGCTGCGCAAGCGCTGCCTTCAACGAAGGCGCGATAGAAAGCTCAGCACGCCTGTCTAAACTTGCAGTGAGTATTGATCCGAGCGTTCAAAGATCGCGTCCTTGGTGGTTTCTCGCCTGCAAGAAGGTTCTTGGGTTGCGAGGATGGCAGCTGGTGCGGCCTGCAGTTGAATGGTCTAGATCTATCTTGCGGAGGGAGCACCGCTGAAGGCTGCCAAAGGACTCGGCCATATCTCCGCTTGTGATGCTGTGGACGGCTCCTCCCCGGGCACGAGAGTGCCAAAGACTGGGCGCCGTTTAAGGCTCCCACGATTCGGAGGAGCAGCCTATGCAGTCAATTTCAACGATTGGTCTGGATATCGCGAAGTCGGTCTTTCAAGTGCATGGGGTCGATGCAGCCGGCCAGGTGATCATACGCCGTCAGCTCAAGCGCCGTTTCGTGCTGTCCTTCTTTGAGAAGTTGCCGCCGTGCCTCGTGGGGATCGAGGCTTGCGCGTCCTCGCATTATTGGTCGCGCGAGCTGCAGGCGTTGGGGCATACGGTGCGATTGATGCCTCCGGCCTATGTGAAGCCCTACGTTAAGCCCTACGTTAAGCGGCAGAAGAACGACAGCACCGACGCGGAGGCTATTTGCGAGGCGGTCACAAGGCCCAACATGCGGTTCGTGCCGACCAAGACCATCGAACAACAGAGCTGTCTGATGCTTCATCGCGTGCGCCATCTCTTCATTCGCCAGCAGACTGCCGTCATCAACTCGATCCGCGCATATCTGGCCGAGTTCGGGATTGTTGCCGCCGTCGGGCGCAGGGGTGTCGAACAGCTGTTAGAAGTCGTCGCCGATCCAGCCGACCGCCGAGTTCCGGAGGTGGCCCGCGCGTGTCTGGCGGCTCTCGGCGGCCAGTTGCGGGCACTGAAGGCTCAAATCCTGGAGTTCGATAGGCGCATTATTGCCTGGCATCGATCAAACGCGACGAGCAAGCGACTGGATGCGATCCCTGGCGTCGGTCCAGCACTGGCAACCGGCGCTAGTCGCGAGCGTTGCCGATGCCAAGACCTTCCGATCGGGGCGGGACTTCTCGGCTTGGGTCGGGCTCGTGCCGAAGCAGAACTCGAGTGGGGGCAAGGACAAGCTTGGCCGGATCAGCAAGCAAGGCGATCGCTATTTACGCAGCCTATTCACAGCGGGCGCACTCGCCGTGATCCGCTATGCCAAGATCCATGGCACAAGCCATCGGCCTTGGCTCACTGCGTTATTGGCACGGCGCCCTACCAAGGTCGCAGCCATCGCACTCGCCAATAAGCTCGCCAGGATGGCATGGGCGATGATGGCCAGGAACGAACCCTACAAGGAACCCGCCGGCCTTACGGCGTGAACGAGATCACAGCCGGTCATCCGGCTGTGACGTAACGGTTGGAAGGGCGAACAGCACTAATGCAGCGCCGGTCGATCCGGCGATCAGGACAACCCACATGGGCCAGGGCATCTTCGAATGCGTGCTTTTGATCGGGACCTGATCCGCGGAGGGCATTATGGCCAGCGGTCATGAGTACCGCACAAGAAGGCCGAACACATGGCTGCTTCGACCAACGCCGCAAGTGAAGATTCTCCTTGCCAACCCGGAGCCAATGGTATGGACCCCGCCCTTGCGGCGGTGGAATCTCAAGCGTCAACTGCAGCGAAGGAGGATGTTATGCAGGTCGTTCGGATAGGTCTAGATCTGGCGAAGTATGTCTTCGAAGTTCACGGCGTCGACAACCACGGGAAAGTCGTTGTGCGAAAGAGGTTACGTCGCGATGCGGTGGCCGGCTTTTTCGCCAATTTACCGGCCTGCCTGGTCGGCATGGAGGCTTCCAACGGGGCACACTATTGGGCTCGCGTGCTCACGGAGCTTGGCCATCAGGTCCGACTAATCAGCCCTCAGTTCGTGACACCATACGTCAAGTCGAACAAAAACGACCAGAACGATGCGGAAGCCATCTGCGAAGCGGTCGGTCGTCCGTCCATGCGCTTCGTGCCACCGAAATCAACCGATCAGCTGGCGGTACAGGCCGTCCACCGCATTCGCCGGCGCCTGGTCGCCGATCGAGTCAGGCTCGTCAATCAAATTCGCGGTCTTCTGTCCGAGCATGGGATTGTCATTGCCCGTGACATCGCGCAGCTGCGGCGTGGCCTCGCGGTCATCGTAGGAAACATCAATGACGACCTCAGCGAGATGCTCCGAGCGCTCATGAGGGAACTGCAAGAGGAGCTGTCCGAGCTTGATACCCGCATTGCAGCCTATGACCGGCGGATAAGGGAAATCTTCCGTACGAGTGAGCAGTGCCAGCGGCTCGGCAAAATCGAAGGCGTCGGACCTGTGACAGCAACAGCCTTGGTCGCCGCCGTGGGCGATAGAAGCTGTTTCAAGAACGGCCGACAGTTCGCGGCTTGGCTTGGTCTGGTACCCAAGCAGCGATCCAGTGGAGGGCGGGCCCGCTTGTTCGGCATCAGCAAACGGGGGGATCGATACCTGCGGACGCTGATGATTCACGGAGCTCGCGCCGCTTTAAGCCGTGCTAATGGCAAGCAGGATCCGCGAAGCCTATGGCTCGGCAAGATGCGGCAACGGCGCCATCCCAATGTCGCGGCCGTGGCTCTTGCCAACAAGAACGCGCGGATCGTGTGGGCTATGCTCACAGGCGGCGCGGCTTATGAGCCGGCGCTTTCGGTGAAGGCGGCCTGAAGCGAAGCGGCAATCAAGGAAAGGAGGTCTCACCGGCAATTGCAACAAATGGCAGGAGATGGCGAAACGGTCACCCCGTCGCTTCCCGAACCTGATGTGTGGACCGGCACGGCTTGCGCCGATGTCTCGGGGCCGTTGAGGTGGAAGCGGGCGAAAACCATCGAGGCTCGCGGCGGAGACGTTGTCCAGCCGCATCAAGAAGCCGGATATACGTCAGCAGTTGTGGCCGTCGATCCTGATCAAGCCAGTCGTTGCAATCGGGCGGGGTCCATATACGTCCACACATGGCCCATCGCCGAAAGAGCGCCTCAGCCGCCGTGATGTCCGCCGTGGCTGCGATTGTGTTGCAAAACTCCGGTTGAGATGACTCGCGAATCGTGATTCCGTTGGTTTGAGGCGGCATTTGCGGGAGCAGCGGATGTTAGGTCGGCAGGAGAGCGGCCAGGGCCAGTTCTTTTACTCCTTTGATCTCGACAAGGTGGTGCCGGTTGATCACCTGGTACGGCAAATCGACGCTTTTCTGGACCTGAGTTGGGTGCACAACGAGCTCGCTCCATTCTACTCCCACACTGGCCGGCCTTCGATTGATCCGGTGCTCATGATCCGGATGCTGGTCTTTGCCTACGTATTTGCACTTCGTTCCGAGCGTCGGCTCTGCGCCGAGGTCCTGGTCAATCTGGCTTATAGATGGTTTTGCAAGCTCGGCATCGAGGATCATATCCCTGATCACTCGGTGTTTTGCCGGGCGCGGCGCGAACGCTTCCGTGAGAGCGATGCCTTACGCCGGGTTTTTGAACGTGTAGTGGCGCTGTGTATTTTGGCGGGGCTGGTCGGAGGCGAAGCGTTCTCAGTCGATGCGAGCCTGATCAAGCCCGATGTGAACAAGACTAGGCGACTTCCCGGCGACCAGCCTCTACCTGGCCAAAGGCGGAGGAAGCATCCCATGCGGTGCGCGAGTACATCGCAGCGCTTGATGCTGCCAATAGCGATAAGGACGGCGATGAGGACGGCGGCGGTTCAAGTGAAGGCAGCCGTCGCCGCAAGCCTCCCAAGGAAGTCTCGCTCACCGATCCGCAAGCAACATGGGTTACGAGGCCGGGCGTGGATCCATTCTTTGCTTATGATGCGAACTATCTGATCGACAACAAGGCCGGGATCATCCCCGATGCGGTAGGCACGCGCGCGAACCGTGCGGTTGAGATTGCTGTCACCCAGATCATGGTGGACCGTGTTGAGCGTCGCTTCGATCTGCGCCCCAAGAGATTTGCAGGCGACACGGCTTACGGCGCGGTCAGATTGCTCAAATGGCTAGTGGATCGCAAGATCACGCCGCACGTTCCGGTGTGGGACAAGTCGGCACGCCCCGATGGGCACCTTTAGCCGAGCGGACTTCGTCTTCGACAAAAAGCGCAATGTCTATGTTTGCCCGGGTGGCGCGGAACTGACCAGCACCGGCAATATCGACATCGTTTACTACAGGGCCAGCAAGAGCGATTGCTCTGGCTGCGCCTTGAAGCCCAAATGCACGACGGCGGTCGTGCGCAAAATTACCCGTGACGTAAACGAAGATGTGCGCGATCATGCCCGTGCGCTGGCCAATACGGAAGCCTTCGAGCAATCGCACCGCGAGCGCAAAAAGGTCGAGATGCGTTTTGCTCATATGAAACGCATTCTCAGGCTCGACCGGCTTCGGTTGCGGGGCCTGAATGGCGTCAGGGACGAAGTGCTGCTCACAGCCACCGCGCAGAACCTGAGGCGGCTGGCCAAGCTAATCTGCCGTCCCCCGCCACAACTGGCAGTCCCGTGCTGAAATCCACCAGCAAAACGGAAACCGCCGACACCCCGCACCAAAAAAACCGCCGAAACTCCAAAGCCAAGCTCGCCCCCAAGTCAGAAACGAGTTTTGCAACACAATCGCTGCTAAACCGGACGCCGAGCTGAACTTGCCTCGACTGCAACTTCTGACCCACACGGGAAATCTATCGGACCTCGTAGACCGAACATAGTCTTCAGAAAAACGCTCGAATGAGTCAGAAGTCTTGACCAACTTAAACCGTGCAATTCTGCTAATGTTTGAAGTTCGGGCGTGAGGCCTGCAGGGAGCCGACGGTGACAAACTTGGAAGTCTCCAACGCCCCCCTGCCAAACCGCCATTTGATAATGAGCAGCCGGACAAAGCGGCACTCGATGAGGATCGGAAGCCGCCATCCGATCGCAATCTAAGGATTCGCTTGCGGGCACGATTGCAGCTGATCGGCGGCGCGCTCGCCTCAATTGCTGCCGTGGGAGCTATCGCCGGTGGCCTCGTCGGCTACTGGACTGTTTGGAAGACGCTTCGCGCAGACGTCTTTCCGGAAAGCCAAAAAACCCAAAAGGATGCTACGGCTCGGCCCGACGTTGCTCCCCGTTTGTCTCTCGTTGTCCTGCCATTCGCAAACCTCAACAACGATGCGGAGCAGGACCATTTTGCCGACGGCCTTACGACCGATCTAACAACAGACCTCGCGCAAATGCCCGATACATTCGTTATCGGGCGGGGGACGGCTTTCACCTACAAAAATAAGCAAATCGATCTCAAGGCGCTCGGCAAGGATCTCGGCATCCGATGGGCGGTACAGGGCGCCGTGCAACGAGCCGGAGATCGGGTCCGGATGAACGTGTCACTTGCCGAACTGTCGACTGGTCGCGACGTCTGGTCTGACCGCTTTGATGGCGATCGATCGAATCTTGCGACCTTACAGGAGCAGGTCACGGCGCGGCTCGCTCGCTCTCTCAACGTCGAACTCATCCAAGCCGAAAGCCGACGCAGCCAAATGGACAGACCAACCAATCCAGACGCTGTGGATTTCAGCATGCGCGGCTGGGCGAAGCGGTATGGCCCTCGGACCAAGTCAACGAACGAACAGGCAAACGACTTGTTCGACAGCGCACTGCGCCTCGATCGAAACAACATCGACGCAATGATCGGCAAGGCGTTGTGCATAGCGGATGGCGTGATCTAAGGATGGTCAACATCCGTGATCGAGGACAAAAGGACGGCCCTCAAGCTGATTGATCAAGTTCTTGCACAACGGCCGGCGACCGCAAACGCGCACGCAGCCAAGGGCAACATTTTGAACTATGGAAATCCCGAGGCAGCTTTACCTGAATACGACGCAGCGCTGGAAATTGATCCTAATTCGCCCGTAGCGTACGCATCCAAGGGAATTGTACTTATTACGGCAGGACGTGCGCGCGAAGCGTTTCCCCCGATTCAGATCGCTCTGCTCCTAAGCCCCAAAGATCCGGCTGCTGGAACTTGGCGCTTTTTCCTCTGTCATGCTCATGTCCATCTGCGCCAATACACGGAAGGCATCGGGGAATGTAAGCGCTCCATCAACTTGAATAAATTGGACTGGTTTCCGTAGTAGATCTGATTTCGGCTTATGGAGCCACTGGTCAGTTGGAGCTGGCCCAGCAAGCGTTGGTCGAATTGAATGCACTCCGACCGGACTTCACGATTAGTGGTTCCAGCAAATCGGCTACGCACGTTCGACTAATCCGCAGTTTCGTCGTGAGTACGACGGCATCGTCGAAGGATTGAGGAAGGCAGGCGTTCGCGAGCAATGAGATGGCCAGGATGTTCGTTGCTTGCTCAGTTGCGAGCAGAGGTCTCCTTCTGGGCCCATCTCGGACATTCTGACCGGCGCTGATGATGTCCGTCCCCGGAGCTCAAGCGGAAGTAAGCAGCCTGGGACACCAAAGGCCGCTCGTGACCCACTCTAGACGTCATATGCTTCAGGACCGCCTTGCCCTTGAGAGCGTAGCAGCGTCGCGGCGCATAGCGGGGCAGGTGGTCGCCTGCGCTCAGCAGCGCGCGAGATCAAAATGCGAGGGGTACGCGGATATGTCAGTAGGCCGAGGTTTGCATCCAGCCTAGGCCATTGCTACCGGTTTACCAGCGTCCCCTCGTCGGAAACGCGCCACGCTGCCAAGCCGAAACATAGCGTTAGCATTAAGTTGGCCAGCAAGAGCAGGACCGAGGCAAGTGGCTCACACGCGCCTCGGGAACAGAACGTCCCTCCAGTCCGGAGACAGGTGGATGATTCGAAAAATGCAGCTGTGCTGACCTGGTTGCAGTTTGTTAAAAATTGCTGGATCAACAGCTTCGAACGGGGAGCGCAGCCATCGAGCGGTTCGTGCGGAGCCGGGGACTTCGCGCCGCGCTGATCGTAGCTAAGAGGCACGGCAGGAGTTATGATCTTTTCCTTCTCGCTCGGGTCATTCGCTTCCAAGGAGTCTGGCAGTGATCAAAATCTTACAAGGAATGCTCCTCGCGACCACGGTTCTCGCTGCTGCTAGTGGGGCGCACGCAGCGGCTGGCTGTGGCGAGGGCTGTCATAGGACAAGCGGTGGCGCATGTGTCGTTGACGGCTGGGGCACGGGAGCCAAGGTTCGGAACGAATGCCCGGCGACCTCTCGCCCCCGTCCACCCTGCGGCGGCGGGGATTTCATCTGGGACCGCACCAAACAGGCATGCTTCCAAAATAACCGCAGCTGGTTCTGATCTCGCGCCCCATTCAGGCGCGCTCTACACAGCGCAATCTGATCTCAGTGCGATGGCCTCAGAGCGGGTGGCAACGAGTTCGGACGGGAACAGCTTGGCCCTTATCTCGGCCAGTGCGTTGCTTCAAGGCCCGCTGTCGGCGCCGGCGCTGACGGGCTCGGTTCGCGTGCTTGGGATCAGGTGCGGACCTCCGGGCGCGGGAGCCGGCTAGCGCTGGACTGCTATGATGGTTGTGCGGCCCTGCCGCCGGCTTACAGCTCAACTGCGGACTAGCCGTCTTGGCAGGGAATACCGAAGTTGTCACAAGCGAGAGCGAATGACTCTTTTGCTTTTGTATCCTCGAAGCAGAAGCGAGTGCCGACCTCTGCCTGATCGATCCACCAATCGACGTTGCTGCCTTTCGCGATGCGGGAGGCTTCGCCGCGTAACAGGTCCAGTTGTCTTCCCGCAGCACGAACGATCAGGCAATTTTTCTCTTTGGGCATAATACCTTCTCCAATGGCACAGGACGCGAAGTCATTGGTACTAAGAGCCGTGAACACGAAGGCCGCAGCAGGGGGACTGCTGCTGCGGCCCGCGGTCAAAAATTCCGGGTGAAAAACGACGAGGTGAAATATGCAGCCAGCCCCGGTGCGATGATTGTACCGCAACATCTCTGGCTCGCAATATGATCAGTTTCACAATCGGCAGAAGGCTTAACATGCATCAGTGCGCCGGCTCTCAGGTCCATGTCGATCGGGAACAATCGGCAATCTGGGTGCGTTCGCCTCCAGCTCCGGGCGATGTCTCGGAGCGGACGCGTAGAACTTCCGGCCTCAGGAATCATCGTCTGGGGCCGGCTTTTTGCAGGACCGCCTTGGCGCCAGTTTGATTTAGCGGTCGTCTATGCCATTTGGCAGATGAAAGGGTGGCGGTCGGAAGCTATCCGGGATATTTTGTCAATTCAGCGGAAGCTGGCGCACTGAGAGACGACCCGGCTTGGGGGCCTGAGGGTTGATGCCGGGGCCGCTCCGCCAGCTCGAAGAAGAGAGCTAACAAGCCTCCAATTTTTCCTCTGCGCGTTCGTTCCTCTAACGAGCGCTCGATCTCGCAAACTGCGGCGGCCTGCCGTTGCTAAATCCGGCCTGACCTCCGCCCCTCGATAGCCGCACCCGGCGCACACACAGCGCGGCTCGATACCAGACAAGCGAACCTCTCCGGCCAGGGAGTTGCGAGCCCAATGGCAGAAGATCAGGTGCCGCTTTCGGCCATCTCGCGCATCTCACCAAAGGTGATCTTCTGAAGCCGCATGCCGGTATTCATGGCCATGTCGCCGAGAGTCAATGGCCGGCCCTTAGCGGCTCAGCAGGCGCGCAAGGTGGGTAAACAAACGCGCTGGTTCACTTGGGTGGCCTGTTCGGGATAGCAAGGACCGGTCTAGCCCCCTAAAAAAAACATGGGCTCGAGCCTTGTTCGCCTATCAGCCTGGCGCGAAGGTAATTCGGCTTCAGGTCTTTCCCGTCCTGGGGCCGCTTCTTGGCAAGCCTGACTGAAAGATGAGTCACACAATGAAATGCGCACCCCCGGAAGAGGGTGGCATCGCCGCGGGATGTCGCGGCTTCGACGCTCGCAGTCTAACGGAAAGCCCCTTTCTCACGAAGGGGCGGTTGAAGTCGCGGCGCCCAAGGGGAGGGCTCCGGGGCGGGCCGCCAGACGCGGCACGGATGCTTCTTACGCGGCCGCCCTTCTGGTCATTGGCGCACAAGCTTGGACCGCATACCGGCCATCATGGTGTAGGCAAAGCGCCGCCAGATCAGGTTCATCAGGACTAGCATGTCGCGTCCCCGTGTTCGATTCTGGTACTTTCGGCCCCCTCTGTTTCAGCAAGATTTCGCGGGGCCGGGAAATGGCTTCGTGCGAGGTTGGCAGGGTGGGGTCGTTGACGCCGCAAAGGAGGTCTGAGTGGGGATCATAATGGTGCCCAGTCGCGGCCGTCTCGCAACTCGACGACAAAATCTCGCTTTCAACTGGCAATCGGGACGCCGCGGTTGACCGTACAGAAATGGAGGAGTGCGGGGGCCAGTCACGCTTGCGGCGCTTTCCGTTTTTGATTAGCTGTGCCACGGGCGCCCCTCAAGGCCGCTTCGATGGTCTTGAGCCGCGCACCTCGTCGGGATATTCCGCTTTGCTGCTTAGGCGCGGATGATCGGGACACTCTCGTAACCAGCCACAGATCGCTGCCGCAACTACCGCATTCATAACGCTTCAGTTCGTAGCCTTTGGTGACGAGGAAAACAGCTTTGAGCAGTCGAGCTTGGCTACAAACGGTGCATCCGGCTTCGCCGTTCACGATCGCCTCCCGCAAGCAATTTGGCCGCAATGATCGAAATCAGAACTGAGTCTCGGTTCAGGAGCAATAGCGGCTCACGCTGGCGGGCCAATTTTCCATACAGCCACCCGGTAGTCGTCCGGAGGTGTAAACGCCGGCCATTGGAATTACCGTTCTCACCTTTTGGCGGACCAGCAATGGCGCAAGGCGGTGGCACGGACAAGGCACCAACCCTCATTTGCAACAGATGTCAGCGTCCAATGGAGTTTCTCGCGTCCCTGCCAGCAATTGCAAACCTGCCCGCCGCCAATGCCTACAGGTGCATGCCCTGCCTGAGAGTTGAAACTATCGTTCTGGGCTGAAGGAAGGCACCGCCAGAGGACTACTTGGCTTGAGCTCGAAAGTCCGAGGCGAGCGTTTCATCTGTCAGGAGACGAACTCGTCTCCGGCATCAAGGCCTTCCCCGCACACCAGCAATGGCTGGTTGTCGGACGTGGCGCCGAGTAGAGCGCGAACCTCGCTTCTTCTCTGAACGTGGTGGGCTCAGCGCGTTGGTAGCCGGTCCACTATGCTGGACAAGACCTTTGGCGGCAACGTGATGCCAGACAGCCTCCAGGTCGCTCCTTCATAATGCAGGCTAACGCTCCCGGCGTCCTGATTTGCTCCGAGCTTCACCGCAAACTCGACCGGCTTCACTAGCGTTATCCGCCCCACGAACACAAAGATGTTCGAAAGGGCAAGCTCGGCAAACGAAGACATCGTCCCAAATGTAATGTTTTCTGCCGCGTTGCGGATGACGTGCCCCCGCCAAATTAGGCCAGTTTGAACTGGAATTTTCCATTTATGATCCCCTGACGGGACGAGGAGAGTTCCATGAAGGCATCGAAGTTTTCAGAGGCGCAGATTGCATTCGTGCTGAAGCAGGCTGAAGACGGCTCGGCGGTGGCCGAGGTCTGCCGCAAGGCCGGGATCAGCGAGGCAACCTTCTACAACTGGCGGAAGAAGTATGCAGGCTTGATGCCCTCGGAGATGAAGCGGCTGCGTCAGCTTGAGGAAGAGAACGGGAAGCTGAAGCGGATTGTCGCCGACCTGTCGTTGGACAAGGCCATGCTTCAGGATGTGCTCTCAAAAAAGCTCTGAGGCCTGGCCGCAAGCGCGAGCTTGTCGACAAGGTGCGAAGTGACTGGAAGGTGTCAGTCAGGCGGGCCTGCTCCACGCTTCGGGTTGATCGCGCTCTTTACGTCTACAAGTCGAAGCGCGGCGACCAGGCCGCTCTCAAACACCGGATCAAGGACATCTGCGCGACGCGGGTGAGATACGGCTATCGGCGCATTCATGTGCTGCTGCAACGGGAGGGCTGGGCCGTTAACGTCAAACGGGTCTATCGCCTGTACCGGGAATTGAGCCTGCAATTACGCAACAAAACGCCCAAGCGCCGCGTCAAGGCCAAGTTGCGAGAAGATCGAACCGATGCCAAACAGATCAACGAGACCTGGGCCATGGACTTCGTTCACGACCAGCTGGCCACCGGCCGCAAACTCCGCGTGCTGACGATTGTCGACATCTTCAGCCGCTTCTCGCCGGCGGCCGATCCGCGGTTCAGCTATCGAGGCGAGGACGTTGTGCTGACTCTGGAGCGCATCTGCAAAACCGTCGGTTACCCGAAGAGCATTCGTGTGGATCAGGGATCGGAGTTCATCTCCCGCGATCTCGACATCTGGGCTTATCAAAGAGGCGTTGTGCTCGACTTCTCACGTCCCGGCAAGCCGACGGACAATACCTTCATCGAATCCTTCAACGGCAAGTTCAGAACCGAATGCCTGAACATGCACTGGTTCCTGAGCCTTGACGACGCCCGGCAGAAAATGGAGGATTGGCGTAGAGACTACAACGAAGTCCGGCCCCATAGCGCGATCGGCAACAAGGCGCCGATATCGCTGTTGAATGGCTCATCGGCGCCCCCGCCGGCATGAGCTAAACCCCGGAAAATTCCAGCATCAGCTGGCCTAGTTTTGGGGAGCACTTCACGGACGGTGCCGCTCCTCAACAGGACGGACAAATTTTCCGGTGTCATGAGCTTGACCGCGAGATCGTCGGCAATTGTCGCACCGAATGCGTTGACTGCCATTCGTTCAAACGGCTGCACCGGCCGCTTTCGGCCAATTCGGTCGAGATAAGCGGACACAACCTGATCGACTACCGAATGACGGAGGCGCGGAAGATTAGTCCGGGCCATCACCTGAGCGGCATCTCCGCTTCGCACCGCCGAAACTAGGCCCAGGACCGAAACGAAGGCTGATCCGGCGTAGATGAAGAGGCAGATCAGGAACGCCGCCAGGATGCCAATGAGCCACCTCATGGAGCGGCAATCATGGTTCAAGGGGATTGTTCCAAGATGCGATCAGCAAGGGCCTCTGACGCCTCTTACGCGGCTGTTAGCCGAGAAGTTTAATCATGTTATCGTTGGAGGTCGGCAATGCATAAAATGATCGCTGTGGCCGCAATGAGCGCTGGCTTCTCACTTGCAGCGTGTGGGAGAGACCCAGGGCCTAAAGGAGATCCAGGCGCGCAAGGTCCAGCCGGCCCGCAGGGAGCCCAAGGCATAAGGAGTGCCTGGACCACAAGGCCCCGCCGGCGCGCAGGGGCCTCAAGGCCCGCAGGGTCCGGCGAAAAGGGAGACAAGGGTGATCCGGCGACGGTCAACATCCGAGCGGTTCAGGCCGACGGCACAGTCAATTGCGATAGCAGCGAAGCACTAGTTTCCGTGTTCTGCCCGAGTGGCGGTGCCGCGGACGGGGCGAAGTGCGTGACCTCTCCAACGCTTGGGCTTTGCATGAAAAAGTGAGTAGCCGTTCCCGGACATGGGCCTTTTGCTGCGAAGCGCGAGGAGCGCTGCACAAAGACGCAGACGTATCGGCCGCCTCTAGAATCGCACTATGCTGACTCAGCCAAACCTTACGGGGAAAGCAGGGAATGGTTAGGCCCGGCGCATTTCCGGACTAGGACGCGTCGGGCCGCGACTCCGCAATCGCGCACAACTACGGAAGGCACGTGGCAATAGCGAGAACGATGTCGGCGCCGAAATCTCCCGAATACACCGAAATCAGAAATCCCGCGGCCAGAGCAGCTACAATCACTTTGAGTGTCAGCATTTGACATCTCCACTTAAGTCGCGAGAACCAATGTGGGCTCGGTCTGTTTCCGGGCTGCTTCGCGGGGTTCAGCAGACAGTTTCATTCACTGAGTTGTTATCCCGGGCGTGCCGCGGTCCAGCCTAGCGGCCCTCAAGCCAACAAGCCCCTGCCGGTGCACTCGACCAGGGCTGCGCAGGTGGATTGCGCGAGGCTCAGATGTGAGGTGTCGCCCCAAGACCCTGCGAAAGCTAATTCACATACTGAAATGCAGAGGCCTGAAAAATGCGGCACCGTCCACACTCTAACGTTGGCAGTCTACGGAAGCCCCCTTCCCACGGAGCCAGCCAGCGTGCGAGTCGCGGCCCTCCAACAGGACCGCGCCCGCGTGCCAACTCGCGGCCCGCGCAGGTGTGGCTTGGCACTGAGTTGTTCGCGCTGATCAAAAGTCCATGCGCTGTCATGTCTTCACGCTCGACGACTGGGGCACAACACTGGAAGTGCAAGAGATTGAGTGCGTTGGCCCGGGAGATGCTCTTCAGCTAGGCTCAGTTGCCGCGTTAAAAGATCGGGTCGAAGTTTGGTGCGGTTCCCGGCGGCTCGCTTGTTATGAGCCGGATCGCAGTCGAGTGAGGCCGCTGCTGCGTCTGAGCGAACTCTTGACGGTGGCCGAGGGCCGCGTTCTCAAAGGCGAGCAACACATCGCCCACCAGGAAAAGCTGATCGCTCGGCTCAAGCGCGAGGGACGCGAGCTCACACTTGCGTTTTCCATTTTGGACACATTGATCGAAGTCCAAAAAGGCTTACTCACAGGGAGCTGGCAAAACGGTCGAGCCAGAGATCTCGACCTGTTGCCGCCAGCGACGATCACCGTCGGACGCCCCGTCTACCTTCTAAGCCCATGCGTGACTCGTCAATCGCAGTGGCACGAACCGCCCGGACTAGCGGCCGACTTCCCGCTGTTGGAGGTGATTGTTCGTCCACAGGGATGCGTGCCGCTTCAGTTTTCGTTGCGCCAAGATCACCCCAATGCGGTGCTCGCTCGGCTGGACACTTCCCCGGCGCATGTCCCGGCGGCTGGCGGCACCTGCGAGACGTTAGCGCCCCTGTGCTATCTCACGTGCATTTTCTCGACGATCGCATAGAGCAGCATGAAAATCGGCAAGAAGACGAAGAACCAAACGGCCTCCGGTTCGTGCCGGGAAAATTCGCGGTTGGGATCTGTTTCAGTGCCGAACGGGACAGGTGGCACAGGCGGCTTTGGACGCCTGCGTTTTACCGCTCGGCTTAGCAGCCGTCGAATCGCTGGTTCGTCCGACGGCGGATCGCTTGCGCGTCGGCTCTGGTTCGTCACGACTTTAGACCGCGAACATCAGCGGGTATTTGCGGACCAGTTCGAGGTCAACATAGCCGGCGGCATTGATCCACTCGTGGGGACAGTAAACGAGCGAGCCGGGGTCGAGCTCCAGGCCATCCCGTTTTATTGCCTCGCCCGTCCCCAGTCGGCCGGCCCATTGTCTCCGTCCGTTTGGATCAGGGCGCATCGCGTCGAACACGGCGGTGTCGTTCTTCGTCATGGCAATTCCAGAGGTGTTGAAACCAATCTTTACGAAATGACCTGACTAGACGCGGGTGTTCTCGCCGACAAGTGACATTCGCTTTTGCAGTTGCTCACCTCAAGCCGCATAGGTCGTGCTGAGCGTCTTCCCTGACTTCGCGCGGTCCCTCAGTTCGGCTGTTGCTCTTCTTCGTTCTCTCGATGCTGAACTCCTGAGCATCGTTGCCCTTCGCTACGCGTTAGCTTAGCGGCGAGCATGGTCGCGCTCCTGATCGACACGCCCGCTCAATTAATAAATCGAACAGCAAGCATGAGCCGGTCGCGCTGGATTGGCGGCGTGGCTCGGTGGTAACATGACGTGTCCTGGACGAAGCCGGTGCCTGCTTCGCCTTCAATCATGATTTCGTTCTCTACGCCAAATTGCTTATGCACGCTCGCTTCGCTTGCAGACGCCGAGCCGAAGAGCATACGAAGGGGCTTGCGCTTGTGTGAGCGCTTCATCATGACATGCGCGCCAGAGTTACGGTCGGTATCGGTTATATAGAAGTTTGCGTACACGAAATTGTATCCATCGACGTCATAATGGTAGTCGAGAACGTTTTGATGCCTCAGCCGTCGGCGCTCCTCCTCGGAAAAATCGGACGCGAAGCTCCAGCCGAGAATCGTCAATACTTTATGCGGTTCGTGCCCCAGATAAGTTCCCACGATGGCTCGGAGGACGGGGTCATCGACGATGGCCTGCACAGCAGGACAGCGGGTCGGGTTGCTAATGCCAGCGATTGGCGCGGATCTCCCGTCGGGAGCTTTGCCTCGGATGACGTCCGAATATCGGAACGTCGGGCCATCCGAATCGTAATTGGTGTGGAGCGGCTCCTTGCGTGCAAAGGTGTCAATTTCATTTACTATATGCGCGGGGAGGTTCAAACCTATGAACACCGCCTCTTCGGAGATGGTCGAAGCAATCTGATCGACATTCTGGTCGGGAAACAATGTAGAGCTTCCGTTCTGTTGCACGGAAACCCGACGATCCATCAGTCGTCTTGCGCCACCATAGACCGAACGGACCGTCCAGAATCGGCCCAGGGCGTATTGAATGTCACCTTTGACAATTCTCGCTGCTATCCCACGGAGATTCACGTCGGCCTCCCTGTCTTTAATTATCGCTCTAATTGATAGCACCACCGACTATCAGTGCTTTGCCCGGTGGAAGGGGGAACGCTCACAATGAACTGGCGAGCGGTGCAAAGGAGCGGCTAAGAGGCTGGAGTTTCCGTTAGTTCAGGATCATTTACCTTCAGGCGCGTGGCAGGCCCCGAGTAAGGAGCTGCGGGCGAGCCTTCTTCAGATCGGTCGCCACTTTTATCTTCTCTCTCAAAACGAGGATTTCGGAATATTCCTTTTTGGATCTCTGGCGGGGTGCGAACTGCTTCAAGTTGCTGGCGGTCAGTTTCAATATCGCGGCAATATGCCTACTCTGGATGTGCTGCATGGCAACTAAATCCGCTGTTGAAAGTGCGGCGTCGCTGGAAATAAACAGCCAACAATGCTGTCTTTTTTTTGCAGCGCATCACTGCCAGGCTGGGCGGGTCGCCGCGTTTGGCGATCTAGGTGCCGCAGCATCTCGCTCGAGTTCTCCAGGACAACAAGGCTCCGCGGCAGCATCTCTTTGTCCTAAGATCTTCCACCTGCATCCGCATGAGTTGGCGGCGTATCAATAGAATGCGACGGCGATACGTTTTTCTTTACGCCAGACGACTGAACAGCGACGTGGGTTACCGTCCGGAATGACAGTCAGCGCGAATTCGTCGGGAATCTTTTCATTTCCTGCAATATCAAGGGCGGCACCGTATACAGAGATGCTGCGGATCAAGCAGTTTGCTTTTGAACGGCCGAAGCTGATCGAGCCGGACTTTGGGATGCGTGTCGAATGAGAACTGTTCTGCTCCATTGTTTTTCTCCGAGAAAAGGGTTCGCTCCGCAGAGCGCAAAGTCGATTGTCGTCGCACCTACTGTCTCTAAACGTGTTCGTCAGAATCTCGCGAGCCGATCCAGCCGGCGTGGCTTAAATAATGCCATATTAAATGGACTGCTGCATTAAATAAGTTTGGTAAATAGAATTAAATGTAAATTCAATTGAAATTAGGGACCTTAGGTCGTGGGAATTAGCCCATAGGGAGAATTGGAGGGCTGATAAATAATTGTACGCCAGACCGAAAGTCGTCCGATGATACGGAAGTAGAGTTCAGATTTCAGACGATTGCCCAGATAGAGCAGGACATCGCTGCGATATGCACGGGGCTGGGAGGCGCTTTCGGGGTCTGAGGCCAGTTAGGCTAACGGGCCAACCGGTGGCGGCGAGCGCGCAGGGAGGGCAAGTGGTGCGATCTTTCGTCAGGCTCGCCCCGTTCACGGCGTCGAACGCGGCGCGACGGAGGATGTGTCAAGCGTAATGGAGGCACACCGCGGGCGCTTCGCTCAGCTTCTTCGACCAGATCTCGAAGATCTGCCAACTCTGAGAGCTGAGAAGTGAGTTCGCTAAGTCGTTCGGCGTAACGGATTGCGCGAGAGCCTCGCATAAATGTCCTCCCCAGCACAAAAAAAAGCACTATCAGGTGGCCTCAGAGCAAATAGCGCGAGTAGTAAAAGTAGAAGACTACATCGGCAAATAGCGGATTTCAACACCTCAGGCTTAATGGCCTCAGGACTGCGTCCACTCCCTGGCCAGCCCGTCAATGATCTTGACCTATTTGTCGAAAGCTTGGTTGGGCGCTCGGAGTCAAAAAGGGGCATGGGTGTATAAGCCAGCGTAGAAGTTGCACCAACCTTTCAAGTTGCACTAAGCTCATCCGATTAGATCCGAATTGTTTTTGTGGAGTAGCGTCATGTCGAGTGCGATTGAGTTGATTGTGGACGGCTATGCGAGACTGAAAGACCGCCAGTCGCTTGAGGAGCTGAGGGTGCACCGCCGGCGCCTTGCCGGAGACCTGAAAGCCTGGGCGGGCTTTGACTGCAGGTTGTCGATTGCGCAGATCGAGCAGGACATCGAGGCCATCGAGGCGGGCCTGGAGACGTTGTCGGGACCGGTCGGCGGTTAAGCTAAGGCGCCAATCCGATGGCGGCGAGTGCGCAAGGAGCCAAGTGCTGCGATCTTTCATCATGGCTGCCCTCGCACTGGTCTGGGGATCCTCGTCCGCGCTCAGCCTGACGTCGGAGGAGATCATCGCTAAGCTTCGCGCCGCCGGCTATTCGCACATCCAGGAACTACCAGCCGGAAAGATAAAGACCTACAAGGCCGTCAAGGAAGGCACCGCGCGCTCGCTAATCGTCGACAGCACCGGCCACATCGCAGAGGTGGCGAGATAGCTAAACGGGCAGACGAAGCCAGACGTCTTTACTGGACAGTGTGCCGGTTGGCGTCGCAATCTCCATATCGACGACGCGAAACGAGCCATGACTTTCGTAAACGTAGCGAAGATGCCAGACCGGCCGGGTTCCGGCGAGATGGCGAGATCGTCCAAGGCAGACGCGACGTATCGAACGGCATCGCGTCGCTCAACCGAGGCGGAGAACATCGCCTCTATCAGCGCGGCCAGGCTCATGCCGCCGACCAGCATGGCTCGTGCCGTTTCGTCGCCGTAAGTAAGCCGGAGCGCGGTCACGACTGCCGCAATAGCGTCGGGTTCTTCAGAGCCACGGTAGATCCGCTTCGCCCAGCAAAACCATAATGCGGATTCCGCCCTTTCGTGCAACCGGCATCGATTCGCGGTCAACTATCTCAATGGCTAAATGCCCAGAGCGAGCCGCTCCTGCGAAGCTCGATCAGCGGATCAGACGGGAAAGCTACGGCTGGAGACGCTTGAGCCGTTCTCACGGTCCTCCGACTCTGAGGCGCCAACGACAGGGCGTACCTTGAGGGGCGCTCGCGAAGGCCGCAGCGGGAGGTTAAATCGCTGCGGCCCACGCGTCGTCAAATGACGCCGGGTAAAAACACCAAGTGAAATATGCAGCCAGCCCCGGTAACAAAAATTCTGCCGCACTTGTCTGTTTTGCAAACACAATTTGGTGGAACCGAAATACATCTAGCGGGCATTCTGTTCCGAGGGCGGAACAATTCTGGTTTTCTACCGCTGCGAAGGGAGGGGGCGCTGCACAGAGACCCAGTCAATCTAGCCGGTGGGGACCCCGCTACTGGAATTACGCCGATAGGACCACTGCGGACGCAAGAGTTGCCTTGAGTCCTCAGCCCCTCGCTGAAATTAAGCTTTCCGGCGGGTTCTTTTTGACTGTGCGGGATTGAGCGCGTTCACATCCATAATGTTGATGGAGACGAGCGTGATCAGTTGGCTGTTAGTCATCATAATCGCGGCCAGCGTTGCGGTCCTGATAGCTCACGCGATTGACGCCATCCGCTCCTGAAGACGAGCGCACCGGCGGAAAGTGGCACCCAATCTGATGACAATTTGAAGAACGGAGCATCAGTCAGCTTGCTTGTAACGATCCGAAGTGGAGATACGGTTCTAGACTGATAAGGATTGTCGCCAAACATTACCAGTCGTGCACGGCGGTTCACTTGGACCCATCTCGCGCGACTGCCGCGGAATGCCCGGCCGCTTCGACGCCCCCGCCGGGATTGTCCGGTCCGGGCCAACCCGGCACAGCAGCAACTCGGACGTCGGGGGGAGTTGTTCGTCTTCAATGCGAGCCAACGGTCAACCTTTCGGCCCTTCCGGCAACTTAGGGCGCATCAGGAAGCATGCGCTCGCGCACGTTCGCGGGCTTCGCGCCGGCGCTGGCGACATTCGCGTAGGCGCTTCGCTCGCTCCAAGGGCTGCGGCAACCCTAGCACCGGCGCGGCAGCCGCTTCTATTGCGACCTTCTCAACCATAGGGTCTTCGCTTCGGCGCGCCTCCATGGACTCGAGCACGGCTCGCCCTTTGACCGTGATCATCCAGCCGCCATTTTGACGCTCAACGAGGCCGTCCGAAAAGATGTCCAGTCCGGGCACGCGCGCGGCCAGTCGCTTGGTGCGCTCGGCCCACTCCGGGCCGCTAGTGGCGAGGATCGCCACATGGCGGTTCAGGTCCGCCACCAAAGCGAACCTGTCCGGGTAGCTCACCAAGATCTTCAACACCGTCACCTGCAAGTTCAACCCGCACCTCGCCCGATCAAGGCTACGTCGTCGGCGCTTGTGTCAGGGCTTTTCGGCCGGTCTGCCGCAGCTTGTCCGGTGTCGTTCGCCGGTCTTTGCGGCTTCGAGGATCTTGCAGACCAAACTGGGTGCCGCAGGTGGATCCACAATCCCTGAAACGGAAGTCTGCGCGACCGCAAAGAGCCGTGCACGTGCCTGCGGCCATCATAACGCGCGGCTATCGACTTCATGGCGCGAGGTCATTCCCATTCGCCGCGGGCAATCCCATGCTGACGAGCGTGAGCGGCAACTTTCGCCGCCACACACCCGAAGACAAGGGTCCACAATTAGGAGGGTACAAATGTCAGTGAAGCAGCCGGTTCTCACGCCGCCCCAAGGCGGTGAGACGGTGACCTCGACTGGGGCTCAAGCGTCGAGACGAAAGTGGAGAGCAGCCAGACCGGAGGCGAATATGGCACTGTCCTTCGGACAGTGCGCGCGGGGGAGGAGCCGCCGCTGCACACCCACTCGTGCGAGAACGAGCTGCTCTACGCTGTGCAGGGGCAGCTAATCGCGCGCGTCGGCGATGCCCGCGTCGACGTGGGGCCCGGCGCCTACGCGGCTCTTCCCCGCGGTGTGCCGCATACAATCGAGGTGGTCGGCGGTCAAGCGACCCTGCTGCTCAGCTTCGTGCTGGGTGGGCTGGAGCGCTTCTTGGTCCCCCGCAAAGGCGAGCAGCTCGATCCGGCCGCTTTCGGCCTAACGTTCCCGTAGGGCGGGGACCGGGCGCGCGGCGCTGGCGGCCGTGCCCGCTCGGGCCTGACTACAGACTGCGCGCGACTCTCGTACGACGCTTTTAATGGTCGTACGTCGCACGCCGTGCGACGAGGCGGATAATTAGGACCGAAGCCCATCCACTACTTTAACACGAGCCCTACCGGTCTGCGTTCACTCTTCATGCCTTCCTTCCGCACCTGCAATTCAAGCCTGTCGATGCCGGAATCGGCGCGAGCCGCATTGCGGGCGCGGTAGTGCTTCACGATGGTCTGCGCACTTCGGTTTGAATGCCCAGTGATGTCGCAGATCGTCAGCAAGTCGCAGCCTGCCCGATCGAGCAGCATGACGCAGCTATCACGTAAGTCCTGGTCCTTCTTTTGGTCGAGTTCGCCGGCTCCGTGACGAACATCAGCGTGGGCAAGGCTTCAGACGCCATGCTGCCTCATCGCTATTGCTGTCGCGTGCGGCCTGTGCACCCAGCTAGTCCGCTAGTGCACGCTTGCGCCCATCGACCGCTCGAGCATGCTGCGCCTTATTCCCCTTCATCGAGAAGAAAAGGGGCAAACAGCCTATCGATATTTTCAATCAGTTCGGCGTTTAGTCGCTCTGCGCGGATAACTGACTGGCGCCCGTTGTCGCGCGCGAGAAAGCCGAAGATAGCAACGGCCCGGGCGGTAGACACCTAAATGCGAAATGCGCAGCCCCTTGCTCAAGCCTCACCACGCGAGGATGGTGAAGTTCACTCCCTTCAGGGCAGTCGAGCTGCACAGCCTCTACGCTCGTTCGCTAACGCAGGTTAAATCGGGTTCCAGTCACTCCTCGGGGGTCCGCTCCCCCGCGGCTCGCCGTCGCTGCGATTGAGTGCTCGGAGGCGACTGCAATGCAGGTACAGCCGAGGCGCGTCGCTCCGCCTCTTGGACTTTAAGCCGCAGATCTTCCAGCTCTGACAGTTGACAAACGAGGTCGTTCAACCGTTGGACAAGAAGGATCGAGCTATAACCCTGCATCAACGCCCTCCTGAGTCTGCAGCTATCCAGACAGCAAAAGGACCCCAGCCTCAGGGCGGTGAAGCTGGGGCTATCGATCTGCCTTGGTGAAGGCAGCCGCCCCTTGGGAGGGCACGGGAAAACTCGGCAATCAGTAAGTCGTTCCAAGCCGAACAAAAACGAGCCTAGCCTTGGGACAATGGGGAAAGCTGGGGCCCGACTGCATCGCCCACTTGGGGAGAGCAATCGGGAAAACGCGGTAATTGGCGAGCCCGTACCAACCGCGGTGCCTCCGAAAACGTTAGCGGCCTCTGTCGTCCTTGCCGTTGGGGCTGCCATCGCCGCCGCCGTTACCCCACGGCTCGCTTTTTGCTCGCCTCCATAAGCGCGTGCGCCGGCGAGTGGGTCGCTCAATAGGCAGTGTCGACCGATCGAAAGCGCAGCCGGACGGCTGTAAATTAGATTGAAAGTCCGTATTTAATATAGTTTAATATCGAAATTAAATTGCGACGATTTTCAGGGTTTCGGGATCATGCCTCATTCTCCGTCCATCGTGCCTCATCCATATCCACGTGACGTCTATCTTGTGCTCGAGGATTATGGAGGTGGGCTCGGACGTGCCTGGACCGAAACCTCCGAAGACGACACTGGTCGAGCGACGCTGATGCGCCAAATAATGGAAGGTCAATACAAGCACCCTGCTCGGATCGTAGTCTTCAACACGGTTGAGGGATGGTCGCGTGATGTAACCGTAGAGATCGCAGATGAACTGCGCCGCTGCTTTGTCGAGTTCGATGACATTGCGCCAGCCGCGTTGGAATTCATCGAGAGAGTTGGAAGGAGTTGATTGTGGTGCCCGCCCGTACCTTAGTTTGCGCTAATCTCACCAGCTTATCAGACATGAGGATGCTGCGGCAGCACGAACGAACAAGCTACCTCGGCGAGGCGTGAGACGAGCCTGGTGGGGTATACGGCCAGCCCGTTTATTATGTTTGATTGTGTTTGGAGCTGCCATGTCGGTGGGTTGGGATCGCGCTGTTGAATGGGACGGAAAGGTCCTCACGGGTTGGGTGGTCGTAAATGGCGTGGCCACCAAAGTGACTGCGGACCGAGCGACGATCCATGCCCGAGCTGCAGGGTTTAGCGATGCGCTTAGCTGGGAGATTAAGCGCTTTCGGACGGAAATCTTTGAAAAGCTGATGCCATTCTTCGTTCGTCAGAATACCTGATGGTAAGCTATGACCTTGCGTGTTCGGGATTTTTCCGCGTTGATGGACAACGTCGGACGCTTTCCTCATCTGCGAGATGACGAGCGTGGTACAGCGCAGCCGGGAAAGAGTTCGTTTTTCGGTGGCCTAAGTGAACACGGCGACACGCCCCTCCAATCCGTCGTTCGCAAAATCGCTGAAGAAATCGGCATAACGATCCACTCGGAGAATATCGCAGTGTCTGAAAAGGCGTGTATTTTCTTTGCGCGCGGCATAAACGGATCCGCGCCGGATACCGCGGAAAGTGAGCCGTTGATCGTTGAGGCCGAGGAGGTGGGCGGCATTCGAGACAACTCACGTCTCTTGCGGCCTTCGTGCTCCACCGTTTCCTGGCCTCCCGAATGACTGATGGCTGCAAGCGGGTTCTTTTTCTTTGTACAGGCAACTATTACCGCAGCCGGTTTGCGGAGGAACTATTCAATCACCTTGCTGAACAAGAGGAATTGCCTTGGCGAGCATTCTCCAGGGGTGCTGCCGAAAGGGGGGCGCCGGAGAACACGGGATCCATCTCCCGCTTTGCGCTCGAGGCGTTGCAAGCACTGGGAATTAGCCCGAGCAGGGCTGATGAACTTCCGCAGCCGTGCACCTTAGCTGACTGTCGGCAAGCAGATATCGTCATAGGATTGAAAGAGGCGGAGCATCGATCGATGGTCGAACGCCGCTTTCCGGCCCTCGCGGATCGGGTCCTATATTGGCAAGTGGACGATCTCGACGTCGCCGAGCCCGGCGATGCCCTGCCACACCTGGAGCTAATGGTCGCGAACCTGATCGCTATGTTGCGAACGGACGACCTGCGGTCCTAAAGCCCGTTGGCGAGCCGGAGGTAGGAACGGTAGGAGACGCGGGGCAGCCTCCGCTCGATGGCGAGTCGTCAAGGTCCACGTTGATAGTCGTCAGGATGTAGTCGAAGGGTGAGCGCAAGGCATTCAGTTCCTCGACCTCGACCTCCATCCGTATTCCCCATGCGGAATCGTTGCGGTGATCTCGACGTCATTGCCGGCCGACACGCGCCACGCTGCCACCCCGAAGCACAAGGTCAGCGTCAGGGCGAGGGCAAGCAGAAGCATAGAGACGAAATGGCTCACGCGCGTGTACCCGCAAATCCGAAACCCCTTGAGAGCGTGCACAGAGGCCCGATTCGTAAAATGCAGACGATCTGACCCATCGGCTGTTTTCCCCATCCTTACACGGGGCCAAAAGCGCTCACGATCCCGATCGTGATCGGCACGAGCGCGACCACCACCCACAGAGCGGGCGAGCTGGAGGACAGGCCAACGACTAGTATCAAAACACCGATACCCACGAGGGCCGCTGAGATTGCGTAGGCGACTGCCTTTTCCATCTGTCGATCCACGACAACAAGGGATCGGTCGCACAAGCAGGACTCGAGGCAAATCGAAACGTTCCTTTCTCGATTTAATTTCAAATTTCATTTAATTATGTTTTTGCGACTTAATTTCGCCAAATTAAAGGGCGCTTTCTGAGCACTGGGGCAGGGCTATTAACCCGGAGTCCTGCATGTTCAATCGAGTAGTCGTAGCTTTAGTGCTCGTTTTTGCGACATCCATTTCTTCTGAAGCGCGCCCCTTGCGCGCCGCTTCGCCACCAGAATGCAACGTGATTATGCCGTGCGACTTTTCATCTTCGCTGGTGCAGGCGCAGAGATACACGAGACCGGCACCGCGCCTGCAGCGAAGTGCCGTTGCTAGCCTACGGATGTCTGTGGCCAGCTCAGGGGCCTTAACTAGTGAGATCGTCAGCGGTCGTCCGGCCGGTTGCCCTCGCTCGTTCTGCGGATGTGGTGCGGCGATACGAGTGTTTGGTCGGGTAGTACCGGAACTGAACCTCGCAGCCAATTGGCTGCGCTTTCCCCGCACCTCGCCAGCACCGGGAATGGTTGCCGCGCGACGTGGACACGTCTTCGTCCTTGAACAGCACATCGCCGGTGACATCTGGAAGGCGTACGATGCCAACTCAGGTGGGCACGCAACGCGAATTCACCCGCGCTCCCTGCGAGGGTACACCGTCGTCAACCCTCATGCGGCCTAGGGCCATCGCGCAGCGTTCCCATTAGATTTTTCTCGCCACGTTCCGGAGCATTCGGCTCGCGGCTTCCGCCCAAAAACAGGGCCGCAGCGGTTTTCGCCGCGGCCCTGAAGTGGCAACTTGATTCTGCGCCGGCTTGTTCTCGCAGTTTGTCCCGAACACCGAGGTTGATAGGTCCGCCATCATGGAAAGCTTCAATGCAGCCAAGGCGTTCGATGACGATCATTGGTGTTCACTTCAGAACGATAGAATTCGACGATGCGGTGCTTCATTGAGACCCGGACACGATAACCAGCGGATATCCACGCTCTCGCTTGAGGACCTGCTCTCTTCAGTGTGCTCCACCACGCAGTGAAGGTGTAGGCCGATCTCGGCAGAGGCTTCCCCAAGATCGCTTCAATTTCTGAAAAGGTCAGGCGGAGACTTTGACCGTTCTCCGTTCGGAGCCTTTCATGCAATGGCTGGTAAATCGACCTCGGCATGCGAGCACTATGTCGACAAAATGGGCCGGCTGCCCGGCATTAGAATAGCAGTCTGGTGCATATAGAGCGCGGAGGCAAAAGGCATTATCATTCTGGTCTGCAAGACCTCGCGGAGCCTGACGCAGCGATGTCTCTTCAGTGTTCCCTTAGCTCTAGGTCTCTCAGCAGCACGTGGAGAAAGTCGCTGGCGTGGTCATAGCGTTTACGACCATTCACGATCTTGCGGGTGCGCGGCTCCAGTGTGTTGGCGATGGCTTCCGCGCCGGGTAGATCAGCCTGGTGCGACCACTGCTGTAGCAGCCGATCCGGAATGTCTTGAGCGGATCCAAACAGCTTCAACACACAATATTTGCCATCGTGCTTGCGATCAGCTTTCACAGAAAAAGCGAATAACCCTCGAAAGGTATTACGGGAAACGGCAGGTTTTGCCATTAACATCCCCCAAAGTAAAATCGACTCGCTTTAAGTCTAGAATTCTGACGCGTTAACAAAATAAAATCCAGCGGAATTTAATCGCTTGCCTTCGAAAAAGAGGTCATCGGAACTGACGTAAATCGAAGCACCGTCTGTCACAGCTCGCGCCGTCCTGCGTCTCCGATACCCTATGCTGCTACGGGACAGTCGACCTTAGCAGGCGGCCGGGTAGGACGGGCGGGCCAAGGGCTGCCCCGCAAAATTGCTACCAGACCTCGCAAGTGACTGAGACGACCGATGTTCGCTCAACCCTCTCCCGAAGTCGCTCTCGTGCGCATGATCAGATAGTCGGTCTGGCGCTGCCCGGTGAATAGCGCGCGATAGATCTGTCCCCGATCAAGGCCAGTTCAATTTGCATCGGCTGCGGCGACCCACTCGATCGGAATGGAGCGACCGCAGGCCGGCACCTAGCCGCTCGGTAGGCATTGTCTGGTCGCCATTTTATGGTTTGACGTAGGTCCATCCCTGCTCCTGCAACTGCATCACCCTAACGACGCCCGACCTCACCACTTGGGCTTGGGCAACGATCGGAATGTCTTTGTTTTCGGCCTTTTGCATTTTCTCTTGCGTGTTTCCACAGGCTTTGAATGATACTTCCGGCGTGCTCAGAGCCATTTCCTCAATTCGCGCTTTCACCGGCGACGTGTCATCGCGGAGCATATGGAGGCCGGGGCCGAAGGTAATCACCTCAACTTTCACCCCTTCACCAACCTCCTTGTAGTATTGCGCGACGTTGAGTGCATTGTTCAATGCAAGATTCATTGACGCGGAGTCGCTTGTGTTGACCTGAAGGATTAAGCGGTGCTCTTTCTTGGCAGCAGACGATGGCGCGATGCGCGCCAGCTCAAATTGTTTTGGCGTCGCGGCCCGCGCCGATGAATTCGCGTGCGTTCTGGCCGCGCCATGTGTTGAGGCTGCAGGCAAACTAGGCTGTGCCGGGAGCAGGCGAGTCTCCTGTGCCGCGGAACTAGACAGCCCGACCAGGAGCGAGATGATTGTCGCGATCATCGCTGTGATAATCTTCGGAAATTTGGGCATTATGTTGTTTCTCCAAGCAAGCTGAGGTTCATGATCAATTGTTGGGCTTCGCGATCGCGCGTGGCCATTTGCATGTTGCCGCCAATTTTGCACGCACGCTCTCGATACCATCGAGAGCGAACACTGCACCGGCGCCGGTCCCCGTTCGGCGTGACACATGCACGGAAAGTGCGCTGTGGCCGGGGATCGATTGCAACAGGCGAACGACATCGCTTTCAAGCGCGACACCGCGCGCTGACGTGATTGTCGAGACCTGAAAAGGTGGATCATCATTGATGCGCAGGGAAAGGGTGTAATCCTCGCGGCGGCCCGAAAGGCCGGCTCCATCAAGCAACACTTCGGTCAGGCCGCCGCGACAGCGTATCGACAGGCTCATTGCTGCGTCGGAACTGCCCCCTTGAGATGGCAGTGTAGCCTTGATGATCGATGAATAATCAACTGGCGAGGTGGTCTCGCTGACGATCCACGCCCCGGCTCCATTGGCGGACCGATCAGAGACGCGAACCGGAGCCATAGGGTCTTCGGCGCCTCGGGGCCGAGCGAGGTCATTTGCGATCGCGAGCGTCACGACGAGAGCGATCAGGGTGAACGTCATTGTGTCGCCTGGCTCGAACGCGGCAGACGATCGAGCCAGGCCTGCGCCGCGGGAAAACGCGTCAGGCCAGGGACCGTCGCCGCCAAGTTGATCGACTTCCATTTCGGATCGAAACCGGGCTCCTGCAGCTTGTTGATCCGCGAGAACAGGCGGTCGACAAAGCGCGCCACACGATGAAAGCGATTGGATTTGGTCGGCCAATTGAAAGCGACCAGCACGGTCGGAACGGCAATAGTTGTCACGCGTTCCCCCTGCCTGATCAAGTTCGGGTAATCAGCTGCGTCCAGCCAAGATGGCAGATAATAATCTTCAAACTTGCTCTCGTAGGGGACCGGCAAGAACTTGAAGCCGGCATCCCAGCGACCACGTATGAATGCATCCACCGGCTTTGATGTTATGAAAACGACGGCGGCCAGCTCACCCCTGCGCATTTGTTCCATCGCAACCTGATGTGGGATGAATGCCTTATCGACCTCGATCCCCAGCCGGCTGAAGATCAGCGGGCCCGAATAAGCTGCGGCGGTACCTTGGGTGTTGAAATTGACCTTCTTTCCGACCAGATCACTCAAGCTCTGAATTTCGGGCCTGACGAATACGTGCAGTTCAGATGGAAACAGATTGAGCACATAGGTGATCCGTCGCTGGATGTCCGGCACTTGGCTCTTGTACTCGTCAAGTGCGTCGGAATTGATGATTGCTGCATCAATGCCCCGCAAATACAGCAGCGAATTGACGTTTTCGGTTGCGCCACGGGTCACGATGGGCAGCACGTGGAGGTCCGTTCCATCATCGGCCACCCGCGCCATTTCCGCGGCAAGCCGAATGGGAGCTCCTTCCAGCAGACCTCCGGCAATTCCAACAGTCCAATCGTTCATGGCCGCAATTTCCGCCCTTGCATGATCCGCACGTGCCCGCGGAGTCTGCTGGGCAATTGCTGGGCAACAGCCCATGATCAGAAGCGGAGCGGCTATCACGATGAGGAGGAACCAAGAGCGTATTCCAATCAGCTGCTTCATCGATCCGGCTCCCCTGGGAACGTCTATTCTGTTTTGTCCGCTGCGCTCTTCACTCCGACACGTAAGTTTAAGTTCGATCTGACTAGTCGATACAGCGCACGACCATTTGTCTGCACCGATGGTGCTAACGACCAAGTGCGTCGAATCGCTCCCTTGCCTCCTTGACCCCTCCGGCTGCTGCTCTGGCGTAAAGCTCTCGCGCCTTGGACGTGTCGCCGCGCGTTCCGCTCGAGCCCCATTTTGCAAGCAGGCTCGGATCATACGTTTCGGCGAGGGCGAAACTTGCCGGTGCGCTCCCTAATTCAGCAGCACGCTCCAGGACAACTCGTGCCGCGCCAATGTCGCCTTGTCGAAGCAATCCGGTTGCGCGAGCGATCAATCGCACGAGCTCGGCGGCGTTTTCGTTCCCGAGAACCGGGGATGGCGCCTTAGGCTCAGCTGGTATGACTACGAGCTCTCGCGGAGATTGCTCGAGCGGCGGCTGCGGCGATCCCAACAGCAGTGTTCGGAGCGGTTCGCTTGTTCGCGAATTGCCGGCTCCGCCTTCACCCGACACCCCCGCGGGTAGCCACGGTCCGACATTCGGGCGCGCTACGGCAAGTTCTTGCTCATCTCGGCTGGATTGGTGGCATTCTCGCCGGAGCTGCTTTTTCAACTGTTCGGCTCGATCATCGTTTGCCGCGGCTTGCGCTTCATACGCGAACAGCTTGGAACGCGCCAACGAGAGCTCTTGCGCCAGCGCATCTGCTCTTTCGTGCTCTTCCCTCAATGAGAGCTTCAGTTTGGCCGAGGTATTCTCCGCCGTTCGGTTCGCCTGCGCCGTCTCTTCGATTGCCTTCGCGATCTGCTGGGATCGGTTGTCGAGCTCGATTCGCGTCGTCGCGAGCGTCTCATCCAGCTGTTTGGTACGATCGTGCTCCTGTCGGAGGCTTGCCTGTAGCTGAGCCTCCGCTGCCTCTTTTGCACTGATCTCTGCGGCTTGTCTGGTTACCTCTGCCGACTGGGTCTCCAGGTCGTGATGAGCGGCCGTCAGATTCTGCTCCAGCCGGTTTGCCCGATCTCTCTCCCGCTCGACAGCTTGTTGCAGCTCTCTCGGATCACTCCGTGCCGGGTGTTCGGGTTCGCGACCCTCGGGGCCGATTTCGCGGCTTAGCCGTGCCTGCACTTCGAAATCGTTGCGCGCCTTGACAAGTTCCTGTTCCAGACGCTGCGTATGCAAGCGCTCCTCCCGGAGCGATTTCTGCAGCTTATCGGTTTCATTCTCGGTGGCCTCCGCAATGCTGGTCCATTGCTCGCGTGCATGCTGCAACAGCCCCAGCACGGTATCCTGCTCCCGTCGGCATGTTCGAAGGTCAGCAGCAAGGGCCTGTATCCTCTCCTGTTCTGCGGCGAGCACTTGCCGCGATCGCTCGGTATTGCTGATTGTGGCTTGTGCGAGCTTCAGGGGGGGCGTATCGGCAGATGGTTTCAGCCGCGCCGCGCGCCACCCTCCCGAGCCGGTCGCGCCGCGCAGGTGCGTCGCCATGACATGGGCGTCGCTCGCCGGCCGATTTGGCTGCTGCGCGAGAACGGGTATGGTCAATGCCGATATTACCGTCAGGACAGTCGGTGCAACCCACGCCGACCTTGTTGCGCAGGTGAGCGCACAGCTACGAACACAATCCGAGGCAATCCACACGTCTGCGCGAACGGGCGATCCAAGGCCCGGCGCTGCCTGCATCGGCGCTTGTGCCCACATCCGCGACATTAATGCGTCAATCCGTTTCCCAATTGCAATTATCGATAGGCAAAATAAACTATATTATAATTTATTCAATGATTTATATCGCAATTTAATTTCGGCCGATGCGGCCGGTCGCTTGAGAAGGAGATCGTCCAATGCTCCACCGAATCCCTTCGCTGATCGTTGCGATTATCACGAGCGTATCTGTGCTGGCCCTGGCCCAAGCAGGCGGCGCAGTGGCGGGCTCCGCGGGTGCCGGCACTGGGACGGGCACGGGCAGCGCCAACACTGGCGGGTCAGCTCCGTCCGGCATGGGTACAAATGCGAGCAGCGCCAACCCTGGTCCATCGGCGCCTCCAGGAATGGGGACACGAGACGTTGGTACCGGTGCAAACCTGAACCGCACCAGTCAAACCAACAGCCCGGACGTTCAACCCGCCACGTCGAAGTCGCGGGCGGCGGCGCAGGCCAAAAGAAATGCCGGCGCTGGCCACGCTCAAAATGGTCTGCCGATCGGAGCTATTGGCACCGGCACGAGCAACGAGGAGCAGATGATCGTTGGGCCGTCACCTAACCGAAAAATACCGGCAGCGAAGGTCGACGGAAATATCGCTGGAGCAGTTGGTAGGGGCTCCGGCCTTTCGGACCAGGTGAGCCGGCCGCGCGCCGCACGAGCTGGGGAAAAAGTGCTGGACGCCAAAGTGCTAGTCCAACGGCGAACGACAGTTTCGCATAAGCGTATTCCCGACCCAGAAAACAGAACTCGGTAGTCTGAGCGGACCGAGCCGGGCAGCCGAGCGCGCTTTGGCGGCCCTGCTCAGGTCTGCGCGCCGCCAGACGAAGGCAGGGCTTGCTTCTCCATGGGGCGCCGTGAAGAGGACTGACGCCCGGCACACGGCCGAGCGGGATTTGGGCTAGGCGAGAGCATTCACGCGGTTATGCGAGCGCTCGATTCCGCGGCATTCGGATCATGTCCGATCGGTCGGAGCGAGGAGCCAGCCGTGCATCGTTCGAAATGCTCGCGAAGCATGTCATTAGCCAAGTGCTCCCAGAATTCAGCTTCGGCGAGAAGCTTCCAGCTTCTATCAGGATGATGCGCAGAAGTCTGTCGGCACAGCGACGCCATCGCGCGCAGGCGGCGTACGGTCTCCATCCACTCCTCCCATTTAGTTTTCCCTCACCCTATTTTCTGTTTTAGGTCATATTAATTATGATTATACCAGATAACTAAATTTGCCTTCCATGGTGCGCCTACCGAAACGATTGACGCGAACGACTTTCGCTTTGCTTTCAAATTGTCTTTCAGATGAAGCGCTGCTTCATAAAACTAAAAACAGACAAAAAGTCAGGCTTAAACCAACTCAGGTGCGGACATGATCCGCAGCATGCCGCTCGTGGATGATCTCGGTCAAAGCCGGAAAGGGATCCAAGTGCAGCACTTTTCCTAGCACAGAGCCTTCACTCGCATCGGCCTGCCTTGAAACTCCGCTGCGCGCACGCCTCATTGGAGAGCGATCGGGCGGCTTGGAGCTTTGTATCGGAGGCTTCAGGGTCGATCCGTGGAACGATCGTCTTCGAGTTCGCTGAAATTGCGCGCGCCGCTCGCCATCATTGAATCCGCGTGCGGCAACTCGTCCCAAACCGGGGCCTACGCATCCGTGGCGCCGGCCTTAATCTCGCTCTTTCTCCGAGGCTTCGCCCTTCCGCCCTTCGCACTTGCTCTCGTAGCCTCTGCAATTGGGCAAGCAGGCTAACGAGCTCCATCGCCGTTTGACGCAGAACAGCCAAGCGGCTGCAAGCCCCACTACTCACTACAATACCCCCAACAGGCCCTTGCAGGATCAGCGATCGGAAGCGTTAGTTTGCGCCGACCTGCCGGTGTGACGCTTAACTTACGGTTCATGCGGGCGTCAGTTCGCTTTACGACGATAGACCAAAATATTTCGCATCCCTCCCGTAAGCCCTGGCAGAAGCCGCCAAGACAGGAATCTGGATGAACGCTGCGCCATGATTGAGCGCATCCAGTCCGTACCAAGACTAGTTCCCAGCCGGTGCGGCAGCCATGCCGCAACAGGTCAACTCCGCACGCGCGGCGTCAAATGAGGCGGTTGGCCCAAATTCGTGTAATGCTAGTTAGTTCGGCTCCGCGTCTGTACCGAAGCCCGCTACGCATCAGAACAGCGGCGCTTCCTCGAATATCTCCCTGGGCCGCACGACCGGCTCATCGACCCAGGCCTCGCGAGCGAACCAGTTGTGATTGGCGCGACAGACCGGGCAACGAGTATTGCCATAAAACACAACGCTCCGCAGGAAAGCCTCACGGTCCGACCTAATACCAGTAGGAATCGCGCGACCGGTTTGCGGACATTTGACCATGATCATTCCCATGCGAGCCTCCCTAGGAAATTATTCGTTGTCGAAACAAAAGAGAACCGGCCGGCTGGAGTGCGTCGTCATCTCGGTGTGGGTTACTTGGGGGGGGCATCGCACACTGGGAGTGCTTGTTCGAGCAGGGCGGATTGCTCGTGACGACGTTTTTCCAACCGGCCGGATCGCTGCTTGAGCGATTCCTTTGACGCCGCCGCTCTTTGGCTCGGCAGCGCGGGCGTTGATTATTCGTCTCTCGAAAGCTCCTGGGGCGCCACTGAAAATGGGCCAATCTGAGCGGGTCGGAGTTTTGCGCGCGCTATGCCGCTCGCGACGAAGACGATCATGTCGCCCGTGATGGGCAAATTGGCTAATTCGATCACCGGTTTCACTCCACTCTCGTCAGCGAAATATTCTTCGTTAGGATTTAATCCTGCAAATTAAGCCTTGCGCTGTCGGTCTGGTTTGCGACTCTCGTAAAGTTTTATTTTTGCTGTCCTGCACGCAGGAGGCCAAGATCATCTCGGCGATTTCTGCGACGCTGTTCTCGGTCGGCTGTTATTTTCACGCAGGGCCCGCTTCTTGGTATTTGAATGGTTGCATCCGGTTCAAACATGAAATAAATATTGATTATATTGAGATCATATAAATCTCGTTGTTAATTGTTGTCAATGACGTAAGCTGTTTTCGTCATTTTTTTGGTCGGAGGAGACGATGCGGGAATCAGTCAAGAAGAAGCGCAACTCCACCTCGGCTGCGAAGCAGTTGGCTCAAATGCGCGAGAAACTAGCGAGCATCAGCGAGAGGGAGCGCGTTCTACGAGAGCGGAGTGCTGCTCGCGAACTTTACCGCTATCTGCTGGACTCTCACCGGTTGACCGCGCCGGCGACCTTTCTCGGAGGACAAGTGTTGAATATTTCTCCATCTGGGGTGAACGAGGGTGGTCAGCTGGCGGCGTGACCCGAGGCCGTAGGGTCATTCGAAACGAATCCCAGTCAGGCGATGTGCATCCGCACTGAAGGCGAATTTGCGCCGCTGTAGCACGGCGATCAAGCCGAGTTTCCTCGGCAACTGCAGCTCGTTTGAACGCGCCGCGGACAGGACATTGCAGGATCAGGATGTTGTCGCCGTCGCGTCGACACGACGGAGAAACAGATATCGTCGCTATCGGGCATAGCCATGCTGGAAAAAACATCGGCAGAGGTGGTGTTGAGACCCGCCGCGGGTGCAGTCTTCGCGCTGCTGGACGGTCGACCAGTGCTTTTCAGCGAGACAAGGCAGAAGATCTATGAGTTGGACCAGGTAGGGGCGTTCATTTGGTGCAAGTTGGCACAAGGCGCTTTTTTGGAAGACGTCCATCAGGAACTTGGGCAGCTAGGCATTGGCGCGCGCGCAGCGCGCGAGTTCACATGGCAGGCAATGAACGTCTGGATCGATCGAGGGTTGCTCGATCTCGACTGGCGAATGTCGGCCGATTGCGCCTTCTCAACAGTTCTTGCTCAGCGCAGGATCAGCGTCCGGGCTGCAAATCGGGGCCTCTTACAACAGTTGATTTCGCTGTTTTGTGTTACGAACGACAGCGGCGAGGAGGAGGATATTGCGATCGAGACAATGATGCTCGGCGATCGGGTATTTTTCCGCGGGAATGACGCGAGCATCCATAGATGTGAGGCCGCAGCTCTGGCCCCTACAATCAAAGCTCACATCACCGAGCGACTTATCCGAAGCAATCAATGGGCTTTCGCGCTCCACGCCGCTTCTCTTGTCAAGTGCGGCAAGGGCTTGCTGCTGTGCGGCCAACCGGGAGCCGGCAAGTCGACTCTGGCGCTAGAACTGGTAGACGCTGGATTTCAGTATGCTGGCGATGACGTTGCGCTGATTGGGGCTGACGGAACGATCTGCGGCATCCCATTTGCCCTCACCCTCAAGCAGGGATCGTGGCGGCTGCTATCCCGACTGTATGGCGACTGGAACGACGTGACGCACCGCCGGTCCGATGGCGCCGAAGTGCGGTATCTGCCGATTTCCGATGCGCACAATGGGAGCCTCTCTGCCAACTGGATCATCTTTCTGAACCGGGTTGCAAGCGGCCCCGTCGAACTGACCCCCCTGGATCAGCTTGATTCGATCAAGCGGCTCATTGAGGGCGCTTTTGCCGCAGACGGGAAGCTGTCGCAGTCCGGCTTTTTCGCTTTGAAGCGGATTGTTGCGGGCGCACGATCGTTCCAACTTATCTATTCGGAATCGGCGCAGGCTCGACAGCTGCTGATGGACTTGTGCAATGACAAGGCATAGTGCGGCACTGACAAGCCTATGCAACTGCTTGCGAGGCTTGCCGCCCGTCGAAGTGAAGTGGACCTCCGTCATCGGGCTCGCAAACCAGACGTTGACGACGCCTGCGCTCATTGACTTCGTCGATCAATTTGCATCGGTGTTGCCAGAGGACGTGTGCACCTATATTCGCCAGATCCATCGCCGAAACGTGCTGCGCAACGATCGGTTCGCCGGTCAATTGGAAGAGGCCGTCATTGCGATGAACGGCCAGGGAGTTACGCCGGTGTTGCTCAAGGGTGCGGCAACGCTAGCCACAGCACCTGTCGAGCGGCGAGGAGTTCGGCTGATGTGTGATCTGGATATTATGGTCATGCCGGACGAAGCTGAAAGTGCAGTCACCGCTCTGCGCGCGATTGGCTATCAAATTCATGAGCGGACCCTTCCCAACAGCAAGAGATGGTATGTCGAGTTGAACCGGCCCCGGGATGTCGGAACCATTGATCTGCAGCAGGGCGCTTCAGACCCGGCGTACCTTGACCGTGGCCCGGGAAATGCTCTGAACCATTGCGTCCCTGCGCGGTTTGGGCGGGGAAGCGCGTATGTTCCCACGCCGACCTACCGAGCGCTTATGTTGATCATCCACGATCAGTTTCAAGACTTTGGCTATTGGCTCGGTGACCTCGATCTGCGACATCTTCTTGAATTGCGAGATCTGAACAGTTCCGTCGGGGGCATCGATTGGAGTGAGCTTACCTCTCATGTCTCGGGCGGATTGATGAAGAACGCAGTCGAAACCCAGCTACTTGCTCTCGCTGCGCTGCTTGGAGTCGAGGTCCCGCACTCGATGCGGTGCCGACTGATTCCTCGTCTGCAGTTCAAGCGACAATTGATCCAAGCACGCTTTCCGGCCACACGTGTGCCATTCCTCGCAATGACGGTCTTGGACCTCAGAAATTACCGGAGGAGGATGACCTCTGGCTACGCGCAAGCCGGCATGCGCGGGCGTGGATTGTGGTCTGTGCCAAGAGGGTCCACTTTACAGTTTCTGTTGAGCGCGACCACGACGGTTCGTGCCGGAAAAGTCTAAGGCCAGTAACGGTCACACGAGCGCCTTCGGGGGGATTGGAGGTTCCTCAACGGAAGGGAGTTTTCCATCAGCCGCCTCCAGAGCGCGCATCAGGTGGCAGATTTTCGGAATCCTCAGGGCCCAACATTTGTGCAGTTGCGCAGTGCTAGGAATGCCCTTGACCACCCGCATTCCGATCAGACGACTCGTCGTTCTCGCGAATCCTGAACTCTTCGAGCGTGTGCCCCGATTGGAGCGCGGCAACTAGCCAGCGAGGCTGTTTACCACGTCCCGACCAAGTCTCTGTCGGGCGGAGTGGATTGAAGTATTTTGGCACGACTTTCGGGTATTTGCGGCGCGGCGGCTCGCTCGTTCCGGCGTTGGCGGCCCGTCTTTCAGCTTCACCGAATTGATCCGGCTGGTTGAGTTGCGCAAGACGTTTTTCGAGCTCTCGCTTCTCGACTGTGATCTTTTCGGCAAGTATCTTTGTCAGCTCTTCGTGAAGGAGCCAGAGTTCCTCAAAGTCCATGGCTTCGAGATCTTGCCGACGCATAGCATTCTCGTCACCGTTCGACTGACGCCTGATCCATCTGTCATCCTCGGCTTACGAGCACATCATTGCCCGAACGCTCAAAACAAACGATGGACCAAAGCCAGTGCTTCAAATCGACGCTACAATAAATAAAATAATATATTATTTAATAATTATTTACTAGGGTTATTTTATTAAATGGGGGCTTGGCAGCCCAATGACTTGCTGCAAAGCAAGAAAGGGGAGTATCTCAATCGAGTTCCTCCCGGCGTCTTCAACTTGGGGCATCCTTCCCCGGCTGCACCCGGATATTCGGGACCTGAAGCTCAAATCGCGCTCAGGCAGCTAGCGCTGAGGGACATTGAGTTCGTTGGCGCTGGCGCATATTCGAAGGCTGCAATATCGAGATTGCCCAGAACAAAGGACAGCGTACGGCAACCTATTCATCGAGAACATTGCGTCGCGATGACGCGTAGGGCGCTTGATGTGATCCCGTCATATCAGTTCGCTTGAATGGTTCCACGATTGCCCGCAGGACGTGTGAAATTCACCCCTCCGAGATTAAATTATGAGGATAGCCTATTGTTTTGGCTTGATTGACTGTTGCGGCGCAGTTATCTGGAATGCGGATTTAAGTACGGTTCCATACATTTTGTTGGGTAAATCGAGTTCACCATCTTGATTAATGTCCATCTGGGACATATCAAGTTTGGCGCAACTACAGGATGCGCGCATGCCAGCTAAGAAACTCGAATTAGACTCAATGTCCCTTGACGATCTCTGGTCGCTTCATGAGGAAATTAGCGGGATCCTATCGAATCGGATTAAGGCAGAAAAGCGCGAATTGGAGAAGCGCCTGGCGGTTCTCGGGGGCGGGACGGCCGTTTTGGCGGATTCAAGCGGGTCCGGCGTGTCTCCTGCCGCCAAAGCGAGACGCAAATATCCGCGGGTGCTGCCGAAATACCGGAACCCCCAGACGTCAGAGACCTGGTCGGGGCGTGGCAAGCGGCCCCGGTGGTTGGTTGCTGCTATGAAGTCTGGCCGGAGAATTGAGGACTTTCGCATAGGGGATGCAAGTCCGAAGCTTCGTCAGCGCGCATAACCTAATCTGCATTGATCGACGGGATGGTTGCGGTCAAGTGGCCGGCGCGGCGCCGTGATCCTGTGCGCCTAGTAGGCGTTGCGTCCCCGCAGCACTTCGATGGGAGTTTGCAGCAGGATTACGAGATCAAGCCGAAGGCTCCAGTTGTCGATGTACCACAGATCGTATTGTACGCGTGTTTCGACCGTGATGGATGTGGGGGTTGGACCACGGCAGCCATGGACTTGGGCCCATCCGGTCAATCCGGGCCTGACCCTGCGGCGCAAGGCGTAGTTCCGCACGAGCTTGTCGAATTCTCCGTCGTGAGCCAAGGCATGAGGACGGGGACCGACCAGCGACATGCTGCCGTCGAGAACATTTAGCAGCTGTGGCAGTTCGTCGAAGCTTGTCCGACGCAGCCATTTGCCGACGCGGGTGACGCGTCGGTCGAGGCGATGGGCCTGAAGGATCGCGGGCCCGTCCTCGAGCACATGCATCGTCCGGAATTTGCGGATCAGGAAGATCCGGCCATTAAAACCACAGCGTTGCTGTCGAAAGAATATGGGGCCGGGCGAGTCCAGCTTGATTGCAAGTGCGGCCAGCACAAGCAGCGGGGCAAGTATCGTCAAGGCGAGCGCGGCGCCGAAAAGATCAATGATTCGTTTGGTCGCACAGTCCAGCTGCGTAAGCGGACCACGCTGGAGTTCAACACAAACCGCACTTCCAAGGCTTCGCGTGGGATGTCGAAGCAATTCGGATGTCGTACCGACCGGCACGAACACAACCGGTAGCGGCAAGACCCGCAAATCGGCAACGAAGGCCCGGAGTTCGGGCCATCGTTCCGGGTTCGCTTCCACAACCACCTCGTCGAGCTCGGAGCTGCGAATGTAGTCAATCACGCGAGCCGTGAGCCGCCTTCGACAGGCAGGACTGAAGCCGATTGGAGGCAAGCTGAACCGGCCTCGGACGCAATAACCATGCATCGCGAGCGTTTCAGACAGTCCGGCGTTTTTCGATTGCGGCTGGTCGCTAACCAGAATAATGTTTGTGCTGGCGAATTTTCTGCCGCTCAGGCCCCTCCCGAGAAGCGCTCTCACTCCCCACCGCTCGGCCATCAGCAAGCCGAGGCCCAGGACCGCGAAAAGTGTGCCCGCTTGGTGAGAAGAGCCCGGACCAATTGCAAAGCCGTACACGGCCCATATCAAGAGCAACAATGACGTCCATGCAATCCAGACGGCGCGCATCTGACTTCGCAGGACGAGAAGCTCAGCTGGCCGATAAAGGCCGTGGGTCTTCAAGAGGCAAACCAGACATGCTGCGCTGACGAGCGCCAGGCCAAGTGCGTTGCTTAAGTCGCCTGCAGCCCACCCATTCTGAGCTTGGCACAGCCACATCGAAACGACGCTCGCAAAAACAATGGTCGCAACATCCGCACAGGGCGCCACGTATTCGATCGAGTCGTACCGGAGGGGCCATTTGTGCTGGCGGGAAAGTGACGGCCCGGGACTGACACGATCCGTAACCTCCCGATCGGGGAAATGTCGGTTCACGAAATTCATTGTCAGGACACCTGCGGTTAATATTTAATATATTATTAATTAATCCGATCTTTCAAGAGAAAAATACTCGTTTGGCTATTTAATATGTCGCACTGCTCGGAGACCTATCGAGACCCCTGTCGGGAATTCCGCGCGCGCATGCTGTCGAGGTACGACGGATCCAGCTCCGAAATCAGGTTCTCGAGATAGACCTTCCCGTCGGCTGAGGCTAACCGGTATGCAGCCACAAGCGCCGGCCTGAGGGCAGGCCGATGCGTAACGATGAAACTGACGTCGCGCTTGATCAAGTCACGGAATTCAAGCTCCCATACCACAGCGTCTGTGGCGAACGCGACGGATAGCCGTAACGGAAGCAGATCCAAATCATTCGGCGCGGTATAGTACGACATCTTGAGCATCGCTGCCGTCCCAGACCGGGTCAAATCGTGCTTCGATGCCGCCGCGAGCATGAGCCAAATGTCGCCGCGAAACGGCGAAGAGCGTAATGCACGGGCAAACACATTCGAAGCCACCGGAAGAGCCGTCTTTTGCTCGTCTGCGGATAATGCCGGATCCCAGCTGGATCTCGATTCCCCTCGGATCCATAGGTCTTCACGTGCTGCCGCAACTGAAGCCGGTTTCGAGATCGCATTCGGCCATGCTGCGGTCAATACGCCTGTCGGCAAAGAAGAATGACCACCGAGATACCAGGCGGGCAAGACCATCCAAATTGCCTGCACGAGCAGTGTGATACCAAGAACCATCAGAGCAACGCGGGGCCAGGCGGTGACAAGAGCTGACGCGAATCTTGGACGAGATGCCGGAGCTGGACCGCCCATCCAATCTGAGTTCTCTTTCGATCCCGGGGATATGGCGTCACGGCCTGCGCCGGGGACGCTTTGACCGAACGCCAGTCCAAAAACCGCGGCGATCAAAAGTGATGCGCCCAAATCCAAAATTTCATGGTCGGCAAAGGCCAGTACCGTCAGTGTAATCGAAGCGCCAGCGCCCAAGGCTGGGTACTCGTAATCGTAAGCTCGCGACAGAGACCGCCTGATCAGAATACAAGCGCCGAGCATTGCTACAACCACGAGACTGCAAAGGAACGCCCACCCCATATCCACAACGATTGCGGCGGCGGCCGTTGGCCTTTCTCGCAGCGCACCGCTTCCGATGTCCCGATAAATCGGCAAAAGAACGGCCGAAGCGCCTGCACCGGATCCCGCCGGTCGGACGTCATGTAGCATCCGTTCTGTCGCGATCTGGCTGCTCGTTGACAAAGCGATCGTCAGATCGGTGTTCGTCCTGAACGGAATGACCGTCACGCTGGCAATAAGAAATATTACGGCGGTTGCGAGAACGCCAGCGGTACCCCACAAACCGAAGAACCACCTGCGAATTGCGAAGACCGAGAGCAGGATTCCTGATCCGAGGAGCGCGGCAACGACGGCGGTCGAGTTGGTCCGAATGAGCAGCGCCGCCATGCAGACAGTCATTGCGATGATCGCGGCGGACAGAGCTGGGAGCGGGACTGGCCCAATTGTTCCTGGCCGACTGCGGCGCCGAAATTGATCGACTGCGCGTATTGCCGTCGCGCAGGAGAGCAAGAGGCCGAGCACTGCGACGGTTGAGCCATCGGGCCCGGCGACGCCAGCAGTTGCCTTAACGAACCACATAGCTGTGGTGATCGTGGCTATCAACAGCAGGATATGCAGGACTTGCGCTGCACGATATCGGTCAAGGGTGACGACGGCAGTGACAAGGGCAGCGGCGAGCACAGCGCAATACTGGGCGAACGAGAACATCGTCGCCCCGGTATCGACCGTGATTATTTCGGCGAGGGGTTCGTTCAAGGCCGCCGATGCAGTCGCCCAGATGGCATTGCCGAGCGTGCCCATAGGCATCGGCACTGCCTGTGACGCCATCCAGAGCGCCGGAGTCGCAAGCACAACGCCCAGACCAGGCCGGAGCAGCTTGGCGAGCCCGAGGGAGGCGGATGATGGAACGATCGCAACGACCAGCGCAGCCGTTGCAAGTACGAACGACGCGAATATCCTGATTTGCAGGCTTTCTGGCATTGCGAGCGTCGCGATGATCGCCACTAACTCGGCTAACATGACAAGCCGGATAATCATGTAAACACCATCTTGTGGTGCGGCCACTCCGCTGATCCGCTAGCCGGAGAACGTGGAGCCGCTACGAGACAGCCTTAAGACCCGGAAAGGCCATAACGGATGTAGTGGCTATCATGATAGTAGTAGCTCCGATGTCCGTCATATCGAGCCATGGCCTTGGTATCCGTTTTGCTGAGAACCGCCCCAATCAGCGATTCGTGAATGTTGGGTGCCGTGTGCAATGCGTGCTGCACGACATCTATTTTGGTCCGGCCCCATTCAACAACGAGAATGTAGCAGTCTATTAGAGATGAAGTGGCTCGGACATCAACTAGGGGGGTCAGGGGAGGAAGGTCGACGATGACGTAGTCATAGTCAGCTCGCAAACGGTCGAACAACTTGCTTATCGCGTCGGCGCAAAGAATTTCGCTGGTGTGAAGCAGAGGTCCCCGCCGCACGGCGGGGAGAAATGCAAGATTGGTTGTCGGATCCCGCCAAATTGCGTCCGCGAGGGAGCGGCTGCCGTTTGCAACTTCGATGATTCCGGCGAGGGCTTTGGGCGCAAAGATAGCAGATAGCGAGGGATTCCTGAGGTCGCAATCGACGATGATGGCTTTCTTGCCCGTGTGCCCGATCAATTGCGCGAGCGAGGCAGCAATCGTGGTCTTGCCCTCATTCGGTAGGGCCGAGGTAATCCCGATGACCTGGGAGGAGATTTTTGCCGGATTGTGGTCGATGGCTAGCTTGATGGAGCGAATTGCCTCGGTATATCGAGAAAGCGGCATCCCGACCACGGTCCGATGAACTGCGGTCGGCGACGAAACTATGCGTTGCTGAACATCATCATCGGTTTGCTGGAGGCGAACTGATGGCTTCGGGGATTTGCGGGCCGGTAGCAATGGGACCGAAGAAATGCAAGGCAATTCCAGCACGGTTTCCACTTGTGAAGAGGTACGAAAGACGCGGTCCATGACGTCTCTGAGCAGCGCCAAGCCGATGCCCAGCGCGAGACCGCCGAGGATCCCGAGCGTCAGCACCAACCTTGTCTTAGGCTTGCTCTTGCTCGGCGGCGGCGAAGCAGGAAAAATGACCCGCGTTTCCGAGATCGGGAATGTCTCCTGCTGTGCAGAGCCCATGTAACGCTGCAGGAAAGTCTCGTGCAAGCTCCGCAAGCCCTTTGCTCGGCTCTCCAGATCCTTGATAGTCAGCTCAGCAGAATTGACTGAACGGGACTGAGAGACGGCCTTGGCCAGCTGCTTTTCGATTTCTTCCTGCCGCTGTTTGGCGAACTCGAATTCGCTTCGGCTGACTTCGGCAAGTCTCTTGACCTCGTCGAAGATGGAGGCGCGAAATTCCCGGATGCGGTTACGGACACTGACAACCGCCAGGTGGTCGCGACCGACCCTGGCTGTCAACTCGGCCTCTCGCCGCGTGAGTTCCAGATATTGTTGGCGGAGCCCCGTAATGATCTGACTGTTTGTCGCATCGGCCCCGATAGCATCCAGATTGATCATCGGGGGCGGCTTTTGCGGATCGGAGGTAAGGAGAGATTCATACCGAGCCAACTTGGCCGTGGCCTCAGAGGTCTGAGCGCGTGCGGCAGCCAGTCGATTGTTGATTTCTGTGATCTGCCGCTCGTCGATGGGCTTTCCGTCCAAAGACACGATATTGTTCTGGGCCTTGTAGACATCGACGGCACGTTGCGCAGCGAGGGCTTGGTCACCGAGATCGCGCAGCCTATCCTGCAGCCAGCTTGTTGCCCTGCGATTGGCATCGAATTTTGCATTGAGCTGGTCCGCAACATAGGTATTGGCTACCGCGTTGACGATCTCCGCGGCTCGGGCTGCGTTGCTCGAACTGAAATTGATTTCAATGACGTTGCTGAACCCGACACGTCCTGTTGAAAGCCGACTCAGAAATGCGTCTACCAGAGCGTCCGATGGTTCGCCCTTCGTATCGGGCGGGTTATCTTTCCTCGATCCAGTCGGTGCCCATGACCGAATTCGTTGCCAGAGCGACTGTAGAGATAGCCCTGACGCACTAAAGTCCGGATCGTCAGCCAGTTTCAACTGGTCGATGACCGCGACCGCAGTGGCCTTTGATCTCAGGAGCTGAAGCTGGGTCTCGATTTGATTGAGATCGAAAGCCGTCTCGGCGAGCAGTGATTGCTGCTGGACAAATAGGGGCCTTGGATTAGCCAACAGGATCTGAACCTGCGCCGTATAGGTTGGAGTCACCAAACGGAGATAGAGCATGCTGGCCGCAGTTGCGAGTGTAGCAGTGACAAGGATTACGAGATATTGGCGTCGTAGAAGCCCGATGCCGTAATTGATGACGTCGCTGATTCCTCCGCCGTCTGCCTGAGCGGGTTGAGCCAGGTTCACCGGCAGCCGCAGTCTATCCGTGTGTTGAAGATTGTTCTGGAGCATCACGTACCTGTCCGACGGTGGGGTCACGTTGGGGCCGCCCGCCCGTAGACCAACGTTCAGGCAGGACGTCCGGGCGCTGGGAGATTATATACATTAAAAAAATCTGCTTGCCAAATTAAATGAATCCTATATTAATTAAGTTGAGATATAAATAAGGACGAGGCAATCGCCCCGGCGCGGTGCCGACAAAACAGACGATATTTCCGTAGCTTGCAGCGACCGTATTTGGATCGAAAATAATGTGAGCGTTCAGAGGCGGATTGGCGGACGGAGAAATTAATTCTATCGATGATTATGGTCCGCTGCTTGAAACCCGATTGAAATTGAGGACCGGCAGGAGGTGCTTAATGCTGGAACTGCGATCCTTGGCTATCCCCGATGTCAAAGTAATTCGAGCAGATCGCATTTCCGACGGCCGCGGCTACTTCTGTGAGACCTTTCAGCGCTCGGCTTTTGCTGCGAAGGGAATCTTGCATGACTTCGTTCAGGATAATCAGTCCAGCTCAGATCGGATCGGCACGGTGCGCGGCTTGCATTTCCAGCGACCGCCTTTCGCCCAGGCCAAACTCATACGGGTGTTGAATGGGGCCATTCTCGATATTGCCGTTGATCTCCGACGTTCGTCGCCCGACTTTGGCAAGCACATCGCCATCCAGTTGGATAGCGAAAGCGGTGAGCAGGTGTTCATTCCGAAGGGATTCGCGCATGGTTTCTGTACGCTGCAGCCCAAGACCGTGGTCTTGTACAAGGTCGATCAGGTCTACGCCCCGAGCCATGACGGCGGCGTCTATTGGGCTGACCCCGCACTAGCGATCAAGTGGCCCGTCACACCGTCAGAGGCTCAGATATCGCCAAAGGACCAGATTTTGCCTACGCTCAACCAGCTTGCTTGCATTTTCGAATAGTGGAGATGAGTAGAATGCGTATCCTAGTGACCGGCGGAGCGGGCTTCATCGGTTCTGCTGTGTGTCGCCGTTTGGTGCTGCAGACCAGTGCCGCTGTGGTCAACATCGATAAGTTGACATACGCAGCCGACCTGACTTCGCTGACGAGCATCGAGGGGCTGGGGTCTTATGCATTCCTGCAGTCCGACATCTGCGATCGAGACGCTATGGATCTCGCGTTCGCCGACTACGAGCCGGATGCGATCATACACCTGGCCGCCGAAAGCCACGTCGACCGTTCGATCACCGGGCCCGAGGCCTTCGTCAGCACCAATATAGTTGGTACCTACACGCTGTTGGAGGCGGCCAGGACCTACTACGAACGTCTGCCGCTTCCGCGGCGCAAGCAGTTCCGCTTCATCCACGTATCGACCGACGAAGTCTACGGGTCATTGGGCCCGGAGGACTTGTTTCGCGAGGACACGCCCTACAGGCCGAGTTCGCCATATTCGGCGAGCAAGGCGGCCTCGGACCACCTCGCACTCGCGTGGTTTCGAACCTACGGTCTTCCGGTCATCGTATCGAATTGTTCGAACAACTACGGGCCGTACCAGTTCCCGGAAAAGCTCATCCCGCTGACGATCATCAATGCGCTCGACCGGAAGCCGCTACCGGTCTATGGCGACGGCAGAAATATTCGCGACTGGCTTCATGTCGATGATCATGCCGCTGGCTTGATAAGACTTCTGTACGAAGGAAGACCGGGCGAGAAGTACAATTTCGGCGGAGATGGCCAGCGATCCAACCTGGAGGTGGTCACCCGGATTTGTGACGTGGTGGATCGGCTATCCCCGGGCGCGGGAGCGAGACGATCTCTCATTAGGTTCGTGCCGGATCGTCCAGGACATGATGCGCGCTATGCGATCGACGCGTCGAAGGCACATCGCGAACTAGGCTGGGAACCGACGAGAACCTTCGAACAGGGCTTGGCCGAAACAGTCGGATGGTATCTCGACAATCGTGCATGGTGGCAGCGTGCTCGCTGCGGTGTCTATGACGGCTCGCGTCTGGGTCTGCTCGCTGCTCAACATTGAGGTGAAGATGACAGATCGACCCATCCTCATTGCCGGGCGGAACGGTCAGTTGGCAAAGTGTCTTCGTGATCTCGCTGCGATGCGCGGTCTGCCCGCGGTGGCTCTCGGGCACCGAGAACTCGATCTGGAGAACCGCGAAGGGATCGATAAGCTCATCGCGTCGATCGCGCCGTCTGCAATCATCAATACGGCCGCTTATACGGCTGTTGATCGGGCCGAATCTGAAGCGGCGAAAGTGTTCAGCATCAACCGCGATGGTGCGGCAACGCTGGCAAATGTCGCTTGGCAGATGAATGTTCCACTCATCCATCTCTCGACCGACTATGTGTTCGACGGCGCAAAACCGGATGCGTACGACGAAAGCGACATTCCCGCGCCGTTAAATGTCTACGGCGCGTCGAAGCTTGCCGGCGAAGCTGCTGTATTGGCCGCGCACCCGCTCGCGACCGTGATCAGATGCTCGTGGCTTTACAGCCTCTATAGCTGCAACTTCGTTCGAACGATGTTGCGGTTATGCGAGACGCAGCCCATCGTAAGGGTTGTCCGAGACCAGCACGGAAATCCGACCTACGCATACGACCTCGCGGAGGCTATCCTTCAGATCGCAGAACGGTCAGTAACAGTCGATCGCAGGGCAGCAGCCGGCATCTTTCATCTCGCCGGGCAGGGCGAGACAAGCTGGCACGACTTTGCGAAGGCAATCTTCGACGAGATTTCCCGTCGTGGAGCGCGGGTTCCGACGCTCGAGGCGATCACGACGGAAGAGTTTCCGACCGCTGCGCGTCGACCCCGAAACTCGCGCCTGGATTCATCCAAGGCCGAACGCGTGTTCGGGATTCGATTGCCGCCTTGGCGCCATTCACTCGAAGCCTGTCTCGACCAGCTAGTCGGAGAAGGAGAAACCGATGTTGAAGGGAATCGTGCTGGCTGGCGGCAGCGGAACGCGCCTCTATCCGATCACGCGCGTGGTCAGCAAGCAGTTGCTCCCGATCTATGACAAGCCGATGATCTACTATCCCCTGTCGACGCTGATGTTGGCAGGGATCCGCGAAATTCTGATTATCACCACGCCTTCAGACCGGTGTCAGTTCGAGCTGTTGCTGGGGGACGGCAGCCAGTGGGGCATTCGGCTCACCTACGCGGAGCAAACCCGTCCCGCCGGTCTCGCGGACGCCTTCATTGTTGGTGCCGATTTCATCGGAAGCGATCGTGTGGCGATGGTGCTTGGTGACAACATTTTCTTCGGCGATGGCCTGAGCGAACTGCTTGCCAGGGCGGCAGGACGTGAGGAAGGCGCAACAGTTTTTGCTTATCACGTGCGGGACCCAGAACGTTACGGCGTCGTCGCGTTTGATGAGGCGGACCGCCCAGTATCGATCGAGGAGAAACCCAGACGGCCAGCTTCGAATTGGGCAATCACCGGGCTGTATTTCTTCGATAATCGCGTTGTCCGCTACGCTCGTCGCGTCGAGCCATCGTCGCGCGGAGAGCTCGAGATTACCGATCTTCAGATGCGCTACCTTGCGGCCAAAACGCTACATGTCGAGCGCATGGGGCGGGGGTTCGCCTGGCTGGATACCGGCACGGTTGAGTCGCTCATCGATGCCGGGACGTTCGTGCAGACCCTGGAAAAGCGGCAGGGAATGAAGATCGCCTGTCTCGAGGAGGTCGCCTTCAGACTCGGCTTCATCAATCGTGATCAACTTCTCGCGCTGGCGCAACCGTTGGAGAAGAGCGGCTACGGCAAATATCTGAACGAAATCACTCGGCTACCGCATTTCGTTTCGCACTAAATGCCCCTCAGTCCATATTTGGAGTTATGTTAAATCTATTCGTATTGAATTGACGGGCAGTTTAAAATAGAATTAAAATATATATTGACGATTTATTTAATCGGTATAGCCATGCTGGTTCAAAAGGCGAGCGTCTTCGGTCGGGGAGCCCGGGCCGTTTTTCCAGGGGAAGATATTCCCGCCTTTTGGCGAGAAGCCTCGTTCGGGAATGCATTCGATGGCTCCGATCCGCCCGGCCGGTGGGATCCGCCGTTTGCAAATTTGCCAAGTGACGCCACTTTCTTCCCGCAGTCGTCTCGGGCCAGTCCGGGCGACCCGCCGGACCCACGCTGCGTTGTGCCCCGCCTCTTCGCGGCATGTTCCCAGTTGCGACTGTCTGCTCTGCTGTCTTCGACGTCTTTGACGAGCCGCCATCTGGGTTTGGTCCCGACGTTCCCATCTGTGGCAGACGAAGGGACGCCGCCGACATCATCATCGGTTTCGACACCGGGCACCACTCACTGGACCAATTCGAGGGACGGAGTCTGGAACGTCGCTACGAACTGGAGCGCCGGCGTCCCGGGCATTGACTCTGCCTTCCTCGATGCGGCGGGAGCGTATGTCGGCACCAGCACGGCCCGCGTTGATATCGAGAGCCTGGTCGTTGATGCCGGCGCGACGCTTTCGTTCGGTGCCGGGTCGCCCTTTATCGTCGAAGACGATGCAGTGAACAACGGGACTGTCGACGCTGGGGCATTCCTTGGCAATCGCATTTCTGCGGGGGACTTCAAGGGTCACGTCAGCGGCACGGGATCTTTCGAAATTTCAGACAAGGCGATCCTGGAGATCGGAGGTTCGGTTTCCGGGCAATTCTTGAATGGATCGTTCTCTGGCATAACCGTGTCGTTCGATACGGGGGTTGGCACTCTTGTCCTCGACCAGTCGGCCAAGTTCCAGGGGTTGATTGCCGGTTCGTCGCCGGGGGCACCACTTTCGCCAGAGAACTTCATCGACTTGAGGGATCTGCCCTTCACATCGTCGATGTCGGCGACTGTCCATTATGACAACAGCTCGAATATCAGCGTGGTCGATTTCAGCAATGGTGCGGCCAATGTCACCTTGCTGTTCTCGGGGATGGACTCGAATTGGAATTTTAGAAGCGACGGGCAGGGAGGCACCATTGTCTCCGATCCACCCACAAATCCCATCGTACTGGAAAACCAGAAGCCAGGTACGCCGAAAAGTGTCTGGCAGATCCAGCCGGGCGGCAATTCGCATCTTACCCAGGGATTTGCGACAGCAATCAGCGCCAATGTCGGCGGGACGGTCCAATTCAAGATCAACAACCTGACCGGCAATCCGAACTATCGTGTCGATGTTTACCGGCTGGGCTATTACGGCGGTGATGGTGCCAGAATGGTTACGAGCCTGCAGCATCAGGCCGCAGCTTCCGTCGTCCAACCCGCTCCATTGACGGACCCATCTAGGGGCCTAGTAGATGCCGGCAATTGGAGCGTGACCGACTCATGGAGCGTGCCAACCGATGCGGTCTCGGGCGTCTACATCGCCAACGTCGTCAACGGCACCGAAATTTTCCAGATCCCGTTCATCATAAGGAACGACGCTTCGCACAGCGACATCGTCCTCCAGACAAGTGACGAAGACTGGCAAGCCTACAACGGCTGGGGAGGGGCCAACCTTTATTTCGGGAACGGCCCGGGCGTCAACGGATCAGCCTTCGCGGTCAGTTACAATCGCCCCCTCGTAACGCGTGACGGCGAGGGAACCTTTTCCGAGGGGGGAGACTCCCCGTTCACGGCCGAGTTTGCGGCCATTCAGTGGCTGGAGCAAAACGGGTACGATGTCTCCTACATTTCTGGAATCGACGCTGCGACAAACGGCTCGTTGTTGCTGAACCATAAGATCTTCATGGACGCGGGGCATGACGAGTATTGGACCGAAGCTCAGCGCGCTAACGTAGAGGCCGCAGCGCATGCTGGCGTGAACCTTGCGTTTCTCACAGGCAACGAGATCTTCTGGAAAACAAGGTTGGCGCCCAGCATCGACGGGAGCGGATCAGCCAACCGCACACTCATCAGCTACAAGGATACGCATGCAAATGCGTTGATTGATCCCACAGGACGGGCGACCGGCAATTTCGCTGATCCGCGGTTCGGTCCGGCTCTTCCCGCGAATGAGTTGACCGGTACATTGTTCGCAGTCAACGCGTTTCGGTATGACACGATCACGATACCGTATCCGATGACCCAATTGCGTTTCTGGCGCAATACAGCTGTCGGGCAAACGGCTCCCGGGCAGACCGCCTCGCTCGTACCGGGCCTATTAGGCGTCGAATGGGACGTCGCACCCGACAACGGATTCCGCCCAGCCGGATTGGTCAATGTCTCATCTTCAACAGTGCAGGTGAATGGACAGTATCTTCTTGATTATGGCAACACGTTCGCAAATGGCACAGCGACCCACAATCTCGTAGTGCATCGGGATCCCGTTAGTGGTGCACTGATATTCTCGGCCGGTTCAATCAACTGGTCGTGGGGGCTTGCTAGCGACCACGACGGGCCGGCGACTCCGGTGGATCCCAATGTACAGCAGGCGATGGTCAATCTGTTCGCCGACATGCGGGTTCAGCCGGGGACGCTGCAAGCGAGCTTGACGATCGCGACCCAATCGACAGACGCTACAGCGCCGACCTCCGGCATCACGAATCTCTCGGCTGCCACCGTTGCCGAGGGGCAATCGATCACAGTGACGGGGACGGCCACTGACGCGGGTGGAAAGATTGCCGGAGTCGAGGTTTCCACCGATGGTGGCGCAACCTGGCATCCCGCCACCAGCAACGTCGGTGCGGCGAACGCGACGTGGTCATACACGTTCGTCACAGGCGCTCAGGGAACATACAATCTCAAGACCAGGGCGGTAGACGATAGCCTGAACCTGGAAACACCTGCTGCAGGTGTTACTTACACCGTCAATCCGTCTTCCAACCTGACACTCTTCAGCATTGCCGATACGCCCATGGTGATCTCGAACGACGATTCCGGCTCAGTTGAGCTTGGTGTCAAATTCGTCCCCACCGTGTCGGGCAAGATCACCGGCATTCGTTTCTACAAAGCGTCTGAGAACATTGGCGCTCACATCGGTGATCTCTGGACCAAAAACGGCACCCTGCTTGGGAGCGCCACCTTCACCAACGAAACGGCGAGCGGCTGGCAGCAGGTTAATTTCGCCACGCCTATCAGCGTGAACGCTGGCGTGACGTATGTTGCTTCCTATCACACGAACACCGGCCACTATTCCTCAACTGATTTCTACTTCATCAACTATGGAGGCCTTACGAAGGGGGCGCTCACTGCGCCTGGCAGCAGCCTCAACGGCGTCTTTGCCTATGGCAGTGGCCCGATCTTCCCCGACGACGTTTCCTCTACAAAGGCCGCAAATTACTGGGTCGACGTCGTTTTCTCTGATTCCGGCACGACGTCACCACAAGCTAACGGGGACAGCGGCTTCACGGTTAGTCAAAATGGTGTGCTGAACATTCCGGCATCAACGCTGCTCGCGAACGACACCAACCCGTCCGGATTGGCTTTCTCACTTAGTGGCGTCAGTAATCCGGTCAATGGAAGCGTAGGCTACAACTCGCAAAATCAGACCGTGACTTTTGCTCCTGCCAATGGTTATGCCGGGACAGCGGGTTTCACCTATACGATCACGGACACGAGCGGGCAAAGCGGGGCCGGCCAGGTATCGCTCAACGTCAGTTATCCAGTCTCTGCGCAGAGTCTGTTCGGCACCGATGATGCGCCAGGGGCCCCCAATTCCGGCGATACCAGCCCCGTCGAAGTTGGAGTCAAGTTTACCTCATCCGTGAATGGGACAATAACCGGCCTGCGCTTCTACAAGGGATCTTTGAATACCGGTCCCCATGTTGCGGATCTCTGGAGCTCGACCGGTACCCTGCTTGCGACTGCCACGTTCACGAACGAGACAGCCAGCGGCTGGCAGCAGGTCAACTTCTCCACTCCTGTGGCCATCACGGCAGGCACCACCTACGTCGCGTCCTACCACACGAACGGTAATTATTCCGGTACGCAGAACTATTTCACGGCGTCGCTTACCAACGGCCAGTTAACGGCTCCGGCTAGCGGCAATGGTGTCTATGGCTACGGATCCGAAAGCATTTTCCCGACCAGCACCTACAAAGCTTCCAACTACTGGGTCGACATCGTGTTCAGCGGATCCTCGACCACCAACAATACACCGCCAACCGCGGTTGCTGACGTCGGTGACGCCACCGAGAAGGGCGGCGTGAACAACAGCACCGGTGGCACGGCGGCCACCGGCAACGTGCTGACCAACGATACCGATCCCGATGCGAACGATACCAAGACGGTCACCGCCTTCAGCTTCGGCTCGACCAGTGGTGCACTCGGTTCAGCGCTCTCTGGAGCGCATGGCAGCCTGGTGCTCAATGCCTCGGGCACCTTCACGTACACGGTTAGCGAGACGGATCCGGCCGTGCAGGCCTTGCGGCTCTCGACCAACACGCTCGCCGACGTGTTCAATTACACGATGCGCGACACCGCCGGCGCCACGTCATCGACAACGCTCACCGTTACCATTCATGGCGCCAACGACGCACCAGTGCTGGCCGTCCAGACCGGCGATCAGACCGCGACAGTCGGCACGTCATTCTCCTTAACGCTGCCTGCGGGCACCTTCACCGACGTCGATTCCGGGGATTCGCTGGCCTACATGGCGACCGCCGCCGATGGCACGGCACTTCCCGCATGGCTGAACTTCGATGCCTCGACTCGGACCTTCAGCGGGACACCAACGTCCAACAGTGCTGGCACCCTCAGCGTCAAGACATCTGTCACCGATTTCGGCGGTCTGTCAGCCAGCGAGACGTTCAATCTCGCGGTGACGACAGCGTCCTCAGGCGTGAGCCTGTTCTCGAGCTCGGACACGCCGGCAATCCTTTCGGATTCCGATCCGTCGCAAGTTAACCTCGGCGTGCAATTCGCGTCGTCCGTGGCAGGCACGATCACCGGCCTCAAATACTACAAGAGCGCAAATGACCCTGGGACCCATACGGGCTCGTTGTGGAGCAGCACCGGTACGCTGCTGGCGAGCGCGACCTTCGCCAACGAGGGTAGCAGTGGCTGGCAGACCGTCACGTTCAGCAATCCCGTGTCGATCGCGGCTGGCACCACCTACGTCGCGAGCTTTCACAGCAACGGCCATTATGCTGCCACCGCCAACTACTTCACCACCGCTCGCACCAGCGGTCCACTCACGGCTCCTGCCAACAATAATGGCGTCTACACTTACGGAACAAGCAATCTGTTCCCGACCAGCACCTACAAAGCCGCCAACTACTGGGTCGACATCGTGTTCAGCGGATCCTCGACCACCAACAATACACCGCCAACCGCGGTTGCTGACGTCGGTGACGCCACCGAGAAGGGCGGCGTGAACAACAGCACCGGTGGCACGGCGGCCACCGGCAACGTGCTGACCAACGATACCGATCCCGATGCGAACGATACCAAGACGGTCACCGCCTTCAGCTTCGGCTCGACCAGTGGTGCACTCGGTTCAGCGCTCTCTGGAGCGCATGGCAGCCTGGTGCTCAATGCCTCGGGCACCTTCACGTACACGGTTAGCGAGACGGATCCGGCCGTGCAGGCCTTGCGGCTCTCGACCAACACGCTCGCCGACGTGTTCAATTACACGATGCGCGACACCGCCGGCGCCACGTCATCGACAACGCTCACCGTTACCATTCATGGCGCCAACGACGCACCAGTGCTGGCCGTCCAGACCGGCGATCAGACCGCGACAGTCGGCACGTCATTCTCCTTAACGCTGCCTGCGGGCACCTTCACCGACGTCGATTCCGGGGATTCGCTGGCCTACATGGCGACCGCCGCCGATGGCACGGCACTTCCCGCATGGCTGAACTTCGATGCCTCGACTCGGACCTTCAGCGGGACACCAACGTCCAACAGTGCTGGCACCCTCAGCGTCAAGACATCTGTCACCGATTTCGGCGGTCTGTCAGCCAGCGAGACGTTCAATCTCGCGGTGACGACAGCGCCCTCAGGCGTGAGCCTGTTCTCGAACTCGGACACGCCGGCCATTCTGTCGAATTCCGATACGTCGCAAGTCAACCTTGGTGTGCAATTCGCGTCGTCCGTGGCAGGCACGATCACCGGCCTCAAATACTACAAGAGCGCAAATGACACCGGTACTCATACGGGCTTGTTGTGGAGCAGCACCGGCACGCTACTGGCGAGCGCGACTTTCACCAACGAGGGCAGCAGTGGCTGGCAGACCGTCACGTTCAGCAATCCCGTGTCGATCGCGGCTGGCATCCCCTACGTCGCGAGCTTTCACAGCAACGGCCACTATGCCTCCAGCACCAGCTACTTCACCACCGCTCGCACCAGCGGTCCGCTCACGGCTCCTGCCAACATCAATGGCGTCTACACCTACGGAACGAGCAATCTGTTCCCGACCAGCACCTACGAAGCCGCCAACTACTGGGTGGATATCATGTTCAACAGCTTGAGCGGCGGCGCCAACCAGTTACCAGTCGCTGCGAACGACAGCGGCCTCTACGCCACGCAGAACGTCCCCTTCGCGATACCGACCTCGGTACTGCTTGCCAACGACACCGATCCCGATGGCGATAAGCTCACGATCACGAGCGCGAGCGGCGGTGTGAATGGCGTTGCCAGCTTCAACGCCCAAAGCAACAGCGTGATCTTCACTCCGACCACCGGCTACACGGGATCGGCGTCCTTCAACTACAGCATCTCCGACGGCCATGGTGGCACCGCCAGTACATCCGTCGCTCTCAATGTGACCGCTGCGTCTTCGACGACTGTGAGCCTGTTCAGCGCAAGTCAGGTGCCTAGCATTGTGGCAGCCAATGATCCAAATTCAGTGGAACTGGGCGTCAAGTTTCAGACGTCTACCCCAGGCGATGTTGTCGGCATTCGCTTTTACAAGGGGCCGTCCAACACGGGCACCCACGTTGCGGATCTTTGGAGCAGCACTGGGAATTTGCTGGCAACCGCGGCATTTACCAGCGAAACGGCCGGCGGCTGGCAGCAGGCCAATTTTGCCACGCCCGTGACGATCATGCCGGGAACCACCTACGTCGCCTCCTATCACACCGCCGGAAATTACGCGGCTGATCCGGGCCTCCTCGCCAACGCAATTACCAACGGACCTTTGACGGCTCTATCCTCGGCATCGATCGCAGGCAACGGTGTGTTTGCGTATGGGACGGATAGCCTATTTCCAAACAACACTTACAACGCAACGAGCTACGGCGTTGATGTGGTTTTCAGGCAGCAGCTCGCAGCATAGGAGATACCAGATGCACGCCGAACTTTATACCGACGGAATCGAAGAAATTACCGTTAGCGGAACCATCGTCCGCGTCGATCTGGTCAGTCTTTCACCGAAGGAGCGTGACGCCAACAATGTCCCGAAACGCGTGTTTTCTCAGCGGCTGATCTTTTCGGTCGAATCCTTCGCTAATTCGGTCGATGTGATGCAGAAGGCGCTTCAGGGGTTGGTCGACGCCGGCGTAGTCCGGCGAAATCAGCCAGCTGAGTCGCACAACAGTACGTCGGTCGTACGCGATGCGCTCGCGCCCAGCACGCCACGGTCTCATAATGTCTCTTCGAACTTCCGGTGAAATCGACGCCGCTGGTGGCGCGAAAGGCCGGGTTGTGGACCCGTCTGGATTGGCGACGCAGACGGCATTGGAGTGCCTGTCCAAGACTGCCGGTCATCATGGGATCGACCTGCCGGTCGAGCGTCTGAAGCACGCCTATGCCGTAGCCGCTCCGCTCTCGTTGAACCTTCTGTTGCGCATGGCCAAGGATGCAGGTCTGCGCGCGAGAAGCACGAAAATCGAGTGGGGTGCGCTGATCCGTCTCGGAGAAGCCTATCCGGCGCTGACGCGGCTAACCAATGGCAACTGGATCGTTGTCCTTGGTGCAGGACTGGGAGCTGAGGGCACTGAGGTCGTCAGCGTCTTCGACCCGCTCGCCGACCGCAAGGACGAGGTCTTGGTTGTCGACCGGGACCGATTTTGTGCCCAATGGGCCGGGGACACCATCCTGATCAAGCGCGAGCAGTTGACACAGGATGGGCGCAGAAGTTTCGGCCTCCGGTGGTTCGTACCGGAATTGCTTCTTCAATGGCGACTGTTCAGGGACGTCGCGATTGCCGCCATCATGCTCTATGCGTTGGGCCTCGTCGTTCCGATCTTTTTCCAGCTCGTCATCGACAAAGTTCTGGTTCACGAGAGCTACACCACGCTCTACGTACTCGCGGCAGGCGCGGCCGCAGCACTCGTCTTTGACGCGATATTCGGCTTTCTGCGGCGCTACCTGCTACTTTATGCGACCAATAAGGTCGACATTCGAGTTGCTACAAAGACGTTCGGTCATCTCCTCGGGCTGCCGGTCACCTTCTTCGAGCACATGGCAGCGGGGGTCTTAGTCAAGCACATGCAGCAAGCGGCGCGGATCCGTGAGTTTCTGACCGGCCGACTATTCTTAACCACCCTCGACGCGCTTTCGCTATTCGTCTTCCTGCCGGTACTTGCGATCTACAGCGTCAAGTTGACGCTTATGGTTTTGGCCTTCACTGCCGCGAGCGGTGCTGTTGTCGGCCTGCTCATGGGCCCTTTCCGGCGACGTCTTTACGATCTTTACCAGGCGGAAGGTGCGCGGCAGGCTCTCCTCGTCGAAACAGTTCACGGTATGCGCACGGTGAAGTCGCTGGGGATGGAGCCCGTGCAGGGCAGGGTTTGGGATAGCCGCTGTGCACAGTCGATTACCATGCGATTCGGTGTCGAGAAGATTTCCGCCGGTGCCCAGGCGCTCACCGGATTTCTCGAGAAGATCATGACACTTGGGATCATCGCTGTCGGAGCACTCGATGTCTTCGCTGGAGAAATGACAATCGGCGCGCTGGTCGCGTTTAACATGTTGGCCGGCAGGGTCTCCGGACCACTGGTCCAACTCGTGACCATGGTGCACGAATACCAGGAAGTTGCTCTTGCCGTGAAAATGCTCGGCGAGGTGATGAATCAGAAGCCTGAGCGAGATGGCAAGAAAGATGGGCTGCGGCCCGACTTCGCCGGAAAAATCGAGTTCGAAGGTGTTTCTTTTCGTTACGGAGCTGAGGGAGCGCCGGCGCTCGATGATGTCTCCTTCACCGTCGAGCCAGGTTCGATCTTCGGGATCGTGGGCCGAAGCGGCTCCGGCAAGACGACGCTCACAAGGCTGATTTCGGGCATGTATCCGGTGCAACAGGGGCTGCTCCGTGTCGACGGATACGATTCGAGGGAACTCGACTTGGCACACCTGCGCCGAAACCTCGGAATCGTCTTGCAGGATAATTTCCTGTTTCGAGGGACGGTCCGCGACAATATCGCATGCGTGAAACGGGACGCGACATTCGCCGAAGTCGTCGCTGCTGCACAGCTCGCAGGCGCCGACGAGTTCATCGAGCGGTTGCCCCGTGGCTTCGACACCATGCTCGAGGAAGATGCCTCGAACCTGTCCGGCGGGCAGAAGCAGCGGCTCGCGATTGCGAGGGCTCTGATCGTCAATCCACGGATCGTGATTTTCGATGAGGCGACGAGTGCCCTCGATTCCGAAAGCGAAATGATCATCAAGCGCAACCTCCGCCGTTTGGCAGCAGGGCGCACCGTCATCATCGTCTCGCATCGGCTGTCAATGCTGACTGAAGCAAGCCGGATCCTGGTGATGGACCGCGGCCGAATCGTTGACGTGGATCGCCACGACCACCTCCTGTCGAAATGCACCATCTACAGGCATTTGTGGAACCAACAGATGAAACAGATTGCATGATGGAGCCAAGGCAACCACGGACGGACGCGAACACGAACGGTCTGGTCCTGGCCAGAACGGTCGAGCGACGGCGGAAGCTATTCAGGCCGGTGCCGAGGCGAGCGCCTGTGATCGCCGAATTCCAGTCGGATGCAACCGAAGTCGAGCAGCAAGCGCCGCCGCGGCTCGCGCGTCTTACCCTCTACAGCGTGCTTGGGCTAATTGCCTTCGCGGTCACCTGGGCATCCGTTTCGCAAGTGGAGATGATCGTCACGGCGCAGGGGAAATTGACCACGACACGTCCAAACCTGGTCGTACAGCCGTTGGAAACGTCGGTCATACGCGAGATCCACGTCAAGGCCGGTGATCGCGTCAACCGCGGCGACGTTCTGGCTACGCTCGATCCGACCTTCTCGCAGGCTGATTTCGATCAATTGCGCGGCAGGGTGGCTGGTTTCGATGCGTCGATCGATCGCCTGGGCGCCGAAGTGAATGGAACGGAGTATGCCGCCAAGGAGCTCACAAATGCTGACCAAATCCTGCAGGGCAAGTTGTTCTTGCAGAGGAGAGCCGCCTATGAGGCGCAGATCCAGAACTATGACGCACAGATCGCTTCCGCTCGAGCCAATCTGAAGACAGCGCAGGACGAAGAGACGGTTCTCCTTCAGCGACTCGATACGATGCGTTCAATTGAAGCCATGCGCACCACGCTGATGGACAAAGAGGTCGGTTCGAGGCTGAACTTTCTACTGTCTCGCGATGCACGGCTCGAGGTTGAGAGCAATCTGGCGCGCGTTCGTGGCAGTATCGCCGATACGACCCATCGGCTGGACAAGGCCCGCGCTGACCAGAAGGTCTTCACCGAGGAGTTTCGTCGCACCACTTATCAGGAACTGGCAGAGACGCTGCCGAAGCGCAACAGCGCAGCAGAGGAATTGAAGAAAGCCGACCGTCGTCGGCAGCTGATCGTCCTGCAGGCGCCGGCAGATGCCGTGGTGCTGGACATCGCAAACCGCACAGTCGGCTCGGTGGTTCGCGAAGCGGAAACGCTGTTTGTCCTGGTTCCTCGTGATGTGCCTCTCCAGGCGGAGGTCAATGTCGAGGGTCGGGATATCGGTCAGGTGGCGCTTGGACAAGCGGTCCGGATCAAGTTCGAAGCGTTTCCTTTCCAGAAATATGGAACGGCAACGGGCGAGGTCCGCGTCATCAGCCAGGACACGTTCTCGCCGGATCCGAAGGCCGAAGGTGCGCGCCGCGCGCCAGCTCCCTATTACCGCGTACTGGTCGATTTGTCCGACACGCACCTTCGGCTGCCGGCTGAGCGCATTCAACTGATTCCGGGTATGGCGGTGACGGCCGAACTGAAAGTCGGCAAGCGCACCGTGATTTCTTATTTCCTGTACCCCTTGCTTCGCGGTCTGGATGAAAGCATCCGGGAGTACTAGGCATTCAGCGCCAACAGCGATCAATGAAAGCAATTCCAACGGCATGGCAGCACGCTTCGCATGAATTGCAGACGATTGCAGGCCATCATCCGACGGCCGCACAGCAGAGGCACCATCGACGTGATCCGATGGGATCGGATGGCACACAGGACCGCAATGGCTTAAGTGCGCGCCGACGGAATGCACGGGACTGCTGGCTCGCGGCGTGAAGATACCAGCTAATGCCGATGCGAGTACGAGCGGTGCCTGCTATCAGCGGTATTTGCGGGGGTGGGCGGCCTTCCGCCATATTCCGGTAATGCGCGATCTGCCTGTCTCACTTTGCACAGGGCTCACGGCGCGAGCCAGGGGCCGACGAAGACGAACGTCGCCTGGTCCGCGCCACACCGGTGTTGCGAAGGGACTGACACCCGGCAGAGCCACGTGCTGCGGCGAACCGATCGCCTGGAATGTTCTGCGCATCGAGACTGCAAAGCGCGTCGGCGGCTGGGGTGCAGAATAATAATCGAGAACATGGCTTATCTGGTCCCGATTAATCCGCCTTACGCGAAATTACTCAAAAATACCCGGAGTTTGCAGGCGATTACGTATTTTAAAAATCCAGTAATTTAATCACTTGAAAATAAAAGTCGCCTCTGTATTATGAAGTTATAAATCAAATACCAAAATTAAATAATTTGAATGGTCGTGTTTCCTCGCAGGAGCCGTGATGCGCGCGCAGCGTCGATATTCGAAACATGACACCGAGACCGTGGCTCTTGCGAGCGAGGCCATGCGCCGCCGGCAGCGCATGTGGCGGCGATACATCAGGACCAAGACTGCTTGCCGAGCGCTTAGCTATGAAGGAGCGTGTCATGATCTTCGTAACCGTCGGTACGCAAGTCCAGTTTGACCGTCTGATCCAAACGGTCGACGATTGGGCCGGTGCACGGGCGAGAAGCGATGTTTTCGCTCAGATCGGGCCATCAAAGCATCAGTGCAAGCACATCCGCACCGAACGATTTGTTGATCCCGGTGGATTCAGGAATTGCGTTGAGGCGGCAAGCCTCGTGATCGCTCATGCAGGCATGGGCTCCATTATCACCGCCCTCGAACTTGGAAAGCGAATCATTGTCATGCCGCGTCGTGCGAGCTTGGGCGAACACCGAAACGATCATCAGGTCGCAACGGCAAAACAGTTCGCCGCACAGGGCCGGATTGAGGTCGCTTTCGAGGAAAGGGAATTATCCGACAAACTCGATCAATTGGACGTCCTCAACCGATGCGAGCGCCTTGGTGGTGAAGCATCACCACAGCTGATCCTGACAATTCGGACTTTTATTGAAACGGGACATATCCGTTCACAGCCTACCAGCGCTTCAGCTTAGGCGGTCAATATGGAGCTACAAGACAGTCGAGCCTCTTCTCCTCGCCGGTCGCGCCGGAACGATGATGGAAGGGGTGCATTTAGCAACAACGAGGACTGCCGAATGAACGCGCAGCCATGCTCGACGTATCCTCCATGATCGTGAGATGGAATGTCCGAGATACACTGCGCGTGTGCCGGCGTTCATTTTCGACTGGGTATTGGCCAGCAGTTCGGATATCGCCAGAGGAACCGAAAGCCATAGCCAAGTAGATTCTACATTTCACCCGATTTCAAACCACTGGTGCAGTTATGTCGAACGACACAATAGGAATTGGAGTTATCGGATACGGCTATTGGGGACCGAACTTGGTCCGCAATTTCGCTGCTCATCCCTCGGTTCGTCTAGTCGGCGTATGCGACTTTGATTCGGAAAAGCTCGCGGCAAGCAAGCGGCTTTATCCGGGGGTGATAACGACGTCCTCCTGCGACGAGCTGCTCAAGAACCCTGCCGTCGATGCCGTGGCCATCGCTACGCCGGTTAATACACACTATGAACTGGCTCTATCCGCACTGAAGGCGGGCAAGCACGTTCTGGTGGAGAAGCCGCTTGCACAAAGTTCAGATCTGGCCCGACGCCTGATCGATGAGGCGGCTCGGCGATGCCTGATATTGAGCGTGGACCACACTTTCATCTACACGCCCGCGGTGCGGAAAATCCGCGAACTCTTGGTCAAGAAAGAGCTCGGTAATGTCTACTACTACGACAGCACACGCGCGAGCCTTGGCTTGTTCCAGAGCGATGTCAATGTGATCTGGGACTTGGCGGTGCACGATATTTCGATCATCCACTATATCTTCGATGAGCAGCCCGTTGCCGTTTCGGCGACAGGATCATGCCATGTGGTCGGCTCGCCGGAAAACATGGCTCATATAACGTTGTTCTTCGATAGCGCGTGTGTAGCCCACATTAGCGTCAACTGGCTCTCGCCAATCAAAGTCCGCCAGACGTTCATCGGAGGCAGCAAGAAGATGATCGTTTACGACGATCTTGAACCGACGGAAAAGATCAAGGTATATGACAAGGGCATCACAGTTGATGGCCCCTCCGACAAAGCCCATCAATTCCGGATCGGTTATCGGGCTGGCGATATGTGGGCTCCCCACGTGTCCCCGAAGGAAGCGCTGCAGGTCGAGGTCGACCACTTTATCGATTGTGTGCGCAGCGGGACGCGACCGATTTCAAGTGGCATGTCCGGACTGCGGGTGATCGAGGTCCTGGAGGCTGCATCCCGCTCGATCGCCGAGCATGGCAAACCGGTCCTGCTGAAACGCCAGCCGCGCAGGGTCCCGGAACGTGCGACGGCAACGGTCTGAATCATTGGCGGGCGATATTCAAATGCGCGAACAGCGCGACGGTCTTGCGTTTAGTGCGGTACAACGCTCCATCCTGTTTTCGGCGGTCGATCGCTATGGCAGTCTTTTGCTGTTCCTGGTCGCTACCGCGGTTCTCTCTCGTCTGCTATCGCCCGCGGAATTCGGAGTGTACGCGGTCGTCAATGCCGTCACCGCGGTAATTGGTGCATCCTTTCAGGAGTTCGGGGGCGGAAACTATCTGATTCAGAAGCGTGATCTATCTCCAGCCGATGTTCGCTCAGCTTTCACCATCTCGCTCGGGATCTCAGTGGCCATAGCGCTTCTTCTGTTTGTTCTTGCAGGCGCGCTCTCAGATCTTTTCGCCCAGGACGGTCTCAAGAGGGGCATTGAGGTCTCGGCGATGAATTTTTTCCTGGCACCAGTGTCGGGGACAATTTCGGCCTTGCTGCGCCGGGACATGAAGTTCGGCACGTTAGCCATTTGCAACTTCGTCGCGGGTGTGGCTGTTGCTGTGGTCTCGATCGGGCTAGCGATGGCGGGATTCAGCTATATGGCGCCGGTCTGGGGAGCCCTGACGGGAAGCGTGATTTTGACCTTGGCGCTGCTCGCCAGTCATCGGGACTTAAACGCACTGCGTCCCTCGCTCTTCAAATACCGCGAGATCGTCAGCTTTGGCCTTTATGCCAGCGGGGTTAGCGTCATCAACGTGTTCTACAATCTGGCGCCCCAGCTATTCCTTGCAAGAACTCTGGACTTTATGTCCGTCGGTCTGTACAGCCGCGCGATTAACCTAACGCAAACGTTCGACAAGCTCGTTACGCAAGTATTGAACCCTGTGATCATGCCGGCGATTGTCGCAAGGCGCGAAGCGGGGGACGACCTGAAGGCCATCTATCTCGAGGCGATCGAGCTGCTTTCCGCCGCGCACTGGCCGTTCCTGATATTCGTGGCCATTATGGCGCGACCGATCATCGAGATCTGGCTCGGCGAGACGTGGCTGGAGGTCGTGCCTCTCGTGCGGCTGCTCTGCATCGCAAACATGGCGCTTTTTGCAGCGTGCTTGAGTTATCCCATGCTTGTAGCGGTTGGAAGCGTGCGGGACGCTTTGATCTCCTCCTTCATCTCTCTACCTCCGTCGCTTCTTGTAATTTTTTGCGCATCCTTCTTCGGTGTGCAGGCTGTCGCCGCCTCCGCCGTTTTGACGTTGCCCTTCCAAGCTGCAGTTGCGATCTATTTTATCGGCCGGCACCTAGGCCTTAAACCAACGGACATTGCTCGCGCGCTGATGAAGAGTGGGGTCGTCACAGCGATAACAGCATTGGGCACATTCGGCTGCGCGGCGCTGACGGAACAGGGAATCCTGACGTCATTTGCCGGTTTGGCCTCGGGATTGTGTGCTGCGGCGCTTTGCTGGTGCCTAGGGCTGCTGCTGACCGGCCACCCGCTGCTGCATCAGCTCCATCTCGCTGCAGCTAGTCTGGCCCGTGTTGCACCGAAGCTGAGGCCATCGCGTTCGGCCCTGTGAGGCCTTGCGATTCTTGGAGGCGGAGATGCCCATTACGAATGACGTAAAGCTCGGTAGGGACGTCAGGATTTTTCATCCCGATCTAGTCAACCTGTATGGTTGCACCGTTGGTGACGAGAGCAAAATCGGAACCTTCGTCGAAGTCCAGGAGGGGGCAAAGATAGGCGCGCGTTGCAAGATATCGTCGCACAGCTTCATCTGCGAGGGCGTCACGATCGAGGATGAAGTGTTTGTTGGTCATGGTGTGATGTTCACGAACGATAAATTCCCGAAGGCAACGACCGCGGATGGTCGTCCTCAGCAAGCGTCGGACTGGACACTGCAGCGCACTCATGTCGGTAGGGGAGCTTCCATCGGATCGAACGCGACCATTCTGTGCGGGGTGACAATCGGTGCAGGTGCCTCCGTAGGCGCGGGTGCGGTGGTGACGAAGGACATTCCGCCCGGCGCCATCGTCGCCGGAGTGCCCGCTCGGCTTCTGTTCGGAGCTGAGAACACCGTTCTGGGCGATAAACCAGTTTAAATCGAGAGGTGTATGGTGTCTAATTTAATGCTTGAGTTAATGTAATAATTCGAGTTAATTTGTTTATATAATTTTGCTCCAATCCAAGGTGTTGAATCTTGATACCCTTCCTGGATCTGAAAGCCCAATATAGCCAGATCAAGCCGGAGATCGACGCCGCGGTCGCGAGAGTCGTGGGCAGCGGTCACTTTGTGCTCGGCCCAGAGGTGGCTGCCTTCGAGGAACGCTTTGCGGAGTATTGCCGGGCCGCCCATTGCCGCGCGGTGAACAGCGGGACTTCGGCGCTTCACCTTGCCTTGTTGGCGGCTGGCATCGGACCCGGCGACGAAGTCATCACGGTGTCCATGACGTTCGTTGCGACAACCGCAGCCATTCTCTACAGCGGCGCCAGGCCCGTGTTTGTCGACGTTGACCCGGTAACATGGACGATGCATCCCGGCTCGATCGAAGCTGCGATAACACCACGAACCAAAGCGATCCTGCCGGTCCATCTCCACGGGCTGATGGCCGACATGGATCCCATCATGGAGATCGCGCGTCGTCACGGTCTGGTCGTCATCGAGGACGCCGCGCAGGCGCATGGCGCGGAATACCGCGGACGTCGCGCAGGCTCGATTGGCGATCTGGGATGCTTCAGCTTTTACCCCGGCAAGAATCTTGGAGCTTTTGGCGAGGGTGGGGCCGTCGTAACCGATCGACCTGAATTGGCTCGCCGCGTGTCACTGCTGCGGGATTGGGGACAGGAGACGAAATACAATCACGTCATTCCCGGATACAACTATCGCATGGACGAAATTCAGAGCGCGATACTGAACGTCAAGCTGGACTACATCGAGCGCTGGACGGAAGCGCGTCGGTCGCTCGCCGAGCGATACAATGCACTGCTGTCTGATCTGCCATTCGCGCGTCCCCAGCCTCCCCACCACGCCCGTCACGTGTACCACGTCTATGCGGTCAGATTGCCGTGCCGCGATGAGGGGCTGACGCTGTTGCGTGACGCCGGCATCGGCGCCGGGATCCACTATCCAGTTCCCGTGCATCTGCAGACGGCCTATGCGGACCTCGGTTATCGTGCCGGTGATCTCCCCGTCACTGAGATGCTGGCCAACGACTTCCTCTCTCTTCCCATTTATCCGGAGTTGCTGCCGGAACAGGCTGTTGAAGTTGTCTCCACATTGAGGAACGCGGCGGCGCTGCAGCCCAGCGAAGCCGTCAGCAATCGAGCGGAGCATCCACAACATGTCATGACATGGTCCCACAGCAGGAGGGCGTCTTGATCGATCTCAAGGGAAAACGCGTTCTGGTCACCGGCGGCGCAGGTTTCATTGGTTCCCACATCGTTGATCTGCTCTGCGATGAGGGCTGCATCGAGATTGTTGCCATCGACAACATGATAAGAGGCCGTCCGGAAAATCTCCGGCGCGCGCTCGGGCGTGGGCCGGTGAGATTGGTTCACGGCGACATCCGAGATCGCAAGCTGATGGAAGCGTTGGTCAAGGCTGCCGATATCGTCTTCCACCAGGCCGCACTCCGCATCACTCATTGTGCGGCCGAACCACGCCTTGCCAAGGAGGTCATGGTGGATGCCACCTATGACCTGTTGGAGTTGTGCATCAAGCACGATATCGAGAAGATCATCGCAGCGTCGTCGGCGTCCGTATATGGCATGGCCGAGGAGTTTCCGACGACCGAGCGGCAGAATCCGTACAACAACCGAACTCTCTATGGGGCTGCCAAGGCGTTTAACGAAGGGCTCCTGCGGGCCTTCAACGATGTAAGCGGCCTCGACTATGTGGCATTCCGATATTTCAACGTCTACGGCAGCCGAATGGATATCCACGGACGTTACACCGAGGTCTTGATCCGTTGGATGGAGCGCCTGGAAGCCGGATTGCCTCCGATTATTTTTGGTGACGGCCGCCAGACCATGGATTTCGTCCATGTCCGCGACATCGCGCGTGCCAATATCCTTGCGGCCAGGGCCAAGATTACTGATGAGGTTTTCAACGTCGGGAGCGGCACTGAAACCAGTCTGACCGAGCTGGCGACTGTGCTTGCGTCCGTGATGGGACACCGCGGCTTGACACCCGAATTCGCGCCCGAGCGCTCGGTCAATCCGGTGCCGCGACGGCTGGCGTCGACGGGCAAGGCAGAGCGTTTGCTTGGTTTCCGCACCACGGTCTCGCTTGAGCAGGGGCTCGCCGATCTCGTAAAATGGTGGCGATCCGAACGCGATCTCGCTTCGGACCGTCAGCGACAGGCAGCAGCATCGTGAGTGCGGCTGAGGCAGAACGCGCGGCCGTGCCATCTGAATAGATTTCGTTGGTGCCGCGGATAGCAGCTCTAGCAAGGGATGCGCCGCAGAGACTGATGGACCCTGCGGCCGCCTCAGAGAGGTACGGAAATCTGATTCATTCCACCGGGCCCGCCATGATTTCGATCGTCGTCCCAGCTCACAACGAGAGTTCCGTGATTGCACGGACGTTGAGCCAATGGGTTGGCAAGCCAGCTTCGGACGAGCTGCGCGTTGTCGTCGTTTGTAACGGCTGTACTGACGACACTGCGAATGTCGCCCGGCGTTTCGGCCCGACTGTCAAGGTTGTAGAGTCGGACACCGCAAGGAAGACCCACGCTCTGAACCTTGGTGATCAAATCGCGGACATGTTTCCGCGAATTTATGCTGACGCCGATATTGTTATTACCGTTGATGCCATTCTAGCTTTGGCAAGACGCCTGAATGAAGGTGACGTTTTGGCGGTGGCGCCTACGGCAGAGATCAATCTGGCAGGCTGTTCCTGGCTGGTTCGCAAATACTTCGGAATTCGGTCACGGCTGCCGTCCTCGCGCGAGGGAATCGGCGGTTCAGGCGTGTACGCCTTGTCAGAGGCTGGACGCAGGCGGTTCGGCCAATTTCCAGACATCACTGCTGATGACACCTATGTCAGACTTCAGTTCAGACGGGAAGAGCGGGAGACTCTGGTCTGCGTGAGGTCCACGGTGTTCGCCCCACGCACTCTGCTGCAGCTCGTCACCGTCAGAACACGGGCCTATAGGGGAACATTCGAGCTTGCCCGACGCTTTCCCGAGCTGCGCGCAAACAAGGGAGCGGCCAATAACTGGACACTCCTCACACTGTTCAAAGAACCTCGCTTGTGGCTCGGCTTGTTGATCTATTGCTGGGTCAACATTGCTGCTCGATGTAACGCTACCACAGGCGGCCGACCTGGAGATCATCTCTGGCAACGAGACGAGACTTCGCGGGTGGCGCTGCCGGATTCGATCAAGTGAGGCGCCAGTTCGGTTGGGCGCGTGATAGGAAAATCGAACGGGTTGCGCCATATAAAATGCTTGATTTTAAATACCTGCCTGTTAATTTAAATAGTAATTTAATAATAAATGCAAGCAATTCGAGGCTTCGATCCGCTCGTTCAGGGGGAGCTCGCGAATCTTGCAGCATCTTAGGGAGGCCAGCCAATGCTTCGGAGCCCGGTCTTTCACCACAACACGGTGCTGAACCCCAATACGGAGCGGTCACGCAACGTACGGCCGAAAGTGCTGGCAGTCTCCTCGGGTGGGGGCCATTGGGTGCAGCTGTTGCGGATCAAACCCGCTTTCGAGCATTGCGATGTTACGTTCGTCACCGTCCATAAATCTTATCGCACGCAGGTGCCCGACCACAAGTTCTACCTCGTCAACGATGCTAACCGCTGGACCAAGATCGCACTGTTGAAAGCAGCGCGCACAATCGCCTGGATCGTCTGGAATGAAAAGCCGGACATCGTAGTCTCGACGGGTGCTGCTCCGGGATATTTGGCGCTGCGGTTCGGACAAATGATGGGTGCGCGCACCATCTGGCTCGACAGCATCGCCAACGTTGAGCAGCTTTCGATGTCCGGAGACCGAATTGGCCATTGCGCCGACCTTTGGCTAACGCAATGGCCCCATCTGGCGCGACCCGATGGACCCCACTACACAGGCGCGGTGCTGTGAGCTTCGCGATGGGCGGAACGCCTGGATATCTTGAGCACTTCATCCACACGGTTGATGAGTGGGCCAATGGGGCTGAGCGACTCGGCACACAAGCATCGCACGACCGCACGCATTGGTTTGTCGGATAGTGCTATTGTTGTGGGCGGAAATGAGCAATGTGGAGTAGCAGAGACGCAGATATCCCAGGCACGCGCCTTCAAATTCTAAGCTTAACCGCAGCGTGGCGACGCGCGTGCAACGCAGTTCTAGACATCGGACCTCGTCAAAGGAAGTGGAAATGAAAGAATCTCACGCCGGCGCGCATGTAATGGAGGCGGAGCACCTGCCGAATAATCGGGCCGCCAGCAGTGCTCTGGAGCAGGGCCCGCCGCAATTCGTGAAGTGGCGGCGGGTGGAACGCAAGCTCGCTGCGGTTAGCTCGCGAGAGGCGGTTGCATCGTGATCCCGATCGCAATGCCGCTCCTCGCCGACGAAGAAGCTGGTGCGGCGCGCGCAGCCGTCCTATCGGGCTGGGTGTCGCAAGGTCCGCAAGTCGCCGCCTTCGAGCAAGAATTCGCCACCCTGGTCGGCGCACCCTTCGCATGCGCTGTATCAAATTGTACCACAGCCCTTCAGCTTGCGCTGGCGGCGCTGGACATCGGCCCCGGTGACGAGGTCATCACACCGAGTCATTCTTTCATCGCAACGGCCAACTCGGTCCGGTTTCAAGGCGCAACACCCGTTTTTGTAGACATCGATCCGTTAACCTACAACATCGATCCCACCCGGCTGGTGGAAGCGATAACTCCGCGAACGCGCGCGATCATCGCCGTCCACCAAATGGGCATGCCTTGCGATCTTGCAGCACTTACCGAGATAACTGACCGCCATGGCATTGTCCTGATCGAGGATGCGGCGTGTGCTGCCGGCAGTAAAATCCGCATGAACGGGCAATGGGAGTCGATTGGAAAACCGCGTGGCCGCATCGGCTGCTTTTCCTTTCACCCTCGGAAAGTGATCACAACCGGAGAAGGCGGAATGCTGACCACCGCCGATCCGGAGCTTGATGGCAAATTCAGACTGTTGCGCCAACATGGCATGAGCGTCCCTGACACGGTGCGGCATGGTTCGCCTCTAGTAATCTTCGAGGATTATCTGGTCGTCGGGTACAATTACCGCATGACCGACATACAAGCGGCGATCGGTCGCAAACAGCTCGAACGCCTTCCGCAACTGGTGGCGCGCCGCCGTGCCATCGCTGCCAGGTACGCCGAGCTACTGTCGAATTTCGAGGGGCTGCGCGTACCGGAGGAGCCCGAGTGGGCCAGGTCCAATTGGCAAAGCTATTGCGTGCGTCTGCCTGACCACCTTGACCAGCGCTCCGTGATGCAAGGCCTGCTCGATAAGGGAATCGCGACACGACGGGGGATCATGTGCTCGCACCGCGAACCCGCTTACGTCAATGGGAAGCCGCGCCATGATCTCCGTCAATCCGAACTCGCTCAGGATCGATCGATACTGCTGCCGATTTACGCGCAAATGAGCCAGGAGGATATCAATCGAGTCATCGGTGCCCTGCTGCAGCATATCCGAATAGCTTCATAATCAGGATAACGGGAATGGCGAAGGTCGATATTGTTGTCCCCTGTTACAATTATGGGCGCTTCCTTGAGGCTTGCGTGTCGAGCATTCTCAGCCAATCCATTTCGGATTTGCGCGTACTTATCATCGACGACTGCTCCTCGGACGATTCGGTGTCAGTCGCAAGGAAATTGGAGCAAAGCGACCCGAGGGTGACGGTGAGAGCGCATTCGCGCAATCATGGTCACATCAATACGTTCAACGAAGGAATCGCGTGGGCATCATCCGAATACTTCTTGCTCTTGTCCGCTGATGATCTGCTGGTTCCCGGAGCCCTCCAGCGGGCAACGGAGATCATGGACGCAAACTCCGACGTTGTTCTTACATATGGAGAATGCATCCTCTGGTTTGACGATTTGCCGTTTCCTACGTTACCGGCGGGCGAGAACCATTCTTGGACACGGCAAGATCTGATAAAGGAGATGTGCACCACAGCCAGAAATGACGTTCCCTCAGCGACCGCTATTGCGCGGACACGGACACAGAAGGCGATCGGCGGATACCGCACGTCGCTTCCTCACGCCGGTGACATGGAGATGTGGTTGCGTTTCGCTGCGCATGGCACGGTTGTCCAGATCAATGCGGTGCAGGCGATCTATCGCAAGCATGCGATGGCAATGTCCAACGCCTACTATGCCAAAAGAATGCTAGATTATCGGCAATGCTTGCTTGCGTTCGAGAGCTTTTTTGATGAATGCGAGAATCGCGTTCGAAATGCGCGTAGTTTACGTGCCCTGGCCCGTCATAGATTGGCTGACCAAGTGTTTCGCAGCGGGATCGGATTGTTACGACGAGGCCGCGTTGGTGACGGCCTTGGCCACATCCGCGAAGCCATGACCATAGATCGCCGGTTGCGTTACTTTCCTCCAATTTGGCGAGTGCTGAAGATTCCGGGCAAGGATGGCCGTCGATGGGCGTTGTCCGTCATCAGAGGAGCGCCGGGCAAGCTATTGGAGTGATGAACATCTTCCGGGACTCGCGGAAAACAATCATTTCGCTTCCAGGAACCATGCGGGTCATCAGATGGAATCAAAACAGATGCGATGCCCAATCGTCCTTGCTTGTGACAGGCGCTATGCGATGCCACTTGCGACGACCCTACGGTCTATTGTGGAGACGGATAGGAGCGGCGATCCGTTCGAGTTTCATGTGCTTGTCGACGGTGTTTCCGAGCGTATTCGAAAGAGGATACTCGACTCCCTTCCGCATGGTTCTGCGTCGATCCGATGGATCGAAGTGAATCTGGAAATGTTCCGGGACTTTTCGACAATTGGGTACATTTCAAAAGTCACCTACGCCCGGTTCCTCATCCCGCGTATTTTTCCAGAGACTGTCCCCAAAGTATTGTATCTAGACTCCGATATCCTTGTTCTTGATGATTTGCAGGCGCTCTGGACAACAGATCTCGAGGGAAATGTTCTTGGCGCAGTTTTGGACGGACTCGACTCTCAGCTGAAAAATCAAACCGTTCGCCTACCGGTACCTCGCGTGCAAAACTACTTTAACGCCGGTGTACTTCTGATAGACCTGCACCAATGGCGAAAGGCGAAAATCTCCGAAACCGCCTTGGAATATCTCAAACGCTATCCGGGATCGCCTTATTCGGATCAAGACGCGCTTAATGTTGCGTGCGATGGCGTTTGGAAAAGCCTCCCTTCCCGATGGAACTATCTAGCCTACAACGCAGAGCTCGATGTCTCTGAATTTGCAGGGGAGTACAAGCCTAGCATAGTTCATTTCACAACCTGGAACAAACCTTGGAGACCCGGCGTTCCGAACGCGAATGCCGCATTGTACGACTCGTTTCGAAGCCACACGCGGTTCGCACGCAACTCTATGGACAAGATGGAAAGCACCCTGCGTATCGGTTGGTCCCGCATTAAGAGCTTCCAGGACGGGAGACGAGGCAAATCAACTCGCTCGGAAGAGGTGGTCGATCCCTAGCAGTCTGCTGAAAAACGTCGAGATAGAGAGTTTTTGTGTTCTCGCCGGTCATGTTGGGTCGGCGCGGTGGGGTTGGATGTAGTGTTCTGTCCTGGTGTTGGGTGGGCCTTGACGTTCGGAGGCTAAGCGGCCAGCAGTTTGGGAATGCGGATCACGTTATAGGCGATCAGATCGGGCAGGAAATCGGCGGCAACGCGAGCGATGCCACGTATTTGGTCTTGCGCATGGTGCCGTGCTGCTTGCCCCATCCGAAGATGCACTCGATTATCGCCCGGCGCGATTGCGACATGCCGTACCCCGGATGCCGCATGGTTCGTTCGTCGATGGCGTTGTTGCGGTTCTTGCCGGTTTTGGTGACGGCTTGGGTCTGTGTCACATGCGGCGTCACGCCGATGGCGCGAAGATTGGCGACATGATCGGCCGTATCGTACGCCTTGTCCTCACCGGCCGTGATGCGGCGGCCTGCGGCGTTGCGTCTCGCCTTCAGCATGGTCTCCGAAGCCCGGCGTTCGGCGGTGCCATTGGCATGCGTGACCCTGCCGGCCACCGCCAGCCCGTGCCGGTTCCCCATGGTGGCGCCCTTGTAGCAAAGCTTGGCCTCCCGTCCGGCCGCCCCGCGAGAAAGCCTGCTGTCCGGGTCGCTGGTACGTTCTGCAGCCGCTCCCGGTTTTTGGTGAAGGTGGTCGGGTCCCAGACTGGATCGTCCGGCGCCAGTCCCACGAACCAGCGATACAAAAGACTGTAGTTCAGTTGCTCCATCAACTGGCGTTCCGAGCGGATGCCGTAAGACACCTGAAGCAATAAGGCGCTCAGCAATTGTTCCGGAGGGATCGAAGGACGTCCCTCGCAGGCGTAGAGCTTCCCGAGGCTGCGGTTCAAATCACTCAAAACATCACGGACAAGTCCCGGACCTTCCGCAGCGGATGGTTCGCTGGCACACGCTTATCCGGCGCGATGTACGTAAAACAGGCCGCCCTGATCCGGAAACCTCCCGCGCATGATCGTCTCCGTCGATTCGAGATGATAAAGTGAATCATCAAGCCCCCTCCGTGGCGAGGGCTTCTTCAGCAAACTGCTAGATTAATCGGAGTAGCTCAATTGATCGAACGGTGTGCTCTTTAACCATTCGATCGTGAATGTTGGGTGACTGAAAAGCAATCTTCTGGGTGAGGACCGCGTTCCGGGCGGAACCGACTCGCTGGATTTTTCGAAGTCGATGCTCGCCCCGAACGTGTGTGGGGCCCCCGACTCGGGCCATCTAAGCAGCGGTCAAGAGGAAAGCTACCTGATCTCCCTGTTGCTCGAGATTTAACTTCTCCGCTCGTTTGGCAAACCTTCTCAACTCGTGCCGGCTAAATAAATCGTCTGGACCGGATGTGAGCGGCTTGGACTTTCTGTACATTTCGCTGCCCCAGAACTGAAACGCAGTAGAATCGTCAATCGATTGCTTAACAGACAGGCTGCAGCGCTTGGCTAATGCGTTCATTCCCTTGCGAGAGGGGATTACAATGTGGCGCGGTGCATCCAGTTGGACCCAATTCGGGCCGTATTCCATCCATGCATGCGAGGACGACGTTGGGATGCGAACTAGGATGCGGCCCCCGGGCGCAAGTAGCTTTCTTGCATTGCCAAGACTTTGGTCCGGATCAGGGACATGTTCTAACGAGTGATTGAACATGATGAAATCAAACTCGCCGGACATGCCTTGAAGTTCCGATTTGTGAATGGTCACGGCGCCTGATGCTGGTTTGGAAATATAAGGGTCTACTCCGGTAAGATTCTTGAATCCTGCCGCAGACATTCTGTGAAGGAGCCTCGCAGAGCCGCAGCCAACGTCCAGTACCCGAGAGCCAGGATCAATTCCGAAATCTCCGATGACCCCTACGATGGGATCGTACCTCACAAAGGACGCCACGGCTCCCAATACGCTTTTCATGCCAAATGCATGCGCATCCCTGATTGCGGCAAGCCGCGAATTTCGCGGAGGCGTGGTGAACGAATAATAGCCACTGGGGTAAAAACGACCCTCGTCTGCAATTTCCGACAGGCGCTGAATCGTTCCACAATCAATACATTCCTGGTATTCAAACCGCTCTCTTGTGCCAAACATCATCTCAACAAAGATGTGACGGGAATGTTCGCCGTCTGACAAGCAAGCTTTACAAATCATCTCAAGTACCCAGCCATAGCAGAGGATCGTATCCGGCTTAGCCAGCAACGGTGAAGCCGGAACGGGTGTTGTGATTGTCGCTATAAGAGTCGCAACGAAATTGACGAGTTCGCCGGGTTCGTCGACAAAACCCGCCAGTCGCTTTCTATTTTAGGAAGATGAATTTGACTCTGTCCGCGAGGCGAGTAAGCGGGCTGCTTTCGCTGCGCGCTTTCGGTTTTTCCATGCCCGGCGAGCCATCTGAAGCCTTCTCGACAAGGGTCAGGCAGTCCAAATTCCGGGCTTCGTCCCAATCCATGGTAACTTGCTCGAGCACACGCAAACCAGATCGACTCGCAGCGTGGGCAAACAGATTTTTACTCATAAAATTGCGCCAATGGGGATTGTTTCTGTAATCCGAGCCTGGGTATTTGTCTAAGTTTGAATGATGGAACAATGCGCGGCCGCCGGGTCGCAGGACACGACAAGCATCCTGTAGGTATGAAAAAACCGCGTCATATTCAAAATGCACCATCGCATCAAAACAGAATATTGCGGAGACGGATCCATCCTCGACGGGATAGAAATCGTAGCCACTATTGGTGTGCGCGCTTACTTCAGGAACATCCGAGAATCTTTCCTTGCAATGTCGCACATTCTCCTCAACGACATCCATCAGGACTAGCGATCGAAGCGTGGTTTGGTCTCGCTGCGTGCTCAACAAACGAGCGGAATGCCGACCGTGCCCGCACGCTAGTTCAACGGTTGATGTGGTATCCAATCTCTCGAACAAGCGTCGGAATGGCGTGCCCGGCTTCCAAAACGGGTCGGTCCAGGCATCCGATTCCGCTTTATCGTAATAATTTGTGATCTTCCAATCGCGCGCGATCTCTAAAGTTCGTGGGGAAACGGTGGCCATCACGTCATCTCCATATTTAATCGCATGCGGTAGCTTATTATTCCAGTGACCTAGATATAGCACAAATTAATATGGATATTAACCCCCTGTCGAAGCTCGGTGCGGCGCATTTTGTGGCGACCGGGCGGCAGATTTCAGCGGAACTTAACGCGAGCAGGCCAATGTTTTGGAGGTGACGGCACGGATGAGAGGAGGGGCGGGCGGCGAGGTTATCGGGTCGGCGTCTCGCCATGCGACGCAATCGCGCTCTGGGATTAATTAGAACGTGCGGCTTAAGCCTATTTTCTTTGGTCAAGTAATGTGATTTAATTGCGGTCAATCAGAATATTGCCGTTGTTTTAAATAATCGTCGGGGCGTGCATGCGAGGTTATCAGTCTTGGAACTAGAGCTCGGTGCCGCCCGATCAGGCCAAGGGCCAATCGCGCGCGCCGTCGGGATCGCGCAATTTGTCTTGAGGCAGGGGAGGTCGCCGCCTTTCAAACCTGCTTTGTGGCCTGCTGCAATGTCAATCATTTGTCTCGCGGTCAATAGCCGGACCTCTCGCTAGACATGCTTGCGTGTCGAAGCCAAGGCTCCGGCCTCGACTGACCAGGAGTTTTTCATGACGTCCCAAGCACATCGGCCCAATGCTGAAGGGGCGGCTGATGGTCCCCTCGTCACGGTCGTGATGTGCGTCTACAACGCAGGGGAATTTTTGCGGCCTTCGTTGTTCAGCATAATTGATCAGACGTATAGAAATTTGGATATCCTCATTATCGACGACGGCAGCACGGACGGTTGCTTCAACTCGGTTCAAGATTTGCTGGCAGACGGGCGTATTCGCGTGATCCATCAAGCTAACGCAGGCAAGCCTGTGGCGATCAATCGAGCGCTCGATCAGATCCGCGGCGAGTACTACGCAATTCAAGACGCGGATGACATCAGCTATCCAACGAGAATTGAAAGACAGGTTCGTGCGCTGCTCACCAGGCCGCATTTGGCTGCCGTATTCTGCGGTAACGAGCTGATCATTGGGGGGGGATTCATGGCCCCTGTGTTTGCACCGAAAGGAGAGGAAGACTGCCAGTCTGAGATTAGAGCCTTTCGAATGCCTGCCCTTGATCCCACAGGAGTGTTTCGAATGTCATTGGTCGGCCATATGCGGTTCGAGCCTTCATTGCAGGTCGCCGAGACCTACGATTACATATTGAGAATTGGCGAAGAGCATCCGATGATTGTATTGGGCGAGTGTCTTTACGCGTACCGCATTCTTCCCAATTCGCTCACCCGGCGTGCGCCAGCGTGGCGCAAGCGATTCGAGGCTGAGGTCTTCAGGCGCGCGTGCGAGCGACGAGGTTTACGGTTCGAGCCAGAACGGGATGATGGAGGCCACAGGTCCCATAATAGCTTGCTGGATAACAATATCGCCGCCCATTTCATCAAGAGCGTGCTCGATTCACGTCGGTCAAATCGTCGTTTCTCAGCGCTAAGGACGGGTTGGCAATGTGCTTGTTTGCATCCCGCGGATCCACACTATTACAAGGCGCTTGTTTATGCGCTGATTCCACCCGGCGTGACGAGCCGCCTACGTCGTGACTTCTTGGGGATTCCTTTGGAGACGACGAAATGAAGCGCCTCCGCCGCTTCTTGTTGGCGCAATGTCTTCGGCATTCGAGGTATTCGCTTTGAGCCGCAAAAGCTTCGAATTGGATTCGGATTTTCAACGTACCTATCTGCAGGATCGCCAGCAGAGTGCAGTTTGGCGTGCTGCAGGCGGTTCGCCTTCACGTGCCGAACTATATCTCAAACTCTTATTAGTCACAATTTTTTTGCCCGAGGGTCTATCTTTCTTCGTCGGTGACTTTCGCCTCACCGTCGCTCGGGTTCTGATTTTTGTTTTCTCCATCGCAGCGATATCGTGGCTCTCCCAGCGCAACCCGCGAGCTTCAGTCTGCGTTCCATCGGATATTTTCGCGCCGGTTGCGGGCGTCTGGATGATGTTGGCTGCCACCGTAACGGATGGTTCCACTGGTCTTAAGGGAGCGGGGATCGAGGCAATTTCATTCACCGGCGCATATTTGAGCTTCCGGTATCTTCTCGGTCCGGTCGATAGTTCCGTGCGAATCGCACGCTTCTCTTCCAAGCTGATTATTCTGATTGTCGGTGTCGCACTTCTCGACTCTCTGACTGATAGACTGTTCACCTATGACTTCATCAAAGGAATTACGGGCTATGTGAAGCCCAGTTATGAAGGTGCATTCGCGTTGAAGTCCGAGACCTTGTTTAGGGACGGGGTCATTCGTGCCATGGGTCCAATGGAGCATTCGATATTATTCGGTGCCGTTTGTGTTTGGTTCGGAAGCTTGGCGCTCACTACGTTTAGGCCCCAGGTGTTCGGCTGGGGTGTTGCAGGGATCGCGCTGGTAGGTGTCTTGGCTTCGCAGGCGCGGAGTCCATTACTTGCCTATGTGATCGGATTTGCTCTGGCGATTTTTTATGCTGCAACCCCTCGCTTTAGAACCAGATGGAAGTTGGTCGGAGTGGCTGTGACTTGTGTGCTCGTTACTGTTTTCACTTTCTCTGGCAATCCGGTCGTAACGCTTGTACGCCTTGGCGGCGTAAGTCCGGAGGCGGCCTGGTACCGTCAAGCGATCTGGGAGACCGGGGGGCCTGTAGTACTCGGTTCGCCGATCTTCGGAATTGGTTTGAACGGCGACTGGAATTGGCAGTCTCACGGCGCGCTCGTGAGCGGGAGTGTGGATGCGTTTTGGCTCGCCGTCGCAATGAATTACGGAATTCCTGGGAGCGCATTAATCCTTTTGACAATTGTGGGCGCATGCGGGCTTGGTTCGATCGATAGATCGCCTCACCTTACTCCCGAGGAAGGACGGTTGTCAGTGGCGCTCGGAATTGTGATAGTAGCCATCGTTTTTCTGGGGTTCATGGTACACTTTTGGGGCATCTGTTTCATCCTTATCGCTGTCTTTGCCGGAATGCGAGCGAACCTCGCGGAAACGGCGGTGCTGCGCGATAGAGCCGCACGAGTGGCGGAAACTGGACATGATTCGATTACCGGAGGCGTTTTACTGCAGGGCGGTGACGCGCATGCCACGCAGAGGAGATCCCATGTTCTCGGGTGATCGCTCTGGGATCTAGGCGCTGGCAACCATGGCGATGGTCTGGATATCTCGCGCTGCGTCAGTTTGAACCTCGGATGTCGATCATGACCATCCAAAATATTCAAGTTCCGATGTTTGATCTGGGGCCTCAGATTCCCCGCGTTATTCATCAAATATACTTCTCGAGAAATCTGTTACCGATCGTCTTGGCAAGGAATATACAAGCCATCAAAACAATGAATCCCGGCTGGGAACACAGACTATACGACGATCGAGCGATTGCTACCTTCATCGTCGAGCATTACGGCCCAGAAATTGCCAACCTGTTCCATAAGATCAATCCGCAGTACGGAGCGGCTCGAGCTGATCTCTTCCGCTATCTCCTCATGTACAAGCGCGGTGGGGTCTATCTTGATATCAAAAGCACAACGGTCGAGCCTCTCGACGGAGCCATTCGACCAGATGACAGGTTTATTCTGTCACGTTGGCGGAATAGCCCTGGCGAGCCGCACGCGGGCTGGGGGGTGCACAAAGAGTTTGGGGCGGACCGGAAGCGCGAATTTCAACAGTGGCATATCATAGCCGCTCCCGGTCATCCGTTTCTAAAGGCAGTGATCGAGCGGGTTTTGACAAACATCCAAAATTACCGATCGTGGGTACATGGCGTCGGAAACAAGGGCGTCTGGAGAACAACGGGCCCCATAGCGTATATGCTGGCCATCGAGCCGCTGATGAGTAGTAACAGTTACCGCATGGTCGCAAACGAGACGGAGCTATCATTGCAATACAACATATGCAGCGACGCCTCTAGTCTTTTCGGTAAGCATTACGGGTTACTATCAGACCCCATAGTCTCGATGGATGGATGGCTTTCCATTCCCGCGCATCATATCTATTCTCAGGTGCGCAATGTCTATCGACAGTTTCGTTTAAAGCCCCCGGCGTAGTGCTTGACCCGCCCGTTGCTCCACTGAGCCCTGGGGGCTCAAACCCTAGGCCCTAACAGCTGCTGGATGAAAGTTCATTGGGTCAATGAGTGCAAGCCTTGCACCCGCGACAGCACGGCATGTCTGCGCGCGCGAAACGCCCAAATCACGATCTTACGACGATGCCTTACGTAGCGGATCGTCGTGCCGACCGCAGCCATAGTTAAATTAAATGAATTGGATAATAATTACAAGATCTGCTAATTAATATATGGAGGCCCAGCGCTATGGCGGGGGCTGCGATACGATGTTGAATTCGGAGGAGCCGGCTGTGTTTGTCGGAGCAGGGCAGAGCGGTCACGTTGGCGAGGTGGCTGATCTTATCGTAGGTTTTTGCGACCCGGTTGCGCCGTCCGAGGGAATAAAATGAAATGAATCAGCGCCTCTCCGACGGCCAAGCAGCGCGGCGGATTGTTTTCGCCACGATCGGCGACGCAAGCGAGGTCAGGTTCTGGTCAGGCACGCCATTTCACATGGCGAAATCGCTCGCAAACGAAGGTCATGAGGTGGTCCATATCGGTCCCCTGAGCGCACCGATCTTACCTCTTTACAAGGTGTATTCCAGACTTTGCCGTGCCTTTCGCAGGCAGGGCCTCTCCCCATTTCATGCGGGGCCTGTCGTTGCACAGTATGCAGCGGACGCAGCACGCAAAATCTGCGCGGTCTCACCCGACATCGTCTTCGCGCCCGCCGGCTCCAACTTCGCCTGGGCAGTGCCTGCGGGCGTTCCCCTCGTCTATGCGTCCGATGCGACCTTTCGGCTTGTCAACAATTACCATCCCAACTATCGGAACTTGTCACGCAATGCTCGGGAGATTGCTGAACGCCTGGAACGCAACACCATCGCACGCGCCAATCTTGTCCTCTACCCGTCGGAATGGGCCGCGGAATCTGCCGTTAGAGATTACGGTGCCGATCGTGGGCGGGTGCATGTCATTCCCTGGGGTGCGAACCTCGAAGAAACACCCAATCGTGACTCTGTGCTTGGGTGCCGCAAGCCAGGTCCGTGCCGGCTCCTGTTCATCGGTGCCAACTGGGAGGAGAAGGGCGCGGACATCGCAGTCGGGACTCTCGCTGAACTAAAGGACATGGGCGTAGAGGCGGAGCTCGTGATCTGCGGATGCACTCCGCCCAAGCCAGTTACGCGGGATGGCCTGACGATCATCCCGTACCTGGACAAGAATGATCGTAAACAGCGCAACCGCCTGGATCAACTCTATCGCGATGCGGATTTCTTTCTGTTGCCGACCCGGGCAGATTGTTACGGCATCGTGTTTTGCGAAGCGGCCGCCCATGGCGTACCGAGCATTGCGCCGGCCACTGGTGGCGTCTCCGGCGCTATCCGCGACGAGGAGACGGGAATCTTGTTACCGCCCAATGCGACGAAGGCGGACTATGCGACGGTGATCTCCCAGACCTTTGCTAACAAGGACCGACTGGCACGCCTGAGACAATCGAGCCGGGACGCCTTCGAGGCTCGATTGAACTGGCAGGCTTGGGCCCGCCGCGTCTCAGATCTGATTCAAACTCTATGATTGTCCTGAATTATCATGAGCTGGTGGAAGCCTCGCCTTCGAATGCGTGGTGCCTGACGCATGAAATATTCGAAGCGCATCTTGCGCTTTGCGAGGAAGGGCTGGTCTCGCCTCAGAGTTTTCTGAAGCATTGCTCCGATCCGAAACCCAGCCGTACCGGTGCGGTCCTATTAACCTTCGACGATGGATTTCTCTCGGACTACACGCATATATATGCCCGTTACATGACGACCGGTCGTATTCCAGGTTTCATGTCCTTTATCCCGGTCGACTTTGTAGGCTCGCCGGGACGTATGAGCTGGGAGATGATTGAGGAGCTTGGCAGGGCCGGCGTTGCGATCGGTTCACATGGCATGGCCCACGTCGATTTGACGACTGTCTCGGACGTAAAACTCGAGCGCGAGCTTAGACTGTCTAGGTCGATACTCGAGGATCGCCTCGGACGACCAGTAACCCTTTTCGCTTTCCCATACGGGCGGTTTTCCCGACGAGTCTGGGAGGCGGCGCTGAGAGCTGGCTATACGCACCTCTTTACAATCCAGCTTGGGTATCATCGCGGATTCGAATCTTTTCTCTATTCCCGCCTTTGTCTGACGAACAACATGGATGCGGAGTACATGCGCCACCACTTGCTTGATCCGGATGCGATGCGCGGGTTTGGCTGGCGGTTCAGTACGAAGCTTGGGCTCTATCGTCTCCTGATGCGCTGGCGATATCGATAACTTCTCCGGGTCGGGTCTGTCCGAAGTCGCATTCGAAGCTGCGCAAGCGTTTACCTCGGCGATGGTCGCTCTTCATCGTCGAAGGCAAATGAGAGGGTGTCTGGGTTATGTCGGCCGCTAGCAACCTTGCTGTCATCATCGTGTCCTACCGCAATGTCGGCGACGTCGATCGCTGCTTGAAGTCGCTCGCTCGTTCGGATTGGGATCAGTTCGAGGTCTTCATTTGCGAAAACGGCGGGGAAGCAGCCTACCAAAACCTGTTGGTTGGGCTCGTGGGACCGGATCGAACGTTGCAACGAATTTCGGATGCGTCCGCTACTCTTGACCAGCCACAGAATAGACTGGCCGAAGTGGTCAGATGCCGATTTCAGGATCGCACGAATACTGTCCGAGTTGGGCTCGCAATCGATAACCTCGGTTACGGGGGCGGCGTCAACGCGTGGCTTGAGCCGTTGCTTGGCGTGCCCGGCTGGGGTTCAGTGCTTGTCCTGAATCCCGATACCGAAGTGGATAGCCGTGGTCTGTCTGAATTGATTGCCAAGTCTACTGAGGGGTTCGGCATGGTGGGCGGAAGCCTGGTCTTCCACAACACCCCCGACAAGATCATTAACTACGGACTGTGTTGGTCTCGAACGACAGGCCGTGTTATTGCCATAGGAAGGAATGCGCCAATTGGCAGTGCACCCTCTCACGAAGACCTCGGCCGGATCGATGCGGTAAGCGGAGCGTGCGTTCTTGCAACGCGAGCATTCGTAGAAGACGTCGGTCTCATGGCCGAGGACTACTTCCTCTATATGGAAGATTTGGATTGGGGACGGCGGCGGGGAAAGCACCGCATCGGCTTCGCGAGCAAAGCCATCATTCGCCACATTGGAGGGACGACCATCGGCTCGGCCGTTGCTCCCGGGAAGCGCTCGGATCTCTCGATCTATTTGTCTGCTCGCAATGGCATCGTCTATGCGCGGCGCTTTGCGGGATGGCGCTGGATCTGCCATTTCGGAGTCGGACTGTTGTTCGTAGTGCGATACATGCTCAAAGGCTCCTTGTCGGCCGGAAGAGTAGCTTTCGTGGGTTTGCTCGATGGCGCCAAAGGCAAGACAGGGCGGCCGGATGCCGCGCCGGGGCCGCAACAGCTCGATTGATCTGCGACAATCCCGATCAGCATCTCAGCACCGGCCAGAGATTCGAACTCGCTCAGCTGGCGGAGAGCTCCGCCAGCAGGGCCATTGTCGGTCTAGTATCGTCCAGCGGCAATCGAACTGAAAATCAACGACGGTTATGCTCTTGATTGCCGCATGTGCAGTGATCGTCGCGACACATGCTTTTCCTGGGGGACGAGTCCTCGGCGGATGTACCCCGGCGGAAGATAACCGACATTGAATATTTAATATGTTTTCCGCTGTAGAAGCGTCGACCGACACTCCTGGCTGTCTGTCATCTGGTGGTGGCGCACCCTTCGATCCAAGCATACTTGTGTATAGCCTCGTTCGTTCTCCGCGCGTTTTTTTCGACACCGTGCGTGAGTGCTTGATCGGATTAAAGAATTATCGCCGCATTTAAATTGCTACGAGCGGCTCTGGCAAGGGTAGTTGGGAAATTACCTTGGGTGAGCCGTCGTGTCGTCGCAAAAAAGCCTCCGCCCATCGAGAAGACGAGCCCAGCGGCGCTGCGCCAGCAGGGTCGCACTTGGGGTGTCGTCGCTCGGGGAAATCGAAATGGGCGCGTGCCAGAACAAATCTAATCGAAGATACCAGGAGAAAAACTAGATGGCGACCATTCCTTTGAGCTGGGAAGACCCGATGTTTAGCGGCGTTACGAATTCGAGTGGGGGTGCCATTGCTGATGGCGGGACGCTATCGAACGCAAGTATTACCGATTTTAGCGGCGATGCGGTCGTTGGAGGCTTTGGCTCGTTCAACCTCGACCACATCCGCATTGACGCAAGGGAAGGCGTGCGCATTGCGGGGAGCGGAGATATAACCATCAACAATTCGTACATTGAAACGACGGGACAGGGGGCCGACCACGCCGATGGTATTCAGGCCTATGCTCCCGGCAGCACTGGCAATGTGACAATCACAAACTCGGCAATTGTGTCCCACGAGACTTCTGCGACCGCTGGGATGTTCATTGCAGATAGTTATAGCGGAACGTTCAATTTCGATAATGTGATGTTCGAAGGTGGTCCGTATGGCCTGCGTATTGCCTCGGATGCGGATGACATCTACGTCTCAATGAAAGACGTGTATTTTGTAGGACCATTTGGGGCGGCGCCGTTTGTCTTTCAGGAAACCAATTCGCCCATACACATCACTCAGTGGGAAAACGTACGCTCCGCAACAATCGTGAATGGTCAACTCGTTCCGGGTGATCTTATTCCACCCCCATGGCCGGTTGAAGGGGGGACTGCGCCCTCCGCGCCCACCACGCCCACCGTACCGGATGCACCCACTATCGCTTCGTTCTCGACCGACAGCGGCACGGCTGGCGACAAGATCACCAACGACAATACCATCGAGCTCAAGGGTGCCGCTGCTGCCGGCAGCACGGTCAAGATCTACGACGGTGCGACCCAAATCGGTTCAACGACTGCGAACTCAAGTGGCAGTTGGGACTACATCACAAAGGTCCTGACTGACGCAAAGCATACGCTCACCGCAACGGCGACCAGCGCGTCGGGGCAGGTCAGCGCGGCGTCGTCTGCGTTGGCAGTCTCCGTCGATACCAAAGCGCCGACTGCGCCGACCATTGCTAGCAATACGGTGAACAGCGCCAATCAGGTGGTGATGTCGGGCAGTGCCGAAGCGAGCAGCGTCGTAAAGATGTTCGACGGCACGACCCAGATCGGGACCGCAACCGCCAACAGCAGTGGCGTGTGGAACTATACCACCAGCGGCCTTGCGGCCGGTTCGCACAGCCTCACCGCGAAGGCAACGGATGCGGCAGGCAACACCAGCGCGGCGTCCACCGTGGTCACGGCCAGCACCGGCACCTCGACGTCCCCATCCGCACCGACGTCCCCAACCGCACCGACATCGCCAACTGCTGGTAAGCAAATCGAGTCGAATGGCGCGACAACTCTCGTTGAGAGCAGCAATGGCAAATATTACCTCAACGGCAGCAGCGGATCGGGCCCCACGCTGAAGAACAAGGGTGTGGATTTTGTAGACGGGTCAGATGGCACTTGGGCACCGATTGCCGCGGAGAAGACGGCGACGGGCTATCAGGTTGTCTGGAAGGAGGGCGCCGGTCTGTTCACGGCCTGGAACACCGACAACAACGGCAACTACGTATCCCATGTCAGCACCCTGACCGGCTCCACGTCGGGCGGCTTCGTGTCGGGTACGGACTCTGGCCTCAAATCGCTCGAGACGAGTTTCCATCAGGATCTCAACGGCGACGGGCAGATCGGTACTTCCAGTGCTTCCACACCGACGTCCCCAACCACACCGACGTCGCCAACCACACCGACGTCGCCAACTACTGGTAAGCAAATCGAGTCGGATGGTGCGACAAGCCTCGTTGAGAGCAACGGCAAATATTACCTCAACGGCAGCAACGGATCGGGGCCCTCGCTGAAGAATCACGGCGTGGATTTTGTGGACGGGTCAGATGGCACCTGGGCACCGATTGGTGCGGAGAAGACGGCGACGGGCTATCAGGTTGTCTGGAAGGAGGGCGGCGGTTATTACACGGCCTGGAACACCGACAACAACGGCAACTACGTATCCCATGTCAGCACACTGACCGGCTCCACGTCGGGCGGCTTCGTGACGGGTACGGACGCTGGCCTTAAATCGCTTGAGACGAGCTTCCATCAGGATCTCAACGGTGACGGTCAGATCGGTGCTTCCAGCGTAGCTACGTCGTCCACGAGCACCACTCAGCTCGCTGCGACTTCGAACTCGACAAGCAGCAACGTACAGACGAGCACTTCAGGCAATGACGTCTTGGTTGGCACCAGCAAGGCCGACACTTTCTCGTTTGCCGCGAATTTCGGCAACGATGTCATCAAGGACTTCGCTGCCAGCGGACCTGCTCACGACACGATCGAGTTCAGCAAGAGCGTGTTCGACAGCTTTGCGAGTGTTCTTTCCCATGCGACCCAATCGGGCCAGGACGTCGTCATCGCGGCGACGGGGGGCGACACGCTCACGCTGAAGAACATGAAGGTCGGTTCGTTGACTAGCCAGGACTTCCACTTCGCGTAAGGGACGGGCATCCACACCGAGTAGTACTCAACAACTGCCTTGGGGATCTCTTGGGGGATCTTCAGACAAGGGCATGGTTCAAGGGCGGCTACCATGATTGACTTTGGACGGCGGGGGGCATTCCCCCCGCCCGCGAATCTCTATCGAATTCCACTTCTTTACCTATCAGAGCTCTGGGCGGTCGGACGGCAGTGGGCGGAAGACGCCGAACTGCGGACGCCGCAACTGATCGGCTGGGCAAAGCGCTCGGTCGAAGCCCTGCGGCAGCGGATATTCGCTGGTCGAGCCGGGCCGGCGGAGGACTATGACGACTCGCAGTCAGAGATGTCGGCTTTCCTGCGGTCTTGCCGCCGGATTTTCTGGGCTCTCGCGGCCTTCAGCGGGATGAGCAATCTCCTCATGCTCACCGGCTCGTTTTTCATGCTGCAAGTCTACGATCGGGTGCTCCCCGGGCGCAGCATACCGACGCTGATAGCCTTGATGGTTCTGGCGACGGTGCTTTACCTGTTTCAGGGTGGGCTGGACCTCGTCAGGAACAGGATCAGTGCCCGGGTCGGCCGGTATTTCGATGAAAGGCTCGGCGTTCGGATATTCGACGCGCTTGTTCGCCTTCCTCTCAAGACCAGGGCCGATGGCGATGGCTTGCAGCCGGTGCGGGACCTTGATCAGGTCCGCAGCTTCCTTTCGAGCGGAGGGCCGACGGCGCTCTTTGATCTGCCCTGGATGCCGATCTATCTCGGCGTCTGCTTCCTCTTTCACTTCTGGATTGGCGTCACTGCGCTGGCCGGGGCGTTGGTGCTGGTCGGGATTACGATGCTCACGGAATCACGCACCCGAGGGCCGGCAAAGGCGTCCTCGCGCCTGGCCGTTTCGCGAACTGCCCTTGCGCTCGAGGGGCGGCGAAATGCCGAGGTTCTGCAGGCCATGGGCATGCGGCAACAAGCGGCTTTCCGTTGGCGGGATGTCAACGCGAAGTACCTCGCGGCCCATGAGCGGGCCAGCGATGTCGCAAACGGACTCGGTGGCGCCTCCAAGATCTTCCGGGCGATCTTGCAATCGCTGGTTCTCGCCGTTGGCGCCGTCCTCGTCATCAACCAGGAATCGACGGCCGGCATCATCATTGCAGGATCGATACTCACTGCGCGAGCCCTGGCGCCCGTCGAAATGGCCATTGCGAACTGGAAGGGATTCGTCGCCGCGCGGCAATCCGGGCAACGGCTCGATCGCTTGCTGAAGCTTCTGCCCAACGAGGAGGAGCGGTTGGCATTGCCTGCACCTGTTGAAACCCTCACCGCCGAGCACCTCTATATTGGCGCCCCGAACTCGGAGAGGCCCACTCTCAGCGAAGTGTCGTTCCAGCTTCGGAGCGGGCAGGCGGTTGGAATCATTGGTCCGAGCGGATCCGGCAAGTCGACATTGGCACGTGCACTGGTCGGGGTGTGGCCGTGCATTCGAGGCAGGATCCGGCTCGACAACGCCGCGCTCGATCACTGGTCTTCGGACGCCCTCGGCAAGCATATCGGCTATCTGCCCCAGGACGTCGAATTATTCGACGGCAGCATCGCAACGAACATCGCACGGTTCGACCCGCAGGCAACCGCCGCCGCTGTTCTGGAAGCCTCGCATGCCGCGGGCGCGCATGACCTCATCCTCTCCCTTCCGGACGGCTACAGCACGAAGATTGGCGAGGGAGGGCTGGCGCTGTCGGCGGGACAGCGGCAGCGTATCGGGCTCGCGCGCGCCTTTTACGGCAAGCCCTTCCTGGTGGTACTTGATGAGCCCTCTTCCAATCTCGATGCCGAGGGCGAGGAGGCATTGACCGAGGCGATCCTGAACGTGCGCCGCCGGGGAGGGATTGTCGCCGTTGTCGCGCATCGTCCGAAGGCGCTGGAAGGTGTGGACCATGTCTTGTGCCTCGGGGAAGGCAGGATTCAGTCCTTCGGCAAGAGGGAGGAGGTTCTCAAGAGAGTGTTGCGAAATCCAATACCGCTCAAGGTCGTCGCGGAAGCTCAAGGAGGCAGCCGATGAACGGCCAGGTGACACCGGCGCTGGAATCCATCCAGCGTTACATAATCGTAGGTATGATCCTGTTCGCTTTGGTGACCTTTGGGGTCGGCGGCTGGGCGACAACGACCCAACTGTCGGGCGCGGTGATCGCCCAAGGCGTGGTCGTGGTGGATTCGAGCGTCAAGAAAGTTCAGCACTCCACTGGCGGGATCGTGGGAGAGTTGCGCGTGCGCGAGGGCGCGAGGGTCAATGCAGGGGATATTTTGATCCGCCTCGACGAGACTCAGACGCTCGCGAATGCGACCATCGTCACCAACAGCCTCGATGAGCTGTTCGCGCGACAGGCTCGCCTGGAGGCCGAGCGCGATGGCGTCGAGCAGGCTGTCTTTCCCAAGGTGCTGCTCGACCGGGCCAAGGAGAGCAACTCCGAGGCGAGCCGTGCGATCACTGCGGAGCGAAAGCTGTTCGAGCTGCGTCGTCAGGCACGGGGCGGCCAAAAAGCGCAGTTGCAGGAGAAAAGCGCGCAGCTGGAAAACGAGATCAAAGGCCTTACGGGGCAGACCGAGGCCAAGCAGAAGGAAGTCGAATTTATCCGGCAGGAGCTGGAGGGCGTGCGCAGTCTCTGGCAAAAAAATCTGGTGCCGATCACGCGGCTCAATTCTCTCGAGCGTGATTCCGCCCGCCTCGAAGGCGAGCGCAGCCAGCTGGCAGGAATGATTGCTCAATCGAAAGGCAAGATCGCCGAAATCGGACTCCAGACCATTCAGATTGACCAGGACCTGCGGACGGAAGTTGGCAAGGATCTGATCGAAACGCGATCGAAGCTCTCCGAGCTGAGCGAGCGCAAGACCGCGGCGGTCGATCAATTGAACCGGGTCGATATCAGGGCACCGCAAACCGGCCGCGTCCACGAGCTGAGCGTGCACACCGTTGGAGGCGTGATCTCTCCCGGCGAGCAGATCATGTTGATCGTGCCCGATGCGGACTCGCTTGCGGTTGAGGTCAAGATCGCACCGCGCGATATCGACCAGGTCTATATGGGGCAGACCGCGACAATGCGCTTCGCGGCGTTCAACCAGAAGACCACGCCTGAAATCGACGGAGAGGTCAGCATGGTCTCGGCAGACATTACACAGGATCAGCGTGCCGGCACCAGTTACTACACGGGCCGTGTCCTGCTGAAACCGGAAGAGCTGGCGAAACTCGGGTCGGCCAGGCTGTTGCCCGGCATGCCGGTCGAGGTCTTCATCAAGACGGCAGGTCGGACCGCGTTGTCTTACCTGCTCAAGCCGCTGCACGATCAGGCGGGGCGCGCATTCAAGGAGCGCTGAGTCTTTGGCGGACACGAAATGACACAGCCCCGAGTGCACCAGTACTCGGGGCTTTGTATCAACGAGCACCGAGCTCGCGATCAAGGAGCTATTCGACAAGTGACATCGCAGCCCATCATACACTCACAAAGCCCGGTCATTCGTCTTTATGATGATGTCCTAGAACAACAATTGTTGGCCGACGTTCAAGACTATCTGCAAAATACATCATGGAAATTCGGAGCAGTGTCATACAAGGCACCCGGCAGTTATCGCTATTGGTACAAGCATTTTGCCGGGGGATACGACGAAGCTGACACGTCAGATTGTTCAGGTGCCTTGTTGAACGAAGCTCCGGTCATCTGGAAAATGTGGAGCCTCTTGGAGGGAACGATCTTCAAAGATCACACACTGATGAGGTGCTATGCAAACGGTTATCCATACGGATGCGAAGGTTCGGCTCATTTGGATTCAGCCGATCCCAGTGATTACACGGCAGTCTTTTATTCTAATCCAACTTGGGACCCTAATTGGTCGGGTGAGACCATCTTCCTAACGCAACAGCCGCCGGCAGACATCATCGCAGCAATTCTGCCACGTCCAAATCGGTTAGTGCTTTTCCAGGGGAATGTTCCGCACGCCGCAAGAGGAATCTCAAGAGTTTGCCCATTGCTGCGCATAACATTGATGTTCAAGACGAAAAAGAAATTCAACTGAACAGGGGCGACGCAGAGCTTGCGAACGTGAGCTGGTGAAAGTCGGGTCGGCCAAGCTTTTGTCTGGAATGCCGGTCGAGGTTTTCATCAAGACGCAACGTCGCCCTGCGCTGTCCTACCTTCTCAAGCCGCCGCATGATCAGGCGGGGCGGGTGTTCAAGGAACGCTGAGTCCTCGCGGAAGATAGCAGCGTTCGACTGCGCGCATTCGAGGCCGGCGCCCTATCCGTGGGCGCCGGCGTTGCGGCCAGCCTCTGAAGGCACGGCTGGGCGGCCGGACGCATCGGCAGCGGGCGGGCCCGGCCGACGAGTGCGCGTCACAAGCCGGATCGGAGTCTGCCGTCTGCTTTGCAGAGTCGACACCAGCGTTCTGAAGATGTCGGGTCGCCGCAAGAGATTTAGTGGGGCAAACGTGGTGAGATCGACCCACCTCCTGATCAACCGCAGTAAATCGCGCTGCTTTCGACGGATCGACCGTGGCAGAAGCCTGGGCGAGACTGCGGATCTTTCGGACGATCGTCGGTTCAGTACGTCCATTCGCCTGGCGTGCAGGGTCATCGCCGCTACGAAGACAAGTATCGTAGCTTCAGCTCCCAGGATGACGAGTAGCTCACCTGGCATATGAAATCTGTCCTGCCCGAGGAAGCACTGTTTGACGGTTTGGCCTCGGTGAATAATTAAATCAACAGGTTATAATTATATGGGCAGTTGAGTTCTTGCCCTGGCTCTGGATCGGCGAAGCACGTCTGCGCCGCGCCGCGCTTGCGGCGCCCTTCCACCGAGAACAACCGGAGCCGCAAGGCTTCTCATCCCATTCATCCTTTGCATTCGTCCTTGCAGGCGCACCGCTGGCGTCACTGCAGCCCTTTGCAAACGATCTTCGGTGCCAATTTAATCCGTTAATTTATTATTGCGGTTATAATTAAATGGAATTATATTAAATATGATAACGCGGAATAATCATTTTTGCGGTTGGGGGCGGCCGCGCCGGCTGTGGATCCGACCTCAGTTTGGCGTGCGCAGAGGGATCGGCAGATGCAGCGAACCTCGGGCCCAGTCATCGCGGCAGCCATAGCTGTCATGATCGGAGGCGTTCAGTGGGCGCGTGCGGCATTGTTGACCGTGCCGACGGCGCCGCAAGCGGCTCTTGCGCACATCGAGTTGGGACGCCCGACGCTTCCGCCCCTCACTTACACGGTGTTTTGCCTGCGCTATGAGGCCGAATGTCGCCCGCGGCGCTCCTTCCGCGGCGGGCCGATCCGGTTGACGAAGGAACGGTGGGCGGAGCTGAAAGCAGTCAATCGGGCCGTGAACCGCGCCATTGCTCCGCAGCCTAATGAACTTGGCCTTGCAGGTGAGGAGTGGATCGTCAACCCCGATAGCGGTGATTGCAACGACTACGTAGTGAGCAAGCGTCATGAACTGCTGCAACGGGGCTGGCCCGCGCGGGCCCTGCTATTGAGCGAGGTCGTCGTTAGTTCCGGAGAGCATCATTTGGTGCTTCTCGTGCGGACCAGGAGCGGCGATCTCGTCCTCGACAATCTCACGCCGCAGATCAAACCGTGGTCCAGGACGCCCTATCACTGGGTTCGCGTGCAGAGACCCAACGATCATCGCCTGTGGGCGACGATTAGTCGGCCAAGTGCATGACTGGCTGATTTTGTGGAGGCCTGAGCGCTGTTCCAGAGATCAGCTGTAGCCGCGACCTGGCTGCCAGCGCTGGCCGGTCTTCCGGTCTTCATGAAAGGAGAGCCGCGTTGGCTCGCTTGATCGGGCGAGCGCATCTTCAAGCTCTCGCGGAGCAGATGAATGAAGTGGCACCGCGTCGACACTCGTCCCGCAGACTGCCGGGGACTCCGATACTCAACGCGGTGGTCGAGCGATCCATCCGAAGGCGATGCCGCCAATCCGGACGACGGATGAGGAGCGCGATGTGTGGGTGCGCGTGTCCTGGGGTGATGCCAAGGTGCTGCGGCGGCCGTTCTCGGATGATGTACTCGTTATGCGCTGGGCGGATGAGGAAGATAAGCTGGCGCTTAGCGTCTTCTCCCCGTCAGCCGCGCTTCCTCTCAGAGGACGGTTTAAACTCGACGACCTGGTGCTGGACGCTTGAATCCAAATGCTCTGTTTATTTCAGGATCAGCTCAAGCTCGAGAGCTTCTATGGCGAGTTCATCCGCCAAGCGCTTGAAGCGCTCGTGCTTTTCTGCGTCCTTCGCCCGCTGACTCATAAGGGCAAAGTCTCTGGCGTCAGCTCGGAGCCTCTCCAATCGTGGCCTGAGATCCTTCACGTCGTCCCGGCTCAGATTCTAAACTCATCCTCGGCGCAAACAATAACCTGCTTGCTCGGATCGCGCATGAGTCAACTCCGGAAATAGGATATTGGTTCTTTCTTAACCGCTAGTTTGCCGCTTATTCATCGTGCGATATCTAGTCACGGTCGCCTGCTGGACCAAATTCGGGAACCTGGACACTTCGGATGTTGCAGGGGTGAGGGGGGGTGACCTGCCACCGAACTTTCATCCGGCCGCGGTTAGAGCCTCGGGGTTTTTTTGAGGTGCTCCCCAAAACTAGGCCAGCTGATGCTGGAATTTTCCGGGGTTTAGCTCATGCCGGCGGGGGCGCCGATGAGCCATTCAACAGCGATATCGGCGCCTTGTTGCCGATCGCGCTATGGGGCCGGACTTCGTTGTAGTCTCTACGCCAATCCTCCATTTTCTGCCGGGCGTCGTCAAGGCTCAGGAACCAGTGCATGTTCAGGCATTCGGTTCTGAACTTGCCGTTGAAGGATTCGATGAAGCTATTGTCCGTCGGCTTGCCGGGACGTGAGAAGTCGAGCACAACGCCTCTTTGATAAGCCCAGATGTCGAGATCGCGGGAGATGAACTCCGATCCCTGATCCACACGAATGCTCTTCGGGTAACCGACGGTTTTGCAGATGCGCTCCAGAGTCAGCACAACGTCCTCGCCTCGATAGCTGAACCGCGGATCGGCCGCCGGCGAGAAGCGGCTGAAGATGTCGACAATCGTCAGCACGCGGAGTTTGCGGCCGGTGGCCAGCTGGTCGTGAACGAAGTCCATGGCCCAGGTCTCGTTGATCTGTTTGGCATCGGTTCGATCTTCTCGCAACTTGGCCTTGACGCGGCGCTTGGGCGTTTTGTTGCGTAATTGCAGGCTCAATTCCCGGTACAGGCGATAGACCCGTTTGACGTTAACGGCCCAGCCCTCCCGTTGCAGCAGCACATGAATGCGCCGATAGCCGTATCTCACCCGCGTCGCGCAGATGTCCTTGATCCGGTGTTTGAGAGCGGCCTGGTCGCCGCGCTTCGACTTGTAGACGTAAAGAGCGCGATCAACCCGAAGCGTGGAGCAGGCCCGCCTGACTGACACCTTCCAGTCACTTCGCACCTTGTCGACAAGCTCGCGCTTGCGGCCAGGCCTCAGAGCTTTTTTGAGAGCACATCCTGAAGCATGGCCTTGTCCAACGACAGGTCGGCGACAATCCGCTTCAGCTTCCCGTTCTCTTCCTCAAGCTGACGCAGCCGCTTCATCTCCGAGGGCATCAAGCCTGCATACTTCTTCCGCCAGTTGTAGAAGGTTGCCTCGCTGATCCCGGCCTTGCGGCAGACCTCGGCCACCGCCGAGCCGTCTTCAGCCTGCTTCAGCACGAATGCAATCTGCGCCTCTGAAAACTTCGATGCCTTCATGGAACTCTCCTCGTCCCGTCAGGGGATCATAAATGGAAAATTCCAGTTCAAACTGGCCTAATTTGGCGGGGGCACGTCACGGAGTCCTCGGGAAATCTTGCGTTCTCTCAAAGAGCGGTCAGGGGCGCCGAATTGATTTTACAATAACAAGTTGACCATTTTGAATGACGCAGTCATTCACGTTCGTCCACTCATCGATGATAAAGTCGGTGATGAAAAACTTGCGCAAGGGGAACGGTCCGACAAAGCATACATTCTTCATTCGCAAGTGTGCGTTCATGTAACCATCGGCGTGAAGACGCAGACCAAACGGGCCCCCCTGGAACATGACGTTTTCCAGATCAATCAAATCGGGCTTCCAATTGTCGGCGACAAATATCCCGGCGGTTGCGGAGGTGTTGTGCGCGACAATGGAAGTATTGCGCAGAGTGATCGTTCCGTGATTGCCGGGACCATAGGCCTGAATCACATCGGCATGGTCATCGCCTTGTCCTGTAGCCTCAAGATAAGAATCCGCAATTACGATATTGCCTTTAATCGCTCGGATACATTCGCGCGATTGGATTCGGAGTCTTGTTAAGGTGCAGCTGCCCCAGCAGCCAACCGTGTTGTCGCCGACTTCGTAATAGATATAGCTTCGATCTGTGAGTGATCCACCATCCGGTACGCCATCATCCAAACGGCTGTGGGAGATAGCACTGGTAAAGCGCGGATCGTTAAAGGAAAGCGGCGGTCCACTCGAAGGCATCGATGACGGAGCCGGTGCAGGAGTAGGAGCGGGGGCTGCTGCGGGAGCCGGCGACGAGCTAGCTGGGGGAGGATTGGAATTGTCGTTACCGCGAGGACCATCTACGCCGTTATCGTGAGCGATGCGCCATGGGATATAGCCGTTTGCGCTTGCCCGACCAGCGACGAGTTTATCGTAAACCCCGGCAGGTTGAGTGCCAAGTAGGGGGCCACCGAGTGAACCACTGGCTCGAACCCTCACCTGCCGCGAGGCCTCGACGCGATCGCCAAGGTTAAACCTCGGCGGTATGGATGAAGTTGAAAATCTAAATGATTTCTGCTCTTGAGCGGCGGCGGTCGGCGACATTGCTCCGATCCCCAAACTCAAAGAGATCGACGCGATAGACGTCAATATTTCTGCGACTCTCATCAGTCCCCCTAAACGGCCTCGATCTTCTGCAGCGTTTCGCCAACTGGAATTCGATAGAAAATCGCAGAGCTCACAATTGAGTTTAGAAAAACCACCATTGGCCGCATCAGGGTCAGCTTCCCGGACATCGATATCCATGCCATTCCACGCGGGAAGAACGATCGCGTCCCCGAACAGTCGCAGTTCGACGCTCACTATGGCCGGCGCCCGTCAGGACCCCACCGCGAGCCCCAGAGCGGAGGCGGCTGAGGGGTCCACCCAACGTCGGATCGTACCATCAAATATATCGGCCCCGTAGAGCCACCCGTCGGGGCCCTTCTGCAGGTCGACGATGCCTGGTGCGTTGTTGTCCACCAGCTGGACGCTGGCAACCTGCCGGCTTGCGTTCAAGGTCGCAGCGAAGATCGTTCCATTGTAGACATCGTCGAAGAACATGGTGTTCTGATTGTAGAAATCTCCCGCGGTTATCACGTGGGCACCGTCCGGAGCACCGTGGCTCTGAGTTAGGATGGGAAATACGGCAGGCGGGTCCGACGTATTGTTGCGGTTGCCATTGTTGTAGAAGCTGATCGCCTGGGGGAGTGTTTGGTAGCTGGCGGTCCTGTCTGGGCCCTCGAGATAGGGCCATCCGAAATTCGACCCGGCCGGGCCAGTATTGATCTCTTCCCAGCTGTCCCAACCTACATCTCCGAGCACGGGCAGATTGGTGACCGGATCGAAGCTGAAGCGATAAGCGTTGCGGACGCCGTAGTAGAAGACTTTCGACTGATTGCTGTTTGGATCGCTAGCTTGATAAAATGGATTGCCGGCTGCTCCCTCACCTGTGGTCGGATCGATCCGCAACAGCTTGCCGGAGAGATTGTGGATGTCTTGGACCCGCACTGCGCGAGGGTCCGCGAAATTATATGACGTGCCGTCGCCGACGGTGAGGTAGAGATAGCCGTCAGGGCCAAAATGAACGGCACCGATGGTATGCGAGTCGCCGTCCGACGCCAGATAATCGCGGATGTTCTGATTCTGAATCCCTGCCGAGTTCGGATCGTTGTCCTGCGCTCCGGTCTCTATCTGGCTGGCGGGGGCCGTTATGGTGGTGCCGTTGACGATACCTGATGGAGGAATGCTGGGATCGCCGTTGCTGTCCAAGTCCGGACGGCTCGTATACGCCCAAGTGCTGTTCTTGCCGACCAGCACGAACTCGCTCGCCGGATCGGCGATCATGGTGGTAGGGTCGACGGTCACCCTCACCAGACGAGAAGGTCGGTTTCCGGCCTGATCGGGTCCCGCGAGGCCCGTCTGGCCCGCCGTCTCGGGCGGATCGTAGGTGTAGAGCAGGTAGACATAGGGGCTGCCTGCGAAGAAATTTGGGTTCACCGCGATGCCCAGCAGTCCGCGATCGCTGACGTCATTTACCTCGCTCGACAGGTTGATGAGCGGCGTAGATCGCAGGGTGCCGTTGTCCACCACGCGCACCACACCGTCCTTCTGCGCGACGAGCATATAGCGGCCGTCGGGAGTCCATTCGATCGCTGTTGGTTCGTTCAGCCCCGTCACGGCCGTCTGGCCCACCAAATTGCCGAGGTCGGGGTTGTCATTATCCAGGATCTTCACTGTCGTCGTCGCCTGTGCGCCGAGAGTGGCGCCCGTCGGGTTGCTCAAGGTGACCGTGAAGGTCTCGTCGCTCTCCGGTGTCGTATCATTGATGATCGGGACGGTGATGGTCTGGGTCACCTGGCCAGCGGCGAAGGTCACCGTGCCGGACGAGATCGTGTAGTCCAATCCCGAGACCGCGCTGCCGTTACTTGTTGTGAAGCCGACCGTAGCTGCTTGATTGGCGCTGCCGCTGCGCAGCAGCGTGATTGTCGCTGTCGCTGTGCTCTCGGCAACGCTCACGGCGGCGTCCGCCATTGCTATGGAGGCGGGTGAGTCGTCGTCGATGATGGAGACGAGCACAGTGCGCGGGGCTCCAAGGGAGCCGGAACCGGGATTCTGAAGCCCGACAGCGAACGTCTCGGTACCCTCGGTGAGCTGATCGTTCACAATTGGGATGGTGAAGCTCTTGGTGCTCTCCCCGGGTCCGAAGACGATCTGACCGGTGTTCGACCGACCATTGAACGTGGGCTGGGTGTAGTCCAGTCCCGCCGTAGCCGTGCCTCCGGTGCCGATTTCGTTCGTCGTGTACTCCACGGTCGTTTGAGACTGGAGGTCGCCAGAGCGTACAACAGTGATGGTGGCCGTGCCCGCCGCTTCACTGACATAGATTGTGGAACTGTTAAGTAGTGCGATGACGTTGGATTGGGCGAATACGACGTCGCGGAAGTAGTTTGCGTTCTGATAGACGTTGGTCGGGAAGACGCCGCCAGTGGGGTCGTAGGCGCCGGCGCCGACGGGAGCGTTCAGGCCACCATTGCTGATGCCGGACGCGAAGCCTTGGGTGGTGGAGACATAGTAGCTGTTGATGTTGACCGAGACCACGTAAGTCGTGCCGGCCGCGATGGTGAGCGGCGTGGCGAGCGCCTGCTGCTGCCAGCCCGATGCGCCTTCGTTGGTGAAGGTGACCCTCGCCAGCTCCTGGCCGGTGGCCGACCAGATGTGGCCCACATGGGTGCCGGTCTCGTTCGAGGCCTTGTAGTACCGGATCGCCTGGATCACGCCGGACGTGTTGCTGGTGAAGCGCATACCCAGCTCGTAATCCGCTCCTGGTCCATCGGTGTTGTTGGTCAGATCGGGTGCCTGGGTGGTGAACAGCGTGGTACCCGAACTCGCAGCTGCAACCGTCGCGGTGGCCGCGCTCGTCACGTTCTCGCTGGTGCCGAGCTGGTCGGTGTAGGTGGTATTCACCCGGATCCGCTTGCCGACCAGGCTGCTGTCGAGAGTGAGGCTCGAGGTCGTGGCGGCGAGATTCGTCCAGGTGGTGCCGTCCGGGCTGCTCTGCCAGTGATAGGTGATGCTCGCTGGCACGCCATCAGGATCCGTGACGCTGGCCGTCAGCGTCTGGTTCTGGCTCGCCGTGCCGTTGATTGTGACGGCGCCGACGTCGTTGACGTTGGCCACGGCCGTGGCGGTCGCGGTGCTCACTGGCGCCTCGCTGCTGCCCAGCAGGTCCGTGTAGCTGGCGGTGGCGCGTATGAAGCTGCCAACCTGGGCCTGCCCGAGGGTCAGCGTGCGCGCCGTCGCGCCACTGATGTTGGTCCACGTGCTGCCGTTCGCGCTCTGTTGCCACTGATAGGAGATGGTACCTGGCACTCCGTCCGTATCGCTCACCGTCGCGGTCAAAATCTGGTTCTGCGTCGGCGTCCCGCTGACGCTCACCGCACCGGGGTGATTGCTGGGATTTGACGAGCCCGCGGCGAATACGACGTCGCGGAAGTAGTTTGCGTTCTGATAGACGGCGGTCGGGAAGACGCCGCCAGTGGAGTCGTAGACGCCGGCGCCGGCCGCAGCGTTCAGGCCACCATTGCTGATGCCGGACGCGAAGCCTTGGGTGGTGGAGACGTAGTAACTGTTGATATTGACCGAGACCACGTAGGTCGTACCGGCCGCGATGGTGAGCGGCGTGGCGAGCGCCTGCTGTTGCCAGCCCGATGCGCCTTCGTTGGTGAACGTGACCGTCGCCAGCTCCTGGCCCGTTGCCGACCAGATGTGGCCAATATGGGTGCCGGTCTCGTTCGAGGCCTTGTAGTACCGGATCGCCTGGATCACGCCGGAAGCGTCGCTGGTGAAGCGCATACCCAGCTCATAATCCGCCCCTATCCCGTCGGTGGCATTGGTGATGGACGGCGACTGAGTGGTGAACAGAGTGGTGGTGGCACTCGCAGCTGCAACCGTCGCGGTGGCCGCGCTGGTCACGTTCTCGCTGGTGCCGAGCTGGTCGGTGTAGGTGGTATTCACCCGGATCCGCTTGCCGACCAGGCTGCTGTCGAGAGTGAGGCTCGAGGTCGTGGCGGCGAGATTCGTCCAGGTGGTGCCGTCCGGGCTGCTCTGCCAGTGATAGGTGATGCTCGCTGGCACGCCATCAGGATCCGTGACGCTGGCCGTCAGCGTCTGGTTCTGGCTCGCCGTGCCGTTGATTGTGACGGCGCCGACGTCGTTGACGTTGGCCACGGCCGTGGCGGTCGCGGTGCTCACTGGCGCCTCGCTGCTGCCCAGCAGGTCCGTGTAGCTGGCGGTGGCGCGTATGAAGCTGCCAACCTGGGCCTGCCCGAGGGTCAGCGTGCGCGCCGTCGCGCCACTGATGTTGGTCCACGTGCTGCCGTTCGCGCTCTGTTGCCACTGATAGGAGATGGTACCTGGCACTCCGTCCGTATCGCTCACCGTCGCGGTCAAAATCTGGTTCTGCGTCGGCGTCCCGCTGACGCTCACCGCACCGGGGTGATTGCTGGGATTTGACGAGCCCGCGGCGAATACGACGTCGCGGAAGTAGTTTGCGTTCTGATAGACGGCGGTCGGGAAGACGCCGCCAGTGGAGTCGTAGACGCCGGCGCCGGCCGCAGCGTTCAGGCCACCATTGCTGATGCCGGACGCGAAGCCTTGGGTGGTGGAGACGTAGTAACTGTTGATATTGACCGAGACCACGTAGGTCGTACCGGCCGCGATGGTGAGCGGCGTGGCGAGCGCCTGCTGTTGCCAGCCCGATGCGCCTTCGTTGGTGAACGTGACCGTCGCCAGCTCCTGGCCCGTTGCCGACCAGATGTGGCCGATATGGGTGCCGGTCTCGTTCGAGGCCTTGTAGTACCGGATCGCCTGGATCACGCCGGAAGCGTCGCTGGTGAAGCGCATCCCCAGCTCGTAATCAGCCCCTGGCCCATCCGTGTTGTTGGTCAGGACGGGGGCCTGAGTGGTGAACAAGCTTGCCATGTTGTTCTCCCGCGCAGTCGGTTCTACTCAGTAAGGAAAATTCAACGAATCAAATCACGGAACGCGAAGCTAAATGAATTAAAAAGAATTATATTTATTAGTGACTATAATTTATATTTATTAGTGACATATTTTAATACCCTTGTGAAGCAAGCGGCGTTTGCACGGATGTCAATTTCTCTTGAGAAGGTGTGGTCCCAGTCAGCCTCCGGATCATGAACAGCTGCTGTCGGCTGCTCCCGTTGATGCAGCCCGCCCCAGGCGCGCTCGCTTCAGTGGAGGCGAAGATCTCGGCGCAGGGGTTCCGCGCTTCCAGACGACAATCGCCGGCGGCGGTTTTGCAGTGCGGTGCCGCGTCACGCCCATAAGCTGGGCGAGAGACACCAAAAACGGGTGGCGGGCCGCGTACTCGCGCGATCGTCCTCGCGATGTCGAACTCCTATGGCTCTAGCCGTTTCGCGATCAGATCGGCGAACTCACCCAGGTTCCGGGCCGTCTCGACTTCGCCAACGCGGAATCGCACGCGAAACTTCTGCTCGACGGCGATGACGAGCGAGATCTGCATGAGCGAGTCCCACTCCTCGACGTCGGCCGCCGACAGCTCGGGCTTGGCCACGATCTTCTCAAGGAAGATACCGTCGAATACCTCCTGCAACTTCGCCAGTACCTCAGCCTGCTTCATAAGCCCTCCGGGTTACGCGGATCTTTGTCGAACGCGTCTGATACTTCTCCGCCGCGAGCTCGAACTCTTTTCGGGCGGCGGAGTCTTCCGTACGCACGAAGCCAAACTCCTCGTAGATCCCGGCGACGATGCCGTTCTTGGCCGTCGGAAGATAAATGCCGCGCACTTTCGCGCAGCCGGCGACCTCTGCAAGCCGAAAAATCTCGTTCATGATCTCGTCCTCGACCTGGCGCTTAAGCACGCGGCAGCTCATGAGCCAGGTATCGAGAACGAAGACGCCGCCCTCGATCTTTGCAATGACCACAGAGATGAGCCCGGAATCGCCGAACCGATCCTCGAGCCGCATCGTGAAGCACCGGTAGTCCGGCCTTTTCAGGAGCCCCTGGATCTCGGTTTCGGATCGACGGACCGTCGTCAGGTTGAACTGGTTGCTGCGCGCGATCAGCTGGGCAATGCGGGGTAGGTCGAGCGGGTCGAACTCCTTGATCGTGCCTCGCATCTCGAGCGAGGCGAGGTAGGCTGGCATGTCGGTTACGCTCGCCGCGAGCTCCGTACGTCGCCGTTCCTGCCCGTATTGCGCCGTCCGCTCGAGATCCTCCTCGGTGACGTTCCGTGGCTCGAAATGTCGCCCGGCCTGGAGGCGGCCGATGAACTCGGCGGGATCCGGCCCTAGGAGCACGCCTTCGACCTGGGGCTGAAACTGGCGCACGATCTCGATCTCCGCCGGGTTGTCGTCGGCAAATACGAAGCTGTCCACGCCAACGCGGAGTTCATCCGCGATCCGCTGCAGGTTGTCGGACTTCGGGTCCCAATTGGCTTTGAAGGCCGCGAAGTGCTCCAGCCGGAGAACCATCTCGGGATGCTTCTCGAATACCTCGATCGCGCGCGCATGGTCGTTCTTGCTGCACACCGCAAGCAGGACGCCGCGTTCGGAAAGCGCAAGGAGGTACTTCTGGAAAGCCTTGAAAGCTTCGCCGCGGGGAGACGAGTCCCCAAGTTCGATTCCCTCGATACCGTCCTCCGCGATCACGCCGCCCCATAGCGTCTGATCGAGATCGAGCGCCAGCACCTTCTTCGGGCCTTGCTTACGGCAGGCGATCAGATGGCTTAGCTCTTGCGCGACGTCCACCAGAAAATCAGGTGAGCCGAGCTGCTTCGATTCGTACCATGCTCGCGCATCCTCCGCAGCCGTGATCCCTCGGCGTGCCGAGAGGAACTCGACGTCGCAGATTTGCACCTCAGCCGGGGCCCGGAGCCCGAGCTCAAGGTTCACCGCCTTGCGGAAACTCCAATCGGCCCCAAGCGTGCGCGAACGAAACGAGCCGAGATCGAGGTCGGCGGGTAGCGCAAGATTGGCGAGAATCACCGCCGCACCTGAGCGTTCGATGAAAGTCCGCGCGAGGTTGAGGAGCTGCTCCGCGGCGCCGACTGCAGCTTCGCGCTGATGTTTCACGGCATCGAGGAGCGAGCCCGAAAAGCGGCAATGGCTCGCGTTCGGCAGAATGAAGGCGAGATCCGGCTTGAAGGCGTATAGCGGACTCGAGCCGTCGAGGATTTCCGAGACGAAATTATCGTACTCGCCGAGGAAGCGTTCGCACTCGATTCCACGAATGGCCAGGAGGTGTTCAACCAGTTCGTGCAACGGATACAGGTTGTAGCCGCCGATCAAGGCGAGTCGGAGTCTTGGCTGACCACTTTCGGTCGCATGTAGCTTCGCCTTTTTTCGAAGCGTCGACAGAAAGAACAGTTCGGAAAAACTCGCGGCCTCCCGCGAGCGGGCGGCGAGATGCCCCCAGAACGCGGCATCGCCGGACAGCGCTAAGGACTTGAGTTCGGCATCATTTACATGCCGGACCGGCAAAACGGGGACAGCGGCGAGAATAGCGAGCCTCCACCCAGAAAAGAAGCATCGTTTGATTGTCAGTCACATTAAATAATGATAATGTTCAGGTCAATTAAATATATTTAGCGCATTAAATTAAGGTGAAATAAATAGATGACGGCGCATATGGGATCAAAGCCGCCGAGCTCGGGCACGCTTGCCTCCAAGACTGAGAATCTCGAACGGCTTCTTGAGGGAAACAACCTGGTCCTTCGAGAGGTCCGGCTGGAGGACTCCGCGCAAATCATCGCTTGGCGGAACGATCCCGTTCTCGGCAAGTTCATGACCCGCGAAAAGTTGACCTTGACCCAGCAGGAAGAGTTTTTCCGAAGTTACCAGGCGAGGGCGGACGACTACTATTTCATTGCGGAGTTCAAGCGCTCGAGAAAACCGGCTGCCAGCATCGCCCTTGCGAACCTGGATTTCGCGGCGAAACGCGGCGAGGTGGCGCGGTTGATCGTCGATCCGGGTGCGCGCCTCTTTCTGGCCGAGATATTCGATCTGCTTTTAGTCTTCGCGTTCGCGCAGCTTGGGCTTTCGGTCGTCGTAGCCAACGTGCAAAGCAAGAACGGGCCTGCGAAGAACTTCCATATTCGCCTTGGCTTCCAAATCGAAAAGATTTTGCCGAAGGCTTGGTGGAACGGCGACGACGTGATTACGTTTCGGATGTCGCGCGAAGATTATCCGCGGTTGAAGCAGGCCTGGTCGGCGCTGCTCCTTGATGCGCGGGAAGGTTAACTGCCCCCAGCAACTGGCCAGAGCAACGGAAGCAGCGCATCGCGCTTCCGGACGCACCCGTCTCGTTGCGCTGGCAAGGGAAGAAGGAATAGCAGATGGACTTGCATTTTCATCATTTGGGAATGGCTTGCCGAAAGATCGCGGCGGAGTTGCCGGAACTCGCGATAGCTGGCTACAGGCCTGAAGGACCGATATTCGAGGACCCGATCCAGCAAGTTCGGATCCAGTTCGTGTCAGGCGGCGGTCCGCGCCTGGAACTCATTGAGCCGGCCGGCGCACAATCGCCGGTGGAGGGTATCCTTAAGCGCGGCGGCAAATTCTATCATCTTGCTTACGAAGTGGGGCGGCTCGACGACGCGATCGCTTGCTTCAGGGAGCGGCAGTATCTTCCCGTATCGCCGCCTGCGCCCGCGGTCGCGTTCGACATGCGTCGCATAGTGTTTCTCGCCTCCGCGACGCGCACACTCATCGAGCTCATCGAGGCTAGGACCTAGTTTGAATTGGCGAAAGCTCGACGAGGGGCCGAGTAACGAGTTGCGCGAATCCGTCAGACGAAACGGTTCTACTGCGCCGAACCCACTCAGCAGCGCGGAGCCCGCCTGCCTGCAGCCTCACGATCGGTTCAGGGCCGATCTCCGACAGGAGAATGCCCATGTGCCCCAATGCAGGAGGCGCTGTTGGCCAAACGGCCAATCCATTGGCTGACAATACGGTTCGATCCATATCGCCCCAGAACTGCACGATAACCCCGCCGGCGGGCGCGCAAGCAGCAAGGTGCGCTGCTTCCGGCGAACCGATACGAGGCTGAGCCGCCGGTCGCAGCGCAACGATGATTCCGTCCCACTCGTCGCGATACACAGCTTGGACGCTGTCAAAGGTTTCCACGCTCGCTCCACAGTTCGCGAGACCGGCGCGAAGCGAGCCAACAAAGTCATTGTCACACAGCACACCAATGCGATTCTTGTACACGGGTAAACCGCAATCGTGAAGTTGCTTCACGCACAGTGGACCGAGAAATGAGAAGACGTCGACTGCCGGGTGGCGTTCGTTCACGCCGACGATTGGAATTCCGCGCCGCAAGCATGCTTCCATGTCGAGGTCGTTGGGGCGATATTCCCAAGCCTCGAACATCAACGCGATAACGGCCTCCTTTGGTAACTTATCAATTAGCGCAGCGGTAAGAGGCCGAAGATGGCCGCTGTTGGTTACAATATCCGTTTGATTGAGAATATCCGGGGTGATCTGCTCCAAGACGTCGATGCGATCGGCCACACCGACCGAATCTGCAAGCTCCAGAGTCTGTTGCCTGGCATCGCCTGGTGTTCCGTGCCGCGTAGGTTTCGTGAAGGCATAGACGTGCCTGGCTCCGGCCATCGCTGCCAGCACGGCCGTCACGGCATACGCGCCCGTCGCAGCCTCAGTGAGAACCGTTAATTCCGACAGGTCTAAGAGCGTTGCCGTTAGCGCTCGGCTCATCAAGGCTCCTAGACGCGGGAGTGAGAATCCTGGTCGCAAGGCCGTCTCGAAGCCAGGCCGCAATTGCCTGAATGTTGCTCCGGTCTCGGTTCCGGTCATGAATTGACTTTCGTTTTTACCACTTCGCACGAGCGATGCTTTGTGCGCCGCCTATGTGGTCGAGCTGCCGTGAGCTCGTTGTGCGCCGAAAAGGTTTTATAAGCGAAAGCTACTTGCGAGTTAATTGATGTATTTATGTTTATAATATTGCTAATTTAATGTCAATGACGGGCCGTGACCGCGCTCTGGCCGAGACGGCGCGGTAGTAGTGCAACCTCAATGCTCGTAATGGACTGTGCGACCGGGTCGCCGTTGAGGGCTATGCTGTGACGGCGGGTCGTCATTTTAAATCGTTGAATTAACGGATTTAACTTGCCGTATGTCCATTCTGGCATATTTTTATCTCAACGACGATTGGAGGACACTGATGACCCACCTGGATACCAACGCGAAGATCGTCGTGAGTTCCTGAAGAGCTGCGGAAAATTTGCCGCCGTCACCCCTCCCTGCCATGACGCTGTTGCTGTCCACCTCTCTGACTTCAACCGCCATACCAGTTCAGGCAGCCGTATTGTGCATGGCAATAATGGCTACGGCAGCGGCGGCGGTGACGGCAGTCCTAACAATAAAGAGGATCGCGATCGCTAGATTTTGCGGTCCATGGACGGCTGCGCCGTGTCGGGGCCACGCCGTGCTCAACCGGTCCGGCGGCGCTTTTGGCTGGATGAGCGGCTAATCAATAGATCGTTCAACTTCTTGCCGGCTCGAAGCTGCGCTTTCAGCCATCGGGGTTGCTTACCGCGACCGGACCAAGTCTCGGATGGGTTTTTCGGGTTCTGATACTTCGGCAGTACTGGCGGGTAGGGGCGGCGCGCACGTTCCTCGTTTGGGGCTCCGGAAGTTCCCTCGATCCTGCGGAGTCGCTCTTCGAGCTTGGCCTTTTCCGCAATCATTCTCCGACTTAGAACAGTCGTCACTTCATCGTAAAGCCGCCACAGCTCGGCTGTGGTTGCAGATGCCCACTCGTCGTTCCCCATGGAAGCCGTCCCCACTACTTCCGATTTGAAATAGGAGGGGGGCTTATCAGGTCGAAGCCCGGTCGGGCAAGCCTGATCGGCCTGCGCCGAGTGTGCGGTGCAGTACTTTTGGGGGCTACCAGCCGGGCCTGTGCCTTCGACCGGCCGGTCGCCTCCCAGCCGGTCTCCGCCGGCGGACCCTTCGCATCGGGCCGAGCAAGCGCTGCTCGGCCATCGACACGCGACTACGTAAATTCTGCAATTCGGTGAATTGAACGATCAGAGATTCATGCGTTTGCCGCAAAACAGCCGAAGAATACATATGACCACCTACTCATTACCAGCGATGACCCGTGACCGCAGATTGAAGTTTGCCGGGTTAGCGAAAATGTCGCCCGAACTTTGCTGACCAGGTTTTCATCGGTGCTACTGCCGAAGCAGAGCCGTTATCGTTCGAGACGTCTGATTAATGGTTGGAAAATTCTCCTCATATTGAGGTTGAATGAATAGTATTACTTTTTGAGCCTCCTCTTCGAGTTATGGGTCGAGGCTTTTCAGCTGCCTCACTCCGCTCAAGTTTGTCGAATGTTAGATTGGAATCATGAATGTGACTATATATCGTTCGTAATAAGTGGTTGGTGATGAGCTTGATGGCGGTTAACCAATCCTGACAAGGCAGCCACATACTGGAGCGCCAGATCTGCGGGAGAGTTTTGCAGATCATCGCCAGCTGAGAAGGCGCTGTTTTGTAGATGAATCGGCTGCTTCGGATTTCCCATGGAGGACCGCAATCCTACGGTGCTGCACGCATTCTCAAAGCGAGTTACAGTGGTGTGGCCATCATGCGTTGCCGATGCGGGCCGTGCCGAATTGACAGTGCGGCGTTTTGGCAGAACGGATTGGTTGTGCTTCCCGCGCGTCTTGAGGTGAATGCAGGAATAAAAACTGCCGCGCGGGGTATCAGGAATAGGCAGGGGAAGCATGCGCCGCATCAGAGTCGTCATCGCGGATCGGCACCCGATCGTCTTGCAGGGGATCAGCAGCGTCCTTGCGGCGCAGCGCGATTTTGCGATCGTGGCCGCCTGCGCCGATACTGCAAGCTGCATTGGGGCCATCCGACTTCTGGTGCCCGACATTGCACTGGTCGATATTGCAATGCCCAGTATCAGTCGACCGGACATTCTGGCTATCGCAAACACCGCTGGCCAAGGTACCCGGGTCATTTTCTTCGCTGAAAAGGCCGGCGATCAAACGTTGCAGACGCTGGCCGCGGGCCGCGCCTGCCTCGTCCTCACGAGGGATGCTGAGCCGGAGATGCTGGTCGCGACCCTGAGGAAGGTTGCGGAACGCCAGGGACCGGCATCGCGGTCGCCGTGCACAGGTGGCGAGGGCCGTGGGGAGTCTCACACCGGTGAGGAAAAGGCTCCGACGCAGCTGACCGACCGGGAGCGGCAGATCATAAGACTTGTATCGGAGGGGCTGTCGAACAAGGAGATTGGGCGTTTCCTGAGCATTACCGATGGTACGATCAAAGTCCACCTTCACCACATCTTCCAGAAGCTCGATATCAGCAATCGAACAGTTCTCGCGGCATTTGCAATTTCGCAAAACGGGAAACATGCGGCCGCACCTGAACTCGCCTCTTCCGGCCTACTACAGCAGGATTCGGCGGTTCGAAACGACGAGGACGTCAAGCGCAGCAATGTCCTTCCGGAACGCACGCGTTAGCTGGACATCGCATCATGCTGGGCCGTGAGCATCGGTTGCGGCGCGCAGATGCTCGGCCATGTTGCGGCAGGCTCCTTCGGCCTCAGCCAATGTTCGGAAGGGCGACCCGCTGATCTTGATCGCGCCATTGTTCTCGTAGAGTGGTCGCCAACTCGCCAGGTACCCGGAGCGTCCGTGAAAGCCCCGACCGGTAGGGCTCTCCAGGCTGATCACAAACGAGAAGCCATGGCCGCTCGCGCTCCAGATCTCCATGTTTTCGATGGGCCGGTGAAATTGCAGTGGCATGGCAATCATCCGTCGTGCGCTGCCCTTAATCAAGCTAATCAGATATATGCATATTAAATATTAGTTTGACACTCCAGATTGGGGTCCCGGCTCCGGGGCGAGCAAGCCCGAGGCCATGCTGGCAATCTGCCGGCGGCGCACGCCTCGCAATCTCCATTTTTCAAACAAAATTTTGGTTGAAAGTCTATTTAATATATAATACCAATAAAGCAAATTAAATCAAGGGGAGCGCATCGTGACTCAAGGCGGCAATGAAGATGACGACCGGCGGGCGTTCCTGAAAACCTGCGGAAGATTCGCGGCCGTGACACCCCCCGTCATAACGCTGCTGCTGTCGACCTCGCTGACCTCGACAGCCATCGCACGTTCAGGCGGACAGAACGGAGCAACGCATGGCGATGACAGGGACCAGTCATTCTTCGACAACGATCGTCCGTCCTCTGCGGCCTCGGGGTCCTCTGGCGGCGGGTCACCTGGAGGTAGTGGCGGACCTGGGGGGCGCCGTGGTGGCTCATCTGCTGCTGGAAAGCCATCCGGCGGGGGCGGCAGATCGGGCGGAGCGACCGCTGGCAAAGGACCTTTCGCGACGGGAGGGAACTCCGGAAATCCGGCCGCATATGGAGGGGTCGATTGTGCAGATGAAGAAGACGACGAGCGGAGGCACAAGCCCGAGTGCGAGCGAGCCGCCTCTCGACTTTCGAGCGCAACCCGCTCCGAGCCTTAACAACGGTTCGATCCGCTGTTGTTGCAAGCTGAGCAGTCAGACCCAATGCAGCGTGCCGTGCGCCGGGGCACATGAGTACTTTTTTAACACGCCGCCGCATCGTCATCGGCAACGCAGCATGCCGAATTAGTCGCGTTTTCCTTTGATTTCACATTTTTTGGCCACGTCAAAGCTGGCGGAATTCTCGCGGACATATTGCTAGGAGACCTCACATGAAAATCTGCGCTCGAGTGGACAACCCTGCCGCTGTTCTTCGCCAGCGTCTCGAAGCGCTTGCCTCTCAACTCGCAGAACTTGAGAGTCTCAGGGACTGGGTGGATCGAGAAGAGAACCATCAGCGCGAGCTGCGCCAGTCCGGCTATCTCAGACGACGAGCAAGCTCAGAGTGCAACCGAGCGGTCGCTGCAACGTCGCAGATCTAAAGCTCCGCCTGGTCGCAACCCATCAAATTATTTCAGCGAGAGTCCGAAAGCGTACGGATGTTTCGAATTTAATCGATCATATTTGGCTTCGGCAGGGGCCGAGCGGTTCATCCGCAGCAGCCTCCGGTCACGCCGAGAACAGGGGCGCTGGTTTTCTGGCGCAGTACGTGCCGGGAGCAAAGAGTCTTCAATCCATTAACTAGTTTCGCTCGAAAGGATGAAAGCTCGTGAATGATGCCAATGTGAAAGTCGAAACGCAGGCCGATCCGGTGAATGAGAACACGAATGGTGCAAAACCAAGGTTCGATTTGCCGCTTTTGAATTTCCAGGAACTCCTCCGTGGCTTCGCCGAGCAGGGCGCCGCACAGACCAAGAACAATATCGCGAGCATGAAAGCGACTTCCGAGGAGATCAGCGACATTCTCCGTGAAGCCTGCTCTATGAACGCCAGAGGGGCCGTCGATTACGGCGCCAAGGTCATCGAGATTTCCAAAGACAATACCAGCGCCACCCTGGAGTTTTTATCCCGCCTCGCTGAGACCAGGTCGCTGCTGGATATCGTGCATCTTTCGACCGCCCGAAGCCGCGAGGCTTTCGAAGTCGTCTCCGCACAGAATCGGGAGCTTTGGGAGCTCGCGCAGAAAGTTGCGATCGAGACGACCGAGCCCATCAAGACCGGCTTCAACAGAGTGCTGCACAAGACCGTCTGAACCGAGGCTACCGGCCGCGCGGATCGACTGGACAGGCGTCTCCGCAACGGGGGGACGCTCGGTCCAGTCGATGGCGGGCCAACGTGCTCAGGGTCCGCAACAGATTGCAGGAAATCAAGATGGGTGTGGTAATGATCAAGTGCCCGGAAACGGGCGACGCTATTTCGACGGGTATCGAGACTGATCGCGAAAGGTTTCGCTGCAGCGCGGTATTCTTCTCGCGCACCTATTGTCGGGTCTGCGCGGCTACACACGAGTGGTTCGCGCGAGAGGCCTGGGTCTACGAGCCTGCCCTGGATAGTCGGTTGCCGGGCGGCTGGTAGGCGTCTCGTGCCGGCGCCGCTTGAATAAGTCCTGCTCCGCCACGCGATATTATCCGATCGATCCTGCGGCTCATCACCTTGTAGCACTCGCATGCCACGGCTTCGAGCCGCGGCCGGTCAATCTCGAGCTGACCGCGGCGGCTGGATTTCAACGCTCTTGACGCGCGCAACGCCCTCACAACATGCGTGACCGTGGTGCGTCGGACGCCCAGTAGCTCCGACATAGTCTCCTGGGTCAAAGGGAGGAGATTGCTGCCATTCGCCCGGTCATGAATTTGAAGCAGCCAGCAGGCCATCCGAGCTTCGACGGAGTGCAGTGCATTGCAGGCCGCGACGTGCTGAAATTGCGTCAGCAGCGATCTCGTGAAGATCTGCACCATGGATGCGATCGCGGGGCTGCGACCCAGCGCCGGCAGAAATTGCGCCGCCGGGATCTGCAGCACGGCCCCTGGGACGCGGACCACCGCCGTCAGGGGGGAGCGGGATGCGCCAAGCGCCGACGTCAGACCGATGGCACCCTCATGGCCGACCAGCCCCGTCGCGACGGTCTGCCCGTTCGGCAAGTCCACAATAAAGGCAATCGCGCCACTGCAGGGGAAGAGAAGGTGATTGATCCGGTCGCCCGATCGGACCAGCACTGCGTCGCGCTCGAGCACGACCTTCCGCAGATGAGGTGCAAGCAAGGCAAAATCCGCCGGCGGCAACGCTGCTAACAATCGATTCTCAACTCTGGTCGCGTGATCCATCACGGGATTCGTCCCCGACGGATGGCCGGTGCTGGGACGGGGCCGCTGGTGCCCAACTGGCCGCACAACTCAACAGGGGTCCAACCGGTCACCGGAGATATGGTTCCCTTCGTGGAGTCGTGCGTGTGCGACGGCACCGCCACGCACGATCCCGCTAGATCCTGCGATTGGCTCCAACTGGGACCGGCAGGCTCGCGGGCATTGCAGTTGATGTCGGCCAAGCCTATCGCTCGTCCGGAAAGAGTGTCATCGGAGCGGACGCTCTATGCCTGTGCGACAGATGCCATTTTTTGGCCGAGTATGCTAAGGCGGCGACCGCCTAATCATTGAACGTTCTTAACTCGTGGCTGACTCTTAATCAGCGGGTCCCAGGTTCGAGCCCTGGTGCGCCCACCATCCTAGCGATTGGCCCCGCGTGTGGCGGGCGCGCAACAAGCCTTCCCGGGAGCGGGTCCTCCCTGCTCGTCGTGCGTGCCAGCGTGTTGGGCGGAAGCACCGTGTTGCTGATAGCTACCACCATTGCTTCACGGATTTCTATAGAGGCGCAAACCGGTTTTGACCGTAGCCTGGGGGGCAACCGCCATTCTGGCAACGGGAAATTCCGTAGTGATCTCAATGGCCAAAAACGCCGAAAATGTCAGAACGGCCTTTGAGACACTACAGTATTTCGAGACTTCTCACCTGGAACATTGCCGGAAAACGCCGCGACGGCGTGACCGATCTGGCGAGGATCGTTGCCGTCGCCCGACAGACGCTCGATGCCGACGTGTTCTGCTTCCAGGAGGTGAGCGCGAATTTCTCGAGATTTGGTGATGGAGCGGATCAGAGCGCACAGCTGGCAGCCCTGTTGCCCGGCTACTCCGCAATATTCCGACCTGCTATCGAAACTGTCGAACGTGATGGCAACCTCCATCACTTCGGCAATATGACGCTGTCCCGGTTGCCCGTGCTGCAGATTGCCAACCACCTGCTGCCATGGCCGGGTGTAGGCAGGGTGCGCAGCATGCGCCGTCACACTTTGGAGGTGACGGTTCGGGCCTCGTTTGGCGCGATCCACGTCGTCAACACGCATCTCGAGTTTCATTCGGCAGTCCAGCGCGAGGCAAAGATCGCGCGGCTGCTGGATTTGCAGGAGGACGCGTCGATGAGTCCGAAGCAGGCCGGCTCCCGGCACGATGAGCCGTACGGAAGTCAAACCGTCGCTGCGTCGAGCCTGCTGTGTGGCGATTTCAATTCTGATGTTGCCGACCCTCAGCACGCATTGATTGCCCGAACTGGCCGGCCTGGTCTGGCGTATCGGGATGCATGGACCGCCGATCGTCCCGGCCGCGCGCGTGCGCCGACTTGCGGAATCTACGACCGCGCGCAGCGGGCCGACGGGCCCGACTGCCGCGACTTCATTTTCGTGACGGAAGATTTGACCGGCTACGTTCGCAGCATCGAGGTCAACGAAGCGACCGCGCACCAGCCCATTGTAATCAAGCTTTCGGAATAGAAGAATGGCGGAGCTACTAAAAACTGTCGTTGCAAGGAAGGGTAGAGGACGTCTTGCCCGCCGGCGGCCCCCCGCAAGCAATTTGGCCGCAATGATCGAAATCAGAACTGAGTCTCGGTTCAGGAGCAATAGCGGCTCACGCTGGTGGGGCCTATTTTCGATACAGCCGCCCGGTAGTCGTCCGGAGGTGTAAACGCCGGCCATTGGAATCACCGTTCTCACCTTTTGCCGGACCAGCCATGGCGCAAGGCGGTGGCACGGACAAGGCACCAACCCTCATCAGCAACAGATGTCAGCGTCCAATGGAGTTTCTCGCGTCCCTGCCAGCAATTGCAAACCTGCCCGCCGCCAATGCCTACAGGTGCATGCCCTGCCTGAGAGTTGAAACTATCGTTCTGGGCTGAAGGAAGGCACCGCCAGAGGACTACTTGGCTTGAGCTCGAAAGTCCGAGGCTAGCGTTTCATCTGCCAGGAGACGAACTCGTCTCCGGCATCAAGGCCTTCCCCGCACACCAGCAATGGCTGGTTGTCGGACGTGGCGCCGAGTAGAGCGCGAACCTCGCTTCTTCTCTGAACGTGGTGGGCTCAGCGCGTTGGTAGCCGGTCCACTATGCTGGACAAGACCTTTGGAGGCAACGTGATGCCAGACAGCCTCCAGGTCGCTCCTTCATAATGCAGGCTAACGCTCCCGGCGTCCTGATTTGCTCCGAGCTTCACCGCAAACTCGACCGGCTTCACTAGCGTTATCCGCCCACGAACACAAAGATGTTCGAAAGGTCAAGCTCGGCAAACGAAGACATCGTCCCAAATGTAATGTTTTCTGCCGCGTTGCGGACGGTGCCGCTCCTCAACAGGACGGACAAATTTTCCGGTGTCATGAGCTTGACCGCGAGATCGTCGGCAATTGTCGCACCGAATGCGTTGACTGCCATTCGTTCGAACGGCTGCACCGGCCGCTTTCGGCCAATTCGGTCGAGATAAGCGGACACAACCTGATCGACTACCGAATGACGGAGGCGCGGAAGATTAGTCCGGGCCATCACCTGAGCGGCGTCTGCGCTTCGCACGGCCGAAACCAGGCCCAAGACCGAAACGAAGGCTGACCCGGCGTAGATGAAGAGGCAGATCAGGAACGCCGCCAGGATGCCAATGAGCCACCTCATGGAGCGGCAATCACGGTGGAGGGGCATTGCTCCAAGATGCGATCGGACCTCTAACGCCTCTTGCGCGGCTGTCAGCCGAGAAGTTTAATCATTTTGATCGTTGGAGGTTGGCAAGTAGCCGCAATGAGCGGCGCGTTCGCACTTGCGGCGTGTGGGAAAGACCCAGGGCCTAAAGGTGCTGCTCATAAGGTGGGTGGCCATGAAAGCCTTCAAGTTCGATGAAATTCCACTGCTCGCTGTTTCAGGGAAACCCTAGCGGCGAAGCCTGACTGCAGCCACGCCATGGCTTGCGTGTGCCCAGCTTTGCGCGAACTCTCGTTTCCCCACCACGCATTGAACCTGTAGGCTAACGGCGGTAACGGCCTGCCGAGAATTCCTAGATCGGCGGCAGCGCATTGCAAGGGGGCGGCATCGCATCCGGCTTGAGCAGAGCTTACGGCAATGCGCTGACCATCTCCGGCGACGCTCAGGGCGGCGACGACAGTCTGACCGGAGGCAATGTTCCAAGCCCGGTTCCTGCCGGAACATACGATACCATGCTTGTCGGGGATGGGCAGACCATGCTGACAACGCGCGTGGAGGGAACGACCAGTTGATCAGCGGCACCGGAAAAGATGACATGTGGGGCGACGCTCAGGTGATGCTTGGGCTCGCGAAAGGAGGCAACGACACCTTCGTGTTCAACGTCAATAACGGCCACGACAAAGTCGCGGATCTTGGCCAGGGTATTTCGAATTTAGGAACCGACTACATCGATGTCGCTGCGCTTGGTATTGAGAACTTCAGCGAACTTACGATCTCGGCATTTGACACGACAGCACACGAAAGCACGATCACGTTCAGCGCAGGCAACGACGTGCTCGTATAGGAAGCACTCAGGCCTCAGGATTTCATATTCGCGCCGCATGGCCTCTTGCTGACCTAGAAGGCAAGTGGCCAAGTCCTCTGGGCTGACGTGCGCCGGCTTTTGTTCGTTGCGCGTGGAGCAAATACACCGGTTCATCAACTAACCAGCTTGCGATGTAGTCGCGTAAGGCGTCTTCCGCGGGAATCTTGGGGCGGCCAGCGCGTTAAGCCGCTCCTCGGCAACCGCTGCGCGTTCTGTTCCTTTGGTACCGTTTCGTGTCCGCCAGTTCAGGAGAATGGAAAGGCTTGCTGTAGCAGCTGCCTTGAAGGGAGTTGACCGACTGCCTGTTGCAGCAGCCGGCCAGGAACCCTTTTAATTGGATTTGATTTTCTCAGACGGGCGGGCTCAGCCCTCTTTGTGACGGTCTGTTTGCGAAAATGAGTTCGGTAGACGTGGTTTTTCCCTGCTTCCGGTATGGGCGCTTCCTGCGAGAGTGCGTCGAGAGCGTTTTGACGCAATCCGGCCCCGAACTGCGCGTGCTTATTATCGATGATGCGTCGCCGGACAATACAGCGGAAGTTGCGGAAGAGTTAGTCTGCTCCGATCCCCGCGTCAGTTATTGCCGGCACACCTCGAATCAAGGGCTGATTGCTACCGCCAATGAAGGCATCGCCTGGGCGAGAGCCGACTACATGCTTCTGCTGTCTGCGGACGATTACCTGTTGCCCGATGCCCTTTCGAGATCCGTCGAACTGTTGGACGATCATCCGTCCGTCGCTTTCGCCTTCGGCGGCGCGGTTGTTCTTGATCAACGCGGGGAGCGTTCGCGGCGTCGAACAGGCGTGGGATCGAGAACCCGTGTTTTGTCCGGACTTGATTTCATTGCACTTAGCGGCGCAAAAAACATTGTGCTGTCACCAACCGTCGTGGTTCGCACATGCCTGCAGAAACGCGGCGGGTATTTGGCTGATTTACCCTACGCCTCTGACATGGAAATGTGGTTACGGCTCGCCGCACACGGGGATGTCGGGGTCATTGCCGCTGACCAAGCCGTGTATCGAGCGCACTCGGCCAATATGTCAAGTGAGCCTTCGCGGGAGCAAGACCTGCTCCAACGCAAGGCAGCGATAGAACATTTCCTGGATAGTAGCGCCGCGAGGTTCACCAACGCTGCTGATCTTCGTATCCGGATGAACCACATGTTGGCACTTGAAGCGATCGGCTGCGCAAGCGCTGCCTTCAATGAAGGCGCGATGGAGAGCTCAGCACGCCTGTCTAAACTTGCCCTGAGTATTGATCCGAGCGTTCAAAGATCGCGTCGTTGGTGGTTTCTCGCCTGCAAGAAGGTTCTTGGGTCGCGAGAATGGCAGCTGGTGCGGCCTGCAGTTGAATGGTTTAGATCTATCGTGCGGAAGGACCACCGCTGAACACCGGCAAAACGACTGGGCTTCTATACGGCCTTGTTAGTTTCGTTCGCGCCTGGCCATACCTCAGCGGATTTACGGCGCTGCCGTCGATAGCTCGTTGTTAGGTCAGTGTGGATGCGACGCCTGTTTATGAATAGGAAATCGACCTCGATCAGGGTGGGAAACGCGTAGTGCGTGGGAAGGACTGCATTTATGGCAAAGCCTCGTTCTTCGTAAAATGTTACGGCTTCTCTCAGGCTCGGCTGGTCTTGGTACAACGGAGCGATTGCCACTTCGGATTGGAGGCCATAGAATTCTGAGAGCATCTCGCCGGCTCCCGCGGCAACGGAGAGGTCATGCCCTTGAGTATCCATTTTCAGGAAGGCACGCTTGAACCCAAGCGTTTTCTGATATTTGCGAAAGTAATCATCGAGCGTGTCTGTGTCGATGCCGATTCTTTCTGACGCGGCTATATCCCGCTCAAACACGCCACCCGACAGCGGCGTATGCAGAGACGATAGTGAATGGGACGATGCCACATTAAATTCGACATGTCGTCGCGTTGAATCCAATGCAACGCTCTCAACATACCAACTCGCGTCGTAGACAGCTTTTGCGCGCAGCGCCTTTGCGAGTCGCGGGACAGGTTCAAACGAAACAATCTGGCCGTCGTAACCGATAGATCTCAGCAACTCGGCATATTGCCCCTCGTTTGCGCCCACGTCGAAAACGCAATCGACGTCGAGATAGACGTAAGCGCTTAGCCGGAACCCTTGCTTCGGGATCGGTATAGCTGTGCGAAAGAAGCCTCCGGCTTGGACGGAGGTTTCGGATGGGATTGGACAGCAAAAAGGACGTCCATTTGGACGGCTCAACGAGGGGGTCGGTGGGCCGGCTGGAGGTTCTTGAAGGACCATCGGGGCGCCGCGTACGTTCGGAAGCTGAGAGAGCTCGGATCGTCGCCGAGAGTCTGTTACCCGGTGCCCAGGTGTCCGAGGTGGCGCGCAAGCACGGAGCGACGCGCTGGCAGATCTACGATTGGCGGCGGCGGTTTCGACAGCGAGGCATGTTGCCGCCGCGCGAGGCATCGCAGCCGACATTCGCGCCGCTGGTCGTGGAAGGTGCGTTGGAGGAGCGTCAGATTCCGGCGATCAAGCTTGAGATCGCGATCGGCGATGTCGTGCTGCGGACGGACACAGCCATAGATGGCGAGCAGCTGTCCCGTGTGATCCGCGCGATGCGAGCGTCACGATGATCGCGGCCGGTGCCGATCTGAAGATTTACATCGCGACGCGGCCGATCGACTTCCGCTGTGGCCACGATGGGCTTGCGGCGAAGGTGCAGGAGATGCTTCGTCTCGACCCGTTCAGCGGCGCAGCCTTCGTGTTCCGATCGAAACGAGCGGACCGGATCAAGATTTTGGTCTGGGATCGAACGGGTCTGGTGTTGGTGCACAAGCGTCTTGAAGGTTGCAAGTTCGTTTGGCCAACGATCGCAGACGGCGTGATACGGATATCGCCGGCGATGTTCGCAGCCCTGTTCGAGGGGCTGGATTGGAGGTTGGTCCGCCCGGAAGAAGCGCGGCGTCCCCAGGCGGCTGGATAACTGCGGCAGAATGACTCGGAAGCTATTTTGAATGTGGCACGCGCGGCGGCGATGTGCTCGAAATAGCGCATGAGCATCGCGGCGCTGCGCGACGAAAATGAACAACTGAAAGCGCTTTTGGCGCAAACGCAGGCGGCCTTAAGCGAGCATCAGGGGGCGCTGGCGGCGTCGGAAGAAGCGCGGCGTCGGCTGGAGGTCATCCTCGGCGAATTGCGACGCGACAAGTTTGGCGCGAAGTCCGAGAAGCTGCGGCCAGATCAGTATCACTTACCGTTGGAAGACGTGGAGATCGCGCAAGGCATCCTGGACGCGGCGCAGGAGAGAGCCGAGGCTGTGATCAAGGGCCGATCGCGGAGCGTGCCGGATCAAGGTTCTCATCGCAATCGCGGCTGCTTGCCTGCCCATTTGCCGCGGGTGGAACGGATCATCGAGCCTGCGAGCACGCTCTGTCCGTGCGGTTGCGGCGCCATGACGAAGATCGGCGAGGACGTCAGCCAGCGCCTCGACGTGATCCCGGCGCAATGGCGGGTGTTGGTCACGCGCCGCCCGAAATACATCTGTCGCCATTGCTCGGGCCCTGTCGTGCAGGCGCACGCACCGGAGCACGTGGTGCCCAGCGGGCTGCCGACCGAAGCGGCGATTGCGCACGTGATCGTCTCCAAGTTTGGCGACCATACGCCGTTTTACCGCCAAGCCGAGATCTATGCGCGCCAGGGCATCCGGCTTGATCGGGCGACACTGGGCAACTGGTCCGGCCGCGCCTGCTTCCATCTTCAGCCCATCGCGGAACACATGCGCCACCACCTGGCCATGGCGGATCGGCTGTTCATGGACGAGACCAAGGCGCCGGTGCTCGATCCCGGGCGAGGCCACACGAAGAAGGGGTACTTCTGGGCGATCGTCTCCGACGACCGCGGCCACAGCGGCCCAAGTCCGCCGATCGTGCTGTTCCGATATGCCCCCGGTCGCAGCGGTTCCTTTGCGGAGCAGTTCCTGGATGGCTTTTGCGGACACTTCCTGCAATGCGACGCCTATGACGGTTATGACCGGCTGACCGAAGTCGCTCGACCGCAAGGGCCGTGGACGCTCGTGCATTGCTGGAGCCATTTGCGCCGGCGCTTCGTCAAATTGGCCCGTAACAGCAAATCGCCGATCGCCGAGGCCGCCGTTCGGCACATCGCACAGCTTTACGCCATCGAAGCCGTGGTGCGCGGCTCATCGCCGGACATACGGTTGGCCGCGCGCAAGGAGCACTCGCTGCCAATGGTAGCCGCGTTGAAGTCGTGGTTCGAAAAACAGCTGTCGATGATCTCCAGCGGTTCGACGCTCGCCGAGGACATCCGCTACGCGCTCAATCACTGGCAGGGGCTGACCCGCTTCCTCGAAGACGGGCGCCTCGAGCTCGACACGAACCCGGTCGAGAACGCCATCCGGCCAGTCTGCCTGACCAGAAAAAATGCTCTCTTCGCCGGACATGAGGTCGGGGCTGAAAATTGGGCCTTGCTTGCGTCGCTCGTCGCCACCTGCAAGCTCAACGACATCAACCCGGCCGCCTACATCGCCGAAACACTCGAGGCCATCATCGACGGCCATCCCCATAGCAGAATCGAAGACCTCATGCCGTGGCGATTCCGCAAAGCGTCAAGCCAGCTCCAATAAGGGTCCCGGCTAAGCGCTTACAGATAGACGAGCAGTTCGCGGAGCGCATGCTTCTCATGCAGCAGGGGGAAACGATGCGCGTGCGCGATTCCAATCGACATCTTGTTAAAGGCGATATCCTGCAGGAGCCGCTTAAAGGTCAGCATGACTGCCACTCGGGGGTTTTCCAGCTATTGACGTTTTGGTAGGCATTAACTATCATTAAATGTAAATTAAAGCTCAATAAATCCGCAAAACAAGATCTAACCCGTTTAAAATGTGGAGCAGAACAATGAAGATCGCCTCGGGAGTTTTGTCTGCATTAGCTCTGGCCTTCACTCTAATAATTTCTGCGCCGCCCGCCCTAGCCTGCAACGGCAATGGAAATTGCGAAAACGCGCCCGGCCAAGTGAGGGGAGCCCCCGGTCCGATTGCTGGCGCCGGCCTTCCGATTCTCGCCATTGGCTACGGTGTCTACTGGTTGGTTAAACGCCGTCGTAAGGTTGGCTGACATTGGTAGCTCGCCTTTCCGGGGCAGTCTGTCTTACCTGATATTTCGGTAGGTACTTCAAACGGTCGCAACGGGCTGCACGCCAATCCCGAAGAGAGCGATTGCTAGCCTGTTGTAATGAGCACGCCGCGCACGCGAGGCGTTGCAGTTAGTTAATCGCAATCTCCGCTGATAGTAGCCGGACGAAATCGTTGTGTCCGCTTTCATCTGCGCCAGAGTTCAAGGGATTTTGGTTCTCAAGCAAGACTCGATGGTGGTTTGGCATATACTCGGCGGCTGAAAACAAGGCGAGGCGCTGGCTTGTGGTCGCATATTCAAACGAGTGGATTGCACGTGGTGCATTGCGAATAAGGCAGTTGTCACGTGGAGAATTCTTTGCGGGACTATTCGCTCTCGGTTGTGTAAGTGGCCTCGCATCACGCATCATCCAATCAGTTAACCGGCTTGGATGGGCGGAGGCGCTTTTCAATACCTTCGGGATTAGCATAATTGTGTGGATCTCGTGTGCCGCCGGGGTATCTCTTGTTCTTCGAGACCGAACGCTTGGGGTGCGTCCGTCAGAGCTGGCCCTGGGGGCAGGTTTTCTCTTTCTGGTCATTCTTCCGATCGGAGCCCTAAGCTGGCTCGCAATAACCGCTCTTAGTCTCTACATCATTATCTCCGCCGATGTCGCCTCATCTCGACGGGGCGCTTTCATATTACTGGCTACCACCGTGCCCATGCTTTGGAGCCGATTGCTATTTCAGTTTTTTGCAAACCTAATATTGCAGATCGACGCGTCACTCGTTGGTTGGATACTGGGGACGCATCGGACCGGAGACATTGTGGAATTTGCTGACGGATCCGGAGTTCTTGTAATCTGGCCAGCTTGTTCTTCGCTTGCGAACGTGTCTCTTGCAGTACTGTGTTGGGTTACCTTGAGCCAATTAGCGGGCTCCAAGAAATCCGTTTACGACGTGTCGTGGTGCCTTTTGGCCTGCGTTTCAGTAATAGCTGTGAACGTCGCGCGGATAAGTTTGATGGGTTTGAGCCAATGGCATTACGCCGCCGTCCATGGACCGTGGGGAGACGCGGTCGGCAACACAATCATACTCGGCCTGATAGTCGGCTTCAGTGTTCTTGGGGTGCGGCGTGAACTATTCCAGCGCATTTAGGTGGTCTATTGCTGGCGTGCTTTTGTTGACGATTGGATGGAAGATCGCAAGCCAGCCCGAAACTCAAAACTATTTAAAGGACGACCTTATCAAATTCTTTGAACGCAACCACTTCAACGTCGTCGTGACCGACGAGGTCGTGAATTACACGCCGATTATCCGGGCGAGCAGAGCCTCGTGCCATCTGCAGATCGCGACACTTATTCCCGATGGCTCGAACCGGGATCTCATTCGGCATCTTGCTGCAGGTACAGATCGCTCGTTCGTTGTCTTTCGCGGCACGGTGTACGTCCAACAGCCCGTATTCTGGACAGTACTCGATTACTTTTGGTCCAAATTTCTTCGCGAGCTTGGATTGATTAAGCACATTACGCCCGTCATTAGCGTAGCGGTGAACTCATCGTGCAATGGCGAGGGACTTCCGTGGGGTGAGCTAGAAGGTATCAGGAGAGATCCGCGTTGAACGCCATTGATTGCCAAGAGCTGATGGCGGGTATCGGCCCATCGGCGACCTGCCGTAGGCTACTCCAGTCGACATCCCTCACGTCGGATGCGATCGCGAGTCGGGCGCAGGCGCGCCGAGGGTACCTCTGAGGAGTTATGAAGTACATTTTCATCGCGGTCGGCTGCTGGCTGCTGCTGAACCTGCTCTTCGTTGTGCTAGTCACCCCGCCGCGTAGGTCGCGCCGGCGGCGACAGCTTGCTCGCACGATTCAAGCAGTCAAGAAATTCATTTTGAGCAGACGGCAGCCCCCTACCTGAGTGGAGACAGTGGGGTTCTGAATTTCCGGAACTACTCGGGTTCGCAGACGGGATTCACATGCTTCAATGAAGCCGAGCGCGGTCGCTGATTTAAGTCTTCTCATTTGCTCTGATGCTGTCCTGATAGTGATTTTGTTGTGAGAACATTTATGCGAAGCTCTCGCGCAATCCTTTATGCCCAAGGACTTGGCGAAATCACCTCTCAGGTCTCAGAATTGGAATATCTTCGAGGTCTAGTCGAAGAAGCAGCGGAGGGCCCGCGGTGTGCCTCCATTACGCTTGACACATCTCGTTTCGCGCAGCCTTCGAAGTCGTGAACCAGGCGCCCTGTCTGTCCGCTTCCGTCGCCGCGTGCCACCAAGCTGGATGCAGGAGCTATCGGGCCCCCTGGCAACGACAACCAAGTCAATCGGACTTTGCTGACGCCATTCCCCGAGGCATGGTGGGCTTCCTCCTAAAACCTCTCCAAGGGCTGGCTTACCGCGCCTTGACTCCTCCTGAGGGGGAGTGGACGAGCCCAGCAACGATAGGCGGCTCCGCACGTTGATACGTATCGCCGGCCGAGGGGCTGACTGTAGGCGTCGGTGGCTGAGAGAATTCCGCGCTCCCGCCTTGTATGTTAGGAGCGCAGAATGGCCGAAGAATTCAGCGCCGAGACACGTCGCCTGCTCGAGCGAGCCAACGAAACCATCGCTCAAAGTCGTCAGTTAGCCACGGAACATCGTAAGCGCTTAGCCGGGACCCTTATTGGAGCTGGCTTGACGCTTTGCGGAATCGCCACGGCATGAGGTCTTCGATTCTGCTATGGGGATGGCCGTCGATGATGGCCTCGAGTGTTTCGGCGATGTAGGCGGCCGGGTTGATGTCGTTGAGCTTGCAGGTGGCGACGAGCGACGCAAGCAAGGCCCAATTTTCAGCCCCGACCTCATGTCCGGCGAAGAGAGCATTTTTTCTGGTCAGGCAGACTGGCCGGATGGCGTTCTCGACCGGGTTCGTGTCGAGCTCGAGGCGCCCGTCTTCGAGGAAGCGGGTCAGCCCCTGCCAGTGATTGAGCGCGTAGCGGATGTCCTCGGCGAGCGTCGAACCGCTGGAGATCATCGACAGCTGTTTCTCGAACCAAGTCTTTAACGCGGCGATTATGGGCAGCGAGTGCTCCCTGCGCGCGGCCAGCCGGATGTCCGGCGATGAGCCGCGCACCATGGCTTCGATGGCGTAAAGCTGTGCGATGTGCCGAACGGCGGCCTCGGCGATCGGCGATTTGCTGTTACGGGCCAATTTGACGAAGCGCCGGCGCAAATGGCTCCAGCAATGCACGAGCGTCCACGGCCCTTGCGGTCGAGCGACTTCGGTCAGCCGGTCATAACCGTCATAGGCGTCGCATTGCAGGAAGTGTCCGCAAAAGCCATCCAGGAACTGCTCCGCAAAGGCACCGCTGCGACCGGGGGCATATTGGAACAGCACGATCAGCGGACTTGGGCCGCTGTGGCCGCGGTCGTCGGAGACGATCGCCCAAAAGTACCCTTTCTTCGTGTGGCCTCGCCCGGGATCGAGCACCGGCGCCGTGGTTTCGTCCATGAACAGACGATCCGCCATGGCTAGGCGCTGGCGCATGTGGTCCGCGATAGGCTGAAGATGGAAGCAGGCGTGGCCGGATCAGTTGCCCAGTGTCGCCCGATCAAGTCGGATGCCCTGACGCGCATAGATCTCGGCGTGGCGGTAAAACGGCGTATGGTCGCCAAACTTGGAGACGATCACGTGCGCAATCGCCGCTTCGGTTGGCAGCCCGCTGGGCACCACGTGCTCCGGTGCGTGCGCCTGCACGACAGGGCCCGAGCAATGGCGACAGATGTATTTCGGGCGGCGCGTGACCAACACCCGCCATTGCGCCGGGATCACGTCGAGGCGTTTGCTGACGTCCTCGCCGATCTTCGTCATGGCACCGCAGCCGCACGGACAGAGCGTGCTCGCAGGCTCGATGATCCGTTCCACCCGCGGCAAATATCGGAAATCCTGAACAGTAGGACGGAATGCGGTCGTCTCCTGCGACACAGCTTCTATCGGCGCGGTCTCCAATAGGATCGCGTTCGGCGCTACCTCGCTGATCGTGAATGGAACCGCTAGACGTCACCGTCACAACGGCAGCCTGGTCCGTGAGCGAACTAGTAAGCACGCCGCACTACTTGGGGCAGGGATGGCAGTCTCGGAGAAAACCGGTGGGCAAGCGCGAGCACCGCGGCTTCGTCGGTTTCGAGGGCGATTTTCTGAGCCAGCATCACATCGCCAGCCGCCAGAGCACGATCGGGAACGAAACACCAGCCGATCGCGGGCTTCCCAGTTACGTCAAGCTCTACAACATTGCTCAGGGTACCATATTGAACTCGATATCGTCTGCCGGTGTGAGAACCGGTGACTTCGAAATAGTTGTCGGCATCGAATTGCGCGCGCTGCTCTGGAGATAGCCAATCCCGCAGCAGACGCCGCGAACGCGCTTCCGGGCCGTTTTGCTCGGTGAAGCTCCGATAAAGCTCACGGAGGGCACGGAAGCGCGCACTGTTGACGTCCCTGCGTCTGAACAGAAACATTGTCGCATCTCGATAGCTTAGCCGCCGACGAGCCGCGGATAAAATAGCGTCTCATCCGCGGTGGGATCAAACGACCGTGTGACCTTTAGTTCACTGCCCGCCGTCCGCGTGGCGGCGGTAAATCCCTGATCAGTGAGCTGCTTAAATCGCCGTTCAGCCTCGGCGAGCCCCTTCGGATCAGTTCGTTCAAAGAAATGTCTGCTGTCGCCTCTGTGGTCCATAACGATCTGGGTAGCCATGGAAGAAACTCCGCATTCCATTAGCCTCTAACGGGAAGAACCTCGCGGCTCCGAATAGTGTTCCCATTCTCGCCGGATTTCGTCGCGGCACCCGCCGCAATGCGGGCGGCACCGGAAGCGCGATCAAATTTTGCAGCGTTCTAAAATGGATGGATCAAAATTTTGCGGGCACGTGAAGATATCGGGTCGTCCTCGCGAGCGATTAGGAGCGCGCTCCTGACCTAAGTTGCATTCCGCGGTCGTGCAGCGCCATCAGCGGTTGCTTCAAAGAGCCCGTTGGCGCGACGCGCGCCCGACAGAAGCGGCTTCCTTCTCCGATCTAAAAACCGGCTGGATCCACACGGCAAGCCTTCCGGCGAGTGTTCACTCCCTCAGGGATGTCGGCTCGCTCCCTTCAGGGCAGCTAGCTACAGCAGCCCTTGCCGTTCTCTTGAACCGGCGGACAGGGAACGGTGCCGAAGGAGCAGAACACGCAGCAGTCGCCACGGAGCGGCTTCAGGCGCTCGCCGCAGCCTTTGCAGTCATAGAAGAACTGGCAAGCGTCGGTCCGCATGACCTCGGCAGCAGCGTGACTGCAGTTGGGACACGTGATCGTGGAGTTCAGGATCATTTACCTCAGGCGCGTGGCAGGCAGGGAGCAAGGAGCTGCCGGCGAGCTTTCTTCAGATCGGTCGCCAATTTTATCTTCTCTCTCAAGACGAGGATTTCGGAATATTCCTTTTGGATCTCTGGAGCGGTGCGAACTGCTTCAAGCTGCTGGTCGGTCAGTTTGAGGATCGCGGCAACATGCCTACTCTGGATATGGTGCATGGCAATCAAATCCGCTGTTAGAAAAATGGAACGATACAGCCAACTGCGGTGCGGCGTCGCTAGAAATAAACAGGCAACATTGCTGCCGTTTTTTGCGGCGCGTCACTGCGCTCGGGGCAGACCGTTCTTTGGGGTGGTGCGGGAAAGTGGCTTCCAATTCCCATAGTCGTAGTCACCCATCCAGGCGATAACTACAGCGTCGCAGGATAGGCACTTGAAAGAGCTTGCTCTCGTCAACGAAGAGCGGAATTGAGCAGCGCCGTACGCTTGGCCGCATCTCGCGCATGCAAAGACGACTTGTGTCGGTGCGGTCTCCGTCATCGCATATTAAGGCCGATCGACGGCCGTTGTTCCCTGGCACTCCCTAGGGGCGCCGATCACTCTCTTCAAGGGAGCTCCGATCGGTTGAGCTTGCGCAGCAGCTTCTTCACAAGGCCCGCAGTTCGGCCATTTCATTCAGGATCGTCTGCTGCATGGCAGCTTCTCGACCCGGCTTCGACGAAGCGGTTGACTTCTTGGCCTTCTTTCTTTGTAGGCATCAGTGTGACACTACGCTGGAGGCGCGCCGTTGTTCAGAAGCTGAGCGACGGCTGCTACGATCTGCGCTGGCGCAAATGGCTTGCTCAATAGGATGCTGTTGGGCACGCCGTGAGCGGACCACTGATCGGCCGCCGCACCCGTCATGTAAATAACAGGGATGTCAGGATTGAACTCTCTGGCGCGGTGGCCGACTTGTCAACCGTCAACAGTACCAACCAAATTGATGTCGGTGATGAGGGCTCGATACTTGGTGGCGTCGCTTAGAAGAAGTTTGACGGCATCCTCTCCACAGACGCTGACCTCGATCGTAAAGCCGCCGTCGGACAATGCATCTGCCACCAGGTCACGGACAAGCTGATCGTCCTCCACGACCAAGATTAGAACCGCGGCCCCTTGCATCCCTCGCTCCCTGTCGCCGGTCAGGTGTGTTCCGGATCAGGAACTCATGAGAGCGAGTTATGTTCCAAAGTGCACATACGATGCCGTCCGCTCACTTCAAAGGGAGCGAATTGCTGGCTGGTAGAAGTCACGGATCCGCTGATCGCCACGTCGTGTTTCTAGGCGCGGATTTGTTCGTTCCAACTTGAACAAAACGGCTGTACGTAGCGCATCGACTGCCTCATGCGATGACGCATCCACTGCCTCATTCGTGAAGGTTGTGCGTCCTGTGGGTGGCAGGCTTGGGCTACGTTCGAGCACCGCTCGGCGCGGCAACAAACGCAACGCAACACAACGACACAAGCCGCTGAGGGAAACCTTGGCGGCTTTGTTCCCGACGCAAACGAGTTCGGACTAAGGCCGACAACGCAGAACACCCGCCTGTGAGGGAAACGCTGCGGAACATCGCCCAGACTAACGATGCCTCGCGCGTTGCGCGGAGCAAATCCGGATGCACAAGGCGCGACGGAGTAAGCCTTAAAAGCGGCGGCAGTCGGCGGCCTCTTTCGCCCAAGTCTCCCCTTCAGTCTGCTCAACAGTAGCAGAGACTGTCAGGAGAACGCCGCCGTCCTTCCTAACGACAATCGCGATGGTGCCTGGACGAGCAGCAAGGGTAAAATCGCGCACGGCCTCGCCTAGCGCGACCATGGCCATCCTGTGAGCTGCAACAATGCTCTGCATTTCCTGGCCGAACTCGTCGAGAGTGACCCGTTCCGCTTCATGATAGTCGAAATGAAAACGCGGCATTTGCGCTAAGTTAGTAAATGCCCGCGCATTCCTAAAACCCTGAGCCAGATTTGCTGAGCTTCGATCCTGCGCTTGGGTTCAATTCATGCAGATATTCAGGGCTGAACTCGGCTACAGCTTGCAGTTCCTGTGCGCGGAGCAGAGTAACGGTGTAGTTTTCCCATTCGATGAGACCCAAAGCCCTGAGTTCCTGGATCGTCCTGTTCACGTGAACTATCGAAAGTCCACATGCATCGGCAACATCTTGTTGCGTGAGCGGTATCGTGAAACTGCCGTTGTCCGCCAGCCCGACGAATTCCATCCGAGTGGTGAGCTCGCAAACAAGATGCGCGAGTCGACCTAAGGCTTGGCGCGCTCCGAGATTCTCAACCCATTCGCGATAGATGGCAGCGTGTATCAGCGTTTCGTGCCAAAAATCGTGTGCAAGTCCGAGAGATTCGGTCATCATCTCTCTGAGAGATGAATGGGGCACAGTGGCTATGGTCGAGTTGCCGACGCTGCAAAGATCACAATCCGCGATCGGCAAAAGCAGGGTAGGCAAGTCGGGCATGTCCCCCGCTAGGTAGAATGACGAGATCTGATTTCGATCATTCACCACCCTTTGCCGGGCTAGAAAGCCGTCGATCACAACGATGCAGCTGCTGGGCTTGTCTCCCTCGCGCACCGCGTATTCGCCGTCAGCCAAGGACTTCAGCCTGTATGGTATGCGCGCGAGTCTAAGCTTATCTTGTTCGAACAGACCGCCGACTGCCTGTAGGCGCGCTATTAGCTTGCGGTGCGGCATGATCGCTCCCTTGCACATGCAGGCGGGAGCGCACGATCTCTCAGCCACCGACGCCTACGGACAAAGCCTCGGCCGGTGATGCTTCAGTAAAGCATGATATTCGCCAGCGCTCCAGATTCTTCGGCAACGAAGATGGCTTCCTCGCGCTCGGCCAGATGGAGCAGCGTTTGCACGTATCGGACTGTCTCTCCTGCAGCGAAGGGATGCAGGAAGCTTGACTGGACTCCTCGCAAATCAGCGCTTGATGAGGCTAACCAAAAGGGGCGGGATGCACTTCGCGCCGTCGGACTGATTGCGCTGCTGGAGCACGACCTCCCACGCGTCATAGCCCGTTAGATTGAGCAAAGGTACTTTCTGGTCATTTCCGTCCTTATTCCTCGGATCCTTTCTGTCTCGAATGACCACCAATCGTTTCTTCATATCAACCAGCGGCCACTCGGGTTTGCAGATTTCTTCCTGGCGCAAGGTCGTTGCCACGGCGTATCTAACGATTCGTCCCATCGGTATGAATTGCCGTCGGTTCGTCTCGAAGTATTCGATTAGTTCGTCGAGTTCGTCCTGTGTGGGTCGTCGGTCACGCTCATTGCTTTTTCCCACCAAGTTGAGGTGACTTAACGCGACGCGTGCGAGGCGGGCTTCCTCGGCTGAAACCTCGATACCGTGCACCGCGGCAGCATGAGTTATGATTGTCCGGATGAAAGATAAATCGATGGCCAACGTTGCGGGACCGGCGCCTTCCTTGGCGCGCTTCCTTTTCCGAATTCGATCAGCCGCTCTCGATTGAGCGCGGGAAGCTTCACGCTACCGAGCGCAGTCTTGAGCGACGCCATTACAGCAGCTTTTGACCGGCGAGGGGGCCTTCCAACTTCATGCATGTCTTCATCGTGCAGGTCGATCAGATCGCCAAACGTGCGAACGTTCCGCGCCACGCGTGGCTTGGACGATCCGTTGCGATCGATATTGCGCTCCATCTCGAGCGCCCATTCTTCGCCGTCCTTGCGCCGTCGAAATGTCTCGGCCACATAGCGGGTCTTCCGGCGGACCTGGACGCGCCAGTTCCCTGATGCCATTTGTGTGAAGGTCGCCACGCGTGTGCACTCCGACTTTCGTGTGCACTATGTGTGCACTGAGAGGTCAAAACGGGTACAAACGTGTGCAATTTCGTCTAGTTTGGAGTGCACACGTTCGCGGTTCATCCCATTGAAGAGTAAGATAAACTGTTGAAATATCAAGGCTATCGCTTTTCTGTTGCACCCATGATGGACTGGACCGACCGGCATTGCCGGGTGTTCCACCGTCACCTGACGCGGCGGGCGCTGCTCTATACGGAGATGCTGACCACTGGTGCCATCATTCATGGTGACCGGGAGCGGCTGCTTGGGTTCGACGTGGTCGAGCACCCGGTCGCGCTTCAGCTCGGCGGGTCGGATCCGCGCGAGCTGGCGCTGGCGGCACGGATCGGCGAGGAGTTCGGTTATGACGAAATCAACCTCAACGTCGGCTGCCCCTCCGACCGCGTGAAGGACGGCCGTTTCGGCGCTTGCCTCATGGCAGAGCCCGATCTCGTGGCGAGGTGTGTCGAGGCGATGAAGGGTGCGGTTGCCGTGCCCGTCACCGTGAAGTGCCGCATCGGTATCGACAACCAGGATCCGGAAGTCGCGCTCGACAACCTTGCGCGCGCGGTCGTTGCCTCCGGCTGCGATGCGTTGATCGTGCATGCCCGGAAAGCATGGCTCAGCGGTTTGTCACCGAAGGAAAATCGCGACATCCCGCCGCTCGACTACGATCGCGTCTATCGCCTCAAGCGAGCGATGGCCGATATGCCTGTCATCATCAACGGCGGCATCCCCGGCATCGACGAGGCAAGAGCACATCTCGATCACGTTGACGGCGCGATGCTTGGACGAGCCGCCTATCAGGAGCCGTGGCGGCTGCTCTCGGTCGATACCGACATTTTCGGCGAGGCGGCGCCGCATGCCTCGATGCAGGATGCGCTCGAAGCGATGATGCCCTACATCGAACGACAGCTCGCGCGCGGCACGCGGCTGCACTCCATGACGAGGCATTTCGTCGGCGCATTCCATGCCGTGCCCGGCGCGCGCGCCTTCCGCCGCCATCTTGCCGAGCAGGGGGGGAAGCCGGGCGCCGGCCTTGAGGTGCTGCGCGATGCGATTGCGCGTCTCGGTGCCCGCGCGCCGGCGGAGGCGGCAGCCTAGCCGAGGCACATGGCGGGCCGGATTGCAAAAGTCTAGTCGACTGCCAGGCGCGAGCGGCGTTGACTGGTCTGGAGCTCCGGATAACCGGTGAGCATCAGCTTGTCGGCGCGCACGCCCCAGCTCTCCAGGCGGTCCAGGAAGCTCATGCCGAGCAGGTTGGTCTTCATCTGCCCGCGCTGCACGACGAGGGCCGGCACCGATTTCTCGACGAGGTGACCGACGGAGAGGCGGTCGATGGTGAGGCGGGCCGCCTTGGTGTGACCGCCTGCGGTTTCGAGATCGACGTCGTATTCGAGCATCTCGAGCGGCAGCCCGATCGCTTTCGCGGTTTCCCAGGTCAGCACTACCGAAGTCGCGCCGGTGTCGATGACCATCGGTGCGGCCACGCCGTTGATCTTCGCGCGCAGCGCGAATTCGCCGCCCTGGCCGCGCGGGATCTGCACGGCGGGGGCGGGCGCTGCGGTCTGCGCGCGAAAGATATGCGAGACCTTGCTGCTCGCGCGCGCGATCTGGTCGGAATCGCCATAGGCGACGACGGCACCGGCCGTGCAGGCGAGCATGACGAGAACGAGCAGAAAGCGGGTCATTGCGCATCTCCAGATGCGCGCCGACCGGTCAGGTGCGTCCCGGCGCGATGCGCGCAAGTCCAGCCTGATTCATTCGCACCGGCAACAGCGCCATGACCGCGAGCCGTTCCGCGCTCTCCATGGCGTGCCAGCGCGCGATCTCCGGCAACGTGCGTCCGCAGCCGAAGCACAGCCTGGTCTTGGGATCGATCATGCAGACGGCCACGCAGGGCGTTTCTTTGCTCATTCGGACATAGTGAGGGATGGTCTGGCATGTCTGCAAGCATCTCGTTACGAGCCCGTACCTGCGCTCATGATCGGCTTGCGACGGGGCCGGCGCTTCTCGTCCGCTACCGCGGAACTCTCGGGCTGGAGCGGCGGAGAATCATCCGACATCGGTGCCAGCGCGCTCATCACGCGCTCGGGCGGGAAGGTGACGATCACTTCGGTGCCGATGCGCAGCTTCGATTTCAGCGTGAACGTACCGCCATGCAGGTCGACCAGATTCTTGGCGATCGGCAGGCCGAGACCGGCGCCCTGTTCGGCCGACTTGATCGAGTTGGAGCCTTGGCCGAACGAGGCCAGCACGACCGGGATCTCGTCCTCGGGGATTCCGGAGCCGGTATCCTTCACCGAGAGATATTGTCCGCCTGAGGCCGTCCAGCCGGCCTTGAGCCAGATCTCGCCGCCCTGCGGAGTGAACTTGATCGAGTTGGAGAGCAGATTGAGCACGACCTGGCGGATCGCGCGCTCGTCGGCCCACAGTCGCGGCATCGCCTGCTCGAACACCTCGTGGATTGTGATACCGCGGCTCGAGGCGCGCAGCTTCATCAGATGATGGCAGTCGGCGACAATGCCGACCAGCGAGACCGCTTCCTCATTGAGCTCGTAGCGGCCGGCCTCGATCCGCGACAGATCGAGGATCTCGTTGATGAGGTTGAGCAGGTGGACGCCGGAATTATGGATGTCCGCCGAGTACTCCTTGTAAACCGGCACGGCATGCGCGCCGAAAATCTCGCTCTTCATCACCTCGGAAAAGCCGAGGATCGCATTGAGCGGCGTCCGCAGTTCGTGGCTCATCTGCGCCAGAAAGCGCGACTTGGCGACATTGGCGGATTCGGCGCGGTGGCGCGCTTCGTCCGAGATCGCCTTGGCCTGTTCGAGCTCGCCGATCAGCGCGTCCTTCTCGGCGCGCGCCTCGAGCGTGGCGAAGGTCGAAGAGTGCAGGCGGTGGGCCAGCAGCACGAAATAGCCTTCGGCGGCGAGGGCGAGCGCGGCCAGGATGTAATTGTCCAGCGAGCCCGTCATCACGAAGCTCAGCGCCATCGCGACCGCGACCGGCGCGGTGGCGGCGAGGGCGGCGATCGGCAGATTGGCGGCCAGCATGCTCGACACTGCGATCACCAGCAGCATCAGGAACATCATCAGCGATTCCGTGATCATGTCGAGCACGGGATGGATCAGGATCGCCATCCAGCAAAGGCCATAGAGCAGGTCGAGCACGACGAAACGCGTCTGCCATGCGCGCGTTGCTGCGGGCGAGGCGGGCTCGGCCAGGAAGCGGTGGCAGCTGCGGATCATCGCGGCATGGATGCACAGCATGCCGGCGGTCCAGGCCGCAGCCGGGATCGGCTGCATCCACAGCCCAAACAACACGCCGGTCGCGACCACAAGCAGCATCACGACATAGGAGGCCGACAGCCGGGTCTGGGCGTAATGGCGCAGCATCTCGGCGTCGAAAGCCGGCCGGGTTCCACTGGTCGACGTTAACTTGTCGCGCGCCTCGCGCACCCGCTGTGCCGCAGCCCGGCGATGGCTCGCCGACGGCACGCTCACCGGCTCGGCCGGAAGCTGCACAACCTCGGGCTTTTCAGCGGGTTTACTCATCGCACAACAACAATTCCTGCCCGCGCGGGACGGGCCTTCTGCATTGTCTATCTCTGGCAAGAAATCCTTAAGAGGTGACTTAAGGAGCTAAAGAATTACGTTAACCCGGCGTTAATTTTGGATCCGACGTGAGCCGCTCAATGCAGCGCCGCGTGCTGTGCGATGTACACCACGGCGCCCGCCAGATAGCCGGCGAGCGCCGGGAGGGCGATGCGACGGGCGTACCAGAGGAACTCGATGCGCTCGAGCCCCATGGCGGCGACGCCCGCTGCCGAGCCGATGATCAGGATCGAACCGCCGGTGCCGGCGCAATAGGCGATGAACTCCCAGAGGAAGCTGTCGGGTGGATAATGCGCCAGGTCGTACATGCCCATGGTCGCGGCGACCAGCGGCACGTTGTCGATGACGGCGCTAAGCAGCCCGAGCACGATCACGATGATGTCCTGTCGGCCGATCGCGGTGTCCAGCCATTTGGCCAGCATGGAGAGCAAGCCGGCATGTTCGAGGCAGGCGACCGCGAGCAAGATTCCGAGGAAGAACACGATCGAGCCCATGTCGATCCGCGTCAGCGCATTCGCCAGCGTGAGCGGACCACGGACATGCTCATCCTTGTCGCGATGAACGATCTCGCCCACCAGCCACACGACGCCAAGCCCGAGCAGGACACCCATGAAGGGCGGCAGGTGCGTGACCGTCTTGAAGGCGGGCACCGCGATCAGTACGCCGAGTCCGAGATAGAACATCACGTTCCGCTCGAACGGATCGACGCCCTGCAATCCGTCCTCTTTCGGCGGCGGTGCGATGGTCTTGCCCTTGAGCGAAAAGCTGATGAATGCGAGCGGCACCAGCAGGTTCAGCAGGGAGGGCAGGAACACCGCACCCATGATTTTCAGGGGCGAAATTTGTCCGCCGATCCACAGCATGGTCGTGGTGACGTCGCCGATCACGGTCCATGCACCACCGGCATTTGCGGCGATGACGATGAGGGAGGCGAACAGCAATCGGTCGTCGCGCTTGGCGATCAGCCGCTGGATCAGCGAGACCATGACGATGGTGGTGGTCAGATTGTCGAGAATGGCGCTGAGGAAGAAGGTCACGAAACCGATCAGCCATATCAGACGGACCTGGCTGGTCGTGCTGATGCGGGAGGTGATGACTTCGAAACCATCATGGGCGTCGATGACCTCGACGATCGTCATCGCGCCAACCAGGAAGAACACGATCTGCGCGGTGGAGGCGACGGACTCATCAAGCTGACGGCCGACCAGCGTGTGGTCACCGGTCGCGAGCGCATAGATTGTCCAGAGCACGCCGGCGCCGAGTAGCGCAGACGCGCTCTTGTTCACCCCGATCGGATGCTCAAGCGCGATCGCCGCATAGGCGAGGACGAAGATTGCGGCGAGTGCGATCAGCAAGGCAGGATCACTTCGTCAGAGGTCAGCGATTAAGGCGCGCGAGCAGGCTCGACGTATCCCAGCGCTTGCCGCCCATCTTCTCGACCTCCGCGTAGAACTGGTCGACCAGCGCGGTCACCGGCAAATTAGCGCCATTGCGGCGGGCTTCGGCCAGCGAGATCGAGAGATCCTTGCGCATCCATTCGACCGCGAAGCCGAAATCGTATTTGTCCTCGTTCATGGTCTTGTAGCGGTTTTCCATCTGCCAGGACTGCGCGGCGCCCTTTGAGATGGTTTCGATCACGGCGGCGACATCGAGGCCACTCTTCTTGGCGAAGTGAACACCCTCGGAGAGGCCCTGGACGAGGCCGGCGATGCAGATCTGGTTGACCATTTTGGTCAGCTGGCCGGAGCCGGCCGGCCCCAGCAATTTGCACATCCGCGCATAGGCGCCTGTGATGATCGGCTCGGCACCCGCATAGGCGTCCTGTGCGCCGCCGCACATCACCGTCAGCACGCCGTTCTCTGCGCCGGCCTGCCCGCCGGACACGGGTGCGTCGATGAATTTGAAGCCGGCCTTGGTGGCGGCCGCATCGAGCTCACGCGCGACCTCGGCGGACGCGGTGGTGTGGTCGACGAAGGTCGCACCCTTCTTCATGCCGGCAAACGCGCCGTCGGCACCGATCGTGACCGCGCGCAGATCGTTGTCGTTGCCGACGCAGCACATCACGAAGTCCTGGCCCTCGGCTGCAGCCTTCGGGGTCGCCGCGGTCTTGCCGCCGAACTTGTCCGCCCACTCCTTCGCTTTGGCCGCGGTGCGGTTATAGACGGTGACCTCATGGCCCCCTTTTTTCACGAGGTGTCCGGCCATGGGGAAGCCCATCACGCCGAGACCGAGGAAAGCGACTTTAGCCATCTGTGGTACCTTGTCCGTAGTTTGGGTTTTACGGTTCTTGCCGGGCGAGGGCCGCCCGGTTCCGCCATTGCGGCAGATCGGCCGCACCATAAACCCTTGAGGCCGGAGGGCAACGGGTTCGTTTGGCCCCCGCTTGTGCTAGGATGGCGGACCTAAGGACTTCAAAAAAAGGGAGCGAAGGCATGGGCGGCGTAAGCGTGGGCGTGCTCGATCATTTCAATATCCGGACCCGGAATCTGGCCGAGACCGTCCGCTTCTACGAGGACGTGCTGGGCCTGGAAAAGGGCGCCCGGCCGAATTTCGCCTTTCCCGGCGCCTGGATGTACAGCGAGGGTAAGCCGGTGGTGCACCTCGTCGATATTTCTCCGACTGCCGAGCCACAAAAGCCGGATTCCGGCGTTGTCCACCACGTCGCCTTCGCCAGCCGCGGGTTTGACGGCATGAAGCAGCGGCTGGCCTCAAAGGGGATGAAATTCGACTCCCGCCAGGTGCCCGGCGGCGAACTCTGGCAGATCTTCGTTCATGACCCCAACGGGGTCATGATCGAGCTGAATTACGAGGCTGCCCTGGAGCAGGGCGCGGCGCCCGCCGAGATGGCTGACGATATCGGCAGGCAGTAGCATTTTGGGCGTTTCCGCTCTAATGGGGCATCTTGAATTCTAGGAGATGCGCTTTGAGCGTGACGCAGCAACAGGTTCTCGACAGCCTCGCCAGGATCAAGTCGCCCCGCGGGGTCGCGCTCACCAATGCCAACGTGCTGAGCGCGATCAGCGCGGCCGATGGCAAGGTGTTCTTCTCGATCAATGTCGATGCCGCCGAGGCGCGCGCCTGGGAATCCGTCCGGGCCGAGGCCGAGGCCGCTGTGCGCGCCATTCCCGGCGTCACCACCGTCATGGTGGCGCTCACAGCGGAGCGGAAGGCGGGCGCGGCACCACCGCCGCCGCCAACGCCCAGTCGCGGCACGCCGGGCGTGCAGCCGGTCCACGCCCACAAGCCGCCGCCGCAGGGCGGCGCCCAATCGCCGATGGCGCGGCAGTCCGAGATTCCGGGCGTCGCGGCCGTGATCGCGGTCGCCTCGGGCAAGGGCGGCGTCGGCAAGTCCACCACCGCGCTCAATCTTGCGCTGGGCCTGCGCGATCTCGGCCTCAAGGTCGGGCTGCTCGATGCTGACATTTACGGCCCCTCGGTGCCGCGGCTGACGGGCCTGCATGAGAAGCCGGAGCTGGATGGCGAGCGCAAGATGATTCCGCTCAGGCGCTTTGGCCTGGCGATCATGTCGATAGGCTTCCTGGTTGAGGAAGAGACCGCGATGATCTGGCGCGGGCCGATGGTGATGTCGGCGGTGACGCAGATGCTGCGCGACGTCGCATGGGGCCAGCTCGACGTCCTCGTCGTCGACATGCCGCCAGGCACCGGGGATGCCCAGCTCACCCTGGCGCAGAACGTCCCCTTGAAGGGCGCCGTGATCGTCTCGACCCCGCAGGACCTGTCCCTGATCGACGCACGGCGGGGGCTTGCGATGTTCAAGAAGGTCAACGTGCCCGTGCTCGGCATCGTCGAGAACATGAGCTATTTCCAGTGCCCGCAATGCGGCACGAAATCCGACATTTTCGGCCATGGCGGCGCGCGCCACGAGGCCGAGAAGCTCGGGGTACCGTTCCTGGGCGAGGTCCCCCTGCACATGGCGATTCGCGCCACCTCGGACGCCGGCACGCCCGTGGTGGACAGCGAGCCGGACGGTCCCCATGCGGCGATCTACCGCGCCATTGCGGGACAGGTGCGGGACCAACTCAAGGGCGTCATCGCCGCGGCCTGAGCGGATCCAAGCAATCCCTTCAAACCAATACCCCGGGGACATGCGACTTTCGTAGAGCCCTGTCATGCCAATGTCGCGTTTCGAAAGCGGGGCTTCCGTGTTAAAGGCCCACGGCAGTCAAGCCCCTTCGGTTCGACGCGGCCAAAGAACGCGTCGCCGGAATGAGCGGCAGCAAAGAGGAAGTTAGGGGAAACGCCCCAACAAGGAGAGACTGAAGATGAAGCGTCGTGATTTCCTGAAAGTGTCGGCAGCCGGTGCGGCGGCGACCGCAGCGGTGGCCTCGCCGGCGATCGCGCAGTCCTCGCCCGAGATCAAGTGGCGCCTGACGTCGAGCTTCCCGAAGTCGCTCGACACCATCTATGGCGGTGCCGAGCAGATGGCGAAGTACGTCGCCGAGATGACCGACAACAAGTTTCAGATCCAGGTCTTCCAGGCGGGTGAAATCGTCCCCGGCCTGCAGGCGCTGGATGCGACCCAGAAAGGCACCGTCGAGATGTGCCACACGGTGTCGTATTACTACGTCGGCAAGGACCCGACCTTCGCGATCTTCGCGTCGGTGCCGTTCGGCCTGAACGCGCGCCAGCAGAATTCCTGGCTCTACCAGGGCGGCGGCAACGAGCTCGCCAACGAGTTCTTCAAGAAGTCGAACGTGATGGGCTTCCCCTGCGGCAACACCGGCACCCAGATGGGCGGCTGGTTCCGCAAGGAGATCAAGACCGTTGCCGACCTCTCGGGCCTCAAGATGCGCATCGGCGGCATTGCCGGCCAGGTGCTCCAGAAGGTCGGCGTGGTGCCGCAGCAGCTCGCCGGCGGCGACATCTATCCGTCGCTGGAGAAGGGCACCATCGACGCGGCCGAATGGGTCGGCCCCTACGATGACGAGAAGCTCGGCTTCGCCAAGGTCGCCAAGTACTACTACTACCCGGGCTTCTGGGAAGGCGGTCCGACCGTTCACGCCTTCGCCAACATCGACAAGTGGAACGAACTGCCGAAGAACTACCAGGCGATCCTCACCAACGCGACCGTCAACACCAACACCTGGATGGCCGCGCGTTACGACATGGTGAACCCCGGCGCCCTGAAGCGTCTGGTCGCCGGCGGAACGCAGCTTCGCCCGTTCACCAATGAGGTTCTGGAAGCCTGTCTCAAGGCGACCAACGAATTGTGGGGCGAGATCTCGGCCAAGAATCCCGACTTCAAGAAGTCGATCGACGCCATGCAGGCCTACCGCTCCGACGAATATCTGTGGTGGCAGGTCGCCGAATACACCTACGACAGCTTCATGATCCGCTCGCGCACCCGCGGCTGATCTTCGAGCAAGTCGCAAGACGACACGCCCGGCCTCGTTCGCGAGGCCGGGCTTTTTCTTTGGGACGACACCGCGGAGCGGCGTTGTCGCCGCGGTAGGGGCGGGGCGTCCAGCAAAAAATCTGAAAAACAACCCCATGCATAGTAGACGAGGGGCGAGAGGACAAGGCGCTGCGAGTGCAGCCAACAGCTTGATGCGATGGAGTTAATGGCAGGCAGGCCCGGGCATTGCGCGGTCGATGGCAACTTGGCATTTTGGGAGCCAAAAGCGGGGTGGGTCAGGCGTACGAAGCGACTGCTTCAGCGAGACCGTTTGACTCGTCGGGCAAAACAGTGGCAGAAAGGCATTATCGTATAATCCGAAATTGGCGCCTCGGTGGTCAGCCTGGGTGACGATGAGCTTCGATCCCGATGAGGTTCAAAGCGCGCTGCGCAAGGGCTGGTCGTTGGCAACCGCCAGGCAATGGACGGCGAGCATCCGGCGGCAGGACAATGCAACGTCACTTCGCTATTGATTCACGAGCTCTTCGGCGGCGACTTGCTGAAGACGCCGCTTCCGGCCAGCGACCATTTTTACAATCGCATCAATCGCAGACGGGTGACAGGAGTGGGCGCGGGAAATCAGCTGAGCATCAATTCGCAAGGCGGTCTTTGCTCATGCGCAGGATGATCACCACACCCTCTTCCGACCAGTCAAAACTTATAGCCCCGCCAAGCTGGGCGGCCATACTTCGGTGCACCAACTGGCTTCCGAAGCCTTCGAGCTTTGTTGGAGCGACAACAGGGGGACCACCCCGCTCCGTCCACTTGACCAACACCTCGTCCTCGTGGGCGTTGCACGATACGTCCAAGGTGCCACTCGAAAGCGACAGCGCACCGTATTTCGCAGAGTTGGTTGCCAGTTCGTGCATCACCAAGGCGAGTGCTGTGCTGGAAGCCTCTCCCACGTTCATCTTGGGGACCGAGACGCGAATACGAACACTGGCTCCCTCCTCGTCGTACGGCGCAAGCAGAACGGAGATGAGGTCTCCAAGCAGCGTCCCCCCTCTGTTTTGTCCTGGTACCGGGCGAACGAGGTCCTGAGCACGTCCAAGAGCGATCAGGCGGCTGGTCAGCTCCTGGGCCATATCTTCTTTTGATGCTGCCGAGCGTGAGCTGATTTGAGTCAGCGCCGTTGCGACGGTGAGAAGGTTTTTCAGCCGGTGGCTCATCTCGCCCGCCAGTAGCTCGTTGGCTTCCTCAGCTTGCTTGCGTTGGGTGACATCCAGGAAAATACCGAACATAGTTCGATCCGCTATGTCGGCGTCGTCGCCTTGGCCCCGAGCGGAAATCCAACGAATATCGCTTCCGGTTAGAATACGAAAATCGATCTCGTAAGAGCCCACGACTGCGCGAGTAGCCGCAAATGCTGATCTGACCCTCTCAAGATCGGCCGGGTGGATACTCTTGGAGAGTATTTCGAACGTAATGTTCTGCTCGTCCTTGGACACCTCCCAGAGGTCGTACGCGGGTTCATCCATGGTGATGGCGTCGGTATCAACGTTCCAGGACCATAGAGCGACACCGGCCGCGCGAGTGGCAGCCCGAAGGTGCTTTTCGTGCCACAACGGCATCGTCACCTGGCTAGGAAACATCGCGCTTTGCTTTCCTGCTGATCCGACCAGATCGGCATCTCTGCCGACGGGCGATCGACAGATACCATACCCCGTAGAAAAGGTCTCGGTTCGACCGGGAGGGCGGGTTGAAGTGTGGTCCCGTGCCCGAGTTGGCTCAGAAGCGATCCTCAAACGAGCCATGAGGCTCGCCGACGGCCATAAGTGGCGCTGTTCGTCTGCGACTACGCATTGCTTCGCGAACCTTCATTCAGCAATTTGAGCTGGTGCCGATTGAACACATACGAACCGATGGGCATCGCCACGAACCGTTGGCGCTATGCCGGGTCATCACGTCCTTTGGGGCGCTCGGCATTTTATTCGGAAATTCCGTGCCGCCGCTTTCTCGCCAACAATCTGCCCGTCAGGCGCCGGTAGTCTCTCGGGGCTGTTGTACGCCCGGACCCTCTTTTCCATGGATCAACACGGCCTCGGCAGCAGCTTCGTCGATGGCTGCCATCACGTCAGCGGTTGCGGAATAATGAATCATGTGTCCCGCTCCGTCGATGCGGCGCAATTTGCTCTGCTTGACCTCGCCGTGCAGCCTGACCGACTGCTTGATATCGATCAGACGATCGTCCTGGCCTGCGATAATGATCGTCGGCATCTTGAGCTCTGCATAAGTCTTCGAACCTGAGAATGCGGCGGGGATCAACATCGTCGCTTCAGCCGCTGTGGCCCGCATCTGTGATGGGCGGAGCGCCATTTCTTTCGGAAAGCCCGCAAACTTGTTCGGCACCGGCCGGGGGCCAAACAGCTTGCGCAACATCGCGGGCCACATCATCCGACCGGCTAGCGGCGAAATCGTGGAGCTGATGACGTCCCCGACCACTGGTAGGGCGGACAGCACCGACGCGGCGCTGTCCGCGCGGGGAGTCGGGAAATAATAGCCCGAGGCCAGCACGAGAGCCTGCACGAACGAGGGATGTCTTGTCGCCAGCGCAACCGCGACCGACGCTCCCCACGAATGGCCAAGGACAATCGCTTGAGAGACCCCCAACTGATCGAGCGCCTTCTTGAACAGGTCCGCTTGGGCATCCGGGGTCCAGACGACGTGCCTCGGCCGCGAGCTATGCCCAAAACCGGGACGATCGAACACCATGACCCTGTAGTTCTCGGCCGCGAGATCGATCAATCCACTCGCGTCGAAATCCTGGACCATGCTGCCATTGCCGTGAAACAAGACCAGCGGCTTGCCCCTGCCGCGTTCCAAATAGTGCAGGCGGACCCCCTCGACGTCGATGAACCGCCCCTGCGGAGGATTATCGCGTTGCGCTTTGTTCGCGAGCCGCCGGTTTATGATTGCGGTAGCCGCGATGAGAGTACCTGCGGCAGCAAATGCGGTGGCGCCCGGATGTCGCGTGAGGGCGGCCAGGCAGTCGGACAGAAGCGAGGGGGAACGTGTTCGTCGTGCAACCCGCATGTGCATTACCTTCGGTGGTCTGCACGACGCCTCATGCAAGTGAGAAATGTTGCAGCCGAGGCAAACGGGGATGCGGGGTGTTTGGTTCCTCGATGAAAAGCAGACGTCCGAGCCGGCGCGAGGTTCCGGCGAACGGCCTCTGGCGTTGGTGCAGACTCGCGCGTGCAATACGGGGCGCGAGTAGCCGATAACGGCGCCCCCTCAGGCCGCGCCGGCCTCTTTGCCGAAAACCACGGTTTAGAACGCCGATCTATAGCTGTGGACCAGACAGTCTGACTTCTCGCTCAGCGCGTAGGACATTGCCATACAGGCTGCTGATCCATTGCCGTCCGCTCGAGGTTACATTCAAGCAGCGGATGGCAGCCTGGATTTGGGGTGCAACCTTGGTCCAGTAGAATTGAGGGTATTTGTACACCACATCCGCGGGCGTGGCGTATCCGAGCGATTTGTTGAGCCCGATCTCCTCAAATTCATAGAAGAGCGCATTTGACTTTTTCATGTAGTTCGGATCGCCGAGCTGACCAATCAGATCAGCGGCGCGGAGCAGCAAACCTTCCTCATCATCCAAGTCATCCTTGAGTTCGCTCGTTGGTTCGTCCGTATAGGGAAAACGGGTATATTCGATGGCCCTGGCAACGCGAGCGGCGTCGATCTGGTCGACGGCGTCGAGACGCTCCGCGGCGAACAATTTCGAGCGGTCCACGTGATAGGGTGCAAGCGCTGCATCGGAGGAGCCGATCGGCAACTCCACCGTTCGGCCGGTACCATCAACGACATAGGCTGCCTCTTGGTCTCCATGGATTATTCCCCGGACGTAGCCGATGTCGTGAATCAGACAGGCCAGGATGAAGTGAGCATAGTCGCTCGCCGTCGTCGGCCTCAGGAGGGAGCGGCCGATCAGAATGTCGTGCCCGACCAGCGTGACCAACAACGTGTGCTCGACATTGTGGTATAATGCATCGCTGTTGCCGATACATTCCAGGGCAAGCTTTGCCGCGTAGGGGAGCAATTCCGGTAAGGTGGCATGCGACGAGCCGAAGCGGCCTCTTGTCTCCGAGATCAGGAACGCACCGAGCGCCTGGGACGTCAGTTCTGGAATCGTTATCACCGGCAAGCTCCTCAGTTCGTCAGGGCACGGACCAATGCGATACCGACTTAGAAGTTGCTAGCGCGCGCCGCGACGCCGGGGCATCTGTCCATTAGCGCGCGGCGGCTTGCAGGACCGAGGCAACGGCCGGATCGGTCAAGGACGCACTTCGAAGATCATGTTGAACGGCGTCTCGGTGGCGCGGCGGAAGCGCCTGAAGCCCGCTTCAGTCGCCACTTGACGCAATCTGCTTTCACCGGCCTGTGCGCCGAGCCCCAAGCCCACTTCCTGAGACAGTGATGCCGGCGTACAAATGAATGTCGAGGCGTGATAGTAGACGCATCCGACCGGGTTGAGATTGTCCTTGAGATTGTCATGAGCAAACGGCTCGACGATCATCCAAGCCCCATCCTTGGCTAGCGTTTCCTTGACATGCTTGCCTGCACCCACGGGATCGCCCATGTCATGCAGGCAATCGAAGAACGCCACCAGATCATAGTCTTTGGCTGGAAAATCCTTGGCACTGGCCTGCGCGAACGTGATGCGGTCTCCAACTCCCGCTTCTTGTGCCAGGACCTTGGCGCGTTCAATCGAAGGCTTATGGTAATCGAACCCGAAGAACTCTGAATTGGGGTAGGCCTGCGCCATCACAATCGTAGAGGCGCCGTGGCCGCATCCGACGTCGGCTACCCTGGCGCCGGCTTTCAGTTTCGCTTCGACGCCTTCGAGCGTCGGAATCCAGTTCGAAGCCAGATTGGCGTTATAGCCCGGCCTGAAGAAGCGTTCGGTGCCGGAGAAAAGACACTTCGAATGCTCGTGCCAACCAACGCCTTTCCCGGTTCGAAACGCTTCGGCGACTTTGGGTTCGTCGAGATAGGTGGATTGCACGACATCGAATGCGCCTGCAAAGAAGGCTGGCGACCCCTCTTCGGCGAACGCCATGGTTTGCTCCGCCGAGAGTGAGAACGCATTTTTTTCCGGATGGTAGTCGATGTATCCGGAGGCGGCCTGTCCGGACAGCCATTCGCGCACGTAACGCTCATGCAGTCCGGTCTTCTTCGCAAGCTCGGACGGAGTGATCATGGCACCATCCGCCATCGCCTTGTAGAGTCCGAGGCGATCGCCGAGCAGTATGCTGGCGCCGCCAAGCGCGATGCCGAGGTCGCCGACCAGCTTTCCTACCAGCGCGTTCAGCTTTTCAAGGTTTGGTTCACGCATTGCAGCTTCCTCCTCTTTGAGAACAGCCTCATCGTTATCCAAAAAGCCTAGGGCGACCGGCGGATCGCAAGCATGAAAGGGTTCGCGTTCCGGCGAATAGCCGCGGGCCGCTTGATGTCAGAATGGGTCAGAAGCGGTAACGTTGATCGAGCCGCGGATTCCTTGCCTGCAGCCCAGCAGCCGACATGCGCGGCCATATGGGCACCGGCCCGACTAGCTTACACCAACCTGACAAAGTTAAAAGCGAAACCGGGCTCGCTTGTGTTCTGGCCGAAATCGTGCGGATGGTGGAAGAGGTCGTAGATGCGGCGCGAGCCGTGCTTGCACCGGAACATCCCGCGGGAAAATGCGATGCGCCTTCTGATCGTCGAAGACAATGCCGAGCTGTCGCGGCTCGTTGCCGGCGGGCTGTCGGCGGCCGGCTATGAGAGCGACATCGTCGGCAGCGTCGCCGAAGCGCGCGAGGCGGTCAGCAGCGTCAGCTATGCCGCGATGATCCTGGACCTCGGACTGCCCGACGGCGATGGCCTGTCGGTGCTGCGCGAGCTGCGCCGGCAGATGGAGCCGTTGCCGGTGCTGGTGCTGACCGCGCGCGGCGGCTTGCAGGACCGCGTCAGCGGCCTGCGCAGCGGCGCCGACGACTATCTCGCAAAACCTTTCGCGATGGAGGAGCTGGTGGCGCGGCTGGAGGCGATCCTGCGCCGTCCGGGCCAGTTGCTCGGCCGCTCGCTGCGCCTCGCCAACCTTGTCTATGACACCGAAAGCCGCCAGATCTTCGTCGACGACCAGCCGCGCATCATCTCCGCGCGCGAGACCTCGGTGCTCGAGATCCTGCTGCGCCGACAGGGGCGGGTGGTGCCGAAGAAGAACGTCGAGGACCACATCTTCGGCCTCGACGGCGAGGTCGCCTCCAACGCGGTCGAGGTCTACGTCTCGCGGCTGCGCAAGCAGCTCGCCGAGCACGGCGCCAAGGTCGTGATCCACACCATCCGTGGCGTCGGCTATCTCATGGCCGAGGAGAAATAGCGTGGCCCGGATCGGATCTCAGGCCGGATTCCGCGCCGGGATCCATGCGAGGTCGCCGACATTCAAATCGCTGATCTGGCGCATCGTGTTCCTGCACATCGTGGCGGTCGCGGTGGTCGCGATCTTCCTGCCGCTAGTGCTGTTCTGGCTGCTCAACTCCGAGATCGACCAGCTGCACCGCGACGCCATGCGCGCCCAGGCCGAGGTGTTGGCCGAGCGCATCGTCGTCCAGCCCGACGGGCTGCTGACGTTCAACCTGCCGGACAGTCTCAAGGGCCTATATTCGGAAGCCTATGGCCGCTACCAGTACGACATTCGCGATGCCGAGGGACATCTGCTGTTCTCGTCGCGTCGCAAGACCGGCACTGCCACGGTCGCGCCACCGCCGCTCTCCGAGACGATTTCCGGCGCTGGCGTCACCCGCACCATCGACGGCAAGGTGATACGCATTCGCGTCGCGGAGGACCTCGCGCACCGCGACGTCATCATCGACGACATCGTGTCGAACTTCTTCCGGCGGGTCGGGTGGATCACCATTCCGATCCTGCTGGTCCTGCTCGCCATCGACATCATCATCTTTCGCCGCGCCGTCGCGCCGCTGTGGAAGGCCTCCGAGGAGGCAAGCAATATCGGTCCGGCGCGCACCGACATCCGCCTGCCGACGGAGCAGATCCCGCGCGAGATCATGCCGCTCGTCACCGCCGTCAACCAGGCGCTCGACCGCCTCGAGGACGGCTTTCGGGTGCAGCGGCAGTTCACCGCCGACGCCGCGCACCAATTGCGCACGCCGCTCGCGATCCTGCGCACGCGAATCGAGACGCTCGGCGACGGCGCTGCACGGCAGGCGCTGCATGCCGACATCGAGGGCATGAGCCGCATCGTCGCGCAGCTGCTGGAGATCGCCGAGCTCGACACGCTGGTGCTCGATCCCGGCGAGACCGCGGATTTGCGCGCGGTCTGCGCCGAGGTGGTCGGTTCGATCGCGCCGCTCGCGATCGCGCAGCACAAGGACATCGCGCTGAGGGGCACCGAGGGGCCGGTGCTGATCCACGGCAATTCCGTGATGCTCCAGCGCGCGATCTTCAATCTCGCCGAAAACGCCATCAAGTTCACGGCAAAGGACACGTCGGTCGATGTCGATGTGAGCGAGGATGGTGCGGTGCGCGTGCGCGATTGCGGACCGGGAATTGCGGAAGCCGAGCGCGAATTGATCTTCCAGCGCTTCTGGCGCGCCGACCGCCAGCGCAGCGACGGCGCCGGCCTCGGGCTGTCGATCGTGCGCGCGGTGGCGGATGATCACGCGGCGACGGTTGCGGTGGAGAATCTTCCGGGGAGCGGCGCGCAGTTCACGCTGCGGTTCAGGCTGGCGGAGAAGTCGGCGACGTTGATTTGAACGCGGTGCGGCACTGACGCGCCACCTTCTCCCGCATCCACCTTCGCCAAGGCTTCGCCGGACATGAGGGGAGAAGGCGAAAGCGACGGCTATTTCAGCTTGCGGGTGGACAAATCCATGATCATGCGCGTGGTCAGATAAAGACGCGGCACGATGCTGTTGAGCTGCACATATTCGGCATCGTTGGAATGCGCGCCGAAGCCCGACAGACCCATGCCCTCCACCACGGCTCCGCTGGTCTTGAGTGCGGCAAACGCCGCGTCGGTGCCGCCGCCGGTCGCTTTCTCGTCGACCTTGAGGGGCAGTCCGAGCTCCCCATAGATCGTCTTGCCGTGGGCCGCGACGCGACGTGAGGCGTCGTTGGCCTCAAGCGGCGGACGGCGCACCTCGAATTTCAGCGCGACCTTGGAATCGGGCAGCAGGTGATTCTTGATTTTCTCCTGAAGTGTCTTCTCCAGCTCGTCGAAATCGGCGACCTTGAGTGCACGTGCGTCGGCCTGGGCCGTGGCCTCCGCCGGGATGACGTTGCGGTTGGTGCCGGCCTTGGAGACCGTCCAGTTCAGTTTCAGGCCCTGCTCTGGCTTGGACAGGTCCTTCATCTGCAGCAGCTGGTGCGAGAGTTCGTACAGCGCGTTGACGCCGCCCTCGGGCCGTGAGCCCGCATGCGAGGACTTGCCCTGCACCGTGAGATAGGCCGAGCCGATACCGCTGGTGGCCAGCCGCAGCGTGCCGTCGGTGCCGCCGCCTTCAAACGAGAACACCACGTCCTGATCCGAGGCGAATCTGGTGATGGTGCTGCGCCAGCCCGGTGAGGAGATCTCCTCGTCGCCGTTGGTGAGCACCGTGAGCGTGCCGTAATCCCGGAAGCTCAGCTTCTGCAGCAACGCAACGGTGTGGAGAATGAGCGCGACGCCCTGCTTGTCGTCGGCAATGCCGAGGCCGTAGGCCTTGTCGCCGTCGATGCGGAACGGTTGATCCTTCAGCATGCCCTTCAGGTACACGGTGTCCATGTGGGCGATCAGCATGATCTTCTTGCTGCCTGTGCCCTTGAATACGGCGTGTACGGCCGGGCCGATCTTCTCGGGTGTGTCGTCGAGGCGATAGACGTCTGTGGGTTGCAGGATTTGCACCGTGCCGCCGAGCTGCTTGAGCTGGCCGGCAACGCGCTCGGCGATCTGGTTCAGGCCTTCGACATCCTTGCTGCCGGATTCGATGCTGACGAGATCGCGCAGCGTGTCGAGCAGCGGCTGCTGCTCCTTTTGCGCCAGCGCATGGACGTCGGCCATGACATTCGCGCCGGGCTCGGCGTGGGCCGGCATTGCAGCACAGGCCAGCCAGAGCGACGCGATCAAGGGACCAACGAGCGATGGAGCAGGGTGCGATCGAGGCATGCGTGGCGGCCTTGGGTTGGGGGGATGGCGCGGTATGCCCGTGTTTCCGGCGCTTGTCACGCGCCCGGCACACCCATCAGGCACCGCCGAGGCGAACGTGACGTGGAGGGCGAGGGTCGGTCGCCTAAGTCTAAAGTCGTAGGATCGGATGGGGATGGAAATCGGACGACACATGTTCCATGCTGGCCTCCAAGCCTCGGCAAGAAGGCCCACCGTCACAATCCATCAGGGTAGGAAATCATGAAAAGACGAGATTTCATCAAGGTCACCGGGCTTGGTGCGGCGGGTGTCGCCACGCTCGCCGCTCCAGCAATCGCGCAGACGACGCCCGAGATCAAATGGCGCATGCCGACGAGCTGGCCGAAATCGCTCGACACGCTCTATGGCGGTGCCGAGATGATGGCCAAGATGGTCGCGGAAGCGACCGACAACAAATTCCAGATTCAGACATTTGCCGGTGGCGAGATCGTGCCGGGGCTTCAGGTGCTCGATGCCGTGCAGAACGGCACCTGCGAAATCGGCCACACCGCGTCCTACTATTATTTTGGCAAGGACCCGACCTTCACCTTCGGATCGTCGGTGCCGTTCGGACCGAACATGCGCATCAACCAGGCCTGGTACACACTGGGCGGCGGCAGGGAGATCCTCAACGAGTTCTACAAGAAGTACAACGTCGTCTCGCTGCTTGCCGGCAACACCGGCTGTCAGATGGGTGGCTGGTTCCGCAAGGAGGTCAAGACGCCCCAGGACTTCAGCGGGTTGAAATTCCGCATCGGAGGCTTCGCCGGAAAGGTGATGGCCAAACTCGGCGCGGTGCCGCAGCAGATCGCCGGAGGCGACATTTATCCGGCGCTGGAGAAGGGCACCATCGACGCCGCGGAATGGGTCGGACCGTATGACGACGAGAAGCTCGGCTTCGTGAAAGTCGCGCCGCATTATTACTTCCCGGGCTGGTGGGAAGGCGGGCCCATGCTTCTGGCCTTTGTCAACCAGGACAAGTGGAATGCGCTGCCGAAGCACTATCAGAGCATCCTCGAGCAGGCAGGGCACTACGCCAACAACTGGATGATGGCGAAGTATGACCAGGCCAATCCGCCGGCGCTGCGGCGCCTGCTCGCGGCCGGCGCCAAGCTGCATCCGTTCTCGCCCGAGGTCATGCAGGCCTGCTTCAAGGCATCAAAGGAGCTGCACACCGAAGTCTCGGCCACCAACCCGGACTTCAAGAAGGTCTACGAATCGCTGACCGCGTTCTCGAACAACGGATATCAGTGGTTCCAGGTCGCCGAAGTCGGCTATGACAACTTCATGGCGCGCAATTCGCAGAGCTGATCGCCGGGAGCGATCCGCCTAAACGAAAAAAACCCGGAGCGAAAGCTCCGGGTTTTTGCGGCGGGCCGGGCGCTATTGCTTCGGCTGGCCGAAGTCGAGCGGCGGCAGATCGATCTGGGGAATGTCGATCTTGATGCTGTTGGGATCGACTGTGGACTGCACGCCCTTGTAGTGCATCACCATCGACGGGAACGTGATCACCAGCAGCACCATGATGAGCTGGATGACGACGAACGGAACCGCGCCCCAATAGATCTGTCCTGTCGTGACCGGCTCCATGCGTTTGCCGGTGACGCGATCGGTATAACGTTCCTTTGGCGCGACCGAGCGCAAATAGAACAGCGCAAATCCGAACGGCGGGTGCATGAACGACGTCTGCATGTTGACGCCGAGAATGACGCCGAACCAGATCAGGTCGATACCGAGATGCTCCGCCGCGGGCCCGAGCAGCGGGATCACGATGAAGGCGAGCTCGAAGAAGTCGAGGAAGAACGCCAGCACGAACACGAACGCGTTGACGAAGATCAGGAAGCCAACCTGGCCGCCGGGTAGGGAGGTCAGCAGGTGCTCGACCCAGACGTGGCCACTGACGCCGTAGAAGGTGAGCGAGAATACGCGTGCCCCGACCAGGATGAAGACGACGAAGGCGGAGAGCTTTGCCGTCGATTCGACCGCCTGACGAACGAGGTCCCAGGTCAGCCGACGTTTCATGGCACCGAGAATGAGGGCGCCGGCTGCGCCCATCGCACCGCCTTCGGTGGGCGTCGCGACACCGATGAAGATCGTGCCCAGCACCAGGAAGATCAGGAACAGCGGCGGCACCATCACGAAGGTGGTCTGTTGCGCCATCTTCGAGAGGAAACGGAAGCCCGTGAGCTTGTCGATGCCCCAGTTCGCGATCGCGACGAAGAAGGCGAAGAGGATGCCGAAGAACATGCTGAGCACGACGAAGTCGGCGCCGTGGGTCTCCGAATTCCGCATCATGAACCAGCCAAACACGCAGCTCGCCAGGAACAGCACGCCCAGCGACCTCAGGCCGCGGTCACCGCTTTCCTCGCGGAAGCCGATAGCTTCCTTCGGCAGGCCCGGAGCGGCGTTCGGGAAAATCAAGGTCACGAGGAACGCGTACCCCGCGTAGAGGGCCGCGAGCACCAAGCCCGGAATAAACGCGCCCTCGTACATGTCGCCGACCGACTTGCCGAGCTGGTCGGCCATCACGATCAGGACGAGCGAGGGTGGGATGATCTGCGCCAGCGTGCCGGAGGCCGCGATGATGCCGGTCGCCACGCGGCGGTCATAGCCGTACCGCAGCATGATCGGCAGTGAGATCAGGCCCATCGAGATCACCGAAGCCGCCACGACGCCGGTCGTCGCCGCGAGCAGGGCACCGACGAACACCACGGCGTAGGCGAGGCCGCCGCGGATGGTGCCGAACAACTGACCGATGGTGTCGAGCAGATCCTCCGCCATGCCGGAGCGCTCGAGCACCAGTCCCATGAAGGTGAAGAAGGGAATGGCGAGCAGCGTGTCGTTGTTCATCACGCCGTAGACGCGCTCCGGCAGGGCCTGGAGAAAGTCCGGGTGGAATTGTCCGAGCTCAACGCCGATGATGGCGAAGAACAAGCCGACGGCGCCGAGCGAAAATGCCGCCGGATAGCCGAGCAGCAGCACGACGACGAGCGTCGCGAACATGATGGGCGCCAGATTGGCGATAATAAACGCGGTCATGACTTCCCCCTAAACCGTCGCCAACGGCTACTTCTTTTCGATCGCTTCGACGAGGTGCTCGACCTCGGCCTCCAGTGCGGACACCTGCGACTCGTGTGGGTCCGGGATCATGCCGCGCATGATGGCGATCCGCTTGATCAGCTCGGAGATGCCTTGAACGAGCAGGAGGGCGAAGCCGACCATGATCAGCGACTTGGCCGGCCATTGCGGCAGGCCGCCGGCGTTGCCGGATTGCTCGTTGATCTGGAGCGAGCGCAGGAAGAACGGTACCCCGGTGACGATCATGACAACGGTCAGCGGGATCAGGAAGAAGATGTGCCCGATGATGTCGATGATGTTGCGAGCCCGCTTCGGCATCATGCTGTTGAAGATGTCGATCCGGATGTGCTCGTTGTCGAGCAGCGTCCAGGACGCGCACAGCAGGAACACGATGCTGAAAAGCACCCATTGCAGCTCGAGCCACGAGTTGGAGGACGTGTCCAACGTCTTCCGAATGATCGCGTTCAGCGCCGAGATGATCACGGCGAGCAGGATCAGCCAAGCCAGACGCTTGCCGGTCCAACGTGTGAACGCGTCAATTCCATTGCTCAGCTTCAGGAGCGCTTGCAAGATTGGTCCTCCCCGATTTGCCCCGGCCGTCTTGACTGCGCCGAGTGGCGCGTTGGCTTGTCTCGCCGCGCAGGCATGAGGCAGCCGCACCAAACCAGCGAGTTTGCCGCCAGTCAATCGGAAGTTTGTTGATAGTTAAGGGGAATAAGCCGCGGCCGGCAGACCGATGCTAGCCGCCGGTGACGCTCATGTGCCTGCTGACGCTGGGACGGTCGTGGCGGCGGTCGATGATGAAGTCGTGGCCCTTGGGCTTGAGCCCAATGGCGCGGTCGATCGCATCCGCAAGCAGCGAATCGTCGTCCGATGCACGCAGAGGTTTGCGCAAATCGGAGGCATCCTCGTGGCCGAGGCAGGTGTGCAACGTTCCCGTGCAGGTGACGCGCACGCGATTGCAGGATTCGCAGAAATTATGAGTCATCGGGGTGATGAAGCCGAGCTTGCCGCCAGTCTCGGCGACGCTGACATAGCGCGCCGGCCCGCCGGTGCTCTCGGCCAGATCCGTCAGCGTGAACTGCTGGGCGAGGCGCGCGCGCACCAGCGACAGCGGCAGGTATTGGTCGATCCGTCCCGATCCGATCTCGCCCATCGGCATGACCTCGATCAGCGTCAGCCCCATGCTCTTGCCGTGGGCCCAGCGCATCAGGTCGGGAAGTTCGTCCTCGTTGAGGTTCTTCAGCGCAACGGCGTTGATCTTGACCGCGAGGCCCGCAGCGCGCGCCGCCTCGATGCCCTCCAGCACCTTGTCGATCTCGCCCCACCGGGTGATCTCGCGAAACTTCTGCGGGTCGAGCGTGTCGAGCGAGACGTTGATGCGGCGGACGCCGCAATCGGCGAGCTCGCTGGCGTATTTCGCAAGCTGGGTGCCGTTGGTGGTCAGCGTCAGCTCGCTCAGCGCGCCGCTCTTAAGATGCCGCGACAGCGAGCGCACCAGCGTCATCACGTTGCGGCGGACCAGCGGTTCGCCGCCGGTGAGCCGCAGCTTCTTCACGCCCTTGGCGATGAAGGCCGAGCAGAGCCGGTCGAGTTCCTCCAGCGTCAGCAGGTCCGCCTTGGGCAGGAACGTCATGTCTTCCGACATGCAGTAGAAGCAGCGCAGGTCGCAGCGGTCGGTGACGGAGACGCGCAAATACGAGATGGTCCGTCCGAACGGATCGGTCATCGCGCTCGACAGCGCGGCGCGGGGGCTCGCGGAAAGTCCGTTCATACCAAATGCCTTGTCACTTGCGGCAACGCGAGCAGTTTTGCTTCAGCGGCGTCCTGGAAGCAATCTAAGCATCGAACGCGTCAGAGACAATTGGGGGGATGACGGAGGTCAGCGATTGCCGGTGTTCGGATCGGGGAACGGCGAGCCCGCGGCCGGTGCGGCAGCAGCCGGGGCAGCGGCGGGCGCCACCGGTTTCGGCCTCTTCGGCCGGTGCGGCTTGCGGACCGGTTTCGGCGGAACGGCCGGCTGGAGCTCCGCGAAAATCGGGTTGGGGTCGGTGGTGACCGAGGTGGGGGTGGTGAAGTCGCCGGGATTCCTGATGACATTCACCGGCACGCTCACCGGCTGGTATTTCGGCAGCGCGAAAGCGACCGTGAAGGGGACCTCGGGGGCGGGAACCGACACGGAGCAGGGGGTCTTGCAGCCTGCACCCAGTGAGGTCGTGGCGTCAGCGCCCGGGGGATTGGATTCGAGCCGGACCTGAACGGTCGGCGGGGCCGATTTGAACATGTCCCAGGAAGTCGAAGACATTGAGGAGCAGCCGGCAAGACTTGTTGCCCCGATGACGCTTACTCCAGCTAACGCAAACGAGATGACACGACGCATGACATCCACCTAGTGCGACGAACCGCCACATCCCCGGGCGAAGTTAGGAGCGTCGTTCGAACCAAGCAACCGGCCGGCCGCGCATAGTTAGTAGATGGTTAACGCGGGATTCTGCGAAATAATCAAGATATCTCAGCTACTTGAGAGCTTCCTGCGCAGTCATCAGGCTGCTGGCGGCGGCCGGAAGGTCGCGCATGTGATGGATCAGCCGGTCCGGCTTCAGCTCGGCGATCGGCACGTCCGTATAGCCGAAGCTGACCCCGATCACGGGAACTCCGGCGCGCCGGGCCACGCCGACATCGGGTCCGGCATCGCCGACCATGATGCTTGCTTTGACCTCCCCGCCGGCCCGCGCCACCGTTTCCCGGAAAATGGTCGGATCGGGCTTCTGCACGCCAAAAGTGTCAGCGCCGCAGATCGCCGCGAAGCGCCGGCTCAGGTCGAGCTGGTCCAGCAGGCGCTTCGACAGCCATTCCAGCTTGTTGGTGCAGACGGCGAGGCGATGGCCCTGGGCCGCAAAATGGTCGAGCGCGGCCTCCAGCCCCTCGAAGGGCCGGGATTCGACGGCGATATTGTCGGCGTAATAGGCGATGAAATCGGCCGTCATCCGGTCCATGTCGGCAACCGTGACGCTGCGGCCCTCGGCTTCCAGCCCCCGCTCGATCAGCTTGCGGGCGCCGGCGCCGATCATGTTGCGGGCCGAGGCCATCGGCACGGGCGGCAGCCCTTCGCGGTCGAGCACGTAATTGAGCGCGGTGATCAGGTCGGGCGCCGTATCCACAAGCGTGCCGTCGAGATCGAAGACGATGGTGTGGGAGGGGATCATGGCCCAGCGCTACCGGCCCGGCCCCGCCCGCGCAAGGGCCGAAGCCATAAGATCACCTTATAAGGTGGGCCCGGAGGCCTGTTCCCCCAGACCCTGTTCTCCGAGGGAAAACGAGGCTACACAGGCCGCCGCAAGCCTATCGGGCAGCACTCTCGTAATTCAGGGACGGCGCAAACGTGAACATGGACCAGTTGAAGCGGCAGGCTGCGGCGCGCGCCCTCGAGGACGTCCGAGACGGCATGCAGCTCGGGCTCGGCACCGGCTCGACCGCAAAACATTTCGTCGAGCTGCTCGGCGAGCGGGTCCGCACCGGACTGAAAGTGATCGGCGTGCCGACCTCCGAGGCGACGCGCCTCGATGCAATTCGCTGCGGCGTGCCGCTGACCACGCTGGACGAGATCGACCATCTCGACATCACCGTCGACGGCGCCGACGAGATCGACACAGAACTCAATCTGATCAAGGGCGGCGGCGGCGCGCTGTTGCGCGAGAAGATCGTGGCGGCCGCCTCGGATCGCATGATCGTGATTGCCGACGACACCAAATGGGTGCCGACACTCGGCCGCTTTCCGCTACCGATCGAAGTCATTCCGTTCGGGCTCGGCGCAACGCGACGCGCGATCGAGAAGGCGTTTGCGGAATGCGGCGTTTCCGGGCAGATGGCGGTCCGCAAGGGCAAGGACGGCCACGTTTTCGTCACCGATGGCGGCCACTGGATCGTCGATGCCCAGCTCGAAAAGATTGAGGATCCCGCCCGCCTCGCCACGGCGTTGAGCGCGATCCCCGGCGTCGTCGAGCATGGTTTGTTCATTGGCTTGGCCAGTTCGGCTGTTTTGGCCGGTGGCGAGGGAATTCGCGTGATTGAACGGCGAAAGCCGAAAGGAGACTAGGAATGAAGAGCGTTTTGAAATTGTTGCCGGTCGTGACCCTCGCTGTGGGACTGGCCCTCTCGGTCGCCCCGGCCGGGGCCCAGCAGGCAGCGGCGCCGAAATCGTCGCCGGCCGCCGTGGCGGCGGCCAAGGAGATCCTGACGATCAAGAACGCCAGTGCGATGTACGCCAACGCCGTGCCCGGCCTGGTCGATAAGACCAAGATCGCGCTGATCCAGCAGAACCTCAACTACCAGAAGGACCTCACCGAGGTCGCCCAGATCGTAGCCCAGCAGCTCAAGGGCCGCGAAAGCGAAATCGGCGATGGCATGGCGCAGGTCTATGCCAGCGAGTTCACCGAGCAGGAGCTGAAGGATCTCGTCACTTTCTACAAGTCGCCGCTGGGCAAGAAGCTGATCGAGGCCGAGCCGCGCGCCATCGGGCTGAGCATGGCCTTCATGAACTCCTGGGCCCAGAACTTCTCCGAGACCGTGATGGGCAACTTCCGCGCCGAGATGCGCAAGCGTGGCAAGGAAATCTGACAGTCCCTATCTGATCAGAATCCGGATCATGTTCTGAAGAGGTCGGAGTGGACAATGGCTGAATTCGACGTCGACCTCTTTGTCATCGGTGGCGGTTCGGGCGGCGTGCGTGCCGCCCGCATCGCGGCTGGTTACGGCGCCCGCGTGATGATCGCGGAAGAGTACCGCATGGGCGGGACCTGCGTGATCCGCGGCTGCGTGCCGAAGAAGCTGTTCGTCATTGGCTCGCATTTCCGCCATGAGATCGAGGACGCCGCCGGTTTTGGCTGGACCGTTCCGCCTGCGACCTTCGACTGGCCTACGCTGATCGCCAACAAGGACAAGGAGATCGCGCGTCTGGAGGCGGCTTATACCGCCAATGTCGAGAAGTCGGGCGCGCAAATCGTCAAGAGCCGCGCGGTGATCGAGGACAAGCACACTGTCCGCCTGCTCGAGAACGACAAGAAGATCACCGCAAAATACATTTTGATCGCCACCGGCGGCGCGCCCAATCACGGCGCTCCGATTCCCGGCATCGAGCACGTGATCTCCTCCAACGAGGCGTTTCACCTGACCAAGCTGCCGAAGCGGATCGTGATCCAGGGCGGCGGCTACATTGCGCTGGAATTCGCCGGCATCTTCGCCGGCTTCGGCTCCGACGTCACAGTCATCTATCGCGGCGACAACATTCTTCGCGGCTTCGATGAGGACGTTCGCGGCCACGTCCGCGCCGAGATGGAGAAGCAGGGCATCACCATCCTCACCGGCTGCACGGTGGCGAAGGTCGATCGCCATGGCGAGGAATTCACCACGCATCTGTCTAACGGATCGAGCCTCGCCTCCGACCAGGTGATGTTCGCGATCGGCCGCCATCCCGCCGTCGCCAATCTCGGCCTGGAGAAGGCCGGCGTCGCCATCAACCCGCGGAACGGCGGCATCGCGGTCGACCATTTCTCGAAGAGCTCGGTCGACAGCATCTATGCGATCGGCGACGTCACTCATCGCTTCAACCTGACGCCGGTCGCGATCCGCGAGGGCCACGCGTTCGCCGACACCGTGTTCGGCAAGCGCGAGGTGCAGGTGGATCACGCCAACATCCCGACCGCCGTGTTCTCGCAGCCGGAGGTCGGCACCGTCGGCCTCACCGAGACCGAGGCGCGCGCGCAATTCAGCCATGTCGACATTTACAAGACCACGTTCCGCCCCATCAAGGCGACGATGTCGGGCCGCGATACCCGCGTGCTGATGAAGCTCGTCGTCGACGGTTCAACCGACCGCGTGCTCGGCTGTCACATCGTCGGCGATGCCGCGGCTGAGATCACGCAGGCGGTCGCGATTGCAGTGAAGATGAAGGCGACCAAGGCCGATTTCGATGCGACGATCGCGTTGCATCCGACCGCGTCCGAAGAGCTCGTCACCATGCGCACACCGACCGCACGCCACGTCCGCCAGGCGGCGGAGTAACTCCGCTCAGCCGTAGAGGTACCCGACCGGCTTGCCCTCGGTGCGCAGGGGACGGATGTCCTTCTGCGTGATGATCTGACCGGCGAGGCCGTCGATCTCGTCGCGTTGCGTCGGCGTCCAGCTGCGGAGGTCGTTCATGCCTTTGAGAAGGCCGAGCCGAAGGACCTGCGTGTTCTCACCGACACCGACGAGGCTTGTGGCGTTCTTGCCTGCCGTCACCACGTCGCCGGCCGTGAGCTCAAAGCTCTCGCCAGTCTTGTTCCTGAATTCGGCCGTGCCGCGGATCACGCGGTAGATCACGACCTCGCCCTTGGCGAAACATGTGGTGTCCGCTGCCGCCGACGTGCTCTTGGGCAAGAGCGATTGGCCGCGCGGATCGGTTGCGATGATGTGGCCGGTGACGAGATGTCCGCTCGGGACTTCGATTCCGATATCGCGCACGTAAACCGGCATGGCCGATTTGATCGGGCTGTCGGTGAGCGGCTTGAACAGCGCATCGAGCGCCAAGGGGTCTTGAAGCCAGAAGCCTGCATCCACCGGGCGATCGTGCAGAGAGTGGCTCCAGGCCACACGCGGCGTCTCGGCCTCGTTGATCTGGTCGGGACCAACGATGGTTGGGTTTGGAAACGTCGTCGGGTCGGTGATGAAGGCTTCGAGGAATTTGCCCGAATAGCCCATCGAGATCGGATCCGGCACCACCGTCTGCGGCGTCTTCAAATTCTCTTCGGTCGACAGTCCCGACCAGGTGTAGAACAGCTGGCGGTGTACGATCGCGCTTTGCAGCATCACCGCGCCGGGGCCAACATTGTAGAAGCGCCCGTCATAGTCGAAGGTGAACGCGCCCGAGGTGACCAGCACGAGCTGAAAGCCGCCCGGCGGCAGATGAAGATGGAAGTCGGTCGGGCCGGTGTCGGGCAGGTAGATCGGCAGATTGGTCGCGACCTCGTGCAGCAGGAAGGTTTCGTTGTTGGCGTGAAAGCCCTCGTTGGCGCGATTGTAGAGGGCCTGCGGCCGGTACGTTGCCTCGAACTTCGCATTCCGGTCGCGATCGATCGCCACGAACTCCTGATCGTTGAGGCGAAGCGGCGCGCCGTCCGGACGGGTGAGGCCGGTGATTTTGAGATCGCCGGCGGCATGCACGTTCATGGCATTCTCCGATTCTAGACCGCTCGCCCTCTCTCGGCGCACGCTTCTTGCCGCTCCAATCGGGAGAGCAGGCGATCAGGACTGATGCTGCCTTGCGAATTTTGGGCCAGTCGAGGTGCTGTGCGGCACGCAAGGTTTGGCGACTCGCCGCCACGCGAGGAAAAATCGAGGTTGCACCTGAGGTTAGCTGACACGCTTCGCCAGCCTGCATGGCCATGTTCGCCCGGTCTGCAAACCTGGCCACGAAACGTGTCTTGTCTAATTTGTCGGCATCCTGGCGCGGACGTGCAGCTGCGCCGATCAGAGGAAGTCGGCGGCCGGATGTCTGAAGCCGTTCATTCGAAAGATCGACGGAGGGTCTGCTCGGGCTTGCCGTACGGGCTGTCAGCCCATTTCGCCATGTCCACTGCACGCGCCTCGATGAGCTCGCACCACAGGCAGCTGAGCTCCGCGCGACCTTTGGCCGAGAGCATCGGAATGAGGCCATGGCCACAGCCGGCGCAACATTTGACGCGATTCATGGTTCTCTCCGCGACTTTCCGGATTCAGGAGCGACATCGTTGCTCCCGAAGCTTGCGCGGGCGCTATGAGGGCGCGGGAACGCCTGCGGCCGGGGTGCTCGTCCCCGAGATCGTCGCGTCTGCGATCCAGCGCGACACCGCGGCGATGTCCTCCGCATTGTCGCGGAAGGCGCGAAGCTGGAATTCAGCCGAGCTGCCACGTTCGACGATGGTACGACAGTGTTCGACCTCGGCGGCGCAGTTCAGCGCGGCGGCGTCTTCGGCGATGTCCTCGATCACGCGGGAGAGCAGCTCGGAGATCTCGACCGGCCCGTCCTTGGAGGCAAAGATGCAATCGGTGCCGTAGCGCTGGGCGCGCCATTTGTTCTCCACCGCGATCGCGCGTTCCACCGCGGTGACCTCTTTCGACAGATGAGGCCGCAGGTAGAGATAGCGGGTCAGGCAGCGATAGAGCGAGGCAATGGCAACGGCGTCGTCGACGAAGGTGCAGGTATCGGGCGCACGCAGCTCGAGCGTCGGGTGCTTCATGGAGGGGCGCATGGCCCACCAGATGTGGCTTTCATCGGGGATCACGCCGGAGCGCTGCAACGCGCCGACATATTCGTCGTAATCCTGCCTGCTCTCGAACAATTCTGGCAGGCCGGTGCGCGGCAGCTCGGAATAGGCGGCGAGCCGGTAGCCCTTCAGCCCGGTCTTGTGTGAATTCCAGAACGGCGAGGAGGCCGACAGGGCGATGAACAACGGCAGATGCGGCAGCATCGCTCGCATCACTGCCATGCGCTTCTCGGGATCTGGCAACTGGACGTGCACATGCATGCCGCACATTAGGTTGCGGTGGCCGATGCTGCGCAGATCCTCGATCATCTCCTCGTAGCGCGGCTTCGGGCTCGGCTGCGACATGCGCCAGACCGCGGTCGGATGCGTGCCGCAGGCCATGATCACGAAACCGTATTGTGCCGCGACGTTTGCGACTTCGCGACGCAGGAAGCGAAGCTCTTCGCGCGCGTCGGCGACGTCGACATGAACGTTGGTGGCGACCTCGAGCTGCGACTGCAACATCTCCCGCATCGCTTGGCCGCCGGTGGACCAGTTCGCAGATTCGAAAAGCTCATTCGGGGTCTGGATCGCGACCTCAAGGCTGCGCCGATCGGCGAGGAAGTATTCCTCCTCGATGCCGAACGAATATTCCGCGGCCTTGCCGCGTCCGCCGGCGGAGCGAATGACGAGGTGCTGCTTGTCTTCCGAGGAATCGAGCCGCAGCAGTTTCAAAACGTCTGATGCAAATGTCATTGTGCCACCCGGCCAAGGTATTTACCTGCGGGCGATAATCCTTCTGACAGGGGCGGGTTCCGCGTCGGCCCCACCGGAAATTGCAAGGTCGAACGGAACAATTTTCGCGCTTTCGGACGCACGTGCGACCAGCGCGTGATTCGGGGGCACTTCCGTCCAGTCCGTTTCCTTGTCGAACGGCTCGGAAACCACGATGACCTGGCCGCCGGCCTCGCGGAAATACAGCGTGTTGGCGGCATCGTTGACGGCGACCCGGAAGGCATAGAGATCCCGGCCGTTGGCGATGGCGCTGGTGAAGCGCAGCCGCTCACGAAGCTCGCCTTCGTTGACGAGGCCGACGAGGGATCGCAGCACGCGATGCGTAGCGCCGAGTGGATCGGCATCGAGTCCCGCGCCCATCATGGCGAGAAACACGGCTTCCGAATCGGTCGTGCCTGTCCGCGAGGGGTAGTAGGCATCGGGGATCAGCGCCTCGACCTTGCGCCGCAGGCGATTCCAGCTGCCGACGAAGCCGTTGTGCATGAACATCCACTGGCCGCAGGCAAAGGGATGGCAGTTCTGCCGCGTCACTGCCGTGCCGGTGGCGGCGCGCACATGAGCGAAGAACAGATGCGAGCGCAAATGGCGGCAGAGGTAGCGGAGATTCTCGTCCGACCAGGCCGGGCGTGTTTCACGATAAAGACCAGGCTCCGGATGCTCGCCGTACCAGCCGAGACCAAAGCCGTCGCCATTCGAGCCGGCGGTCGACTGGAGCGAGCGGATGCTTTGCGCGATCAGCGAATGCTCGGGCTCGGTGACGTAGGGTTCGAAAGACGTGGTCTCGCCCCGGTATGCGATCCAGCGACACATGGGAATCCTGTCAGGAGATGCTTGCTGAAATGTATCAACGAACCTGACAGGACGATGGTTCCCGACAGCGAGTGTCGGGAACCAGGTGGCCACTACACCGGAACCGGAATCAATTGCGCAACTTCGCGATCACCCGCGTTCTCGCTCGCTGCGAGACCTTGTGCGACGCCGACGCGGTCGGCCTCGGGACGGTTCTGGCTCATCTTGCGCTTGCCTTCGAACCGCACGACGGGAATGCGCACGCCGACGATTCCGCGCAACTGCGCGGCGATAAAATCGGCAGGGGCATCCGTAACGGCCCAAGGCTTGGCACGCGATCCTTCATGCCTGTTCGTGAGCCGCGTCACGACGTCGAGCAGGCGCTCGGGGTCTTGAAAGAATTCGACCGGGCCGTAGGCATGCACGGCGACGTAGTTCCAGGTCGGCACGACCTTTTCGGTTTCCTGCTTGGTCGCATACCACGACGGCGTCACATAGGCGTCGGGACCGCCAAAGATCGCCAGCGCCTCTCCGATCGGCGGCAGTTTCCATTGCGGATTGGCTTTCGCCACATGTCCGTACAGCACGCCATGCTCGCCTTCGCCCTCGTCGAGAAAGAGCGGCAGCGGCGTGGCGACGGGGCCTTCGCTGGTGGCCGTGACCAGACTGGCGAGGCGCGCGCCGTGAATGGTCGCCCGGATGCTCTCGATGTCGTCCTTGAAGGCGGGAGGGATGTACATGGTCTATCTCCGATGTCGGTCTGGAGATAGCCGGAATCTGGCCTGTAAGAAACTGCCAGTTATCGTCTATTTGATCAGTCCAGTTCGGCGACGGCCTGTGCAAGAAGCCTGCAGCCGCGCTCGATCTGTGACACCTCCAGTGCCGAATAGCCCATGACGAGGCCGATTGTCTTCCGCGGTCGGCGAGGTCCGACGAACAGTGCCGAGACGGGATAGATGCCGACGCCCTTGGCATGGGCCGCCTTGATCAACGCGTCCTCTCGCTTCTGCGGCAGATTATCGAACCACGCCACGATGTGCAGGCCGGCGGCAGTGCCCTCGATCCGGACGCGATCCCCGAACCGGCGGCGAAGCGCGTCGAGCAGCGTGCGCTGGCGTTCGGCGTTGCGCCGGCGCACGCGCCTGATGTGGCCGTCATAGGCGCCGCTTTCAAGCATCGACGCGAGGGCATCCTGTTCGATCAGCGGCGTGTGCCGGTCCATGATCTGCTTGGCCGCGGCGAACAGGGATCGCAGGGCGGCGGGCACAACAAGATAGCCGATCCGCAAGGTCGGCGAGAGCGTCTTGGAGACGGTGCCGAGATAGATCACATTGCCGCCGCCTGCCAGCGCGTGCAGGGGCGGGATCGGCTTGGTGTCGTAGCGATACTCGCTGTCGTAATCATCCTCGATCACGTAGGCGTCGTTTGCCCTGGCCCAGGCGAGCAATTGGTGCCGGCGTCCGATCGGCATGACGCCGCCGAGCGGATATTGGTGCGACGGCGTGACATAGGCGAGGCGGGCTTCAACGCCGTCGAGCCGCGTGGTCTCCAGTCCATCCGCGTCGACCGGGATCGGGATCGTCTCGGCGCCCGTCGCCGCAAAGGTGTGCCGCGCCATTTGGTAGCCGGGATCCTCCATCACGAAGCGGTCGCCGGCGTCGAGCAGCAGGCGCGCGCAGATGTCGAGGCCCTGCTGCGAGCCATTGACGACGACGATCTGATCGACCTCGCAGCGGACGCTGCGCGACCGCCAGAGATAGCCTTGGAGTGCGGTCCGCAGCCGCAGCGCGCCGCAGGGATCGTCATAGGCCAGCCGCTCGGGCTTGCGCGCCATCGCGGCAGTCACGGCCTTCTTCCAGGCCAGTACCGGGAAATCCGACGGTGCGAGCTCGCCATAGCGGAAGTTGGCGACGAGCCCGCGCGGCGGCTCGGTCCAGCGCGGCGGGTCTTGAAGCAACCGGTCCCCGAAGGCCGACAGCCGCACCTTCCGCGCCGACGCTCGCGACACTACGCGCGCGTGTCCCCGCTCGACGACGGCGCGGGCCACCCGCGGCCGCGCGCCATGGCGTGTCTCGATGAAGCCCTCCGCGGCGAGCTGTTCGTAGGCGATCGTGACGGTCGAGCGTGCCACGCCCATTTCGCCGGCCAGCGCGCGCGAGGACGGCAGCAACCCGTCGATCCCGTACACCCGCGCCAGGATCTGATCTCTCAAGGCCTCGTAGATCTGGCGCGCGCCCATGCGGTCGGCACGGAGAGCAGGATTGGTCTTCATCTGGATCATCCACATTCCAAGCCGGCATTCGCCCGAGCGGACGATGTCGGAATGTGGTTCTAATCCCGTTCGCCGAGAGTTTCGACGTAAGCCTTGCCGTAGGGATGAAAATGCTCCTTGCGGCCCTGGTCCCACAGTGCCCTGAGGCCGGGCGCCGCGATGTCCCAATCCGGCCGGCACTTCATGCCGACTGCCCTGAGGTCCTGGCGGAGTTCTTCGACGGTTGGACGGCCGAAGAACCAGTAGCCGTTATAGATCTTGTGAATGACAAGGCCGGGCTCGAGCACGACCACGTGCGGAATCATCGGATTATGGACGGGGTCGGTGTATTCGGCGATGTCGAGATCTTTCTGAACGAGGCGCCGCGAATCCGAGAGGAAGGGCCAGTGCGCTCCGACGCCGCTGCGATATTCACTGGTCTGGGTGATATTGTCGGTCGTGATCGTGACCATCCGGCAATAGCCCACCTCCATTTCGCGATGGAGTTGCAGCAAGCCTTCGGCCTGGCGGCGATCCTTGGGACAAAATCCACCGCGGCCGAGCACGAGCACCATCGGATCGCCCGCCTGCAGCTCGGAGAGCTTTCGATGTTTGCCGGTGTGGTCGCTGAGCTCGTAATCAGGGAAAGTTACTCCCGGTATCATGTCAGGTCGCATTACGCTCTCCCAGTTTTACAGATCAATCACGACGTCGTTTCGGGGCCGTGAGCAGCAGATCAGGACATTGCCGTCCGCCGGCGGATCGAGCGGATCCGGCGCATAGTCGACCGTCCCCGCGATCAATCCGCTCTCGCAATTATGGCAGACGCCGGTCCGGCACGACCAGCGCACGGGGACGTCGCAAGCTTCGGCCAATTCCAGCAGGCTGGCGTAGGCCGGTCCCCAGCACACGTTGAGGCCGCTGCGGGCGAACGAAACCATCGGGCCGGAGCCAGGAGCGCCAACCGGCGAGTGCGCTCGCTTCTGCGGGGAGGACGCTATGCCGGGCGTCAAGGATGGTCCGGCGCCGAACAATTCGGTGTGGATGCGATCCGGTGCGATGCCCAGCGTTGCGAGGCCAGCTTTCAGATCGCTCATGAAAGCTGCCGGTCCGCAAAGATAGAAATCGCCGTCACGCGGCACGCTCAGGGTCTGGAGCAGGCGTCCGTCGAGATGTCCGGCTGTATCGAACGCCACATTGAGACGATCGTCCGGGTCAGGCGCGCTGTAGCAGACGTGGCTATGGTGACGAGAGAGCCCACCTAGCAACTCGCGCGCCTCGGCGGCGAATGCATGTTCGCGGCCGTTGCGGGTGCCGTGCAGCCACCACACGTCCCGCGTCGTCCCTTCGGCGGCGAGGGCGTGGAGCATTGCGAGTACCGGGGTGACGCCGATGCCGGCGCTCAGCAGGACGACGGGGCGCGCATCTTGCCGGAGCGTGAAACTGCCGCGTGGCGCACCGAGCTGCACGGCAGCGCCGTCCACCAGCTCGTCGGCGATGTAGCGGCTGGCGGCGCCGTGCGCTTCGCGCTTGACGCTGATGCGATAGGACGCGGCATCGGCGCCGCTCGAGAGCGAATAGCTGCGCGTCATCGCCTGCGCAGCGGAAGGTTCGAGCCTGATGACGACGAATTGACCGGGCAGGGCGGCCGCCACGGGATGTCCGTCGGCGGGTTCGAGGATCAGCGACGTCACGTTGCCGCTTTCGGCGATCTTGCGCGCCACGCGAAATGAGCGGAATCCGCGCCAGGCCGTAGGAGGGCTCGCCGCCGGCCCAAGTCCGGCGTTTCCCGCGATCTTGTTGTCCTTCTGCTGCTCGAGCAGCGCCGCGAATGAACGCTGCCACCCGCGGCTCAGCGCGGGAATCCGCAGCGCGCGCTCCAGGCGTTCGCGCGGATGAGGCGGCAGGTAAAGCAGCGCATTGACCTCGAACACGCTCATGCGCTCGGGTCCCACAGCGATCTGTTTGATCTCGTCACCGGCTTCGACGTCGCCTTCCTCGAGCACACGGAAATAGAATCCGGGCCGCCCGTGCCTGACCAGCAGCGCGGCCATGTCCGGCTCGTCCATCCGAATGCCGAGCCGGTAGCAGGTGACGCGCGGCTGCGTCACTTCGAACAGGGCAGAGCCGATCCTGTAGCGGTCTCCGATGCATACGTTGGTGTCGGCGAGGCCCTCGACCGTAAAGTTCTCGCCGAACTGGCCATGAACGAGGTTCGATCGACCGAGATGCTCCTGCCAGTACCGATAGGATTCGTCCTGATAGACGAATACGGCACGATGTTCGCCGCCATGACCGGCCGTATCGCCCTGGCCGTCGCCATCGATGTTGAGCCGGCGCACCCTGCGCGGGCCTGTGACCTGCGCCTTCCAGATGCCGGTGTGGACGGTCCGACCCTGCCAGGCGACGTCGCGCGGCAGGCCGACATTGATTGAAAGCAGACGTGCCATTGTTCCCGATCTGGCTGCGCGGTTCTGCCGTCATCCTTGCAGCAAGAGGGCGTTTTTGGCTCGTTAGTCGTTGTTAGAGGTTGCGAGCAAGCCTTGCCACCGGCGGCCCTGAGGCCAATCTGAGATGCCGTAACGCCAACGCAATCGGGACAACGGGAGGCCACGATGGATGATCAGGGCAAGCTGGCCGCGCTCCAGCGGCATTGGGACGCTTCGGATGCGAACGATTTCGAGGCCGAGCACGACATCTATCGCGGGGACGCGGTGCTCGACTATCCGCAATCCGGCGAGCGCATCCGCGGTCGCAGCAACATCCAGCAGAGCCGGTTCGTGCAACCGAACAAGAAGCGCTTCACGGTTCGGCGAATCGTCGGCGGCAACGATCTCTGGGTGAGCGAATTCGTGCTGACCTATGACGGGGTGCCGTCTTACGTGGTGAGCATCATGGAATTCCGCGACGGCCTGGTGGCGCACGAGACGCAGTATTTCGGCGACAGGTTCGAGCCCTCGCCCTCGCGGGCGCATCTTGTCGAGCGGGTGGAGTAACACACGGAACCCGATGCGGCGGCTGGTCGCAGTCGCGTCGCCTTGATTCCGACAGTCCCATCTTTATGTGTGGAAGGAACAAGAATCCGGGCCCCTCTGGCGAGGACGCCGACGCTGTCGGCAAACCTCGTGATGTCGGATGACCTGTCCCGCGCGAATGCGATGGATCGGCCGATCGTCGGGCCTTCTTGAGAGTCTCTCCGACCCAATCGTCCCCATCGCAGCTCCGTGCGGTCATTTCGCAAGATAAGGGAGCAACGATGTCCGACGCCAAGCATTCCAATCCGATCGAAATCGAGATCACCGAGCCGTCCAGCCTGAACGAGCAGGCTGCGGTGGCGCTGGTGATCGTCGGCGCGCTGGTTGCGGTTGCCGACCGCCAAGTTTCGCCGGTCGAACGCGACGAGGTCGTCCGTTTCATCCGGGATCGCAAGCTCGCACCGCACATATCGGAGGACCGGCTCTACGCCATGTTCGACGAGCTTGCCGAACGACTCGAGGAGCCGGATTTCGCCAATGTGGTGATCGAGAATTTGCGTCCGGTTTCGGACCTGCCGCTGTCGGCTCATTTGATGGAACTGTCGGAGCGCGTCGCGGCCGCCGACGAGGACGTGCATCCCCACGAAGTGCAGGCGATCAAGCTGTTGCGCCTGCTGACGCTGGTGCTGCCGCGCGCAAAGCAGGTGGCGCCGGGTGCAGTGCGGGCCGAACAACGCATCGCCGCCGAGGAGTAAGCATGAGCGTAGTTTCGGACGAAGATAAGACAGGGACTGCGGGTGCTACCGGCCAGATGGCCGGCGGCGACCCGCGCCTCGACAAGCTCGTCCGTCGCCTCCCGCCACGCATGGGTGACACCGTCACCTATCTGCTCAAGCCGTCCAGCCGCTGGGTGAGAATCCCCTCGGGCGCGCTGCTTATTGTCGGCGGCGTGCTCTCGTTCCTGCCAGTGCTCGGAATCTGGATGCTCCCGCTCGGCCTCGCTTTGCTCGCAGAAGACGTTCCCGCACTGCGATCCTCGCGCGGCAAGGTTTTGGATTGGGTCGAGCGGAAGAAGCCGCAATGGCTCGATCCTGCCGCACCGAAAAATGACCAATCATGACTGAATTCATCACCACCGAAGCGCTGACCGCGCTGCTTCAGGTCGTCCTGATCGACCTCGTGCTCGCCGGCGACAATGCCGTCGTCATCGGCCTTGCCGCAGCCGGCCTGCCGGCCGAGCAGCGCCGGCGCGCCATCGTCGTCGGCATCATAGCCGCCACCGTCTTGCGCATCGTCTTTGCCGGCGTCGCGACCCAGCTTCTGCAAGTGATCGGGCTGTTGCTCGCCGGCGGCGTGCTGCTGCTCTGGGTCTGCTGGAAGATGTGGCGGGAGCTGCGCGAGCAGTCCGCGCACGCGAACGAGCTCGCGTTCAGCCATGGCGGCAGCCGCGCCGCGCCTGCCTCCCAAAAGACCTTCCGGCAGGCGGCCGTGCAGATCGTCGCCGCCGACGTCTCGATGTCGCTCGACAACGTGCTCGCGGTCGCGGGCGCTGCGCGCGAGCATCCCTACATCCTCGCCTTCGGCCTGTTATTGTCGGTCGCGCTGATGGGCGTCGCCGCCGATTTGCTCGGCCGCGTGCTCCAGAAGCAGCGCTGGATCGGCTATGTCGGCCTCGCCATCATCGTTTACGTCGCCTTCGAGATGATCTATCGCGGGTCGCTCGAGCTCGCGCCTGTGATCGCGAGTCTCTGAGGCAACGTGCCTGTCCATCATCCGGAGTGATCAATGACGTCCGAACCCAAAGCACCTTCGGCGGCTTCCGTGCCGGCGCCGCAAATCGGCGCGTTTGCCCAACTCATCTTTGGCTCGCGCTGGCTGCAGGTCCCGCTTTATGTCGGCCTGATCGTCGCGCAGGCCGTCTATGTGCTGCTGTTTCTGAAGGAGCTCTGGCATCTGGTCGTCCACTCGTTCGACGCCAGCGAGCAGCAGATCATGCTGGTCGTGCTCGGGCTGATCGACGTCGTGATGATCTCGAACCTGCTGGTGATGGTGATCGTCGGCGGTTACGAGACCTTCGTCTCGCGCCTGAACCTCAGCGGTCATCCGGACGAGCCCGAATGGCTCAGCCACGTCAACGCCAGCGTGCTCAAGATCAAGCTTGCGATGGCGATCATCGGCATCTCCTCGATCTCTCTGCTCAGGACCTTCATCGAGGCAGGTAATCTCGGCACGACGCGGAGTAATTTCACCGAGAGCGGCGTGATGTGGCAGGTGCTGATCCACTTGACCTTCATCATCTCCGCGATCGGCATCGCCTGGGTCGACCGCCTCGGCGATAGCGGCCAGCGCAAGGGAGCCGGCCACGGCTGAGCGTGACACACGGCCGCTCAAAGACCGAAGGCTGCGCTCAGGGACGTCGGCTCCGCGCCAGCGTCTCGGAGGGCGTCTCGCCGAACGCCAATCTGTAGCCGCGCGAGAACTCACCAAGATGCCAGAAGCCGTTGCCGAGCGCTGCGGCCTTGACGCTCATGCCGCCGCCTCCGACCATGAGCTGGATGCGGGCGGACCACAGCCGCTTGAGGCGCAGATAATGGTGCAGGCTCACGCCGTGCACTGCGTGCGCGGCCGTCTGGAGCGTACGCACCGATACGCCGAGCGCAGAGGCGAGGTCGTCACTGTAGAGTGCCTTGCTGCCGGACCACATGACCATTTCGTCGAGGCGCGCGATCAGCTTGCGGTGCTTGGCGAACGATCCGCGTCGCGCGGTCAGCCCGCCTGCCGGCGCGAGCGCATCGTCGAGGCAGGCGAGCAGCGTCTCCTGGATGGGTCGGTTGAGCGCCTCGAATTGCCGGGGATCGTTGCACGCCGAGGCGAGCGGGAACATCTCCAGGATAGCGGTGCGCAGGCGCGCCATCGGATGGTCCTGCGCGCGAACATATGCGAGGCCCGTGTCGAAATCCGTCCAGCCGCGATGACGCATGTCCGAGTTGAAGCGCAGCATCAGGTAAGTGTTGGGATGATGCTCGATCGCATCTACGGGCGCTTTGCCGCGCATCATGGCAATCGTGGAATTGTCGACCTCGCGGCCGTTGGAGGTGGAGTGAAACGCGAGGGGGACAACGAGGCCGACACCATTGTCCGTGCCGATCTCGGCCTCAAACCGCCGTGCAAAGGAGCGCTGGAGCACGAACAGCCCATCCTGGAGCGGCAGGATGGCGCGAGACAGCGAGAATTCGCGCGGGCGGAGCGGCGTGCTGATGCCGAGGCCGAGCACCTCGTTGGCGCGAAACTCGGCGAAATTCGAGAAGCGCTCGATGCCGAGGATTCGCGAAGGCTTCAGCCGACATAGCGGCATCTCGGAATCCTGGCATGAGGGATGAGCCGCAAAATACAAACGGTATCAGATGGTCGACCATCGGCCCTATCCCGGAAGACTACTGCGACGCTTCATCACGCAACCTGCGGATAGGCCGCGTTTTCCCGCCGCTCGCGCTCGCCCAATTCGCGCACCAGCTCCTGGAGGAAGGATTCCGTGTGGGCGGGCAGGGTGCGCTCGGCGCGAACGTAGATGCCGAGATCTGACCACACCGGACTGCCGGCGTTGTCGAGCGGCAGGAAGACGAGCCGGCTGTCGCGCGACAGTCGGTCGATGCCGAGCTGGGTCTGGAAGGCGACGCCGACGCCGCGCGCGGCGAGCTCGCGCATCAGGTCGATCGAGTTGGCCTGGATGGCAGGCTCCGGCGTCTCGGACAGCTGCGCGATCAGCGGCTGGAGCAGATGGTAGATCGATAGCTCCGGCAGCGCGTGGATGACTGGAAAGGCGAGACATTGGGTCAGCGTGACCGTCTTGCCGCGCGCTAGGGGATGATCGTACGCCACGACCGCGCCGAGGCGAAACCGCTTCAAGGCGACCTGGCGCAGATCCGGCGGATGGCGAAGCGCCATGGCGATACCGATGTCAGCCTCGCCGCGGCTCAGGGCCTCCAGCACATCCGACGATCCCTTCACCTCGGTGGTGAAGCTGACGCGCCGGGCGCGGCCGCGATGGGCGGCTATCAGGTCCGGCAGCACCGACTCCGTGAGCGACTCGATGCAGGCAATGCTGACAGTGCCGTGCCACGTCCCGGACAGGGACGCGACGTCCGAGCGGAAGCGGTCGAGGTCCTGGAGCACGTTCATGACGTGCCGGGCCAACATCTCGCCGACCGTCGTCAGCGTCAGGCCGCGCGCATTGCGCTCGAACAACGGTGACCCAACCTCTTGTTCAAGCTTGAGAATCTGGCGGCTTACGGCCGACGAGGCAACGTTCAGCAGGCGCGCCGCGGCCCGGATCGAACCGGTGCGGCGAACGGCGTGGAAGTACTGGATGGCCGGTGAGTGAAAGCGCATGGGACCCCCGGCTGGACTATAGCTGTTGCTGAAACGGCATCAACATGTGCGAAATTCTGTGCTTTTCGAGCGCGCTCCTCCCACCTAGGTTCGCCGCCGGATTGCCGGTCCCGCCAGACCGTCATGCCATGCGCAACGAGGCGCCAGGGGATTCGGGGTGGACGAGAACATTGTTTGCGAGGTCGCGCCGGACACGCGCCTGGTCGATCGCCGTCGCGCGGCCGCCTATGTCGGCGTGACCGCCGGACGCTTCGAGCAACTGGTGCGCGACAGCGTCGTGCCACCGCCTGTTATGGTGGACAACAAGCGGCGCTGGCCGCTCGCGTTGCTCGACGTTGCGAAGGACGCGGTTGTCACCAGCAGTATGCCGAGCCTGCCGCAGGTGATGGTTGAGATTGCGCAGGACGCGCGTCTCTGCGAACGGGCCCCGGCACCGGCCTCGCACGAACTGCCGGACCAGGCCTGGTTCGAGCAGCGCGCGCGGTTCGTTCAACGCGTGCGCCGCTCACTGCTCTCGGGCAACGAGATCCGTCTCTTGCGCGAGTTCAAGCTGCTCAGGCAGAACCAGATCAGCATGTTCGGCTATTACGGCAGCTTCGAAGCCCTGATGGTGCGCGGCTACATCGTCGAGCTCGCGCGAAAGCCGCCGTCGAGCCGTCCGCTGGTGACGTACCGGCTGACCGCGCAAGGCGAGCGGGTCCTGTCGGCGCTGAAGGACGAGCCGGCGATCTGACCGGCGCGGACAAGGCAACGGCATCCTTCGGCATCATCGCACGGCGTGCATCTCCAGAAACGCCTTCACGCCGGTGACGGTGCCCGTGTCCGACGGCACATAGCCGGGTAGTGTCGCGACGGCCGCGCGAAAATCGGCGCTGCGGATGATCTCCAGGATGCGCTGCATCGGCTCGGTGTCCAGGAACGCGCGCTTGCAGACGAAGAAATAATCCTCGGTCAGGAGCCGGATGAAATCGAGGCCGAAATGCCGGGCCGCGGCTTCGACGCCGAAACTCGCGTCAGCCATGCCGCTCGCGACATAGGCTGCGACCGCGGCGTGGGTGAATTCGATCTGCTGCGCGCCGTTGATGCGGCTCTCGTCGATACCGTTTGCCGCAAGCAGTTGGTCGAACAGAAGCCGCGTGCCGGAATCGTGATCGCGGTTGACGAAGCGGACTTTGGGTCCGGTGAGATCATCAAGCGAAGCGATGCGCAGCGGATTGCCGCGCGCGACCATCAATCCCATTTCGCGTGTGACGAAGCTGATGATGCGATCCTCGCGCGGATCGAGCCATTCGCGCGCAGCCTTGATGCCCTGGGCGCGCAGCGCGCCGTGCGGCAGATGCAGGCCGGAGAGATCGCAGGCGCCCTGCGCCAGCGAGACCAGCGAATGCTGGTTGCTGACATAGCGCAGATCGACGCCGATGCCGGGCTCGCGGTCGAGGAATTCGCGCAATTTTGCGACCGCAAAGCCGTGGCTGGCATGCACGCGGATCACCGACGGGCGCTGCTCGAGGAATGGCTTGATCTCGCTTGCCAACTCCTGCGCCAAATTTTCAAGCTGAGGTCCGAGCCGGGCCTGCATGCGCTCGCCCGCCCACACCAGCCGCTCGCCGAACGGTGTGAGCTTTGAGCCTTTGCCGCGCTGGGTCTCGACCAGCGGCGTGCCGAAGAACTCCGACCATTGCTCGATCAGATTCCAGACATGGCGATAGGAGAGATGCGCGTCCCTGGCCGCGCTGGTGATCTTCCCGGTTCTCCTGATCTCGTTGAGGACGCCGAGCATGATGATGGCGGTGCGCGGATTCCCCTCGCGGCGAAACCGCCAGACGGCCTCGATCTCGATCTGAAGCATCGGTCTTCCTTATGAACTGCACTTCATATGATGATGGTCCATTTGCAATTCATATCATATTTACTCCCGCCCCTAGGCGCCTAATCTGGTATACCAGAACTGGAGAAAATATGATGTCTGTTGCATATGACTTTGTGCATTCGCCTGCGAGCGAGTTCATGTCCCGCCCACAGCATCTGCTGATCGACGGCCGCCGCGTCCCCGCCAGCTCCGGTCGCACCTTCAAGTCGCTCAATCCGGCCACCGGTCAGGTCATCGCCGAAGGCAACGAGGCCGATGTGGAGCATGCGGTCGCCGCCGCGCGCCGGGCTTTCGAAGGCTCCTGGCGCACGATGCGGGCGTCCGAGCGCGGCCAGATCCTGCTGCGCTGGGCAGACCTGCTCAAGGCTCACGCCGAGGAGATCATCGAACTCGAGTCGATCGACGCCGGCAAGCCGATCTCCGCGACATCGCGGCAGGATTTTCCGGGCGCCGTCGACACGCTGATCTACTACGCCGGTTGGGCCGACAAGATCAGCGGCGACGTCGTGCCCGTGCGCGATGATGCCCTGACTTACACCGTGCGCGAGCCGGTCGGCGTGGTCGCGGCGATCGTGCCCTGGAATTTCCCGCTGATGATCGGGATGTGGAAGCTCGCGCCGGCGCTGGCCTGCGGCTGCACCATCGTGATGAAGCCGGCCGAGCTGACCTCGTTGTCGGCGCTACGCATCGCCGAGCTCGCGCTCGAAGCCGGCCTGCCGGCGGGCGTCTTCAACGTCGTTACTGGCCCCGGCCGGGTCGTCGGCGACGCGCTGGTCAATCACCCCGACGTCGACAAGGTCACATTCACCGGCTCTCCCGGTGTGGGGCGGGGAATCATGAAGGGCGCCGCAAGCAACTTCAAGCGCGTCTCGCTCGAGCTGGGCGGCAAGTCGGCCAACGTCATTTTCGATGATGCCGATCTCGAAGCCGCATCGAAAGCTGCGGCTTCCGGCATCTTCTTCAATGCGGGCCAGGTCTGCTCGGCCGGCTCGCGCGTGCTCGTGCAGGAGAAGGCCTATGACGAGGTCGTCGAGCGACTGGCGGCGCGCGCGAAGTCGCTCAGGATCGGCGACCCGCTCGACCGCAAGACGACGCTCGGTCCGGTCATATCCGAGAAGCAGATGAAGTCGGTCCTCGACTATGTCGAGATCGGCAGGAAGGAGGGCGCGACCCTCGTCACCGGTGGCGAGAAGGTCGGCGACCGCGGCTACTTCATCAGCCCCGCGGTGTTCGCGAATGTCGCGCACGAGATGCGGATCTCGCAGGAGGAGATCTTCGGGCCCGTCGTCAGCGTCATCAAGTTCAAGGACGAGACCGACGCTTTGCGGATTGCCAACGGCACGGCCTACAGCCTCGCCGCCGGCGTGTGGAGCCGCGACATCGGCAAGCTGCAGCGCTTCGCCAAGCGGGCGCGCGCGGGCACGGTCTGGATGAACACCTATGGCTATACCGACGTGCGGCTGCCCTGGGGCGGCGAGCGCGACTCCGGCCTCGGCCGCGAGCATGGCACCGCCGCGCTCGACAATTTCACCGAGCCCAAGGCTGTCTGGATGAATCTGGCCGTCTGATACCTCCCGAGCGGCCAAGCCTGGAGCCCGCCTGCCCCCACGTGCAGGCGGGCTCCTTTTTCGAGATCGATAGAATTGTCTGCATTCCGCTCAGCGGCGGCAAACCCTGCGGACAAGAACTGTGCGGCCTTAAACTCCGGCTTTGGAACCGGCGTGCATCCTGCCTGCAACAGGGTGGGGCATCAGCATGTCAGTTCTCAGGGAGGTCGTCGTCGCGGTCGCGGGAGTCTATGCGCTCCTGTTCGCGTGCGACGCAGTGTTCGGGGTCGGCGAGGCACGCTTCGACGACGCCTATTACAGCGCCAGCTTCTACGCGCCGCGGCCAAAGGAGTTTCGTTTCGCCGGCGATACGCCGCCAGCCGTCCGCGTCAGCGAGGCGTTTGCGCAATTCGCGCCGGGCGAAGCCAAGCCGAACAAGCGCTACTCGTCGCTGACCACGATCCTCCGGTAAGCGCCGTCTACTCTCCCTGGATCCATTCCGCGACGCCGCGCCACAATGTGTCGCGGTGGTCGGGGCGGAAGAAGCCGAAATGGCCGATCGCCTTGGCGCCGACGTCGGACGGCTTCACGTTGAGCACCTCCGGCTTGATCGCGGTGAATCCGCTCGCAAGCAGCTCGACCGCGGGCCGCGTCGCCCAGGGATCGTCGGAAAAGCAGAGTGTGCGCAACTCGCCCTTGAACCTGGCGAAATTCTCCAGCGCCGGCAGCTTTGAATCGAAGAGATAACGGGGGCTCGAGACCCACTCGGCCCATTGCAGGAAGACGCCCTTGGGCAAATCCTCACCGATGCCGGCCCAGCCCGGCGCGTAACCGAGCGCGTGCACGAGCGGCACACCGACAAAATTCATGAAGGCAAAGACGCGGTATTTTTCCGGCGACGTCATCAGCCGCCAGGTCGCGGCCTGCGAGGCCACGAACGCGGCGCGCGAAATCTCCGTGTTGTTCGCGATTAGCCCAAGGGCCTGGCCGCCAAAGGAGTGGCCGATATAGGCGAGCGGGAGAGTGTTGTACCGCTCGCGCATCCAGTGCACTGCGGCGGTGACGTCGAGCGCGGCCCAGTCCGACATCGAGGCCTTGAAGCCGACCAGCGATTTCGGCTGGTTGTAGCCGACCATCGCCGGCAGCCGGGAGTCGCCGATGCCGCGATAGTCGTAGGTCAGGACCGCGCAGCCGCGATGGGCGAGATAGGAGGCAAAGCCGCGATAGATTTTTCGCGGGACGGCCGTCGCCGAATTGACCAACACAGCATGACGTTTGGTGCCGCGCGGCAAGAATAGCGTACCGCTCAGCGCATACCCGTCGGTCGCCGGGAAGCTGATCTCGTCGATGAAAACGTCGTCCAGTGCCACGTCCATGGGCCGAAGGTATCTTGCCAGTTTCCAAGCCGTTTCCCAGCAAATGCGAATTTGGCTTTCCCCGCAAGGCTTTGCAGTGCCAGATGGATTTACAACTGGCGGCCGGTGGCCAGCCTGTGTATAAGGCGACCCTCGCAACCCACAGATCAGGTTGTGCTTTTTGCTTCACGGAGAGATTGCGATGTCCGAGCGGTGGACGCCCGAGTCCTGGCGCAGCAAGCCGGTGCTACAGGTGCCCGATTATCCCGACGCCAAGGCTCTGGCCGACGTCGAGGCGCAGCTTGCGACCTTTCCGCCGCTGGTGTTCGCGGGCGAGGCGCGCAATCTGAAAAAGGCGCTGGCGCGGGTCGCGGCCGGTGAGGCCTTCCTGCTGCAGGGCGGCGACTGCGCCGAGAGCTTTGCCGAGCACGGCGCCAACAACATCCGAGACTTCTTTCGCGTGCTGCTCCAGATGGCGGTGGTGCTGACCTATGCCGGCGCCGTCCCGGTGGTGAAGGTCGGGCGCGTCGCCGGCCAGTTCGCAAAACCCCGGTCCTCGCCGATGGAGAAGATCGACGGTGTCGAGCTGCCGAGCTATCGCGGCGACATCGTCAACGACATCGCCTTCACCAAGCAAGCGCGTGTCCCTGATCCGCAGCGCCAGCTGATGGCCTATCGCCAGTCGGCCGCGACGCTGAACCTGCTGCGTGCCTTCGCGACCGGCGGCTACGCCAATCTCGGCAGCGTGCATCAGTGGATGCTCGGCTTCCTCAAGGATAGTCCGCAGTCCCGCCGCTACAAGGAGTTGGCCGACCGCATCTCTGATGCGCTCAATTTCATGCGCGCCTGCGGCCTCGATCTCGAGGCCCACCCGGAGCTGCGCGCCACCGATTTCTACACCAGCCACGAGGCCCTGCTGCTCGGCTACGAGCAGGCCATGACCCGCGTCGATTCCACCACCGGCGACTGGTACGCGACCTCGGGTCACATGATCTGGATCGGTGACCGCACCCGCCAGCTCGACCACGGCCATATCGAATATTTCCGCGGCATCAAGAATCCAATCGGGCTCAAATGCGGACCGTCGCTCAAGCCCGACGAACTGCTGAAGCTGATCGAGGTGCTCAATCCCGACAACGAACCGGGCCGGCTGACGCTGATCGGCCGCTTCGGTTCCGACAAGATCGGCGAGCACCTGCCGAACATGATCCGCGCCGTAAAGCGCGAGGGCAAAGTGGTGGTGTGGTCGTGCGATCCCATGCACGGCAACACCATCACCTCGACGTCAGGTTACAAGACGCGGCCCTTCGACCGCATCCTGTCCGAGGTGAAGTCGTTTTTCGCGATCCACGCCGCGGAAGGCACCCATGCCGGCGGCGTGCATCTGGAGATGACCGGCCAGGACGTCACCGAGTGCCTCGGCGGCGCCCGCGCGATCACCGACGAGGATCTCAACGACCGCTATCACACGGTCTGTGATCCCCGGCTCAACGCCGAGCAATCCATCGACATGGCTTTCCTGGTCGCAGAACTGCTCAAGCAGGAACGCGCCGGCAAGGTCAGGCCGATGCCCGCCGCAGCGGGGCTCTAGAACCTTGCTGCGGATCTGGAAGGCCACGATCAATTCCCGTAACGGTCTGGCCTTTGCGTTCCGCTCGGAGCAGGCCGTCCGCGAGGAGATCGTCGCGCTCCTCTTGTCGCTGCCGCTTGCGTGGTTGGTCGGCGCGACCGCGATGCGCGCGGTCGAGCTGATCTGCGCGGTTGCGTTCGTGCTGGTGGTCGAACTGCTCAATACGGCGATCGAGAAGCTTGCCGACCGGCTGACCATGGATCACGACAAGCAGATCGGACGGGTCAAGGACATGGGGTCGGCCGCGGTCGGTGTTGCGCTGCTGATGGCCGGCGCGTTCTGGATCATCGCCATCATCGAGCGATTGGGATTCCTCTAGAGCGCTAATCGCGCTTTAGGTTGTTGTTTTGGGCATGATCTTTTCGGAAGACCGCTTCGCACTTTTCCGGATCATGCTCTGATCGGAGCGCCATGACCGAACGTCTCAACGCATTCGCGGTCACGCTCGCCCAGCTCAATCCGACCATGGGCGACATCGAGGGCAATGCCGCGAAAGCGCGCGCGGCGCGCGTGCAGGCGGCCGCCGACGGCGCCGATCTCGTGCTGTTTCCGGAATTGTTCATCGCCGGTTACCCGCCGGAAGATCTGGTGCAGAAGGCTTCCTTTCAGGCGGCCTGCCGCGCTGCGATCGAAGCGCTGGCGCGCGAGACCGCCGATGGCGGGCCGGCCATGCTGATCGGCACGCCTTGGGTCGAGGAGGGCAGGCTCTACAATGCCTGCGCGCTGCTCGATGGCGGTCGTATCGCTGGCCTGCGCTTCAAATGCAATCTGCCGAACTACGGCGTGTTCGACGAGAAGCGGCTGTTTTCGCGTGGCCCCGCGGCCGGCCCCGTCACCGTGCGCGGCGTGCGCGTCGGAGTGCCGATCTGCGAGGACATCTGGCTGGAGGAGTCCGAGGATTACGAGAACGTGGTCGAGACGCTGGCCGAGACCGGCGCCGAGATCATCCTTGTGCCGAACGGATCTCCTTATGCCCGCAACAAGGCCGACGTGCGTTTGTCGGTCGCGGTCGCGCGCGTCACCGAGAGCGGCCTGCCGCTGGTCTATCTCAACCAGGTTTGCGGCCAGGACGAACTGGTGTTCGACGGCGCCTCCTTCGCACTCAACGGCGACCTTTCCCTCGCAGCGCAATTGCCGGCGTTCGCGGAGAGCGTCACCACACTGCGGTTCACACGAAGCGGCGACGATTGGCGCTGCACCGGTCCGATCGCCGCGCAGCCCGAGGGCGACCACGCCGACTACGCGGCCTGCGTGCTGGGTCTGCGCGACTACGTCGCCAAGAATGGCTTTCCCGGTGTGCTGCTCGGGATTTCCGGCGGCATTGACTCCGCGCTGTGCGCCGCGATCGCGGTCGACGCGCTGGGTGCGGATCAGGTGCATGGCGTGATGCTGCCTTATCGCTACACTGCGGCAAGCTCGATTGCCGACGCCGGCGAGCTCGCCGGCCATCTGGGCATCCGCTACGAGGTGCTGCCGATCGCGGAAGCGGTGAACGGGTTCGAGACCATCCTGTCCGGCGTCTTCAAGAATCTGCCGCCCGATGTCACCGAGGAAAATCTCCAGGCCCGGACTCGCGGCACGCTGCTGATGGCGATCTCCAACAAGACCGGCCTGATGGTGGTGACGACAGGCAACAAGTCGGAGATGTCGGTCGGCTACGCCACGCTCTATGGCGACATGAACGGCGGCTTCAATCCGATCAAGGATATCTACAAGACGCAGGTGTTTCGGCTGGCAAGCTTGCGCAATTCGTGGAAGCCCGAGGGGGCGCTGGGGCCGGAAGGCGAGGTGATCCCGCCCGACATCATCACGCGTCCGCCGACCGCGGAGCTGCGTGAGAACCAGACCGACCAGGATTCATTGCCGGCCTACGACGTGCTCGATGCCATCCTGGAGCGTCTGATCGAGCGCGAGGAGCTGCTCGACACGATCATCGCCGCCGGCTTCGACCGCGAGACGGTGACCCGCATCGACCATCTCCTTAACGTCGCCGAATACAAGCGGCGCCAGGCCGCGCCCGGCGTCAAGGTGACGGCCAGGAATTTCGGCCGCGACCGCCGCTATCCCATCACCAACCGCTTTCGCGATAAAGGCGAGCAGCTCGCCGCCCCGGACGAGACGCTGGTGTCGCGTGGGAGCAAAGCCTCGATCGACGCATTCGAGGGGTGAGGCTGGCCGAAGGTCGTGGGATGGACGGTTCGTCACGTACGACGCTGTCATCATCCGCGAAGGCGGATGATCCAGTACGCCGCGGCGGACGTTGTCGAAACCCAAGTGATGACACGGAGTACTGGATGCCCCGCCTTCGCGGGGCATGACAGTTGTGCGCCTACTTCTGCTGTTGCGGCAGGAAGCTCGGGCCGACCGATCGGATGGGCTTGTTCTCGGACGATGTCGTCGCGGCGCCGGTATCGGCAGGCGGAGTCGCGACAGGTGCAGTCGCTGTGGTCGGCGTCGCACCCTTTTTGCCATTGGCGGCCGGCGTGCCCTTGTTGAGCTGCCGCTGCTGCATTTTCTTGGCGCTCTCCTCGGTGACGATGATGTCACCCTGCTGCTCGGCCGATGCCTTGTCGTCTGCCGATTTGAGCGCGTCCGCCCAGGTCTGGCCCGCGGCCTTGCAGGAGCAGGACGGGTTGAACTCGCTACGGAATTTGAACGCGGTCGGCAGCGCTGTGTAGGGCTGGCCGCTGGTGGAGACCGCGGAGTTCATGTCCTCGCCGGGATTGCGATGGGTGTAGAGCACGGCTTCGGCGGCCGGGCACAGCGCCTTGCAGGTCTTCTCGTCGTCGGGGAAGCGCGCCGGCACGGTCGCAAACGAGACCGGGAAGTAGGCGCCGTCGCAGGTGCGCACGCACACGGTGCGATAGGTGCCTGATTGCGGGCCGAGATCGGACGGCGGCACGCCTTGCGGATTGTTGGGGTTGTTGCCGCCGAACAGATTGCTCAGGAAGTTGCCGCCGCCTTGCGACTGCGCGGCGTTGGCATATTGCGGGCCGCAATTGTTCTGCGCCAGCGCTGCCAGCACCGAGCGGCGCTGGTTGTCACGCTCGGGGCTGAAGCCGCCGGCGCCGCCGCGCAGGCGTTCGAGATTGCCGGTGATCTGGTCCAGATTGGCGCGCATCTGCTGGATCTGGGTGTTGACCGGACCGCATTGCGCCGACTGGCCGCTGAACAGCGAGAAGAAGCCGGAGGAATCGCAACCCATGCGCTTGGCCTGCATGGTGACGCGGTCGAGCTCGGCCTGCTGCTTGGTCTGGGACTCCTGATAGCGGCGGATCTGGTCTTCGCGTGCGGGATCACCGCCGCCGCCACGATCGAGCCCGGCGAGCTGGCCTTCCAGGCGCGCGCACATCGGGTTGGGTCCGAGCCCGTTCTGGCCGGGCTGAGGCGGCGGTCCCGGCGGGCCGGCCTGTGCGAACGCACCATTGGCGAGCGCGACGGTGCTCAAGAGCACGGCGCAGGCAAGAATCGAGCGAGCACGGGAGAGAGACAAAAATTCAGGCATATCCGCCATTCTAGCGAGGTCACGGCCACGCGTGATGTGGGGGCCGAAGCGCGCCCTCCCATAGCCGCTTCCTGCGGCATCGTCACGTCGTTTCAGAGGCCAGCGATTGGACCTAAGGTACGCCAGTTCCGAGCGAATTCAGCGCTGGCAGGTGATTGCGACATATTCATCGCAACGGCCATGGGAGCAGTTTGCGCCGGATTTGGGGACAGAGCCGGTAATTTCGTCGGGATCGACCCGCCGATAAGCCGAAGCCTGGGCAAAATCGCGTGACTGGCAGTAGGTGCGGGCGACCTGCGCGCCGCATTTGTCGCTTTTGGCCAGGCACTGATCGACGCCGTAGCCATCCGCCTGGTTGGGGATGATGAAGACGCGGGTCTCGGCGAGAGCGCTGGAAACGACGAGGATGGAGGCGCAGGAAATGAGCGCGAGCAATGATCGCATGAAAACACCGGGGGCAAAAAAATAGAAACTGCCAGTTCCAGAATGGGCTCAAATGGTTAAGGAGATGAACCATCTATGCGCGGCGGCTGCGCATTGCGGAGATAAAGCGGCATTTTCGCGGCTCTCTTGACGCGGGGCCGCCTCATAGCCCATATGTTCCGTCATGAACGGTCTCCTCGTCATTTGCGCCATTTGCCGCGAGATTACGAGCTAGCGATTCGCTGGCTGGAGCCGTCTTTTCTCAAAACCATTGAGAGCACTGGACGCCCGGCCAACAGCCGACGGGTATCCTTATGGAATTGCGCCTTTACGATACGCTGAGCCGGGAAAAGCGCACCTTCGTGCCGCTCGATGCCGAAGACGTCCGCATGTATGTCTGCGGACCGACCGTCTATGACTTCGCCCATATCGGCAACGCCCGGCCGGTGATCGTGTTTGACGTGCTGTTCCGGCTGCTGCGCCATCTCTATGGCGCGGCCCACGTCAAATATGTCCGCAACATCACCGACGTCGACGACAAGATCAACGACCGCGCCGCGCGTGACTTCCCCGGCCTGCCGCTGAACGAGGCGATCCGGAAAGTCACGGAGCAGACCGGCAAGCAGTTTCACGCCGACGTCGACGCACTCGGTGCGCTGCGGCCGAGCGTCGAGCCGCGTGCGACCGAGCATATCGGCGAGATGCGCGAGATCATCGAACGGCTGGTCGCCGGCGGTTTTGCCTATGCTGCCGAGGATCATGTGCTGTTTTCGCCGCAGGCGATGAACGCGGCCGATTCCGGGCTGCCGCGCTATGGCGCGCTGTCCAATCGTTCGCTGGACGAGATGGTTGCCGGCGCCCGCGTCGATGTCGCGCCCTACAAGAAAGGCAACACCGACTTCGTGCTGTGGAAGCCGTCCAAGCCCGGCGAGCCGTCATGGCCGTCACCGGCCGGTATCGCCGCGCAGGGGCGCCCCGGTTGGCATGTCGAGTGCTCGGCCATGGCCTGGAAGCATCTCGGCGAGCACTTCGACATCCATGGCGGCGGCATCGATCTCGTGTTTCCGCATCACGAGAATGAGGTCGCGCAGACCTGCTGCGCCTTCCACCGGGAGCGCATGGCGAACTACTGGATGCACAACGGCTTCCTGCAGGTCGAGAGCGAGAAGATGTCGAAGTCGCTCGGCAACTTCGTCACGATTCACGAGCTGCTCGCGGACTGGCCGGGCGAAGTGCTGCGCCTGAATATGCTCAAGACGCATTACCGCTCGCCGATCGACTGGACGATGAAGTCGCTGGAGGAGAGCGCCAGGACGCTCGACGACTGGTATCGGGTTGCGGCTGACGTCGCGCCCGGCAAGCCGGCCCCCTCAGTGGTCGAGCCGCTGCTCGACGACCTCAATACACCGCTGGCGATCGCGGCGCTGCATGGCCTGCGCGGCAGCGACGTTGGTGCCCTCGCGGGTTCGTTGCGTCTGTTCGGCTTTCTCTCCGAGAGTGCCGCGCAATGGGAAGGACGCAAGCAGCAGGCGAGCGGCGTCGATGCCAAGGAAGTCGAGCGCCTGCTCTCGGAACGGACGGCGGCGCGTGGGCGTAAGGACTTTGCGGAGTCCGATCGTATCCGCGATCTGCTTGCTGCGATGGGCGTTGCGATCAAGGACTCCAAGGAAGGCACGACGTGGGAGGTCGCGCGATGAAGCGGCCCGACACACCGTTTCCGCGGCACTGGTTCTATTACATCGCGCTGAAAATCTTGCTGCTCGGCGCTGCCGTGGCGCTGGCGCTGAAACTCTATGGGATGTGGTGAAGACGATGGCACAAGCACTCCCAAAGCCTGGTTTGCGGCCTTTCCTGCCGGAGGACGTGCCGGTTCTTGCCGCGATCTTCACGGCCAGCATCGAAGAGCTGACCGGCGATGACTATAGCGAAGCGCAGCAGCAGGCCTGGATGGCGGCGGCCGAGGACGAAGAATTCGGCAAGCGGCTCGCCTCCGACCTGACGCTGATCGCGACGCTGGAGGGATCACCGGTGGGCTTTGCCTCGCTGCGCGGCAAGGATCATGTCCGCATGCTCTATGTGCATCCAGCCGTGGCCGGGCAGGGCCTCGCGACGATGCTCGTCGATGCCTTGGAAAAGCTTGCGGGCGGCCGCGGTGCCGACAAGCTGACGGTCGACGCCAGCGACAACGCGCAGGGCTTTTTTGCCAAGCGCGGCTATGTCGCCATGCAGCGCAACAGCATCACCGTCAATGACGAGTGGCTGGCCAACACCACCATGCAGAAGACGCTCGGCAGCGGACCTGCGTCGGGAGCCCTGCAATGAGCAAGGAGCGCCTTTATCTGTTCGACACCACGCTGCGCGACGGCGCGCAGACCAACGGCGTCGATTTCACGCTGACCGACAAGCAAATCATCGCCCAGATGCTCGATGAACTCGGCATCGACTATGTCGAGGGCGGCTATCCCGGCGCCAATCCGACCGACACCGAGTTTTTCGGCACCAAGCCGAAGTTTTCGCATGCGCGCTTCACTGCGTTCGGCATGACACGTCGGGCAGGGCGCTCGGTCTCCAACGATCCTGGTGTGGCCGGGCTGCTGGAAGCAAAAGCCGACGCGATCTGCTTTGTGGCGAAGGCTTCGGCCTATCAGGTGCGCGTTGCCTTGGAGACGACGAAGGAGGAGAACCTCGCCTCGATCCGCGACAGCGTCGCGGCGGCGAAGGCCGCCGGCCGCGAGGTGATGCTCGACTGCGAGCATTTCTTCGACGGTTACAAGGAAGACGCCGGTTTCGCGCTCGCCTGCGCGAAAGCTGCCTATGAAGCCGGCGCGCGCTGGGTGGTGCTGTGCGACACCAACGGCGGCACCATGCCCAACGAGGTCGAGGCGATCGTTGCCGAGGTGGCGAAGCACATCCCCGGCGATCATCTCGGCATCCACGCCCATAACGACACCGAACAGGCGGTGGCGAATTCGCTCGCGGCCGTGCGCGCCGGCGCGCGCCAGATCCAGGGCACGCTGAACGGCCTCGGCGAGCGCTGCGGCAACGCCAATCTCTGCTCGCTGATCCCGACCTTGAAGCTGAAGGCCGAGTTTGCCGACGCCTTCGAGATCGGCGTCACGGCGGAAAAGCTCGCAACCCTGGTCAAGGTGTCGCGCACGCTCGACGACATGCTCAATCGCGTGCCGAACCGGCATGCGGCCTATGTCGGCGAGAGCGCCTTCGTCACCAAGACCGGCATCCATGCCTCCGCCGTGCTGAAGGATCCGCAGACCTACGAGCATGTCTTGCCGGAGCTGGTCGGCAATCACCGCAAGGTGCTGGTGTCCGATCAGGCCGGCCGCTCCAATGTCATCGCCGAGCTCGACCGCGCCGGCATCGCCTATGAGAAGAGCGATCCGAAGCTGTCGCGGCTGGTGGAGGAGTTGAAGGAGCGCGAGGCGCAAGGCTATGCCTATGAATCCGCCAACGCCTCGTTCGAGCTGCTGGCGCGGCGCACGCTCGGCAAGGTGCCGCATTATTTCGAGGTCGAGCAGTTCGACGTCAATGTCGAGCAGCGCTACAATTCGCACGGCGAGCGCGTCACCGTGGCGCTGGCGGTGGTCAAGGTCGACGTCGCCGGCGAGCATCTGATCTCGGCGGCCGAAGGCAACGGTCCCGTCAACGCACTCGACGTCGCTCTGCGCAAGGATCTCGGCAAGTACCAGAAATATATCGAAGGCCTGACGCTGATCGACTATCGCGTCCGTATCCTCAACGGCGGCACCGGCGCGGTCACGCGCGTCCTGATCGAGAGCGAGGACGAGAACGGCGACAGCTGGACCACGGTCGGGGTGTCCCCCAACATCATCGACGCCTCGTTCCAGGCGCTGATGGATTCGGTGATCTACAAGCTGGTGAAGTCGGGCGCGCCGGCATAGGGGACATGGCGCCAAGAACGCAATGACGAGGAGAGCGGGGAGCGCGACCCATGATCGACCACATCTCCGTCGGCGTCAGCGACCTGCAGCGCTCGGCGACATTTTACGAAGCGGCGCTCGGGGCCCTCGGACTCGCGCGCGTCGTCACGCGACCGCGGACGATCGGCTTCGGCAAGGCCTATCCCGAATTCTGGATCAATCTGCGCGAGGGCATGCCGCACGTCACGCTGGAGAGCGGCGTGCATATCTGCCTGCGGGCCAAGACCTCCGCCGAGGTCGATGCATTTCACGCCGCAGCGCTGTCCGCGGGCGGCGCGTCCGACGGCGCACCGGGTATCCGCCCGCACGATCGCGTGCGCTATTACGCAGCCTTTGTCGTCGACCCCGATGGCAACCGAATCGAGGCGGTGACGTTTCCTGCGGACTAGAGCTTGCGCGCCATTTCCGGTGCGAGCTGCTTTTCCGCGTCTTCGATCTGCGCCGCAGCCGATTTCAGCTTCGGCAAAATCTCTTCGATCCGATCGGCCTTGAGGATGTCGACCGAAAGCCCGGCGCGGATGAACTCGGTCTGGCGCATGTGCGACAGCAGCGAGAACAGCGGCTCCCAGAAATTATCGATGTTGGCCAGCAGCACCGGCTTGGCATGACGTCCGAGCTGCTTCCAGGTCAATTGCTCGACCAGCTCTTCCAGCGTGCCGACGCCGCCCGGCAGCGCCACGAAGGCGTCGGAGCGTTCGAACATCAAGCGCTTGCGCTCGTGCATGTCGGGGGTGACGATCATCTCCTGCACGCGCGTCAGCGCGTTTTCGCGCATCCGCAGGAAGTCGGGGATGATGCCGGTGACGGTGCCGCCGTGATCGAGCACGGAGGTCGCGACCGAGCCCATCAGGCCGAGCGAGCCGCCGCCGTAAACGAGGCGGATGTTGTTCTCGGCGAGCGCCTTGCCGAACGCCTTGGCGCCTTCGGTGAAACGGGGATTGGTTCCTGGGCCGGAGCCGCAATAGACACAGACGGTTTTGATCGTGCTCATTGGTGCCATGATGCATTGCAGCGGAGAGGCGTCAAGCCCAATCGGTGATTCGGGACTTCCGGAAATCTACCGGTAAACGACGGCGAACAATCGAAGATTCGCCATCTGGCGGGGTGCATGGGCATCGGTAAGGCTCTATATGACAAACGAAAATCCTTAATGGCAACGCAGCCCGCATCCGACGGGCTTTTCAGGCTTCTTGATGGACCAAGCTCAATCGCCCGCCGGCCCCAACGTTCCTGATCCCGCCGGAGGGCCGCTGGAGCGGGCCACGCTGATGGGCACGCTGGCGCATCTGTGGCCCTATATCTGGCCGGGCGACCGTTTCGACCTGAAGATGCGCGTGGTCTGGTCCATGGTGCTGCTGCTCGCGGCCAAGCTGATCACGCTGACGGTTCCTTTCAGTTTCAAATGGGCGACCGACGCGCTGACCGGCGCCAACACCGCGCCGGTTCAGGCCGACAATTGGCACCTCTGGGTGATTGCCTCGCCGCTGCTGCTGACCGCCAGCTACGGCGTGATGCGCATCGTGATGGCGGTGCTGACGCAATGGCGCGACGGCATTTTCGCGCGCGTCGCCATGCACGCGGTGCGCAAGCTTGCCACCATCACCTTCATCCACATGCATGAGTTGTCGCTGCGCTTCCACCTGGAGCGCAAGACCGGCGGCCTGACGCGCGTGCTCGAGCGCGGCCGCGAGGGCATCGAGGTCATCGTGCGCATGGTGATCCTGCAGTTGATCCCGACCATCGTCGAGGTCTCGCTGCTGATGGCCGTGCTGCTGTGGCAGTTCGATTGGCGCTACGTGCTCGCGACCCTCGTCACTGTCGCCGTCTACATGTACTACACCTACATCGCGACCGAGTGGCGGATTGGTATCCGCCGTAAGATGAATGATGCCGATACCGAGGCGAACACCAAGGCGATCGACTCGCTGCTCAACTACGAGACCGTCAAATATTTCAGCGCCGAGACCCGTGAGGCGCAGCGCTACGACCGATCGGTCGCGCGTTACGAGGAGTCGAGCGTGCAGGCTTATACTTCGCTTGCAGTTCTCAACACCGGGCAGGCCGTGATCTTCACGCTGGGGCTGACCGCGACCATGCTGATGTGCGCGATCGGCGTCCGCAACGGCACCAACACGGTCGGCGATTTCGTGCTGGTCAACGCCATGATGATCCAGCTCTACCAGCCCTTGAATTTCATGGGCATGGTCTATCGCGAGATCAAGCAGGCGATCATCGACATCGAGAAGATGTTCAACGTGCTGGGGCGCGAGGCCGAGATCAAGGACGCGCCGGACGCAAAGCCGCTGGTGGTCTCAGCGGGCAATGTGCGTTTCGAGGACGTGCGCTTCGCCTATGACCCTGCGCGCCCGATCCTGAAGGGCATCAGCTTCGAGGTGCCGGCCGGCAAGACGGTGGCGATCGTCGGCCCGTCCGGCGCCGGCAAATCGACCATCTCGCGGCTGCTGTTCCGCCTCTACGACATCTCCGGCGGCCGCATCCTGATCGATGGCCATGACATTCGCGAGGTCACGCAGGCGAGCTTGCGCGCGTCCATCGGCATGGTGCCGCAGGACACCGTGCTGTTCAACGACACCATCCGCTACAACATCCGCTACGGTCGCTGGGACGCCAGCGATACCGAGGTCGAGCAGGCAGCGCAGCTGGCGCAGATCGATCATTTCATCCGCATGGCGCCGAAAGGCTACGAGACCCAGGTCGGCGAGCGCGGTCTGAAACTGTCCGGCGGCGAAAAACAGCGCGTCGCGATCGCGCGCACCGTGTTGAAGGCGCCGCCGATCCTGGTGCTGGACGAGGCGACCTCCGCACTGGACACCCACACCGAACACGAAATCCAGGGTGCGCTCGAGCGCGTGGCGAAGAACCGCACTTCGCTGGTGATCGCCCATCGGCTCTCGACCATCGTCGGCGCCGACGAGATCATCGTGCTGGACCAGGGCCGCATTGCCGAGCGTGGCACCCACGCAAAACTGCTCGCGGAGGGGGGACTTTACGCCAGCATGTGGAACAGGCAGCGCGAGGCCGAGGCGGCGCGCGAGAAACTGGCCAGGATGGCCGACCCTGACGAGGCGCCCAACCGGGAGCCACCGCCGGTTGCCGATGTCCTGACGACGCCTGCGGCGGCGGAGTGACCTTGTCTCCGGTCCCAACTCTGGCCTAAACAACACCACCGCGCGGGACGACCTGCGCCATCAACCCTGAGCGGCAGATAGCGATGTCCATTCTCGATTCGATCCAGCGTCAGATCCCGCCGATCCACAAGGAGGGATATCCCTTCATCGGCGGCTTTGCGCTGGCAAGCCTCCTCCTGTTCTGGCTGTGGTCGCCTTTGGGGTGGATCGGCACCATCCTGACCGTGTGGTGCGCGCTGTTCTTCCGCGACCCAGTGCGCGTGACCCCAGTGCGCGAGGGGCTCGTGGTGTCGCCCGCCGACGGCCGCGTCTCCATGATCACTATGGCGCTGCCACCGGCCGAGCTCGGGCTCGGCGATCGGCCGCTGCCGCGCGTCTCAGTGTTCATGAGCGTATTCAACTGCCATGTGAACCGCAGCCCGATCGCGGGCCGGGTGGACCGTATCGCCTACCGTCCCGGCCTGTTCATCAATGCCGAGCTGGACAAGGCGAGCGAGGACAATGAGCGCAACTCGCTGGTGATCACGACGCCGACGGCGCGGATCGGCGTGATCCAGATCGCGGGTCTGGTCGCCAAGCGCATCGTCTGCTTCGTCAAAGAGGGGCAGGCGATCGGCGCCGGAGAGCGTTTCGGCCTGATCCGCTTCGGCTCGCGGCTCGACGTCTATCTGCCGCTGGGCACCAAGGCGCTGGTCTCGGAAGGGCAGACTGCGATCGCCGGCGAGACGATTCTGGCCGATCTCGCCGGAGACGACCCGAGTCGCGCCTACCGTGCCAATTAACCAATAAGTCGGTCCTGAGGGGCCTTCCGCCGCAATGGCGGAGGGGAACGCGGCTTGCTATATCTCGCCCCAAGGTGAGGACGAGCCATGACGCCCTATGACTTCAAAGATCCTGATGTGCGCCGCCGGCGGTTCCGCCCGATCCCGGTGCGCATGCTGGTGCCCAACGTCATCACGCTGCTGGCGATCTGCGCCGGCCTGACCTCGATCCGGCTCTCGATCGAGGGGCGGATGTCGCTCGCGGTCTACGCCATCGTGTTCGCGGCGGCACTCGATGGCATCGACGGCCGCATCGCGCGCATGATCAAGGGGCAGTCCAAGTTCGGCGCCGAGCTCGACAGCCTCGCCGATTTCGTCAATTTCGGCGTGGCGCCCGGCCTGATGCTGTATTTCTGGCAGCTGCACGAGCTCGGCAATGCCGGCTGGATCGCCGCCATGGTGTTCGCGATCTCCGGTGGCCTCCGCCTGGCGCGCTTCAATGCCACCATGGACGATCCCAACAAGCCGGCCTTTGCCGCGAATTTCTTCACCGGCGTGCCGGCGCCGGCCGGCGCGATCACGGTGCTGCTGCCGATCTATGTCGCGTTCCTCGATCTCGGCCGGCTGCCTGCGGCGGTGACGGCTGCGTATACGCTGCTGATCGCCTTCCTGATGGTGTCGCGCCTGCCGGTCTTCTCCGGCAAGACCAAGCGCATGCGCGTGCCGCCCGAACTGGTGCTGCCGGCGTTCGTCGCGGTGGTCGTGTTCATCGCGATCCTGATCGCCTATCCCTGGCACGTGCTGTCCATCGGAACGGTGCTGTATCTCCTCGCTTTGCCGCTCGGCTACAAATCCTATCGCGACCAGGCGCGCGCGATGGAAGCCACCGCGCCGGCTGGAGGTGAGGTCTCTTCGCCGCCGTCGGCGCCGACGCTGGCAAACCTGTCGGAGCCGCCGCGCGAAGACGACCGGCCCGACCGGCTGCACTGAACGGCCAAGCAGCAAGGCGCTGAACAGCGAGACTTGGATATCTGCCATGAGGCGCCCTGAGTTGGGTTGAGGCCCGATCTCGGCTATATCGCCCGGTGCCGGCGGCACCGCGCCAACAGCGGCCGCCAATCTGGGAGAGAACGCCGTGACGAATACTGCGACCGGGCCGCTGCCCGCTTCCGTCCTCGAAGCGCTGGGCCGCTATGACACGCCGACGATCTGCAATGCCATGGAGATCGTGGCGCCCGAGCGCCGGCTGATCGGCTACACCACCAAGCCACTGGTCTGCCCATTTCCCGATCTGCCCCCGATCGTCGGCTATGCCCGCACGGTCGCGATCCGCTCGGTGCTGAAAAATTCGCTACCGCCGGAAGAGCAGGCCAAGCGCCGCATCGACTATTACGAATATGTCGGGACTGGCCACGGTCCGCGCATCTCGGTGATCCAGGACATCGACGGTCCCGACGTCGGCTACGGTGCGTTCTGGGGCGAGGTGCAGAGCAACGTGCACAAGGCGCTCGGCTGCCTCGGCGTCATCACCGACGGTTCGATCCGCGACATTCCGCAATGGGCGCCGGGCTTCCAGGCACTGGCCGGCTCGATCGGCCCGTCGCATGCATGGGTGCACGCCGAGAGCTTTGGCGGCGAAGTGCGCGTCGCCGGCATGACCGTCAAGTCGGATGATTTGATCCATGCCGACCAGCACGGCGCCATCGTGATCCCGCACGATATCGCCGCAAAGCTGCCCGAGGCTGCCGAGCTCTGCGGCCGTCGCGAGACGCCGATCCTCGAGATCGCCCGCAGCCCCGACTTCTCGCTGGAAAAGCTCAAGGTCGCGCTGAAGCGCTCAGCGGAGATCCACTAACGGCGGGACCGCAATGATCTACGGTTGCGAAGCCGCTCGCAGGCTGCCCTGTTCCGTGAGGAACAAGGCGGCCTGATCCGGCTCGCCGAGCACCGCGGCAGCGCATCCGATCAAGGTGAAGCCGCCGGCAAAATCCCACAGGGTGATATCTTCCGCATTGTCCGGCATGTGGATCAGGCGTGCTGCGATCACGGCCAGGGCCGCCTCCACAAAGAGCAGCACGCTGAACGCCGGCAGGACGAGCCCGGGTTCGAGCATGTGGAGCGCCAGCACTGCGGGAAGCGCGGTGAGAAGACTGAACAGCGTCACCATTGCGATGCCTTCCGCCCTGAGGAGCCGGCCCGCTCCAGAATACCAACTGATCGGGTCGCCCCGATGTGGCGCAGGGCCGCAGCCGAAGGGATCGCGCGCGCACGGCCTTGGGTGATGGGGTGCGTGCAACGCCCTATGGTTAGCGAAATGTTGAAATCCCTGTCGGCACTCGGCAAAAGTCGGCGCCTTTCAGCGCGCTGCGGCCGCCAGGCGCGACGGCTCAACTTAACCTTTACGCGTCTTTAATCGCGGCTCACTAGGGTTTCCGATGCGGTTCGGGGTTGGGCCGCGCCATCGGCCAGGACGGCCGTTGTTGCGTTCGCGTTGGAGTCTCCCATGGATATCATGACGAGCATCGGGCTCGTGGCGGGTATTGTCGTCATCGCGACGATGATGCTGCTGGGCGGCGATCTCCACATGTTCGTTTCCGAGCATGCGATGATCATCATCTTCGGCGGCTCGACGGCTGCGACCATGATCCGCTTTCCGCTCTCGACGCTGATCCACGGCCTGCCGCTCGGCGCCAAGTTTGCCTTCACGATGAGCCGTCTGTCGGCGCACGATCTGGTCGACGAGCTCGCCCGTATCGCCGAGATCGCCCGCAAGCAGGGCCCGGTGGGGCTGGAAAAAGTCGAGACCGACGAGCCGTTCCTCGCCAAGGGCATCCGCTACGTCGCCGACGGCTACGACCTTGATTTCATTCGCGACAATCTCGAGCGCGACCGCGATAATTTTTTGATGCATCTGGACGAAGGCAGCAAGATCTACCGCGCCATCGGCGACTGCGCCCCGGCCTTCGGCATGGTCGGCACGCTGATCGGCATGGTGCAGATGTTCGCCAACATGACCGACCCTTCAAAGCTCGGCCCGTTCATGGCCACCGCGTTGCTCGCGACTCTCTACGGCGCGCTGGTCGCCAACCTGTTCTGTACCCCGATCGCCGACAAGCTGCATGGCAAGCTCCTGGACGAAGAGACCAACCGCACGTTGATCATCGACGGCATCCTGATGATCCGCGACTCCAAGAGCCCGACGCTGGTCCGCGAAATGCTGCTGGCCTACCTGCCCGAGAAGCACCGCCACGCCGAAGGCGAGCCGGTGCCGGCCTGAGGCCGCGCGTCGGGATTTGAGACATGGCCAAGAAGAAGCGCGGCGATTCACACGGAGGCGGTCACGGCTGGTTCGTGACCTTCGCCGACCTGATGGGGCTGATGATGAGCTTCTTCGTGATGCTCGTCGCGTTCTCGACGCAGGATGCCAACAAGCTCAAGGTCGTCGCAGGCTCCATGCGCGACGCCTTCGGTGTCCAGACCGAAGCGCGCTATTCCGGTATCGTCGAGTCCGACGGCCTGCCGACCCGCCCTCGGCTGAAGAACGTCGATCACATTCAGCCCGAGGACTCCTCCAACACGCCGACGCCGGACCAGGAGGATCGGGACCGCACGTCGGGCGCCAAGATCAAGGTCGACCGCAATTTTGCGCTGGCGGCGGCCTCGCTGCGCCAGGCATTGCAGGACATGCCGGAACTGACCGAGATGTCCAAGCACATCATGTTCGAGGAGACCAAGCAGGGCCTCAACCTCGAGATCGTGGACCAGGACGGCCGCTCGATGTTCGCCGACGGCTCCAAGGTGCCCTATGACCGCACCCGTCGCCTGATCGAGAAGCTCGCTGTCCCGCTCAAGGCGACGCCGCTGCGCGTCTCCATCGCCGGCCACACCGCGGCTGGATTCGTGCCGACCCGCAGCGACTACGGCGCCTTCGACCTGTCGGCCGACCGCGCCAATGCCGTGCGTCAGATCCTCGAACGCGAGGGCCTGCCGGCCGCCCATGTCTTCGCCGTCGCCGGCAAGGCGGATACCCAGCCGCTGTTTCCGGACGATCCTTCGCTCGCGGCCAACCGGCGGGTGACCATCACCCTGATGCGCGAAGATCCGCCGCTGCCACCGAATCTGAAGCCGTAGGGCGCATTCGAGCGAAGCGGGCCCTGTTTCCCGCGAAGAAACCGCGACAAAACAAGGATGTAGAGCCAATTCCCCTTCGATCGGGGACGGAAAGGCTCAGGGCTCTTGTGCCACCGTCTTACCTGAGGCATGTCGTCGCGTGGGCGACGACCGTTGCTGCGCCGTCACAGCATCTGCCCCGGCGCCTGCTATGGTGATGTGCCGATTGACAGGGGCGCCGGAACCGTCAAAAGGCGCCGGATCAATTCTCGGGCAAAAGCGTTCCAGTTTCATATGACGGCGAGCATCACATCGACCGAAGCTCCGGACGGACCGGTCAGCTCGGGTTTCTGGGGCCTGACGCTCGGGAGCATCGGCGTCGTCTTCGGCGACATCGGCACCTCGCCGCTCTACGCATTCCACGAGGCGGTCAGGGGCGCGGCCCACGGTCAGCCGGTCTCGCGGGTCATGGTGCTCGGCGTGCTCTCGTTGATCCTCTGGGCGCTGCTGATCGTCGTCACCGCCAAATACGTTCTGCTGCTGCTGCGCGCCGACAACAACGGGGAGGGCGGCACGCTTTCCCTCATGGCGCTCGGTCAGCGCGCGCTCGGGCGGCGGAGCTGGTTCCTGACGGCGCTTGGCGTGGTCGGCGCCTCCATGTTCATCGGCGATTCCATGATCACGCCGGCGATCTCGGTGCTGTCGGCGGTCGAGGGTCTGAAGCTCGCAACACCCGCCTTCGAGCACTATGTCGTTCCCCTGACCGTTCTCATCCTGGCGCTGCTGTTCGCGGTCCAGAGCAAGGGGACGGCGCTGGTCGCCTCGGCTTTCGGGCCGGTGATGGTCGTCTGGTTCACCGTCCTTGCCGTGTTGGGCGCCGTTCACATCGCCGACGATCCGTCGGTGCTGGCAGCAATCAATCCCTATTACGCGCTGGAATTCCTGCTGTCGCACGGCACGATCGGCTTGGTGACACTGGGAGCGGTGTTCCTCGCGGTGACGGGCGGCGAGGCGCTTTACGCAGACCTCGGCCATTTCGGCCGCAAGCCGATCCAGTCGGCCTGGATGTTCTTCGTGCTGCCTGCGCTCCTGATCAACTATTTCGGGCAGGGCGCACTGGTGCTGTCGGATCCCACCGCGATCGAACACTCCTTCTATCGCATGGTGCCCGAGCATTTCGTGCTGCCGCTGGTCGGACTTGCGACCGCGGCGACCGTGATCGCGAGCCAGGCGGTGATCACAGGGGCCTATTCGCTGGTCTATCAGGCAGTGCAGCTCGGCCTCCTGCCGCGCTTCGAGGTGCGCTTCACCTCGGAAACTCATGCCGGCCAGATCTATCTGCCGCGTGTAAACCGGCTGCTGCTGATCGGTGTGATGCTGCTGGTGCTGTTGTTCCACACCCCCACCAATCTGGCTTCGGCCTACGGTATTGCGGTCTCCACCACCATGGTTGCTGACGGCATCATGGGCTTCATCGTGATTTGGAAATTGTGGAACTGGCGCGCGGCCACGGCCGCAGCGGTGATCCTGCCCTTCGTCGTGGTCGACATCAGCTTCTTCAGCGCGAACCTCCTGAAGCTGCTCGAAGGCGCCTGGGTGCCGCTGCTGTTCGGCGTGATCATGGCCGGGACAATCTGGACCTGGCGGCGAGGGTCGGGGATCCTGATCCAGAAAACGCGCCGCATCGAGGTGCCGCTGGACGATCTGATCCGGAGCCTGGAGAAGCGGCCGCCGCACATCGTCAAGGGCACCGCGGTGTTCCTGACCAGCGATCCCTCCTTCGTGCCGACCGCGCTGCTGCACAATCTCAAGCACAACAAGGTGCTGCACGAGCACAACGTGGTCCTGACCATCGAGACCGCGCATACGCCGCGGGTCGATCTGTCGGAGCGTTTCCGGATGGAGAAGATCAGCGACAAGTTCTTCAAGGTCCGCTTGCGCTTCGGTTACATGGAGCAGCCAAACGTGCCCAAGGCGCTCGCGATCGCGCGCAAGCAGGGCTGGCAGTTCGACATCATGTCGACCTCGTTCTTCGTGTCGCGGCGCTCGCTGAAGGCGTCGGCGCAGTCCGGCATGCCGCTTTGGCAGGATCATTTGTTCATCGCGCTGAGCCGGTCCGCCAACGACGCCACCGACTATTTCCAGATTCCCACCGGGCGGGTGGTTGAAGTCGGAACCCAGGTCACCATCTAAGCAGCGACTGGCGGAGCCATGCAAAACTGCATGTCTAGGCCTCAAAATCGGGCTAGGCTATGCCGGTAGCGCAGGCCTATAAGCCGCGCGCCCTTCTGCCGTTGTGCAGTGAAGCATTTTCAGAGGCCATCAGGCTCTCCCATGACAAGTGACGTAGCGATTTCCGCCCCGGAAACGGCGGCGGCCAATGGGCATGGCGATGCCCACACCACTGCCGGTTTCGGTGCGCTGACACTCGGCAGCATCGGCGTCGTCTACGGCGATATCGGCACCAGCCCGCTCTACGCGTTCCGCGAGGCGGTCATGGCGGCTTCTGGCGCGGAGGGGCTGCCGACGCCGGCGGCCGTGCTCGGCGTGCTCTCCCTGATCCTGTGGGCGCTCATCATCGTGGTGACGCTCAAATACGTCGTGATCCTGCTTCGCGCCGACAACAACGGCGAGGGCGGCACGCTGGCGCTGATGGCCCTGGCCCAGCGCGCAGTCGGCACCCGCGGAACAACCATCGTCCTGCTCGGCATCATTTCCGGCGCCCTGTTCTACGGCGACGCCGTGATCACGCCGGCGCTCTCGGTGCTGTCGGCGATCGAAGGCATGAAGGACGTCACCCTGCACTTCGAGCCCTACATCGTGCCGCTGACCGTGATCATCCTGGTCGGCCTGTTTGCCGTGCAGTCCCGTGGTACCGCTCGCGTCGCCGCTTTCTTCGGCCCAATCATGTGCGTCTGGTTCGCCGTGATCGCAATCGCGGCGATCCACCCGATCATCCAGCAGCCGCAGGTGCTGTTGGCGCTGAACCCGCTCTACGCCGTGTCCTTCATGATCCACCATGGCATCATCGGGTTCGTGACGCTCGGCGCGGTGTTTCTGGCGGTCACCGGTGCCGAGGCGCTCTATGCCGACCTCGGCCATTTCGGCAAGCGGCCGATCCAGACCGCCTGGCTGTTCATCGTGGTGCCGTCGCTGGCATTGAACTATCTGGGGCAGGGCGCCCTCGTGCTCGGCGATCCCGGCGCGATCGTCAGCCCGTTCTTTCAGCTCTTCCCGCAAGGTTTTTTCCGCGGCTGCATGGTCGTGCTGGCGACCGCCGCAACAGTCATCGCGAGCCAGGCGGTCATCACCGGTGCGTATTCGCTGACGCGTCAGGCGATCCAGCTCGGTCTGTTGCCGCGTTTTGAAATTCGCCATACCTCTGAAGCCCATTCGGGCCAGATCTTCATCCCGCGCATCAACCAGCTCCTGCTGGTGGCGGTGGTCCTGCTGGTGCTGCTGTTCCGCTCTTCCACCGCGCTGGCGTCGGCCTACGGCATCTCCGTCACCGGAACCATGGTGGTCACGGCGATGATGGGTTTTGTGGTGATCTGGAAGGTCTGGAAATGGTCGCCGTTCACGGCCGCCGCCCTGATCGCGCCGTTCCTGTTCCTCGATCTGACTTTTCTCGCCGCCAATCTGCTGAAGGTGTTTGAGGGCGGCTGGGTGCCCCTGGCGCTCGGCGCAGTCATGATGATGCTGATGTACACGTGGCGGCGCGGCAGCCGGCTGCTGTTCGAGAAGTCGCGCAAGCTCGAATTCCCGCTCGCCGACCTCGTGGCGATGCTGGAGAAGCGGCCGCCGCAGCGCGTGCCCGGCACCGCGGTGTTCCTGACCAGCGATCCCGTCAGCGCGCCGACCGCGCTGATGCATAGTCTGAAGCACTACAAGGTGCTGCACGAGAAGAACGTCATTCTCACGATCGAGACCGCACAGACCCCGCGCATCGATCCGGCCGAGCGGGTGAAGCTGGAACAAATCTCGCCGACCTTCTCCAAGGTGACGCTGAAGTTCGGCTTCATGGAATCGCCCAACGTGCCGAAGGCGCTGGCGATCGCCCGCAAGCTCGGCTGGCAGTTCGACATCATGTCGACCTCGTTCTTCCTGTCGCGGAGGGCGCTCAAACCGGCCGCCCATTCCGGCATGCCGCGCTGGCAGGACCGGCTGTTCATCTCGCTCAGCCGTTCCGCCAACGACGCCACCGACTATTTCCAGATCCCCTCCGGCCGCGTCGTCGAGGTCGGCACCCAGGTCACCATCTAAAGTGACGATCTGATCCTCCGTTGGAAGGTCGCGCTTCAAGTCGCTGCGATTTAGCTTTAACTTGCGCAAGGCAGCTCAAGCCTTTGTAGCGCTTGATTTTCACCGGCCGAGAGGCGAGGTTGCCGGCCGCCGGGATCGCCCCGGCAGCGGCCCGCGACGTTGGAGGATGATGTGGCAAATCAAGTACAGGATCTGACCCCGGACGAGGTCTCCAAGGGTGTCGCGGAAGGGCGCTATCTCCTTGTCGACGTGCGCGAGCCGAACGAGGTCGAGGCCGAGGCTTATCCCTACGGCGTGGTCGTGCCGCTCTCGACCTTCGATCCCAAGGCGATCCCCGATCCCGCGGGCAAAGAGGTCGTGTTCGCCTGCCGCTCGGGCAAGCGTTCGGTGACGGCCTCGCTGGCAGCGCAGGCCGCAGGCCTGCCTTACGACAAGCATCTGGCCGGCGGCATGCTGGGCTGGAAGGCGGCGGGTCTTCCCAGCAAGGTCGGCGGCTGACCCCGCCGATGTCCAAGAGCTCGTCCCTCAACAAGGTCTTCGCGGACCTTCCCGTCACCATCTTCGAGGCGATGTCGCAGGCCGCGCGCGACAATGCCGCCATCAATCTCGGCCAGGGCTTTCCCGACGATCCCGGCCCCGAAGACATCCGCTGCGCCGCAGCCGAGGCCTCGCTGAACGGCTACAACCAGTACCCGTCGATGATGGGCCTGCCGGAGCTGCGCCAGGCGATCGCGACCCATTACGGCCACTGGCACGGCCTCGAGCTCGATCCGATGAGCGAGGTGATGGTGACCTCCGGCGGCACCGAGGCGCTCACCTCGGCCATCCTCGCCGTCGTCCAGCCCGGTGACGAGGTGGTGTGCTTCCAGCCGGTGTACGATTCCTATCTGCCGATCATCCGTCAGGCCGGCGGCATTCCGCGCCTGGTCCGGCTCGAGCCGCCGCATTGGCGGCTGAATGAGGACATGCTGAAAAGCGTCTTCAATTCAAAGACCAAGGCGGTGCTCTTCAACAATCCCCTGAATCCGTCCGCGGTGGTGTTTCCGCGCGAGGACCTCGAGCTTTTGGCGCGCTACTGCCAGGAGTTCGACGTCATCGCGATCTGCGACGAGGTCTGGGAGCACGTCACCTTCGACGAGCACAAGCACATCCCGCTGATCACCATCCCCGGCATGCGCGACCGCACCATCAAGGTCGGCTCGGCCGGCAAGATCTTCTCGCTGACGGGCTGGAAGATCGGCTTCGTCTGCGCCGCGCCGCCGTTGCTGCGCGTTGCCGCCAAGGTGCACCAGTTCCTGACCTTCACCACCGCGCCGAACCTCCAGGCCGCCGTCGCTTACGGGCTCGGCAAGCCGGACGAGTATTTCCTGTCGATGCGCAAGGACCTGGCGCGGAGCAGGGACCGCCTTGCCAAGGGACTGGAGAGCCTCGGCTTCCCGGTGCTGAAGTCGCAGGGAACCTACTTCCTCACCGTCGACCTGTCCCCGCTCGGGCTGAACGAGAGCGACACCGAGTTCTGCTGGCGGATCGTGAAGGACTACAAGGTCGCGGCAATCCCGGTGTCGGCCTTCTACGAGCAGGACCCTGTGACCTCGGTGGTGCGCTTCTGCTTTGCCAAGAAGGACGAGACGCTCGACACCGCGCTGGAGCGGCTGTCGGACGCGGTGCGCGGGCGCAAGAGGTAGCAGATGACGATCGTCAGCCGCTTTGGTTTTGGCCGCGCGATCGCCGCCGCGCTGACGTTGCTCTCCGCCCCCGCAGGGGCCGAGGAGCGGGTCGTCAACTTCTACAACTGGTCGAACTACGTGGCGCCCGACGTCCTCGAGGCCTTCACCAGGGAGACCGGCATCAAGGTGGTCTACGACACGTTTGACGCCAACGAGACCCTGGAGACGCGCCTGATGGCCGGCAGGTCCGGCTATGACGTCGTGGTGCCCACCGCCTATTTCCTTCAGCGCCAGATCAAGGCCAACATCTTCCAGAACCTCGACAAGTCGAAGCTGCCGAACCTGGCCAATGCCTGGCCGGTGGTGACCGAACGTCTCGCGATCTACGACCCCGGCAATGTCTACGCCGTCAATTACATGTGGGGCACGACGGGCATCGGCTACAACGTCGCCAAGCTGAAGCAGATTCTCGGAGAGGATGCGAAGATCGACAGCTGGGACATCGTGTTCAAGCCGGAGAATCTCGCGAAATTCAAAGACTGCGGCGTCCACATGCTGGATTCCGCCGACGACATCTTCCCGGCGGCGTTGAACTATCTCGGGCTCGATCCGAACTCGACCAAGCAGGCCGACCTCGACAAGGCCGCCGATGTCGTGGCCAAGGTGCGGCCTGCCGTGCGCAAGTTTCATTCGTCCGAATATCTAAGCGCGCTCGCCACCGGCGAGATCTGTTTCGTGGTCGGCTGGTCCGGCGACATCATGCAGGCCCGCGCCCGCGCTGCCGAAGGTAAGAGCGGCATCGAGATCGGCTACGCCATCCCGAAGGAGGGCGCGCAGATGTTCTTCGACAATCTCGCAATCCCTGCGGATGCCAGGAACGTCAAGGAAGCCTACGAGCTGATCAACTATCTCTACCGTCCGGACGTGGCCGCCAAGAATACGGACTTCCTGTCCTACGCCAACGGCAACCTCGCCAGCCAGAAGCTGGTCGACCCGAAAATTCTGAACGACAAGAACATCTATCCGGACGAGGCGATGCTCGCAAAGCTGTTCGTCATCACGGCGCGTGAGCCGGCGACCCAGCGGGTCATCAATCGGCTGTGGACCAGGGTGAAGACGGGAAGGTAATCGCGCCCATCATTGCGAGGAGCGAAGCGACGAACCAATCAGAATCTTTCCGCGGGAGGATTCTGGATTGCTCGCTTCCGCCTTCGCTCTTCGAGCTACGGCGGACAAATCGCTCGCAATGACGGAACAAGATTACCGCCACCTGCGGTGCAGCCACAGCCACTGCTCGGGATGCTCACGGACCCAGCCTTCCACCACGCTCGTGATCGCCTGGGTGGTGCCCTGGATGTCGATCTTGCCGTCGGCGTCGCGCACCGGCTGGACCTCTTCGGTGATCTCGGCGGTGAAGCGGCCGCCGGGCAGGCGGATGACGCGGACGCCGTGGATCGGGCATTCGACCTGGCGCAACAGGCGTGCCAGCATCGGATTGGCGCGGGTCTTGCGGCCGAAGAAGGTGACCTCGACGCCGCCGGTCAGATACTGGTCGATCAGCATCGCGACGTGCTTGCCGTCCTTGAGCGCCTGCGCGAGCCGCAGCGGCGCGTCGCGCCCCGCCGGGATCAGCGTGCCCATGTTGACCTGGCGCATCTCCTGGATGATGCGGTCGGCGGAGGCGATATTGGGGCGGCGGTAGAGGATCGCCGTATCCAGCCCATGCGCGACCGCGGCGAGCGCCGGCAATTCCCAGTTGGCGAGATGCGCGGCGAAGATCAGCGCGGGTTTGCCGTCGTCGCGGATCCGGTCGAACAGCTCGATGCTGCGCCTGGGCAGTTCGATCCGGCTGTTTTCCGGATGATCGCGGTCGTAGTCCCAGACGTGGTCCATATGGGCGAATTCGGCGCCGACGCGACCGAGATTGTCCCACACGCCCATCAGGATGCTTTCGATCTCTTCGGGCGATTTCTCCGGAAAGGCCGCGCTGAGGTTGGCGCGGCCGATGCGGTGCTCGCGCAGGCGCGGACCGATCGTTTTGGTGACGCGCGCGAAAAAGTCCGAGGTCTTGGCCGGATCGAAATAACGCGTGGTGCGCAACATGCCGACGGTGGCGGCGCCGATCAGCCCTCCACCGATCGATTTGGCCGTCGCCCGCGCGCGGGCTTTCGTCCTCGCAGGAAGCAGCGCCATGCGTCCGGTCAGGCCGGTTCGCGGGTCAGGATCAGCGAGGCGTTCTGGCCGCCGAAGCCGAACGAGTTCGACATCACCGCGGTGACGCGGGCATCGCGTGCCTTGTTGCCGACGACGTCGAACAGGATCGTGGGATCCGGATTGTCGTAGTTGATCGTCGGCGGGATGCGCTGATGTTCGAGCGTGAGCAGCGAGAAGATTGCCTCGACCGCGCCGGCGGCCGAGATGGTGTGGCCGACCATCGACTTGTTGGAGGTGACCGGAATCTTCGAGACGAGTTCGCCGAACACGGCCGATGTCGTATTGTACTCCATCTTGTCGTTCTCGGGCGTCGCGGTGCCGTGCGCGTTGATGTGGTCGATCTGGTCCGGCGTCATGCCGGCATCGGCCAGCGTCTTGTTCATGCAGCCGATGATCGGCTTGCCGTCGGGTGAGGAGCGGGTGCGATGGAAGGAATCGGTGAGCTCGCCGCAGCCGGCGATCACGCCGAGGATTTTTGCGCCGCGCGCGGTGGCGGCTTCATAGCTTTCGAGCACCAGCGCACCTGCGCCTTCGGCCATGACAAAACCGTCGCGGTTCTTGGAGAAGGGACGGGAGGCCGCCTGCGGCGGATCGTTCTGGGTCGACAGCGCCGAGAGCAGCGAGAAGCGCACCAGCGCCTCCGGATTCACGGTGCCGTCGGTCGCCACGCACAGCGCGGCATCGGTTTCGCCGCGGCGGATCGCCTCGACACCGAGCTGGATCGAGGTCGCGCCCGAGGCGCAGGCCGTCGACAACGAGATCGGCGAGCCCTTGGTGCCGAAGGTCTCGGCGAGGTAGGCCGCGACCGAACCGAACATGAAGCGGTGGTGATAGGCGCTGTACTTGCCGCCACCGGAGATGCGCAGCAGATCGTCGTAATTGAAGTCGAGCTTACCGACGGCGCGCCCGAGCTCGCGGCGTTGCGGCCATTCGACTTCGACAGGTGCGACCGCAAGGAAGAGAGGACCCGGGAAATCCGCCTTGGCGCCGATGCCGGCCTGGTCCAGCGCTTCCTGCGTCACCAGCTCGGCCATCCGCTCGGACAGGCCGGTGGAGGAGAACGGATCGACGCTGACGAAATCCACCGTGCCGGCCATCGTGGTTTTCAGGCCGTCGACTGGAAAGCGCGTGATGGTGCGGATGCCGGATTCGCCGGCGACGAGCTTCGCCCAATTGTCGGTCTTGCCGTTGCCGAGCGAGGTCATGATGCCCATGCCGGTGACGACGACGACGGGACGCCCGAGTTTGTCGCGTGGTGCAGTCATGTCGATCCCCGCTTGAGCTGGAGCATGACCCGAAAAAGCGTGACGCGATTTTCCGAGAAGATCATGCCCAAACAATAACCTGCCAAAGCGCAACGCGCTCTAGCTTACTGCCTCGACCAGCGCCATGCCTTCGCCGCGCCAGTGTCCGGCCCCCACCACCACAATCTGGGTGGGCGCTCCCTGCATTTCAATCTCGGTGCCCGTGGAATCGTTCGGCGGAAACAGCGCGCCGCGAGAGATCGACAGCGCGGCGAGCGCGATACCGAGCGGGAATTGCGTCTCCATGGTGTGGCCGAACATCGTGCCGGTCGAGCGCACCGGGAACTCGGTGTGGCCCTTCAGGAAGCCGCGCTCTTCTGATGTCGCCGGCTCAGCGCCGGTCGCACCGGATATGATCGCGCCCTTGCCGTCGCGCTTCGGCAACTTTGCCCAAAGCTTCTCCAGCGTCGCGGCCATGTCGCCGGGGGTCTTGCGCCGGGCGAGGTCGGCAACGACGCTCGACAGCTTCGCGAACGGCTTGGCACCGCGCGCTTCCGCATGCGCCTTGGACTCCAGCACCAGAAACGCGCCAGCCGAGCCGAGCGCGAAGCCGGCGTTGTCCTCGCGCGCCCACACGGGTGCGAACTTGTCCTTGAGATTGAAGTCGCCGAATTCGTAGAGGACCATCAGGTCCTTGCGCTCGCCATTGTGCGAGCCGCCGATCAGCGCGATGTCGCTCTCGCCCGAGGCGATGCGCGACAATGCAATGCGGGCGGCATCGGCGCCGGCAACCTCTTCACCCATGAAGGTGCGCGAGGTGCCGCCAATGCCGTGCACGATGGCGATGTTGCCGGCGAGCAGGTTGGAGAGCTGGGCCAGGAACAGCGTCGGCCTGAGATCGCTCATCAGCCGCTCGTTGAGGAAGCCGGGCGCGTTGGCACCCTTGGCCTCGGCCGTGAGCACGCCGGTGTCGACGTTGAGATCGCGCTCGCCGCCGCCGGCGGCGACGACCATGTCGATCTTCGACAGGATATCCTTGTTGCCCTTGATCCCGGCGGAGTCGAGCGCAAGCCCGGCCGCATAGGTGCCGATGCGCTGCCAGGCTTCCATCTGGCGCTGGTCGCCCTTCTTCGGGATTTGGCTGTCGAAGGTAACCGGCGTCAGGGGGTGCACGATGTAGGGCGCAAAGCCCTTCTCGTCGACATTGATGCGCTTCTCCTGAAGCGCGGCCCAGTTGGCGTCCAGGCCCTCGCCGAGCGAGGTGGCCAGGCCAATGCCGGTGATCCAGACTTCCGTCTGGGCGGGCTTCGAAGCAATCTCGGTCATGGCGATACGGCCTGTTGCGGAAAGCCGACGCGTTTGGCGACCGCGTCCATGTGGGCGCGCATATCCGCATGGGGAAAGGGAATCTGCGTGAAGGTCAGCGTCGAATTCGCGCGCAGCTTGCCGCCGACCTTGATCTTGGCTTCGGTCACGGCGTAGCCCGAGCCCTGATGGGCCAGGCTCGCCTCGATGCTCATGAGATCGCCGGGGAAAACCGAGCCGCGGACCTTGGCCTCCTTTACGGCAGCCAGGATCGGCATGCGCTCGAATTTGAGCACGCCAAGCTGAAGCCAGCCAGAGGCCTGCGCCATCGATTCGATCAGGAGCACGCCGGGCATCAGGGGATAGCCCGGGAAGTGCCCCTCGAAAATGGTGCTCTCCATCGGGACCTGAGCCTCGACGACAATCGTCTTCGCGTCGACGTTGAGGTCGACGACGCGATCTATCATGTGGAAGTATTCGAGTTGCATGACCGCGCGCTTAGGCGCTCGCGCCCTTGGCCGCAACCAGTTCGTCGATGCGGGCGCACAGGTTTTTCAGCACGAAATACTGCTCGGTGGTGGCTTTGCCGTCGTTGACCTCTTGGGTCCACTTTTCCAGCGGCAGCTTGATACCGAACTGCTTGTCGATCGCGAACGCGATGTCCAGGAAATCGAGGCTGTCGATGCCGAGGTCATCGATGGCATGGCTATCCGGCGTGATCGTGTCGCGCGGGATGTCGCAGGTTTCAGCGATGATCGTAGCGACCTGATCGAATGTGGAGGACATCACTAAGCCTTTGATATATTGCAGATGTTTGTCAGATTTTCCAGAGTGGAACGGTGGGTGGGCATCGCGCCCCGATGACGCCCTCAACCCCCCTCTGGCCGGGTCGAAAGCCCGTATATCGGAGCGCCGCCCTGAGTTCAATGGAGCCGGCGGGTGTGGGGACAGGGCTGGGGGCGCCCCGGCTGAGCCGCTTCGGCCGAAGGACCGTCGGCGGGCCTCGCCAGACGTCTTGCCTTAGATGTGCGGCGTCGTGATCTTGACGCAGTCGCGGCGGCCCATCAGCACGCAATCCTGGGTCCGGCGCAGGTCGGCGATGCTCACCGCGAGCCAGATCCCGATCGCGGTCAGTGCGATGGTGAAGGCTAGCGCCGCGATATTCGCGAGCATGCGATGGCGGAAATCGTCCGGTTCAGTGCGGGGCTGCTCGTAGCGCGACAGGTCGAGCGGCTCGGGCGCGACGCGCAACTGCTGCACGCTAGCGTTGCCGCGGTAGCCCGTCGGGGAAGGCGAGGTGCGCGGCCTGAACTGGAGCACCCGGTGCTCGTCATCCGAGCTTATGGGCCGCTGGGTTGTCATGGTGCAGGGATCACTCCGAAGCAGCGATTTTTAGATAGCATACGTGGTGAACACGTTGCAGAAAATCTTCTCAACGCGCACGTGCATTGCGCGTTCGCACTATCTAGCAGGGTTGCGAACGAAGGACCGCGGAACCGTGGTCGTTCCGGGCCTGGAGAGGGTGCAATGCAATAATCTCCGCCCAGCCGAATGCATTGCCGGCGCAATGCCCATGGCATAGTCCAGGGAACCTGATCACGCAGCTGCAACCATGTGAAGGGCTCTCCAACCATGACCAATACGCGCGAACCGAGAGTGCATCCGGTGTCGATCCTGTCGCTGCGGCCGACGCAGATGACGGTCGGGATGCGCGAGGTCAGGGAGAAGCGCAAGCGCTGGCGCGAGCACGACAAGAAAAAGCAGGCCGATCTGCTCGGCAAGCATATGATCCCCGTCGTGCATGGCCCCGACGAGCGCTATTACGTGATTGACCATCATCATCTCGGTCGCGCTCTGCACGACGAGGGCGTCAAGGAGGTGCTGGTCACCATCGTCGGCGACCTCAGGATGGTGGAGCGCGAAGCGTTCTGGGGCGTGATGGACAACAAGCGCTGGGTTTACCCTTACGACGCCAAGGGCGAACGGCGCCCGTTCCGCGATTTGCCGAAATCCGTCGTCGATCTCAAGGACGATCCCTTCCGGAGCCTTGCCGGCGAGCTGCGCCGCATGGGCGGCTTCGCCAAGGACACCACGCCGTTCTCCGAATTCCTGTGGGCCGATTATCTGCGCCGAAAGCTGTCGCGCAAGGCTGTGGACGCCAATTTTGACAAGGCGCTCGAGAAGGCGATGTCCTCAGCCAAGAGCAAGGACGCGATCTATCTGCCCGGCTGGTGCGGTCCGGCTGACGATGATTAGGCGCAACGCTCACGTCAGTACGGCATGCGGCTCCGCAAACCGGATCTGATCACAGCCTCTTGAGCGAAACCATCTTCCGTCCGCACGAAGCGGTGCCGAAACAAAGCCGTGCCATCTGTGGGATTGTCGAGCTCACACAGGAGGCCGAAATGCGCCGTCTGGTTTTCGCCGTTGCCCTGCTCGTGGTCGCTTCAGCCGGGATATCGGCATCGTTTGCCGCAGTACACCATGCCAAGACGTTGACGTTTTCCGAGCGCTTTGCCCCGGCGCTCGAGTTGATGGCGAAGCGCTAGGACAGATCCCCGCCAGTTCAACCAGCAGCGTCGCGATCGATTTTGCGCAGCCGCACAAAGGCGCCCCAGGCCCGCGGATAATCCTTGTCCGTGGGATCGATCGTAAGTAGCGCGCGGCATGCTTCCTTGATCTCCTCAGGCGGAGGACGCTTGGCCGGAACTCCGGACGATTTGGCGTCTTCCCAGCGAGCCTCGACATCTCTTGCAAAAGCCAAGGCCTCGGCGCTCGTCCGCTTCTGCGCCGATTTCGCCAGCGGGTGGTCCGAGGGGAAATTCGGCCATGCGGCCGGCGGCTGGTCGACACGCCACGTCAGTTCATCTGCTTGTCGCGCCTCCACGCCCGAACCTGAATGCTGCGCTGCTGGCGCCCATCCTGCCCCCGCTGAGGCTGCCGAACCCGATGAGCCGGCCGATCTCCGCGGGACCGCCGAACCTGGCGCGACCGCCGCTGTCTGTCCGGCGAGCTGGCCAAGCTGTTGTTCCATCGTTCCGCCGCTGGACTTGGGGATGATTTTTTCGACGGTCTTGATCATTGACAGCGCGCTAGGGGATATCAGCGTGTTCTGGTCGGCAATTTTGTTATCGGCCGCGTCTGGGCAGGGCTTGTAAGGAGACCGCTGCGACGTCATCCGGCCGTCGTCGTCGATACGGGCAAAATCGATCGCGACGGTGTAAACGAATGCGGCCTCGACATACTGCCTCTCCTTGTCCATCGCCTTTACAGAGCCGCATACGTATTTTGCCTGGTCCGTATCGATCGTTCGCAGGCCGTTGAAGTGAGCTGAATTCGGCGCAACGAGGACGCGCAACACGGCAGCCCGCGCCTTGCCATGCTCCGATTCGAACATGCTCCATATCTCGTTTGCGTTGATGATCTCGGGCTGATAATTCCACGCGTATCCGGCCGCGAAGAATGCCGTGCCGATACAGGTCGCGATAACAAATGCCCGCACGTTCATGAGAAGCCCCTCGACAGGCACGACTCATCCGCGTCTCCGGTGACGGAAACTGCGCAAGTTGTGCCAAAGCGTTTGTGCTAGTTGAGGGTGAGATTCTTAATTAAACGTGTGCGATTGCGAAAACACAGAGTTCCCGTCAGACGGGAACTCGTCCACTGCGTTTGTCGGCTATGCGTTCCTTCCGCGTTCGCGGCAGTCGGTCATTTCTTTGGCAGCCGTCCCATCAGATAGAATTCGTCATTCGGCCGCATACCGGTGAAATTCGCCAGCCGGTTTGACAGTGCGAAGAAGGCGGAGATTGCGGCGATGTCCCAGATGTCGTCGTCGCTGAAGCCATGCGGCGCAAGCGCGATGAAATCGTCCTCGGAAATCCGCTGCGCATCGGCCGAGACCTTCATCGCGAAGTCGAGCATCGCCTTTTGCCGCGGCGTGATGTCGGCCTTGCGGTAGTTCGTGGCGATCTGGTCGGCGATCAGCGGGTTCTTGGCGCGGATGCGCAGGATCGCGCCATGCGCAATCACGCAATACTGACACTGATTGGCTGCCGAGGTCGCGACCACGATCATCTCGCGCTCGGCCTTGATGAGGCCGCCGTCCTTCTCCATCAGCGCGTCGTGATAGGCGAAGAAGGCGCGGAACTCGTCCGGGCGGTAGGCCAGCGTCAAGAACACGTTCGGCACGAAGCCGCTCTTCTCCTGCACGGCGAGGAGACGTGTGCGGATGTCGTCAGGGAGCGCATCGAGGGCGGGAGCGGCGAAGCGTTGCGCAGGCTTTGTCATGGGCATGGATTCCGGCTTGGGGCCGGCAACCATAGTCGATGCCGGCGCCATGCTCAACGTGATGCCAGGCTCGCAATGCCGGAGCTGGAAAACGAGCGTTGCTTTACCGCAGCGGCTTCTTCAGCAGCGAGAAGCGGTCCGGATCCAGCCCCATCGACGGTTGCAGCATCGGGGCTTCGACGTTGGAGAGCGTCTTGGCGGGCGGGGCCGAGAACACCGGATCGTTCGGCACGTCGCGCTGCGAGGTGGCGCCGCGCCAGCGCTCGAGCACGGCGCCGACGAAATGCATGTCGTGACCGGAGGTGACGGACGGCACGCTGCTGATGGTGGCTTCGCCGCGCGGCAATTGATGCGGCGGCACCTCCTTGAAGCGCAGCCGCGTCGGCAGCGCGACACCTTCGCCAAATGCCAGCACTTCGCGGGTGCCGAGCGAGGGCACGAACGAGAGCAGATTCGCGGCCGCATCCGACACCGCGGCGCGCAGCAGCGCCTGGTCACGCTCGTTGGCAAGACGCATCGTGAACAGCGTGTTGCACTGGGAGATGATGGTCGCGTCGAGCTCGGCCGGACGCTGGGTGATGAGGCCAAGATAGACGCCGTATTTGCGGCCTTCCTTGGCGATGCGCGACACCGCCTTGCGGGTCGGCCCGAAGCCCACATTACGATCGGCGGAGGCGTAGCGGTGAGCCTCTTCGCAGACGAACAGCATCGGTGAAACGCCGTCGCTCCACAGGCCGAAGTCGAAGGCCATGCGGCAGAGCACCGAGACGACGGAATCGATGACCTCGGCCGGGAAGCCGGCGAGCTGCATCACCGTCATCGGCTTGCCGTTGGCCGGCAGGCGGAACAGATGGCTGATCACCTCGGCCATGGTGTCACCGCCGACATTGGCGTTGTCGAACATGAAGGCGTAGCGCGGGTCGTTGCGGACCGCCTCGATGCGGGAGATCAGCTTGTGATAGATGATGCGCGAGGAGCGGTTCTCGAGCTTGCCCATGCGCTCGTCGATCAGCGACATCAGATCGACCAGGCGATAGGGCACCGGCGTATCGACGGTGTAGCCGATCTGCTTGGGATCGATGCGCTTCAGGCCGATGCGGTCGGCGTTCTGGTACTGGGTGTAGACGCCCTTGGCGAGGGGAATGACCTCGGCGAGGACGTCGAGCTCCTCGGGCACGCCGGCGCGGCCGCCGAACAGCACGTCGACGATTTCCTCGAAATTGAACAGCCAGAATGGCAGTTTCAAATTGCGCGGGTTGAGCACCAGCGCGCGGTCGCCGAAGCAGCGGCCATATTCGTTGTGCACATCGAGCAAGAAGATGCGCAGGTTCGGGCGTGCCTTGAGGATCTCGTTGAGCAGCAGCGACACACCGGTCGATTTGCCGACGCCGGTCGATCCCAGCACCGCAAAGTGTTTGGAGAGCATTTCCTCGATGTCGACATAGGCGACGACGGAGCTGTCCTGCTGAAGGAAGCCGACATTGATCTGGTCGGAGCCGGTGGGCGCGTAGATCGTGCGCAGCTCCTGGCTCGTGATCAGGTCGACGGAATCGCCGATGGTCGGATAGTTGGTGACGCCGCGCTGGAATTTGGCCTTGCCGGTGGCGTTGAGAATTTCCCCGAGCAGGTCGACCGAGGCGATGGCGATCAAATCGTCGTTGCTCGAGAGGTTCTCGCAGGACACCTCGGTGATCATGGCGACGATGACCGAGCTGGCGCAGCGGATACTGACGAAGCGGCCGACGGTTGCCCGCACTTCCGAGACCGGCATCCGGCTTTCAGGCAGTAGCCCGACCCGGGCGAGCGATCCGCGAACCGAAATCACGCGTCCAAAGGATGTCACAATGAATGAACCTGGCAAGAGCAACGGGTTGCCCGGACTATGCACGGCCGTCGCTGGACAAACGGTTAAACGGCAGGCGCCGGCGCTTCGTTAAATCCGCGACAATTCGGGTGCGAAGTTTGTTCCCAATGCATATTCCCTGGCAGAAGCGCCCGGAAAATGCTGCTTTTTCCCGGCCGACGGGCCTGAGAGCGCTTAAGAGAGACTTTACCATTCGGGCAGTCGGTCCGCGGTTCCGGGACGGGTTGGTCATCCTAGACGGTTCGTCATCCACCCTCGGCGGTCTTGCTTGATTTGTTGACGGGACCTAATCATTTGTACATTGGTACAAATGAACCGGCGGCCTTGTGCCGCCCACCGGCGCGTGAGCGGATTGCCGCCTGCGCCAGATCGCGGGATCCGGTCCAGCGGATCGCAAGCCACGTCTTGGAGGACACCATGCAACCCGAACCGATCCTCGATCTCGCTCATCTCGGCCACATGGAGCTGTTGACACCGAAGCCGGACGAGAGCCTGAAATTCTTCGTCGACGTTATGGGCATGACCGTCAGCGGACAAAAGGGCGAGTCGGTCTATTTGCGCGGCTGGGACGATTACGAGCGCTATTCGCTCAAACTGACGGCGTCGAAGACATCGGGCATGGAGCACATGGCGTTGCGCGCGCGCAGCCAGCAGGCGCTGGAGCGCCGCGTCGCGGCGCTGAAGGGGTCCGGCTTCGACATCGGCTGGATCGACGGCGATATGGGGCAGGGGCCGACCTTCCGCTGTCGCGATCCCGACGGACACATCGTCGAGCTCTATTACGAGACCGAATGGTATCAGGCGCCGCCCGAGCTGAAACCCGCACTGAAGAACCAGGCGCAGCGCTTTCCCGCGCGTGGCGTCAACGTCCGGCGCCTCGATCACCTGAATTGCCTCGCCACCGACATCAAGGCGAATCGCGAGTTTTTCGAGAATTATCTCGGCTGCCGCCTCACCGAGCAGATCGTGCTCAACGACGGCCGCGAAGCGGCGATGTGGCTGACCATGTCGAACAAGAGCTACGATTTCGCCTATTCGCTCGACCATTCCGGCACGCCCGGCCGCTTCCACCACGTTACCTACGCGCTCGACAGCCGCGAAGAGATTCTGCGCGCTGCCGACATCTTCCTGGAGAACGGCATCCACATCGAGACCGGCCCGCACAAGCACGCGATCCAGCAGACCTTCTTCCTCTACGTCTACGAGCCCGGCGGAAACCGTGTCGAAGTCGCCAATGCCGGCGCGCGCCTCATCCTCGCGCCCGACTGGAAGCCGATCGTGTGGACGGAAGAGGAGCGCAAGAAGGGGCAGGCGTGGGGCCTGAAGACGATCGAATCGTTCCATACGCACGGCACGCCGCCGGTGGAGCACAAGAAGTAGCGCTCAATTCGTGGCGGCTCTCACACGCGCAATCGTCTCCTTCACGCCGGTCCATGCCGGCCTGTCCGGGGCGAACTGCTTGCGCAGGAAGGTGACCAGTTCCTCGACCTGCGCATCGCTCATGCTGTTCTTGAAGGCCGGCATGTAGCCGAGATCGCTCGACACCGGCTCGGCGATGCCGTGCAGGATGATCTGCACGAGATTGTCCGATGTGACGCTGTGCAGATTGCTGTTGAGTGCCAGCGAAGGCCGGCTGCCGAACAGCGGCAGGCCGCCGACCTCGTGGCAGACGGCGCAGGCGCCCTGATAGAGCCGTGCGCCGGTGGAGGACGCAATTGTAACTTGCGTCGCGCTTTCGAGACGTGCCGCAAGCGCGTCCGGTGCTTCGGTTGCGGTGTCGTTGAATGAGTTGAGATAGACCGCCATGGCGCGGATGTCCTGGTCGGGCAGGGCTTTGAGATCCCTGACAATCGGCGCCATCGGTCCGGCGGCGACGCCGTGATATCGCGAGTGGCCGGTGCGCAAATAGGCGAACAGCTCGTCCTCGCTCCATGGGATCGGCGCGTGCGAGAGCGAGGTCAGCGGCGGCGCCTCCCAGCCCTCGGCAAAGCCGCCGGCGAGATAGGCGCTACGCTGTTCGGCGCCGAGTGCGTTGCGCGGCGAATGGCAGCCGCTGCAATGGCCGAGTCCCTCGACGAGATATGCGCCGCGATTCCAGACGTCGGATTTGGCGGGATCGGGCTTGAACTCGCGCGTCTGGTGGAACAGCGCATTCCATCCGGCAAGTAGCGGGCGGAGATTGAACGGGAAGGCGAGCGCATTCGCCGCTGCCGGTGCGCGCACCGGCGGCTGCGCCATCAGGTAAGCATAAAGCGCCTGCATGTCGGCATCGCCAGTCTTCGCAAAGTGCGTGTAGGGGAAGGCGGGATAGAGCTGCCGTCCGTCGCGATGCAGCCCGTCGCGCATCGCGCGCTCGAACGCGGGATAGGACCAGGCGCCGATGCCGGTCTCGACGTCTGGCGTGATGTTGGTTGCATAGATCGTACCGAACGGCGTCTCCAGGGCGCGGCCACCGGCGTTGAGCGCCCCGCCGATCATGGTGTGGCACTCCGCGCAATTGCCGAGTGCGGCCAGTTGTTGCCCGCGCGCGATCGTCGCTGCGGAATAGACCGATGGGTCAGGCCGCGCGATCGGCGCGATGGCGCGGCCAGGCAAAAGCGCCGCACCGATGCCGATTGCCGCGGTGCAGACGGCCGCGATCGTCGCGAAGATGCCGGCGCGTTTGGCGAAGGGATTCTCCCAGATGCGGGATGGTTGTGGCGTAGCGGGAGCGGGCAGCGCCTGCGGCGTGGCTGGTGCGCCGCCATGCAGCCCGTTGAGGATGCGCTCGGGCGTGAACGGCGGCTCGCGAAAGCGCACGCCGGTGGCGTCGAAAATCGCGTTCGCAATAGCAGCCGCGCTCGGGACCGAGGCGGATTCGCCGACGCCGAGCGGCGGCTGGTCCGGCCGCGGCAGCAACAACACGTCGATCTTGGGCACGTCAGGGAAGGGGATGATCGGATAGGCGCCCCATTCACGCGCCGCGACTGCGCCGCGCTCGAACGAGACCTCCTCCATCAGCGCGCGGCTGGTGGACTGGATGACGTTGCCATGGATCTGGTGGCGCACGCCGTCCGGGTTGATCATCAGTCCGGAGTCCTGCCCGGCGACCACGCGCGTCACGCTGACGTCGCCGGTCGACTTGTTCACGGCAACGTCGGTGACCCAGGCCGACCACGCGGCGCCATAGCCGGGAAATTTGCTGTGGACGTAGAGCGCATAGGCAAAGCCGCGCCCATGCACGATCTCGCCGTCTTTCTCTTCGCGCACCGGTCGCGGCGTCCACCCCGCGCGCTCGGCGACCGCATGGACGAGATCGACGGCGCGCTGATCCCTAAGGTAACGCAGGCGATATTCGATCGGGTCGACGCCGGCCTCGGACGCGGCCTCGTCGATATAGGATTCATGCGCAAAGGTGTTCGGCAGGGCCGAGACGCCGCGAAACCAGGACGCGCGCACGATCGGCGCCATGTCGTGGGCGACGACGCGCATGTGGTCGTAATCGTAAGGCGGGATCGCGGTCCGGTCGCCCATCTGGAGGACGTCCGCCTTCGGCGATATCCGCCCCGTCAGCAACAGCGCCAATGTCGGCGCGGCATTCGATGGATAGCGCGTGGCAAGATCGTAAGCAGCGACGCCGCCCTCCGCGTTCAGGCCGCCATTGACGTCGATGAGCTGCGCGGCGCCCTTGGGCTCCCAGGCGTGCTCCTGCTCGCGCGTCAGCTGCACGCGCACGGGCCGGCCGACCGCGCGCGAAAGCAACAGCGCGTCCGCGGTGACATCGTCGGCGCAGTTGCGGCCATAGCAGCCCGCGGCCTCCAACCTGATGACCTCGATCTCGCTCTCGGGACGCTCGATCAGCAGCGACAGGTCTGCCCGCAGCAGGTGCGGATTTTGCGTGCCCGACCAGACGCGGATGTTGCCGTCCTGGAAGTCGGCGACCGCGCAGGACGGGCCGATCGAGGCATGCATCTGATATGGCCAGACGTAAGTGCGCTGCATCGGCTTGGCCGCACCGGCAATGGCAGCATCGACGTCGCCCTTGTCGATCAGCGTGCGCGGTGTGGACGGGTTGGCACGAAGCGCGGTCTCGACGTCGGCGAGATCGGTCAGTTCAGGCGTCGGTCGCCAGCTCACCGCAAGCTGCTCCGCCGCGCGGATCACGTTCTCCTCGCGCTCCGCGACGATTCCGACGAAATCGCCGATGCGCACGACGGCTATGATGCCGGGAATGCCGCGCACCGAGGATTCATTGACCGAAATCAGGCTGGTGCCGACAAACGGGCCGGCGTCGACGCCGGCATAGGGCGGTCGCACCACGCGGCCGTGCAGCATGCCGGGCATACGGATGTCGTGCACGAAGGTCAGCTCACCCGTGGCCTTGGCCGGCAGGTCGACGCGGGGCATCGATTGGCCGACAATGGCGTAATCGCCGACCGGCTTGACGGCGACGCCGTCGGCAAGCTCGAGACGAATGGTCTCTCCGCCGATCAACTCGCCATAGCTGACGCTGCGATTGTCGTGGCCGCGCACGAGGCCGTCTTCGATCCTGAGATCGGCTACCGGCAGCTCCAGGCGCTCGGCCGCACGTGCGATCAGGAAGTGACGCGCCTGCGCGGCGGCTTTGCGCAGGGGAACGGCGGTGATCTGGATGGTCTCGCTCGCGATCGTCGCGCCCTGGTTCGGCACCACCGCGGTGTCGCCGAGCACGAGGACGACGCGGGCAAAGGACACATCCAACTCCTCGGCCACGATCTGGCCCAGCGCCGTGCGGATGCCGGTGCCGAGATCGACATGTCCGTTGTAGGCTGTGACCGAGCCGCTCGCGGTGATGCGGACGAAGGTCTCGGATGTGCACTCGTCCACAGTGCGGACGACGACGAGCGAGCCGGATTGCAGCTCAGCTCCGTTCGGATGCGGGGACGCCATCAATCACCGGCCTCGGCGAGCTGGCCAGACGCACGCATTACGGCGCGAAGGATTTCGATATGCGTGCCGCAGCGACAGAGATTGTAGCGCAGCGCCGCCAGCGCCTCCTGTTCGGTGGGCCGTGGGTTGATCGCAAGCAGCGCCTTGGTGGTCATGATCATGCCGTTGAGGCAGTAGCCGCATTGCGCGGCCTGCTCGTCGATGAAAGCCTGCTGCACCACATCCGGTTTGTCGCGGGTGCCGAGCCCCTCGAGCGTCACGATGTCGCGGCCGCCGCAGCCGCTGATCGGAATGACGCAGGAGCGCGCCGCCGCGCCATCGATCAGGACAGTGCAGGTGCCGCATTCACCGAGGCCGCAACCGTATTTCGGACCGTTGAGCGCGAGATCGTTGCGCAGCACGTAGAGCAGCGGCGTATCTCGCGCCGCAGTGATCTCGTGGATCCTGCCGTTCACGGTGATGCGGATCGGTGTCTGCGTCATCTCGTTCCCAAGTCGACTCGTTGAGCGCCGCGGCCAAAGCTTCGCGAAAATTCCAAGTCCGCTCAAAATCTACGTTGCGACGATACCGTTTGTACACAAACGTGCAAGCCGTGCATGCCGCAGTGCAGCGCGAATGCCTTCTTTGTGGACAGAGCGGATAGGCAAATGAGGTTTTATGCGGCAGGCGTATGTTTTGCGCCGCACCGCCGCTTGACAGCCATCGGGAGGGCGCGCAACATCGTTCGTGTACAAATGATAACTGCACTGTCGGCTGGCTTTGACATGGTGACTGAACCTACGAGCGCCGCCATCGACAAGATCCGCTGCGATGCGTGTCCGGTGATGTGCTACATCAAGCCGGGCGCGGCGGGCGCCTGCGACCGCTATGCCAATCACGAGGGCAAGCTCGTCCGCGTCGATCCGCATGTGATCCTGGAACGCACCGTGTCGCATGGCGGCAAGCTCGTTCCGTTCAGCCGCACCGAAGATTGGGACGGCAAGATCGTCCACGAGCCTTCCACCTTTGTAACGGCGATCGGCGCGGGGACGACCTATCCCGACTACAAGCCGGCGCCGTTCATCGTCTCGGCGGAGGTCGACGGCGTCGACATGGTGACTGTCGTCACCGAGGGCATCTTCTCCTATTGCGGCATCAAGGTGAAGATCGACACCGACCGCTATCTCGGGCCGGAGACCGCGACCGTCCGCGCACAAGGCGAGGCGGTCGGTCACGTCACCACCAGCGAATACGGTTCGCAGATGCTGTCGCTCGGCGGCGTGCATCATCTGACCGGCGGCTCCAAGAAGGAAGGCCGCGTCACCTGCGACACGCTGATGGACCTCGCAAACTGCAAGGCGGTCGAACTCACCATCGACGGCGGCGCGAGCGTGGTGGTGCAGGCCGGCCAGCCGCCGATCGTCAACGGCATGAAAGAAGAGCGCATGCGCGTCGGCTGCGGCTCGGCGACGATCGGCATGTTCGCCAAGCAATGGCACGGCAAGGTCGACGAGGTCGTCGTGGTCGACGACCATATCACCGGCGTGCTCTCGGAACACCAGGCCGGCAAGCTGCTCGACATCGCCGACACCGGCATCAAGATGAAAGGGCGCCGCTCGACGCCCGGCCGCTATTTCCAGGTGGCCGATCCCGGCACGGGTTGGGGCGGCACCAATATCTCCGATCCGCTGGCAATCCTGGGACCGTTTGACGCCAAGGAAGCCAGGGCCGGCCTCTCCATGCTGATGGTCTCCACGACCGGCGAACATTCGTCCTATTACGTGCTCGACGAAGCCTTGAAGCCGGTCGAGACGGAGATGCCGGATGACCTCAAGTTTTCGGTCGAGCGCATTCAGGAGAATTGCGAGCCGGCGCTGTGTACGGTGCTGTTCATGGCCGGTGCCGGTGGTTCCTTGCGGGCGGGCGTGACCGACAATCCGGTGCGGCTGACGCGCTCGGTGAAGGACGCCCTGACGCGCGTCACCAGCGGCGGCGCGCCTGTTTACGTTTGGCCGGGCGGCGGCATCACCTACATGGTCGATGTGACGCAGATGCCGGCGGGCGCGTTCGGCTACGTGCCGACGCCCGCGCTGGTCGCGCCGATCGAATTCACGATGAAGCTGTCGGACTATGCGGCGCTCGGCGGGCACATGGATTATGTGAAACCGCTGTCCGAGGTGCAGGGTGGCGACGATGTCCGCCAATTGCCCTGGCAAAACCCGATCCCGGGACCTCGGGCATGACAAGGCTCCCGCAAATCGCGTTGCTGTCTGATGGCCGGCGGCTGCATTTGCAGGATGGACCGATTGATTTGGTCGTCGAGGCGAGGGGGGCTGCCGACGCGGTGCGCGCGGCCTATGAGGCTGCGGCCGAACGGTTCACCGGACTTCTCGACGAGCTCTGCGCGGAACTGCCAGAACTGCGGACCGCTGTCGAGGAGCGGACCTCGTTGAGAGGCATTGTGGCGCGTCGCATGCACGCCGCGGTGGCGCCCTATGCCGGTGATGGCTTCATCACGCCGATGGCCGCTGTGGCCGGCAGCGTGGCGGAGGAGGTGTTGGGCGCAATGCTGGACGCTGCGGCGCTCGATCGGGCCTATGTCAACAATGGCGGCGACATTGCCCTGCATCTCGGCGAGGACGAGCATTTTTCGGTCGGCCTGATGGACCGGCCCGATCGCGACGGCGTGATGCGGACAATTAGGGTGGACGCCGATGATCCCGTGCGCGGCATCGCTACCAGCGGAAGGCACGGCCGCAGCTTTTCGCTCGGGATTGCCGATGCGGTGACCGTGCTGGCCGGAACGGCGTCGCAAGCCGATGCCGCCGCGACGATCATTGCGAATGCCGTCGATCTGCCGGGGCATCCCGCCATCATCCGAAAGCCAGCGAACGAACTTCAGCCCGACAGCGATCTCGGCGCGCGGCTCGTGACCCGTGGCGTCAGTGGTTTGTCACAGGATGAGATCACGACCGCACTCGAATCTGGCGCGGAATGTGCACGGCAATTATTCAATCGCGAATTGATCGAGGGTGCCGTGTTGCAGCTTTGTGGTGATATGCTGGTCATCGGGACCAAGGATATTGAACGGCAACGATCGCGTCCGCTTGTACAAGAGAACGCGGTTCATGCCTGAACAGGGAAGCGGCTTGAGGAAACAATCATGAGCGCGATCATCCGCAAGATCGTCACCGTCGTCGAAGAGACGCATATGGAGATGGGCCGCCAGGTCTCGCCGCCGACGCGGCGTGCGGCGGCAATCGCCGTGATCGAGAATCCGTTTGCCGGAAAGTATGTCGAGGATCTCTCGCCCCTGATCGCGATTGGCGAGGAGCTCGGCGAGCTGCTCTCGAAGCGCGCGGTGGCGGCGCTCGGCATCGAAGGATCCAAGGCTCAGAGCTATGGCAAGGCCGCGGCCGTCGGCGAGAACGGCGAGCTGGAGCATGCAGCTGCCATCCTTCACCCGAAAATGGGCGCGCCGGTGCGTAAAGTGCTGAGCAAGGGCGCTGCGTTGATCCCGTCGTCGAAGAAGCGCAGTGGACCCGGCACGACGCTGGATATTCCGCTGGGCCACAAGGATGCAGCCTTCGTGCGCAGTCATTTCGACGGCATGGAAGTGCAGATCAACGACGCGCCGCGCGCCAACGAGATCATGGTCGCGGTCGCCGTCACCGACAGCGGCCGTCCTTTGCCGCGCGTCGGCGGGCTGACGGCTGCGGAGATCAAGGGCGAAGACGGACTGCGTTAATCTTTTCAGAAAAGTGGAGGTTGGGATGCGAGCAAAGAACTATTTCGCCGGCGCGGCATTTGCGCTGTTGGCGAGCGGCATGGCTCATTCGGCTCTGGCGCAGGACATCAAGATCGGCGAGATCAACAGTTATTCGTTGCTTCCGGCGTTCACCGAGCCCTATCGCAAGGGCTGGCAGCTCGCGGTCGAAGAGATCAACGCGGCCGGCGGCATCAACGGCAAGAAGCTTGTCGTGGTCTCCAAGGACGATGGCGGCAAGCCGGCGGATGCACAGACCGCGGCCAACGAGCTGGTGTCGAGCGAGGGCGTGGCGATGCTGACGGGTACGTTCCTGTCGAACATCGGTCTTGCGGTCAGCGACTTCGCCAACCAGAAGAAGGTGTTCTTCCTGGCGGCCGAGCCGCTGACGGACGCCATCACCTGGTCCAAGGGCAACAAGTACACGTTCCGACTGCGCCCCTCCAATTACATGCAGGCGGCGATGCTGGTGGAGGCAGCCAGCAAGCTGCCGGCAAAGCGCTGGGCGACGATCGCGCCGAACTATGAATACGGCCAGTCCGCAGTCGCAGTGTTCAAGAAGCTGATGTCGGAGAAGCGGCCGGACATCCAGTGGGTCGATGAGCAGTGGCCGCCGCAGGGCAAGATCGACGCGGGTCCGGTGGTGCAGGCGGTTGCCGCGGCCAATCCCGAAGCGATCCTCAACGTCACTTTCGGCGCGGATCTCGTGAAGCTCGTGCGTGAAGGCAACACCCGCGGTCTGTTCAAGGGACGCGAGGTCGTCTCGTTCCTCACCGGCGAGCCCGAATATCTCGACCCGCTCAAGGAGGAGACGCCCGAGGGCTGGATCGTCACGGGCTATCCCTGGTACTCGATCAAGACGCCCGAGCACGACGCGTTCCTGAAGGCCTATCAGGCCAAGTACAACGACTATCCGCGCCTCGGCTCGATCGTCGGCTATCAGACCATCAAGTCGGCGGCGGCGATCCTGGCAAAGGCCAATTCGACCGATCCGGAGAAGCTGATCAGCGCGGCGGAGGGACTGTCGATGCCGTCGCCGCTCGGCGAGATCACCTTCCGCAAGATCGATCACCAGTCGACGCTCGGTGCCTATGTCGGCAAGACCGCGCTGAAGGACGGCAAGGGCGTGATGGTGGACTCGTCTTACAAGAAGGGCGCGGACTATCTGCCAAGTGATGCCGAAGTCGAGAAGCTGCGTCCGAAGGATTGATCTCCGCTGCCGTAGGTGGGTTAGCCGAAGGCGTAACCCACCACGGTCTGTACCCGCAGAACCAGAACAGGTGGGTTACGCTGCGCTAACCCACCCTACGAAGCTCTCTCTCCCCGCAAGCGGGGAGAGGTGATGCAACACCAACCCGGACCGCTGATGGCCTTTTATGTCGTACAGTTTCTGACTGGTCTCGCCAGTGCAGCGTCGCTGTTCCTGGTGGCGTCGGGCCTGTCGATCATCTTTGGCGTGACGCGGATCGTGAATTTCGCGCACGGCGCCTTCTACATGATCGGTGCCTATATCGCCTTCACGCTCACCGAGCGCCTATCGGGGACGTTCGGCTTCTGGGGCGGGATCGTCATCGCAGCGCTTGCCGTGGCAGTGATCGGCGTCATTGTCGAGATGGTGCTGCTCCGGCGCATCTATCACGCGCCCGAGCTGTTCCAGCTGCTTGCGACCTTCGGCCTGACCTTGATGGTCGAGGACCTCGTCGTCCTGATCTGGGGCCCGGACGATCTCGTCGGGCGCCGTGCACCCGGCTTCAAGGGGGCGATCGACTTCTTCGGCCAAAACATCCCGAGCTATGATTTGTTCCTGATCGTGCTCAGCCCGGTCGTGCTCGGCATTCTCTGGCTCTTGTTCCAGCGCACGCGTTGGGGCGTTCTGGTGCGCGCAGCGACCCAGGACCGCGACATGGTCGCAGCGCTCGGCGTCAACCAGAAATGGCTGTTCACGAGCGTGTTTGCGGTCGGTGTTTTCCTCGCCGCTCTCGGCGGTGCGCTCCAAATTCCGCGCGATGCCGTGCATCATGCGATGGATTTGCGTATCATCGTCGAGGTCTTCGTCGTCGTCGTGATCGGAGGCCTCGGCAGCATCATCGGCGCTTTCGTCGCGGCGGTGCTGGTCTCCGAGCTCAACGCCTTCGGCATCCTGATCTTTCCAAAAATCTCCATCATCCTGGTCTTCCTGGTGATGGCGGCAGTGCTGATCGTGCGGCCCTGGGGCCTGTTCGGCAGGCCCGAGGCCCCCGCGCGCAAGACGCCGGGTCTCACGGTCAATCCCTGGCGACCGCTGACGTCGAACGAGCGGCTGGCCGCGCTTGCAGCGCTCGTCATCGCAGCGACGCTGCCGCTGTTCGCCGGCAACTATGCACTGACCGTCGGGTCGGAGATCGCGATCTCCGTAATCTTCGCCGTCAGCCTGCACTTCCTGATGTCGGTCGGCGGGCTCGCCTCCTTTGGTCACGCCGCCTATTTCGGCCTCGGCGCTTACGGCGTCGCTTTCCTCGCCAAGATGGCGGGACTGCCGATGATCGTCTGCCTGTTGCTGGGGCCGCTGCTCGGCTGCATGGGCGCTGCCGTGTTCGGCTTCTTCGCGGTGCAGCTCTCCGGCGTCTATTTTGCAATGCTGACGCTCGCCTTCGCGCAGATCGTCTGGTCGATCGCGTTCCAGTGGGTGAGCGTCACCGGCGGCGACAACGGCATCCTGGGCGTCTGGCCCGCGAGCTGGGCGGCGAGCCCATCGCATTTCTATTGGTTGTCGCTCGGCGTTGCGGCGCTCGTGACGATCGCGTTGCGGGCCATGGTGTTCTCGCCGTTCGGTTATGCGCTGAGGGCGACGCGCGACTCGCTGCTGCGCAGCGAAGCGGTCGGCATCAACGCCAAGCGCATCCAGTGGACCGCCTTCGTGATCGCGGGCACGACCGCGGGCATCGGCGGCGCGCTGTTCGCCTACCTCAAGGGCAGCGTCTTCCCGGATAATCTCGGCATCTCGCTCTCGGTCGATGCGCTTGTGATGGTGCTGCTCGGCGGCGTCGAGACGGTGTCGGGCGCGGTGATCGGCGCCATCGTCTACAAGGCCTTGAACATCTGGCTGGTCAGCCAGACCGACCTGTCAAAGCTCGTGCTCGGCGGCTTCATCGTTCTGATCGTCGTCGTCTTCCCCAAGGGCATCGTCGGCATGCTGGAGATGCTGGCGCAGCGCCGCAGGAAGGCATCGCCGCCGGGCTCCCCCTTGCTTGCCAAGCCGATCGAGTCCGCCGAATGAGCGTCGCCCCCCCACTTCTCGCGGTCGAAAGCCTGACCAAATCCTACGGCGGCGTCCACGCCGTGCGCGGCGTCTCCTTCTCGTTGCGATCAGGCGAAATCCTGGCGCTGATCGGACCGAACGGCGCGGGCAAGAGCACTTGTTTCGACATGCTCAACGGCCAGAACAAGCCTGATAGCGGCCACGTCCGCCTGCTCGGCGAAGACACAACCGGCAGGAAGCCGCGCGAGATCTGGCGGATGGGCGTGGGCCGCACCTTCCAGATCACCGCGACCTTCGCGACCATGACCGTGCGCGAGAATGTGCAGGTCGCGCTGATCTCGCACGGCAAGCAATTGTACAATCTTTGGGGCTCGGCGCCGAACTTTGACCGCGGCGAAGCCGGGCGACTGCTCGAGCTGGTCGGTATGGGCGGTTACGCGGATCGCCCCTGTGGCGAGCTTGCCTATGGCGATCTCAAGCGGCTCGAGCTCGCCGTCGCGCTCGCCAATCAGCCAAAGCTGCTGCTGATGGACGAGCCGACCGCCGGCATGGCGCCGCGCGAGCGCGTCGATTTGATGCGGCTGACCGCGCAGATCGCCCGGGAAAAATCGATTGGCGTTCTCTTCACCGAGCACGACATGGACGTGGTGTTCGAGCACGCCGATCGCATCATCGTGCTCAACCGCGGCACGTTGATTGCCGAAGGCTCGCCGGCGGAGGTGCGCGGCAATCCGCAGGTGCAGGCGGTCTACCTCGGCGAGGGCCTCCTTTACGAGGCCGGGCATCGCGAGGGAGCATCGGTATGAAGCTCACGGTGCAAGATCTCAATAGTCATTACGGCCCGGCGCATATCCTGTTCGACATCGGCTTCGAGGTCGGCGAGGGGGAAGTCGTGGCGTTGCTCGGCCGCAACGGCGCCGGCAAGTCGACGACGTTCCGCTCGATCGTCGGGCTCGTCGCGCAGCGCTCGGGACGGATCATGTTCGAAGGCAAGGATGTCTCGGCGCGTCCGACACATGAGATCGTGCGGGATGGGCTTGGTTACGTGCCGGAGGAGCGGCGTATCTTCACCGACCTGACGGTGGAAGAAAATCTCGAGGTCGGCCGCCAGCCGAAGCGCCCGAACGCGCCGCACTGGACCCGCGACAAGCTGTTTTCGCTGTTCCCTAACCTCGGCGAGATGAAAAATCGCCCGGGCGGCCGCATGAGCGGCGGCGAGCAGCAGATGCTCACCATCGCCCGCACGCTTATGGGCAATCCGTCGTTGGTGCTGCTGGACGAGCCCTCGGAAGGCCTGTCGCCGAAGATCGTGGAGCAGATGGTCGATGCCATCCTGACCATGAAGAAGGAGGGCGTCAGCATCGTCGTCTCCGAGCAGAATCTGCATTTTGCGCGGCTGATCTCCGATCGCGCCTATATCATCGAGCGCGGCCGCATCTGTTTCGGCGGCACCATGGCCGAGCTCGACGCGCGTCCGGATATCCGCGACGCGCATCTGTCGTTGTGAAGGCAAAGGGCAAGGGTATCGAGCGGATGGCGAGAAGCGTCGCGGCGAAGAAAAGCGTCAAACCGGCAAAGCCGCCTTACGTGCTCGACGAGCAGGTTGGGTTCATCCTTCGCCAGGTCTGGCAGCGCCACAGCGCGATCTTCTCTCGCGAGATCGGCACCAACATTACGCCGACGCAATGGGCGGCGCTGTCGAAGCTCGCCGAGGCCGGGCCATGCTCGCAGAACCAGCTCGGGCGCCTGACGGCGATGGATGTGGCGACCATCAAGGGCGTGATCGATCGTTTGACGGCGCGCGGCCTCACCGAGACCAGCCAGGATCCCGAGGACGGACGGCGGCTTCTGGTCAGCCTGACCCGCGCGGGGCAGCAGCTGGCGGAAAAGGTCGCGCCGAATGCGCTCGCGATCACCCGGGAGACGCTGGCGCCGCTCGAAGCAAAGGAGCGCGAGATGCTGATGGCGCTGTTGAACAAGCTGCGGTGAGGCGCGACTAACCTCGGTGAAGGTCTTGTCGAGGTTTTTGATATGAGAGCGGCGGCGCGGTTTGCGATGGCTCTGAGCATGAGCGCGGTGCTGGCGGGCCAGTGTGCTCCCGCCGGGGCGGCGGAAGCCTATGAAGGCTTCTGGGCCTCGACCAAAAAGGACTGCCGCGACCAGGACAGTGCCAGCCGCATGAGCATCGAGGGCGGCAACCGTCTCTATTGGTATGAGACCCGGTGCCGCGCCAGCGAGATCACCGCCGACGGAAAGCTCAGCTGGAAAATGAAGCTCGCCTGCGAAGGCGAGGGCGAGAAGTATCGCTCCAGTCCCCGGGTTTCCATTGCCGCGGATGGCAAGCTGGTGATGGACAACAGCCCGGTCGGGCAAGGCAAGCGCCAGACCTATGTGCGTTGTGAGATCGCTAAGCGCCACTGATTGGGTGATCAGCTTTTCCCGAGGGCCGGCGCGGAGCGGCGAGCCGCTCCGGCTGCGTCACTTCGCCACCACCTCCGGCACCCTGCCGGCCGGCGGGGTGTTGCGGCTGCGCTGGGTGCGCACGATACCGTCGATGATGGTCATGCCGATGCCGGGGAGGTCGCCGAGTTGGACGCTGTCCAAAATGTTCTTGCCGGCTGAGTGCTGCGCCTTGTCCATGATGACGAAGTCGGCCGAGCGGCCGACTTCGATCAGGCCGCAATCCAATTCGCGCATCCGCGCCGTGTTGCCGGTGGCCAGGCAAAACGCGACCTCTGCCGGCAGGTCGCCAAGCGAGGACAGCATCGACACCATGCGGAGAATGCCGAGCGGCTGCACGCCGGAGCCGGCCGGCGCGTCGGTGCCGAGGATGACGCGGTGCAGATCGCCCATCTCGCGCGCGATGCGCAACGTGAACAGCGCCGAGCGCTCATTGCCGTTGTGCACCAGCTCGAGGCCTCGCTTGCAGCCCTCGCAGATGCAGCGGATCTGGTCGTCGGGAAGCGCGGTGTGGCCACCATTGATGTGGCCAACCACGTCGGTGTCGGCCTCCAACACCACGTCCTTGTCGATCAGGCCGGAGCCGGGGATCGAGGGCCCGCCGGTGTGGATCGTGCTCTGGATGCCGTATTTGCGGGCCCAGCCGACCATTTTTCGCGCGGTCGGGCCATCCTTGACGCCGCCCAGGCCCACTTCGCCAAGCAGCTTGACACCGGCTGCGGCCAGCTCCTTGAAGTCCTCCTCGACCATCTCGCATTCGATCACAGGCGCGCCGGCGTGAACCTTCACGCCGCCAGGCCGCAGATTCCAGAATGCGCGCTGTGCGAAGATGGCCATCGCCTTCAACCCGACGACGTCGCGCGGGCGGCCGGGCATATGCACCTCGCCGGCGGAAATCATCGTGGTAACGCCGCCATGCAAATTGCTGTCGATCCAGCCGATCTGGTTCTGGCGAGGCGTCCAGTCGCCCGCAACAGGGTGGACATGGCTGTCGATCAGGCCGGGTGCCACCGTGGTGCCGTTGGCCTCGACGATGGTGGTCGCGCCTTCGGTGTCGAGGTCCTTGAAGCGGCCGATCGCGGTGATCTTGCCGTTCTCGGCGACGATGGTGTCGCCGTCCAGGATCGGCTTCTCCAGCGCGCCGGACAGGATCAGGCCGATATTGCGGATCACGAGCTTCGAGGGTCCGGTGGCCTGGGGTGCGTCATGCGCCATGGAATGGGTCCTTATCCTTAACTGCAACGCTTCCGATCTTGGGCAGCCTTGACCGCGGGATCAAGCCGGATTATTCATTAGTATACAAATGATCGTGTACAAACGACGCATAGCTGCCGCCTCGAAAACCGCCACGACGCGCCACGGAAGGGTGAGATGAGCAATTTCAATCAGGAAGCCGTTTTGAGCGTCCACCACTGGACCGACACGCTGTTCTCCTTCAAGACCACCCGCAGCCCGACCTTCCGTTTCCGCAACGGCGAATTCACCATGATCGGGCTCAAGGTCGGCGAGAAGCCGCTGCTGCGGGCCTACAGCGTCGCCAGCGCCAATTACGAGGACACGCTGGAGTTCTTCTCGATCAAGGTGCCGGACGGCCCACTCACCTCACGGCTCCAGCATCTGAAGGAAGGCGACGAGATCATCGTCAGCCGCAAAGCCACCGGCACGCTGGTGATCGACAATCTGGAGGACGGCCGCAACCTCTACCTCATCGGCACAGGTACGGGCCTTGCGCCGTTCCTGAGCGTGATTAAGGACCCCGAGACCTATGAGCGGTTCGAGAAGGTCGTGCTGCTGCACGGTTGCCGGCACGTCAAGGAGCTCGCCTATGGCGAGATGATCACCGAGACGCTGCCCAAGGACGAGCTGATCGGCGAGTACATCCGCAACCAGCTGATCTACTATCCGACCGTGACGCGCGATCCCTTCCGCAATCGCGGCCGCATCACCGACCTCATCACCGCGGGCAAGCTGTTTTCCGACATCGGCCTGCCGGTACTGGAAGCCGCCCACGATCGCGTCATGATCTGCGGCAGCCCGGCGCTGGTGGCGGACACCCGCGTGCTCCTCGGCGAGCGGGGTCTTATCGAGGGCAATCACGGCGAGCCGGCCCAATTCGTGGTCGAAAAGGCTTTCGCCGAGCGCTAGGCCCGGAACTCTCGCGCAATAAGACCGTATTTTCGCCGCCGCGCGCCCGTTGCGGCGCCGATTCGGCACGCGATACACTGTGGGAACGAATCAGCGGAGTTCCCACATGGTTGCGGACAGCGACAGCAACATCGCCTGGCACCGGGTTCAGTTGAAGAAGAACCGCGCCGAGTTGAAGGCGCTCGAGACCGCGCGCTTCACGATGGGCGAGATCGCGTCTTCGAAGCGGAACGGCCAAACCCAGAAGGCGGTCGGGGAACTCAAGCGCAAGATCGTGCAATCCGAGCGCGTGATCGCCGATCACGACAAGCGCACGCGCCGTCCGCTCACCACCGATCTGCGAAGCCTCAGCAACGGCAGCTGGAGCAATTGGGACGCCTACACCAATCAGCAGCAGCGCAAGATCGGCCCGCGTTCGCCCGGGCGGGGGTAGACTCGTCTCTCACACCTGAACCGATGACGAGGCGGAGGTTCCGCACCCATTGCGCGGGCGGCGGCGTGCACCATCTCGGTAAGACCTCGTCAACCGCTGCGGTGAACACATGGCACCACGCCTCGATTTCACCAGCGAGGCCTTCTTTCGCGATCCGCCCAAGGCGATCGCAACGTTGCGCATGTCCGGTCCTGTGGTCGCGATCCGATTTCCTCTCGTCGGCGATGTCTGGATCACCACGACCCACGAGGCCACGGCGCAAGTCCTGAAGGACGGCACCAATTTCACGCTGCGCAAGGAGGATGGCGACGTCGCAGGTCTGCGCTGGTGGATGCCGAACTACGTCAAAACCATCGCTAACAACATGCTGACGATGGACGAGCCGGACCACACAAGGCTGCGCAGCATCGTGGACGAGGCCTTCCGCCGCCGCGCGACCGTCGCGATGGAGCCGCGTATCCGGGCCATCGCTGACGGTCTCGCCGACGAGCTATTCTCGGTAGGAAGCCCGGCCGATCTCGTCCAGCGCTATGCCCGCATCCTGCCGCTCGCGGTGATCTCCGAGCTGCTTGGGTTGCCGTTGGCCGATCGCCCTCGCTTTATCGCGTGGGCCAATACAATGTCCTCGCTCACGAATGTCGCCAGCTTCTTCCGCCTGCTGTTCGCGTTCCGAAAGATGCGAGCCTACCTCGAACGGCAGTTGCAGATTGCGCGCGTGCGGGGCGGCGACGGCTTGATCGCGGAGCTGGTCCAGGTCGAGCGCGAGGGCGGCCAGATCACGCCGGACGAAATGGTGTCGATGGTGTTCCTGCTGCTCGCGGCGGGCTCCGAGACCACCACGCATCTCATCAGCGGTTCCGTCTACGAGCTCCTCAGAAATCCTGGCGTCCGCGACTGGCTGGCACAGGACTGGAGCCGCGTCGGGCTTGCGGTGGAGGAATTCCTGCGCTTCGTGTCGCCGGTGCAGTTCTCCAAGCCGCGCTATGTGAGGCGGGATATCGAGCTCGCGGGCGTGCGTCTCAAGAAGGGCGATCGCGTCATGGTGATGCTCGCGGCCGCGAACATGGACCCGGCGGTGCATGAGCGTCCCGAGAGCCTCGATCCCGCGCGCAAGCCGAACCGTCACTTGTCCTTCGGAACGGGCATCCATTTCTGCCTCGGCCATCAACTTGCCCGGATCGAGGCAGCGTGTGCCTTGGAAGCGCTGTTTGTGCGATGGACGAAACTTGGCTTTGCTGTGGACGTGTCTCAGATCCACTGGCGCAAGCGACCGGGCATGCGTGCGATCGCGAATCTCCCCGTCGTGCCCGACGGCCACGGAGCAGCTGGATCGATGATGGTTCGTTCCCAGCCAGCGGCCTGCTGAGACTTACACCTTGCGGATAATTTTCTCTGCACTCGTCGGTAGGAACGGCATGTCGTTTCTCTCGTTGTTTTTCGGACATCGGAGGCCGCGATGAGTTCCTCGGTCGATGTCGCAGACCAACAACAGGAGACAGCATCATGACCGGCAAGATGCCACCTGTTCCCGCCGAGAACCAAAATCCGAAGGGAACCGGCGACAGCAAGCAAGTGTCCTCGACTGCCCCGCACGGCCAGCAGCGTGCGCAAAATCCGGACCAGCAAGGGCAGCAGGGCAACATCAAGCAGAACACCACCAACCAAGGCCATCAGCAAGATCGCTGAGGAGGTGACATGTCGACATCCACCAAGACACCGAACAGCATCCGTCAGGGCGGACCTGGCGCATCGCATGAGAATGCGAAGGCACCGCTCGAAGTGAAGAAGCCACCGGCGGACGACCCGCAGCGCAACCACAGCCGCGTCTCTGGCGGGGGTGGCGAGCACGATTCACACCACAGGCATGACGAGGCCGGAAAAGGCGGAGGCAGGTGAGGCATGACCAATAAGCAACCCAAACTCTACGCACCGACCGAAAAGGATCTGCACGAAAATCCCACGATTGGCGGATCGAAGGGCGCAACGATGGCTGGTATCTCGCCTGACGACCTCGAGGACGCCCTGGGCGAGAACACGATCGAAGGCGATGTCGAGAACGACGTAAACGCCGCTGGCGGCATCGACAAGGACGTCGCGCGCAGCGGCGCGCGCCGACGAGACCGATAGCTCCGGAGGACGAGCATGCAAGGCAAGAAGACCCACGAGCAACAGGTTCGCATCCTCGAGCGCAAGCCGGATGTTCCAGACGCGCAAGAGCTTGACCAAGCGATCGGCCACAATCCGGAGGACACCGCCGTCCACCGCGCGCGACCTGAGGCGCGGCAGAGTGAACTTCCGGTGAGCCGGGGCGGCCTCAACCAGGAAAGCGACCACAACAAGCACAACGATCCCGGCCAAAGCGGTCACAAGCCCCCGAAACCGACGCCGGCACAGCAGAAGCACTGAGCTTCACGGGCGATCAAAGCAAGAGGAGAATAAGATGCCAGGTGGTCATGGCAGCAAGACGCATTTCAGATCGGGCATGCGCGGCAAGGGCGACGGCACCGGCGCCATGACGGACGTGCCCAAGGACAAGATCGGCGACAACATGGTGCTGTCAAACCGCGATAAGGCGCAGCACTCGGACATTCGCGGCATGGACGGCAAGGCGATCCAGACCGACCAATATCAGGACCACTCGGCCAACCGGCTCGACGAGGAGCCGGGCACCGACGAGACCTGAGAGAGGCGTTCCTCCCGACCAACTTGCGGACCGGTGTTCAGCCGGTCCGCTTTTTTGTCGATGCAAGGTCGCGTTCCCAGCCAAATACTGAGCGGCCGTCGAGATCATGCGAGGCCGCACGCTCTCCGGCGATATAGGCCTCGACCGACGGCCCGCGCGCGGTGCGCTCCAGCCGCCGCGCCTGGTCGTCGAGACGCTTGAGGGCCTGCATCTCTTCCTCGCGCCCGAGCTTTGCGTTCTGAATCGCCCCCTTCAACACGCGAATGGTTTCGTCATAGACCTTGATCGGAACGGGGTAGGGATGCCGGTCCTTGCCGCCGTGGGCGAGCGAGAAGCGGGCGGGATCGTTGAAGCGGTAGGGCGCGCCGTGCACGACTTCGGCGACCATCGCCAGCGAACGCACGGTACGCGCGCCGACGCCGGGCGTCAGCAGCAGCTCCGGAAAGTCGACCGGGCCGCGTTCGGCCGCCGCCGCGAGTGTGCCGTGCAGGCGGCGCGCAAACACGTCCTTGGGCCGCACGTCGTGATGTGCCGGCATGATCAGGTGCGGCAGCATCGCCTGCGCCGGCGCGGACGCAGTCCCGGTGAGTCGCTCGAATTCGCAGACGATGCGATCCGGGCCGAGATCGCTCAGAAGCTCAAGCTGCGCGGTGCGGGAGATCTCGGCGCGATGGTCGGTGAGATTGACGATCTCGCCTTGCAGCGGCCCGTCGATCGCGCTGTGCGGCGTATCGACAAAACTCTTCAGCGCCTCGGAATGCCAGTGATAGCGGCGGGCCTGCCGCTTGTCGCCGTTCATGCCCTGCTGCACTACGGTCCATTTGGCGTCGGCGGTGACAAAGAAGCCGTGGAGGTAAAGGTCAAAGCCGTCCTGGACCGCGGCGCTGTCAACCTTCGCAACGAGGCGACTCGCACGCGTGAGCTTTGCGCCGTCGAAGCCGACGCGGTCGCCGAGCTGCATCAACTCGTCCGGGGTCTTGCGCGAATGCTGGCCGCGACCGCCGCAGACGTAGATTCCGAGCTCATCCTGGAGCGGGCCTAACCCCCGCTTCAACGCGCCTATCACCGAGGTCGTGATGCCGGAGGAGTGCCAGTCCATCCCCATCACGGCGCCGAACGACTGGAACCAGAACGGGTGCGAGAGCCGCTGCAGGAATGCATCCCGTCCGTAGTGATGCACGATCGCCTGCGTGACGATCGCGCCCAGCGACGACATGCGGGTCGCCAGCCAGGGTGGAACCCGGCCGGTGTGAAGGGGAAGGTCGGCGCTGCCGGTCCGTCGAGTCATGATCGACCAGAAATAGCGCAGTTCGGCGATGATTGCACCAGAGGGGATGCTGCATTGCACCGATCAGGGGAGCGAACCGCGCTGCAATGCGTTGAACGGCAAGCGCGAACCAGAATGCGGGGCCTTTAATGAATCGGCAGACCCTTTTGGCCGACATCGACAGGATGTTCGGGTGGATACCGTCGTGGTTCGTCGGCCTCTGCCTGGTCGCTGGCGCGATCCTGATTGCCCTATCGATGTATCATCTCTCGGTTTGGCTGTTCAACCGCGCCTTCGGAACCCGCCTCCCGCTCATGAGCGTGTTCATCGCGCGCACGGCTGGCCCTGCTCAGCTGGCCCTCAGCCTTGCCGCCGTAGCATTGGTGCTGCCGCTCGCGCCGCTGGACGACGCTTTCCGCACGCCGCTGACGCGCCTGTTAGTCGTCGCCTTCATCGCGCTGATCGGCTGGATCTCGATCCGGATCGTGGATATGAGCGCGGCACGGTATCTCCTGAACTTTCGCGACGTCACCGAGAATTTCGTCGCGCGCAAGCACGTCACCCAGGTCCGCGTCTTCAAGCGCGTCACCGATATCATCATCGTCATCATCACAGTGTCGACCGCGCTGATGACGTTCGACTCGGTCAGGCAATACGGCGTCAGCCTTTTCGCCTCCGCCGGGGCCGCGGGTATCATCGTTGGTCTTGCTGCCCGGCCGCTGCTGAGCAATCTGATCGCGGGCATGCAGATCGCGATCACCCAGCCGATCCGCATCGAGGATGCCGTCATCATCGAGAACGAATGGGGCTGGGTCGAGGACATCGCCTCAACCTATGTGGTGATCCGGCTATGGGACTGGCGCCGCATGGTGGTGCCGCTGTCCTATTTTATCGAAAAGCCGTTCCAGAACTGGACCCGCGACACCGCGTCCCTGATCGGCGTGATTGCGTTCCATGTCGATTATCGTGCCGACGTGCCGCGGATCCGGCGTTGGCTGGAAGAAGCAGTGAAGGAGTCCAAGCTCTGGGACGGCGAGGTGGTCAATCTCCAGGTAATCGACGCGGATGCTCGCACCATCGAGCTCCGCGCTCTCGTCAGCGCCAGGAACGCGCCGCAGTCCTGGGACCTGCGCTGCGAGATGAGAGAGAAGCTCATCGCCTTCATCCGCGACGAGATGCCGGAAGCGCTGCCGCGCGAGCGCGCGATCCTGATCCCGTCGGGAGGAGGCGACGATGACGCCGACTTCGTGCGGCGTCCCGCGCCGCCGGAGAAGATGCGGGCGAGCGCACGCAATTGACCTACGTCGCCTTCGTGGCGCCGCGCAAGCCGGCCTGGCGCTGGATCGTGTCCAGCGCGCCGGTCCTCATGCGAAGCACCTCATTGCGCTCGGATGTCGGCGGCCTTCAGCACCGGCTCCCATTTGGTCGCCTCGGAATGCATGTAGGCGTCGAATTCCCTCGACGACGAACCGACCGCGGCTGCGCCGATCTTGCCGAGCGTCGACAGCACGTTCGGGTCCTGCAGCGCCGCCTTCAGATCGGTTTCGAGCTTCGCCACGATCTCCGGCGGCATTTTTGCCGGGCCAAGAACGCCCCACCAGACGGAGACGTCGTAACCCGGCACGCCCGACTCGGCGACGGTCGGAACATTGGGTAGCGCCTTCGAGCGTTCGGCCGACGTCACCGCGAGCGCGCGCACCGAGCCGCCTTCGATCTGGCTGATGGCTTCCGCAAGTGGATTGATGCTGAGCGGGATGTCGCCGGCGATCACAGCGGTCAGCGCGGGGGCGCCGCCCTTGTAGGGGATCGCGACGATCTTGTTGCCGGACATGTATTTCAACAGCTCACCGGCGAGATGCGCCGAGGTGCCGTTGCCGGACATACCGTAAGAGAGCTTGTCAGGGTCCTTCTTCGCCGCAGCGAGGAGATCGCCGAGCGTCTTGTAGGGGCTGTCCTTGGCGACGACGATCGCGAGCGGCGAGGAGGCGACTTCGGTGATCGCGGTAAAGTCCTTGAACGTGTCATAAGGCACGCTCGGATAGATGAACTGGTTGAGAGGATGACCGCTCGCGACCAGGATCAGCGTGTAGCCGTCGGGGGCGGCTTGCGTCAGTGCCTGCGAGGCGACGATGCCGCCGGCGCCGGGGCGGTTGTCGATCACCGGCTGCTGGCCCCAGGTTTTCGCCAATGCCTGTCCGAGCGTGCGCGCGAGCACGTCGACCGCGCCGCCGGCAGCGTAGGGCACCAGGATGTGAACCGGTTTGCTCGGATAGCTGTCGGCGGCCTGCGCGGCGCCGCCTCCCAGCAGCAGACCGGCACCCAGCATCAAGCCGCCGATCTTCTTGTTCAAACCCAGCATTTTCCAGCACTCCTTGCGAGCATTGCGTGTGGACCGTCGGTCTTTCGAGCCGTCCGGACGCCGCCCATGGTTCTTGTTGACGAGACCTGATCTTTTGTACGATAGTACAAATCACATGACGCGCAACCCCGCCAGCAAGGAAACGGCCCGCAAGCCGAACATGCGCGAGGCAATTCTCGCCGCGGCCGAGGAGCTGTTCGCCACCAACGGCTTCAACGCCGTGTCGGTGCGCGATATTGCACAGGCCGCCGGCGCCAATCCCGGCAGCGTCACCTATCATTTCAAGACCAAGGACGGCCTGCTGCTGGAGATCTACCGGCGCCATTGCGGGCCAATGAATTTGCGCCGTTCCGAGCTGCTCGCGGCCGCCAAGCGCGTGCGCGATCTCCAGGACCGGCTCGAAGCGGTGGTGCGGGCCTATGTCGTGCCGGCCTTCACCTCGGGCAGTGATCTTGCCGGGGGCGGGGCGCGGTTCACGCGGCTGCGCGCGGTGATGTCCGCGGAGGGCAATGAAGTCGCGCGAAAGATCATCGCACAGACTTTTGACGACACCAGCCACGCCTTCATCGATGCTGTTCACGAAAGCCTGCCGCACGTTCCGCGCACCGATATCGTCTGGCGCAGCCACTTCCTGCTTGGCGCACTCTATTATTCGCTGGTGACGCCGGATCGCGTCTCGCGCCTGTCGCGCGGCGAGGCCGACGGCAGCGATGCCGCAAGTGCCATCGAGCAATTGGTGCAGGCCACCGTGGCCGCGTTTCAGGCGCCGGCGCTGGATCAGGCGCCAGCACGGCGACGGCCGGTCGTCAGCAGCAAGACTTGAAGACACGATCTGGTCCGGCGGTTTATCCGATGGCAATGATGTACACGCCGACCATTCCGCCGCCCAACCCGAACACGCGCACGCCGAAGTTCAAGCTGCCGAAGCTGGCATGCGATGCGCATTGCCACATCTTCGGGCCCGGCGCGAAATACCCCTACGCGCCGGACCGTTCCTACACGCCGCCGGATGCGCCGCTCGCCGATTTCCGCACGCTACATGCCAAGCTCGGAGTCGGGCGAGCCGTCATCGTCAATGCCAGTGTGCACGGCACCGATAATACGGTGGCGCTCGATGCCATCGCGCAGAGCAACGGAGCCTTTCGCGCGGTTGCCAATATCGACGACACCATCACGGAGCGTGGGCTCCGCGTGCTGCATGAGGGCGGATTCCGCGGCTGCCGCTTCAATTTCGTTCGCCATCTCGGCGGCGTTCCCGACAAGCGGGTGTTCGACCGCATCGTCGCGATGGTCGCGCCGCTCGGCTGGCACATCGACCTGCATTTCGACGCGATCGACCTGCCCGAATATGCCGACACGCTGACAAGGCTGCCGCTGAGCTACACGATCGACCATATGGGCCGGGTGAAGGCGTCCGAGGGGCTCGATCAATTGCCGTTCAAGATCCTGGTTGAGCTGATGCAGCGCGACGAGAAGTGCTGGGTCAAGATCTGCGGCTCGGAGCGAGTGTCATCGGCCGGTCCGCCGTTCACCGACGCCGTGCCGTTCGCGCGAAAGATCGTCGACACTGCGCCCGACCGGGTCATCTGGGGCACCGATTGGCCACATCCCAACGTCAAGGCGATGCCGAACGACGGCGATCTCGTCGACCTTATCCCGCTGTTTGCGCCGGAGCCGGAGTATCAGCAGAAGATCCTCGTCGACAATCCAGCGCGGCTGTTCGAGTTCGAGCGATGACGGCGCTTGCGATCGACAAGCCGCGCGTTCGCGCCTGGTGGATGGAGCTCTGGATCCAGGTGCTCGTCGCCATGGCGGCAGGCATCGCGCTTGGGATCGTCAATCCCGAGGTTGGCGCCAGGATGCAGCCGCTTGGCGACGCCTTCATCAAGGCGATCCGGATGCTGATCGCGCCGATCATCTTCTGCACGGTCGTCCATGGCATCGCGCATATGGCCGACATGGCGCGGGTGGGGCGCGTCGCCGTCAAGGCGATCGTCTATTTCGAGATCGTGACTACGATCGCGCTGATCATCGGCCTCGTCGCGGTCAATCTGCTCAAGCCGGGCGTCGGCATGAACATCGATCCCGCCGGCATCAACGCCAGCGCGATCGAGCCTTATGTCAAGCAGACCGGCGTGATCGGCTTCGTGCCGTTCGTGATGAACATCGTGCCTGCGACATTCGTCGGCGCCTTTGCCGAGGGCAACATCCTCCAGGTGCTCTTCATCGCCGTACTGTGCGGATTTGCGCTGGTGCAGCTCGGCGAGCGCGCCGCGCCGCTGGTCAATCTCATCGACATCGCCGCCAAGATGGTATTCACCGTGGTCGGCTTCGTGATGTGGGCGGCCCCGATCGGCGCGTTCGGCGCCATAGCCTTCACGGTCGGCAAGTTCGGCGTCGGCTCGCTGGCCTCGCTCGGCAAGCTGCTCGGCGGCTTTTATCTCACCTGCGTGATCTTTATCATCGTGGCGCTCGGCCCGGTCGCGCGGCTGTGCGGCTTCTCGCTGCTCAAGCTGATCCGCTACATCTGGGAAGAGTTGCTGATCTGCATCGCCACGACATCGTCCGAGACGGTGCTGCCGCGCATGCTGACCAAGCTGGAGCAGGTCGGCTGCGAGCGCAGCGTCGTTGGGCTGGTGATCCCGACCGGCTATTCCTTCAATCTCGACGGCACCTGCCTCTACCTTGCCGCCGCCTCGGTGTTCCTGGCGCAGGCGACCAACACGCCGTTCGGTCTCGCCGAGCAGATCGAGCTGCTCTTGATCCTGCTCGTGACCTCCAAGGGCGCGGCGGGCATCGCGGGCGCCGCCTTCGTCGTGCTGGCGGCAACGCTGTCCGCCACCGGCAGCATTCCGGTGACGAGCGTGGCGCTCGTGCTCGGCATCCACCGCCTGATGTCGCAGGGGCTGACGCCAACCAATCTGATCGGGAACGCGGTCGCGACGATCGCGATTGCCAAATGGGAAGGCGCGCTTGATGCCGACCGCCTGAAGCGCGTGCTCGACGGCGAGGAATCCGCTGTCGCGGCTCGATGAACCGATGACGTTGACGAACGAAAGAGGGAGTTTGTCCCATGAAAACAGGTCTCGTGATCACGGCCCATCCGGGCGATTTCGTCTGGCGCGCCGGCGGCGCCATCGCGCTGCATGCGAAGAAGGGCTATCGCATGAAGATCGTCTGCTTGTCCTACGGCGAGCGCGGCGAGAGCCAGTTCGCCTGGAAGGAGAAGGGTGCGACGCTGGAGTCGGTCAAGGCCGGCCGCAAGGATGAGGCGGAGCGCGCTGCAAAAATGCTCGGCGCCGAGATCGAGTTCTTCGATTGCGGCGACTATCCGCTGAAGCTGACGGAAGCGCATTTCGACCGCATGGTCGACATTTACCGCGAGCTCAATCCAAGCTTCGTGCTGACGCATGCGCTGGAGGATCCCTATAATTTCGACCACCCGAACGCCGCGCACTTCGCGCAGGAAACGCGCGTGGTCGCGCAGGCCATGGGCCACAAGCCGGGTGCGCAGTACAAATATTCGGCGCCTCCGGTGTTCCTGTTCGAGCCACACCAGCCCGAGCAGTGCAATTACAAGCCGGACCTGCTGCTCAAGATCGACGAGGTCTGGAAGGAGAAGTACGATGCATTCCAGATCCTCGCCGCCCAGAAGCATCTGTGGGGCTATTACGAGCGCGTCGCGCTCAATCGCGGCATCCAAGGCAGCCGCAACACCGGCGTGCCGATGACGTATGGCGAGGCTTATCAGCGCCTGTTCCCGACGGTTGCGGAGGAGCTGGCATGAAGCCGGTCGTCGTTCGCAACATCAAGCGTGCCGATCCCGCCGGGATGGCGGAGTACGGCGTCTCGACCGTGCACGAGGCCTATGGCCGCATCGGCCTGATGAAGCCGTATCTGCGGCCGGTCTGGCCGGTCGCGGCGATCGCCGGTCCCGCCGTGACCGTGCTGGCGCAGCCGGGCGACAACTGGATGATCCATGTCGCAGTCGAGCAGTGCAAAAAGGGCGACGTTCTCGTCGTCGGCTGTACCACCGACAACACCGACGGCATGTTCGGCGAGTTGCTCGCGACCTCGCTGCAGGCGCGCGGCGTGCAGGGGCTGATCATCGATGCCGGCTGCCGCGACGTCAGGGCGCTGCACGAGATGGAGTTTCCGGTGTGGTCGCGCGCGGTCTCGGCCAAGGGGACGGTGAAGGCGACGCTCGGCGCGGTCAATGTCCCCGTGGTCTGCGCCGGCGTCAATGTCGATCCCGGCGACATCATCGTGGCCGATGACGACGGCGTCGTAGTGGTGCCGAGGCGCCATGCGGCCGAAGTCGCCGAGAGGGCGAAGAAGCGCAACGCGGACGAAGCCGGCAAACGCACGCGGCTGGCTTCGGGCGAACTGGGCCTCGACATGTACGGCATGCGTGAGGCCTTGGCGAAGGCCGGGCTCGTCTATGTCGACAATCCCGAGGATGTCTGAAGAGAAGTGGAGCGGGCCGATGGATCGTCTCAAGCTGAAGGCCGTGCTCGGCAGTCACCCCCATGTCCAGGCGGTGAGGAGCGGTGAGCTCCGCTCCGACCCCTTCGATCTCGATTTCATCGCGTACACGCCGACCAACACCGCGTTCAAGCCGATGGTGCGCGAGCAGGCCTTCGATGTCTGCGAGATGGCGATCGTCACCTATCTGATGGCAAAGGCACACGGTAAGCCGCTCTTGCTACTGCCTGCCACCATGCTCGGTCGCTTCCAGCATTCCTACGCGCTCTATAATCCTGCGCATGGAATGCTCGGACCGTCGGATCTCGAAGGCAAGCGCGTCGGCATCCGCTCCTTCACGACCACCACCGGGGCCTGGATCAGAGGCATCCTCGCCAACGACTACGGCGTCAATCTCGACAACATCCGCTGGGTCACGTTCGAGGATCCGCACGTCGCCGAATATGTCGACACCACTGAGCGCGCGCCGAACGGCAAGAAGATCTTGCAGATGCTGATCGACGGCGAGCTCGACGCCGTCCTCGGCGAGACCTCGACCGATCCCAAGCTGAAGACGCTGTTCCCCGATCCGGCCGCGGAAGCCGCCAAATGGTACGCCCGTCGCGGCGTCGTGCCCGTCAACCATCTCGTAGTGGTGACCGAACAGTTGGCGAAATCGCGTCCTGACGTGGTTTCGGGCATTTATGATCTGCTCAAGCGGAACAAGGCGCAGGCGGGACCGGCGGCAACGCCCGATCTCGTGCCGTTCGGGATCGACGCCAACAGGAAGCCGCTGGAGCTGATCGTCGACTACGCCTTCCAGCAGGCGCTGATCCCGCGCCGGTATGCGGTCGAGGAGCTGTTCGACGAGACAACGCGAGGACTGAACTGATGGCGGGCGATCCCAAGCGATGGCAGATCGGACTGGTCGGTTACGGCGAGGTCGGCAGGATCCTGGCCGAGGATTTGCGCCAGCAGAACATCAAGGTCTCAGCCTTTGACATCAAGCTCGGTGGCGAGCAGGGCGCACCGCTGGTGGAGCATGCGGCGAAATTCGGTGTGGTGCTGGCGGCGTCTCACGCCGAGCTGACCGCCAAATCCGATTTCATCATCTCCGCGGTCACGGCGAGCCAGGCCGTGCCGGTGGCAAAGGCCTGCGCGGCCGCGATCAATCAGGGCACCTGGTTCCTGGATTTCAATTCGGCGTCTCCCGGCGCCAAGCAGTGCGCCGCCGCGCTGATCGATGGCGCCGCCGGACGCTATGTCGAGGGCGCGGTGATGACATCGGTACCGCCTTATCGCATCAAGGTGCCGCTGCTGCTCGGTGGTCCCGGTGCCAGGGAGCTTGAGCCGCTCTTGAACGCGATCGGTTTTGCGGCAAAGGTTGCGAGCGACAAGCTCGGTGTTTCCTCGGCGGTGAAGATGTGTCGCAGCATCATGATCAAGGGCCTGGAGGCCATGGTCATCGAAAGCTTCACCACCGCGCGCGCCTATGGCGTCGAGGATGCGGTACTGGCTTCGCTGGCGGAAACCTTTCCCACGATCGATTGGGAGAAGCAGGGCGCTTATTGCTTCCAGCGCGTGATCGAGCATGGCCGCCGCCGCGCCGAGGAAGTCCGGGAGGTCGCCGAGACCGTGCGTGAAGCGGGGCTGACGCCGTGGTCCGCGCAGGGCACCGCCGAGCGGCAGGCCTGGGTGGCGGACCTTGCCGATGAGGGCCTGTTCGGGACGAAAGGCACCAAGGAGTTCGCCCGCAGCGCTGATTGGCGCACCGAGGCGGATCTAATCCTGGCGAAGATCAATCGCGAGAAATAGGGTGGCTCCTGCTCAGGACTTTGGCGTGCGACAGCCGGTGAGCTCGTCGCGGGTGCGTTCGATCAACGCCATCAGGTCTTCGGCCTTGTGGGCAAGCCGATCGTTCGCGACTTCGGTCCGGAATTCTGCGCGGATCGATCGAATACACTTGTCGGCGGTATCGAGCGTCAGGAGCATGCGCGTCAGGTCATCCTGTGTCCGGACGCCCGCCAGATCGAGGTCCGACAGGACGTGCCCGATGCCGTCGAGCCGCTTCAGGGCGGCCTCGCTGGGCGTTCTCGCTCGAATGGAGTGAGTATCGATGCCGCTGAATGCGCTGAACATGTCGATGCTTCCCCGTTGAATGCAGACATCAGTGCCGGTCCTACTATGACCGGCACTGCGGGACTTGCAATGCGCGCAGCTATCGAGAATCAGCAAGAATCTACTATCCGGGAATCTACCGGATTCGGAATTGCGGAACGATCAGCGGTAACATCGAACGGAAGCTGCTCGGAAATAGGCCGCCCTTCAATGCAGATATGCATCGAGAGCGGATCAGCCGGGACTGAACAGAGTGGGCCGTTGACGCGCAAAAGTCTGCCGGCCGCTCTTGAAGCCCATCACGATATCCGGCAGCTCGGCGATGGCGAAGCGGCTGTCTTGTGTGTCGAGCACGACGAGATCGGCTGGATTCCCAACCTCGATGCCGTAATCCAGTAGGTTCATCAGCCGCGCCGGCAGCTCGGTCACGAGATCAAGGCAGATATCGAAGTCGTTGACCGAGGCATGCGCGACGTTGGCGTAGAAATTCGCCATTCGCAGCAGTGAGGCATCGCCGAACGGCGTGAAGGGATTGAGCACGTTGTTGGTCGCGATCGAGCACACCACGCCGTCGGCGGCGAGCTTGTGGGCGAGCGTTAGCCCGCGTGGCGCGTTGTGGGTCGCTTCGCGCCCCATCAAATAGAGATCGGTTGCTGGCAGCACGGTGACGGCAACGCCGGCCTTCGCCAGTTGCGCGGTGGCGGCCTTCAGCCGCTCCGGTGGCAGGGCGGAGAGTTTCGTCGCATGGCCGATTGCCACGCGCCCCCCGTAGTTGCGTCGCTCGGTCTGCCGGCAGACCTCGTCGAGGTGCCACCAGGAGGGATCGAGATCGAAATCGAGATGGAGATCGACGTCTACATCGAACGCCTCGGCGAGATCGAAGATGCGTGCGAGATGGGCGTTCGGATCGGTGTCCGTGTAAGGACAGCCGCCGATCACCTCGCCCCCGTCGCGCAGCGCCTGGACCAGAAGCTCCTCGCTGCCGGGATCGTTGGTGAGGCCTTCCTGCGGAAAGACACAGAGCGACAGGTCGATCGCCCAGGCATAGTCACGCTTCAGCGCCTTCACCGCCTCGAAGCCGCGCAAGCCGATGCGCGGATCGATCTCGACGTGGGTTCGCATGCGCGTGGTGCCGTGGACGATGGCACGTTCGAGCACCCGGGCGCCGCGCGCGTAGACGTCCTCGACCGAGAAATCCTTCTTCATCCCGGAGACGGCGCGGATCGCTTCGGAGACGCTGCCGTGATCATGCCCGCAGCGGCCGAGCAGGCAGGCCTTGTCGAGATGGATGTGGCTGTCGACGAAGCCGGGCAGGGCGAGACGCCCGCCGACATCGACCCCGACGGCCTCGCAGGCGAGCGTCGGTTCGATGGCGGTGATCCGGCCGCGTGTGACGCCGATGTCCATCGGGTCGGCGGCACCACGCAGCAAGGCGTTGCGAAAGATGAGGTCAAAGGCGGGTTGCGCGGTCATGGCTCTTGCGGAAGGAATTTAGTGCATTCGGCCGCGTTTGGCGGCTCCAGATTGTCGGCAGTGTAGCGACGGAAATGTTCAAAATATATGCACGTATTCCCCGACAGTGGCGTTAGTATTCCGCAAGCCCGGGAGATTGAGCCATGTCCGCTGCCGCAAAAGCCGAAGCCGGTCCGTCGTCCGACGCCGAGATCGTTGAAGCCTATCTCACGGCGTCGATGATCCCCGATCCGGACGCCGCGGCGGCCTATATGGCGCCGGGCACGGTGATCACCTTTACCGGCGGGCGCGAGTTCGATCATCCGCGGGGCCCGACCGGGTTCAACGCCAAGCGCTACCGCTGGGTCAAGAAGAAGATGGATCGGTTCGACGTCTGCCCCGGCGACGGTGAGACCGTGGTCTATAGCGTCGGCACGCTCTACGGCGAATGGATGGATGGGACCGCGTTCGAGGGCAACCGCTACGTCGACCGCTTCGTGGTGCGGAATGGCCAGATCACCAAGATGGACGTCTGGAACGACAGCGCCGAGCGGATCCTGGTCCAGCGCGGCATCGACGCGTAACAGCCATCTTGGCGCTTGAGGCGCCTCGACTCCAGGCGGACAAAAGGCCGGTCACCATATCGCAAGCCGCGATAGCTGATAGACGCAAGCTCGTCTGGCGGCTGCCGCGCGCCTGCGCTATCACCGATGCGATTGCTGCGCCCGGCATGGAGGCGCGAGCCTCCTCGAGGAGTTCCCGATGCGTTTACCCACTGTTGTCCTGGCCCTCACATGCCTTGCAACTGCCGCCTCCGCCGAAGACCTGTCGGGTACGCTTCAAAAGGTCAAAGAGACCAAGAAGATCACGCTGGGCTATCAGGAGGCCTCGGTCCCATTCAGCTATCTCGACGGCAACCAGAAGCCGGTCGGCTTTGCCATGGATATCTGCCTCAGGATCGTGGATGCCGTGAAGAAGCAGCTCGACATGCCCGACATCGCTGTCGACACCCTCGCGGTGACGTCGTCGAACCGGATTCCGCTGATGGTCAACGGGACGCTCGACCTGCATTGCTCGGCGACCACCAACAATGCCGATCGCCAGAAGCAGGTCGCCTTCACCAACACGCACTTCCTCAGCGCAACGCGGTTTGCGGCCAAGAAAGCCGCAAAGATCAACACCATCGACGATCTCAAGGGCAAAGCGGTGACGGCGGTGGCCGGCTCCGTCAACCTGACGCAGCTCGCCAAGGTCAACACGGAGCGCAATCTCGGCATCAATGTGATGCCGGCCAAGGACCAGGCCGAAGCCTTCCTGCTGCTGGAAACCGATCGCGCCCAGGCCTACGCGCTCGACGACGTGCAGCTCGCGGTGGCGATCGCGCGCTCGAAGGAACCACAGCTCTTCATGATCAGCGAGGAGACGTTCTCGAAGCCCGAGCCTTACGGGATCATGCTGCGGCGAGAGGACGCTCCGTTCAAGGCGCTCGCCGACCGCGCGACTGCAGAGCTGTACGCCAGCCAGGAGATCGAGGTCCTCTACAAGAAGTGGCTGGAATCGCCGACGCCGCCGAACGGCCTCAACTACAACGTCCCGATGTCGGGCGCCTTGCGCAACGCCTTCAAGAAGCCGAGCTCCAGCTTCGATCCAGATGTCTACGTAGCGAACTGAGGCGAGGGCTGTCGCCGCCAGAGGGAGCGCGCGCAAGCGGCCCGCCGAGATGTCAGCAGGCCGTCGGGAACCCGCGCCGCCCTCGGGCCCTGCCGGGTGCGGGCCAGCTTGCTGATGCCGGCTCCGAGGAACTTGCGGTCACCTTCGCGACTCTCCAGCGCATAGGACCGCGGGTAAGCCGCCTGCAAGCCATGAAGACCGACGCCAAAGCGAAATAGCCATGCGCGCAGATGAGCCCTTCCTGGTCCGCCACGCGGACCTCATTTTCGCTTTGAAGACGTTCGCCGCGTCAATCCTGGCGCTCGTCATCGCGCTGGCAATGGATCTGCCGCGGCCCTATTGGGCGATGGCGACCGTCTACATCACTTCGCAGCCGCTGGCGGGCGCAACCAGCTCGAAGGCTTTCTTCCGCGTGATGGGCACGTTGGTCGGCGCGGTCATGACGGTGGCGCTCGTTCCGAACCTGATCGATGCACCCGAGCTGCTGTGCCTGGCAATCGCGCTCTGGGTCGGGCTCTGTCTTTACCTTTCGCTGCTCGACGGCACACCGCGCAGCTATGTCTTCATGCTGGCCGGGTATACGGTGGCGCTGATCGGCTTTCCTTCGGTGTCCGAGCCGGGCGCCATCTTCGACACCGCGGTGGCAAGGCTCGAGGAAATCTCGCTCGGCATCATCTGCGCCAGCCTGGTTTCGACCATCGTATTCCCGCGTAGCGTCGCGCCGGCTGTTGCTAATCGCATCGACAACTGGCTGGCGGACGCGCAGCGCCTGAGTCAAGTTGTCCTGCTGCGTCACGGGACCAACGAAACGCGCCGCGGCAAGCGCATCAAGCTTGCGACCGACATCGTCGAGATCGACACGCTTTCGGCCCATCTTGCCTATGACCGGCTGACCGACCGCAATGCCGTCGTCGGGTTAGGCGAAATCCGGCTCCGCATGCTGATGCTTTTGCCCGTGATCGCTTCGCTCGAGGACCGGCTGGCCGCGCTGGGGGAGGAGGCATTGCGGCGGCAGCCCGAGCTGAAGCGGCTCTTGGAAGAGCTCGCGGGATGGATCACGAGCGACGTCAACGCTCGGCAGCCCGCCGAGCGGATTCGTGCCATGATCGCAGGGCAGCAGGCGATCCTCGACCACAGCGCCTCCTGGGAGCGGATCATCGTCACCAGCCTGTTGTGGCGGCTGCGCGAGCTGGTCGACCTCTCGCGCGATTGCCGCGCCCTGACGGAAGCGATTGCGGAGAACCGGATCGTCTCGTCCCTCGATCTGGACTTCCATTCGGAAGCCGGTGCCGCGCCGGTGCGCCACAGGGATCGCGGCCTTGCCCTGTGGTCGGCCGCCGGCGCGGCGTCGGCGATCCTGATCTGCTGCGCCTTCTGGATCGGCACCGGCTGGCCTGACGGCGCCTCGGCGCCGATGATGGCGGCCGTCGCGTGCTCGTTCTTTGCCGCGCAGGACGAGCCTGCACGCTTCATCCGCAGCTTCGGCCTGTGGTCGCTGGTCGCCATTGTCGTCGTCGCGATCTACCTGTTCGCGCTGGTGCCCGCGATCTCCCATCTCGAGGTTCTGGTCGCCGCGCTGGCGCCGACCTTCTTGCTCTACGGCTTCCTGATCGCGCGGCCGGCGACGGCGGGTACCGGCATGGCGCTCGCGGCCAACACCGCAACGCTGCTGGCGCTGCAATCGACCTACAGCGCGGACTTCGCGGCCTACGCCAACTCCGCCGTTGCCTTCTTCGTCGGCGTCGCCATCGCCGAGCTTGTGACACGGATCGCGCGTGGGGTGGGGGCGGAGTGGATCGCAAATCGCCTGGTGCTGTCGAACTGGGAGACGCTGGCTGTTGCCGCCGAGCGGCGCGGCAAGGGCGATCGCGCTGAATTCGCAGGCCTCATGCTGCACCGGCTCGGATTGCTCGTACAGCGCATCGCCTTTCTCTCGGAGAGCGACCGGCGCGATACCGACAGCCTGGTCCAGCTCCGTATCGGAATTAACGTGATCGATCTGCGCCGTGCCCGCTATGGACTTGCGGCGTCCACCATTGCCGTCATCGACGACATGCTCGATCAGCTCGCTATCGCCTGCCGCAAATATGCGGGCGATGGGATGCCCGCCGAGCTTCTGACGAGCGTCGATCGGGCACTGGCCCGGGCGGTGAAGGATCCCAACGAAACGGCGCGCGAGGACGCCCTGGTGGGCCTCGTCGGCATCAGGCGCGGCCTGTTTCCGGATGCGCCGGCCTATCGGCCGCGTGCAGGCGAGAGTGTTGCGGCATGAGATACGTGATCGATATCTACGGTGTGCTCGTGCCAGCGCTGCTGTTGTGGATCATCATCGCCTTTGCCCTGAGTGCTCTGCTGCGCCGCTTCATGCAGCGCTTCGATCTCTATCGGCTGGTCTGGCACCGCGCGCTGTTCGATTTCGCGATCTTCGTCTGCCTTCTCGGCGTCGTCGTCTATCTCTCGGAGTATCTCGCATGAAGGGGAATTTCGCCTGGCTCGGTCGCCTCCTGCTGACTGCGATCGTCGTCGTCGCGGCGCTCGCTGTCGGCCGCGAACTCTGGGTCTATTACATGGAGCAGCCCTGGACGCGCGACGGCCGCGTGCGTGCCGACGTGGTGCAGGTCGCGCCCGATGTGTCGGGCTTCGTGACCGAAGTGCTGGTGAAGGACAATCAGAAGGTCCATCGCGGTGACGTCCTGTTCAAGATCGATCGCGAGCGTTTTGCGCTGGCGCTGCGGCAAGCCGATGCGTCGGTGGCCGGTCATCAGGCCACGCTCGATCAGGCCAATGCCGATTTGAAGCGCTACAGCGCGCTGACGACGGATGCGGTGTCACAGCAGAAGCAGGAGCAGGTTCTGGCCACCCAGCTCCAGGCCGGGGCTGCCTTTGACCAGGCCGTTGCCGACCGCGCGGTCGCCCAGCTCAATCTCGATCGCAGCGAGGTGCATGCCTCTGTGAACGGCGTGATCACCAACATGGATCTGCGTCCCGGCGCTTACGTGACGGCCGGGAAGGGCGTGATGGCACTCGTCGACATCGACACGCTGCATGTCGAAGGCTATTTCGAAGAGACGAAACTCGCGCGGATCCGAATCGGTGACAAAGTCCAAGTCCGCCTGATGGGCGAGAAGGTCACGCTTTTAGGCCATGTCGAGAGCATCGCTGCCGGCATCGAGGACCGCGACCGAGCCGAGGGCGCGAGCCTGCTCGCCAACGTCAACCCGACCTTCAGCTGGGTACGCCTCGCTCAGCGCGTGCCGGTGCGCATCGCGCTGGATCCGGTGCCTGAGAATATGTCGCTGGTCGCGGGACGCTCGGCGACGGTCGAGGTGTTGAAGTAGATGCGATTGCCATCGCCCGATTCAAGCGTTCGAATATTTCTTCAGCTCGAACCGCGCGATCTGGTTCCTGTGGACCTCGTCCGGGCCGTCGGCGAGACGTAGCAAACGCGCGGTCGCATAGGCCTGGGTCAATCCGAAATCGTTCGACGTGCCGCCGCCGCCATGGGCCTGGATCGCCCAGTCGATGATCTGGCAGGCCATGTTGGGCACGGCGACCTTGATCATCGCGATCTCGGCTTTCGCCACTTTGTTGCCGACGGTATCCATCGCGTAGGCGGCGTTGAGCGTCAGCAGCCGGGCCTGCTCGATCATGATGCGGGCTTCTGCGATGCGTTCCTGCGTCACCGTCTGCTCGGAGACCGGCTTGCCGAAGGCGACGCGGCTGCGCACCCTCCGGCACATCTTCTCCAGCGTGCGTTCGGAGAGCCCGATCAGCCGCATGCAGTGGTGGATACGCCCCGGGCCGAGGCGTCCCTGCGCGATCTCGAAGCCGCGACCCTCGCCGAGCAGCATGTTCTCCTTGGGCACGCGCACATCGGTGAAGACGACCTCGGAGGCACGGTCGGGCACACCGTAGAAGCCGAACACGGGCAGGGCACGCTTGACCTCGACGCCTGCTATGTCCATCGGCACCAGGATCATGGATTGCTGCTTGTGGCGGTCCGCATTGTCGGGATCGGTCTTGCCCATGAAGATGCAGATCTTGCAGCGCGGGTCGGTCGCGTTGGTGGTGTACCATTTGCGGCCGTTGATGACGTAATGGTCGCCCTCGCGAACGATCGAGCTTTCGATGTTGGTCGCATCGGATGAGGCGACGGCAGGCTCGGTCATGGCGAAGCAAGAGCGGATTTCGCCCGCGAGCAGCGGCTTCAGCCAGCGCTCCTTGTCCTTGTCCGTGCCATAGCGCTCCAGCACCTCCATGTTGCCGGTGTCGGGCGCCGAACAGTTGAAGACTTCGGGTGCGAGATGCGAGCGGCCCATGACCTCGCAGAGCGGGGCATACTCAAGATTGGTCAGGCCTGCACCGTGGCCGGAGTCCGGCAGGAACAGATTCCAGAGGCCTTCGGCGCGCGCCAGCGGCTTCAGCTCCTCGACGACCGGATAGACTTTCCAGGGACCCAGCTCCTCCGCCTCGCGATAAAAGCGTTCCTCGTTCGGATAGATGTGCCGGTCCATGAAACTTTCGAGCCTGCGCTTGAGTTCGACGACTTTGGGCGACATCGGGTAGAGCATCTTTGTCTCCTTGATCGATGGACAGGCCGGGCGCAATCGGCTCAGGCGACGCGATACCCTTTGAATTTCTCGCGCAACGCTGATTTGAGCACCTTGCCGGTGCCGGTCATCGGGAACTCGTCCATGAACTCGACGGCGTCGGGCATCCACCAGCTCGCGATCTTCGGGCGCATGTGCTCGAGCAGCGTCTTGCCGTCGACGGTCGCGCCCTTCTTGCGGACGACGAGGAGCAGAGGTCGCTCCTGCCATTTCTCATGATTGATCGCGACCACGGCGGCTTGCAGCACATCGGGGTGAGACAGAGCGACGTCCTCGAGCTGGATCGAGGAGATCCATTCGCCGCCGGACTTGATGACGTCCTTGGAGCGGTCGGTCAGCGTGACGTGGCCCTGGGGGTCGATCACGGCCATGTCGCCGGTGATCAGCCAGCCGTCGCGGTCCAGGCCTTCTTCGAGTTTCATGTAGCCGGACGCAACCCACGGTCCCCGCGCGCGCAGATGGCCGACGCTCTTGCCGTCGCGCGGCAGCTCGTTGCCGCCGTCGTCGACGATCCGCAAGGCGGTGCCGAAACAGGCGCGGCCGGACACCTGGCGGCGGTCGAACTTCTCCTTGTCGTCGAGATGCTCGGAGCCCGGCCGCAGGCCAGGCATCGAGCAGCCGAGCGCCTCGGTCATGCCCCAGGCCTGGACGTAGTCGATGTCATACTCGCGCTTGAGCTTCTCGACCATCGCGCGCGGCGGCGCCGAGCCTGACGACAATGTTGCACGAAGCGTCGAAAACCTGTTGCCGGTGCGTCCGAGCCAGTCGAGCAGGATCAGCCAGAAGCTCGGCACGCCCGCGGACAGCGTCACCTTCTCGCCTTCGAGCAGCTCGTAGAGCTTGTCGGGCTCGTAATTGCGGCCGGGCAGCACCAGCTTCGAGCCGGTATAGGGCGCGGTGAACGGCATGTTCCAGCCGTTGCCGTGGAACAGCGGCGCCATCGGCATCATCACCTCGCGCACGCCTTCCAGGTGCCCGGGCAGGAAGTCGAAATTGCAGGAGACCATGGTCTGCAGGATCGCGGCGCGGTGCGAATAGATCACGCCCTTCGGATTGCCCGTCGTGCCGGAGGTGTAGCAGATGGTGGATGCCGATTTTTCGTCGAACTCCGGCCAGGCGAAGCCGGCGTCGTTCTCGTTCTCCAGCAGCTCCTCGTAGCAATGCACGTTGGCAAGCTTGGTCTGCGGCATCCGCTCGCGCGAGCACATCACGACATAGGCTTCGATCGATGTGAGCTGCGGCGCGATCGCCTCCACGATCGGCAGCGTGGCACGGTCGATGAACAGCAGCCGGTCGTCGGCGTGATTGACGATGTAGACGAGCTGCTCGGGGAACAGCCGCGGGTTGATGGTGTGCAGCACATAGCCCATGCCCGGCGCGGCGTAGAACATCTCGAAATGCCGGTGTGTATTCCAGGCCAGCGTGCCGACGCGGTCACCGGGCATCATGCCGAGCCTCTTGAGCGCCAACGCCATGCGCTTGATGCGCGGATGGGCGTCGGCATAGGTGTAGCGATGGATGTCGCCTTCGATCTCGCGGGCGACGACCTCGGCCTCGCCGTGATAATCGGCGGCATACTGGATCAGGCCGCTGATCAGGAGCGGCATGTCCATCATCAATCCGTGCATCGTCTCCTCCGGACCGCCATGTCGTTGCATGACGTACGCTTGTGATGTGCGTTTGAGGTTAGCGGAACGCCAGGCGACGTTCACGCCAAAAAGCGAGGGACGTGATTGCATGCGTCACTTTTTCAGGGCTAAGTGATGCGAGCTGCCGGCGAAGCAGTATCCGCCGGGGAGGAAACGGATGTCAGCGCAAAGACACAAGACCGGCGCAGCCGGCGAATCTACACTCGACATTGACGCACTCCGTGCGCGCTATCGCGACGAGCGCGATCGGCGCCTGCGCACCGAGGGCAAGGCGCAATATGTCGAGGTGACCGGCGAGTTCGGGCGCTATCTCGACGATCCCTGGGCCAATTCCGGATTCGCGCGCGAGGCTGTCAGCGAACAGACCGAGGTGCTCATCGTCGGCGGCGGCTTCGGCGGCCTTCTCTGCGGCGCACGACTGCGTGAAGCCGGCATCGATGATTTCCGCGTTGTGGAAAAGGCCGCCGATTTCGGTGGCACCTGGTACTGGAATCGCTACCCTGGCGCGGCCTGCGATACCGAGAGCTACATCTACCTGCCGTTGCTGGAAGAGACCGGCTACATGCCCGTGCGCAAATATGCACGAGCACCCGAGATCTACGAGCATTCGCGCCGCATCGGCCGTCACTTCGATCTCTATGAGCGCGCGCTGTTTCAGACCGTCATCACGCGCATGGAATGGCAAGAGCAGGAGGCAATTTGGCTGGTCGAGACCGATCGCGGTGATTGCATCCGCGCGCGCTTCGTCATCCTTGCTGGAGGCCCGCTGAGCCGTCCGAAGCTGCCCGGCATTCCCGGTATCGAAAGCTTCAAGGGACACAGCTTCCACACCAGCCGCTGGGATTACGCCTACACCGGGGGCACGGCCGAAGGTGATCTTAGTGGTCTTGGCGACAAACGCGTCGGGATCATCGGCACCGGCGCCACCGCCGTGCAATGCGTGCCGCATCTCGGCCGCTCGGCCAAGGAGCTCTACGTTTTCCAACGTACGCCGTCGGCGATCGGCGTGCGGGACGACCGCCCGACGGATCAGAGCTGGGCGCAGCGGCTCAGGTCCGGCTGGCAGCGCGAACGCATGGACAATTTCACCGCCGTGATCTCGGGCGAACCATTCGAACAGGATCTGGTGCAGGACGGCTGGACCGGCCTGCTCGGCGAGATACTGCTGGCACCGCGCCGCCAGTCCCAGCCGGTGACCTCGATCGAGGAGGCGCTCAAGGTCATCGAGCAGGCCGATTATCGCAAGATGGAGGAGATCCGGGCGCGCGTCGATGCGATCGTCAAGGACGAGGCGACGGCTTCGGCGTTAAAGCCCTGGTACAAGGCCTTCTGCAAACGGCCGTGTTTCCACGACGAATATCTCGACACCTTTAATCGCCCCAACGTGCATCTCGTCGACACCAGGGGACAGGGCGTCGATCGCATCACCGAGAATGCCGTCGTGGTCGACGGCCACGCCTACGAACTTGACTGCCTGATCTATGCCAGCGGTTTCGAAGTCGGTACCGATTACGCCCGTCGCATGGGCTTTGAGGTCTACGGCCGTGACGGCGTCAGCCTGTCCGAGCGCTGGCGCGACGGCGTCAAGACGATGCATGGCTTCTACAGCCGCGGCTTCCCGAACTGCTTCCTGATCGTCACGGTGCAGGCCGGCCAGAGCGCCAACTTCCCGCACATCATCGACGAGCAGTCGCAGCACATCGCCTACGTGATCGCCGAAGCGCGCAAGCGCAAGGCGCGAACCCTCGAGCCGACGCTGGCGGCCGAAAACGCCTGGGTCGAGGAGGTGGTCAAAGCCGCGCTCGGCCGCCAGACCTATCTCGCCGAATGCACGCCCGGCTACTACAACAATGAAGGCGTGTTTGATCCGATCGCGGCGAGAAACAGCCAGTATTGGCGCGGGCCGGTGGCATTCCTGCGGCTGCTCGACAAGTGGCGCAAGGAGGGCAATTTGGTTGGACTGGAACTGTCGTATGATCATGCCATGGAGTCGGCGCCTTCGTCCGGGTAAGCTCGGGCATCGGATCGCGCCAGAGAGAGGACATCGGACATGATTAGGGGCAGAACTGTAGCTGCGGCGGTTTTTGGGGCGATGACGCTGCTCAGCTGCCTGGCGCCCGCCGCCCACGCCGCGCAATGCGGCAGCTCGTCGGCCGGCTTCGAGGCCTGGAAGCGCGAGTTCAGCGCGGAGGCGCAGGGCAAGGGCGTTGGCCAGACCGCGCTCGCGGCCCTGGTGCAGACCAATTACGCCAGTGCCACCATCGCGGCCGACCGTGGCCAGCGCAGCTTCTCGCTAACGCTCGACCAGTTCCTCGCCAAGCGCGGCGCCACAACCATTGTGGCCAAGGGCCGCCAGCTCAAGCAGTCGCAGGCTGCCTTGTTCGCCTCGATCCAGCAGCGCTATGGCGTTCCGCCGGGCCCGTTGATCGCGATCTGGGGCATGGAAACCGGATTCGGCAGCCAGCGCGGCAACCAGAACATGCTCTCCTCGATCGCGACGCTCGCCTATGACTGCCGCCGTCCCGAATTCTTCACCGAGCAGCTCTATGCGGCGCTGAAGCTGATCGATCGCGGCACGCTGTCGGGGGCAACCCGCGGCTCGATGCACGGCGAAGTCGGCCAGACCCAGTTCATGCCCAAGAACATCCTGGCCTATGGCACCGGCAATCTCGAGGTTGCCGCCAATGCGCTGAACTCGACGGCGAATTTCCTCAAGGCCCATGGCTGGCGTGCAGGAGCCGGTTACCAGCCAGGTGAACCGAATTTCGTCGCCATCGAAGCCTGGAATGCCGCCGGCGTTTATCAGAAGGCGATCGCCCTGATGGGACGGCAGATCGACGAGGGCGGAGGAACGGCCGCCTCGCGTTGAGCAGCTCAGCAAGGCGTGATGCGCCGACAAGAGAAAGTTGTTGCCATCAGGAACCGACGGCACGAGGTTTGCTTTGATCGAATAGGGCTGGGCATGAGGAGACTCAACATGGCAACCCAGATCGTGATGGACCAGACTGGCGACACGCGCCACGAGTTTGATCCTGGCAATGCCGAAGCGCTAGCGCGGGCCGAACGGCGCTTTCGGGAGCTGACCGGAGCGGGCTTCACCGCCGCGCTGCGAACCGGACCTGGCGAGGTCACCCGGATCCGATCGTTCGACCCGACCGCGCTGGAAACGCTGTTCTATCCCCGCCTGGTCGGCGGTTGATCTGAGCTGCTCATGATCGCGGCGGTCTGGCTCCGCGCGCCGGCGCGTGCGCGTCTGCATGCGCTACGCGAACTCTATCGGCGCTTCTTCGGCGAGAACACGCCGGATGCCCGTGGCCGCCGGCTCCTGGCCGAATGGCTGTCGCCGGCGCAGCGCGTCCAATTTGAGCAGTACCGGCATTTCGATGTCGTCGGCTGCGATACCGGCAAGACCTATCGCATCCATTATGGCACCGCCGCCAATGTCCATGAGATCGACGCGGCCGGAAACGCGACGATGGGGTGGTGCTTCGTCCCGTCAGGCTTTCTCGTCCCCGGCGACGTCATGCTCGCACAGAAGATCGCGCTCGAAACCGACGAGAGGGGAGCTCTCGCGCTCGCCAACAGGTTTCCGCCGGCAACACATTCGGAGCACTTCTACCGGCGGCCGTTCTAGGGCAAGGCTATCGGTGCAAGGCTATCAGTAATGTGTGGTGCGATAGGCATCCACCGCGTGCGCTGCAAAAACGCCGACGCTGCAAAGTGCGAGCAAGGCCGAGATCAGCTCGATCATAGCTCACCCTCCTGCGGCGGCAGGGCGACGAGGTGCTGACAGCAGGAATAATCCCAGATCAGGTCGAGGAAGAATTGCATGGTGGCCGTCCCTGTATGATTTTGACAACCAGATAACCGACCATCTGTTTCAGGCGTGTTTCGTCGCATCTGGAAACGGGTTTCTTGGGGAACCCCGGGCTGGTTTGTGCGCTGCGGAGCCGCTACATCCCGCTCTTGCTCAATCCCATTAGCCGCGAGGCGGCGCATCACATGGCGAGGCGAAATCATGGCGCAAGTCGAGTGGTTCGACGATCTCACCACTGGAATGCAGTTCAAATCCCCCGAAGTTCACGTCACCGAGGCCGACATCAAGCGGTTCGCGGCCGAGTTCGATCCGCAGCCGATGCATCTGGACCACGAAGCCGCCAAGCAGACCCTGTTCGGGGGGCTCGCTGCCTCGGGATGGCACACCGCCGCGATTGCCATGAGCCTCGCGATCCAGACCCGCCCCTTCGGCCCGCATCCGCTGATCGGCGCTGGCGTCGACGGGCTGCGCTGGACCATCCCGGTACGGCCCGATGACCGTCTGCATCTGGTCGGGGAGGTCATGAGCCTGACGCCGTCGAAGTCGAAGCCCCAGGGCGTCGCATTGGTGAAATGGACGATGTTCAACCAGAACGGCGAGGAGGTTTACACCTTCACCCCGATCGCGATCGTGCCGCGGCGGGAGTAGGGCAGGGTCGGCGCCCTACGCACCCCCCTGAAGCCCTTGCGGGTCACCGGCAGAGGTGGTCATCTCGGTCCGGGGAACACGCTGGAGGCTGACATGAAACGATCTCTTCTCGCCGCCGGGCTGCTGGCCGGCGCCTTGAGCGCCGTCGCTTTGACCGCAAGACCGGTGCTGGCGCAACAATCCAAGGTCGGCGACTGGTCCATCGAAAAGCGTACGCAAGACGCACATTGCAATGCGAGCCGCGGCTACAAGGACAAGGAAGACGAGAACCGGGACTACGTCATCGTCATCACTTATTCCGAGAAGGCTATCGTCATCGTCATGATCTATGACGGCTGGGAGTGGGACAAGGTCGGCGAGATCCTCCGGGCCGACGTCGGGACCGACGACGCCGATATCATGAAGAAGGCGAAGTGGGAGGTCATGGACAAGACCACCGTTCGCGGTATCTTCGAATACGATCAGTCCATGATGGACCGGCTGTCCAGGGCCAAGCGTCTCTCGCTCGATTTCGAGGACGATGACGACGACAGCATCGAGATGCAGGTGCCGCGTGCCGGTGAAGCGCTGGCAGCGCTGAAGTTTTGCGAGGAGAATCGTAAGTAGATTGCCGGAGCCGGATGCGAGGCCGGCGGGATCGGTGGCGACAGGGTTCTGCAGCGCGAAGGGCGCCTGACGCATCGCACGCGTGACTCATCGCACACAGTCCGCGCGCTGTTCGCTTTAATCCTAGTCTTTGGCGAAAACGTCCAAGCCGCATCCTGCGGTTGACGTTACGCAAGGACGATGTTCGATATTCCAGCATTTCGTTGCAACGTTTTCTCGGCTTGGAATGGGGCGATTGACTGGCCCGTCTCCTCCGCCAGTCTCCGGATCGCGATCTTTCTCGCACGCCCGAGCCATACGCAGATTGCGTCGTCCGGCCGATGACAATCCTCCACGCAAATCGATTCTCGTCCCTCGTCGGCGAGATCTACAACGCGGCGGTCGATCCCGCGCTGCGCAGCGGGATGCTGGAACAGGTTTCGCATTTCGTCGGCGGATGTGCCGTGACCATCCTGTCCAGGGACAGAGCCAGGCTCTCGATCGAGATCCATGAGCATTTCGGCAGCGAATCCCGCTTCCGCCAGCTATATCGCGACCGATATGTGGAGCTCGATCCTCTGCTCGATCGTCATCTCACGCTCGCGGCGGAACAGACGATCGGCGTCGCCGACATCATGTCTCAGGCGGATTTCCTGGCAACGAGCTTCTATCGCGAGTGGGTGGAACCGCAAGGAGCGATAGACCTTGCAACCGTTGCCCTCGAGAAGTCGGAGGCACGCACCACGATCCTGCAGGTGTTGCGCCACCGGTCGCGCGGACTCGTTGACGAGCCGATGCGTGAGCGCATGCGGCTGCTTGCTCCGCACCTCCAGCGCTCCAGGATCATGGGCAGGCAGATCAGGGCACGCTCGCATACCGTGGACGACCTTGCCGATGTCTTGGATGGGCTGAGCACGGCGATCTGCCTGCTCGACGCAGATGGCCGGGTCGTGCATGCCAACGCAGCATGCCGCGGGCTGTTCGCCGATGCCAGCCTGCTCGCAATGGTCGGCGACCGGATCGTGGCCCGCAACACCCAGACCGACAAAATATTCCGCGGCCTGTGCGAAATCGATTCAGGCAGCGAAACTCGTTCCGCTGCCCGCCGCCAGATCGAGCTTGCGACGTCGGTTGATGGGCAGCACTATCTGCTCCACGCTTTTCCCCTGAAGCGCGATCGCATCCCATCGCGAGATGCCGCAGCCACGGTGCTGTTCGTGCAGAAGGCCTCGGCGGCGACATGGCTCGCAGCCGATGCGATCGCTGCGGCCTTCAGGCTGACACCGTCCGAACTGCGCGTATTGATGGCCATTATCGAGATTGGCGGCGTTCCCGACATCGCTGCAAAGCTCGGCATCGCCGAAACGACGGTGAAGACGCATCTCGGGCGCCTGTTCGAGAAGACCGGCGCCGGCAGGCAGGCCGACCTGGTCAAGATCGCCACCGGTTTTGCCGTTCCATTCGCGCGTCGAACGAACGGCAGTGGCGAGGCCGTGTGATCCATTTCACATGGTTCGCCGTTATGTGCCGCAATCTCAATCCATTGTGATGAGCCTAGCTCCCGTGTCCTCCGAATGCAGGACGCGAGTCATTTGAGACTTTCGTATATCGCGATCCAGAAAAGTGAAGAGCAGCAAGCGCCGCGAAGAGATGCCACGACGGCGTCAAACGCGAGTGTGAGGAAACGACAGCGCACGGCCGGACCTGCTCGTCGGTTGGAGGATTGCAGTGAGCCAATTTGATTTTTCCGTTATCAATGTTTCAACGAACGAAATTCCCGAAAACGAGCGTATCCCGCTGCTTCGCGATTTCTACTGCCGCGGGGTGTTGAAGGCGGAGGTCGAGGTGAGGGAAGGAAAGCCGTTCGCGGCGAGCTTCACGTCCCACGTCTTGCCGGAAGCCCAATTGCTGATGGGAGGATTGTGCGGAGCGCGGGTCATTCGCACCAAGCACCTGGTTGCCGACGGCGACGACAGTCTGGCCCTGATCGTGAATCGATCTGGCGTGCTTGGGATATCCGAGCGGGGACACGATCTGAGCCTTCGTGCGGGAGAGGCCGTCCTGACCAGCGCGGAGGACGTAACGACGTTCGAGCGATTGTCCCTGGGTAGCTGTTTCTCGCTCCGTGTGCCGAGACGCGTGCTGGCGCCGATGATCGTGGATGTCGATGACGCCGTGATGCGGGTGATGCCGGAGAGCTCGACGGGACTTCGATTGCTGGTCGATTACGCGGTAACGCTGGTGCGGGAGAAGGCATTCGCGATGCCCAATTTGCGCAAGCTCGGGGTCGGGCATCTGCACGATCTTCTGGCAATCGTCCTCGGTGCCACCAACGAGCCGCGGGAGCTGGCCGGGCGGCGCGGCGTCAAGGCGGCACGGCTGCAGAAGGCCAAAGTCTCCATCGCCAACAATTGCTGGCGGCAGGATCTCTCCGTCGCCACGGTTGCCCAGGAACTCGGCGTGACGCCGCGTTATCTCCAGCGTCTGTTCGAGGCCGACGGCAAGACGTTCTCGTCCTTCCTGATCGAACAACGCGTCAAGCGTGCGCATCGCATGTTGCGCGAACCCGGATACGCCGAGCGGACGGTCAGCTCGATCGCCTACGATGTCGGTTTCGGCGATCTCTCCTATTTCAACCGCTGCTTCCGGCGGACTTATGGCGCCACGCCCAGTGACGTCAGGAGCCGCGAGATGTCGTGACCGCGCGCGATTGAATGTCAGGTCAAATGCCGATTGGAGACGCCACGGGCGTGCGCCGCCCGCAGTTGGAGTGTTGTGTTGCATGCGCCGTTTTTTCTTTGATCTTATGCTCGGCAATATCGTGAAGATCGATCCGGGTGGCATGGTGTTCGAATGCCCCGAAGCGACATTCGTGGTGGCCAACGAGATGGCAAGCCACCTGTTCGTCTGGCGCGACGATTTGCGCGGCCGCGATGCCTGCATCCGGGTTAGAGACACCGACGGGCGCGAGATCTATCGCGCCGCGGTCTGGTCGGAGAATGTGGAGAAGGTCGGCTGGGACGAGGCGTGAGCGTCCCGGTGCGGGTATCGCAACTCCGCATCAGTAGCGCCCGAAACGGATATCCGTTCGTTCCAGCCGGGCTCCATCCGCCGGGCCGGCGTCCTCCGATCGGAGGATGTCGCATGCTGTGGTTGTGGTATGCTTGGTGATGTCGATCACCCAGGCCATTTATAGCCATGCACGGACCACGGAAACTGCCCGACCTGGTCGAGGCCATCTACGATGCCGGGCTCGATCCCTCGCTGTGGAATAACGTCGTCACCGGCATCCGCGACTTCGTCGGCGGCCAGGCCTGCGGGCTGTTTTCCAAGGACTCGATCAGCAAATTCGGCGTCACGCACTATTATTGCGGGGCGGACCCGCACTACATCCGGCTCTATTCCGAGACGCATTCGAAGTTCGATCCGCTGACGGTCCTGCCGCCGCATGGCCAGATCGTCAGCATCCCGGATCTCGTCAATTTCGATGAATATCGGCGAGGACGCTTTTACCAGGAATGGATGCGGCCGCAGGGTTGCAGCGATGCGGCCAACGTCGTGCTCGAGAATTCGAATCCGAACTGCCCGGTGATGATGACGGTGCTGTCGGGCCGCCGGATGGTGGATCCCGTGATGAAGCACCGCCTCTCGCTGGTCGTCCCGCACGCCAGCCGCGCGTTGCTGATCAACCGCGCCATGACCTCGCAACTGTCGCTGGCGACGGCGTTGGCGGAGGTCCTGGACAATCTTGCCTGTGGCATCTTCCTGCTCGATGGTTTCTGCCGGGTGGTGCACGCGAATTCCGCGGGGCACGATTTGCTTGCGGCCGACGATCTGGTTCGGTCCGTTGCGGGGCAATTGGTGACCAGCAGTGCGGAGGCCAATCAGACGCTGCGGGAAGCGTTCGCGACCCGCAATGAAATTACCCTGCCTGCCACAAAGGGGCATGCGTTTTCGCTACTTTCGCCTTCGGGCGAGCGCTACGTCGCGCACATCCTGCCGCTGTCGTCCGTCCTGCGGGACCGCAGCGAGCGGGTGATCGATGCCGTCGGTGCGCTGCTGCTGCGCAAGGTATCGCCCGGCGGACAGTCCTACAGCGAATTGATCGCGCGGACATTCGACCTTACACCGGCCGAGCTGCGCGTGTTCCTGTCGATCGTCGAGGTAGGCGGCGTCCCGGAGACGGCGGTCGCGCTCGGTATCGCGGAAACGACGGCGAAGACGCATCTGCATCGCGTGTTCGCCAAGACGGGCGTTTCGCGTCAGGCTGATCTTGTCAAGCTTGCTGCAGGATTCTCCAATCCGCTCGTCAACTAGACCGTTGATTCTGCCATCACGATTGAACCTTTCGCTCCCGCGCAAGACTCACGGAAGCCGCCAGGCATGAAGAACATGTCGCCATCTCCATGTGTCACCATTGGCTCTTCCGATGCCCCGACCTCCAAAGCCGTCCGAGTTGATCGAGACTATCTATGACGCGGGTCTCCACCCGGAGTTGTGGAGCGAGGTCGTTGTCAAGCTCAATGCCTTCATCGGCAGCCAGGCCTGTGGTCTGATTTCGAAGGACCCGGTCAGCAAATCGGGCGCGACGCATTATTACTGCGGGGTCGATCCGCACTACATTCAGCTCTATGCGGAGACCTACTCCCGGTACGACCCGCTCGCTCGGCTTCCGCGCTATGGCGAGGTGCGCAACATTCCCGATCTCGTGGATTTCGACGAATATCGCCGCGGCCGCTTCTACCAGGAATGGCTGCGTCCCCAGGGCTGCGTCGACGTCGCCAATGTGGTGCTGGAGCAGTCGAAGTCGCCCTGTCCGATGCTGATGACGGTAATACCGGGCAGGGGGATGCTCGACGCCGAGCAACGGGCGCGGATGCAATTCCTGGTTCCGCATGCGAGCCGGGCGTTGCTGATCAACCGGGCTATCGAACGGAAGCAGCAGCGCGCGATCGCGCTCGCCGACGTCGTGGACCAGTTGAATGCGGGTGTCATCCTGCTCGATTCGGCCTGTCATATCGTCCACAGCAATCCGGCCGCGGAGACAATCCTAGCCGTCGATGATGTCCTGCGGTCTGTCTCGGGCCGGCTGGTGGCAAGCTCCTCCATTGTAAATTCGGCGTTGCGCGATATTTTCCGCGACCCAAGCGAAGTCGCTTTGGCGGCATCTTCGGGTCGGAAAATTCCGCTGATATCGCGTGACGGCTCCTACTACGTCGCGCAAATCATCGCGCTGCCATCATTGCTGCGCGAGGGTACGGCCGAGCGCAGTTCGGCCGTCGGAGCCTTGTTCATCTGGAAAGCGGAACTCGACGGCCGCTCATGTGCCGGTCTCATTGATCGCACCTTCGAACTCACGCCTGCGGAACTGAGGGTCTTGCAGTCGATCGTCGATGTCGGCGGCGTGCCGGAGACCGCGGTTGCGCTCGGCATCGCGGAGACGACGGTGAAGACGCATTTGCATCGGGTGTTCGCCAAGACGGGCGTTTCTCGTCAAGCCGATCTCGTCAAGCTGGCAGCTGGATTCTCCAATCCGCTCGTGCACTGAGACGCGTTCAAAAACGCAGGCGAGTCGCTGCAGCTCGCAATAGGTTCAATCAGAAACATCATTAGAAAGTTATCGCGCGTCGTTCGATCGAATGACGCGATTTTCCGCGCTCTATTCTACTGAACATCACACGGTCTGTTGTTCGACGTATCGGGCATTTGTGTGAAGCAATTCACTGCAGGCGGAAGTGGATCCCATCAATCTCTCGAACAGGTTGAGAGGAGATTGTCATGCGAACGGCGTCACCGGTTCTGGCAGGCAGGTTCCGCGATATCGTCGCCCGTATAGGCGCGGTGCTCCGCGCGCAGCGGGAAATCGACGCGCAGCGCGTGTTGCAACGCTACCGCCATCTGCTGGAGCAGCCGCACGAAACATTGCGTTTGAATGAAATCATTCCGGTCAGCAACGAAGAGGATATTGCAGAAAATGCCCACGGATCTGATGGGTGCGAGCGCGCCGCCGGACACCCCAAATTCGAACGTGCGTAACGTCAACGTCGTCGCGATCGCGTTGACCGCGGCGCTCGTCACGCTCCACCTGGTCGGCCTCGCGATGGTGGAGCGATCTCACGCTTACGCGATGTATCCGTCGGCTCCACTCGAGCCGGCCGCTTGCATGGAGAGCGTCGTGGTCCCTGTCTCGCAAATTCCCTACGATTGACCGGAGGGCGGATTGTGCCTGATGTCACGACTCTGATGCTGCTCAGCGTTGCCGTGTTCGCCGGTGCCTTCGTCTCCGGGCTCTCGGGATTTGCCTTCTCGGCGGTGGCGGGCGCCATCCTGCTCCGGGTGTTTCAGCCGCTCGAAGCCGTGCCGCTGATGATGGCGTGCAGCATCGGCGTGCAGGCCACCAATCTGTGGGCGCTTCGACGCAATATCCGCTGGGAAGGCAGCCTGCTGCTGATCGTCGGTGGCTTGATCGGCGTTCCCATTGCGGTATCACTGCTCCAGAGCACCGATACGCATCTGCTCCGGCGCGGCTTCGGCATCATCGTTGCACTCTATGCGGCCTACATGTTGCTGCGGCCGACGTTGGTGACGGCCGGCGAGGCGGTCGGGCGGCATTGGGTTGCCTTGATCGGGTTCGGGGGAGGGCTGGTCGGCGGGCTGACCGCGATGCCCGGCGCGATCCCGACGATCTGGTGCGACATGCGCGGCATGCCCAAGAGCGAGCAGCGCGGCCTGGTGCAGCCGTTCATCGCCGCGATGCAGCTGTTCGCGATCGCGCTGCTGGTCGGACATCAGGATCTGTCGTCAAAAGTCTTCGTCGATCTCGCGGTCAGCCTGCCGGCGCTGTTCGCAGGCTCCGCGCTCGGCGTGATCGCCTTCCACAGGGTCAACGAGACTGTCTTTCGCAAGACCGTGCTCGTTCTGTTGTTGCTGTCGGGGATTTCCCTGATCTAGTGCCCGACGGGTTGCACCGGCGCTGCGCTGGTATTGCTGCCGTGATGCGTCAGCGGCTTCATGCCGGTGACGGTCCGCAGCAGCACATAGAACACCGGCGTCAGGAACAGGCCGAACACGGTGACGCCGATCATGCCGGAGAACACGGCGACGCCCATGGCGCGCCGCATCTCCGAGCCTGCGCCGGTAGACAGCACCAGCGGCAGCACGCCCATGATGAACGCCATCGACGTCATCAGGATCGGGCGCAACCGCAGCCGGCTCGCCTCGATCGCGGCCCGGATCGGCGTGCGGCCTGCGAACTCGAGCTCGCGCGCGAATTCGACGATCAGGATCGCGTTCTTGGCCGAGAGTCCCACCAGCACGATCAAGCCGATCTGGGTGAAGACGTTGTTGTCGCCCTTGGAGATCCAGACGCCGAACATCGCAGCCAACAGGCCCATCGGCACGATCATGAGGATCGAGAGCGGCAAGGTCAGGCTTTCATAGAGTGCGGCTAGCACCAGGAACACCAGCAGGATCGCCAGCGGGAACACCCAGAGGCCGGAATTGCCGGCGATGAACTCCTGATAGGTCAGGTCGGTCCATTCGAAGGCGAAGCCGGGCGGCAATGTCTCCGCCGCAATCCGCGTCGCGACCTCCTGTGCCTGGCCGGAGGAAAAGCCGGGCGCAGCCGCCGCGTTGATGTCGGAGGACAGGAAGCCGTTGTAGCGGATCGCGCGCTCGGGGCCCGCGCTCTGGCGGATCGTGAGCAACGCCGACAGCGGCACCATGTCGCCGGAGGACGAGCGCACCTTCAACTGCCTGATGTCGTCGGCACGCGCGCGGAACGGCGCGTCGGCCTGCACGTAAACGGAATAGGTGCGACCAAACTTGTTGAAGTCGTTGACGTAGTAGGAACCGAGATAGATCTGGAGCGTGTTGAACACCTCCGTCACGGGGACGCCGAGCTGGAGCGCCTTGGTGCGGTCGATGTCGGCAAAGAGCTGGGGCACGTTGACCTGGAAGCTCGAGAACACGCCCGCGATCTCCGGTGCCTTCTGCATCGCCGCCATGAACGCATTCGTCGCCTGGTTCAGCGCCTCATAGCCGAGGCCGGCGCGATCCTCGATCTGCAGCTTGAAGCCGCCGATGGTGCCGAGACCGTTGACCGGCGGCGGCGGGAACATGGCGATGAAGGCTTCCTGAATCCCCGCGTATTTCTTGTTGAGGTCGGCCGCGATTGCATTGCCGCTCAGCGCGGGGCCCTTGCGCTCGTCGAACGGCTTCAGCGTCGAGAACACGATGCCGGCGTTGGAAGAGTTGGTGAAGCCCGAGATCGACAGGCCCGGGAATGCAACCGAGCTCTCGACACCGGGCTGGGTCAGCGCGATGTCGCTCATCTTGCGGATGACGTCTTCGGTGCGGTCCAGCGTTGCGCCATCAGGCAGTCGTGAGAACCCGACCAGATACTGCTTGTCCTGACCCGGCACGAAGCCGCTCGGGACCTGCTGGAACAGGAAGGCGGTGAGGCCGACCAGGAGCACATAGAGGCCCATGACGGCCGCCTTGCCCGAGATCACCTTGGTGACGGTGCCGCTGTAATTCTCCGACGAGCGTGTGAACACCTTGTTGAAGCCGCGGAAGAACCAGCCGAGGCCCTTTTCCATGATGATGGTCAGCCGGTCTTTCGGCTCGTTGTGTCCCTTGAGCAGCAGGGCCGACAACGCCGGCGACAGCGTCAGCGAGTTGACGGCCGAGATCACGGTCGAGATCGCGATCGTCAGCGCGAACTGCTTGTAGAATTGCCCGGTGAGGCCGGAGATGAAGGCGAGCGGCACGAACACGGCGATCAGAACCATGGCGATCGCGATGATCGGCCCCGACACCTCGCGCATCGCCTGGTAGGTCGCATCGCGCGGCGATAGCCCGCCCTCGATGTTGCGCTCGACGTTCTCGACCACCACGATGGCGTCGTCGACCACGATGCCGATCGCAAGCACCAGGCCGAACAGGCTGAGCGCGTTGATGGAGAAGCCGAAGACGTGCATCACGGCGAAGGTGCCGACGATCGACACGGGCACCGCCAGCAGCGGAATGATCGAGGCGCGCCAGGTCTGGAGGAACAGGATCACCACCAGCACCACCAGCGCGATCGCCTCCAGCAGCGTGTGGATCACGGCCTCGATCGACGAGCGGACGAATTGGGTCGGGTCGTAGACGATCTGGTAGGACACGCCTTCCGGCATGTTCTTCTTGATCTCGGCCATGGTGGCCCGAACGTGGTCGGAAATCTCGAGCGCATTGGAGCCGGGCGCCTGGAAGATCGGGATCGCAACCGCCTGCTTGTTGTCGAGCAGCGAACGCAGGCCGTATTGCGAGGCGCCGAGCTCGATGCGTGCGACGTCGCGCAGCCGCACCACCTCGCCACGCGTGCCGGTCTTGACCACGATGTCGCCGAACTGCTCCTCGTTCGCAAGCCGTCCCTCGGCGTTGACGGACAGTTGCAGGTCGATGCCCTTGACGTTCGGGGACGAGCCGACCACGCCGGCGGCGGCCTCGACGTTCTGCGCCTGGATCGACTTGACGATGTCGCTTGCGGTGAGGCCGTGCTCGGCTGCCTTCTGCGGATCGACCCACACCCGCATCGAATAGTCGCCGGCGCCATAGAGTTGAACGTCGCCGACGCCGTCGATCCGCGCCAGCCGGTCCTTGACGTTGAGCACGGCGTAGTTGCGCAAATACGTCATGTCGTAGCGATTGTTCGGCGACAGCAGATGCACGACCATGGTGAGGTCGGGCGAGGACTTCTTGGTGATGATGCCGAGCTGCCGCACCACGGCGGGCAGGCGCGGCTCGGCCTGCTGCACGCGGTTCTGCACCAGCTGCGTCGCCTTGTCAGGGTCGGTGCCGAGCCGGAACGTCACCGTCAGCGTCATCGCGCCGTCGGTGGTCGCCTGGCTCGACATGTAGAGCATGTTCTCGACGCCGTTGATCTGCTCCTCGATCGGCGTCGCCACCGTTTCCGCGATCACCTTCGGATTGGCGCCGGGATAGGTCGCGCGCACCACCACCGAGGGCGGCACGACGTCGGGATATTCCGAGATCGGCATTGCGAACAGCGAGATCAGGCCCGCGAGAAAGATCAGGACTGACAGCACGCCGGCGAAAATAGGACGATCGATGAAGAATTTCGAGAGATTCATGGCCTTGCCCCTGCGCGAGAGACGACTCTCCCGTCATTCCGGGGCGCGGACAAAGCCGCGAACCCGGAATCCAGAAGTATGTCTAGGTAGTTCAACGATTTCGACATTCCGGTTCGCGCCACCCGCGCGGCTCCGGCATGGCGGGCGACGCTAACGCTGCACGACGTCCTGATTGCTGTGGTTGGATGCCTGCTGCGGCCCGCGCGCGCCCATTGCCGCGATCTCCGTCTTGAGCAGGGCACCCGGGCGCACGCGCTGGAGGCCGTTGACGATGATGCGGTCGCCGGTCTTCAGCCCCGCCGTCACGATACGCAACCCGTCCACCGAGCCGCCGAGCGTGATCGACCGGTAGACCGCGCGGCTATCGTCGCCGACCGCCATCACGAACTTCTTGTCCTGATCGGTGCCGATCGCGCGCTCGTCGATCATGACCAGCGATTGCTGCTTGGGTTGGCCCATGCGCACGCGGGCGAACTGACCGGGGATGAGACGCCCGTCCTCATTGTCGAACACCGCGCGGACACGGATGGTGCCGCTTTGGCCGTTGACCTGGTTGTCGATGAGCTGGATGTGCCCCTTCGCCGAGAGACCGCCGGAGGTCGCCATCGCGACCGGGATCTGGTCGAGATTGCCGCGCTTGCCGGAGTCCTCGGAAATCGAGTTCAACGCCCGCACCACCAGCTCTTCATCCGCATCGAATGACGCATAGATCGGATTGACCGAGACCAGCGAGGTCAGCACCGGAGAGGCGGTGCCGGCGGCGACGAGATTGCCGACGGTGATTTCGATCTTGCCGACGCGGCCGTCCACGGGCGCACGTACCTCGGTGTAATCGAGATTGAGTTTTGCGGTCTGGAGCGTCGCCTCGGCCGCCTTGACGTTGGCGATGGCCTCGCGGTTGGCGTTGTCGCGCTGGTCGTAGTCGCGCCGCGTGACCACCGCGTTGCCCACCAGTTGCGCGCCGCGCTCGAGCTCATTCTGCGTGAACACGACGCGCGCTTTCGCGGCTTCGAGCTGGGCCGCGGCCTTGTCGACCTCGGCCGCGTAGGGCGCCGGGTCGATCTTGAACAGGACGTCGCCTGCCTTCACCAGCGCGCCCTCGGTGAAGTTGGTCGAAAGGATCGCACCGGCCACGCGCGGGCGAAGCTCGACGCGCTGGATGGCCTCGAGCCGGCCGGAGAAATCGTCCCACAGCACCGTCTGCTTTGGTTCGATCAGCGCGACAGTGACGGCGACGGCTTGCTCGGCCGCGGCGGTCGCGGTCGCCTGCGCGGCACGAAAGTAATGGCCGGTCGCGATCGAGCCGGCTACGACGAGAGCGCCCACGATGGCGACGCCGCCGAGAAGGCGGCGGACACGGCCAGGGCGAGAGGTGTTTTGGGAGGGGGGCATTTGCGCGCTCCAGATATGTAGTGTTCACTACAGATGTGGAGCTGGATACCGCAGCGCAAGATACTTATGTACCGTCCGCTAAGAAAATTGTAGCCGCTTACCGCAAGGGTTGGCAAGTGGAAGAGAAAATAAAGCGAGAACAAAGAGATAGGATCGGGCGTTAGGCTCAGGGACGACGCCGATTTCGAGGAGAACAGGCAGATGGGCATGGGACGCCCCCGCGAATTCGACGCCGAAACGGCGTTGGACCAGGCGATGGAAGTGTTTTGGCGCCATGGCTACGAGGGTGCCACGATCGCTCAGTTGACCGAGGCCATGGGGATAAATCCGCCCAGCCTCTATGCCTGTTTCGGCAACAAGGAAGGGCTGCTGAAGGCCGCACTCGACCGCTATACCAAACTGCGCAACGTCTGGATGGACGAGGTGGTGGCGGCACCTACCGCCCGCGACGTCGCCGAGCGGATGCTGATGGGCATCGCCGACAAGCAAACTGATCCGGCCAACCCGCCGGGCTGCCTGCTCGTGCAGGGCGGCATTGCGTGCGGCACCGGATCAGAGAGCGTCCCTTTTGAACTCGCCGCCCGCCGCGCCGAGAACGAGGACCAGCTTCGCGACCGTTTCATCCGCGCCAAGACCGAAGGCGATCTCAAGCCGGGCTCGGATCCCGCAGCACTTGCGCGCTATGTCTCGGCCGTCTCGGTCGGCATGGGCGTGATGGCGTCGTCAGGCTCCGATCGCGAAGCGCTGCAGCAGGTCGCGAGCGTCGCCGTGCAGGCGGTCGAGGCGCAGTCGACTGAAAGAACCTGACGACCGTTGCCGCCTTCCTCTATCATGTCACCGATTGCGTGGCAGCCAACGACGGCGGCGGGACGAAGCCGCCGAACGCGCGTTCGATCAATCCGGCGAGCGCAATCGTGGTGCGATCCTCGAGATAAGGCCCGATGATCTGGACGCCGATCGGCAGGCCCGATGGCGTGCGCTCGATCGGAACGGCGGTCGCAGGCAGTCCGCAGGTCGAAGCGGGGTCTGCCCAGATGAAGCACGCATCGGCATAGGGATAGAGCTGTCCATCGATATCCAGTTGCCGCGCGTCGAACGGCTCGGACTGGTCCTGGGGAAAGGCCGGCACGGCGGCGGCGGGTAGATCACTGCGTCGAAATCTCGGAACAGCTCCTGCCACCGTTGTTGCAGCCGCAAGCGCGCCGCATCGGTCGCCAGCCATTCGCGATGGACCATCGCCCAGCCGCGCGCGCGCTCGGCCTGCAGGCTGCGGTCCTCGGGCGAGAGTGCCGCGGCAACTCCTTGCGCCTCCGCGAGGGCGGCCGGTGTCAGGCGCGGGCTGCGCGCGGCGTTGAGCAGCTTCATGTAAAGCCGCGCGGACTCGGCGAGATCGGGCAGCGATGCGCTCGACCGCGAAACCCGTGCGCCTGATCGTTCGAGCCGTTCCGCCAACCGCCCGATGGCGGAACGCACGGCATCGCCTGTCGGCATCAGCGGATGCGTATCGATCACGAAAATCCTGAAATCCCTGAGCTGGTCGTGTCGGGGGGCCGGCAACGCAAGACGATAGCCGATCCCGTCGCGCGTCTCGTCGGGGCCGGCGATCACGTCGAGGGCGAGCGCAAGATCCGAGGCGGTGCGCGTCATCGGCCCGACGACGGCCAGATCGCCCTGGCCAGGCACGGGCGGCGCCGGCGGCAGGCTGTATCCGCGCAGCGGGACCAGGCCGAGGCTCGGCTTGTGTCCGAACACACCGCAGAAATGCGCAGGTACCCGGATCGAGCCGCCGATGTCCGAGCCGATCGAGAGCGGTCCGAACCCTGCGGCCAGCGCCGCGCCCGATCCGCCTGAGGAGCCGCCGGGCGATCGGCCGAGATCCCACGGATTGTTTGTCGTCCCGTAGATATCATTGTAGCTCTGAAAATCCCGCAGACCGATCGGGATGTTGGTCTTGCCGATGATGACAGCGCCCGCCGCCTTCAACCGCGAGACGACAAGGGCGTCCTCCGCCGGCTGGAAATCCCTGAAATGCGGAAAGCCCCATGTCGTCGGCAGGCCGGCGACGTTGAACGGTTCTTTCAACGTCACGGGGATGCCGAGCAATGGCTGCCGCTCGCCGCGGCCAAGCGCGGCATCGGCGGCGCGTGCGGCGTCTCTTGCGCGATCGAAATCGCGGACGACGACGGCATTGATCCGCCCGTCCAGCGCCTCGATGCGCGCGATCGTGTGCTCGATCAACTCCGACGCAGAAACCTTGCGCGCGTGCAGGGCGCCCAGCAGTGTGCTGATCGAACCGTAGTCCCAGTCAATGGGCATCTGCGGCAGTCCCCGTTGCATCACGATCTCCATTGTCTCGCCTCGCCGTGTCGATGTCGTTCGGCTGCAAGCCGCGAGTCGATTCTTGTATCGAACATGCGGCGGGAAAAGGTGCGGTCGGCCATGCCATCCGAACCGCTAACGGCGTCGGCGCGACTTGCGGATTCAAAATCTGGGATCATGCAATTCTGCGCCTGTTTTGCCCGACGAGTCAAACCGTCTTTGCGGGCAGGACACCCGCCACGTGGTGCGAATTCTTCAATGATTTGTACTGTGCATGGGGTTGTTTTCGCGTTTTTTTTGAGCGTCCTGCGGGGACCGGCGCTTGATGCGGATCGATGGGCTCTGTACGCGCTGCTGCTCGCGTGGCATTGGGGGCGGTGAAGTCTGGATACTGACGAGCATGTTCGCCCTGACATTCCTTGGGACCTCGGCAAGCGTTCCGTCGACGGAGCGCAACCATCCGGCTCTCCTCGTGGAGGCTGCGGGCAAGCGGGTCCTCATCGATTGCGGCGAGGGCACGCAGCGCCAGTTGCTGCGCAGCGGTGCGGGGTTTCGGCGGCTTGACCGCATTCTGCTGACGCATGCCCATCTCGATCACGTGCTCGGCATCCCCGGTCTCTTCTCGACGCTGGGGTTGCGCCAGCAATCGGACGTGACGACCGTCCATGGAGGGCAGGGGACACTCGACATCGTCATCCGCATGCTTGCCGGCCTGTGGGGCACAGGCAGGGCGCCGATCCCTGTGGAGTTCGCGCCGCTGATTGAAGGACAAGTTATCGACGCCGGTGACTTCACCATCGACTGCTTTCCGGTCCGCCACCGGGACACCGACAGCTTTGGTTTTTCCTTCCGGAGCCCCGCACGTCGCCATCTGGAGCGGGACCGACTCGCTGGGCTCGGTGTTCCCGATGGGCCGATGCGCGGAGAACTGGCGGCGGGACGACCGGTCGTGATCGCCGGCCGTACGATCGATCCGGAAGACGTTTTGGGGCCGCCGAGCGGCGGCAGGAAGTTCGTGGTAATCGGCGACACCGAAACCACCGACGGGCTATCCAAACATGTCGTCGACGCCGATCTGCTGGTGGTCGAGGCGACCTTCCTCGATCGCGACGCTGCGACCGCACGGGACTATGGCCACCTCACCGCCCGCGAGGCGGCTTCATTTGCCGCAGCGAACAACGTCGGGCAACTCGCGCTGAATCACATGTCGGGGCGTTATCGGGACGAAGAAATTCTGGCCGAGGCGATAGGGATTTTTCCAAACACGCGGGTCGCCGCCGACTTCGATCACATCGTGATTTGAACGCCGCCCTCAGCTGGTCAATCCCGACTTGATCGCGAGGTCCTGCACCTCGCGCGTCGCCTGCATCAGCCTTGGCAGCGCCTGGTCGCGGAAGGTCTGCATGTCCATGCGCATCGCATCGACAGTGACGCTCAATCCCCCGATCACGAGACCCCGGGCATCGAAGATCGGCGTTGCCAGCGTGCGCAGGCCATAGGCGTTCTCGCCGTCGGAGACGGCATGACCCTTCTTCTTCACCTGATCGAGCCGGGCGAGCAGGGCATCGAGATCGGTCAGCGTTCGCTCCGACAATTTGACGCGAGGGCGCGCTTCCAGTCGCTCGATCTGCTCGTCCCGCGCCAGATGCGCCAGCATGGCATGACCGAGCGCGGCGCTGTAGGCGGGAATGCGCGTCCCCGGCCGGCGATCCATCTTGTGGCGGTCGAGGCCCGCGCCGATGCGCGCGAGATAAACCACGTCGCCGCCGTCGAGGATCCCGAGCGAGGCCGCATCGCCGACATCAGGCACGAGATCGCGCAGCAGCGGTTCGACGATCGGCCGCAACGATCCGTGCGACAGCACGGTGTAGCCAAGGTCGAGACAGGCAACCCCGAGGCGGAACCGGCGGCTTTGCGGAACCGCCTGGACATAGCCGAGCTCGACCAGGGTCTGGATCAGCCGGAACGCCGTCCCGCGATCGAGATCGGCGCGTGCGGCAATCTCACTCAGGGTCAACTCGAAGGCCTCGCTGGTGAAGCCCTCGAGCACAGCGAAGGCCTTGCCGACGGAAGCGACATAATTCTTGGGATTCTTCGGGATCGTTGCCGGTGCGCGCTTCGTGGCCTTCTTTTCGATCTTGGCCATGCTGTAATGTCTCGCCATGACATGTCGCCCTTGACGTGGCGGCAAGCTGATTTTACGACAGGTCAAGCTAATAACAAATGTTCGCATTCCGAACAACATCGATTGACGATCGGAGGAAGCTTGTCGACATCATCGCTGCACCCTCATGGGGTGTTCTCCGCCGCGCTGACGCCGCTCGACGCCGAGTTCGCCCCTGATCATGAGCGCTTCGTCGCGCATTGCCGCCATCTTCTGGACGAAGGCTGCGACGGCATCGCGTTGCTGGGCACGACAGGCGAGGCGAACTCTTTTTCGGCCGCCGAGCGCATCGCACTGCTCGAGGCCGTTGTTGCCGCCGGTATCACACCGCAGCGGCTGCTGCCCGGCACGGGCGTTGCCGCGCTCAGTGAGACCATTGCGCTGACGCGCCATGCGCTTTCGGTCGGCGTCGATACCGTCGTGATGCTGCCGCCGTTCTACTACAAGGGCGTCACCGATGACGGCATCTTCGCCTCGTACAGCGAAGTCGTGCAGCGCATCGGCGATGCCAGGCTCAAGGTCGTGCTCTATCACATCCCGCAGATGTCGGCGCAGCCGATCTCGCATGCCCTGATCAAGCGGCTGCGCGCGGCTTATCCGTCCACCTTCACCGGCATCAAGGATTCCTCCGGCGACTTCGCCAACATGACCGCGATGGTCGAGCGCTTCCCGGGCTTTTCGGTCCTGGTCGGGGCCGATCCGCTGCTGTTGCCGCTGCTGCGCAAGGGTGGTGCCGGTTGCATCACCGCGACTTCCAATCTCGTCGCGCGCGATCTCGCCTATGTCTACAAGCATTTCCGCGACAGCGACGACGACGCGGCACTCAAGGCTGCGCAGGCGCGCATCGTGAAAGCGCGCGAATTGGTGTCGCGTTTCCCGCAGATGGCTTCCCTGAAGGCGCTGGTGGCCGAGCGCACCGGCCACGCCGGATGGCAGCGCCTGCGGCCGCCGCTGGAATCCTTGCCGCCGGAGCAGGTCAAAGAGCTGCTCGCGAACGCGACGGCAATCGCTGCCTAGCGCGGCGCGCGACGAGGCCATCCGATGTCCGACCCTTTCCGTGATGCGTTGACCGGGCTTGCCGCCATCGTCGGCGACAAGCACGTCATCGCGTCCGGGCCCGACCAGGAACCCTACGTCGTGGACTGGCGCGGGCGTTATCACGGTCGCGCCGCCGCCGTGGTGAAGCCCGGCTCGACCGCTGAGGTCGCCTCCGTCGTCGAATACTGTGCGGCAAGGCAGCTCGCGATCGTACCGCAAGGTGGCAACACCGGGATGTGCGGCGCCGCGACCCCGGATGATCGTGCGGCCAATGTCGTGATCCGGCTCGACCGCATGCGGGCCGTGCGCGACGTCAGCCCGCTTGCCAACACCATCACTGTCGAGGCCGGATGCATTCTCGCCGAGGTGCAGAATGCGGCCCGGGACGTCGATCGCTATTTCCCCCTGAGCCTGGGTGCTGAGGGCTCCTGCCAGATCGGCGGCAACATCTCGACCAATGCCGGCGGCACGGCCGTGCTGCGCTACGGACCGACGCGGGATCTCGTGCTTGGGCTGGAGGTCGTGCTGCCCGACGGGAGAATTTTCAACGGTCTGCGTGCGCTTCGCAAGGACAACACAGGTTACGCGCTCAAGCAGCTCTTCATCGGCGCCGAGGGGACGCTCGGCATTGTCACCGCCGCCGTGTTGAAATTGTTCTCGCCGCCGCGCAGCTCGGCACTGGCGCTGCTCAAATTGCAGGGCGTCGAGCAGGCGCTGGAGATCATGCAACGCCTGCGCGGTGCGGTCGGCGACCGGCTCGGCAGCCTCGAGATCATGTCGCGATCACAGATCGAGGCGATCGCGGAGACCGTGCCGCATGTCACGATCCCGTTCGAGCTGACGACGCCGTGGTATCTGATCGTCGAGCTGACCGACACGCTCGCGGGCGTCGACCTCGATGAGCCGCTGGGCACGGTGCTGGTGGATGCGATGCAGACGGGGCTCGCCGAGGACGCCATCCTGGCGTCCAACCTTGCGCAGGCGAAGGCGATCTGGGCCGTCAGGCACAGCGTGTCCGAAGGCAACAAGCGCAGCGGCTATGTCGTGTCGCACGACAGCGTGGTGCCGCTGGAGCGTCAGGCCGCCTTCGTCACCAATGTCGAGGCCCGCATCAACGCCGCCGTGCCGCATGCGCGCGTCGTGATGCACGGCAATATCGGCGACGGCAACATCCATGTGATCGCCCTGATCGACCGCGCGCATTGCCGGGATCCGGACGCCACGGCCGCGCTTGTCGTGCAAATCAACGAGATCGTTGACGACGAGACCGCGGCGCAGGGCGGGGCGATCAGTGCCGAACATGGCATCGGCATCACCAATCGCAGCCGGCTCGCCCGCGTCGCCAATCCCCTCGATATCGAGCTGATGCGGGATATCAAGCAATTGCTCGATCCCAAGGGCCGGATGAACCCGGGCAAGATCTTCAATGTCGGGAGCGCGCGAGGATGACGAGTGTTCGCCTGCTTGCCGATGATCTCAGCGGTGCGCTCGACACCGCCGCGGAGTTTGTCGGCCTGTGCGGACCGTTCAACGTCACCTGGCCGGAAGTGTCTGCGTCGCAGGTATCCGGTAGCCTCGCGATCGACAGCGGCAGCCGCGAGCGGTCGAAGGCCGTGAGCACCGAGATCGTCGGACGGCTGGCGCCGCGGCTTCAGGGTGGGACGATCGCCTACAAGAAGGTCGACAGCCTGCTGCGTGGCTCATGGGCCGCTGAGCTCGGGGCCTGCCTGCGCAGCGGCCATTGGGCGTCGTGCGTTGTCGCACCTGCCTTCGACTATCAGGGGCGCCGCACCGTGGGTGGACAGCAATTTGCGCGTACGGTGCAAGGCGACTGGCATCGTGTCGGAGAGAATCTCCTGACCCAGTTGCAGGTGGAGGGCATCGAAGCACGGCAGGGCGGGGCCGATACGCTCTCGCGGGGCGGCGTTCAGGTCTTCGACGCCGAGAGCGATATCGAGCTCGATCGGGTGGTCGAGATGGGACGGCGCATGCCGGGGCCCGTGCTCTGGTGCGGAAGCGGCGGACTGGCCGGTGCGCTCGCCCGCAGTCATCGCGCCGATGCGCCGGACCAGTTGAAGCTGCCGGTGCTGGGGCTGTTCGGCTCCGACCAGGTTACCACCGCCTCCCAACTTGCGGCATGCGGTGAGGCAACCATCACGCTTGCGGAAGCCGAGGGCGCGCCGCGCGTCCAGCGCAAACTGGCCGCCGACGGCGTTGCGCTGGTCAGGTTCTCCCTCGCCGACGGTCTGACCCGTGCCGATGCGGCGCGACGGATCGCGCGCGAGATGACGGCGGTGATTGCGACGCTTGAGCGGCCGGGCACGCTGATCGTTGCCGGCGGAGAGACTTTGAAGGCCGCATGCGTTGCCCTCGGCGCGCATGCGCTGCAGGTGACAGGACGTATCGTGCCGGGATTGCCGCGCTCGATCTTGCAGGGCGGCCGCTGGGCCGGCGTCGATGTGATCTCGAAATCCGGCGCGTTCGGCCCCAGCGAGCTGTGGCGCGATCTGCTCCGGACCAATCATTTGCTCAACATGGAGAGTCCGACATGACCTCTCGCCATCTTGCTATTACCATGGGCGATCCGGCCGGAATCGGACCGGAGATCATCGTCAAGGCCTGCGTCGGCCTGAAGGACCGGATCGCGACGGGCGATCTGCGTCTGTTGATCATCGGCAGCGGCGCGGCGCTCCATGGGGCGAAAGCCGCGCTCGGTGTGGGCATTGCGATCCCGGAGGTTACGCCCGACGATCGCGAGTGGCCAAACTTGTGCTTCCTGCAGGCCGACGTCGAAGGCGACCCGATCAGGCCCGGCGTGCTCTCGGCCGATGGCGGCCGTTTTGCCTACAAGGCGATCGAGCAGGGCGTCCGCCTGACGCAGGCGGGACGGACCGCGGCCATCGTCACGGCACCGCTCAACAAGGAAGCGCTCAACAAGGCTGGCTATCATTTCCCCGGTCATACCGAGATGCTGGCGCATCTCACCGGTGTGCGCGGCTCGGTGATGCTGCTCGCCCATGGCAACATGCGCGTCAGCCATGTCTCGACCCACGTGGCGCTCGAGGACGTGCCGAAGCGTCTGACGCCGGAGCGCCTGCGCATGGTCATCGACCTCACCAACGATGCGCTGCTCAGGCTCGGCATCGCCAAGCCGAAGATCGCGATCGCCGCGCTCAATCCGCACGCCGGCGAGGGCGGCCTGTTCGGCCGGCAGGACATCGACGTGTCCGCGCCGACGATTGCGAAAGCGGTCGCCGACGGCCTCGATGTCGTCGGTCCCGTGCCCGGCGACACTGTCTTCGTCAAGTTGCGGGCCGGCCAGTACGATGCCGTGGTGGCGATGTATCACGACCAGGGGCACATCCCCGTCAAACTGCTCGGCTTCCAGGTCGATCCTGCGACCGGACGCTGGCAGGAGCTCTCCGGCGTCAACATCACGCTGGGCCTGCCGATCATCCGCACCTCTGTCGATCACGGCACTGCCTTCGATATCGCCGGCAAGGGCATCGCCAACGAGCACAGCCTGATCGAGGCCATCGACTATGCCGAACGGCTGGCCGCTGGCGCCTCCGCATCCAAATCATGAGATCGAGCGCGAGGATGACCAACGCTTTCACGCCCATCGAAATCCTTCGTCCGACCGTCCTCGAGTTCGGCTGCGGCACGATCGCCGCCGCGGCGCGCTTCGCCGAGCGCATCGGCGCCAAACGACCGCTCGTGATTTCCGACCCGTTCAATGCGCGCCGTGTCGACACGCTGGCGCTGCCGGGTGCAGTGAAGGTGTTCGGCGAGGTCAAGCCCGAGCCGGACCTGCCCAATCTCGACAAGGCCGTGGCGATGGCGCGCGACGTCAAACCCGATCTCGTCGTCGGCTTCGGCGGCGGCAGTGCGATGGATCTCGCCAAGCTGGTCGCGGTGCTGTGTACCTCCGAGGCGGCCTTTGCCGATATCGTCGGTCCCGAGAAGGTGGCCGGCCGCAGCGTGGCGCTGATGCAGATTCCGACGACGTCAGGCACCGGCAGCGAGGCCGGCACCCGCGCGCTCGTCACCGATCCCGTCAGCAAGAACAAGCAGGCGGTGCAGAGCCGCTTCATGCTGGCGGATATCGCCATCGTCGATCCGGACCTGACGATGACAGTGCCGAAGGAGGTCACTGCCGCCACCGGGGTCGATGCTCTGGCGCATTGCGTCGAGGCCTATACCAGCCGCAAGGCGCATCCGGCGATCGACCTCTACGCGCTCGAAGGCGCCCGGCTGGTCGGCCAATATCTCAAGCGCGCGGTCGCCGACGGCGGCGATCGCGAGGCGCGCGCCGGTCTGGCGCTGGCCTCGCTGTACGGCGGCTATTGCCTCGGACCGGTGAACACGACCGCCGGCCATGCGGTGGCCTATCCGCTCGGCACACGCCATCATGTGGCGCACGGGCTCGCCTGCGCAGTGATCTTCCCGCATACGCTGGCGTTCAACATGCCGGCAGCCGAGGCGAAGACGGTGGCGGTGCTGGCGGCACTCGGACTGCCGGCGCAGGGCGATGCGAAGGCTGCATTCGAGGCGACTTATGGGTTCTGCAGGAATCTCGGAATCGAGATGCGGCTGTCCGCACTCGGTGTGCCCCGGGACGATCTCGGCGTGATGGCTGGCGAGGCGCACGCAATTCGGCGCCTGCTCGACAACAATCCGCGCGACCTCGGCCGGGATGCGATCCTGAGCATGTACGAGGTCGCGTTCTAGCCATCTCCGCGCACGCGCGCGGCGGCCAATCAACAACAGGAAATGCAGAGGAAACTTCGATGAGATCGATATGGCTTGTTCTTGCCTCGGTCGTGCTGCTGGCGACGTCGCCGGCGAAGGCCCAGGACGGCTATCCGTCCAAGCAGGTGACGGTGATCGTTCCCTTCGCCGCCGGCGGCACCGCGGACATTTTCGCACGTATGGTCTCGAACCATCTGCAACTGAAGTTCGGCAAGCCGTTTGTGGTCGAGAATGTCGGCGGCGCCGGTTCGATCCTCGGCGTGACGCGGCTGGCGAAGTCGGCGCCTGACGGCATCACGCTCGGGCTTGCCAGCACGTCCGCGCTCGCCATCAACCCCACTCTCTACGGACCGAAGCTCAGTTACCAACCCGACAAGGATCTGGCGCCGATTGCCCAGATCAGCGTGGTGCCCAACGTTCTCGTCGTCAACCCCGACAAGATCAAGGCGCGCACCGTGCCGGAGTTGATCGCCTATCTCAAGGCGAACCCGGACAAGGTCTCGTTCGGCTCGGCCGGCGTCGGCACGTCGCAGCATCTTGCCGGCGAGTTGTTTCAGCAGATGACCGGCACCAGGATGGTGCATGTGCCCTACAAGGGCTCGAGCCAGATGCTGACGGATCTGCTCAGTGGCCAGATCGATCTGGCCTTCGACAACGTGCCGCTGCTGCTACCGCAGGTGAAGACCGGCCAGCTCGCGATGCTTGCGACCGCAACGCCCAAGCGCGCCGCCTTCGATCCGGAAACGCCCGCGGTCGCCGAATTCCTGCCCGGCTTCGAGGCCGTCGCCTGGCATGGCTTCTTCGTTCCCGCCGCGACGCCGAAGCCGATCGTCGAAAAGCTCTCGGCCGAGATCCGCGCCTTCATGCAGCAGCCGGAGACGGTGCAGAAGATGGCCGAGCTCGGCGCAACCGCGGCTGCGGTGGATTCCGAACCGTTCGCGGCCTACATCGCCGCGGAAACGGCGCGCTGGAAGAAGGTGATCGAAGCCGCGAACATCAAGCTGGAGTAGCTGTCCGCGGGATCTCCGGGGGAGGCACGCAGCCCATCCACTGCAGCGCTTGCCAGCCCACGGCCGAGCGGGTAGAACGCTGCCACGCCTGAGCCGTGATTTGCGCTGAATGCGCTTCCGGCCCCAGCCGGGCTATTCAATAAGCCATTGAATTTGTTCGGCTATTCCGTTGGGGAATGGTGTAACGGTAGCACAACAGACTCTGACTCTGTTTGTCTAGGTTCGAATCCTAGTTCCCCAGCCAATTCCGGCGCCTTTCTGTTTCGCCCGCTGCGCCGTGTCGGCGTTGCCTCGAATTTCTGCGCGCCGGATTCTTTCCTTTTTTCGCTGCTGATTTCTTTTTCTTCGTTACGGCCTTCTTCGTCTTGGCCAGGGTGAAGGGGCGAGCGGCCATGAAGGCCGGATTGCTGGCGCCCACCAGCGACAGTTTGGGTGACTGATCCGGCGGCATCTTGGCGCCGATGGCGGTGTGGAAGCGCCGGTAAGATCCCTTGAATGTCCCGCCGTTCCAGACCGCCTTCAGCGTTCCCGTGAACAGGCCGTTGAATGTGCCGTCCTGCGAGAGCTGGTTGTCCTGGCAGCCGGAGATCAGCAGCACCGACGCCTTGACGTTGGAGAAGGCCTCGGAAAGATCGCGTCGCTTCAGGATCGGATCATAGGTCTTCCTGTTGGCCTGGTAGACGCGCAGCGCCATCTCGTCCGGCATCGCGCGATAGACGGTACCGAGGACGGTGCGTGCCCTGGCTTGATAGTGCAGGGCTTTGCTCACGCTGCCGCTATGACAGCTATCCGAGAGCAGCAGAATGCGCACGCCGGCTGCAAATGCGCCCCATGAGGAATACAGCTCGTCATCGACCAACTCGCCGTCGTAGAGGCACCAAGTCTCGTCCTTGCCGTCAGGCTCGTCGCCGTTGAGGTCTGGCAACTGACCGCCGTGGCCCGAATAGGTCAGGAAGAACATGTCGCCGGATTTAAGGGACTTGGCCGCTTGCGCGATGCCGCCCAGGACGGCCGCGCGTGTCGCCTTGCGGGTGATGAGCCTGGTCGGCGCGAAGCCGCTTGTGTGGGCGAGATCCGCCATGTCGTTGGCGTCTGCTTCGCAGGCGTTGAGAGGACCGCTCCAGCCTTCGTAATGCTGCGGATCGACCGCGTTCAATCCGATGTGCAGCGACATGCCTGTTGCCATGATTACTTCTCCAAAGCCTGATCGCGTGTGCTTTGCTATCTCTTCTTTTTCGTCGCCTTCTTTGTCGCCGGCGCCTGCTTGCGCCTCGTCTTACCCGGCCGCCTGGACGGTGTTTTCGCAGCAGGCTTGGCGGACGCCGCGCCTTGCGAATTGCCCCACGGCACAGAAGCCGCACAGCGAACCTTGGCGCCGACCAGATTCGGCGTCTGGCTGTATCGCATCCGCCTCAGTTTCTCCGTGACGAGCTCGTTGAGCGTCTCGAACGAGGGATTTTCGCCCTTGGCCCTCAGCTCGCGCAGAGTGCTGGCCATGGAGTAGGTGTAGATGCCATAAGACGTCACGCCATCCCGGTATTCGTAGGAGAGCTGCTGCTCCTGACAGGCCTCGAGCAGGATCGGCATGTACGGCCCGAGATGGTCGAGCTCCTTGCGCGTCTTGTCGTAATCCTTGTCCGGCTTGGTTCGCAGCATCATCGCGCGCCCCAGCCGTTGTGTTGCCCCGTTCTGCCCGAGGAAGTCGGCTCCATTCTTTCTGTCCTTCAAGCTCCTGTTCAGCGGCGTGAAGTCGCGCGGCACCCACATTCGCTCGGCGGCATCCCATTTCAGCGCACGGTGGCGGATGTCGTCCGGCGGGCTCAAACCCCGGACACGAGGACCGCCATCGCGCGTCATCCCGCCCGAATGGCAGCAATCGAACATCGCCACGAAATAGCTGTCATAGGGCAGTTGCGAATACAGCTCGGCGAACTGGCGGTCCAGAATGGCGTGGGCCGGGGACCAGTCGAAATCATAGGGAACGAGACATTCGTCGACGTGATCAGGCTCGCCCCGGATGTTGTAGCGGGCAATTTGGGCGCCGTGCCCCGAATAGAACAGCATGCGCTCGTCACTGCCACGAACGCCGTCGAGCAACCAATGCAACCGGTCCATGATCCCTTGCGTCGTCGCGCGGTCGTTGAGAACGATGCGGATATCTTCCGGCTCGAAACCGCTCTCCTGGAGCACCGAGCTCATCAGGAACACATCGTTGACGCAGCCTTCGAGCCTGCTGGCCGGGTCAGGATAGTCGTTGATGCCGATCAGCAGCGCGCGGCGGCCGGGTTTGACAGCAAGGCTCGCCATCTCGCGCGCAGCGCTCACGATCGCGCGCGAGGCAGGCGCCGGAGCGCCCTCATGCCAGACCGTCGCAACTGTGCTGGTGTGCGACAGGTACCATGTCGCATCGTGATTGAGCGCGTCGTTGGGAACGTCGAAGGACACGACGACCTGCTGATAATTATCCGCACGAATGTCGAGCGGATAGGTCAGCACGTGATCGCCGGGGTTATAGAGGTGGTACCATTTTCGGCAGGTTAGGGGCTGAATGCGGCCGGCAAAGACGTCGCGCACCGCCGGGTTGCCGATTTGCGAGCCGAAGCTGACGAAGATCGCGTCCTTGATCGCGTCGCCGTCGTGCAGGAAGGTGTCGTAGCAGATCAGCGAGCCGAGGCTGTGCGCCAGGACCATGTCGTAGGTCTTGCCGTCGATCTTGTCGAGAATGAGCCGGCGGAGGTCCTTGCGGAGCTGTTCGTCGGTTGACCACTGGGCGATCATGCCTGCGGTCCATTTGATGACGGCAGGGATGTCGCCGATGCCACGTGCGCCAGTCAGGAGGTCGCCGATGCCGTGAACGACCGCGCTCGCCAGCAGCTTGGCCGCGGCCGCGGCGTAGGTGAGGGAATTGAGCGGGGCCTTCTCGAACAGATCGTCGTAGCGAACGAAATCAATCTCGAGCTGGACTCCCTGGTCGACCTGCTCGACGGCACGCGTGATGACTTCGGACCAGGACTGCTGAAACCCGGCATCGATCTCCGCGTGACCGACGCCGTGGACGCAAAGCAACGACAGGCGGGTGCTCATGAAAGCGGCCTCCTCAAATACAATCTGAAATAGCGGCTGTGTGGATGCAAACGTCAGGGATGATGTCACGGAGCCGCGACGGGCGAATGTGAAGTAGCGCACGAATTGCTCGCGACAGTTTGCCTCACCTTGTGGGTGCCACGACGAGTCGGGCCGCCGCGCGCTGGATCGTCCTCCGGACACACAACCCAAGGAGATCCGTGATGCCCTATGTCGATGGTTTCGTGCTGGCCGTGGCAAAGGACAACATCGAGGCGTACAAGGCGCTGGCGACAACAGCCTGCGCCATCTGGATGGAGCACGGTGCGCTCGATTATGTCGAATGCATTGGCGACGACGTGCCCTATGGCGAGCTGACCTCGTTTCCGCGCGCGGTGATGGCGAAGGAGGACGAGATCGTGGTGTTCTCATGGATCATCTATCGCGACCGGGAGACTCGCGACGCCGTCAACAAGAAGGTGATGGCGGACCCGCGGCTGAAGTTGGAGGGCATGCCGTTCGACGGCAAGCGCATGATCTATGGCGGCTTCACGACGCTGCTGAGGGCGAGCGACCCCGTGAAGTGAGGGCGCTGACCAGCCCCACATATCGGTGCTTGCCCATGCAGCAGCATCGTGGCTAGCCGTTTCACTTGCCGGCTACAGCCTTTACGTCAAGGACGGCGATCTCGTGCATGACCTCAGCATCGGCGGCAGTCACCAGATCGTCCGCTCGGAGCGCTAGGTGCCGTCGGGCGCGCGGCGGCTCGGCGTGCATGTCGAACGTCTCGTGCGCAAGGAGCCGCCGGCCAAGGGCTCGCGTACCGGCGTCACCGGCGTCACCGGCTACACGCGGCTGATCGACGGCGAGCCCGCGGGAGCGCTGCAGACCCAGCTCAGATTCCACATGCTGATCTCGTGGTCCGGCCTCGACATCGGCCGCGACAGCTCGGTGTCGCATTACGATGCGCCGTTCGAATTCGAAGGACGCTCTCGCGCGTCACTGTCGTCATGCACGACGACCAGAAGCTCGACGGCGACGCCGTCGGCAACGCGCAGATGGCGCGGCGGTGAACGCGCGAAAGAGCTACTTGATCTTGTCGTAGGCCGCCGCGAAATCGCCCAGCGGCATCGGGATCGCGATCGTTTCCTTGGCCATGTTCTGGAAGGAGACCTTCAGCTGCTTGCCTGACCTTAAAGTGGCCAACAGGTCTGGTGCGATCGGCGTCGATGCGTAGCAGCCGCGGTTCTCGCAGGTCTGGATTGGGAGATCGACCGTCTTGCCGTCGTCGACCTGGAGCTTGGTCCCGATGGGAAGGTTAAGGCCAAGCGGCAATTGCAGCAGCGCCACGGGTGTGCGGGTGTCGGGCGCGATGCGGATGTTGATCAGGACGACGGTCTGGCCGGTCTTGGTGAGCACCGCGTTCTGCTCCATCGCGCATTCGAGCGGTGCGTCGCGGCTGACGCTGGTGCAGCGCACGACCCAGCCGGGCTGCTGCGCCACAGCGCCGTCAGCCTGCGGCTGCGTCGGAGCGGGCGCAGGCTGTGCCGCCGGGGCAGAGGGAGTCGCGTTCTTCTTGGCGCCTTGCTGGGCATACGCGCCACCCGCAGACAACAGGACAGCGGCGACAAGGGCGACAAGTCTGGATTGCATGGGCATGGCAAGACCGCGTTGACGTGAACCAAGGGCCTCGCTGTAACGTCGTGAGGCGTGCGGTGCAAGCTGCTACTCGGCAGCTTCCTTAACGGTGCCGTGCTCGACCGTCTCGTCGCCTTCGCCGTCACCCTTACGGCCCCAGCCCGAGAACCAGTTGTTGAGCTCGTCGAGATAGAGATAGACGACCGGGGTGGTGAACAGCGTCAGCGCCTGGCTGACGATCAGACCGCCGACCATGGCGTAGCCGAGCGGCTGGCGAATCTCGGCGCCGGTGCCGTGGCCGAGCATCAGCGGCACGCCGCCGAGCAGGGCAGCCATCGTCGTCATCATGATCGGACGGAAGCGCAACAGCGCCGCCTGCCGGATCGATTCCGCCGGCGTCTTGTGCTCGTCGCGCTCCGCGGCGATGGCGAAGTCCACCATCATGATGCCGTTCTTCTTCACGATGCCGATCAGCAGAATGACTCCGATCAAAGCAATGAGGCTGAACTCGAAGCCGGCCGCCATCAGGATCGCGAGCGCGCCGACGCCGGCCGAGGGCAGGGTCGACAGAATCGTGATCGGATGGATGTAGCTCTCGTAGAGGATGCCGAGGATCAGATAGACCACGACCAGCGCGGCGAGGATGAGGAGCGGCACGGTGCCGAGCGATTGCTGGAACGCTTGTGCCGTGCCCTGGAAGCTGGAATTCAGCGTCGGCGGCGCGCCGAGATCGGCCATCGCCTTCTGCACAGCCTCGGTGGCCTGGCCGAGCGCGACGCCCTGGGCGAGGTTGAAGCTGATCGTGATCGCGGGGAACTGGCCCTGGTGGCTGATCGAGAGCGGGCGGACCGGATCGGTGCTCCAGGTCGCGAAGGTCGACAGCGGCACCTGGTCGCCGGTCAGCGGAGATTTCAGGTAGAGCTTGTTCAGGCTCTCGAGGCTGCCCTGCATCTCCGGCAGGATCTCGAGGATCACCTTGTAGGTGTTGAGCTGGGTGAAATACTGCGTGACCTGGCGCTGTCCGAAGGCGTCGTAGAGCGTGTCGTCGATCAGCTGCGGCTGGATTCCGTAACGCGCTGCAGTATCGCGGTTGATCTTGAGCTGAACCGTGGTGCCCTGGGTCTGCTGGTCGGTCGCAACGTCGCGCAGTTGCGGCAAGGTCTGCATCTTGGCGAGGATCTTCGGTGCCCAGTCGTTGAGCTCGGCGAGATCGGCGTCCTGCAGGGTAAACTCGAACTGGGTGCGCGTCGGCCGGCCGCCGAGCCGGACGTCCTGGGCTGCCTGCATGTAGAGGCGGGCGCCGGACACCTTCTCGAGCTTGGGACGCAGCCGCGCGATGATCTGCTGCGCGGAGGCTTCGCGCTCGTTGCGCGGCTTCAGCGTGATGAACATGTTGCCGTTGTTGCCGGCGCGGCCGCTGCCGCCGATGTTCATCGCGATGGATGCGATGTCGGGATCGTCCATCACGATCTTGCCGAGCTCGACCTGGCGGCGCTGCATCTCCGCGAACGAGATGTCCTGGGAGGCTTCCGAGGTCGCAGTGATCAGGCCGACGTCCTGTTGCGGGAAGAACCCTTTCGGGATCAGCACGAACAGATAGACGGACAGGGCAAGGGTCGCGAAGAAGATCGTGAGCGTGGTGCGGCGCCAGGCCAGGGCATGGTCGAGCATCCATTCGTAACCGCGCAACATCCGGTCGAAGCCGCGCTCGCTCCATTGGTAGAACTTGCCGTGGGTGACCTCGCCATGGGCGCGCAGGAAGCGCGAGGCCATCATCGGCGTCAGGGTCAGCGACACGAACATCGAGACGAAGATCGTCATCGCCAGCACGACGGCGAATTCGCGGAACAGGCGCCCGATGATGCCGCCCATCAGCAGCAGCGGAATCAGCACCGCGACCAGCGAGATGCTGATCGAGACGATGGTGAAGCCGATTTCCTTCGAGCCCTTGAAGGCCGCCGCCATCGGCGATTCGCCTTCCTCGATGTAGCGCGTGATGTTCTCCAGCATCACAATGGCGTCGTCGACGACAAATCCGACCGCGATGGTGAGTGCCATCAGCGACAGATTGTCGAGCGAGTAGCCGAACACCCACATCAGCGCGCACGCGCCCAGCAGCGCCAGTGGCACCGTGATGGTGGGAATGACCGTTGCCCAGAAGCTGCGCAGGAAGATGAAGATGACCATGACGACCAGCGCAATGGTCAGCAGCAGCGTGAACTGGACGTCTTCGACCGCGGCGCGAATTGTCGTGGTGCGGTCGCTGATGACCTCGATCTTGATCGCGGGCGGGATCGCTGCGACGAGGCGAGGCAACGTCGCCTTGATCCGGTCGACGGTCTCGATGACGTTGGCGCCGGGTTGCTTGAACACCACCAGGAACACGCCGCGCTTGCCGTTGGCCCAGGCCGCCTGCTTGGCGTCCTCGGGGCCGCTGACCGCCTGGCCGATGTCGCGGATTCGCAAGGGACCGCCGTTGCGATAGGCGATGATGACGTCGTTCCAGTCCTTGGCCTGGGTGAGCTGGTCGTTGGCGTAGATCGTGTAGGCGCGCTTCGGGCCGTCGATGTTGCCCTTGGGGCTGTCGACCGTGGTGATCGCGATCTGGCTGCGCACGTCCTCCATCGACAGGCCCTTGGCGACGAGCTTCGCCGGGTCGATCTGAATGCGGATCGAGGGCTTCTGCTGGCCGCCGATGAAGACCTGCGCGACGCCCGAGAGCTGGCTGATCTGCTGGGCGAGCTGGGCATCGACCGCGTCGCTGACGCTGGTCAGCGGCATTGTCTCGGAGGTTGCGGACAACAGCAGGATCGGCGCGTCGGCCGGGTTGACCTTGCGGTAGGTCGGCGGCGAGGGCAGGTTCTTCGGCAGCTGACCGCTCGCGGCGTTGATGGCGCCCTGCACGTCGTTGGCGGCGCCATCGATGCTGCGGTTGAGGTCGAACTGGATGGTGATCGACGCGGTGCCCAGATAGCTCGTCGAGGTCATCTGGGCGATGCCCGGGATCTGGGCGAATTGCCGTTCGAGCGGTTGGGCCACCGACGAGGCCATGGTCTCGGGACTGCCGCCCGGCAGATTGGCGGTGATCTGGATGGTCGGGAAGTCCACCTGCGGCAGGGGCGCGACGGGCAGCAGAGGATAGGCGACGAGACCGACGAAGAGAATGCCGGCCATCAGCAGCGAGGTGCCGATGGGATAACGGATGAAAGGTGCCGAAATCCCGCCCGCGTTCATTCCTGTCGAACCTTGTTCTGCGCCGGATCCGTACTCGCCACGGCCGTGGAGACGAGGCTTCCGGGCTGGACCTTGAATTGGCCCCCGGTGATCACCTGCTGCCCGGGCGTCAGCCCTTCGTCGACGACCGAGCGTCCGTCAATCGCGTAGCTGACCTTGATCTTGTGCACCTCGGCCTTGTTGTCCTGATTGACGGTATAGGCGTAGAGGCCGTTGGTGGAGTGCTGGACCGCGTCATCCGGGACAACGGTCGCATCCTTCAGAGTGCGCACCAGCAGGCGCGTCGACACCGACTGCCCGGGCCACAGCGCGTGGTCCTTGTTGTCGAACACCGCCTTGAGCCGGATCGTGCCGCTGCTGGTGTCGACCTGGTTGTTGATGACGGCGAGCTTGCCCTCGGCCAGAGTCTTCTTGCCGTCGGTGGTGAAGGCGATCACCCTGAGCGCGCCGGCCTTCTGGCCCTCGCTGATATAGGGCAGCTGGTCTTCTGGTGCGGTGAAGATCACCGAGATCGGCTCGACCTGCGAGATCGTGACGATGCCGGTCTGCGTCGAGGAATTGACGATGTTGCCGACGTCGACCTGGCGCAGGCCCGCGACGCCGGTGATCGGCGCCTTGACCTGGGTGTAGTCGAGCTGGGTCTGCGCGTTGGAGATCGAAGCTTCGTCGGCGGCGATCTGCGCGGTGAGCTGGGCGACCGTGGAGCGCTGGGTGTCGACCCGCTGTGCGGTGGCGAATTCGCCGAGTTTCATGGCGCGCTGGAGCTCGAGATTGGCGTTGGCCAGATTTGCCTCGTCCTGCGCCTTCTTGGCCTTGGCCTGGTCGAGCGTGGCCTGATAGGGGCGGGGATCGATCGAGGCGAGGAGCTCGCCCTCCTTGACGATCTGGCCTTCGGTGAAGGCAATCTTGTCGATCTGCCCATCCACCCGGGTCCGGACTTGGACGGTGTTGAAGCCCGCAACCGTGCCGAGACCGGTCAGGTAAACCGGAAAGTCCACCTTCTGGACCGGCGAAACGCTCACGGGGACGGCGGGCGGGCGCTGCGGCCCCTTCTGTGCGGTCTGGGTTTTTCCAGCGTCGGGCGAGCCGAATTTCTGCCAACCATAGTAACCCGCGGAGGCCGCGGCCGCGATGATCAGAATCCAGAGGATCGGCCGGGACTTTTTCATATCGTCTCGTGTCGGCTCTTGTGCCTTAAGCTACGAATTGTGAGGCAATCATAGGGTTCCAGCGCGCTTGTATAATACACGCCAAGTTCCAGTGTAAACAGCACTATCGGCTGAGAATCCTAAACAATTGGAAAGCTTTGCACTGTCTAGGCAGCTCCGTGTCACTACGGTGTGCAGTGCTGCATTCTCCCGCCACGAACGATCTGCGAGCAAATCTTGTGCAATGCTCGGAAGCGGTGTGCGCGGGATAGGGATGTGCTACGCGGGGCGGCTCCCAAGAACGGTTCTAAGTCGCGCAGAGGCCGTTTCGGTTGTCAGGAAATTCGGCATCGGTCATATCGGCGCTCCACAACGGGAGCGCAGCATGGACGAACTGAACGGCAAGCTGATCGCGTGTCAGATCCTGATCACGGGACTGATCGCACGCGTCGCCAACGAGCAGCGTGATCCCTTGCGCTTTCTCACCGACTTCCGCGACGAGATCAGAGCCGTCGTCGGCGGCGTCAACATTGCCGGCATGGACAACAGCGATCGCGTGCGCGCGGTGGCGCAGAAGACCGTCGATGAATTGTTCTCGCTGATGAAGCCGCCGAGCCGTGATTGACGATGCGCGCGCGACCGCCGAACTCGCGCTCTCTTTAGAACAAATCCAATCTCGATTTAGAACGATTTCAAGCTGCAGTTTAGAATCGTTTTGATCTGGACTTATTCAAGGGTTCTCGCGGCTTGCTCGCATTGACCCGCTATTTTGCGGCCGATACCAACACTCCAATCGCTCATCGAAGTGAATGGGCGAACTGGAATATGGGGCGTGTTGGTAATGGGGCAGGTGGTCGCACCGAAGTCGTTGCGTTCGGTCGCAGCATTCGATGAAAAGTTCACGGGCGTTTCCGGCAAGAAGGTTTCGGCTGTCGCGGGCCTGATCGCGGCAGCATCGGTGTCGAGCGGCGCGGAGGCGCAGCAGTCGAACCTGCCGCCGGTAACGGTCGATGCGCCGGTCGCGCGTCCGCGCCCGGTGGCTTCGAAGCCGACGGCGGACCAGGTCCGCGCGCGCAATGCGCTTCGCCGCGCCGCGCAGCGGCAGCAGGCGGCGCAGCAGACCGCTCCCACCGTTCCAGCCGGCGAAGCCGATCGCAATCCCTATTCCGATCCGGCGGCACCCTACAAGGTCGACCACGTCCAGGCCTCCGGCAAGTTTCCCGAGCCAATGCTGAACACGCCGAAGACCATCACCGTGCTCAGCAAGGAAGTGCTCGAGGACAAGAACGCCACGACGCTGAAGGAGATCGGGCGCTCGACCGCCGGCGTGACGCTGGGATCTGGGGAAGGCGGCAACGCGTTCGGGGATCGCTTCTTCATCCGCGGCTTCGATGCGCGCAACGACGTCTTCATCGACGGTATCCGCGATCCCGCGGTCTCGATCCGCGAGAACTTCTTCACCGAGCAGATCGAGATTCTGCGCGGGCCGGCCTCGTCCTACGCAGGCCGCGGCACCGCCGGCGGTGCCATCAACATCGTCACCAAGCAGGCTGGCGACGTCAATTTCAAGCGAATGGACACCGAGTTCGGCACCGACCGGACCAAGCGGGTCACGCTCGACGTCAACCAGGTCATCGATCCGACGTTCTCGGTGCGCGCCGGCGGCCTGTTCCAGGACGCCAACGTCGCCGGCCGTGATTACGTCACCGACAATCGCTGGGGTTCGTTCATCGCGACCAAGTATACCCCGACCAACGACATCAAGATCACGACGAACTACGTCCACACCGACCTCAGCGGCTATCCTGATTTCGGCGTGCCCTACTACAAGCAGGGCAACGTCCCGGTGACGTCGGCGGGCATTCCGCGTGGTAACTGGTACGGCTTCCTCAACCGCGACTTCCAGACCGCGCGGCAGGATTTCGGCACCGGCACGATCGAGTACAAGGTCAACGAGGCCATCACGCTCAGCAGCAAGGTGCGCGGCGAGCACTCGCTGCTGAATTATATCGGCACGCTGCCGCAGAACCCGGTTACGACGAGCCCCAATCCGCTGCTCTGGACGACGACGGCCAGTGCGCAGAGCCGCTACCAGAACGTCGACGTGTGGGCCAACCAGAACGAGGCCACGTTCAAGCTCAACACCGGCGGGGTCAAGCACACCGCGGTGTTCGGCGTGGAATATGCCAACGAGAACATCTCGATCGACCGTTACACCGGCCTCTCGTCGGAACTGTTCGGCGGCGGCTCGACCAGCAGCGGGGCGGTCCCGGGGGTCAACCTCTACTCGCCGCAGTACACCTACATTCCCTTCAGCAACACGCCGTCGCTGGTTGGAAATCCGACGCGCTATGGCGTCAACACCAGCAGCGTCTACGTCATGGACACCGCGAACTGGCAGGACACGATCATCGTCAATGGTGGCGTGCGCTACGACGGTTACAGCCAGAGTTCGTCGACCAACGCGGATCATCTCAAACAGAATGCCGATCTCGTCAATTACAACGTCGGCCTGGTCTACAAGCCAATGTCGATCGGCAGCCTCTATGCGGCCTATGCGACCTCGGCCAATCCGTTCGGATCGGAGCTTGACGCGACCGCCACCGACTACGGCGGCATTCCTGCCAACACGGCTATCTTGCTCGGGCCGGAGCGCAACAAGGCAGCCGAACTCGGCACCAAATGGGAGCTGGCTGATCGCCATTTGCTGGTTAGCGCCGCGTTGTTCCAGACCACGAAGGACAATGCGCGCGAAACCGTCAGCGGCCTGCTGACTTCGGGCGCTGCCTACAGGATCCAGGGCATCGATATCGAGGCCGAAGGCAAGATAACCGATCGCTGGAGCATCTTCGGCGGCCTAGTGTTGATGCAATCGAAGGTCACGCAGAGCGGTCTCGCCTCAAATCTCGGCCTGCAGCTTGCCAATGTGGCTCATCAATCGTTCAGCATGCTGACCAAGTACAAGTTCGACGACGGCTGGGAGCTGGGCGGTCAGGCGGTGTACCGTTCGAAGGTGTATGGCGGCACGTTCGCGGCCAATACCGGCAACGAGTTGCCGAGCTACTGGCGCTTCGACGCGTTCGTCGAGAAGAAGATCGACAAGAACTGGACAATGAAGTTCTACGCCCAGAATCTCACCAACAAGCTCTACTACGATACGCTCTATCGCAGCGCGGTTCCCTTCGTCGCGGTCGCGCCGGGGCGGGCGTTCTACCTCATCACGACGGCGAAGTTCTGATCATGTTGACCTGCCTTCCTGGCGTTCTGAGCAAGGATGATGTGGCGGATTTCCGCCGCATCATGGACGCTAGCGAATGGGAGGACGGCCGTTCCACCGCCGGCTCGCAGTCGGCGATGGTCAAGCGCAACGAGCAATTGCCGCCGGACGGCGAGGTCGCGCGCAAGCTCGGCAACCGCATCATTACGGCGCTGACCTCGAACCCGCGCTTCATCGCGGCGGCGATCCCGCTCCAGATCTTCCCGCCGCTGTTCAACCGCTATGCAGCCAGCAGCGGCCACCATTTCGGCCTGCATGTCGACAATGCCATCCGCGGCGACCGCCTGACCGGCCTCCGTATCCGCACAGATCTGTCGGTGACGCTGTTCCTGGCCGAGCCGGAGGAGTACGACGGTGGCGAACTTGTGATCGAGGACAGTTACGGCTCGCACGAAGTCAAGTTGCAGGCCGGGGACTGCGTGCTCTATCCCTCGACCAGCCTCCATCTGGTCACCCCGGTGACGAGGGGAACGCGGGTTGCGTCTTTCTTCTGGCTTCAGAGCATGATACGGGACGATCAAGCCCGGAGCATGATCTTTGACCTCGACACCGCGATACAGGCGCTGGTGGAACGGCTCGGGCGTGACGATCCCGAAACGGTCAAATTGACGGGTATCTATCACAATCTCATTCGCTACTGGGCCGAAGTATGAAGATCATGTCCTTCCAAGCAAGCCTTGCCGCAGCTCTGGTGCTGGCGGCCGCCTGGCTTGCATCCCCTGTTTCTGCCCAGACACAGGCCGCGCCCGCGGCACCGGTCCAGTCGACGGCTCAGCCGTCCGCGGTCAGCCCGGCCCCGGTTGTTGCTCCGCCTGCGGCGCCCCAAGCTGTCGTGTCCGCGGCTGCAAAGTCCGATACGGCAGCCGGCATCGCGCCCGCCATGAAGGAATTGTCGCCCTGGGTGATGTTCCAATCGGCGGATATCATCGTGAAGGCGGTGATGATCGGGCTCGCCTTTGCGTCGCTCGTGACCTGGACGGTGCTGATCGCCAAGTCGATCGAATTGTCGATCGCCTCGACCAAGCTTCGCTCGGCGCTGAAGAAGATCGCGGAGGCGCGCTCGCTCGCGGAAGCGCAGATGGCGCTCGGCGCCAAAGCGGGGATACTGCCGTCCTTCCTGGCCGCGGCGCTGCGGGAGGCGCGGATGTCGGCCGGCCTGTCCAGTGACACCGGCATCAAGGAGCGGGCGGCTTCGAGCTTCTCCGAGATCATGCGCGCGGAGGCGCGGCGCATCCGCGTCGGCATGGGTGTGCTCGCGACCATCGGCTCGACCTCGCCCTTCGTCGGCCTGTTCGGCACGGTGTGGGGCATCATGAACAGCTTCATCGGCATCTCGAAGTCGCAGACCACGAACCTCGCCGTCGTCGCGCCCGGTATCGCCGAGGCGCTGCTCGCCACCGCGATCGGACTGGTCGCCGCCATTCCCGCCGTCATCATCTACAATTACTTCTCGCGCGTGACGAAGAGCTATCTCGAGCTCGTCAGCCGTGCTTCGGGCGCTGCGGGACGGTTGCTCTCGCGCGATCTCGACCGCAGCCACGGCAGCGTGCATTCGCGCGCGGCGGAGTGAATCATGGGCGTATCGCTCGCAGACAATGATGACGACGACGATTTCGGCGAAACGCATGAAATCAACGTCACGCCGTTCATCGACGTCATCCTGGTGCTGCTGATCATCTTCATGGTCGCAGCGCCGCTCTCGACCGTCGACCTGCCGATCGATCTGCCGACGTCGAGCGCGACGCCGCAGAAGAAGCCGGACAAGCCGACCTATCTCAGCATCAAGCCCGATTTGACGCTTGCCATCGGAGAGAACCTGGTCCACCGCGCCGAGTTGATCGGCACCCTCGACGGCCTGTCCGACATGAGCAAGGACAAGTATGTCTTCCTGCGCGCCGATCGCTCGGTGCCGTATGGCGAGTTGATGGGCGTCATGGAGCTGTTGCGCTCAGGCGGCTATTCACGGGTGAAATTGGTTGCGCTGGAAGGCGCTCCGGGGGCGCCCGCGGCAGGCGCCGCTCAGCCTTAGAGGCCCGCGATGTCGGACGAGTCCAGACCAGCCCGGACGCTTTGGATTTTTGCAGCGGTGGCGGCGCTTGCGCTCCATCTGGGCGGTGCCGCGCTCGCACTGGCGCACTTGCGGGCCGATGACGGCGACGACGGCCTCGGCGCAGTCGGCGCGGAGTTCGCGGTCGAGATGGCTTCGCCGAAGGCGCCGGACACCGACCTTCCCCCGGGGCCGGATAGCGAAGCAATGCAGGAGCAGCAGGCGCTTCCCGAGCAAAAGGCCGAGACCAAGGAAACCGAGCTTCCAAAGGATCAGTCGCAACAGGTCGACGATCCCGATCGGGTCGTCACGGAGAACATCTCGAAGAAGCCGCAGGACGAGGATCCGAAGATTGCAGCGGTCGAAACGCCCGCTGCGGAAGCTTCGCCGAAGTCCGCTGCGACGGCGCGGCAGACGCTCGATGAGGACGCGCGCGAGGCCGAGAAGGCGCTGGCGCCTGTGCTGGGCATCGGCAAGGACATTCTGAAGCTCACGGCGGACTGGAATCGCAAGATCAGCGCGCATCTCGCGGCCCACAAGGTTAACCCCGAGGGCAAGGAGCCCAACAATCAGAAGGTCAAGGTCAGCTTCGCGATCAACCGACGGGGCAACGTGCTTTCAGTCGACGTTGTCGAGTCGTCCGGGGATGCAGCTTACGATGCAGCCGCGATCTCGATTGTCCGCAAGTCCGATCCCATTCCGCAGCCGCCTGCCAGCCTGACTGACGACCGGTTCGAGCGCACCGTCGACATCATCTTCACACCGCCGGACGCAAAGAAAAAGAAGAAGACGGCTCAGCGCCAGTAGAGCCTGATCCCAACATAGACCACGACTAGGCAGGCGAAGATCAGCGCCACCGGGAGTGGCCGTTTCTGAGTTGCGTCCGCGGTCGCTGCCCCGAAGAAATTAGCCTTCCTCGGCTTCGGTTCGGGGCGGCGGAAAGCGGTAACATTGTCCGCCGCCGGTTCGGCCGCCCGGGGACGGACGTCGGGCGGGGTTCCCGCGCCGCCCATCTCGGCATAGTAGGCCTTGTAGATGGCGCCGATGGTGGCCTCGGTAGCCTCACCCTCGTTCATCTGTGCCTGCAGGTTCTTGTAGCTCACGAGGAATTCCTGCGCCCCCGGAGGCAGCGCCGACGACCCGTTGAGCTTGGCCATCATCTTCCAGGTGGCGAAATCGGCGCGGGCGCGGGTATCGGCGCGTCGCGCGATCAGCATGTCGGCAGCTTTGACCAAGTCGGCCTCGAGCCCTTCGGCTTGTGTTCGGGTGTGTTGCTGTTCAACTAAGCATTGCCGGTCAGAATGAGAACAGCCTGAATCACATAACCGGTCAACGTTCGCAGTATTGCTGAAATAACATCAAGATTTAGACCGAACTGGGAGCCTGCCAGCGGTAGCAGGATCAGCAAGCCGATCAGGATCAGCATCCCGAAAGGCTCGAGCCGCGCCAGCGGCAGGGCAAGCGGCTGGGGCAGCAGCCCCACCGCGACGCGCCCGCCGTCGAGCGGCGGGATCGGCATCATGTTGAACACTGCCAGCACCGCGTTGATCAGCAGTGCGTTCTTGAGATTGTCGAAGATCCATTGCGCCGAGTTGGCCGGAGCCCAGGGCAGGGCGTGCAGGGCAAGAGCTGCGGCCAACGCCAGCAGGATGTTGGTGGCGGGCCCGGCCAGCGCCACCCACACCATGCCGAGCCTGGGGTTGTTGAGTTTGCGAAAATTCACCGGCACAGGCTTGGCGTAGCCGAACAGGAACGGCGAATGCGCGAACAGCAGCATCGCCGGCAATATCAGCGTGCCGAACGGGTCGATGTGGCGGAGCGGGTTGAAGCTGACACGGCCGAGCTGCCATGCGGTGTCGTCACCGAGACGATATGCGACGAAGGCGTGCGCAGCCTCGTGGAAGGTGATGGCGAGCAGCAGCGGCAGCACCCACACCGAGAGGTCATACAAAGAAATGTTCACGGCTCTCGTCCGTCCCGGTTGCCTGCGGTCATGCAGCCGACCCAGCCAACCGGCGGTGCAGCAACGCTTCACCTCAACATAGGGTGGCCGGTTCCGAAATGCCACGCCGCAAATGATCGGCGCCCCGAACCTGCCGTGCAGTCGTGCAATTCATGCAGGAATGGTCCCCGGATATTGCGTCAGCCCGTCGTCGAGCTTCAGCCAGGCGAGCTTCTCGGAGACCCAGATGTGCTCGGTCGGCGCGAAGGCGTTGCGATCGTCGAACGTCGTCAGTGCGACGCCCGCCAGCGTGCCGTTGCGCCGCCAGGAGAACAGCCGCGTGCCGCAGCGTTTGCAGAACACGCGGTCGATGTTCTCGGACGACGCATAGCGGGCGATGTCGCCCTCGACGGTCAGTGCGCGCTGGTCGAACTGCGCGCGGACGAAGTAGGGCGAGCCCATTGCCTTTTGGCATATGCGGCAATGGCAGATGCGAACGTTGAGCGGCTCGCCTTCCGCCTTGAATCGCACCGCGCCGCACAGGCATCCGCCTTCTCTGACCATGACGCCCTCAGTAAGTTGCGCGCCCGCCGGAGATGTCGAACACGGCGCCGGTCGAAAACCCGCAGTCCTCGGATGCGAGCCAGCTCACCATCGCGGCCAACTCCTCCACCAGCACGAAGCGGCCTTTCGGAATCTTCGACAGCATGAAGTCGATATGCTGCTGCGTCATCTGGTCGAAGATCGCGGTCTTCGCAGCCGCGGGCGTCACCGCATTGACGAGGATGTCATGTGCCGCCAGTTCCTTGCCGAGCGACTTCGTCAGCGCGATCAGGCCGGCCTTGGACGCCGAATAGTGCGAGGCGTTCGGATTACCTTCCTTGCCGGCGATCGAGGCAATGTTGATGATGCGGCCGTATTTTTGGTTGAGCATCGCGGGCACGATCGCCTTGCAGACGATGAAGGGGCCGTCGAGGTTGATGCGCAGAACTTTCCGCCATTCCTCGAGATCGGTCTCCCAGACCGGCTTGTTGACCCCGGCAATGCCGGCGTTGTTGACGAGGATGTCGATCTTGCCGAAGGCGGCAAGCGTGGCGTCGCGGGCCTGCTCGACGGCCGCGGCATCGGTGACGTCGACCTTGAAAACGCGGGCATTGTCGCCGATTTCCTTTGCCGTCTTCTCGGCGAGGGCTGCATCAAAATCCCAGATCGCGACTTTGGCGCCGGAGGCGACGAAGCGCTGAACGATGGCGCGGCCGAAGCCCTGCGCGCCGCCGGTGACGATCGCGACACGGTCGTTGAGATCGATCTTGTTCATGCTGGATGCCTTCTGGATGCCTTGGCGTCAGAGCATGTAGCCGCCGTCGACGACGAGGTCGACGCCGGTGGTGAAGGCGCTCTCGTCACTGCCGAGATAGACCGCCATGGACGCGATCTCGTCGGCGGTGCCGAGCCGGCCCATCTTCTGGCGGGAGACGAACATCTCCTTGCCCTGCGGCCCTTGCGCCGCGGCGCGGTCGAGCATCGAAGGCGTCTCGACGGTGCCAGGGCAGATGCTGTTGCAGCGGATGCCCTTGGTGATGAAGTCGAGCGCGACCGCGCGCGTCAGCAGCGACACCGCGGCCTTCGAGGAGCTGTAGACGTAGCGGTTGGCCGGCGGCCGCAGCGCCGCGCAGGAGGAGATGTTGACGATACTGCCGCCGCCGCCCGCGAGCATGTCCGGCAGGAAGGCCCTGATGGTCCGGTGCATCGACTTGACGTTGAGGTCGAACGAGAAATCAAAATCCTCTTCCGAACACTCGAGAATGGTGCCGTGATGCACGAAGCCCGCTGCGTTGAGCAGGATGTCGACCTTGCCGACGCGCTTGGCGAAGGCGTTGACGTCGGCGGTGTTGCGAACGTCGAGCTTCGCGGTCTCGGCGATACCTTCCTTGGCCAGGCTCGCGATGCCGCTCTCGTTGATGTCGGTGGCGATGACGGTCGCGCCTTCACGCGCGAATGCGACGGCGCATGCGCGTCCGATGCCTGCCGCTGCAGCCGTGATGACGGCGCGCTTTCCCTTGAGGCGGTCTGCCATTTTTTCTTCTCCCTTGCCTGAAAGTTCTATCGGATCGTCATTGCGAGAAGCACTTGCGACGAAGCAATCCAGACTGTCTCCGCGGAGATAGCTCTGGATTGCTTCGCTGCGCTCGCAATGACGGTGTGGCTATCAGTGATTATCCCGCGCCACGCCAAATGTGCCGGCGACGTTCTGGTAGCGCGTGGCGAGCTCCATGCAGGCACCGGTCGACTGCTGTCCAACGGTGTTGCGATAAAGCTCCTGCCACGGCGTCTGGTTCGGCGGATGCTTGAAGCCGCCATTGGCCTTGAGCTCGGCATGGCGCTTCTTCACCTCGTCGTCGGAGATGAGAATGTTGGCGCTGCCCTTGTTCAGATCGACGCGCACCTTGTCGCCGTTCCTGAGGATCGCGAGCCCGCCATTGGCGGCGGCTTCCGGCGAAGCATTGAGGATCGAAGGCGAGCCCGAGGTGCCCGACTGCCGGCCGTCGCCGATGCAGGGCAGGGACATGATGCCGCGTTTGATCAGCGCCGCTGGCGGCTGCATGTTCACGACCTCGGCGCCGCCGGGATAGCCGATCGGGCCGGTGCCGCGGATGAACAGCACGCAGCGCTCGTCGATCTTGAGCGAGGGGTCGTCGATCCGCTCGTGATAGTCCTCAGGCCCCTCGAACACGACGGCGCGGCCCTCGAAGGCATTGAGATCGGTCGGATTGCTAAGGTAGCGATCGCGGAATTCCTTGGAGATCACGCTGGTCTTCATGATCGCGGAATCGAACAGATTGCCCTTCAGCACCAGGAAGCCGGCGTCCTTCACCAGCGGCTTGTCGTAAGCCCAGATCACGTCGTTGTCCGGCTTTGGCGCATTGGCGCAGTTCTCGCCGATGCCGCGGCCGTTGACCGTGACAGCGTTCTCGTGGATCCGCTTGTGCTTCATCAATTCGCGCACCACGGCCGGCACGCCGCCGGCGCGGTGGAATTCCTCGCCGAGATAGAAGCCGGCCGGCTGCATGTTGACCAGCAGCGGCACGTCGTGACCGACCTTCTGCCAGTCGTCGATCGAGAGCTCGACGCCGATGTGGCGCGCCAGCGCGTTGATGTGGATCGGCGCGTTGGTCGAGCCACCGATTGCGGAGTTGATCACGATGCAGTTCTCGAACGCCTCGCGGGTCAGGATGTCCGAAGGCTTGAGGTCTTCCCAGACCATGTCGACAATACGCTTTCCCGTCTCGTAGGCGATCTGGCCGCGCTCGCGATAGGGAGCGGGGATCGCCGCACAGCCCGGCAGGGAAAAGCCGAGCGCTTCCGCGAGCCCGTTCATGGTGGAGGCGGTGCCCATGGTGTTGCAATGGCCGACCGAGGGCGCCGATGACGCCACGATCTCCATGAACTCTTCATAGTCGATCTCGCCGGCGGCGAGCCGCTCGCGCGATTTCCAGACGATGGTGCCGGAGCCTGTGCGCTCGCCATTGTGCCAGCCGTTCAGCATCGGCCCGCCCGACAGCACGATCGCGGGCAGGTTGACGGTCGCCGCCGCCATCATGCAGGCCGGCGTAGTCTTGTCACAGCCGGTGGTCAGCACCACGCCGTCGAGCGGGTAGCCGTAGAGGATCTCGACGAGGCCGAGATAAGCGAGGTTGCGGTCGAGCGCCGCGGTCGGGCGCTTGCCAGTCTCCTGGATCGGATGGGTCGGGAATTCCATCGCAATGCCGCCGGCCTCGCGGATGCCTTCGCGGACGCGATGGGCAAGCTCGATATGGTGGCGGTTGCAGGGGGAGAGGTCGTTGCCGGTCTGTGCGATGCCGATGATCGGCTTGCCGGACTGGAGCTCGGCGCGGGTGAGACCGTAGTTCAGATAGCGCTCCATATAGAGCGCGGTCATGCCCGGATTATGCGGATTGTTGAACCATTCCTGCGAGCGGAGGTGGCGGCGAGCGCCGTTGCCGGCGGGGGCATGCCCATTGGTTGGTTTTTTTGTCATTGGTTTCTCCTGCAATGCAAACGCACTGGCGTCCGTTCTATGGTATCGGCTTGTGCGATGCCCAACGGCGCGAGCGACGATTTGCCTGCCCGCTGGCGGGTCGTTTCCTCACAAATCCGATACTAGTCATGGCCACTTGGTAACGCTACCATTTTGTTCGCAGCGCCCGCGCCTGAAGCGGCTGGCCGGTTGTCCGACCGCCGGGCCAACGAGCTTTGCCGCTCGATCACCTTGAAGCCGAGATCGAGCACCGGATGCTCCGGGCGCCGTCCGTCGATCGCGTCGATCAGCATGCTGGCGGCCGTGTTGCCCATCTCGTAGCGGTTGGTGCGCACGCTCGTGAGAGTTGGGACGGCGGAGGCCATGAATTCGAGATCGTTGAAGCCCACGATCGCGATCTGTTCGGGGATGGCGATCTCGCGGCGCCTGCATTCGAACAGCACACCCAGCGCGAGGTCGTCATTGGCGCAGAACACCGCGTCCATGCCGGGCTCCCGCGCCAGGAGATCGGTGAACAGGGCGCCTCCGAGCGTTACCGAGGTCGGAGTCGCCGTCGTGACGACGAGGCGTTGCTCGAACAGTCCGGCGTCCTTCATGGCCGAGACATATCCGTCGAGCCGCCGCTGCACCCGCGGATCCATCCGCGCGCCGACGAAGCCGATCTTGCGGTGACCTTGCGCGAACAGATGCGCAACCGCCGCACGGGCTGCGTCATAGTGCGAAAAGCCGATCATCATGTCGACCGGATTGGGTCCGATCTCCATGATTTGCACGATCGGGCAGTCGGCGGCATCGAGCATCGCGCGCGATTCCGTGGTCTGGTCGATGCCGGTGACGATCAGCCCGGCCGGCTTCTGCGCAAGAAACAGGCGCAGCAGCTTCTCCTCCTGGAGAATACTGTAGCGTGTGTTGGACAGCTGGATCGAGTAACGGCTGTTTTCGGAGGCGTCGTAGATGCCGCGCAACACGTCGGAGAACACATTATTGGTTAGTGACGGAATCAAGACACCGATCACCTCGGTGCGCTGCGAGGCCAACGCGCGTGCCGCCAGGTTCGGCACATAGCCGAGCTCTCTGGCCGCGCTCTCGACCCGGGTCCTCTTGGCGACCGACAGCGCCTCGGGATTGCGGAAGAAGCGGGACGCCGTGATCGGGCTTACGCCAGCGAGCTCGGCGACTTCCGCCAGCCGGATTTTCCCTGACTTGGTGCGGTTTCGACCCATTTGCTGCTCTTAACACAGCCACTGTCGCAAACAAAGGAACGTTGACAGCGCTACCAGCACAGACTAACCAAAGACAAATTGCCAAAACCGCACAAACTGCCGACAATGGCGCCCGTAAGGTTGGGCTTCGTTCGGTGAAGTCTGAAAAAACAAGACGGTCGCGGCGCGAGATGCGTCGTGGACTTTCGAGGAGGGAGCTAGATGTCGTCTGTGCAAATCCGCGACGTGCGGAAATCGTTCGGCAATTTTGAAGTCCTGCACGGCGTTTCGATTCCGATCGAGGACGGCCAGTTCGTCGTCCTGGTTGGTCCCTCCGGCTGCGGCAAGTCGACGCTTCTGCGCATGCTCGCCGGTCTCGAGAACATCACCTCAGGCACGATCTCGATCGGCGACCGGGTCGTCAACAATGTCCAGCCCAAGGAGCGGGACATTGCGATGGTGTTCCAGAACTACGCGCTCTATCCGCATATGACGGTCGGCGAGAACATGGGCTTCTCGATGAAGCTGCGGGGCGAGAGCACCGAAGAGATCAACAAACGCGTCAAGCGCGCCGCCGAGATCCTTGCGCTGTCGCCGCTGCTCGAACGCTATCCCCGCCAGCTCTCCGGCGGGCAGCGCCAGCGCGTCGCCATGGGCCGCGCCATCGTGCGCGATCCGCAGGTGTTCCTGTTCGACGAGCCCTTGTCGAACCTCGACGCCAAGCTGCGCGTCGCGATGCGCACCGAGATCAAGGAGCTGCACCAGCGGCTGAAGACCACGACGGTCTACGTCACCCACGATCAGATCGAGGCCATGACCATGGCCGACAAGATCGTCGTTATGCACGATGGCATCGTCGAGCAGATGGGTACGCCGCTCGAGCTCTACGACAAGCCCGAGAACCAGTTCGTCGCCGGCTTTATCGGCTCGCCGTCCATGAACTTCCTGAAAGGTCATGTGCGCGTTAACGGCGTTGCGACCTTCGAGGGGCCGAATGGCGTCAAGCTGCCGCTCAGGAACGCGCCGGCGGCATCCGACGGGCGTCCTGTCGTTTACGGCGTGCGTCCCGAGCATTTCACCATCGCTGACGACGGTGCCGATGCCGAGATCGTGGTGGTCGAACCGACCGGCTCGGAAACGCAGGTGTTTGCGAAGCTCGGCGGTGAGCAGGTCGTCGCGGTCTTCCGCGAACGTCACCAGTTCAATCCGGGTGACAAGGTCAAGCTGAAGCCCGATCCCTCCGTGATTCATCTGTTCGACGAGGCGACGGGCAAACGCGTGTAGCGACGCCAAAGAACTGCCCAAGCAGAACTGCCCAATACAAGACGACCCAATACAAATATAAAATTTAGGGAGAGAACGATGAGCGATTTCGACAGGCGAAGTGTGCTTAAAGTCGGTCTGGGCGGCGCGGCCCTGCTGGCCGGCCCGGGTATCGTCCCGGTGCGCGCGGCGGAGTGGACCAACACGCCCGAGCCGAACGCCTCCATCCGCGTGCTGCGCTGGAAGCAGTTCATTCAGGCCGAGTTCGACAAATTTGCCGAGCAGACCAAGGCGTTCTCCGAGAAGACCGGCGTCAAGATCAAGCTCGAGGCCGAGAGCTGGGAGGACATCCGTCCCAAAGCCGCGGTCGCCGCCAATGTCGGCGCCGGTCCTGACCTGATCATCGGAACGCTCGATGATCCCCACAAATTCCCGGAAAAGCTGATCGACATGACTGACGTCGCCGACTATCTCGGCGCGCAGTATGGTGGCTGGTACCCGGTTGCCGAGCGCTACGGCAAGAAGGGCAACAGCTGGATCGCCATTCCGCAGGGCGCGACCGGCGGCTGCCTGAACTACCGCGTCAGCCACGTGAAGGCCGCCGGCTTCGATGAATTCCCCAAGGACACTGCCGGCTTCCTCAAGCTCTGCCAGGCGCTGAAGAAGAACAACACGCCGGCCGGCTTCGCGCTCGGCCACGCCACGGGCGACGCCAACGGCTGGTGCCAGTGGGCGCTGTGGGCCTTCGGCGGCAAGGTCGTCAACGACAAGAACGAGGTCGTGATCGACTCGCCGGAGACGATCGCCGCGCTCGAATACGTCAAGCAGCTCTACGAGACCTTCATCCCCGGCGTGCTGTCGTGGAATGACTCGAACAACAACAAGGCGTTCCTCAACGGCGAGCTCAGCCTGACGCTGAACGGCATCTCGATCTGGACCGTCGGAAAGAACTCGACCGATCCGAAGCAGCAGGAAATCGCCAAGGACATGAACCACGCGCCGATGCCGATCGGTCCCGTGGGCGTGTCGACCGAGCAGCAGAACGTGCTCGTCTATTATGGTTACAAGCACTCGAAGTATCCGAAGGCCGTCAAGGAATACATCAAGTTCATGATGGACAAGGCGAACTACGACGCCTGGGAGGTCTCCTCCAACGGCTACGTGTCGCCGCCGCTTCCGGCCTACAACGACAACCCGGTGTGGACGTCGGATCCGAAGATCACGCCGTATCGCGACTGCCTGAAGCGCTGCCGCGACAACGGCTATGCCGGCGATCTCGGCTATGCCTCGGCCGCCGTGATGGGCGACTTCGTCGTCGTCGACATGTTCGCCGAAGCCGCGTCAGGCTCCGTGACGCCGAAGGCGGCAGCCGCACGCGCAGCCGAGCGCGCCAAGCGCTACTACCAGGTCTGATCAGCTCCAATCTACGCGGCGTCCGGTTCGCCGGACGCCGCGACTTTTCGTCGAGGGGAATCCGACATGGCAGTTATGGCCGAGTCCGTTGCCGCGCAGGTCAAGCGCAGCAGCTTGTGGACCAGAGCATTCGAGAGCCGGAATTTCCTCGGCGCGATGTTCATGGTGCCGGCGATCGCCATCCTCATCCTGTTTCTGGCTTACCCGCTGGCGCTGGGCTTCTGGCTCGGCATGACCGACACCAAGATCGGTGGCGCCGGGCGCTACATCGGCTTCCAGAATTTCGTCTCGCTGGCGAAGGACTCGGTGTTCTGGCTTTCGGTGTTCAACACCATCTTCTACACGGTCGCCGCCAGCGCGGTGAAATTCGCCATCGGCCTCTATTTGGCGCTGCTGCTCAACGAACGGCTGCCGATGAAGTCGATGGTCCGCGCCATCGTCCTGTTGCCCTTCGTCGTGCCGACGGTGCTCTCTGCGATCGCGTTCTGGTGGATCTATGACAGCCAGTTCTCGATCATCTCCTGGGTGTTGATCAAGGCCGGCTTGATAACACGCTATATCGACTTCCTCGGCGATCCCTGGAATGCGCGCTGGTCGGTCGTCGCCGCCAATATCTGGCGCGGCGTGCCCTTCGTGGCGATCACGCTGCTGGCGGGATTACAGACCATCTCGCCCTCGCTCTATGAGGCCGCCAATCTCGACGGCGCCACCAATCTGCAGCGCTTCCGCCACATCACGCTGCCGATGCTGTCGCCGATCATCGCGGTCGTGATGACGTTCTCGGTGCTGATGACCTTCACCGACTTCCAGCTCATCTACACCATCACGCGGGGCGGGCCGATCAACTCCACCCATCTGATGGCGACGCTGTCGTTCCAGCGTGCCATCACCGGCGGCAATCTGGGCGAGGGCGCGGCGATCTCGAACGCGATGATTCCGTTCCTGGTCGCGGCGATCCTGCTCAGCTTCTTTGGGCTTCAGCGTTCCCGCTGGCAGCAGGGCGGGAGGGACTGACCATGACCACGGCAGACGACCAAAGCGTCGGAATGGACTACCTCGAGAGCTTCCCGCGGAAGTTTTTTCGGGTCTACCTTCCGCTCGGCCTGATCATCTTCTTCCTGCTGTTCCCGTTCTACTGGATGGCGGTCGCGACGTTCAAGCCGGACGCGGAAATGTACGACTACGAAAAGTACAATCCGTTCTGGATCGTGCATCCGACGCTGGAGCACATCAAGAAGCTGTTCTTCGACACCGACTATCCGCTCTGGATGTGGAACACCGTGATCGTCTCGGTGTCCTCGACCTTCATTTCGCTGTTCGCCAGCGTCTGCGCCGCCTATGCGATCGAACGCCTTCGCTACAAGGGCTCGCGCTATGTCGGCCTTGCGATCTTCCTCGGCTATCTTGTGCCGCCCTCGATCCTGTTCATTCCGCTGGCGGCGATCGTGTTTCAGCTCGGCCTGTTCGACGGCAATCTGGCGCTGATCCTGACCTATCCGACCTTCCTGATCCCGTTCTGCACCTGGCTCCTGATGGGCTATTTCCGCACCATCCCCTATGAGCTGGAGGAGTGTGCGCTGATCGACGGGGCGACGAGGCTGCAGATTCTGATGAAGATCACGCTGCCGCTTTCGCTGCCGGGCGTGATCTCGGCGGGCATCTTCGCCTTCACGTTGTCCTGGAACGAGTTCATCTACGCGCTGACCTTCATCTCCTCGTCCGAGAACAAGACGATCCCCGTCGGCGCGATCACCGAGCTCGTCAATGGCGACGTCTATCATTGGGGTGCGCTGATGGCGGCGGCTCTGACCGGCTCGGTTCCCGTAGTTATCCTTTATTCCTTCTTCGTGGAGTATTATGTGTCGGCGATGACCGGCGCCGTGAAGGAATGATCGCGGGGCCTGCCTTGAGAGCGCACCGGGACGAATCGCCAAGGGCGGCGCGTTCCGGCCAATAAGAAGGAGTAGGCTCTTGCACATTCTGGTTCTGGGCGCCGCCGGCATGGTTGGCCGCAAATTGTGTGAACGGCTGTTGCGCGACGGCCGGCTCGGCAAGAGCGACATCACCAAGCTGACCATGCATGACGTGGTCGAGCCGAAGACGCCGGAAAAGGCCGGTTTTGCCGTCGAGACCGTGTCGAGCGATTTTGCCGTCCCGGGTGCGGCCGAAAAGCTGATCGCCGGCCGTCCGGACGTGATCTTTCATCTCGCCGCGATCGTCTCGGGCGAAGCCGAGCTCGATTTCGACAAGGGCTACCGCATCAATCTCGACGGCACGCGGATGCTGCTCGATGCCGTCAGGGTCGCAGGCGGCGGCTACAAGCCGCGCGTGGTCTTCACGTCCTCGATTGCGGTGTTCGGCGCGCCGTTCCCCGATGCGATCGGCGACGAGTTCTTCCACACGCCGCTTCTGAGCTACGGTACGCAGAAGGCGATCGGCGAATTGCTGCTGGCCGACTATTCCCGCCGCGGCTTCCTCGATGGCATCGGCATCCGCCTGCCGACCATCTGCATTCGGCCCGGCCTGCCCAACAAGGCGGCATCGGGCTTCTTCTCCAACATCCTGCGGGAGCCGCTGGCCGGCAAGGAAGCGGTCCTTCCGGTGTCCGAGGACGTCCGCCATTGGCATGCCACGCCGCGCTCCGCCGTCGGCTTCCTGCTGCATGCGGGCACCATGGACCTCGCCGCGGTGGGGCCGCGCCGCAATTTGACCATGCCGGGCCTGTCGGCGACGGTTGGCGAGCAGATCGCTGCGCTGAAACGCGTCGCCGGCGACAAGGTCGCCGCCCGCATCAAGCGGGAGCCCGATCCCTTCATCGTCGGCATCGTCGGTGGCTGGCCGCGCAACTTCAATGCAAAGCGGTCGCTCGAACTCGGCTTCACCACCGCCGAAAAGACTTTCGACGACATCATCCGCATTCACATCGAAGACGAGCTCGGCGGCAATTTCGTCGCGTGATCTCTGACTGAGCGGGTAAAGTGATGGCGAGCGTTGCTTGCATCGGCGAATGCATGGTCGAGCTCCGGCAGGCCCAGGGTGGACAATCCGCCGGACATTCCAGCGTGCAGGGCGGGGGCCTCTACTCGCGTGGATTCGGCGGCGACACTCTCAACACGGCCGTGTACCTCGCGCGGCTCGAGGTTAAGGTCGACTATCTCACGGCGCTTGGCGACGATGCCCTGAGCGATGAGATGATCGCAGCCTGGACTGCGGAGGGCGTCGGCACGAGGCGCGTCGCGCGGCTGCCGGGCAAGCTGCCCGGCCTCTACATGATCCAGCTGGACGCGAAGGGCGAGCGCCAGTTCTTCCACTGGCGCGACAGTGCGGCGGCGCGCCAGCTGATGAATCTGCCGGAGACGGACGATCTCCTCAACTCCCTGATGAGCTACGACATCATCTATCTCTCTGCCATCACGCTCTCGATCTACGACGCGGCCGGGCGCGAGCGTCTGTTCGCGGCGATCAAGCGCGCGCGCCTGCTCGGCACCCGCTTCGTGTTCGACACCAATTTCCGCGCGCGGGGATGGCCGGATCGCGACGTCGCGCGCGAGGTGTTTTCAGCCGCCTTCGCGGCTGCCGACATCGTGCTGACCTCGACCGAGGATCTGCTCGCTCTCTATCCCGGCGAAAGCCACGAGCAGTTGATGGCGCGCATCCCGACCCCCGAGCTGGTGTTCCGGCTCGCCGAGCCGGTCAGCCTGCTGCGCTTTCCCGGGGGCCCCTACGAGGTCCGCGCCGAGCCCATGACCAAACCCGTGGTCGACACCACCGCGGCCGGCGACAGCTTTGCGGCGGCCTATATCGCGGCGCGGCTCGCCGGTTCCGACCCGGTCGACGCCGCCCAGGCCGGGCACCGCCTCGCCAGCCTCGTGATCTGCTATTCCGGCGCCATCATTCCGGGTTATGCCATGCCGCCGAAGAAACGGCACCGGCCGGCGACGACGCGTCAAGCGACCAAGTGAAACGAAAGCCAAGATGACCACCACTGCCCAGCAGAACCACCTCGCCGCGCTGTTCAAGGCCGCGACCGTCATTCCCGTCCTCACCATCGAGCGTATCCAGGATGCTGTGCCGCTGGCGCGTGCGCTGGTGGCCGGCGGCGTCCGTACGCTGGAGGTGACCATGCGTACCCCTGTTGCGATCGAGGCTGCGAGGGCGATGATGGCCGAGGTGCCCGAGGCGGTGGTCGGCATCGGCACGATTCTCAATCCGGCTGACTTTACGCGTGTCGAGAAGCTCGGCGTCGCCTTCGGCATCAGCCCGGGCTTGACCCCGGACCTGTTGAAGGCCGCCACCCATAGCTCCTTGCCGTTTGCGCCGGGTATCGCCACGGCGTCCGAACTGATGATGGCGCTATCCTACGGCTTCGACATTGCAAAATTTTTCCCGGCCGAGCAGGCCGGCGGCATCAAGGGGCTGCGTTCGCTGGGTGGGCCGTTCCCGAACGTGCGGTTCTGCCCGACCGGGGGGGTCGGCGAGGCCAATGCGGCGACCTGGCTCGCGGAGCCCAATGTGGTCGCGGTCGGCGGTTCCTGGCTGTGCCCGACGGCGGAGATCAGGGCCGGGAACTGGGCCGGCATAACTGCCATCTGCCAGCGCACCCTCCAGGCCCTTAAACCCGCGTGAAGTCTTGCCATCCCTGGGCTAAGACTTAGGTCAGCAAGAGACCGCCAGGGAGATAGACCATGACCGCCAGCATCGTCGGATGGGCGCATACGCCGTTCGGCAAGTTCGACACCGAGACCGTGGAAAGCCTCGTGGTGAAGGTCGCCAATGAGGCGCTGGCGGATGCCGGCATTTCGGCTGGCGATGTCGACGAGATCGTGCTCGGCCATTTCAACGCCGGCTTCTCGCCCCAGGATTTTACCGCCTCGCTGGTGCTCCAGGCCGACCCGAAGCTGCGCTTCAAGCCGGCGACCCGGGTCGAGAACGCCTGCGCCACCGGCTCCGCCGCCGTCCATCAGGGCGTGCGCGCGATCGCGGCCGGCGCGGCCAGGATTGTCCTCGTCGTCGGGGTCGAACAGATGACGCGCACGCCGGGGCCGGAGATCGGCAAGAACCTGCTCAAGGCGTCCTATCTGCCTGAGGACGGCGACACCGTCGGCGGCTTCGCCGGCGTGTTCGGCAAGATCGCCAGCTCCTATTTCCAGAAATACGGCGACCAGTCCGATGCACTGGCGCTGATCGCGGCCAAGAACCACAAGAACGGCGTCGCCAATCCCTTCGCCCAGATGCGCAAGGACTTTGGCTTCGAGTTCTGCCGCGCCGAGAGCGAGAAGAACCCCTACGTTGCCGGCCCCCTGAAGCGCACCGACTGCTCGCTGGTCTCAGACGGTGCCGCTGCCCTGGTGCTGGCCGACGCGGAAACCGCCAAGGGCATGAGCAAGTCGATCGGCTTCCGCGCCACCGCGCACGCCCAGGATTTCCTGCCGATGTCCAAGCGCGACATCCTCCAGTTCGAGGGCTGCACGGTCGCCTGGCAGCGCGCGCTGGAGAAGGCGGGCGTTACACTGTCCGATCTTTCCTTCGTCGAGACCCATGACTGCTTCACCGTCGCCGAGCTGATCGAGTACGAAGCGATGGGCCTGACGCCGAGGGGGCAGGGCGCCCGTGCCATCAAGGAAGGTTGGACGCTCAAGGACGGCAAGCTGCCGGTCAATCCGTCCGGCGGCCTGAAGGCCAAGGGCCATCCGATCGGCGCCACCGGCGTCTCCATGCACGTGATGACCGCGATGCAGCTCGCCGGGCAAGCGCCGGAGGGCATGCAGCTCAAGAATGCAAAGCTCGGCGGCATCTTCAACATGGGTGGTGCGGCGGTCGCCAACTACGTCTCCGTGCTGGAGCCGTTGAAGTAAGCCCCGATCTCGTAGGGTGCGCAAAGGCGCGCAAGCGCCGTGCCCACCATCTTGTTTGCGCTAGATCATGGTGGGCACGCTTCACTTTGCCCACCCTACGGCACTGATTGATTCGCGGGACATGCATCATGAGCAATGACTACGAAGATTCGCTGTCGATGGACGCACTCAACGATCGCATCGCGATTCTCGAGGACAATATCCGCCAGCTCATCGAGCAGGCCGCGGCCGCCTCGGGTGAGCAGAACGAGTCGCGGATCGCGGACCGCATCAACCAGCAGAATGAGGAGCTCGACCGTCTCCTCAAGATTCGCGAATCCCGTCAGAAGAAATAGCGGCCCTTCGCCGCCGGCGCATGCGGCCATACGCCGGTCGCCCTTGCGCACGCGACGCCGCTGCCGTTAGCTGGACCGAAATCGCAGGGCTCATCTGAGCCCGCGCAATCGGGAGCGAACGATGGGACCGCTGAAGGGCATCAAGGTCGTCGACATGACCACCGTGCTGATGGGTCCCTATGCGACCCAGATGCTCGGCGACTACGGCGCAGACGTCATCAAGGTGGAATCTCTGGACGGCGACGTCACCCGCCTGATCGGTCCGATGCGGCACGCCGGCATGGGCCCGGTGTTCCTCAACACCAACCGCAGCAAGCGCTCGATCTGCCTCGACCTGAAGAAACCCGCCGGCCGCGGGGCCGTGCTGCGCTTGCTGAAAGATGCCGACGTTCTCGTCTACAACGTCCGCCCGCAGGCAATGGCGCGGCTTCAACTGGGCTATGACGTTGTTGCCAAGATCAATCCGCGTTTGGTCTATGCCGGCGTGTTCGGCTTCGGCCAGGACGGGCCGTATGCTGCAAAACCCGCCTATGACGATCTGATCCAGGGCGCCACCGCGCTGCCGGCTCTGATGGCGCAGACCGGTGACGGCGTGCCGCGCTATGTGCCGAACGCACTGGTCGATCGCATTGTCGGCCTTACCGCCGTCGGCGCGATCTGCGCCAGCCTCGTGCACCGCGACCGCACCGGACGCGGTCAGCGCGTCGACATCCCGATGTTCGAGACCATGGCCGGCTTCGTCATGGGCGACCACATGGGCGGGCTCACCTACGAGCCCCCGCTGGACAAAGGCGGTTACGCCCGCCATCTCTCGCGCGACCGCCGGCCCTACAAGACGTCGGACGGCTATCTCAGCGTCATCGTCTACAACGACAAGCAGTGGGAGAACTTCTTCAAGGCGACGGGACGCGACGATCTGCGGGCCGACGCGATGTTCGCGACATTCGCCGGCCGCGCCGCCAATATCGACGTGGTCTACGCCGAGCTCGCGCGCATCTTCGAGACGCGTTCCACAACGGAATGGATCGACCTGCTCACCAAGGCCGACGTGCCTGTGATGCCGATGCACGATCTCGCGTCGATGCTGCACGATGAGCATCTGGAGGCGACCGGCTTTTTCCCGGTGGTGAACCATCCAACTGAAGGGCCGATCCGGAGTATGAGGGTGACGGCGACCTGGTCGGAGACCGAAGCCGAACCGGTGCGGCTCGCGCCGCAGCTGAACGAGCACGGCGCGGAAATCCTCCGTGAGGTCGGCTACTCCGCGGACGAGATCGACGCCATGGTCCGCGATGGCGTCACCCGTTCGCCGCCCCGTAATGACGATGCACAGGTGCGTCCGTGAGCTTCATCACCGGTGTCGGCCTCACGCCTTTCGGCAAGCACGAAGGTTCGTCCTCGCTCGACCTGATGAGCAGGGCCGCGCAGGCCGCGCTCGACGACGCCGGGCTCGAGCGCGCCGACATCGACGGCATCCTCTGTGGCTACTCCACCGTCTCGCCGCACATCATGCTGGCGACCGTCTTTGCCGAGCATTTCGGCATCCGTCCCAGTTACGCCCACGCCGTCCAGGTCGGGGGCGCGACCGGCCTCGCGATGACCATGCTGGCGCATCACCTCGTCGAGGCTGCAGTCGCCCGCAACGTGCTCGTGGTCGCCGGTGAGAACCGTCTCACCGGACAGAGCCGCGATGCCTCGATCCAGGCGTTGGCGCAGGTCGGCCATCCCGACTACGAGGTGCCGCTCGGCCCGACCATTCCCGCCTACTACGGTCTGGTCGCCAACAGATACATGCACGAATACGGCGTGACGGAAGAAGATCTCGCCGAATTCGCCGTGCTGATGCGCGCCCACGCCTGCACCCATCCCGGTGCGCAATTCCGCGATTCCATCACTGTTGGCGACGTCATGGCCTCGAAGCCGGTGGCGATGCCGCTGAAGCTGCTCGATTGCTGCCCGGTGTCCGACGGCGGCGCCGCCTTCGTCATCAGCCGCGAGCGGACCGGAGAGGCCGGCGTGCGCATTCGCGGCTGTGCCCAGGCTCATACCCATCAGCACGTCACTGCAGCGCCCGCCCTAAGCGAACTCGGCGCCGAGATCTCCGTCGCCCGCGCCAGGGAGGCCACCGGCCTCGCGATTTCCCACGTGCGCTACGCGGCGATCTACGACAGCTTTACGATCACGCTCGCGATGCTGCTGGAAGACCTTGGCCTTGCTGGCCGGGGCGAGGCAGCCGCACGCGTGCGCGCCGGCCATTTCAGCCGCGACGGCGCGATGCCGCTGAACACCCATGGCGGCCTGCTCAGCTACGGTCATTGCGGCGTCGGTGGCGCCATGGCGCATCTGGTGGAAACGCATCTGCAGATGACGGGGCGAGCGGCGAATCGTCAGGTGCGCGACGCCTCGATCGCGCTGCTGCACGGCGACGGCGGCGTGCTGTCGTCTCACGTCAGCATGTTCCTGGAGCGGGTGCGATGAGCGAGCGTCTAGCCGACTGGACCAAGGGCGAACAGGCCGTCATTTATCAGACCTGCACCGCATGCGGCCATGTGCAGTATTTTCGTCGCGCCTTCTGCGCGGCCTGCGGCGCGTCCGATTCGCGCGAGCAGCGCGCCAGCGGCAAGGGCAGGGTCTACGCGACGTCGCTGGTCTGCCGCGCCGCCACGCCCGAGACGCGCGCGCACGTGCCTTACAACATCCTGCTGGTCGATTGCGCCGAGGGTTTTCGCATGATGGCGCATGGTGAGAATGATCTCGCCATCGGCGATGAGGTCAGCGCGAGCTTCAAACGGTTCGCCGGCAAGCTGGTGCCGTTCTTCGCCAAAGACGGATAGTGAAATTGGATGTAGCCCTGATTGCGCTGCGCTCCATCTGGGCTACTGCAGCAACGCAAGCGGTGGGATCCGTCATTCGGGGGCGGTCCTGAGAGACCGAGCCTGGAACGGGAATTCTGGGCCTGGCCTGTGCGAGGGCCACCCCGGAATGACGAAAGCACTCACCCGACTCTTAACTAGCGCCCGTAGAACAGGATGCTGGCGATGACGAGCATCGCCATCACCGCCAGCATATGCGCGAACGCTTCCGAGGCCGCCCCCTTGGTGGCTTCCTTCATGCCGTATTCTCCCTAGACTTGGGCGTGACTCATCGATGCGCGGTTAGCGCCCAACGGCCAATTGTTTTTACTCGGAACACCCCTTGCGAGTATCCGCCGCGATCAAGTCCCCACGCGGCGAATATCGACTGTACCAAGGTCGTTCAGCAATGCGGCGGCATTTTGACTCGATGTTGTTGCTCCTGCGGACGCGCAAGAATACAGTTTCGTGGAACTTTCGCCGCTAACGACAAAAAGCATCAAAGGCTTAGGGAAAAACTTCAGGAAAATCATGGCCCGTATCAACTACAGCGACCCATCCCAAGCATCCGACCGCACCCGCGAAATCCTCGACAAGAATCGCAATGCCAACATCTTCCGCATGATGTCGCATTCGCCGAGCTACTTTGAGCAATACTGCCGCCTCGGCGGTGCCATCCGCCACAAGGGCGAACTCGATCCGATCGTGCGCGAGCTCGCGATCACTCGCACTGGCATCCTGTGCGAGGCGCCGTATGAGATCGTCGCGCACAAGCGTATCGGCAAGAATGTCGGCGTCACCGACGAGCAGAATGAGGCGCTCGAGAACTGGCAGACCGCGAGCTGTTTCGACGAGACGCAACGCGCCGCGCTCGCGTTCACCGACGAGATCGTGAAGCTGAACAAGCCGACGGATGCGATCTTCAAGGCGATCGCGGCGAAGTTGACGCCAGCCGCGCTCGTCGAGCTGCAGCTCTCGGTCGGATTCTACATCATGACGTCAAAGTTTCTGGAGACCTTTGAGATCGACCTTCAGCCGGTCACCGAAGTGGTAGGCTGATCGAGCAATTGCTGTGAGGGACGCTCATGACGATCGATGAATATGCCGCCTGGGCTGCAACGATTGCGAAAGTCGATGAGCGTCCGTCCAACGAACGGCTGTCCTATCTAGGGCTCGGCCTCGCCGGCGAATCCGGCGAAGTCGCCGACCACATCAAGAAGCTGCTCCGCGATGACTGGCTCGACCAGGCGGGCCTCGTCGAAGAGCTGGGTGATGTCATCTATTACTGGGCATGCCTGTGCGTGGCGACCGGCCAGCAGCCATCCGAGCTGCTCAAGACCAGTGCCGCAAAGATCAAGCGGCGGATCAGCGAGGCGGCGAGCCGCTAGGCCGCTCAGGTCGACGTCAGGATATCCACCCTGGCGTTGGCGACGATCAGGCGGTCGGCGAGAAGCTGCGCAAGATTGCGCATGATGCGTTCGCTGGCGTGCGGGTGCTGCTTGCGGAAGCGTTCGAACGCTTTCAGAGGCGCCTCGAACGCGGTCGCCGCCATATCCGCGAACACGTCGGCGGAGCGAGTGGTCTCGATCAGCGCCATCTCGCCGAACGCCATGCCGGCGGTGAGTGTTGCGAGCCGTACTCCGTCGGGCAGGGTGACATGCACCGCGCCGCTGCGCAGGAAGAAAAGGGAATCGGCTGCGGCGCCCGTGGTGAGGATTTTCGCGCCAGACTGATAGGTCCGGATCGTGCAGATCGAGGCGAGGTCGGTCAGCTCTTCCTCGCTCATGCCGGCCAGCAGCGGCTGCTCGGCAAGTTCGGTGGTCTCGTGGAAATCGATCGAGCCTCCGTACCGATAGATGATCTGGTCTTCGGCCCATTCGATCGCGGTGTCGAGCAAATAGAAGTCGCGGACGTTCTTGAGCTCGGCGGTCCATTCCCGCAGGCTGTCCCATTCCTTGGAGGCACGCCTGACGCCTGACAGCACGACGGTCACATTCAGCACCGCGAGTTCCTCGAACGCCTCGGCCACCAACCGCGCTCCGGCGCGTGTGGTGGAGGTGACGCGGTGGAGATCGCAGATCACGAATTGCGGCCGCGGCCGCCCCGCAAGCCGGCGCGAGACATAGTCGACCGCCGACAGCGACAGCGTGCCGACCAGCTCGATGATCCGCACCTCCTGCTCGTGGGCTGCGAGAATATCGCGCTCCTGCGGGCGGCGCACGCGCCGCGACGGACTCTTGCCGATGTCGTAATCGGCGATGACGGCGTTGCGCGCGTCGTCGCTCCGGTTGAGCATGTGCAAATCGTAATGCGAGGACAGCGCCTCGCACACCTTGATGCCGCGCACGCTGTTGCCGTGCTTGTCGAGTCTTGGCGAATAGCTGCCGAGCCCGAGGCGAGCGGGGAGGGCGGCGAGAATTCCGCCGCCGACGCCACTCTTGGCGGGGATGCCGATCCGGTAGATCCATTCGCCGGCATAGTCGTACATGCCCGACGACGTCATCACCGAGAGCGTGCGCGAGATCGCGTAAGGCGTCAGCACCTGCTCGCCGGTAACCGGGTTGACGCCGCGGTTGGCGAGCGTTGCCGCCATCACCGCGATGTCGCGCGCGGTGACCAGTACCGCGCATTGCCGGAAATAGACGTCGAGCACGGCGGCGACATCGTCCGAGATCACCGCATTGGTCTTGAGGAGATAGCCGATGGCGCGATTGCGGTCGCCGGTCTGGCTTTCGGAAGCGTAGACGGCCTCGTCGACGGCGAGGTCGCGGCCGGCAAAACGACCGAGCGCGAGGCGAATGTGCTCGAAAGCGTCCCGACCCTTGCTGTCGTGGATCAGCCCGGTGCAGGCGATCGCGCCGGCATTGACCATCGGGTTGAACGGATGGTTGTCCGAGTTGAGCCGGATCGAGTTGAAAGGATCGCCGGAGGGCTCGACGCCGATCGCGCTCTCGACCCTGTTTGCGCCGAGCAGGTCCAGCGCCAGTGCGAACACGAACGGCTTTGACATCGACTGGATGGTGAAGGGTACCCTGGAGTCGCCGACCTCGTAGACATGACCGTCCAGGGTCGCGAGGCTGATGCCGAAACAAGCAGGATCGGCCTTGCCGAGCTCGGGAATGTAGTCGGCGACGGCGCCCGAGGTCTCCGCCGAGAATTCGTTGAGGCAATTGTCCAGAAACCGCAGCAAAGGCGGCTTCGAACGGGTCCATGCGGTGGCGAGAGGCGAAAGCGGTTTCATCGCCTCTCTTTGTGCAACGCAATCAGGGCACGCGCAACCCGTTCGGCACCATGGTCTGCCGCCGGACCAGCAGCAGGGCGAGCAAAACCGTGGGGACGAGGATGGCGAGGCCGAGCAGCGTCACCTGCATCTGCGACAGCGGCATGATGCCGCCGCCGGGGGTGGCCACCACAAACCCGCCGATCACCAGCAGCACGCGGATCGGCCATTCCAGGGCACCGGCGCTGCGGAGATCGCCGACGAAGGGCTGGTAGCCCTGGATGCCGCCGCAGATGAACAGCGTGCCGAACGCCGCGAGCGCCATCAGCCCGAGACCGGCGAGATAGGGGCTCGGTCCCTGCAGCACCAGCGCCGGATTGAGCACGAAGAAGAACGGGATGAAATAGATGATGCTGCCGACCCACATCGATTCCCAGCCCGTCTTCATCGCCGGCGAGCCGGCAATACCTGCGGCCGCGAATGACGCGATCGCAACTGGCGGGGTGATCGACGACAACATGCCCCAGTAGAAGATGAACATGTGCACGGCCATCTTGTTCAGCCCGAGCTTCTCCAGCGCCGGTGCGACCAGGATGGCGAGGAAGATGTAACAGGCCGTCGTGGTCAACCCGAGGCCGAGGATCAGGCTGGTGAGGGCGCACATGCCGAGCAGCAGGAACGGATTGTCACCGGCAATGCGCAGCAGATCGTTGGCGAGGCTCGACACCACGCCGGTCATCGAGAAGGCGCCGATCAGTAGGCCGCAGCCCGCGAGGATGCCGACAAGCTCGACGAAGGTGCGCCCGTTGACCTCGAGGAATTTGCCGATGGTCGCCACAGTCCAGCGCGTGTCCTTCGAGAACAACTGGTTGAGGACCAGAAGCAGTGCTGTGGCGTAGAATGGCGCATGGCTCTCGCGCTTGAAGTAGAGCAGCATGACGATCAGCAGCGCGATCACGAAGACGTAGTACCAGCCGTCCCGGATCGTATCCATGACCCGCGGCAGCTCCGCGCGCGGAATACCCTTCAGCCCGTGTCGTGCGGCGTAAGAATCGACCTGCATGAACAGACCGATGTAATAGAGCGCGGCCGGAATGGTGGCGGCGATCGCGACATCGGCGTAGCTGACATTGAGGAATTGCGCGATCACGAAGGCGGTCGCGCCCATCACCGGCGGCGCCAGCACCGCGCCGGTCGAGGCACAGGCCTCGATCGCGCCGGCATAAGATGCGCGAAAGCCGCTCTTCTTCATCACCGGAATGGTCATGGTGCCGGCGGTGAGCACGTTGGAGATGATCGAGCCCGACATCATGCCGAGCAGGCCGCTAGCGAAGATGCAGACCTTTGCCGCGCCGCCGCGGAAGGTGCCGCACAGCGCGAAGGCGAGATTGATGAAGAACTTTCCGGCGCCGGTCATCATCAGCGCGGTGCCAAACACCAGGAAGCCGATCACGGTGTCGGCAAACGCCTGGATGGGAATGCCGAGCAGGCTTTCGCCCGACAGCACGTGATAGGCGGTCGCTTGCTCCAGCGTCGACTGCGTGCCGCGGAACGGCCCGAGCCAGCTGGATTCTGCGAACAGCGGATAGACGGTGAAGGGGAGCACGCTCAGTAGCAGGCTCCAGCCGCCGGTCCGGCGCAGCGCCTCCATCAGCATCACCCACATCACGAGACCCGCGGCTGTCACGCTGTTCGGCGCGCCGCCGAATTCCCAGCCGGCCTCCGCGGCCTTGCGCACGTTCGACATCAACACAAGCGCTGCGGCAAAAGTCACGACGAAGCAGAGGAGATCATACCAGGGAATGCGGTCGAGCGGCGCGCGTGCGGTCCCCGGGAAGATCAGGAACGTGAACGGCAGCATCAGGGCGATCAGGAGATAGAAGTACTCCGTGTTGAGCTGGGTGTAGCCGACGAAGAAGCGCAGCGAGAATTGCTGGTTGATGCAGAGCAGGACGGTCGCGGCGGTCGCGACGACGAGCATCCAGCGCCACGCGCCGGGCAAGCTTCGGACGCGCGTGACCTCCGCTTCCTGCATGTTGCCGGCGGCGCCATGCGGATCGTCGAACACGATCCGCTTGGCCTCGTCCTGCGCGGCGGTAGAGACTGAAGCAGACGACATGATCGACCCCGCGCGTGGGCAATAAACGCTGAGAACTAATCCTCGAACCCGTTCGGCATGTCGGTCTTCGCAAGGGCTGTGGCACGCGCCTTCATCCAGCCGTCGAGGAACGCCTTGTCATCCGCAGGCGGGTTGGACTTTCCGTAGTCGGTCCACGCTGCGCCAAGCACCTCCTGGCGCTTGATCAGTCTGTTGTTGTGAGCGTCCTGCGCGTCGCTCCATTGCCCGGCTTCCTTCAGCGCCTTTACCGCGCCGGGATGCACCGGCACCACCCAGTTCTTGGTCTGGCGATCGGCCGCAAGCCCGCCGGCGCCGGGCGCGGCGTCCTTGTAGGAATCGTAGTTCACGATCATGGCTTTGGTGATCGCATAGACCTGGTCGGGGGCTTGCGAGGCGTAGGCGACGAAAATCGGGTAGGGGTAGTTACCGAGCTCGATCGGTTTGTCCGGCGAGATGCCGGCGCCGCAGGTCGCGGTCTGCGGGAAAAAGAATGAGCCGACCTTCTGCATCCGCGCCCAGCCTTCCTTGTCCTTGGCGGGCAGCGGCGGCCAGATCAGGCCGCGCGGCGAGGTCTCGGCTTCCTTGGCGGGGCCGGTGATGGTGGTGCCGAAGGCCGCGTCGGTGTCGTTGTTGATCAGGCCCTTCCACATCGCGCCGTAGCTTGCGAACTCGACGACCCTGACGTCCTTCTGCGTCAGGCCGGCGAAGGCGAGCACCGCGAGCGAGTTCTGGTTCAGCGCCGGCGAGCCGACGACGAATCCGACGCGCTTGCCCTTGAGATCCTTCAGCTCCTTCACGCCTGTATCCGCAGCCACGCCGAGCGTGCCGCAATTGCAGTCGACGGATGAGAGCAGGATCTGGAGCGGTTGCGGGCCCCACTCCCTGGAGCCGAACTCGAACACGCCTTCCTGCGCGAAATAGGTCCCCGATCCCATCGCCGCGGAGACCGCACGCTTGGCGCGCAGCGGCGCCAGACGCGCGACGTCGTTGCCTGCGGGGAGCACGCGCACGTCGGTCGAATGTTTGTCCTTCATCATCTTGCCGACGCCGACCGCGATGTTGAAGCCGGCGGTGCCGGTGTCATAGGCGGTGAACGTCAATGTCGCCGGTAGCTTGATGTCTTCGGCGAATGCATAGCGTGTAGACGCAAAAGAAAGGCCCGCCACCAAGGCAGGCGCGAGCACGATCAGCCCACGAAGCATGTTTCCCTCCAATGATCCTCGCGTTTGCCGCGACGATTTTCTTTCTTTGTTTGAAACAGGTTTTGTTTGAAACGGATCATGTCATCGCGATCAAGCAATGGCAACGCCGTACCGCGAACGCAGCAATGAGGCTGACAGATTGTCGCGGAAAAGACGGAGAATGCAGTCAGTTCGCAACGATCGCGATCGCCTGTCCCTCGGCAACGACGTCGTCGATCTTCACCAGGATAGATGTGATCTCGCCGCTCACAGGAGAAAGCACAGGTATCTCCATCTTCATCGCTTCGACCAGCACAATCTCATCACCATCCGCAACGGTTCCTCCAACTTGCACGGGAGTTGAGCAGATGCGACCCGCGATCTCCGTGACGATCTTAATCTCTGGCATGCCATCGCCTTCTTCTTGTGGTCGCAAAATGCCTGAGGTAGTTTCTTCTGCAAGCGGAATTTAATTCCGCACAGCGGAACAAGCGGTAGGGATCATGGGACGACGTTCAGAGCGGTTGAGTAGACAAGGTGCGCTCGCCGGCGATGCCGGTGAGGGTGATGTCATCCAAGTGGTGTCGCGCGCGTTCGACGTGTTGCGATGCTTCGAGGGCCACGATAGCAGGCTCGGCAATCTCGAAATTTCAAACCGCTGCGGCCTGCCGCGCTCGACCGTGTCGCGGCTCACGCACACGCTGACGCGAATGGGTCAGCTGGTCTATCTGCCGCGCGATCAGAAATATCGCATCGGGCCGAGCGCGGTGGCGATGAGCGCCTCGATGATGAAGGGCGCGCAGCTGCGCAGCATGATTCGCCAGCGGCTTCAGGAAGTCGCCGAGCAACTGCCCGGCACGGTTGGTTTCGTGGTCCCCGATCGCTTCCATCTGGTCTATCTCCAGTTTGCGCGCTCGGCCTCGGCACTCGGCCTGCACGAGGGCACCGGCAGCCGCATCTCGATGGCCTCCACTGCTGCGGGCGCAGCCTACACCGCGGCATTGGCGCCCGAGGTCGGCGATGCCTTCCTCGCGGACATGGAGCGGGAAGCTCCCGAGGCTGCGAAAATCCTGCGGCCCCGCATCGAGGCCAACCGGCAGTCGCTGCATGAGCGCGGCTATGTCGTGGCCTGCGGCTTGTGGAGCCCGCACATCAACGGGCTCGCGGTGCCGATCTGGTCGCCGCAGTATCAGACGTTTGTGGTGATCACGATCGGTCTTCTGTCGTCGATGTATAACGAGCAGCGTCTGCATGCCGAAGTCGCCCCGTTGATGGTCGCGCTCGGCCGCTCGCTCGGCAGCCTGATGGACGGCGCGGAGGGCGACGTATTCAACGCCCGCATCCCGCGCAAACCGGTCGCCATGGCCGTGCACAACAATAACAAGCCGATCAATTCGGAGGGAGTGAATGAACTGGAAGTCGGAACTCGACGAGCTCGCCCGGCGCGAAGCCTTCGCGCGGGAGATGGGCGGCGTTGACAAGGTCAAGCGTCAGCATGACCAGGGCCGACTGACTGTTCGGGAACGTATCGACAGACTGACCGACAAAGGCAGCTTTCACGAAATCGGTGCCGTCTCCGGCGTCGGCGAGTACGATTCCAGCGGCGAGTTGCAGAAATTGACGCCGGCGAACTGCGTGTTCGGCCGTGCCCGCGTCGAAGGCCGCACCGTCGTCGTGGTCGGCGACGACTTCACCGTGCGCGGCGGCTCGGCGGACGCTTCCATCTCCGCAAAGCCGCTGATGGCGGAGGAGATGGCGCATGATCTCCGCCTGCCCATCGTCCGCATCATCGAAGGCTCCGGCGGCGGCGGCTCGGTCAAGACCATCGAGACCAAGGGCGCGGCGAACTTGCCGGGTGGCATCGGCGGCACACGCTGGTATCGCTTCACAACGGAGAACTTGTCGCGCGTGCCCGTGGTCGCGCTCGGCCTCGGCTCGGTCGCAGGGCTCGGTGCCGCGCGTCTTGCCGCCAGCCACTATTCCATCATGACCCGGAAGTCCGCGATGTTCGTCGCAGGTCCGCCGGTGGTGAAGGCGCTGGGGCAGGACCTCTCGAAGGAAGAGCTCGGCGGCGCCGACATCCAGACCCGCGCCGGCGCGGTCGATCATGCCGTCGACACCGAGGAGGAGGCCTTTGCCTGCGCGCGGCGATTCCTGTCCTATCTGCCGTCGTCGGTTGACGGGCTGCCGCCGACCTTGCCCTGCACCGACAATCCGGAGCGCACCGAAGAGGCGCTGATGAGCGCGGTCCCGCGCAACCGCAAGCAGGTCTACAAGATACGGCCGATCGTCGAACAGGTCGTGGACAAAGGTTCGTTTTTCGAGGTCGGCAAGAATTTCGGCAAGCCGATCATCGTCGGCCTCGCGCGGCTCGAGGGCAGGGCGGTGATGGTACTCGCCAGCGACAGCTTTCACTATGGCGGCTCCTGGACGGCGGATGCCTGCCAGAAGGTGGTGCGCTGGGTCGACTTCGCAGAGACCTTCCATTTGCCGATCGTCTATCTCATGGACTGCCCCGGCTTCATGATCGGGCTCGATGCGGAGAAGGCGGGCACCATCCGCCATGGCGTTCGCGCCATGGCCGCGGTCAACCAGACCACGGTGCCCTGGTGCACGGTGATCCTGCGCAATGCCTTCGGCGTCGCCGGCGTGGTGCATCAGCCCGCCGACCGATTCTCGATCCGCTACGCCTGGCCGTCGGCCTATTGGGGCTCGCTCCCGCTCGAAGGCGGCATCGAAGCCGCCTACCGTGCGGACATCGACGCGGCTGAGGACAAGGCGGAGAAACTGAAAGAGATCGAGGACCGCCTCAACAAGCTGCGCTCGCCGTTCCGCTCCGCCGAAAAGTTCTGGGTGGAGGAGATCATCGATCCCAGGAAGACGCGGTCGCTGCTGTGCGAGTTCGCGCGGCTGGCGGAGCCATTGCGAAAGCCGGGGCCGCCGGGGAATTTTTCGATCAGGCCGTAGTTTCAGCCGTCACTGCGAGCCGCTGATGCCGACCTCTGCCCAATGCCAATTGAGCAAAATTGATCTATCGCAACGCCACGCGTCCGATTGTCTGCAAGCGTCTCGTTTGAAACGAGGGAGAGACGTCATGACAAATGCGGGTAACGCGCTGCTTTGGACGGCCATATTTTTCTGTCTGTCGTTTGCTTCAATTTTTGTAGTCTGGTTTGCCGAGCGGTTGCGCGCGGGCTTCGTGAGGAAGCCTTAAAGCCTCCGGGGTTCGCTACCTCATCACCTGCTGACCGGGCGGCGGATGCCTGCCGCTAGGCCGTGCCTTCGGGGTCGCCGGCATCTCTGCTCGCGCTTTGTCGCGGCAGCGATGACGTGACCTCAAAACAATTACGCGCTACGCTTCCCGGGCAAGAACAAGAGGAAGCGCCAATCGTGTACGACTTCATTATCGTGGGCGGCGGCTCGGCGGGGTCCGTGCTGGCCCACCGGCTCTCCGCGAGGAGCGCCAACAAGGTCCTGCTCTGCGAGGCTGGACAGGACACACCGCCCGGCGACGAGCCGGCCGAGATCAGGGACAGCTATCCGGGTACGGCCTATTTCGATCCGCGCTTCCACTGGACCGAGCTCAAGGTCACGACCCAGATCGTCAGTCACAACAATCCGGACGAAGGACGTCCGCCCTTACGCAAATACGAACAGGCGCGCGTACTCGGCGGTGGCTCCTCGATCAACGGCCAGATGGCCAACCGCGGCGCGCCGACCGACTACGACGAATGGGAAGCGCGCGGCGCTGCGGGGTGGAGCTGGAGCGACGTGCTGCCCTTCTTCAAAAAGGTCGAGCGCGACCTCGATTTCGACGGTCCGTATCATGGCAAGGACGGCCGGATCCCGGTTCGCCGGATCCCGCGGGAGCACTGGACGCGACATTCTCAGGCGTTCGCCGATGCCTTCCAACAGGCCGGCCACCAATACTTAGCCGACCAGAACGGCGAGTTCGTCGACGGGTTTTTCCCGGTGACGCACTCGAACCAGGCCGAGCAACGCGTCTCGGCCGCCATGGGCTATCTCGATCGTGATACGCGCAAGCGCGCCAATCTGACGATCTCCACCAACACGCAGGTCAGAGAGCTGCTGTTCGAAGGCACGCGATGCGTCGGCGTGAAGGCCGTGGTCGACGGACGGGAGCAGGAATTCCGCGGCCGCGAGATCATTCTCTCCAGCGGCGCCATCCATTCGCCGGCGCATCTGTTGCGCGCCGGCATCGGCCCAGTCGGACACCTCAAGGACATGGGCATTCCCGTGCTGATGGGGCTACAGGGCGTCGGCCAGCGCCTGATGGATCATCCCTCGATCTCGCTGTCGTCCTTTGTCCGCCGCGGAGCGCGGATGAACGAGCACACCAGGCGCCACATGCAGCTTGGCCTGCGTTATTCGTCCGGGCTCGAAGGCGTGCCGAAAGGCGACATGTTCGTCGTCCTGCTCAGCAAATCAGCCTGGCACGCCGTCGGTGAGCAGATCGGATCGCTGCTGACGTTCGTCAACAAGACCTATTCCGAGACAGGACAGGTCAAGCTTGCCTCGCGCGACCCGGCAGCCGAGCCGATCGTCGAGTTCAACCTGTTGTCCGACCGGCGCGACCTCGATCGCCTGATGAGCGGTTTCCGCAAGATGGCGGCCGTGCAGATGAGCGACGTCGTCAGGGCCGTGACGGACAAGCCATTCCCGGCCTCCTATACCGACCGCGTACGCAAGATCGGCGTGGTCAACACCAGGAACCGGATACTGACAAAAATCGCCGCGGCCCTGATGGACGGGCCGGCGGCGCTGCGCCACTACATGATCGACAATTTCGTGGTCGAGGGCTTCACCTTCGACGACGTCATCAACGACGACGAGGCGCTGGAAGCCTTCGTGCGCAAGGCGACCATCGGCGTGTGGCACGCCTCCTGCTCGTGCCGCATGGGCCGGGCCGACGATCCGATGGCGGTCGTCGATCCAGAGGGCCGCGTCAAAGGCGTGCAGGGCCTGCGCGTCGTCGACGCCTCGATCTTCCCGGTGGTGCCGTGTGCCAACACCAATTTTCCGGTCCTGATGTCGGCGGAGAAGATCGCGGCCGCGATCATGCATTGAGCCGGGGCGGTTTGCACCGTCCGCCGGGAAGCATGTCAATGAGCCCTTGCACGCTGAAATGATGCAGCCAAAACTGTTCCGCTGGGACAGGCTGAGGCCCATGCGCCCGCTGGCGGAACCGGGAACCGGCCTCGGGCGTTTCTTTGCCAAATCTCGCCTTTCGGCTTGGAACCGGGGCGCTAGGCTGCGCGGTCCGTGTCGGGCCTGAGCGCGTCTTTTTGGCGACAGACCTTAAGGGGGTTCAATGATCGATTCTTCGAGCGGGGCGCAAACCAGCGACCCCGAAGACTTGCCCAGGATTTCGACCGGCAGCGACGGTCTGGACGACATCCTCTGTGGCGGGCTCGATCCCAATCGCATGTACCTCTACGAGGGTCGGCCCGGCTCGGGCAAGACCACGATGGCGCTTCAATTCCTTCTCGAGGGCGTCCGCTGCGGTGAACGCGTGCTCTATATCTCCTTGTCGGAAACCAAACGTGAGCTGACGCTGGTTGCGCAGCGGCACGGCTGGTCGCTGCAAGGTGTCGACATCTTCGAACTGGTTCCGCCGGAGACGACGCTGGATCCCGAGCGGGAGCTCACCGTCTTCCATCCCGCTGAAATGGAGCTGAGCGAAACGACGGGCCTAATATTCAAGGAAGTCGAACGGATCAATCCCGCGCGCGTGGTGCTGGACAGCCTGTCCGAGCTGCGCCTCCTCGCGCAGAACCCGCTGCGGTACCGACGCCAGGTCCTGGCCTTGAAGCACTTCTTCACCAACCGCAATTGCACGGTCATCCTCCTCGACGACCTCTCGTCCTCCCAGGACGATTTACAACTCCATTCGATCGCGCATGGCGTGGTGATGCTCGAACAGCTCGCCATTGATTATGGAGCAGAGCGCCGGCGGATGCGCGTCATCAAGATGCGCGGCATTCGATTTCGCGGCGGCTTCCACGATTTCACCATTGAAGCAGGAGGTGTGCGGATATTCCCCCGGCTGGTCGCGGGGGAACATCACGCATCGTTCATCGGTGAGTTGACGCCGAGCGGCAATGCGCAACTCGACCAGCTCCTGGGAGGAGGGCTCGAGCGCGGCACCAGTGCGCTTCTTTTGGGCGCCGCCGGTGTCGGCAAGTCGTCTCTCGCGCTGACCTATGCGATCGCGGCGGCAGCCCGTGGTGAGCATGCGGTGTTCTTTGCCTTCGATGAAGGTCGCGGCACGGTGGAAGCCCGGGCTCGGACGCTTGGCCTGCCCCTTGAAACGCACCTGCAATCGGGACTCATCCGCTTTCAACAGATCGATCCCGCCGAGATGTCCCCCGGGGAATTCGCCGCGAATGTACGAAAGAGCGTCGAAAAGGATAACGCCCGGATTGTCATCATCGACAGTCTGAACGGTTACCTCAACGCGATGCCGGATGAGCGATTCCTCATCCTTCAGATGCATGAGCTCCTGAGCTATCTCGGGCAGAAAGGCGTGCTGACCGTCCTGATCCTCGCTCAACATGGGCTGGTCGGTCCGATGGAAACGGCTCTCGATATCAGCTATTTGAGTGATGCGGTGCTCATGCTGCGCTATTTTGAGGTCGGCGGAACGGTGCGGCGTGCCCTCTCCGTCGTGAAGAAGCGCAGCGGCAATCATGAAAACTCAATCCGCGAGTTTCGTCTTGGCCGCGCTGGCATCACGCTAGGTCCTCCGCTGAGCGAGTTCAGCGGCATTTTCTCCGGAAATCCGCGTTATACGGGCACGGAGATGCCGGAGGGGCCGGCGGAATGAGCGCGGACCGCGATCATTGCGTTCTCGTGTTTGCTCCGATCGGCCGTGATGGGGCGGCATCGGTCGAGCTTTTCCGCAATTCGAATCTCGTCGCAATCAATTGTCGTGGTCTGCCTGAACTGGTCAGCGAGATGTCGGCGGGAGTGGGCGCGGTCCTTCTCGCCGAGGAGGGCTTGTTCGGGAAGGATACCCAGCCGCTGGCACATTGGATCGAGCGGCAGCCGCCCTGGTCCGACCTGCCCTTTGTCATTCTCACCAGCCACCGCGAGCAGCCGGCGGTGGTTGCTTGGCGCCGCAGCATCGTCGAGACACTCCGCAACGTTTCGCTGCTTGAACGTCCGGTTCAGCCGATCACGCTGACGAGCGCAATTCAATCCGCAATGCGGGCCCGCCGGCGGCAATATGAAATTCGAACCTTGCTGCAGGCGCGCGAGCGGACGGCCCAGGAGCTCGAGAAGCTCGTGGTCGAGCGCACCCGTGCTCTCGAGGAGGCCAATAAGCATCTGCGGGCCGAAATGGAAGAGCGCGCCCGGGTCGAGGAGACCCTTCGTCAAGCCCAGAAGATCGAAGCCATCGGACAATTGACCGGCGGAGTAGCTCACGACTTCAATAATCTGCTGATGGTGATCTCCGGTGGATTGGACATGCTCGATCGGCAGACAGATCCTGATCGGCGGCGTCGGCTGTTGCAGGGAATGGTTCAGGCGGCGCAGCGCGGTGCCGGCCTGACCCGGCAGCTTCTGGCTTTTTCACGGCGGCAGAAGCTCCGGCCCGAGGCCGTCGACATCGCATCGCAGATCGGCGGCATGCGCGAACTGCTCGATCGGAGCCTGAGAGGCGACGTTCACGTCGAGTTCGATTTTCCGGATGGTCTTTGGCCGGTGGAGGTCGATCCGGGAGAGCTCGAACTGGTCATTCTCAACCTGGCGGTCAACGCCCGCGATGCGATGCCGAACGGCGGCACGATCGTTGTTCGTGGCGAGAACCTGGCCGGCTTCGACGAGGATGAAATTTCGGGCGATTACGTCCGCCTGTCCGTGGTCGACAGGGGTGTCGGGATGAGCCCCGAGATCCTGGCGCGGGTCTTCGAACCGTTCTTCACGACCAAGGATGTCGGGAAAGGCTCGGGCCTGGGGCTTGCGCAGGTGCACGGATTTGCGACGCAGTCACGCGGGATGGTTCGAATAAAATCGATCGTCGACGAGGGCACCAGCATCGAGCTCTATTTGCCGCGATCCAGGAATATTCCTTCGGGTGAACGGCATCTCATCGACCTGAACAGGGCGCGTCCCAAGAAGGCTAATCATGGCCGGGTTCTCCTCGTCGAAGACGACGACGAGGTCGCCGCGCTGGTCAGCGAAATGCTTGCGCAACTCGGTTACCAGGTCACGCGCGCGGCTAGTGCTGCGGCGGCCCTCGGTGCCCTAGCGGACGGCCGCTCCGTCGATCTGGTGTTTTCCGATATCATGATGCCGGGCGGCATGAACGGTGTCGAACTCGCGTCCGAGATAAAGAGGAGGCGAAGCGACATCCCGGTCCTGCTGACGAGCGGATACGCCGAAGCCGCGGTTCACGACGCCGAAATGGCCGGGATCCGGATCCTGTCGAAGCCCTACCACATCGACGAGCTCGCCGCAGCGCTCAGTGCTGCAAAATCGGACTTTGCGATAGCCACAGGAGCGGGTTTGGCGACGACTCGGGGCTGACCACGCGCGCAACAATTACTGCCCGGGTTTATGGCTCGAGGGGCCCTGGGCGTTTGCGCGCTCGGCCGGTCGACGCCCGTCGCCGGGCGGCGTGCACATGCGGTAGCGTCTCAGTTGCGACGACACGGATTCGTTCTCTGCGAGTAGTCCATCTCTGCCGCTACGTCTGGGCTATGAGGACTGCAGAAATCGGCCCGCAAATGAAGCCACTTTCGGCCGCTTTTTAGCCCATTTCAGCCAAACTGTTGTTGGTTTCTCATTGCCGGGGCAGGGATCTTCAATTTGGAGCCCTGCAATGTTCAAGGCGGTTCTTTCTGCGTGTCTCTTGGTTGCCCTCAGCTCCGTCGCTTCCGAAGCACGGACTTATCGCATTCATCAAGTACCTGAATGCAACGTCACGATGCCCTGCGACTTCTCGTATGCGCAAACGCGCCGCGAGCGGACTTCCCGGTCCCCACTGAATCCCAGGTCCTCGCTACAAGCCTATCGCGCGACGCAATTGACAGCGACCGACGCGGGCGGCGCCCCGACGACGAGCATCTCCGGCGCCCGCATCGTAGGCAGTCGTCCGGCAGGGTGTCCTTCATCCTTCTGCGGCTGCGGCGCGGCTCTGCGCGTGTTCGGCCGTATCGTGCCGGAATTGAATCTTGCGGCCAATTGGCTGCGCTTCCCGCGGACATCACCCGCACCGGGAATGGTCGCAGCGCGACGTGGACATGTGTTCGTCCTCGAGCAGCACCTGGAAGGGGACACCTGGATGGCGTACGACGCCAACTCGGGCGGACACGCGACGCGAATGCATGCGCGTTCATTGCGTGGCTATACGATCGTCAACCCGCGCGGTGGTTCCGTCGCCTGAGAGGCCAGCCGACATAATTGCGACGCATGAACATCCGCAAGGCGTCTGTCGACGGCTACGGCAGGTTCGCCTTGCTGATTTTTCGATCTGCGACGGCTGGTCGCGTTTTATTTCAGGTACGTCTTCCGCAATCGAGCGGCATCCCGAACCCGAACGACCCGCCTCGTGTCGGGCGGATCGGTGACGCCGCACTCTACGGCGTCACCGGCACCATCAGATACTAAGCCATCGCGGCTTGCGGCTTTGGCTTCGGTTGTCGCGAGAGCGTCAGCACGATCAGCGCGGCGAACACGCAGAGCGCGCCGGCGATGAAGAAGGCGGGCAGGTAGCTCTGATAGACCGTCCGCGAGAAACCGGCGCCGAAGGCGGCGGTGCCCGCGCCGAGCTGGTGGCCGGCAAAGATCCAGCCGAACACCAGATTGGCGCGCTCGGGTCCGAATTTCTGCGCGGTGAGGCGCACCGTGGGCGGCACGGTTGCGATCCAGTCGAGCCCGTAGAACATCGCGAAAATCGAGAGCCCATAGAACGAGAAATCGCTGAAGGGGAGGAAGATCAGCGAGAGCCCGCGCAGGCCGTAATACCAGAACAGCAAATAGCGGTTGTCGTAGCGGTCCGACAGCCAGCCAGACATGATGGTGCCGAAGAAGTCGAAGATGCCCATGGCTGCCAGCAAGCCCGCGGCCTGCACCTGCGGGATGCCGAAATCGAGGCACATCGGAATCAGATGCACCTGCACGAGGCCATTGGTGGATGCGCCGCAGACGAAGAACGTCGCAAACAGGACCCAGAACGCGCTGCTCTTCGAGGCGTCGCGCAGCGTGCCGAGTGCCACGCCGGTGATCGAGCCATGGCTGACGGGCGGGGCGGGCAGGGGTGTGGTGCCTTCGTCGCCGAACGGGCGCAGGCCCAAATCGCTCGGACGGTCGCGCATCGCGAGCAGGACCGCGAGGGCGGAAACACCAAGCGCGATGCAGACGAAGCCGAGCGCAAGCCGCCAGCCGAAACGTTCGGTGAGGCTTGCCAGCAGCGGCAGGAACACGAGCTGGCCGGTGGCGACGCTCGCGGTCATGATGCCGACGACGAGGCCGCGCCGCGCTGCGAACCAGCGCGTCGCGATGGTGGCGCCCAGCACCAGCGCAGTCATGCCGGTGCCGATCCCGATCACGACGCCCCACAGCGCGACGAGCTGCCAGACCTCTGTCATGCCGAGCGAGAGCACCAGCGCCGAGACGACGATGAGCTGCGCGGTCAGCGTGACGTTGCGCAGGCCGTAGCGGTTGAGCAGGGCTGCCGCAAACGGCGCCATCAGCCCGAACAGGATGAAGCGGATTGACAGCGCGGAGGAGATCTCCGCCGTGCTCCAGCCGAATTCCTTCTGAAGCGGAACGATGAACACGCCGGGCGCGCCGACCGTGCCGGCGCTGATCAGCGCGGTGAGGAAGGTCACGCCGACCATCACCCAGCCGTAGTGGATATTGCGGCGGCCGAGTGTTGCCGCGAGCCAGTTCGAGATCATTGGGCCTCAATCTTGGTAGGCAGGATTTGAAACACCTGCGCAAGTTTGCAGAGTGGCACGAGACGCGTCTGTCTGAAATGACGGAGTTCCCTCATTTCCGGACTTTCACCTCAGTGCGTCAAGCGTTCCACCGCGATCGCTGTGGCTTCGCCGCCGCCGATGCAGAGCGCCGCGACACCGCGCTTGAGGTCTCGCGCCTTGAGCGCATGCAGCAGCGTCACGATCAGCCGTGCGCCGGTGGCACCGATTGGATGGCCGAGCGCGCACGCGCCGCCGTTGATGTTGAGCTTCTCGCGGGGAATGCCGAGATCGCGCTGCGCCGCCATTGCCACCACGGCGAAGGCTTCGTTGATCTCGAACAGGTCGACGTCGTCGGCGCTCCAGCCGACTTTGTCCAAGAGCTTGCGGATCGCCGGGATCGGGGCCGTGGTGAACCATTGCGGCTCCTGGCTGTGGGTGGCGTGGCCCTTGATCACGGCGAGAGCCGGCAGGCCGTTGCGATCGGCGAGTGAGCGCTTCGTCAGCACCAGCGCAGCGGCGCCGTCGGCGTTGGCGGAGGAGGCCGCTGGCGTGATGGTGCCGTTGGCGCGGAACGCCGGCTTCAGCCCGGGGATCTTCGCGGGATCGACCTTGAGCGGATGCTCGTCATTAGCGACGATGCGGGGGCCTGCCTTCTCGCTCAGCGTGATCGGCGCGATCTCGGGCTTGAACGCGCCGCCCTCGACCGCCTTGCGCGCGCGGCTCAACGTTTCCATCGCGAAGGCGTCCTGGTCCTTGCGGGTGAACTGGTAGGCTTCGGCGGTGGCCTCGCCGAAATCGCCCATGGAGCGGCCGGTCTCGTAGGCGTCTTCAAGGCCGTCCATCATCATGTGGTCGATGATGCGGTCGTGGCCGGCGCGATAGCCGCCACGCGCCTTGACGAGCAGATACGGCGCGTTGCTCATGCTCTCCATGCCGCCGGAGACGACGATCTCGGCCGAGCCGGCGCGAATGATGTCGTGCGCCAGCATGGTCGCCTTCATGCCGGAGCCGCAGACCTTGTTCACAGTGGTCGCCCCTGTGGCGTCGGGCAGGCCGGCCGCACGCGCAGCCTGGCGCGCCGGGGCCTGGCCCTGGCCCTCGGGAAGGACGCAGCCCATGAAGACCTCGTCGACCTTCTCCGGCGCAAGCTTGGCACGCTCGAGTGCCGCGCCGATCACGTGCGAACCGAGCTTGTGTGCGGGAAGCGGCGACAGTTCGCCCATGAAGCGCCCGAGCGGGCTACGGACGGCGGAGACGATGACGACGGGATCGGCGGCCTCGGCCATGGGGGAGACTCCCTACGATGTCGGACATATAAGATTATGACCATCATATGATGCGGCGCAAAAAATGCAATTGCGTCCGGCATGAGAAAATCTTTTGGTTCGCATGAGATTTGGTCGTGCGAACGGAAAAGGTTGAGAGCGCCTACCGCTTCCGATTCACAAACGCGCCCATCAGCCGCGTCGGCTCGTCCGTCAGGAACGACTCGCCGAACACCTTCACGCTCAAATTCACCGACTCCGTCAGCGGCAGTTCCTCCCATTGCCGCAGCAGTGCTTTCTGCGAGCGCAGCGCCTCGGGGCCGCATTCGAGCAGCGCCTGCACAAGGTGCTCGACCTCGGCATCGAGCCCGCCTTCCGGCGCGACCTTGTCGACCAGCCCCCAGGCCAGCGCCGTCGACGCGTCGATGTTCTCAGCGGTCATCACCAGCCAGCGCGCGCGGGCCCAGCCGATCAGACGCGGCAGCAGCGCGGCATGGATCACTGAGGGAATGCCGACGCGCACCTCCGGCATGCCGAAATGCGCATCATGGGCTGCGATCCGGAAATCGCAGGCGGCAGCGACTTCGAGCCCGCCGCCGAGGCACCAGCCGGGCATGCGCGCGATCATGGGAGCCGGGAAGGCGCGCACGGCCTCGCAGAGGTCGCGCAGGCGGCTGATGAAGGCTTCGGCGGACTTCTGGTCGAGCCTGGCCATCTCCTTGATGTCGGCGCCACCGATCATGCTCTTCTCGCTCTGGCCGCGCAGTACCACAACCCGGATGCTGCGGTCGGACGAGAGCTGCTGCAAGCCTTCGCGAACCGCATCGGTGACGGGCGAGCCCAAAATGTTCAGCGAGCCGGCATTGCAGATCGCGACATGAACGACGCCGCGCGCATCGCGCGTCACGCCGCAGTGGTGGTTGAGCATTTCCATGAGGGGATCTCTGAGTTCGTGGACGCGCGAATACGCCTGTCGGGATCACTTCCGGGCCGAAACGCCTTGCTTGTCAAGCGGGCGGGAAGGAGTTGCCAGCGCGAAGTCCGCAGAATAGTATGATGGAAATCATACCAAGAGGCCGCGATGACCAGCAACGATCAACTCGACCTGTTTTCGCCTGCGGGCCGGCGCGAGCGGGTGGTGGAGTGGTAGGTGCCTGCGCCGGTCGCGAAAGTGGCGATGGGCCTGTCAGGCATGGATGCGATGCTGGGTATCCGCGACGGACGGTTACCGCCGCCCCCCTTTGCCAAGCTGATCGGCTTCGTAATGGCCGTGGTCGAGCCGGGCCGGATCGTCATGGAACTCAAGCCGCGCGAGGATCTCGAAAACACCATAGGCCTCCTGCACGGGGCCACAGCCGCCGCGCTGCTCGACACCGCGATGGGGTGTGCGATCTCGACCAGGCTGGAGCCCGGGCAGGGCTCCGTCACCCTCGATCTGAAAATGACCTTCCTGCGTCCGCTCTCGGTCCGGTCCGGGCTGATCGCCGCCGAGGGCAAGGTGATCAAGCTGGGACGCCAGACCAGCTACACCGAGGGCTTCGTCCGCGACGGTAAGGGGGCGCTTGCGGTGCACGCAACGGCGACCTTTTCCATGATCGGCAACAATTTTACCGAGAATTAATGCGCCGTCCTGCCGATATCCGTGTTATTAGATGACCTCCGACATCCAATGAGATCCGCATGCGCTATTCTCGGGAACACAAGCAGGAAACCCACGACCGCATCGTGAAGAAGGCCTCCGTGCGGCTGCGCGAAAAGGGCGCCCACGGCATCGGCGTCGCCGACCTCATGAAGGAGGCGGGCCTGACCCATGGCGGCTTCTACGCCCATTTCGATTCCCGCGAGGCGCTCGTGATCGAGGCGTTCGACTACGCCATGGATCGCTCGATGGAGCACTGGCGCAAGCAATCTGATCAGGTCGCGCCGGAGAAGCAGCTCCCCCAGATCGTGGAGACCTATCTCTCGACGGTGCATCGCGACAACCCCGGTCACGGTTGCTCGATTCCCGCGCTCGGCGCCGAGATCGCCCGGGAGAGCCCGAAGACACGAAAGGCCTTTGCGGGCAAGCTCGACGAGATGATCGAGATGATCACGGACTTCATCCCGAATCTGCCGCGCAAGGCCGCGCGCAAGCAGGCGATCGCGACGCTGGCGACCATGGCCGGCACCATGCTGCTCGCGCGCATTGCCGGCTCGAGCGAGCTGTCGGACGAGGTGTTGAAGACGGGCAAGGACAGTGCGCTCGATGGCGCGCGGCGTGAGCCGAAGGTAACGGCGGCGAAGAAGGTGAAGCAGAGTTAGGCCGAGGTGCGGTAGGTGGGCAAAAGCGAAGCGTGCCCACCATCCAACCGCGAGTGTGGAGACATGGTGGGCACGGCGCTAGGGCGCCTTTGCCCCCCTACGAGACCGTCCTTACCGCCCCGCAAACAGCGCCCGCTCGCGCTCGACAATCTCGGAAATATAATCCGCCACCGCGCGGATGCGTGCGAGGTCCTTGCTGTCGGCGTGCATCAGCATCCAGAAGGTGCGGGTGATCGAGACCTCTTCCGCCAGCACCGCAAGCAGCTGCGGATAGTCGGCCGCCATGAAGTGCGGCAGGACGGCGATACCGAAGCCGGCGAGCGTGGCATTGAGTTGTGCGATCAGATTGGCGCTGCGCAACCGTGCGGAGATCTTCGGCGACACCTGCGGCAGATAGTCGAGCTCGGGCGTGAACAAGAGCTCCTCGATATAGCCGACGAATCGATGCTGCGGCAGCACCTCGCGCGAGGTGATTTTCGGGAAGCGGTCGAGATAGGCGGGCGCGGCATAGAGTCCGAGGCGGTAGTCGAGCAGTTTGCGGCCGACGATGCGGCCTTCCTTCGGCATGGTCAGGCTGATCGCGATATCGGCCTCGCGCTTGGAGAGGCTGAACAGCCGCGCGGTGGCCACCAGTTGCAAATCGAGATCGGGATACCGGTCGGCGAACTGAGCGAGCCGGGGCGCCAGGAAGGCGGTGCCAAATCCGTCTGGCGCGCCGATCCTCACTGTGCCGGTCAGCCGCGCCACGGAGCCACCGACCTGCTCCTGGTTGGCGACGATGGTCGATTCCATGGCTTCCGCGCTGTCGGCGACGCGCTGGCCGGCCTCTGTCAGCAGGTAGCCGGTCTTGCGCCGGTCAAACAGCTTGGCCGAGAGGTGCTTCTCCAGCCGGTCGACGCGGCGGATGACGGTAGCATGGTCGACGCCGAGCTGTTTTGCCGCAGCCGAAACCGAGCCGCCCCGCACGATGGCCAGCACGAAGCGGAAGTCGTCCCAGTCGATAGCGCCTTGATCCAGCATTTTCGCACATCTATGGTGCATTATCTCAGACTTGAATCCTATAAAATGCAGGTCGATAGGATTTGTCAAAGCGTTCAAGCTCGCCTTAAGGAGACCATTCCATGCGTTCAGTCGGACATTTCATTGGTGGCAAGGAGGTCAAGGGCACCTCGGGCCGCACCGCCGACGTTTTCGAGCCGATGACGGGTGACGTCCAGGCCAAGGTGGCGCTGGCGTCCAAGGCCGAGGTCCGCGCCGCCGTGGAGAACGCCCGCGCCGCGCAGCCGGAATGGGCCGCGACCAACCCGCAGCGCCGCGCCCGCGTCATGATGAAGTTCGTCGAGCTGGTGCAGCGCGACTACGACAAGCTCGCCGAGTTGCTCGCCCGCGAGCATGGCAAGACCGTTCCGGACGCCAAGGGCGACATCCAGCGCGGCCTCGAAGTCGCGGAATTCGCCTGCGGCATCCCGCATCTGATGAAGGGCGAATACACCGAAGGCGCCGGCCCCGGCATCGACATCTACTCGATGCGCCAGGCGCTCGGCGTCGTCGCCGGCATCACGCCGTTCAATTTCCCGGCGATGATCCCGATGTGGAAGTTCGCTCCTGCGATTGCCTGCGGCAACGCCTTCATCCTGAAGCCGTCGGAGCGCGATCCCGGCGTGCCGATGATGCTCGCCGAGCTGATGATCGAGGCGGGCCTGCCGGCCGGCATCCTCAATGTCGTCAACGGCGACAAGGAAGCGGTCGACGCCATCCTCGACGATCCCGATATCAAGGCCGTCGGCTTCGTCGGCTCCACTCCGATCGCGCAATACATCTACGAGCGCGCAGCCCAAACCGGCAAGCGCTGCCAGTGTTTTGGCGGCGCCAAGAACCACGCCATCATCATGCCCGACGCCGACATGGACCAGGCGGTCGACGCACTGATCGGCGCCGGCTACGGTTCGGCCGGCGAACGCTGCATGGCGGTGTCCGTCGCGGTCCCCGTCGGCAAGTCCACTGCCGACCGCTTGATGGAAAAGCTGGTCCCGCGCGTCGAGTCGCTCAAGATCGGCACCTCGATCGATCCGTCCGCCGATTACGGTCCGCTGGTGACGCGCGAGGCGGTCGAGAAGGTCAAGGGCTATATCGACATCGGCATCAAGGAAGGTGCGACGCTCGCGGTCGACGGCCGCGGCTTCAAGATGCAGGGCTACGAGAACGGCTTCTATCTCGGCGGTTCGCTGTTCGACAACGTCACGAAGGACATGCGGATCTACAAGGAAGAGATTTTTGGTCCCGTGCTCTCGGTCGTGCGCGCGCACGATTACAAGGAAGCGCTGGCGCTGCCGTCGGAGCATGATTACGGCAACGGCGTTGCGATCTTCACCCGCGACGGCGATGCCGCGCGCGACTTCGCGGCCAAGGTCAATGTCGGCATGGTCGGCATCAACGTGCCGATCCCGGTGCCGATCGCCTATTACACCTTCGGCGGCTGGAAGAAGTCGGGCTTCGGCGATCTCAACCAGCACGGCCCGGATTCGGTGCGCTTCTACACCAAGACCAAGACGGTGACCTCGCGCTGGCCGTCCGGCGTCAAGGAAGGCGCGGAGTTCTCGATCCCGCTGATGAAGTAAGGCTGTAGCCCAGCCCGTCATTGCGAGCGTAGCGAAGCAATCCAGACTTTCTCCTCGGACCCACTGGATTGCTTCGTCGCTTCGCTCCTCGCAATGACGAGAACAGTGAGCAGCCCAACATGCAGTTCGCTCTGAACGAGGATCAGATCGCGGTTCGCGACATGGCGTTGGCGTTTGCGGCGGAAAAGATCGCGCCGCACGCGCTTCGTTGGGACGAGGAGAAGCATTTTCCCGTCGAGGTGATGCGCGAGGCAGCAGCGCTCGGCATGGGCGGCATCTATATCCGCGACGATGTCGGCGGTTCCGCGATGTCGCGGTTCGATGCCGCGCTGATCTTCGAGGCGCTGGCAACGGGCTGTCCGACCACCTCGGCCTTCATCTCCATCCACAACATGGCGTCCTGGATGATCGATGCCTACGGCAGCGACACCCAGCGCCACACCTGGCTGCCCAAGCTCTGCACCATGGAGCTGATCGCGAGCTACTGCCTCACCGAGCCCGGCGCCGGCTCGGACGCGGCAGCGCTCCGCACCCGCGCCGTGCACGACGGCGACCATTACGTGCTCAACGGCCAGAAGCAGTTCATCTCCGGCGCCGGCGGGACCGATCTGCTGGTCGCGATGGTCCGCACCGGTGGCGACGGTCCGGGCGGCATCTCGACGCTCGTGATCGACGGCAGGACTCCGGGCGTCTCTTTCGGCGCCAACGAGCGCAAGATGGGCTGGAACGCGCAGCCGACCCGCGCCGTGATCTTCGAGAACGCGCGCGTTCCGGTTGCCAATCGCTTGAGCGAGGAGGGCGTCGGCTTCAAGATCGCGATGGCGGGCCTCGACGGCGGGCGTCTCAACATCACGGCGTGCTCACTCGGCGGCGCGCAGACCGCGCTCGACAAGGCGCGCGCCTACATGAAGGAGCGCAAGGCCTTCGGAAAGCGCCTCGACGAATTCCAGGCGCTGCAATTCAAGCTCGCCGACATGGCGATCGAGCTCGAGGCCGCGCGCACCTTCCTGTGGCGCGCCGCCGCGGCGCTCGATCGGAAGGATCCCGACGCCACCATGCTCTGCGCGATGGCCAAACGCTTCGGCACCGATGTCGGCTTCGAGGTCGCCAACCAGGCGCTCCAGCTTCATGGCGGCTACGGCTATCTCAGCGAATACGGCATCGAGAAGATCGTGCGAGATTTGCGCGTGCACCAGATTCTCGAAGGCACCAATGAAATCATGCGGCTGATCGTGGCGCGCAAATTGATCGAGGGCGCGCGATGAGTGGAGTGGAGGAGGGCGATCTGGTCGCACGGGTCGAGGGCTCGGCCGGCATTATCAGGCTCAACCGCCCGAAGGCGATCAACGCCGTCACGCTGGAGATGTTTCGCGACATCGACAGGGCGCTCGACCGTTTTCAGACCGATCCAGCCGTTGCCGTGATCGTGCTGGAAGGTGCCGGCGAGCGCGGCCTGTGTGCCGGCGGCGACATCCGTGCGCTCTGGGAGAGTTCGAAGATCGACGGCGATCTCGGCAAGATCCTGTGGCGGGAAGAGTACATCCTCAACGCGCGGATCAAGAAATTCCCAAAACCCTATGTCGCCTTCATGGACGGCATCGTGATGGGCGGCGGCGTCGGGCTTTCGGCACATGCGAGCCATCGAATCGTGACCGATCGCACCAGGCTCGCGATGCCCGAGGTCGGGCTTGGCTTCTTCCCTGACGTCGGCGGCACCTGGCTGTTGTCACGCTCGCCGGGCGAGATCGGCACTTATTTCGGCCTGACCGGCCAGACCATGAACGGCCCCGATGCGATCCACGCCAGGTTTGCCGATGCAGTGGTGCCGGCAGCCAAATGGCCGGAATTGCGGGAAGCGCTGACCAAGGTTCGCCAAGGCGTCACAGCGGCCGATGTCAGTAAGCTCATCAACGGCTTCGCGACCGGGGAGACCGCTGGGCCGGTCGCCGCGAAGGAGCCGGCGATCGACGCACTGTTCGGCTTCGACCGCATGGAAGACATTTTTGCCGCGCTCAAGCGCGACGGTTCCGAGTTCGCGCTGGCGACATTGAAGACGCTCAACGAAAAATCGCCGCGCGGCATGGTGGTGACGCTCAAGCTGCTGCGGCTCGCGCGCACCGCGTCGAGCCTGGGAGAATGCCTGGTGCGCGAATATCGGGCTGCGTTGGAAGTCTTCCGCAGCGACGACTTTCGCGAAGGCGTGCGCGCCGCCGTGATCGACAAGGACCGCAATCCGACCTGGTCGCCGTCGCGGATCGAGGACGTCACGCCGGACATGCTTGCGCACTATCTCGCCGAGATCGGCGCCGACGAATTGAAGTTCAACTAATCAACGAAACGTTCAGCGGAGGAAACCAAGATGGCCACGATCGCATTCATCGGTCTCGGCAACATGGGCGGCCCCATGGCCGCCAATCTGGTCAAGGCCGGCCACAAGGTCGTCGCTTTCGACCTCGCCGAGGCCTCCCGCAACCAGGCCAAGGCCGACGGTGCCGGCATCGCCGAGAGCGCCGCGGGCGCGGTGAAAGACGCCGATGTCGTTGTCACCATGCTGCCGGCCGGCAAGCATGTGCTCGGCGTGTGGGGCGAGGTCGTTCCTGTCATGACCAAGGGCGCGCTGATCATCGACTCCTCCACCATCGACGTCGAGAGCGCGCGGCATGCGCATGCGCTCGCGGCCAAGCACGGCGTGCTTTCGGTCGATGCGCCGGTCTCCGGCGGCACCGGGGGTGCCAAGGGTGCGACGCTCACCTTCATGTGTGGCGGCGAGGACAAGGCGTTCGCAGCGGCAAAGCCCGTGCTGGAGAACATGGGCAAGAAGATCGTGCATTGCGGTGGTGCCGGCGCGGGCCAAGCCGCAAAAATCTGCAACAACATGATCCTCGGCATTTCCATGATCGCGGTGAGCGAGGCGTTCGCGCTGGCTGAGAAGCTCGGGCTCTCGCATCAGGCGCTGTTCGACGTCGCCTCGACCTCGTCGGGCCAGTGCTGGTCGCTGACGACCTATTGCCCGGTGCCCGGGCCGGTGCCGACCTCGCCCGCCAACAACGATTACAAGCCGGGCTTTGCCTCGGCGCTGATGGTGAAGGATTTGACGCTGGCGCAGGACGCCGCCAAGGCCGCGGGCGCGGCAACGCCGCTCGGCAAACATGCGCAGGAGATCTATCAGTCATTCGACGCAGCCGGCCAGGGCGGGGTGGATTTTTCCGGAATTATCAAGCACGTTAGGGGGCTGGCCGGGAAAGCTTGATGACGACATTTCAGGAAGCGCGCGCGTTTCTGCTTCACAACCGCACGGACTACGAGACAGCGGTCAAGGGCTTCCGCTGGCCCGATCCTGTTCCCTTCAATTGGGCACTCGACTGGTTCGACGCCGAGCTGGCGGCGAATGCGGACAGCAAGGATCGTCCTGCGCTCTGGATCGTCGATGCCGCGCAGGACCGGCAGACCAAGCTCTCGTTCGGGGCGTTGTCGCGCCGCTCCAACCAGGTCGCGAACTTCCTCCGCGCGCAGGGCCTCAAGCGCGGCGATCATCTCCTGCTGCTGCTCGGCAATGTGGTTCCGCTGTGGGAGACGATGCTGGCCGCGATCAAGCTCGGCGTCGTCGTAATTCCCGCGACGACGCTGCTCACGGCCGATGAACTTCGCGACCGGCTCGATCGCGGCCAGGCGAAGGCGGTGGTGGCAGCGCAGGACCAGGTTGCGAAGTTCGCAAGTCTTGGTGCCGACAATATCGTCCGCATTGTCATGGGCGAGGCCTCCGATGGCTGGCTCTCCTATGATGACGCGGCAGAAGCGTCGGAGAGCTTTGCAGCCGACGGCCCGACCAACGCCGACGACCCGATGCTGCTCTATTTCACCTCGGGCACCACCGCAAAGCCAAAATTGGTGCGGCACAGCCAGCGCAGTTACCCCGTCGGCCATCTCTCGACCATGTACTGGATCGGACTGAAGCCCGGCGACGTCCATCTCAATATCTCTTCGCCCGGCTGGGCCAAGCACGCCTGGAGCTGCTTCTTCGCGCCGTGGAATGCGGGCGCAACCGTCTTTGTGGTCAACCAGCCGCGCTTCGACGCCAAGGGGCTGCTTGCCACCATCGGCCGCTGCGGTGTCACAACGCTGTGCGCGCCGCCGACGGTGTGGCGGCTGTTCATCCAGGAGAACTTGGCGTCGTTCAAGGTGGCCTTGCGCGAGGTCTGCGGTGCCGGCGAGCCGCTCAATCCGGAAGTGATCGATCAGGTGCAGGCCGCCTGGGGCCTCACCATCCGCGACGGGTACGGCCAGACTGAAACGACGGCGCTCGCCGGCAACTCGCCGGGGCAAAAGATCAAGGTCGGCTCGATGGGCCGACCGCTGCCGGGCTATCGCGTGCAGGTCAGCGACGCCGACGGTCATCCGGCCAAGGAGGGCGAGGTGGCTCTGGTGCTCGGCGAAAACCGCCCCGCCGGCCTGATGCAGGGCTATCAGGGCGACAACGGTGAGCTGTCCGGCGCCGAAGGCGAGCTCTATCGCAGCGGTGACGTCGTGTTCGAGGACGACGATGGCTATCTCACTTTCGTCGGCCGCTCCGACGACGTGTTCAAATCGTCCGACTACCGCATCAGCCCGTTCGAGTTGGAGAGCGTGTTGCTCGAGCACGAGCTCGTCGCGGAAGCCGCCGTGGTACCAAGCCCGGATCCGATCCGGCTGGCGATTCCCAAAGCCTTTGTGCTGCTGACAGTCGGCGCGGAGCGCTCGCCGGAAACCGCGCTCTCCATCTTCAGGCATCTGCATACGCGCCTTGCGCCGTTCAAGCGCATCCGCCGCCTCGAGATCGTCACGGAGCTGCCGAAGACGATCTCGGGAAAGATCCGCCGCGTTCAGCTCAGACGTCTCGAGCGTGACGACGACCGCAACGATCCCCTGCGCGGCCGGGAATTCCGCGAAGAGGATTTTCCGGAGCTGCCGAAAACACGGAGTGAGACCTAAGTGAACGAAGTCTGGAAGAAGCCGCCGATTTCCTTGAACGCCTATCAGGCTATGGTCGGCAAGGAGATCGGCGTGTCGTCGTGGCACTTGGTCGATCAGCCCCGCATCGACACCTATGCCGACGTGATCGAGGATCACCAGTTCATTCACGTCGATCCGGAGCGTGCGAAGAAGGAGACGGCGTTCGGCACCACCATCGCGCACGGTTTCCTGACGATGTCGCTGCTGTCGATCATGTCCTACGAGGTGATGCCCGTTATCGCGGGCACCACGATGGGGGTCAATTACGGTTTCGACAAGCTGCGTTTCATCTCGCCGGTGCGCTCGGGCAAGCGCGTTCGCGGCCGTTTCGTGCTGGCGGAAGCCAAGCTGCGCAAGCCGAATGAATTGCAGTCGCGCACCAATGTCACCGTGGAGATCGAAGGCGAGGACAAGCCCGCGCTGGTTGCTGATTGGTTGGGGTTGATCTATTTCGCCTGACGCTGGCCGTCGTTGCCGGGCTTGACCCGGCAACCCATCGCTGCTCAAAAGCTGTCCAAATCGGTGGACTCGAACCCTCTCCCCTTGTGGGAGAGGGTGCCCCGCGGAACGCGAGGCGGGTGAGGGGTTTCTCTCCGCGAGCACATCCGTTGCGACAGACCCCTTATCCGGCGCCGTAGCCAACGCTACGCGTTGGCGTTTTAACTGGGAACGGCGGCCGTTGGCCGCCTATGCCACCTTCTCCCACAAGGGGAGAAGGAAGAAGAAGCAGGAACTGCACTCATGGCAATCAGGTTCGACGGACGCGTCGCCATCGTCACCGGCGCGGGCAATGGTCTGGGGCGCGCGCATGCGCTGGGATTGGGGAGCCGCGGCGCCAAAGTCGTGGTCAACGATTTCGGCGGCGCGCGCGATGGCAGCGGCGGTTCGCTGTCGCCGGCGGAAGCCGTGGTCGAGGAGATCCGTAAAGCGGGCGGCATCGCCATGGCCGACGGCGCCGACGTCTCCAATTTCGAGCAGGTCACGGCGATGGTTGAACGCGCCACCAAGGAGTGGGGCAGCGTGGACCTCTTGTGTGCCAATGCCGGCATTTTGCGCGACAAGTCGTTCGGCAAGATGGAAGCGGCCGATTTCCAGAAGGTGCTCGACGTGCACCTCGTCGGTACCTTCTATTGCTGCAAGGCGGTCTGGGCCGGCATGCGCGATCGCAATTATGGTCGCATCGTGCTGACGACGTCGTCCTCCGGCCTCTACGGTAATTTCGGCCAGGCCAATTACGGTGCGGCCAAATCCGCCATGGTCGGCCTGATGAACGTGCTGGCCGAAGAGGGCCGCAAGGCCGACATCCGGGTCAACATCATTTCGCCGACGGCGGCAACCCGCATGACGGAAGAGCTGCTGCCGCCGCAGGCGTTGCAATTGATGAAGCCGAACGCGATCACGCCCGCGGTCGAGTACATGCTGAGCGAGGATGCGCCGACGCGCACCATCATGGGCGCTGGCGCCGGCTCGTTCGCGGTGATCAAGATCGTCGAGAGCGAAGGCATCAACCTGCCGGAGTCCGAGTGGACGCCGGACGCGGTCGCGGCGCATTTCGCCGAGATCAGCGACATGTCGAAGGCGAAGGCGCTGCAGGGGGCTTTCGAGCAGACGCAGAAATACGTAGCGCAGGCCGCTGCGCGCGCCGGGGTGAAACTCTGACAGCCGTCGCCGTCATTGGCGCCGGCCCTGCCGGGTTGATGGCGGCCGAGGTGCTCGCGCAGGGCGGTGCTCGCGTCACGATCCATGACGGGATGCCGTCCGCGGGCCGCAAATTTCTGATGGCCGGCCGCGGCGGGCTCAATCTCACCCATAGCGAACCGCTGCCGCAGTTCATGGCGCGCTACCGGGAGGCGGCGCCGAAACTGCAAGCAGCGATCGAAACGTTTCCGCCTGACGCGCTGCGCGCCTGGAGCGAGGCGCTGGGCGAGCCGACTTTTGTCGGCACCAGCGGGCGTGTGTTTCCGAAAGCGTTCAAGGCATCGCCCTTGCTGCGGGCCTGGCTGCGACAGCTCGATGCCGCCGGCGTGCGCTTTGCGTTTCGCCAGCGCTGGATGGGCTGGGACGGGGACGGACGACTGGTCTTTGACACACCCGGCGGCGACACCACCATCGCCGCGGACGCCACGGTGCTGGCACTCGGCGGCGCCAGCTGGCCGCGACTGGGCTCCGATGGCGGCTGGACGACGATCCTGGCCGACAAAGGCGTTGCGATCTCGCCGCTGCGGCCGGCGAACTCCGGCTTCACAGTCGCATGGTCCGAAATCTTCCGCACGCGCTTCGAAGGCCAGCCGCTCAAGGGCATTACGCTGTCCTTCGGCCCACACCGGGCGCGCGGCGAGGTCATGATCACAAGGGGCGGAATCGAGGGCGGGGCGATCTATGCGTTGTCGGCCGAACTGCGCGAGGCGATCGCGGCGAGCGGCGAAGCGGTCCTGCACGTCACCTTGCGGCCGGATGTCGAGCATGGCGAACTCGTCAAGCGCCTGTCCGCCTCGCGCGGCAAGCAATCCTTCTCCAACTTCCTGCGCAAGGCTGCGCAGCTGTCGCCGGTCGCGGTCGGGCTGCTGCAGGAGGTCACCATCGGTGCTGGCCAGTCGTTGCCGGCAATGTCGGCTGAACAATTGGCGGAGCTCATCAACGCCGTGCCGATCAAGCTCATAGGCGTCGCGTCGATCGCGCGCGCGATCTCCAGCGCCGGCGGGATATCGTTCGACGAGCTCGACTCGGACTTCATGATCCGCAAGCTGCCGGGCGTCTTCGCAGCCGGTGAGATGCTGGACTGGGAGGCGCCGACGGGGGGCTATTTGCTCCAGGCCTCGTTCGCGACGGGAGCGGCGGCGGGTAGGGGTGTGTTACGACGGCTCGCCCAATCGTCGCCCTGACTATCCCATCATGACGTTCCGGTCCGGGTTGTGAGATCCGTGAGGAGGCCGAGCACGCCGAAGCTGGCCGCCACTGCGCAGACCATGGTCCAGCCGCCAAAACTCCAGGCCAGCGATGCCGCCGCCGCGCCGACGCCACCGCCGATAAAGAACAGCGCGACGAACAGGCCGTTCATGCGACCGCGGGCCTCGGGGCGCAACAGATTGATCGCGCGGCGGCCCAGCGTCTGGTCGGTGGTGATGCCGACGTCGAGCAGGATCGTGCCGAGGCTCAGTACCAGCAGGCTGGTGATCTGGGAGTCCAGCATGCCCGCCCAGGCGCAGAGCGCGAGCGAGCCGATGATGAGCAGATGGGAGGCAAAGAACATCGGCCGCGCCCGGCCCTTGTCGCCCCAGCGGCCAGCCATTGGTGTCGCCGCGGCGCCCGCTACGCCGATCAGTGCAAAAGCGGCAACTCCCTTGGCGTCGAGGTCGATCGGCGCCTCCGGCAGCCGCAGCGCGACCGCCGACCAGAACGCCGTGAAGGAGGCCATGACAAGCGACGCGGTCCAGGCCCGCACGCGCAGCACCGGCTCTTCGCGCAGCAGTCTTGGAAAGGACAGCAGCAATTCGGCGTAGCTCGCGCGTCCCGTCGGTCGAAGGGTCGGAAGGTAACGGGCAAGTGCGCCGGCAAGCAGAGCCATCAAAGCGGCCGAGACGACATAGTAGGCACGCCAGCTCCAGAGATCGGCGATCAGGCTCGCCGCAGGTCGTGACAGCAGGATGCCGATCATCAATCCGCCCATCACCTCGCCGATGGCCTGGCCGCGGCGATCCGGTGCCACCATGGATGCGACCAGCGGAACCATCATCTGGATCGCCGCGCAGCAGGCGCCGAGGATGAAGGTGGCGAGCAGCAGGAGCGAGGGCGTCGGCGCGAGCGCCGTCGCGAGAGCGGCGAGGATCGCGCAGCCGAGGGTGCGGAGGATGACAAGCCGGTTCTCGACCAGATCGACCAGAGGTACGAGCAGCAGCAGGCCGAGTGCGTAGCCCAGCAAGGTCAGCGTGCTGATCAGCCCCGCCTGCCACGCGGGCATCGACATTGACCGGCCGATCAAGCCGAGCAGGATCTGCGGCGCGAACAAATTGGTGACGACGACACCGGCGGTGATCGCGCCGAGCCAGATCAGCGGCCGCTCGGCGAGCTGGTTTCGGGACGCAGGCCTGGTGGTTTCGGAGACAGTCATGGGACCTCGCAGCTGTGGCGCGGGACCCTTTAAGCGGGGGCATCAATATGCTACAATTCAAATAAGACTATAAAGAATATGCGAGTTTGTTATGAACACCCATGACCTTGTTGCTTTCGTCGCCGTGGTCGAGACCGGATCGATTGTCGCAGCGTCGGCGCGTCTCAATCTCACCCAGCCTGGCGTGACCCGACGTATCCAGAATCTCGAGGAGATGTTGGGGGCGCAGCTTCTGGACCGGCTCTCGAAGCCCCTGAAGCCGACGGCGGCGGGCCATGAGGCCTACGAGCAGGGCAGGCGTCTGCTCAGGATGCTGGACGACCTCAAGTCGGGCGTGGCCAACGACGGAATGGTCCGCGGCGAGTTCAGGCTCGGTCTGACGCCGTTTCTCTCGGAGGCAGGCCTGACCGCACCACTCGATGCGGTGCGCGCCGAATTTCCCGCGCTGGCCGTGCGGGTGGTCTCCGGTTGGTCGCCGAACCAGCTCGAGCGTGTCTGCCGCAACGAGCTCGATGCAGCCGCGATTTGTCTCCCCGACGGTGCAGTGCCGCCCGCCGATCTGGCGGCCGACGATCTCGGCGCGCAGCCCGTCGTCTTCGTCGTCGCACGTGAGATGAAGATCCCGCGCACCGTCGACCTGGAACGGCTGTCCCAACTGTCGTGGGTAATCAACCAGGATGGCTGTGGATTTCGCGATACGCTGAAGCGAAAATTCGATGCCTCGCATCTGCCGTTCAACATCGCCGTTGAGGCGCTGGACAGTGAGCTTCGCCTGTCGCTGGTGTCGCGCGGCCTCGGCGTCGGGCTCGTCACCCCGATCGCCCTGAAACGCAGCGCATTTCGCGACAGGCTCAAGCCGGTCGCTGCGCGCGACTTCAAACCCGCCGTGCGCGCATGGGTGGTGCATCGCGCCCCCGCCGGTCGGCTGGAGCGGCCGATCAAGCTCTTCCGCGATGGCCTGGTCCGGGAACTCCAGGCGCTGATCGGGGGATAGCTACCGCAGCTTCCCCCGCGCTGCGATCGGCAGCGTGCCGATGATCTCATCGCCGCGCACCATCACCACTTCGTCCATCATGTTGACGACGACGCAGACATGATTGGGCACGATGCGGACGATGTCGCCGACATTGGGCCGGGTGTTGCTGCGGGAGAGGTCGAGGAAGCCATGCTCCTCGGCGAAGCGTGCGATCTTGGCTTCGGGATGCTCCAGGATCAGGCCGTGGCCGTCGAGGCCGCCGGTATCCGTGGTCAGCGTCTTGGAGCCGGCATCGAGGATGCCGCGCTCGGGCGCGGCACGGCTCACCACCGTCGAATAGACGTGAAGCGCGCAGTCGTCCCAGGTGGCGGAGCCGGCGGCGACCTGCATGCGGTCGTTGTAGATGTAGGTGCCGAAGCGGTGCTCGGTGCCGCCCTTGAGCTTGCCGAGATTCTTCAGGTTCGGCGTCCCGCCGGTCGAAACGATTTTTGCATCCAGCCCGTGCGCGCGCACGCCAGCCAGTGCTTCATCATAGAATTTTTGCGCGTCCGCCCAGCCAGTCTCGGTCGGATACATCATGAAGCCGGCGAATTGCAGGCCCTTGGATGCGGCAATCTCCTGTGCCAGCGCAATGGCCTCGGCTGGCGTCTCGACGCCGGCGCGCTTGCGGCCCGTGTCGCATTCGACCACGACCGACAGCGGTCGGCCTGAGGCCGCAGCGGCCTTGGGCAGGCCGGCAACGACGGTCGAATTGTCGGCGGCGACTGTCATGTTGGCCTTCGCCTGCAGCGCCCCTAACCGCGCCATCTTCTCCTCGCCGAGCAGATTGTAGCTGATCAGGATGTCATCGATGCCGGCATTGGCCATGATCTCGGCTTCACCGAGCTTCTGGCAGGTGATGCCCTTGGCACCGGCAGCGATCTGCATCTTCGCGATCGTCGGGTTCTTGTGCGTCTTGATGTGGGGACGGTTGGCGATCCCGGCGTCATCGCAGGCCTTCTGGATGCGCGCGATGTTGCGCTCGACCTTGTCCATGTCGATGACGGCGCAGGGCGTGCCGTATTCGCGGGCGATTTTGGCGGCAAGGGTCGTTGTCATGGAAGTCTCTGAGTTGGCGCGCATTCCGTTTGCAAAAGCGGTGCCCACTTTTGCGGAATGCACGCTAGGCCTGTTCAATCTCTTCGCGCCGCACTTCGAGCTCCAGCCATTTGTCCTCGGCCTCGGCCAATTCCTTTTGCGCCTTCGTCAGAGCGTCGGAGGCCTGATCGAAGCGCTTGCGATCCTTGCGGAAGAGATCGGGGTCGTCAAGGAAGCGCTGCTGCTTGGCAATTTCGGCCTGCAGCTTGGCAATGGTCTTGGGCAGCGTCTCCAGCGCGTGTTGCTCGTTGAAGGTCAACCGTCGTCTCGCGACGCCGGACGGCGCAACTGATCGCTGCTCTCTCGTCTCTTCGACGGCCTTCGCTGTCGCCCGCTTCACGTCGGCGCCGCGCTGGGCCAGCATGTCGGTATAACCGCCGGCATATTCGAGCCAGCGTCCGTTGCCCTCGGGCACGATCACGGACGTCACCACGCGGTCGAGAAAATCGCGATCGTGGCTGATCAGGATCACGGTGCCCTCGTAGTCGCTGAGCATTTCCTCGAGGACGTCGAGGGTCTCCAGGTCGAGGTCGTTGGTCGGCTCGTCCAGCACGAGGAGGTTGGAGGGTTTTGCCAGCGCGCGTGCCAGCATCAGCCGACCGCGCTCGCCGCCCGACAGCACCTCGAGCGGCGTACGCATCTGTTCCTGGGCGAACAGGAAGTCCTTCATGTAGCTGACGACGTGCTTCGGCTTGCCGCCGACCATGACATGGTCGCCGCGGCCGCCGGTCAGCGCCTCGGCCAGCGTCGTCTTGGGATCGAGACTTTCGCGATGCTGATCGAGCGTCGCCATCTCGATGTTGGCGCCGAGCCGTATGCTGCCGCTGTCCGGCGCGCTGCCGCCGGTCAGCATCTCGATGAGCGTGGTCTTGCCGGCGCCGTTGGGGCCGACGATGCCGATGCGGTCGCCGCGCTGGACCCGGATCGAGAAGCCGTCGACGATCTTTCGCTCGCCATAGGACCGGCTGATGTTCTTGGCCTCGATGACGAGCTTGCCGGACTTGTCGGCTTCGGCAGCCGCGAGGTTGGCGTTGCCCGTCGCGCCGCGATGGGTTCGGCGCTGGTCGCGCAGTGCGTGGAGATTGCCGAGCCGCTTGACGTTGCGTTTGCGGCGGCCCGAGACGCCGTAACGCAGCCAGTGCTCCTCGTTGACGATCTTGCGGTCGAGCTTGTGCTGGTCGCGCTCTTCCTCCGCGAGCACCTCGTCGCGCCAGGCCTCGAAGGCACTGAAGCCGCGGTCGATCTGCCGTATCTGGCCGCGATCGAGCCAGGCGGTGCTGCGCGAGAGATTGCCCAGGAAGCGCCGATCGTGGCTGATGATCACCAGCGCGCAGCGGCGGCTCTCCAGTTCGCTCTCCAGCCATTCGATGGTCGGAAGATCCAGATGGTTGGTCGGCTCGTCCAGCAGCAGGATATCGGGCGAGGGCGCCAGCACGCGTGCCAGCGCGGCACGGCGGGCTTCGCCGCCGGAGACATGCGCCGGATCTTCTTCGCCGCTGAGACCGAGCTGCTCGACCAGATAGCGCGCCTGATAGTGGTCGTCGCCGGCATTGAGGCCGGCCTCGACATAGGCGAGCGTGGTGGAGAAACCGGAAAAGTCCGGCTCCTGCGGCAGGTAGCGGATGGTGGCGCCGGGCTGCACGAAACGGCTGCCGCCATCCGGTTCGACCAGGCCGGCGGCGATCTTGAGCAGCGTAGATTTGCCGGAACCGTTGCGGCCGATCAGGCAGACGCGCTCGCCGGTCGAAACCGACAGTTCGACGCCCGCCAGGAGCGGCGTGCCGCCAAAGGTCAGCTTGATATCGCGCAGTTGAATCAACGGTGGCGCCATTCGGTGTCTCAGTCCTGTCTTGTTGCGGCCTGGTCGGCGCGGCGGCGCTGAATGCGGCGGATGGTCTGGTCGAGCGTCGACAGAAATGTCGAGCGGTCGCGCGGCGAATAGGATTTCGGACCGCCGGTGACTTCGCCGGCCGAGCGCAAATCGGTCATCAGGTTGCGGACCGCGAGCGTCATCCCGATCGATTCCTCGGTGAACGCCTTGCCGTTGGACGCAATCACATCGGCGCCGGCCTTCACGCAGCGGCTCGCGAGTGGAATATCCGAGGTAATGACGATATCGCCGGGCCCGGCACGTTCCGCGATCCAGTCATCGGCCGCGTCCATGCCGGCACCCGCGGCGACCCGCTCGATCAATGGATCCTGGGGCACGCGGATGAAATTGCCCGCGACCACGCTCACGGGCAGGCCGTGCCTGCCAGCGACGCGATAGATCTCGTCCTTCACCGGACAGGCGTCGGCGTCGACATAGATGCGGGTGGTGTTTTGAGGGTTCGTCATTGTCCGTAGATGGGGCTTGCGAAGCGGTTCCGCAGCAGCCGCGTGGTACCCCATTCGGGCCGCAAAGGCGAGGGGATTGACCCCGGTTCCTCAGGGCCTACGATTGGCCTGAAACAACAAGAATTTGGGGAAAGCCAAGCCATGCCGAACCGGCTCGAAACCTATCGCGTCGAGGCCTACAACACGGCCAAGCAATCCGAAAACAAGATGCATGACGATGCAGTGGCGCGCCGCTTCGGCTTTTCCGGTGGGCTGGTCCCCGGCGTCGACGTCTTCGCCTACATGATGCATGTGCCGGTGGCGCGCTGGGGCCGCGATTTCCTGTCGCGCGGGCTGATCGAGGCGCGTTTCATCAAGCCGGTCTATGACGGCGAGACCGCCGATGTCGATGCGACCGAGCACAACGGCCTGCTCACCATCGAGGTGTTCAGTCGCATCGAGCTCTGTGCCACCGGCACGGCGTCGCTGCCGGCAACGGCGACGGCGGTGTCGTTGAGCGACTATGTCGAGGTCCCCGCTATTGCCGAGCGCAAACCGGTCAGCCCGGCAACATTCGAGACCGGCAAATGGCTGGGCACGACGCCGCGTCGCTGGGCCGGGCAGGATGCGGCCGACTATCTCGCCGACATCCGCGAGGCCGATCCGATCTTCGCGCGCGAGGGGCTCGGCCATCCCGGCCTGATCCAGCGCGTCATGAACCGCGTGCTGGTGGACAACACGATCCTCGGCCCGTGGATCCATGTCGGCAGCCGCATGCAATTGCTGTCGGCCGCACGCGCCGGTGACGAGATCGCTGCGCGGGCCAAAGTCACCGCGAACTACGAGAAGAAGGGCCACCGCTTCGTCGAGCTCGACGCGCTGGTGGTCGCCAACGGCACGACGCCGCTGGCGCAGTGCCAGCACACCGCGATCTACCAGCCGCGCGAGCAGGCGGCCGCGTAGGCGCGAAAAAGGCACATCGCTACAACACCGTTATGCCCGGGCTTGTCCCGGGCATCCACGTTCTTGATGCCTCACGGCGTGGATGGCCGGGTCAAGCCCGGCCATGACGGCGGAGAGAAAATGCTTTACGCCGCTTTCCCCTTCGCGTCCTGGATCGCACGCCACACGCGCTCCGGCGTCAGCGGCATGTCGATGTGCTTGATGCCGTAGTCGGAGAGCGCGTCGATCACCGCGTTCACGACCGTCGACAAGCTGCCGGCGCAGCCGGCTTCGCCGCAGCCTTTGCTGCCGAGCGGATTGGTCGTGGCCGGCACCGGGTGGTCCCCGACCGTCATGTTCGGGACGTCCTCGGCGCGGGGCAGTGCGTAGTCCATCAGCGAGCCCGTGATCGGCTGGCCGCTCTCGTCGTAGCGGACGTGCTCCATCAGCGCCTGGCCGATGCCCTGGACGACGCCGCCATGGAGCTGGCCCGCGACCAGCAGCGGATTGATCACCGTGCCGAAATCGTTGACCGCGCTGTAGCGCACGATCTGCACGACGCCGGTCTCAGGGTCGATCTCGACCTCGGCGACATGGCAGCCGTTCGGGAAGGCCGACGGCACCGGTTCGCTGGTGTGATCGACGTCGAGGCTGTCGGGCACGCCCTCTGGCATCTTGCTGTCATGCAGGCGCTTGGCGAGCTCCATGATGTCGATGCTGCGGTCGGTGCCGGCGATGGTGAAACTGCCGCCTTCGAATTCGATGTCGGCTTCGGACGCCTCCAACATATGCGCGGCGGCGCGCTTGCCCTTCTCGATCACAAGCTTGGCGGCGCCCACGATCGCCATGCCGGTCGCGGTAATCGAGCGCGAGCCGCCGGTGCCATTGCCGGTGTGGACGATATCGCTGTCGCCCTGCACCAGCTTGACGCTGTCGAAGGGCACGCCGAGCTGTTGGCAGAGTACCTGCGCGAATGCGGATGCGTGGCCCTGACCGTAATCAAGCGTACCGGTGATGAGCTGCACGGAGCCATCGGGATCGAACACGATCTTGCCGAGTTCGACGCCGGGAGGTGCGGTCACCTCCAGATAAGAGCCGACGGCGATGCCGCGCAGCTTGCCGGACTTCTTGCTCTCCTTCTTGCGCTTGGCAAAATTCTCGTGGTCGGAGATTTCGAGCGCCTTGTTGAAGACAGCCTGGAAGTCGCCGCTGTCATAGGTGACGCCGGAGGACGCGGCGAATGGCATCTGGTTCTGCTTGATGAAGTTGCGTTTGCGCAAGGTCAGCCGGTTGATGCCCATCTCGTCGGCGGCGCGGTCGATCAGCCGCTCCATGTAATAGTTCGCCTCGGGCCGGCCGGCGCCGCGATAGGCGCCCATCAGCGTGGTGTTGGTCAGCACCGTCTTGATGTCGACGGCCATCAACGGTGTGCGATAGACGCTGGAAAAGTTCTTGCTGGTGTTGAGCGAGAGCGGACTGGGCGCAACGCCGGTGATGTAGGCACCGAGATTGCCGTAGCCCGAGAGCTTGGCGGCGAGGAAATGCCCCTCGGCGTCCAGCGCGAGCTCGGCGTGAATCTTCTGCGCACGGCCGTGGCTGTCGGACAAGAAGCTGGTCGAGCGTTCGTCCAGCCATTTCACCGGCCGTCCCAATTCCTTGGCCGCGTACAGGATGCACATGTACTCGGGATAGTTGACGTTCTTCATGCCGAAGGAGCCGCCGACATTGGCGGTGAGGATGCGCACCTTCTCGTTCGAAACCTTCAGGTTTTTGGCGAGATTGGCGCGGTTGCCGGCGACGCCTTGTGTCGGCATCTGGATGGTGTAGCGCTCGGTCGTGTTGTCGTAGGAGGCAAGGCCAACGCGCGGCTCCATCGAGACCACGGCGACACGGGTGTTTTCGATGTCGACCCTGGTCACGTGAGCGGCGCTGGCGAAGGCGGCGTTGACCTTCTCGATGTCGCCATAGTGGTAGTCGAGCGCGACATTGTTCGGGATGTGGTCGTAGAGTTGCGGCGCGCCGGCTTTTGCGGCGTCTTCAGGGTCGGTCACCGCCGGCAGCGGCTCGATATCGAGCTCGATCGCCTCGGCCGCGTCGCGCGCCTGGGCCAGCGTCTCCGCCACCACGAAGGCGACGGGATCGCCGACGAAGCGGACCTTGTCGGTTGCGAGCGGCTGGCGGTTGGTCTGGAGCAGGGGCGAGCCGTCACGGCTCTTCAGCGGCAGGCCGCAGGTGAAGGGGCCGTAGCCGGCCGCATCGAGGTCTTTGCCGGTCCACACCCCCAGCACGCCCGGCATCGCCCTGGCGGCGTCGATGTTGATGCCGCGAATGACGCCGTGGGCATGGGTCGAGCGGACGATCGCGGCATGGGCCTGGCCGGGCAGGTTGAAATCGTCGGTGTAGCGGCCCTTGCCGCGCACCAGCGTGTCGTCCTCCTTGCGACGGACCGGCTGCCCGACGCCATATTTTTGCAGTGCAATAGCGTTTTCGAGCGTGGAGGATTTGGTGTGTTCTTGCATGGAATTGACCTGAAAAGCCGGCAAATGCGCGGTTTGGGGGGCGCCTGGGGGACCGGACCCTTCAAAAATAACCCACCGGCCCGTTCACGACAACGCACGAATGGGCATGGTCCCATGTGATGCGTTGTTGCGCAGGATTGGCGCGCTGCTAAGGTTTCAGGCGAAAAAGCAATTCCAGATCGGCCCAACCGGCCGCGGAAAGACAGTTTGTATGAATGACCACACGCGGCTCCGCGACGGCCTTGCGCCGCACGGTGAGCTGGGGTCGATGGCGGCGGCGTTCGCCACTGAACCGGCCGTCGGCGCGCAAGCGCCGGGAACCGGCGTCTACGCGGCGCTCGACCTCGGCACCAACAATTGCAGGCTCCTGATCGCCTGTCCGACCCACGACGGCTTTCGGGTGGTCGATTCCTTCTCGCGCATCATCCGGCTGGGCGAGGGCGTCTCCGCAACCGGGTGCATCAGCGAGGCCGCGATCGAGCGCGCCATCGTGGCGCTCGGCATCTGCCGAGACAAGATCAACCTGCGCAAGGCGCGGCGGTTGCGGCTGATCGCCACCGAAGCCTGCCGCGCCGCCTCGAACGCCGAAGGCTTTCGCAGCCGCGTCGCTGCCGAGACCGGGATCGAGCTCGAGGTGATCGACCGCCAGACCGAGGCGGCGCTCGCGGTGCTCGGCTGCTCGCCGCTGGTCGACCCCAGGGGCCGCGGCGCGATCCTGTTCGACATCGGCGGCGGCTCGACCGAGCTGGTGCGGATCGAGCGCGACGCCGCAAATCCGGAGCCGCGCATCAAAGCCTGGATGTCGATTCCATTCGGTGTGGTCACCCTTGCCGAGCAGTTCGGGGGCCGCGACGTGACGCCGGAGATCTACGCCGCGATGGAGCGCGAGGTGGCCCATCACATCGCGCCGTTCGCCGAACAGCATGGCGGCGATCTCGCCGACATGCATCTGCTCGGCACCTCAGGCACTGTGACGACGCTCGCCGGCATCCATCTCAATCTCGCGCGCTACGACCGCCGCCGCATCGATAGCGTCTGGATGAACGACACCGACGTCACCGCGACCATCAACAAGCTGCTCGGCATGAGCTACGAGGAGCGTGCGGCGAACAGCTGCATCAGCGTCGAGCGCGCCGATCTCGTGCTGGCCGGCTGCGCCATCCTCGACGCGATCCGCCGCGCCTTTCCGCTGCCACGCCTGCGCGTCGCCGACCGGGGCCTGCGCGAAGGCATGCTGGTCGAAATGATGCGCGAAGACGGCGCGCTCAGGAGCTGGTGAGATGGCCAAGGACACCACCGGCCGCTTGCACGTCCAGGTCAAGACCCACGGCAAGCGCAAATTGTCGTCGAAGCTCTGGCTGGAGCGGCAGCTCAACGACCCCTATGTGGTGAAGGCGAAGGCGCTGGGCTATCGCTCGCGCGCCGCGTTCAAGCTGCTCGAGATCGACGACAAATACCGGCTGCTCAAGCACGGCATGGCGGTGGTCGATCTCGGTGCGGCGCCGGGCGGCTGGAGCCAGATCGCCGCCAAGCGCGTCGGCTCGGTCGACGGCAAGGGCAAGGTCATCGCGATCGACCTGCTGGAAATCCCCGAGATTGCCGGGGTCGAGTTCGCGCAGCTCGACTTCATGGACAATGACGCGCCGGACAAGCTCAAGGCGATGCTCGACGGCGGCGCCGACATCGTGATGTCCGACATGGCTGCCAACACCACCGGTCACCGCAAGACCGACCAGCTTCGTATCGTCGGCCTGATCGAGACCGCCGCCGCGTTCGCCTGCGACGTGCTGAAACCGGGTGGGACCTTCCTGGCAAAGGCGTTCCAGAGCGGCGCCGACGCCGAGCTGCTCGCCCAGCTCAAGCGCGATTTTGCCATGGTGCGTCATGTGAAGCCCGCCGCGAGCCGTGCGGATTCCTCGGAGCGCTACGTTCTCGCGACGGGATTTCGGGGCGGGGCGACGCAGTAGCCGCGAATTCCGTCATTGCGAGGAGCTCTTGCGACGAAGCAATCCAGACTGTCTCCGCGGAGGGATTCTGGATTGCTTCGCTGCGCTCGCAATGACGAGAAGAGAGGCTACCCCAGCCGCTGATCCCGCACGTCCTGCGTATCCTCGGTCGCCGCCTTGACGGCCGCCTTGGCCGCGCCCTTGCCGGCACCCTTACGGCTCGCGATCTCCACGGCCTTGCGGCCGGAGACTTCGTGGCCGGCATCGGCGGGCATCTGCCAGAAGAACCAGCTCGACGCCGCCGAGGTCAGCGCGATGGCGACGAAGGCGGGCGCGAACACGGTGGCATTGAGCTCGCTGACATGGCTGAGCCACATCGTCGTCTCCACCGACGCGGCGCCGACGGCGACGCCGGCCGAGACCGCGAGCTGCTGGTTGACGCTGACGAGCGTGGTGGCGCGGCTCATCTGCGCCTGCTCGACCTCGGCATAGGCCACCGTGTTGATCGCGGTGAACTCGAGCGAACGGAAGAAGCCGCCAACCACCAGGATGATCATGATGATCAGCAGCGGCGTCGTCACCGTGAAGAGGGCGCAGGCGGCGAGAAAGACGGCACTGATGATCGCGTTTACCGTCATCAGGTTGCGGAAGCCGAAGGCGCGGATGATGCGCGCAGCCAGCGCCTTCATGCCCATGGCGCCGAGCGAGGAGCCAAACGTGACGAGTCCGGACTTGAACGGCGAGAGGCCGAAGCCGATCTGCATCAGCAGCGGCAACAGGAACGGCAGCGCGCCGATGCCGAGCCGGAACATGAAGCCGCCGAAAATGGCCGCGCGCAGTGTCGGCAGCCTCAGCAGCGTGAAGTCCAGCACCGGCGATCCGGTTCGTCGCGCGTGAATGACATACAGCGTCATCGAGATCGATCCTCCGGCGACCAGGGCGGCAACCGTGCTCCACGGCAGCAGATTGAGTCCGGCAACCGACAGCCCGAACGCAATGCCGGCGAGCCCGAGGCCCGCGAGTACCATGCCGTAGAGGTCGAACGGCTCTCGTTCCTCGCTTTTGATAGGATCGATGAAGCGCAAGGCCATGAAGATGCCGAGCAGCCCGATCGGGATGTTGATCAGGAAGATCCAGTGCCACGACGCATAGGTGGTGATGAAGCCGCCGAGCGGCGGCCCGATCACGGGTCCGATCAGGGCAGGGACCGTCACCCACGCCATGGCGTTGACCAGCGCGCTCTTGTCGACCGACCGCAGCAGCACGAGGCGCCCGACCGGCGTCATCATTGCCCCGCCCATGCCTTGCAGGATGCGGGCGAACACGAAGTCGGTGACCGATGTCGAGAGCGCGCAGCCGACCGAGCCGACCATGAACACGCCGACGGCAATCGCAAACACCATGCGCGCGCCGAACCGGTCGGCGGTCCAGCCGCTCGCCGGGATGAACACCGCAAGCGACAGCAGATAGGAGGTGATCGCGAGCTTGAGCGTCAATGGGCTCGTGCCGATGTCGGCCGCGATCGCGGGCAGCGACGTGGCGATCACCGTCGAGTCCATGTTCTCCATGAAGAGAGCGGTGGCCACGATCAGCGGAATGATGCGTTGCTTGTCGACCATGACGGGGGTGGTAATGGAAATCAGAAGGAAGGGCGAGAATTGCGGCTTATCACCGCCACTGGGCCGCGACCATTGCGGATCCACGCATGGCACCTAAATCCTGCGTGACCCCAGGGTGGGGTGCGTCCTGCGTAGAAGAACGTGATGATCTGCCGGCACAGGAGGGGCGTGGACGCCGTCCGCCGGCACGAGCTGCCGCCGGTTATCCCGGCTGAATTTGCCTAAAAAGCCTGTGCATGGCTGGCCGGCGGTCCGAATTGCTTTGATTCGTCGCCCGCCCGTGCTATCGACCCGCGTCAACCCCACCGATGGGCTCCGATTCTCCGGCGTTGCCGCAAGGTACGCCGAGGGCGGCGCTCATCCATAGCTATTTGCGGCAGGGCCGCGGAAGGAGTTGGCACATGGCCACGGTGCAACAAGGCATTCGCGAAGCCCTTACGTTCGACGACGTGCTGCTGAAGCCGGGCCTGTCGGACGTCATGCCGGGCGAGGTCGACATCCGCTCCCGCGTCACCCGCGCCATTCCGCTCAACATTCCGATCATGGCTTCCGCCATGGACACGGTCACCGAAGCCCGCATGGCGATCGCCATGGCGCAGGCCGGCGGCATCGGCGTCATCCACCGCAATTTCGATCCCGAAGGGCAGGCCGCCCAGGTGCGGCAGGTCAAGCGCTACGAGTCGGGCATGGTGGTGAATCCGCTCACCATCAGCCCCGATGCCACGCTGGACGACGCGCTCAAGCTGATGAGCGATCACGGCATCTCCGGCATTCCCGTCGTCACCGGTGCGGGCAAGTCCACGCCGGGCAAGCTGGTCGGCATCCTCACCAACCGCGACGTCCGCTTCGCCACCGACCGCCAGCAAAAAATCTCCGAGCTGATGACGCATGAAGGTCTCGTCACGGTGCGCGAGAATGTCAGCCAGGACGAGGCGCGGCGGATGCTGCACCAGCACCGCATCGAGAAGCTGCTCGTGGTCGACGAGCAATATCGCTGCGTCGGCCTGGTCACCGTAAAGGACATGGAGAAGGCGGTCGCCCATCCGCTGGCCTGCAAGGACGCGCAGGGCCGCCTCCGGGTCGCTGCCGCCACCACGGTCGGTGACAGCGGCTTCGAGCGCACCGAGCGGCTGATCGACGCGGGGGTCGATCTCGTCGTGGTCGACACCGCGCACGGCCATTCCCGTCACGTGCTCCATGCGGTCAACCGCATCAAGCGTCTCTCCAACTCGGTGCAGGTCGTTGCCGGCAACGTCGCGACCTCAGAGGGTGCGCAGGCGCTGATCGATGCAGGCGCGGACTGCATCAAGGTCGGTATCGGCCCGGGCTCGATCTGCACCACGCGGATCGTTGCAGGCGTCGGCGTTCCCCAGCTCACCGCGATCATGGATGCGGTCGAGGCGGCGAAGAAGTCCGACATCCCCGTCATCGCTGACGGCGGTATCAAGTTCTCCGGTGACCTCGCCAAAGCGCTCGCTGCCGGTGCCGACATCGCGATGGTCGGCTCGCTGCTCGCCGGCACCGACGAGACGCCCGGCGAAGTGTTCTTGTGGCAGGGCCGCTCCTACAAGGCCTATCGCGGCATGGGTTCGGTGGGCGCGATGGCGCGCGGCTCGGCTGACCGCTACTTCCAGCAGGACATCAAGGACACGCTCAAGCTCGTGCCCGAAGGCATCGAGGGCCAGGTGCCTTACAAGGGTCCGGTCGGCAACGTCATGCACCAGCTCGCCGGCGGCCTGCGCGCCGCGATGGGGTATGTTGGTGCGAAGGACATGAAGGACCTGCACGACAAGGCCCAGTTCGTCCGCATCACCGGCGCGGGCCTGCGCGAAAGCCACGTCCACGACGTCACCATCACGCGCGAGGCGCCGAACTATCCGGGCGGGGGTTAGTCTCCGGCTGCGCGTTGGAATTCGCGCGCTTGCCCAAATGACGGTGTCATGCCCCGCGAAGGCGGGGCATCCAGTACGTCGCGGCCTTTCGGCTCAATCATAACCGTCTCGGAGTACTGGATCGTCCGCCTTCGCGGACGATGACGGCGAGTGTGTCGCGTGCGCGTGCCAAAAGCTCGTCATTGCGAGGAGCCCGCGACAAAATTGAGAAGCAATTTTGCGCTGGTGCGACGAAGCAATCCAGCCCTTTTGTGTTGACGAGACTGGATTGCTTCGCTTCGCTCGCAATGACAGAAAATTGGAGGAAGCCATCATGTCCCAAGGCAAACGCATCGTTCTCGCCGCGCGTCCCGTCGGCGAGCCAAAGCCGTCCGATTTCCGCATCGAGGAATTCGCGGTTCCTGCGCCTGCCGCAGGCGAAGTCCTGCTGCGCACGATCTGGCTCTCGCTCGATCCCTACATGCGCGGGCGCATGAGCGACGGTCCGTCCTACGCGACGCCGGTGCCCGTCGGTGGTGTGATGGAAGCCGGTACGGTCTGTGAGGTCGCAGCCTCCAACAATCCGAACTTCGCCAAGGGCGACATCGTGCTCTCGCGCGCGGGCTGGCAGACGCACGCGATCTCCGACGGCAAGGGGCTGAACAAGATCGACCCGAAGCTCGCGCCGATCTCGACGGCCGTCGGCGTGCTCGGCATGCCCGGCATGACGGCCTATACGGGCCTGCTCGATATCGGCAAGCCGCAAGCAGGCGAGACCGTCGTCGTCGCCGGTGCCTCCGGTGCGGTCGGTTCGGCCGTGGGACAGATCGCGAAGATCAAGGGCGCACGCGCGGTTGGAATCGCCGGCGGCAAGGACAAATGCGATTACGTCGTGAAGGAGCTCGGTTTCGATGCCTGCATCGATCACCGCGATCCCGATCTGGCGGCGAAGCTGAAGGACGCCTGCCCGAAGGGCATCGACGTCTATTTCGAGAATGTCGGCGGCGCCGTGTTCGAGGCGGTGTTCCCGCTGCTCAATGCGTTTGCGCGCGTGCCGGTCTGCGGCCTCATCGCCCATTACAACGACACTGAAGCGAAGCCGCCGAAATGGGCCGCCAGCATGATGCGCGCGACGCTGACCAAGCGGCTGACCTTCCGCGGCTTCATCGTCTCCGACTTCGCCTCCCGCCATGGCGACTTCCTGCGCGACATGTCCGGCTGGGTCCGCGAAGGCAAGGTCAAGTACAAGGAGTTCGTCACCGAGGGCCTGGAGAGCGCGCCCGAAGCCTTCATGGGGCTTCTGAAGGGGGCCAATTTCGGCAAGCAGCTGGTGCGGGTTGGGCCGGACACGGCTTGACCGGCCGCTCTCGGCCCGCTCAGGGGCCGGGTATGGTTAACAAAGAGTGACCGATCGGCCACACCCGCCCGTAAAAGCCGCAGGTGTGACCGTTGGTTCATTGACGGGCCCGCGAAGGCATTGAATCATTGCGCATATTTCAGGTGCGATGATGTTAGAGCTTGTTGTTTTCTGCGTAATTCTTGTGGCCGCCGGTTATTGGGCGACGATGTTTGTCATGGGCCGTCGCGACGACGTCATCCATGGCAAGTTCGTTCACACCGAGGACGCCGGCGCGTTGGCGCAATCCGCGATACCCACGCCTATGCCGCCGTTCCCCAAGCGTCCGGTCAAAGCCACGCGGCCTGCCAATGCTGCGCCTGCCAACACCGGGGCTAAGCCAGTGAACAGCGACGCGCTGCAGTCCTTGCTTGCCGCGATCCAGCAGGATCTCAAAAGCGTCGCTTGAGCAGCGACGGGCAGCGCTAATCCTCGCCGCCCATCTTGGCCCGATCGAACAAGGTTAAAGCACGCGATAGCGGATCATGTAGGCGTCCTGCGGCGCGACCGGGCTCGCCAGTGGCGAGGCGATGCGGTCGGCGAGGTGCCAAGGGCCGAACTGAGGGCCGAGCTGCTCGGAGCGATGCGGCTCGGCGGGCAGGCGGAGGCGGAATTCGAAGGTGCCTTTGCCGGGCAGGTTCACGACCAGCACGCGGTCCGCGGTGCGGTGGTTGAGCGCCACCGCGCCACGCAGCACGGAGCGGCCATCACCGAGCTCCCGCACGCCCTCGACCAGTGCCAGCGTCTGGTTTCGGTCGGTATGCAGCTCGATCTGGGTGTCGGACGCCGCCGCCAAGGTCTCCCTGGGCATGCGGATCTCGAACTCGACCGCGGGTTTTGACGGATTGAGGCCGAGATAGGCCAGCGCGGCATGGCGCATGTCGTAGGCGGCAAAGGCGAACAGAGCGAGGGCGGCGAGCGCAGCGAGGCCGTGCCTGAGGACATCGCGCCAGGTCCGATAGCTCATTCGGAAGTAGACCGTCATCGCCAGCGCCACCGCAAGCGCCGTCGCGATGCCTGCCAGCGCCGACATCAGGATGCCGAACTGGCCATCGGCGGACTCGGTCAACGCGCCGGTCAGGCTGGCGAACTGGCTGAAGAGGGTGTTCATGGCGGTCTCTCGCCTTGCGCGCCCCAAGGGGCAAAATCGCTTTAACTGTCGACAGTTGGTCGCCTCATCGGGAACGCCGGTTCAACTCGTTGATTGTCAGGACCAGCGGTGACGGCTAATGGACGCTAGCTGTGGCTTCCGCCGGATGGGACAACCCCGGGAATTCCGATGTCCGTTCAAATGGTTTTGCTGCCGGTCTTCGTGCAGGTCGGTCTCACCTTCGCGCTCCTGATCGCCATGGCGATGGGACGCCGGCGCGCGCTCGTCTCCGGCGAGACCAAGAGTCGTGACATTGCGCTGGGCGAGCCCAACTGGCCGAAGGGGGCCACACAATTCGCCAATTGCTACCGCAACCAGTTCGAACTGCCGGTGCTGTTCTATGTCCTGATCGCGCTGGCGCTCCCGTTGCGCCATGCCGATCTCTTCATCGTGCTGATGTCCTGGGTGTTCGTGGTGACGCGCTTCGTCCATGCCGGAATCTTCGTCTCCTCCAACAATCTCGGCCGCCGCTCCACGATCTGGCTCGCCGGCGTGCTCGTGCTGCTCGCGATGTGGATCTACTTCGCACTGAAGATGCTCTTGTTGATCTGACGGTTAGCCGTCGGATTTGATCTGAAAGATTCAAATGACTCCCGCTGCCCGGCTGTCCGCAGCCATCGAACTGATCGACACCATCGAGAAGGACCGCGTGCCCGCGGCCAAGGCGCTGAAGGAGTGGGGCACCGCGCACCGCTTCGCCGGCTCCGGCGACCGCGCCGCCATTGCCGGTCTCGTCTGGGACGTGCTGCGCCGCTATGCCTCGAGCGCCTACCTGATGGATTCGGATACCGCGCGGTCGCGGCTGATCGGCATGCTTCGCCTCGAGCGCAACATGGATACGGCCACGATGGCCGCGCTGTGCGACGGCAGCCGCTTTGCCCCCGCGCCGTTGACCGAGGCCGAGCAGGCCGCGCTCGCCTCGCGGTCCCTTGAAGGTGCCCCGGCCGCGATCGCCGGCGACTATCCGGAATGGCTGGATCCGTATTTGGCAAAAGCGTTCGGCGACGAGCGCGTCGCGGAGGCGGCCGCGATGGCGAGCCGGGCGCCGCTCGACCTGCGCGTCAACACGCTAAAATCCAATCGCGACAAGGCGCTGGGGGCGCTTGCTCATCTTCATGCGAAACCGACGCAGTGGTCCGCAACCGGCCTGCGGATCGAGCTTTCGGCCGATGCGCGCAACCCCGGCATCCAGGCCGAAGAGGATTTCATCAAGGGCGCCATTGAAGTGCAGGATGAGGGGTCGCAGCTTGCGGCTGCCTTGACCGCGGCAAAACCCGGCGAGCAGGTGATCGATCTCTGTGCGGGGGCCGGCGGCAAGACGCTGGCGCTCGCCGCGATGATGCAGGGCAAGGGCCGGCTGATCGCGACCGACAGCGACAAGCGGCAGCTTGCGCCTATCCACGAACGCCTGTCGCGCGCCGGCGTCCACAATGCCGATGTGCGCACTCCCAAGGGCGAGGTCGATCCGCTGGCCGAGATCAGCGCCACCGCCGACCTCGTCGTGATCGACGCGCCCTGCACCGGAACCGGAACCTGGCGCCGCAACCCCGATGCCAAATGGCGCATGCGCCCGGGCGCGCTGGAGATTCGCCTGCGGGACCAGACCGAGGTGCTCGAGCGCGCGGTGCCGCTGCTCAAGGCCGGTGGCCGCATCGCCTACATCACCTGCTCGGTGCTTTCCGAGGAGAACGGCGAGCAGGTGAGGGCGTTCACCTCCCGCCATCCCGAGTTCGCGGTGGTGCCGCCCGAGCAGACCGCGAGCGTGCTCTGGGACAAGGCGGAGGAGTTTGCGCAAGCCGCGCTGCAATCGCCGGAAGGCTGGCTGATGACGCCGCGGCGGACGGGCACGGACGGGTTCTTCGTCTCGGTGCTGAAGAAGGCATAACCCACCCCCGTCACCGCCGGTGCGGCGGCCCCCAAAACAAAAACCCCGCGAACCGGAACCCGGTCGCGGGGTTTTCTAGCTCTACGTTCTGCCGGTACGTCCGTGGTCAGAACGGTGCGCTGGCGTTAGCCGACGCGGAGATTGTCAGCCGAGGACTTGCCGCTGCGACGATCGGCGACGATGTCGAACGAGACCTTCTGACCTTCGTTGAGGGTCGAGAGGCCAGCGCGCTCGACGGCGCTGATGTGCACGAACACGTCCTTGTCGCCGTCATCCGGCTGAATGAAACCAAAACCCTTTTGATTGTTGAACCACTTCACGGTGCCCATAGCCATGGGAATTTCCTTTGCTTAAGAAGTTAACACGCGGACCGGTACGCACTATTGCGCCCATAATCCTGATCAGTCGATGTTGGAGAAATCATCTGAAGCGTGCGCGCCCGTCAGCAACGAAGCGAAGCGGCCCAGTCGTTCGGCCAAGTATCGATGATCACAATATAGCGAGATTTTGGGGCCACTTCAAGGCACCACCCGCCGCTCGGGATGTCCCCGAATTTTGCTATTTTGCGGTGCAAATTAACCCTTCCGGGGCGCTCAATCGACGATAAACAGCGTCGCCCCCGTCGCGGTCGAGGACCGGTGCGCTGCGTCGCCGAAATCCGAGACCTGGTAGCTCATCCCCGCCGTGAGCTTGAACTTGCGGCCGTCGCGCAGCTCGCTGTCGAGCTCGCCCTGCAGCACGTACAGCACGTGGCCGCGGTCGCACCAATGGTCGGCGAGATAGCCCGGCGTATACTCGACCATCCGCACCCGGAGATCGCCGATGTCGAGCGTGCGCCACTGCGCCTGCCCGGTCTCGCCGGGATGGATGGTCGGCTCGACCTTGCTCCAGTCGGTGACGGTGAAGGGGGAGGTGGGGAGCTTCATCTGGAATCCTGTGTCAGAGCCGGCGCCGGTGTTGTTAGCGTATGTGCTCGCCACAGTCTCCGTCATTGCGAGGAGCCCTTGCGACGAAGCAATCCAGACTATCTCCGCGGACAGATTCTGGATTGCTTCGCTACGCTCGCAATGACGGGGGACAGGCTAGTGCACCGGATGATTCGCCGATCCCTGCACGATCTTTCCGGCCGCATTCACCCGCAGATATTCGCAGATCCGCTTTCCCCGCTCGTTCTCGTAGAACACCACCACGCTATCAGGGCTGACGAACAATTCGATCAGCGAGAAATGCAGGTTCGGCAACAGCGCGAGCGCCTTGCCCCAATAGGCGCGCAACGCATCCTTGCCGCGCACGGTCCCGCTTTCATCGAACCCCATCGCTGGGATGCGGTCCGACGTCATCACGACGTCCTCGTCATAGAGCGTGAGCACCCGTTCGAGGTCGCGCGCGTTCCAGGCCTCGACCCAGGTGCGGCCGAGTGCGGCGAGATTCGACGGCTGATGATGGTATGGCATGACGTTCTCCCTGTTCGGCCCTTGGTGAGTGATGGGCCATATTAGGTCAATAATACTTACCTATATTGATTTGTCCATGCCCAAAGAAGAATGTGGGCCCGCGGCGCGCGCGGTTGCGGGAAAAGTCCCCGTCGCGTATTTGCTTGCCATGACAGCAGCACAGACCGACCGCTCCGCGTCGACGCCCTCCGTGGCCTCGGCGCATGACAAGATTCTCATCGTCGACTTCGGTAGCCAGGTGACGCAGCTCATTGCGCGTCGCGTGCGCGAGGACGGCGTCTATTGCGAGATCGTCCCGTTCAACAAGGCCGAACAAGCCTTCAACGAGATGAAGCCGAAGGCGGTGATTCTCTCCGGCGGGCCTGAGTCGGTGCATGAAGCGGGCTCGCCCCGCGCGCCGCAAGCGATCTTCGATTCCGGCGTGCCGGTGATGGGCATCTGCTACGGCCAGATGGCCATGGCGGAGCAGCTCGGCGGCACCGTCGAGGGCGGCCATCACCGCGAATTCGGCCGCGCCGATGTCGAGGTGAAGGCGCCGAGCAAGCTGTTCGAGGACGTCTGGTCGCCAGGCGGCAAGAACCAGGTCTGGATGAGCCATGGCGACCGCATTACAAAAATGCCGCCGGGCTTCTCGGTGGCCGGCACGTCGCCGAACGCGCCGTTCGCGATCATCCAGGACGAGACGCGCAAATATTACGGACTGATGTTCCACCCCGAAGTGGTGCACACGCCCGACGGCGCCAAACTGATCCGCAACTTCGTTCGCAAGATCGCAGGCCTGTCCGGCGACTGGACCATGCGCGCCTTCCGCGAGGAGGAGATCGCCAAAATTCGCGCCCAGGTCGGCAAGGGCAGGGTGCTCTGCGGCCTCTCCGGCGGAGTCGATTCCGCGGTCGCAGCCGTGCTGATCCACGAAGCGATCGGCGAGCAGCTCACCTGCGTGTTCGTCGATCACGGCATGCTGCGTCTCGATGAAGCCAAGACCGTGGTCGACCTGTTCCGCCACCACTACAACATCCCGCTCGTGCACGTGGATGCCTCGAAGCAATTTCTCGGTGAGCTCGAAGGCGTCACCGATCCCGAGACCAAGCGCAAGACCATCGGTCGCCTCTTCATCGAGGTGTTCGAGGCGGAGGCCAAGAAGATCGGCGGCGCCGACTTCCTCGCCCAAGGCACGCTCTATCCCGACGTGATCGAGAGCGTCTCGTTCACCGGCGGCCCCTCGGTGACGATCAAGTCGCACCACAATGTCGGCGGTCTTCCTGAGCGCATGAACATGAAGCTGGTCGAGCCCCTGCGCGAGCTGTTCAAGGACGAAGTGCGCAAGCTCGGCCGCGAGCTCGGCCTGCCCGAAATCTTCGTCGGCCGCCACCCATTCCCGGGCCCCGGCCTCGCCATCCGCTGCCCCGGCGACATCACCCGCGAAAAACTCGACATCCTGCGCAAGGCCGATGCCGTCTACATCGACCAGATCCGCAAGCACGGCCTCTACGACGACATCTGGCAGGCCTTTGCCGTGCTGCTCCCGGTGAAGACCGTCGGCGTCATGGGCGACGGCCGCACCTACGACTTCGTCGTGGGCCTGCGCGCCGTCACCTCCACCGACGGCATGACCGCGGACTTTTACCAGTTCGACATGAAGTTTCTCGGCGAGACCGCCACCCGCATCATCAACGAGGTGAAGGGCGTGAACCGGGTGGTGTACGACGTGACGAGCAAGCCGCCTGGGACGATTGAGTGGGAATAGTTTTTAGAGACTGAGTGTCGAAGGCGCGCTTTTAGGGGCTCCGTTTCGGTCGGTTCTGTACCATCATGCTCCATGATGGTATCTGGCGGCGAACCGAACGGAGAATGCCTTGTTGACCGATACGGGACTTCAGAAGCTCGAGCCTTTCGAGAGGCTTTGCAAGCGCGGCGACCGCGACGGCGTTGCCGTCCTGCCCATCAACAGGCGCAAGCAGATCTGTGAAAGTGGCAACCACACCATCAAGGTGGTGCATTGATGCGCGCCGCGATGAAAGTGGTGGTGGCCGCAATATTTGCGATGCCTGCTGCGGTGGCTCTGGCGAAGTCTCCGGATTGCGCGAGTTGGCCCACGAACATGGCCCTCGTGCACCTCAAGAACGCCGGCCTGATTGACATCCCATCGGTAATCGAGGCGCAGACCAAGGCCGTTCGTCTCGCATCCGAAAAGATCGGCAAAGACCTCTACCAGCAGGTTTACGACATCACCTTTCACACCAAGGATGGCAAGACGATCGAGGTCATCACGAAAAACCAGGCATCAAGCGTGGAATGCTCGATGAGCGGCGTCGACGTCTACGTGGTCTCGACGAAAATCGGCGGGTCGGCACAGCTGCCATCTGAGGGCACGACAAAAAAGTGATCCGGCTCGGTTATGGTGACAGTGCGCAAAACCAGTCTCAACTTTGGTGCACTGTCCGGTCACGCCGTCCACTCCCTGCCGCTTTAGCCTTCGCCGACCCTTAATTCCGGCTCCTCGGCGCAAATCGCGGCGAGGAAATCGATGAAATGCCGCACCCGGGACGGCATGCGCCGGCCGGCAGCGGTCACTGCGTTGATCGGGAAGGGCGGCGGCGCATGCTGGTCCAGAATGCGTACGACCTCGCCCGACGCCAGCACATCCGTGAACAACCAACTCGCGTGATGGGCAATGCCGAGGCCCGCGAGAACCGCGCCGCGGACATGCTCGGCGTCATTCGTGCGGAACGCTCCCCCACCATCGACCGTGACCTGCCCGCCGTCTACGTGGAAACCCCACCCAATGATATCGCCCTGGTAGACATAGCTGATGCGCTGGTGGTTGCGCAGTTCGCCTAGCGTTTGCGGCGCGCCGTGTTGGGCAAGATAGCTGGCAGAGGCCACGGTTATCATCCGCATGTCGCCGATGCGCCGGGCGACGAGTGCTGAATCCGAAAGCCGACCGATACGGATCGCGACGTCTATCCCTTCCTCGATGAGGTCAACGTGTCGCCCGGAGACTTCCATCTCAATCGCGACGTCGGGGAAACGGTTCCTGAAATCCGATAGCCGGGGAATAACGAACATCCTCCCGAAGGCTGGCGAGAGGGTCACGCGGACCAGCCCTGAAGGGGCGGACTGCCCCTCAAGGACTCTCTCTTCGAGCGAGTCGATATCCTGAAGGATACGGACGGTGGCCTCGTAATAGTCCTGTCCTGCCGGCGTCACGGCAAGGGCACGGGAATTTCTCGCGAGGAGTTGCGTCCCGAGCCGCGCTTCGAGCGCAGCGAGCTGCTTGCTGACGGTCGGCTGGCTGACGTTGAGGTCACGCGCCGCCTGCGAAAAGCTTCCGCTTTCGACGACGCGCACGAACATCCGTATCGCGTCCAGCTTATCCATCAATTTTTTCCGGACACGCCCCGCCGCGCATACAATCCTCAGTCCATTCCTCTCCGGAATAGATGGCATTCTATAGGCGTCAATTTCATTTGCAAAATGAATATGCGACTCGGCGTTCGGCCGCCAGCTCAGGGGGCCGTGCTGAAAGGAAGAGTGATGGCAATCAAGATCTATGGTGATGCGGGCTCGGGCAGCTTGCGTCGCGTGACCACGGCTGCGAAGATCATGGGCATTGAACTCGATCGCGTGAACGTCGACCTTTTCAAAGGCGAGAGCCAAACCGACGCGTTCAAATCACGTCTCAATCCCAACGGTCTCACTCCGGTTCTGGAGGATGGGGACACCATTGTCTGGGAAGCGTCAGCGATCAATCTGTATCTCGCCAGCAAGGTGAACTCGCCGCTGGTCGGAACCACGCCGGAGGAGCAATTCCAGGTGCTTCAGTGGATGTTCTGGTCCGGCGAACAGTGGCGCACCTTCACGACCACTCTCTTCGACGAGCGCGTCGCCAAGACGATCATGGGCTTGCCGAAGGACGAGTCCCTCATCGCGTTCGCTGAGCGTAAGATCCGCGCCGCAGCGAAGGTCCTCGACCAGCATCTTCAAGGCCGCAAGTTCATGGTTGGCGATGCGTTGACCTTTGCTGATATCGATATTGCGGCGCCTTTCTCCCAGGTCGATCGTGCAAAGTTTCCGTTCAAGGACTATCCGAACTTGATCGCCTGGCACGACAATCTTCTTCGGTCGTTCCCGGCGTGGGCGGAGACGAAGGCCGAAATTGACAACCGTATGGGAAGCTTTCTGACGAGCGTCGGTGTGAAGCTATAAAAATCCAGGCTTGCCCATACGCGAAATTGAATTCGCGATGCCAAGGCCAGGTTCTCCGCGGTTGTCGATGCGGCGGTAGAGGGCACGCCTGCGGTCGTCACGGCCAGTGCGCAGGGCGGATTAGCCGCAAGGCGTAATCCGCCCGCTTCGCCGGGCGTCGCTCCGCTCCTGAAACGGCGCCGATACGCCGATTACTGCTCCTTCCTGAACAAATCCTGGAAGATGAGCGGGCCCCAAACCCGGCCGCGTGCGTGCACCAGCGCGCCACCCTCGTTGAGCTTTCCCAGCTTGACGGGTGCGAACCCGAGTTGTTTGGCCAGCGCCGCCACGGGAGCAATCGCGTCGTCGTCGTCGCTCGAGAGAAAGACGACGCGGTGGCCGCCCTCGACGACCGGATCGGTGGCCAGAGTGGCCGCACCCAGGTGATTGAAACCTTTCACGAGCTTGGCGCCGGTGAACGCCTTCGCGACGACAGCGGAGGACAGAAGACCATCCAGCTCTTCTCCAAACCCGTTCGTCGCGTCGATGATCGTCTTGCCTTTCCAGCTCGGCAGGGCCTTCGCAACCTCGCGATGCTCCCCGAACGGGACCGCCAGGATGATCGTGTCGGCCTCCAGTGCTTCCCGCAGCGACTTGGCGACGACCGTGGGTCCAATCGCCCGGGCCTGCGGCGCCAACGCCTCGGGCGGCCGGCGGCTCGCGACCGTTACGGCGATGCTTTTACGGGCGAAGGCATGGGCGAGGGCCTGACCGATCTTGCCGAATCCTATGATTGCGTAGCTCATAATATTTCTCCAATCCGTGTTGATATTGATTTCCGGGCCGTTCAGATGGCCGAGAAGCCGCCGTCGACCGACAACTCCACCCCATTCACGAAGCTCGAATCGTCTGAAGCAAGAAACAGCGCGACCGCCGCGATTTCCTCAGGACGACCCATCGTTCCCCTGGGGATCAGGGATTCGAACATCCGCTTCGCTTCCTCGGTGAGAACCTGATCCTGCATCGGTGTGGCGATCGGCCCCGGGCTCAGCACGTTCACCCGGATATTCCTGCCCTTCAGTTCGTTGAGCCACGTGCGTGCAAATGAGCGCAGCGCCGCCTTGCTCGCCGCATACACGCCGTAACCAGGAAAACCTTTCACCGACGCAACGGACCCCGTCATGAAGATCGATCCGCCATCGCGAAACAGCGGCAACGCCTTCTGCACAGTAAACAGCGTGCCGCGCGTATTCAGGCCGAAGGTTGCATCGAAATGCTGCTCGGTGATCTCGCCCAGTGGGACGGCTTCGCCCATGCCGGCGCTCGCGTACAGGACGTCGATCCTGCCCTTGTCCCGCTTGACCGTTTCGAACAGGCGGTCGAGGTCGTCGAGATTGGCCGCGTCGCCGCGCACGCCCGTCACGTTCCGGCCAATCAACTTGACGGCGTCGTCGAGCGCCTCCTGCCTCCGGCCCGTGACGAAAACATAAGCGCCTTCTTCAACGAACCGCCTGGCGCTCGCCAGCGCCATGCCGCTCGATCCGCCCGTGATGACCGCAACCTTGCCGTCAAGCTTTCCCATGATTTCTCCTGTCGTGGTGTCGGGACAGCATCTGCCCCCGAGACCCGCGAGATAGGTCCGGCGGCGGCAGGCGTTGAGTGCGGAAACGCGCACATCGGTGGTGCGAAATCGATCCGGCCGGACGACTGACGCCAGCGGCGACGATCGACGTCGGGCCGTTGGGAAGGGGCTGCGCCTGCCGGAACGGGGCTATGATGACCGCCCATACTGCGGTACGAGGCGTTCGATTGGACTTGGAAGGCGCACCGCGCGGTGCGGGATTGCACCATGATCGACTGGGACGATATTCGCTATTTTCTAGCCGTCGCGCGGGGAGGCTCGGTGCGGGCGGCCGCCGAGCACCTCGGCGTGAACCACGCGACCGTGCTGCGACGCATCGCCCAGCTCGAGGAACGCCTCGGGGTCCAGATGTTCGAAAAGCTGCCTTCGGGCTACCGGCTGACGGCTGCGGGCGAGGAGGTCCTCGAATTCGCGGACCAGATGGAAGCGTCGTCGCACCAGCTGGAGACGCGCGTGTTCGGGCGCGACCAGAGCGTGCGCGGGCGTCTGCGGGTGACGCTGGCGCCGCCGATGGCGACACATTTGCTCATGCCTGATTTCGCCGATTTCGCGCGTCTGCATCCCGATATCGAGATGGATATCCTGTCGTTCGGCGAGCTGGCAAATCTGACCAACCGGGAGGCCGACGTCGCGATCCGCGTCGTCTACGATCGCAAAACGCTGCCGCAAAATCTTCACGGCATGAAGGGACCCGAGCTGTTCGGCGGCGTCTACATGTCCAGGGATCGACTGGCCGCGTGGCGTGCCGGCGCGCCTGATCCCATCCGCTGGATCGTCATCAGCATTCACGGCATCCCGGACTGGGCCAGCGCGGGTGAGGTTCGCACCACGGGCGTTCCATTCAGGGTCACGGACGCCGGGGCGCAGATCGTTGCGGTCCGGCAAGGGCTCGGCATCACGACGCTGCCGTGCTTCGTCGGCGATGCCGACCCGCTGCTGGCGAGGGTGCCGGGCAGCGAGTTGCACATGTACGGAACGGTCTGGCTCCTCACACAGGGCGAGACACGCAAGACCAAGCGCGTGCGGCTCTTCACGGAGTTCGTATCCCGCCGGCTCGCCGCGTATGCGCCGCTGCTGGCAGGGCTGGTGGTATCGCGCGACTGACGCGGGGCAGGTCGCTGTCAGAAAGGTTGGCCTCGACAGATCGTTGCGTTATCGTGCTTGAGAACAATCGAGTGGGAGTAGGGTGGTGACTGCTATTGGTCCAGCATCGCTGAGTGTTGTTTCTTGGAGAGGCAGCGCCGCTTAGGTCATGGGATTTGGGGTATTCATCCATCGATTGGACTCGATCTACGATGATAGCCCCGCTGAGCAGTACCAATTTCCCAGTCAATATCTTCATCGCGTTGAAGCCTGCATCGGCGATTGGATAGTATATTACGAACCGAGCAAGGTCGTAGAAACGCGCGGTTACTTTGCAATTGCTCGGGTTCGGCAGGTTATTCCCGATCCCGGTACTTCCGGGATGTATCTCGCTTTGATTGAACCCGGAAGCTATCTCGATTTTGCCAATCCAGTCCCATTCAACGGACCGACAGGTCCAGTAGAGCGCGGCGTCCTTAACGAGCAGGGACGGATTTCAGGACGCGCTCAGTCCGCAGTCCGCCCAATCTCCGTCGACGATTTCAATAGGATATGCGAGATTGGTTTCGCAGAGAACGCGCCTCTGCTGCCGCGGCGCGACGGCGACCTCCCATTGCTCGATCTTAACGACCAGCCGCAGGTGCCGTTCACGGTTGAGCAGCAGCGCGACCGTGTGAGCGTGACGGTATCGAGAATCCTGCGCGACCGAGTGTTTCGCCGTATCGTCCTCCGCGCCTACGATGAGCGTTGCGCCGTCACCGGCCTCAAGCTCATCAATGGGATGGGGCGCGCTGAGGTCGCGGCGGCTCACATACGACCCGTCGAGGCAAACGGGCCGGACATCATCAGCAATGGGATTGCTCTTTCCGGCACCGCACATTGGATGTTTGATCGTGGTCTCATCGGCTTCGCGGATGATTTGGAGATATTGATCTCGCGCCAAACAAATGATCTGGATGGAGTGCGATCGATCATCAACAAGACAGGGCACGCTCTTGCGCCGCGCCGGGCATCGGACCGTCCACATCCGCACTTCCTGAAGTGGCACCGCGAGCATTGTTTCAAACAATAAGCAAAAGCCGTGCGGCTCATACGACCGAACCCGCCCGTCGCTGAGCCGCGATCAGCATCTCCACAAACGCGGTGACCTTGGGCGGGCGGAAGCGAGCCGCAGGGTAGACCGTGTGGATGCCGCCGGATGGCAGTTGCCATTGCGGCAGGATGTGGATGAGGCGCCCCGCCGCGAGATCGTCCGCCACCAGGAAATCCGGCAGCACCGACAGACCGCCGCCGGCGAGCACGGCCGCGAGCACGCCCGGTGTCGTGTCGATGGCGATGCTCGCCTGCAGGCGCACGGCGCGTCGATCGAGATCGCCGCGCGAGAACTGCCACAGCAGCGGCTCGCGCAGCGCCATGTTGGCGACGAACGGGAGCGTCACGAGGTCGTCGGGATCGCGCGCGGCGGCGATCCGATCCGTGAACGCGGGAGCGCCGACCAGACATTGCCGGAACGATCCGATCTTGCGCGCTTGCAGGCTGGAATCGACCAGCCAGCCGACCCGGATCGCCATGTCGATCTGGCCTGAGGCGAGGTCGACCGTCTGATCTTCGAGCGTCAACTCCACCCGGCAGTTGGGATAGCGTGCCGCGTAGGCGGTGACGACGGCGACGACGACGGCGGTGCCGTAGTCGTTCGGCGCCGTGATCCGCAATGTGCCGGTCGGCGCAGCGGCTGCCTGAGCGAGTTCGTCGAAGGCATCCTCGGCTTCGCGCAGGATCATGACGCAGCGCGCATGAAACATGCGGCCCGCGTCGGTCGGATGGACCCGGCGCGTCGTGCGCACGAGAAGGCTGGTGCCGAGATCGCGCTCCAGTTGCGCCACTTGCTGGCTGACCACGGCCTTGGTGATGCCGAGCCGCTCGGCTGCCCGCGTGAAGGATCCGGTGTCCACGACGGCTGCGAAATAGGCGAGGCGGTTCAGGTTCATGGCTCGTCCGGTCAGATCTACTGTTAGCTAATACCATACATTCTGTCTGTTTTGTTGATATTTATCTACCAATGTGCGCATGCCACATTGCGGTTCAAGGAGATCGCCATGTCCGCGCGCATTCCCATCACCTACCTGTTCGACCCGCTCTGCGGCTGGTGCTACGGGGCCTCCACGCTGATCGAGCAACTCGTCGCCCGACCGGATTTTGCTATCGAACTTGCGCCGACAGGCCTGTTCGCCGGCGAGGGCGCGCGTCCGATGGACGACGGCTTTGCCGCCTATGCCTAGACCAACGACCAGCGGATTTCGCGCTTGAGCGGTCAGCCCTTCAGCGAAGCCTATCGCCGCGATGTGCTGGGCGACCGCACGCGCCTGTTCGACTCCGGCCCGGCCACATTGGCGCTCACGGCTGTCGCGCTCACGGCGCCTGATCGGGAGTTCGCGGCGCTGAAGGCCTTCCAGCTCGTCCGCTATGTCGAAGGCCGCGACAGCACCGACATGTCCGTTCTGTCGGATGTGCTCTGCGCGATGAACTTGCCGGAGGTTGCCGCCCGCCTGGCGAGCCCCGACAACGTATTGATCGCCGCGTATCGCGCGCGTCTCGAGGCAGCGCGTGCCGAAATGCGCCGGCTCGGCGCCAACGGCGTCCCGGCCCTGATCGTAGGCACCGGCAATGATCGCGGCCTTGTGCAAGCAAGCGCGCTGTTCGGCAGCCTGGACGTCCTGATCGATGGACTGAAGGCGGCGTGAGCGCAGCGATCAACACAGTCGAGACCATCCCATTTGAATTTCGAAATTGCAGACCAGCACCAGGAGACCAACATGCTGACAAGGAGAACCATCATGAAAACCACTCTCGCCGCGGGCGCCGCAGCAGTCTTCGCACCCGCAGGCGTCGGCCATGCCGCCGGCGGACTCACCTGGAAGCATTTTCCAGCCGGACAGAACGGCTTCTTCCGGGCTCCCGTTCTGGTGTCCGGGCCGAGCGAAGCCGTGCTGATCGATGGCGGCTTCACATTGTCCGATGGCAAGGCTGTCGCTGACGCCATCAAGGCCACCGGCAAGAAGCTCACCACCATCTATATCAGCCAGTCGGACCCGGATTATTATTTCAGCCTCGGCGCCATCAAGGCGGCGTTCCCGGAGGCCCGCGTGCTCGCGACGCCCGCAACATTGGCGGCCATTAACGCCAGCGTCGAAAAGAAGCTTGCCGTCTGGGGGCCGCAGCTCAAGGCGAACGGCCCGCAGGTGCTCGCCGATGTGGTCATCCCCGAAGCGTTCGACGGCAAGACGCTCAGCGTGGACGGCGAGACCATCGAGATCGTCAGCGCGGATGGCCTGGCCAACCGGCGCTACCTGTTCGTGCCCTCGCTCAACGCGGTGTTCGGCGGCGTGCTGATCTTCTCCGGCGTCCATGTCTGGACCGCCGACACGCCGACCCGAGAGCAGCGCGCCGCCTGGATCGCCAATCTCGAAAAGATCGCGGCGCGCAAGCCGGCGGTCGTCGTCCCCGGCCATCTGTCGGTGGATGGGAAGACCGACCTATCCGGTGTCGAGCACACCATCGCCTACCTCAAGGCGTTCGACGAAGAGCTGGCCAAGGTCAAGGAGTCCGCGGCGCTCAAGGCGGCGATGGAAGCGCGCTTCCCCGGCCTCGGCATGGGCGTTGCACTCGACATCGGCGCCAAGGTCGCCACCGGCGAGATGAAATGGGGTTGAGATGGGGGCGAACCTCGACCTGATCCGCGCCACCTACGAGGGATCGTCGTCGGAAGAGAACGGCCGCAATCTCTTGGCCGCTCTCGCTCCCGATGCCGCATGGACCGAAGCGGAAGGATTTCCGTACGCGGGCACCTATGTCGGACCCGACGCGATCATCTCAGGTGTGTTCCGGCGTCTCACCACTGAATGGACCGGCTACCGCGCCGATGTTCACACCTATCTCGAAGACGGCGACCGCGTCGCCGCCTTCGGCGTCTACTCAGGCACCTACAAGGCGACGGGCACATCCATGCGCGCGACGTTCGCGCATCTCTATCTGCTGAAGGACGGCAAGATCGCCAGCATGACCCAATATGTCGACACCGCGATGGTGCAGAAGGCGTTGGAGCCTGCTGGCCAGTAACGGCCGGCAGATGTTGGAATATACGAGAGAGGGCGCCCATCACGCTCAAAATAGGATCGACGGGATGCCTGCCAAACCGCAAGATCGGTCGAGCGTGTCATGGCCGTCAGCGACTAGATGGAGCCGCCACGGAGGAGGGACGATGAAGGCGGCGCTGCAAAACTATCAGGACCGGATGCGACGGGTGCTTGATCATATCGACCGGCATCTCGACGATGATCTGGATCTGGACACGGTGAGTGCTGTTGCGGCTTTCTCAAAATTTCATTTCCACCGGCAGTTCTCGGCAACCTTCGGATTATCAGTGCATCGCTATGTCCAGCTGGCCCGCATGAAGCGCGCTTCGCATCAGCTGGCCTTTATGGACGCCCTTGATGTCACGGAGATTGCGATGGATGCCGGTTACGATGCGCCTGACGCCTTCGCCCGCGCCTTTCGGCAACGGTTCGGACAATCGCCGTCGTCGTTCCGGAAGTCTCCCGACTGGGAGCCGTGGCTTGCGGCCTTCGGGCCTCTCGACAATGCGAGGAACAAGCTCATGCAGAAGACCTTTACCTTTGACGACGTGACGATCCGCGATGTGCAACCCACCAAGGTGGCGATCATGGAGCATCGCGGCGACCCGGCGACGCTTCCCGCCACGATCCAGCGCTTCATCGCGTGGCGCAAGGTGGCGAACCTGCACCCCAGGACAAGTCCGACCTTCACGGTCTGGCGCTCCGAGCGGCGTCCTGCCTCGCCGGCCGAGTACAGCACGGACCTCTGCGTCGGGACCGACCAGCCGATCGCGGCGAACGGCGAAGAGATCAAGGCCGGCGAGATCCCCGGCGGACGTTGCGCGGTGCTGCGCGTCGTCGGCTACACCGACAATCTCGAGCCGGCCGCGCTCTTCCTTTATCGCGACTGGCTTCCCGCCAGCGGCGAAGAAGCGCGCGACTTCCCGATCTATTGCCAGCGGCTGAGCTTGTTTCCCGAGGTGCCGGAGCACGAGACGGTCGCGGACGTTTTCTTGCCGCTGAAGTAGCGTCTGCTGACGGCGGCCTGTCACTCCGATCACGGAAACCGGCAGGCCGCCATTCGCGGATCAATACCGCCACGATGTGATCCCGCGTTCAACTCGGGAAACGGGTGGCAGCTCGCTGGTGCCTGATGTCTTGTTCGGCTCCTTTTCGACATCAGGAGAGTCTCGCGGTGGAACTGGCAAACAAGACGATCATCATAACCGGTGCCAGCAGCGGCATCGGTGCTGCCGCAGCATCATTGTTCGCGTCCGAAGGCGCCGATGTGGTGCTCGGGGCGCGTCGCGGCCCCGAGCTGCAGGCCGTTGTTGCAAGCATCAAGAGCGCCGGAGGGCGCGCGACGTTTCTCGCCGGCGATGTTCGGGACACCGGCTATGCAGCCCGCCTTGTCGAGCACGCCGTCAAGACTTTCGGAAAGCTCGACGGCGCCTTCAACAATGCCGGCATTGTCGGCGACATGACGCCAGTCCCCGAGATGAGCGTCGAAAACTGGACCGATGTGCTTGCGGTGAATCTCACCTCGGCGTTCCTCAGCGCAAAGGCGCAGATCCCGGCGCTGCGCAAGCAGGGCGGCGGTTCGATCGTTTTTACCTCGTCCTTCGTTGGCTTCAGCAACGGGGGCCTGCCGGGAATGGCGGCGTACGCAGCCTCAAAGGCAGGACTGATCGGCCTGGCTCAATCACTGGGCGCCGAGCATGCGGCCGAAGGCATTCGGGTCAACGCGCTCCTGCCTGGAGGGACCATCACCCCGGCGGCAGGCGAGGGAAATCCCGACGCCTTGAATTTCATCGCCGGGCTTCACCCGATGAAGCGGATGGCCAGTTCCAAGGAGATCGCGCAAGCGGCGGTTTTTCTCCTGAGCGACCGGGCATCGTTCATGACCGGCAGTCCCATGACGGTGGATGGCGGCATGTCGGTGCGCCTGACCTGACGACGAACCCGCCAAGCGCGCGGCGACGGTCACCTCGGCGCAAACATTGGATGTTCGCCACGTATCTCCATGATACGAGACCCCGTCGTTCGCTTCCGGAGCCCAATGCCCATGTCCGCCGCCACCGCCGCGAGTCAGCCGTCCGCAACCGCCGCCGAAACCGATTCCGAGACACTCGGCTGGATGAAGGGCTTCCCGCCACCGGAAAACCGCACCATCTCCTTCCAGAACGGCTCGTTTCGCAGCTTCCCCGAGCTGCGCTGGGCATGGAGCAACATTCGCCAGCTGGTGCCGACCGTGAACGTCTGGCGCGGGGCGGAGCCTGCATCGGTGCTGCCGCGCCAAGACCATGACATCGGCGCCTCCGCGTCGACCACGATGGACGGCCGGCCCATGACGTTCGCGAGGATGCTCGAGGAGACCTACACCGACGGCATCGCCGTGCTGCATCGGGGCAGGCTGATCTATGAGCGCTATTTCGGCGCGTTGAAGCCGCACAAGCCGCATATCGCGATGTCGGTGACGAAATCGTTCACGGGCGTGCTCGCCGGCATTCTGGTCGCCGAGGGCAAGATCGATCCGCAGGCGCCTGTCACGGAGTATGTGCCGGAGCTGAAGGCCAGCGCCTTCGGCGATGCGCGCGTGCACGAGGTCATGGATATGACCACCGGGCTCGAATACACGGAGGTCTATACCGACAAGAACTCTCACGTCTGGGGCCTCCGGCGGGCGAACGGCATGGCACCGATTCCGCCGGATTACGACGGCCCGACCACCATCTTCGAATTTCTGATGGCGCAGAAGAAGCAGGGCGAGCACGGCAAGGCCTTCGCCTACAAGACCGTCAACACCGACGTGCTCGCCTGGATCATCCGGCGCGTCAGCGGCATGAACTTGTCCGATCTGCTCTCCGAGCGCATCTGGCAGCCGATCGGCGCCGAGGAGGACGCGCATTACCACGTCGATCGCATCGGCACCGAAAGCGGCGGTGGGGGCCTCTCCACCACCTTGCGCGATCTCGCCCGCTTCGGCGAGACCATGCGCAATCACGGCCGCTTCAACGGCCGGCAGATCGTGCCTTCATCTGTTGTCGAAGACATCGCGCGCGGCGGCGATCCCGAGAAATTCAAGCCCGCCGGTTACACCACGCTACCCGGTGCCTCCTATCGCAATCAATGGTGGGTCACGCACAATGCCCACGGCGCCTATATGGCGCGCGGCGTTCACGGGCAGGGCATCTATATCGATCCCAAGGCCGAGATGGTGATCGCGCGCTACGCCTCGCACCCCGCAGCGGGCAACGCCGCCAACGATCCCGTGACGCTGCCGGCCTACATGGCGCTGGCGAAGGAGCTCATGGCGGGCGGGTGAGGTACGCCTACGGCAGCTCCCGCCAGCGCATCGGCAAAATGCCGTCCTGCCTGAAACTGGCGAGGAAGCGGAAGCGGGCGGCTTGCGGATTGGGACGGGCTTCGATCGTTGTGCCCAGGATCTGCACGACGTCCGTCTCGTCATAGGCCGGCCAGGGTGGCAGGCCCGATCCGTTGGGATCGCCATGCGCCGCGAAATTCACCCAATAGGCCATCATGGTCCGCGCCAGGGCGCGGTCCTCTTCGGCCGCCGGTGCCGAGCTGCCGATCACCTGTTGCGGTGTGAGTGTGCCGAACACGAACGGAATTTCGGTGACGTGCGAGGCGATCGGCGTGTAGCGCGAGGTATAGCTGAAGTGATAGCCGTAGACCGGCGCGCGTCCCCCGCGCCAATGCAATCGCAGCCACTGCCAGCATTGCTCGCCAACTACATAGTCGCCGTTAAGCGCCGCCGCGGAAGTCCTGGCCTCCGCGTCGGTCGCCGCGGGGTAGACCTTCAGGAAATCGGCCAAGCGCTCCTTGCCGAACATCGCCTCGGCCGCGGAGACAAAGGCTTGCGCTGATTGATCGGGCAGTGACTGCGAACGGAAAGGAAATTCCTCGGCCGCATTCCAGCCCGCCAGTAGCGGGATGTGCATCTGTTCGCCGCGCAGGAAGCGCCGCGCGGGCACATCAGGCACAACATGACCATCGATGCTCGGCGAGAAGGCCGTCACGACCGGGCTGGTCCTGAAACTCCACGGCGCGGATGCATTCAACCGATCGGCCGGCATGCTGCGCAAAGCTGCGATCGACGCGTTGTGCTGTTGCCGGGCATAAGCCAGACCACGCGCGCGGGCTTCTTCAAAGCCCTGGAGTGGGCCGTGCTTGCCGTCCCAGAACGCACCGCTCTGCCCAATGGCCTTGTGAAACAGTCCGTGCGCGAGCGGCGAGGCCATCAGGATGCCGACGGCCATGGCGCCGGCGGATTCGCCGAACAGGGTGACGTTGTCGGGGTCGCCGCCAAAGCCGGCAATGTTGGCCTTGACCCAGCGCAGCGCCGCCAGTTGATCCTGCAGGCCGTAATTGCCCGAGGGCGCCTCCGTATCGAGATCGGGATGGGCGAGGAAGCCGAGGATGCCGAGGCGGTAGTTGAAGCTGACGACGACGACACCCTTCGCTGCTAGCCGGCCGCCATCGGTTGCCGGATTCGCCGAGGAGCCGAACTGAAAGCCGCCGCCGTGAATCCACACCATCACGGGCCGCTTCTCATCCGCGTGCTTCGCCGCGGTCCAGACATTGAGATAGAGGCAATCCTCGTCACGCGGTCCCGGCCGCTGGTCGTTTTCGAGCGCCGATAGACACCCCGCGCCGAACACAAGCGCATCGCGCACGCCATCCCAGGGCGCAGGCGGCTGCGGTGCGCACCAACGCAGAGGCCCGACCGGCGGTGCTGCGTAGGGAATGCCTTTGAACGCGATCACGCTTGCATCGCGCGGGCCGCCACGCACGGCCCCCGCTTGCGTGCGGACCACGCGTTGCAGCCCGGCTGCTGTCGTACTCGTGAAACCATGCATGGCCGTTTCTTTCGATCACGTGGGCGGCGCCCGGACGCCCCGGGCAGGTTCAGGCGGCACCCTATCGACATTCCTCTCCGCTCGATTTAGATGTTCCGCCAATCAATTTCTAAAAACCGGCAAGCATGCGGCAGCCGCTCCGTTTTCCATGGTCTGATCTCGACGTGGATGATGTTTCCGCGCCCGTCATCGCCGTGCGCGTCGACGTGATCGGGACCAAGGGCGAGGTACCCGATCACAGGCACCGCAAGGGGCAACTTGTCTTTGCGCTGGGCGGCGCCGTGACGTGCCGCGTTCCCACGGGTCTGTGGATGGTGCCGCCGCATTGCGCGGTGTGGATTCCCGGTGGCCTGCAGCACGGCAACCTCGCGACAGAAAATGCCCGGCTGTTCTTCGTCTACATCGAGCCTGATCTCGTGGACCTGCCGGATCGGTGCTGCACGCTTTCGATCTCCCCACTGCTGCGTGAAGTGATCGTCGAGTTGTCCGATCAGATCGCGGATGACGAGGCGAGGGTGGACCTTCTGGCGAGCGTCCTTCTGCGTGAGCTTCCCCGCATGCCGGTTCAGCGGCTCCATCTGCCGCTCTCGCCCGAGCCGCGCTTGAAGAAGATTGCCGCAGCGCTGGCGAAAAACCCTTCCGATCGCAAGACATTGGGCGAATGGGCCGATCGCGTCGCGCTGAGCGAGAGCAGCCTCGCGCGCCTCATTGTCCGGGAGACGGGCTTGAGCTTTGGGCGTTGGCGCCAGCAATTGCACCTGATCGTCGCCTTGCGGGAGCTGACGTCCGGCGCCAGCGTCCAGCAGGTATCCGCCGCTCTCGGCTACGACTCCGTCGCGGCCTTCATCACCATGTTCAAGAAGGCGCTCGGGAAACCGCCGGGCAAATATCTGAGCGGCATCTCCTCGGAATATAAGAGTTGACTTATATTAGTTTAGATCGATATTCATCCTTGCACGAAACGACAGGGAGCAAGCGCTATGGAGATCGACATCGTCAGGGTATTGGGGCTGGTTACGCGCTCGGTGAGGAATTTCGAGAAGGACGGGAAAGCGGCCGGTGCGGTGACGCTGACGCGACTATACGAGACCAGCGTCGACGATCTCTGGGACGCAGTGACCAGCCCACAACGCATTCCGCGCTGGTTCTTGCCGGTCGAGGGAGATCTCCGGCTCGGTGGAAAGTACCAGCTCAAGGGAAATGCCGGCGGGACCATCACGGCGTGTACGCCGCCGACCCATTTTGCAGCGACGTGGGAATTCGGCGGCGCGATGAGCTGGATCGATGTCAAGCTGACGGCAGAACGAAGCCAGGCGCGCTTGACGCTTGAGCACACCGCTATCATCGAGGATCATTGGAATCAGTTCGGTCCAGGGGCAGTCGGCATCGGCTGGGATCTCGCTATTGCGGGGCTGGAGCGATATGTTGCGACCGGGGCATCGGTCGACCATGAGACGGCCGAGGCATGGATGGGCTCTCCCGCGGGCAAGGAATTCATGACGAGCAGCGGCGAGTATTGGCGCGCGGCGCACGTCGCAAGCGGCGTGGATCCTGCCTCCGCCAAGCAGCGGTCGGACCGCACCATCGCTTTCTATCGCGGCGAGACGCCGCCCGACGTCGCGCATCCGGGCACAGGAAGCTGATGCAAATCTTCGATGTCCTTGCCGATCCCGTCCGCCGTCGCATCCTTGAGCTGCTTGCGCCCGGCGAGATGGCGTCAGGTGAGGTCGTCGAGGCGATCGGAGCGGAGTTCGGGATCACGCAGGCCGCCGTGTCGCAGCACCTCAAGGTGCTGCGCGAGAGCGGCTTCGCGACTGTTCGGGCGGAGGCGCAACGACGGCTCTATTCGGTCGACGTCGCGGGGCTCCAAGCGGTGGATGCGTGGATCGGTCAGTTCCGCAATTTCTGGGAGCCGAAGCTGGACGCCCTGGCGACGGAAATCGCACGCGGCAAACGCGAGTGTCGTAATGCTCCAATGAACAAGCGGAGCGGGAAGAGGGCGTGAAGGCATCGCGGCAAAGGCAAAGTCGCCAAGGCGCCGCTTCAGTGAGGCACGAAAGGCGCTGCCAAGACTGCAAGCATGCCAAAGCTGGCGACATTCCAGAACAGTGAGCGGACGAGCGGTACGCCGGATAGGTAAAGCGCGGTGTAGGCGATGCGTCCGCCAAGATAGGCGATCGATCCCCAATAGGTCAGCTCGTTGTGAGCGCCTGCGGCGTGAGAGATGAGGATCGCGGCGGCAAAGAATGGAAACGTCTCCATGTAGTTGCGGAAATTTCGGTTGAGCCGGCCGGGGATGGGCTTGAGCGGCGGCATCTCGGTGTCGCGCGGGCTCGCAGCCCATCTGAGGCCGTATTGCAGGTTCGCGGCTTGCGCGGTGGCGACAAGCTGTACGAAGCCCCAGACGATTGCGGCGGCCAGCATCGATAGCTCGAAGCTCATCGCCATTGGCTGTCTCCCAATCTGCAAAAAATCAGCGCGATCCCGGGTGCCATTCCGGGAGTTTGGGAATCTCGGGATCGAGGTGATCCCAGGCATATCCGCGCGAGCAGAACAGCACGACGGACGGTTTGAACGTGCTGGCATCGTCAAGCGTGCCGACATAGATGCCGATAAACTCCGGCTTCTCGTCCGGCTTGTTATAGATCGGCGAGCCGCAGTTCGGACAAAACCCCTTGCGCTTGACTGCGCCGCTGTCGGCAGTGCGCTCGATTTCGCGCACCTCGCCTGTCACCGAGACTGCGCTGCGCGCGAACACGAAGATGGAGCTGTGGCCGCTGCCGGTGTCGCGCTGACAGTCGCTGCACTGGCATTGGAAGCCGCGGATCGGCGCGGACGCGATGGTGTAACAAACCGCGCCGCAGGCGCAACGACCTGAATGAGTCATTCGTGTCCCTCCCGACGGGGCCGACCGTTCCAATCATATCAGGCTGGTTTGACTTCTCCATATCGAACAGGCGGCGCGACTTCACACAAGTCCGATCTTTGCCGGCCCGCTCACCCGCGCGACATCTTCTCGAACTTCTTCACCAGCCGCTCCCGCTTCAGCCGCGACAGCCGCTGGATCCAGAACATCCCGTCGAGCTGGTCGATCTCGTGCTGGTGGCAGACGGCGCGCAAGGAGTCCGACTCCTCGCTGTGCATGTTGCCGTCGAGATCCTGATAGCTGATCCGCACGCGGGCGTGGCGCTGCACCTCGTCGTTGACACCGGGCATCGAGACGCTGCCTTCGCGATGCAGGATCATCTCGGGTGAGGCCCACTCGATCTCCGGATTGACATAGGTCTGCGCACCCTCCCTAGCGTCGAGCTCGAGCACGACGACGCGCAAGGGCACGCCGATATGCGGCGCCGTGATGCCGATGCCGGGCGCGGCGCGCATGGTCTCGAGCAGATCATTTGCAAGCTCGCGGAGCGTTGCCTCGAATGCCGTGACGGGGCGGGCCGGCAACGTGAGGCGGCGGTCGGGATAGCGGACGATCGGGCGAATGGTCATGCAGGCTCCTAGCACTCACGGATGGTTGAAGCATCCCGTTCTTGACGCCCTACCAACTGGAAGGTAGCTAGGGACCATGACCAACGTTTCCTCGACAGCCGACGACATCCTGGCGTGCGCGCGCAGCTTGATCATCGCGGGCGGCTATAACGGCTTCAGCTACGCCGACGTGGCCGAGGTGGTCGGCATCCGCAAGCCGAGCATCCACCACCATTTCGCCAGTAAGGTCGATCTGGTCCGCACCCTCGTGTCGCGCTACCGCGCCGAAGCCGAGGCGGGACTGTCCGCGCTCGAGCGCAATGTCCCTGATCCGCGCGAGCAGCTCGAAAACTATGTCGCTTACTGGAAGGCGTGCATCAATGATGCGACGGCGCCGTTCTGCGTGTGCGCGCTGCTGGCCAGCGAGCTTCCGATCCTGCCGGAGGAGGTTGCGCTCGAAGTCCGTGCGCACTTCCGCTCCTTGGCTTCCTGGCTGACGGCCGTCATGGAGCGCGGCAAACGAAAAGGGCAACTCAAACTCTCCGGCACAGCCCGCGTCGAGGCCGAAGGATTCATGGCGACCATTCACGGCGCCATGCTGTCGGCGCGTGCCTATGGCGATCCAAAGATGTTCGGTGTGATTACCACCCCGCTGCTGGACCGGCTGTCCAACAAGCACTGAGAGACATCAGCGAGACGATGACGACAGCCAGCAAGTGGGCTGGTCGAAGACGGTTTCGTTGTGTGTAAGAAAACTACCAACTAGTCGGTATGGAGAGACTGCGATGGCGCGATATCAATTGGATCCGGTTCATACCGACCGCGAGCGATGGCTGAAGCAATACTACTTCGTGCGAGCGGCGTTCTCGGTGGCTTGGGTCGCTGCTGCGTTTGCCGCCGCGGCTTCTTCTCCAGTGATCGCCGGCGCCTTGCTCGTCCTCTATCCCGCATGGGACGCCGCAGCCAACTTCGCGGACGCTGTTCGCAGCGGCGGACTCGCTCAAAACCGCACGCAGGCTCTGAACGTTGTGGTCAGCCTGGCGACCACCGTCGCGGTGCTTGTGACCTTGCAGATGAGCATGAACCGGGTTCTCGGAATCTTCGGGGCATGGGCGATTGTGTCCGGACTGCTGCAGTTGGGGACGGCCATTCGCCGCTGGCGGAGTCTTGGCGCGCAATGGGCCATGGTGCTCAGCGGTGGCCAGTCGACTCTCGCAGGCGGCTTCTTCATCTTTCAGGCCATGATGCCCGCGGTTCCCTCGATCGCGAACGTCGCGGGCTATGCTGCAGTCGGTGCGCTCTACTTCCTGGTCTCGGCGGTCTGGCTCACAGTCGGCGAGTGGCGGCGTAGCGCGGCTGTTTGAAGGCCTGTTCGCGGGGGACGAATTAATAGCGGCGGGATGATGCCATGATGCAGGTGTTTTGCCCGACAAGTCAAACGGCAGGCCTTCCTTCGCACTGCAAAGAGCTGCGCTGTAAGTCCTTGATCCCAAAGCGCCCGGCTACTGTGCATGGGATTGTTTTCGCATTTTTTTGTTTGGCAGGTCACAAAAGCATGCCGCAAAAACTTGCGTCGGCCTGTCGGTCCACCATGTTCCCATTCGTCTTCCACTCAGACAGACCGGACGGGAGACCAAAATGAACGCTTCCTCCTATCGCTGGGTGATCGTCGCCGCGGGCGGCTTGCTCGGCTGCGTCGCCATCGGCGGCATGTTTTCGCTGCCGGTGTTCCTGCAGCCGATCGCAAAGGATACCGGCTGGTCCGTGACCGGCATCTCCAGCGCGATGACAATCGGCTTTCTGGCGATGGCCTGCACCAGCATGGTCTGGGGCACGCTGACGGACCGGTTTGGACCGCGGCCGGTGGTGCTGACTGGATCGTGCGTGCTAACCGTGAGCCTGTTCGCGGCGAGCCACGCCACCTCGCTATTGGCGTTTCAGTTCGTCTTCGGCCTTCTGGTCGGGGCGTCCTGTGCCGCGATCTTCGCGCCGATGATGGCGACCGTGACCGGCTGGTTCGACACCCATCGCAGCCTTGCGGTCTCGCTGGTGTCGGCCGGCATGGGCATGGCGCCGATGACGATGGCGCCGCTCGCGGCCTGGCTCGTCTCTGGCCATGACTGGCGCACCTCGATGCAGATCGTGGCGCTGGTGGTCGGCGCCATCATGATCCCGGTCTCGTTCCTGGTGCGCCGCCCGCCGGCGCTCGCGCACGCCGTGGCCGCGCCTGCGGGCGAGGGCGCCGTGCAAGGTGAAATGTCGATGGGAGAGGCGCTGCGCTCGCCGCAATTCCTGATCCTGCTCGCGACCAATTTCTTCTGTTGCGCCACCCATTCCGGCCCCATCATTCACACCGTCTCCTATGCCGTGAGCTGCGGCATCCCGCTGGTCGCGGCGGTGACGATCTACAGCATCGAGGGCTTTGCCGGCCTTGGCGGACGCATCGCCTTCGGCCTGATGGGGGACCGCTTCGGCGCCAAGCGCGTGCTCGTCTCGGGCCTGCTGTTGCAGGCGTTCGGCGCACTCGCCTATGTCTTCGCGCACCAGCTCGCGACGTTCTACGCGGTCGGGGCCGTCTTCGGCTTCATCTATGCCGGCACCATGCCGCTCTACGCGGTGCTGATCCGCGAAAATTTCCCGCTCAAGATGATGGGCACGGTGATCGGCGGCACCGCCATGGCCGGTAGTCTCGGCATGGCCACGGGCCCGCTCGCCGGCGGCCTGATCTACGATGCGTTCTCGAGCTACGCCTGGCTCTATATCGCCTCCTGGGCGATGGGCCTCGGCGCCTTCCTGATGGCGATGAATTTCAAGCCGTTCCCAAAGCCGCAAGCGGAGTTGGCGCCGGCAGCAGCGTAAGCAGGTTCGTCGAGGCGCAACGCTAGAGCTGCGCCTCGATCGCGGGCTTGTCGATGATGGACCACACGTGTCGTATTTTTCCGTCGCGAAATTGATAGAACACGTTTTCGCAGAAGGACACGCGCCTGCCGTTCACATCCAGCCCCAGAAACGTTCCAGCCGGCGTGCAATCGAACTTCAGCCGGGACGCGATGTGGGGCGGATCGCAGACCAGCAGCTCGATGTCGAAATGCAGATCCGGAATTGCGCGAAAATCCTGCTCCAGCATGGCACGATAGCCGGACAGTCCGAACGGTCGCGCATTGTGGGCGACGTCATCGTGGACGAACTGTCCGAGGGCGGGCCAATCCTGCCGGTTCAGGCAGGCGATGTAGTCGCGGTAGATGTCGGCGAGGTCGGACCTGGTCATGGCGTGCTCCTGCGGCTCCGGCCATAACGCGGCAGCGGGAGAAAAGGCGCCGGCGCTCACAGACGTTTTTCGAAGAACAGGTCCGGGTAGGGGTCGTCATTGAAGCGGGGGATCTCGCTCCAGCCGCCTCGTCGGTAGAGCTGGCCGGCCTCCGCCAGCGCGCTGTTGGTGTCGAGCCGCAGCAGCTTGATGCCGAGCCCGCGCGCGGCATTCTCGGTCGCGTCCATCAGGCGCCTGCCGAGCCGCAATCCGCGCGCCGCCGGTGCGACCCAGAGACGCTTGATCTCGGCATAGCCGTGATCCGTGCCCTTGAGCCCGACGCAGCCGATCGGCAGCGTGTCCGACATTGCGACGATGAATGTGCCGCGCGGGCGGCGCATATCCTTGGCGTCGGGATCGCGCGACAGCGAGACGTCGAACCCCTGCTTGAAGCGGCGGCCGAGCTCGCCATAATATTCGCCGAGGCAATAGCGCGCCTGTTCGCTCCGCGGGTCCATCTCCTCCAGCGTGACGCGCTCGCGCGTCAATGCGTAAGCAATCAAATCCATCGCTGCCAGCAGCGCTTCGCGTTGCGAATGCTGGGCGAGGAAGCCCTCGGCCTGCGTATTCGACAGCGCCTCATAGGCCGCGAACTCGCGCCGGCCCGCACGCGTCAACGTCGCCACGCGGCGGCGCGCGTCGTCCTCATGCGCAATGGTCTCGACCAGCCCTTCGTCCTCGAGGCTGCGGAGCAGGCGGCTCATCAGGCCGGAATCGAGGCCGAGATAGTCGCGAATCTCGGCCACGTCCGAACGTCCGTGCCCGATCGCGTTGAGCACGCGCGCCGCCCCCAGCGGTCGCCCGCGTCCCAGGAATGACGTGTCGAGCGCGCCGACGGCGGACGTGACGGCGCGATTGAAGCGGCGGACGCGTGAAACAGGGTCGAGCATGATGTCTGACTTTAGTCAGGCATATCATCGATGTCAATCAGCGCAGGCTTTCGCTTCACCAGCGAACGGCGCTTCAATCCAGGCCCAGCGCCTTGCGGGATTTCCGCGTGAGTTTCGTCGCGACCATCGCGTGCGCCTGCGCCAGATAGGCCGTGAGCTCGGCGTCCGGCAGCGCGTTGTTGCCGACGAGCTGCACCCATTTGGCGCGCGCCAGATACGGTGCCGGCCGCGCAAGGCCGTGCTCGATCAACATGGCATAGGCCATGTTCGAGACCTTGAACATGTAGCCGCCGGAGCGCGCGGCAAAGCCGCCGCCGAGTGCGAACATCTTGCCGCCGACCTTGAACACCGAGGTGCCCTCCCACTGCACCACCTTGGTGACGGCGGGCAGGCGCAGGCAGCGGGTTTCGAAAGTTTTGGGAGTCATCGCTTGAGCGATAGCACAGCGCACGCGGCTTGCAACGCCGCAACGATGGAGCGGCCACTGCGTGCCGCGCCGCGTCCGGGATACGAGGGGACGACCCCACTTGTATCGTGCCGTTCGATCCCCCACACTCTCCACCACTCAATCAGTCACAGGAATAAGAACATGGCTCGCGTTCGCTGTATCACCGAGATGGGCATGGGCGTCGACGTTCACGGCAGGGACGCCACCAAGGCGGCGAAGCGTGCCGTCTCTGATGCCATCAGGCATTCGAGCCTCGGCTTCTTCCGGATGATCGACAAGACTGCGAACGACATGTTCGTGGACGTCACGATCGCAGTGCCGAATCCGGAAAGCGTTGACAAGGACGCGGTCGCGAAGGAACTGCCTTACGGCACTGTCACCGTCAACGCGGTGAAGGGCGGGCTGGAGATTCCGTCGGCCGCGGAACAGGGCAACGACCCGATCCTGATCGCCAATGCCGCCGTCATCGTCAGCTTCGACAAGGACTAGGCCGGTGTCCGATCATGATGAGCGGCTGCTGGATCGCCCGATCTGGAGCGCGCTGACGACCAGCCATAAACACCTGGCCGAGGGTGGCCCGCGAGCGCTGCGCTATCCGGTGGACGTGACGCCCTTTGCCGACATGGTCGACATGTCCGAGGCGAGCTTCGCCGCGCTCCGTGATCTCCTGTCGGGCTCGCAGGTCGCCGCGCTGTTCACACCGGAGGCCGTCGATGTTCCTGCAGGTTTCAAAGTCGTGCTGGCCGGACCCTGCGAGCAGATGATCGGCTCTCCGGCCGACAGTCGGCTTCGCGATGCCGAGATCGTTCGACTGGGTGCGGCCGACGTTCCCGCCATGATGGCGCTGACGGAGTTGACCAAGCCCGGTCCATTCGCGCGGCGCACCCACGAACTTGGGACGTTCCTCGGCATCCGTGCTGTCGGCGAATTGGTCGCGATGGCCGGCGAGCGCATGAAGCCGGGAAATTTCGTCGAGATGACGGCCGTCTGCGTCCACCCCGACCATCGCGGGCGGGGCTACGCGCAGGCGCTGCTGGCGGCTGTCGCACGCCAGATCGAGGCGCGCGGCGAAATTCCGTTCCTGCACGTGTTTTCGAGCAATTCGTCGGCCATCGCGCTGTACCAGCGGCAGGGGATGCGGACTCGGCGCCGCCTGCACGTCACCGCGTTCATGAAGTAGGAATGAGCTGCGGTCAGGCTTCATATCCGGCGAATTCACGCTATACCGATCCCTGCCATCATTGGGGAAACACATGGACGCCAGAACACCTGATTTTTCCGCCGCGCGGACGGCAATGCAGCGTTACGTCGATCAGGAGATCATTCCGGGTGCATCCTGGGCGGTGCTGCGGGGCCGCGAGGTCGTCGATCAGCAGTGCGTCGGTTTTGCCGACCGCGAGGCGAGCACCGCGCTGCGGCCCGATCACATTTTTCGTGCGTTTTCCAACACCAAGATCTTCGTCACCTGCGCGGTCATGCTGCTGGTCGAGGAGGGCCGCATCGAGCTCGATGACGTTGTCGAGAAATTCCTGCCGCAACTCGGCAATCGCAAGGTTCTCAAGCCGGGCGCTTTGACCCTTGCCGACGTCGAGCCTGCGAAAAGCCCGATCACGATCCGGCAGCTTCTGACCCATACCTCCGGCCTCAGCTACGGCATCTTCGATCCCGGTACGGTGCTGTTCAAAGGCTATAACGAGGCGCGCGTTCTCAATCCGTTGACGCCGCTGACCGACATGATCGACCATCTCGCCGATCTGCCGCTGTCCTTTCATCCCGGCGCGTCTTGGGAATATTCGGTTGCGACCGACGTGCTCGGACGTGTCGTGGAGGTCGTCTCCGGCAAGCCGCTCGACGCCGTGCTCAAGACGCGCATCTTCGAGCCGCTCGGCATGACCGACACCGGCTTCCACGTGCCGGACGCGCAGCAGGGCAGGCTGGTCGCGCTCTACAACGGCACGGATGTGCTCGGTCCCATGAAGCCCGGCCTCACCCGGGCCGACGACCTGCCTTATCCGCAAGCCTATCGGCGGCAATTCCCGCGGCTGTCGGGTGGCGGCGGACTGGTCTCGACCTTGCCCGACATGCTCGCTTTGATACGGGCGCTGCTTCCCGGCTCGGATGCTCTGCTGAAGCCGGAGACGCTGCGGCAGATGATGACGAACCAGTTGCCCGCCGGCGAGAACATCCGCTTCGCCAATCTCGGCCCGATCCCCGGCAAAGGCTTTGGCCTCGGCGGCGCCGTCACCTTCGCGCCGATGCCGTTCGATCCTCCGAATTCGACCGGCGAATTCCAGTGGGGCGGCCTTGCGGGCACCCATTGGTGGATCTGCCCGCAGGCCAATACCGCCGGTGTGCTGATGGCGCAGCGCTACATGGGCTTCTGGAATCCGTTCTTCTTCGAATTCAAGCGTCTGGCCTATCAGGCAGTCGGAGGCTGATCGCGAAAAAAATTGCACTTGCCGCGAATCCTTTCCGCTCGTCGCACCCTCTCTTGAGGGTCGAGGCATTTTGCTTCGGCTCGTCTCGGAGGATGTGATGGCATTTTACAGGAAGAACATCGGCGGCCTGCATCAGGCCGTGCGGATCGCCTTTGGCGTCGCGGTGGCCGTCGCGGCATTCGTGTACCTGACCGGCGCCGCGGCCTGGCTGGTTGCGCTCGGCGGCGCCGGCTTCGCACTGACCGGCCTCGTCGGCTATTGTCCGATGTGCGCGATGGCCGGCATCGGAAGAGGAGGCGTGTCGTGAGCGCCGCTGGGATCTCGCCGGACCTGTTCGAGGCCGCGCGCCTCGGCGATCCCCAGGCGATCGCGTCTCTGCTCGAGACGGCGCAGCCGAACATCCGCCGCTATGCCCGCGCCACCTGTCGCAGCTCGGCGGATGCCGAGGATGCGACGCAGGAGGCGCTATGGATCCTGTTTCGCCATGTCGGCACGATCCGCTCGTGGCTGGCGTTTTCGGCCTGGCTGTTCAGTGTGGTCCGCCGCGAATGCCTGCGGCTCGCCCGTAAGGCAGGCCTCGCGTCGGCGATCGACGACGGAGAGGCGGAGGCGCTGCTGCTGTCGCGTCCTGAAGCCGATTTGCGGCTCGACGTCGCGGCGGCCTTCGAGGCGCTGCCGCCGCACTACCGCGATGTCGCGCTGATGCGCGACGTCAAGGAAATGACCATCCACGAAATCGCCGACGCACTCGGCGCGACCCGGCAGGCCGTGAAAGCACGCCTGCATCGCGCCCGCGCCCTGCTGCGCGAATATCTGACGAGGTGAGCCATGACCTGTTATCAAAGCCCTGACGATCTGAAATCCGTCCCGGCCTTGGTGGCGCTCGCGCCGGTCGAGGCCAACGCGTTCCTTGCGTTCAACCACGCGGTCGAGCGCAAGGACGGATTGATTCCGCCAAAATATCGCGAGCTGATCTCGCTCGCGGTCGCGCTCACCACGCAATGCGCCTATTGCCTCGATGTGCACACGGCGCAGGCGGCGAAGGCCGGTGTAACGCGCGAAGAAATCGCGGAAGCCGCGCTGATTGCGGCGGCGGTTCGCGCCGGCGGCACGCTCGGCCATGCGTTGCTGGCGGAGCGCCTGTTCGAGCAGCACCGGGGCGAGGGACCGGGATAGAGGAGCGGGCGGATGTCCGTCAGGGATCAGGAAATTGCCAAACTATCTCGGCCTTGACGGATTTCGCTTCGGCTGGGTCGCTGCCTGGATCGACGACCGCGGCGATCACGGCTTCGATTATTCGCCGGGTCTCGTGCGGCTGCTTGCGCTGCCGCATGCCCGGGCGATGATCGACATGCCGATCGGCTTGAAATGGAGCGGATATCGCATCTGCGATTTGCGCGCGCGCGAACTGGTCGGTGCTGCCGTGTTTCTCGGCGCGCGCCGCGACCTCTGGAAATTTGCCGACATGGCCGCAGCTAACCGTCACTACTGGGAGTGCGAGGGCAAGGGCAAGGGCAAGGGCAAGGGCGTGTCAGCGCAGCTCTGGAACATCAGGGACAAGATCAGGGACGCCGACGAGATCATGACGCCGACGCGGCAGACGACGATCGGCGAAGCGCATCCGGAATTGATTTTCTGGAATCTCGCTGGGCGGGCCCGGCTTGCAAAGAAGACGTCTGCAGAGGGCCGGGAGCAGCGCATCGCACTCGTGCAGCAGCGCGGCTTCGCGCGCTTGCCGACATGGCTGACTCAACGATATGGCACCGGCATCGGCCGTGACGATCTCATCGACGCCTGTGCCTGCGCGATCGCGGCACGCGACAGCACGGAGCGGTTCGGCGGGGAGGAGACCGACCCGCGGGGCTTGCGGATGGAGATCAATTATTGAGGCTACCGATGAGGACGATTCGGGAAAAAGCTGCAATTTATTTGAAGCTTGCAGGAACAGACGATGGCCGGCCCGCGTTCCTCGTGCGAACCGAACACGGAGAAGCTCGTCCGATGAGGGATGCCAGTCAGTTCGCGACCGCGATGCTTGCGCTCGTCTTCACCGGAGCGCTGCTCGTCACCGGCCAGCTCTTCATCGAGCAACGCGCACAGCGCGACGTGATGCACGCCACCAACCATTTGCTGCGGCCGTTGTGACCTGTGCGGGAAAATGATCTGACCACTCGACCTTGCGTCGTTCGTCCGCTGGCCTAGACTAGGCGGCATCTCATGAACGAAGCCGGGGTCCTGATGTCCGATCTGTCCGCCTTTCCCGTCACCAAGCGCTGGCCGGCCAAGCACCCGGAGCTGCTCCAGCTCTATTCGCTGCCGACGCCGAACGGCGTCAAGGTTTCGATCATGCTGGAAGAGATCGGGCTTCCCTACGAAGTCCATCTCGTCGATTTCGGCAAGGACGATCAGAAGACGCCGGAATTCCTCTCACTCAATCCGAACGGCAAGATCCCGGCGATCCTCGATCCCGATGGGCCCGGCGGCAGGCCGCTGCCGCTATTCGAATCCGGAGCGATCCTGCAATACCTCGCGGAGAAGACCGGCAAGCTGCTGCCGCAGGATGCCGCGCGCCGCTACCAGACCATCCAGTGGCTGCATTTCCAGATGGGCGGCATCGGGCCGATGTTCGGCCAGGTCGGCTTTTTCCACAAATTCGCCGGCAAGGACTTCGAGGACAAGCGGCCGCTCGAGCGCTATGTGGGCGAGGCCAAGCGGCTGCTCGGGGTGATGGAGATGCATCTTGCCGGTCGGCAATGGTTCATGGACGACGACTACACCATCGCCGACATCTCCATGCTCGGCTGGGTGCGCAATCTCATCGGTTTCTACGGCGCCGGCGATCTCGTCGAGTTCAGCCAGTTCAAATCCGTCGCCGCCTGGCTCGAACGCGGGCTGGCGCGTCCGGCGGTCGAGCGCGGGCTCAACATTCCGAAGCGGCCGTAAGATCAGGTTAGCGCCTTGTGGGTCATGTAGAGGGCCATCAGCAGGATGACGACCATCATGACCCGGCGCAGCACCGATTTGCTGACGCGATTGGCTGCGCGCGCACCGAGATCAGTGCCGACCCAGAGGCCGGCAAGAATGCCGATGATGGCGGGCCAACCGACCATGAGTCCCTTGCTCCAGTAGATCCCGGCGGCCGGAATATTGGTCGGGATGACCGAGAAGACGAGGCTGACGAGCTGCGCTTGGTGCTGCGGCACCCGCAGGCCCGCCGCGAGCCCGACGGTGATCGCCAGCCCGCCGCCGATGCCCATGAAGCCGGAGGAAAATCCGGCAAGCGTGCCGATGAGGAGCAGCGGCAGCCAGGGCAGCTTGTCTCGGTCGCCGGTCTTATTGTTTTCCTCCTCGCGGTCGCGGCGCAGGATCAGGAGAGCGATCAGCGCGACGAGATAGACGACGTAAGTCCATTGCAACACCGAGTCGGAGACCGCCGCCGCAGCGTAGCCGCCGCCGGCGCCGCCGAAGAGAAACCCGATGCCGATCCAGACGATCCATAGCAACGGGCTGCGATTGCCGCTCTGCCAATAGCGGCGAACGCCCGCGAGTCCGGTCGGTGGAACCTGCGTGATCAGCGACGTCCCCTGGGCGACGTGTTGCTCGGCGCCGAGCAGCAGCACGCTGAAGATGACGAGACCGCCTCCGGGACTCGTGCCCATGAAGCCCGATGTCAGTCCGCCGATGAGGCCGACCCCAATGCCTGCGAGCAAGTCATGGATCCACGACATCGCTCAGCTCTTGATCCGTCGCTTGACGTCGGCCTTCGTGGTGCGAAATCCATCGATCACGCCGGTCACGGCTGCCATGCAGGCCTCGATGTCAAAATCCTGGCCCCAGCATTTTTGCAGCACAAAGCCCTGGAAGATCGCGATCAGCACGCGCGCGATCGCTTCCGCACCGAGATCGCGCTTGATGAGTCCGTCATGCTGGCCACGCTCGACCAGCGCGACAATCAGGGCGCGCGGCATGTCGATGCCTTCTACGATGCTGGTGCGGACGCGGCGGTTGCGCAGGGCCTCGGCCCAGCCGTGGATGCCGACACGGCGGCGCGCTTCGCCGGCGGGGTCGGTGAGCCATTGCGCGTAGACGCCGACCAGCGCGTGAAGTCCTTCGATCGGATCGCCCGATCCTTGCGCGACCGAGTTGAGCACGGCCTCGCGCCGGTGCCGGTCGTCGGCGAGTGCCTCGATCAGATCGTCCTTGCTCTGGAAGTAGAGATAGACCGCACCATGGCTCAGCCCCGACCGTTTGACGATGTCGGCCATCCCGGTCTGGTGAAAACCGTCCTCGGCGAAGCAGGCGAGGGCGGCTTCGAGAATCTGCTGCCGGCGGCCTTCACGTTGCTTGTCGCTGATCTTGGGCATCCGGCCATCCATAATAACTGACAGCTCGATCGTTTTAGTCGCTCTGCGGGCTAAAGACCCCAGAACGCTAATCAGATAAAAAACGATCAGTCAGTCATTTTTATTACCGAACTGGATCCCGGTCAACCCCGACAACCCGGACCGGGACACAGGCGGAGCGAATCGTTAAGGAGCGTCGCCGGCGGCCTGAAGACCGCCCTCGATCGCGCGGGGCTAGAACAGCCGTCCGCCGTTCGGGACGGGCTTGCTCGGCTGCACCAGCACGACCTTGCCGCTGGCATCAGGGAAACCGAGGGTCAGCACCTCCGAGACAACAGGGCCGATCTGGCGCGGCGGGAAATTCACGACCGCAGCCACCTGTTGGCCCACCAGCGTTTCAAGCGGATGGTTTTCGGTGATCTGCGCAGAACTCTTGCGCACGCCGATCGCGGGACCGAAGTCGATCCACAGCCGCCAGGCCGGCTTGCGCGCCTCCGGGAACGGCTTTGCATCGATGATGGTGCCGACGCGGATATCGACCGCGAGGAAGGTGTCGAAGTCGATGGTCGGCGATGCGGTCGCGGCTGGATCGTGGGTGACGTGCATGGAGTGTCCGTCCGAAGAGCTGGCATCATTCGCAATATTGTCGTGCGAACTGAAGTTGCGTACAACGCCGGAGCATTACGCTGCGACGCATGCGCGAGGACTGTCTTGCCCAACATCATCTACGGCATCAAGAACTGCGACACCATGAAGAAGGCGCGCGCCTGGCTCGACACCCATGGCGTCGCCTACACGTTCCACGACTACAAGGCGACGGGGGTGGAGAAGGACAAGCTCAAGCAGTGGAGCGACAAGGTCGGTTGGGAGACGCTGCTCAATCGCGCCGGAACGACCTTCAAGAAATTGCCCGATGCCGACAAGGAAGGCCTCTCGGAGAAAAAGGCACTGGCGTTGATGCTAGCGCAACCATCGATGATCAAGCGGCCGGTGCTTGAAGTTGCCGGCAAGCTGCTGGTCGGCTTCAAGCCGGACGTCTATGCCAAGGAAGTCACGACCAAGTAAGTCACGACCAAGGAAGCCGCCGCCAAATCGCGCTGACCGCTAGTTCAGCTCGATGATCTCGGTGGGAACGCCGGAGCACTGCTGGTCCACGAACTCGACCAACTCGGCCGGCGCGATGCGGCCGGGCGTGCGATGGAACAGGTCCCGATTGATCACCGCGCGCAATCTCGAGCGCGGCAGCGCGTCATTTCCGCGCATCAGATTCTTGATCTCGAAGCCGCCGTCCTCGCAGAAGGTCTTGAGCGACGCGATGACGTGACAGACCTTGCCGTCGGTCTGGAACGGCAGCAGCAGGCGCTCATAGGCGACGATACGGCCGTAGATGTCATCGACGTCGGCAACGCTGTAGACAGGCAGCCCGCGCGCCATGCATTCATGATAGACCGGCATCACCAGGGGCGCGAGACGCGGCCCGATATAGTCGTCGAGCAGAGCGCCCTTGCCGGTGTGTCCATAGGCCCGCGAGATGCGCGTACCTTCGCTCTGAATGGTTAGACGCGGCGTCGGCGTCGACATGTCCACCGTATAATAGATCAGATCGGAGAGCTCTTCCTCGAGCCGCGCAGGCTGGTACTCCCAGATCGCCGGGGTCGTCTGCTGGCGCGCATAAAGCCGCAGCCACGTGTTCAGGAGATCACGCTGCCTGATCGACTTGACCACGGAAGGAGCCGCGCTTGCAAAATCCAAGGCAATATTCCCGACGAATAGAAATTCCGGACGCTTGAAACCAGCGCATGATCCTCACTGCGGGAAAATTTTCCATGAAGGCTGGCGCATGGAACGAAAGACCGTTAACGACGGCTTGATGACCGGCGCTTTGCGAACCGGGAAGCCGGGCAGGCGCGACATCAAAACACGTCCGACTAAGGGAGCATAAGTCTCCCGGCCGGAGGCCTGACCTGCTCAGCTTTCCGCCTTGCCTAACCCCCGTCACCTCCGGCATATTCCGCGCCCGGAGGCGGCGTTCCGGATGGGCTCCAGGGAGTGGCTCCAAGGCCTCCGGAAAGCCGAAGCAACAAGGATAGCCACGCGCGTTGTGCGGGCAGGGGGAAAACTGTTTGGCCGATGAGTTCATTCTCGAAACGGAAGGCTTGACCAAGGAGTTCGCGGGCTTCTTCGCCGTCCGCGACGTTGCGCTCAAGGTTCGCCGTGGGAGCATTCACGCGTTGATCGGCCCGAACGGCGCCGGGAAGACGACGTGCTTCAATCTTTTGACCAAGTTCCTCAAACCGTCTGCCGGAAAAATCCTGTACAAGGGGCAGGACATCACCGCGATGGCGCCCGCCGACGTGGCCCGCCTGGGGCTCGTGCGCTCGTTCCAGATTTCGGCAGTATTTCCCCATCTCACCGCGCTGGAAAACGTCCGCGTCGCGCTTCAGCGCCAGCACGGCAGCTCTTTCGATTTCTGGCGCTCAAAGTCCGTGCTCAACCAGTTCAACGATCGCGCGCGCGAGCTGTTGAACGATGTCGGCCTCAGCGAGTTTTCCAATACGCCCGCGGTCGAGATGCCCTACGGGCGCAAGCGCGCACTGGAGATCGCAACCACGCTCGCGCTCGACCCCGAGATGATGCTGCTGGACGAGCCGATGGCCGGCATGGGCCACGAGGACATCGATAAGATCGCGGCGCTGATCAAGCGCATCTCCGCGAAATACACCATCCTGATGGTTGAGCATAATCTGAGCGTCGTGGCCAATCTCTCCGACATCATCACCGTGTTGACGCGCGGACAGGTGCTGGCGCAGGGCCATTACAGCGAGCTCACCAAGGACGAACGCGTCAAGGAAGCCTATCTGGGAGCCGGTCATGGCTGAGACTGCGACGGCGGACGCTCCTGCAAAGGCCGCGAGCGGCGGCAACCTGCTCCAGGTCCGCAACCTGGAAGCCTGGTACGGCGAGTCTCACATCCTGCACGGGATCAACTTCGACGTGAACGCGGGCGAGGTCGTCACCCTGCTCGGGCGCAACGGCGCCGGCAAGACCACCACGCTGAAGTCGATCATGGGCATCATCGGCAAGCGCACCGGCTCGGTGAAGTTCAACAACCAGGACATCATCCGCACGACCTCGGACAAGATCGCGCGAATGGGAATCGCGTTCTGCCCGGAGGAGCGTGGAATTTTCGCCAGCCTCGACGTGCGGGAGAACCTGCTGTTGCCACCGGTGGTGCGTCCCGGCGGATTGCCGCTCGAGCAGATCTTCGATCTGTTTCCGAACCTGAAGGAACGGCTCAACAGCCAGGGAACCAAGCTCTCCGGCGGCGAGCAGCAGATGCTTGCGATCGCGCGCATCCTGCGCACCGGCGCGAACTTCCTGATGCTGGACGAGCCGACCGAGGGTCTCGCGCCCGTCATCATCCAGCAGATCGGCCACACCATTGCGCGGCTCAAGAAGGAGGGTTTTACGATCCTCCTGGTCGAGCAGAACTTCCGGTTCGCATCCACCGTCGCCGACCGCTATTACGTGGTCGAGCACGGCAAGATCATTGACGGATTTTCCAATGCGGAGCTTGCCGCCAACATGGACAAGCTCCACACCTATCTCGGCGTCTAGAACGGCCAACAAGAAGATTCATAGGGAAGTAGCATGATGACAAAGTCGATTGCGTCGTTTCTGCTCGGCACGGCGCTGGCCGTGACCGCCACCGGTGCAGCTTTCGCGCAGGACAAGACCGTCAAGATCGGCGCGCTGTCCGATCAGTCCGGGCTCTATGCCGATCTCGGCGGACCGGGCTCGACGCTCGCCGCGCAGATGGCCATTGAAGATTCCGGTCTGGCTGCGAAGGGCTGGAAGATCGACATCATTTCGGGTGATCACCAGAACAAGCCCGACATCGGCACCGCGATCGCGCGGCAATGGTTCGACGTCGACAAGGTCGACGTCATCGTCGACGTGCCGAATTCCGGCGTGGCGCTCGCGGTCAACAACGTCATCAAGGAAAAGAACGGCGTCTATATCAACTCGGGCGCGGCGACCTCGGATTTAACCAACGCGCAGTGCTCACCCAACACCGTGCACTGGACCTACGACACCTACATGCTGGCTCACACCACCGGCCAGGCGCTGGTGAAGGCCGGCGGCGACACCTGGTTCTTCCTGACCGCGGACTACGCCTTCGGCGCGGCGCTGGAGCGCGACACCACCGCTGTCGTTACCGCAAATGGCGGCAAGGTGGTCGGCGGCGTCAAGCACCCGCTCAACACGCCGGACTTCTCGTCCTTCCTGCTTCAGGCGCAGGCCTCCAAGGCCAAGATCATCGGCCTTGCCAATGCCGGCGGCGACACCACCAACACGATCAAGCAGGCGGCCGAGTTCGGCATCGTCAAGGGCGGCCAGAAGCTCGCAGCGCTGCTGCTGTTCCTCACCGACGTCAAGGCGATCGGGCTCGAGACCGCACAGGGCCTCAACTTCACCGAGACCTTCTACTGGGACATGAACGACCAGACCCGGGCGTTCTCGAAGCGCTTCGCCGAGAAGATGAAGAACAACGCGCCGCCCACCATGGTGCAGGCCGGCGTCTATGCGGGCGTGCGTCACTATTTCAAGGCACTCGAAGCGCTCGGCGGCAACCCGCATGACGGCGCCAAGGTCGTCGAGAAGATGAAGTCGATGCCGACGGAAGACGATCTGTTCGGCAAGGGCGAGATTCAGCCCAACGGCCGCACCATCCACAATGCCTATCTGTTCGAGGTGAAGAAGCCCTCCGAGTCCAAGGGACCCTGGGATTTCTACAAGCTGGTCGGCACGGTGCCGGGCGACCAGGCCTTCACGCCGCTGTCCGAGAGCAAGTGCGCTCTGTTGAAGAAGTAAGATAACCGCCCGCAGGCCATCAGGCCTGCGGGCGACTTTCAGGGAACGCCGAAGGGACCGGGTGCGGGATCGATGCAGGCTCTTTACGCTCAGCTACTGGTGGGACTGATCAACGGCTCGTTCTACGCGCTGCTCAGTCTCGGGCTTGCCGTGATCTTCGGCATGCTCAACATCATCAATTTCGCCCATGGCGCGCTCTATATGATGGGCGCGTTCGTCGCCTACTTCCTGCTGAACCTCGGCGGCATCAACTACTGGTGGGCGTTGCTGTTTGCACCGATCATTGTCGGCATCTTCGGCATGATCCTGGAACGGACCATGCTGCAATGGCTGACCGGGCTGGATCATCTCTACGGCCTGCTTCTGACCTTCGGCATTGCGCTGATCGTGCAGGGCGTGTTCCAGAACTATTTCGGCTCCTCCGGCCTGCCTTACGCCATTCCGGACCAGCTCAAGGGCGGCATGAATCTCGGCTTCATGTTCCTGCCGGTCTATCGCGGCTGGGTCGTCATCTTCTCGCTGGTGGTCTGCATCGCGACCTGGTTCCTGATCGAGAAGACGCGGCTCGGCGCCTATTTGCGCGCCGCTACCGAAAACCCGACGCTGGTGCGCGCCTTCGGCGTCAACGTTCCGCGCATGATCACGTTGACCTATGGCCTCGGTGTCGGCCTTGCCGCGCTCGCCGGCGTGCTGTCGGCGCCAATCAACCAGGTGCGACCGCTGATGGGCGCCGACCTCATCATCGTGGTGTTCGCGGTGGTGGTGATCGGCGGCATGGGATCGATCATGGGCTCCATCATCACCGGCTTCGCGCTCGGTGTGATCGAGGGCCTGACCAAATATTTCTACCCCGAGGCCTCCAACACCGTCGTGTTCGTGCTGATGGTGCTGGTGCTCTTGGTGAAGCCAACGGGATTGACGGGAAGGGCGGCCTGACATGACAGCCTTGACGGACGACACGCTGCCGGTAACCCCGCGCGCGATCCGCGACGAGATGATCGTCTTCGTGGTGATGGCGTTGCTGCTGGCTTCGGTGCCATTCACGGGGGTCTACCCGTTCTTCGTGATGCAGGCGCTGTGCTTCGCGCTGCTCGCCTGCGCCTTTAACCTGCTGATCGGCTATGGCGGTTTGCTGTCCTTCGGCCATGCGATGTTCCTGGGCACGGCCGGCTATTGCAGCGCGCATGCGCTGAAGGTGTGGGCGTTGCCGCCGGAGCTCGGCATCCTCGTCGGCGTCGCCGGTGCCTTCGTGCTCTCGCTCATCACGGGCTATATCTCGATCCGCCGCCAGGGCATCTATTTCTCGATGATCACGCTGGCGCTGTCGCAGCTTCTGTACTTCATCTACCTCCAGGCCCCGTTCACCCATGGTGAAGACGGCATCCAGGGTATTCCGCAGGGCCGCATGTTCGGCGTCTTCGATCTGACCAAGCCGACCGTGCTCTACTACGTGGTTCTGGTCGGCTTCCTCGCCGGCTTCCTGCTGATCTTCCGCATCATCAACTCGCCGTTCGGCGAAGTCCTCAAGGCGATCCGCGAGAACGAGCCGCGCGCGATCTCGCTGGGTTACCGCACCGATCAGTACAAGTTCCTGGCTTTCGTCCTGTCGGGCACGCTGGCCGGCTTTGCCGGTGCGTTGAAAGTCTTCGTGGCGCAAAACGCCTCGCTCACCGACGTGCACTGGTCGATGTCGGGCGAAGTCGTGCTGATGACGCTGGTCGGCGGACTCGGAACCGTGTTCGGTCCCGTGGTCGGTGCCTTCGTGATCATCGCCATGCAGCAATATCTGGCGGGGTTCGGCCAGTGGGTGACCGTGATCCAGGGCTCGATCTTCGTGATCTGCGTGCTCACCTTCCGCCGCGGCGTCATCGGCGAAATCGCGCATTACTTCCGGCGGTCGCTGTAAGTCATTGATATAATAGAAGATAGGCTGACGCGCGAAAGCGGTGGATGATCCGGCTCCACGGGCGTGAGGTGGCACGCGCGTGGATCGAAAATGGTCTATGACAGTTTCATGACGGCCCGCTCGGGCCAGGCCATTATCCAACCGAACCGGTAGTCTCTCTCCCATGATGCGATTGTTTCGCGCTTTCCTGCCCAAGGAAGAACGGTTCTTCGACCTGTTCGACCGCCACGCCCAGACCGTGATCCAGGGCTCGATCGCGCTCCAGAGCATGCTCAACGGGGGTGAGGAGACGCCGGTCTATTGCCAGCGCGTCAACCAGTTCGAGAACGATGCCGACAACATCACCCGTGAGGTGCTGACGGCGGTGCGCCGGACCTTCATCACCCCGTTCGACCGTGGCGACATCAAGAACCTGATCACCTCGATGGACGACGCCATCGACCAGATGCAGCAGACCGCCAAGGCCGTGATGCTGTTCGAGGTCCGCAGCTTCGAGCCGCCCATGCGGGAGATCGGCGGGCTTCTGATCGAATGCGCCAATCTGGTCGGCCGTGCGCTGCCGTTGATGCAGAAGATCGGCCAGAACGTGGCCATGCTGACCGCGATCACGGAAGAGCTGGGCAAGCTGGAAGGCCGCGTCGACGATCTCCATGATATCGGGCTGAAGGAACTGTTCCTCAAGCATCGCAACGGCAACGCGATGGATTTCATCGTCGGCGCGGAGATCTACGACCATCTCGAGAAGGTCGCCGACCGCTTCGACGACGTCGCGAACGAGATCAACAGCATCGTCATCGAGCAAGTTTAGGGCAGGGGACCGCGCCGTGGATGTTGCGTTGGGTCTTCCCGTCCTGGTCGGACTGATCGCCGTCGCGCTGCTGTTCGACTTCCTGAACGGCCTGCACGACGCCGCCAATTCGATCGCGACCATCGTCTCGACCCGCGTGCTGCGGCCGCAATACGCGGTGTTCTGGGCCGCCTTCTTCAATTTCGTCGCCTTCATGGTGTTCGGGCTGCACGTCGCCCAGACCATCGGCACCGGCATCATCGATCCCGCGATCGTGGATGCCCAGGTGATCTTCGCTGCGCTGGTCGGCGCCATCGTCTGGAACCTGGTGACATGGGCGCTCGGCATCCCATCGTCCTCGTCGCACGCATTGATCGGAGGCTTGTTTGGTGCCGGCGTGGCCAAAGCGGGCCTTTCGGCGGTGGTCTGGAGCGGATTGTCCAAGACGGTGATCGCCATCGTGCTGTCTCCGCTCGTCGGCTTTCTGCTCGCGATGGTGCTGGTTGCGATCGTCTCCTGGGCCTCGGTGCGCTCCACGCCCTTTGCCGTGGATCGCGCCTTCCGCATCCTGCAATTCGCCTCCGCCTCGCTCTATTCGCTCGGCCACGGCGGCAACGACGCGCAGAAGACCATGGGCATCATCGCCGTGCTGCTCTATTCGCAGGGCCAGCTCGGCGGCGAATTCTTCGTCCCCTTCTGGGTGGTGCTTTCGTGCCAGGCCGCAATGGCGATGGGGACGCTGATGGGCGGCTGGCGCATCGTTCGGACCATGGGCCTGCGCATCACCAAGCTAACCCCGATGCAGGGCTTTTGCGCCGAGACCGGCGGTGCCGCGACCCTGTTCATGGCGACCTTCCTCGGCGTTCCCGTCTCGACCACCCACACCATCACCGGCGCCATCGTCGGTGTCGGCGCCGCCCGGCGCCTCTCGGCGGTGCGCTGGAACGTCGCCAGTTCGATCGTCTATGCCTGGGTGATCACGATGCCGGCCTCGGCCATCGTCGCCGCGCTCTCCTGGTGGGCGGTCAAGATCTTCGTCAGGTAACCAGCTTCAGCCCGACAATCCCGGCGACGATCAGCCCGATGCTGGCGAGGCGGAACGCGGTGGCCGGCTCGCCGAACAGGATGATCCCGAGTGTCGCGGTACCGACCGCGCCGATACCGGTCCAGACGGCATAAGCGGTTCCAATCGGCAGCGATTTGAGGGCGAGCCCGAGCAGGATGATGCTGCCGGCCATGGCGCCGAGCGTGAGAACCGACGGAACGAGCTTGGTGAACCCCTCGGTATATTTGAGGCCGATCGCCCAGGAGATCTCCAGCAGACCGGCGACGAACAGGATGCTCCAGGCCATGACGACCCTCCATTCAAGGCAGGGTCGTCCCCGCGACTGGTGTGCTGATGGAAAGGGAAGGTCGTCCCTCCCAACTCAAGCCCGATATGGGGCTGGCCGGAAGGCTCCGCAATCACCAGATGAGGCTTGATCAGGCTCATTTTCCCTGCCAAACGCTGCCGCAATGTCCGACATCGCCACCACAGCCGAATCGACGGCCCGTTCCTCGCTTGCCGCTGAAGTGTCGCGGCGGCGGACTTTTGCCATCATCTCGCATCCGGACGCCGGCAAGACCACGCTGACCGAAAAGCTGCTGCTGTTCGGCGGCGCCATCAATCTGGCCGGCCAGGTCAAGGCCAAGGGCGAGCGGCGCAACACGCGTTCGGACTGGATGAAGATCGAGCGCGAGCGCGGCATCTCGGTCGTGACATCGGTTATGACCTTCGAGTTCGAAGGTCTGGTGTTCAACCTGCTGGACACTCCGGGCCACGAGGACTTTTCGGAAGACACCTATCGCACGCTCACGGCGGTCGATTCCGCCGTCATGGTGATCGACGCCGCCAAGGGCATCGAGGCGCGCACCCGAAAGCTGTTCGAGGTCTGTCGTCTTCGCGACATCCCGATCATCACCTTCATCAACAAGATGGACCGCGAGAGTCGCGACGTCTTCGAGCTCCTGGACGAGATCGAGAAGACGCTGGCGCTCGATACCACGCCGATGACCTGGCCTGTCGGCCGCGGCCGTGAGTTCCTCGGCACCTATGACGTCGTCAATGGCGGCGTGCGTCTGCTCGAAGGCGGCGGCGCCAAGACCGGCGCGGCGCAGCAGATCGAGATCGCCGAGCTCGCCAAGCTCAACGCCAATCTCGACGTGTCGGCGGTCAAGGACGAGCTCGAGCTCGTCACCGCGGCTTCAAAACCGTTCGAGCTCGAAGCGTTTCGCGAGGGCCATCTGACGCCGGTTTATTTCGGCAGCGCGCTCCGCAATTTCGGCGTCGGCGACCTGCTGCAAGGGCTCGGCAAGTTCGCGCCCGAGCCGCGCGCGCAGGAGAGCGACCAGCGCAAGGTCGAAGCCACCGACCCGCGCATGAGCGCCTTCGTGTTCAAGATCCAGGCCAATATGGATCCCAACCACCGCGACCGCATCGCCTTCGCGCGGCTGTGCTCCGGCAAGCTGAGCCGCGGCATGAAGGCGAAGCTCGTGCGCACCGGCAAGAGCATGCCGCTGTCGAGCCCACAATTTTTCTTCGCGCAGGACCGTTCGGTTGCGGACGAGGCCTATGCCGGCGACGTCGTCGGCATTCCCAATCACGGCACGCTGCGCATCGGCGATACGCTGACCGACGGTGAGGATTTCAACTTCGTCGGCGTGCCGAGCTTCGCGCCGGAAATCGTTCGCCGCGTGCGCCTTACGGATGCGATGAAAGCGAAGAAGCTGAAGGAAGCGCTTCAGCAGATGTCGGAAGAGGGCGTGGTGCAGGTGTTCCGTCCCCGCGACGGCGCGCCTGCGTTGGTTGGCGTCGTCGGCGCACTGCAGCTCGACGTGCTCAAGGCCCGGCTGGATGCGGAATATTCGCTGCCGGTCGAATTCGAGGTCAGCGAGTTCCAGCTTGCACGCTGGGTCTCCTCGGAGGACCGCAAGAAGCTCGATACCTTCATCGCTGCCAATACCTCGAGCATCGCCGACGATGTCGACGGTGATCCCGTCTATCTGGCGCGGAACGAGTTCTATCTCGGCTACACAAGGGAACGGGCCGAGGGCATCGAGTTCACCAACGTCAAGGACGTCAAGAAGAAGGGGTAGGGCGCAGCTCCGTCGCTCTGCAGCCACTCCCCCCTTCCGCTGTCATGCCCCGCGAAAGCGGGCCATCCAGTACGCCGCAGCCTCTCGGCTCAATCACAAACGCCTCGGAGTACTGGGTCGCCCGTTCAAGCCGGGCGACGACACCGTCCTTGGACGCGCGCATGTGAACAGCCGCAGGCTTGACGTTGCCGGCGGCAATGCCACGTTCACCCATGTGGCCTTGCGAGTTCACTTCATGTGGCGCGGCATCCTTGTTTTCCTCCTGCTGGCGATCTCGACGATCGCCGCCGATGCGCGGCCCCGGCAAATCAACCCAATTCCGTTTTCGCACGAGCCGTGCAGCGTGCTCGATGGCAGGCCCTGCACGCCGTCCTATTGCAGCCCGCTCGAGCCTGGTCCCTGTATTCCCGAGATCGACTATCCCTACGGCCAGAACCTCCAGCTCACGATCCAAAGCGTGCCGTCAGAGGCCGATCGCGCCAAATACCAAAAGCCGGATCACGATCTCGATACGATCGGCGATCTCTTCGCCGAGCTGCGCAGCTGCTGGTCGCCGCCAACGGACAATGCGCGCGCGGGCATGCAGATCGCCGTGCGTTTCAGCTTCAACAAATCGGGCGGCCTGATCGGCCCGCCGCGCCTGACCTTTGCGACGGCGGGCGTGCCCGCCGAGACGAGAATCACCTATCTCAATGCGATCAATTCATCGTTGAACGCCTGCCTGCCGCTGAAATTCACCGGCGGTCTTGGCGGTGCCATCGCCGGGCGGCCGATCGCGATCCGGTATGTCGACAATCGCGAGATCCACAAGTAGCGCATTAGTTGCGACCCGCCGCCAATCGATGATACGCCATGGGCTGGGGCGTTGGTTGAGGGGAGAATCTCGTGGGTCTGCTGGTTATGATCCTTGGGCTTGCGCTGTTTTTCGCGGCGCATGTGTTCACGACGAAACGCGAGGCGCGCGCGCAGGCCATCGCGAGACTGGGTGAGGGGACCTACAAGATCCTCTATTCGCTTGCCTCGCTCGCGGGGCTCGCACTGATCATCTGGGGCTTCGCGCATTATCGCGCGACCGGCTGGATCGACGTCTGGTATCCGCCGAAGGCGCTGCAGCACATCACGCTCGCGCTGATGTTGCCCGCGGTCATCCTGGTGGTCGCATCCTACTTGCGCGGCCGCATCTATGCGACGCTGAAGCATCCGATGCTGGCCGGCATCAAGCTGTGGGCGGCGGCGCATCTTTTGGCCAATGGCGATCTCGGCTCCATCATCCTGTTCGGCTCCTTCCTGGGCTGGGCGGTGTATGATCGCATCACGCTGAAGCGTCGGACCGATGGTGGCGGTCCGCCGATTCCGGTCGGCGGCGTCACCAACGATCTGATCGCGGTCGTGGTTGGAATCGTCGCTTATCTGGCGCTGGCGTTTGCGTTCCATCCTGTCGTCATCGGCGTTCCCGTGATGGGCGGCTAGCCGATCAGCACAAGACAGGACCGCATGCCATGCGCGGAAGATAACGAGAGCAACAAGCCAAGGCATTTCGATGGACTGGTCGCATTCTCAGATCCCGCCAATGCGGTTCGAGGCGCGCTTCGGCGATCGGATCGTGCCGGCATTTTGCGATCGGCCGTCGAGCCTGTGGGCGATGATCGCGGACGCCTGCGCCCGCAATCCCGACGGCGAAGCGCTGATCTCAGGCCATGTCCGGCTGAACTGGCGGCAGGCCGTCGAGCAGGCTGCGCGGATTGCGGCGGGATTTCGCAAGCTCGGATTGCAGCGCGGCGATCGTGTCGCGATCCTGCTCGGCAACCGCGTCGAATTCCCGCTGCTGCTGTTTGCTGCCGCGCATGAAGGGCTCGTCACGGTGCTGCTCAGCACGCGCCAGCAGAAGCCGGAAATCGCCTATGTGCTCGCCGACTGTGGTGCCAAAATCCTGATCCACGAGGCGGCGCTCGCGGCGCGTCTGCCGGACGCGCGGGATGTGCCCGAACTGGTCCATCGCATCGCCGTCGACGACGATCCGGCTTTGTCGCGTTTCGCGGTGCTGGCAGACAACGCGCCGGCCGCGGCGCCGGTCGAGACCAGCGAGGAGGACACCGCGATGATCCTCTACACCTCCGGCACGACAGGCAAGCCGAAGGGCGCGATGCTGGCCCATTGCAACATCGTCCATTCCTCGATGATCTTCGTGTCCTGCCTGCAATTGACGGCTGCCGAACGTTCGATTGCGGCAGTGCCGCTCGGCCACGTCACCGGCGTCGTCGCCAACATCACGACGATGATCTGCTGCGGTGGCGCGCTGATCATCATGCCGGAGTTCAAGGCCGGCGAATATCTCAAGCTCGCCGCGCGCGAGCGCGTCACCTACACGGTGATGGTGCCGGCGATGTACAATCTCTGCCTGCTCCAGCCTGATTTCGCCAGTTACGATCTGTCGAGCTGGCGCATCGGCGGCTTTGGCGGCGCACCGATGCCGGTTGCCACCATCGAAAAGCTCAAGGCGATCATTCCCGGCCTCGAGCTGGCGAATTGCTATGGCGCGACCGAGACCACGTCGCCGTCCACGATCATGCCGGGCAGGTTGACCGCAAGCCATATCGACAGCGTCGGCCTGCCGTGTCCGGGTGCGCGCATCCTGGCGATGGACGCGGACGGGCGTGAGCTGCCGCCCGGGGAGATCGGCGAGCTCTGGATCCAGAGTGCCTCCGTGATCAAGGGCTACTGGAACAATCCAAAAGCCACGGCCGAAAGCTTCACCAGCGGGTTCTGGCATTCCGGCGATCTCGGCTCGGTTGACGCGGAGGGATTTGTCCGGGTGTTCGACCGGCAGAAGGACATGATCAACCGCGGCGGCCTCAAGATCTATTCGGCCGAGGTCGAATCCGTGCTGGCCGGCCATCCCGCCGTGGTCGAGAGCGCGATCGTCGCCAAGGCCTGCCCGGTGCTGGGCGAACGCGTTCACGCCGTGGTGGTCACGCGCGCACCAGTGGACAGCGAAGCCTTGCGCGCCTGGTGCGCGGAACGGCTGTCCGACTACAATGTCCCGGAGACCATGGTGATCACCGCGGAGCCGCTGCCGCGCAATGCCAATGGCAAGGTGCTGAAGCGGCAGCTGCGGGAGCTGTTGGGAACCTAACCCCGGGAGATGATCTCTCCGGGCTGTCTCGGGTGGTTAACGCCTTGATCGGGCTCGCTTTGCCTTGCCACCGCCATATCGTTAGGGTACCCCGCCGCCACGTGGGGGACGGGATTCCTGACGCGAACGCATTGGCGCGCGCACCCGGACGGGCATGGGATTAGCATAAGTGTCTGAATTATTTGACGAAGTCGACGAGGAAGTACGTCGCGAACAGCTCAAGAAGCTGTGGGACAAGTATTCGATTTTGTTCATCGCCCTGATGGTGCTGATCGTCGCCGCCGTGGGCGGCTGGCGCGCTTACCAGTATGTGGAGGCCAAGAAAGCCGCCGAGGCCGGTGCTGCCTTCGAGAAGGCTGCAGAGCTGTCCGAGCAGGACAAGCATGCGGAGGCCGAGGCGGCCTTCACCGAGCTCGCAGCGAAGGCTCCATCGGGCTATCGCACCCTGGCGCGGCTGCGTGCTGCGGCCGAGGCGGCGGCCCGCGATCCCAAGGCGGGCGCCAAGCTCTATGACGACATCGCCGCCGACCGCAGCGTAGGCGGCGAGTGGCAGGATCTGGCGAAGATCCGCGCGGCCGGTCTCCTGCTCGACAGCGCCGGCTATGCGGACATGCAGCAGCGGCTGGAAGCCTCCACCGCGCCCAAATCGACCTTCCGTCATACCGCCCGCGAGATGCTGGCGCTGTCGGCCTGGCGCAACAACGACATGACTGCGGCCCGCAAATGGCTGGACGCGATTGCCGAGGACGGCGAAACGCCGCCCGGCCTGCGCTCACGCGCCGAGGCGCTGCAGGCCCTGCTGCCGCCCGTAGCGAAGAGCTGAGCCGAGAGCTGAGACGAGATCCCGATATGCGCCGCACGCCACGCTTGATCGCAGCCGCCGTCCTGATCGCCTTCACGGGCGTGCTGGGCGGTTGCTCCAGCTTCGATCCGAGCGACATGCTCGACTTCCTCGATACCAAGAAGAAGCTGCCGGGCGACCGCAAGCCGGTGTTCCCGGAAGGCGTGCCCGGCCTCGAGCAGGGTGTGCCCAAGGATATGTACAAGGGCGCGCAGCAACAGCCCGATCCGAACGGCCCCGCCGTCGCGGCTCTGCCCACCGAGCCTGCGCCCGAGCCGAAGCCGGCGAAGGGTGCCAAGGCGAAAAAGACCAGGCAGCCGGCCAGTGCGGCCGTCGCGCCGGCTGGGGCGCCCGCCGGCGAAGTCGATGGCGAGGCCCAGCCCGAGGCCGCGCCGCCCGCGGCCACTCCGCCGCCCAGGCAGAAGATCGTGCGCAAGCGCACCACCGCGCCGCCGCCCGATCAGCCCGTCCAGCAGGCGCAACCGACCCAGACCACCCAGCAGCAAACGCAGGGCGCCTTCCCGGCACCGATGCCGAGCGGCAGCTTCTCGCGCTAATTTTTCATTTCATTGACAGGCGCGGCTCCGGCAGCGCACGAATGACCCATGTCCTTTAAGATTGCCATTATCGGCCGGCCGAATGTCGGCAAGTCGACGCTGTTCAACCGCTTGGTCGGGCAGAAGCTCGCGCTTGTCGATGATCTGCCGGGCGTCACCCGCGATCGCCGCGAGGGCGAGGCCAGGCTCGGCGATCTCGACTTCACGATCATCGACACCGCCGGCCTCGATGAAGGCGCCAAGGGCTCGCTGACCGCCCGCATGCAGGAGCAGACGGAGGCCGCGATCGCACAGGCCGACGCGCTGTTCTTCGTGATCGATGCCCGCATGGGCCTCACGCCCAACGATCGCGCCTTCGCCGATTTCGCCCGCAAGGCCAACAAGCCGGTGCTGCTCGTCGCCAACAAGAGCGAAGGCAAGCATGGCGATGCCGGCGCGATGGAGGCTTTCGCGCTCGGCCTCGGCGATCCCATCCAGATCTCGGCCGAGCACGGCGAGGGCATGGGTGAGCTCTACGACGCTCTGCGACCGCTGATGCCGGAGCCGGTGGAGGAGGATGAGTTCGAAGACGACGAACCGCTGACGGAGGAAGAGGCCGCCACGCGCCCGATCCGGGTCGCGATCGTCGGCCGGCCCAACGCCGGCAAGTCGACGATGATCAATCATCTGCTCGGCGAGGAGCGTCTGCTGACGAGCCCGGAGGCCGGCACCACGCGCGATTCCATCGCGGTCGAGATCAACTGGAAGGGCCGCGAGTTTCGCGTGTTCGACACCGCAGGTCTGCGCCGGCGCTCCCGGATCGAGGAGAAGCTCGAAAAGCTCTCGGTCGCCGACGCACTGCGCGCGGTGCGCTTTGCCGAAGTCGTCGTGATGATGATGGACGCGCAGAACCGTTTCGAGGAGCAGGATCTTCGCATCGCCGACCTGATCGAGCGCGAGGGTCGCGCCGTCGTGCTCGCCGTCAACAAATGGGACCTGATGGAGAGCAAGGGCGGCGGCGCGATCTCGAACCTGCGCCGCGATGCCGATCACTTGCTGCCGCAGATCAAGGGCGTGCCGATCGTCGCCGTCTCCGGCTTGATGGGCGAGGGCATCGATCGATTGATGCAGGCGATCCAGGATGCCTATGCGCTTTGGAACAGGCGTGTGTCGACCGCGGCGCTGAACCGCTGGTTCGAGGAGGCGGTCCAGGCCAATCCGCCGCCGGCCGTGTCCGGACGACGACTCAAGCTGAACTACATCACGCAGACCAAGGCCCGCCCGCCGAGCTTCGTGCTGTTCTGCTCGCGTGCGGATGCGGTGCCGCAGTCCTATCTGCGCTACCTCACCAATTCGCTGCGTGAGGCCTTCGAGCTGCCGGGCACTCCGGTGCGCATCACCTTGCGCGAGAAGGCCAATCCGTTCGCCCACAAGCGCAAGCGGCCGTCGTGAGCAACGACGCCGGCGAGGCGATGGCGCAGGGCGCAGCGCCAGTCCGGCGCGGTGCGGTCGCCTTCATCTTCGTCACGATCCTGCTCGACATGCTCGCGCTCGGCGTGATCATGCCGATCCTGCCGAAACTGATCGAGAGCTTCGTCGATAACGACACGGCGCATGCGGCCCGCATCTTCGGGCTGTTCGGCACCGCCTGGGCGCTGATGCAGTTCGTGTTCTCGCCGGTGCTTGGCGCGCTGTCGGATCGCTTCGGGCGGCGGCCGGTGGTGCTGCTGTCGAATTTCGGGCTCGCGGCCGATTATGTGCTGATGGCGCTGGCGCCGTCGCTGGTCTGGTTGTTCGTCGGCCGCGTCATCTCGGGCATCACCTCGGCCAGCATCTCGACCGCCTTTGCCTATATTGCAGACATCACGCCGCCGGAGCGGCGCGCTGCGGTGTTCGGCAGGATTGGCGCTGCGTTCGGCGCCGGATTCGTGCTGGGCCCGGCGTTGGGCGGCCTGCTCGGCGATATCGATCCGCGCCTGCCGTTCTGGGCCTCGGCCGCCCTGAGCTTTGCCAATGCGCTCTATGGGCTCTTCGTCCTGCCGGAATCGCTGGCGCCGGACAAGCGCGCACCGTTCCGCTGGAGGAGCGCCAATCCGCTCGGCGCGCTCCGCCTGCTGCGTTCCAACGCGGTGCTCGCTGCGTTGTCAGTCGTCAACTTCATCGCGCAGGTCGCGCATGTCGTGCTGCCCTCGACCTTCGTGCTCTACGCGACCTATCGCTACGGCTGGGATTCGAAGACCGTGGGATTGACGCTGGCGATGGTCGGCGTCTGCGCCATGGTGGTGCAGGGGCTCGCGATCGGCCCGATCGTGCGTGTGCTCGGCGAGCGCAATGCGTTGTTGATGGGCCTGTGCTGTGGCGCGATCGGCTTCGTGATCTTCGGCGCGGCGCCGACCGGGCCGCTGTTCTGGATCGGCATTCCCGTGATGTCGCTGTGGGGCATTTCGGGCGCTGCCATGCAATCGCTGATGACGCGGCTGGTCGCGCCTGATCAGCAGGGCCAGTTGCAGGGCGCGACCGCGAGCGTGCAGAGCGTGTCGCAGCTCGTCGGCCCGTTCCTGTTCACGCTGACGTTTTCATACTTCATCGGCGCCAGCGCGCCGTGGCAGCTGCCCGGCGCGCCGTTCCTGCTCGCGGCGGTGCTGATGGTGGCGTGCGTGGCGATTGCTGTGCGGGCGCTGGGCGCGGCGAAGACGGTTGCGTAGGGTGGGCAAAGCGAAGCGTGCCCACCGCCTTCTTCGGTTGTGGAGAGATGGTGGGCACGGCGCTTTCGCGCCTTGCCCCCTCCGACACCAATGCCTTTACTTCTTCACCAGCGGGCACTCGCTGTCCTTGAGCGGCTTGGCCGCGTCTTCCGCCGCGATCGTGGCGATCTGCTTGTAGTAGTCCCACGGTCCCTTCGATTCTTCGGGCTTCTTCACCTCGAACAGATAGGCCGGGATGAGACGACGCCCGTCCTCGCGCAGGGGACCCTTGCCGAACAGCGGATCGTCGGTCGGAAGCTCCTTCATCTTGGCAACGACCTTCGCGCCGTCATGCGGATTGCTGCCGAGCGCGTCCATCGCCTTGAGATAATGCAGCACCATCGCGTAATTGCCGGCCTGCGTCATCGAGGGCATCGCATTCTTGTTGGCCAGCGCCGAGAAGCGCTTCGACCAGGCGCGGGTCTGGTCGTTCATGTCCCAGTAGAAAGATTCCGTGAAGGTCAGGCCTTGGGCGGTCTTCAGACCCAGCGAATGCACGTCGTTGATGAACAGCAGCAGCGCCGCAAGCTTCTGCCCGCCCTGCACAATGCCGAACTCGGCGGCCTGCTTGATCGAGTTCGTGGTGTCGCCGCCGGCATTGGCAAGGCCAACGACCTTGGCCTTGGACGATTGAGCCTGCAGCAGGAAGGACGAGAAGTCCGCGGTATTGATCGGATGCTTGACGCTGCCGAGCACCTTGCCGCCGTTCGCGGTCACGACAGCGGTGGTGTCGCGTTCGAGCGCATGGCCGAAGGCATAATCTGCGGTCAGGAAGAACCAGCTGTCGCCGCCGGCCTTGGTCAGCGCCTTGCCGGTGCCGTTGGCCAACATGTAGGTGTCGTAGGTATACGAGACCGTGTTCGGCGTGCAGGCCTTGCCGGTCAGGTCGGCCGAGGCCGCGCCGGAATTGAGCAGCACCGCATTCTTTTCCTTGACCAGGTTGCTGACCGCCAGGGCGACACCGGAATTCGGCGTGTCCGCAATCGCATCGATCTTGTCGTTGTCGATCCACTGCCGAGCAATGTTGACGCCGACGTCCGGCTTGTTCTGATGGTCGCCGCTGATGACGTCGATCTTCCAGCCCTTCTTGAGCAGGCCGGAATCCTCGACCGCCATCTTGATCGCGACCACGGAGTTCGGGCCGCCGATATCGGCATAGAGGCTGGACATGTCGTTGAGCACGCCGATCTTGACGGTCTTGTCCTGGGCGAAGGCGGATGTGGCAAAACCGAAGGCGGCACAGGCCAGAAGGGCCGCAGAGCGGCGCGCGAACGTCGTCGTCATAAAAGATTTCCTCCATTGTCAAACATGCGGACGGCTCTCTTGAACGGAGCCTTGTTCCGGCTGATGGCTCTACCGTGTCCCACGGCCGGCGGCAATGCGCCTAAAGCCGGATGACGCTGCGTCGCAGCGTCATCCCTCCGTTAACTTTTGGGCAAAATGCGTCGAGACGCTATTTCAGCGCGTCCGATGTCAGCTTGAATTTCTGGACGCGCTTTCCGGTGTCGACCTCGGCGGTATAGACGTTACCCTTGGCGTCGATCGCCATGGCATGCACCCAGTGGAATTGTCCGGCATTGCGGCCGTTGTGGCCGAAGCTGCCGACCACGCTGCCGTCCTCGCGCCTGATCACCCTGATCTCGTTGTTTTCGCCGTCGGCGCTGAGCAGCCAGGTCTGCTTCGGATCGGGCCAGATCGCGATGTCCCACACCGCGCCGTTGCCGAGCGTGTTCTTCTCGAAGAAGAACTCCTTCACGAAGGTGCCGTCCTTCTTGAACACCTGGATGCGGTTGTTGATGCGGTCGCAGACGTAGACGAGACCGTCATTGGCGAGTTTCACGCAATGGACGGGATTGCCGAACTGCTGGGACACCGGCGCCTTGGGATCGTACGCCGCCTGCTTGGTGTCGTCGGGCTTGTTGCCGTAGGCGCCCCAGTGCCGCTTGTAGGCGAGGGTGGTTGCGTCGAACACGATGACGCGGCGATTGCCGTAGCCGTCGGCGACGTAGATCTCGTTGGCGGCCTTGTCGATCGCGGTCTCGGCGGGCTTGCCGAGCTGCGTCGTGTCGTTGCTGCCGAGGCTCGGCGCGATCTTGCCGATCTGGGCGACGAACTTGCCGTCGAGCGTGAATTTCAGGATGGCGTTGTCGTTGTCGGCATTGCCGCCGACCCAGACGAAGCCGCGCTCGTCGACCTCGATGCCGTGCTCGCGGCCGACCCATTCATAGCCTTCGCCCGCGCCGCCCCATGATCGCAGCAGATTGCCGTCGCTGTCGAATTCGAGCACGGGCGGCGCCGAGACGCAGCATTTCGAGCGCGGCGGGGTGAGGCTTGCGCCTTTCTCGTCGTCGGTGAGCGAGCGCGGTCGATGGATCACCCAGATGTGGCCTTGCCAGTCGACGGTGATGCCGCCGACCTGGCCGAGGATCCAGTTGTTCGGCAACGGCTTTGGCCAGGACGCATCGACCACGAAGGTCGGGACATCGCCGGCGGTCGCCGCGCCCGGAAGCGCGAACGCCACGGCGGCGATCAGGACGGAGAGGACGCGAGAGACATTTGCGAGCGCACGCGTAGAGCCTGCGCGATTCCGCCATGGTGCCATGGCAACCTCCCTTTTTTGGCCTGCAGCTTGCTGCCGCTTGAGCGCGGGCAGTCAATCGCGGGGAGGCCGTCAAGTCAATCAGGCCGGAGAGCGGAAGCTCATCAGGCTGCGGGTCTTGTAGTCGTAGAACTTGCCGGTCTCGGTCCAATCAGGCGCGCACATCGGCACGATCAATTCGGCGACCCGCTCGGCCGTATCGAGCGTCGCCGGGTCTTCGCCCGGCATCAGCGTGGCGCGCATCCGGGTGCGGACCGGGCCCGGATTGAACAGATTGACGCGCAGCTTGGTGTTCGCGGTCTCCTGCGCCCAGGCGCGCGCCAGCGTTTCCAGCGCCGCCTTGGAGGCGGCGTAGGGGCTGACATAAGCGGTCGCCTTGTTGGCCGCGCCGGAAGTGATGAACACGGCGCGGCCGGCGTCGGATTGCTTGAGCAGCGGCTCCATGCAGCGGATCAGCTGGAAGTTCGCGGAGACGTTGACCGCCATCACGTCGGTGAAGGCCTTCAGCTCGATATGGCCGATCGGTGAGGAGGGCCCAAGCACGCCGGCATTGCCGACGAGGATGTCGAGCTTACCGTAGCGCTCATGCAGGCCGGCACCGAGGCGCGCGATGCCGTCGGAATCGGTGAGGTTGAGCGGCACCAGCGTGGCGCTGCCGCCGTCCTTGCGGATCTCGTCGTCGAGCTCTTCCAGCCCGCCCTGCGTGCGCGCCACGGCGACGATATGCGCGCCGGCCTTGGCCAGCGCTTTTGCCGTGGCGAAGCCGATGCCGCGCGAGGCGCCGGTGACGAGAGCGATGCGGTCGGCGAGCGGATTTGTCATTGAAAGGTTCTATCCAGCGTCGTCCTGGCGAAAGCCAGGACCCATACGCCGTGACGGCGATGATTGGGTGAAGATGGTCAGGCCATCCTCTTCAAACCACAAAGACCTGTGGTTATTGGGTCCCGGCCCCCGTGCGCAATTGCGCACTAGGCCGGGACGACGAGTTTAGCTCGCCTCCGCCAGCAACGACAATTGCCGCGGCTGCTGCTCGGTCTGGGTCTGGTCGGTGAGGTGGGTCGGATAGGCCCCGGTGAAGCAATGATCCGAGAATTTCGGATTGGCGGGGTCGCGGCCCGGCTCGCCCATGGCGCGGTACATGCCGTCGATCGACAGGAAGGCGAGCGAGTCGGCGCCGATGATTTCGCGCATCTCCTCCAGCGAATGTGTCGCCGCAAGAAGACCGCCGCGATCCGGCAGGTCGATTCCGTAATAATCGGGATAGAGGATCGGCGGCGAGGCGAGGCGGAAGTGCACTTCCTTGGCGCCGGCATCGCGCATCATGCGCACGATCTTCTTCGAGGTGGTGCCGCGCACCAGTGAATCGTCGATCAGGATGATGCGCTTGCCTTCGATCGCGGCGCGGTTGGCCGAATGCTTCATGCGCACCCCGGATTCGCGGATCGCCTGCGTCGGCTGGATGAAGGTGCGGCCGACATAATGGTTGCGGATGATGCCGAGTTCGAACGGGATGCCGGAATGCTGGCTGTAGCCGACCGCGGCGGGCACGCCGGAATCCGGCACCGGCACCACGACGTCGACCGGCACGTGGCTCTCTCGCGCAAGCTGCGCACCGAAGGCCTTGCGCACTTCGTAGACCGAGCGTCCGTGGACGATGGAATCCGGACGGGAGAAGTAGATGTATTCGAAGATGCAGGGACGCGGCGCGATCGGCGGGAACGGCTTGTGGATGTCCTGCCCGTTCTCGTCGAACACGATGACCTCGCCGGGCTCGATGTCGCGGACGAAGCGTGCGCCGATGATGTCGAGGGCGCAGGTCTCGGAGGTCAGGATCGGGCAACCATCGAGTTCGCCGAGCACCAGCGGACGGATGCCGCGCGGATCGCGCGCGCCGACCAGCTTCTTGTTGGTCAGCGACACCAGCGCATAGGCGCCCTCGATCTCGCGCAGCGCGTCGATATAGCGTTCGATGAAGCGGCTGCGCCTGGAGCGCGCGACCAAATGCAGGATCACCTCGGTGTCGGTGGTCGACTGCATCATCGCGCCGTTCTTCACGAGCTCGCGGCGCAGCGTCAGGCCGTTGGTGAGATTGCCGTTGTGGGCGACCGCAAGGCCGCCGGCATTCAATTCGGCGAACAGCGGCTGCACGTTGCGCAGGATGGTCGCGCCGGTGGTGGAATAACGGACATGGCCGACCGCCATTGTGCCGGGCAGGCGGTCGATCACCTCGCGGCGGGAGAAGGTGTCGCCGACGAGGCCGAGGCGGCGTTCCGAATGAAAGCGGCCGCCGTCATAGGAGACGATGCCGGCGGCTTCCTGACCGCGGTGCTGAAGGGCGTGGAGGCCGAGCGCCGTGATGGCGGCGGCATCTGGGTGGCCGTAGATGCCGAAGACGCCGCATTCCTCGCGCAGCGTATCCCCCTCCAGATCGTCTTGAAGTTCCAGCGCGGCCGGGCCGAGATCAAGTAGGGCGTCCTGGTCAGGATTTCGCATCTCGTCCGAGCCTCTCGTTAGGGCTTATCAACGCGCCGCGGGTTTCTCGATCAGCTTTTTAAGGCTGTCACGAGCCGGTTTGCTGTATCCGTCGGCACTGCCCGAAGGCTGCTGCTCGGAATCAGTTTGCTCTTCATCTGGTTTGTTTTTCTTGAATCTCTTCAAGATGGTGTTCTCGGGGTCGTCAGGCAAGAGGGCCATCAGCCAATCGCCGGTTCCCTGCAGCACCACGCGGGATTTGGCCCCTGTGACCCAATCCGGGCGCTGCTTGTCCGGCACCAGCCAGGTGAAGAACAGGAAGGCGACCACGACGATCAAAAGCCCGCGCGCCAGCCCGAACAGAAAGCCGAGGGTGCGGTCCAGCGCGCCGATGCGCGAATCCAGGATCATGTCGGAGATCCGGACCGTGATCACGGAGACCACGACCAGGGTGCCTACGAACACGCCGGCGACCACGACCACGCTCGCGACGGTATCGTTGTTGAAATAGGTCTTTGCGGTCGGCAGCAGCTTCGAGAACGAATAAAGGGTGACGATCGCCGCCGTGCCCCAGGCCGCGATCGACAGGATTTCGCGCATGAAGCCGCGAACCATGGCGAGCAGGCCCGAAATCAGCATCACACCGAGCAGGATCAGGTCGAGGATGGTTACTGGCATCGGCTGGTCTGGTCCGCTCGTACTTCAAGGTGCTCAGCGAATCGGTGTTTGGCCGCCGCCCCTAAGTGAGGGCCAGACGACGTTCCCGGCAAGGCCGCAACCACGCAATCCCATGCTGCTTTTGTGACGGCTGTATAGCGGCGAGGGCGGGGGACGTCACCACCGGCTAACCCTCTCCACGGCGGAATCTTGCCGGTGTGGCATTTTTCTCTGCCGGTGCGCTCGAGTCGCCCCGCCGGGAGCCGCGGGCGGCGATCTCGGCGACCAGGGTCGTCAGGCTGTTGATCGCGTTCAGCGACAGGCCGGCATCGCCGGCGGCTTCGCCCCGGGCCGATTCGGGCAGCACGGCGCGCTGAAAGCCGAGTTTTGCCGCTTCTTTCAGCCGGGCCGGGGTCTGCGCCACCGGGCGCACCACGCCGGAGAGCGAGATCTCACCGAAATAGACCGCATCGGTGGGTAACTGCGCATTAACCAGCGAGGACACCAACGCAGCCGCGGCGGCCAGATCAGCCGCGGGCTCGTGGATGCGCAGGCCGCCCGCGACGTTCAGATAGACGTCGTGGCCGGACAGCTTGACCCCGCAATGGGCTTCCAGCACCGCCAGCACCATCGACAGCCGGCTCGGATCCCAGCCGACCACGGCCCGGCGCGGCGTGCCGAGCGAGGTCGGCGCCACCAGCGCCTGCAATTCGACCAGAACGGGCCTTGTGCCCTCGATGCCCGCGAAGACTGCGGTGCCGGGCGTGCCGAGATCGCGCTCGGACAAAAACAGCTCGGAGGGATTGGTGACTTCGCGCAGGCCAAGCCCGGTCATCTCGAACACGCCGATCTCGTCGGTCGGCCCGAAACGATTCTTCACGGCACGCAGGATGCGGAATTGCTGCGAGCCTTCGCCCTCGAACGACAGCACCGCATCGACCATGTGCTCGACCACGCGAGGGCCGGCGATCTGACCGTCCTTGGTGACATGGCCGACCAGGATGATGGCCGCGCCGGTCCTTTTGGCAAAACGAATCAGGGCCTGTGCCGAGGCGCGCACCTGGGTGACCGTGCCAGGCGCCGATTCCACCGTGTCGGTCCACATCGTCTGGATCGAATCGATCACGATCAGCCGGGGCACCGCGCCCTCGGACAGCGTCGACACGATGTCTTCGACCGACGTCTCGGCGGCGAGCTGCACCGGCGCATCCGACAGCCCGAGCCGCTCCGCGCGCAACCGCACCTGTGCGACCGCCTCTTCGCCGGAGATGTAGACGACGCGGTGACCGGCGCGCGCGAGCAGGCTTGTGGCCTGCGTCAGCAGCGTCGACTTGCCGATGCCGGGATCGCCGCCGACCAGAAGCACCGAGCCGCGCACGAAGCCGCCGCCGGTGACGCGATCGAGTTCCGTCATGCCCGAGGATAGACGCGGGGCGTCCTGGGTTTTTCCGGACAGCCTCTCCAGCGCGAACGTCCGCCCCTTGCGTTTGGAGCGGATCGACACCGGCACGCTGCCGGTCGTGTCCTCCTCCGCGAGCGTATTCCACTCGCCGCAGGACTCGCACTTGCCCTGCCAGCGGTTATAGGCCGCGCCGCAGTTCTGGCAGACGAAGGAAAGCGTGTTCTTGGCCATGGGGACAGCGAGTCCGGGGACAGCGAGTCGGGGGTTTCAGGTTTGCTGATAGCACGGAATGACGGGTCGAGAGCGTGAGTCCGAGCGGACCGCATATCGCAGTTCGGCACGCCTGATACACCCTTTGTTAGCTCTGTGCCGCCGCAACAGGCCGGACTTTGCCAAATGTTAGCGGACGCGGGTCCAGTTTCGGAACCAATACGGGATGGCGAAACGAATGACCGGACTTTTGCGGATATTGCTGGCTTTCGGCATCACCTGCGGCGTTCTGATGCCGGCTGGCGGCGCTGTTGCGGCCGATGCGAAGCGTCTCAACGTCGTCTTCGTCAACCCGGGCAAGACCGGCGAGGTCTATTGGGACATGGTTTCGCTGACCATGCAGGCCGCCGGCCGCAAGCTCGGCGCGCATGTCGAGGTGCTGACCAGCGAGCGCAATTACCGCACCATGCAGGAGCTCGGGTTCGGCGTGGTCGCACGCAGCGACAAGCCCGACTTTCTCATTCTCTCGAACGAGGAATCGGCCGCCGTCCCGATCATGGAGGCAGCCGAGGCCGCTGGGATCAGGACGCTGCTGCTCTCGAACACGCTGATCGGTGACGATGCGGCGCGTCTTGGACCGCCGCGTCAAGAGCTCAAGACCTGGCTCGGCGACATCACGACGGATCTTCAGACCGCGGGCGCGCGGATGGCCAATGCCCTGATCGACGCGGCGCGTGCCGAGAAATGGCAGAGCCCGGACGGCAAGATCCACATTCTCGGCATCGGCGGCGACGAGATCACGCCGGCCTCGATCGCCCGCAACGCGGGCCTCAAGCTCGCGGTGGACGCCGCGCCGGACGTCGTGGTGGATCGGATGCTGTTCGCCAACTGGACGCGGTCGGAGGCCGAGCATGTCACCACGAATTATCTGAGCTGGGCCGCGCGCAAAGACATCCGGCCCGCAGGCATATGGGCCGGAAACGATCCGATGGCGCTGGGAGCGCTTCGCGCGGTGATCGCTGGCGGCCTCACGCCCGGGCGGAACATCCAATTGGTCGGCCTCAACTGGTCGGAGGATGCGCTGCGCGAGATCAAGGCGGGCCGCCTGCTTCTGACCGACGGCGGGCATTTCCTGCTCGGCGGCTGGTCGATCGTTCTGTTGCGCGACTACGCCGACGGCTGCGATTTTGCGGACGTATCACCCCGTGTCGAGGTCAAGACGTCCGCGATCACGCGTGACAACCTCGCTGCGGTCGACGACCTCATCACCACGCGCGCCTTCGATCGGATCGATTTCGCACGTTTCAGGGCCCAAACAGGGCACTGCGGCCAGTACGACTTTTCCATCGATGCGCTGATCTCGTCGCTGACGCCTCTGGAAGGCGCTGCCGACTGATGCGAAACGTTGACGACATGACCGATCCGGATCGCAAGCAGCAGGCGGCGCCGCCGCGCTTGCGCTCGGTCGTCCGCGCGATGATCTGGGCGACAGTACCTGTTCTGTTGCTGGTTCAATTGCTCGCCTCCGCCGGCGTCGAGGCCTCGAGCTTCTGGTCGCAGATCAGGCAGCTCGACGCGCGCATCGCCCGCCTCGCGGAGAGCCGTGCCGAGCTGATCGCCGAACCGCTCTGGAAGATGCGCTACGATCAGGTCACGAGCGTGCTCAACGAGATCATGCACGACGAGAGCATCGCCGCGGCGGCCGTTTACGACGATACCGGAATCGCGATTGCCCGCGTGGTGGCGCGCCCGGTGGGACAGGCGGTCGCGGAGATCTCGCGTCCGATCAACTACAGCAACGGCAACATGGCGGTCCAGGCCGGCCGCATCGCGATCGTATATTCGCATGCGGCGCTCTACGCGGACACGGGCAGCCGTCTGGTGCTGCTGCTGGTCGTCGGCCTGTTGGCAACGTTTGCGACCCTGATCGCCATGCGGATCTCCGCCAACCTCTTCATCGGCAGGCCGCTGGCGGCGATGATGTCCGCGATCCAGCGCAGCAAGCAGGACGGCCGCGCCTATCCGGCGGAGGTCAAATCCTCGAACGAGTTCGGTCAGCTCGCGCATGCCTTCAACGCCATGCAGCACACGACGTCGGGTGCGCTCGACCGGCTCGGCCACATGGCCGCGCACGATCCGCTCACGGGGCTGCCCAATCGCCGTTCGCTCTCAGAGCACCTCGTGACCCTGAGTCACGATGCCGGCTCACCGGACGCGCTGATCGCACTCTGCTTCATCGATCTCGACGACTTCAAGGGCATCAACGACACCTTTGGCCATGACTCCGGCGACAAGTTCCTGGTGCACATTTCCGAGCGCCTTCGTGGTGCGGTCGAACCGCAAGATTGGGTAGCTCGGCTCGGCGGCGATGAATTCGTCGTCATTCGACCCGAGGTCAGCAACGAGGAGACCGCGCAGAGGTTTTCGCGCCACTTGCTGGATGCGATTTCCGAGCCGATCCGACTTCACGACAAGCAAGTCGTGCCGCGTGCCAGCATCGGCCTTGCCGTGCGCCGTGCCGGAGATCCCGAGCTTTCGCACCTGCCGGCGCTCGCCGACATCGCGCTCTACCATGCCAAGAGCAAGGCGCCCGGCACGGTCGCGGTGCTGGACGAAGCGCTTCAGCGCGACTATCGCCGCCGCCGGGAGCTCGAACTTGCCATTCCCACAGGCTTCGACAAAGGGCAATTCGAGGTCTGGTATCAAAGTCAGGTCGATCTCGAAAGCCACGACATCGTTGGCCTGGAAGCGCTAATCCGCTGGCGCCATCCGGAACATGGCGTGATCGGTCCGGGCGAATTCTTGCCGCTGATCGAGCGCAGCGGCAACAATGCGCGGCTGACGCGCTATGTGCTCACCGACGCCTGCCGCGCGCTGCAACATCTGGCTTCGGCCGGCAGGCCGCATATCCGGATTGCGATCAATCTGCCGCCGTCCGAGCTCGCCGACCATTCGTTCGCCGCCGAGCTGCGCGCGACCTGCGCGCGCTTCGACGTGGCGGCATCATTGCTGGAGCTCGAGATCACCGAGGGGTCGCTGATCAACAACATGGCCAGCGCATCCGAGACGCTGCACCGCCTGCGGCGCCTGGGTGCCACCATCGCGCTCGACGATTTCGGCACGGGCTACAGCTCGCTCGCCCATCTCAGGCGGTTTCCGCTGGACAAGGTCAAGATCGACAAGGCCTTCATCAGCGAGATCCCCGATAGTGCGGAAGACAAGGCGATTGTTGGCGTCATCGCGTCGCTCGCCGGCACGCTGGGCCTCACTTTGGTGGCCGAAGGCATCGAGCGCGCCGAGCAGGCCCAAGCCATGCGCGAGATGGGCGTGAGGTTCGGCCAGGGCTTTCTCTATCATCGGCCGCAGCCACTCGAGGCCGTGTTGCTATGGCTCGAGGGACGGCCGGCCCACCAGAGCCGCGTCATCGAGGATAGCCCGTCGATCGCGCCCGAATTTGCGGTCTGAGCGCAGCGCGGCTACGGCTGCGCCGCATTCCACAGCATGGAGAGGCCGGCGGCGATCATGATCGCGTCCATCACGACGCGGAACATCTCCGGCTTCAGGCGCAGCACGAAGCGTTTGGCGATGAAGGCGCCCGCCATCAACGAAGATCCAGCGATCAGGCCTTTGACGAACACGTCGCCGGTCAGCGCGCCGAACCGTTCGAAGGTCACGGATTTCGCGGCATAGAGCCCGAGCGAAGAAGCCGCTTCGGTCGCGAGGAAGGCGCCCCGGGACAAGCCGTAGAACAGGAACAGCGGGACGCTGAGCGGGCCGGTCGAGACGACGATGCCGGTGAGATAACCGATGACAGCCCCGCCGATCGCCAGATGCCAGAGATTGGCCTTGAGATCGTGCCGCGCCAGCCAGTGTCGCACCGGCACCATCGCGATCAGGAAGACCCCGATGGCGAGATCGACGGCGTGAGAGGGCAGGGCCAACAGCGTCCGCGCGCCGAGCACGGCGGCCGGAATGCCTGTCACCGAATAAGCCGCGCAGGCCCGCCAGTCGACCTCGCGCCACCAGGCCAGGATTCGTGAGAAGTTGGCCATGACGGCGGCCACTGCCATGATCGGCACCGCCTCCTTTGGCCCATAGGCATAGACAAGCACCGGCATCAGCATGATCGACGAGCCCGTGCCGACGATGCCGGAAATGGTGCCTGCGATGAGGCCGACGATGAGGACGAAGAGAAAAGCCAAAACGGTCTCCACGAATCGGGAGTTTAGCCGCGGCCAGGGGCGCAGGCGATCTGCGAGGCGAGGGAACCCTGTCTTGCCGAGAGCCCGGCGTTAACCATCGCCGACGGTTCCAGTCTGAGCGAAATCGCTTCGAAGTTTCTTAAATCTTACTGGGTACCTCTCTTGGGCATAGTGATCTGGGGGAAGAGTATGGGTAAGCGGGCCAAACGCGGAAAGGCGGAGACCTTCGCGATCCCGATGGCCGCGAGAGTTGCAATTGGCGCTGTGGCCGTTGGCGCGTTGGGGTACGGTTTGCTGTCCCGGCCGGCGAACGTGCAACCGGCACGAAAGCCGCCCGCGCACGAAGCCCAAGCGTCGTCAACTCCGGTCTACGTCGCAACGCCGGTTCATGCATCAGCTCCGGCTCCGACGCCGGCTCCGCTTCCGGCCCCGGCGCCTCTGGTCGAGCCGCCCAAAGCGGCCGACGTTCCCGGAGCATTGGTTCGGCAGGTGGTCGACTACGCCAGCCGCCAGACGCCGGGCACCGTGATCATCGATACCAAGAACACATTCCTCTATTTCGTTCTGAACGACGCGCAGGCACTGCGCTACGGCATCGGTGTTGGCCGCGAAGGTTTCACATGGTCCGGCGAGCAGACTGTGGCGCGTAAGGCAGAATGGCCGGATTGGCATCCGCCTGCGGAGATGGTCTCGCGTCAGCCCTACCTACCGCGGTTCATGGCAGGTGGCCCCGGCAACCCGCTCGGCGCGCGGGCGATGTATCTGGGCGAGACCGAATATCGAATTCACGGCACCAACAAGCCCGATACGATAGGGAAGCGGGTCTCGTCCGGCTGTATCCGACTGACCAATGAGGACGTCGTTGACCTCTATGATCGCGTGAAAGTCGGCGCCAAAGTGATCGTGCTTCCGACAACCGTTGCCCGTCGACCACCCCAGGGAGCGCCGGCCGACGCCGCTTTCCGATTACCGGACCCGGCATCGCCGTCGAACCGGCCCTCGGCAAGCAACGCGCAGATGCCGTCATCCGGACCGAAGATCGCCGAGGCCCAGTAACTCGTCCTTCGTCCTCATCCTGCAACGGAGGACAAGGAGGCAATTCAAGTCGCCCAATCGAGCTATTTTCAAAAGACCAAACCACCCGTGCCATTTCGGAAGACGCGCCTTGCCGCCTCGCTATCCTGTCGCTCTTCAATTGTGATCAGGAAGGCAAGTTCCCATGAACGGCAAACCAACGATCGTTTTCTGCCACGGCATTTGGGCCGATGGCTCGTGCTTCAGTAAGGTCATCCCTGCATTGCAGGCCGATGGGCACGAGGTGATTGCCGTTCAATATGGTTTGGACTCTTACGAGGAGGATCTGGCGACGGTTAAGCGCACGCTCAATCGTGTCGGCAGCCCGGTCCTCCTCGTCGGTCATTCTTACGGCGGGGCAACGATTACAGGCGCAGGCACGGATGAGCGCGTGGTTGGGCTGGTGTACATTGCAGCGGTGGCTCCGGATGTTGGCGAAACCGTACAGGATCAGCTCGACAAATATCCGTCGGACATTTTCTCTCGCGTCGAGGTGGCGGATGGGCGTGCCTGGATGCTTCCGAGCGGCACCGAGTTCTTCGCAGGTGACCTCTCCGAGGCAGACCAGAAGCTGGTTTGGGCCACACATTATGCGCCCGTCTACGACCTGTTCCAGCAGCAAAAGCTCAGCGCGGACAAGGTCGCGTGGAGATCGAAGCCAAGCTGGTACGTGCTGGCCACGAAAGACCACACTGTGCATCCCGATCTGCAACGTTGGGTCTCGAAGCGCATGGGAGCGACAGTGACCGAGGTCGCGAGCAGTCACGTCCCAATGCTGTCCCAGCCTGGCGTGGTGATCGACGTCATACGCAAGGCCGTGGCCGCCGTTCAAAAAGGCTGATCGCCGTCACTGCGCTGAATGCGAAGGAGAGGTCGCTCGTGGGCGATCTCTCCTGTTCACTGTCCAGTGGGCGATGACTGCTTCCGGAGACATCCCGCCGGTATTTTGCCCGGTTCGGAGCATGCGTAACCCATTGATTCCCCAGCGGTCGGCTACTGTGCATGGGGTTGTTTTTCATGTTTTTGTCGAGTTGGCGCGGCAAGTCGGGGTTCGCAGCACACCCGTCAACGCCGGCTGCGCGCTGCTGACAGCATGTTGGCAGCAGGGTCCGGCTACGACCATCTCCTGACAAAATGGAGAGCGGGTCATGCCGATCGAGGGAAGCTGTCATTGCGGTGAGACGGTGTTCGAGGTGACGGAGGCGCCCTCGAGCGTGACCCGCTGCACCTGCTCGCTCTGCGCCAAGCGCGGCGCGTTGTGGGCCTATTACACGCCGGCGCAGTTTCGGCTGCTGTCGCCCGCGGAGAACGTCGCGACCTATCTCTGGGGCAGCCGCACGGTCAAACACCATTTCTGCGCAAGCTGCGGCTGCGGTACTTATTCGGAGTCGCCCGACTGGTCGACCGGCAAGCCCGATTTCGACAATCCCAGGGTCGGCGTCAACGCGCGCCTGTTCGACGAGTTCGATCTCGAGGCCGTGCCGGTGACTATGATCGACGGCAAGAATCTGTGGTGAGCATGCGCTCTCACGCATGTCTGCTGCTCGTCCGTGCTCTTGAGACACTCTTGAAAAGCTGATCTGTTTCCGCCCGACAGAAAAGGGGAGGAAGCCAATGATGCGTCTTTTCGCGCGAGTGATGCTCGCGATGTGTCTGGCCGTTGTAGCCGGCTTCAATGCGCAGGCGCAGACCAAGCCCAAGGTCACGACATCAGGACCGGATTTCCCCAAGGCCGCGCTGTTCGTCGGCAACAGCTTCTTCTACTACAACAACGGCATGCCCGGGCATCTCTCCTTCATGGAGCGGGCTGCGTATCCCGAAAACAAGGCGGCCTATCGCAACACCATGGCAACGATCGGCGGCTCCGGCCTCGATTGGCACGACATGGACAATCTGCTGCGGCCGGGCGGCCTTGGCGCCTATTCGTTCGACGAGCAGAACAACGTCGTCTTCAACAAGCCGGGCCGGCAGTACGACGCCGTCGTGATGATGGATTGCAGCCAGTGCCCGATCCATCCGCAATTGAAGGACGCGTTCGCGACCTTCGCGAAGAAGGACAGCGAGATCGTCCGCGCCCACGGCATGCGGCCGGTCCTGTTCATGTCCTGGGCCTACGCCGACAAGCCTGAGATGACGGAAGCGTTGGCCGAGGCCTACACGATTGCAGGCAACGCCAATGATGCGCTGGTGATCCCCGCAGGTCTCGCCTTCGCGCGCGTGCGCAAGCTGCAGCCCGAGCTCAATCTGTATGCGCCGGACAAGCGGCACCCGAGCCCCGCAGGCACGTATCTGGCGACCTGCGTGACGTTCGCCGCGCTGACGGGCCGCTCGCCGGTCGGCAATTCCTACACGATGGGACTGGACGCACCGACGGTGGAGCTGCTGCAAAAAGCAGCGTGGGACACGGTGCAGGAATATTACGGGCGCTGACCTAGCGCAGCACGACCCAGGCCGGTGCGTGATCGCTCGCGCCTTCCTCGCCGCGAACCTTCTTGTCCACGCCGGCTTTTGCCAGGCGTGAGGCGAGGGCAGGGCTGAGCAGGAGATGGTCGAGCCGCAGGCCCGCATCACGCGGCCAGCGGTTTCGCTTGTAATCCCAGAAGGTGTAGATGCGCTTTTCCGGGTGCAGTTCGCGGATCGCGTCACACCAGCCTTGTGCCACCAGCGAGGCAAAGGCCGCACGGCTCTTCGGCTGGATCAAGGCATCCTTGTCCCACGAACGCGTCGGATAGATGTCGATCTCATCAGGCGCAACGTTGTAGTCGCCGGCGAGCACCACGGGCAGATTCTGCTTGATCAACGTTTTGGCGTGGCGCTTGAGCCGCGCGAACCAGTCGAGTTTGTAGTCGAATTTCGGTCCCGGCTGCGGATTGCCGTTCGGCAGGTAGATGCTGGTGACGATGACACCGCGTACCGCGGCCTCGATGTAGCGGGCTTCGTGATCGCCGGGCTTTCCCGGCAAGCGATCGCGGGTGAGAACGGGCTCGGCATTGCGGGCCAGAATGGCGACGCCGTTCCAGGTCTTCTGTCCACACCACACTGCGCCGTAACCGGCCTTTTCGATCGCGGCCGCCGGAAATTCGCCATCACTTGCCTTCAACTCCTGAAGTGCGACGACGTCGGGCTTCGCCGTTCGCATCCATGCCAACAGATTGGGCAGGCGGCGATTGATGTTGTTGATGTTGAACGTCGCGATCTTCATGTAGAGCTACCGGCTCCTGCCTTCCGTTACCGGAGAAACAATGTCCAAGTTGAGCTTTGCCGTTATCGCCGTCGCCGTTGCGTTCTCCGGGGGCGTCTCGGCACAATCATCCGATCCGCGCGGCGCGTGCAAGGCGGACTATGACAAATTCTGCGCCGGCATTGCGCCGGGCGGCGGCATCGTCGCCTGCCTCAACGCCAAGCGCGACAAACTCAGCGCAACCTGCAAGACGGCGCTGGACAGCAGGAAAAAGAAGTAAGCGGCGCGCTGCTCAGCCCGGCAGCGGCGGTGGGCTAGCGGGCGGCTCGACCGGCGGCGGAGCGGCCGTCTGCTGCTCGACCGCCTGTGCGGGCGCCGGCCTGGCCAGCGGCTCCACCACATTCCCGCCCTTGTAGATGCGGGCGTAGCGGCGGCCGAGGCTGGTCAGCACCTCGTAGCCGATCGTTCCGAAATGATGCGCGAGTTCGTCGACGGTAATGCCCTCGCCGAGCAGCGTCACCATGTGGCCGCGCCGCGCCGCGTTCGGCGGCAGATCGGTGATGTCGATCGCGATCAGGTCCATCGAGACGCGGCCGGCGACCGGACAGCGCTTGCCGGCGACGATGACCTCAGCGCCGCGGGTGCCGTCGTTGGAGCTTGCGGCGCGGAAATAGCCGTCGGCATAGCCGACCGCGATGATCGCGAGTTTCGTCGGCCGCCGTGCGGTCCAGGTGCCGCCATAGCCGACGCTCTCGCCGCGCTCGATATTGCGGATCTGCACGATGCGGGCCTTGAGATCGACCACCGGCTGCATCGGATTGTCGGCCTCCGGCGTCGGGTTGACGCCGTAGAGCGCGGCGCCCGGCCGCACCATGTCGAACTGGAAGGGCGCGCCGAGGAAGACGCCGGACGAATTGGCGAGCGCCGCCGGCACGCCGGAGAATTCGCTGGCGATGCCGCGGAAGGCCGCGAGTTGCTTGGCGTTCACCGGGCTGTTGAGCTGCTCGGCCGAAACCAGATGGCTCATCACCAGCGTGATGCCGTGATCGCCGGCGTTGATGCGGGGGATGATGGCCTGTGCTTCCGCAAGCGTCAGGCCGAGCCGATTCATGCCGGTGTCGATGTGGATGGCGGCGCCACCGGTCCAGCCGGTCCGGCGGCAGAACACGTCCCATTCGGCGAGCTCGTTGAGATCGCCGATCACGGGGCGGCAGTTGATCTGGGCGTAGTGCTCGCCGGTGTTCTGGAAATAGCCGCCGAGCACGTAGATAGCAGGCTCCGGCACCGCCGCGCGCACCTTGCGCGCTTCCTCGATGGTAGCGACGAAGAAGGTCTTGCAGCCGGCCTTGTTCAGGGCACGCGCGACCTGCTCGGCGCCGCAGCCATAGGCGTCGGCCTTGATCACCGCCGAGCATTCGGCCGGCACCGCGGTCTTCTCGAGCTTGCGCCAATTGGCGATGATGGCGTCGAGATCGACGGTGAGCACGCCGCCGAAGGTCGCGAGCGCGGCAGCCTGATTGGCCTCCGCGGAGAGAAGGCCGGATTGCGGGATGATTTTCGGGTCGGACGCCATTGTCATGGCGCCGTTTTACGCAAGAGGCCGGTCCGGTTCAACCCAGGGAACTCAGTAGTCGTTGCCGCTGCGGTCCGGCACCTGGCTGTCCGGCGCGAGGTCGCCGAACCGCGTGATCGACGCTTCGAAGGCCAGATCGACGGTGCCGGTCGGTCCGTGGCGCTGCTTGCCGATGATGACTTCGGCCTTGCCATGCGCAAGATCCATGTCCAGGCGCCATTTTTCGTGCTCGGGTGTGCCCGGGCGCGGCTCCTTGTTTCCGAGGTAATATTCCTCGCGGTAGACGAACAGCACGACGTCGGCGTCCTGCTCGATCGAGCCCGATTCGCGCAAATCCGAGAGCTGCGGCCGCTTGTCGTCACGCGACTCGACCTGGCGCGAGAGCTGCGAGAGCGCAATCACGGGCACGCTGAGTTCCTTGGCGAGCGCTTTCAGGCTAGTCGTGATCTCGGTGATTTCCTGCACGCGGTTTTCGCTGCGCTTGCCCGAACCCGACAAGAGCTGGATGTAGTCGATGACGATGAGGTCGAGGCCCTTCTGCCGCTTCAGCCGGCGGGCGCGCGCCATCAGCTGGGCAATGGAGAGACCGCCGGTCTCGTCGACATAGAAGGGCAGCGACTGCAGCTCGATCGAGACCTCGCGGATCTTCTCGAAATCGGCCTCCGAGATGCCGCCGCGGCGGATCGAGGAGGAGGGGATGCCGGTGCGCTCGGCCACGATACGCGTGGCGAGCTGGTCGGCCGACATTTCGCAGGAGAAGAAGCCGATGACGCCGCCATGGGCGGCCTTCATGGTGCCGTCGGCCTGGAGTTCTGGAACGTAGGCGCGGGCGACGTTGTAGGCGATGTTGGTTGCAAGCGAGGTCTTGCCCATGCCGGGACGGCCGGCGACGATGATGAGGTCGGAGTGCTGCAACCCACCCATCTTGGTGTCGAGGTCGCGCAGGCCGGTCGAGATGCCCGACAGCTTTCCGTCGCGCTGGAACGCTTTCGCGGCCAGATCGACCGCAAGCGTCAGCGCCTGCGAAAATTTCTGGAAGCCACCGTCATAGCGACCGGATTCGGCGAGTTCGTAGAGGCGGCGCTCGGCGTCCTCAATCTGCGCCCGCGGCGCGAAGTCGACCGGGGCATCATAGGCGACATTGACCATGTCCTCGCCGATGCCGATCAGGTCGCGTCGCAATGCCAGATCGTAGATGGTGCGCCCATAATCCTGCGCATTGATGATCGTGGTCGCTTCGGCAGCGAGGCGCGCCAGATATTGCCCGATGGTCATGCCGCCGATGTCGGTGTCGGCGGGCAGGAAGGTCTTCAGCGTGACGGGCGTCGCGATCTTGCCCATCCGGATCAGGCTCGAGGCGGTCTCGAAGATGGTCTGGTGCAGCGGCTCGAAGTAATGCTTCGGCTCCAGGAAGTCGGAGACGCGGTAAAACGCGTCGTTGTTGACCAGGATCGCGCCCAGCAGGCTCTGTTCCGCCTCGATATTATGCGGCGCGCTCCGATAAGCGGGAGTTCCGGCTTCGGGCGCGAGTTTGAGAACGTTCGAATCAGTCAGGGCCATGGTCGAGCGATAGCAATTTTCTGGGGCGGATGCGGGGCCGGGATAAAGCGCCGCCTCAGACCAAAGCGGAAGCAAAAGCTCGCCGCTATCAACCGATCATTAAAATGGTGGATGATTGGCCGCCGCAGCCCGCGCCGCGCTTGACGGATTTTCCTGGAACCATGCCGGGACCTGAAAGCCGTCGCTACCGCGCCACGGAAAACGCTCGTTGAAGTGAACCTAATGGGTTGGCGGGCAGACGTATCGAGACGCGCGCGAAATGACGCACGCTGGGCGCTTTCGGCTCGGTTCAGACCAGCAGGAGGTAAACCAGTGCAACCAGAGCCGCCCCGACGCCGGTAGCGATCAGGGCGTAATCGGTGCGGAGGTCGTCCTGCACGTCGAATGAGGTTTGGGTCTCTTTGCTCATGGCGACGGTCTAAGCCAGGGCCGACGAGACTTATGTGAAGCAGATCACATCTCCCCGGATTCTTTCGGGGTTACAGCCGGAACAGGCATGTGGGCGGGGGGTTGTCTCCCGGTCTGCCACCAGGGAACGAGGCAAGCGATGCGGCCAGAACGGCAGCCCCGGAATTGGCGAAGCGAAGCAGGCAGCCGACTTTGGCTGTCGGGGCTGATCGCGGCCATGGAGCATGCTGAGCGGCCTGAAGTGCGTCGGGAACCGGTCGCCCCCGAAATCCTGAAGGCACTACGGATGCAATTGGCCTTAACGGCCTCTTTCCGGTCTGCTCCGATTTCGACCCTGCGCCACTAGGACTTATTCACCAGCCAGCTTCAGTCTCGGCTTGGCGCCGGCTTCGACGGCCCGCAGCCGGGCTTCTTCACGCGCGATGTAGTTGCGCGTCATCGGCACGACGCCCTGACGCCGGGTGAGTTGAATCTGGAAGTTCATCATATCCTGCTTGCGGAACGTCATCTCGCTGGCTGCCAGGTAAAATTCCCACATCAGCGCGAAGCGCTCGTCATACAGCTGCACGGCTTCTTCGCGCCGCGCCATGAAGCGCTCGCGCCATGCCTTCAGCGTTTCGGCGTAATGCAGGCGCAGTATCTCGATGTCGCAGATCAGCAGGCCGGCCCGCTCCATCGCCGGCAGCACCTCCGAGAGAGCAGGGATGTAGCCGCCGGGAAATATGTATTTGGCGATCCACGGATTAGTGGAGTCCGGGCCCTGCGAACGGCCGATCGAGTGCAGCAACATGACGCCGTCCTTGTCCAGCAGCTCGGCGCAGCGCTGGAAGTAGGTGTCGTAGAAGCGCGCGCCGACATGCTCCAACATGCCGACTGAGACGATGCGGTCGAACGGGCCGGCGATGTCGCGATAGTCCTGAAGCAGGAATTTGGCGGATCTGGTCAGGCCCTTTTCGGCTGCGCGCGCATTGGCGATCTGCAACTGCTCGGTCGATAACGTGACGCCAGTGACGTCAGCACCTGCGATCTCGGCGAGATAGAGCCCAAGTCCGCCCCAGCCCGAGCCGATGTCGAGGACGCGCTGGCCGTCCTTGACGAGCAGCTTTGCGGCAACGTGCCGTTTCTTGGCGAGCTGCGCATCGTCGAGCGTGCTCTCCGGCGTCTCGAAATAGGCGCAGCTGTATTGCTTGTCGGCGTCGAGAAAGAGCGAATAGAGCCTTGCATCGAGATCGTAATGGTGTGCGACGTTGCTGCGGGAGCGCGGGCGCGGATTGAACTGCTTCAGGTGCCGCACCAGATAGCGCAGGTGCCACCAGGGTTTTGCCCAGTGCGGCAATAGCTCGGGTTGATCGAGCAGGATCGCGAGGGCATCAGCTACGGTGCCGTGCTCGACGACGAACTCGCCGTCCATGTAGGCCTCGCCAAGCCCGAGCTCGGGATTGACGAGGATCCTTCGTTCTGCGTCCACGGTGACGAAGCGGACTGCGACCGGTTCGCCCGAGCCGTCGCCGACGGTGAACTTCGCGCCCTTCGCCGTGGTCACCGTCATCGACCCGCGGCGGATGAATTGAGACAGGAATTGACGCAGCAATCGATCCATCGGTACCCATCCTCTCGAGCGGACCCGAAGAGATGCGACTACCCGGCCTTTCACACCCTACGCCCGGGCATCTCGGCGGTTCCTATGCGTTTGCATCTAGATCTAGGGAGGTGTCCCGGGCCCGCTATTGCGCTGTGCTCAAAGCGGATATTCCCAAACCGCTTAATCACATCCTTGCGCGCGGAGGCTGCTTCCATTCGCGGCTCAATCGGATAAAAGGTGACCCGCCGCGGCGCCGCCTGCCGGCTGCACCTCTCGGAATTCAATGGAGATGATGGGAATGTCGAGCCGAGCGCTCAGCCTCGCGACGATCTTGCTTCTGATCGGCTTCGGCGCGACCGATACCGTTCTCGCGCAGGCGACGAACCTCGAGGCCGGCAAGGCCCCATCCCAGCTTTTCGCGCAGACCTGCAATGCATGTCACAAGAGCCCGCGCGGCCTGTTGAAAACGGTGGCGCCGGGCTCGCTGCCGGGCTTCCTGCGCCAGCATTACACGACCAGCTCCGACATGGCCGGCGTGCTCGCCTCCTACCTCGTCTCCAACGGAGCCACCGACACCCGCTACCAGGCCAAGGACGGCAAGGACAAGAAGGACGGCGCCAAGGACAAGGACAAGGAAGCCAATACCAATCCCGCGCAGTCCCCCGAACGTCAGGGCCGCCGGCAACGTTCCCAGGAGTCCGCCAAGCCGGAAGGCGAGGGTGCCGCTCCCGCGGTCGAGGGCGCGCGTCAGAAACGCGCCGCGCGGCCGGCCGAAGAAGGAACGAAGGAAGGCGCGAAGCCCGAGGACCAGGCTGCCCCCGAAGGGCGCAAGGCCAAGCGTCTCGGCAAGCGTGGCAAGCCGGGAAGTGATGAGGCACCGAAGGTCGATGCCGCGGCGCCCACGGCAGACGACAAGAAGTCCGAGCCGAAGGTCGAGTCCAAGCCCGAGACAAAGCCTGAGACTGCGAAGGGGGATTCCGGCGAGGCTAAATCCGAAGGCAGCAAATCTGAAGGCAGCAAGCCGTCCGAGAAGCCCGCCGAGGCCAAGCCGGAAAGTGCCAAGGTTGAGCCGCGCGGCAGCGAGGCTCCGGCGTTGCGGCCCGATCCAGTGCCGCAGGTGACGCCGGCGGCACCATCCGCCGCGAAGCCCGCCGAGCCAGCTGCGCCCAAGGCGGCGGAAGACGCCGCCCCCAAGCCCACCGCAAGGGCCGAACCGCCAGCGAAGTCGCAGGAGCCCGCGCCGCCCGCAACCGCTGCGGCCCCACCGCCGCCAGCCGAATCGTCCGGTCCGCCGACGCCGCCGATTTCCCGATAAACGACCATATATTTCGACATGCGAAGGCCGCGCGCTCGCGCGGCCTTCGTCGTCTTGACCGCAACACGATCGATCGCAGCCGCGATCTCGCGCGGCCAGCCGGCGTTGACGGCCGAATACAAGCTCAATCTGTTGTCGCCCGCGGCTGGCAAGAAACTGATCTGCCGGGCGAGGGTGATCAAGCCGGGGCGTCAGGTCTCCGTGGTCGCAGCCGACGCTTTCTGCGTCACCGACGGCATCGAGAAGCAACCGGCAACCGCGCTCGCGTCGATCGCGATGCTGAGCGAGGACGTTGGCGCCAAAACGAAAAGCCCGGCCGCCTGAGGCGACCGGGCTTCGAAAGCCTTGCGCGAATGCGAGGCTTACTTCTCGGTCTCTTCCGCAGCCGGCGCCGGCTCGGCGTCGTCCTGCTGGGCTTCCGGGTCGAAGAACTCGCCGGCAGCTGCGATCGCTTCGGCCGCAGCATCCCGGTCTTCGTTCCGGCTCGAGATGTCCTCGCCGCGGTTGATGCGCTCGGCCTCGTCCTGGCTGCGCGCCACGGTGACACTGATCTCGATCTCGACCTCGGGGTGGATGGCGACCGTGATGGTGTGCTTGCCGATGGTCTTGATCGGCGCGTCGAGCTGAACCTGCGGGCGGGACAGTGAAACACCGTCGGCTTCGAACGCCACGACGATGTCGCGCACGTTGACCGAGCCGAACAGCTGGCCGGCTTCCGAAGCCTGACGGATCACGATGATGTTCTTGCCCTGGATCTTCTCGGCGATCTTGGACGCCTCGCCCTTGGACTCAAGGTTGCGAGCCTCGAGCTCGGCCTTCATGCCGTCGTACTTGGCACGGTTGTCGGCGGTGGCGCGCAGCGCCTTGCCGCGCTTGAGCAGGAAATTGCGGGCATAGCCGTCGCGAACCTTCACGACTTCGCCCATGTGACCGAGCTTGTTGACGCGTTCCAGCAAAATGACTTCCATATTCGTTCTCCTTTGATGTGTTGAGTGAGTTGGAATTTCGAACTTGAACTTTCGGATTTGAACTCAAGAGGTCGGCAGCGGCGGTGGCTGGCGCGTACGAAGGAAGCGTTCGCGGAGGCCGAACACGGCATCCGCGAGGCCGAGGATCACCATCGCCATGACGGGCCATCCGAACACGACCACGACGGCGTAGGTAGAGCCGAGCCAGAAGGTGCGGCTCTTCAGCGCCAGCGTCAGCGTGTGCAGCACGGCAAAGCCGGTCAGCGCATATCCCATCATCAGCGCCGCCGCCGCGATCTGCGCCACGATCGCAAGCAGCCCGCCGGTGAAGCAGAAGGCGAGCGCGATGCAGAGCGCCACGAGCGTCATCGGCGGCAGCTCCGCCGTCATCAGGTCCGGCCAGGGGCGTCGCAGCCGGCCCGACGTCGCCGTCACCTTGGTGCTGAGCCAGAGGTTGAGGGTCAGCGTCATCATCGCGACGATGGTGGCGGCGGCCGGCACGATCCGCACCAGTGCGTCGACGAATTGGTCGGTCTCGCCGGAGGTCTGCGGGTCGGCGGCGCGGAGGAGGCGCATCAGGCCACGGCGTAGCGTGCCGGTGATGGTCTCGGCGTCGGTGCCGAGCGTGAGCAGGGCGGCGAGCGTGGTCAGTGTGGCGAAGCCCGCGATCCACAGCAGGATGCGGCCGACCGGATACCACTCGAGCACTGGCTCAGTGGGCGGCTCGGCGGCGGGCTTCGGCGCGGCGGGTCCGACCTGCCGGCTGAGCAGGACGAGATGGCCGAGCCACCAGGCCGGCAATGCGACGGTGACGGCGAAGGCAATGCAGTAGGGCAGGCCGAACAGCGCGCCGAGGCCAACCGCGGCGGCGATGCCGCCGAGGCTCGCGCAAAGCGGTCCCCAGCCGATCGAAGCGACCATCAGCGGCAGCGGTGCGAGATAGAACAGGACGAGCGAGATCAGCGCGCCCGAAGCGATCGAGGCGAACATCAGGGCCGACGCAGCGCCGGCGATCAGGGCTATCAGTCCAAAGGCCATCATCAGCTGTCCCGCTCCCTTCGAGCGGTTAGAGGCATCTCGCCCCAACCATCGGCGACCGGACGACCCGGAAGCCTTATGAGAAACTAGGTAGCTCGGCCGGCGGCGATGTCGCCGCCGGCCGAATTCGTCTTAGCGAATGACGTAGGGCAGCAGGCCCAAGAACCGCGCGCGCTTGATGGCGCGGGCAAGCTCACGCTGCTTCTTCGCGGACACCGCGGTGATGCGGCTCGGCACGATCTTGCCGCGCTCGGAGACGTAACGCATCAGCAGCTTGGAGTCCTTGTAGTCGATCTTCGGAGCATTCGCGCCCGTGAACGGGCAGCTCTTGCGGCGACGGAAAAACGGGCGGCGTGCACCAGCTTCAGCCATTGTTCTTACTCCCCATCCGTCGTGGTGGTGGTGGTCGTGGTGGTTTCAGCGTCTTCGCGCGGACGGCGCGGACCGCGGTCACCGCGGAAGCCGCCACCTTCACGATCGCCACCACGGAAACCACCCTCGCGGTCGCCACGGAAGCCACCGCCTTCGCGATCGCCACGGAATCCGCCGCCACGGTCGTCACGCTCGCGGTCACGGTCGGCCTTGCGCATCATCGCGGACGGGCCTTCCTCGAGCTCCTCGACGCGGACGCTGAGATAGCGGATCACGTCTTCGCTGATGCGCTCCTGGCGCTCGATCTCGGCGATCGCCGCGGACGGTGCATCGATGTTGAGCAGCACGAAATGCGCCTTGCGGTTCTTGTTCATGCGGTAGGTGAGGGAGCGTACGCCCCAATTCTCGGTCTTGGTGACCTTGCCGCCGAGACCTTCGACGATGCCGGTCATTTGCGCAGTCAGCTCTTCGACCTGCTGCGTGCTCGCGTCTTGGCGCGCGAGAAAAACATGCTCATAGAGAGCCATGGAAGTCCTTTCCTCATGTTGGCGCATCGCCCGGCGTCAAGCCCTTAAGAGGCCTTCGGAAAGGACTCTGGGATTAAGCTCAGAAGGCGGAAACACGGGACGACGGGCCGACTGGCCCTGCCACACCAAAATCACGAATGATTTGCTGAGACCGTCCGTTCAGCTCCCGGCCGGGGTCTGCGGATGGGCGCGTTATACGGATTTCGGCTGACTTGGCAAGGTTTCTGGCAAGGTTGCAGGCGGCGTTTTGGCGCGGATGGTCTCGATGCGGGCGGCTGGATCCACCGCGCACCACCGTACCGGCTTGATTTGTTTGTTTGTATATCATACAAACAGATCTGACGGGAGCGAACCCCAATGGCAGAAAAGTCGGCCCAGGAGCCGCTCGAGGCGGCAGGCGACCCCAAACACGCCACCCGCGCCACGCGGTCGGCCGGCCGCAAAATGCGCTCGCTGCTGCTGGATGCCGCGAGCCCGCTGTTTCGGGAGCGGGGGCTGTCGGGCACGGCGATCACCGACATCGCAGCCGCTGCGAACGCGTTCCCGAGCCAGATCACCTATTACTTCCGCACCAAGGAGGCGCTGTTCGTCGAATGCGCCTGCCGCGAGCTGCTGTACCTGGCGCGAGCGACCGAGCAGGCGGCGCTGAAGGCGCGCACGCCGCGGGACTATACCCACGCGCTGGCCGAGACCGTCACGGCGAGCGATTCGGTGACCTTCTTCGCCGAGGCGCTGACGCTGACGCGGCGGCGCCAGGATCTCGCCCCGCTGGTCGAGCGCACCATCGAGCGCCTGCACAGTGAGGGTGCGCGAGCCTATGCGAGCCAGGTCGCGCGGCACGGCTGGCGCTCCCTGCGCGCGCCCGATGAGAGTTCGCGGCGGTTCTGGGCCGTCGCCATCGGCGTCATCCTCGAGGGCTACGCGATGGGCCGTTCGCCCGAGGCGCTGTGCGCCGAGATGCTGCGCGTACTGGGTGAACAGGCGAAATTCAATAGTGACACGACGCGCCTGCGCCTTGTCGACGCGCGCGACGCATCGAGCAATTCGAATGAGGAGAGTTAGGCCATGACTGCGCTTCGCATGCGTGCCCGCGATTTCCTGACCGACGACCAACTTGCCGACGTGCGCCAGCGCGTGACCTGGAAAGGCGTCGCGCTGATCGCGCACGCCTGGGCGCTCATCATCGCGGCAATCGCCTTGGTCGCGTGGTGGCCCAATCCGATCACTTATCTCTTCGCCGTCGCCATCATCGGCTCGCGCCAGCTCGGGCTCGCGATCCTCATGCATGACGGCGCGCATGGCTGCCTGTCCGCCGACGAGAAAACCAATCTGACCATGAGCCAGTGGTTCTGCGCCTATCCTCTGTTTGCGGAGACGCGCAGCTATCGGCGCTATCACCTTCAGCATCATGCGCGCACGCAGCAGGAGGACGATCCCGATCTCGTGCTGTCGGCGCCATTTCCGATCACGAAGCTGAGCTATCGCCGCAAGTTCATTCGCGACATGACCGGGCAGACCGGCTACCAGCAGCGCAAGGCGCAGTTGCTCAATGCGCTGGGGCCGAAGGACTGGCCGTTGCGGCAGCGCGCGGCGCATTTTTGGGAGCAGCTCGGCCCGCAATGTCTGGTCAATGGCGCGATGTTCGCAGCGCTCACGGCGGCCGGCGTGTGGTGGGCCTATCCGCTGCTATGGCTGGTGCCGCTCCTGACCTGGATGATGGTGATCACCCGTATCCGCAACATCGCCGAGCACGCAGTCGTGCCCGACAGCAGCGATCCCTTGCGCAATACCCGCACCACCTACGCCAATTTCTTCGAGCGTCTGTTCATCGCGCCGTATTACGTGAACTACCACCTCGAACATCATCTCTTGTTCTATGTGCCCTGCTATAATCTGCCGAAGGTGCATCGCCTGCTGAGCCAGAGCCGGCATGCGGGCCGCATGGAGGTGCAGCCGAGTTACGCGGCCGTGCTGCGGCTTGCGACCGCGAAGCCGAACCGCGATGATCGCCCGGGGCAACTGGTCAACAGCGCGCGCCGCGCGCAGGCGGGGTCAGAGGTCGACGCCAACCAGACGGCCGGCGGATTTTAGGGACCCGCCTCATCAGTTGAAGGGCGATCGAAGTTCCTATCTTGGCTTGACATGCCAGCCCCGGACAGTGTCTACGGCCCCCTTTGGAGCATGATCCGGAACCATGGCCTGCGGCCGTGCGTAATCGGCTGCCGGTTCTCGCAGAGATCACGCCCGACAAGCAGGGAGCGCCGATGACGGCAGCATTCACATTTCCGGGGCAGGGTTCCCAGGCGGTCGGCATGGGCAAGGCGCTGGCGGATGCCTTTCCGGTGGCGCGCGCCGTGTTCGACGAGGTCGATGCCGCGCTGGGGGAGAAGCTGACGGCGACCATCTGGGATGGTCCGGCCGAAACCCTCCAGCTCACTCAAAACGCTCAGCCGGCCCTGATGGCGGTGTCTGTCGCCACCCTGCGCGTGCTGGAGGCCGAAGCCGGGTTTTCCGTGGAGCGGGATGCCGCCTTCGTCGCCGGCCACTCGCTCGGTGAATATTCGGCGCTGGCCGCGGCCGGCAGCCTGACGATTTCCGACACCGCGCGGCTGCTTCGCATCCGCGGTCTCGCAATGCAAAAAGCCGTGCCGGTCGGCGTCGGTGCGATGGCCGCTCTGCTCGGCCTGGACTACGAGGCAGCCGTGGCGGTGGCGGACGAGGCCGCGCAGGGGCAGGTCTGCCAGGCAGCCAATGACAATGGGGGCGGGCAAGTGGTCGTCTCCGGCGACAAGGCCGCGGTCGATCGCGCCGTCGAGATCGCCAAAACCAAGGGCGCCAAGCGCGCAATGTTGCTGCCGGTGTCCGCACCGTTCCATTGCAAGCTGATGCAGCCGGCTGCCGACGCGATGGCGGAGGCGCTGGCCAAGGTCACGATCAAGGCCCCGGCGGCCCCGCTGGTGTCGAACGTCCTGGCGAGCGCGATCACCGATCCTGACGAGATCCGCCGCCGCCTGGTCGAGCAGGTCACGGGCACTGTGCGCTGGCGCGAGTCGGTGGCCTATATGGCGGGGCAGGGCGTCACCCGTTTCTTCGAGATCGGTGCCGGCAAGGTGCTGACCGGTCTCGTCAAGCGTATTGCGGACGGTGCCATTGGCGTTGCTGTCGGTGGTCCCAACGACATTGCTGCCGCCAAGGATGCATTGGCCGCTGCGAAGCAGGCCTGAGGCGCGATGATTCGTCGTCGCGATCGAGTTCTTTAGTTGACGCACGATCCTTTCGGAGAACCGCTGCGCATTTTTCCGGATCGTGCTTTGGAGGAGTTATCGATGTTCGATCTGACTGGCAAAAAGGCGCTCGTCACCGGTGCAACCGGCGGCATCGGCGGCGCGATCGCGCAGGCGCTGCACGCGCAGGGCGCCACCGTCGCGATATCGGGGACGCGCAAGGAAGTGCTGGATGAGCTTGCCGGCAAGCTCGGCGAGCGCACCCATGTGCTGCCCTGCAATCTCTCCAAAGCCGACGAGGTCGAGGCGCTGGTGCCCGCTGCGGAGGCGGCGATGGGACAGGTCGACATCCTCGTCGCCAATGCCGGCATCACGCGCGACAATCTCTTCGTGCAGCTCCGTGACGAGGACTGGGAGGAGGTCATCAACATCAATTTGACTTCGACCTTCCGGCTTGCCCGAGCGGCCACCAAATTGATGATGCGCAAGCGCTTCGGCCGCATCATCGCCATCACCTCGGTGGTCGGCGTCACCGGCAACCCGGGGCAGGGCAATTATACCGCGTCGAAGGCGGGCCTGATCGGGATGATCAAGACGTTGGGTGCCGAATACGCCAAGCGCGGCGTCACCGCGAATTGTATCGCTCCCGGCTTCATCAAGACGCCGATGACCGATGCGCTCAACGACAAGCAGCGCGAAACGATTCTGACCAAGGTTCCGGCCAATCGCCTGGGCACGCCCGAGGACATCGCGGCGGCCGCCGTCTACCTGAGTTCGAACGAAGCGGCCTATGTCACCGGCCAAACCATCCACGTCAACGGCGGCATGGCCATGATCTGACGCTCCATGCCGCACCGCCCCCTGGCGGCGCGGAATGCGGCAAACGGCCGTTTCCGGAGCGAAATGAGGCTTGTAGTCAACGCAATTGAAGTATGATAACCGGACCTTCAACGGATGGGCAAAGAACGCCATTGCAGGTTTTTGAAACCCTGTATATTGGCGATGCGGAGCCTTGGCCGTCATTCGCCGGGCCTGCATCGGTTAGGATGGGGCCAAATCAAAGTTCGTAAGCGAAGGCAGTCAACGACCACGACGGCTCGTATCGTCCCGGGGGTCGGGTCTACAGGGAACAACACGAGGTTATGCAATGAGTGAGATTGGCGAGCGGGTTAAGAAGATCGTGGTCGAACACCTTGGTGTTGAACCCGAGAAGGTTGTCGATGCTGCGAGCTTCATCGACGACCTCGGCGCCGACAGTCTGGACACCGTCGAGCTGGTGATGGCGTTCGAAGAGGAATTCGGTTGCGAGATTCCGGACGATGCCGCGGAAACGATTCTCACCGTCGGCGACGCCACCAAGTTTCTCGAGAAGAACGCGAAGAGCTAAGGCTCTTCATTTTCGCGGGGACAACATTGAAACCGGACGGACCGCCCAACAGCGGTCAGCCGGTTTCTTGTTATTGGCCGTGAATGTTTCGATGCGGAGTTTTCGGATATGAGGCGGGTTGTCGTCACGGGTCTTGGCATGGTTTCGCCACTCGGCTGCGGTGTCGAGCCGACCTGGAAACGCATCCTCGACGGCCAAAGTGGCGCACGCAAAATCGAGAGCTTCGATGTCTCCGATCTTCAGACCAAGATCGGCTGCACGGTCGTGCGCGGCGACGGCACCAACGACACTTTCAATCCCGATATCTGGATGGAGCCGAAGGACCAGCGCAAGGTCGACGACTTCATCATCTTCGGCATGGCCGCAGCCGGCCAGGCGCTCGACGATGCCAACTGGCATCCCGAGACCGAAGAGGACAAATGCGCCACCGGCACCATGATTGGGTCCGGCATCGGTGGCCTCAACGGCATTGCAGAAACTGCGATCCTGCTGAAGGAACGCGGGCCGCGCCGGGTCTCGCCGTTCTTCATTCCGGGCCGCCTGATCAATCTCGCCTCCGGCTATGTCTCGATCAAGCATGGGCTGAAGGGGCCGAACCATTCTGTGGTCACGGCCTGCTCGACCGGCGCTCACGCGGTCGGCGATGCCGCCCGCCTGATCGCGCTCGGCGATGCCGACGTCATGGTTGCGGGCGGCGCGGAATCGCCGATCGGCCGCATCGGCATTGCCGGCTTCAACGCCGCGCGTGCGCTCTCGACAGCCTTCAACGAAACGCCCGAGAAGGCCTCGCGCCCCTACGACAAGGACCGCGACGGCTTCGTGATGGGCGAGGGCGCCGGCGTTCTGGTCCTGGAAGAGCTCGAACACGCCAAACGCCGCGGCGCCAAGATCTATGCCGAAGTGATCGGCTACGGTCTCTCGGGCGATGCCTACCACATCACCTCGCCGTCACCCGACGGCGACGGCGGCTTCCGCAGCATGGCGGCGGCGCTCAAGCGAGCCGGCCTTACCGCGTCCGATCTCGACTACATCAACGCGCATGGCACCTCGACGCCGCTCGGGGACGAGATCGAGCTCGGTGCAGTCGAACGTCTGCTCGGCAATGCCGCTTCCAAGGTCGCGATGTCCTCGACCAAGTCGTCGACCGGTCATCTCCTGGGTGCGGCCGGCGCGATCGAGGCGATCTTCGCCATTCTCGCGATTCGCGATAATGTCGTGCCGCCGACCATCAACCTGGACAATCCGTCGGTCGAGACTGCGATCGATCTCGTGCCGCACAAGGCGAAGCAGCGCGAGGTCAACGTCGCGTTGTCGAATTCTTTCGGTTTTGGCGGTACCAACGCGTCGGTGATCTTCCGGCGTCCGGTCCAATAGTTTGTGTTTGCGACGAATCCACCGTTTTGCCGTATTCGGCGATAGTCATACAAGTGGGCGCGTGTACTTGGCCAGACAAGCGATTGTCGGGTCGCATTTGAACCGGCAGGATTCAGGTTGCTTCGATGAGTGAAAGGCCGCCCATTTCGCCCCGGAGTCCGCGGGCAGCGCTCGAGCCCGAGCAGGTCCCGCCGCCGCCGAAGCGATCGGACCGCGCGCGCAATCCCTTCGTGATTGTCGGCAACGCCATCATCACCCTCCTGCTGATTGCGATGATCGGTGCGGGCGGCGTGTACTATTACGGCCGACAGGTGCTCGAGGCGCCGGGACCGCTGAAGGAAGACAAGATCGTCAACATCCCGCAGCGCGCCGGCAAGCGAGACATCGCCGAGACGCTGAACCGGGAAGGCGTGACCGACGTCAATCCGTGGGCGTTCATTGCCAGCGTCGCTGCGTTGAAGGCGAGTTCGGACCTCAAGCCCGGTGAATACTCGTTCCAGAAGAACGCGTCCTTGCGCGACGTCATTGCCACCATCGTCGAGGGCAAGGTGGTGCAGCATGCCGTGACGATTCCGGAGGGCCTGACCTCCGAGCAGATCGTGGCGCGCCTGTCCGACAACGACATCTTCACCGGCAGCGTGCGTGAGCTGCCGCGCGAAGGCACGCTGCTGCCCGAGACCTACAAGTTCCCGCGCGGCACCCCGCGCGATCAGGTGATCCAGCGCATGCAGCAGGCGCACAAGCGCGTGCTGACCGAGATCTGGGAGCGCCGCAATCAGGACATTCCGGTCAAGAGTCCGGAGCAACTGGTGACGCTGGCCTCGATCGTGGAGAAGGAGACCGGCAAGCCGGACGAGCGCAGCCGCGTCGCCGCGGTGTTCGTCAATCGCCTGAAGCAGAGGATCAAGCTGCAGTCCGATCCCACGATCATCTATGGCCTCGTCGGCGGCAAGGGCACGCTCGGCCGTCCGATCAAGCGCAGCGAGATCACGCAGCCCTCGCCCTACAACACCTACGTCATCGAGGGTCTGCCGCCGGGCCCGATCTCAAATCCCGGCCGCGCCTCGCTCGAGGCCGCCGCCAACCCGGCCCGCACCCGTGACCTCTATTTCGTCGCGGACGGCACCGGCGGGCATTCCTTCACCGAGACCTACGACGCGCACCAGAAGAACGTCGCCAAGCTGCGCGCGATGGAAAAGCAGATCCAGAACGACACGGTCGAGCCGGCCGAGGACGCGCAGGCGCCGGCCGCCGCCGCGCCCGGTGCCGCCGATACGCCGACGGCGACCACGCCGGCGCGCCCCAACCAGCAGAAAAAGCCGCCGGCCGCTCGCCCCGCGGGTCCGCCGCCGGCCCGCCAAGGCGCGGTGCAGGCCTCGCCCCCGGTGGTGCAGCGCTAGGCCTGCGCGCAGACCTGCCCCGCGGGACTTTGCGGATTACACTTTCCTGCAAAATAGTCTTAAGATTCGCGTGGCTTGATGGCCGCGCGAATCCCGTGCTTCTGGAGAAATTGACCTGATGGCGTTGTCGTCCATGACCGGCTTTGCCCGAAGCCACGGCGCGAGCGGGCCGTATACGTTCGAATGGGAATTGAAGTCGGTCAACGCCAAGGGCTTTGACTTGCGGGTGCGGCTGCCGCAGGGGTTCGACGAACTCGAGGCTCATGCCAAGAAGCGCGCCGCCGAGCTGCTCTCGCGAGGCACCGTCTACGCCAATCTGACTGTCAAGCGCGCCAATGCGGCCACCAGCGTCCGCGTCAACGAGGACGTGCTCAACGCCGTCCTCAAGGCCGCCGCCGTGATCGCCGGCAAGGTCGATGCGGTCGCGCCGAGCGTCGACGGGCTTTTGGCCATCAAGGGTGTCATTGAGGTCGCCGAGCCCGAGGGCGACGAAGAGGAGGACAAGGCCGCGCGCGCCGCCGCCGCGGACGCCTTCGACAAGGCGCTCGCCGAACTCGTCGAGATGCGCAAGCGTGAGGGGACCTCGCTCGGGCAGATTCTGATCCAGCGCGTGGATGAGGTCGAGCAGTTGGCGAAGAAGGCGGAGGCCGCGCCCGGCCGCAAGCCCGAGGCGATCAAGTCGAGGCTCGCCGAGCAGATCGCGAGCCTCCTCGACACCTCCGACCGTTTCGATTCCGACCGCCTGATGCAGGAAGCGATCCTGATTGCGACCAGGGCCGACATCCGCGAGGAGCTCGACCGCATCGCCTCGCACATCGCGCAGGCGCGCGAGCTGATCGGCAAGGGCGGCCCGGTCGGACGCAAGCTCGACTTCCTGGCGCAGGAATTTCACCGCGAGGTCAACACCTGTTGCTCGAAGTCGAACGACATCGAGCTGACCAATACGGGCCTCGCCATGAAGAACGTGGTCGAGCAGTTCCGCGAGCAGGTCCAGAATCTGGAGTGATCGATGACGATTGGCGGTCACGGAACTGATGGTGTCGAGCGGCGCGGATTGATGTTCGTGCTGTCCTCGCCGTCGGGCGCGGGCAAGACGACGCTGTCGCGTATGTTGATTGCAGAGACGCCAGGTCTCCAGATGTCAATTTCGGCGACAACGCGGCCGATGCGGCCGGGCGAAGTCGACGGGAAGGATTATTTCTTCGTCGATCAGAAACGCTTCGAGACGATGGTGGAGAAAGGCGAGCTGCTGGAGTGGGCGCACGTATTCGGCAATCGCTACGGTACGCCGCGCGCTCCGGTCGAGGCGGCGCTTGCGTCGGGGAATGACGTGTTGTTCGACATCGACTGGCAAGGGACACAGCAGCTTCGCGATGGCTCGGGTAAGGATGTCGTCAGCGTATTCATTTTGCCGCCTTCGGTTGCCGCCCTCGAGCAGCGGCTGCATACGCGCGCACAGGATTCGGATGAGGTCATCCGCGGCCGTATGAAAAAAGCAGGCGACGAAATGAGCCATTTCGACGCCTACGATTACATCGTGGTCAATGACAACATCGGTATCGCCTTCGAAGCTGTGCGGTCCATCCTCCGGGCCGAGCAGCTCAAGCGCGAACGGCAGGTCGGTCTTGAAGGCTTCGTTCGGGCGCTACGGAACCAGCTTGAGAAATAGCTGATTCCGTCAGCCGCGGCGCGTCCTTCGCGAGCCGTTCCAGCATCGTCGTGATCACGTCGATGTCGATGGCGTCCTCGACTCCCGCATCGTCATCGCGACCGGCCAGCTCTTCGTCATCGACCTCGTTGGCCGCGAGCCGCGGCGCCGCCTCAATCTGGAATTCTCCGTTGAAGATATCGGCGTCGTCGAGCTCCGCGGTATCTTGGTGCGCTTGCGGGACGCGCTTGTCGATCACATCAATCTCGCGATCGATCGCGGCGAGCTGCGCGGTCTTGAGCTGGGCTGCCTGCGGACGCACGGCGTCGAAATCCACCGGGCGCGGCTGCCGAGCGTGCGGCGCGCCGGCCGACGCTGCGTTGAGCCAGGGCGCACGGCCATCGTCGCGATCGTGCGGCTCAAAATTGTCCCAGTTGACGCGGCGCTGGTCGGCGGCCTGGACGCGGATGCGTCCACCGGCGAAGCGGTAGACGACGCTGGCGAGGATGCCGGCAAGCGCCAACGCGCCGCCGATCACGAGCAGCAGCATCTGGAGCGAGCCGGTCTGCTTGTCGGCGGTGCTGTCGGCCGCGGCCAGAGCCATCGGAGCAGGGGACTTCGCCGGCTTCGTGGTCGTCGGCTGCGCAGCGGCCGCCACAGGTGCAGGCGATGGCTGCTCTGTGGGCGCGGCGGACGCCGTGGTGGCGTCGGGCCAGCGCCCCGCGACAGCGGGCTGCTGAGCGTTGACGTCAGCGGAGGGGCTCGTGGCCTGTTGCGTCGGCGCCGGTCCCGCCTGTGCAGGCGTCTTCACAGCGGCGATGCTCTGCGGCGTCAGATATTCGGCGCGCGCGTCCTGGACCGAGTGCTGCTGCGGCACGGCTGAATCCGCTGCAAGCGTATCCGGCGCAGCCTGGGCGGTTTGAGTGGCCTTGCCGCCTTCGGCGCGCAGATACCAGCACTGCCGCTTGGTCGCGCGCTCGAGGCGATAATGCCAATGCTGGCCCTGCGGCGCGGCGCCCTTTGGCGAGCCAAGGCAGTCGCTCGCGGCATTTGCCGTGCTCGGTGGCGTCGAGGCATTCTGCGATACGGCGGCAAGTGGCGCGCCGGCAATGATGCTGCCTACGAGGGCAGATAAGAATTTTGCGGTGCGGTTGCCCATCCTGGTCTCCCGATTACGCATGACGCAACTCGTTACCTTCCCTTTGTCGTCAAAGACTTGGGTGGTAATGAGCCGCAAATCCGGAGAGGATGTGGCTTGAATCGGGCCTGCGCGGCGTTCGTTCCGCCGCGGGATCAGACTTTTTCGCCGCTATTGCTTGCTTGAAGTCCAGGTTCCGCCGCAGCCGTCCGAGCGGCGGAATGATCCGGACCCGCTGCGGCCACCGAGGCGGCCGGAGCCGGTGAAGGTCACGCCATCGCCTTGACCGAACGTGCTGACCGCGCCGGTTGCGCTGACGGTACCCGTGACGCCTTGGCCTATGACCTTGCCTGAGGAGACCACGACCGCGCCGGACGTGGTTCCACCGCAGCCGACGCTGACGACCATCCAGGCGCCGTCGAAACTCCCGCCACCGCCGCCACCACCTCCACCGCCGCGTCGCGAGGAGCTGCGCGGCTCCTCGGCCGGCTTGCTGCGACGCGCCGAGGGCGCCGGCTCGGCGGAACGGTCCGATCGCGAGCCGGACAGCGATTTCTCGTCATTGCCGATCGAGCCGCCGGCGCTGCCGGATTGTGCGACGGCGGACGGTGGAGCGATGGTGGCGGACAGGAAGAAGGCGAGGGCAATCGCGGGGATGATGGCATTGCGCATGCGTAAAAATCCAAAATGAAAATCGTATCAGCGGCCGGAGCCGTCGGCACAGACGGAACCGATAATGCGGCAAGCTTTGCCAGCCTTGCCGCATTCGTCAAGCGCGGCGTCTTTCGCGCGCTGCACGCTGTCGCGCTGGACCAGCGACCAGGATTTGTCGGAGATCGCGAACGCGCCGCAACGGTTGCCATAGAAGGACAGCTCGATCGGACATTTGGCGCCGGCGCAATTGCCGCGCGCATCCGCCACCGCCGCGCGCCGCGAGGCGTGGTTCCAGGATATGCCCCATTTGCTGCCGTCGGGGCCGTAGACGATCGAGCCCCATGGCTTCAGGTCCTCCATCTTGCGCATCCGCAGCAGCAGGCCTTCGGTGGCTTCGCCCGTCGGCGCCATGGAAATCCGCTGCTGGAGCTTTGTGATCGCGCGGGTCATTCCGTCAGGGTTGTCAGGATCGAAATTGAGCTCGTAGAGCCGCTCGCTTAGTTCGCTCAGCAGGGCGGCATCGCGCAACGGGACGCGGTCCGGATCGGCGCGCAGCCGATCCGCCGGCAACGGATCGGGCTGCATCGCTGCGACCTGCGGCGGGGCGGTTTGCGTCGGGGGTACGAAATAGAAGGTGCCGTCGATCGGCGAGGACGACACCCAGGGCTGCTGCGCGCCGGAGGTGGCGCGCTTCACCGCGAGGCCGACCTGGTTGAAGGTCTGGAACACGTCGAGGCCCGCGGTCCGGACCGTCGCGGCCAATGCTTTTGTGTAGGGGCTGTGGCCGTCGCTGCCGTCCTGGGCGACGTTGCCGGGTTGCGTTGCGTAGGAGATCAGCGTGCCCTCGGGCGCGCGCATCTGCGCGAGACCGCCATCGGAGGCGCGCAGGCCGCGCGAGCCGAAGGGGTTGTTGCGGCAGGCGTCCAGGATCACGAGGTTGAGGCGCGTGCCCGATCCCTGCATCTGGCGCAGCACGAGGTTGACGTCGGTCATCTGGAAGTCGACGTCGGCCTCGCGCGTCGGATTGGCGCCGACCGGCACGAGATAGTTGGCGCCCGAGACCTGCACGCCGTGGCCGGCATAATAGAACAGCGCGACGTCGGCGCCCTGCACCTGCCGGCCAAAGCTCTGCACCGCCAGGTCCATCGCGCCCTTGTCGAGATCGAGCTGGGCGCGGCCTCCGACCAGCGTGAAGCCGAGCAAGCCAAGCGTCTCCGCCATCAGGCTCGCGTCCTTGGATGGATTGTCGAGCGGCGTGATGTTCTTGTAGGCGGAGTTGCCGACCACGAGCGCGATGCGCTTCTCGGCCGATGCAGGTAGCGTGGCGACGACGAGCAGGGCTGCGACCAGCGTCGCCAGCCTCGGGACGCGACTGAAAATCCTCGCGCGCATCAAAATTCCCCAAAATAATGGCGTCAGTCTAGCAGTCCCACGCGCCGGCGAAAAGCGGTGCGGCATTTGTACAGGCCGTCATGCCCGGGCTTGTGCCGGGCATCCACGTCCTTCGTGCTGCGCGGCAAGGCGTGGATGGCCGGGACAAGCCCGGCCATGACGCGGATAGACTGCGTTATGTATTCGCAGGCGAGGCGCATGCTTGCACGTTCCCGCGGCAGATTCTGCCCGAGCCTTGCCGCCGTTCATCGCCCAATGGAGGCCAAAGGGCGCAGGGAAGGCCGGGCGCCGGCGGCACCCGTTGGTCCATGCGCTACAGGAATGCAGACGAGGTGGACCGATGGGGTGGCCGATCGCCCGGCCTTCCCTGCGTGGATGGTTTTAACGGTGTCCTTTGCTCTCCCCGGGAGCGATGCACTATTGCCTCCGGTCGCGGTGCAGGCCTTGTGCGGCGAGAGGGCTTGGGGCAGGACCGCGGCCTCCTCGTCATTGCGAGCGAAGCGAAGCAATCCAGAATCTTTCCGCGGCGGCATTCTGGATTGCTTCGCTGCGCTCGCAATGACTGCGTGGAGACCGCGTGCGCTATCCTTCCGTCTCGTGTCCCGGACGCAGGCCGACCGGGCTTGCTCGTTGGAGCGCCGGCGCGTCCCCCGAGTTGCCTGCCTCGCTCACGTCAGATAATCCGGCGTGAAATCCGCGAGGGCGCGGAGTTCGTCGGGTTGCAACAGCTCGATCTCGCTTCCCTCCCAGGCAATCAATCGGCGCCCTCTCAGCTCCTGGATGGTGCGGTTGACGTGGACGATCGACAATCCGCAGGCATCGGCGAGATGCCGCTGCGTCATCGGCATCTGGAAGCGGCGGTTCTTGACGAGGCCCACGACCTCCAGCCTTGCGGCGAGCTCACAGATCAGATGCGCTACTTTCGGCAGTGCCGCCTGTGCACCGAGGCGCGCGATCCATTGTCGCGAGATCGCCGCATCGATCAGCGTCTCGCGCCAGAACGCGCGGGTCAGGTGAATGGAGCCGTCGAGCAGCTGCTTGAGTTGGCTGTGTGCGACGTAGCCGACGATGGTGGGGCCAAGACCGACGAGGTCCGCATCCATCGGCGAGACCAGCAGCGTGTGCAGGCACGGCATGTCGCCCGGAACGTGGAAGGCGAGGATTTGGCTGCGATCGCCGACGATGCGAGCCTGGTAGAGAAAGCCGCTGACGACGAAAACGCAGCGAGAGGCATCTTCACCCTGGCGCAGCACGATCTCGCCGTCCGAAACCTGACGGAGCGTGGACGGCAGGCCAGCGATCTGGCGGCGTTCGTCTTCTGAGAGGCCTTCAATCGCCTGGAGATGAGCGATGAACTTCGGGTGCGGCATGGACAAGAGGAGGTGTTTCACTCGTCACGCGGCATCGCCGGGTCGAGCAGGCGTTGGGAGAGTTTTGCGATGGTCCAATCGGAGACGGGAACCGCCTGGAACTCGCGGATGGCGCGCGCAAGCTCCTGATCCGACATCGGCTGCGCCGGCTCCTTCAACCTGCCCTGCAGGAAGGCATGGCTGATACTGTCCAGGTGCTCGCCCGAATCCGGTGCGAACAGGTGGCGAATGCGCTTCAGGATCGTCGTAGAGCTCATGCGAATGGCGGGTGCAGTCCGCGATCGAGGGACGGTGGGCTGCGACCAAGTAATGTCGCAGACCGGTAGCAACCTGTGCTTCCGACCAGCGTTCTAGTCCGCTGGATATGGGACAGATGTATCATTTGATCGAAGCGGCAGGATTTTTGGCGGGATACGTGGAACGGGACACATGGAAAAAGCCCATGACGTGCTGATCCGGAACCTGGGCGAGCACACCGCGCTCGCACAGGAAGATGTCGCTGAAATTCGCGGGCTGACCTTTGTGCAGCGCGAGTTCGCGCCGAACGAGGATTTCATCCGTCAGGGTGACGAACCCGAGCATTCGGCGCTGGTCGTCTCCGGCATGATCGCGCGCTACCATCTGCTCGACAGCGGCCGGCGGCAATATCTCGCGTTCCATCTGTCCGGCGACTTGCCGGACTCCCAGGGCTTGTTCATCGACCAGATGGACCATGGCCTCTGCGCCCTCGGGCCCGCCTCGGTGGCCTTCATCCCGCATCGCGAATTGTTCATTGCCTTCCGGCGACGACCGACCTTCGCGCTCTCGGTCTGGCGCGAGACGCTGCTCGATGCGGCTATTTTTCGCGAGGCCATCACCAACAACAGCGCCCGGCCGATGCACACGCGCATGGCACACCTGTTCTGCGAGCTGTTCTACCGCGCGCGGGCCGCGCAACTCGTTCGCGGCAATCGCTGCCGCCTGCCGATCAGCCTGGCGCAGCTCGGCGAGACGCTGGGCATGGCGATCGCGACGGTGAACCGGACGCTCGCCGACCTCAGGCGGAGCGGGACCATGGACTTGCGCGACAGCGAGCTGATCGTGCTGAAATGGCGCGAACTGCAGCGGCTCGGAGGCTTCAGTCCGACCTATCTGCATCTCAAGCGTCAGTCGCCGCCGCGCGCGTGAGGCCGCAATGTGTCAGCCGCTGGCAGATGCCGTGCGCCGAGCACTTCGTCGAAATGCTTCTTCACCCAATCGTTGCAACGGCAGGCTCTGGCTTCGAGCGCCGGCGCGTCGAGGATCAGGATGGCGCCACGGCGTGTCGCGAGGATCCGCCTCGCCTTGAACATCTGGATGACGCGGCTGGCATAGCTGCGGGAGACGCCGAGCATGCCGGCAAGCTGCTCGTGGGTGAGGGGGATCTCGGGGCCGCCGACGTGCTCCTGCGCCGAGAGGATCCACTTGGCGGCGCGCTGCTCGATCGAATGCGCGGCATTGCAGGCCGCGGTCTGGAGCAGCTGCGCGAACTGGCAGTCGGCGTAGCGCGAGAACACCTGCTGGAGCGTGGCCGACCTCTGCTGGGCCTGCTCGAGCGCGCGCGGCGGCAGCCGCATCAGGGTGCCGCCCAGCTTCACGACGATGCGCGAATAGGCCAGCGAGGCGCTGCGGCCGGCGGCAATGCCGACCGCGCCCTCGCGCCCGACCAGCAGGCTTTCGACCTCGCGATCGTCCTCGACCGGCACCGCGAACGACACGAGTGTCGAGCGGCAGGGAAAATGCACCGCCGCGACCTCGTCGCCCGCGTGATGCAGGATGTGGCCCGCCTCGAGTTCGACCGGCTGGAGGTGCGGCGCAAGCAGTTCGAAATCCGGGCGGCTGAGCCGCTGGAGAAGATCGTTCTGGGGCCGACCGGTCACATGTGCTGCTCTGGCCGGGAATCGGCACCGGCCAGAACCCTAACTTTCCGCGACGGAGCCGACGGTTCCAAAGTGCACACAAGGCGTTTTCCAAGCGCTGAAAAATTGGCCTCCGGTCTGCGGAATTACGGAAATCGCTGGCGAGGCGCATGTTACGCGAGGCAAATGGCGCTGCCGAACCCGGCGGCCTTCAACTTCACGAACTCTGTGCAGGAGTGCACACAACAGGGGCGCGGATCGGCGTAGCGTCCCCGATGCGGAGCGCCGCAGCCCGTGCGCTCTGTCCGACGGACCGCCGGCCTATACCTCAAACGCCGCCGGGCCGGCGGGCCCGAGGGCGGCGAGGATGTTCGTCACCCGAAGCGTGCTTCGCAATCATGCGCGGGCCGGCTTTTTTCCGCGTGGGCGCGATAGGCATCGATCGCCCTGTTGGCGAGCATCAGTTGCCGGCGTTCACCGGTCCTGAGCTGGGCCTCGATGGCGTCGAGCAGGACGTTCGCCGTCTCGTCCGGAGAGCCGAGCTCTCCGCTCTGCTCCAGGAAGCTCCAGGCGATGAAGAATGCGTTCTCGACGGTGCAGCGAATGGACATGGCTGCCAACGCGGCGCGGCCGTTGCCGTTCCGCGGGACAGACGAATGCCGTGTATTAACGAGCGTGCCCGCGCTACTTCAGCGAGCTGCTGATCGAGGTGAACTTTTTGTTCAGCGTCGCGCCGAGATTGTTGACGACGGCGATGATCGCGAGCGCGATGCCGGCGGCGATCAGGCCGTACTCGATCGCGGTGGCGCCGGACTCGTCGGCGAGGAAGCGGCGGATGGTCTGCATGGTCTTGCCAGAATTCCAAAAGAGAGTTGGCGAGGACCATAATCCGCAGGGAGCGGGTTCCCCAATTCGGAACCCCGCCTTGCGTCAATTTCGAGTTAATCTCCGTCCACGAAGCGGGCGGCGAGAAATGGATTCCGCCGCCCTGCGTTCGTCGATCTTCTACGGCGCTAGTTCTTGAGCACGATGCGGCCGACGACCTTGCCGGCGCGAAGCTCGTCGATCCAGGTCTGGACGTCGCCCATCGGCTCCTCGCGCATCGGTGTCGGCTTGATCTTGCCGGCGCGGGCGAGCGCCATCAGCTCGTGAGCCTCGGTGAGCGTGCCGACCATGAAGCCCTCGATCGTCATGCGCTTGTAGACCCATTGCACCATCGGCAGCGTGAACTGGCCGCCCATCAGGCCGGAGACCACGATCTTGCCGCCGCGCGCGGCGACCCCGACCGCGAAAGCCATGGACTTCTCATTGCCCGCGAAATCGACGATCTCGTCGAAGCCGCCATCGGTCTCCTTGAGGATGCGCTTGATCACGTCGGGCTCGGCCGGATCGTAGGCCACCGCCGCGCCGTTCTTCAGCGCGGTCTCGCGCGCGGCACCGCTGAGATCGGCGACCGTGATCGGCTGCTTGAACATGGCCGCCGCGAAGGAAAGGCCCATCATGCCAACGCCGCCGAGGCCGATCAGCAGGAGGTTGCGCTGGCGCGGTCGGTCGACCAGGCGCTTGAGCGCGCCATAGGCGGTGACGCCGGAGCACATCAGGGTCGCGGCCTGGTTGACGGGCAGGGGATCGTAGTCGAGCAGATATTTCGCGTCGGGCACCAGCACGTGGGTGGCGAAGCCGCCGTCGATGGAGACGCCGAGAAAGCGCTGCCTGGCGCAGAGGTTCTCGTCGCCATTGGCGCAGTCGCGGCACTGGCCGCAACCGATCCACGGAAACACCGCCTTCTTGCTGCCGACGAGACCGGCGAACACGTCGGGGCCGACTTCATCGACTACGCCCGCGATCTCGTGGCCGAGCGTGAAGGGCAGCGTCATGCCGCGCGTGGTGTCGAGCTTCTTGCCGCCGCCAAGATCGGCGTAGCCGTCCTGGATGTGCAGATCGGAGTGGCAGAGGCCGCAGCGCTCGATGCGCACCAGCACCTCGCCTCCTTGCGGCTTCGGCGTGTCGACGATGGTCTCGCACAGCGGCGCATCGAACTTGACAAGGGACTGCCGACGCATCAACGCCATATTTCTTCCTCCGAAATTATCTCTCTGTTTCGCTGCGTATATTGGCCAATTCACGGGCCATGGCAACAAAGCCGGAAATCGGAACGGTCTCCGCGCGCCGCGTCGCGTCGACGCCCGCAGCTGCGGCCAGCCGCGCGGGATCGGCGCCGAGCGCCTTCAGGCTTTGCCGCAGCATCTTGCGGCGCTGGCCGAAGGCGGCGGCGGCGACCTGTTCGAGCAGCTTGCGATCGCAGGCGAGAGGCGTTTCGCGCGGGATCAGTCGCACGACGGAAGAGGTGACCTTCGGCGGCGGCACGAAGGCGGACGGCCCAATGTCGAACAGGATCTTGGTCTCGCAGCGCCAGTTGGCGAGCACGCCGAGCCGGCCATAGGCCTCGTCGTCCTCGCGCGCCACGATGCGCTCGCCGACCTCGCGCTGGAACATCAGGACCATCATGTCGTACCAGGGCGGCCAGGGCTCGGTGGTGAGCCAGCCGACGAGAAGGTGGGTCGCGATGTTGTAGGGCAGGTTGGCGACGATTTTTGCTCGTTCGCCCGACAGCAGCGGGCGCGGGTCGAAGGTCATGGCGTCGCCATGCACGATCTCGAGACGGCCGGGATAGCGCGCGGAAATATCCTGCAAGGCAGGGATCGCGCGCTCGTCATGCTCGATGGCGATGACGCGTCTGGCGCCGAGCGCGAGCAAGGCGCGCGTCAATCCGCCCGGGCCGGGGCCGATCTCGATGATGGTAGAGTCCTCGAGCGGAGCCGCCGCACGCGCGATGCGCGCGGTGAGATTGAGGTCGAGGAGGAAGTTCTGGCCGAGCGATTTGCGGGCCGACAAAGCGTGCTGGCGAATGACCTCGCGAAGCGGCGGGAGGTCGTCGATCGCGCTCATCGGGTTTTCGCAGCCGCCATCCGGCTCGCAAGCCTCAACGCGGCGATCAGGCTTGCCGGATTGGCCTTGCCGGTCCCGGCGATGTCGAAGGCGGTGCCGTGGTCGGGCGAGGTGCGGATGAAGGGCAGGCCGAGCGTGACGTTGACCGCGTCGTCGAACGCCACCGTCTTGATCGGGATCAGCGCCTGGTCGTGGTACATGCAGACGGCGCAGTCGTAGCTGTTTCGCGCGGCTTCGTGGAACATGGTGTCGGCGGGGAGCGGTCCCTTCGCCTCGATGCCGTCGCTGCGCAACGTCTTGATCGCCGGCGCGATCACGGTCTGCTCCTCGTGGCCGAGCGAGCCGTCCTCGCCGGCGTGCGGATTGAGGCCGGAGATCGCGATGCGCGGAATGGCGATGCCGAAGCGGGATTTGAGTTCGGTCGCGACGATGCGCACGGTCGAGACGATCAGCTCGCTGGTGAGCTGGGCCAGTGCGTCGCGCAAGGAGACGTGGATGGTCACGGGCACCACGGCGAGCCGCGGCGACCACAGCATCATCACCGGCTGCGGCACGCGGCCGTCTTCCGCGGCGAGCTCGGCGAGGAATTCGGTATGGCCGGGATGGCGGAAGCCGGCGCGATAGAGCACGCTCTTGGCGATCGGATTGGTGACGACGGCGCCGGCGCGACCGTCGCGGACATCAGTGACCGCCTGGCGGATCGAGGCGAGCGCGGCCGGCGCGCTCGATGCGTCGGGCTTGCCGGGCTCGGCACTCGCGGGCTCGTCGCCGGTCGCGACCACGGGCAGGGCCTCAGGGAAAGCGGCCCCGGCCTCGCCGGCGCTCACCGAAGCGATCCTGACGTCGGCGCCGAGCGCTTTGGCGCGGCGCGCGATCAGCGCCTCGTCGCCGAGCAGATAGAAGGCGGGCAGGTCCAGTTCGCGGCGCTTGAGCCAGGCTGCGATAGTGATGTCGGGGCCGATGCCGGCAGGTTCTCCCAGCGTCAGGGCGAGAGGCTTGGCAGGCTGCTGGGCCATCAGCGGTTGCGATACTCGATCATCGCCGCCTTGCGGAGGTCCTCGAGATAGGCCTTCTGGGTCTTCTCGTACTTCTCCTGATACATCTTCTCGCGGACCTCGCGCTTCTTCGGCGTGTCGATCATGGTCGGCTTGCGCGAGCACAGCACCACCATTTCGATGCCCGCTTTGGTCGTCTCGGGGGCGGTGAGGTGGCCGATCGGCGTGTCGTCGAGGACCTTGCGTAGCGCCTCGGGCAATTCAGCGGTGGTCTTGGTGACGATGTCGCGGATGGTGGCGTTCGGCGTGGAGCGGAACAACGAATTGGCTTCTTCGCAGCTTCCGACGCGCGAGCGATATTGCTCGGCTTCCTTATGCCGCGTCTCCAGGAACGCCGGCGACGATCCGCGCGGCACGATCAGCACGATCGGCTGCATCTTGTATTCGGTGCCCTCGATCTGCAGCTTGTCGCCGGTCTGGGCCTGCACGGCCTGCGCGACGTCCTTCTCACCGACCAACAGCTTTTCCTTGAAGCGGCCGCGCACCAGGCTGCTCCAGACCATCTCGGCCTTCATGCGGCTCTTCAGGGTTTCGGGGCGGACGCCCTTGACCTCGAGCGACTTGGTGAGCTGGTCCGGCGAGATGCGCATGCGCTGCGCCATGCCATCGTAGGACTGGTTGATGTCGGAGACGCCGGGATCGACCCCGTATTTCTTGCCTTCCTTCATCTTCACCCGGTCGTCGATCAGCTCGTTGATGACCTCCTGACGGGCCGGTGTCTTCTGCGTCGTCAGCTGGTCGAGCTTGGAGCGCTGGTCAATGTCGAAGTCGGTGATGGGATCGCCGTTCACCATCACGACGATGTTCTGCGCGCGCGACGGCGTGCCGGCCAAGAGCAGGGCGGTGAGGAGGAGGAAGAGGCGGAAGACAGGCAATGGGATCGTCATATTTGTCGCTCGCATGTCAGCCGCGGTGAACCTGCGATCGGGAACACGCGGCCGGCACCTTCAAACCAATCACTGGAGACCGCTGCCGGAACTGCTGGTCGTCGCTGTGTTCGCCAGCGTGCGCAGGCCGATCTGGAACATGATCGCGTGGTTCAGCACGGGCGGCGTCGCGCCTGCGGAATAGCTATACGCTGTTACATAGTTCAAGCCGAGCACAAAACAATCGTCGACGTAGCCAGCACCGAGCACATACTGGTTGATCTTGTTGGCCTCCAGGTCCCAGCGCGCCGAGCCCGTGACCACCCAGTTGGCCGCGACCTTGATCGAGCCCGACGTCAGGATGCCCTCGCGGCGGGTCAGATAGCCGAGTTCCGGCTGCGCCGCGTAATTGCCGTACAGCATGCTGACGGACCAGCGGTTGAAGTTGGCGCGGCCTTCCGCCTCGAAGCGCTGGACGTTCCAGGTCTGCTCGTCCATGCGCGAGCGAACGCTGAACGTATAGGTGCTGTTGGGCGAATAGGCGGCGCTCGCCACATAGTCGGAGCGCGGCCTTTGCAGGCCGGAATCCACGCCGGTGTTGATGGAGTCCTGGACCGCGAAGGAGTTCATGCCGAACAGCTGGTAGGACTGGCCGAACAGCGTCTTGATGGCGCCGCCCCTGTCGAACTGCGTGGTGGACTGCACGCCGACATTGGCGCGGCCGCCGCCCTCGACACGGTCGTAGCCGGAGAACTTGTCGACGCTGAACAGGTTCGAGGCGTCGAACACCATGCTCTGCGCGTCCTCGTTCGGGAACTTGCCGGCATAGGTCTCGTTCGGCCGAATGATGATCTGCGCGATCGGCTCGATGGTGGTCGAGCCCCAGGGCTGAACGTTGATGAAGGGATAGCGGTATTCGAGGCCCACGGTGGGCATCAGGCGGAACGCCTGGGTGTCGCCGACAGGAAGATAGTTCGACACGCCCGGCTGGTTGGAGACCGAGGAGTTGATCGCATCGGCGCGGAGAATGGCGAACGGCGTCCAGATTTCACCGAACGGATCGGTGAAGGATTTGCGCCACTGCGCTTCGGCCGTCAGGCGGGTGTAGGTGCCCGGGAAGCCGCGCATCAGGCACTGCGACGGCGTGCGCGCGAGCGGATCGGCCGATGCCGTCGTGCACAGGCTGTTGGTGTTGGCGAGCGTCGTGATCGGATCGAACACCGCGGTGTCACGCGACAGGTTCACGAAATTGGTCTTGTAGCTGAACTCACCGCCGAAGACCGGATAGTTCAGCACGTTCGAATAGTCGATCACGGGGTAGACGACCGGCACCTGGCTCTGGTTGCCCGAGTAGCTCAGCCAGTACATGGTGCGCGCGTCGAAGAAGCTGCGATTGCCGACGCCGGTCAGGTAAAGCTGCGAGAGCGCATCCGTCGGCAGATACAGGAACGAGCCGAGCGGATCGCGATATTGCGACAAGCGATAGTCCGAGAAGAAATAATAGTCGGACATCAGGACGCCGTCCCAACCCCAGACCCATTTGTCGTTCAGCGCAAACTGACCCTTGGTGTCGACGGCGCCGCGGAACTGCTTGTCGCCAGGCTGGCCGGCGAGCGCGCTTCGATCGAGCTGGTCGATGCCGTAGACGCGGATCTGATAGGCGCCGTCCATCAGGCGCTGGCGGAATTCGGCCTGGAACAGCACACCCTGCTTGGACGTGATGCGCGGGCTGAAGGTCGCGTCCATGTCGGGCGCGATCGCCCAGTAGAACGGAACCTCGACGCCGTAGCCGAACGGCGTATTCGACGTGAAGCCCGGCATCAGGAAACCGGTCTTGCGCTTCACGGTCGGGTCGGGCGTCGAGAAATAGGGCATATAGGCGATGGGCACGCCGAAGAATTCGAGCTGCGCCGTCTCGAAATACAGCATCTTCTCCTGCTGGTCGTGGATGATGCGCGCACCCTTGACCTGCCATAGCGGCGGCTTCTTCGGATCGTCCTTGCACGGCGCGCAGGCCGTGTAGACGCCGTTCTCGAACACCGTGTAGTTGCCGCTGGAGCGATCGGAGCGGCTCGCCGCCATGCGGGTCTGGTCGGCCGTATCGACGCGCAGCGAATCGACGAAACCGTCACGGTAGTCGTCGGACAGGTCCAGGATCTCCGCATAGGTGATCTTGCCGTCGGCATCCGTCATGCGGATGTTGCCTTCGGCATGGAGCCGCTTGGTCTTCTGGTCGTAGATGACTTTGTCGGCCTCGACGCTGGTGCCGTTGTAGAACAGCTGGACGTTACCGACCGCGGAGACGCGCGAATTGTTGTAGTCGTAGTCGACCTCGGTCGCCTGAACCAGCATCTGGTTGTCGTTGACGGCCTTCGGCGGCTTCGCACGCGGCGGCAGCGGATTGTAGGTGAAGCTCTGGGCGGAGGCCGGCGCAACGGCGGCAACGTCCACCACGCCACCGAGCGATACCACGGCAGCGACAGCAAGCAGGAACCTGCGAATGGACAAGCCACACCCGTTCGCGCGCACCACTGTGCGCCGCGTCAAACGAGACACGGGCCCTCGGTGGACGGCCGTCACTATCCGTCCTCCTGATACAGCAAGGCCAAAAAGCCGGTGAGGCCGCCCACCACCACGGGCAACCACGCCGCAGCGATCGGATGCATCAACTCAGCCTTGCTCAAATCTTCAGTCACTTTCGACAGAACGTAGAGCAGAAAGCCTGCGCCCACGCCACTCAAAACCATCTTCTGCACGCCGCCCATCCGGAAGAAGCGCAACGACACGGAAGCCGCGAGCATCACCATGGCCGCAAGCAAAAACGGCTGTGCCAGAAGCTTCTGATACTGGAGTCGGTATCCGGCTGTCGCGAAGCCCGAGCTCTCGGACGAGCGGATGTAGCTCGGTAGTTGCCAAAAGGACACAGTCTCGGGTGTGGAAAAGCTGTTGCGGACCTGCGCCTCGGTCAGCGTCGTCGGAATCTCCAGGCTGGCCTGATCGACCGGCGGCGAATCCAGCGAGAAGCGGCGGACGCCCTTGAACAGCCAACGGCCGGCCTCGAGCGTCGCCTCGCGCGCCTCGACCCGCTCCTTGAAGTGCTGCTCTGTGTCAAACCGGAACAGCGTGAGCCCTGTGAGCCGGACGCCCTGCTGCTCGCTGCGCGCTGCGTTGATGATGGTCTGGCCGTCATTGGTGACCTGATTGAGCCAGAAGCCGGAGGCGTCCTGAATGCCGCCGCCGGGTGCCGAGCCGAACAGCTCGGCTTCCATGCGCTTGGAGAGCTCGCGCAGATTTGCCGACATCGGATTGTAGGCGACGGTGGCGATCACGCCGATCAGCAGCGCGCTGCCGAGCGCCGGCGAGATGAATTGCCATGCGGAGACGCCGGCGGCGCGCGCGACCACGAGCTCGAGCCGGCGGGAGAGGGCGAGATAGCAGGTCATGGCACCGATCAGCATGCAGAACGGCGTCAGCTTCTCCAACAGCTGCGGCACGCGAAACAGCGAGGTCTCGGCCACCATGACTGCTGAGGCGGATGCGAGCCCCGAGGTCTTGCGCACCATCTCGATGTAATCGACCAGCACCAGCAACAGGAAAATGCTGGCGAACACGCCGAGCGCCGCGACCACGAAACGGCCGGCGAAATAGCGCCCGAGTGTGTTGGTGAGCATGCTCATGCGGTGGCCGGGCGTCGGAACAGCCGCGCGATGCGCGCGTTCGACCTGTTGATGGCCTCCATGAGGCGCGGCGGCGGCTCGACCACGAGGCCGCCGATGATGATCGCCAGCCCGAGGCCGATGGCACCGATGACCATCGCATATTGGACCAGCACCGCGCCCGGCGATTTCACCGCCATCACCGAGCAGGCGAAGCCGGCCATGCGCAGGCCGAACACGGCGATGATCGACGAACCGATCGAGAAATTGCGGCTCTGGCGCGTGGTGCGAGGCGCCCCCAGAAACGCGAAGGTCAGCACGGCAAAGGCGAAGGGATAGATCGGCGCCAGCAGGCTGTCATGCAGGGCCGAGCGAAACTGGCCGGGAATCTGCTTGTAGACAGGGTCGTCCTCGGACGGCGAGAGCAGCTCCCAGAGATAGCGCTCGCGGATGCCGAGGGTGACGTCGCGGCCCTGGCCCGAAAACTTCGACATGTCGAAGCCGTAGCGGCCGAACGCGACCAGCGCGGGATCGCGCTTGCCGGCCTCGAAGCGCTGGAGATTGCCGGTCTCCAGCACCAGGAACGATCCGTTGTCGTTCTTCACGACTTCGCCGTGCTCGGCGACGATCGAGACCCGCTCGTCCGGATCGCGGCGGTCGTCGATGAAGATGCCGGCGAGGATGCCGCCGGGCTGGCGTTCGCGAATCCGGATCGTCAGGTTCTTGTCGAGCTGGGCGAAGCGGCCGGGCTGCAGGATGTTGGTGAGCACGTCGGCGGTGATCTCGGCGTCCCACTGCTTGATCCGCCGCATGCCGTCGGGAGCGAGATAGGCCGCGATGAAGGCGACCAGCAGCGCCACGACGCAGGTGGCGTAGAAGAACGGATAGAACAGCCGGAACGGCGAGAAGCCGGCGGCATTCATCACGATGATCTCGGAATCGGTCGCGAGCTTGTTCAGCGTATGCGAGATCGCGATCATCAGCGCGATCGGCGAGATGATCAGGACCAGCGCGGGCACGACGAGGCTGGTGATACCGAGGAAGGTCAGGATGGTCTGACCCTGGCTCGTCATCAGGTCGATGCCGCGCAACGCTTGCGTAATCCAGATCACGCCCGTGAGGCTGACCAGGACCAGCGCAAACGACGCGAGCGTCGTGCGGAAGATATACCTATCGATTGACCCCATGCGCTACCGCACGAATCCCACCAAGTCCCCAATGCCGGCCGGAATTCCGGCTGTCCAACCAATCCCCACAAGGGGATCCCCAAGGTCGGTCAACCATCTCATCCGCCGGCCTACTCTCTCAGTACCATCCCTTTGATCCGTCAACAAAATGGCTGCCCCGTGGCACCCTCAATATATGGTTAATATTTCTTTCGTTGTGGCCCCTCGGCCACGGGGGGTGCTTGGCATCTGCCGGGCCGGTGGCCCATAGTGCGGCACGCGCAGTGAATCGCCGTTCAGCTCCGGCCCGTGGCCGGGACCGCCGATCGGTAAAAACGCAATGTTTTTGAGGAGTTAATCATGTCCGATGCCATCAAGGTCGGCTTCGTTCCATTGTCTGCCGCCGTCCGTGGCATTATGGTCGTGTTCTGCGACGACGCTCTGAAGCTCGGCCCGGCGACCGCCAAGGCGCTCGGCGGCGCCACCGAACTCGTGAAGCGGGCGGCGGCCGCCGCCGCCTTCAAGGGCAAAAGCGGTGCTGCGCTCGACATCCTTGCACCCGAGGGCGTGAAGGCCACCCGCCTGATCGTGATCGGCGCCGGCAAGGCGGCCGGCCTGAAGGCCAACGACTTCCTCAAATTCGGCGGCGTGGCGGCGAGCAAGCTTCCGGCCGGGGCGGCGGCCATGACCGTCATGGCGGAACTGCCCAATGGCGCCATGACGAGCGAGCAGGCGGTCGCGATCGCCTCGGGGCTGCGGCTGCGCACCTACAAGTTCGACCGCTACAAGACCAAGAAGAAGGAGGGCGAGGAGGGCGGCACGCGCGCCGACGTCTCGTTTGCGGTCGGCGATGTCGTCGCCGCGAAGAGGGCGTTTGCATCGGCCGCTGCGATCGTGGACGGCGTGGTCATTGCGCGCGACCTGGTCAACGAGCCGCCGAACGTGCTTTTTCCCGAGGAGTTCGCGCGCCGCGCGGGCCTGCTCCGAAAACTCGGCGTCAGGATCGAGGTGCTCGACGTCAAGGCGATGGACAAGCTCGGCATGGGCGCGCTGCTCGGCGTCGGCCAGGGCTCGGCGCGGCCGAGCCGCACCGTGATCATGCGTTGGGACGGCGGCAAGAAGGGTGAGGCGCCGGTTGCCTTCGTCGGCAAGGGCGTCTGCTTCGACACCGGCGGCATTTCGATCAAGCCGGCCGGCAGCATGGAGGACATGAAGGGCGACATGGGTGGCGCTGCCTGCGTCGTCGGCCTGATGCATGCGCTCGCGGCACGCAAGGCCAAGGTCAACGTCGTCGGCGCCATCGGCCTCGTCGAGAATATGCCGGACGGCAACGCGCAGCGCCCGGGCGACATCGTCACCTCGATGTCGGGGCAGACCATCGAGATCATCAACACTGACGCGGAAGGCCGCCTGGTGCTTGCCGACGTGCTCTGGTACGTCGCCAAGAAAACCAAACCGAAATTCATGGTGGATCTGGCGACGTTGACCGGCGCCATCGTGGTCGCGCTCGGCACCGAGCATGCCGGCATGTTCTCCAACAATGACGAGCTTGCCGAGCGGCTGCTGGCGGCCGGCATCGAGAGCGGCGAGAAGGTCTGGCGCCTGCCGCTTGGCCCCGAATACGACAAGCTGATCGATTCCCAGTTCGCCGACATGAAGAACACCGGCGGCCGCCATGGCGGCTCGATCACCGCGGCGCAGTTCCTCCAGCGCTTCGTGGACGGCACGCCCTGGGCGCATCTCGACATCGCCGGTACCGCCATGGGCGCGCCGAAGACCGACATCAACCAGAGCTGGGGAAGCGGTTATGGCGTTCGCTTGCTCGACCGTCTGGTCGCCGACCATTACGAGCGCAAATGACCCGAGATGACTGAAGTCCTTTTCTACCATCTGCAAAACATGACGGTGGAGAACGTGTTGCCGCCGCTTCTCGAGAAATCGCTCGAGCGCGGCTGGCGCGTCGTGGTGCAGTCGACGTCGCCGGAGCGCGCCGATACGCTCGACGCCCATTTGTGGACCTATCGCGACGATTCCTTCCTGCCGCACGCGACATGGCGGGTCAGCGACGCCGCCGATCAGCCGATCGTGCTGGCGGTCGAGGAGGACAATCCGAACGGTGCCAATGTCCGCTTCCTCGTCGACAACGCCGCGCTGCCGCAGGACGCGCAGGGCTATGAGCGCATGGTGCTGCTGTTCGATGGCGACGATCCGGACGCGCTTGCGTTCGCCCGCAGCGCCTGGACGGATTGCAAGGCGCGGGGATTTGATGTCACCTATTGGCAGGCTGACGAGCGGGGCCGATGGCAGAAGCGGAATTAGCCGTCGCTCGCAATTAATGATAATTTGCACTTTTCGGGTGATGATGGCTTTTGTCACCTTCGTGCCGCAAAGTGATGTTGCTACAATTGCTTAGGGCCGATCCTTCACTCGGGGAATTTAGTTTATCGTGCGACATCAAAAGCTTCCCAGCTCGCTCATAATTGCGTTGGCGGCCGTAGCCCCGCTGGTCGCGGGCTGTTCGGGCGGGACCGATCTGTTATCCAGGGATGCTCAGTGGTTCAACACGCCCAGCCGTCTGTTCATCAAAAGCATCTCGATTGAGTCGCCGCCGCTGACCCCCGACAAGCCGGTTGGGGCCGAGGATCTGGTCAGCGCCGACGGGGCTTGTGCCGGCATGGCGCCGCCGCCCGGGCCGGCCGATGCGAATGCGTCGACGACCGCGCCGGCTCCGATGGGCGGCACCGTCGCGCTCGGCCACACCGAATGCGACGTGGTGCGCGGCATTGGCGCGCCCTCGAGCGTCAACCTCTCCGGTGATGCCGCCGGCAGGCGCGTTGCGGTCGTGACCTGGACGACCGGTCCGCGTGCCGGCATCTACACCTTCACGGCCGGCCGCCTGTCCTCGATCGAGGGCACACCGGAAGCTCCGGTCATGCCGAAGGCGACCAAGCCAAAGCCGAAGAAGAAGTCGGCGTAACACGGGTCGGCCTTTTGCCCTGAAGCTGGTTGCGGCTGTCGATGCGATCAGCCGCGCACGCTCGTCCCCATCGTCAAGCGGCTTTGCATCCCTATTGCGATGGCAGAGGCGTGAATCGTGATCTCTCCCGTTCGCGCTCGCCGGCGATATTGTTCGCGAGTTTCGACATCGCGGATGCCGACCTTCGCCCAAAGTGCCTTCATTGCCTCGAGCTGCGTTCTTCCGCGCGCCTTGAAAATCACGGGGGCGTTACGCGTGATCCGTGATCAGGCGGTTCGTGATGAGCAAGCCTTCGCATCCCCTGTCGGAAACTGCCCCGAAGGAAAACTGGAGGAAATCTCCAGAATAATCACGCGCGTCTCAAGCAACGGTTCAAGAATGTCATGTGCGCGAATGCTACGCGTCGAAGGGAGGGGCTAGGTCGGAAGGATCATTTGGATGTCCATTACCTCTGTGTTTTCCCCGGTTACGGGGCAACTCACCATTTTCGGCGACAGCGCGAATAACGGCCTCGTGATAAGTCGCGACAAGTCCGGCCGCATCCTGGTCAATAACGGGCACGTGAAAACAGTTGGTGGCGAACCCACGGTCGACAACACCACCGCGATCGACATCTTCGGTCAAGGCGGTAACGACACGATCACCGTCGACGAATGCCACGGACCGATGCCCGCGGTGCACATCTTCGGCGGCGACGGCAATGACAAGATCACCGGCGGCTCGGGAGCCGACCTTCTGTTTGGTCAGGCCGGCAACGATTTGATCAAGGGCGGCGGCGGCAACGATCTGCTGTTCGGCGGAGCGGGTAACGACGTGCTGGACGGCGGCAGCGGCGACAACCAGCTGTTCGGCGAGGCCGGCGACGATCTCATGATCTGGAATCCCGGCGGCGGCACCAACCTGTTCGAGGGTGGTGAGGGCAACGATACGGCTCAGGTCAACGGAAACAACGGCGCCGAGACGTTCACGATCACGGCGAACGGCACCCGCGTGCGGCTCGACGGGGCGGGCGCGGCGCCGTTCTCGCTCGATATCGGCACGACGGAGAATCTCGTCCTCCACGGTGGCGGCGGCGACGATGCCATCACCGCGGGCAACGGGCTCGGCAGCCTGATCTCGCTGACGCTCGATGGCGGCGCTGGCAACGACAGGATCATCGGCGGTGACGGCAACGACCTCATCATCGGCGGCAGCGGCGACGATATCGTCAATGGCGGACGCGGCAACGACGTCGCCCAGCTCGGGAGTGGCGACGACACTTTCATCTGGAATCCCGGTGACGGCAGCGACACGGTCGAGGGCGGCTCGGGCAGCGACAAGCTGCTTTTCAATGGCGCCAACATCAACGAGACCATCAACATCTCGGCCAATGGCGGCCGGGTGCGCTTCACCCGCGACGTCGCCAACATCACGATGAATCTCAACAGCGTCGAGCAGATCGAATTCGATGCGCGCGGCGGCGCCGATAATATCACGGTCGGCGATCTCACCGGGACCGGCGTCAAGCAGGTGCTGGTTGATCTCGGAGCCGTTCCGGGAGGGACGCAAGGCGACGGCGCAGCTGATACGGTGACCGTCAACGGCAGCAACGGCAATCAGCACATCGAGGTCACAGCCACAGGCACAACGGTCACGGTCACGGGGCTCCCAGAGGTCGTGACAATCGCAAACGCAGAGACCAGCAACGACCGGCTGGTCGTGCAGGCGCTCGGCGGTAACGACGTGATCGATGCATCCACGCTCGGCTCGGCGATCGGGCTGACCATCGACGGTGGGGCGGGCAACGACACCATCACCGGCAGCCAGGGCGCGGACACCCTGATCGGCGGCGACGGCAACGACAAGGTCATCGGCGGCCGCGGAAATGACGTCGCGCTTCTCGGCGCAGGCGACGACATCTTCACGTGGAATCCCGGTGACGGCAGCGACACTGTCGAAGGCGGCACGGGAACCGATACGCTGTTGTTCAACGGCGCCAATGTGGCCGAGACCATGTCGATCTCGGCGAACGGAAGCCGTGCGCTACTCACCCGTGACGTCGGTGCTATCGTCATGGACCTCGCTGGCGTCGAGCACGTGCAGATCGCGGCAGCAGGCGGCGCCGACAACATCACCGTCAACGATCTGAGCGGGACAGGAATCACGCAGGTTGCCATCGACCTCAGTGCCGGCCCCGGCAGCCAGAGCGGCGATGGAGCGGCGGACCGTGTGACCGCGAACGGCACGACCGGTGACGACAACATATCGGTTGTGACCTCCGGCGGATCGATCGTGGTCAACGGCCTCGCTGCGCAGGTGACGATTGCACACGCGGACGCCGGTGATGTGCTCGGCATCAACGGCGGACAAGGCAATGACGTCATCAATGCGTCTTCCATCAAGGCGGGACAGTCGTTCAGCCTCAACATCAACGGCGGTGACGGCAACGACACCATCACCGGCAGTGCCGGCAATGACATTGTGAACGGCGGACGCGGCAACGATTTCGCCAATCTCGGTGCGGGCGACGACACCTTCGTCTGGAATCCCGGCGACGGCAGCGATACCGTCGAAGGCGGCAAGGGCACCGACACGCTGGCATTCAACGGCGCCAATATCAGCGAGAACATCAACATTTCGGCCAATGGCGGCCGCGTGCTGTTCACGCGAGATGTCGCCGCCATTGCGATGGACCTGAACGGGGTCGAGCATGTCGACTTCAATGCTCTCGGCGGTGCCGACAACATTACCGTCGGCGACCTCTCCGGCACCGGCGTCAGCCAGGTCGACCTCGATCTCGGCGCCAATGACGGCGCCGCGGATACCGTGACCATCAACGCAACCGGCGGCAACGACGTCATCACGGTGACCGAGCACGACGGCATCATCACGGTGTCGGGGCTTGGCCAGGACATCAACATCACCGATGCCGGCGTCGGCGACAGGATCGTCATCAACGGCCTCGATGGCGACGATGTCATCACGGCTTCCGGCTTGCACGGCGGCATCCAGCTCGTTGCCAATGGCGGCAACGGCGACGACGTGCTGATCGGCAGCCCCGGCAACGACACGCTGGCGGGTGGTGCCGGTGATGACGTGCTGATCGGCGGGGGCGGCCTCGACATCCTGGACGGCGGCACCGGCAACAACGTCGTCATCCAGGGCGGAGCGTTCGCGGCCGCGATGCTGCTCAACCAGGCTATGGCGGCGAGCTTCGTCCCGGCAGGTGAGGGCAATGGCGAGATGCCGCTGCCCGATCCGCACGCGGCGCAGAGCCAGGTGCTCGCACCGCCCCAGCACGCCTGAAGCTGGCGGCTGCGGCCTGGAGAACGCTCATGACGACCAACGCGGTCTCCGCCGATACGGGGCTCGATGCCTTGCTGACGCTGCTGCATCTGCAAGGCGTTGCGGCCGATCGCGAGCAGCTCAGGCACCGGCTCGGCGCGGCAAGTTTCGGCGCAGCGGATATCGTCCGCTGCGCCAGGTCTCTCGGACTTAAAGCGCGAACCTACCGAACGCAGTGGAGCCGTCTGTCGGACACCCCGCTGCCTGCGATCGCAATGCTGCGGGATGGCGGCTTCATGGTCATCGCAAAGGCCTCCGCCGACAAGGTGCTGGTGCAGTCCCCGGAGGCGCAGCGCCCGGTGCTGATGGATCGCGACGAGCTGTGCGCGATCTGGGACGGCGGCTTGATCCTGATGGTCCGGCGCGCCGGCCTGTCCGACCTCGGCCGGCAGTTCGATATCACCTGGTTCATCGGCGCGATCGGCAAATACCGGCGGCTGCTTGGCGAGGTGCTGGCGGCTTCGTTCTTCCTCCAGCTTTTTGCGCTGGTCTCGCCGCTGTTCTTCCAGGTCGTAATCGACAAGGTGCTGGTGCACCGCTCGCTGTCCACGCTCGACGTCCTCGTCATCGGCCTCGTCGTCGTCTCCCTGTTCGACACCGTACTCGGGATCCTGCGCAATTACCTGTTTGCGCACACGACCAACCGCATCGACGTCGAGCTCGGGGCGCGCCTGTTCCACCATCTGCTGGCGCTGCCGATGGCGTGGTTTCAGGCCCGGCGCGTCGGTGATTCCGTGGCGCGGGTCCGTGAGCTCGAGAACATCCGCAATTTCATCACCAGCTCGTCGCTGACGCTTCTCGTCGACCTGGTCTTCACCTCGGTGTTCCTGGCGGTGATGTTCGCCTATTCGGCGCAGATGAGCTTCATCGTGCTCGCATCGTTCCCGTTCTACATCGCGATCTCGGCCGTGGCGACGCCGCTGTTTCGCCGCAGGCTGGACGAGAAATTCCGCCGTGGCGCCGAGAACCAGGCCTTCCTGGTCGAGAGCGTCAGCGGCATCGAAACGCTGAAGGCGATGGCGGTCGAGCCGCAGATGCAGCGCCGCTGGGAAGAGCAGCTCGCCGGTTATGTCTCGGCGAGCTTCGGTGTCACTAGCCTCGGCAACACGGCAAGCCAGCTGGTGCAGCTCGTCAGTAAGGTCGTCACTGCCGCCGTTCTCTATGTCGGAGCCAGGCTGGTGATCGGTGACGCATTGACGGTCGGCGAGCTCGTGGCCTTCAACATCTTCGCGGGCCGGGTGTCGGCCCCGGTGCTGCGGCTCGCGCAGGTCTGGCAGGATTTTCATCAGGCGCGGCTGTCGATCGCGCGGCTCGGCGACATCCTCAACAGCGCGGCGGAGCCGGCGTACTCCGCCGCCCGCGCGAGCCTGCCGCCGATCCGGGGCAACATCCGCTTCGAGCACGTCTCTTTCCGCTACCGGCCCGATGGGCCGGAGATCCTGCACGATGTCTCATTCGACATTCCTGCCGGACAGACCGTCGGCATTGTCGGATCGTCCGGCTCGGGCAAAAGCACCTTCACCAAGCTGGTGCAGCGGCTCTACGTTCCGCAAGGCGGCCGCGTGCTGGTCGACGGAATGGATCTGATGACGACCGACCCGGCCGGGCTCCGTCGGCAGATCGGAATCGTGCTCCAGGACAACATGCTGTTCAACCGGTCGGTGCGCGACAACATCGCGCTGGCCGATCCAAGCCTGCCGATGGACCGCATCATCGACGCGGCGAAGCTGGCGGGCGCTCATGATTTCATTCTGGAGCTCCCCGAGGGCTACGATACGATGGTGGGCGAGCGCGGCTCGACGCTCTCGGGCGGGCAGCGCCAGCGCATCGCGATCGCCCGTGCGCTGGTAGGCAATCCCCGGATCCTGATCTTCGACGAAGCCACCAGCGCACTCGACTATGAAAGCGAGCGGATCATCCATGACAACATGAAGGAGATCGCGAAAGGCCGCACCGTCCTGATCATCGCGCACCGTTTGTCCACCGTCCGCGGCGCCGATCGCATCTTCACCCTGGAACGCGGCTGTCTGGTCGAGGACGGCACGCATGATGCGCTGATCAAGACCGGCGGCCGCTACGCCGCCCTGCATCGTCTCCAGGGAGGCATTTATGAGGTCGGCTAGCACTGTGCCGGCCGCTCGTCCGGAGCAGACCGTGATCCCGTTCCGGAATGGAAAGGGCCGGCGCGCCGAGGAAGTCGCCTTCCTGCCGGCGGCGCTGGAAATCACGGAAACACCGCCGTCGCCGATCGGCCGCGCCATCGCCCTGGTCCTGATGCTGCTTGTCTGCGCAGCGCTGGCCTGGTCGGCCTGGGGCACGATCGACATCGTGGCGTCCGCAACCGGCAAGGTCGTATCGAGCGGGCGAAGCAAAGTGGTCCAGCCGTTCGAGACCGGTGTGGTGCGCGCGATTCACGTGCAGGACGGGCAATCGGTCAAATCAGGCGACCTGCTGATCGAGCTTGATCCGACCGTGAACGCCGCAGAGCGCGATCGTCTGCACGACGATCTCATGGCCGAACGGCTCAATGTCGCGCGCCTCCGCGCGGCATTGGCGGGCGGCGAAGAGGTGTCCGCCGATCTCGTCGTACCAGAGGACGCCGATCCCATGCTGGTCGCGACGCAACGGCAGCTCCTCGCCAATCAGGTCAGCGAGAACCGGGCCAAGCTCGCGGCGCTGGCGCGTCAGGAAGCGCAGAAGGAGGCCGAACATCAGACGATTGCGGCGACGATTCACAAGCTTGATGCGTTGCTGCCGGTCACCCAGCAGCGTGTCGAGATCCGCAAGACGCTGATGGAGAAGGAGATCGGCTCGAAGCTGACTTACTATGAGACCCTCCAGCTCCAGATCGAGCAGCAGGAGGAGCTTCGCGTCCAGAGCAGCCGCTTGAAGGAGGCCGAGGCGGCCGTCGCCGCGATCCGGGAGACCCGCATCCAGGCCCTGGCGGAGTACAGGAAAAGTCTCTCCGACGAGCTTGCCAAGAGCGAACAGAAAGCCAATGGCGTCGCACGCGATCTGATCAAGGCACAGCAGAGGACGAGGCTTCAGCAACTGACGTCGCCGGTCGACGGCGTCGTGCAGCAGCTCGCGGTCCACACTGTGGGCGGCGTGGTCACGCCCGCACAGTCGCTGCTGGTGATCGTGCCGACCGATGCGCGGCTGGAGATCGAGGCGATGATCTCCAACCGCGATATCGGATTCGTCGAGGCCGGGCAGGGCGCCGCCATCAAGATCGACACTTTCAATTTCACCCGCTACGGCCTTCTCGCGGGCCAGGTCGTGAGCGTCTCGCAGGACGCCATCATCCGCGACCGGCCCCAGGAGCGCGGGAGCGACCGTGCGCTTGGGACGCAACGCGACAGCAGCGAGCCCAGCGGGCAGGAGTTGAGCTACAGCGCCCGCATCTCGCTCGATCGCAGCCAGATGCAGGTGGACGACCGCCTCGTCAATCTGTCCCCGGGGATGGCAGTGACCGTCGAGATCAGGACCGGTTCGCGCACGATCCTGAGCTACCTGCTATCGCCCCTGCAGCGCTACCGGCACGAGATCATGCGGGAGCGCTAGTTCCCGCCTGTTGCCGACGAAGCTTCGCGAGGCGCGCTGAGGGCCGATCAGGCCTTCGGCAGCTACACCATGCCGCGGGCGCTCCGCTCTCGATGAAGTCGTTTTGGTGTGGCCGCGCAGCCCGGAATGCGTACATAGGAGCAAGCAAAAAATTTGGAGGAAAGCATGCGGCTCATTGCCCTCGTATCGGCTCTGGTTCTGCCGTTTGGCGCGGCGCTCGCCCAGGACTATCCGATCAGGCCCGTCACCATGTTGGTGCCGTTCGCCGCCGGCGGACCTACGGACACCATTGCTCGCCTGACCGCGGCAGGCATGGCAAAATCGCTTGGCCAACAGGTCGTCGTCGAGAACGCGCCAGGCGCCGGTGGCACCATCGCCACGACCCGCGCCTCGCGAGCCCAGCCCGACGGATACACGCTGCTGATCCATCATGTCGGCCTCTCGACCGCCGCCACACTGTACCGCAATCTCAGCTATGACACGAAGACGGCCTTTGCGCCGATCGGGCTTGTGACCAATGCGCCGATGACCATCATCGCGCGTCCGGATTTTCCGGCCGACACGCTGAAGGAATTGGTCGCCTACGCCCAACAGCAGGGCGACAAATTGACCTATGCCAATGCCGGACTCGGAGCGGCGTCGCACCTCTGCGGCATGCTGTTCATGACGGCGATCCAGAAGCAGCTGACCGCAGTGCCCTACAAGGGCAACGGCCCCATCATGAACGATCTTCTCGGCAGGCAGATCGATCTCACCTGCGACCAGGCCACGAACACGACCGGCCCGATCATGTCGAAGCAGGTCAAGGCCTATGCGATCACCACCAGGGAGCGGCTGAAGAGCCTGCCCGATCTGCCGACGGCCGACGAGGCCGGCCTCAAAGGCTTCGAACTTGGTGTCTGGCACGGCATCTATTCCCCCAAGGGCACACCGCCGGCGGTCGTTCAGAAGCTGACCGCGGCGCTCCAGTCCGCCCTTAGGGATTCCACGCTGATCGCCCGGTTCAACGACATCAACACGGAGCCGGTCCCGCAGGAGAAGGCGACGCCGGAAGCGCTGGCCGCGATGCTCGCGAGTGAAGTCGACCGCTGGGCTCCGATGATCAAGGCAGCCGGCCAATTCGCGGATTGAGCCGTTTCTGCTCAATTCGTGCCGACATCGCTGCGTGAGCGGGTTTAAGCCACCACGGTAAAGACCAGCCCATTCAACAGCTAATCACCGGGTAGCAAAATACCGGTACTGTGCATGGGGTTGTTTTTGCGATTTTGATGTCGGCCCGGTCGTGGAGGCTTCAACCCGCCGCCTCGTCGAACTGCGTGCTCGCCTCGAGCCACTGCTCCTCGGCGCGCACCAGCGCGTCGGCCGCATTGGCGCGTGCTTTCGACAGTTGCGCGGCCTGCTTGGGGTCGCGGGTGAAGATGTCGGGCAGGGCCAGCGCAGTGTCGATCTTGCTGATGATCGCGCTGACGCGGGCGATCTCGGTTTCGGCTTCCGCGATACGTTTCTTCAGCGAGCCGCGATTGTCCGATCTCGGACGCTGCGGCTTCTCGCTCGCGGCGCTGCGCTCGCGCGGGGCGGGCTCGCCATTGCGCGCGGACAGCACCAGGCGGCGATATTCGTCGAGGTCACCGTCGTAATTGGTCACGGTGCGGTCGGCGACGATCCAGAGTTGATCAGCGCAGGACTCGATCAGATAGCGATCGTGCGAAACCATGATGACGGCGCCGGGGAATTCGTTGATGGCTTCGGCGAGCGCTGCGCGGCTGTCGATGTCGAGATGGTTGGTCGGCTCGTCCAGGATGATCATGTTGGGGCCGAAAAAGGTCGCAAGTCCCAGCAGGAGGCGCGCCTTCTCGCCGCCCGACAATTTTCCAACCTTGGTGTCGGCCGCCTTGCCGGAAAAGCCGATGGCGCCGGCGCGGGCGCGTACTTTCGCTTCGGGCGCCTCGCCCATCAGCTTGCGGACGTGGTCGTAGGTCGAGGCATCCTCGTTCAGTTCGTCGAGCTGGTGCTGCGCGAAATAGGCGATCGACAGCTTGTCCGCGCGCGTCACCTTGCCCGAGAATGGCGCGAGGCGGCCGGCGAGCAGTTTCACAAGGGTCGACTTGCCGTTGCCGTTGGAGCCGAGCAGCGCAATGCGGTCGTCATTGTCGACGCGCAAGGTGACGCGGTTCAGCACGGGCGTATTCGGATCGTAGCCGACCACGACGTTGTCGGCGGCGATGATCGGCGGCGACAGGATTTTCTCCGGCGCGGGAAAGCTGATCTCGCGTACGTCCTGGGTGACCAGCGCCGTGATCGGCTTCAGCCGCTCCAGCATTTTCACGCGTGACTGCGCCTGCCGGGCTTTGGAGGCCTTGGCCTTGAAGCGGTCGACGAAGGCCTGCAGGCGCGCGCGTTCGGCTTCCTGGCGCTTGACCGCTTTGGCATCCAGCATCTCGCGCATGGCGCGCTGCTCCTCGAAGGAGGAGTAGGTGCCTTTGTAAAGCGTGAGCTTACCGCGTTCCAGATGCAGGATCTGGTCGACCGAGCTTTCCAGCAGGTCGCGGTCATGGCTGATCACGATCACGGTGAGCGGATAATGTGCGAGATGATCCTCCAGCCACAGCGTGCCTTCGAGGTCGAGATAGTTGGTGGGCTCGTCGAGCAGCAACAGGTCGGGAGCCGCGAACAACGTTGCGGCGAGCGCAACGCGCATGCGCCAGCCGCCGGAGAATTCGGCGCAGGGGCGGAGCTGGTCGGTGGCGGAGAAGCCGAGGCCGGAAAGGATGGCGGCGGCACGGCTAGGTGCCGAATGCGCGTCGATGTCGACCAGCCGGGTCTGGATCTCGGCGATCCGGTGCGGGTCGGTCGCGCTCTCGGCCTCGGTGAGCAGCGCGTCGCGTTCGAGGTCGGCTTTGAGCACGACCGAAATCAGGCTCTCGGGGCCGTTCGGGGCTTCCTGCGCGAGGCTGCCGACGCGCCAGCGAGGCGGCAGGCTCACCGTGCCGTGCTCGGCGGCGAGCTCGCCGCGGATCACCTTGAACAGGGTCGATTTGCCGGTGCCGTTGCGACCGACCATGCCGACGCGGGATCCTGGCGTGATCTGCACGGAACTCTGGTCAATCAGAAGGCGTCCGGCGAGGCGGATGGAGAGGTCGGTGATGGCAAGCATGCGGCCTTGTCACCGCACCCGCGATCAAACGCAACCCGTTTTTCCGTGTCCACGGGCCAGTGCTCGTCAACTCAGTGCGAATCGCGGTCGCGCTGCTTCAGCTCATTGAGGAGTTGCTCGAGGTGCGTCGGTAGCCTGGCTTCGGGGCGCAGACTCTGCTGGAGCCGTTCGCCCACCGCATCGCGGATCGAGCGGCTGGTGCGCCGCTCGATTTGCTCGCTGTCGTCGGCGAAAAGGCTAACCATCGCAGGGTTCCGTGTTCTCAAAGAAGCGACACGGTATCAAGTCCTTGGCCCCCAAATGGTTTCGCCACTCGCGGCGATTGCGCGGCATTCTAGCAAAAATTGTGTGAAGCCGCGCAATGGCCCCCTCCGAATACAAAACCCCGGCGCTGGGGGACGCCGGGGTTTCGCTTGGAAGGTACCTTGGGGCTCAGGTAGCTTTGGAAAGGTGCTGTCGGGCTCAGTAGCAGCGGTTGATCATCCGCCAGCGGGGTCCCCAGGGGGTCGGGACCAGCCGGCGCACATAGCAGCCGCCATAGCCGTAGGAGACGGGGCCGCCGGCATAGAACCGCGGTCCGCCCCAGCCGTGATGCCAGCCACCGCCGCCGCCATGACCCCAGCCGCCATGCCAATGAGCGGACGCGGAGGTCGGCGCCAGCGCGGCACCAAGCGCGACCACGGCGACCGCGGCGAGCGAAAGTTTCCTCAACATGGTGATCTCCTCAAAACTGCCGGCGCGGGGCTATCGCGTCGATGGAAAGGCCGCCGAAACGGTCCGCCTCGGGCAGAGGCTTTGGTTTCGATGGACCTGAGGTTATCCGAGCGAGGCTGAACCAAACCCTGACGAGGCCTTCAGATTGGGTTCATTTGGGTGAAATCGTCGTAATCCATGTTGGAATTCGGGCACTTGGCCTGCGGCGAAGCGCCCGCGAGTCGGTTTTGGCGGTCGCTTGCCGTATCGCGAACGCGCCGATATAAGCCCGGCAACTCCGAACCACCGTTTTCTCTTCAAGGACAAGATCATGGCCATCGAACGCACCTTCTCGATCATCAAGCCCGACGCCACCGCGCGTAACCTTACCGGTGCGGTTAACGCCGTGATCGAGAAGGCGGGCCTGCGCATCGTCGCGCAGAAGCGCATCCGCATGACCAAGGAACAGGCCGAGACCTTCTATGCGGTCCACAAGGCGCGCCCCTTCTTCGGTGAGCTCGTGGACTTCATGACCTCGGGCCCCGTGGTGGTCCAGGTGCTGGAAGGCGAGGGTGCCGTCTCCAAGTATCGCGACGTGATGGGGGCGACCGATCCGTCCAAGGCGGCTGACGGCACCATCCGCAAGCTCTACGCAAAGTCGATCGGCGAGAACTCCGCGCACGGTTCGGATGCGCCGGAAACCGCCGCGATCGAGATCGCGCAGTTCTTCTCGGGCAACGAGATCGTCGGCTGATCCGTCGGCCGATAAGGTAACGAGACGCGGCGGAAAGGACGTAGTGTGAACTGGCTCTGGCAGATCTTCGATCCCGCTACGATCGGGGCATTCTTCACCCAGTTCCGCGTTGAGATGGCCGAACCGACCTTCTGGGTCGCGGTCGGCAAGATCATCTGGATCAACATCCTCTTGTCCGGCGACAATGCGCTGGTGATCGCGCTCGCCTGCCGCGGCCTCAAGCCGCGGCATCGGCTGTGGGGCATGATCCTCGGTGCCGGCGCGGCGGTGCTGCTGCGGATCATCTTCACGGGCATCGTCGCGAGCCTGATGGAGCTGCCGTACCTCAAGCTGGTCGGCGGTCTTGCGCTGATCGTGATTGCGGCAAAGCTGCTGGTGCCGGAACAGGAGGACGAGGACGGCGTCGAGTCGGCTTCGCATCTGTGGCAGGCCGTGCAGATCGTGGTCGTCGCCGACATCGTCATGAGCCTGGACAACGTCATTGCGGTGGCCGCGGCCGCCAATGGCAGTGCGCCCCTGCTGGTGCTCGGCCTTGCCATCAGCGTGCCCTTGATCGTCGCCGGTGCGGCGCTGATCATGGCGCTGCTCGCAAAGCTCCCGGTCCTGGTGTGGGCCGGCGCGGCGCTGCTCGGCTGGATCGCGGGCGAGGTGATCGCGACCGATCCCGGCATCGCGCCGAGGCTGCACACGCTGTTCGACGGTCCGTTCGGCGCCTCGCTGGACAACATGCTCGGCGCCTTGCGCATCCCGCCGCAATTCGCCCATGGCGGCGGAGGCGGCGAATATCTCTGCGCAGCTCTCGGCGTCGTCGTCGTGCTGGTCGTCGGCTCCATCTGGCGCCGACGCAGCATGAGCGCGGCCGCGCTGGAATCATCCGAGCGCCACGCCAAGGCCTCGGCGGAATAGGCTTATCTTTCGAGCATGATCTTTCCGGAAAAACGCTTCACGTTTTTCCGGATCATGCGCTAGCGCCGCACGATGGAGCCGGCGCGGTTGATCAGCCGGGCGAGCGCGCGGAAGCGGCTGCCGACGCGGTCCGCGACGAGATCGCCGAGGCGGTGCTCGAACACCAGCAACAGCTGGCGGCCCACGCTGCGGAAATGCGTCGCAGGCAACACGCCCGGGCGCGCCGCCGAGATCAGATGCGCGACGCGGAAGGCCGCGCCCAGCAGGCGGGCGCGTTCGAGCTGCGCCGGCGTCAGAAGCTCCTGCATGGCGACCGGCGGCTGGTTCTCCTCGCTGAGCCCCGCATAGCGATAGAACACGGACAACCCGACGAAGGCGCGCTCGGTGTGGGTGATCGCGCCGAAATTGCCGTTGACGACGAGGCTCAGCGTCTGCTCGCCGCGATGGTCGGGATGCACGCGCCAGCCGATGTCGGACAGCAGGCACGCGGCGTGGCGCAGACGGCGGTCCTCCTCGGTCTCGCGCAGCTTCACCACGCGCGCGAGGCGGTCGGTCCAGGCGATCAGCTCGCGCGCGTGCTTTGCCGAACGTGACAGCAGCTGGTTCAGCTCCTCGGCCGCGCAGATCAGTCCGTCCTTGTTGCGTTCGGACTCCGGCAGCTTCTCGTGCAGCAGGCCCTCGCGCACGCCGAAGGTCGAGAACACGATGGTCTTCGGCTTCGCCACCCGAATGATGTGCTCGAGCACCAGTGCGGCATAGGTGAGGAGCGGGCGCCGGGCATCGGCAACGATCTCGATGTCGGCGAGCATGCCGGCGGCCGCAAGCCGGCGGAGACGACGCGAAAAATCGAGCGCCTCGGCCGCCGAAATCGAATAGCCGTGCATCACTTGGAGCGGATAGCCGCTCTGGATGATGTGGATGCGCGCAAGCGCGCGCCAGGTGCCGCCGACGGCGTAGAAGCTGCGGCCGCTCCCTGCCTTGAGCTGTGGCACCCCGTCGAGCGCTTCGCGCACGATGCGGTCGGCGCGTTTCAGGGATTTATGCGCGAGGTCCTGCAGTGCGAGGCCGCCGAGTGGCAGCGTCACGCCGCTGCGCACGGTGTTTTTGCGCACATCGATCAGTTCGAGCGAGCCGCCGCCGAGGTCGCCGACGATGCCGTCGGGATGGTGAATGCCGGAGATCACGCCGAGCGCCGACAGCCGCGCCTCGCGCGGGCCCGACAGGATCTCGATCTTCACCGCGCAGATGCGCTCGGCTTTCGCGATGAAGTCGGCGCCGTTAGAGGCGTCGCGGCAGGCGGCGGTCGCAATCGCAAACACCCGTCCGACCTGCATCACCCGGCACAGCGCACGGAAGCGCTTGAGCGAGGTCAGCGCCTTGTCGACGGCGTCGGGCGCAAGCAAGCCGGTGCTCTGCACCTCGCGGCCGAGCCCGCACAGCGTCTTCTCGTTGAAGATCGGAATGAGGCTCCGCGTCAGTCCCTCGTAGACGACGAGACGGACCGAGTTGGAGCCGATGTCGATGACGGCGACGCTCGAGCCGCGCTTGCGCGGCCGCTTCACGTCGACGATCCCGGATCAGGATTGATGACGTTCATTACGGCGCGTGAGGCGGCGCGGCGAGGATTCCTTGAGCGACTTACCACGGCCAGACAGACTCGGATTTGTCATGAAGTAGTTGTGGACGTTGAAAGGCTCCTCGCCCTTCGCGGTCTTCATACGCGTTGAGGACCCGTCCGGCAACAATTGCCAGCTCTGTTCATTGTCCTTGAGATTCGCGACCATGATCTGTTCGAGAACCTGCTGATGCACCGTGGGATTTTGCAGCGGACACAGCACCTCGACGCGGCGGTCGAGGTTGCGCGGCATCATGTCGGCCGAGGAGATATACACAGCCGCTTTCGCGCTCGGCAGGCCTTGGCCCATGCCGAAACAGTAGATTCGGCCGTGTTCGAGGAATCGTCCGATGATCGACTTGACGCGAATGTTCTCCGACAGTCCGGGAATGCCGGGTCGCAGGCAGCAGATACCGCGCACCACGAGTTCGACCTGCACGCCGGCCTGTGAGGCCTCGTAGAGCGCGTCGATGATGTCGGGGTCGACCAGCGCGTTCATTTTCATCCAGATCGCACCAGGCCGGCCGTGCCGCGCATGCGCGGTCTCGCCCTGGATGTGCTCGATGATGCGCTTGCGCAAGGTCAGCGGCGAGACCGCCATCTTTTCCAGATCGCTCGGCGCGGCATAGCCGGTGATGAAGTTGAACACGCGCGCGGCGTCGCGGCCGATGGTCGGCTCCGAGGTGAAGTAGGAGAGGTCGGTGTAGATGCGCGCGGTCACCGGGTGGTAGTTGCCGGTGCCGGTGTGGACGTAGGTCGTGAGGCTGCCGCCCTCGCGGCGCACCACCATCGAGAGTTTCGCGTGCGTCTTCAGTTCGAGGAAGCCGTAGACGACCTGCACGCCGGCGCGTTCGAGGTCGCGCGCCCAGCGGATGTTGGCTTCCTCGTCGAAGCGGGCCTTCAGCTCGATCAGCGCGGTGACGGATTTGCCGGCTTCGGCGGCTTCCACGAGCGCACGCACGATCGGCGAGTTGCTGGAGGTGCGGTAGAGCGTCTGCTTGATGGCGACGACGTCGGGGTCGCGCGTGGCCTGCTGGAGAAACTGCACCACGACGTCGAAGGATTCGTAGGGGTGATGGACGACGAGGTCCTTCTGTCGGATCGCAGCGAAGATGTCGCCGCCTTGCTCGCGCACGCGCTCGGGATGGCGCGGCACATAAGGGGTGAATTCCAGGTCGGGCCGGTCGAGGCGGGTGAGCTGCGAGAGCTCGTTCATGGCGAGCACGCCGTCGACCAGGAACACCTCGTCGTCGGCGGTCGACAGCGCGTGCTGCACGAAGCTGCGCAGCTGTTCCGGCATCTTGGCGTCGATCTCGAGTCGGATCACGGAGCCGCGGCGACGGCGCTTCAGCGCCGTCTCGAACAGGCGGACGAGATCCTCGGCCTCTTCCTCGATTTCGAGTTCGGAGTCGCGGAGGACGCGGAATGCGCCCTGGCCGTGCAGATTGTAGCCGGGGAACAGGCGGTTGATGAACAGAGCGGTGGCCTGCTCCAGGGAGATCAGCCGGACGACCTTGCCCTCGGCCGGCAGGCGGATGAAGCGGTCGATCTTGCCGGGCATGCGGATCAACGCGTTCATCTGCTTGCCGTCGGCGGCGCGCGTGAGCTGGAGCGCGATGGTGAAGCCGAGGCTCGGAATGAACGGGAAGGGGTGGGCCGGGTCGATCGCGAGCGGCGTCAGCAGCGGGAACACGTTGCTGAGGAAGTAGTCCTCGATCCAGGTTCGTTCCGCCTTGGTGACCTCCTTGCCCTCGACCAGCACGATGCCCTCGCCGGCAAGCGTGCCGCGCAGGTCGCGCCAGATCGCCTGCTGGTCGGACGCAAGCTGCGAGACGGTCCGGTTGATGAGCGCGAGCTGCTCGGACGGGGTCAGACCGTCGGGGCTGCGCTCGGCAATGCCCTCGCGCACCTGGGCCTTGATGCCGGCGACGCGGACCATGAAGAACTCGTCGAGGTTATTCGCTGAAATCGACAGGAATCGCACCCGCTCCAGCATGGGGTGGCTGGGATTGACCGATTCCTCCAGGACGCGGCGGTTGAAGTGCAGCCAAGAGAGCTCGCGATTGATGAACCGCTCGGGGCTCGATGCGATCGCCGGCGGGCCTTCGGCTTCCGGGGCTTTTTCTTTAACTTCAACAGCTTGCGCAGAGTCCATCAGAAGTCGATCCATCCAGTTCGCCCCAATTTGCGACTTACGCGCAAAATCCGCGGGAGCATGTGTTAGAGCGATGACGTTTCGATGACATTGATGTTCCGCCGCCCGGCCGCGTCAAGCCGCCTTGGTCAGACATCCCGGAGCAGCTCGGCTGCCAGGGCCCGGGTGACGGGACGGCCAAGGCGCAGGGCCTCGGTGTCCAGCAGGTCGACAGCCCGTCGGGCGGCGGCCGAGGACCGCTCCAGGCGAGTGGCGAGGTAGCCGACCACGCTCTCGTCCACCGCGAGCTGGCGGTCGGCGCAGAATTTGACGATCAGGCCGCGGAAGAGCTGGTCGTCAGGCGGCAGCAGCGAGATAACAGGGACGGCGCGGAGCCGCGAGCGCAGGTCGGCAAGCTCGATCTCAAGAGAAGCGGGCGCCTCGCGTCCGGTGAAGAGGACGTAGGCGCCGTCCTCGCGCGCCAGATTCATCAGATGGAACAGGGCGCGCTCGTCGAATTCCCTGGCCTTGGGGTCCTCGACCACCAGCGCGCCGGTGGCGAGCGCGGCCGGGACGGCTTCGGCGGTCAGCCCATTGGCCGTGGTCGAGCGGGCGCCTGAAGCCTCGGCCCAGATCGCGGCGAGATGGCTCTTGCCGCTTCCTTCCGGGCCGGCCAGCCACATGATCCGGTTCGGCCATTCCGGCCAGGCGTCGATGAGGGCAAGACCGGCGGCATTAACGGGGCCTTCGAGGAAATTGTCCCGGCTCAGGCTCTCCGCATGCGGAAGCGAAAACGCCAATTGTCGGGGATGAACGCGGCCTGGCACGCTTGCTTTGCTCCATGCCGGCGTGCCGGCTTCGTTTGACGAGATGCGACTTCATCGAGCGGGAGTTGGCCTTTTACGGGGCCGCTTCCCAACTCACTTGGCCTCGATCGTGCTCATGTGCCGCAACCACTCAACGAGATAGAGCGACACGGAGGAGAGCGTGAAGACCGTTACGAGGCCCATCAGGATGATATCATAAGGACCGGCTTTGAAGCCGAAGGCGAGGGCGGCCAGCACCAGCGCTGCGAACGCCACCTGGGCCACAGTGTTTAGCTTGGATACCTTCGAAGGCTTCATCTCCACAGGGCGGTCGAACAGCCACGATATGATCACGGCGGCGACGATCATGATGTCGCGCGAGACCACTAGGATGACGATCCAGCGCGGAATCGCGCCCCAGATGCCCAAGGCCATGTAGATCGAGACCAGCAGCGCCTTGTCGGCGAGCGGGTCGAGCAAGGCGCCGAGCTCGCTCGTCATGTTGAAGCGCTTGGCAAGGAAGCCGTCGACCGCGTCGCTGATGCCGGCGATCAGGAAGACGGCGAACGCCACCTCCATTTGGCTCGACACGATGGCCCAGACGATGATCGGGACCAGCATGATGCGGCCCAAAGTAATGATGTTCGGTATACTCACACGGCGCTTCCCGGCACCCGGCCTGACCTCGAATTCGGCCCTTTGGAGGCTGAACCGGTTGATATCTCTACATAGTATACGGAGACGCGCCATGCGAGCCATTGCGCGTCCCCGGAATTCGACGTAACCAGCCGCAAACCCACTGGAAATCGGGCATGACCGACCGGAAAAACGGCCTCACTTACGCTGATTCAGGCGTCGATATCGACGCGGGCAACCGCCTGGTCGACCTGATCAAGCCAATGGTGCGCGCAACCGCGCGGGCCGGCGCCGACGCCGAAATCGGCGGATTCGGCGGCCTGTTCGACCTCAAGGCGGCCGGTTTCAAGGATCCCATCCTGGTGGCCGCGACCGATGGCGTTGGCACCAAGGTCAAGATCGCGATCGAGACCGGCCTGCATGGCGGGATCGGCATCGACCTCGTCGCCATGAGTGTCAACGACCTCGTGGTGCAGGGCGCCGAGCCGCTGTTCTTCCTGGACTATTTTGCCTGCGGCAAGCTCGATCCGGAGGCGACCGCATCGATCGTCGCCGGTGTCGCCGAAGGCTGCCGCGAATCCGGCTGCGCCCTGATCGGCGGCGAGACGGCCGAGATGCCCGGCCTCTACAAGGACGGCGACTACGACCTCGGCGGCTTTGCCGTCGGCGCCGCGGAGCGGGGCACGCTCTTGCCGCGCAAGGACATCGCCGCCGGCGATGCCGTGATCGGGCTCGCCTCGTCGGGTGTGCACTCCAACGGTTTCTCGCTGGTGCGGAAGATCGTGGAACAATCCGGCCTCGGCTTCGGGGCGCAGGCGCCGTTTGCGCCTGTCATGACGCTCGGCGGCGCGCTGCTGACGCCGACGCGGCTCTATGTCAAATCCTGCCTGCGCGCGATTCGCGAGACCGGCGCGGTGAAGGGGCTTGCCCACATCACCGGCGGCGGCTTCACCGACAACATTCCGCGCGTGCTGCCGAACCATCTCGGTGTCGGTATCGATCTGGCGCGCCTGCCGGTGCTGCCGGTGTTCAAATGGCTGGCAGCCCAAGCCGGCATCGCCGAGCTCGAAATGCTGCGGACCTTCAATTGCGGGATCGGCATGATCGCGATCGTCGAGCCGGACAAGGTCGACGAGGTCGTGGAGGTCTTCACTGACGCCGGTGAGACCGTCGCACAGCTCGGTACCGTGATCCCGGCTGAGGGCGAGCACCGCGTCATCTATAACGGCCACCTCGATCTGGCGCTTTGATGAAACGCCGCGTCGCCATCCTGATCTCCGGTCGCGGCTCCAACATGTCCGCGCTGATCGGGGCCGCTGCTGCTGCGGATTTCCCGGCGGAAATTTCGCTCGTCATCTCGAACAAGGCCGACGCGCAGGGGCTGGAAAGGGCCAAAGCGAGCGGCGTGAAGACGCTGGTGATCGAAAGCAAGCCGTTCGGCAAGGACCGCGCCGGCTTCGAGAAGTTGCTGCAATCAGCGCTCGATCAGCACGGCATCCAGCTGATCTGTCTCGGCGGTTTCATGCGGCTGTTCACGGCCGAATTCACCAAGGCCTGGTACGGGCGGATGCTCAACATCCATCCCTCGCTGCTGCCGTCGTTCCCCGGTCTCGACCCACACGGCCAAGCCTTGCGCGCCGGCGTCAAGCTGTCCGGCGCAACGGTGCACTTCGTGATCCCCGAGACCGACGCCGGCCCAATCGTGATGCAGGGCGCGGTTCCCGTCAGCGACCACGACACGGCGAACACGCTGTCGGAGCGTATCCTCGAAGTCGAGCACCGCATCTATCCCGCAGCGCTGAGCCTGCTCGCGACCGGCAAGGTCCGGATCGAGGGCGATGTGTGCAAGACCGCGGGCAGCGGGCCGTCGGAGAATTTTCTGGTTGCGCCGTTGGTGCGGTGAAGCGCCGTCGCACTGCGAAATACTTCGTCATCACCAACAAAAACCCCCGGCAGAGCCGGGGGCAACGTCATGATCCCTCGCGCAGACCGCGAGAGAAGTCAGGAGACCTTGAGGTTCTCCGCGGATGCCTTGCCGCGGTTCTCCACGAGGTCGTATTCAACCACCTGGTTTTCATTGAGGGTGGAGAGTCCGGCGCGCTCGACGGCGGAGATGTGGACGAAGACGTCCTTGTCACTGCCGTTCGGCTTGATGAACCCATATCCCTTGGTCGGGTTGAACCATTTGACGGTGCCCTTTTGCGGCATCCTCAGTCTCCTCCGCTAGATACAAAAACGACGCGGCCGCTTTTCGCGTGCCACGCCACAAACGGGCTTCCGGTAGTCTGTTCGAGTCTTGAGTCTCAATGTCGCGAAACGCACAGTCGAGCGGCCAATTCCGATTGTGTCCGATATTGCAACATGAAAATCGCCCGTTAGCAAGCCGCGCGCGAATTTCAAGTCCGGGCCGAGTGCCGTCATCTGCAATTTACGACCTGTGGCCGGGGAACCACAATCGAGGGCAATCGCCTTGGCGATGAGGTCTGGACCGATTGACCCTCGGGGGCAGTTCAGCACAAATCGTCACGTGCAGTGTGGCGCGTGTTGCATTTTTGCGCGCCGCCATTTTGCTTTGGGATTCATCGTCATGCGCTGCACATTGCAGCTTTCCGGGACGCGGCGGGTGATTGGCGGAGACCGGGTTCGTCGGACGGCGGCCAAAGTCGCGAGTGCCATCGTGCTTGGCTTGGTGACGACGGCTGCTCCCGTTCTCGCTCAGGTCGCCCCGCCACTGCCACCGCCACCGCCTCCCACGCCGTCGGCCACTTCCACCAATTACGACCAATCGGCCGGCAACAGCGCGCTCAATCTCGGGTCGAACTTCCTGGAGCGGCTCGGCAACCAGGCATCTGGCGGCGTCAACCGGGCGTTCCGAACCAATCCCGGCGGCGGCGGCGCATCGGCCAGCGCGGAAGATCCGCGCTACCGCACCTGGTTCGAGGGCTACGGCATCTCGGTCCGGACCGATGCGCAAGGAGACTTTGTCGGCGACAAGCGGAAGACCTTTGGCGGTGTCGCGGGCTTTGGCGCGCGGCTCGCACCGGGCGTCAATCTCGGCTTCTCCGTCGACCAGAGCCACACCGACATCGACGTTCCGCTCGCGCTCCAGTCCGCGACGCTGGACCTGACTCAACTCGGCTTCAGTGGCTCCGTCGACAAGGGCCCCTGGACCTGGGCTTTCGCGCTGGTGCACGGTTTCGGCAAGGTCCGCTCCAGCCGGGATACCGGCCTCGGCCTTGCGACCGCGGGTTATCGCGCCGCAGTCGACGGCGCGTTGACCGAGATCAGCTATTACTGGACCAAGGACCAGATGCGCATCGTGCCCAAGGGCGCACTGGAATATGTCCGCGCCACCAGCGTCGCGTTCCAGGAGGTTGGCGGCCTCGATCCCCTCAATGTCGGCTCGACGGCGCTCTCTCGCGCGCGCGTCATGATCGGAGCCGAGGTCGGACGCTACTTCATCTTCGACCAGAAGATCCTGGACCTGTCCGCCTACGGCAAGTTCGTGGACAATTTCCATCAGAACCTGGGATCGGTGCAGGTCAGCCTCGGGACCCAGAGCATCGTCGTGCCCGGGATCGGCGAGAGCCGCTACGGCATGGATGCCGGCGCCTCGGCCTCGCTCAGTCTGACCAACACGGCGCGGCTCTACGTCAACTACGACGGCAAGTTCCGCAGCGAGCTGACGTCGCACCAGGGCACGGTCGGCTTCGAATATCGGTGGTGAGGCGAAGCCTGCCCACGTCCGCCCAGAGCCGGATCTGGAAAACTGCGAAGCGGTTTTCCGAAGAGATCATGTTCAAGCTTTAAGTCGGCATCGCCGCGACATAACCCGTCAATCCAAAGCCCTCGCGCGCGGCCGTCATCATTGGCGCCAGCGCGTTCGGATGGATGAACTCGTCGCGGAAACAGGGATGGATCTTGGGATCGAAGATCTTCTTCAGCCAATCGACCACGATCTTGTGGCGCTCGGAGGCGCGGAACTCCTTGTGATAGGTGAGCCAGAGATCGGCGTGGTGGCTGACGCCGAGATCGACGGCAACGAGCGGGGCGCCGAGCGCGATCGAGACCGTCGGCAGGAACCCGATGCCGGCGCCGCGCTCCACCGCATAGAGCACGCCGACCGAGGAATTGGTCTTGATCCCGACGATGCCCTCCAGCGACTTCAGTCCGAGCACGCGGGCGTAGGCGCCGTCGTCGACCTGCGGGGCGCTCTGCTTGATGATGCGGTGGTTCTTCAGCTCGGCCAGGGTCGCGGGCACGCCGTAGAGGTTTTCGTACTCCTTGGAGACGAAGGGATAGATGTGCAGCCGGCCGAGCTTGGCGACGATCAGATCGGGATTGGTCGGCGGCTCGAGCTGGATCGCGATATCGGATTCGAGCCGCGCGACGTCGGCCTGTTCCATCGCGCAGCGCAGATCGACGGTGATCTTGCGATATGTCTTCTGGAAGTCGATCAGTCGCGGCAGGATCCAGAAATTGCCGGGGCCTTCCGTCACCGCGACGCGCACGGTGCCTGACATGTCGTTCGACGATCGCGAAGCACGCCGGAACACGTTGAAGGCATGACGCTCCATATGCGCGACGTCGGCGATCATCGCGCTGCCTTCGTCGCTGAGCGTGAGCCCGCTCTGGTCGCGCAGGAACAGCTTGCAGTCGATGCTCTCTTCGAGCCGGTCGATCCTGCGCATCAGGGTGGTGGAGGTGAGCCCGAGCTCCTCGGCGGCGTTGCGGAAACTTTTATATTTTGCGCAAGCTAAAAACAGTTTCAAATCGTCCCAGGACATATCCAGGGCTTCTTCACGGTGCTGCATCATCGCAGCACCCCGGTGCAATAACTGCTGCATACGCCAGATCCCCAGCCGCTAAGCTCTTGGTCATAGCGGGGCACGAAAGCCGCGAACGATAGAGGGGTGACATGGGTATGGAAAGGGGCTCGTTTGCCGCAAGGCATGATTTCGACGCGCTGCCGCTCAGTCCGGATGTCGACGTCCGCCGCGCCCAATTTTCCGAAATCGCCGCGCTTTCGCAGTTGGCCCACCGGCTGGTGCCGGGCGTTCGGATCGGGGCGGCGGAGCTTGCAAAATATTTCGCCTTCGATCCCGAGAGCATCCTGACTTTCAGCCGGAAGGGCAACCTCGTCGGCGGCATGGCCTTCCTGTTTCTCAACGATCGCGGGCATGATGCGCTGCTGCTCGACGAGATCTGCCTCACCGCGCCCGAGACGCGCCATCTCGCGTCCGCGAAGGAAGACGTTTCCGCCATCTACATCTGGGCGATCGCGGCGACGGGGCGCGGCGTCGCCGGTCTCGGCAAGGCCGCGGCTCATCTGAGGCAGCTAAGGTTTCGCAACGCGGATTGCTATGCGCAGCCGTCAACCGTGGCCGGACGCGACATCATGAAGGCGACAGGATTCGAGCCTGTTCCAAGCTTCCAACCCGACCTCTGGTGCTACGAGCGGCCCTGGCATCGGCAGCCGATGCGCATGCCGGGCGCGATCATTCAAGCAAGGAGTTTTGCAGATGCACGGTACTAGGATTCCTCTCGCGAAGCCCGATTCCCGCGCGATCACCATTCGCCTCGCACGCGATCTCAGCGATCTCATGCTGGTCACCTCGATCCGCTCGGCCGTCTATCTCGCCGAGCAGGATTGCCCGTTCGACGAGGAGTTCGACGGCAACGACATGGTCGCCGCGCATTTCATCGGCTATGTCGGCAACGAGCCTGCGGGCTGTCTGCGGGTGCGGTTCTTCGGCGATTTCGCCAAGGTGGAACGGCTTGCGGTGCGGCACCAATATCGGCGCTCGCGGGTCTCGTTCAAGCTGGTGCAGGCGAGCGTCGACTATGTGAAGCGCAAGGGCTTTCGCAAGATCTACGGCCAGGCGCAGGATCGGCTGGTCGATTTCTGGGCCCATTTCGGCGCCAAGCCGCTCGGCCACAATCGCAAGATCACTTTCTCCGACTTCTCCTACACGGAAATGCTGCTGGAGATCGAACCGGGCCCGGATGCCATTACGCTGGACAGCGATCCGTACGTGATCATCCGACCCGAGGGCGATTGGGACCGGCCGGGCGTGCTCGACGCCTCGGCGGGACGGGCCGTGACGTCGCCGCTGCGGGACGTCGCGCTCGCTGGCCGTTGAAACTGGTGCAGCTGCGCGCAAAAACATGCTGGTTTCCATCACCGACGATCCGCCGATCCTGGTCTGCGCGGATCTCCAGGTCGAATATCTGACCCCCGGACGTCGCCACGTCATCCTCGATGGCGACGCCGCGACAGCGCGCTGCGTGGAACTGTTGACGTTCTGGCGCGACAATCTCTGGCCGGTGATGCATCTGAAGCGCATCGCGCAGGCGGCCTGGTTCAATCCGGCATCCAAGCTGACCGATTGGATCGCGGAGGCGAAGCCGCGGCCGGGAGAAATGACGTTCGAGCATCCGCTGCCGTCGGCCTACAGTTCGGCGCGTTTTGTGGACTACATGTCCAATATCCGCAATGTCCGTTGCGTGCTCGCGGGCTTTTCCCTGGACGAAACTGTCCTGGCCACCGCTATTGACGGGTTTCACCGCAGTCATCGCTTCCAGGTGGTGGCTGACGCGGTGGCCTGCCGGCAGCCGGGGACAGGCGATGCTGCCGCCTACAAGCATGCGGTAGTGAATGTGATCGGGAATTTTGCTACAATCCAGTCCAGCGCCGAACTGATCAGAACCAGCGGCGCCGTTGCGGTGTAGGCGGCCGCGATCGACGGATGGAGTGGGACATTGTCACGGGGAGATCAGCTCGAGGAGCTGGCAAGCGACCTGTCGCGTGCCGCCGAGGCGGCGCGCCGTCTCGGTCTGCCCACGACGGTGTATCTGCTCTCGATGGCGCTGGTGGAGGTGCGGGAGGCCGCTGCCGCCGATGGCGATGGAAATGACGACGGCGCGACGTGACAGCTGCCCGATGTGCGGCTTTGTGCAACGCTGCTGAGCGCTTGCTGCCGACGAATTGACGTTGCAAGTTTTGCGCGGTGGCAATAGCCAAGGAGCTGGATCATCGAGTGATGACGCTGGCCGCGCCGGCGACGTGACGCTTTCAAGGATGCCTGCAAATGTCCATGTTGCCCAATTCCCAAGAGGCCCGGGATGTGGCCTATCAGCTCCATCCCTACACCAACGCGCGCGCCCATCAGCAGGCCGGTCCCCTGGTGATCGAACGCGGCGAGGGCCCTTACGTGTTCGACGCGTCGGGCAAGCGCTATTTCGAGGCGATGGCGGGCCTGTGGAGCGTCGGGCTCGGCTTCAACGAGAAGCGGCTGGTCGAAGCCGCGCACAAGCAGATGCAGGCGCTGCCGTTCTATCACACCTTCTCCGCCAAATCGCACGGGCCCTCGATTGATCTCGCCGAGAAGCTGGTGGCGCTGTCGCCGGTGCCGATGAGCAAGGTCTTCTTCACCAACTCCGGCTCGGAGGCCAACGACACCGTTCTGAAGTTGATTGCCTATCGCTCCAATGCGCTCGGCCAGCCACAGCGCAAGAAGGTGATCAGCCGGATGCGTGCCTATCACGGCGTCACGATTGCGTCCGCCAGCCTCACCGGGCTGCCGAACAACCACCGCTCTTTCGACTTGCCGCTCCCGAACATCCTGCACACGGGCTCGCCGCATTTCTACAAGGACGGCGCGCCCGGGGAGAGCGAGGAAGCCTTCGCGACGCGGCGGGCCGAGGAGCTCGATGCGCTGATCCAGAAGGAAGGCCCGGACACGATCGCGGCGTTCTTCGGCGAGCCGGTGATGGGCGCGGGCGGCGTCATCGTGCCGCCGGCGACCTATTGGGACAAGATCCAGAAGGTATTGAACAAGTACGACATCCTGTTGGTCGCCGACGAGGTCATCTGCGGCTTCGGCCGCACCGGCAAGATGTTCGGCTGCGAAACCTACGGCATCAAGCCCGACGCGATCGTGGTCTCCAAGCAGATAACCTCGAGCTATTTCCCGCTGTCAGCCATCATGATGAACGATCGCATGTTCGAGCCGATCGCCGATGAGAGCAACAAGATCGGCGTGCTCGGCCACGGCTTCACCGCGGGCGGCCATCCGGTCGGGTCGGCGATTGCGCTGGAGAATTTGAAAATCATCGAGGAGCGGGGCCTCGTTGCGCATGCCGCCGAGCTCGGTGGCTACATGCAAGGCAAGCTGCGTGAACTCACCAGCCATCCGCTGGTCGGCGAGGTCCGCGGTGTCGGGATGATCGCCGCGATCGAACTGGTGCTGGACAAGGCACGCAAGACCGCAGCGGCAACGCCGGGCGCCGTCGGCGGCATGGCCAGCCGCATGCTGCAGGAGCGCGGCGTGATCTCGCGCAACATGCTCGACGCCATCGCCATCTGCCCGCCGCTGATCGTCACCAAGGCCCAGATCGACGAGCTGGTTGCGGCGATTTCAGGTGTGCTGGACGACATGAAGCCGGAAGTGGCGAAGCTGACGCCGGCGTAAGGGAAGCGTTTCAACGCGAGCGGAGCGTCTCACCACACTCTCGGTGTCGTCCTGGCGAAAGCCAGGACCCATACCGCGCGATCTAGCGAGACGGGTGATAGTAGTCCCGAACGACGAGTCTTCGCCAAACTCTTGTCTGGAGTAATGGGCACGACGTTGTGGAGGGATGGCGGCCTATTCCGCCCGCTGAACCCCGATCACGCGGCCTTTCTCCACCGCCAGCGCCAGCTCACCGCGCTTCAGTTTCAGTGCGGCCTCGCCGAACAGCTCGCGGCGCCAGCCGCGTAGCGCCGGCACGTCGGCCTCGTCGTCGGCCGCGATCTCCTCGAGATCGTCGACGGTTGCAATCACCTTGCTGGCGACCGCATGGCGCTCCGCGGTCATGCGCAGCAGCACCTTCAACAGCTCGACGATCGCGGCGCCATTGTTGTTGTTGCGCGGCTTTTCCAGCTTCGGCAGCGTGGCGTGATCCCGCGCCAGCCCGCGCTCGACCGCGGCGACGATATCGGCGCCCCATTTGGATTTCTCAAAACCCTTCGGCACCGAGCGCAGGTTTGCGAGCTTCTCGATCGTATTCGGCGCGTGGGTGGCGATGTCGCTGACGGCCTCGTCGCGCAGCACGCGGCCGCGCGGCACGTCGCGGCTCTGCGCCTCCTGCTCGCGCCAGGCGGCGACCTCCATCAGGACTGCGAGGTCCTTGGGCTTGCGCACCCGCGTCTTGAGCCGTTCCCAGGCGCGCTCGGGGTGGAAGTCGTAGGTCTTGGGCGAGGTCAGGACCTCCATCTCGATCGAGACCCATTCGCTGCGCCGGCGCTTCTTGAGGTCGGCATCGAGCGCTGCGAACACGTCGCGCAGATGCGTGACGTCGGACACGGCGTAGTGCATCTGCTCCTTGGTCAGCGGCCGGCGCGACCAGTCGGTGAAGCGATGAGTCTTGTCCGGGCGGTGCCCGGTGACCTTCTCGACCAGCGCGTCGTAGGCGATGCTGTCGCCGTAGCCGAGCACCATGGCCGCGACCTGGGTGTCGAACACGGGGTGCGGGATGATGCCCGCCTGATGCCAGATGATCTCGATGTCCTGGCGGGCGGCGTGGAACACCTTCAGCACGGCCTCATTGGCCATCAGCTCGAAGAACGGCTTGAGGTCGATGCCGGCGGCCAGGGTGTCGATGACGATCGCTTCCTCGGCGCTCGCCATCTGCACCACGCACAGCAGCGGGTAATAGGTGGTCTCGCGCAGGAACTCGGTATCGACGGTAATGACGGGGTGCTTGGCCAGCCGGCTGCAGGCAGCCGCAAGGTCAGCGGTGGTGGTAATCAAATCCATGAACGGCCCATGACAAGTCCATCAGCCGTTCTGCCGAAAGCGCTGTGATGTCAAGGGGCTCGAAGCGAATTCGAGCCTTGCATTTGGGCCGGAATCGCATTTTCCGACGAAAATCCTATTCGTAGCGGACCCGCCGGGAGGGTTTGCGCGCGCAGGGCAGCGCCACCACAACCACGCACATGGCGACCAGCGCCAGCCCCAGGAACTCGAAAACCAACAGATCCACGGCAATATCCCCCAGCAACATTGCTAAACTTGTCCGGGGGGAATTGAGGGTCTGTTAATTCTCGTGGTTACCGGCGGCGGGCTGGGCCGGATGGTGGACGCGGGGTTAACGGGGGCACCATGCGATGCAGCGCCGCGGCATCCGGCGTCACGTCATGAGCTTCGGCAGGACGGCCGCCAAGGCGTCCACGGCGGCGCGAACTTTCGGCGGCATCCGGGGCGAGCGGGGCCAGAGCGCGTGGCAGTCGTAGAGAAATCCCGGCTGACCGCTCAACAGATTGATGAGCGTACCGGCGCGTAGGCGTTCGCGGACCAGCCAGTATGGCAGCCAGGCCAGTCCCATCCCCTGTGTAGCGGCGTCCGCAATCGCGTCGAGATCGTCGAGCCTGAGCCTTCCCGCCGGCATGATTTCGCTCGGAGGCTGGCCTTCGCGGGGAAACAGCCACGGCCGGACGCGTCCGGAGCGGCGATAGATGATCGCTTGGTGTGCGGCGAGATCGTCGAGCGATTTCGGCTTGCCGTTGGCGCGCAGATAGGAGCGCGAACCGCACACCACCATGCGCTGGCTTGCGATGCGCCGCGTCATCAGGCCGGATTGATCGTTTAGATCGCCGGTCCGGATCGCAAGATCATAGCGGGCCTCGATGATGTCAGCGATCGGGTCGCCGAACGAGAGATCGAGCTCCAGATGGGGATATCGTCGCGCGAGCTTCATCAGCAAGGGGGCGATGCAGTGCCGGCCCAGCAGGGCGGGCATGGTCACGCGAAGCCGGCCACGCGGCTCGGACAATTCGTCGGAAGCGACGGCATCGGCGGCCTCGGCTTCGGCGAGCACAGTGCGGCAGCGCTCGTAATAGGCTTGGCCTGTCTCGGTCAGGCTCTGGCGCCGTGTGGTGCGGTTGAGGAGGCGGACGTCCAAGCGTTGTTCGAGGAAGCGAACGTGCTTGCCGACCATTGGCCCCGACATTTCGAGCGCATCGGCGGCAGCGGCGAACGAACCCACGTCAACCGCCTTGACGAAGACGGCCATGCTGGTCAGGCGGTCCATGATTGCAAACTCCTGGTTTCGACTGTTTTGCCGTTTGATCGCTTTATGCGCTGCCGCGCGGTTGGCATAGCTCCATTCAATTCAATTGTTTTGGAGTGTGTTCATGGCGCGCGTCGTTCGCTTCCACAGACATGATGGCCCCGAGGTGCTGCGCATCGAGACCGTTGACGTCGCGCCGCCAGGAAGGTGCGAGGTGCAGATCAGGGTCAAGGCCCTCGGGCTCAATCGCGCGGAAGCGCTCTTGCGAGCGGGGACCTATATCGAGACCGCGACCTTTCCGTCCGGCCTTGGTCTCGAGGCCGCCGGCATCGTCGAGGCGATCGGCGAAGGCGTGAGCGGCTTCTCGCCGGGGGAGGTCGTCAGCATCGTGCCGCCCGTGTCGATGGTGCGATGGCCGGCCTATGGCGAGCTCGTCACGTTTCCGGCGGAGTTCGTTGTGAAGCACCCGCCCGAGCTCGGCTTCGACGCGGCGGCCGCGGTATGGATGCAATATCTGACGGCGTTCGGTGCTCTGGTCGATATTGCTGGGCTAAAGCGAGGGGAGGCAGTCGTTATTACGGCGGCGTCGAGCAGTGTCGGGCTTGCAGCGATTCAGATCGCGAACCGGATTGGTGCGATGCCGATTGCAGTGACGCGAACCTCGATCAAGCGGCAAGCCTTGCGCGATGCTGGCGCCGCCGACGTCATCGCCTCGGTGGAAGAGGACATCGGGTCGCGCCTGGAGGACATTGTCGGCTCAAACGGCGTCCGCGTGGTGTTCGACGCGGTCGGCGGTCCCATATTTGAGCCGCTCACCGCCGCGATGTCGCCGGGTGGCGTTCTCATCGAATATGGCGGCCTGAGCCCCGAGCCGACGCCATTTCCGCTGGTCAACGTCCTGACCAAGAGCCTGACGCTGCGCGGCTATCTCGTGCACGAGATCATCCGCGACCCCACGCGGCTTGCGAAGGCGAAGGCGTTCATCCTCGATGGGCTTTCGGGTGGTGCCTTGCGTCCGATCATCGCCAAAACGTTTCGCTTTGACGAGATCGTCGAGGCGCACCGTTTTCTGGAGTCAAACATGCAGGTCGGAAAAATCGTGGTGTCGATCTGAGCGAACGATCGTCCTGGACAAACGATTTCCGCACCCGCATCACGGATTACGCCTTCGGCTCCTCCACCCTGCGCACCGAGCCTGCCTCACGTCCCGCAGAACGTCTGCAGCACCCGCTGGTCCGGCAGCGGGGGATCGGCGTAGGCGGCGTAGTCCGGCTGGTCATCGAACGGCTTTGCCAGCACCTTCACCAATTCCTCGAAAGGCGCGTAGTTGTCATCGTTGACCGCGGCCTGGATCACGGCCTCGATGCGGTGGTTGCGCGGGATGAAGATCGGGTTGACGGCGTGCATGGCTGCTTGCCGTTCGGCTGCGCTCTGCGGCTCCAGCGCCGTGCGCTCGTGCCAGCGCCTGGCCCACTCGTCGAACGCCGCGGGGTCCATGAATTGCGCGCGTGCATCGTCGGCAGCAGGATCGCCAGCGGCGTCACCGAGTTTGCGGAAGGTGAGGGTGAAGTCGGCCTGGTTCTTGGCCATGGCGTCGAGCAGGTCCTGGATCAGCGCATCGTCGCCGTCGCGCTCCGTGAACAGGCCGATCTTCTTGCGCAGGCCCGCCTGATAGGCGTCGCTGAACGTCTCGGAGAAGGCGCCGAGAATGTCCTGGGCATCGGCGACCGCCTTCTCCTGCTCCTCGCCGAACAACGGCAACAGGCATTCGGCCAGCCGGGTCAGATTCCACAGCGCAATGCGCGGCTGGTTGGCATAGGCGTAGCGGCCCATCTCGTCGATCGAGGAAAACACCTGCGCCGGATTGTAGGCATCCATGAAAGCGCAGGGGCCATAATCGATGGTCTCGCCCGAGATCGAGCTGTTGTCGGTGTTCATCACGCCATGGATGAAACCGACCAGCAGCCAGCGTGCGACGAGATCGGCCTGGCGCGCGACGACGCCACCGAGCAGCGCGTGATAGGGCCGCTCGGCGCCGAGCAGCTCCGGATAGTGCCTCGCGATGACATGGTCGGCGAGCCGGCGAATGGCATCGGTGTCGCGGCGAACGGCGAAGAACTGGAAGGTCCCGACGCGGATGTGGCTCGAGGCGACGCGGGTCAGCACCGCGCCTGGCAGCGCGGTCTCGCGGATGACGTGCTCGCCGGTGACGACGGCAGCGAGTGAGCGCGTGGTCGGAATGCCGAGCGCGAACATCGCTTCGCTGACGATGTATTCGCGCAGCACCGGCCCGAGCGCGGCACGGCCGTCGCCGCGGCGGGAGAACGGAGTGGGACCCGAGCCCTTGAGCTGGATGTCGCGGCGGATGCCGTCCTTGTCGATGACCTCGCCGAGCAGCACCGCCCTTCCGTCGCCCAGCTGCGGTACGAATTGCCCGAACTGGTGGCCGGCATAGGCCATGGCGATCGGATCGGCACCGGCGGGAACCGTCTTGCCCGCCAGGATTTCGGCGCCCTCAGGGGTCTCCAGCACATCTGGATCGAGCCCGAGCTGGACTGCCAGCGGCCTGTTCAGCTTGATGAGCCGGGGCGCCGCCACCGGCGTCGGTGCGACACGGGCGAAAAAGCTGTCCGGCAGCGCCGAATAGGAGTTCTGGAACGGGAAATGGACTGTCATGGCCTCAAGATAGGCGTGGAACGCCGGATGGCAAAGGCTTGAGCCCGGATTGGGCAAAAAGGGGCACTTCCAGCCGAAAACAGGGCGTTCCCTTGGTTGCCGCTTGGGGCCTCGTCGGGTAAACCCTGCCGCAACTTCGGACCGGTCGTTTCAGGCCGTCCGATTCGATCCTCAGACATCATTTTGGGACGACCATGCATCGCTACCGGTCACATACATGCGGCGCGCTCCGCGAGAGCAACATCGGCGAGACGGTCCGCCTTTCAGGCTGGGTCCATCGCGTTCGCGACCATGGCGGCGTGCTGTTCATCGACCTGCGCGACCATTACGGCCTGACCCAGTGCGTGGTCGATCCGGACTCGCCGGCGTTCTCGCAGGCCGAGAAGCTGCGCTCGGAATTCGTGGTCAAGATGGACGGCAAGGTCCGTCGCCGCCCCGAAGGCACCGACAATGACGATTTGCCGACCGGCAAGATCGAGATCTATGTCACCGAGATCGAGGTACTGGGCCCGGCCGGCGACCTGCCGCTGCCGGTGTTCGGCGACCAGGAATATCCCGAGGACATTAGGCTCAAGTACCGCTTCCTCGACCTGCGTCGTGAGAAGCTGCACCAGAACATCATGACGCGCGTCGACATCACCAAGTCGATGCGTCGGCGCATGGAGGGGCAGGGCTTCTTCGAGTTCAACACCCCGATCCTGACCGCATCCTCGCCGGAAGGCGCGCGCGACTTCCTGGTGCCCTCGCGCATCCATCCCGGCAAGTTCTACGCGCTGCCGCAGGCGCCGCAGCAGTACAAGCAGCTGTTGATGATGTCGGGCTTCGATCGCTACTTCCAGATCGCGCCCTGCTTCCGCGACGAGGACCCGCGCGCGGATCGTCTGCCGGGCGAGTTCTACCAGCTCGACGTCGAGATGAGCTTTGTCACGCAGGAAGACGTCTTCGCCGCGATGGAGCCCGTCATCACTGGCGTGTTCGAGGAGTTTGCCAAGGGCAAGCCGGTGACCAAGGGCTGGCGCCGGATTCCGTTCGCGGAAGCCTTGCGCAAATACGGCTCCGACAAGCCGGACCTGCGCAACCCGATCGAGATGCAGGATGTGTCCGAACACTTCCGCGGCTCCGGCTTCAAGGTGTTCGCGCGGATGTTGGAGGACCCCAAGAACCAGGTGTGGGCGATCCCGGCGCCGGGCGGCGGCTCTCGCGCCTTCTGCGACCGCATGAATTCATGGGCGCAGGGCGAGGGCCAGCCCGGCCTCGGCTACATCATGTGGCGCGAGGGCGGCGAAGGTGCCGGTCCGCTTGCCAACAACATCGGTGCTGAGCGCACCGCCGCGATCCGCGCCCAGATCGGCGTGAAGGAAGGCGATGCCGCGTTCTTCGTCGCCGGCGATCCCGACAAGTTCTGGAAGTTTTCAGGATTAGCCCGCAACAAGGTCGGAGAGGAGCTGAACCTCACCGACAAGGAGCGGTTCGAGCTGGCCTGGATCGTCGACTTCCCGATGTACGAGTACAATGAGGAAGACAAGAAGGTCGACTTCTCGCACAACCCATTCTCGATGCCACAGGGCGGTCTCGATGCCTTGAAGGGCCAGGACCCGCTGACCATCAAGGCGTTCCAGTACGACATTACCTGCAACGGCTACGAGATCGCCTCGGGCGGTATCCGCAACCACGTGCCGCAAGCGATGGTGAAGGCGTTCGAGATCGCCGGCTATGGCGAGCAGGAAGTCGTCGATCGCTTCGGCGGCATGTACCGTGCCTTCCAGTACGGCGCCCCGCCGCATGGCGGCATGGCCGCCGGCGTCGACCGCATCGTCATGCTCTTGTGCGGCACCAACAATCTGCGCGAGATCTCGCTGTTCCCGATGAACCAGCAGGCCATGGACCTCCTGATGGGCGCGCCGTCGGAGCCCAGCCCCAAGCAGCTCCGCGAGCTGCATGTGAAGGTGAATCTGCCGCAGAAGTGAGGCTGTCTCCACGGCGTCATTGCGAGTAGCGAAGCAATCCAGAATCTTTCCGCGGAGGGACTCTGGATTGCTTCGCTTCGCTCGCAATGACGGGGAGGGATTTTCGCCGGTCCAATTGCCGTCCCCGCGCGCAGCGTCGTTCCCTACAGCCCCGTCGACGCCTCGATCCTGAACTGGGCAAGCGCGCTCGGTGGGTCGGTTTGCAAGAGCTGCATCAATTGCATCAGCGGTGCCTTGGCGCGCGGGGACAGCTTGATGGAAAGCGTCTGGCCCGGCGTCTCGACGAAGCGGGCGATCGCGTCCACGGCCGCGTTCGCATCCGGATTGGCGGAAGCAACTTGCTCGCGTTTAGCCGTGATGCTCTCGACGAGCGCTTGGCGTGCGGTATCGCGGCTTACATTCTGCATGCGCGCGAACTGCGCCGCGACGAGATCGACGACACCGCTATCGCGCAATGAGAATTCGAGTGTGCCCGCCTCGATGCGTGCCGCCTGGCCCATGAGCTGAGCGGGATCGGTCGAAAACACCTCACGCGGCACGTTGCCGAGCGCAATACGCAATTGCGCGCCTGCGATCCCGCCGATGTCGAGCGTCGCCGGCGTCAGAACGAAGCTGTTGGACTGTTCGGTCCAGGCAGCGCCGAGATCGAGGTCGACCGCGAGCTTGTCGATCCCGCTGGCAATCAATGGAAGCTGCTTCGGGTCGGATGGATCGGTGGGCGTGACAAATTTGGCAACCACATGCGCCTTGGTCGGGATTGAGCCGACCAGCTGCCCCCAGTCCAGGCTCAGTGTGTCGATCATGACCAGCTTCTTGGTGGTCTTGAACGGCGCCGTCACGCCCTTGATCTCTGCGCCTGCGAGCACGCCGAACAGCCCGAGCATCTGATCCGGCGAGGGCGCCCGCCCGGGAGTGGCGAGGCTTGCTGCCCAGCGCATCAAATTCGCCGTGCTGAAGGATTTCAGCGCGAAGCGCTCCATCTTGAACTGTCCCTGCGGAGACGGCGTGTCGACGCCTTCGACCGCGAACTCGCCGTCGCGATATCGGATGGCATTAACCGTGGCCGTTCCTTGCGGCGTGCCGACCGACATCTTGCCGATTTCGGCCTTACCGATGCGAAGACCCTCATAGACTCCGGCGAGCTTCTCCAGCAGCTCGCGTGCCTGTGCCGGCGTCGGCGGGGTCGATTGATCCCGCGGCAGCGCGGCAAATATCTCGGCCAGCCGGAATTTCGACGGCTGCACGGCGATGTCTTCCATGGTGAAGTCGTCGATATCCACTCGCATCCCCTGTGCCGATTTGAGCGCATAGGAACCTGTCGAGACCTGCCGGTAGACCCGGCGATAGCTGTCGTCGCTGGCCGTCTGCGGATCGAGCGCGGCGAGGATCGCGCTTGAATCGAAATCGTTGACGATGATGTTCGACAATTCGCCCGTCAGCTTGTCCGGCTTGCCGGGCTGCTTCACGTCGACCGAGATCACGGCGCGGTCCGACTTCATCGCGTCGATCTTGCCGTGCTTCAGGTTCTGGATCGCCAGTCCGGAATAGGTGACCTCGCCGCTGCCGGCGGCGCCGGAATCGAAGCTGATCGTGAGGGTCGGGGCCGTGAGCGACGATGCAGCGACACTCGCATATTGGCCGAGCACGTAGCGGTACAGGTCGACCAGCGAGCCGTCCGCCGGCACCTGATCCGCGTGAACAGGACCGGCATAGTCGCGCATGACCAATTGCGGGATCTTGTACGCGACCTTGAGCTTGGCAGCGCCGATCTGGTCCAGCGTAACCTCGAGCCCGGTGATGTTGATATCGTCGGCCGAGAACCTTGTCTCGTCGATCTGGCGAACGCCCGTGCCCTTGATAGCGGCGATCCTGATCTGCGCCTGCGGTGCCTTGCCGGGCGTAACTGCGATGTCCTCGATCGTGAGGGTGCGCGTGGGCAGATCGAAGGCGATCTTGCCGTAGCTGGCCTTGCCGCCTTGCTTGCGGATTTGCTCGAACGCGGCCTCCACCTCGGCGGTGGTGCGATGCTGGACGTAGAGATTGAAGCCGAACCATCCGCCCGCGACCACCACGGCCACGACGATCAGGCCGATCAGGATTCGCTTCATTCTCAGCTCCAGTTGCTCGCGTTGCAGGACGCAACTTGCCATATTCGCAAAGCAATGCGGGGTCCAGGGAAAGTGAGCGCTATCAGATATTTGACCGGGCGCCCTGTTGATGGAGCCGCAATCGGATGTTGCCACCGGGGCGCCCGGCGTGCTTCATCCCGTTTCCATGACCCGGAAAATACCACCCGAAGGCGGGCCGGTCAGGACAACGTAGTTTGAGGCCGGTAACGCGAGGCGAAACACCGCATGTCGTCTTATTCCGATGATCTCCACCAGGCGGCGCTGGCCTATCACCGTCTGCCGCGCCCCGGGAAGCTCGAGATTCAGGCGAGCAAGCCGCTCGCCAACCAGCGCGACCTCGCGCTGGCCTATTCGCCCGGCGTCGCCGCCGCCTGCCTGGAGATCGCCAAGAACCCGGCGGAAGCGGCGACGCTGACGATCCGCTCCAATCTGGTCGCCGTGGTTTCGAACGGCACCGCCGTGCTCGGCCTCGGCAATATCGGTCCGCTGGCCTCGAAGCCGGTGATGGAGGGCAAGGCGGTCCTGTTCAAGAAATTCGCCGGCATTGACGTGTTCGACATCGAAATCGCGGCCGACACCATCGAGCGCGTGGTCGAGACCGTGGCCGCGCTCGAGCCGACCTTCGGCGGCATCAATCTCGAGGACATCCGCGGACCGGAATGCTTCGAGATCGAGGCGCAGCTCAAGGAGCGCATGAAGATCCCGGTCTTCCACGACGACCAGCACGGCACCGCGATCATCGTTGCCGCCGCCGTCACCAACGCCCTGCGACTCAACGGCAAGAAGCTCTCCGACGTGAAGATCGTAGCATCGGGGGCAGGGGCCGCGGCGATCGCGACCCTGAACCTGCTGGTGTCTATGGGGGCGCAGCGCAAGAACATCTGGGTCTGCGACATCGACGGCCTAGTGCATGAGGGCCGCAACACCACGATGGACCGCTGGAAGGCGGTCTATGCGCAGAAGACCGACAAGCGCACGCTCGCCGACGTCATCGGCGGCGCCGACATCTTCATCGGCCTGTCCGCACCGGGCGTGCTCAAGCCCGAGATGGCCAAGGCGATGGGCGACAAGCCGCTCATCATGGCGCTCGCGAATCCGACGCCGGAGATCATGCCGGAGGAGGCGCGCAAGGTGCGCCCCGACGCCATGATCTGCACCGGCCGCTCCGATTTTCCGAACCAGGTCAACAACGTCCTCTGCTTCCCCTTCATCTTCCGTGGCGCGCTCGACGTCGGCGCCAGCGCCATCAACGAGGAGATGAAGCTCGCCGCCGTCGAGGCCATCGCGCAGCTCGCGCGCGAGGCGCCGTCCGATGCGGTCGCGCAAGGCTTTGATACCGGCGAGACGCAAGGGTTTGGCCCGGGCTCGCTGATCCCGTCTCCGTTTGATCCGCGGTTGATTTTGCGAATCTCGCCGGCGGTCGCCAAGGCTGCGATGGATTCCGGCGTCGCGACCCGGCCCATCACCAATTTCGACGAGTACACCGCGCTGCTCGAGCGCTTCGCTTTCCGCTCCGGCCTCGTCATGAAGCCGATGTTCGCGAAGGCCAAGACCCAACCGGTGCGCGTGATCTACGCCGAAGGCGAGGACGAGCGCGTGCTGCGCGCCACCCAGGTGGTGCTGGAGGAGAAGCTGGCGACGCCGATCCTGGTCGGACGTCCGTCGGTGGTCGAGGCCCGCATCGAGCGCTTCGGCCTGTCGATCAAGGCCGGCAGGGACTTCGATCTCGTCAATCCCGAGGACGATCCGCGCTACCGCTCCTACGTGCAGTCCTATGTCGAGGTCGCCGGCCGCCGCGGCGTGACGCCCGATGCGGCGCGCACGGTGGTGCGCACCAACAACACCGTCATCGCGGCGCTCGCAGTGGTGCGCGGAGAGGCGGACGCCATGCTTTGCGGCGTCGAGGGCCGCTACATGAGCCATCTGCGCCATGTCCGCGAGATCGTCGGGTTCACACCGGGGATCAGCGACTATGCGGCGCTGGCGCTGCTGATCACCAGCAAGGGCGCCTTCTTCATCGCCGACACCCAGGTGCGGCCCAATCCGAGCGCCGAAGAGCTCGCCGAGATCGCCTCGCTCGCGGCGGTCCACGTCCAGCGCTTCAACATCAAGCCGAAGATCGCCTTCGTCTCGCATTCGGATTTCGGCAGCTACGACACGGAATCCTCGCGCAAGATGCGCAGGGCGACCCAGCTCCTGAAGGAGAAGCATCCGGAGCTCGAGGCCGACGGCGAGATGCAGGGCGACACCGCGCTCTCGGCCGCGGCGCGCAAAATGGTGCTGCCGCACTCCAACCTCGAGGGCGAGGCCAACATCATGATCATGCCAAGCCTCGACACCGCCAACGTCGCCTATCAGATGATCAAGTCGCTGGCGGACGCGCTGCCCGTCGGTCCGATCCTGATCGGGCCGGCGCGTCCAGCCCACATCCTCACCCCGTCCGTGACGGCGCGAGGCATCCTCAACATGACCGCAGTGGCTGTGGTGGAAGCGCAGGAGCGCGCGTCGCGGCAGCAGCCGACGTTGTTTACGTAGGGGCGGGGCTCTTCACCTCGCCCCGCTTGTGGGGAGAGGTCGAATTCGCGCGCAGCTCGAATTCGGGCGAGGGGGGACTCTCCGCGAGTCCAACTTTCACCGTCCCGGCCGAGGCTCCCCCTCACCCCAACCCTCTCCCCGCAAGCGGGCGAGGGAGCGCACCTGCCGCGCGTCGGCAATTCAATGCTTTCAAAACGACTTTCGCCATTTCCCCGTTTGTAAACCGGCGAATGACTCTCCATAATCCTTCAGTGCTTTCGCGAAAATTCCGGTTTCAAAAAGCCTGAGCAAAGAGGCCGATCATGCCAGCGTTCGTGACTTTCGGGCGGATTCTGTTCGCCGTGCTGTTCATCTACACGGGCGCGGCAAGACTGTTTGCCATGCAGGCGACCGTTGATTTCATCGCCGCCAAGGTCGTGGTGCCCGACATGATCGCGCCTTACGCCAAGCAGGTCGAGACGGCGACGGCCATGACGACGCCGCAACTGCTGGCGATCGCGGTCGGTGTCCTCGAGATCATCGCTGGGGTGATGATCGCGCTGAATTTCGGCGCGCGGTTCTTCGCGATGCTGATGATCATCTATGTCGCGGTCGCGACCTTCCTGTTCTACGACTTCTGGAACCAGGTGCCGCCTGACAACGGCAAGATGCTGGTGGACGCGCTCAAGAACCTGTCGATCATCGGCGCGCTGTTCATGATCATGGGCTACGGCCGCGCCACGCGTCCGGCGGAGGCGGCCTACGGGGACGTATAAAAGTTAAACCGCTACGTCCTGCGCCACGGCGTGACGGTCACCCCGTGCGCGGCGTCGAGCAGATACGGCGCGCCCGGTTTCATCCCTTGTGAGGCCAGCACCTGCTGAGGCGTCCGCGCCGGTACTTCCACAAAACAGCCTTCGCCGCCGGGCAGCCGCAGATGCTGGGCTTCCGACAGCCAGAACGTGTCGTAGCGGTTCATGAACATGTCGAACACGACGGGGCCGCCGATGATTGCGACCGTGCCGGAGGCGACATCGGCAAACGCACAGGCGTCTTCGAAGCTGACGTGATCCGGATTCCACAAGGTCGCGTTCGGCATTTCGGGATCGACGGTCAGAGCCTTGATCTTGCGGGTCAGGATCAGGCGCTTGCGCTTGGGTGAATTCGGCTGCTGCTCGTGCGAGTGACGGCCGTGCACGATCAGCGCAGCGCGATCGAGCGCCTGCTCGAAGAACAGCTTGTCGCCTTCGAATTTCAGGCTGTCGGGCATGACATGCGCCGCGTCGGCGAGCATGCCGTCCGCGGAGACGATGACGTAGCCTTCGATGCGAAAGGACAAGGCGCGGCTATTCGGAAACCGTCGTCACGACGCTGTTGACCGGCCGGGTGCTCACCGTCGGCAGCTTGACGTCCTTGAGCAGCTCCTGGTCGTATTCCGGCAGCGTAGAGGCCGGGAACTTGGCGCGCATCGCTACCACCTTGTAGCCGCCGGCCTTCAGGCGCTTGAGCAATTCGGGCAGGGCCTCCGCGGTGTGCTTCTGGAAGTCGTGCATCAGGATGATGCCCTTGCCCTTGCTGTCCAGCTTCTTCATGACGGTCTCGACCACCTTCTCGGGCTTCGAGGCCTTGAAGTCGAAGGAGTCGATGTCGCAGGAGAAGATCGCCGTGTTGCGATTGCCGAGATAGGTGACCATCTCCGGCGGATGCTGGAGCGCCGGGAAGCGGAAGAATGGTGAGGGCGAAATGCCGCCGAGCGCCCATTTCACCGCGGAAAGACCCTTCTCGATCTCTTCCTTGCGCTGCGCTTCCGTGAGCTTCTTGTTGTTGAGATTGGCGTGCGACCAGGTGTGGGTGCCCACGGTGTGGCCGGCCGCGTAGACCTGCTTGAGGATCTCCGGCTCGTACGTCGCGTGCTTGCCGATCGAGAAGAAGATGCCGGTGGTGCACTCGTCGGCGAGCGCCTTCAGCACCGCAGGCGTGTTCTTGGGCCAGGGGCCGTCGTCGAAGGTCAGCACGACCTCCTTGTCGCGCAGGAAATCGAGCTCCTTGAAATGCTCGAAGCCGAAGCCGGGACCGCCCGTGGTGTCGATCTCGACGGTGCGGGCGACGCCCAAGGCGCCCGGCGTGTTGCAAGCCGCGCGCGCGGGCTGCGGCGCCTGTTTAGGCGCGGGAGGATTGACGAAGCCCGCCGGCGCGGCGGCTGCTGCAGGAGCGGGTGCCGGAGCCGCAGCGGGCGCAGCCGCAGCCGGTGTTGCCGCCGGTGGGGCTTGCGTCGCGGCAGCGGGCTTTGCAGCCGGGGTCTGCGACCATGCCGCGCTCGTCATCGCCAGAGACATCGCGCTTGCCAAAATCAGTCCTGCCGCCACACGCATGGTGTTGTCCTCGAGATTGATCCCGTTGTTCCGCCGCGGCTTTTCGCCTCCGGCAAAACCATCCTGCCCCTAACGATCCTAGCCTAGATGGTGGGCCCTCGCCATTGCAACGGCTGTTTGGCGCCCCACCGCAATTGTGCCCAACCGGGTTGCGGGACATGCGCCGTCAAGCGTCGGCCAGCGCCTTGGCGATCGCCGTCTTGATCCGCGTGTCGGCCGGCTCGACCGTGGATGCAAAGACGTCGGCGATATAGCCGTCCCGGCCGATCAGATATTTGTGGAAGTTCCAGCGTGGAACATCCTTGGGGCGCGCCTCTGCGGCCCATTTGTAGAACGGATGCGCCTTCGCACCGATCACGACGGCCTTTGCCGTAATCGGAAAGGTAACGCCGTATTGGTGATGGGCCGTCTCCGAGATCTCGCTGGTGCCGCCGGGCTCCTGTCCGCCGAAGTCGTTGGAGGGTACGCCAATGACGGTGAGGCCGCGTTCGCGAAACTCGCCCCAGATGTCTTGCAGGCCGGCATATTGCGGCGTGTAACCGCAGAGCGAAGCGGTGTTGACCACCAGCAGCGCCTTGCCGGTGAAGGTCGCAAGGCGGATGTCGTCGCCTGACAATGCCGGGAAAGAGAAGGCATAGGCGGAGATTCGGCTCATGCCGCCATCCGCCAGTGCACGCGTCACCGGCGCCAGCGTGCCTGCAAAGGCGGCGATGAGCATCGTCCTGCGGTTCATCATAACGGCGTCCCCCGAAATGATCCGAGGCACATGTTACCCCGCCGCTGCGAGCGGCCTCGTCAACACCGCGTTATCTGCCGCGATAAAGCCCGCTAGTACAGGCGGACGATGAAATCGGTGCCTTCGCCAGTCTCGCCCTGGTTGATGCCTTGGTCGGAGACGATGATCGAGCCGCCTGACGTCAGCATTTCGTTGATCTTCGTGATCGTGTCGGCCGGGACCGAGATGCGGTCGAGGGCTTCGGCCGGGCTGTCCGGCGTGACCACAGGCTTGGCAGCGACGGGAATCACGGCTGCGCCACGCTGGTGGCCTGTCATGCGGCGATCATCCTCGCGCGCGGCAGAGCGGACGGACACCGGCAAGGACACCACCGACCAATGCAGTGCATTGGAATCGGCCTTGTCGACTTCGGCGGTAAAGACATGCGTGCCGAGCGGTCGATCGCTCGCGGCGATCGTGACAGGCACCTCGAACAGCGGCGCAAAGTTCTGCCGCACGTAGAGCTTGGAATCCTTGCGGCTGATGAAGACCGCGATCTGGCCCGCGCGCTTGGGCGCTTCAGGTTTCGCCACGGGCGCCGGATCGGCAACGCGGGTTTCGTCCTTCTTGACGTCGGGCGTGGCCGCCTGCGCTGGAGCCACGGCCGGTGCATCGGGCGTCTTCGCGGGTTCGGCGGTTTCGGACTTCGGCGTCTCCGCGGCCTCGACAGGCTTCGCTTCAGTGTTCGCGGGCTGCGCGGCATCTCCGGCCTGGGGCTTGGCCGCGTCCGCCGCCTCAGCGGTCTTGGTCTCGGGCTTTGCGGTGGTCTCGGTCTGGTCGGCCGAGGCCTCCTCGCGGACCGGGGCAGATCCGGTGGTCACGTCCGACAACACGGTGTGGCCGACCGACGAGCGCAGCTCGAGCACGCCGTCCGCGCTGGCAGTCTTCGTTTCAACCGGCTTTGCTTCGGTGGCCCCGGTATTGGCCGCGCCCCTGTCGGCCTTCTCGGCGGCATTGGTCTGCGGCTCCAGGCTGGCCGCGGGTTGCGGCGGAACGCGCATCGAGGCAAGCAGCGGATGTGAGAAGTTCTGCGGTGACATCTGCCCGGGCGAAACGATCACGCGCGCGCCCATCCTGGTCCAGTTCCACATCTTCACAGCGAACGCCATCGGCATGCGGATGCAGCCGTGCGAGGCCGGATAGCCCGGCAGCACACCGGCATGCATGGCAACGCCCGACCACGTGATCCGCTGCATGTACGGCATCGGCGCGCCGCTATAGATGTTGGAATGGTGGAATTTGTGCTTCTGGATGACGCTGAACACACCCATCGGCGTCGAATGGCCCTTCATGCCCGTCGACACCGGGGATTCCGCGAACACGCCCTTGGTGTCGTAGACCGTGACCTTCTGCCGGTCGATCGAGACGACGATGACGAGAGGACCCTGCGGTTTCGTGCCGGCTTCTTTTTCGGCAACGAGGTCTTTCTTGCCGGCCGCACCACGCTTCTGCGGCTTCTGGCGCGGGACTTCGGGATGGCGCTCCTGGCGCCCGTAGGACCCGTCGGAATAATCCGTCCAGTAATAAAACGCTGCGTCCGCCTGGCTCGCCGTGCCGATCGCACCCGCCGCCGTCAAAATGGCGACCTGCCAAAATCGCGTCGGCTTGGCAGAAAAACCAGACCCGTTCACGCTGTTCATCATCGAATCCATAATCCAAATCAGATGTTAGTCTCTCAGAGGGGATACGCGTTCACCAGCGCGGCGGTTCTGCGATCAGCTACTTTTGTCCAAAGCGTAGCAAAAAAGCCTCACGGAGCGGTAAACGGCGGCCGTATCGGCCTGCCGATCGTCTTCCTGATCGGTCGCCTCATACCTACATTGCTGGGACTTGTTACTGGAGAACTTCATGTCATCTCGTTTCCCCGGTCTTTCCAGCATCCGCTTGAAAGGCCTCGCTTTATTTCTCCTGGCGCTGACCGTGCCTGCGGCGTCCGCATCCGCCGCGGACGAGCCGGATCTGATCTTCCGCCGCTCGACCGTGTTCAAATGGATGAGCCCGAACGACAAGCTTGCGACCTATGGTCTCGACGATCCTGAAGTCGAGGGCGTGGCCTGTCATTTCACGGTGCCGGAGAAGGGCGGCTTCAAGGGCTGGCTGGGCCTTGCCGAGGAGGTCTCGGACATTTCGCTCGCCTGCCGTCAGGTCGGCCCGATCAAGTTCAAGAACAAGATGGAGCAGGGCGACGACATGTTCCGCCAGCGCCGCTCGCTGTTCTTCAAGAAGATGCAGATCGTGCGCGGCTGTGACGCCAAGCGCAACGTGCTGGTCTACATGGTCTATTCGGACAGGCTGATCGAGGGCTCGCCGAAGAACTCGACCTCGACCGTCCCGGTCATGCCGTGGGGACCGGCGGACGCAAACGTCCAGAAGTGCGGAGAGTTCTTCACTCAGTGACGCTCTTGCGTTCATTCAGTGACGCGCTTGCGTTCACCAATGACGCGTTTGCGTTCACGCGATGATGTCAGCGCGGCTGGCGCGCGGTTTTGCAAGATGCGAGCCGGTCAGCCGCACGAATGATTGCGGTGTGGCCTCAAACCCGCGGCTCGATTGCAGCGCCATTTCGCCAGGCGAATTGGCGCTGCTGCGAACAGACCGTTGCTCCCGGCGGTCCGTTCGTTGGTCCGCATCGCGCGTCGTTGCGCGATTCTGCGCCGTCATGATGGCCGTTCCTCACATGAACGCGCTCGGCGATTTCCGGGCGTCTCGGTCTCGATAGCTTGGGTCGCCGTCGAAGCGCCCCCGGTTCGACGGGGCCCAGCCTTCGTTCGGCTTCTCTTCAGCAGAAAAACGTAAAACGCATGTGAAGGGTGTGAGGCGGGATCATGACGGCGCCAGCATTCCGGCGCGCAGCCGAGCGCGCACGGAACCTGCCAAGCCACCTCGGGCGGCCGCACGACCCATCTGAAAAGATTGAGATTTTCCGTCGAATATGTCGTCGCTCCGAACGGGACGAAACAATTCTCACGGAGATGAAACCATTTTCCGGCTTTGGCGCATCACGCGCGAAACCGCCCATGGTTATCAACCTCACAACGACGACGGCGCACGCCGGCCAGAGAATTCGGAGACAAGTCCATGCGCACGCTCAGCCTCATCCTTGCTTTCGGTTTCGTGCTCGCCGGCTCCTCGTTCGCGGGCTCGCCGGACGGCAATGTCCCAGGCATCGGTACTTTCCAGTACAGCGGCTCGCCGATCATGACCCCGGCGCCGCAGCCGATCGTGGTTGCCGCGCGCTTCTGATCGTCACAATAAAAATCAGCCGATAAAGGCCATCATGATTGTTCGTACCTTCGCTGCGGCGTTCATATTCCTTCTCACGATCAGTGCCGTTCAGGCGCAGGTGCGCTCTCCCTCCAGATTACCCGATCCCCGTACCGAGTTCGTGAGGCAATGCGCGCCGCGCATGCTCGGGCGATGGGAGCATCCGGAAGAGGTCTGCGGCTGCCTGCACGATCATGCTGCCGCCGTCGTCGAGGATCGCGATCTCCGCGAGGCCCTGCTGCGCGGCATCAGCGAGACCGGGGTGCCGACGATCGAGACCGACTGGGTGCCGGCCGCAAAGCAGACCGAAATCGGCCCGACCTTCACCAAGATCGCGAAGCCGACCCTGCAATGTATGTTCGATCCGGCGAAGTAGCGCTCATCGCTTTGATTTCGGACCAAACCGCGACACGCAGGTGCTCGTCCGTGCGACGCCCTTGTCGGTCATCTTGGCGCCGCGCACTTCCTTGACCTGTCCGGCGGGGCAGGTTCCGTCGTCCACTTGCACGCGCTGGCCGAGCTTGAGATCGACGATGTCCTGCTCGCGTCCGACCGTGCCTGCGCGCGCGGTCGCGGCGAGTGCGATGAAGATCAGGAGCGAGAGGCAAGTCGCGCGGCGTAGCAGCATGGTGTGAGCTCCCGGCATCGATGCCGCAATGTAGGGAGCGGCAGCCGATTCTCATAGTGAGCGTTCGTCATGCCCGCCGGGCCGGCTTGCGTCTCGCACGCAAGGCCGCTCCCGATTCCCGCGCGAGCCGCTCGGCGGATGCGACGAGCTTCGGAACCGCGTGGCCGGAAAATCCCAGCACGAAACCGGGAAGAGGACGCGCGCGTGAATAGGTGTCGGCCAACAGCCAGCCTTCGGCGCCGGCGGCCTGCTTGGCGTCTGCCGCCACAGCCAGATCGACCGAGGGATCGAACCGGGCGACAAGATGCAGACCCTGTGATGGGACCGGCACCGACAGCACGCCCTCGGATTCGGCTTCGAGCGTCCCGGCCAGCGCGTCGCGCGCCTCGCGGTAAAGCTTGCGCACGCGCTTCAGGTTCGCCGCGAACGCGCCGGAATTGAGCATGTCGGCCACCGCGCCCTCCATCAGCGTGCCGGGAAAGCGGTCGAGCGCGGCCCGCGCGGCGGTGACATCCGCAATCAAGCGCTCGGGCAGGGCGCAATAGCCGATGCGCAGGCCCGGAAACAAGGTCTTGGCGAACGTGCCCATGTAGATCACACGCTGGAGGTGATCGATGCCGGCTAGCGACATCAGCGGCGCGCCGTCGTAACGGAATTCGCTGTCGTAATCGTCTTCCAGCACGAAGGCGCCGGCCTGCCTGGCCCAGTCCAGCAGCTCGAGCCGTCGCGGCATCGACATCTGCACACCCAGCGGAAACTGGTGCGACGGGGTCACATAGGCTGCGCGCGCGGACGGCGCCGCTGCGCGGCCTTTGGCGACACGCATGCCGTGCGCGTCGACGGGAACGGACACGGCACGATAGCCGCAATGCGCGATGGTTTTCCGCGCAGCGGGGTAGCCGGGGTCTTCGCACCAGACCTGGTCGTTGGGCTTCAGGATCGCGCTCAGCACGATGCGCAGCGCGTGCAGCGTGCCCGACGTCAGCATAATCTGATCGGGATCGCAGCGCAGGCCCCGCGCCGACAACAGATGATCGGCGATCGCCGCACGCAGCTCGCGGCTGCCACGGGGATCGCCATAGTGCAGATGCTCCGCGCCGAAGGAGCGCATGCGACGGCCTACAAAAGCCCGGAAACGCTGCACGGCGCGCGCGTCGATATGGGTGCAGCCGAGCGAAAACGCGCCTTGCCCGGGCGTTTCGACGCTGATCTTCGGCCGCTTCGGCTCGGCCGCGCGCGCGGGGATGCGCGCGGCGACGAAGGTGCCGGAGCCGACTGTTGCGTCGGCAAAGCCGTCGGCAATCAGCCGCTCATAGGCGGTGACGACGGCATTGCGCCGAAAGCCAGTCTGTTTGGCCAGCGTGCGCGACGGCGGCAGCGGCTCGCCGGGTTTCACCAGACCGCCGACGATCATCTCGCACAGCGCCTGATACAGCCGGTGCGCCGACGAGGCGCCAGCCGTGATGTGCGGGCCTGCGAGGTCGAGCGGCAGCTCGGCTTTGGCCGGCGAGGAGACGGAATTGGTCGGGATTTTTCGCATGGAATTGGCACTATCGCAGACCAAATCCGTGGCTACAACTGCGCTGGAAGTGATTCAATCCGACAGGAGCGGCCGTGAGCCAGACCGAGAACCAAAATTCCTATCCGACATCCGCGCGCAACCAGGTGAAGCGCCGTCACGACCGCGGCTTCTACGATCACGACACCGTTCATCGCATCCTGGATTCCTCGATGCTCTGCCACGTCTCCTACGCCATCGACGGCCAACCCTATTGCACGCCGACCTTCTTCTGGCGCGAAGGAACGAAGCTGTATTGGCACGGCTCGAGCGCCAGCCGCATGCTGCGCAACCAGACCCGGGGCGAGCGCGTGTGCCTGACGGTCGCACATCTCGACAGCCTCGTGCTGGCGCGCTGCGGGTTCAATCACTCGGCCGATTACCGCGCCGTAATGGCATTCGGCACCGCCTATCTCGTCACCGATCCCGAGGAGAAAGAACGCGCGGTTGTCGCGATGGTCGACCGCTTCTTCCCGGATCGCACCGCGAGCCTGCGGGCGAGCAACACGCAGGAGATCAAGGCGACCTCCTTTATCGCGATGGAGATCGAGGAGGCCTCCGCGAAAGTCCGCGCCAAGGGTGTCGCCGACGATGACGAGGACTATGAATTGCCGATCTATGCCGAGCGCATCCCGGTGCGCACCGTGCTCGGCGCGCCGGAGCCTTGCCCGCGGCTGCTTGAGGGCGTGCGCCGACCGGCGACACTGAATGGCTATTCGGAGGGCCGGCTGCTCGAAGATGCATTGCGGGATGCCTATTTTGCAGAGTACCCGAACGGCTGAAATCGGCTAGCTTGCGCTCCATCGCTGATCTCAATGCCCGATTGGAGTTGCCTGATGAATGCCGAAACGCAGCAGAGGATTCTTGACGCCGTCGATGCCGGCTTCGAAGCCCAGCTCGCGACCACACGCGATTTCGTCGCGATCCCCTCGACCCGCGGTGCGGAGGGACCGTGCCAGGACATGATCGGCGACCTCCTGCGCGTGCGCGGCTACGAGGTCGACGACTGGCACATCAATGTCGACGACCTCAAAGATCTGCGCGGCTTCGGGCCCATCGAGCACGATTTTTCGAAGGCGCGCACTGTGGTCGGCACGTACCGGCCCAAAACCGAGGCGGGCAAATCGCTGATCCTCCAGGGCCATTGCGACGTCGTACCGGCCGGCCCGCTGGAACTGTGGGACACCCCGCCGTTCTCGCCCGTCATCAAGGACGGCAAGATGTTCGGTCGCGGTGCCTGCGACATGAAGTCGGGCACCATCGCAGCGCTCTCCGCGCTCGATGCGATCAAGGCCGCGGGCCTCAGGCCGACGGCGCGGATTCACTTCCAGTCCGTGATCGAGGCGGAGAGCACCGGCGTCGGCGCGCTCTCGACGCTTCAGCGCGGCTATCGCGCGGATGCTTGCTTCATTCCTGAGCCGACCGGCGGCAAGATGGTGCGCTCGCAGGTCGGCGTGATCTGGTTCCGCCTGCGCGTGAAGGGCCATCCGACCCACGTCGCCTTCGCCGGCTCCGGCGCGAACGCAATCATGGCGGCCTATCATTTGATCCAGGCGCTGCAAAAACTCGAGATCGAGTGGAACGAGCGGGCGAAAGCCGATCGTCACTTCAAGACGCTGAACCATCCCATCAATTTCAACCCCGGCATCATCAAGGGCGGCGACTGGGCCTCCAGCGTGCCGGCCTGGTGCGACGTCGATTGCCGGATTGCCGTGTTGCCGGGCTGGTCGATCGCCGATCACCAGAAGGAGATCATGGCTTGCGTTGCGGCTGCCGCGCGCAACCATCGTTTCCTCGCCAATAATCCCCCGGAGGTCGAATGGTCGGGCTTCTTGTCGGAAGGCTATGAGCTGACCGACGCCGCCGCGCCGGAAGCCGCGTTCGGCAAGGCCTTCAGCGCCGTCTATGGCGGCCAAATCGAAGACCTCGTCTTCACCGCGCTCACCGACACGCGCTTCTACGGCCTCAATCACGGTATCCCGAGCCTGTGCTTCGGCGCGAGTGGCGCCGAGATGCACGGCTTCAATGAATATGTCGATCTGCAATCGCTGAAGAAGACGACCAAGGCCATGGCGCTGTTCATCGCGGATTGGTGCGGGGTGGAGAAGGGGTAGGGGCCTTCCGTCGTCATTGCGAGGAGCCCTTGCGACGAAGCAATCCGGACTGCCACCGCGGAGGCAGACTGGATTGCTTCCGCCTTCGCTAAAGCTTCGGCGGACAAGTCGCTGCCCTCGCAATGACGGGAGCTGCCCAATCCACCGGCGTTCCAAAATCCTTTAAGCTTAAACTAAAGACTAGGACGCCGCCCGCGCTGGTGGCAGACTGGCGCCAGGTCCACAAGGTCTTGAGTCCGTCGAGGAAGTCACGATGCGCGATTGGGATGACGCTTACGCCAATTCGGCCCATATCCCGGGCTCGGACAAGATACCGGCGCTGTGGGCGGAGCGCGCGGCGGCTTATCGCGCCGGACTGAAGGAGTTTCGCGCCGACATCGCCTATGGCCCCGGCGAGCGCCAGCGCCTCGACCTGATCTTGCCCGACGGCGACAGCAAGGGCCTCGTCGTCTTTGTCCACGGCGGCTATTGGATGCGCTTCGACAAATCGGCGTGGACTGATCTCGCCGAAGGCGCGCGGCATCACGGCTGGACGGTGGCACTGCCAAGCTACACGCTGACGCCGGCCGCGCGCATCTCCGACATTACGGCGGAAATCACCGCAGCGATCGCCAAGGCCGCCGCGCTCGTCGCGGGACCGATCCGGCTCGCCGGCCATTCGGCGGGCGGGCATCTCGTTACGCGCATGCTGTGCGACGACAGCCGGCTGGAGCCCGCCGTCTTCAACCGCATCGCCGGGACGCTGTCCATCAGCGGCCTGCATGATCTGCGTCCGCTGCTCAAGACCAGGATGAACGACACCCTGCGCATGACGATGGAGGAGGCGACGCTGGAAAGCGCGGCGCTGCATCTGCCGCGCGGGCCTTCACCCGTGACCGCCTGGGTCGGTGGCAACGAGCGGCCCGAATTCATCCGCCAGTCCGATCTGATGGCCAATGTCTGGACTGGCTTCGACGTGCCGACGCGTCTTGTCGTCGATCCCGGGCTGAACCATTTCACCGTGATCGACGCCCTCAAGGACCCGTCGTCGCCAATCACCGCGCGCCTGATCGGCCTCGACTGACGAGGCCTTAAAGATCGATCGAAAGGGCATGCCATGACGTCCAGCGAATACGATCCCGCAAGCGAAGGCGCCGAGACCGATTTCGCCCGGCGCATGTCCTACGGCAACTATCTGGCGCTGGACGCGATCCTCGGTGCGCAGCATCCGCTGTCGGAAGCGCATGACGAGATGCTGTTCATCATCCAGCATCAGACCACCGAACTCTGGATGCGGCTCGCCATCCACGAGCTCAGCGCCGCACGTCGTTCGATCGCGAAGGATGAAGTGCAGCCTGCGATGAAGATGCTGGCACGGATGTCGCGTATCTTCGAGCAGCTCAACGGCGCCTGGGACGTGCTGCGCACCATGACGCCCAGCGAGTATACGCGCTTCCGCTCGCAGCTTGGCCAATCCTCAGGCTTCCAGTCGCGGCAATACCGGTTGATCGAATTCCTGCTGGGCAACCGCAACCACGCCATGCTCAAGCCGCACGCGCACGATCTGGAAACCACGCAGCTGCTCGAAGCCGAGCTCGCGACGCCAAGCCTCTATGACGAGGTACTGCGGCTCGCCGACCGCAACGGGCTCAAGATGCCTGCGGCCGCGCTGGCGCGCGATGTTCGCGAGACCCATAGCTTCAACGAAGGTGTGCTGCAGGCCTGGCGTATCGTCTACGAAGCGCCGGAAACGCACTGGATGCTCTACGAGCTGGCCGAGAAGCTGGTCGATTTCGAGGATTATTTCCGGCGCTGGCGCTTCAACCATGTGACGACAGTCGAGCGCGTCATCGGCTTCAAGCGCGGTACCGGCGGCACCGGCGGCGTCAGCTATCTCAAGCGTATGCTGGAGGTCGAGCTGTTTCCCGAGCTCTGGCGCGTGCGCACGATCCTGTAGAGATTTTCATGACCATGCTTCGCGTTTACGACGACACCAAAGCGCTGTTCCATATGCCCGACGGTGTCATCTATCTCGACGGCAATTCGCTCGGCGCGCTGCCGCTTGGCGTGGCCGAGCGCGTCAGTCGCGTCATCACCGCCGAGTGGGGCGATGAGTTGATCCGCGCCTGGAACACAGCGGGCTGGTATGCCCAGCCGCGTCATGTCGGGGATCGCATCGCGCGACTGATCGGCGCGGAAGCCGGCTCCATCATGGTCGGAGATACGCTGTCGCTCAAAGTCTATCAGGCGCTCGCCGCCGCGCTCGATATGAACGCATCGCGCAAGGTCGTCCTGTCGGACACCGGTAATTTTCCGACCGACCTCTATATGGCCGAAGGCCTGATCGCGACGCTCGGCCGTGGCCATCAATTGCGCCTGGTCGCGCCGGAGGAGATCGAGGCGTCGTTGTCGGAGGAGATCGCGGTGCTCTACATCACCGAGGTCGATTACCGCACCGGACGGCGCCACAACATGGCGAAGCTGACTGCAAGAGCGCATGCGCTCGGCATCGTCACGGTATGGGACCTCGCGCATTCGGCCGGCGCGCTGCCGGTTGACCTTGCAGGCACCGGCGCTGATTTCGCCGCCGGATGCACCTACAAATACATCAACGCCGGTCCCGGCGCGCCAGCCTTCCTCTACGTCGCGCTGCGCCACGCCGACAGCGTGCGAGCCGCTTTGTCGGGGTGGATGGGGCACGCAAAGCCATTCGCGTTCGAGCTTGCCTATGCAGCCGCGGGCGGTGTCGAGCGCATGCGCGTCGGCACGCCGCCGGTGCTGGCAATGGCGGCGCTGGAGGCTTCGCTCGACATCTGGGACCGCGTCGATATCAGGGAAGTCCGCGCGCGTTCGCTGGCGCTCGGCGATCTCCTGATTGCCGAGGTCGAACGCCGCTGTCCGTCCTTGAAGCTCGTCACCCCGCGCGCTCATCAGCGTCGCGGCTCGCAAGTCTCCTTCGCCTTCGCAGGCGGCTACGCTGCGATGCAGGCCCTCATCGCCCGCGGCGTGATCGGCGATTTCCGCGCGCCTGACATTATGAGGTTTGGCATCACGCCGCTGTATATCGGCGAGAGCGAGATCGTGCGGGCCGCCGAGTTCATCGAGGAGGTGATCGCGGGCGAGGTGTGGCGGCGGCCGGAGTATCAGGTGGTGAATGCGGTGACGTGAGGTACGAAGGCTGTCTCCCCCGTCCTTGCGAGCGCAGCGAAGCAATCCAGAATCTTTCCGCGGATACATTTCTGGATTGCTTCGCTGCGCTCGCAATGACGACCTCGGACGTCATTGCTTTGCCGCGCGGAGCAATTCACCCTGTGAGCAGAATGATTTGGGAGGAGATCCGATGACGCCGCTCGAGAAACTTAAAGCGATGAAGATGCCGTTTGCCGAACTCAAGGGCGTCGAGTTCGTCGAGGCCGGGAAAGATCGCGTGGTGGCGCGGATGACGGTCAGGCCCGATCTCTGCACGCTTCATCACACCATCCACGGCGGCGCGGTGATGGCGCTGGCCGATTCCGTCGGCGCGGCGGCCACCGTGATCAATCTGCCGGAGGACGCCAAGGGCACGACCACGCTTGAGAGCAAGACCAACTTTATCGGCGGGGCCAAGGAGGGAACCACGGTGATCGCGACCGCCACCCCAGTCCACAGAGGCCGGCGAACCCAGGTCTGGACCACCCGGCTGGAGACCGAGGACGGCAAGCTGGTCGCCGTGGTGACGCAGACCCAGCTGGTCCTCGTATGAATACGGGGGCTTGATTTTGTTAACGAATTAGTCGCCTCCCATGCCCGAAACTTTGGCAGGTTCCCGTCTTGAAAAATTTGTTGCGATGCACAATATTGGAGGCCTAGGGATTCGAACGCCTCCTCGAGGGACACCAAGAGGAGTTTTGACTTGTCACTCGCAGCAGATTTTGGACTTGAAGTAACCAGTCGCCCGAAGTCCGTTCAGGGCTACGTGCGCACGTTGAGCCAGCAGGAAGAATTGCCGCTCTTGCGCGATCACCTGCTGAGGCTTGATGCCGAAAGCCGGCACGACCGCTTCAACGGTTTTCTCGACGACAGTTTCATCGAGCGTTACGCCGCCCGTTGCGCCGAGGACGGCACCGTGATCGTCGCCTATATCGTCGACGGCGTGGTCCGCGGGGCGGCCGAGCTGCATCCGCCCGAGGGCGATTCGCTGCCCGAGGTCGCCTTCAGCGTGGAAGCCTCGGCGCGGCGCCAGAACGTCGGCACCGTGCTGTTCAGCCGCCTGATCGCGGAAGCGCGCTGGAAAGGCTACAAGCGCCTGCGTATTACCACCGGCGCCGAGAATCACGCGATGCGGGCGCTCGCCAGGAAGTTCGGCGCGCATCTGCAATTCCGTCATGGCGAATCGACCGGTACGATCGATCTCGCCAAGGCGCCTGAGGACGAACTCGCTGATCTCGCGGCCTCGCCATTCGCGGCCGGCCGCGCTCTTATCAGCTTCAACTCGACCTGCTGGAAGATCATTTCCAGCATCTATGGCAATCGCGCCGCCTGACCTGAATAAGCCGACTGGAATCAAAAAAGCGGACCGGCAAAACCGGTCCGCTTTTGTATTCAGAATAGCGAGCTCAGGTGCCGGTGCGCTTGTCGTTGCCGAAGCGGCGCACGACACGGCGTTCGACCACCACCGAGCGCTGCGCGCCCTGTTCGCCGGCGATCACGCGGGTCGAGGTGATGCGGCTGTTGGTGCGAACCTGTTTCTTGACCTCGGCCTGGACGACATCGAGCGGCATGCCCATCAGGGCTGCGGCGATCTCGGCCTGCTGCTCCTGATCATCGGTGATGCCGACGGCGGCGAAGATCGCCTCGTCCAGGGTCGGCGGATCGTGGCGCACGCGCCGCGTGCCATATTTCGTATTCCAGTCTGCGTTCATAACGGCCTCGTTTCGATGCCGGGATACCTAGTGCTGTCTATGTTGCATTGCAATATGAAATCGGTGTGGCATCACAGCTATGCACCGGTTGGGTGTCAGGGTGGTGACGCGACACCGGCAACATCCGCAAGCCGCTGTTGTGGCCAGCGTTTCAGCGCCGCGTGGCCAGCTTCCGTCAGCCCGTAGATTCCCCGCTCGGTGCGTTCGAACCAGCCATACACATTGTTAAGCATGATCTTGCCGGCATCGGGACAGCGTTCGCGCAATTCGCTCACCCTCCGCGGGCCTACCGCAAGCTCCGAGGCGCAGGCCAGCGCCTGCTGCCGATAGGCCGTCATGATCGGCGCGCGCGTGCTGCCGCCCAGCACCGGATCGCCCTGGCGGCGCTGATGCTCTGCGACGAGGCGCGAACGGACCTTCGGCTCGCGGCGTGGCGCTGCCGTCGGCGGCTTCACCAACACCTCGACCTGACCGCGGTCGGTCACCCCGAGCATGCCGAAGCCGAGGCGGCGACAGAGATTGCGATAGCGCGCGTCGGTCTCGCGTCCCTTGCCGCGCACCGACATCTTTGCGGCAATCCAGACCTCGTCGCCGGCCGGTGCACGATCGACCGCCTGAAGGATTAGTTCGAGATTGAAGCTCAGCTTGAGCTCGCCGATCACGACTACCGGCGGATCGCCGGCGCTGAGGCCCACGAGATCGCAGCCGCCGATCTCGCCCTTGACCGTGAAGCCGAGCTCTTCGAGGAAGCGTTTGACAGGCAGATAGAGCGTGGTTTCCAAAGAAAGCTTCCGAGTGTCACGTCCGATCGGAGAATCAGTTGCGGCAGTTTAGCCCGGAACGGGCTCGGGGCTCTGCGCCATTTGATCGGGAACAGATGATCCGGCTGTTGGCGAGAAAATCGCACTCACCGGCGAGCAGAGCATCCGTTGCAAAGGCAACCTCCGGCTTTTGGTGCCGGATTGACGCCTTTAGCCTATGAGACGGTCGTAGTCTGCGTGCGAGCCGATCCAGAACCAGACGCAGGCTCCATCAGACTCGATAGCGAGGGCGCGATAACGTAGGCCGACTCTGGCGGACCAAAATCGTCCGACCCGTTTGAATTGAAGCGAGGGATGCGTTGGGTCGTTCTTCAGCAGCTTGAAATTGGCATCGGCGAGCCGCCGAACATTGACGGGCAATGCCTCATAAGCCTTCCAGAATCTCGTGGAAGCCGTGTGCTTCACAAGTCGCGCGTTTGGGCGGCGCGATAATCGCTCAGCGCTTCCTCGGCAAATTGATCGAGCTTACCCGCCTTGATATCCTGCTCCAGGACCTGATCGAAGCGTTCAGCGTCGAACTGCTCGAACCATGCACGAAACCGGGCCAATTCGTCAGGCGTAAGTCGCTCGACCGCTTGCTCGATATCTTCCGTTGTCATGGTTCGAATATAGCAATGCAGGAAGGTTTAGAAAAGATGGGCGGCAGTTGAACCTACACCCGCCCGCCGACCGGGATCAGCGCGCCGGTGACGCCGCTGGCGGCATCGCTGGCGAGGAACAGGATGACTTCGGTGAGTTCCTGCGGTGTCACCCATTTGGCGAAGTCGGCTTTCGGCATGTCGGCGCGGTTCGCCTTGGTGTCGATGATCGAGGGCAGCACCGCGTTCACGGTCACCTTGCCTTTCCACTCGCTCGCCAGCGCCTCGGTGAGCCGATGGACGCCGGCTTTCGACGCCGCATAGGGGCCCATGCCGGAGCCGGCCTGAAGCGCTCCCATGGCGCCGATATTGACGATGCGGCCGGTTGTGGACGCAGCCAGATGGGGCAGCGCCGCGTGCGAGGCGTTGAGCGCCGTCAGCAGGTTGAGCGCATGCATGCGCTGCCATGTCTTGATGTCGCCGTCGCCCACGGTCTCGAAGGCGAAGCCACCGGCGATGTTGATCAACACGTCGACTTTGCCAAAGTGTCTTGCCGCCGCCTCGACTGCCGTCTTTGCTTGTGCTGCGTCGGACAGATCGACGCCGCCGATCTCGATGCGCTCAGGCGTCGGGGAGATTTGCGATGGCGAATGGTCGATGCCGGCCACGCGCGCGCCGCGCGACTGCGCGGTCTCGGCGACGACTTTTCCAAGTGCGCCGAGTGCTCCGGTCACGATCAGAACCTTGCCTTGCATCATTGTTCTCCCGGCATGGCCGCTTAAGATTTATGGCCGCCTACGATTGCAAATAGCGCGCCTTCAGTGCGGTCCGCTCCGCTCTGCCGAGCTTGAGACCGTCGCGCAAGTAGGTTTCGAGATCGCCATACTCGCTACCGACGGCCTCGAAAGCAGCCGCAAGATACGAGGCCTCGACGGTGCCGATCGCGTCGAGAACATCGGCGGGAAGATCGGAGACATTTGATGCGTCGCGCTTGTAGTGCTGGTTGGTCAACAGGTAGTCCTCGGCAACGATTTCGTCGGCCACGCCGAGCGCATGCAGGATCAGCGCGCTGGCAAAGCCGGTGCGGTCCTTGCCGGCGGTGCAGTGAATGACGAGCGGCGCGCAGTCCTCCAGGAGATGTCCGAACAGGTTGCGGAAACTGGCCGTGTTGTGGCGGACGTAGTTGCGATAGGATTCGCGCATGAGTTCGAGCGCGACCGGCGCCGTCAGCCTGCCCCTGGCGAGCTCGGCGCGCAGCGCGGCCACGACCGTCGGCTCGATCGGCAGTGAATGCACGGCGATCTCGCTGACCACGCAGACACCCGCCGCGCGCTCCTCGACGCCACGAAAATCGAAGGCGCTCCGCACGCCCAGCGCGCGGACGATCTCGACATCGGCGGCAGTGAGCTGGCCGAGATGGTTGGAGCGGAAGATGTGCCGCCAGCGCGTGGTACGGCCATCTGCGGTCGGATAGCCGCCGAGGTCGCGAAAATTGCTGGCGCCTTGCAGGGCGAGATGGCGGGTAGGGGAGTCTTTCATGGAGGTGTCTTGTCACGCATCTAAAGCGGTCGGTGACCGCCTGTGCGACCATATGGTCCCGCAATCCAGTCCGGAATCAAAAAGGGCCGAAACACCGTTGTTTCGACCCTTTTTCGACTGACGCCGGGCATCGAGAGACCGCGGCGGTATTGAACCGAACGCAGGCATCAGCGATCCCATTTCGGCTTGGCTTCATCGACTGCTTCCTGATGGTACCAGCTGCCGCTGCAAATCGTCTCGTTCACGGGGAGCGAGGCGTGGTTGGCGGGAAGGCGGGTCTCACCGTTGCGGCGCCCCCCGAGAGCCGAGCGGCCCCCGACAGGGAATTGGTAGATCTGTGCAGATCCGTGACTCAGTCCATTGTTCATCATTGCGGTATCTCCCGAGATCGCAGCGCTGGGCCTCCATGGTGCGCCCGACTCGTTGGCTTGTGGTTACTGGAATCTCCATATCGGCCGTGCATTCCGAAATGCAAAGTGCTGAAAAGGAAATCAGCCTTGGCCTATTTTGTAGGCAGACTGCATTCTGCTTCCTCTAAGGCAGCGCTCGGGTGGCTAACGCGTGGGCCGTTGCGAAGGTTGCGGGCGACGGGCGCAGACTTGGCGAATATTGCCGGACGTTGATGCGCGTTTAGCCGGCAACCTAGACCCGGGCCTGCCTGCTCCAGAATCGGGCGATTCCCGCGGGATTTTTGCGGTGCAGCTTCACGCAAAGGTGCGCCGCTATGACGCACGGCGCACTGGCCGATCCGCCGGGAGGGAGAGGGGGCCGGCCGCGGTGGAAAACCTCCCGCGCTGCGGCCTTTTGGCACGTTAAATGCTTGGAAAGGGTCGGCCGATGTTGGCCGGGTAAACAATCGTGCGGGGGCCTTCGGCCCCCACCTTTCGCATCATCTACAGAGAGGCTCAATGACCAAGTATAAGCTCGAGTACATCTGGCTCGACGGATATACGCCGACTCCGAACTTGCGCGGCAAAACTCAGATCAAGGAATTCGCGTCGTTCCCGACGCTCGAGCAGCTTCCGCTCTGGGGCTTCGATGGCTCCTCCACCCAGCAGGCTGAAGGCCACAGCTCCGATTGCGTGCTGAAGCCGGTCGCGGTGTTCCCGGATGGCGCCCGCACCAACGGCGTGCTCGTGATGTGCGAAGTCATGATGCCCGACGGCAAGACCCCGCACTCGACCAACAAGCGCGCCACCATTCTCGACGATTCCGGCGCCTGGTTCGGTTTCGAGCAGGAATACTTCTTCTACAAGGACGGCCGTCCGCTCGGCTTCCCGGCCTCCGGCTATCCGGCGCCGCAGGGTCCGTATTACACCGGCGTCGGCTTCTCGAACGTCGGCGACGTCGCCCGCAAGATCGTCGAAGAGCATCTCGACCTCTGCCTGGCTGCCGGCATCAACCATGAAGGCATCAACGCGGAAGTCGCGAAGGGCCAGTGGGAATTCCAGATCTTCGGCAAAGGCTCCAAGAAGGCCGCTGACGAAATGTGGATGGCCCGCTACCTGATGCTGCGCCTGACCGAGAAGTACGGCATCGACATCGAGTTCCACTGCAAGCCGCTCGGCGACACCGACTGGAACGGCTCCGGCATGCACGCCAACTTCTCGACCGAGTATATGCGTACGGTCGGCGGCAAGGAGTACTTCGAGGCGCTGATGGCGGCCTTCGACAAGAACCTGATGGACCACATCGCCGTCTACGGCCCGGACAACGACAAGCGTCTGACCGGCAAGCACGAGACCGCGCCCTGGAACAAGTTCAGCTACGGCATTGCCGATCGCGGTGCTTCCATCCGCGTGCCGCACTCCTTCGTCAACAACGGTTACAAGGGCTATCTGGAAGACCGTCGTCCGAATTCGCAGGGCGACCCATACCAGATCGCTTCGCAGATCCTGAAGACGATCGCCTCCGTGCCGGCCGACAAGAAGGCGGCCGCCTAAGATCCTCCCGGCCCGGGCTGGGGGGCTGGCCCGGGTTGGACTTCGATCCGCCGAAGCCGAAAGGCTTCGGCGGATTTTTCATTCCGATGACAGCCGTTGCGGAAGACTCCCCGGATATCATGGCGGGAAATTTGTCCATCGTCGCCGAAAGCGGAGTAGAGTGCGCCTGGATGCGTGTAGGGCCGGGGACGGCTGGTGTTTGAAGGCTTCTACAAGGTGAGATTTCAGCTCGGCGACGGGGTCGGCCGAAGCGTGATGCATGCTGGCAACGGCAAGATGCTCGGCGGTAATTCGGCCTTCGCCCATATCGGCACCTACGCCAAGACCGAAGCCGGCGTCGACATCGTGATCAACACGGTCCGCCACAACCCCGATCCGACCTATCGCGCCATGGCGGGCACGGACGATGCGACCCTGCTGGCCAAGGGCTGGGCCGACGGCGATCTCTATCGCTTCAAGGGCGAGCTCAAGGAGCTGCCCGGCGTACCCTTTCAGTCGTTGATGACGCCGATCACCGAAGACGAGATGCCGATCGCCGGCGGCGTCGGCGAGGCCGGCATCGCCGACGGGCTTTACTCGGTGCATCTGCGCATGCTCGACGGCGTCGACGGCGGTCTCACCGGCGTGATGCTGCTCAACAAGGGCCGCATCCTCGGCGGCGACGCATCATTCTACTATCTCGGCAGCTACACCGCCGCCAACGGGCGCTGGAAGGGCCAGATCCTCAATCAGGAGCACACGCCGGCCAAGGACGATCCGATCTTCGGCGGCCACGAGGTCGGCATCGGCTTCTCCGGCACTTATGATGTCGAGGAGGCGGTCCTGGAGGCAACGGCGCTCGCCGGCAAGCGCAGCCTGCGCCTGACCGCCGCGCTCAAGCTGATGCACCGCGCCTGATCGCCACGGGAATCGCTGATGGAAACAATTCGCATGCTTTCGACGCTCGGCCTGATGGGCGCGATGCGCAGCCTGTCCTCCGCGTACGAGGCCGCGACCGGCGTCCGCATCGACGCCGACTTCGCGCCGACTCTGGCGCTGCTCAAACGGTTGCGGGACGGCGAGGCCGCCGATCTCGTGATCCTCACCCGCGAAGGGCTCGACGAGATGATCGGCGAGGGCCGCGTCGTCTCAGGGAACGCAGCCGATCTCGCGCGCTCCTTCGTCGGCATCGCGGTGCGGGCAGGGCAAGCACATCCCGACATCGCCACGGAATCCGCGCTGCGCAATACGCTGCTGGCGGCGCGATCCGTGGCCTATTCGCGGCTGGGCGCGAGCGGCGTGTACTTCGCCCAGCTGGTCGTCCGGATGGGGATCGCGGCCCAGATCAATGCCAAGGCCACCATCGTCGAGCAGGGCTTTACCGCAGAGCGGCTCGTGACCGGCGAAGCTGACCTCGCCGTGCAGCAGATCAGCGAGCTGAAGCAGGTCGAAGGCATCGAGGTGGTCGGCCCGGTCCCGCACGATCTGCAAACGCCGGCCGTGTTCTCCGCCGGCCGGATGGCCAACGCCAAACATGCCGAAGCCGCTGACCGGCTGCTGCGCTATCTGGCATCGCCCGAGGTCATTCCCGTGCTGCGCCAATCGGGGCTGGAGCCTTGAATTTGCCGAGGCCACGACGCAACCTGGCGTCCATGCGGACTTTCCTCGTTGCCATCCTCCTCACGCTTGCGGCGCCGTTGTCGGCGCATGCGCAATCGGCCGATCTCGTCCTGTGCGACCGGGTCGCCGCCGACCCCAGCGATCCCGACAAGCCGGCCGACATGAGGGGCGTGACGGAGATTGCGGCCTCCGACGTTGCGACCGCCATCAAGTTCTGCAAGCAGGCCGCGCCGTCATCGCGACGCGCGATGTTCGCGCTCGGCCGCGCCTATGCGGCCAACCGGCAGACGGCGGAAGCGATGGCAGCCTGGCGCAAGGCCGCCGACAAGGGATCGAGTGCGGCGATGGTCGAGCTCGGTGTGGCCTACGGCACCGGCTCCGGTGTCGCCAGGGATGAAGCGCAGGCGCGCAAATTGTTCGAGAAGGCGGCGCAGGCCGGCAATCCCCGCGGCATCAGCAATCTCGCCGCGCTCAGTGGTACCGGCGGTGCCGCGCCGGCCGATCCCGCACAGGCGCGCGCATTGCTCGGCAGGGCCGCCGAGACCAATGCCGAGGCGCAGTACCAGCTCGGCGTGATGCTCTCCGAAGGTACCGGCGGGGCGAAGGACGACGCCGCGGCGCGCGCGCTGTTCGAGAAGGCGGCCGCGCAAAACCATCCCGGCGCGCTGGAGCGGATGGGTGCCTTCGCACAGGAAGGCCGCGGCGGGCCAAAGGACAAGGACGCCGCGAAATCCTATTACGAGCGCGCCGCAGCGCTCGGCGATGCGGATGCCAAGCAGGCGCTGGAGCGGCTGCGCTGTCCCTATGCGATCAAGGACAAGCAGGGCAAGCTCGTCACCACGCTGTGCTTCTAAAGCGCGTTGAACGCGCTTTGGATTTATTTGGGAGCATGATCTCTTCGGAAAACCGCTGCGCACTTTGCGCTAACGCGGCCCTGCGGGTCCGGATCATGCTGTAGCTCATTTGTAGTAGTAGGCGACGTTGTTGCGGGCGTCGCGATAGGTCGTCTCGAGGAAATCGGGATATTGCGCGGAGGCCTTCCCCACCGCGCGGACGACGCAGTCCCAGAAATCGCCATCCCAGCTGAAATGCGTGAAGGTCGCGTCCTCGAACCTGACGGCGGTGATGATGGCCTGCCTGATCGCGTCGTCATCGGCACGCGGATGAGCGCGCTTCATATAATCGAACATCGGTCCTTCATGGGCGTGGTCGCGATCCCAGCGGTATTTCGCGCTGATCTGCTCCGGCGTGAGGGTGCGGTTGACGCGGACCTCTTCGGCGGTCGGGCGCCCCTCGACCGAATCCAGCTGGGTGCGTCGGCGCCAAAGCTCGAACGCGGCATCGAGCAGCGGCTGCTTCGCCGCGCTTGCGATGAAGGTTGCGATCTGCACCTCGGCTGATGGCTCCACTTGATCCATGCCGGTTTGTCGCGCGCCTCAACCGGCGGGTTCGACGCCGGCTTGGGGGAGTGCGTAAGGGCGGCTCGCGACCGGCCAAACAAAAAACTCGAAAAACAACCCCATGCACAGTAGCCAAGTGTTTGAAATCGCAGGTCCGCAAATGGTGTGAAATCGCCTCCTGCGGAATTGCCGAAATCTATTGCGCCGTCGGGCAAAACAGGCGCATGATGGCATCATGGCAGGGTGTGGCTTCGCGAATGCCCCTGCGCGAAAAAGCCCGATGGTCTTGGTGCGATGGCGGTGCTAGGTAGCGCGTGCTTTCCTTCTGATATTCCGGGTCAATTGCGTTGCTGGACGGACTCTACAAGGTTGAATACGGGGTCAACGATGCCTTCGGCCGCAGCATCATGTGCATGCATGACGGCAAGCTGCTGGGCGGCAATTCGGCATTCGCGCATCTCGGAAGCTATTTCGAGCGCGACGGCGAGATCATCGCCGAAGTCATCACCGAACGGCATAACGACGATCCCAACTACAAGCCGCTGATGGGGGCCGACGTCGCCTCGATCGGCGCGCGCGGCCGGCTCGTTGGCAACCAGATCCGTCTCGCGGGCAGCGCGGACACGATGCCGGGCGCCGGTTTCTGGGCCAATCTCACCCGGCTCGATGACGAGGGGTTGCCGCCGCAGGGGACGATTGGTCCGGGCGGGGTGGTGAACGGGCTCTATGCGATCCACCTGCGCGCGCTCGACGGCGTCGATGCCGGGCTCTCCGGCGTCATGCTGCTGATGGACGGCCGCATCCTCGGCGGCGATGCGTTCTTCTACTATCTCGGCTCCTATTCCTCGGCCGACGGCCGCTGGAAGGGCGAAATCCTCAACCAGGAGCACACGCCGGCGAAAGGCGAGAACCCCGTGTTCGGCGGCTATGAGGTCGGGATCGGTTTCTCCGGCACCTGCACAACGGACAGCGGCGAGCTCGAAGGCATCGCGCTTGCAGGCAAGCGCAGCTTGCGGCTGGCAGCATCGCTCAAGTTGATGCGACGGGCGTAGGGCGGTTATTCAAAGGTCCGGGGTGTCCGCTTGCGAAGATAAGCAGGCTGGCGTTCCGCTGAGGTCGAGGTCAGCACGTGACCCCATTGCGGATCTCTCGTTGAACTTCCGATAGCGGCGCTTCTGAACGAAGCGTCATTCGGTAATTCCGCCATTGCAGATCATCCTCGATCGCACCACCACCGTGTCAACCTGTGCCGTTCCGGCGAGGACGCCCAAAATTGCGAGCAGGGTGGATCCGTATTTTTACGTAACGGAATGTTAAGACTAACAATACCAGCCGTGCCTCAGATTTAGGCAGAGCACCGCCGCTCGCCCCCAAATCATCAATTGCCGACCGCACATCGTTGATGGGCTGAACACATTTTGAGGAAACGACATGATTGGCATGATCCAGAATTTGCGCATTGGAACCAAGCTTGGGATCGCTTCGGCCCTGAGCATTCTTCTGGTGGGCCTGATGATCTACACCCAGATGTCCGGCAACTTGGCGGTTAAAAGAGCTAATCAGACTGCGACCGAGCAACAGACAATCGCGCTCACTGCTGCAGAGGCGAAGGCGGCGCAGCGCGGCATGCAGATCGGCCTTCGCGACATGCGCCTCGCCAATGGCCCCGAGAGCTTCAAAGCGGCGAGCGAGTACCTTGCGGCCCGGGTGACGCGGGCACACGGATTTGCCGACGCGATGTTGAAGCTGAGCCATTCCCCGGAAAATCGAGGACGCATGGAGAAGCTCAAGGGCGGTATTGGAGAATATGCCAAGGGTGCCCAGCAGATCGCAGCGATCAAGACCGAGATCATTGGGATCGAAGCTAAGCGCGTCGCCGGCGGCGAACTGCCGGCTGATGCTGTTGCAAAGATCGCAAAACTCAACGACGAGGCAGTCCGCGTCGCTCGCGAGGTGACTTTGCCCGTCGCGAACGAAGTTGAGGTGCTGGCCAACAAAATTGTTGAATTTTCGAAGAGCAGCGCCGATGAGGCCAATGTCACTGCCGCAAAGGAAATGGCTTCAGCCGAACTCATGTCGCTGGCGATCGGCCTGTCGGCAGCGTTATTGTTGGTCGCAAGCTGCGTGTTCTCGATTTTCAGCATTGCCCGTCCCATGCGCGCATTGAGCCTTTCCATGGAGAAGCTTGCCGAGGGTGATTTCGGAGTGGTGCTGCCCGGCCTCGGCCGTAAGGACGAGGTTGGCCAGGTCGCTGGAGCGGTCGAGAAATTCAAGGTGGTGTCGGCACAGAAGGCCCAAGCGGAAGCCGAAGCCAAGATCAAGCAGGACCAGGTTGCCGCGCAGCAGCGCAAGGCGGACATGATCAAGCTCGCTGATGGTTTTGAAGGCGCTGTCGGCGAGATCATCGAAACCGTGTCTTCGGCCTCGACCGAACTCGAGGCCTCCGCGGCAACGCTCACTTCCACCGCCGAGCGAGCGCAGGAGCTCACCACCATGGTCGCTGCGGCCTCGGAGGAAGCCTCAACCAATGTGCAGTCTGTGGCGTCCGCCACTGAGGAACTGACGTCGTCCGTCAATGAGATCAGCCGCCAAGTGCAGGAATCGGCGCGAATGGCCAATGATGCCGTCAACCAGGCCCGCACCACCAACGATCGAGTCGGCGAGTTGTCGAAGGCTGCCGCGCGCATCGGCGATGTGGTAGAACTGATCAACACCATAGCCGGCCAGACCAATCTGCTGGCTCTCAACGCAACCATCGAGGCGGCCCGTGCTGGCGAGGCCGGTCGCGGCTTCGCAGTCGTGGCTTCGGAGGTTAAAGCCCTGGCCGAGCAGACCGCAAAGGCGACCGGCGAGATCGGTCAGCAGATCACCGGTATTCAAGCCGCGACCCAGGAATCGGTGAGCGCCATCAAGGAAATCAGCGGCACCATCGAGCGGCTGTCGGAGATTTCGTCAACCATTGCCGCAGCAGTCGAAGAGCAGGGCGCGGCGACGCAGGAGATTTCCCGCAACGTCCAGCAGGCGGCGCAAGGCACCCAGCAGGTCTCCTCCAACATCATGGATGTGCAGCGGGGAGCTAGTGAGACCGGGTCGGCTTCCTCGCAAGTTTTATCTGCTGCGCAGTCACTCTCAGGTGATTCTAATCGTCTCAAGCTGGAGGTTGGCAAGTTTCTTAGCACAGTGAGGGCTGCGTAGTCCTGGGCCCGGATATCTGGAGGCAAATGCACTCGAGCGATATGAAGCCTTCAATAACGAGGCAGACCAAAAGCTCGAAAGCTTCTATGGAGGATGGCTTCTGTTTTCGCGAGCGCATGGTCCCTGCCGGCCGCCGCTAGTTTGCGGCGTCACGGATTTGAATCGTGATCGACGTGCTGACTTCCTCTGTTGGCCCATCGCTTCGGTTGACGCGGTGCGATGCATGTCGGCTCGAGAGGTTAGAGCGGAAGTTTGCAGCCGAGAGCCAGTTCGGCGTGGTGAGATACATGTGGTGAGTTGACACTTCCGGTGTTGGCCCTTCGCATTGCCCGGACGCCGTGCAGCGATCTATCTGCAGTTCGGGTCAGTCCGGAAGTGCCACGACTCCAGTCAAACCGGCTTTGTTGACCCAAGAGGACATGGAGGTTCGCGTTCTATGCCGATTTGTTCTCATTCTCGGCGCGACACCGGGGCTACTTAACCGCCCGCAGCCTCAGTTGAATTCGCGCTCGCCTGGTTCAATCTGCGGAACAATTGTGCACGTTGGAACTTAGTGATTCTCGCAACCTGAGTGCAGTACAGTGGACCGCGATTTCAAAAACGAAGTCTTTTCCAGCTATCAGCCAAATCCGACCAAGCCCTGCAATCACTGTGGCCGAAGGCTGGCCCTCGCGGTGAAGATGCTCAACCCGGATACCGGTGGAATCGTTCGCATGTTCAAGTGCCAGTGCGGCGAGCAAACCTGGACTGAGAACAAAGAGTAAGGCTGCCGCGTCGGCGCGCTCATGCACTGCGACTTCTGCTCTTGGACCATCAGCGAAGTAGCGGCGCATTTCATTGAGGGCCGCGTGGTTATCGCATCGAAGCTCGACTGCTGCGACCGGTGGCGGTTTCGCCGGAAGGCCGGGTCAGTTGCGAAGTCCTGATCTAAGAAATTTCGACCACGCGAGAGCCCGGTGCCGCAGCGGCTCTTTGACTTGCGAGGCGCGCCACAGACCAAAGGGCTTCGGTTGTATAGAACTCCCATCAAACGATTTCCTCGTCGGTCAAGGGGTGCATCGGCCCGCCGTCCGTGTTTGAGAACAGCCTCTACCGACCTGTGTCAGGCCGGGTTAACTGCGGACTTGAGTTCGTTTATTGCAGCTTGCCGAGCCACAGGGCGGCGAGCGACTGGCGACTGCGCACGCCGAACTTGGCGTAGATCGACTTGACGTGAAAATGCGTGGTGTTCGGACTCTGCTCGAGCTTTTGCGCGATCTGCCTTTCCGTGTCCCCTGCGAGCAGTCCGAGCAACACCCGGCGTTCAGCTGGCGTGAGGGGCGCGTTGGCGATGAGCAGACCATGGCTGAGCAATTGTTGACGGTGAAACCATCTCAAGGCACGCATCACGGAGCCCAGACGCTGGCCGTCCTGTGCCGTAAAGCGGGGTTGCTGGGCATCACGAAACACGAACAGGCGAATCCTCAAATCGTCATTGAGTGCGATGCGCACGGAAATGCTGTCGGCGAAGCCGACATCCAGATAGTGCCGACGATAGTGCTTGCCCTCGAACCATGCCGGCGGCAGCGTTTCGAACAGCAGGCGGACGCGGAACGGCTCATCGCCCGACATTGACAGGATCTGCGACAGGTCGACGTCGTCCGACCAGAGCGTATCGTACTGTTTCTGCACGGATGCCGCGACCGCCGGTACCGGGTCCAGCACCCTGACGAGGCGCGGACGCCAGCCGAGCAGGGGATCGGCCCGCTTCGGCGAAGGCAATCGCACGACCACGCCCCACAGCACATTGCGTGCCGACAACATGGTGCGCAGTGCGGACATCAGGTGGGTCAGCGCAGCATCACCATCGGCTACCGAGAAGTCGGCCAGTTGATCCCAGAGTGCATAGACGTCTTGATTTTGCGGATCGATGGGATCCGTGGAGAGAAGCATGTCATTCCCAGTGCGCGTGCAGAGTTTCTCTGACCTCAGAGGTCGCCGACCTGCGCGGGCATACATAAAGCACGGCGAACCACCTTTCTAGGTAGTTCTCAGACCTATCCAGTGGCGCGATATTCGGCGCCGTGACTGGGAAGACGGATTCTCTCAGCGTAGCGACATTGGGAGATCAGCGATGCGTACGACGACGGGCGCGCGCCGGCTTAGATGGCCCGGCGAAGGCCGGACGGACAGGCGATGGCCCGGCTCTTTCTTCGTCCTGTCAGGCGCTATTCCGGCACTCGCAGCTTCCACTGGCCAGGGTGCCGGCGGTGGAGCAATGAAGTGAAGAATACGCCTGCCCGTCGACAGCGCCGCGAGCTTCTGGTGCGATCAACTCTCCTGAGCGGCACGGCTTATGCCCTGATCAGTTGCACCTGTGCGCACGCCCAGACGGTCATCAATGTGTCCGACGGTGCCAGCCTGTCGGCGGCGATCGCGCAGGCCGACAGCAATGCCAGCGCGAGTTATGTCATCAATTTCCAGAACAACATCACGCTGACTGGCGCAGCGGCCGACACGCTGAGCGCCTTCAACACCACCAGCAACGTCACGGTGAATGGCGGCGGCTTCAGGCTGGACGGCGGTGGCGTGCAGCGCGGGTTCTTTGTCTACGCAGGCACTGTCGCCATTAACAATCTGACGATCCAGAACACCCAGGCGCTTGGCGGCGACGGGGGCAACGTTGGATTCGGTAGCGGGGGCGGCGCTGGCGGCCTCGGTGCAGGCGGCGCGCTGTTCGTGGCGAGCGGTGGCCATGTGACCGTGAGCAACGTCGTTCTTTCAGGCAACAACGCAAGCGGCGGCGTCGGCGCTGTCGGCGGTGACGGCGTGCCGGGCGCAGGAACGGCCGGCGGCGCAGGCGGCGGTCTCGGCGGCCATGCAGTGGGCGGGTTCGCCGGTGGCGGTGTCGGACGCGGCGCCGATGGCGACACAGGGGCCGGAGGCGGGGCGGGCATTGTCGTTGGTGCGGCAAGTGGCGGACAGGGTTTCGGCGGCTCCCCCGGTGGCATTAACGGCGGAGGTGGCGGCGATGGAGGTGCCGGCGGGATCGGCGGAAGTCCCATATTCGGCAATGGCCAAGGCGGTTTCGGCGGCGGCGGCACTCATAGTGCTGCGGACGACAGAGGCGGCTCGGGGGGATTTGGCGGCGGCGGCGCAGGGGGTCACTCGATAGCGGGCCATCAGGGAGGCGCTGGTGGCGTTGGTGGCGGCGGCGGCGGCGGCGGCGGGGCAGACCATTTGGGTGAGGTGGCCGGAACCGGCGGGAGTAGAGGATTTGGTGGTGGCGTCGGTGGCAACGGCAGCAGCATCGCGGCGAACGGTGGCAGTGGTGGAGGTGGCGGCGGCGGCGGCGGCGCCGGATTGGGCGGCGCCATGTTCGTTCAGGAGGGCGGCTCGCTAACGATCGCCGGCGCGTTCAACGTCAACGGCGGCAGCGTCGCCGGGGGAGTCGGCGGCACGGGCGGCAACGGTTTTGGCGGCGTGGACAATGGCACGGCGGGTAGTGGCGGTTCTGCTTTCGGAGCCGGCATCTTCCTTCAAGGCAACGGCATCCTCAACTTCCAGCCCGGCGGCGGCGCGACGCAAACGCTTTCAGACGGCATCGCCGACCAGACCGGTTCTGGCGGCACGGGTGTCGAGGCCGGAATATGGGGACTGAACAAGAACGGCGTCGGCACGCTGGTGCTCTCGGCGGCCAACACCTATAGCGGCGCAACGATGGTAGACGGCGGAACGCTGCGCGCCGGACACGCCGCCGCGTTCGGGACCAGCAATCAGTTTTCGGTCGCGGGCGGCGCGACGCTGGATTTGAACGGCTTCAACCAGACATTCGCCGTTTTGCAAGGCGCCGGCACGGTGACCGGCGCCAGCAGCACGATCTCCGGCATGTTTACGCCTGGCAACGGCACGCCGGGTTCGTCGATGGTGATAACGGGCAATCTCGCGTTCCAGGCGGCCGCGCAATATCTGGTCCAAATCGACCCCACGACGGCCTCATTCACGGTCGTCAACGGTACAGCGACGCTTGGCGGCGCTGCGGTGGGCGCCAGCTTTGCGCCCGGGACCTATGTGCAGAAAAAGTACATCATCCTCACCGCGACGGGCGGCGTCAGCGGTGCCTTCGGTGGCGTGATTACTTCCAGTGCGCCATCGAACTTTTCTTCGACGTTGAGCTACGATGCCAACAACGTCTACCTGGACATGGTCTTGAATTTTGGCATTCCAGGCGGCCTCAACCCCAATCAGCAGGCGGTCGGCGACGCGCTGACGAAGTTCTTCAACACCACCGGCGGCATTCCCGCAGTGTTCGCAAACATGTCGCCGAAGGGGCTCTCGCAGGCGGCCGGCGAGACCGGAACGGGATCGCAGCAATCCACGTTCAACGCGATGAACCAGTTCATGGGCGTCATGACCGACCCGTTCATTGCCGGACGCGATGACGGCGGAACTGCCGGCGGCAACGCCCCCGGTTATGCCGACGAGGAAGCGCTCGCCTTTGCCGCGAAGAAGCGCAATCTGAACGATGCGCTGGCGGCGATTTACACCAAGGCGCCAGCTGCGGTGCCGTTCCAGCAGCGCTGGAGCGTGTGGGCGGCCGGCTTCGGCGGCTCGCAAACGACGAATGGCAACAACGTGACCGGCTCCAATGCGGCGACGTCGCAGGTCTTTGGCACAGCTGTTGGCGCTGACTATCGCTTCTCGCCGTTTACCATCGCCGGCTTCTCGCTGGCCGGCGGCGGTACCAGTTTCAGCGTCGCCAATAACGGCACCGGGCGTTCCGACCTGTTCCAGGCCGGCGCGTTCGTTCGGCACACTATCGGCGCCGCCTATGTTTCCGGCGCACTCGCCTATGGCTGGCAGGATGTCACCACCGATCGCACCGTCACCATTGCCGGCATCGATCGGCTGCGCGCGCAGTTCAACGCCAATGCCTGGTCCGGCCGCGTCGAGGGCGGTTACCGCTTCGTGGCGCCCCTGATCGGCGGGATCGGCTTCACGCCCTACGGGGCGGGCCAGTTCACCACGTTCGAACTGCCGGCCTATGCGGAAGGTGTCATCTCGGGCAACAACACCTTTACGCTCGCTTATACGGCGAAGAGCGTGACCGACACCCGCAGCGAACTCGGCGTGCGCACCGACAAATCCTTCGCCATGCAGAGCGCGATGCTGACGCTGCGCGGCCGCGTGGCCTGGGCGCATGACTTCAGTTCCGACCGCGGCATCGGTGCGACGTTCCAGACTCTGCCGGGCGCCAGCTTCTTCGTCAACGGCGCCCCGCAGGCTACCGATTCCGCGCTTCTCACCGCATCCGCCGAAACCAAATGGATGAACGGCTGGTCGACCGCCGCGACTTTCGAAGGCGAGTTCTCCAACGTGACGCGCAGCTACGCCGGCAAAGGCGTGGTGCGATATGCGTGGTGAACTCCTCGGGTGGCAGCGGTGCCGTCGGAAATGATCAGGCCGCGCGATCACGTGATGACGCTCGGCGTGAACTACAATTTCGATTGGACTCCGTTCCCGGGACGGAGTGCGCTTGAGAAATGAGATCGATTGGCGCGCTGTTGAGATCGCGAAGAAGCGGCGGCGCGCGGGCGCCGCCGACCCGAATGACGCTGTCTGCTTGCTACCGAGCGTCATTCTTACTGAAAGACGAGTCGGGAGCGTGACGATGAGGACGCACTGCTACCGTTCTCGAAAGCTATGAATACAGTCGATAACTTAAAAAACAGGTGGGCTTTAATGAAGAAGATCTTGATGGCCTCGGTGGCCTTACTGACTATGGTTGGCTCATCATCGGCCGCTGACTTGTACGCAAAGGCGCCGGCCCATGCCGCTCCGGTTTTCAATTGGACAGGTTTCTACGTCGGTGTGAACGCCGGATATGGCGGCGGTGAATCGGCAATCATCACTGAGTCTCCTTTCGGGAGCGGAGTGTTGGCCCTCAAGTCGAACGGATTTCTCGGCGGCGGCCAATTTGGTTACAACTGGCAGGCCGCACAGTTCTTGTATGGCTTCGAAGCTGACATTCAGGGCACCGATGTGAAAAGCAGCCTCGGGATCCCCGCGCTTTTTGGCGGCGCCGCCGGCACGACGGTGGATTATTTCGGTACGGTTCGCGGACGCATTGGTTTCCTGCCGTGGGAGCGTTTCGTCGTTTACGCGACGGGCGGTCTCGCCTATGGACAGACAACAACCAACAGCGGCGTTCCACTCGGGACGAATACGAAACTCGGTTGGACCGCCGGCGCCGGCTTCGAATACATGATCGCACAAAACTGGTCTTTGAAGACCGAGTACCTTTACGTTGACCTGGGCAAGGACGCATTCAACCTAGATCAATTTGGCCTTCCCCCAGGCACCGGCTTCTCTGTCAGCGAAAAAACAGACATGCACGTCGTGCGCGCTGGTGTGAACTATCATTTCTAAGCGAACGAAGCTTAAGCGAACGAAGCTTTCAGACGTTGGCTGAGAACGAGACGCAAGAGGGGCCCCGGCGACGGAGCCCCTCAGTTATTTTTCACACTGCGTTGGTTTGCATTTTCTCGACGTCGAAGGAGTGAAGCCTCGATGCCCTGTCACCGTACTGCTGCTTCACTGGAGCTTTTTTGTCATGCTTCGGCGTCGTCACGGCGCCGGGCAAGCCGCTCCATTCTTCACCCAGGCCTCCACCAGCGCGCCGGCCTGCTGCTGCGTGCCCGGCACGGGTGAGCGGCCGAAGCCGGGCTTCCAGGCCCAGCCGACGAGGGTGTCCTTGCCGATATGGTCGATCAGGTCTTCCACCTTGCGTCCGCCATTGCGCGCGGGATCCCTGATCTGCTCGCAGATCTCGCCGACGGTCTTGCCCTCCCAGGCCATCTCGCGCGGGGCGAGGTGCCAGTCGGGATGGCCGGGCATGCGGCCGGGCTCGAAATTGGCGTTCTGGTGGCAGGTGTTGCAGCGCATCGCCTCGAGCCCATGGCCGTCAGCGCCGCGCGTGACCGGCGGCTGATGCAGGCGGGCACTGTCGCCCTGGTGCGGCCTGTCGCCGGCCGGATGGCAATTGGTGCAACGTGGATGCGTCAGCACCTTGCCGAGCTCAGTGAAGATTGCGGCCGAACGCTTCTCTGTGTCGCCGACCGAAGCAAAGCTCTCGGGCGAGGCGAGGGCGTGGCTTGCCGTCTCCGACGCCGCGTAGCCCGCACTGAGACTGCCGGCGAGTGCGGCGACCACGGCAATCATCTTGAACCGCACGTCGGAGATCATGATGCGTGTCACTTGGTGGCCATGAGGTAGCGCTTCGAGTCGGCGAGGATCACGTCCCGCACCGCCTCGTGATATTTGACGTAGCCGGTGCAGCGACAGAGATGACCGTCGAGCGCGTCCGCGATGGTCTGCTCCAGCGCCTCGCGCGCGACCGGTGTCCGCGACAGGCGCTCCAGTAAGACCTGGCCCTCATTGAGGAAGCCCGCGGTGCAATAGCCGCACTGAAAGGCGAAATGCGCGATGAACGCGTTTTGCAGGGTCGAGAGCTCGCCGTCCCTCGCGTGCCCCTCGACGGTGCGGATCGATTTGCCGTCGAAATTCATGGCGGGCGCGACGCAGGTCGGGCTGGTGGTGCTGGTGCCGTCGGGCGCGTCGACGATGACGGCGCAGCTCAGGCATTGCGCGGCGCCGCAGCCGAACTTGGTGCCGGTCATGCCCAGCATCTCGCGCAGAAAATCGTTCATCGAGAGATCGTCGCGGACGTCCATCGGACCGTGCTTCTGGCCGTTGATGGTGAGGCTGAGGGTCGTCACGCGAGCACTCCCTTCAATAGGCTTGCGGTGACCGGCAGCGCGCGGAAGCGATGGCCGGTGGCGTCGTGGATGGCGTTGATCAGCGCCGGCACGATCGGGATCATCACGACCTCCGCCATGCCCTTCGGCGCTTCGTCTGGTACTAGCGGCTTCAGCATCTCGATCTCGAGATCGCGGAGCGGCAGGTCGGAGCCGCGTGCGACCAGATAGCGCCCGAGATTCCATTCGCCATTGCCCGGCCCGCCCTCGAACGGGGGCAGGGTTTCGAGCAGCGCGTAGCCGACGCCCATGGCGAAGCCGCCCTGGGCCTGGCCCATCACCACCTCGGGCACCAGCGCGGTGCCGCATTCGAGCACGCTATAGGCCTTGGCGATGCGAAGCGCGCCGGTTGCGCGCTCGATCTCGACGCGGACGACCGTGCCGCACATCGAGGTGTAGGCGGTGCCGATCCGGTTGTTGTCGGTCGGCGGAAACTTGACGCTGCTGCGGTTGATCCGCTCGAACTTGCCGTTGCCTTTGCGGATCGCCAGCGCGTCGATCTCGGCGCGGTATTGCTCGCCGGACAGCGGGAAGCGTGCCCGCGACCACGCCCAGCGCGAGAAGCTGTGCGCAACCGCACCGGTGACGAGGCCGCGCGCGTGAGCTGTCGCCGCGAGCGCAGGGAGGGCGAGCGGTTCGAGGCCGGGCATGGTGAGCTGGCCGTTCTGCCAGCTTGCGCCGGCCCATTGCCCCGCGCGCGGATCGGTCTTTGCGATGCGCCACAGCTCGAGCGCCGCGGGCCACAGGCCGAAGCGGAAAATCACGCGGGCGGCTTCCGCGGCGGAATGCGTGCCGACATGCGCGCCGATCGAGGAGCTCGTCGGCGAGCTGATCGCGGGCACCCAGCGCGGGTTCTTCTCCGCGGCATCCTGGGTCTTCTGGTCCATGGTGGAGGGATCGCCGGATGTGACCAGCCCGAGTACGTCATAGCTGTCGACGCGGGCGACCGAGACCTCATCGGCGATGGCGCCGAGATGGCCGGCGACCCGGTTGGCCAGCGCCGTCCCGATGCCGTTGCCCATCTCGACATGATCGCAATAGATGACGATCTTGCCGTCAGGTCCAAGCTCGACGCGTCCGAGCGAGCCATCCGCACCGGAGCCATAGTCTTTCGTCACGCAGGCAACGCCAGTGCCGACCAGCCGACCCGACGATGTCTGCTTGAACTGCGCCCGCTGCTGCCAGATCGGATGCTTCTCGAGCTTGTCGAGGATTTCGGGCGTGCGCACCGAGACGATGTAGGGATTGCCCGTCATGGTCCGACCGTTCTGCGGCAGCGCGTTACGCCGCCGGAATTCGATTGGATCGCGCTTGAGCTCGGACGCGGCTTCGTCGATCAGGACCTCCAGCGCCGTCATGGCTTGCAGGATGCCATAGCCGCGCATCGAGCCTGCGCTCACGCCGCGCGAGTGCACCGCGACGGTCCTGACGTCGACCTTCGGAATGTCGTAGATGCCGATCGCGCCGGTGGCGGCGACGATTGCGACGCTGGCCGAGAAATGGGCGAGCCCGCCGCCGTCGAGCACGTGATCGGCAGCGAACCCCTTGATCTTGCCGGTCGCGCGATCGATGCCGATGCGCGAGCGCATCTTGATGGCGTGGCGTTTGATGCCGGCCTGAAATTGCTGGTAGCGGTCATGCGCCAGCCGCACCGGCTTGCCGGGAAAGCAGACCGCCGCGAGCGCAACATAGAGAATGAAAGGCGTGTGATCGCGGCCACCAAAGCCGCCACCGACATGGGCGAATTGCGCGTTGATGTGCGCCGGCTTGTAGGGCGCGCGGGCCTTGCCGAACAGATGCGCGATCGACTCCGCCGCCTCGTAAGGTGACTGTACGCCAAGCAGCAGTTCGAGATTGCCGCCCTTGCCGTCGTACCAGGCGAGCCCGCATTCCGGCTCGAGGAACATCGGGTCGACCGATTGCGTCTCGAACTCGCGGTCGAGCACCAGCATCGAGGCGTCATTCGCTGCAAGCTCGGCGCGGATCTGCTCGCCATGTTTCGCCGCCTTGGCGTAATCCGCCGGCATGTCCTTCGCGAGCGGCGACCACACCGGCAGCGCCGCGCTCTGCACCTTCTTGGGCGAGACCCAGCCGGCCTGGAGCGGCGAATAGACATCCGGTTGGTCAGGCGAGGGACCTGCCACGCGGGTGAAGCGGAAGGCCCCGTAATCGGGGACGACGACAGGCCCGGTCTCCTCGCCGAATTGGACGAACGTGCCGTCGCGCAGCGCGAGACGCGCCTGGTCGAAGGCGTCGAACTTTTCGAAGATCAAAAGCGCTACCGGCTGTCCCAGATAAAGCGGCGTCTTGCCGATCGGACAGAACAGGTCGCCCGCATAGAATTCCGGCACCTGCGTCCCGATCCGGTCGAGATCGGCGGCTGTCACCACCACCGACGGCTTGAGCGCGCCGCCGAGGCGGGCGAGGTCCAGTCCGGTATAGACATGCGTGGCGTCGTTGGCGCGGACCAGGATCGCGTGCGAGGTGGTCTGTGGCCAGCCCTGCAGATCGTTGGCGCGGAAGTCGGAAGCGTAGAGCTTTGCGCCGGTGACCTTGGCGACGCCGTCGACACGGCCAGCGCCCGTTGCCGCCGGATTGAACTTGCCGCGTCCGGGCAGCGTCTCGTGCGCTGCGAAGGGCACGCCCGCCGCGGACGCCAGATGTGACAGGCTGACCGAGATGCCTCCCGCCGACAACCACTTCACGAACTCACGTCGCGAAGGCCCCATGATCATATCCTTGTACAGAGTTTCGAGAACATCGGGATGCGGCCAGCATGCGATGTCCGGAGGGCATAGGTCAGCGCCAGCGCGAATCCGTCACGATGCATCATGCGACGATAGAACGGGTGAGAAGGTTTACAACCGCTGAATGTCGTGCGCTCGCAGATCGAATTGTGGTTTCGTGCTTGCTTTGAAATCGAATCGAACGGAAGACGGTCCGGCAACAGGGGGCGCGATTCAAATGCAGCACGATCCGAACGGTGCGTCTTCAGTCACCAGCACCATGGGCACGACGACATTGTCGCGCCGCCAATTGCTGGATTGCGGTCTCAAAGCGGGCGCGTTGTCGCTGTTCGCAGGTGCAGCGAATGCCCAGCACGCCGTGCACGACCATGCAGGCACGTCCCACACCGCGGACATGTCGCCGACCATGGGAATGATCGCTGATACGCCCGTTCCCGCCATGGACCAGCCGCTGCTCGAGCCCGAGGTGCGGCGGTCCGTCAATGGCGTGCTGAGCACGACCTTGCGCGTCGGCTATGCCTATCGCCAGATCGGCGGCGTCCGGCTCTATGTCAGGTCCTATGAGGGCGGCAGCCCCGGCCCGACCTTGCGCATGAAGCCCGGCGATACCCTGCGCATCAAGATGATCAACGATTTGCCGCCGAACCGCGATGGATTGCCGGCCGACATCAGTCATCCGCACCAGTTCAACAACACCAATTTCCATTTCCACGGCGCGCATACCAGCCCGAGCGGGATTTCCGACAACGTCATGCGCTCGATGGCGCCGGGCCGCAGCTACAACATCGAAATCACGCTGCCGGCCGATCACACCAGGGGCACCTACTGGTATCACCCACATCACCACGGCAGCGCTGACATCCAGATGTCCTCCGGCATGGTCGGCGCCGTCGTCATCGAGGGCGATTTCGCCGAAATTCCAGAGATCGCGACCGCCCGCGAACGTCTCATGGTGCTGACCCAGGTGGTCTACGATGCCAACGGCATGGTCGAGAATTTCGAGACGCTGTTTCCCGAGACTGCGACGCGTTTTCTCGCCATTAACGGCCAGCGCCGGCCAATGATCGAGATGCGGCCCGGCGAGGTGCAGCGCTGGCGCATCCTCAATGCCGCCTATCAGGACGACATGCTGCTCGACCTGGAGAAGCACGATCTGCAAGCGATCGCCTATGACGGCATCCAGCTCGGCGCCATGCAGCCGCTCAAGCAGGTCCTGATCGCGCCCGGCCAGCGCGCGGACATTCTGGTGAAAGCAGGGAGCCCCGGCACCTACGCCTTCAACGCGGCGCAGTACGACCAGGGCCATCCTTCGCCAGTGGGACCGCTGGCGCGGGTCGTGGTCTCAGGCGCGCCGATGGACATGAAGCTGCCGCGGGTCCTGCCGCCGGCGCCGCTCGCGACCATCAAGGATTCCGAGATCACCAACCGTCGCAAGGTGGTGCTCTCGGCGACCGCGCCGGAGGCCGATGCCGCCGGCCATTGGCAGGAATTCGAGTTCTTCGTCGACGGCAAGAAGTTCGACCCTGGCCGTATCGATCAACGGGTCAAGCTGGGTGCGGTCGAGGAGTGGACCATCGTCAACACCCATGAGCATGACGACCACGTGTTCCACATCCACACCAACCCGTTCCAGGTGATCTCGGCCAATGGCAAGGCGCTGGCGGTGCCGGAATGGCGAGATTCCGTGATCGTGGAGCGCAAGGGCGGCCAGGTCGTGTTCCGCTCGCGCTTCATCGATTTCACCGGCGTCTACATGCTCCACTGCCACATGATGAACCATGAGGAGATGGGCATGATGCAGACCGTGGAGGTCTACAAGGCCTAAGCTGCGGGTCGAATTGCGCGAATTCGGCGGCGCGCGGGGCTGATCCGGGTCCGGCCGGGCTTCCCCTGGCGGCCGGCATGGCCTATGACGCTGCAACGCAACAATCCCCCAAAAAGACCCCATGATCCGCCTCGACAACGTCAGCAAGCAAGCCGGCCACCAGATCCTGTTCATCGAAGCCTCCGCCGCCCTCAACAAGGGCGAGAAGATCGGCCTCGTTGGCCCGAACGGTGCGGGCAAGACCACGCTATTCCGGATGATCGCCGGCGAGGAACTGCCCGACGAGGGGCAGGTCTCGACCGATCGCGGCATCACCATCGGCTATTTCAACCAGAACGTCGGTGAGATGGCCGGCCGCAGCGCCGTGGCCGAGGTCATGGACGGGGCGGGACCCGTGAGTGCGGTCGCGGCCGAGCTGCGGGAGCTCGAGACCGCGATGGCCGATCCCGACAAGGCCGACCAGATGGACGAGATCATCGCGCGTTACGGCGAGGTGCAGCACGCGTTCGAGGAGCTCGACGGCTATGCGCTCGACGGCCGTGCGCGCGAGGCGCTGTCCGGCCTCGGCTTCAGCCAGGAGATGATGGACGGCGACGTCGGCAAGCTCTCCGGCGGCTGGAAGATGCGCGTGGCGCTGGCGCGTATTCTCCTGATGCGCCCCGACGTCATGCTGCTCGACGAGCCGAGCAACCATCTCGATCTCGAAAGCCTGATCTGGCTGGAGAAGTTCTTGCACGACTACGAAGGTACGCTGCTGATGACCTCGCATGATCGCGAGTTCATCAACCGCGTGATCTCGAAAGTCGTCGAAATCGATTCCGGATCGCTCACCACCTACGCCGGCAATTACGAGTTCTACGAGCAGCAGCGGGCACTGAGCGAGAAGCAGCAGCAGGCGCAGTTCGAGCGCCAGCAGGCCATGCTCGCCAAGGAGATCAAGTTCATCGAGCGTTTCAAGGCGCGCGCATCTCATGCGGCACAGGTCCAGAGCCGGGTGAAGAAGCTCGACAAGATCGAGCGGGTCGAGCCGCCGCGCCGCCGCCAGACGGTGGCATTCGACTTTCCGCCGGCGCCGCGGTCGGGCGAGGACGTCGTTGCGCTCAAGAAGGTGTTCAAGGGCTACGGCAGCAAGCGCATCTATGACGGGCTCGATTTCATGATCCGCCGCCGAGAACGCTGGTGCGTGATGGGCGTCAACGGCGCCGGCAAATCGACGCTGCTCAAGCTCGTCGCCGGTGCGAGCGAGCCGGACGAGGGCACGGTCGCGGTCGGCGGCAGCGTCAAGATGGGCTATTTCGCCCAGCACGCGATGGATTTGCTCGATGGCGAGCAGACGGTGTTCGAGTCACTCGAATACGCGTTTCCGACCGCCGGGCAGGGCTCCCTGCGCGCGCTCGCAGGCTGCTTCGGCTTCTCCGGCGACGACGTCGAGAAGCGCTGCCGCGTGCTGTCAGGCGGCGAGAAGGCGCGCCTGGTGATGGCGAAGATGCTGTTCGACCCCCCGAACTTTCTGGTGCTGGACGAGCCGACCAACCATCTCGACCTTGCCACCAAGGAGATGCTGATCGCGGCGCTGTCGGATTTCGAGGGCACCATGCTGTTCGTCTCGCATGACCGGCATTTTCTCAGCGTCCTGTCGAACCGCGTGCTGGAGCTGACGCCCGAGGGCATCCACCAGTTCGGCGGCGGCTACACCGAATATGTCGCGCGCACGGGGCAGGAAGCGCCGGGGTTGCGGAGCTAGTTCTTGCTCTTTCCCTTGCCCTTGCCCTTGCCCGCGATCGTGGCGATTGCCTCGATCTCGTTGGTCCAGATCCCGCCGGAATAGCCTTGCGGGAGCCGGGCAAAGAGCTCGGGCGTATCGATGCCGGTGGAGAACTCGCCTCCACTGTAGGGACCGAGCACGAACACTGCGCTGTTCGCGCCCTCCATGCGCGCGAGGAAGCGGTCAGGCCAGCCCCATAGAAAGGGCGCGATATTGATCGGCACCAGCACCATCGCGTTCCGACAGGCTGCCGGCACCAAGCCGGTCCAGCCGTAGCCGATATAGCCGATCAGGCAGCTTCGGATTGCCGCGCGCGAGATCGTGCGAACTTCCGGGGTAAGGCGACGGATCATGTCGATGGGCTCGTCGCCGCCATAAACCATGATCGTCCGGCGGCGCTCGGCCGGCAGCGCGTTCAACACCGTGGCAAGTTTCTCGCCTTCGTATGCGTCGCGGCTCTTCACGTTGATGAGCAGCTTCCTGTCAGGGAAGGCGGCGAACACTTCCGACAATTTCGGCATCATCCCGATGCCTTTGCCGCGAAACGGAAATGTCTTGCCGCCGTCGGCGGTGTAACCATAGCCGATGTCGAGCAGCTTCAGCCTCGCCATGCTTTGCTCGCGCGTCGCGCCGTGGCCGTCGGTGCGGCAATCGAGCGTCCAGTCGTGGAAGACGGCAAACTCGCCGTCGGTGGTCGGGTGCACGTCGAGCTCGACCACATCCGCGCCGGCGTCGAAGCTTGCCCGCATCGAGCGAACAGTGTTCTCCAGATAGTCGTGTGTCGCCGGCAACATTTGCGCGGCGGTGCAGGTGTCGTTCTTCACATCGCGCTCATCGAAGCGCTGCGCCATGCCGCGATGGGCGAGTAGCACCGGCTTGCCGTTACGATGAGGCGCCAGCAGACTCGTGTTGTTGACGTAGACGCCCGCGGCGACGGCGATCATGGCTGCCGTCGCGACTCTCAGTTTCGTGCCCACCGATTCTTCCCCCAATTCCGTGATCACCGTCGGCGGCGTTTGGGGTTGATTTGCGGCAATCATCGCGCAAGGGGACGGCTCTGCGCCTTCCGGCTTGAACGCTCCGATGCCGCCCGCTACGCTGCTTTAAAAGCTGGGGTGGAACGCGCATGAAGCAGCTGCGGATCGGCGACATCACCATCGATGCGGTGATCGAGCGGGAGGGGCCGTGGCGGCGGCCGCAGGATTTTTTCCCGGCCTATGACGAGGGTGTGTTCAAGCACCATCTGCCGACGATGGAGCCGGAGGTGTTCGACGCCGCGCGCGGCATGATGGTGATCACCTATCAGACCTTCGTGGTGCGCACGCCGCGCTACACCATCCTGGTCGATACCTGCACCGGCGAGGACAAGGCCATCCGCCGCCGTTCGATTTTCCGGGCAAGGAGCGCTGGCGCAACGAGCTGTTCGCGCTCGGCATCGGCTTCGAACAGATCGATTACGTCTTCTGCACGCATCTGCATATCGACCACACGGGCTGGAATACGACCTTGCGCGACGGCCGTTGGGTGCCGAATTTTCCGAATGCGAAATACGTCTTCCACAAAGGTGAATATGCGGCCTGGGAGGCCGAGCATGCCAAGGGCAGCAACCCGCCCGGCACCGTGTTTCGCGACAATTGCCTACCGATCGTCGAGGCAGGCCAAGCGCTGCTGGTCGATGACGATTACGCGCTCGACGACACCGTCACGCTGACGCCGACGCCGGGGCATTCGCCCTGTCATTGCTGCGTGAACATTTTCTCGAAGGGCCAGCGCGCGGTGGTGGCCGGCGATCTCATGCATCACCAGATCCAGTGCCGCGAGCCGGACTGGTCGGCCAAGCCGGATTGGGATGCGAAGCAGTCGGCGGTGTCGCGGCGAAAGTTTTTTGCTTCCGTCGCCGACACCGACACGCTGATCCTGCCGATTCATTTCCCGGCGCCGACGGTCGGGCTGATCAAGCCGTTCGGCGCCGCCTTCGACTACCGTTTCAAGCGGGAGTAGGGCGACCGGACGGTCTAGTAAGTGAAGAACATCCGCTGGATTTCCTTGGTGTCGGTCGTCTTGGTTAGCGCCAGCATCAGCAGAATACGCGCCTTTTGAGGATTGAGCGTATCCGAGACGACGAAGTCGTGTTCGTCATCCTTGGCCTCGCCATTGCGTGCGACGATGCCGTTGCCGACACGGCTGCTGCGCACGATCACGACGCCCTTCTTGCGGGCCTCGTCGAGGGCCGGTTCGACCGCGGGACGAGCCAGGCTGCCGTCACCGACGCCGGCATGCACGATCCCCTTGGCCCCGGCGGCGACAAACGCGTCGATCGCGACCCGGTTCATGTTGGCGTAGCCGTAGACGATGTCGACTTGCGGCAGGACATCGAGGCTGGAGACGTCGAATTCGGAGTCCGCGGTGTGCCGCCGCGTCGATTGACGATAGAAGAACGGCTTGTTGCCCTGCATGTAGCCGAGAAAGCCGAGTTCAGGCGTGCGGAAGGTGTCTGCCGTCGAGGTGTTGTTCTTGGTCACATCGCGAGCCGCGTTGATCTGATCGTTGAGAGCAACGAGCACGCCCTTGCCGACGGCCTCGTCGCTGCCTGCGAGGATCACCGCATTGAAGAGGTTGATCGGCCCATCCGCGCTGATCGCCGTCGACGGCCGCATCGCGCCGACGACGACGACAGGTTTCTTGCTCTTGACGACGAGATCCAGAAAATAGCTGGTTTCCTCGATCGTATCGGTCCCGTGCGTGATCACAATGCCATCGACGTCGTCCTGCGCGAGCAGCGTGTTGACGCGCTTTGCGAGCTTGAGCCAGTAGTCATTGTTCATGTTCTCGCTGGCGATCTGGAAAACCTGCTCACCCTTGACGTTGGCCACCGTTTTCAGCTCGGGGACGGCGTTCAGGAGCGTCTCAATGCCCACCGTCGCGGCGGTGTAGCCGACCACGGTGGTGCTGCTCGCCCCGCTGCCGGCGATCGTGCCGCCGGTTGCGAGCACCATGACGTTGGGAAGTCCCGGGCCCCTCGCATGCGCGACATCAAAACTGATGAGCAACGCGAAGAGCACGCTCATTATCGCCATCGTGTAATCACGCACTCGAAACTGCAACATCTCGACCACCCTTTGCTGGAAGATTCGTTGGTGCGCCCCGGTTCGCTCAGCGCTGCATGTTCCGCTAGCCGAGGCACTCTGTCTAGGGTGGCGACGATTTTGCTCTGCGCGCTCGGTGCGTGCGAGAAGAGGCAAACGGTCTTTGCCTCTGTTATTCAGAGACAAAAACGTGGATGCCCGGGACAAGCCCGGGCATGACGAGTTTGTGGAACCGTTGCTCGCTAAATGAGCACCAAAGTCGCAGCGGTCAGGCGCCGACTTCGCACTTCTTCATAAAGCTGTTCTTGGCGGCGCCGGCGAGCGGCTTGCCCTCGGCGCTGACGGCCTTGGGCGCGCAGGCGTCGGCCTTGCACTTCTTCATGAACGAGGTCTTGGCGGCACCAGCCAGGGCCTTGCCGTCCTTGCCGACGGCCTTGCTTTCGCAGGTGTCCTCCGCGAAGGCCGAACCTGCCGCAAACGTGGCAACGATCGCAGCCAGGAAAATCCGCTTCATCATGATTGTCTCCCTAAACCAGAAATGGCGCGCGGATTGGAGCCGGGAATCGTGGCGCAATCAAGCTGGATGAGCGCCTGCCGTCCGGTCTTCCTGGCGATTTTTCGAGCGCGGGTGCGAAGCGGCCGACGGCCTGCTGCACTGCTCGCTGACCGGGACGGGCGATCCTGCTAGCTTCGGGAGAGTTTAGCCGAAGGGAGCATCGTGATGGAGACCCTGATTGCGAACATGCCGGATGCCGCTGCTGACCGGCATTCTCACCTGGTTCGGCCGCAAGAGATGGAATGGCAGAAGACGCGCTTTCCCGGCTGCGAGGCCAAGACGCTGCTGTTCGATCGCAGCAGCGGTCTGATGACGGCCTTGATGCGCTTTGCGCCGGGCTCGGTGCTGCCCGATCACGAGCATGTCGGCGTCGAGCAGAGTTATGTCATCGAGGGCGCTCTCGTCGACAACGAGGGACCGGCCAAGGGGATTGCCTGCAAGGCCGGCGAGTTCATCTGGCGCGAGGCGGGCAGCCGGCATGCCGCCTGGTGCCCGGAGGGCGCCCTGATCCTGGCGATCTTCCAGGTGCCGAACAAGTTCTTCGAAGCCGACGGCCGCGTCGTCGATGCCGCCGGTCAGGATTGGGACCAGACGTGGGGGCACACCGACGCGCAACGGGCGGGGAGATAGGCGGCTGTTCGCAGCTCAAACGCTGTCATCGATGCTTCTGACGAGCATGGTGACCTGAACGGCGATCAGCCGCCGCATCTCCTTGCCGGTCCTGGCGGTTTCGCGCAGCCCCCGCATGCCGAACACCAGGCATCGCGCCAGTACTTCCGGCTCGTCCGCTATCGCAGCGGCCTTCACCTGATCGCGGATGAGGGCGGCGACCAAAGACTGGAAGTTGTCGTAGACGTTTCGGACTGCCGGGAAACGGAGGTCGAACAGATCTGCTGAATCGGGATACGCCTCGATCAGGTCGAAGCCATGGGATCCCCAGGATTTGCAGGCGTGGAGCAGCTTGGCATGGAGACCGTCGAGACGCGCGATTGCGGCCTTAATGTCGCGACGCTTCTGCTCGTCCATTCTCTGGATCACCGCCGCGAACACGGCATCCTTGTCGGGGAAGAGCAAATAGAGCGCCGGCCGCGACATGCCCGCCTTGGCGGCGATATCGCCCATCGTCGTACGGGCATGGCCGTAGCGGGAGAAGACCTCCGTCGCAGCCTCGATCGCGAGCTCCTCTTTCGAAATGCTGGAACGAGCCATGAGCCTCACCGGCGTCGGAATTGAACCCCGGTCATATTGACAAAAGAACAAGAATTGTCAATTTGCCGGAAGCGGCATGAAGCCATGAGAGGGTCTGCGAGATGAACGATGAAGCGCGACTGAAGACCTGGAACACCTATCAGGCGGCGTGGGGACCCGTCGATGAGGACGAGCGGCGTCGGCTGCTCGAGCAAAGCGTCGCCGCGGACTGTGTGTATACCGATCCGGGCTCTCAGATTGAGGGACGCGACGCCTTGATGGCGCGCATCGGTCAAACCCAACTCAAGTTTCCTGGCGCGCATTTCAGGAACGACAGCTTCCTCGAACACCACGAGCAGGGGCTTTTTCGCTGGACTATGTATGATGGCGCCGGTCGCGTGTTCGTCACGGGTGAGAGTTTCGGCCGCTTCGGCGGCGACGGCCGGCTCGTTCAGGCGACGGGCTTCTTCGAGGTGCCCGCTGCCAAGGCCTGAACGCCGGCCGGCGTGGCGGCCGATCCTGCCGCTCCCGATATCACCCTCAGGCGCCGCGCGCGAGAAGCGCCTTGAAGTCGGCGCGTGCGCGCTGCGCTTCGGCTCGCGCCACCTCGGAGGCGTCGCCGAGACCAAAATAGCCGTGGATCAGGCCGGGGCCTTCATGGTGCTTTACCGGCACACCGGCGGCTTCCAGCGCGCGCGCATAGGCTGTGCCCTCGTCGCGCAGGGGATCGAACCAGGCGGTGGTGACGATCGCGGGCGCGACGCCGGCAAGCGAATTCGCGCGCAGCGGCGAGACGCGCCAGTCGGTGGCGTGCGAGGGATCTGCGAGATAATGACCGCAAAACCACTCCATCACGGCGCGTGAAAGAAAGTAGCCCTCGGCGTTCTCGGCGCGCGAGGGGAAGCGTGCGTTCTCGCGCGCGTCCGCATAACTCCCGAGGACGTCGGTCACGGGGTAGACCAGCAGTTGCGCGGCGAGCTTGATGCCGGCGTCGCGGCAGGCGATCGCGGTGGTGGCGGCGAGATTGCCGCCGGCGCTGTCGCCGGCAACACCGAGGCGTTTTGCATCGCCGCCAAATTCCGTGACGCGGCCAAACACGTCGCTGACCGCGGCAAAGGCGTCCTCGAACGCGCCGGGAAAGCGCGTTTCGGGCGGGCGGCGATAGTCGACGGAGACGACGACCGCGCCGGTCTCGATCGCAAGGTTGCGGGCCTGCCGGTCGTGGGTCTCGAGGTCGCCCGCGACCCAGCCGCCACCATGGAAGAACACCACGGTCGGTGCGGGCGTGGTGCCGACCCGGTAGACCCGTGCATCGAGCGGTCCGGCGCCGCCTTTCACCTTGATATCCGCGACAATGTCGACGGGTGGCGGCGGTATGGCCGCGCGCGAGGCAGCCAGTGCGCGCAAGGAATCGCGGGCGCTCTGTGGCGTCATCGTCGTGGCATCGCGCATCGGCAGCAGCGGAATGATCTGGGCGATGACGGGATCGAGCGGTGCGGCCACGTTGGCTTTCATGGGATCCTCACAGGGTTCTTGGTCTTGCTTGCGGGTTAGCATAGATATGGCGCGCCGCGTCGGCAACCGCTCGCATGTGGCAATGCCAGGGAATGAACGGGCAGGGAGGTCTTGAGGTGGAATTCGAAACGCTGGTCCAGTCGCGCCGCAGCGTGCGCGGCTTCAGGAACGAGCCGGTGCCGCGCACGGTGATCGAGGCGATCATCGACAGCGCCAAACGTGCACCGTCGTCGATGAACACCCAGCCCTGGCATGTCCACGTGCTCACAGGCAGTCCGCTGGAACAGCTGCGCCGACGCAATATGGAGGAGATGGTTGCCGGCGCCAAGGTCAAGCGCGACATCGTCAGCCACGGCGAATACCAGGGCGTGCACCGGACGCGGCAAGTCGACGTCGCCAAGAAATTGTTCGGCGCGATGGGAATCGCGCGCGACGACAAACCGATGCGCCAGGACTGGGTGCTGCGCGGCTTCCGCCAGTTCGACGCGCCGGTGTCGCTGGTCTTGACCTATGACCGCGTGCTCGATCCCGGCGCGGTCTGCCATTTCGACCTGGGCGCGCTCTGCTACGGCATCGTGCTCGCGGCCTGGGACCGCGGGCTCGGTTCGGTGATCAACGGGCAGGGCATCATGCGCTCCGACATCGTGCGCGAGGTCGCAAACATTCCGGAGGACGAGGTGATCATGACCTGCGTCGCGATGGGCTATCCCGACGACAACTTTGCCGCGAACGCCGTTCGCTCCGATCGCGAGGGCAACGACGATTTCGTGCGCTACGTCGGATTCGCCGAGTAGCGCAGGCAGAGGAGATTATTCTCTCGCCGAATTTTTTTGGTGCGGACCGCTTGGCGGCCTCTTGCAATCTCGATCGTGCAGGAGGAACAATGTACGGACTGAAAGGTTTGATGCTGGCGCGAGGGAATTGACATGCGGCGGCTCGCTAGCCTGGTTCGACGGTTCTTCGGCCCGCGAGTGCGGCGTCCGATCGATGATGATCCAAGTCTTCCTTTCACACCCGAAGAGTTCGGCCGGCTGATCCGCAGCGGCCGGCACGAGGACATGAAGCTGCTGGCCGAAGGGCTCGCGTGCCGGACCGTTCCGCGCCGCACCAGACATCGCGCCGCGCACTAGACTGGGGTCGAGACGGGTTGCTGCGCTCATCTCGTGAGCGCGACCTGTCTGAACGCGGTCAGCAGTGCCTTTTCCAGCTTTCCACTCATTCCGCAGAGAATGTTATAAGCCTCTGCCCGCGGCATCGTCGGCTTGTAGTGCCGGTGCTCGATCAGGGCAGCGAAGATGTCCGCGATCGTCAGGATGCGCACGACATCACCGATGTTCCCGGCGCAAAGCGCATCCGGGTAGCCGCTGCCGTCGAGAAATTCGTGATGATGCCGCACGGCATCAAGGATCTCTGGCGAGATATTGTCGTGGTCTTTCAGAAAATCGTAGCCCGCCACCGGGTGCGTCTCGATTATGGCACGTTCCTCCGGATCGAGACGGCCGGGCTTGTCGAGGATGGCAAGCGGAATCCGGGCCTTGCCGATGTCGTGGAACATGGCCGCCGTGTATAGCCGCTCCAGATCTGGCCTGCCGACGCCAAGGCTCAGGCCGAAGTCGATGGCGACGCCGGTGACGAGGAGGCAATGCTGATAAGTCCCCTCGTGATGGCGCCGCACCGTGGTGAGCCACTCCGACAAGCCATGCTGGGTGATGCGATCGGCGATCTGGCGGCCGGCTTCCTTCGTGCCGTCGACGTCGACAGGCTCGCCGAGCGTGACGGCCGTGAACATCGACGCGATGGCGATCGCCGCGGTCTCGACGGCGTTGTCCGGCTGCGGCGCGTGACCTGAGGAACCAGACGCCTCTTCGGCGGGATGAGCCAGCGCTGCCAGGAGCTTGATCTTGTCGATCGTCCCGGGAAGGACGAGCGTGGCCCCGAGCGCGTACGCCTGCGAGATACTCATATGAGAGGAGTGCTCGACCAGGAAGATGCGTTTCGTTGCCTTCGCGAGCTTTAAGGCTCGTTTCTTGATGGCCGCAATGGTGCGGACGTCACGCAATTCCGCACGGATCACGATCGCGAACGGCACCTGGGACAGCTTGGCTTCCGCGTCGAGCCGTTCGCCTGCGACGGCAAACTGCTGCTCGAGAATCGAACAGACGCTCGACAATTTGTCCGAGGAATCAGCCAGCACATGCACGAACGGCCGTGCCGCTTCCTTCTCTCGGATGCCGCCGTCGCCTTTGACGGGGCGGGATATAATTCGCGCGTTCTGCACGGTTGACCTGAATCATGCTGGAGTTAATTGGGGCTGATGAATCCTTGGGGCTATTTGCTCTGAGCGGCAGTCTGCGCGGCGGCTGCCGGTTTCCTCTTTCCGTCTGCGGTGACGAAGTGCACGCCGGCGGTGGTGCCGTCGATCCAGACCAATTCGCAGCGCCGGTAGGCGAGCCCCGTCGACGATAGCAGCAGGAAGAATTCCTTTGCCCGCAGCACGTCGAGCGTGCCCTCAACTTCGATCTTCGCACCGCTTTGCGATATGTCGAGCAGAACGCAACTGCGCCGCCACGTGCCGTCCGAGCCCATCAGATTGACCGGCTGCTTGTGATCCATTTTTACGCGCTGCGCTTTGCGACCGTCGAACTTCATCGGTTAACCACCATCTTCGAGCCGCGATCTACCGGATCGCGCGTGTTGGCGCTTGCTGCTATTTCTCCCCATCGCACTGCCCATTGGCTGGTGGACAGAAGCAGCGTCTCGAAGATGCGTTGCGCGCGCTCGCGCTCGACAAAGGAGAGCCTTTTCCCGCCGCGGTTGCTCAGGATGGTAAGGGTGGTCTGCCAGTTCAGCCGCGAAGCCCGGCACGCCATGACCAGCCCTTCGCAATCGTCGTCGCTCACGACACGCTCGATGATCTCGAGCGGCGCCCCTGAAAGCACCGACAGCGCCGTGAACAAATTGGCCGTCTCGCCGCGGATCGCAAAACGGTTCACCGTGGAATCGTTGAGCTTGCCGATGCGGTTGAGGACGACGATCTCCGGCCTCGCGCTTGCGTAGTCGGCCCTGCAAGGCCGCTTTGGCGGAGCCGGCTCCGCTTCCGGCACCGGCGCCGCGGCGGGCGGGTTGGGTGTGGCCGGTGCCTTCCGGGCTGGTGGGGCGGAGAGCAGCTTGCGCACGACCAGGTCGGGCGTGCCGGGCCGGAGCACCAGCGCCTTCGCGATCTCGCCGTCCTGGTCAGCCTTGGCAATCAGCGCTGCATAGGCTGCGTCGGAGAATTTCGTTCCCGGGTTCTTGATCAGGGCAAGGCAGATCGGGCCGCCGTGCTTGATCAACGCCTCGGTCACGGTCGGCGCGATCTCGCTCCGGGCGGCGATCGCGCGTCGATGCCGCTCGCCACGGGAGTCAATGACAGCCTCGAGGTCTGCCGCGGAGAGTGCCTGCGATTTGAGCAACACCGGACGCGCCACGTCGGGATCGTCGTGTGAGGCCAGACGCCACAATGTTTCGGGAGGCGCAACGTCAAGCTCAGCCAGTGCCGTGCTGAGCTGAACCAGCGCGCTGGCATCGACCCGTTCCGTCAAGCGCAGCAGAACACCGTCGACCACGTTGACGAGCAATTCCCGGCACTGGTCGTGGCTGCCAATGAGCAGCTGCACCATGCCGGAGAGAATGCGGTCGCAACGCTCCGCCGGGCACGCTGCGACCGCCTCTTCCAATTCAGCGAGAATATCAGCAGGCGAATTTGCCATCATGGCAGGGGCCTGACTCAAAATTGATTTTGACTATCGAACAGTGCTCATTCCGCCCGACAGACGTTAATTTGAAATGTTGCTTTCGATCGTTTGGGTATTGCAGCACCGCTGACACGGCAGGAAACGCTATCGAAAATTGGCGAGATTTGATGCGCCGGGTTGTACTTGGACTTCAACGCTCGCCAACTGGTCGGCATAGTTCGAAGTGATTCTTTCAGACTGAGGGGACACCGGAACGGGGAGTTGGGTCGGCACCGCTGCCGGACGCGCGTTTGTTGCGACGCGAAGTTTCACATTGCCATGAACAGAACTGATGATGCGCCGACGCTGGCGCCAAAGGTATTTCGTTTCTCTGACGTCGATGAATTTCGAAATGCCATACGGGGCCTGAACTTCGAGTTCACGCCTTTCGTACGGAGGATTTTGGCCGAGCAGACCATTCTGTCGCTGCCCGGCTGCGACGTGAATTTGACGCGGGCATTTCCGCGGGTCGTCGACGCACAGCTCGTCGAGAATTGCACCGCGATCGGATTCACGATGGACGATTTGGACGTGCCGGTTCGATTCAACGGCACGCAGCGCACACGACCCGTCATCGTCATCGGCAGCGGCGGCGCGGCCTACACCACCGTCGAGGAGGTTCAGCGGGAAATCGCCTCGGTGGTGTTCAGGCCGGAGGTGACGGATCGCGGCTGGCCACAAGCAGCCCTCTGCTTCAAGATCTTCGAAACGACCGCCGCGGGCTTGAACCGGCTCCGCGTTGTGGTTCGGGAGGTGTTGGCAGCCGCGTCGGAGCCGGTCGACGCGCCCGACGTGCCGCTGAAGGCGGCCGCCATGAAGGAGACCCTGCTCAGCGCCGTGGACGCAATTTTCCAAAATATGGGTCCCGCGCGATGGACCCTGCACCCCAATGACGAGCGGAACTTCAAGGTCTTTCAGGACATCCGCGCGCTGCTTTCCGACGACCTCTCTCAGCCCATCTACAGCGACGAGATCGCGCGCAAGCTTGGCCTGCCGGTTCGCACCATGCACGACGTCGTCCGCCGCTATCGCGGCATGAGCCTGCACCGCTATCTACGCCTGCGGCGGCTGTGGCTGGTGCGCCAGCGGCTGCTCGCGGGTGCCGACAGCGTCAAGGCCGTCGCGCTGGCGTTCGGGTTCTGGCATTTCGGCGACTTCTCCAGAAGCTATCGCGACCAGTTCGGCGAGACACCGTCGCAAACGCTCGAGCGCGGACGGCGAACCTAGCGCGTCAAAACGTTGAGGCCGGCTTGCTGATCCGTGCTATACTACCGGTCATGAGCAATCGCATCCTTGTCCTCTACGGTTCCTACCGTTCCGACCGCATGGGCATCCGCCTCGCGAATTTCGTCATCGATCGGCTGCGCGCCCGCGGCGACGACGCCGTGTTCATCGACGCCAAGGCGATCGGCCTGCCGATGCTCGATCGCATGTACAAGGAATATCCCAAGGGCTCCGCACCCGAGGCGCTGGAGAAGCTGGCCGGAGAGATCCGCGGCGCGGACGGTTTCGTCTTCGTCACTGGCGAATACAATTGGGGCATCCAGCCGGGCCTGAAAAATCTCACCGACCACTTCCTCGAGGAGTGGTTCTGGCGTCCGGCCGCGATCGTGAGCTATTCGGCCGGCCGCCTGTCCGGCGCGCGTGCCTCGACCGCCTGGCATGGCACGTTGTCGGAGATGGGCATGGTGGTGGTGTCGAGCACCATCGGCGTCGGCCCGATCGCACAGACGCTGTCGGAGGCGGGCGAACCGAGCGGCGAGGGCGGCAAAGCGCTCGAACGTTCATTCCCGCGCTTCGCCGACGATCTCGCCTGGTGGATCGAGGCGGCCAAGACGCAGCGGGCGCGCAAGGCACCGCCTTATTGACGGTCCCGGACTACGAAGCTGCGCGTTTGCCGCGCTTACGCGGCCCTGACTTCACCGAGAAAGCGATCGAACTGTCCGGCGAGATCGCGTGACTGGGTCGAGAGCTGCTCGGCCGCGCCCAGCACCTCTCTTGCGGCCGTGCCGGTATGGTCGGCGGCGCGCTGCACGCCTGATATGTTGGTGTTGACCTCCTGGGTGCCGCGCGCGGCCTCCTGGACGCTGCGGGCGATCTCCTTGGTCGCCGAGCCCTGCTCCTCGATCGCGGCCGCAATGGCGGTGCCGATCTGGTCGATCTCGCCGATGACGTCGGCAACGTTGCGGATCGCGGTCACGGTCTCGTCGCTCGCGGCCTGGATCGCCGAAATCTGCTCGGAGATTTCGGTGGTGGCCTTGGCGGTTTGGCCCGCCAGCGACTTCACCTCGGCAGCAACCACCGCGAAGCCACGGCCGGCGTCGCCGGCGCGGGCGGCCTCGATCGTCGCGTTGAGCGCCAGCAAATTGGTCTGCTCGGCGATGCTCTGGATCAGCGTGACGACGTCGCCGATCTTCTGTGCGCCCTCGGCCAGCGCTCGGGCGGTGTCGCCGGTGCGGCGGGCGTTGTCGACGGCGCGGGCCGCGATCTCGGTAGACTGGGCCACTTGACGGCCGATCTCCGAGATCGAAGAGGTCAGCTCTTCGGTGGCGCTCGCGACGGTCTGGACGTTGCTCGATGTCTGCTGTGAGGCGGCGGCAACGACCGCGGCCTGGCTGTTGGTCTGGGCCGCCGTCGAGGTCATCGACTGCGCCGTGCTTTCCATGGTGGATGACGCGCGGGACAGTCCGCCGACGAGCTCGGTGACCTTGGCTTCGAACGCGCGGGTGATCCCGTCGAGCGCCTGTGCGCGGCGCATCTTGCCGTCGTTCTCGGCCTGCTTCTCCGCCGCAAGGCTGTCGGCCCGGATCATGTTGTCCTTGAACACCCGGACGGCCGCGGCCATGGCACCGATTTCATCGGAACGCTCGGCGCCGGGAATCTCTTCCGCAACCTCGCCATCGGCAAGCCGCGACATCCGGGTCGTCAGGTTGACGATCGGGGCGCAGACGCGGCGGCGGACCGTGACGATGAGGCCGGCGCTGGCGATCAGCACGGCGAGGAGGCCCGCGAGTGCGATGGTGAAGCTGGTATGGGCGGCCGTGGATGCACCGGCGAGAATCTGCTCCGCGTTGTCGTAGAAGGCATCGCGGACGTCGATGATGGTGCTGAGGCCGCGCTGCGTGGCGGTGTAATAGGTGTCCATGTCGTGTTCGTACTTGCCGCTGACCGCACCCTCCTTCACCAGCTTGAGCTCGCGGCCGAACTCGTCGATATAGATCGCGTTGAATTTCTCCAGTGCGGCGGCAACGTTCGCCGGCGTTGCGGGATTGCCGCGCAACTCCAGCAGCGACATCACGATCTGGTCGTTGCGGCCCTGCGAGCGGCTGATCTCGGCCTTCTCGGTATCGGTCGCCGGCTTTTTGCCCCCGACGAGATTCTTGTGCAGGCTGGAGTTGAAGCCGCCCACGTCGCGCAATGTCATGGCGATGTTGGCGTAGCTGGCCTGCCGGTAGGCATCGCCGTTGAGGATTGCCATGCGGCGGACCTGCTCGTTGAGCAGCGCGGTCACGCCGGCGTTGAGCACGGCGTTGTCGGCGACGATCTTCTTGGCCGCGTCCTTGCGCGCCTCCGGCGGGCCCGACATCGCCTTGTCGATGGCCTCGCGCAGCGCGGTGAACTTCGAATTGACGGCGTCGATGTTGCCGCCGGTGGTGTTGCCGTCGTCGAACGGGCCGGGCAGGTCCTTGCGCAGCGCGTTCATCCTGTCGCGGGCGGCATCGGTCTGCTTGCGCAGCTTGTCCTGCTCGGCAAGCAGCGCCGGGTCGACGGCGGGAGGGCCATAGAGGATGTTGGTGGAAAAGCCGCGCTCGGGATTGAGGTAGCGTGGGATGTCGCTGACGGCGCGAACGATCGCCAGCCGCCCCTGGGCCTCGGTGATCCGCTCCATGGTCTGGTATTTCGTCACGGCGACGTAGACGGCGAGGCCGCCGCCCACGGTCGAGAGCGAGACGATGGCGGTGGTCAGGAGCGTACCGATTTTCATGATTCTGTCCGGCAACTGGCGCGGGAGATTATTTGCAGCGACAATAGGCAGGCGATGTTAATCCCGGGTTTACGCTGGTGGCCGCGGGCAGCCGCGCGCTGAGTCTGTCCGTCTAGGCATAGGTCGCGCTTACGGTTCCGAGCGGACCGAAATCGGCGACGTAAGTCTCGCCCCGCTTCGGCCGCAGCATGCCCGTCAGCGTGCCGGTGGAGATGGTCTGGCCGGCCTTGAGGCCGATGCCGGTTCGTGACAGCTCATTGGCGAGCCAGGCGAGCGGCACCAGCGGATGATCGATCGCCTCTGCAGCGCTGCCGCGGCGCCTCTCGGCGTCGTTGCAGTTCAGGACGACCTCCTGATTGGCAATGTCGCGTTTGCGCCAGTCCGCGATGGGCTCTCCAAGCACGATCGTTCCCGATCCGGAGCCGTCGGCCATGATTGCGGGCATCGGGGGAAACGCCGCGTCGTGGACGAAGCGGCATTCGGCGAGCTCGATGCCGGGATGCAGCGAAGCGACCGCATCGTCGACCTCTTCCACCGTATAGGGCTTCGCGCGCGGCGGCAGGTCGGCGCCGAGCCGGGCCTGGTACTCGACCTCCGGAATCGGACTACATTGTTTGACGTGTTCCACGCTCGCGGGCGAGGTCTTGATCAGTGGCGCGAACACCCGCCCATAGATCGGCGTGGAAATGCCAAGCTGGCGCTGGAGCCCGGGCTTCATGCCGGCGATCTTCCAGCCGACGACGTCCCAGCCCAATTCTTCTTCCACCATCCGCGCGATGCGGTACGCCGTGTCGGCATCCGGCGGCACCAGCCGCTGCTCGAGGCCGCTTTGCTGCCGGCCCTCGCGGCGCAAATCGGCGAGATGGCGGGCGAGTTCGCGTTGTCGGGAGAGATCCATCGGTGCGTCTCCATTCTATCCTGGTGTGCGGGCGAGGGCGGAGGACAGGACCGTCTCCAGCTCCTCTTGCACCTGATCGAGCGTGTCGGCGCTGCGATTTGCACGGCACATTGCGACCGTGCCTTCGATCGAGGCGACGACCAGCGTTGCAAGCCGCTCCGCGCGTTCGGCGGCCACTCCCTCGCGCAGGAGGGCTGAGCGCATGATCTGTCGCCAATCGGCGAACACGCCGTCGGCAAGATCGAGCAGGTGCTGCTGCGCCGTCTCGTCGTCCCTGTCGGAGGCTTCTCCGACATAGCGGTCGACGGCGACCGCGAGCACGGGGCAGCCGGCCTCGAAGCCGGTCGCTTCCAGCTGGCGGCGCCACGATGCGACGAAAGCTCGCAAGCCACCGATCACGCCGCGTTCGTTCATGGCCCTCTCCAGGGGAATGGACACCTGCTTGCCGGCAAAGGTTACGGCCTCGGCGATCATCTGCTGCTTGCCGCCGGGGAAGTGGTGACTGATCGAGCCGCGTGGCGTCGCCGTATGGCGGACGACGTCGCGCATGCTGGTGGCGTTGACGCCGCGCCGGCTCATCAGGTCGGCGGCGCCGGCGATCATCTTGTCGCGCGTGGTGGTCATCGGAACTTCCGCAATTGGCTGTGCTTTATCTAAACTATGACGATTGACATAGGCAAGCGGCACTGCGATATGACGTGCGTCATAGTCGCAGAAAGGAATAGGTTGACCATCATCACCGTGACCGCACCTGCCGGCCGGCTCGGTCTGGCGCAGCGCCGCTGCCTCGCCGAAAGCCTGACCGACGCCGTGCTCGCGCCCGAGATCGGCCAGCATGCGCCGGCGGCGCGAATGGGCTTTCAGGTGCATTTCCATGACCTGCCAGCCGACTGCATGGCGATTGGCGGCCGGCTCCTGTCGGACCAGGAAACGCCGCGCGACGTGATGACCGTCAATATCGCGGTGATGAACGCAGCCTGGCCTGCCGAGGTGCGAGCGGAGGTGATCCGCAATGTGCTGGCGCGGCTTGCGGAGGCCTGCGGCATGCAGGCGCCTGCGCCAACCTGGTGGGTCAATTTCGAGATCATCGAGGAGGGAAGCTGGGGATCGCGCGGCGGCGTGCTCTCGATCCTCCAACTCCTGGATTCCGGTGTGTTCACGCCGCAGCGGATCGAGGCTATCCGCGCGGCAATTCAGCCGCCGGCCTGATTTGCCCACCGACTATCCGGAGAGAAGCGAAATGAGCGAAGGTCAGATCCGCACCGAGGTGCACGGCCATGTCTTCAAGATCATCATCGACAACGCCGCGAAGAAGAACGCGTTCACGCCGGCGATGATGGAGCAATTGTCCGATGCGCTGACTGAGCTGCACGACAACGATGCCTATCGCGTCGGCGTGGTTTGCGCCGAGGGCGGGGATTTCACCGCCGGTCTGGACATGCCGAAATTCTTCGGCCCGACTGCGGAGAAGCGCAATATCAGGGAAGGCAATGTCGATCCGTTCGGCCTTGCCAAGCGCTGCCGCAAGCCTGTTATCACCGCCGTGCAGGGCATCGTGTTCACGATCGGCATCGAGCTGATGCTCGCCGGCGACATCGTGGTCGCCGCCGAGGATGCGCGCTTCTGCCAGATGGAGTCCAAGCGCGGCATTGCGCCGCTCGGGGGCGCGCATTTCCGCTTTTTGTCGCGCGCCGGCTGGGGTGACGCGATGTATCATTTGTTCCTCTGCGACGAGTTTTCAGCCGAGCGCGCCCACACAATCGGTCTCGTCCAGGAGGTCGTGCCGGCGGGAGAGCAGGTCGAGCGGGCGATGGCGCTCGCCGCCATCATCGCGCGCAATGCCCCGCTCGGCATCCAGGTCACCAAGGAAGCCGCGGCCAAATATATCGAAGGCGGCGAGGCGGCGGCGATCGCCTATATCCCGATAATCCGCGATCGCGTGCTTGCAAGCGCCGACGCGAAGGAGGGCATTCAGTCCTTCATCGAGCGTCGCGCGGCCGTCTTTCAGGGGCGCTGATCCGACGCGCTATGTCGGCCGATCCAGCTTCGACAGGATCTCCAGCGTAGCGCCGTCGCGCTCGCCGGAAAAATATTTGGCGAGCGCCTCGTCGAAAACGGGCTCATTGGACACCGCGTCGAACAGCGTCATCGACGACCGGAATTTGGCGTCATCGGGCGCGCCGAGGATGGCGTTGATGGTTCGACCCTCGATGGCAAGCACGAGGCGGGTGCATTCGATCAGGCGCGGACCGAGGATGGGGTGGGCGAGATAGGCCTTGGCCTCGGCGCGGGAGGCGATGGCGTAGCGCTGCGACATGGCGCTGAAGCCGAGGCCGGCGACCTGGGGAAAGACGAACCACATCCAGTGGCTCTGCTTTCGGCCCCGGGTCAGCTCCCCCTGGATGTCGCGGTAGACCGGGTCTTGGGCCCGGACAAAGCGTTTGAGGTCGAAAGGATCGGTCATTGGATACCTTAGGATACCCTGGAATGGCTTGCCGGAGCCTTGCCGGCCGCGATTATGCCTAACTTTTGGCTCCCAATGTGGTAGCTGGTATAGAATCTCCGGGTGGGGGTGGGTCCCCCCGGGGATCGATTTTGGGGAGCTGATGGTTTCCGACCGGGCACAAGCCGAGAGGCTATTGTCGCGCCGCCGTATTGGGCGAGCCGAGACGATATTGCTGTCTCTGGCCGCTGTCGCGCTGGCACTGGGCGCCGCCGCCTGGGTCGCGGATATCGGCGGTTCGGCCTCGCTGGTCACCGTCGCGCTGCCGCCGTCCAATGCGCCTTCATTCGATGATCGTTTCGCTTCTGCTTCCAGCAGTCCGCCCGCCCGCGAGCTCGGCTTGCGGACGCTGGAGCGCTCCGCGGTGAGTGCAGTCCAGCTCAAATTGCGCGACGCCAAGGCGATGCTTGCCCAGAAGCTCCAGGGCGACGACTGGCGCTCGACCCTGACCGACGACGACCGGCATATGTCGGAGGAGACGAGACAATCGCAGCGTGCTGACGCCATCCCGATGCCGCGCTCGCGCCCGCCCCAGGCCGACATCTCGGCCCAGATCGCCTCGAGCCAGGCTTACGCGGAGACCAACCCCAGGGTCGACAACCGCAACTTCTTCGAAAAATTCACCGACAAGATCAGGCTGGCCTCGCTGACGCCCGACAGTGGCCTGTTCGGCAAGGCGCCGGACCTCGCCGCGCTCGGTTACGATTCGCGCACCGCGGTCTACGACATCTCGGCCAAGGCGCTCTACCTGCCGAGCGGCCTCGCGCTCGAAGCGCATTCCGGCATGGGCGCGCTGATGGACGACCCGGAGCACGTCGACCAGCGGATGGTTGGCGCGACCCCGCCCGCGACCTACGATCTCAAGCCGCGCGAAAAACTGTTCCACGGCGTCCGCGCACTGCGCTTGACGCCTACCGAAGGCACCAGCGCGCTCGGCCGCGTCGGTCTGCTCACCCACAATTACATGCTCGGGCCCCGTGGCGACTCCAACGGTTGCGTGTCGATCAAGGACTATGATCGGTTCATGAAGGCCTACGACAACGGTGAGTTCAACCGTCTGGTCGTGGTGCCCAGGTTGACCCCATCGGCGACCGCCTCGCAGCGCGCGAGCACTGAGTCCTGATATCTGCTCCTGATATTTGCCTGCCGCGGCGGGGCTGCCGTTTTCCCTTCGTTAAGCCGTCATCGTCCAGAAGCAGCCCATGAGTGATCCGCAAAGTTCCGAGACCCCGCTGCGCACGACGTTCAAGATCAAGCTGAACGGCGACACGCTGGCGATCGCGACCGTCGGCCAGGCCTATCAATTCCTCACCAATTTCAAATCGGTCGAGTGGATGGAATTCCGCTCGCTGCACGAAGACGCGGTCGCGGCGCTCGAAGGCGCCGCCGAGAACGCCATGCTCGTCGTGCAGGCGACCAACGCCGTGCGCGCGCTGTTCGTCAGCGCCAAGCTGCTCTGAGAGCGATACGGCAGATATTGGGGAGATTCCCGGATTGCGCTGCGCTCCATCCGGGCTACCGCTCACGACTTGAATTCCGCTATAGGAACGGCAATAGCTCGCGAAGATCGCGCTCAAGCCGATACATTGAAACGTAGTTCAGGGAGAGACCCATCATGAAACGCCGTACATTTCTCAAGGGCGGCGCGGTCGCCGGCGCGACGACGCTGGTTGCCGCACCCGCGATCGCGCAAGGCGCGCCCGAGATCAGATGGCGCCTGACGTCGAGCTTCCCGAAGTCGCTCGACACCATCTACGGCACCGCGCAGACGTTTGCGAAATATGTTGCCGAGGCCACCGACAACAAATTCCAGATCCAGACCTTTGCGGCCGGCGAGCTCGTCCCCGGCCTGCAGGCGCTCGATGCGGTCAGCACAGCCTCCGTCGACATGGCGCAGACCCCGCTCTATTTCTACATCGGCAAGGAGCCGGCGCTGGCCTATGCGACCGGCGCGCCGTTCGGCATGAACCATCGTCATCAGGAGTCCTGGTGGCATTTCGGCGGCGGCGCCGACCTCACCAACGAGGCGCTGAAGCCGTTCAAGGCGCATGCCATCCTCTGCGGCAATTCCGGCACCCAGATGGGCGGCTGGTTCCGCAAGGAGATCAAGACCGTCGACGATCTCAAGGGCCTGAAATTCCGCATCGCCGGCATGGGCGGTCATGTGCTGGCGCGGCTCGGCGTGGTCCCGCAACAGATCGCGGGCGGCGACATCTATCCGGCGCTGGAGAAGGGCACGATCGACGCGGTCGAATTCGTCGGCCCCTATGACGACGAAAAGCTCGGCTTCCAGAAGGTCGCCAAATACTATTACTTCCCGGGCTGGTGGGAAGGCGGCGCCATGCTGCACATGATCGTCAACGACGAGAAGTGGGCGTCGCTGCCCAAGCAGTACCAGGCGATCGTCAACCAGGCGGCGTCGGCCGCGGGCGCCTGGATGCTTGAGAAATACGACAGCGTCAATCCGGCGGCGCTGAAGCGGCTGATCGCCAATGGCGCGGAGCTGAAGGCTTTTCCGCAGCCGGTGCTGGAGGCCTGCTACGCCGCGACCCAGGAGCATCTGAACGACCTCGCCACCAAGAGCGACCTCTTCAAGCGCACCAAGGAAAGCCACGACGCCTATATGAAAGAGCTGCTGTTCTACACGCAGATTGCGGAGAATTTTTACGACAATTATCTGCTCGGCAAGATGCGCAACAAGACCTGATCGCGCAAACTCCCGCAGGGTGGGCAAAGGCGCACTTGCGCCGTGCCCACCACTGCTTGCTCGACTCGCCATGGTGGGCACGCTTCGCTTTGCCCACCCTACAGCATCTATCGTGCGGTGAATTAAGCCGCGCCCAAACCCAGCTTCTCGTAAATGCGCCGTGCATAGGCGCCGAACGCGTCCGTCGTCTTCAGCGGCAGAGCCCGCGGGAAGGGCAGATCGATCGGGAAATAATCGGCCATCTTCGCCGGGCCGGCGGTCAGCACGGCGCAGTGCGAGGACAGGAACACGGCCTCCTGAATCGAGTGCGTGATGAAGATGATGGTCTTGCCGCTCTCGCGCCAGATCCGCAGCATCTCCAGATTCATCTGCTCGCGCGTCAAGGCGTCGAGCGCGCCGAACGGCTCGTCCATCAGGATCAGTTTCGGGTCGTGAATGAAGGCGCGCGCGATGGCGGTGCGCTGCTGCATGCCGCCTGACAGCTCTCGCGGATATTTCTGCTCATAGCCGGCAAGTCCCACCAGATTGAGCAGATCGCGCGCCCGCTCGCGCGCGGCCTTCATGGGAAGGCCGACGATCTCCGCCGGCAGCAGCACGTTGTCCAGGATGGTCCGCCATTTCAGCAGCAGCGCCTGCTGGAACACCATGCCGATGTCGCGGGTCGGATCGAACGGGCTTTTCGTGTTGCCGATCTTCACCGTGCCGCCGTCGGCGTCGTGCAGGCCGGCCAAGATCTTCATCACCGTTGTCTTGCCGCAGCCGGACGGGCCGACCAGCGAGACCAACTCGCCCTCCTGCACGTCCATGGTGACGTCGGACACCGCGAGGAATTCGGCTCCGCCGCTGCGATAGACCTTGCGGACGCCGTGCAGGCTGATGAAGGGGGTTGAGCTCATGCCAGCCATTTGTTCAAGTTTGCGGCCACGAAGGCATCGTCGCTGAGATCTGTATGCTCGCGAGTGACGCGGTCGATCTCATCCTTCTGGCCGGGGCTCAGGCCCTCGTTCGGATCGAGGCACCATAGGCCCTGCATCAGGCCCTGCCGTCGCAGCACCTCATGGCAGCCGGCGATGCAACCGTGAAAATCGTTGGCGACGTCGAAGAAGGCGCTGTTGCAATCGGTGACGCGGGCATCGAGCGCGAGCAGTTCGGCCGGGACGCTGTCCTTGTGCCGTGCCGCCTTGCAGCGCTCGAACTGTTTGATCGCGCTCGCCGTCCACACCGACCAGTGGCCGAGCAGACCGCCCTTGAAGTAGGTCCGCGTGGTGACGCCGTTGTCGCGCAGATCGAACGGCAGCATCAAATCGAGCAGGATGTGATCATCATTGCCGGTGTAGATCGCGACGCGGTCGAGCGCGCCGGCCGCCGCGACGCCGCGCAGAACATCAAGGGTCCTGTAGCGGTTGAACGGCGCGATCTTGATCGCGATGACATTGTCGATCGAGGCAAAGCGCTGCCAGAACCGGCTCGACAGGACCACGCCGCCGACTGCCGGCTGAAGATAGAAGCCTACCAGCGGAATCTCGGCTGCGACCGCTGTGCAATGCGCGATGATCTCGTCTTCGGATGCGCTCTTCATCGCAGCGAGACTGAGGAGCCCTGCGTGGTAGCCGATGTCGCGCGCGGTGCGAGCTTCAGTGGTGGCCTGCCTGGTCGGACCGGCGAGGCCCGCGACCAGCGCCAGCGGACGCTTGGTCCAGTTCGCCGCAGTTTCGGCGGCGAGCTCGAGCACGGGACGATAGAGGCCGACATCGCGGATCGCAAACTGCGTGGTGTGCACGCCGACTGCAAGGCCGCCGGAGCCGGCGTCGATGTAATAGCGCGCCAGCGCGCGCTGATGCTTCTTGTCGAGCTGGCGTTCAGCGGTGAGCGCGAGGGGATGCGCCGGCAGCACGGTGCCGTCGGCGATCAGCTTGCGGATCTCGCTGTTGATTTGGCTGTGGTGCATGATGTCCTATCCGAATTCAGGGCCGGCGACGGCGAATGGCATGTCTTCACCGGCGGCAGTGGCGGGGCCGAACCGCATGCGCTGGAACGGCCGTTCGATGCTCCAGCCCGATGCGGTCAATCCTTCAGGGAACGCGGCTTGCGACGCGACGGCGTCGAGGAGCAGCGGCCCGGTCTCCGATCGCGCGATTGCCTCGACGAGGGTCAGCGCGGCTGCCGTGTCGTCGGCAAACAGCGGGCCGATATGGCGCGCGGTGCGTCCGTCGCGAACCAGCGCGATGGCGCCGTTCGCGGCGACGATGCGTGAGCTGGGACGCTGAGCGAAGTTGGAGAGCAGGGCGGTTCGATCGAGGCCCGTAGCCCGCCGGTCACGCGCGCAGAGCGCGTCGAGCGTCGCGGATGAAGGTGGCTGCGCGAACGCGAACGCGGATTTCACCAGCTTGAGACGGCGCAATTGCAGCGTCGGCGTGAACCCGAGCGGTCCATAGACGGCAGCACCGTCGGGTGTTGCGTCGAGCCAGCTCGTCAGGCCGTTCCTGCGAGCGGTTTCCAGGCAGGCATCGACGAGGCGCGTTGCAATGCCGCGGCGGCGATGGGTGCCTGATACCAGCACCATGCTGATCCAGGCGTTTTTGCCGGAGTAGGGCAGCAGGGCCGCGGTTGCCACCAGCCGTCGGCCGTCGCGGATGCCGAACACGATTCCATCGTGCAGGAAGATACGCCAGTCCTCCTCGGTCTGATTCCAGTGCGCTTCCGTCGACAGCACGAGCCCGGCGGTCGCATCGTCGACGCCGAGCTTGATGATGGCCGGATCGTCAGTAGCGTCCATCGCGCACCTCGTATTTGGTGGGCTTGCCGAGGCTCGGCATGGCGCGGGACACCCAATCCGCGGTCCAGGCGATCAGCTGCTCGGTGTCGACGACCGGCAGGCCGAACAGCTCGACGGCCTTGGACGTGTCGGTCAGCCACGCCGTCGGCTGTTCGTTTCCTGTCAGCACCGGGGCGCGGCCGAACCTGGTGCCGAATCTTGCTGCGAGGTCGCGTACCGACAAAATCTCGTGGCCGCTGACATTGACTGGCGAGGTCGGCGTCGTGCAATGCCCGAGACAGCGCAGCGCCTGGGACGAGGCATCGCCTTGCCAGATGAAATTGACATGGCCGATGCTGACGTCGATCGGCGTGCCCGTGAGCACTTTCGATGCGATGTCGTGGAGCACGCCATAGCGCATGTCGATCGCGTAGTTGAGGCGGAACAGCCGCCCGGGCGTTCCGAACTTGCGCGAAAAATACTCGAACATGCGCTCGCGGCCGACGCAGGACTGGGCGTACTCGCCGGGCGGGTTCGGCGCCATGTCCTCGCGCGAGCCTTTGCCGTCGACGGGGACGAAGGGATAGATGCAGCCGGTCGAGAACGCCACGATCCGCGACGACGGGAAGGCCTGTGCGACCAGCGCCGGCACGTGCGCATTCATCGCCCAGGTCAGCGAGAGGTCGCCCTCCGCGCCGAATTTGCGGCCGGCCATGAAGACGATGTTGGGCGCCTTCGGCAGCGCCTGAATCGCTGCTTCGTCCATCAAATCGCAATTGATGGTCTCGACGCCACGCGCGTGCAGCCAGTCCTTGACGCCGGCGTCGCTGAAGCGGGCGACGCCGATGATGCGGCGATCGGGTGCTGCGGCTTTGGCGAGCCCCGCCAGCGTCGGCCCCATCTTGCCGGCGACGCCGAGGATCATGATGTCGCCATCAACCCTGGCGAGGTCGTCGACCAATGCCTGCGTCGGCTGGCACAGCAGATCGTCTAGCGCGGCGATATCGGGGATGGTCTTCGGCAGTGTCTGGCGGGTGAGGAGCATGGTTGTGGTCCTTGGTCTTGGCTTTGCCGTTCAAGTCGGTGTTGCGTCACCGACCACGAACATGCGTTCGAGGACGAGCACGAAGCCGTAAAGCGCGACGCCGAGCAGCGTCAGCAGCACAACAGCCATCACCATCGCGGGCGTGTCGAGCGACGACTGCACCTGGATCATGAGGTAGCCGAGCCCGCGCTCGGAGGCGATGAACTCGCCGACGATGGCGCCGGCCACCGCGAGGATGGCGCCGACCTTCATGCCGGAGAAGATGTAAGGCAGCGATCCCGGCAGCTGGATCTTGCGGAATAGCGTCCAGCGCGAGCCGCGCAGCGATTTGACCAGATCGAGCAGATCCGGCTCGACCTCGCGCAAGCCCCGCGCGGTGGTGAGCAGGATCGGAAAGAAACAGATGCTGAAGGCGATCAGGATGTTCGGCACGATGCCGTAGGAGAACCAGACGATGAGGAGCGGGCCGAGCGCGACCTTCGGGATCATGTTCAGCGTCACGAACAGCGGCAGCAGCACGAGGCTGATCAGCGGCGCCCAGCTGAAGATGACGGCCAGCGCCACGCCGACAAATGCGCCGAGCGCAAAGCCGCCGAGGATCTCGATCGCCGTCACCAGCGTATTGGCGCCCCAGGCGTAGCTCGCGGTTCCCAGCGTCTGGATTGTCGCGAGCGGCGAGGGCAGGATGAACTTCGGCACGTGGAAGGCATCGACCAGGACCTGCCACAGCACGAGCACGGCGAGGTGCACGATCAGGACGATCGCAAAGCTGCGCGTATTGCGGGCGCCGTCTCCTGTCACCGGTTGCTCCCTGTTGCCGCCGGCCACCTTGCCGCCTAGTCTGAAGCCTAACCGTCCTTGAGGGAAGTTTCAACCAGTTGGTTGATTACGGACGGAGCGAATGCAGCACGAGATCGGCGACGTGCCGGCGGCGGGCGCGGCGCGCGGCCCGGCTCGACAGGTCCTTGCCGAAGATCGCCGATAGCGTCGGCGTGTTCGAGAGATAGAAATAGCTGAGGCCCGCGATGGAGATATAGAGCTGGATCGGGTCGATCCCCTTGCGGAACATGCCGGCGCGGACCCCCTCGTGGAGGATGTGGGACACGCTCTTCACCAGCGGCGAATGCATCGCCTCCAGCCGCGTCGAGCCACGGACGTGGCGGGCGCCGCCGCGGTTCTCGTCGTTCAGAAGCACGATAAAATCGGGGTTTGCCGCAAGGTAATCGAACGAGGCCTCGATCAGTTTCCGGATCGCCTTCTCCGGCGGCAGACCTTCGAGATTGAGCTGGCGCTCTTGCTCGCGAATATCGGCGTAAACCCATTCGAGCACGGCAAGATAGAGCGCGTCCTTGTCGCCGAAATAATGGTAGACGAGTTGCTTGTTGACGCCGGCGCGCTCCGCGATCTCGTCGACGCGGGCACCGGCAAAGCCGTGCCGGGCGAACTCCTCGCGCGCCGCGGTGAGCAGCTTCCTGCGGGTTGCGACCGGGTCGCGCCGCTGCGGCACGGTGTCGCCTGAACGTTTTGCGGGCATTTCCAACCAAACAGTTGACAAGTTGAGGGCGGCCTTGTTGCATTGGTATCCTCACAGGGGGAGAGCGACAAGCCGGTCGCGGGCAACGAGGAGAGATGCGATGAAGCGTTTGCAGGCGGCGGGCTCGGCCCTGGCTGTGGCCCTGATGCTCGGATTACCAGTCGTGCCGGCGACCGCGGGCGAGGCGGTCAATCTGATCCTGAACTGGGCACCGACGGCCGATCACTCGCCGTATTATTACGCCAAGGCGCAAGGCTGGTACGAGAAGGCGGGCATCGATCTGACCATCGAGGTCGGCAAGGGCTCCGGTGTCTCCGCCGCCAAGGTCGGCTCCGGGGGCTCGCCCTTCGGCGTCGCCGATCTTGCCACCATGCTGGTGGCGAAGAGCAAGGGGGCTGACGCCGTTGCCGTGATGAGCGTCTACGCCAACACCGGCCAGACCTTCTACTGGCTGAAGAGCTACGGCGTGAACGGGGTGAAGGATTTTGCCGGCCACAAGATCGGCAATCCGCCCGGGGACGCCTCGCGCGTGATGTGGCCGGCCTTCGCAAAGGCTGCAGGGCTTGCCCCCGACTCCGTCGGCTTCGTCAATGTCGGACCGACGGCGAAGATCGCCGCGCTGAAGAGCCATACCGTCGACATCATCAGCGACTTCTACAACGAGCACGATTTGAAGGTGATCGAGTTCGGAGCCGATCTCGGCTACGTCAACTGGAAGGACATCGGGCTCAATCCTTACGGCAATTCGCTGATCGTCAACGGCGGCTATCTGCAGAAGAACCCGAAACTGGTCGAGGAGTTCGTCCGCGTCACGCAAAAGGCGTTCGCGACTTGCGTTGCCGACGCCGCGCCCTGCCTGAAGGCGCTGCTCGACCAGGTCTCCGGTCTCGACAAGGAGAACCAGGAGCGCCAGTGGGAGCGCATCAAGTTCCTGATGACGGACGAATTCACGACGACGAAGGCGCTCGGCTGGATCGACGGCGAGCGGATGAAGAAGGACTACGATCTGGTCCAGACCTATCTCGGCATGGAGAAGCCGTTCGACGTCACAACGGCGTTCACGACCAAGATGCTCGATCCGACCATCAAGATGGATGCGAGCAAGGTGAAGAAGTAGGGGGGCAAGCGCTCGCCCCGCATGTCGCTGTCATGCCCCGCGCAGGCGGGGCATCCAGTACGCCGCCGCCTGTCGATTGCCCACTACCGTCTCGGAGTACTGGATCGCCCGCCTTCGCGGGCGATGACAGCAGTGCGTTGGGCGAGAGCGTCTGCCTGACGCTCGCCCAATGCCCGCCGGCTCATCGCGGCCCACCACTCACGTAACCGCACGGAGAAATTAACCAGCCATTAACCATATCGGCGGCATCGTTAACCATTCAATAACAGGGAACGAGTCGGCCGCTATGGAGGCTGCAGTAAAACCTCAACGCCAAATGGTTCGCCTGCGCGGGCGCTCCTATGTGGCCTTCGTGTTCGTGCCGACGGTTCCCATCCAGGACTGGCTGCAGGAGATCGACACCACCATCGCGCGCTCGCCGGGCTTCTTCGCCGGCCGCCCCGTGGTGATCGACCTGTCCTCGGTCGATCTCAGCCAGTCCGGCATCGGCCATCTGCTCACCAGCCTTCAGGACCGCAACATCCGCGTGCTCGGGATCGAGGGCGTGGAGGAGGGCCGGCTGACCCCCATGATGCCGCCGCTGCTGTCAGGCGGGCGGAGCTGCGTGGTCGAGCCGAGTGCACCCAAGAAGGTTGAGGCAAAGGTCGAGACCAAGCCGACTTCGCTGCTGCTCGAAAGCCCCGTGCGCTCCGGCCAGACCGTGATCTTCCCCGAAGGCGACGTCACCATTTTGGGTTCTGTGGGCTCCGGCGCCGAGGTCGTTGCCGGCGGCTCCATTCACATCTACGGCGCGCTGCGCGGCCGTGCCATGGCAGGCGTGAACGGTCACACGAGCGCACGCATCTATTGTCAGAAGATCGAGGCCGAACTGCTTGCAATCGATGGTTTTTACCAGACCGCCGACGATATCGACGCGGCCCTGCGCGGCAAGCCGGCTCAGGCCTGGCTCCAGGGCAACACCATGCGAATTACTGCGCTGAACTGACCAGAAGGAGATTTGAGAGATGGCCAAGGTACTGGTCGTGACGTCAGGCAAGGGGGGCGTCGGCAAGACCACGACGACCGCCGCGCTGGGAGCTGCGCTCGCGCAACGCGGCGAAAAGGTCGTGGTCGTCGATTTCGACGTCGGCTTGCGCAACCTCGACCTCGTGATGGGGGCCGAACGCCGCGTCGTGTTCGACCTCATCAACGTGGTGCAGGGCGTCGCAAAGCTGCCGCAGGCCCTTATCAAGGACAAGCGGCTGGAGAACCTCTGGCTGCTGCCGGCCTCGCAAACCCGCGACAAGGACGCGCTGACCGAAGAGGGCGTGGGCAAGGTCATCGACGATCTGCGCAGCCGTTTCGACTGGGTGATCTGCGACAGCCCTGCCGGCATCGAGCGCGGCGCCTCCATGGCGATGCGCTTTGCCGACGAGGCCGTGATCGTCACCAATCCGGAAGTCTCCTCGGTGCGCGATTCCGATCGCATCATCGGCATGCTCGATTCCAAGACGGTGCGGGCCGAGAAGGGCGAGCGGGTCGAGAAGCACATTCTCATCACCCGCTATGATCCCTCGCGCGCCGCGCGCGGCGAGATGCTAACCATCGAGGACATCCTCGAGATCCTCGCAACGCCCTTGCTCGGCATCATCCCGGAGAGCCAGGACGTGCTGCGCGCCTCCAATGTCGGCACGCCGGTGACGCTGTCGAACGCGGAAGGTGCTCCGGCGCGGGCCTATATCGACGCGGCGCGGCGGCTGTGCGGCGACACCGTGCCGATGCAGGTGCCGACCGAGCGCAAGGGCTTCATGGACCGCCTGCTGCGAAGGAGGGCCGCATGAGCATGGGTTTGCTTCGGCTTCTCCGCGGCAACAAGGCCTCTGCACCCGTCGCGCGCGAACGGTTGCAGATCCTGCTTGCCCATGAACGCGGACTGCGCGGCCAGCCCGATCTGCTCGGTGTGCTGCGTGAGGAAATTCTCGCGGTCGTCTCCAGGCACGTCACGCTGGACCCGACCAAGGTCATCGTCCGGCTCGATCGCGGCGACGAGGTCTCGACCCTCGAGGTCGATATCGAGGTGCCCAACGATTTCGAGCGCAAGCGCGTGGCGGTCGGGTAGGGACCTCGGCCGGGACGCTTCGATTTGGGGTGGGTGATAAGGCGGTCCGCTGGGCATAGCGGGCCGCCTTTTGCGCGTCGAGTGAACGCTACGGAACGAGGTCCGGGGCTCAATCGTTGTGAACAACCCGCGGCGGCGCGATGCACCGCGGTTTCGTCAAACGGGAGAACGCCCATGATGACCGAGGTCCAGGTCCACACCGTCGCGCGCCAGATGTTGGAACAGCACGGTTTTGCGGCGATCGCGAAGGCCGCGGAACAGGCCAGGGCTTGCGAGGGCCGCGGCGAGGCCGATGAGGCCAAAGAGTGGCGTCACCTCGCCGACGCGATGAAGATCATTCGCGGTCCGCACCAGAGCTGACACTCCCGCGCGTTCAACGCTCCCCGCGGTCGGCGCCCTGCGGCGACGTACGATGCTGCGTCTGCGGCTGGGAGCGCTCGCCCGTTTCCTTGCAGGGCAGCGGCTCCCACGAGCCGTCCGGCGCCTGCTGATAAGCGCTGCACGATGACGACGAGGTCGATTTGTCCTCACCCTTCTGGGCGTCGGAATTCTTCGCCAGCACGGGCGCAGTCAGGATCGTAGCGACGGCAAACGCCACGGCGAGAAGGACATGGTTGATCCGCATGGGGCTCCCTTGTTCGAATTCGAAGAGAGCCGCATGCTGGCGAGGATTGTGACGATTATTGGCCGAAGCAAAAGTTCCGGCGCGGCGTGCTTAACGCCGCGCGACAACGCTAGCCGCCCTTGCTGCGGATCAGGCCGGCGAGGTTGGTCTTCTGGGCCTCGCACCAGCTGGGCATGCCGAGGCGGCGTTGGTTGAGGTCGGTCGCCTGGGTGGCCACCGCGACCTCGGCCATCAGATCGTCGTCCTGCTTCTCGCCCAATTTGCCGCCGGTGTGCATCCACGCGATTGCCTTGCGGACCTTCTCGGTGGTGCCTTCGGGCAGCTGCATCTGCTCCGCCTTCTGCACCAGATCCTGGTAGACGACATCCGTGCCGGGACATTCGACCTTGGCGGCGAAGGCCTGCAAGACCAAAGTGACATAGGTCGAACGTGGATGGTCGGCCGCTTGGGCCGGCGCCGCCAGCAGCAACAGGGCCGCCATCAGAAAACCAGTGCGCATCCTTGGTACCTCCCCGAATTTTCGGGAAGGCTAGCGGCTGCCGCGCCGCTCCGCAATGGGGATAGCGTGCGGCTGCGAAGACGGCCCGCGGGCTAGCGCCGCCAGGCCGGCACCGGATCGAGCGGCGTGCGATAGACCTCTTTGTGATCGCGGTCGGTGACGCGCACAGCGCAACCCTTGCTTTGCAGCTCGGGCTTCACCTGCGACAGCTCGGTGGCCAGTTGAACGGCGCGATCGGAGGCGACCTCGATGTCTTCGAGGATGATGCCGCCCTGGTTCTTGAACTCTTCACCAACCACGAGATCGAAGGAATAGTAGGGCATCCGAATTCCCCGGTGTGACGAATTGAGCTTCGGGTGGACGTTTCAACACATGATAGATGGTACCACTGAGTCGATGTTTATCGAATGAACGGCGCGCGCAATCTCTGTGCTTATGGCGCAGAAATGATGTGCAGCATTCAAGCGTGTTAAGATTTTATTAAATATGTCGGCGTGATCATGAGGCATGGAATTGCAGCAGAACCGGGCTCCGGGAACCGGCAGCTGCAAGAGAAGGCCGCCGGCATAAATCCCGACGGCCTTTTCTCTTGATCGAGAACGATCGAAGCGCCGCGTCCCGTAGTCATCCGGAGTCAACGCATCATATCGACTCGGACAGCATCGCTGGCGCGACGCTTTCGTGTCATCGCGTGACGATCGTTCAGCGCAGCGGCATTGGCGGGCGTACGACAGGTCCGTCGTCGTCGGCAACGGCTTGCGTCGTCATGGCAGCTGGCGGTGGGACTGCGGCAGCCTGCGAAGGCGGCGGCGGAGCGAGCGGCGCGGGCGAATAAGCCGGCATGTAGGTGTGCGACACGACCGGCTTGGGCTTGCGAACCGGCGGCGCCGCGGGTCGCGGCGGCAGCGCAGACATTTGCGCGCGCGGATCGATGCGCGGCTTGGCATCGGCCACCGGCTTCGGCGCGGGTGGCTTCGCCATCTCGCGTGCCATCTGCTCCTGCCCGGCCTTCAACTCGGCGATGTTGGCCTTGAGCTGCTCGATCTGTTGCGCCATCGCGGCGAGATCGCGCGTCATCGACTGCACCGATTGTACAGGATCGGATTGTGCTGCCGCGGGCACCGCTGCTGCAAGCTGGGTTGCGGGCGGAGCCGCAGATTGATCGGTTGCTTGGTCCGTTGCGGCTTGATCCGTTGCAGCCTGGTCCGCAGGCGCCGCGGCTTGTGCGGCGGCGACCGGTGCCGTGTGCGAGGTCGACGGCAGCAGCGACGACAATGCCGGGGTCCATTCGGCGAGCATCTGTCTTGCGGTGTCGCCATGTTTCTCCCAGGCGACAGTGGCGGCCGCGCTTCCGCCCGCAAACAGCATCGTGACGAACGCGCCGCGCAGCCATTTGCCGGCTGAGGAGCGCTTCTGCCGGCTGAGACCGTCACTGGCCGCGACGCGCACGGCGGTGTCGACCGAGGGCGCTGCCGCCTGCGGCTCCACGAGGGGACTGAACTTCGGCTCCGGATTCGTTCTGGACTTCAGCGTGAACGCCGGATCTATCTTGGCCTCCGGACGGGCCGTAATCTCAGGCGCGAGCGCGGGCGCGACGCTGAGAGGGCGCGAGGCCAGCACAATGTCAGGCGAAATCTGCACGGCGTCGTGCGGGTCGTTGTTCGTGACCGTGTCCTTCACGATCTCATCGACGATTTGCCGAGAGTTCAGCGTCGCGAGCATCGCAGCTCCTTTGAAGCCTGGGTGTTTTGAAGCCCAGTTGTTGAGTAGTTGAAGCGTTGGCCGTCCGCATTCGCGCGAGCAGATCCGTGAGGTGAGCCCATCCAATTCCCCGAGGCCCGAGCACATGACGCACGAGTCCAGCCGGGTTTGACCAAAGCAAGGCGAGGGGATGGAGACTGTGCGACGCTCTTGCGCCGTTTGTGGTGATGGAACCCGGTTGATCAAACACGCGCAATAGTTCCGCTATGCCTTGTTTTCAGCACGATTTTGGCAGCATCTGGTGTTGCTGGGGGTGCTGCTATCGCTATCGGGGCCGGCGGTGCCAAGATCCTTATTCGTTCTATTCGTCCTTGCCATGCTTCCGTTGGGCGGCTGCATGCAGACAACGCTTTCGCCATCGACAGATGCGAGCATGACGCCGCGCGACCGGCAGTTGCTGGCGCATACGCCGTACGCGCAGGCGAACGTGCCCGAGCAATATCTCCGTCACATCGTCGATTATCCGCGCAAGGAGCAGCCGGGCACGATCCTGGTCGATACCGATGCGCGCTATCTCTATTTCGTGCTGCCCGAAGGCAAGGCGATCCGCTACGGCGTTGCGGTCGGCGAGGAAGCCATGGCGTTCTCCGGGGTCGCGCGGGTCGGTCGTCTGGCGGAATGGCCGGACTGGGTTCCGACGGCGGACATCCAGGCGCGGCTCGGACCCTATCCGGCGCGCGTGCCCGGCGGTCCCGCCAATCCGCTCGGCGCGCGGGGCATCTATCTCTATGCCGGCAACAAGGACACGCTCTACCGCATCCACGGCACCAACCAGCCGGAATATATCGGGCAGGCGATCTCGTCCGGATGCATCCGGATGCGCAACGAGGACGTGATCGATCTCTATGACCGCGTGAAGCTCAATTCAATGGTCGTGGTGCTGCCGCCCGGACAGAACGCGCAGGTCGAGGCGCGGCCCAGCTGGCGCGGGTGAGGTCGCCCTAGTTCTCGGGACGGGCGATGCGCCATTGCAGCGTCGTGGCATTGCCGTTGGCCTCGCCCGGCGCCTTGTCTGCCGGCGAGGTGTAGAGCGGACGATAACGATATGCCCACATCTTGCTGCCGTCGTTGCGGTTGATCACGGTGAAATCGCCGATCGCCTTGGCATCGGCTGTTGCGGAGAGCGGAATCCAGCTCTCGACGCATTTCCCGTTGCAGTTCGACGTCTTGCCCGTGGTATCGCGCTCGTAATAGTAGAGCGTCATGCCGTTGAGGTCGACGAGCGTGGGGCCCTGCTTGGTCAGGATCACTTTCGCCGGTGAGGTCGCGGGCTTCGGCGGAGGAGGGGCATCGCCGCCGCCATGGCCATTCGCGAGCGCCGGAGCGGCCGAGAGCGCGATCGCCGCCGCCGCAATGAGGAACCTGAACATCCGAAACTCCAGACCGGCAAAGTTAATCGCGCGTTAAACGCCGAATGCCGCCGACCGTAACAGCCGAAGGTTAGTTCCTGGTTTCGCGATACTGCGACAATGAGGGGTAGAATTACGGGGCATTCTGTCGTGGCGCGCTTTCTTGACGCGAAGCGGTGCCCCTTCGCTCGAAAACGCTCTATGCCTGCACCTCGCGTAACGGGGCGCGGCTGAGCTCGTTACCGGCGGCAATGGCCTTGTGCAACAGCCGCATCAGATCCTCACCTTCCTTCGCGCTGAGGCCACGCAACATGATGCGTTGCGCGGATTCGACGGCCGGCGTGATCTTGCGCAGGGTGCGGCGGCCTTCGTCGGTGATCTCGAGCTCGCGGGCACGACGGTCGCGGCGCGAGGCGCGGCGCTCCGCGAGCCCCTTCTGCACGAGGCGGTCGATCACGCCGGTGATGGTGGTGCGGTCGTAGGCAATCAATCCTGCGAGCGTCACCTGGTCGAGCCCCGGATTGGCCTTGATGGTCGCGAGCGCGGCGTATTGCACCGGCGTGAGGTCGAAGCCGGCATCCTCGACCTCGGCCAGAAACACCGCGACCGCGATCTGCTGGAAACGGCGCGCCAGATGTCCGGGCATGTCGTTGTTGTCTTTCACCGAATTTCTCCGTTGGGGTAGGACGGCCGGGATCGTTGACAAGTATACTGATAGTCAGCATACTGAGCAATATCCAAACAGAACATCGGCGGGAGAGGTGCTCATGCAATTCCATCTCAATGGATTTCAGCCGGGCGACCCTGAAATCGCAGATCCCGCCGCGCGCATTCAGCCTTCTGGCGCAACGGGCGCCGTGCCTGAAGAGGTCGATGTCCTCATCGTCGGCTGTGGTCCTGCGGGCCTGACGCTTGCGGCCCAGCTTGCGCAGTTTGATGACATCAAGACCTGCATCGTCGAGCAGAAGCCGGACCGCTTGCTGGTCGGGCAGGCCGACGGCATCGCATGCCGCACCATGGAGATGTTCCACGCCTTCGGATTCAGCGAGCGCGTCCTCAAGGAAGCCTGTTGGGTGAACGAGACGACATTCTGGAAGCCGGACGAGCGGCTGCCAGAACATATCGTCCGCAGCGGCCGGGTGCAGGACGTCGAGGACGGCTTGTCGGAATTCCCGCACGTCATTCTCAACCAGGCGCGCATTCATGACGGTTTTCTCGACGTCATGCGCAAAGCGCCCGCCAGCCTCGAGCCCCATTACGGCCGGCGCCTGCTCGACCTTCAGGTCGATCCGGCCGCGGGTCCCGCCGACCATGCCGTGACGGCGCGGCTCGAACGGCTCGATGCCGAGAACGAGGGCAAGATAGAGACGATCAAGGCGCGCTACGTCGTCGGCTGCGACGGCGCCCGCAGCACAGTGCGCAAATCGATCGGCCGCGAGTTGCTCGGCGATTCCGCCAATCATGCCTGGGGCGTGATGGACGTGCTGGCGGTGACCGATTTTCCGGACATCCGCTTCAAGGCCCTGATCCAGTCGGCGAAGGACGGCAGCCTGCTGATCATTCCGCGCGAGGGCGGTTACATGGTCCGCCTCTATGTCGAGCTCGCCAAGCTCGACATCGGCGAGCGCGTCGCCAATCGCAACATCACCGCCGATGACGTGATCGCGAAGGCGCAGCGGATCCTCGAGCCGCACACGCTGGATGTGAAGGAGATCGCGTGGTGGTCGGTCTACGAGATCGGCCAGCGACTGACCGACAAGTTCGACGACGTGCCGGGGACCGAGATCGCTAGGCGTCTGCCGCGGATCTTCATCGCCGGCGATGCCTGCCACACCCACAGCCCGAAGGCGGGGCAGGGCATGAACGTCTCGATGCAAGACGCCTTCAATCTCGGCTGGAAGCTCGCTGCCGTTTTGCGGAAGCAGTCTGCGCCAATCCTGCTGCATTCCTATTCGGCCGAGCGCCAGGCCGTTGCGAAAGAGCTGATCGATTTCGACCGCGAATGGGCTGGGATTCTTGCGTCCGCCGCCAAGGCCGGCGGCGCCGATGCCGCCAGGACGCAGGACTATTTCGTCAGGCACGGTCGCTACACCGCGGGCACGGCGACGCATTACCGCCCGTCGGTTCTGACCGGAGCGACGTCCCACCAGCAGCTCGCGCAAGGCCTCGTCATCGGCACGCGCTTTCATTCCGCACCCGTGATCCGGCTTGCGGATGCCAAGCCGGTGCATCTCGGTCACGCAGCGTCCGCGGATGGCCGCTTTCGCATCTACGCTTTCTCCAGCGCTGAGAATCCGGCAACAGCCGGCTCGGCTATACGCGCATTGTGCAATTTTCTCTCCGAGGCGCGGGAGTCGCCGGTCCGGCGTTACACGCCCGTGGCCGCCGACATCGACAGCGTGATCGACCTGCGGGCGGTCTTCCAGCAGGATCATCGCGAGCTCGCCGTCGAGGCGATGCCCGCGCTGTTGCTTCCGCGCAAGGGCCGGTACGGCCTGATCGACTACGAGAAAATGTTCTGTCCGGACCCCAAGAATGGCCAAGACGTTTTCGCGATGCGCGGTATCGATCGTAAGGCTGGCTGCATGGTCCTGGTGAGGCCGGATCAGTATGTCGCGACCGTGCTGCCGCTCGATCATTTTGCTGCGCTTGCTGCGTACTTCGACGGTTTTATGCAGCAAGTGAACTGACGGGACGGCGGCGCACACACTCGCGCGTGCGCGCGATGTCGATGAACGGCGAATGAATATTGAACCGCGCGCGGCATTCGTCTCGATCTTTCGACGGATGAGACCTTCGTTCGCGGAACGCCTGTTCCGCTTGCGCGTTCCGACTCGAAAGAGGAGGACTACGCCATGAAATTCCGAAGCGTGTTGTTAGCCGCATTGCTGCTCGCCCCGACGGCCGCGCTGGCCGCTCCGGGTATGGTCACCGTCTCGACCGGCCTGCGCGCCGGGCCGGGTTCGGGCTTTCCGCTGGTCGATCGCGTCCCCGAGCGGCGCCCGCGTCGATATCCATGGTTGCCTGCGCGGCAAAGCCTGGTGCGACGTGAGCTTCTCGGATGACCGTGGCTGGGTGTCGTCGCAATATCTCGAATATCTCTACCGCAATCATTACGTCTATCTCCCCGACTATGTCGACGAGATCGACGTGCCGATCGTCCCCTTCGTGCTGACCTCGTACTGGTCAAGTTATTATGAGGGGCGGCCCTGGTATCGGCGGCATGCCCACTGGAATAGCTACTGGACCTCGCATCAGCGCGAAGCGACGCGGATGACGATCGATCCGCGCGCGGCTCGCATCGGCCGCGCGGCAACGCGCGATGCGGCGGTCGCACTCGGGCGCAACAGTGCGAATGCCAGGGAAAATGCGAAGGAAAGTGTCAAGGGCGCGGCCGCGGTCTCCGGTCGTGATGCCATAACTTCACGGCCCGCCGCCGCGATGGCCAGGCACGAGAGTGCGACTGCGACGGACCGGAGCCGTGCGGGACGAAGCGACCGCATCGCGCATGAGCGGACCAATCTTCAGGGCCGCAATCCGCACGATGCACAGGCCCGCATCATGCACGAGCAGGCCGCACACCGCGCGGCCCTGCATGCCCAGCCGATGGTGCGCCCGCATGAGGCGCCGCGTGTCTCAGCAGCTCCCGCAAGCCGGCCCGCGATGCCGCATGTGGCCCAGCCTAATGTGAGCCACGGCTCCCCGATGAACGCTCATGCCCAAATGCCGGCGCCGCGCACGGCTGCGCCTGCGATGCCTCATGGCGGTGGCGGCGCTCCTCACATCAACGCCGCGCCGCGCGGCGGCGGTGCGCCGGCCGGCGGTCCCGGTGGCGGGCACCAGAAGCACTAGCGTTGCCAACGAAAGCCCGGCCCTCGCGCCGGGCTTTCTGCTGAGGCCCGAGCGGGTTCCTTGCCCATACAATTTAAGAAGTTTCTTCGCGGGCAGATTTCATCGATCGTAATATGTCTACTCAAAGCTGTAAGCATTCCACTCGGGGCAGCGGGGCACGGGAGGATGACGACGATGAGACAGAACCAGGCGGAGACGCGCCGCCATAATGTCGCGAAGAGGTCGATGACCAAGGAAGCCAAGCAGCTGTCTGGCCTGATTGCCGGATTGCGCCAATCTCTCGAGGTGATTCACAAGGAGCGATCGAGCACCAAACTCTCCGGCGCCGAGATGGGCCTTCTCGACGAACGCCGCAACAATCTGTTGCTGACCATCGCAGCCCTCGACGACCGCCTCTCCGCGGTGCAGGGGCTGATCGATCTTGGCCGCCCCCACATCATTCGCGTCCACTGATCGGAGCGCAGACCTGATGCTATCGGCTTCGTCGCGGCGGCGACGGAACCGGGCTCAACTGCCGGCTCTGCGTCGCATAGGGATTGGCGTAGCACTGGGCGGATTGCCCGGAGGCGGTCGCGGCGCACTGCGCGATCGTCGCAAAGCTGCAATCGATGCTGCGGCCGTCGATGGTGTAGATCTCGATGCAGACGGGATGGCGCGGATCGTAGGTCTGAGCCGCTGTGGGCGCCGCGCCAAGCAGGCCCGCACCAAGGCAGCCCACGACAAGCAGGATCGCATTCATGATGCGGCGCACGAAAAGCTCCTTTCGTAATCGGAACCAGGCACAATGCTGCCGCGGATGGCACCAAATTGCCACGCTCCCGGCGAATTGCCGCCAAAGCCCGCTGCCACGACGAGAGCGGGTGCAGGCAACGCTAAGGGGATGCGCATTGGCCTACAAGATGATCGCAGAACGCGACAATGAGAAGTGCAGTTTTGCCCGCGAGAGCCGTTTGCTCATCGTGGCGAAGGCAAAGGTTTGGGCAAGCGAGGGGTGGAAGGTCGTTATCACCGACCAGGACGGCAAGGCCTACGCGCCACCCGAGTTCGATCAGCTATTGGCGGCCTGACCGCAAGACGGGCTGGGCAAGACATTGATTTCGCCATTTCGATTGGGGCGCGGCGTGATCGCGCCCCTTATGACTCTTCCAACGATGACTCTTGCGGCGGCCGCCGTTCTGACGGCGACGGTTGCCGTGGCGCAAAATCTCGATGCCGGCAAGTCGCCGCAAAAGCTTTTCGCCGATGGGTGCGCGACCTGCCATCGCAGCCCGCGCGGTCTTGCCAAGGGGCGCTTCAACCTGACGCTGTCCTGGTTTCTGAAGGACCATTACGCAACCAGTTCGGACACAGCCAAGGCGCTTGCCGCCTATCTGGAATCGGTCGACACGGCGCCGCCGCGAGCTGCGGCCAAGCCTGGCGCGAAGCGATCCGGGCCGCGTGCGCCCAAGCCGTCGCAAAGCCAGTAGGCGTGGGTCGGCTGCCGGAAGGGCGTCGCGAAGCCGAAGGCCTTGCCGGTGAACACCGTGCTTGCCGGCATCAATGCACCGTGGTCGCCGAGAACAGGTTGATGACCACCACTCCGGACACGATCAGCGCGATGCCGACGAAGGCCGCAGCGTCGAGCATCTGGCGAAACAGCACGAAGGAGATCGTTGCAGTCAGGATGATGCCGACCCCGCCCCAGATCGCATAGGCGATGCATCAGGGGGATGACCCGGATCGCGACCGACAGCGCGTAGAACGAGGCCACATAGAACAGCACCATCGCCAGTGTCGGCCACAGCCGCGTGAACTGCACGGATTGCTGGAGGAAGGCGGACGCCGTGACCTCGAGGACGATAGCGAGGGCAAGCGCTGCGTAGGCATTGAAGGCGGAAGTCATCACGGGCTCGGGCGTATTGTGCAAAGAAAGATACCGCACGGTACGGGGAATATGACGTTTGCCCGGGTCCAGCTATCACGTGTCAGTGACGAGCCTGCGACACGAAGGAGCGCCGCACGAAACCGCCGCGCGATGGTTCGCGCGGCGGCTCATTGGTCTTGGCGTTAGTTGATCCGCACGGAGAGTTCGACGTCCTCGGCAAAGGCCGTGGACATGTAGCCGCTTCTGGGCATCCGCATGCGCGCCAGATAGTCAGGGCTGTCGTCGGCGTTGTCGGCGACGATGATCGCGCCTGGCCGGAGATGGCCTTCGACCAGATCCAGGACATCGGGGTAGAGCGCCTTGGCGCCGTCGAGTAGCACGAGATCGATCGTATCAGGCAGATCGACTTGAAGCGTCTTCAGCGCGTCGCCTTCGCGGATTTCGACGAGATCCAGCAGCCCGCCGGCCGCGAGGTTCTCGCGCGCCCGGGCCGCCTTGGACGGTTCGAATTCGCTGGTGATGAGGCGGCCGCCGCCATTGTCGCGCAAGCCCGCGGCAAGGTGCAGGGTCGAGATGCCGAACGAGGTGCCGAATTCGACGATCGCTTTGGCGCGGGAGCTGCGTGCGAGCATGTAAAGCAGGTGACCGGTCTCGCGGGAGACCGCGAGCGGTGCGTCCTTCAGCCGCCCGTAGAGGTCGCGGTAAGCAGTCTTGCTCCGCATCATCCGTGCGCGGTCGGCGTCGGTCACATCGGCGAAGGCGGCTCGCATCGCGCCGCGCGCGGCTTCGTCCTGGTCGAACAGACGATCGAGCAGTGGCGCAAGTGATGTGATGGTCGGGGTGGTCATGTGTACTCTCCAGATGTTGCCGAGAGGCGAGTGCTTGCGTGAGAATTGAAATACGACTAATTCGTCGCATTCGCTATTCGCATTGTCCGAGGGCCCATGGCCGATCGCCGAAGCCGTTCAGTTTCCTCACGAAAACAGCCGCAGCAGGCCCGCTCGAACGAGCTGGTGGCGGCCATTCTGGACGCGGCTGTTCAGGTCTTGGCAAAGGAGGGGGCACAGCGCTTCACGACGGCGCGGGTGGCCGAGCGAGCCGGGGTGAGCGTCGGGTCGCTTTATCAATATTTTCCGAACAAGGCGGCGATCCTGTTCCGCCTCCAGAGCGACGAGTGGCGGTGCACGAGCGAGCTCCTGCGCGGCATCCTGGCGGACCGGGCGAAGCCGCCACTGGTGCGGCTGCGCGCGCTGGTCCACGCCTTCATTCGCTCCGAGTGCGAGGAGGCTGCGATCCGCACGGCGCTCAGCGACGCCGCGCCGCTCTATCGCGATGCGCCCGAAGCTCACGACGCGCGGGCCGCCGGTAAGGGCATCGTCGCGGCCTTCATGCGGGAGGCCCTGCCCAAGGCGCCGGATGCGACGCGGGAGCTTGCCGGCGAGCTGATCAAGACGACGCTGAGCGAGGTCGGCAAGCAGTTCTCGGAGACACCGCGCAACGAGGCGGAGATCGCGCGTCATGCCGACGCAATGGCCGACATGTTCTGCGCCTATATCGATGAGCTTGCGCGGCGGCGAGATCATTCCTGACATCCGCGTTTGCGGGCCAATATCGCTTCTGATCTGACCGGATCATGAGTTAGCCTCGATCTGTCCTCCAGCCCGCTAACGAGCGCCCCGCCATGCATGTCCTCCGCCCCCAATTCCGCATCGAGGAGCAGCAAGCGCTGGAATTCGCGACCCAGCGCGGCTTCGGCATGATCGTCGCGGCGGATGAGCGCGGTCCGCGCGCCTCGCATGTGCCCTTCGTGCTGGAACAACGTGAGGGGCGCGCGATCGTCCAGATCCATTTCACCGCCAGGAATCCGCTCGTTCCGCTCGCGGATGGCGTGCGGCGCTTTCTGCTGATCGTTGCCGGCGATGACGCCTACATCTCCAACGACTGGTATTCTTCGCGCGACAACGTCTCGACCTGGCTGTACGAGGCCGTGCACCTGTCGGGCGTGGCGCATGTGCGCGGGCTCGACGAGAACCGGGGCACGGCGATGCGCTACTCGCGGTCGCCGAAGCGCGGCTGCCGAAGGCGCCCTGGGACCTGACGCAGATGGAGCCGGACAAGCGCGAGACCATGTTGGCCACCATTCGCGTCATCGATCTCGTGGTGGATACCGTCGAGGGGCAGGCCAAGCTCAACCAGCACAAGAGCGATGCGGATCACGTCGCGGTCGCCGGCCGGCTGGCGCGGTCGGAGGAGAGCGGGCGTCGGCGGCTGGCGCGGAAGATGCAAGCGCTGCGGCCGGGGCTTGGATATGATTTTTCGTGATCTGGGCGACCCTTGTCTCGCTTGACGATTACTCCTACGGACCTCCTTCATGCTCGTCATCTCCATTCAAAGCCAGGTGGTCCACGGCCACGTCGGCAACAGCGCCGCCGCTTATGCCATGCAGGCGGAAGGCGTGAATGTCGCCGCGGTGCCGACCACGCTGCTGTCGAACCATCCGCGCTATCCGACCCTGCGCGGGCGGGTGCTGGAGACCGAGCTCGTTGCAGATCTGCTGAGAGGCGTCGAGGAGCGTGATCTCGTCGACGAGGCCGCGGTCCTCGTCACCGGCTATCTCGGTTCGTCCGGCAATGCCGCTGTCATTGCCGATTTCGTCGAGCGGGCGCTGACCCGCAATTCAAAACTGGTCTATCTCTGCGATCCCGTGATCGGTGACGATGGCCGCGTCTACGTCGCCGACGGCATCCTGGACGTGGTCCGGCACCGGCTGCTGCCGGCCGCCAATCTGACCACGCCGAACCAGTTCGAGCTCGGGCTGCTCGCAGGCCTCGACATCGCGGATGCGCAGGGTCTGCGCGCGGCGTGCGCAGCGCTGGCCGGGACCGGCCACATCGACGTGGTCGCCACCGGTTGCACGCTCACTGATACGGCGGAAGGGCAGGTGGAAACGATTCTGTGCGCCGACGGTCAGTTGTCGCGCTTTGCGACGCCGCGCCTGCCGATCCGCCCCTCAGGCACCGGCGATCTTCTCACGGGCCTGATCGCGGCGCATCTGGCCAAGGGCACAGCGACCGAGGCGGCGGTACGGCTCGCGGTCGAAACCATCTTTGCAGTGCTGGTGCGGACACAGGAGGCGGGCACCGTCGAGATGCATCTCGTGCCGCTGCCGACGCCGGGACGATAAGGTGTGATACTCAGGTCGCGCGTTTCGCGGCCGATTGCGCTGATTTCTGCGGCTTTGCCGGAACCTTCTGCTCGCGCGTCGCCTGTGCCTTCGCCTTTGGCGGCTTTGCGCTTGCCACGGCCCGCGCCTTCCTCGGCTTGACGCTGGCTTCCTTACGGTCCGACGTGCCTCGGCGCGAGACATATTCCGTACCGTCGACCGGGCCGACATGCGGGGGATCGCGGCCGAGATAGGGTCGGCCGATACCGAGCGCCTTGCCATTGGCATCGACCCACTTCCACAGCACCTCGGTCGAGACCCAGCGTTGCGCGCGGTTGTCGCCCTTGGTGCTGACGATGTCGGCCGCCATGCCGTGGCCGTAGCCGCCGCGCGTGCTGCCGCCGTGATAGGAGCGGTCCGAGGCAGCCTTCAGGCCACTCGCGATCGACTGGCGATAGTCGTCGCGGAACGCGCTGGTGATGCCCGGCGAAAGTCCGGCAGCCTCAGCCGCGAGCAACGTGCGAAACAGCTTTTTCTTGAAACTCTTGTCCATGCCGCCGATGACGTAGTCCATCATCGACATGCCGGCGCGGTCGGCCGCCTTCGGATCCTTCCAGCCAAAGTCCTCGTCGACCAGTTTCGTGAAGCTGCGCATCACGGTCACCATCTTGCCCTTGCGCTTGACGGTGACAGCGCGGCGATCCTCGACCTTGACGGAATCTTCCTTGGGCGTGCGCTGGTAGAGCGCCCAGAGATAACGGTCGATGCAGGCCTCCATGACGTAGCATTCGTCGAGGACCGCGGTCGTGTCCGCGGACGGCGAGGCCTTGCTCGGCGCGGGCGCGGGGCCGGTTACGATCGTCGCGGGCGACAGTGCGTCCGTCGTCACGATCTCGGTGGGATCGGCCGAGGCGAGTTTGATCACGGGCTCCGGCGCGGGAGCCGGAGCAACCTCGCTGGCGACTGGTGTCGGCTCAGGCGAAATCTGCGGCGCGAGCGGCGCTTCGGGCGACAAGATCAGCAGCGGGTCGGCCGAGGCGAGCTTGATGGCCGGAGCTGGCGCCTCGGGCGCTGCCACTTCAGTGGTTACGATCGACGGTGTCGCGGCGACAGCGGCCGCGATATCGGCGGTCAGGGCGACGCCGTCCTCGATGGCCGCAGCGTGCGGGATGTCCGCGAGGTCAAGCCGGCTGAGATCCTTCGCGCGCGAGACGGCGGAAGCATTCGCGCCGCTGTTCTCGATAAGGGCAGGGGCATAGGCGGACAAAGAGAGCGCCAGCCAGCCGGCGAGAACCGCCGAGGGGCAGGAGACCGCCACCAGAAGAGACCGCCGATCATTCATGATCCCTGCCTCCAAACGGTTCTGTCGAACCTCGTCTTCTCCGAACAGTCTTGACCAGACAGTCTTGGCCAAACAGTCTTGCACGAAAAGGCACGCCGTGCGTCGATTGTTCGGAGGACGGTGTGGCGGCGCAATGGCGCAATTCGGCGAAATCGGGCTTTTCGAGCGGGTGTTGCGCGCGGGCAACGCGGGTTCCATTGTGGTTCCAGGGGCCGTAGTCGAAAGGGCCCGCAAAAGCGGCATTCATTGTCATCAACTTGAGGCGACTGAATTTACTCAATCTTGGATTGTGGCTGTGCAAGTCTCCCGCGTCGGCGATTCCGGCAGAGTTGGGAAGGACACGCACATGAAACTGAAATGCAAATGGGCCGAATTCGCTGCCGATGAATCCGGCGCTACCGCGATCGAATACGGCCTAATCGCAGCCGGCATCGCGCTCGCGATCATCGAGATCATCTACGCCCTCGGCACCAACCTCGTCGCAAAGCTGCAATCGCTGGCGACGGCGTTGAAATGAGCTGTGCTGTGCGGCGCCCGACGCTTCGCAACCTTGGGCCGGTTGGCGCGTTGGGCGGCCATGACGCATTCCTCGCTTCGTCCCATGGACGCCTTCGACCCCACCGAGCCCGCCATCCTGCACGACCAGCTCTCCGATACGATCATCACGTGGACCGCCGAGCAGGCTGACGATTTCAGGCGTGCCAGCCAGCCGGGACAGGACGGAACCGTGATCTGGAAGACCTACGTCTTCGACGGCTGGGGACACGTGCTCGGCGGCTGACCGCCGCTTATAAAAGTGGCATGTCGCAGTCGGCGGTGATTCGGCCAAAGCCTTGTGCGCATTAAACATATTGCTATGCACCGGGCGCGTTGTTGCAATGCAGCAACGCATGTCGCAACGCAGCAAAATGAGCTTAGATGTGCTCCGAACCTTCCATCAGGAGCATCACCCATGAACAAGAAGAGTCTGTCGATTGCCGCCGCCATTCTGACGATCGCGGGCAGCACCGCGGCTTTCGCCGCCGAGCTGCCGACTTATGAGGTCAACGGCTTTCCGGTCTCCCCGATGCAGGTGCGCGTGCTCGGTGCAGCGCATGTCGAGCAGCAGGCCTCGGCGCCCACTACTGTCGCTTCGGTCCACCAGACCCGCGTTCTGTCGCCGCGCAAGGTGAAGACGGCTGACGTCACGACGGGCAGCGCCCGCTGATCTGGGGACGCCACAAGCCAACATCAAGCCAAGGTGATGCAGGCTCGTTTTCTCCGAGCCTGCCTGGACCGCGTTCCCTTTCGGGAGCGCGGTCTTTTTTTTGGCGCAGCGAGTCATGATCACGTGCGGTTGTGTACGGCCGTTCAAAGCGAGTGTGATCTCTTTAATAGTTGCTTTGCAGATCGCGGCGCTTGATGCGGGCGCCGCTTATTGAGCAGCCAAGAATCATTTTCATAATGGAGTAGTCATGCCCGTTGCACAGAAAGCCGTTGTTGCAAGCGTCTCGCCGCGCGCGTTCATTCTCAGGCATCTCGCCTTGTTCGCAGCCGCCGCGCTGTTCGTGTTCGTGCTCAGCCTGACCTATGGGCTCGATCTCAGCCCCGGGTTTTTCTGAGAGAAAGGCGCGCTGGCGTCTCTCGCTTGCGTGCCAGCCTTGCAGGCACATGGGTTGAGCCATGGCCTCTGTCGGCGTACCGCTTTGTCCCATGGATCAGCGGACGAGCGGCGCCGACGCTCTCATTCGGAAGAACGATCAGGCGCCGGCGCTTGTCGGCGTGCTCTGCGGCCTTGCCGCGGCGGTGTTCTGGGCGCTCGGCTTTGCCGGCACGCGGCACGGGCTCAAGGTCGGCTTCACGCCGGTCGATCTGCTGGTGCATCGCTATGTCTGGTCCGGCATCGCGTTCCTGCCGCTGGTGATACGCGGCGGAATCTCCGATCTCTGCGGCATCGGCTGGGGCAGGGGCCTTGCGCTGATGGTGCTCGGCGGCCCCGTGATGTCGCTGATCTCCTACACCGGTTTTCTGTTCGTGCCGCTCGGCCATGGCAGCGTGATCCAGCCCTCCTGCGCGACGCTCGGCGGCCTGCTGCTCGCGGCCTTGTTTCTGAAAGAGCATGTCTCCGCGTCGCGCATCGCTGGCGCCCTCGTCATCGTCGCCGGGCTCGGCGTGATCGGCGCGGAATCGATCGGTCATATCGGCGTCGATGGCGTGCTGGGCGATCTCACCTTCGTGCTGACCGGATTGATGTTCGCAGGTTTCGGCGCGCTGGTGCGCCACTGGCGTGTCTCCGCCGTGTCGGCCGCGCTCGTCATCAACGTGCTGTCGCTGCTGCTGCTGCCGATCTACCTCATGACCGGCGGCCTCGCGCGGATCGCGGCGATCGGTGTCGGTGAGAACGCCATCCAGGCGCTGGCGCAGGGCGTGCTTGCGGGTCCGGCTGCGCTTTATCTGTTCGCCGTCTCGGTCCAACGCCTCGGCGTTGCCCGCGCCGCCGTTGTCCCCGCCTGCGTGCCGGCGCTGACGGTGCTCACCGGCTGGCTCCTGCTCGGCGAGCCGCCGACACTATTGCAGACGGCGGGATTGGTGACGGTGCTGTGCGGATTCTATCTGGCGCAGAGGCAGCAATAGACCGCAAGCCTCCGCACGGCGCTTACCATTCGATGGTGGTGAACTTGACGCCGCGGCCGGTCAGCTCCCGCCCGAGCCGCTCGGCGCGCTCGCTGGCGGATTTGCCGAGCAGCCGATACCTGCCTCCGAGAGCCTTGTCGGCGACAACCTGATGCCGGATGTTTTCGTACAATCGCAAGACGGCCTGATCGCTCAGATTGTCGAACATGTCATCGGTCGGGTTTGGTTTGGTCGCGTCGCTTGTTGGCGGTCCTCGCAGAGCGGCCTCCCAAGTCTTGTTCGTACGGATGTCGGCTCATGGGTAGCGGTCCGGCGCAGCAACGTATGTCCACTTCTGAACATTGCGACGCGCGGCCTGCCTCGGCTTACGCCTTCCTCACGAACTCCGATTTCAAATTCATCGCGCCGATGCCGTCGATCTTGCAGGCGATGTTGTGGCCGTCGGTCGCGTCCTGCAGGCGGATGTTGCGGACCTTGGTGCCGCCCTTGACGACGGAGGAGGAGCCCTTGACCTTGAGATCCTTCATCACGATGACGCTGTCGCCATCAGTGAGCGCATTGCCGTTGGCATCGCGCACGCCGGCCTCCTGCGCGGCGTCCGCGGCGGCCTCCGCCGTGCCGCTCCATTCATGGCCGCATTCCGGGCAGACCCAGAGGCCGCGATCCTGATAGGCGTGCTCGGAGTTGCAGGTCGGACATTTCATCGCGTCGGTCATCGTTTGCCTCGTCGCCCGTCACGGGCGCGCCGCACGCTTTCCGCCGGAAAAGATGGATTGGGAGCAAATCCTTTACCATGGCTTTCAGTCCTGGTCGAACCCCTGGAAACTTAGGAGTTCAGGAAAAACTCTGCGGTATCGAGGTCCGGAATTTGTGGCTGCGCCGGTTCGACGTCGCGGCGGAAGGGAGTGTTCTGGTCATGAGCGAGCATCGCGCCGCAGTCAGACATCACACGCTGCGCACCGGCATTGTCGAATTCGACAACGGTACCGGCAAGATCATCAGCGCGCCCTGCACGATCCGCGATGTCTCGGGCACCGGCGCGCGCCTTGGCCTCAACGCCTCGCTCTGGGTCGCCGAGCAGTTCACGCTGGTCTTCAGCAGCGGACTGCGCAAGGACTGCCGCGTCGCCTGGCGCAAGGGCCGGCTGATCGGCAGCGCATTCGCGGACGGCTATGCGAGCGCGGACGAGCAAGCCGTGATGATGACCGCGGACGAGCAGTCCCGCCACCGGCTTGGGATCGGTGCGCGCCTCAGGGCTGCGCGCGAAAAACGCGGCTACACGCAAGGCCAGCTCGCCGAACTCATCGGCGCCACGCCGGCCTTCGTCTCGCTGGCCGAGCAGGGCCTGGCGGACATTCCGCTGTACCAGCTGATGCACATCGCCGATCTGCTGATGGTCGGTCTCGATGGGCTCGTCGCAGGACCGGCGCCCGAGGACGTGGACGCGGCGTAGGCGGCACCGCCTCAAAACAAAAACGTCGAAAACAACCCCATGCACAGTAGAAATCCCGAGGGATTTCAAAGTGTTGGAAATCCGAAAAAGCGGTGGTGTTGAGCCGTAGCACGGATGGAGCGCAGCGGGCTACGGGCCTCGCGCCGACTTCGGCGATACCGAATCGAATTTGACTCGTCGGGCAAAACAGGGGCAGTATGGCATGATGGCGCCGCTGGAAGCTGGTGGCTCGCCAGCTGCGGAGCGACATGCCGAAGACACCAAAAAGAAAACTGAAGACCTACCAGACCTCGCTCGGCTTCTACGACCAGGCGATCGCCGCGCCCTCGATGAAGGCGGCGCTGGATGCCTGGGGCGCCAGGTCCAATCTGTTTCACCAGGGCGCCGCGAAGGAGACCGACGACCCTGACATCGTCGCCGCGACGATGGAGAAGCCGGGCGTGGTGCTCCGGCGTCCGGTCGGATCGGACGGGGCGTTCACCGAGCATTCCGAGTTGCCGACCGATCTCGCTGACGACGAGGCCACGCCGAAGCGCAAGGCCAAGTCCAAAGTAAAGTCCAAGCCGGAAAAGCGTCCGTTAAAGGCTGCAAAGCAACCAGCCCGCAAGATCGACGATCAACAGGCGCGCAAGGCCGCCGCGGCGTTCGAGAAGGAAGAGCGGCGGCGGGAAGCCGAGCGCCGCAAGGAGGAGGCCGCTCGCGCCAAGGAGCGCGCGCGCCGCGACAAGGCGGTTGCGAGCGCGCAGGCGGCGCTGGACGAGGCAAAGCGGGAGCACGAATCGCGGGCAGAGGCGATTGAAGCCGAGCGCGCTGCACTCGACGAACGCGCCGAAGCGGAGCAGAGCCGGTGGGACAAGCAGAGGATGAAGCTGGCGGAGGCTGTGCGTCGCGCGCGGGAGTAAATGCCCGGCCATGCGCGCCGCGTCGTCGTCCTTGGCGGCGAGGTCGCGGTTCCATGCCTATATGGACTGATGTCCCACATAGGTTGCCATGTCTGAAAAGCCGTCGGTTTCTAAAAGCCCCAATTCCAAAAGCCCGATGATCGTGCGCTCGCGCCGCGCGGCGCCTGTCCTGGTTTGCCGCAAGTGCCTCAAGCGCAGCGACGACGGCCGCGACGTCAGGCGTGCGCTGAAATCCGAACTGAAGGCGAACAAGCGCGACGGCACCAAGCCGGCCAAGCTGATCGTGACCGGATGCTTCGGCCTGTGCCCGAAGCAATCGATCGTGATCGCGAGCGGCGCCAGCTTGGCGCGGCAGGAATATGTGCTGGTTGCGGACCGCGATCAGGTGCCGCGAGCGCTCGCGCTGTTGGATGGCAAGCCCGGCGCATGATGGTCGGTCTGCGCTGCGCCGAAACGGCGGAGCGGCCGGCGTCGGTCATTCCGGCAAAGCTTGATCGCAAATTCGCTTGCCTTGCCTGGCGTCCTTTTGCACTCTGGCGGCAAGGAGACCAACGCATGAAGATCATGACTGTCGCGTGTGCGCTCGGAACCGCCCTGGTGCTGGGCAATCTCGGGATATCGGATGCCGAAGCCCGGACGCGGAAGGCTCGCGTGGTGGATGAACAACGGCTGAGGGTGGATGTCCCCGTGCTCAGGCCAACGCCATGGGATTACAATATCGTTCCGCGCTATCGTTATCGCCCGGAAGACGACCGGGTCGACCCCTACGGCCCGCCGCTGGTGTCGTCGTATGTCCGCTACGAGGGCTGGCGCTGGCCGTATTGGTGGTGAAGGGCGACGTTCCTAACCGCCATCCTCCGCCGCAAGCCGCAGAAACTGCCGCTTCATTACGTTGACCCTGGCGACATGGCTCGCGACGAGGTGATCGCCGCAGCGCTCGTCGGCGATCATCTGGAACTTGCGGCGCGCATAGGCCGTGGCGGGGCCGGCGCCGCAGAGATGGATGAAGGCGGCGAGATCCTGCCGCTCGCGCGCACTCGCCTTCACATCGCCTGCACGGGTGAGCACATCGGCGACATTGCGATCGAGATAGACCGATGCCAGCTCGATGGCGTGGCTCGGGATTGCGCGGATATAGAGGAAGGGAGAGCCGCAGCCGGTCTCCGTGACCGCGTTGCCACGAACGCAGAACCGCGCGGCGTCGGAATAGGCTGCGTCCAGCATCTGGAAGAGGCCGACGGCGCTGGAGGCGGGCCGGTAGATCGCGAGCGGATTAAAACTCCATCGCCAGCGCCAGTAGGTGCGCGCGAGCGGATTGCCCGATGTCTCGACCTGCGCCAGCGCGGCCAGCAATTCGGGCGTGATCGTCGCGGTGGCATGCTTGCGGAATAGCGGCCCGTATTGCCGCCAGGTCTCCGGTGGATCCTTGTCGAGCGCGTGGCCGACAAGGACGAACAGCTCGGTCGGCTTGCGCATTGTTTGATAGGCGATGTTCACGAGCACGACGACCGCCAGCAGCATCGCCACGCCACCCGCGATCCGGACCATCCGCGGTGCGCGCGCAAAGGTCTTTCGCATCCATCGTGCGCGTCGCCTGAGCTTGCGAAGGCGAGGGAGGAGGGGCTTGCTTCGTCCTGGCATCGGTCTTCTGGGAGTGCATTGCGGAGGCTTTGCACCTGGTTAACGCTGCCACCAGGCCTTGAAATCCGGCTTCTTTTCGCTCTGGTCGCGTCCTTTCAAGCCGCCGGTCCGTACTCCCACGGCAGTTCGCATCCTTGATGGAAATAACCCGAGGTTGTACTGTGCGCCGCAACAGGGTTAATTTTGTGTGAATGGATCGGCTGGAATGTCCGTAATCGAAAGCGTGGTGTCGGCGGAAGGCGCGGAGCGGAAAATGCCGCCGGGCGTGCTGGTCGAAGGGCCGGTGGTCGAGGCCAAGTTTCGCGACTCCTACATCTCCTTCGTCATCATGATCGGCGGTTCGATCGCGGCGCTGGTCTGGGCCTTCTGGCAAGGCATCGGCCGGGTTGAGGTTTCGGTCTTCGCCGGGACGTTCGCGTTGTCCACGGTCGGGATCGGCTTCATGCATCGCTACTTCGTCCACCGCAGCTTTCGCTGCGGTCCAGTGATGCGGACGCTGTTCGCGGCTATCGCCACCATGGCGGTGCAGGGCTCGATCCTGAAATGGGTGAGCAATCATCGCCGGCATCATCTGCACTCCGACAAGCCCGGCGACGTCCACAGCCCTTACTATGACGGCGACGGCAACCCCTATGTCACATTCGCCAAGGGGATGATGCATGCGCAAGGCGGCTGGGTGTGGGACCAGGCCACCACCGATGCCGGATACTACGCCAAGGATATCCTGGCCGATCCGATCGCGATGTTCTTCACCAGGACACGCTGGTACTGGTACGCGCTCTCGGCGGTGATCATTCCGGGCGCGATCGGCTACGCCTTCGGCGGCGTGCACACGATGACCGGCTGCATCCTGTTCTCCGGCCTGTTCCGCAGCTACCTCATGACCATGGCCACCTCGATGGTCAATTCGGTCTGCCACAGCGACGGCCGCTACGGCTACCGCCGCTTCGATCTCGACGACGGCACCACCAACGAGTTCGTGACCACGATCCTCACCTTCGGTGAAGGCCTCCACAACAACCATCACCGGTTTCCGCGCGACGCCTACATTTCGCACGCCTGGTACGAGATCGATATCAACGGCCTGATCATTCTCGGGCTGGGGAAGCTCGGATTGGTGCACGACATTTTCGCGGCGGGAAGCAGGGCTGTTCGCTCTGGAGACTCGGAGGACGGAAAGCGTCCAGTGGCAGATACCGAAGCGATGGTCTGAAGCAGGTAGGATGGGTCAAGCGGAAGCGAAGCCCATCAATTGCCATTATGACGCGATGGGTTTCGCAAGTGCTCTACCCATCTCACGTGCGTGAGGCGCGGGCCAAAACCGCATCTATCCCGCGTTGGCTTGGACGCCATCCGTGAAATCCAAACATAAGTTGTGTTCAGAGGGAACTCTGGCCCAAGGGAGCCGTTGAGCCTGTGATCCCCGAGCGTAGCGAGATCGAACCTCCGATCCTCGCCTGAACAAGACCGCAGTCGCGTTGTGAGAGCGGCTCGGCGCGAAGCGTCCTCCGTGCGTATCAACCGGAAACCTTCATGAACAGCCCCGATGTTCGCAATGCCATTCAGATCGACCGCGGCTCCAGCCTGGCGATCTGCAATGAAATAGGCGACCGCCTGCGGATCAAGCTTGGCGGCGAGCACGACCCATTGCCGCGACATCTAGCGGCCCTGGTCGACCGGATCGCGCATATCAGCAGCCATTCGAACCAAGCGACGCCCGTGATGACCTCCAGATCGGATCCAGCATGTTAGACTTTTCGAATGCATCTTTTACGCCTGAAACCATCGGCGTCATGAAAACCGCGCTGGACACGGCGGTTGCGTCACTGCCGGCCCCGGTCAGCTCTGCGCATGTTCGCTCGATCGCGGAAACAATCCTTCGCACGGCGAAGGAGGGCGAGCGAGACCCCGCTGTCCTGGAGCGCATGGCGTTGATGGAGCTTCAGATCTCGCCGCGTGATTGATGCCGGCTCGCCAGCTTGTGTGCTGGCGCAGACTTGCTCGCGTTGATTGCCGTGCCCGGATGCCTCGATGGAACTCTGGGGCCGCGGAAGCATTCACATCTGCAGCCGCGATCACGCGGCTCCTGGAGAATCCCCAACATGATACGTCATTTGTTGATCGGCGTTGCCGCGTGCGCAATCGCGGCAATGTCGACACTATCCGCTTCTGCCATGCCCCGGGTTGCGGCGGAGACGCTGGTCGCTGGCTCCGACAGTCCGGTGATTCTCGCGCGCGGCGGTAATGGACACGGCCACGGTCACATGGGACGTGGCGGCCACGGTCATCACTATGGCTGGAGCAGGGGCCGTCATCGCGGCTGGCGCTAAACGCAATCCGACTCAACATCCGGGGCCGCCTTCGATCGGCGGCTCCGTAAAGTCGGCTCATTCGCCCAGCGGGCTCACCAATCCGGATCGCCGTAATAGGGATCGACCATATAGGGCGGGGGCATCCAGGGCCCTCGCGACGGCCTGGGCCGCCGAGGTGCGGCCGCTTGAGCGTGCGGCCGTGCAGGCGCAGCGGTCTCGTTGTTCATCACGCTCCGCGCGGCCGGCTTCCCGGATGCAGGTGCGGATGCGGTGAAGTCGTCAGCTCCTTTTGCAGCGTCTGGACCTGTGCGGCGAGGCGCGCATTGGCCGCCGCATCCTTCTCCTGCGCCGCCTTGAGCTGTTGAATGGTGTCGGCCTGCTCGCGCAGCGTCTGCTCGCTGCGGCTTTTCAGTTGCTCGAGCTTTCCGTTGATGTTCGCGAGCTCGCTGCTGATGGTCTTGAGCGATTGCGCGAGATCAGACGACGACGGATCAGGCGTTGTGGCGCCGGTTCTTGAGGCGTCGGATCTCGAGGCATCGGGTCTTGAAGCGTCAAATCCTGCGTTGCTCTCCGTGTCCTTGGCGACCGGCGGCGCTGGCACCGTGCCGGGCTCATCCGCGGCAGCCAGTTGCACGGCCCGCGGTGGCGCCGGACTTTCGACAGCGGAGGCTTGCGGAGGCGCCTTCGCGACCGGCGGAGCCCATCGCGCCATGATCGACCTGCTGATCGACCTGGCCTCATCGCGATATTGCGAAGCGAAGGCGACACCGAGAATGCCGATTGCCAGCACGAGGCCGATCAGAGCGCGCAGCATGGGGCGATCTCCCATCAGGCCTTGATCGCGAACTTGGCTGTCCGGCGCCGGCGCCGCGGCCTTGGGAAGCTCGTCCTTGGGAGGCTTCTCCTTGGGAATCTCGTCTTTGGGAGGCTGGACAGCCTCCGCGGCGGCGCTTGCTCGCGGGGCCCGTGGGCTTTCGCTGCTGTGTTCCATTCCGGAAACCAGCCGGTCAAGCCGCGCAAGGTCTTGCTCCGCGCTCTTGATCCGGTCGTAAGCCCGCGCCAGCCCGCCCTCGGCGCGCCCCACGTCCGGCTTGGGGGCCTCAGGTTTGGGCGCGTCTGCCTTGTGGTCGTCAGGCTTGGGGTCGTTCGTCTCGGGCACCGATGCGCTCTCGATCCAGTCGGGCGTCAATGGGGGTGCGGCAGTTCAATCGGAACGATAGGTCTCGCCGCTGTCCCACACAACGCGCGTGCGAAGGAGAAATTATGGCGGGCTCGGAGGAGGGCGGGTCGCGGGGTAGCGGGCCCCTTGATCTGGATCAAGCAGGCAGCGCCCGACCGCCTCCAGCGTGCAGGCATTCATCGGAAGGAAAACATGGTTCAGACAAGAGTGATCGTCCTTGGTGCCTTCGCCGCCCTGCTGCTGGCCGCGCCGGCCAAGGCCCAGGTGCTGGTCGATGTTTCCAAGATCAGCTGCGACCAGTACATCACCCAGCGCATTACCCACATGCAGACCGTGAACGTCTGGCTCGCCGGGTTCTACGCCGGCCGCCGCAACAATCCCGTTGTGGACACCCAAGCGCTGAACAAGAACGGCAACAAGCTCTCGCGCTTCTGCGAGTCGCATCGCGAGATGCCGCTGCTGGATGCGGTCGAGGCCAATACGAAGTAGCGCCTCGCTCGTCCACCCGACGAGCTCTTACCGTAATGTTGGGCTTGGGAACCAAATGCAAAATCATTCGATTGATGAGCATCACCCCACGATCAACGGAGACACGGATGGAACTGTCCGGGAAAAAGATTGCGATTCTTGCGACCAACGGCTTCGAGCAATCGGAGCTCGAAGTGCCGCGTGATACCCTCAAGGCGGCCGGAGCGACCGTCGAGATCATTTCGCTGCAGCCCGGCGAGATCAAGGGCTGGGACGAGAAGGACTGGGGCCGCCCCGTCAAAGTCGACAAGACCCTCGATCAGGCCAAGGCCGGCGATTATGACGCGCTGGTGTTGCCCGGCGGCCAGATCAACCCTGATCTCCTGCGCGTCGAGCCCAACGCGCTGGCCTTCATCAAGAGCATCTTCGATGCCAAGAAGGTCGTTGCCGCGGTCTGCCATGCGCCCTGGCTGCTGGTCGAAACCGGCATCGCGAAGGGCCGCAGGATGACCTCCTACAAATCGATCAAGACCGACATCGCCAATGCCGGGGCGAAGTGGGAGGATTCCGAGGTCGTCGTCGACCAGGGCATCATCACCTCGCGCAACCCCGGTGACCTCAAGGCCTTCAGCGCCAAGATCATCGAAGAGGTGAAGGAAGGCCGCCACACCCAGCGCAGCAACGCGGCGTAAGGGTGGTGGCGGTGCGCGAGGCGATGCCATCCAACCCCGGTTCACGTGGCGCTATCGAATGACATTGGCGTAGGGTGGGTTAGCCGAAGGCGTAACCCTCCACGACTTGCCGTAGAAAACAAAAGAGGTCGGTTACGCTTCGCTAACCACCTCACGCGCCAGAATTCTGGAGCCAGCAATCAATAGCGGCTGCCGGTGCCCTTTTGCTGCGTGATCCAGTCCGACAACGTTTTCGGTCTGGCTTTCTCGGTCCGGCCCGGTGGTGCCTTTGGATTGTCGCGGGTGCCTTTGGTCGAACGGGACCGCGGTGCATCCGTTGCGTGGACGCTCCTCAAGGCAGTCGTCGATGCCTCAGCGGCTTCCTTCTCCAGGCGCAACTGCTTCAGTCGCGCCATCTTGAGGCGCTCTGCCTCGACTTCGGGTCGTTCGGCGAGCCCTGGCTTGTGTTGAGCAAGCTCGGCCGGGACCAGGACGCCGAGAATGGTCGCCTCGCCGAGCGCCTTGCAGGCTTCGAGCCGATGCAGTCCATCGACCAGAACGAGGCGGTCTCCGTCGAGCCGAACGGAAATGGGGGCCTGTTGTCCGATCTCCAGCATGCTTTCCGCGATCTCCCCGACGATCTCGGGCTTGAGGGCTTTCTTGATTTTCGTGGGAACGAAAATCTTCTCGATCGGGAAGCTTTCCGATTTGGGCATAACTCGACTCCGCTTTTACCGGGCCCGTCGGAACCCAAGCCGGTGGTGTCGGGAGTTTAGGAGGGAAGGGCTCGACCGCAAAGGCAATTCGGAGGAAGGGTATGGGTTAGCCGAAGGCGTACCCCACCATTTGTTGTCTACGGAAGACGAAAGAAGGGTTGCGGCTTCCCTACGTGCTCTACGAAGCCCATTATCAAATGTACAATTTAGAGATTGCGTGGATGCACGCCGAGGCAATTGCGTCGGCGATCAAGTTGTATGACTTTATGTCCAACGATGCGGCGGGCCAGACGAGGTTGTGCCCAAGCATATTCCTGACTTGTCCGGTCGTCACCACAACATCGCGAATGTTTTGATTGGGGGTGAGCGAACTAGCCAGCGCCTCTAGGGTAGTATTTCCGAGGCGCAGGTTCGCCTTTGAAAGTCCCAGTTCAACCTTGAGACGCTTCAGAACTGTTTCGATTGATCCTCCTCGTGCCCTCGAGGCTGAACTCTCCTTCAGTAGGGTCTCAAATAGCAGGCATCCCTTGAACAAGTGCATAAAGAATATCTCGTGCGAGGCAATGGTAGCAAGTTCGATTAGTCGAGCCCTATGATCCCATTCGAGAATAAAGGAAATCAGTGCGGTTACCATCGTGCGTCGATGAGGATTAGAATCCCGAATAGTCTTGTCGAGGAACCTCGCGCGAAGTTCATCGAATGTGAGAGGCTGATGGTTATCACGGGCATTGTAGCTGTCGATCACCGCTTGGAGCTTGTTTGCCGCTGTATTGACAAGGACGTGAGCGCGCTGATTGGGGTTTGTGTGAACGAGGCGCATAAATAATAGTGCGGGTGTATCGTTCCTCTCGGGGTAATGCGCCAAATCCTCAGAGACCGCAGCGTCAAAATAGAATGCGGCCGACTGATAGTCGTGACAGGCTGCCGCTGCAGCTCCCAACACATAAAAAGGAGTTCCTTTGGCGCTTGAATCGTACAACTTTCGATTGGCGCCTCGCATTATTTGTAGAAGTAGAATTGCATCATCAATGGCCTCCGCTTGCCTGCCGGCGTTCAACAATGCCGCATATGGGTGGTAGATGTCGAACATTGATGTCATGCCAGCACGTCCCCACGTCTTGTCGCTGATCCATCCGCAGCCAGCGTTTGGCTCTCTGCCCCGCTATCGCGCGAACGGATCGAGAGGATCGATATTCGGGATGAGAAGTTTACTTCGAATTTCAACGGTGGAAGTTTCTGGCCGTCGTCCTTCCGGCAAGAAGTAGGATCCGGCACATCCAGTGCGCGGCAGATGGGTCTTACCCAAATCCTTCCAGGAGTATACGTCCAACGCGAATGTGCAGAACCATTGTCCGTCGTCGGCACGAACCCAAACGCACTCATAAACGAGCTTGTCGTTGTTGCATTGAAGGCTGTCTAGATTGTTTCGCGCGCGATTGCTCTTGATTGCTTCTACGAACAATTGGTGTTGTGGGGGAGTGAAGAATAGACTCCGTCCTTCAAATCGGCACGAGGGAAGGGGGTTACGAGAGAGCCCCGGCGCAGCCGCGGAAATGGCTCAAGGTATAGGGCTGCATGAAATCCTCGCATCCATCGCCATACCGCCTCATCGACATTGAGGTTTGTCACCGCGCCTACTCCCGGGATGGGCGAGCGAATAAACTTCAAACGATGGTGATTGGGATCGGAAGGGGTCTGTCGGTGTTTCAGTCCAATCAATTGCCCAATTTTCTCGTCGAGCAGTTCGAAAGATGCGTTACATTTTAAGTGGGATTTCAATTTTAGCGGGATGCGGTCGACCTTCGCGAAGACAGACTCTGGCGGAACGTGGTCGTAATTCGTGATGTCGTCCGTCTCAAAGGTCTTCCCGCAAAGATAGCAAAACGGCAGATTGCGGACTGCTCTAAACTGCTTTTGTGTCCTGAGCGAAACCATGGTCGTCAAGCCTAAGAAAAGGGGCCGCTCAAAGAGCGGCCCCTTCGAAGTATCACGAACACCCTGTCGTGCTTCCGCACGTATCGCACTTCATGCAGGTCCCATTCCGCACCAGCGTGAAGTTGCCGCACTCGCCGCACATCTCGCCTTCGTAACCTTTTGCCTTCGCTTCCGCGCGGCGTTCGGCCTTGGAGGGCACCATGGTCTGCGCGGTGCCGGACTTGCTCCACTGCAGGGCCTCCAGCTTCTCGGTGGGCGAGAGGTCGTGCTGGACTTCCTGCTTCAGCGCGACCGCGCCTTCCAGGACGTCGCCGGCACGGCCTGCGCCGTGCGAGGCCAGCGAGGTGACCTTGCTGCCGCCTGATGGTGCGCTGTCGTTGCCTTGCGCGACCGCGGTCGAGCCGCCGCGCATGACAACCAGGTTGTCGGTGCGGGAGCGGGTGAGGCCGCGCGACACCAGCTTGGAGGCGCGCTGGCCGTGATCGTCGGGCTCCTTGCCTTCCTCGACGCCCTTGCCGAGCACGTCGAACCCGGTCTCGCTGGGATCGACATGGGCGAGGTCGAAGCGGCTGAGATAGCTCACCGCCAGCTCGCGGAAGACGTAGTCGAGGATCGAGGTCGCGTACTTGATGCTGTCGTTGCCCTGCACGGGGCCCGCCGGCTCGAAGCGGGTGAAGGTGAAGGCGTCGACATATTCGTCGAGCGGCACGCCGTACTGGAGGCCCAGCGATACCGCGATGGCGAAGTTGTTGATGAAGGAGCGCAGTGCCGCGCCTTCCTTGTGCATGTCGATGAAGATCTCGCCGATGCGGCCGTCGTCATATTCGCCGGTGCGCAAATAGACCTTATGTCCGCCGACGACCGCCTTCTGGGTGTAGCCCTTGCGGCGATCCGGCATCTTCTCGCGCTCGCGCATCACGATGATGCGCTCGACCAGTTTCTCGACGATCTTTTCCGAGACCTGGGCGGTGCGTGCCGCCATCGGCTTGTCGTAGAGATGCTCGATCGCATCGTCCTCGTCCTCATCGTCGGCGATGAGCTGCGAGTTGAGCGGCTGGCTGAGCTTGGAGCCGTCGCGATAGAGCGCGTTGGCCTTCAGCGCCAGCTTCCACGACAGCATGTAGGCGGACTTGCAGTCCTCTACCGTCGCGTCGTTCGGCATGTTGATGGTCTTGGAGATCGCACCCGAGATGAAGGGCTGCGCCGCCGACATCATGCGGATGTGGCTCTCGACCGAGAGATAGCGCTTGCCGACCTTGCCGCAGGGGTTGGCGCAGTCGAACACCGGATAGTGCTCGGCCTTGAGGTGCGGAGCACCTTCCACCGTCATCGCGCCGCAGATGTGGACGTTGGCCGCCTCGATCTCGCGCTTGGTGAAGCCCACGGCCTGGAGCAGGTCGAAGCCGGGGGTCGCGATCGCCTCGGCGCCGATGCCGAGCTGGTCGCGGATGAAGTCCTCGCCGAAGGTCCATTTGTTGAAGGCGAACTTGATGTCGAAGGCGGTCGGCAGCGCCTTCTCGACCTTGGCGATGGCTTCATCGGTGAAGCCCTTGGCCTTCAGCGTCGAGGCGTTGATGCCGGGCGCGTTGGAGAGCGAGCCGTGGCCGACGGCGTAGGCCTCGATCTCCGCGATCTCGCTCTCGCGATAGCCGAGCGCGCGCAGCGCGGCGGGGACCGCGCGGTTGATGATCTTGAAGTAGCCGCCGCCGGCGAGCTTCTTGAATTTCACCAGGGCGAAGTCGGGCTCGATGCCGGTGGTGTCGCAATCCATGACCAGGCCGATCGTGCCGGTCGGCGCGATCACCGTGGTCTGGGCATTGCGATAGCCGTGCTTTTCGCCGAGCTCGAGCGCCGCATCCCAGGCCGCTTGCGCATGGGTGACGAGGTCTCCTTGCGGGCAGGACACCAAGTCCATCGGCACGGGGTTGACGCTCAGCCCTTCGTAGCCGTTGGACTGGCCGTGGGCGGCGCGGCGGTGGTTGCGGATCACGCGCAGCATGTGCGCGGCGTTCTTCTTGTAGCCGGGGAAGGTGCCGAGCTCGGACGCCATCTCGGCCGAGGTCTTGTAGGTGATGCCCGTCATGATCGCGGTCAGCGCGCCCGCGATGGCGCGGCCTTCCTTCGAGTCATAAGACAGACCCATGGTCATCAGGAGGCCGCCGATATTGGCATAGCCGAGGCCGAGCGTGCGGAACTCGTAGGAGAGCTCGGCGATCGACTTCGACGGGAACTGCGCCATCATCACCGAGATTTCGAGCACGATGGTCCAGAGCCGGCAGAGGTGCTCGTAGCCCTCGACGTCGAAGCGCTTGGAGGGGATGTCGTAGAACGTCAGCAGATTGGCGGAGGCGAGGTTGCACGCCGTGTCGTCCAGGAACATGTATTCCGAGCACGGATTGGAGGCGCGGATGTCGCCGGACGCCTTGCAGGTGTGCCAGTCGTTCATGGTGGTGTTGAAGTGCAGGCCGGGGTCGGCCGACGCCCAGGCGGCGTAGCCGATCTTTTCCCAGAGGTCGCGCGCCTTCAGCGTCTTGGTGACCTTCTTGGTGGTGCGTCCCACGAGATTCCAGTCGCCGTCGGTCTCGACCGCGCGCAGGAAGTCGTCCTTGAGCGAGACCGAGTTGTTGGAGTTCTGGCCGGATACCGTGAGATAGGCTTCCGAATCCCAATCGGTGTCGTAGACGTCGAACTGGATGTCCTTGTAGCCTTGCTTGGCGAACTGGATGACGCGCTTGATGTAATTGTCGGGCACGAGCGAGCGACGGGCCAGCTTGATCTCGCGGCGGAGCGCCGGATTCTTCTCGGGATCGAAGCAATCGTCGCCCGAGCCTTCGCAATTGACGCAGGCCTTGAGCACGGCCTTGAGGTGCTTCTGGTTGATCTTGGATCCGGTGACGAGAGCCGCGACCTTCTGCTCCTCCTTCACCTTCCAGTCGATATAGGTCTCGATGTCGGGGTGATCGACGTCAACGACGACCATCTTGGCGGCGCGGCGCGTGGTGCCGCCCGACTTGATCGCGCCCGCGGCGCGGTCGCCGATCTTGAGGAAGCTCATCAGGCCGGACGAGCGGCCGCCGCCGGAGAGGCGTTCGCCTTCGCCGCGCAGGCGCGAGAAGTTGGAGCCGGTGCCGGAGCCGTATTTGAACAGGCGGGCTTCGCGGACCCAGAGGTCCATGATGCCGCCCTCGTTGACGAGGTCGTCACCGACGCCCTGGATGAAGCAGGCGTGCGGCTGCGGATGCTCGTAGGAGGATTTCGAGCGGGTCAGCTTGCCGGTGAAGGGGTCGACGTAATAATGGCCCTGGCCGGGGCCGTCGATGCCATAGGCCCAATGAAGCCCGGTGTTGAACCATTGCGGCGAGTTCGGCGCGACCATCTGCATGGTCAGCATGTAGCGGAGCTCGTCGTAGAAGGTCTGGGCGTCCTCGTCGGAGGAGAAATAGTTGCCCTTCCAGCCCCAATAGGTCCAGCAGCCGGCGAGACGGTCGAACACCTGCTTGGCCGAGAGCTCGCTGACATAGCGCTCTTTCTCGGGCAGGAGGGCAAGCGCCTCGGTATCGGGCACGGAGCGCCACAGGAAGGAAGGAACGGACTCTTCCTCGACCTTCTTCAGGCGCGCGGCAACGCCGGCCTTGCGGAAGTACTTCTGGGCCAGGACGTCGGAGGCGACCTGCGACCACGCGGTCGGCACCTCGACGTTCTCGAGCTTGAACACGACAGAGCCGTCGGGATTCCTGATCTCCGACGTGGTCAGCCGGAAATCGATGCCGGCGTAAGGTGACTGTCCCGAAGTGGTGTGGCGCCGCTCAATCCGCATGGTCTTGCCCCGTCCTATCTTTGACCGGACCGCCTCCGTTCAGGCGTGCCGGGTCATCATTTCATTTCGCGGTGCTCGGCGGCCGCCTGGCCCCTGGCATCGCAGTTCAGCCGGTAGACCCGGCCCGTTTTCTCCCGACGCGATTGTTCGATGCGCGCACCGATCATCCGCCGGCACGTCCAGACCCATCCGCCCAAAGGGATGAGCCCGACATGCGTTCAACGCCCCACACATCAAGTCTTCAACCACTGCACGTCTTCAACCATTGCCATCCGGGCCTGTTTCCAGCCCGTTCAGGCGCCCGAAAAGTCCGCTCTCGCCGGGCAGACAAGCCCGTATCCCGCTGCCTTTGTCTGGCTTGGCGGAGTGCTGTTTTGCAGACCCTTTGGGGGAGTGCCGGCGGGACGCAAACACACTCGCGCCGAACGGATCGAAAACTAGGACTCTCCGTTACGCCCGTCAAGAACTAGTGCGAGTTCCTGAATCAAATACTAAATATGGTGGATTGCGGGGGATAACAGGGGGCAAGCCCGCGCCTGTTGTTGAGCCAAGTATCAGTGAGTCCTCAGGGATTCCCAACTGAAAAAATTTACGTCTTGGGGGGCCGCGGAGGCTTCACCCCGCTGTTCACAGGGCAGGTATATTTTTAACTCGCGGGCTTGCCTCCGGGGGACTCACGTAGGGCTACGGAAGGTGAGGGCAGGCATGCCCGCCGGGGTGGTGGTGGGAGGCGCGAATCCGCGCCAAGCTGAGCCCGATTTTGCCGGACTGCCCACATGCTTGATTCGACTCGGCCGGTGCTGCGAGCGCGCATCGCCCCGGCCGGCCTGATGTTCCTCGCCATCACCTCGGTGGGCTGGGGCTTCAACTGGCCGGTGACGAAATTCCTGCTCTCCGAGCTGCCGCCGCTGACCTTGCGCGGGGTCACCGGCGTGCTCGGCGCGGTGCTGCTGGCGGCGCTGGCGCTGATCCGCGCTGACAGCCTCAGCGTCCCGCGCGAGATCTGGCCGCGGCTCGTGACCGCCGCGATCCTCAATGTCACCGGCTGGATGGTGCTGATGGGGCTGGCGCTGCTGTGGCTGCCGGCGAGCGAAGCGGCGCTGATCGCCTACACCATGCCGGTCTGGGCCTCGCTGATCGCCTGGCCGGTGCTCGGCGAGCGGCCGACCTTGTTGCGGACCATCGCACTGGTGATGGCCTTTGCTGGCCTTGCCTCGATCATGGGCGGCAACGGCTTTGCCGCCACCGCGGACAAGCTGCCGGGCATCATCATGGCGCTGTGTGGCGCGATCGGCTTCGCCGCCGGCACGGTGTTTTCGAAGAAGTACCCGATCCGTCTGCCGCCGATCACGGCCGCGGCCTGGCAGATCGGGATCGGCTGCCTGCCGATCACGATCATCGGCCTCGCCATCGAGACCACGCATCTGGAGCTGGTGACGCCGGTCGGATGGTGGCTCCTAGTCTATTCGACCGTGGTGCAGTTCTGCATCGCCTATGTCAGCTGGTTCGCAGCCCTCGCGCGCCTGCCGGCCTCCGTCGCCGCGATCGGCACCATGGCGGTGCCTGTCATCGGCGTCGTGGCGTCCGCGATTGCGCTCGGCGAGCCGCTGGGAGCGGGGCAGATTGCCGCGCTGATCTTCACGCTGGCGGCGGTGGTGCTGGCGACGCGATAGAGATAGTCCTCATGAAGCGGCTGGCCGGCGGATGTCCGGCTTACCGCCAACATCCGCCGGCGAGCGGAAGGCTTCCGAGGTCGCGATGGACCGATCGGCGACATGCTGAGCACACAAAAAAGCCCCGGAGGATGCCGGGGCTTTCGCAGTGCTCTTAAGGATCAGTACCTGGCGACGACCGGACCGCCGAAGTTGAACTTGTAGTTTACGCCGACCGTCGCGGTAGATACCTCCAGCCGAGTCGAGATGACTTCGGAGGGAAGTCCCGCCACGAAGCCACTGCCGGTAACGGCCGAGATGTGCTGAACGTCTCGACGGCCGAAGTCCATATAATTGTACTCGGCAAAAGCCGACCAGCCCGGAGCGAACATCCACTCGAGACCGCCACCCACTGTCCAACCAGAACGGTTCACACCCAGAGCCGTTTCGGAAAGAGCTCCGCTGGGCTGCACGACGATATTGTCCTGCCGGGTCCAAGCGCCACCGCCCTTGATATAGCCAAGCAGCTGCGGAACGAATAAATAGCCGACGCGGCCCGTGACAGTCCAAACGTCTTTGGTCTCGTTAACGGAGGTAAAGGTCGGGAACGCTGGCAAAGCGTGCGAGCTGCCGATGCGAGCATAATCGTACATGCCTTGGATGCCGACCACCCAATTTCCAGCAAATTGGTAATCGCATCCGATCTGACCGCCGCCAATGACCTGGCTGTTATCGCTAGAACCATAGTCCGCCGGAAACAGTACACCGAGTCGCGACACTCGGGTTTGATCAGTCCGGGCCCAACCACCGCCGACGTTGCCGCCAACATAGCAACCCGTCCAGTTATAGACCGTGACAGGTGCGGGGGGTGGAGCCTTCGCATAACGAGGAGCCATATCTGCGGCGATAGCTGATCCGGTGAATGCTGCTATAGCGGCGATAGAGATCACGATCTTTTTCATGTCCACTCTCCCATGGCGCATCCGAAATCGTGGCCCGAAAGTAGCGCTATTCTGGCAAATTACTGTCCCCGGAAAGCCACACTCGCCTGTTGTCGCGACGATTGGTAGGCATCGAAACACTGCGAAATGTGCGAAGAGCGACAAGTCGGCTATGGGGCCGATTGCAGGAGTCTATGTTGTTGACGGGCCACCGCCGGGGCAGGAAGGAACGACGACCTTGGTGTACGCACAAAAGCCGAGGTGTCAGATGTCATTGCGTGGAGTGATCCGCAAAATCGAACCGGACTGCACTGGGCAGCGTGGCTGACGTTCAGCTGCAGCTCAGTCGGGTTTTTCCTGGGGTTCGGTTTGTCTACCTGGCCGAGGAACCGCCGGGTGCGATCGAGACGCGAAAACACATGCCTCTTACGCTGCGGCTATGGCTTATGTTGTTCGGAGTAAAAACGCACGCTACCCCTGCGGGCCTGTCCTATTTCGACGTCATAGACCTGATCGCGGGCGTCGCCTCGAAGGCCAGAATTGTCGGTCTCGATCTGGTCGAATTGGTGCCGGAGCGTGATGTGCAGACTATTCGGGCGATCTGCGCAGCGCGGATCATCTGCAACGCCATTGGATGTGCCGCCAAGCAGAAACTCTAGCCGGCCACCCCGCCACCGAGCGCCTTCCTGATCATCTCGGCGAGCTGGTTGCGGCGGTAGGGTTTTGTCAGAAGCATGACGCCGTCGTCGAGCTTGCCGTGGTGGACGATGGCGTTGTCGGTGTAGCCGGAGGTGTAGAGCACCTTCACCCCGGGGCGGATCGTCGCCACCTTGTCGGCGAGCTCGCGTCCGCTCATGCCGCCGGGGATGACGACGTCGGTGAACAGCAGATCGAACGGCTGGCCGGCCTGGATCAATCCGAGCGCGGCCTTGCCGTCGGGCGCGGCGACGGTCTGGTAGCCGAGGCTCTGGAGCTGCACGGTGACGAAGTTGCGCACCAGCGGGTCATCCTCGACCACGAAAATGGTCTCTGCGCCGCCTTCCGCCTGCGGCGTCGTGGTGGGAGCCACCTCGGCCATGCCTTCGCCCGGCGGCAGATAGAGCTTGATCGTGGTGCCGTGGCCTTCCTCGCTGTAGATCTTGATGTGGCCGCCGGACTGCTTGACGAATCCGTAGACCATGGAAAGGCCGAGGCCGCTTCCCTTGCCGACCTCCTTGGTGGTGAAGAACGGCTCGAACGCCTGCTGCTGCACCTCCGCCGGCATGCCGGTGCCGGTGTCGCTGACGGCGAGCATCACGTAAGGACCGGGCCGTACGTCGGGATTGTTTTGCGCATAGGCCTGGTCGAGCACGACGCGGTGGGCCTCGAGCAGCAGCTTGCCGCCGTTCGGCATGGCGTCACGCGCGTTGATCGCCATGTTGAGCAGGGCATTGGTGAGGCGGGACGGATCGATGTGCGCGGTCATCTGCCCCTGTTCGAGCACGGTCTCGATCTCGATCTGCTCGCCGAGGGTGGGGCGCAGGAGTTTCGCGATGTCGGCGACCGCGGCGTTGATCTCGACGTTGCGCGGCTGCAGCGGCTGCCTGCGTGCGAAGGCGAGCAGATGCTGGATCAGCTCGGCGCAGCGTTCGGCGGCCTCGTCGATCAGGCGCGCCACGCGCTGGAGCTCGGGCTGCTGCTTCAGGCTTGCCACCAGCGTCTCGGTATTGCCGGAGATCACGGTCAGCATGTTGTTGAAGTCGTGCGCGACGCCGCCGGTGAGCTTGCCGATCGCATCCAGCTTCTGCGACTGGTACAATTGCCGCTCGGTCTCGCGCGACATGGTCGCGTCGTGATAGACCAGCACCGCGCCGGAGACGTTGCCTTGCCCGTCCAGCATCGGCCGGCCGCTGATCATGAGATGACGGGGAGCATTGCCGCTGTGCGGGCGGACGATCATCTCCATATTCTCGAACGGCTCGCCGCGCAGCACGCGTGCCGACGGCAGTTCGTCCGGCTTGAGCGGGGTGACGCCGTCGCCGTGAAGCACGTTGGACAGCGCCCGCAGATTGCGCAGGTTCATGCCGGTCCGGTGCAGCAGCATGCGCTCGGCGGCGGGATTGGACAGAAGGACGTTGCCCTCGGCGTCGATGACCAGCACCGCTTCCGCCATGCTGTGGAACGTGCTCTGGAGCACGTTGACCGACAGGCGGAGCTCGTCATGCGCGGTGACCAGATGCTCGGTGCGCTCGGCCACTGCGGTCTCGAGCTGCTGGTTGGCGGCCGTGGTCTCCAATAGCGTGCTCTTGAGTGCGCCCTCGGTGCGCCGGCTCTCGCGCATCATCATCACGACCAGCAGCAGGATCACCAGCGCGCCGGCGACGTCGATGCCGAGCAGCACGATGCCGGTGCGGCGCGAATCCTGGGAGCGCGCCGCGAGCAATCGTTCTTCCTCTGCGCTCAAATGATCGAAATTGCCCATCACCGTGTCCATGAGACCACGGCCCTCTCCCTTGCCCTGGAGCGCGGCAATGCCGGCCTGGTCGTTTCCGGCGCGCAGGCGCATCACTTCGGCCGCGATCTCGATCCGGCGCAGCGCCAGCGGCTCGGTGCCCTCGAGCAGCGCGACGTGTTCGGGAGTGTCGCGCACGCTGCGCTTGAGGTCGGCGAGTGCCGGTGCGATCCGGGCGTGCACCGCCTGGAATTCCTCGCTGAAGCTCGGGTTGCGATAGATCTCGTAGCCGCGTGCGGCACTCTCGGCACTGCGCATCAGCACGCGCAGGTCGGAGATCTTCTTCAGCACCTGGACGGTGTGATTGACCCAGGCCGCGTCGGACCGCGACTTGACGTCGAGGCCGATCGAGGCTGCGGTGATGATCAGGAGGATGGCAAGTCCAGCACCGAGAATGACGCGCTGCGTTGGGATCAAGGGGCTTCTTTCTTGTCCTTCGGCTGCGAGCCATCGCCCGGCGCGGCGATGCATTCCCGGATCGTGGTCAGCAGCGCGTCCGGCGTGAACGGCTTGCGCAGGCAGCGGGTCGCGCCAAGCTCCAGCGCCATTCGGAGGAAGTCGGGAGAGGGCGAGGCGGATGACGCGAAGGCGTAGCCGGACATCGCGATCAGCGGAACCGCCGGTGCGCGCTCGTGAAAGATGCGAATGGACTCGAAGCCGCGCATATGCGGCATGAAGATGTCGACCAGCATCACGTCGAAACTCTGGGTTTCGAGCGCAGCCAAACCCGTTTCTCCGCCGTCAGTCAACGTGACGTCGAAGCCCTGACGTTGGAGGAGGACCTCGATGGTCGCACCGACCATCGGATCGTCATCGACCACGAGAATACGCGGCATGACACTTCCCAGTCATCGAAGTCCCCATAGCCAAGTTGATACAGGTGAATCGCGCGTCGGGTCAATTTGGGATTGGATAAGGGTAGGTATGCACGGTGCGGTGAATAAAGGTCCGCGCATCGGTTGTATGCGACAGTCGCCGATGGCGAACATGAGGCGAGCGAAACAGGTGAGGCGCCTGAATGCGAAAAAGGCGCCGCATCGCTGCGACGCCTTCTTCTTCACGTGTTGCAGGTCGTGTTACGGGCAGGGATGGCGCTGGCCGTCATAGCCGAGATAGGTGCCGGACGCCGGATCGTAGGACTTGTAGCGCTGCGCGCAGTAACCCGCGGAGTCGCCGCCGCTATCTGGGACCACGGCTACTGACGGCTCATCATAATAGCTGTCGTCGCCATAGTAGTAGGGGTCGTTGTAATAGCCGCCGCCGTAATAGGCGTACGAGCCGAGGCCGCCGATCGCAGCGCCTGCCGCGACACCGGGCCAGAAGCCGCCGCCGCGATGGCGCCAGCCGCCGCCGTGCCAATGACCGCCGCCGCCATTCCAGTGCTGACCCCCGGCTGCTGCGAAGCTGCGGCCGCCGCCGCCGTTGAAGGCAGCTCCGCCGCTGGGACGCATGGCTGCACCTGCTGCGAAATTGCCACCGCCGCCACCGATCCTCGCGCCGCTGAAGTTGCCGCCGCCCATGCGGGCGCCGCCACTGCCAAAGTGAGCGCCACCGCCGCCGCCGCCGAAGTGGGCACCGCCACCTCCGCCGAAATGGCCACCGCCGCCACCGCCATGTCCGCCGCGACCTTGCGCGAAGCTTGGCGTCGCCAACGGGAGAACCAGCGCCACGGCCGCAGCCGCGCTCAAGACTTTCAGACTTCTCATGATCAAAACTCCTTTTCCCGGAAGCAAACCCGATGAAAGGGCTGTAGTTCCTGGGATCACGGCGGTTTGCGTGCGAGGACAAGTTTTCATGGCGACGCTGTATCCGGCATGAACGGATCGCGTCCGATTTGCGGCAGAGTCAGTGTGCCCGGCGACCGCATCTGCAGCAGGGCACCGCCGCCCCCGCCGAACTGGACATTTCGCCGTCCGGATGGCATCAGGACCCGACGAAGCAGGGCCCTTGCCGCATGAAACAATTCTTCCTCAAGTTCTTCACCTGGTGGAATGGCCAGACGTTTGGCACCCAACTCTGGACCAGGCGCTATGGCGAGCTGGTCGGCCAGGACGAGCAGGGCAACCTCTATTATCGCACCCGCGGCGGGGCGATCGATCCGGCCCTCGGCTTCGAGCGGCGCTGGGTGGTCTATAACGGCTACGCCGAGGCCAGCCGTATCCCGCCGTCCTGGCACGGCTGGATGCATCACACCGTCGACGTGCCGCCGACGCAGGACAACTACCAGCCGCGCGAGTGGGAAAAGCCGCACCAGCCCAATCTCACGGGCACGGCCAACGCCTACCGTCCCTCGGGCTCGACGCTCGCCAGCGGCAAGCGACCCAAGGCGACCGGCGACTATCAGCCCTGGACGCCCAGCTAGGCTTCCGATTCCCGTCTCAACCCTTGTCGTTGGAGTGGATGCACCCGCATCCGCCTCGTTCTGCTGTGGACAGCGGGAACAGCGGGGATGAGTCCTGCGCGGGCATTGCAGCCACGCGGGCGATGCGGCTCAATGGTCGCATCTTACGGAGATGGGAGACCATCGCGTTCGGTTCGGGCAACAGTTCGCGACTGTCCCGAAATGCAGCGGCCGCCGACCAGGACTCGATCGGGAGATAGGCCCCCGGTTTGGAAGCTCCGAAATCGCCCGATGAAATGTGCAGCCGCCGTAAGACAGGAAAGGCCGCTCGGGAAACCGGGCGGCCTTTTTCTTTCATGGAGGCACAACTGGATGTCGCGTCCGTGCGCAGCACCGCTACGCGCTGCAGCGCGCCCGGGACACGAGAGCGGAGACTAGGTCATCCTTTCAGCCGCGCGCTTCACCGCCTCTAGCCGCCGCGCCTGACCCTGCGCGCCACGCTCTTTCAGCAACGCCAGCACCTCGGCGGGCGCGGTATCCGGCGAGCCTGCATTGAACGGCGGGGCCGGATTATATTCGAGCTGAAGCTGGATCGCTTCCGCGGTGGTGCGATCGACCATGATCGACACCAAGGTCAGCGCGAAATCGATTCCCGCGGTGACGCCGCCGCCGGTGATGCGGTTGCGGTCGACGCAGACGCGCGTCTTGGTCGGCGTCGCGCCGAACTGAGCGAGCATCTCCATCGCGCTCCAGTGCGTGGCGGCGCGGTAGCCCTTCAGGAGGCCGGCGGCGCCGAGCGCCAGCGATCCCGTGCAGACCGAGGTGACGTATTTGGCGCCCTCGGCCTGCCGGCGCAGGAAACCGAGCACCTCCTCGTCATTGAGCAGATCGTTGGTGCCGCCGCCGCCGGGCACGCAGATCACGTCGAGCTGCGGGCAGTCGGCGAACGTTGTGGTCGGCGTCAGCGTCAGCACGGAATCGCTCGGCACCGGCTCGATCCGTTTCCAGATCAAATGCAGTTTTGCGCCCGGCACGGAGGAGAACACCTGCAGGGGACCCGTAAAATCGAGCTGGGTGACGCGCGGAAACACCAGGAGACCGATCTGGAGCGGGGACGACATGAGAGCCTCCAATTTTGAGCTTGACGGACGCAGCCTCTCATGATGCCCTTCTGTCCAAAATGGCGTATTTCCCTCGCTTTCGGACATGACCATGATCGGCATCCTGATCTTCCCGGACTTCCAGTTGCTCGATGCGGCCGGCCCGATCTCGGTGTTCGAGATCGCGGCGCGCTGCACGGGCAAGACGACACCCGGGATCCGCGTGCTGGCGGTGAACGCGGGGCCCGTGCGCAGCTCGTCCGGCGTGGAGATGATGGCGCGCGACTTCAAGTCGGCGAATGCGATCACGACGCTGGTCGTGGCGGGAGGCGCGGGCGTGACGGATGCCGCGCGCTGCGAGGTCACGCGCGCCTTCGTGCAGCGGCTGGCGCGGCGCGGCGTGCGGGTCGCCAGCGTCTGCTCGGGCGCCTATGTGCTGGCGGAGGCGGGATTGCTCGACGGCCGTCGCGCCACCACCCATTGGGGACGCACGCGGGATTTCGTCGCGCGCTATCCCAAGGTGAAGTTCGAGCCGGACCAGATTTTCACGCGCGACGACAATGTGTGGACGTCGGCAGGCATCACGGCGGGCATAGACCTCGCGCTCGCGATGGTGACCGAGGACCACGGTGAGCAGATCGCGCAGGACACCGCGCGGCAGCTCGTGTTGTATCATCGCCGCAGCGGCGGCCAGTCGCAGTTCTCGTCACTTCTGGAATTGAAGACGCCGAACGGGCGCTTCGGCGCGCTGCTGTCCTGGGCGCGCGAGAACCTCGACGCTCGCTTGACGGTCGAAGATCTCGCCGACCGCGCTGGCATGAGTGCGCGGCATTTTGCCCGCGCCTTTGCCGCCGAGACCGGCACGACGCCCTCGAAGGCCATCGAGCGCTTGCGCATCGAGGTCGCGCGCGAGCGCGTGCAGTCCTCGCGCGAGGCGATCGAGCTCGTCGCGGAGACAACCGGCTTCGGCGACCCCGAGCGCATGCGGCGCGCTTTCATCCGCGCCTTCGGCCAGCCGCCGCAGGCGCTGCGGCGCGCGGCAAGGGCCGGGTAGGGAGAATTCACCGATTTGGAGAGGCCGCTTGAGCGGGTGAGTAGACTTGGATATTTGAGCAGACTTGCATATTGCGCGGCATTTCGCCTTTTGGACCCGGAACCGACCTCCCTCAAGCGAATGCAGCCGTTGCGGACGATCTGTACAACACGTACCGTCGCCGAAACCGATGCAAGGAACCCCAATGACCGATCGAGAAAAGATTCTGATTGCCCTTCGCGAAAAACCTCTGAAGACTTTCGACATCATGAAGCGCGTGAACATCAAGAACCAGGACGACTGCCAATCGCTCCTGTTGAAGATGCGTGACGACGGTGCCGTGAAGTTCGACATTCACAAGGGACATTGGCGCGCTGCGTGACCACGTTCGCTTGGTCACCAGCGGTTGACTTGCGGATTGGTTCAGCCCGATGCGGCCTTGCCGCCGGTCGCCGCGGCGCTCGAGGCCTGTGCGCGCGCCGTCAAGCGCCGCGCGATCGGCATCAGCATGTAGGGCGCCAGGTGAATGGGAAATTGCGTCATCGCGAAATAGAGCCAGGTGGTGGGCGGCAGCGCGCCGGCGGTCGCGGCGAGCATCAGGCCCAGATTGCGCTGTGACACCATCAGCCCGAGCGCCAGCGCGCGCTCATAGCCGATGCGGCGGAACAGCAGCGTGGTCACGGCGAGCAGCGTGAAATAGATCGCGAAGGCGAGAGCTGCGAAGCCCAGGGTGGAGACCGGCCGGGCGACGAGATCGCTTGCGACATCGCCCATGATCGCGGTCGCGAAGACCAGCAGGATGACGATGTTGAAGCCGTCGATCGGCTGCCTGTGGCGCTGGATCGCGGCCGCGCCGAAGACCTGCCGGATCACGGTCGCAGCCAGCAGCGATGCTGCGAGGATGCCAAGCAGCTTCAGCCCCAGCGCAGGCGGCGAGATGCTGAGCATGTCGCCGAGGAACAGGCTCGCGAACAGCGATGCCGTGAACGGCACCAGCGCGGTCGCGCTCACCAGCGTGACCAGCACCAGCGTGGCGTCGAGGCCCATCAGCGCGGCCAGCGCCGGCGCGGCCATCATCGGCGAGGCCATGCTCTGCAGCATCAAGGCCAGGGCAAGGTCGGGCGCGCGCGCCGTGAGCCCGGTGACATGGACGATCAGCCCGACGATCACGGGCACGCCGATCATGGTCCAGACGGTGGCGGTCCCGACCAGCGCCGGCCGGCGCAGATGGCCGGTGAGCGCGGCGAGATCGACCCGCATGAAGGAGATGCAGAGCAGAACGAAAATCGCCTCGGTGACGAAGGGGCGCAGCAACACCCCGAGCGGCGGTACCGCGAGCGCGATGAACACGACGGCGGCGACCGCGCGGGTGCCTTGGCCGCCAAGCCATGTCAGCCCGCGCAGGGGGAGGACGAATATGCTTTGAAGGACGGGCGGCATCGGGAACGGCGTTTCAGCCCAATCCTTTCAGCCACGCGCCGATCTCGCTCACGGCGACATTGGCCTCACGCAGCAATTTTCCCATCGTGATGAAGCCGTGGAACTGGCCGGGATAGTGCTTGGTAGCCACGGGCACGCCGGCCTGCTTCAGGCGCTGGGCATATTCGTCGCCTTCGTCGCGCAGGGGATCGGCACCGGCGGTGAGCACATAGGCCGGCGGCAGCCCGGCCAGGTTTGTCGCCCGTGCCGGCGAGGCGCGCCAGTCGTGGATATCGGCGGCGCCGTTGAGATAATGGTCGCGAAACCAGCGGATCACCGAATGCGTCAGCAGCACGCTGGTCTCGGGCTCGCGGTGAGAGCCATGCGTCATGGCGAAATCGGTCGCCGGGTAGATCAACAACTGGGCCGCGATCGCGGGACCGTTGCCGTCGCGCGCGGCGAGCGCGACGACGGCGGCGAGATTGCCGCCAGCGCTGTCGCCGCCGATCGAAAGCCGGGAGGCGTCGATGCCGAGCTCGCGCGCGTTGGCGGCGACCCATTTGGTCGCGGCGATCGCGTCATCAATGGCGGCGGGAAATTTGTGCTCGGGCGCGAGGCGGTAATCCACCGAGATCACGATCAGCGCGCCGGCGTCGGCGAGCTGGCGGCAGACGACGTCATGGGAATCGAGATCGCCGATCACCCAGCCGCCACCGTGGAAGAACACCAGCGCTGGCGACAAACCATCATGCCGGCGCGGCTCCTTCGGAACATAGAGACGCGCGGGAATGGCGCCGTGCGGTGCCGGGATCGATAGCGGCGTGACGCGCGCGAGGTCCGGTGGCTCGGGATTGGTCGCAAAGCGTGCCTGCGCGTAATAGGCCCGCGCTTCCGGCGCGGTCAGAGTCTCGTAGGCGGGCCGGCCGGCCTCCTGGAAGGCCTTGTAGACGGCGGCGGCATCGGGATCGAGCACGACGGGCATGGGGGAGCGACCTTGCGGGTTTCTGATTGTTCGTTGGACGTCGTTTTCGGGGGCGATGCCCGCCTGACCCCTGAGAGGAGTGCTCGACTATCCCATCCGGGGGCCGATCTGGCCAGACCGGGCCGGGAAGGGCAGGGATGCCGCCCTTCCCCCGCCGTATTCGCCGTGTTAACCGGATGGCCTGCGAGCGGCGGTATCCCCTGTAGAATGTCCAGCAAGCCCGATTCGCTGTTGAAGCCGCGCGAGATGTTTCGAACATTTACTCTGACAGGTCTTGCGGCGCTTCTGGCCGCCACCGCACTGACGGCTGCGACGCCCGCGCAGGCGCAGATCGGTACGATCTTCTCCGATCCGCCGCCGCTGCGGCCGCCCGGCAACATTCCGCGTGGCCAGCCCCAGCCGCAGCAGCAGATGCCCGACGACGACGAAGAGGTGCCGGAGCTGCCGCCGCAGGGCCGTGTGCTGCCGTCGCGTCCGATGGCGCCACCGCCGGGTCGGCAGGGCAATGTGATGCCGGGGCCGGTCGAGACCCAGCCTCTGGCGCCGCCGCCAGGGTCTAGCGCAGCTCCGCCAAACCAGCCGCCGTCCGTCGCGGTCGCTCCACCCAATCCGCAAGGCGCGCCGGGTCAGCGCCAGCCGCAGCAGAAGGGCGCGCCCGGAGGCGCAGTCCCGCAGACGCCGGCGAGCCTTCAGCCGGGCGACGAGGTCGTTACCGAGCCGCCGGCCCAGAAGATCGTGAACAAGAAGGCGACCTTCTCCGGTCTCGACAAGATCACCGGGCGCATCATCAATTTCGACGAGGAGATCGGCGAGACCGTGCAGTTCGGTGCGCTGCGCGTCAAAACCGACGCCTGCTACACGCGGCCGGCGACCGAGGCCGCCAACACCGACGCCTTCGTCGAGGTCGACGAGATCACCTTGCAGGGTGAGGTGAAGCGCATCTTCTCGGGCTGGATGTACGCGGCAAGTCCAGGCCTGCACGGCGTCGAGCACCCGATCTACGATATCTGGCTCACCGACTGCAAAGAGCCGCAGCAGACGATTGCGACCGCGGCACCGGATCCCGGCACCAAGCCGCCACCGCCGCCGCCCGCGCAGAAGAAGGCCGCGCCCAAGCAGGTGCAGCAGCGTCCGCCGCAGCCGCTGCCGCCGATCCAGCAGCAGCAGCCGGCACCGCCGCCACCACCTCCGCCGCCCGAGCAGCGCCCGGGTCTGTTCGGTATCCCCGGGTTCGGCCGCTAGGCCAAATCCCCGGGGGTTGGCTAATATCCCTGATTATTGCCGCGCGGCGATGATCTCGAGCGCGCGTGCGCCCGGCATCGCTTCGCCGGCGGAGAGCCTCAGGAAATCGCCGGGCTCGCCCGCGAGCGCCTTGTCGAGCAGCGCGGTGTAGCGCCGCCGCGAAATCTCGGCCGCGCCAAAACTCTTCAGGTGCTCGGTGACGTACTGGGTGTCGAGCAGCTCGAAGCCGCCATGGATGAGCCGCGCGACCAGATGCACCAGCGCGACCTTGGAGGCATCGCGCGCGGTGTGGAACATGCTCTCGCCGAAAAAGGCCCGGCCCAGGCTGACGCCATAAAGCCCGCCGACGAGGTCCTCGCCCTGCCAGGCCTCGACGCTGTGGCAATGGCCGAGCTCGTACAGCCCGCCATAGAGGTCGCGGATGCGCTTGTTGATCCAGGTGTCCTCGCGCCCGGCCTGCGGCGCGGCGCAGCCGGCGATCGTTGCCTTGAAGGCGGTGTTGACGGTCACACGGAATGAATCCGAACGTACGGTGCGCGCAAGCCGCGAGGCCACGCGAAATCCGTCGAGCGGGATGACCCCGCGCAACTCCGGCTCGACCCAGAACAGGGTCGGATCATCGGCGCTTTCGGCCATCGGAAAGATGCCGCAGGCATAGGCGCGCAGCAGAACGGCCGGCGTGATTTCAGACGGGGCAGAGTCGCGCGAAGTCATGGCTCGCCATAATAGCAGGATCGCAATGCGGTTGCGATGGGCGGTGCAGATCAGTTCGCTGCGGCAGCAGCCGGCTTGCCGGCGGCAACTGGGACACGGCGGAACATCAACATGACGCGGGTTCCGGAATGGGTGGGGTCGCGCTCGACCGAAGCATCGAGCTTCGTGGCCATGGCTGCGACGATGCGCTGGCCCATGCCGGTGGAGCGCGGATCGGCCTTGACGTTGTCGCCGACACCATCGTCGCTGATCGACAGCAGGAGATCGTCGCCCTGCGAGGTCAGCTCCACATGAATCGGGCCGGCGCCGTCAGGGTAGGCGTATTTCACCGCATTCATCACCAGCTCGTTGACGATGATGCCGACGGCGACCGCACGGTCCGGATCGATCTCGATCGGTTCGGCCTTCAGCGTCAGGCGCGACATCCGATTGCCCTCGGCCGAGCGGCGCAAATCCTCAAGCAGCGAGTCCAGATACTGGTTCAGGACCACGCTCTTCAGGTCCTGCGAGGTGTAGAGGCGGCGGTGCACCTGCGCGACCGCGGCGACGCGGCCCATCGCATTGGTCAACGCAGCCTTGACCTCGTCCTGCGCAGCGGAGCTTGCCTGCAGATGCAGCAGGGAGGCGATGATCTGGAGCGAGTTGCCGACGCGGTGGTTGACCTCGCGCAGCAGCATTTCGCGTTCGGCGGCAAGGGCCGCGTAGCGGTCGCGCGAGGCATGGATCTCGGCTTCGGCTTCCTCGCGCGCCTTCTGCATTTCGGCCTGGCGCAGCGCGCCCTCGGCCGCGACGTGAAGCAGGGGGATGAAATCGCCCTTGACGTCCTTGACGAGATAATCGGCCGCCCCCGCCTTCAGCGCCGTCACCGCAATGCTGGAATCCTGCGACGCCGTGACGAAGACCACCGGCGGCGCGCCCGGGATCGCCATGATCTGCTCAAGCGTCTCCAGCCCGTCGAGGCCGGGCATGTACTGGTCGAGCGCCACGACGTCGATGCCGCGGTCAATGCTGTCCTGCGCGCCCGCGCGGCGGATGAGCTCGAGGCCTTCCTCGCCGCTTGCGGCGTGAACGACCTTGTAGCCGCGCCGTGTCAGGCCGCGATCGACCAGACGCGCAAGCGCCCCGTCGTCGTCGATGTAGAGCAGTGTGGGCATGCGCTGGTTCATGGGGCGGCGGGCGGGACCTGGATGACCGAGAAGAACAAGCCGAGCTGCCGGATGGCATTGGCGAAATTCTCGTAGTTCACGGGCTTGGTGATGTAGACATTGCAGCCGAGCTCGTAGCAGCGCTTGATTTCCTGGGAATCGTCGGTGGTGGTCAGCACCACGACGGGCGAGGCCTTCAGATATTTGTTCTCCTTGATCTGCTTGAGAATGTCGATCCCGGTCATGTCGGGAAGGTTGAGATCGAGCAGGATCAGGAGCGCATTACCTTTCTGCACGAGCCCGCTGCCGTCGGGCCCGAACAGGTATTTCATCGCATCCGTGCCGTTGGCAAAGGAGATGATCTCGTTGTTGACGCCGGATCTTCGGATGTTCCGCTCGATCAGCCGCGCGTGCCCTTCGTCGTCCTCGATCATGATGATGCTGACGGGTTGAGTCATTGATCCGCGTTCCGGTTGCTGGTGTTCCAGGTGATGGGCAGCGTGATGGTGAAGGTACTGCCCGTATTCAGTTCCGATGATACCGACATGGTGCCGCCGAGGCGACGCACAAGTGCACGCACATGCGCAAGACCGATGCCCTGACCGGGCTTGTCCTGGGTTCCGGCGCGGCGAAACAGGTCGAAGATCCGCTGGTGGTCCTTGGGGTCGATGCCGCGGCCGTTATCGCTGATTTCGAAGATTGCGTAGCCGAGCTTGGTGCGCCCGCGGATTTTGATCTCGCCGGGGACGCCGGGCTTGAGATATTTGATGGCGTTGTCGATCAGATTGGAGAAGATCTGCTCCAGCGCCAGGCGGTCGCTGACGAGATTGGGCAGGGGGGCTACTTGGATCTCCGCCTGCGCCTCGGCGGCCTGATGCGCCAGCGTCGATACGATCGCTTCGATCAGCTCGGCCGTGTCGATCTTTTCCGGCTGGAACTCGCGCCGGCCCTCGCGGGTGAGATTGAGGATCGCCGAGATCAGGCGGTCCATTTTGGCGATCGACGACTTGATGAAGCCCAGCGCTTCGGAAAAATCCGCTGAGAGCTGCTTGTCGGGACCTTCGAGCGCGATCTCGCCGTCCGGCAGCGGCGGCCCGTCGGCCGGGACGTGGGTAAGGCCGCCGATACGGCGGAAAATGTCGCCGCCGAGCTCTTCGAGTTCGCTGGTGAAGCCCATGATGTTGACGAGTGGCGAGCGCAGATCGTGGCTGACGATATAGGCAAAGCGCTGGATCTCGTTGTTGGCTTCGCGCAGATCGGCCGTGCGTTCGTCGACCACGGCTTCCAGGTTGACGTTGGCATCGCGCAGGCGCGCCTCGGCATCGTCACGGGCGCCGGCCGAGCGCCGCACCAGCCAGATCGATATCAGCGCCAGCAGCACGACGAGGCCGGAGCCGATGCCGGTCATCGACGCGGCGAGGGTCTGGCTGCGATCCGAATTGACCGTTCGGAGCCGGAACAGCCGCTCCTCCTCCTGAATCATCCCTGTCGCGACATTGGCGATCACGGCTGTTGCGTCCGTGGAGGCGATCTCACGGACCAGCGCTGCGGCCTTCTCCGGCTCACCCCGCCGGATGAAATCCATCTCCTGCGCGAACTGCCCGAGCCGGGTCTCGATCGCCGCGCTCAGCTTCTCGATGCTTTGGCGTTGCGCCGGGTTGTCGCCGATCAGGCGCGTGAGCTTGTCGAGAGCGGGGATGACGGCCGCCACGGCCTTGTCATGCTCGACCTTGAAATCCGCCCCTTGTGTCAGAAGGTAGCCGCGGGCGGCGCTCTCGGCCCGCCGGATTTCCAGCAGGAGGGCGTTGATCTGGTTCTCCGCCTCGATGGTGTGAACCACCCATTTGCTGTCGTCTCTCGCCTTGTTGACGAGATAGACGGAGCCGGCGCTGATCACGGTCAGCACCAGGAGTCCCGCTGCGAACAGCAGGATCTGCCAAAATGTACGCCGTCGCTGCGCGTCAGCGGTCACGACGGTCTCGCTCGATCAGGATTGCCGGACTTCAAAACGCCCCCTCGGAACTGTCCCCATCGTCCCAAACGCGATTGGGGCCAAAGGGTTCCATGCGGAGGGACGGCTACTTCGGGGCGGGTTCCGCCTTGCCGGCAAGATATTGTTCCAGCCAGTGGATGTGGTAGTCGCCGTTGATGATGTCGTCTTCGCGCACCAGAGCGCGGAACAGCGGCAGCGTGGTCTCGATCCCCTCGACCACCATCTCGTCCAGCGCCCGGCGCAGCCGCATCAGGCACTCGCCGCGGGTCTTGCCGTGCACGATCAGCTTGCCGACCAGCGAGTCGTAATAAGGCGGGATCGTGTAGCCCTGATAGACGGCGGAATCGATCCGCACACCGAGCCCGCCGGGCGGGTGATACTGCGTGATGCGGCCGGGCGAAGGACGAAAGGTCTGCGGATTCTCGGCGTTGATGCGGCACTCGATCGCGTGGCCGATGACCTGGACCTCTTCCTGCCTCGCCGGCAGGTCGCCGCCGGCGGCGATGCGGATCTGCTCCAGCACGAGGTCGATGTCGGTGATGCTCTCGGTGACGGGATGCTCGACCTGGATGCGCGTGTTCATCTCGATGAAGTAGAACTCGCCGTCCTCGAACAGGAATTCGATGGTGCCGACGCCGAGATATTTCATCTCGCGCATCGCCTTGGCGCAGGTCTCGCCGATCTTGGCGCGTGCAGCCGCGGTCAGCACGGGCGAGGGGCCTTCCTCCCAAACCTTCTGGTGGCGTCGCTGCAGCGAGCAGTCGCGTTCGCCGAGATGAATCGCGCCGCCGCGGCCGTCGCCGAGGATCTGGATCTCGATGTGACGCGGCTTCTGCAGATATTTCTCGAGGTAGACGGAGGCATCGCCGAAAGCGGATTTGGCCTCGTTGGCAGCCGTCGACAGCGCGACCTGAAGATCGGCCTCGCTCTCGGCCACCTTCATGCCGCGGCCGCCGCCGCCCGCCGCGGCCTTGACCAGCACGGGGAAGCCGATCTTCCTGGCGATCGCCATCGCGTCGTCGTTGGGGCCGACCCCTCCGTCGGAGCCGGGCACCACGGGAATGCCGAGCTTCTTGGCAGTCCTCTTGGCCTCGATCTTGTCGCCCATCAGGCGGATGTGCTCGGCCTTCGGGCCGATGAAATGCAAATTATGCTCGGCGAGGATTTCGGCGAAGCGCGCGTTCTCCGACAGGAAGCCGTAGCCGGGATGCACGGCATCGGCGCCGGTGATCTCGCAGGCCGCGAGCAGCGCGGGCACGTTGAGATAGCTGTCCTTGGACGCCGGCGGCCCGATGCACACGCTCTCGTCCGACAGGCGCACATGCATGGCATCGGCGTCGGCGGTGGAATGCACGGCGACGGTCGCGATCCCGAGCTCCTTGCAGGCCCTGAGGATGCGAAGGGCGATCTCGCCGCGATTGGCTATGAGGATCTTGTCGAACATGGTGTCCTTATTGGACTGACGCGCGGAAAGCGGCGAGGGCGATGAGACCGCCCTCGAACGTCACTCAATGATCACGAGTGGCTCGCCGTACTCGACCGGCTGGCCGTCCTCGATCACGATCTGCGTCACCGTGCCGGCGCGCGGCGAGGGAATCTGGTTCATTGTCTTCATGGCTTCGATGATCAGCAGCGTCTGGCCGACCGAGACCTTGCTACCAACCTCGATGAACGGCTTGGCGCCGGGCTCCGGCGCCCAATAGGCGGTGCCGACCATCGGCGAGGTTACGGCGCCGGGATGCTTCGACAGGTCGGCAGCGGCAGGCGCGGCGGCAGCTGCAGCCACCGGGAGCGCGGCGGGGGCGGCCGCCATCTGCATCGGCATGGTCGCGGCGACGCTGATGTTGCGGGCGACGCGCAGGCGCAGGCCGGCACGCTCGATCTCGATTTCGGTGAGGCTGGTCTCATCGAGCAGCAAGGCGAGCTCGCGGACGAGGGCGGAATCCTCGCTGGAAAACTTTGCGGCTGCTTTGTCGTCTGGCTGGCGCGCCATGTTGTTTGATCCGAATGTTCTGTGTGAAGGGGGAGCGTCAGGCTTTGGGCTTGATGCCGAGCTTGGCGGCAAGGCCCTGGATGGCGAGGCGGTAGCCCTCGATGCCGAAACCGCAGAGCGAGGCGAAGGCCGCGCGCGCGGTGTAGGAGTGATGTCGGAAATTCTCGCGGGCGTGGATGTTGGTGACGTGCACCTCGACCGTCGGGATCTGCACCGCCAGCAGCGCGTCGTGCAGCGCGATCGACGTGTGCGAATAGCCGCCGGCATTGATGATGATGCCCTTCATCTTGCGGGCATGTGCCTCGTGGATGAAGTCGATCAGCTCGCCCTCGCGGTTGGACTGCCGGCAGTCCGCCTTGAGGCCGAACGTCGTTGCCGTCTCCCGGCACAGCGCCTCGACGTCGGCCAGCGACGCATGCCCGTACTTCTCGGGCTCGCGTGTCCCCAACATGTTGAGGTTCGGCCCGTTCAGGACAAGGATCGTGTCGGTTGCTGGTTCGGCCATTCCAATCCCGCAAGAGGTGCTTCGGCGTGGCGGGGGTTATAGGTAACAAAGCGCGTGAGGGGAAGCCTTGAAGGACCTCCGAGCTGGCTTCAGATGCCTCATCCGGGGTGCAAAAACCTGTGCGCAAGCTACGGAAATTGCTTGTTAACCAGTCCGAAGCATGGCTGCCGCAGCGCCAGAGGGGCTGGGTCTCCCGAGAGACCGAAAGCCCCCGCCGATCTCTCGGCGGGGGCTCGTGCGGACGGGTCGGTCAGGCTCCCGGCTTACCCCTCGATGACGTACACGATCTCGCGCGTCTGCGGACGAACGATCACGTACTGGCCGTGCACGAAGATCACCTCGTAGCCGCGCCACTCCGGATAGATCTCGACGATCCGCGGCGGGAGCGGGTGGAAATGAACGCTGGCAGGGATCGTCGTGCCGACCGAGATGTTGAAGTTGACGTTGGTCGTTTCCTCGATCTTGGTCGACTTGATCGCGGATGTGATCTCGGTCCGCTTCTCGGGCGGCGGTGCAGAAGCGGTCGCGGAGGCCGTGCCGGTCGTGGTCTGAGACTTGGTATCGGCAGCCTTGTTGTCCGCACCCTTGGTCTGACTGTCTGCGCCCTTGGTCTGGGCGTTCATATTGCCGCTCTTGGTGTCAGTCTCCGTGCTCTTGGACTTGTCCGTCTGGGACTTGTCCATCGTGCTCTTCGACTTGTCCTGCGCTGCCTTGTCCTGCGCGGACTTATCCTGCGCGCCTTGGGCGTGCTCACCCTTCGCCGCGCCGGCCTTCTCGTCGGCCGCGTTCTTGTTCATCGCGCCGGACTTGTCCATCCCACCCGACGACTTCTCCTCGGCTGCACCGCCGGGCTTCATGGCGCCGCCAGTCTGGCCGACGGTGCCCTTCTCCTGAGCGGATTCACGGCCCATCGAGCCGCCGCGCTCGGCGGCGCCGGAAGGCTGCGAGTGCTGCGTCGGCTGCGCGCCAGCGCCGCCACCGCTGTCGCGGTTCATGGTGCCCTGTGCGTTCGCCAGACCGGTGCCGGCGACGAGCGCGAGCGCGGCGACCGAGATCATAAAGCGGTTAGACATTGAATTCTCCTCACGTGTTTCTCTGCGTCATTGCCCGCGCCGACAACGAAAGGAGGTATCAGGAGTTCCGGAACATTGGCGGTTCCGCGGCATTTGTTTGTTGAACGCCAGATGAACGCGCGCGCCAGATTTCGGCGCAATGAAAAGGCCGGCGTTTCAGCCGGCCTTTTGCATGCGTGAGTTGTAGAGCAGATCCCTGATCAGCAAGTCGCCTTGTCAGCAGGTCGCTTTGCCGCAGCGGGCCATAGCGATCTTTTCCTTCAGGCTATCGACACCGACGGCGCCGACAACGATCTGCTTGCCGATCACGTAGCTGGGCGTGCCGTTCATGCCCATCGCTTCGGCGAGCTTGAAGTTCTCCTCGATGGTGCTGCGCACCTCGGCGCCGCCGATATCCTTCTCGATCTTCGCGACGTCGAGACCGGCTTCCTTGGCCGCCTGAAGCGCGCGCGCCTTGTCTGCCGCGCCACGGCCGCCGAGCAGCTTCTGATGGAAATCGAGATATTTCTTGCCGGAGGGATCCTGCATGCGCACCGCGACTGCGACCTGGGCTGCTTCCACCGAACCCTGGCTCAGCACCGGAAACTCCTTCAGCACCACCTTCAGCTTCGGATCAGCCTTCATGAGGGTGAGCATGTCGTCCATCGCGCGCTTGCAGTAGCCGCAATTGTAGTCGAAGAACTCGACGAAGGTGACGTCGCCGTCCTTGTTGCCGAGCACGACCTGGCGTGGCGAGTTGAAGATCGCATCGGAATTCTGCGCGACGCTGGCCTCGTGTTTCTGCGTCTCGGCCGCGGCCTGGCGCTTGGTGAGCTCGGCCATCGCTTCCTCGAGCACCTCGGGATGGGTGACGAGATAGTTCTTGATGATCACCTCGATGTCCGTGCGCTGGGCATCGGAGAAGCTGTCGGCCGACGCGGGCGCGGCTGCGCCGAACATGGCGAGCGCAAACAGCGCGGGAGCAAGCAGGCGCAGCGAAGGCATAGGCAAATCCTCTTATCCAAAGCAGGTTTCGGAAAACGTCCCGGCGGACTTAAGCTCGGTGTCGTGACGTCGTTTCGTAAGGCGTCGTGGCGTAAGGCGTCGTCCTGTAAGGTCGTCTTGGTCTTGTCAGTTGCGCGGCGGTTTCGACGCCACGATGTCGTCGGCCTTGACCCATCCGGGCGTGCCGACGGCGAAACGGGTTTTCGCGCGCGTCGCAAGCTCGCGGGCGGTCTTGTTGTCGCCGCGCAGATAAGCGGCCTGCGCCGACGCCAGATCGGCCTCGGCATAGTCGCCCTTCCGGCCATAGGCCATCGCGAGCTGCATGTAGCCGAGAATGGCCTCCGGTTCCCGTGCGACCGCGGCCCGGAGAATCCGAACGGCGTCATCGGTGTAGGCCTTATTATCGGACCCAACCAGAGCCTGCCCAAGTAACATCTCGATGAGGGGCGCGTTGTTCGAAAGTGCGACAGCCTTGCGCAGGGCAGGGATCGCCTCGGCCGGCTTGCCGCCCTCCAGCAGGGCCTGGCCGCGCACCTCGTAAAAATACGCATTGTTGGGCTGGACCTGGATCAGCGCGTCGATCTGGGTGAGCGCGCTGCGCAAATCCCCGTGCAGATAGGTGCTGATGGCGCGGGCGTAGCGCGCCGGCATGCTGTCATTGGTCAGGGGATAGCGGCGATACACCGTCTCCGGCCGCTCCATGAAGGCGGAGATCTTGGCGCGCACCATGTCGTGGCGGAGCTGGAGCGCTGGATCGTCCTTCTTGTCCCAATAAGGGCTGGAGCTGGCGAACTCTTGCAAGGAAGCGACGCGCTCGGCCGGCATCGGGTGCGACTGGAGATAGGGATCGGCGCCTCGTGCGGCGAACAGGCTCTCGCTGGTGAAGCGCTTGAACGTCTCGTACATGCCCTTCGGCGACTGCTGGGTCGCAGTCAGGAATTTCACGCCCGCGCGGTCGGCGTTCTCCTCCTGCTGGCGCTGGTAAGACAGCAGCGTCCGGCGGATCATCTCCTGGGGACCGGCGAGGGCGGCGGCTCCTGCATTGGCAAGGCCATTGTTGCCGGCGCTGCCACTGCCGCGGGTGCTGCCTACGGCCATCGCGCCCGCGCCGAGCAGCATGGCGATGATCATCTGGGTCTGGGCATTGGCGAGCTGCTCGCGCAGCTTGGACAGATGGCCACCGGCCAGATGCCCGGTCTCGTGCGCGAGCACGCCGATGATCTGGTTCGGCGTCTCCGACTGGAGGATCGCACCGTAATTGACGAAGATGCGGCGGCCATCGGCGACGAACGCGTTGAACGAGCCCTCGTTGACGATCACCATCTGGATGTTCTGCTTTTCCAGACCGGCGGCGCGCAGGATCGGGCGCGTGTATTCGCGCAGCAGCTGCTCGGTCTCGGTGTCGCGCAGGACCGGCGGCCCCTTGGCCTGCGCATGCGCGGCCGAGAACGGCGTCAGCGCGATCGCAGCCGCCGCGACGAGGGAGGTGAGGGCGGTGGCCGTCTTGCGCAATGCGATCTGGAACAACATCAAGCGGTCTGGGTCAAACGGTCTTGTCAGCAGGCTTGTCAGGCATTCCTGGTCAAGCAGTTCAGTGATTGGTTTTGGCGATTGGCGGCGGACCGGATACGCGATATGCCCCTTTGAGCCGTACCCCTTATGAGCCGTACAATGCGGCCAGTCTGGGGCGCAAGCACCCCGTTTTGCCCGGGTCGGACGGATCGGCCCCGCCAGCGAATAGCAGAAATCGATGCACGATGCGACATTGAGGAACCGATTGGGAGAGTGGCTTGCGCCCTCCCGCCGCAGCGATGTTCCCCCGTTCATGGTGATGGACGTGATGGCCGCGGCGGCCCGGATCGAGGCGGCCGGAGGCCATGTGATCCACATGGAGGTTGGCCAGCCCGCCGCCGGCGCGCCGAAGACTGCGATTGCGGCCGCCCATGCGGCGCTCGAGGCGGGGCGGATTGATTATACTTCCGCACTCGGCATCCCCTCCTTGCGCGCGCGCATCGCGCGGCATTATCGCGATGCCTATGGCTGTGACGTCAGCCCCGAGCGGATCGTGGTGACCACCGGCTCCTCCGGCGGGTTCATTCTGGCATTCCTCGCGATGTTCGAGCCGGGCGACCGCGTTGCCGTAACGGTGCCGGGTTATCCGCCTTACCGTCATATCCTCACCGCGCTCGGCTGCGAGCCGGTGCTGATCGAGACCACGAACGAGACGCGCCATGCGTTGACCGGCGAGGCGCTGCTGGCCGCCCATCGCAAGGCGCCGCTGAAGGGCGTGCTGGTCGGCAGCCCCGCCAATCCAACCGGGACCATGATGTCCCGCGAGGCGCTCGCCGGTCTGATCGCGGCGGCGGAAGACGCGGGCATCCGGTTCATCTCGGACGAGATCTATCACGGGCTCGATTACGCGTTTCCCGCGGTGACGGCTGCGGCGCTGTCGGACCACGCGCTCGTGATCAACTCGTTCTCGAAGTATTTTTGCATGACGGGCTGGCGCGTCGGCTGGATGGTCGTGCCCGAGATTCTGGTGCGGCCGATCGAGCGGCTGCAGCAGAACCTGTCGATCTCGGTGCCATCGCTGTCGCAGATCGCAGCCGAAGCGGCCTTCGACGGCGCGGCCGAGATGGAGGAGATCAAGCACGGCTATCAGGAAAACCGGCGCATCCTGATCGAGGGATTGCCCAAGGCCGGCCTGACCAGGTTTCTGCCGGCCGACGGTGCATTCTATCTCTATGCGGACGTCTCGGATTTCACCTCCGACAGTTTCGAGTTCGCCAAGCAGATGCTCGAACAGGCCCATGTCGCGGTCACGCCGGGGCTCGACTTCGATCCCATCCATGGTCGTTCATTCATAAGGCTCTCTTACGCGCGTTCGGCTGCGGAGATGCGGGAAGCAGTTGACCGGATCGCCCACTGGCTTAAATAGCCGCCAGTTTTCGACAGTCTTCTGGAGTGCAACTTGTCTGACCGTTCCGTCCCGTCTACCGCCACGCATTCTCCTCTCGCCGCATTGATGTGGCCGATCCGGCCGGGTGAAACCGTCGGCGCCTTGCGCGCCGTCGTGCTGATTGCGCTCGGCACCGCCTTGATGGCGCTGTCAGCCAAGGTGAACCTGCCACTGCCTTACGTGCCCATGACATTGCAGACGCTGGTCGTGTTGATGATCGGCGCCGCCTATGGGTGGCGGCTTGGCAGCGCAACCATGATCGCCTACCTCGCCGAGGGCGCAATGGGCCTGCCGGTGTTCGCCGGTCCCGTTGGTGGAATCGCACCGTTGGTCGGCCCGACCGCAGGCTATCTGTTCGGCTTCATTGGCGCCGCGTTCGTCACCGGCTGGCTCGCCGAGCGCGGCTGGGATCGCAGCGTAATGCTGCTGTTTGCGGCCATGGCCGTCGGCCACATCCTCATTCTGGCCGCGGGCTTTGGCTGGCTGGCCTTCGGTCTCGGCCTCGGCGCCGCAAAGGCGTGGCAGGTCGGCCTGATGCCGTTCGTTGCGGCCTCGCTGGTCAAGAACGCGCTGGGCGCGACGTTGATGCCGGCGATACGCCGGGTGGTCGACCGCGGGTAAAGCGCGCAATATCGAGCAGTTCCGATTGACAGGGCCGGCCAAGTTGATCTTGGCTGGCCTGGCGTTTTGAGGGGGAGTGAAACAATGACGACGACAACGATGGTGGGGGCGCCGGTCGCGCCGCCCGCCGCCAAGCCGTGGTACAAGGTACTTTATATCCAGGTGCTGATCGCGATCGTGCTTGGCGCCATCGTCGGCTGGCTCTGGCCGTCAGTCGCTACCAATGAGTGGATCAAGGCACTCGGCGACGGCTTCATCAAGCTGATCAAGATGGTGATCGCGCCGATCATCTTCTGCACCGTTGTCTCGGGCATTGCCCATATCCAGGACGCCAAGAAGGTCGGCCGCATCGGCGTCAAGGCGCTGGTCTATTTCGAGATCGTCTCGACCTTCGCACTGGTGATCGGACTCATCATCGGCAATCTGGTGAAGCCGGGTGCGGGCTTCGGCGGCGCCGCCGCCAACGCGCAGGCCGTCGCCAACTACGCCAAGCAGGCTGAAGGCCAGAAGTCGGTCGACTTCGTGCTGCACATCATTCCGGACACCGTCGTCGGCGCCTTCGCGCAAGGCGAGATCCTGCAGGTGCTGCTGTTCTCGGTGCTGTTCGGCTTCGCCATCATGGGGCTCGGCGAACGCGGCCACACCATCCGCAGCTTCATCGACGACGCCGCGCATGCGGTGTTCGGCGTCATCTCCATCGTGATGCGCGCAGCCCCGATCGGCGCCTTCGGCGCGATGGCCTACACCATCGGCAAGTTCGGCACCGGGGCGATCCTCAACCTCGTCGGCCTGATCGCGACGTTCTACGTGACCGCGGCGCTGTTCGTGTTCGTCGTGCTCGGAACCATCGCGCGCTTCGCCGGCTTCTCCATCTTCAAGTTCCTCGCCTACATCAAGGACGAGCTGCTGATCGTGCTCGGCACCTCGTCCTCGGAAAGCGCGTTGCCATCCTTGATGGAAAAGCTCGAGCGCCTCGGCTGCTCCAAGTCGGTGGTCGGCCTCGTGGTGCCCACGGGCTATTCGTTCAATCTTGACGGCACCAACATCTACATGACGCTGGCGACCCTGTTCATCGCGCAGGCGCTGGGCTTCGATCTCACCTTCGGCCAGCAGCTCACCATCCTGGTGGTGGCGATGCTGACCTCGAAGGGTGCCTCCGGCATCACGGGCGCGGGCTTCATCACGCTGGCGGCGACGCTCGCCGTGGTCGATCCGCGCCTCGTGCCGGGCATGGCGATCGTGCTCGGCATCGACAAGTTCATGAGCGAGTGTCGCGCGCTGACCAATCTGTGCGGCAACGGCGTTGCCTGCGTGGTCGTCGCCTGGTGGGAGGGCGAACTCGATCGCGACAAGCTCAACGCCAACCTCGCCAGGCAGATCGATCCGACTGACATGGAAACGGCGGTCACGACGGACTGATCTGCATTTGGCGGTGCCGAGCGCCGTCAGATCTTGAAGTAATAGGGCTGGTCGAGATCCTCGATCAGCCCTTTTTCTTTGGGCGACCAGCCGAGAGCGGCACGCGTCTTCGCGCTCGAGGTCGGAACGTCGGCGGCCGCGAACTGTGCGAACCAGCCGAAATGCGCGGTCGCTTCCTCGGGCGATTGGGACACCACGGGCACGCCGAGCCGCCGGCCGATCACCTCCGCAATCGCCTTGAACGGCACGCCTTCCTCGGCGATCGCGTGATAGTGCTTCGCGGTTGCGCCTTGCTCCAGCGCCAGCCGGTAGACGCGCGCAGCATCGACGCGGTGCGCGGCGGGCCAGCGGTTGCCGCCATCGCCAACATAGGCCGATATGCCTTTCTGGCGCGCGAGGTCGATCAGGATCGGGACGAAGCCGTGGTCGCCCTCGCCATGCGTGGACGGCGGAAGACGTACCACGGCTGCGCGGACGCCAGCCAGCGACAGCGCGGTCGATTCCGACACGCGTGGAAAGCGGTGCGATGATTCATCGTCCTCGGTGGCGAGGCGTCCGGGCGCAAGCAGCGCGACGCCGGAGGTGACGATGAGAGGGCGACTGGAGCCCTTGAACTCCTCGCCGATCGCCAGGATCGCGCGGCGGTCGAGCTCGCAATTGTCCAGAAACTTCGAAAAGTCGTGGTTGAAACCGAGGTGCAGGACGCCGTCGGAGGCGGCCGCGCCGCTGCGCAACGACGCGTGATCCTCCAGCGACCCGCGATGGACCTCGGCACCCATCGCGGCGAGCGCCGCGGCTCCCGCGTCGGAGCGGGCGAGGCCCGTGACTCGGTGGCCGGCGGCGATCAAGTCGCGGACGACGGCGGAGCCGACGAAGCCGGTGGCGCCAGTGACGAAAACACGCATGAGCAGTCTCCAGGGATCAAGCAAGGATTGGTGGAGACGACGATCTGCGCTAGAATTATCCGGGTAAAGTAGTGACATTATCAGGGTATGATTGCTAACAGGATGAGCGAGAGCGCGACAGCTGAGAACCTCTTGGGGACCTACCTCAAGGACCGCCGCACCCGGCTCGATGCCGCCGCGTTCGGCTTCGCGGGTAGCCGCAGGCGCACGCCCGGGCTGCGCCGCGAGGAGGTGGCGCAGCGCGCCAATATCAGCCCGACCTGGTACACTTGGCTCGAGCAGGGCCGCGGCGGCGCGCCATCGCCCGATGTGCTCGACCGCATCGCGCGTGCGCTGATGCTGACCGACGTCGAGCGCGAGCACCTGTTCCTGATTGGCCTCGGCCGCCCGCCCGAGGTGCGCTACCAGGCGAACGAAGGCGTCTCGCCGCGGCTGCAGCGCGTGCTCGATGCGCTCGAATTCAGTCCGGCCCTGGTGCGGACCGCGATCTGGGACGTCGTCGCCTGGAACAAGGCCGCAAGCGCCGTGCTGACGGACTACGGCGCGATCCCGCCGGAACAGCGCAACATCCTGCGCTTCATCTTCTGCGATCCGCGTGTGCGCGCCGCGCAATACGACTGGGACAGCGTGGCGCGCTTCGTGGTCGCGGCGTTCCGGGCGGACGCCGCGCGCGCGGGCGCGGTCTCACATGTCGCCGACTTCGTCGATGAGCTTTGCCGCACCAGTCCGGAATTCGCGGCGCTCTGGCGCGACAACGACGTGCGCCATCATGGTGATGGCACCAAGCGGCTGCGGCACCCCGTTCACGGCACGATGTCGTTCGAATATTCGAGCTTCAATGTCGAAGGCCGCTCCGACCTTAGCATGATCGTCTACAACCCCGCGACTCCCGAAGACGCCGGACGCATCCGGACACTGCTCGCCGAGCGCGCGGACTGACGGAATTTGCGAACTCCCGCGTTCAACCTGCATCTCGCGACGCGCGCGGTGCTTGCCGTCAACACCGGGGGTTAGAACCGCTCCGGCCGGTACGGCGTCGGATCGATCGCGGGCGTTTCGCCGCTCATCATCTCGGCGAGCAAGCGCCCGGTCGCGGGTCCCAGCGTAAAGCCCTGGTGGCCGTGGCCGAAGTTCATCCAGAGGCCGGGATGGCGTGGGGCAGGGCCGAGCACCGGCAGCATGTCGGGCGTGCAGGGCCGGGTGCCGAACCACGGATCGGGCTCGACCCGCTTGCCGAGGTCGATCAGCTCGCGCGCGGAGGCTTCCGCGCTGGCGAGCTGCACGGGCGTTGCGAGCGCGTCCAGGCCCGTCAGCTCCGCGCCGGTGGTGATGCGGATACCCTTCGCCATCGGACCCATGGCGTAGCCACCGGCCTTGTCGACGAGCGGCAGATCGAGCGAGGCGCCACCGCTGTAGTGCATATGGTAGCCGCGCTTGCGCACCAGCGGGATGCGATAGCCGAATTTGAGCAGGAGATCGGGCGACCACGGCCCGAGCGTAACCACGGCGTGGGCGGCGTCGATGTGTCCAACGTCGGTCCCGACCGACCAGCCGGTCGCGGTTTGCCGCAAGCTCTGGGCATCGCCAAGCACGATGCTGCCGCCGAGGCGCTCGAACAGATCGGCATAGGCCGTGACCAGCGCACCGGGATCAGACACGGTCCAGGTGTCGAGCCAATGGATCGCGCCGGGCAGGTCGTCGCGCAGGACAGGTTCGGCCTTGGCGAGCTCGGCGCCTGAAAGCGCACGAAACCTCACGCCGAATTCGCGCTGGTCCTCTTCCGCCGCCTTGACGGCGAGATCGAACGAAGCTGCGTCGCGATGCAGGTGGCGGTATCCCGCGCGGCGGATCAGATTGTCGGCATGGGCTTCGCGAATGAGGATGTCGTGCTCCGCCGTCGCGTAGGCGATCAGCCGCGCCCAGGCGTCGATCGCCTCGCGATGCCGCTTCGGCGCCGAATGCCACCAATACCGGAGCAGGGGCTCGATATGGAGATGAAGCGACGACAGGCTGTAACGCACGTCGTTGGTGCGGCCGGTCGCGATCTTCAGGAGCGTGGCGAGGTCGCGTGGCATCGGATAGGGGCGCACCGCTTCCGCCTGGATCATGCCGGCATTGCCGTAGCTGGTCTCGCGGCCCGGCTCCCTGCGGTCGATCAGCGTGACGGACCAGCCGCGCTGCTGGAGGTGCAGCGCCGCGCTGACGCCGATCATGCCGCCGCCGAGGACGATCACGCTTTGCATCGAACTGACCTCGCAAATCAAAACCGCCCGGTTTGGCCGGGCGGTTTCAACAGTTTTGTTCGCTTTATTCGCCGCCGCCGAAGCGGCGCGACCACCAGCCGGCACGACGCGGTGCGGCCGACGTTTCGCTTGCCGCTGCGGGCGCGGGCTCCGGAGCCGGTGCGGCAACCGGCTCGGGCGCCTGAGCAACCGGCGCCGGTTCACTCTGGCTGCTCGACAGGAAGCTCACCTTTTCCCGAACCGTCGAACGGCGTCGTGCGGCCTTGTCGTCGGCATGCTCTTCGTCCGCGGCAGCAGGAGCCGGCTCAGGCCGGGTCGTTGCCTCGATGCTTGCCTCGATCTTTGCCGCGGCGCGCGGCTCTGGCTGGGCGACCTGCGGCTGCGAGGTGTGCTCGGCCTGCGCGATCGAGGGCGCAGCCTCGCCGCTGAAACCGTCGAAATCGGCGACTGCGTCGGTCGCTTCCGACGGCGCATTGGCCGCGAGCTCGTCGCCGATGGAGCCGGCGAGACCTTCCTCGCCAGGACCACGCCGGCGGCGTCCGCCACGGCGACCACGCCGGCGGCGGCGGTCCGCGCTGCCCTGCTGCTCGCCACGGGCTGCCTGGTCCTCGCCTTCCTCGCCGTCCGGCTCGGCCTCGGCATCCTCTTCGCCTTCGCCGGCCGCCATGGCCGTCTCGGCAAGAGCGGGAGCGCCATCCTCGCGCGTCTCCTCGTCGCGCGGGCCACCGCGACCGCGGCGACGACGGCGACGCTTGCGGCGCTGGCTGTCCTGCTCGGTAGCGTCGCCTGCGGTCTGCTCGCCTGCGGTCTGCTCCTCGGCGAGACCTTCGGTCTCCTCGGTCTCGACCTCGGATTCGGTCTCCGGATCGAATTCCTCGTCGTCATAAGCCTCTTCGACCAGGGGCGGCGGGCTTGCGGCCGCCTGCGCCGCCAGCAGAGCCTTGGCGGCTTCCAGCGTATGCACCTGCTCGCCGCGGTCGATGACATAGGCCTGAGGTCCGTTGACGCTCGGGTCGGCGATGACCGCCAACGTGACCTTGAAGCCGTTCTCGAGGTCGCGCAGATGGCCGCGCTTGTGGTTCAGCACATAGAGCGCGACGTCAGTGCGGGTGCGGACCACCAGATTGTGGGTCGCGCCCTTCATCAGGATCTCTTCGAGGCCGCGCAGCAATTGGAGCGCAACCGAGGACACCGAGCGCACATGGCCGGTGCCGCCGCAATGCGTGCAGGGATCGGTCGAGGACTCCAGCACGCTGGCGCGGATGCGCTGGCGCGACATCTCGAGCAGCCCGAAATGCGAGATGCGTCCGACCTGGATCCGCGCGCGGTCCTGCCGGAGGCAATCGGACATCTTGCGTTCGACCGCGCGGTTGTTGCGCTTCTCGTCCATGTCGATGAAGTCGATGACGATCAGGCCGGCGAGGTCGCGCAGCCGAAGCTGACGGGCGACCTCCTCAGAAGCCTCGAGATTGGTCTTGAGCGCGGTGTCCTCGATATGATGCTCGCGCGTCGAGCGTCCGGAGTTGACGTCGATCGAAACCAGCGCTTCGGTCTGGTTGATCACGATGTAGCCGCCGGAGCGCAGCTGCACGGTCGGCGAGAACATCGCATCCAGCTGGCTTTCGACGCCCATGCGCGAGAACAGCGGCTGGCCGTCGCGATACTGCTTCACCGCGCTCACATTGGCGGGCATCAGCATCTTCATGAAGTCGCGCGCTTCGCGGTAACCGGATTCACCGGCAACTGAGATCTCGTCGATCTCCTTGTTGTAGAGGTCGCGCAGCGAGCGCTTGATCAGCGAGCCTTCCTCGTAGACGAGGGTCGGGGCCTGCGACTTCAGCGTCATGTCGCGCACCGTCTCCCACATCCGGATCAGGTACTCGAAATCGCGCTTGATCTCGGGCTTGGTGCGGGCGGCACCCGCGGTGCGCAGAATGATCCCCATGCCCTCGGGCACGTCGAGATCCTGCACCACTTCCTTCAGGCGCGAACGGTCCTGCGCGCTCGTGATCTTGCGGCTGATGCCGCCGCCGCGCGCGGTGTTCGGCATCAAGACGGCATAACGGCCGGCGAGCGAGAGGTAGGTCGTCAGCGCCGCGCCCTTGTTGCCGCGCTCTTCCTTGACGACCTGCACCAGCATCACCTGGCGGCGCTTGATGACTTCCTGGATCTTGTACTGGCGGCGGGGACGGAAAGTGCGCTCCGGCACTTCCTCCAGCACATCGTCGCCGCCGACGGATTCAACGACGTCCTCTTCGGCTTCCTCGTCGTCCTCGTCTTCGTCGTCATCCTCGGCCGTGGCTTCGAATTCGTGATGCGGAGGCTCCGCACTCTCGCCTGCGGCGTACACGGCGTCGGCAGGCTCAGCAGCCGATGTCACGGCCTCGGCAAGGTCGTCGGCGTGTGCGTCGGAGGCAACCTCCTGCGGCTCGGCAACGGCCTCGGTGGCGACCGCGGGCTCGGCGGCGATCGCTGCGACAGGCGCCGGTGTCTCGTCGGCATGATCATGGTCGTGGTGGTCGTGCTCGCCATGATGATCGTGCTCGTGATGATCATGGGCGTGATGATCGTCACCATGGGCATGATGATGGTCGTCGTGGTCATGCCCTTCGTGGTCATGTGCTTCGTGGCCGTGATCATGATGATCGTGGCCTTCGTGCTCGCCGTGATGCTCTGCGCCGGCGTGCAGGTGCTCGCCCTCGTGCGACGCGCCCTCGGGCAGGGCCTCGCCCTGGACCTGCCGGGCCGCGGGATCGCTGCCTTCGACGATTTCGCTGCGGACGCGCTCGCCATGACTACGACGGCGGGAATTGCGGTGGCGGGAGCGACGGCGACCCTGGGAGCGGTTCTCGCTCTCTTCCTCGGCCTCGCGATGGGCCTGCTCCTCGGCTTCGATCAGCGCCTGCCGGTCGGCAACCGGGATCTGGTAGTAGTCGGGATGGATTTCGCTGAAGGCGAGGAAGCCGTGGCGGTTGCCGCCATATTCGACGAAAGCGGCCTGGAGCGAGGGTTCGACCCTTGTGACCTTGGCGAGGTAGATATTCCCGCGCAGTTGCTTGCGTTGCGCGGTCTCGAAATCAAACTCTTCGACGCGATTGCCGCGGACCACGACGACCCGGGTCTCTTCCGGGTGGGTGGCATCGATCAACATCTTGTTGGGCATGTCTTAACTCTTGGCGGCGGCGGGCGCGATTCACCGTGGGCGCCATCAGCGCTGCCGGGTGACGCGACGGTCCACCTGATTCGGGGGTGAGGGGAAGGCCGAAACGCCGTCTCTCGCGCCTTGCCGAACCGGAAGCCGGAGGACCAAAGCGGCGCGCGGAATTTTCACTCCGCAGCGTCGCGAATGGTCCTTCGGAATTGGTCGGCACAGTCTGGCGCATCAAGCGTCGGCCCGTATGAAACATTGGGCGGCGGGGCCGCCCCTCAATCAGTTGCTGTTGGCCAGGCATGGCGCGAGCGCGCTCGCCTTGGGTATTACGAACCGTTCCCTTGGGATTAAGGGACCGGGTAACGGGTCGCGCCGCTGTCAGAACCGTCCCGGAAACGTGGTGGTAACCGGGGACCGTCCGCCGCCGGAGCTTGCCCCGTCCACCTCGCTGCCGCGCACCGCGCTGGACTTAGAGGGGAACGGAAAACGCTGGAATTCCCAAACCTTGAGAGTTCCGGCGCTGCACCGGGAGGCTGAATGCGACACAACCGGAAATATCGGCCGTCAGCATTCCGTACATACGTGGATTGGGCCATCCGTGCAAGGAGCGTCGCACGGCGGTCACAGTCAGCGAGTTTCGCGTGTCCGTCATTAAGGATCGTTTAACCCTGTGGTTCTATTGCGTTAAAGAGGCTGCTCGGAGGCACGGAATCGGTGGCGAGCCGCGCAAATCAAAGGATCCTGCTGGGATGCGTGCTGCTCTGCGCGGCGGCATTGCCGTGTGCTGATTCCTCGCGCCTGAAGGCTGCGGAAAGTCAGCCTCAACTCCCTGTTGCATCAGCGAATTTCCCGACGGCCTCGGCCGCCCGGCTGGCCGGCGACGGCCGGCAAACGCGCTTTGTCCTCGACATCGACCAGACCGTGACCTTCCGCGCCGTCACCTTGGCTGACCCGTACCGGGTGGTGGTCGACGTGCCCCAGCTTAATTTTCAACTTCCCGCCGGCACCGGTTCCGGCGGACGCGGACTGGTCAAGGCCTTCCGCTATGGGCTGGTGATGCCCGGCGGCTCCCGAATCGTGTTCGACCTGACCGGCCCGGCCAAGATCGCCAATTCCTACGTGGTGGAGGCTGCCAACGGTCAGCCGGCGCGGCTGGTGCTCGAATTGGAGGAGGTCGAGCGCACCGCCTTCGTGGCGTCGTTAGCTCCGGAAAACCGCCCTGAGCTGCGGCCGGCAATTGCCGATCCGCCGCCCGCGACGGTTCCGGCATCTGCGCACCCTGAAGCCGGGCAGAAGGCCGATGGCCGCGCGGTGGTCGTCATCGATCCCGGCCATGGCGGCATCGACAACGGCACGCAGTCGAGCGGCGAGAGCGAGAAGAATCTGGTGCTGGCCTTTGGCCTGGCACTGCGCGAACGGCTGGAAAAGACCGGCAAATATCGCGTGGTGATGACCCGAGACGACGACACCTTCATCCCGCTTAACGACCGGGTTAAAGTGGCTCGCAGCCTCAAGGCGGCGCTGTTCGTCTCGATCCATGCCGACGCGCTGCCGCGCGCCGAGGGCGATGCGCAGGGCGCGACCATCTACACCTTGTCCGACAAGGCCTCCGACGCCGAGGCGCAGCGGCTGGCGGATGCGGAAAACCGGGCCGACGCCATCGCCGGCTTCAACCTCGCGGAGGAGCCGACTGATGTCGCCGACATCCTGATCGATCTCACCCAGCGGGAAACCCGCACCTTTTCAAGTCGTTTTGCGCGCCTGTTGATGGGCGAAATGAAGTCGACCGTGCGGATGCACAAGCATCCCCTGAAGTCGGCCGGCTTCCGGGTGCTGAAGGCGCCCGACGTGCCATCGGTCCTGGTCGAGATCGGTTACGTCTCCAACAAGGGCGACCTCGAGCATCTGGTCTCCGAGGGATGGCGTTCGCGTGCCGTGGGCTCGATGGCGCAGGCGATCGACGGGTTTTTGGCCAAGCGGATGGCCACGGCCGGATCGTCCAATTGACGACCGGAGGATCGTCGAATTGAGAGTGATTTTCCGTCCCGCCGCAAAAGCCCTAGTTTGGCCACAGCGGGCGCTTTATAAAAACGCCGCAGGGGGTTCCGGAATCGGCGAGAACCCCGCTCGGCAAGCGTCGTGGGTCCGGCACTGATAGTATTGAGTAAGGCCGGTGAATTCGCGATGGTTTGGTGCCTGTTTTCGGTGCCAAGGGCTGATCTTAAGCTGGTCTTGGGCTGATCTTTGGGCTGATCCAGAGTTTGAACGGATAAACAGATAATGCGCTTGCTGGTGCGGTTCATGGGCTTCCTGTTCGCCGCGGGAACGGTGTTGTTCCTTGTCGGGGTCGGTGCCATCGCAGGCCTGATCTGGCATTTCTCCAAGGACTTGCCGGACTACTCTCAGCTTCAGGATTACGAGCCGCCGGTGATGACCCGCGTGCACGCGACCGACGGCTCGCTGCTCGGCGAATACGCCAAGGAGCGGCGGCTTTACCTGCCGATCCAGGCGGTGCCGAAGCTCGTGATCAACGCTTTCCTCGCGGCCGAGGACAAGAATTTCTACGAGCATGGCGGCATCGACTACACCGGCATGGCGCGCGCCGGCGTGGTCTACATCCAGAACTACGGATCCAATCGCCGCCCGCAGGGCGCTTCCACGATCACCCAGCAGGTCGCCAAGAACTTCCTTCTGACCAACGAAGTCTCCTTCGCCCGCAAGATCAAGGAAGCCTTGCTGGCGATGCGGATCGAGAAGACCTACTCGAAGGACAAGATCCTCGAGCTGTATCTGAATGAAATCTATCTGGGCCTCGGTGCCTACGGCATCGCGGCTGCGTCGCTGGTTTATTTCGACAAGTCGGTGAACGAGCTGACGGTGGCAGAAGCGTCCTATCTCGCGGCGCTGCCGAAGATGCCCGCGACCCTGCATCCCGTCCGCAACCGCGACCGCGCCATCGAGCGCCGCAACTACGTCATCGATCGTCTGGTTGAGAACGGCTGGGTCAAGCAGGCCGACGCCGACAAGGCGCGCAAGGAGCCGCTGGCCGTGACCAGCCGTTCCAACGGCGCCCACACCTTCGCCGGCGAGTATTTCGCCGAGGAAGTGCGCCGCGACATCTTCGAGCGTTATGGCGAGAAGAAGTTGTACGAGGGCGGTCTCTCGGTCCGCACCACGCTCGATCCGAAGATTCAGGTCATGGCGCGCAAGACCATGGTCGCCGGACTCGTGAACTATGACGAGCAGCAAGGCTATCGCGGTGCCATCAGCAAGCTCGACATTTCGGGCGACTGGGGCGTGAAGCTCGCCGAGATCAAGTCTCTGTCCGATATCTCGCCATGGCGCATGGCGGTGGTGCTGGAGACCAGCGATCAGTCGGCGCGCATCGGCTTCCAGCCTAGTCGCGAACTCGGCGGCGCCATTAGCAAGCAGCGCGAGACCGGCCTCATCACGCTCGACGGCATCAAATGGGCAAGAGCGGCGTCCGGGGCTGCGAAGGGCAGGGCGGCGAGCGCGGTGTCGCAAGTGCTTCAGCCCGGCGACGTGATCTACGCCGATCCGCTGTACAAGGACGCTCAGCCTGTCGAGGGCCAGTACCGGCTGCGCCAGATTCCCGAAGTGTCCGGCGCGATGGTGGTGATGGACCCCTGGACCGGCCGCGTGCTGGCAATGGTCGGTGGCTTCTCGTTCGACCAGAGCCAGTTCAACCGCGCCACGCAGGCCTATCGGCAGCCCGGTTCGTCGTTCAAACCGATCGTCTATTCGGCCGCGCTCGACAACGGCTATACGCCCTCGACTGTCGTGCTCGACGCTCCGATCGAAATCGACCAGGGCCAGGGCGCCGGCGTGTGGCGGCCTGAAAACTTCTCCTCGGGCAAATTCCAGGGGCCGGTGACGCTGCGCAATGCGCTGCGGCAGTCGCTCAACACGGTGACGGTGCGCCTCGCCCAGGACATCGGCATGCCCCTGATCGGCGAATATGCCCGCCGCTTCGGCGTTTATGACGAACTGCCGAACTATCTCTCCTACGCGCTCGGCGCCGGCGAGACCACGGCGATGCGCATGGTCACGGCCTATTCGATGCTCGCCAATGGCGGCCGCCGGGTGAAGCCGACTCTGATCGACCGGATCCAGGATCGCTACGGCCACACCATCTTCAAGCACGACCAGCGCGAATGCCGCGGCTGCGACGCGCCGGGTGGTTGGAAGAACCAGAACGAGCCGCAGCTGATCGATCGCCGCGAGCAGGTGCTGGATTCCATGACCGCCTATCAGATCACAGAGCTGATGGAAGGCGTGGTCCAGGCTGGTACCGCGACCGTGGTCAAGCAGGTCGGCAAGCCGATCGCCGGCAAGACCGGCACCACCAACGAGGCCAAGGACGCCTGGTTCGTCGGCTTCTCGCCCGACGTCGCCGTCGCCATCTATATGGGCTACGACAAGCCGCGTCCGCTCGGCAAGGGTAACGCCGCGACCGGCGGCCATCTCGCAGCTCCCATCGCACGCGACTTCCTCCAGCTCGCGCTCGCCGACAAGCCGGCGGTCCCGTTCAAGGTGCCGGCCGGCATCAAGCTGGTGCGGGTCGTCGCCAAGTCCGGCATGCGCGCCGGTCCGGGCGAGACCGGCGGAACCATCCTCGAAGCCTTCAAGCCGGGTACGGCGCCGCCGGATAATTATTCCGTCATCGGCGTTGCCGATGCAGACGGCCGCATGCCGGCATCGCAGCAGCAGCAGCCGGATTCCGGTTTCTTCATGCGGCCGGGCACCGGCGGGCTGTACTAGGGCTTAGGACAAGACAGATGTTCGTCGCCCCGGCGGTTGCGCTTTGCAGCAGCCGCCGCTACATCCCGTTGTCATTAGACGCGGAACAATCCCGCGAGATCCGAGAATCACATGCGCGCCGAAATCGAACGGTTGGTAGAAGAGATCAAGCAGTCTGTCGGGCTGCTGAGGAGGCATCTTTGACGTCGAGAAATCGACGGCGCGCCTCGCTGAGCTGAACAAGCTCGCAGAAGATCCCAATCTCTGGAACGATCCCCAGAAAGCCCAGAAATTGATGCAGGAGCGCACCTCGCTCGAGGATGCGCTCTCCGGCATCGGCAAGGTCGAGCAGGAGCTCGAAGACGACATCGGCATGATCGAGCTTGGCGAAGCCGAGGGCGATGAGGGCGTCGTCAAGGAAGCCGAAGCCGCGCTGAAGACCCTCAAGAAGGAAGTCGCCCGGCGCGAGCTCGAGGCGCTGCTGTCGGGCGAGGCCGATAGTTTCGATTCCTATCTCGAAGTGCATGCCGGCGCCGGTGGCACCGAGAGCCAGGACTGGGCGCAGATGCTGCTCCGCATGTACTCGCGCTGGGCCGAAACCCGCGGCTTCAAGGTCGAGATGCTGGAAGAGTCCGAGGGCGAAGAGGCCGGCATCAAGTCCGCGACCATCCAGGTCTCTGGCCACAATGCCTATGGCTGGCTCAAGACCGAGGCGGGCGTGCACCGCCTGGTGCGGATCTCGCCGTTCGATTCCAATGCGCGGCGGCACACCTCGTTCTCATCCGTAGCTGTGTTTCCGGTGATCGACGACACCATCAAGATCGACATCAAGGAATCCGACGTTCGCGTCGACACCATGCGCTCCGGTGGTGCCGGCGGCCAGCACGTCAACAAGACCGAGTCCGCGGTACGGCTGACGCATATCCCGACCGGCGTCGCCGTGGTCTGCCAAGCCGGCCGCTCGCAGCACAAGAACAAGGCGCAGGCCTGGGACATGCTGCGCGCCCGGCTTTACCAGATCGAGCTGAAGCGGCGCGAGGAGAAGGCCGCCGCCGACCAGGCCGCCAAGACCGACATCGGCTGGGGCCACCAGATCCGCTCCTACGTGCTGCAGCCCTACCAGATGGTGAAGGACCTGCGCACGGGTGTGCAGACCTCGGACACCTCAGGCGTGCTCGGGGGCGATCTCGACGAGTTCATGGCCGCAACCCTGGCGCAGCGCGCCTTCGGCACTCCCGGCGCCGACATCGAGGACGTCGACTGATGCTCCGCATCGCCTTCATCGGGCTTGGGCGGATGGGCCATGGCATGGCCGGCCGCTATCTCGATGCCGGTTTTACGGTGACGCTGTGGAATCGCAGCAAAACAAAAGCGGAAGACCTGATCGCGCGCGGCGCGCTGTGGGCGACCTCGCCCGAGGACGCGGCGATCGACGCCGACGCCGTCGTGACCATGGTCGCCGATGACGAGGCCGCGCGTGCGGTCTGGCTCGGGCCCGAGGGCGCGGCCAAGACCGCGAAGGCCGGCACCATCGCGATCGAATGCTCCACCGTCTCCTATGACCATGCGCGCGAGATGGGCCGCGAAATGAACGCGCGCGGTCTGATCTATATCGATTGCCCCGTGACCGGATTGCCGGATGCGGCCGCGAGCGGAAAGCTGACGCTGCTCGTTGGCGCCGATGCGGCCGATCTCGAACGCGCGCGGCCCTATCTGACACCGATCGGTTCGACCATCCGCCATTTCGGCTCGGTCGGCTCCGGCACGGTCTACAAGCTGATCAACAATCTGATGGGCGCGATCCAGATCGCCGGCCTCGCCGAGGGACTTGCCATCGCCGAGCAGGCCGGGCTCGACATGAATCTGGTGCTGGACTCGATTCAGGCGGGCGTAGCCGCAAGCCCGCAGGTGCAACGACACTCCAAGCGCATGGTCGCCCGCGATTTTTCCGGCGCAACGTTCACGGCGGCGCTGCGGCACAAGGATGCCGCCTACGCGGTGAAGCTCGCCGAGAGCCTGCTGGCCGACAAGCCGCTGGTCGCGCGCGCCGCGGTGGAGGCCTACGCGCAGGCAAAAGCTGCGATGCCGGATGACGATGAAGGCAAGATGATCGAGCTGGTGTCGCGGCCGAAGAAAACGTCCTAGGTGTGGACTCATAAACTTCAGCTTAGCAACGCAAAGCGGAAGTCTCCGACCTTGAAGGTGTTCGGCGGCTTGTGACCCAATTCGGACCTGGACGGGCGCCGCTGTGGTTCAACTACGGAAGTCCTTTTGTCGCCGTAAAGGGATTGAACCCCCGTTCTGCAAGAGCAGCCCACGAAGCAGCTCCTAGGTGTGGCAATCGGAAATAGAGTCGTGGCTTGGCCGGATCGGTATCCAGCATGAACCCGGTCGGTAGCGCTCCAACACTTGTGGCGTAGAACCCGCCATCCGGCGACCTCTGGGATTCGATGACAGCGACCAACGATTTTGCCTCCGCAGTCCTGCCGAGCAATTTCAGCAAGAGAGCCATTTGGCTTGTCCCTTCGGTCCACACACCGTCTCGGTCTTCTCCGTAAGAAAAGCCCTCGTCGACCTTCATCCGCTGGTCGGCGGTATTAATGGCCGATGCAAATCTCATGGCCGCTCCGGGGAGCGCCGTTAAAGGCCAGACTTGAGCATCAAGGGCCAAAATCGGATTGCGCGTGACGCCATCTTCGGCGGTGCCTGCGGCGAAACAGCCGCATGCCGGATCCCACATCGTGTCGACGAAGAGCTCAGCAGCTTTTGCCAGGTCGCTCCAGTGCGGATCGCCTGTACGGGTTGCAAGAAGGCCAAACGCGGCGGCGAGGTCAGTGTTGTGTTCAGTCGATTTCCATGTCCGCAACTCGGGCGTCGGTTCGTGCCCAAACGTACCGCCCGTGAAACCGCCAGTCCCGCGCCTGTCGGCCCATTGCGCGACCCAGGTGCCAAGCCTTGCTGCACCATCGCGGAATCGAGAGCCGGTGTTCACATCATCAATCGACAGCAACGCCAACATGGCCCACGCGATGTTACCGTTATCGCTGCCCACCTGATATCGATCCTCTAACCACTTGTTGTGCGTGCTGTCCCACCACCCCGGAAGTTTGACAGGGCCATTCGCCACCACACCCGCGGCGTAAGCGTTCCGGAGCCGCCCATCATTCCAGGTCCGGTCGTTGTCGATGGCCCAGAGAACCGCCGCGCCGATCCGACGTGCTTTATCTTGCTCACCGCAACCGACCAATGCGATGGCGGCCACCGCATTATCATAAAGGTATGCGGCTCCATGCAGAGGCCCGGAGTCCACGGTCGGATAGCTGGGCAAGAACAGTGGCCCCGGCGGTGCCTTATCGATTAGACCAGCGAGATACCCGCATGCAGACGCTTCTGGTGTTGCTAGAGCCCGTCGTGGAGTGGCGACCACAATGATTATGAAAGTCGTTAGAATCCATACGAAGGATGCTGTTCGGGCCATTTGCCGTTCTCGGGGTGGACGCTGATCCTATACCCATTGGCGAGGTGTGGAAGTGGCCCGTTCGAGACCTGCCGGCCCGATCTGACCACGTCCGCTTATCTGGATAGACCGGAAGTCACTGCCTCTCGGGCAAACCGGCGCGAATGACCCGAACGAGACATTGGCGGGTGACCTTCACACCTATAGTATGATGCGATGCACATCCTTAATGAGATAGCTGATGCTTGGGGTTGGCGGGGGGGACGGCCACGTGCATTTGTCATGCAGAATGAATTTGGCAATGTGATCTTCACTGATGAAGACGGGCAATATTGGCGCATCTGCCCAGAGGAATTGACTTGCGAGGTTGTCGCGATCAACGGAGAGAACTTTGCAAGGCTGCAAGATACGGACGAATTCTTGAAAGATTGGACTATGCGCGAACTCGTTGAACAAGTTCGCACAACGTTGGGAATGCCAGATGCTCAGCGATGCTACTGCCTGAAAATCCCGGCCACCCTGGGCGGTGCTTACGCGCTCGCCAATATTGGAACTATCGATAGAGCAGAACTGATCTCATTCTCGGGCCACGTTGCGAAACAGATCAATGATCTTCCCGACGGTGCCCAGATCCGGCTAAAGATCACCGATTAAGCTTCAGAGTGTGGTACTCCCTTGTGCACACTTCTACTGTTCTCCAAACGCCAGCCGTCGCTGAACGAGAAGCGAAAGCGCGTTTCCCATGGCTCCAATAAGTCTGCATTTGGCCCTTAGCCGACCAGTTGGGGCGACCTCGCTGTGTCCGCAATTGAAAACTGAACGGACAAGGCGCCGCCTCCGCGGGCTGATCGGGTTTATGAGTTACGCGTCCTGGCCGGTCAGCATCGCGTGGGAGAAATTCGATCGCCCCATTCATTGTCGGGATCGGTTTCATAAACCGGCATTCATCGGAAATCGGGTGGCAATGTCCGCCATGTCGTATAAGCGACCGCCTTGGTCACTGATACGAGACACCATGCCCCCGAACCACAAACGGATCGACGCGCGCGACTGGTCGCTGCTCGCTGTGCTCTCGGTCCTCTGGGGCGGCTCGTTCTTTTTCAACGGCGCTGCGCTGCGGGAATTGCCGCCGCTCACGCTGGTGCTTTTGCGAGTTGCACTCGGATCGGCCATTCTGCTGCCGCTGCTCCGCATGCAGGGCATCAGTTTCCCCCGGGGCATAGCCGGCTGGAAGCCGTTCATCGCGATAGGGCTCCTCAACAATGTCATCCCGTTCTCGCTGATCGTGATCGGCCAGACTTTCATTCCAAGCGGGCTGGCGTCGATCCTGAATGCCACCACGCCGCTGTTCACGGTGATCGTGATGGCCGCGGCAGGCGAAGAGGCCTTACGGCTGCGCCGCGTGGCCGGCGTTGCCCTCGGGCTTGCCGGCGTGATCATCCTGCGCGGATGGGGCGTTGAAACACGGGCAGGGCAGGGGCTCGGCATCCTGCTCTGCCTCGGCAGCGCCTTCAGCTATGGCTTTGCGGCGCTAGCGGCGCGGCGGTTGTTGAAGGACGCAGCCCCGCTGGGGACGGCAGCATTTCAACTGATGGCTTCCACGGTGATGATGGCGATCGTCGCCGGCGCGATGGAGCAGCCGTGGCGTCTCCCGATGCCGGGCGCGACAACGTGGCTCGCTGTGCTTGGCCTTGCCGGCTTGTCGACGGCCCTCGCCTACATCGTCTTCTTCCAGATCCTGCGGCGCTCAGGCGCGACCAATGTGATGCTGGTGACGCTGGTCATTCCCGTCACCGCCATTCTTCTGGGATGGCTGGTGCTGGGCGAGCCGATCTCGATGCGCGAGATCGCGGGCGCGATCGCGCATTGCTGGTGATTGATGGGCGCGTTCTGAACCTGTTGCGGCGCGGCACATAGTTCCAGAGCCGCCGTTTCACCTCGCGGAAAATCGCGGCGCTTGCCAGCCGAGAGCCACCTTGCGACACTCCCAGCAAAACAAGACTACAAAACACAGGGGAGAGAACGATGCCGGGTCGTCGCAATAATTTTGCTGCCCTCGCCATTTTTGCTGCCGGCGTGCTCGTCACGACACCGGCCCTGGCGCAGAAGAAATACGATCCCGGCGCCACCGACACCGAAGTCAAGCTCGGCAATATCATGCCCTATAGCGGGCCGGCGTCGTCCTATGGCGTGATCGGCAAGACCGAGGCCGCGTTCTTCAAGATGATCAACGACCAGGGCGGCATCAACGGGCGCAAGATCAATTTCATCAGCTATGACGACGCCTATTCCCCGCCGAAGGCGATCGAGCAGGCGCGCAAGCTGGTGGAGAGCGACGAGGTGTTGCTGATCTTCCAGCCGCTCGGCACACCCTCGAACTCCGCGATCATGAAATACATGAACGCCAAGAAGGTACCGCAGCTCTTCGTTGCCTCCGGCGGCACCAAGTTCGGCGACCCCAAGAATTTCCCATGGACCATGGGATTTCAGCCGAACTACCAGAGCGAGGGGCGGATCTACGCGAAGTATATCCGTGACAAGTTTCCGAACAGCAAGATCGCGGTGCTCTGGCAGAACGACGACGCCGGCAAGGACCAGTTCAAGGGCCTGAAGGATGGGCTCGGCGACAAAGCCAATATGATCATCGCCGACAAATCCTATGAGGTCAGCGATCCTTCGATCGACTCGCAGATCGTTGCGCTTCACGATTCCGGCGCCGACATCTTCTTCTCATGGGCCGCGCCGAAAGGCTCGGCGCAGGCGATCCGGAAGGTCGGCGAGCTCGGCTGGAAGCCGAAATTCTTCCTTGCCAATACGGCTACGTCGATCGCCTCGGTGCTCAAGCCCGCCGGGCTCGACTATTCCAAGGACATCATCTCGACCGCATATCTGAAGGATCCGACCGACCCGACCTGGGACAAGGATCCGGCGGTCATCGCGTGGCGCACCTTCATGGACAAGTACTATCCCGAAGGGGACAAGACCAACGCCAACAACCTTTACGGCTACGTCCAGGCGGAGGCGATGGCGCAGGTGCTGAAGCAGTGCGGCGACAACCTCACGCGAGACAACGTCATGAAGCAGGCCACGAACCTGAAGGATTTTCACACCGACCTGATGCTGCCCGGCATCATGGTCAACACCTCCGCCGACGATTATTTTCCGATCGAGCAGATGCAGCTGATGCGCTTCAACGGACAGGCCTGGGAGCTGTTCGGCGACGTCATCACGGGCGAGGTCGGCCACGAGCGCGGACAGTAGTCAGCCCCATTTTCGGCGTCCCCCCGCTTATTCGGTGACGAGATCGGCGGCGCGTTTCGCCTTCTTGCCGGTATTCTTGACCGTCTCTTCTCCGGCCTTTTCGGCGTTGGCGCGAAGCTCACATTTGGTGCGGATCTCGTCGAGCTCGTCATCGGTCAAATGCTCAATTCCGACGAAGGAATTCTGCACCGCGCTCACCCGGATCAGTTCGTCAAGCTTCACCTGGATCGCCGCGCTATCGCGATTCTGAGAATTCTGAATCAGGAAGACCATCAGGAACGTCACGATGGTGGTGCCGGTGTTGATCACCAACTGCCATGTGTCGGAGTACTGGAAGATGGGACCGGTGACCGCCCAAACCAGGATGATGCCGGCTGCAATCATGAATGTTAGCGCGCGCCCGGCCGCTTGAGATGTTCGGTTAGCAATATCGCTGAAGAGTTGAGCCGCGCTGTTACGTGGCTGGTTCGCTTTGCCCTTGGCCGGACGAGCTTTGGTATCGGTCTGTTGCATCGGAAGATCGCGCTGATAAGGGAGCTGCGATCTAACGTCGAGGGAACTCCGAAGTTCCGCGATGTAAACAGGAACTAGGCGAGCGGACTCTCAACGAGCCTAGCCCGCGCTCAGGCGCACGCCGGCGCGCAGGAATTTCTGCGGATCGACTGCTTCGCCGTCGATGCGGGTTTCGTAGTGCAGGTGCGGGCCGGTGGAACGGCCGGTCGACCCGACGAGCCCGACGACCTGGCCGATCTTCACGATCTCGCCGACCCGGACATTGATCTCGGAGAGATGGCCGTAGCGGGTCGCAAGGCCATTGCCGTGATCGACCTCGATCATGCGGCCGTAGCCGCCGGACCAGCCGGCGGAGACGACCTTGCCGTTGGCAGTGACACGAACGGGATCGCCGCTCGCGGCGCGGAAGTCGAGCCCGGTGTGCATCGCGGGCCGGCCGAGGAACGGATCGCTGCGCACGCCGAAGCCCGACGTGAACTCGACCTCGCCGATGACGGGCTTGCGATAGGGCACGAGTGCGAGCGTGCGATTGAGCCGGTCCATCTCGGCGCGGGTGCTGTTGATGCGATAGAGCTGCTTCTCGAACGGCCCCGAACTGGCGGTGAGCTTGACGGGTACGAAGGGCCCGCCCATTGCCGTGCGCGGTACGGCGGCTTCGAGATTTGCGAGGTTCAGGCCGAGATCGCTGACGACGCCGCGCATCCGGCGCATGCGTGAATCCATGCCTTCCTCGACGGCGTTGAGCGCCGCCATCTGGCGACGCTCGACCTGGTCGAGTGAGGTCGTGAGCCGAACGACGACGTTGTCGAGCCCTTGATTCTTGGCGAATTGATTGACGGGCGGAGCTGCGAGGGTCGGCGCGCGCGACTCGAGCCGCGCCTCGCGATCCGGCGGCGCCACGAAGATCACGGTGTCGCTGATCGGTGAGGGCTTTGTCGTGCCCTGCGTCGTCTGGCTGGCATCGCCACGCTGCGGGCTGGAACGGGGAATCGATCCGGTCACGTCCGGCATGGACCCGAGCGCCGTGGCACGGGACTCCAGCGCCGTCTGGCGCTTCATGATCTGGTCGAGCTTCTGGTCGAACTGCTCCTGGTCGAGCAGTTGCCGGCTGGTGGTGCGGTCGACCTTGGCGCGGAGCTCGGCGATGCGGTCCTCATAGGCGTATTGCATCTCGGCCTGCCGGGCGATCAGCCGGGTGAGGACGTCGTCGCGGAAGGCGAAATAGGTCGCGGTTGCGGCCGACCAGAGCCCGAGCAACACGATCGTGCCGACCACGATCCAGAACACCACAGGCCCCAGGCGAACCTGCTTGCCGTGATGCACGATGGTGTAGGCGTCGTCGATGTCCGGAAGGGGAAGTGCGGTTGCCACCGCGGCGGCACGGCGATGAAAGGCTCGGCCGTGGTCGTGGGGGTGATGTTGGGGGTACTGCGAGAGTTGGGCAGAACTTTTCGACATCGGCACTCCCGCGCCGATCGGATGAGTCCGTGCGGCCTAATTGCCGCGGCAATCTGGGCCGGTCATGGTTAATTTTCCGGAAACGGAACCGCTTGAATTTAAATGATTGGTTAAAGGCTCCTTGCGGCTTCCAGCACCTCGTCGACGTGGCCGTCGACCCGGACATTGCGCCAGATCCGGGCGATCTTGCCGTCGGCGCCAAGCAGCATCGTAGTGCGAAGAACTCCCAGGAAGCTCTTGCCATACATGGACTTTTCGCCCCAGACGCCGTAGGCCTCCAGCATCTCGTGCGTCTCGTCCGAGATGAGGGGCACGCCGAGACCGTGCTTGTCGCGGAACTTTTCCTGAGCCTTGACTGGATCGGCGGAGATACCGAGCACGGCGGTGCCAGCCTTGGCGAAGGCGCCGGTCAGCCGGGTGAAGTCGATGGCTTCCCTGGTGCAGCCCGGCGTGTCGGCGCGGGGGTAGAAGAACAGGACCAGCTTCTCGCCGGCATAATCCGACAGCGCGACGACACCGCCACCGTCGCGGGGCAGGCGGAAGGCGGGGGCCTTCTGACCCTCGGCCAAGCCGGCCTTCGCAGCTGTTTTGGGCGCTGATGCCGATTTGGAAGAATTTAACCGTTTCGGTGCGGCCTTATGCGATGCTGTCTTTGCTATGGTCCCAGTTGATTTGCTCGCCGGTGTCCGCTGTGTTTTCGCGGACTTAGTTTGAGTCGCAGCCCGCGCTTTCACGGGCGTCTTTTTAGCCGTCGGACTGACGGAGGGCGTTTTGGACGATTTCTTTCGGGATTTCTTGGACATACGCCTTCCTTTCGTCGCTTTCGGCGGGTCAACCAAAGCGGTATTGCAGCCCTTTTCCGGTATGCCGGAATCGTGCCCTCGGCTGGATGAGTCTGACGACGGCGAAGTCTGGTTACAAGGAATTACACGGACCACCCCACTGCTCGTTGAACGCGCTCCCGGGGCGACATGACGAACAGAAGAAATATTCGAGGTATGGCGGCAATGCCGGCGCGGGAAGCTTCGCTTCCCGTCGACGGCTGCGGCCCCGGCGGCGCTCAATCCCACGACGGGCGCCTGTATCGAGAGGCAATGGCAAGGAATACGTCGCCCCAGGATTACAATCGGGATTCGGATCGGCGCGGCAGCCAACCAGAGCAGCAGCAATGGGACGACGCCGATTGGGATCCGGATCAGGAAGCGGCGGCGGGCTATCGGGCGCGCCGGCTGTTGTCGCGTTCCAATTCGGGCTTCCATCGCTTCGCTGACGGGTTTGGACCGCTGCGCCGCTGGCTGGGCGGCGGTCGCTGGCTGAAGCGCGTGGCCGTGGTCGCCGGTGCCCTGGTTGTCATCTTCGTCGGCTGTTTCGGCGCGCTGTGGTGGCGGCTCGGCGCCGGTCCCATCAATCTCGACATTGCGACGCCGTGGCTCGCGGCCGCGATCGAGGACAATATCGGTCACGGCAACACCGTGGAGGTCGGCGGCACGCAGATCGAACGGGCCGGGCGGATCCGAATCGCCGTGCGCATCCGCGATATCGTCGTGCGCGACCACGATCACGTCATTGTCGCCACCGCACCGAAGGCCGAGGTGAAGCTGTCGGGTGCAGGCCTGCTGATGGGGCATCTGCGCGCCGAAAGCCTCAACCTCGTCGATGCCGAGCTCGCGATCCGGATCGCGCCTGACGGCACCGTCACGGTATCGGCTGGCGACACCGCAAAGCCGCTCGCAACCGGCGTCGCATCCAAGAAGGACGCGGGGCTGCCGCCGACTTTCCCGCGGAACGGTGTGCCACCGCCGCCATTCGCCACCGGGCCTGCGACCCCCGACGGATCGCAAGCCGCGACCCAGGCCACGGCCCCGACCGGCATTCTTCAGGGCCTCGACTGGCTCGACAGTCTGAGCATGACCGGCCTCGACGGCCAGAACCTCAACGAGATCGGCCTGAAGAACGGCAATCTGATCGTCGACGACCAGCAGCGCGGCAGCAAATGGACGTTTGAGAACATCACGCTGAGCCTGCGCCGACCCAGCCGTGGCGGCGTCGCGCTCAGCCTCGGTGAGGAGGGCGCGCGTCCGTGGTCGTTGCGGGCCACGATCGGCCCCACCGAGAACGGCGTGCGCTCGGTCGATATTCGCGCCGACAAGGTTTCGACCGCCAACATCCTGCTGGCGCTGCGGGTGAAGGATCTCACCTACACCGCCGACCTGCCGCTGACCGGCGAGCTCAAGGGCGAGCTCGGCCGCGACGGCGTGCCGACCTTCTTTCGCGGCAAGATCGCAGTCGGTGCGGGCAACATCATCGACACCGATACACCCGATTATCCGATGGCGATCGACTCGGCCGAGATCAATGTCGAGTGGGACGCCAATCGGCGGGTGCTGGTCGCTCCGTTCAAGGTCCTCTCGGGCGCGAACCGTCTGACGCTTCTGGCTCATGTCGAGCCGCCCAACGGCACCGTCAATGACTGGCAGCTCGGTTTCAGCGGCGGTTCGATCCTGCTCGGCGGCATCGACAACGAGCCGCCGCTGGTCTTCAACCGTATCGCGATCGGCTTCCGCTTCGATACCGACCACAAGAGGCTGCTGTTGACCCAGGCCGATATCTCCAACGGAGAGATCGGCGTCGCCGGCACCGGTGCCATCGACTATTCGGGCGAGCCGCGGCTGACATTGGGTTTTGCGGGGACGCCGATGTCGGCCTCGGCGCTCAAGCGGATGTGGCCGACACTTGTCGTTCCCGAATTGCGCGAATGGGTGATCGAGCGGATCGAGCGTGGAACGCTCCAGCGCATCGAGATCGGCGTTAACTCGCCGACGAAGAATCTTCCGCGCAAGGGCCCACCCATTCCCGATGACGGTCTGTCAGTCAATATCGTGGCGAGCGGTGTCACGGTTCGCCCTGTCGATGGCCTGCCGGTGGTGCACGATGCCGATTTGAAGGCGCGCGTGACCGGCCGCACCGCGACGGTGAACATCGGGCAGGGCATTGCTGATACGCCGGCGGGCCGCAAGGTCACGATTTCCGACTTCGTCTTCGAGGTGCCCGATATGGCGCCCAAGCCGTCGCCGTCGCGGACCCGGTTTCGTGTTGAGGGTCCGGTGCCCGCAGCCGCCGAAATGCTTTCCAACGATCGCCTGAGCGATCTGTCGTCGACCGTCATCGATCCCAACACCAGCAAGGGGACGTTCTCGGCGAACGTCCAGCTTGGGCTGCCGGTCAAGGGCGAGCTGACCAAAGCCGACACTACCTACAGCGTTACCGCCGATCTCAACGGTTTTGGTGCCGACAAGCTGGTGATGAACCAGAAGCTGGAGGCCAACAACCTCAAGATAGTCGCGAGCAACCAGGGCTATCAGGTCAAGGGCGACGTCAAGATCAACGGGCAGGCGGCCTCGCTCGACTACCGCAAGCCCGCCGAGGGCGATGCGGACGTCAAATTGCAGACCACGCTGGACGATGCGAGCCGCGCGCGCCTCGGGTTCGATCTGGGCCCCGCCGTCAGCGGATCGGTGCCGATCAAGCTGTCGGGCAAGATCGCCGGGGGGCCCGACCAGACGACGAAGCTCGGCATCGAGGCCGACCTGACCTCGGTCAAGCTCGACAACATCCTGCCCGGCTGGGTCAAGCTGCCGGGCAGAGCGGGCAAGGCCAGCTTCAAGGTGGTGCCGACGGCGCAATCGACGCGCCTGGAGGAGATCGTCATCGAAGGCGGCGGCGCCTCGATCAAGGGGTCGATCGAGGTCGATGCCAACGGCGATCTCATGAACGCGAACTTCCCGACCTACGCGCCGTCCGACGGCGACAAGGCTTCGCTGAAGGTGGAGCGCAGCCAGGACGGCGTGGTCAAGGGCACGATGCGCGGCGACGTATTCGACGGCCGCGGCTTCCTGAAATCGGCGATCTCAGGCAATTCCAAGGACGACGCCAAGAGCAAGACGAAGAACGTCGATTTCGACATGGACGTGAAGCTCGGCGCCGTCATGGGTTTCAACGGCGAGGCGATGCGCAGCGTCGAGGCCAAGATGTCGCGGCGCAATGGTGCGGTCAAAGCCTTCACGCTGAGCGGCAGGATCGGAAAAGACACGCCTGTGGCCGCCGATTTGCGCGGCGGCCGCGCCCAGGGCAACCGCGAGGTGATCTATCTCCAGACCAGCGATGCCGGCAACTTCCTGCGCTTCACAGACACCACCAACAAGGTCTTTGGCGGCCAGATGGTGGTGGCCATGGAGCCGCCGACGTCGGAGCCCACGACCCGGGAAGGCCTGATCAATGTGCGCGACTTCTCGGTCAAGGGAATGGATCAACTCGATCGCGTCGCGGCGGGCGCTCCCAACGGGGCGCAGAGCGGCGTGGCCTTTACGGCGATGCGTGCGGAGTTCACGCGGCAGAACGGCGCGCTCACGATCCGCGACGGCGTGGTCAAGGGGCCGATGATCGGCGCCACCATCGAGGGCTCAATCGACTTTCCCGGCAATCAAGTCTGCATGAGCGGCACATTCGTGCCGATGTATGGCGTCAACAACATCTTCGGCCAGATCCCGTTGTTCGGCATCTTCCTCGGCGGCGGCAACAATGAAGGATTGATCGGCGTGACCTACGAGGTCGTCGGCACCCCGGCCGCGCCCGTGATGCGCGTCAATCCGATTTCGGCGATGGCACCCGGTCTGTTCCGCAAGATCTTCGAATTCAACACCGGCAAACAGAACTCGCCGTTCGAGGAATTCCCGTCGCAGTCGAACGATGGTTCGACCGGAACGACGCGCCAGCTCTCGAGCGGCTGCACCCTCGCGCGGCGATAGCGGCGAGGCTGCCGAGCTCCTTCCAATAAGCGCGCAGAACGTGGATGGCCGGGACAAGCCCGGCCATGACGACGTGCTGGGTTTGATGCCGGCCGCTTACGCCGCGCGCACGCCGGCCAGGAAGGTTCCGACTTCGCCGGAGAGCTGCTCGGCCTGCTTGGACAGGTTTGACGCAGCTGCGAGCACCATGCCTGCCGCATTGCCGGTCTCGTTTGCTGCCGTGCTGACGCCGCCGATATTGGTGGTGACTTCCTGGGTCGCCTCCGCCGTCTGCGAGACGCTGCGGGCGATCTCGGCGGTGGCGGCGCCTTGCTCCTCGATCGCGGCGCCGATCGAGGAGGCGATCCGGCTGACCTCCTCGATGGTGGCGGTGATGCCGCCGATGGCGTCTACCGCTTCCTTGGTCGCGCCCTGGATCTGGGCGATCTTGTCGCCGATCTCGCGGGTGGCTTCCGCAGTCTGGCTCGCCAGCGACTTCACCTCCGAAGCGACGACAGCAAAGCCGCGGCCGGCTTCACCGGCGCGCGCGGCCTCGATGGTGGCGTTGAGCGCGAGCAGATTGGTCTGCGCCGCGATGCTGGAAATCAGCTCGGCGACGTGCTCGATCTGCTGGGCTCCGTCCGAGAGGGCGCGCACGATGGTGTCGGTGCGGCGTGCGCTGTCCACGGCACGGCCGGTGACCACGGCGGACTGCGCGACCTGACGGCTGATCTCGGTGATGGACGAGGAGAGCTCCTCGGCGGCGGCCGCGACCGTCTGGACGCGCTGGCTGGCTTCGGTGGCGGCCGAGCCCACGACGGCGGCGCGGCGGTTGGTGCCTTCCGCGGTCGACGACATCGACTTGGCGGTGACCTCCAAGTCGCCGGAGCCCGAGGCCATCAGGCCGACGAGCTGACCGACGGAGGCATCGAAGCGATCGGCCAGCGAGATCAGCGCGTCGCGTTTCTCCTGTTCGCTGCGGGTCTTGGTGGCGACCTGCTCGGCCTCCAGCTTACGCGCCGTCAGCGCGGTCTGCCTGAGCACTTCGAGGGTTTCGGCCATGCGGCCGATCTCGTCGCCGCGACCGGTCTCCTCGACCGCCGCATCGATGGCGCCTTCGGAAATGGCCTGCATGCGGTTCTTCTGGCGGTCGAGCGCGCCGAGCACATCGCGCGCAATCAGCCAGGACAGCGTCGCCATCAGCAGCATCAGGCCGATGCCGATCGCCCCCAGCTCCAGCGTCAAGGCTCGCACGTCGGCGTCAATGTCGTCGACATAGAGGCCGTAGCTGATCGTCGCGTTCCAGGGCGCGAATTTGCGCGCGAACACGGTCTTGCGGACGGGCTCCGTCTGGCCGGGGCGGGGATAGAGATAGGAGGTCACGCCGCCCTGTGCGGTCTCAGCGCCAGCCTTGATAATGGCGTCGGCGATCAGGACGCCATTGGAGTCCTTCGCACCGGTGATCTTGCCCTCGAGCTGCTGGTTGGCGCCGTTGACGATGAGGGACGTATCGGCGTTATAGACCACCGGATAGCCTTGGCCGCCATTGAAGCTCATGCGGCGGCCGCGCTGGTGGAACTGGACCTTCGCTTCGGCCTGCGTCAGCTTGCCGGCGCCGACTTCTTCTTCAAGTGATTGGGCGAGGTTATGGAGCATATCGACCGCGGTCCGCATCTGCTGGACGCGGTCCTCAAGCATGCGGCTCTTGCTGAGCACGGACGACACCCCGATGATGGCCGTGACCGTGAGTGCCGAAAGACAGACCATGCTGGCGAGCTTGGTGCGGATCTTGAGGTGGCTCAGCAGCTTCATCACGGCCTCGACGGAATGGTTATTGTTGCTCGCGTCGGTAGCATGAAATTCTTACCAATCATGAATGGACGCGTGCGACGGCTGCCGCGCAAGCGGCGTCCGCGAGCCGCATGCGCAAACATCCATGCGGAAAAGCGCCGTGTCGGCGCATGGCAAGTCAACTGGGAGAAAGATTGTGTGGGTCTTTAGTCCCGACCGAATCCGGTGGGAGCGGACATGAACCGATTCGTTCATCGCCTCATCATGTCGATGCTGCTGGTCGCGGTCCTCGTCCTCGTCTGGAACGTGCTGGGCTCGCGCTGAGATGGCACCCGTAAATGTTCGGGTGCCATCCCTTTATTCGCGAATCAATTGCTGCCATCTCAGCGCCGCGCGACGCGACGCCGGTTGTGCCGCTAGTCCTTGCCCATCGCCGCATCGGCGCTGACCGAGCCGCCGCCGGCTGCCGAGAGATAGAGGCAGGCGAAGCAGAACAGGATCGCCGCGGTGCCACCATTGAGCAGCGGCAGGAACACCGGCGTCTCGCCCTTGAACATGTGGCCCATGAAGTAGGCGAAGGCCATCTCACCCGACAGGATGAACGCCGCGAGGCGGGTGAACAGGCCGATCATCAGCAGCGCGCCAAGCACGAGCTCAAGCGTACCGGCTGCGTAGATGAGCGGCGGGATGTTTGCGAAGTAGGGAAGCACCGGAAACTTGAACAGCTTGGCGATGCCGTACTGGAGCAACAGGAGTCCAGTGATGAAGCGAAACAGGCTCAAGAGAACCGGTTGAAAGCGAACGAGATAGGGAAAGTTCATTGGTTTGTGCCCTCCATCCAATGCTTGCGACTAGGACCGCATTCAGTTCTGCCCTGCAAGCCGCCCAAGGGCAATTTGCGCTGACATTTTTGTCATGTCGGACAAAACACCGCAGGAGGGACTTTCACCCGCGCGCCATCCACATCTTTTGCAGCTGTTCGCGTCGTGCCCATCCGTAATTTCCCGGTGACGCGAATGCCCGCAGGTTACCTTCGGGAGACCTAGCGCCGCAAGGCGGGCACGACCAGGAACGGGATCATCCCGAGCACCACGCTGGCAAGCGCGAAGGCGAGCAGCGCGTTGTAACCGTGGGTCGCGTCATGGATCAGGCCGCCGCTCCAGGAGCCGAACGCCGAGCCGAGTCCGCTGCCGATCGAGATCGTGCCGTAGATGGTGCCGACGCGCTTGCCCCCGAAGATCTTCATCGCGGTCGCCGTGATCAGCGGTCCACGTGAGCCCATCATGCTGCCGAAGCAGACCACGAATCCGGTGAGCAGGAGGAGATTGGCGGAGTATTGCAACAGCCACAGCAGGAAGATGCCGAGGATCGAGATCGCGTAGCTGAGCAGCACCGACGGCCGACGTCCGATCAGGCCATCGAGCGCGGACACGCCGAGCATGCCGAACACCAGCACGACGCCGGAGAAGCCCCAGGCGGTCGCGGCCTGCAACGGTGGAAAGCCGGCATCGATCAGATAGGCCACGATCTGGGCGGCAATCGCGTACATGCCGACCGCGGTGAAGAAGAAGGTCGAGAACAGCGCCCAGAAGGCGTGATGGCGCATCGCGCTCGGAAGGGTCCAGCCGTGATCGACGAAATCCGGGTCGGTCTTCTTCGCGATATGCGGCGAGCCCGAGGCGAACAGCCGCCATGGCAGCAGCATGAGCGGCACCAGCAGGCCGAGCGCGGCGAAGCCGAACAGCTGGTAGGTTTCGCGCCAACCGAGATGATCGATCAAAAGCTGCGAGGCCGGCAGCAGCGCCAGCACGCCGCCACCCATGGCCGAGTAGACCACCGCCATCGCGGTCGGCAGCTTTGGGCCGAACCAGCGGCCCAGTAGGATCGAGTTCGGCACATTGCCGATGAAGGCGACGCCGACGCCAACGCAGAGTCCGATCGAGAGCTGGAACTGCCAGAGTGACTGCGCGTGCGCCGCAATCAGGAAAGCCGAGCCGAGCAGCAACAGGCCGAGTGCATAGACGATGCGCGGTCCGGAATGATCGAAAAGCCGTCCGACAAACGGCGCAGTCAGTCCGCTGATGAGCCAGGTCAGCGAATAGATCGAGACCACTTGGGCGCGATCCCAGCCAAAATTTTCCGAGATCGGCTTCAGGAAGACGGTGAAGCTTTCGCTGAGGCCGCGGCCGAGCACGGCGAGTGTGAAGCAGAGCGCGAGCACCACGAGCGCGGTGCGCACGACGCCCTGCGGCGTCGCCGTGACGCGTTCCCTGGTCGCTTGCTTCTGGTCCATTGCCGATCAGGGAGCGCGCTTCAGCGCGCCCTGACAAGCAGCGAAAAGCTCATACGCCTATGCAGGCCTGAGCAGGATGTGCTTCTTCTTGCCGAACGACAGCTTGATCACGCCTTCCGGCGTCAGGTCGGCCGCCGACAACGCCATCTTCTCGTCGGTGACGGGCTCGTCGTTGACGCGCAGGCCGCCGCCCTTGATCTGGCGCCGTGCTTCGCCGTTAGAGGCAACGAGGCCCGCCTTGACGAAGGCGTTGAGCACGCCGAGACCGGCGTCGAATTCGCCGCGTGGAATTTCCACGGTCGGCAGGCTCTCGGCCAGCGCACCTTCCTCGAAGGTGCGGCGCGCGGTCTCGGCCGCCTCGTTCGCTGCGTCGCGGCCATGCAGGAGCGCGGTCGCCTCCGTGGCGAGCACCTTCTTGGCCTCGTTGATCTCGGAGCCTCCGAGCGCCTCGAGCTTCCTGATCTCGCTCATCGGCAGCGTCGTGAATAGCTTGAGGAATTTGCCGACGTCGGCATCCTCGGTGTTGCGCCAGTACTGCCAGAAATCATAGGCCGAGAACTGGTCGGCGTTGAGCCAGACCGCGCCTTGCGCGGTCTTGCCCATCTTGACCCCCGATGCCGTCGTCAGCAGCGGCGTCGTCAGCGCATACAGTTGATGGGTGCCCATGCGGCGGCCGAGATCGACGCCCATGATGATGTTGCCCCACTGGTCGGAGCCGCCCATCTGCAAGTTGCAGCCGGTCCGCCTGGCGAGTTCGACATAGTCGTAGGCCTGGCAGATCATATAGTTGAACTCGATGAAGCTCATCTCCTGCTCGCGCTCGAGGCGTAGGCGCACGGAGTCCATGGTCAGCATGCGGTTGACCGAGAAGTGCCGGCCGATGTCGCGCAGCATCTCGATGTAATTGAGCTTTGTCAGCCACTCGGCATTGTCGAGCATGATGGCGTCGCTCTTGCCCTCGCCATAGCGCAGCACTTTTGCGAACACGCCGCGGATCGATTCCTTGTTGGCCTCGATCTCGGCGACGGAGCGGATCGCCCGCGTCTCGTCCTTGCCGGAGGGGTCGCCGACCATGGTGGTGCCGCCGCCCATCAGCGTGATCGGCTTGTTGCCGGACTGCTGCAGCCAGTGCAGCATCATCATGGTCAGGTAATTGCCGATATGGAGCGAGCGGGCGGTGCAATCGTAGCCGACGTAGCCGGTCACTTCGCCCTTGGCGGCGAGGGCGTCCAGCCCCTCGAAATCGGAGCACTGGTGGACGAATCCACGTTCCTGCAGCGTGTTGAGGAAATCCGATTTGAATGCAGTCATTTGTCGGCGCGCCTGACAATTCTTGGTTTACTGTTTTGGGAGCAATTTAAGGGTCTTCTATGGGAACTCGATTGCTGCCCGCTACTTTGGCCTGTGGCATTATAAGATGTGTCCCTCTGGCACAAGATCGGCATGCCGGAAGGGTCTCTTGAGGACGCTGATCCATGATGTTGACGGCACTCGGTTTGATGAGCGGCACCTCGCTGGATGGGGTGGATGTTGCGCTGATCGAAACCGACGGAAAGCAGGTGAAGGCGTTCGGGCCGTCCGGCTACCGGCCTTATAGCCCGGCGGAGCGCAACCTGCTGCGTCAGGCGCTGAGCGAGGCGGTGCACCTGCCGCAGCGCGATGCCCGGCCGGGAGTTCTGGCCGACGCCGAACGCGCGGTGACGCTCGCGCATGCCGAGGCGGTTGCCACCTTCGTCGCCCAGAACCGGATGAAACCGGAAGACATCGACATCGTGGGCTTCCACGGCCAGACCGTGCTGCACCGCCCCGAGAAGCGACTGACCGTGCAGATCGGCGATGCGCCGGCGCTGGCCAAGGCGATCCATATCCCGGTGATGCATGATTTCCGCGCCGCCGACGTCGAGGCCGGCGGGCAGGGCGCGCCATTCGTGCCGGTCTACCACCGGGCGCTCGTCCATTCGCTGGAGCGCGAAGGGCCGATCGTTGTCGTCAATATCGGCGGCGTCTCCAACATCACCTATATCGACGGCAACGACACGCTGATCGCCTGCGATACCGGGCCCGGCAACGCGCTGCTCGACGATTTCATGTACCGCACCATGAATCAGGCGTTCGACGCGGACGGAAAGTTCGCAGCGCTCGGCAAGGCCGACGAGGCCTGGATTGCACGGGCGCTGGAATTGCCGTTCTTCGCAAGCCCGCCGCCGAAATCGCTCGACCGCAACGATTTTGCTGCCCTCAAGCTGGGCGATATCGCGCCGGCCGATGGCGCCGCGACGCTCACCGCCTTCACTGCGGCGGCCATCGCCCGCATCGTCCCGCTGCTGCCACGCAGGCCGCGAAGCTGGATCGTCTGCGGCGGCGGCGCCCGCAACCGGACCATGCTGCAGATGCTGCGGGAGCGCGTGGGGTCCGCCACTGTCGAGGCCGCCGAGACAGTCGGCTGGGCCTCCGACGCCATCGAGGCGCAGGCCTTCGGCTTCCTGGCTGCCCGCGGCCTAAAGGGCCTGCCGCTGTCGTATCCCGCGACCACGGGCGTGCCGATGCCGATGACAGGCGGGGTGATCGCGCGGCCGTGAGGTGATCCTACATCGATACCGGTCGATGCAAATGCACGAACTTGACGAATGTATGCAACTGCATCTATATTGGATGCAGTTGCATCCAACCGCCGGGATCTTTGCCATGACCGCTTCACTCAAACTGATCAGCCACAAGCTTTGTCCATACGTGCAGCGGGCCGTGATCGCGCTCAACGAGAAGGGTGCCCCGTTCGAGCGGGTCGACATCGATCTCGCCAACAAGCCGGACTGGTTTCTCAAACTGTCGCCGCTCGGCAAGGTGCCGGTGCTGGTGGTTGCGACCGACAAGGGCGAGGTCGCGCTGTTCGAGAGCAACGTGATCTGCGAATACATCGAGGAGACGCAAGGCGGCGGAAAACTGCATCCGACTGATGCGCTCGAGCGTGCCGAGCATCGCGCCTGGATGGAGTTCGGCTCGGCGATTCTCGGCGATCTCTGGGGGCTGGAGACCACGACCGACCCGGCGACGTTTGAGAGTAAGCGCCAGGCACTCGTGGCGAAGTTCGCGCGTGTCGAGGCCGCGCTCAGCGCAAGCCCATTCTTTGCCGGCGATGCGTTCAGTCTCGTCGATGCGGTGTTCGCTCCCGTCTTCCGCTATTTCGATGTGTTCGATGAAGTGACCGAACTCGGCATCTTCAAGGATCTACCGAAGGTGCGCGCGTGGCGCGCCGAGCTGGCAAAGCGTCCAAGCGTCCGTACTGCGGTGGGCGCGGACTATCCGCAATTGCTGCGCGCCTTCCTCGTGCGCCACGACGCGCATCTGCTCAAGCTTGCGGCCTGAGCCCACGCCGATGTCGCAATCCATGGCCTGGCTGATGCTGGTGATCGCCGGCGCACTTGATATCGGTTGGGCGATCTCGATGAAATATGCGGAGGGCTACACGCGCGCTGGATGGAGCATCGTCTCGCTCGTGCTGCTCGCAGCCTTCGTTGTCCTGCTCGGGCGTGCCTTGAAGGTGCTCGAGGTCGGCGTCGCCTATTCGGTGTGGACCGGCATCGGCGCGGCCGGCACCTTCGTCATGGGCGTCGTGCTGTTCGGCGAGACCTTGAGCGCGATGAAACTAGCGGGCATCGCGCTCGTCTTGATGGGAATCGTCGCGCTCAAGCTGGCTTAAAACCGAGCTTTAGTTTGGTAGCCCGGATGGAGCGAAGCGCAATCCGGGGCCTTGTCTCAGCAGATGGAGCTTCCCGGATTCGCTTCGCTCCATCCGGGCTACAAGGCTCAGCGACGAGGCCTCAGCGCACGTTGGCGAGGCGCATGTCGAGATAGGCGGTGATGGTTTCCATCAGCGGCTCGAGCTTGGCGTCGAAGAAATGATTGGCGCCGGGGATGACCTGTTGGTCGATCACGATGCCCTTCTGCGTCTTCAGCTTTTCAACCAGCGTGTTGACGTCCTTGGGCGGCACCACCGCGTCCTTCTCGCCGTGCACGATGAGCCCAGAGGACGGGCAGGGCGCGAGGAACGAGAAGTCGTAGAGGTTGGCGGGCGGCGCGATCGAGATGAAGCCCTCGACCTCCGGACGGCGCATCAGCAGCTGCATGCCGATCCAGGCGCCGAAGGAGAAGCCGGCAACCCAGCAGGCGCGCGCTTCGGGATTGATGGTCTGCGCCCAGTCGAGCGCCGCGGCCGCGTCCGACAATTCGCCGGTGCCGTGGTCGAACGAGCCCTGGCTGCGGCCGACGCCGCGGAAATTGAATCGCAGCACCGAGAAGCCACGATGCGCGAACGCATAGTAGCACTGGTAGATGATCTGGTGATTCATCGTGCCGTGGAACTGCGGATGCGGGTGCAGGACCATCGCGATCGGCGCGTTCTTCTGCTTGGCCGGATGGTAGCGGCCTTCGAGACGGCCGGCGGGGCCGGTGAAAATAACTTCAGGCATGATGATCTCTTGATTGATCCCTTGAAGACGCTCTTCAACAATCAACCGATTGTGCGGACTTCGTCGGCTGCTGGGCCGATCAAGCCGCGAATGGAAGGGTGGAGCGGCGCCCTCGGATGATGCGCGAGCGGCGCGCGGCGAACTGACGCGCGCGTTCTAACATGAGGCGAGGGTCAAAAAGCAAGCATCTTGAACATCGCCCAATGAGCTCAAGAGCTTACCCGGTCATGCCAGTGTCGTGCCGACGGCTGCCGGGACCCAACCAGGTGACGGCCAGGATCGGTGGTGTGGCAACAACCAATTGGAATCACGATTGTTTATCGTTTGTCGGGCGATCGCCGGTGGCGATTCACACCGGCTCGGTGCGATCTCCCAGGGAGGCGACCGCGGGCCGATAGCGGCGGCTGCCCCCAAGCGTCTGCCCATTGTCGAATGTGAGCTCGAAATCCCCTGACGGCTTGAAGTCCACGGCGCTCACCCGGTCGAGATTGGCGAGCCTGGTCCGGTGCACGCGCACGATGGCGAAGCGGGCGAGCTCGCTTTCGGTCGCGGCCAACGTGCCGCGGATCAGGTGCTGGATGCCGCTGGCGAGGTTGTATTCGATGTAATTGCCGGCAGAGGCGACCCACAGGATGTCGCGCGGCACGACGCGAATGCGGCTGGTGCCGTCCCGGAGCCAGATCAGATCGGGGGACGACTGCTCCAATGGAACGGCCGGGATGGGCATCGCCGCCCGCACGGCCTTCCGCAGCTCGCGCCGGCTTTCGAGCAGCCAGAGCGTTGCTCCGAGCAGCAAAGCGGTCACGGCATCCTTGCGGAACTCGTATAGGACCGCCGCCAACGAGAAATGGAAGTCGTAGGCACTTCCCGCGAGCCAGAGCAGGAATTTCCGGACCGCTACCATTCCGGTGATGTGGAGGGCCGAGAAGCCAAGCAAGGCGACCGCGGCGATTCCGATCCGAATTGCCAGCGGCCGTGTCTGGCGCATGCGCCGGACGGCCAGCACCAGGATCGGCACCAGCAGCAAGATGACGATGATGCTCGACAGCTCCCAGAACAGTCGCCGGCCAATGTCATAGCTGTCGCCACGCCAGGCGGCGTCCTGCGCGCCGGAGAGCGCATTGACGATCCCGATGGCGAGCGAGACGGCGGCGATGGCGGCGAACATCGTCCCGTCGCCACTGATCCCGCCGGGCCAACCGCTCGTCCCGGACCCCGACGCCTCGTCCCCTCGCGCCCGGTCCTGATCCCAAACCGTCTCGACACGCTCCGTTTCGGGGGCATTTTGGCCGTCAGCCATGGCCCAAAACCCGTGTTTGCCGTCCCGCCGAGGAGCAGAGAACCATGTCAACACCGCAACAAATTTCGACTTCGGAACGACGCATCGATCTGGATTGGGTGCGGATTTTAGCGTTCGGGCTCTTGATCTTCTACCACGTCGGCATGCTCTACGTGTCCTGGGGGTTTCACATCAAGAGCGAGCACCGGCTGACTTGGCTCGAGCCCCTGATGCTGGTCATCAATCCCTGGCGGCTGTCGCTGTTGTTTCTGGTTTCCGGCGTCGCCACCCGTTTCATGCTGGGCAAGTACAACCTCGGTGCCTTCGTCCGCACGCGCTCGGCACGACTCCTGATCCCACTGATCTTTGGCATGTTCGTGATCGTGCCGCCGCAGTCCTACCTCCAGATCGTTGAGAGCCTCGGTTACCCCGCCGGCTTCGCCGATTTTTACGTCCGGCACTATCTGGCGTTCGGAGCGCAATTCTGCCCGAACCCCTGTATCGTGCTGCCGACCTGGAACCATCTCTGGTTCGTAGTCTATCTATGGGTCTACACCGTCGCGCTGGCCGGCGTGCTCTGGCTGCGGCCCATGCTGGCCGATCGGCTCGGCCCGAGACTGGCTGTCCTCCTCACCGGACCCGGGCTGCTGGTCCTGCCGTGCCTTTTGTTCGCGGCCTGGCGCTTGTTCCTGTTTCCGGCCTTCCCGTCGACGCACGCGCTGTTCGGCGACTGGTACAACCATGCGGACCATGCGACCGCGTTCCTGATTGGCTTCCTGCTGGCGAAAGAGGGCGGTATCTGGCGCGATATCGAACGGCAGCGCTGGATTGCGCTCGCAGTTGCCGCAAGCCTGTTCGTCCTGTTCATTCTGCTTCGTGCCGGCCTGGCCGAGCCATCGCCGATGCTGAGATGGTTCGCGAGCTCGGCCTATGGCTGCTACCAATGGCTGGCGATGGCGGCGGTGCTCGGCTTTGCGCGACGCCACCTGACGGCCGACGGCCCCGTGCGCCGCTATCTGACCGATGCGATCTTTCCCTATTACATCGTGCATCAGACCGCGATCATCATGATCGCGCACGCATTGCAGGGCAGCGGGCTATCAGCCGGAAGCGAAGCCGCCATCGTAATATCAGGCACCGCGCTCACTTGCCTCGTCGCCTACGAGATCGCGCGTCGGATCGCCTGGCTACGGCCACTGTTTGGCCTCCGGACAGAGGTCCGATCCTCGGCCGGAATTGCGCAGCAACAGCCGGCCTGATGTGCGGCGGCTGCCGATTGGCGCGAGGGTAAAAGATGCTAAGAGGGCGCCATGCCGAGCCGCGTCTATCTCGACTGGAATGCGACCACGCCGCTGCGCGCCGAGGCGCGCGCAGCGATGCTGGCCGCCTACGAGCTGATCGGCAATCCGTCCTCGGTTCACGCCGAGGGGCGCGAGGCGCGACGGCTTGTCGAGGGGGCGCGGGCCGTCCTTGCGACCGCAGTAGGCGCGCTGCCGCGGAACGTCGTCTTCACCTCCACCGGAACCGAAGCCAACGCGCTGGCGCTGTCGCCGGGCCTGCGGGGGCCGTCGGGAGGGCCTGTCGAGCGGCTTCTGGTCTCGGCCGTCGAGCATGCTTCGGTAATGGCAGGCGGCCGGTTCCCGGCGGATGAGATCGGTCAGATCAGGGTCACACGCTCCGGCGTGATCGACCTCGATCATTTAGAGGCGCTGCTCAGCGATGGCCCGCCGGCGTTGGTCTCCGTCATGGCCGCCAATAATGAGACGGGCGCGCTGCAGCCGGTCACTGACGTCGCGGGAATCGTTCACGGGGCCGGCGGCCTCCTGCACGTCGATGCAATCCAGGCGCTTGGAAAAATCCCTTTTGATATCAAGGTGATCGGCGCGGACCTTGCGACCTTTTCTGCGCACAAGATCGGCGGCCCCAAGGGGGTCGGCGCGCTGGTCGTGGCCGACGGCGTGGCCGGACTTGCGCCGGTGCTGCGGGGCGGCGGGCAGGAGCTGAACCGGCGCGCCGGAACCGAGAATGTCGCCGGCATTGCCGGCTTCGGGGCATCCGTGCGGGTTGCCCTTCAGGCTTTGCCGGAAGATGCGGAGCGCATGGCAACCCTCAGAGATCGCTTGGAAAATGGCATTCGCTCCATGGCCGGCGCCACGGTCTTCTCAGACGACGTCAAGCGGTTGCCAAATACCGTTCTTTTCACGGCTCCCGGCTTGAAAGCCGAGACCGCGGTGATTGGCTTCGACCTCGAGGGCGTCGCCGTGTCCTCGGGCTCTGCCTGTTCCTCGGGCAAGGTGCAGCCGTCCCACGTGCTGTCGGCGATGGGGTATGATCCCACCGTCGCGCAGGGAGCGGTGCGTCTAAGTCTGGGCTGGTCCACGGAGCCGGATGACATCAACAGGGCGTTAGAGGCTTGGCGAAAGCTCGGTAATACCCTACTTAAGGGATAAGCGATGAAACACGGCTTGAACGGTTCTAAGCGCGTGCGTCCCGCCAAGAAACATCGTAATAGTCGTCCGAGTTTGATGATCCACCGCGGTCCTTGAAACCGCGAGCGGAGGATAGAATGCCAGCCGTGCAAGAGACGGTCGAGCGCGTGAAGCGCATCGACGTCGATCAGTATCGTTATGGATTTGAGACCCTGATCGAGTCCGACAAGGCCCCCAAGGGGCTGTCGGAAGAGACCGTCAAGTTCATCTCCGAGAAGAAGAACGAACCCGCCTGGATGCTCCAGTGGCGGCTCGAAGCCTATCGGCGCTGGCTGACCATGACCGAGCCGACGTGGGCCCGCGTCGACTATCCTAAGATCGACTTCCAGGACCTCTATTACTATTCGGCTCCCAAGCCGAAGAAGACGATCACCTCGCTCGACGAGATCGATCCCGAGATTCTGAAGACCTACGAGAAGCTTGGCATTCCCTTGCGGGAAGTCGCCATGCTCGAAGGCGTCGAGCCGAAGCCCGGCGAGGAAGACCCCAACAGGCGCAAGATCGCGGTCGACGCCGTGTTCGATTCGGTCTCGGTTGCGACCACCTTCAAGGCCGAGCTGAAGAAGGCCGGCGTGATCTTCATGCCGATCTCAGAGGCGATCCGCGAGCATCCCGAGCTGGTGCAGAAATATCTGGGATCCGTGGTGCCGACCTCGGACAATTTCTATGCGACGCTGAACTCGGCGGTGTTTTCGGACGGCTCGTTCGTCTACGTGCCGCCGGGCGTGCGCTGCCCGATGGAGCTGTCCACCTATTTCCGCATCAACGAACGCAACACCGGCCAGTTCGAGCGCACGCTGATCATCGCCGACAAGGGCTCCTACGTCTCCTATCTCGAGGGCTGCACCGCGCCGCAGCGCGACGAGAACCAGCTGCACGCGGCCGTGGTCGAGCTCGTCACGCACGACGACGCCGAGATCAAATATTCGACGGTTCAGAACTGGTATCCGGGCAATTCGGAAGGCAAGGGCGGCATCTACAATTTCGTCACCAAGCGGGGTGACTGCCGCGGCAACAATTCCAAGATCTCCTGGACCCAGGTCGAGACCGGTTCGGCGATCACCTGGAAGTATCCGAGCTGCATCCTGCGCGGCGACAATTCGCGTGGTGAATTCTACTCGATCGCGATCTCGAACGGCTATCAGCAGGTCGACTCGGGCACCAAGATGATCCATCTCGGCAAGAACACGTCGAGCCGCATCATCTCCAAGGGCATCGCCGCCGGCAAGTCGCAGAACACCTATCGCGGGCTCGTCACGGCGCATCGCAAGGCGACCGGCGCGCGCAACTTCACCGCCTGCGATTCGCTATTGATCGGCGACAAATGCGGCGCGCACACCGTGCCCTACATCGAAGCCAAGAACTCGTCGGCGACGTTCGAACACGAGGCCACCACGTCCAAGATCTCCGAGGACGTGCTGTTCTACTGCATCCAGCGCGGCCTCACGCAGGAGGAGGCGGTCGGCCTCGTCGTCAACGGCTTCGTCAAGGACGTGCTGCAGCAACTGCCGATGGAATTCGCGGTGGAAGCGCAGAAGCTGATCTCGATCTCGCTCGAAGGATCGGTCGGCTAGCGCCGGCCTCATCCTGAGGAGGCCACGTAAGCGGCCGTCTCGAAGGATGGATACGGAAAGATTGTTGGCCTCAATCCTTCGAGACGCGCCTGCGGCGCTCCTCAGGTTGAGGAGATAGATGGAAACAAGATATGGCTTTGCTCGAAGTGAAAGACCTGAAGGTTCGTGTCGAGGAGCGTGAGATCCTCCATGGGCTGACGCTGACCGTGAACGAGGGCGAGATCCACGCGATCATGGGGCCGAACGGCTCCGGCAAGTCGACCCTGTCCCACGTCATCGCCGGCAAGCCTGGTTACGAGGTCACCGCCGGCGAGATCCTGTTCAAGGGCGAAGACCTGCTCGCGATGGCCCCGAACGAGCGCGCCGCCAAGGGCGTGTTCCTGGCGTTTCAGTATCCGGTCGAGATTCCCGGCGTCTCCACCATGAATTTCCTGCGCACCGCGCTGAACGCGCAGCGCAAGGCGCGCGGCGAGAGCGAATATTCGACGCCGGACTTTTTGAAGAAAGTCCGCGACGTCTCGAAGTCGTTGAACATCCCGCAGGACATGCTCAAGCGCGGCGTCAATGTCGGCTTCTCCGGCGGCGAGAAGAAGCGCAACGAGGTGCTGCAGATGGCGCTGTTCGAGCCGAGCCTGTGCATCCTCGACGAGATGGATTCCGGCCTCGACATCGACGCGCTGCGCATCGCAGCCGACGGCGTCAACGCGCTGCATTCGCCCAAGCGCGCGATGGTCGTCATCACCCACTATCAGCGGCTGCTCAACTACATCGTGCCTGACGTCGTGCACGTGATGTCGAAGGGCCGTGTCGTGAAGAGCGGTGCCAAGGACCTGGCGCTGGAGCTGGAGTCGTCCGGCTACGCCCAGTACGAGGACGCGTAAGGAATTTTGCGATGAACGTTGCTGTGGCAAAGACCGGAAACGGCCGCGCGGTGAGCGATCTGTTCGCCAGCGCCGAAGGCCGTCTGCCGGGTTCGCCTTCCGTGATCGCCGTGCGCCGCGAGGCGTTCGAGACCTATGAGCGTCTCGGCCTGCCGCACCGCCGGATCGAGGAATGGAAATACACCGATCTGCGCGCGCTGGTCGGCGAGGTGCTGCCGCTTGCGGCTGCACCCGATGCGGCTGCGTTGAAGCGCGCCGCGGACGCCGTGAAAGCGCACGCGATCGCGGGCGCCCGCAAGCTGGTGCTGGTCGACGGCGTGTTCGCTGCCGACCTCTCCGACCTCAAGGCGCTGGCCTCCGAGGTGAGCGTTAAGACCTTGCGGGAGACGCTGGACAAAGATTCCGGTCTGTTGAAGACCGCGGCAACCGATGCGGTGATCGCGCTGAACGCGGCGATGGCCACCGACGGTGTCGTGCTTGATATCGCCGACGGCGTGCAGCTCTCCGCGCCGATCCAGATCATCCACATCGCGATCTCGTCTTCCGCGTCGACGTTCACCCGCTCGCAGGTCGCGGTCGGGAAGGGCGCTCGTGCCACCATCATCGAGAGCTTCGTCGCGGCCGGCGCCAAGGCTTACCAGGTCAGCGATGCCGTCATCCTCTCGGTCGGCGACAACGCCGACGTCGCGCATATCCGCCTGATGGATGATTCGCCGGATGCGGTGAACATCACCTCGCAGTTCGTCGCGATCGGTGCGAACACGAAGTTCAATTTCTTCAACATGACCACCGGTGCTGCGGTCAGCCGTCTGCAGGGCTTCATCACGCTGGCGGGTGAGGGCAGTGAGCTCTCCGTCAACGGCGTGAACCTGTTGCAGAAGACCGAACATGGCGACACCACGCTGGTGGTCGACCACGCCGTGCCGAATTGTGTGAGCCGCGAGGTCTTCCGCGCCGTGATCGACGACCGTGCGCATTCGGTGTTCCAGGGCCGCATCATCGTTCGTCCCGATGCACAGAAGACCGACGGCAAGATGATGATCCGCGCGCTGCTGCTCTCGGACGAAGCGGAAGCCGACAACAAGCCCGAGCTCGAGATCTTTGCTGACGACGTCTCCTGCGGTCACGGCGCCACCGCCGGCGCGCTCGACGACAGCCTCCTGTTCTACCTGAAGGCGCGCGGCCTGCCCGAGAAGCAGGCCCAGGCGCTGCTGATCCAGGCTTTCGTCGGCGAGGCGATCGAGCAGATCGCCGACGATGATCTGCGCGAGCACGTGATCGGCATTGCCGAGCGCTGGCTGGAGCGGCGCCAATGAGCACGCATCCGGCAGTCAAGAACGGTTCTTACGACGTCGCGCGCGTGCGCCAGGATTTTCCGGCGCTGGCCATGCAGATCTATGGCAAGCCGCTGGTCTATCTCGATAACGCGGCTTCCGCGCAGAAGCCGAGCGTCGTGCTCGACCGCATGACGCAGGCCTACACCTCCGAATACGCCAACGTGCACCGCGGCCTGCATTATCTCGCCAACGCCGCGACCGAGGCCTATGAGGGCGGCCGCACCAAGGTGGCGCAGTTCATCAACGCTGCCCGGACCGAGGAAGTGATCTTCACCCGCAATGCGACCGAGGCAATCAATCTCGTCGCCTCGTCCTGGGGTGAACCGAACATCAAAGAAGGCGACGAGATCGTCATCTCGATCATGGAGCACCACTCCAACATCGTGCCCTGGCATTTCCTCAGGGAACGCCATGGTGCCGTGATCAAATGGGCGCCGGTCGACGACGAGGGCAATTTCCTCATCGAGGAATTCGAGAAGCTCCTGACATCGAAGACCAAGCTGGTCGCGATCACGCAGATGTCGAATGCGCTCGGCACCATCGTTCCGGTCAAGGACGTCGTGAAGATCGCCCACGCCCGCGGCATCCCCGTGCTGGTCGACGGCAGCCAGGGCGCCGTGCATCTGCCCGTCGATGTCCAGGACCTCGGCTGCGACTTCTACGTCTTCACCGGCCACAAGGTCTACGGTCCGACCGGCATCGGCGTGCTCTGGGCCAAGTACGACCACCTCGTCGCGATGCGTCCGTTCAACGGCGGCGGTGAGATGATTCGCGAAGTCTCGCGCGACATCGTCACCTATGGCGATCCCCCGCACAAATTCGAGGCCGGCACGCCGGCGATCGTCGAGGCCGTCGGGCTTGGCGCCGCCATCGACTACGTCAATTCGATCGGCAAGGAGCGTATCGCCGCGCACGAGCACGATCTCGTCACCTACGCCCAGGACAAGCTGCGCGAGATCAACTCGCTGCGGCTGATCGGCACGGCACAGGGCAAGGGCCCGGTGATCTCTTTTGAGCTCAAGGGCGCCCACGCCCATGACGTCGCCACCGTGATCGACCGCCAGGGCATCGCGGTGCGCGCCGGCACCCATTGCGTGATGCCGCTTTTAGAGCGGTTCAACGTCACAGCCACATGCCGGGCGTCGTTCGGCATGTATAATACGCGGGAAGAAGTCGATCATCTGGCACAGGCGCTGTTGAAGGCGCGGGATTTGTTCGCATGAGTGACACGGCCGAAATCAAAGCCAATCCGATGGAAACCCAGTCGGCACTGCCGCCTGAGGAGACCGAGCGTTTGACCACCGAGATCATCGCCGGGCTCAAGACCGTGTTCGACCCGGAAATCCCGGCCGATATCTACGAGCTCGGCCTGATCTACAAGGTCGAGATCAAGGACGATCGTTCCGTCGACGTGCAAATGACCCTGACGACGCCGAATTGTCCGGCCGCCGGCGAGTTGCCGACGATGGTCGAGAACGCGGTCGCCAGTGTCCCCGGCGTCGGCGTGGTCGACGTCAAGGTGGTCTGGGAGCCGGCCTGGACGCCGGAACGCATGAGCGACGAGGCCCGCCTCGTGCTCAACATGTGGTGACGCGTAACCCTGGCTTTAGATTCTCGTTAGATCCTTGGCATTGAATTCGCTCGGCAACGGACCACATCACTGACATGACACAGATATCGTCGGGTTCAACACCAGCATCCACTCCGAAGCCGCGGCGGCCGCGCCCGCAGGTGATGCGGCTGACGGACGCTGCTGCCCAGCGCATCAACGAGCTGACCCAGCGGGCCGATTCCGAGATCGTGGGCCTGCGCGTCGGCGTCAAGAACGGCGGCTGTGCCGGTCAGTCCTACACCGTCGAATACGCCCATGATGTTCGTCCGACCGACGAGGTCGTCGAGGACAAGGGCGTCAAGATCCTGGTCGATCCGAAGGCCGTGCTGTTCCTGCTCGGCACCGAGATGGACTACAAGGCCGACAAGATGCAGGCCCAGTTCGTCTTCAACAATCCCAACCAGATCTCCGCTTGCGGCTGTGGCGAGTCGGTCGAACTGCGCCCGGCGCAGATCGACGGGTAGTTTTTCCGTCGTTGCGAGGAGCACTTGCGACGAACAATCCAGACTGTCTCTGCGGCGACAATCTGGATTGCTTCGCTTCGCTCGCAATGACGGCGGTGGTATGAAGGCTGGGCTGCTCGCCCCGGGAAGCCTGCCATGGACCGCGAATTCCTGATCGACCTGTTCGCCGATTTCGGCCCCGTCGCCATCCGAAAAATGTTTTCCGGCTACGGCATCTCCGCCGACGGCATCAATTTCGCCCTGTCTCTGCGTGCCGGCTTGTTCTTTCGCGCCGACGAGATGACCATCCCGGACTTTGAAGCGGAAGGCTCGAAGCCATTCCAATACGCGACCCGCGCCAAGACGGTGCTGGTGAACTCCTACTGGGAGCTGCCGGCCCGCCTGTTCGACGATTCCGAGGAGCTTGCGCAGTGGGCGAAGGCGGCTCTCGCCGCCGCCCAGCGCGCCAAGGTGAAGAAGCGGCCCAAGGTCAAGAAGGCGGCGAAGAAGGCCGCCAAGCCTGCGAAAGCGCGGAAGAAGGCGAGCAAAAAGAAAGCGGTTGGGAAGCGCGCCAGGCGACTGGGTTAGGCTCAGTCCACGGCCTTTGTCAGGCCAACCCTCATGTCTTTGGCGATGTAAACGCAGACACCGTCAGCCAGCACGCGGCCGTCGGCAAATCCCAGGACCAGCCTGCCGCGCCTCACCTGGCGCATGACGACCTCGTAGCGCACGCATCGTGTGTCCGGTGTGATGGAGCCCGTGAACTCCACCTCGCCGACGCCGATCGCGCGGCCCTTGCCCGCTGAGCCCGACCAACCGAGCCAATAGCCGATCATCTGCCACATGGCATCCAGTCCCAGAGACGCCGGCATCATGGCATCGCCGCGAAAGTGGCAATCGAAGAACCAATGGCCTGGCGCGATGTCGAGCTCGCCGACGATATGGCCCTTGCCGAACTCGCCGCCGTCCAGGCTGATCTCCGTGATGCGGTCCATCATCAGCATTGGCGGCGCCGGCAATTGCGCGTTGCCGGGGCCGAAATAGCTGCCCTCGCTCGATCTCAGCAGGTCGTCCCTGGTGTAGGACGGTTGCGGCGTGTGAAAATCATGCGGGTTGGGCAAGACGACAAGTCCTCCGGATGCTCGCAGTCGGACGCCTCGAGACGGCGAGGGAGATGTCGTTCGTCAGGCCAGAATGTCAAGCGCAGGTGGCGGTGCGCGGCTTCGGCGTCACGCCACCCGGTTGTGCGTCTCGACCGCGAATTCCGGATCGGCCTCGCAGATCACGCGGTTGCGGCCGTTGCGTTTGGCGGCGTACAGGCAGGCATCCGCGCGTTCGATCAGCGCATCGGTGTCGTCGCCCTGCTTCAGCATGGAGACGCCGATGGAGATGGTGACGCGGCCTAGGATTTCGCCGGTGGACTTCTTTTTCAGTTCCTTGGCCATCACGGCGCGTCGGATGTGATCGGCCACCGTGAGGGCCTGGCGCAGCGCGGTGTTGGGCAGCACGACCGCGAATTCCTCGCCGCCATAGCGCGCGGTGATGTCCTGGCCCTTGATGGTTTGCTTCAGCGACAGGCCGACCAGCCGCAGCACCTGGTCGCCGGTGAGATGGCCGTAGGAATCGTTGAACGACTTGAAATGATCGATGTCGACCAGCAGCAGCGACAGCGGATCGCGGGAGGCGAGCGCGCCTTGCACGGCCATGTCGATCATGCGATCGAAATATTTGCGGTTGCCGAGCCCCGTCAGCGGATCGGTCAGGCTCTCGGCGCGGATCGCCTCCAGGCTCTGCTGGAGGTTGCTGATCTCGCTCTTCGACAGCGTCAGCCGGTCTTCCAGCGCCTTGTTGGTCTCGCGCATCTCGCTGGTCGAATGCAGCAGCGTCTCGACGATCGACTTGATCTGCTCGCGGCTCTTGGCCGATGAGAGCTTTTCGGTCGCGCCCGACAGGCTGGCATCGTAGGAGCCGGTCATCCCGAGCGCGTCACCGAGTACCTTCATCACGTCGTCGATCTCGCCGATGACGCGCGCGCCGACCTTGTCGATGCGGTCGGTGGTCTTGATGTGGGAGAGGTAGGTCTCGTAGATCTGATCGAGATCGGCTTCGGTCAGCGTGCCGCTCCGCGCCAGTGTCTCGTTGATGATCTTGTTGAGCGGGGCATTGTAGCCGGTGGCGTAGACGAACCAGATCTCGTAATTGCGGGGAATTGCGGTCTGTCGTAGCGATCGGATCTGACCGAGCGCCACCTCGGCGAACGCCATCGTGCGTTCGTGTTCGTCGAGCACCTTGACCACGGAACATACCCCACAGCGATCGGCGTGCCGTCGACCGCAGCAATACTTAGTTTATGTTCGTAGGCTAACGGACGATCGTGAACGCCCCGTAAATATACGTCCACGAATACGTCCAGAAAAGTGCGCGCAAGCTTTATTTCAACCAAAGCCGGGCGCGCATCGGGCTTCAGGCGCCGGCTGGGGAGCGAACCGGACGCAGCAGAAAGGCCGGCAGATGCGAGTGGTCGCCCGGCTCGCTGTCGGCCTCGCGTTGGCGGCGCGGCTCGGGACGGCCGATCGACGGCACATGCGACGGATTGGCCTGCTCGCGCGCACCGTCACGCGGCTCGGATGATGGCTTGGCTTCGCGCGGAGGCCTGGCTTCACGCGAAGGTCTGGCTTCACGCGAAGATCTGGCTTCACGCGGAGGCCTTGCCTCGCGCGCGGGCCTTGCTTCGGAAGCGGGCCTTGCTTCGGGAGCGGACCGTGCTTCGGCTGAAGGCTGTGCCTCGCCACGCGCTTCGCGCGGCTCCTGGCTGCGCTCGCGACCGCGTTGCGGCTTGCCGCGTCCGCCGCGTGAACGTTCACGGCCGCGCTGCTCGCGCGGACGCTCGCTCGCATCGGAAGCATCGGTGCGGACTTCGAAATCGCCTTCGGCGCGCGGAATGCTCTGTCCGATCAGCTTCTCGATCGCCACCATCGACTTCTGGTCGGGCGGCGTGACGAGCGAGATCGCCATGCCGGACCGGCCTGCGCGACCGGTGCGGCCGACGCGGTGGACATAGTCGTCGGGATGGTGGGGAACGTCGAAATTGAAGACGTGGCTGACCTCGGGGATGTCGAGGCCGCGGGCGGCGACGTCGGATGCGACCAGCAGCGGCAGCTCGCCCTTGCGGAACTGTTCGAGCGCCGCCGTGCGGGCCGACTGATCCATGTCGCCGTGCAGCGCGCCGACGCTGAAGCCGTGCTTTTGCAGCGATTTATGAACGACGGCGACATCGCGCTTGCGATTGCAGAAGATTATCGCGTTCTGGAGATCCTTGGCCTCGCGGAGCAGTCGGCGAAGCAGCTCGCGCTTCTCGTGCGCCTCGCGCCCGGCCGGGACCTGACACTGCGTAACCGTGACAGCGGTGGTGGCGGGCTTCGATACCTCGATCTTCTGCGGATTGTGCAGGAAGGTTTCGGTGATGCGCCGGATCTCCGGCGGCATGGTCGCGGTGAAGAACAGGGTCTGCCGCGTGAACGGGACGAGCTTGCAGACGCGCTCGATATCGGGAATGAAGCCCATGTCCAGCATGCGGTCGGCTTCGTCGATGACGAGCAGCTCGACGCCGGTGAGCAGCAGGCCGCCGCGCTCCGTGTGGTCGAGCAGGCGGCCGGGAGTGGCGATCAGCACATCGACACCGCGCGTCAGCTTGGCATCCTGGTCGCCGAAGGAAACGCCGCCGATCAGGAGGGCGACGTTGAGTTTCTGGCCCACGCCGTAGCGGTCGAAGTTTTCCTTCACCTGCGCCGCGAGTTCGCGGGTCGGCTCAAGGATCAGCGTGCGCGGCATGCGCGCCCGGGCGCGGCCCTTTTCGAGAATGGTGAGCATCGGCAGCACGAAGGCGGCGGTCTTGCCGGTGCCGGTCTGGGCGATGCCGAGAACGTCCTTGCGAGCAAGGACGTGAGGGATCGCCTGTTCCTGAATGGGGGTGGGGGTGGTGTAACCGGTGGCCGCCACTGCGGCGAGGACTTTTTCGGATAGTCCGAGATGGGTAAAAGACATTGAGCCTCTGGTCGAAACCGCCGTTCGGATTCGAGGGTAATAAGGCTGTCGCGTTCCACCCCAAAACGGCGCGCTCTCAAAGAAGCTGGGGGTGCTGACTCACGCGAACAAAGCGCCAAGCTCAGGAATCGCTCTTCGATACCGAGCCGCGTCGACCCGGAACATAGGGCGGAATCGGCCAAAGTCAATGGAGCAGCCGCGGGAAGGCCCTAAAAAACCTGAGGTTTTCGCTCAAATAGCGGGCGAGGCTGCGGTTTTCCGCCCAATCCAGCGGTCGGCCGGAGCTGTCCAACGTCGGCTAACGCCCTTCCGGACCCTGGGCGCGGAAGTCGCCGGGGGCCATCCCATAGGCGGCGTTGAAGACCCTATAATAGGTCGCGAGGCTGTCGAAGCCGCAGGCGGTCGCGATGTCGGCGATCAGCCGGTCCGGGGCTTCGCGCATCAGGCGGCGGCTCTGGTTCAGGCGTTCGTCCGTCACGGTTTGCGAAAAACTCTTGGCCGCGGTTTCGAACAGCATGTGCAGGTGACGGACCGACACGCCGAGAAGGTCGGCCACCATCGTCGGCGCCATATCCGGGTCTTGCAGGTGACGCGCGATCAGGCGTCGTGCCAGCGAGAGCCGGGCGGTCCGCAGCGCGGCCTGCCCGAGGCGGCTGCCGGGCCGCAGGATGCCGCGCTCGATCAGTGCCAGATGGGCTAAAGCCTGGACGAGGGGGGCGGCATCGGCGGCGCCGTCATCACCCGCGGCAACCGTACCGAGGTCGGCAAAGCAGGCGTCGAGTAGGGGCGCCAGGCTGGGATCGACGAACGTCCGGGGCGCAAGCTCGCGCATGCGCTTGTCCTGCGTGGAGAGACCGCTCACGGGAATCTTCAGGATCCGCAGGTGGAAGCCTCCCGCGCCCAGCGGCGCGGCGCGGTAAGGCTGGTCGGTATGGCTGGTGGCGAAGCTGCCGTTGGCGATTGTGAAGTCGCTGCCGCGCATGCCGCCGAACCAGGCTCCGCTGCCGAGTTGCTGATAGACACAGAGGCTGTCGCCCGGCGCGTCAGCGATGTCGGTCATGCTGCGCTCGACCGTGTAATGCGAAGCCTTCAGCTCGACGAGGCCGGCTCCGCCAAGCTGACACAGCGAGAATTCGCCGAAGAAGTCCGCGCGGCGTTCGCGCTCGAGTTCGACGGTGACGCCGAACAGGCCCTTGGCGCGCACCTCGCGCCAAAAGTCGAAGCGGTCGTGCGGCTCGACCTCGTCGGTGCACCAGCGATACACGGCGTCCCCTCGCTTCCAGCGGAATTGCCCACAAGAATTGACCGAGAAAAAGCAAATTCCGGTGGCATCTACCATAGGCTAGACGACAGACCTGAGTCCTCAGGGCTGTTGAACCAGCGCTATGGCTGGGCCGACTATCACATCAACGATGCGGTTCCCATGAACCGCTGTTCGAAGGAACCGGCGTGGGCCGTGCTTGAGGGATTTTCGATGACACGTCGGCTTTTCAGAGTACTGGCAGCGCTTGGCCTCGCGGCCGGCCTCAGCGGTTTCGCGCTTCCCGCCTGTGCCGAGAAGCGCGTCGCGCTCGTCGTCGGCAACAACGACTATAGGAACGTTCCGAAGCTGCTCAAGGCGGTCAACGACGCCCGCACCATGGGCGATACGCTGAAGCAGCTCGGATTCTCGGTGATGCTCGCCGAAAACCAGAGCCGGCAGCAATTTTCGGAGACGCTGCTTGCGTTCGATCGGACGATCGAGCCCGGCGACACCGCGTTCTTCTTCTATGCCGGCCACGGCTTCGAGATCGCAGGCCAGAATTACCTGCTGCCGACGGACGTGCCGGCAGCGACGGAAGGGCAGGAAGAGCTGGTGCGTGACGCCTCCATCCTGGCCGATCGCATCGTCGAGCGCCTCCAGAACAAGAAGGCGCGAACCTCGATCCTGGTGTTCGACGCCTGCCGCAACAACCCGTTCGAGCGCAAGGGTACCCGCGCCGTCTCCGGCGGTGGCGGGCTTGCCCCGATGGTGCAGCTGCCCGAAGGCGTGTTCTCGGTCTTCTCCGCGGGCCCGCGCCAGACCGCGCTCGACCGCCTCTCCAACGACGACGCCAATCCCAATTCGGTGTTCACGCGCACCTTCGCCAAAGAGCTGCTCCAGCCCGGCGAGAACCTGGTGCAGGTGGCGCAACGTACGCGCCGTCTCGTCAGCGAGATGGCCGACACCGTCAAGCACAGGCAGGTGCCGGTCTATTTTGATCAGATGGTCGACGACGTCTTCCTCAGCGGCATCGCCAAGGATGTCGCCGCGCGCCCGGCCGATCCGCCGGCGCAGAAGCTCGCGGTGCTGCCGCCAGTGTCGGTGCCGCGCGTGCCGAAGGAGGAGACCGCCAACGCGCCGATCGCGAGCTTCTCGCGCCACAATGGCGGCTGGAGCGTGGTGTTCTCCTTTGCCGATCCGACGCTCGGCGTTTCCTGGCGCATGGCCGGCAATGGCGATTTCCGCGAAACCGGCTTCATCGATACGCTCGACCCGCGCACGCGCAAGAGAATGCCGAACCCGTCGATCGAATTGCCGCCGGATGCGCAGGCCGGCACCATCGAGGTCCGCTATGTCGACCAGTCCGGTGACATGCAGGGCCCATTCCCGATCAGGTTCGATCCCGAGGCCGCGCTGATCCGCGACCAGCGCAAGATCCTCGACATGACCGCGACGAGCTGGCTGTCATTCCGCGAGTTCAACGGGCTGCTGGTCTACTACACGCACCTCGTGTCTTACCGCTGCGCCATCCGCGAGGTGCGCATCGGCATCGACACCGCCGTTCCGAACCAGGTGTTGAAGATGCCGGGCTGCGACATGCGCGATCCCAGTGCGATCAGCGCCGGCATGCCGCTCTACATGAAGCTCGCGCCGGCAACGCAGTTCATCTCGGTGGAGCTGACCTATCGCGACGGCAGCGTGTCGGAGATCAAAAGCTTCCGCAGCGCGAACCGCAGCAATAATTGATGAGGCGGCCGAAGGCGTCGCGCGCGCTTCTTGTTACCCGCGGCGCTTCCTGATGAAGCTCTTGAGCTTCTCCTACTCCTCGTACGGATAGCCGTTCCGTTCGATGCGCACCGGCGCAAGCGGCGGCCTGCGCGGTGCGATCATGATCAAGACGAAAAGCACGTTGATCAGGATCCAGACGCCGAGCAGTATGAGGATTGTCTGCACTGCAATTTCCTGAATGAGTCGGAATTGGCGTAAAGGCTAACGGCCATTCACAATCGCGGCAAATGAATCTTGCTTGCTGCACTGCACAGAAACCTTGACCCTAAATGAGAACCCCGGCCGTGAAACCCGATACGTCGCAGAATCTCCAAGGCGCCTCGCTGAAAGTGCGGTGTTGCATCGTCGGCGGCGGACCGGCGGGCATGATGCTCGGCTATCTTCTGGGGCGCGCCGGCATCGATGTCGTGGTGCTGGAGAAGCATGCGGATTTCTTCCGCGACTTCCGCGGCGACACCGTGCATCCCTCGACGCTCCAGGTGATGGACGAGCTCGGCCTGATCGACGGATTCCTGAAGTTGCCGCATCAGCGCTTGCAAAAGATGGACGGCCTGTTCGGCGGTACCCCCGTTCGCATCGCCGATCTCAGCCGCCTCCGCACCAAGTACCCCTTCATCGCCTTCATGCCTCAATGGGATTTCCTGAATTTCCTGCGCGAGGCCGGCCAGCGCTTCGCCTCGCTGAAGGTGATGATGAACACGGAAGCGGTCGATCTGATCCGCCGCGGCGAGACCATCGCCGGCGTGCGGGCGAATACGCCGGACGGCATCGTGGACATCGAAGCCGATCTCACCATCGCCTGTGACGGCCGGCATTCGACCGTGCGCCAGCGTTCCGGCCTCGAGGTCGAGGAGATCGGCGCGCCAATGGACGTGCTGTGGTTCCGCGTCGGCCGCAAGGCGAACGAGACCGAGAACGTGTTCGCGCGCGTCGAGCCCGGCAAGATGATGATCACCTTCGACCGCGGCGACTACTGGCAATGCGCCTATGTCATCGCCAAGGGGCAATACGACGCGGTGAAGGCGAGGGGATTGCAGGCGCTGCTCGACGACGTCGTTCGCATGGCGCCGATCCTGAAGAGCGGCATTGCCGATGTGAAGAGCTTCGACGATTTCAAGCTGCTCACCGTCGCGATCAACCGCCTGCCGCGCTGGACGCGGCCCGGCTTGCTTCTCATCGGCGACGCCGCACATGCGATGTCGCCGGTCGGCGGCGTCGGCGTCAATCTCGCCGTGCAGGATGCGGTCGCGACCGCAAATTTGCTGGCGGACAAGCTGCAAAACGGCGCCCCGTCGGAGAACGAACTCGATGCCGTGCGCCGTCGCCGCGAATTCCCGGTGAAGATGACGCAGCGAATGCAGATGATCGTGCAGAACAACATCATCAGCGGCGCCTTGCAGGGCGGCGACCGGCCGCTGAAAGTGCCGCTGATCGTGCGCCTCATCACCGCGCTGCCGTGGCTCCAGGGCATTCCGGCGCGTCTGCTCGCGCTCGGCGTCCGGCCCGAGCACGTGCAGTCGAAGGCTGCGCCGGCACGGTAGCGCAAGGACTCGGTAGGGATAACGCGGCGTTAAATCGCGCTCAGCGCGTTGCCTGCGTACAACAGTTCAGATGGATTGAAGGCGCGCTGCTTGCCAATTCGGCGTCTTAACTGTCTTGATTCAAATTTGAGTAAGAACTGCGTGTGAGCGTGCACCCATCAAAGGACACGGGGTGTACCATGCGTAACAAGTTGATTGCCGCCTTCGCCTGCACGACCGCTCTGGTTTCGACCGGCGCCGCTTCCGCCGCCGATCTTGGTGCGCGCTACACGAAGGCGCCCGCCTATGCGGAGCCGCTGTTCAACTGGACCGGCTTTTATGTTGGCGGTCACATCGGCGGAGCATGGACCAACGAGCAGTTCATCAACAACGGGACCGGCGCGCCGTTCGGCGATCTGACCCCGGGGCAGGGCTACCGTCAGCGCAACTCCGGCATCCTGGGCGGCGCCCAGATCGGCTACAATTGGCAGGCCAACAACTACGTGTTCGGTATGGAAGGCACGATCTCGGGCCTCGACAACAAGGGCTCGTTCTTGAACACCGCGTTCGGCGCGGGTGACGACGTGTTCTCCTGGCGCGCCAATGTGCTTGCCACCGTCGTTGGTCGCGCGGGCTTCGCCGTGCAGAACAACCTGTTCTACATCAAGGGCGGCTATGCCGGCGTGAACAACCGTCTGTCGGTCACCGATACGGTCGGTCCGGCCACCGGTTCTGGCGGTCAGACCCATTGGGCCAACGGCTGGACCGTCGGTGCCGGCTGGGAATACGGCATCACCCGCAACTGGATCGTCGGCCTCGAATACAATTACGCAGCTTTCGGTAGCCAGACCTATCAGCTCGGCGGCACCTCGGGCAATTACAGCTTCGATGCCAAGCCGCGCGACCTCCAGTGGGCCGTCGTGCGCGCCAGCTACAAGTTCGACGCGCCTGTGATCGCCCGCTACTGAGTGGGTCAACGAACGACCAAGCAACCATAAAAGACGATCACTGCCCAAATTCAAAAGCCCCGGCATTGTCCGGGGCTTCTTTTTTGTGTGCAGGTTTCTGGCGTACGGCCTACGCCATCACCGAGAACCCGCCATCGACGGGGATCGCGGTGCCGGTGACGAAGTTAGACGCGGACGAGGCAAGAAACACCGTGATGCCGGCGAAGTCGTCGATGTCGCCCCACCGCCCCGCCGGCGTGCGTGCCAGCACCCGCTCGTGCAATCCCGATACCTGCTGCCGCGCACCGCGGGTCAGGTCGGTGTCGATCCAGCCGGGAAGGATGGCATTGACCTGGATGTTGTCGGGCGCCCACGCATTGGCGCAGGCGCGCGTGTACTGAACGATGCCGCCCTTGCTCGCCGCATAGGCTGTTGCGAAGCTCGCGCCGAAGATCGACATCATCGAGCCGATGTTGATCACCTTCCCGTTGCCGGACGCCTTCAGCGCCGGATAGGCCAGCTTCGAGCACAGGAAGGCGCTGGTGAGGTTGGTGTTGATCACCGTATTCCATTCGTCGAGTTCGAGCTCGTGCGGCGGCTTGCGGATGCTCATGCCGGCATTGTTGATGAGGATGTCGATGCGGCCGAGATCCCCGACGACACGCTCGACCATCGCGGCGATGGCCGCCTTGTCGGTGACGTCGGTGGCAACACTGATCGCCTTCACACCGCGTTGACTGAGATCGGCCACGGCGGCGGCCGATTTGGTTTCGTTGCGTCCGACCACGGCGATGTTGGCGCCGGCATCGGCGAGGCCGCGGGCCATGCCGAGCCCGATGCCGCCATTGCCTCCCGTGACGATCGCGACCTTGCCGCGGAGATCGAACCGACTGGATGTCATGCTGCTGTTCCCTGGTTTCTTCTATTGGTTACTCTGCCAGATCAGCACCAGCCCAAAGCCGGCCATGGCTGCGCCATAGCCGGCCCATTGCAACTGGTTGACCATGAAGCTCGATCGCGGCCACGCGACGGTGCCCGTGCCCTGTCCGATCCAGAGCAGCCCGACGGCAAGGGCAAACAGGCCTGCTACAAGCAGAAATCTGCGCACGCATTCCTCCCACGGGTCCGCTTCTGTCGTGACGCGGCATGACCATTGCCGCGGCCCGAAAACTTGCCGGGAGACTAGCCGTAGCCGTGGTTCGGATACAATGGCCGCTGATGCAGGCCGCAGGGCGGATGCATGTCCATACGCAAGGTCCGCTGAAGCACCGTACAACGAAAAAGCCCCGGACGATGCCGGGGCTTTGACGTCTGAAAGATGAGATCAGATCAGTACTTGGCGACGACCGCACCGGTCCAGTTGAAGCGGTACACCAGCGAAGTGGAGATCGTCTGGTTCCAGGTGTTGGCGCGGATGCTGTTGCCGGTCGGGAGGTTGGTGCCGTCGAACAGTTCATTCTGCGTCTTGGCGTTGTAGTATGCCGAACGATACTCGGTCTTCATGAACCAGCCGGGCGACTGGATGCCGAAGATGTTCAGGTTGTTCTCGACGCCGCCGCCGACGAACCAGCCGTTGCGGTTGTAGCTGTTGAGGTGGGCACCAGCGGGAACGCCCGCCAGTGTCAGGAAATTGGTCTGGCCGAAGTGAGCGCCAGAGTAACCGCCGTTGACATAGGAGAGAACGTTCGGGGCAACCAGATAGCCGAGGCGCACACCAGCGGCCCAGGAGTCTTCCAGCTTCTGCGAGCCAGTGATGCCGAAGATCGGATCCTGGATCGTGGCGCGGATGCTGCCGAACTGACCATCAGCGAACACGCCGGCGACCCAGGTGCCGCTGAACTGCCAGTCGTAGCCGAGACCGACGGTGCCGAACCAGCCCGAGCCACCCTGGCGCTGATCGATCGTCAGGGGAACTGCGCCAACCGTGGTCTGCACGCGCTGGTCAGAGGCCGAGAGGCCGCCGCCGGCGCCGCCGAAGATGTAGAAGCCGGTCCAGTTGGCGACGGGAGCCGCCATCGGCGCCTTCACGTAGGGACGGGCGCCAAGGTCAGCGGCCGAGGCCGAACCGGTCATCGCGGCAACCGCGGTCAGTGCGAGCAAAATCTTCTTCATCTTAAAATCCCCAAGCTTTGGTCTGTCTGGAAGGCGCGAGCGCACTGAAGTCCGTGTGATCTGATGTCCCGGACTATACCTGCTTCTCTCCGAAATGCTGTTGCAGAGCAGGCACACTCGCCGGGAAACGCCGCACGGCAGGGATTCTGAGTGCCGTCGTTGGAATGTGAAATAAGCGCGCAATATCAATGCAGTACGTCGAATTTTGCGATTTGTATTTTGGTAACTTCTCGTTAGTAAATCCGGCTTTGTCCGAAATGGAGGCAATCGTGCATCAGCCCGGCTGGGTGAGTCGTTGACCGAGTCGCGATGCGACGAGGCAGGGAATCACGAAGCCGTGGCGGACCGTTGGCAGGATCGGCGGGCAGGATCGTCGGGAAATGGCGGTTGTCGTCCCCAAAAAACAAAAGAGCCCCGGGCTTCATGCGGGGCTCTTGATGGGTTGCGACCGGGCAGCGCCTGCGGATCAGACGTCCAGCAAATCGTCATTGGCGAATTCGGCCTTGTCCGAGATGAACGCGAAGCGCGCTTCGGCCTTGGTGCCCATCAGGCGCTCCACCGAATCCGCCGTGGTGTCGCGGTCGTCGGCGAGCAGAACCACTTTCAGCATGGTCCGCTTGGCCGGATCCATGGTGGTTTCCTTGAGCTGCGCCGGCATCATCTCGCCGAGGCCTTTGAAGCGATTGACCTCGACCTTGGCGTTGGCGTTGAACTCGCTCTTAATCAGCGCTGCCTTGTGCGCGTCATCGCGGGCGTAGACCGACTTGGTGCCGTTGGTCAGCTTGTAGAGCGGCGGCACGGCTAGGAAGAGATGGCCTTCGTCGATCAGCCGCGGCATCTGCCGGTAGAAGAAGGTGATCAGCAGCGAAGCGATATGGGCACCGTCGACATCGGCGTCGGTCATGATGATGATGCGCTGATAGCGCAGATCCTCCTCGCGATACTGCGCGAGCATCCCGCAGCCGATCGCCTGCACGAGGTCGGCGAGCTGCGTGTTCGCCGTCAGCTTGTCCTTGCCGGCGGACGCGACGTTGAGGATCTTGCCGCGCAGCGGCAGCACGGCCTGGGTCTTGCGGTCGCGCGCCTGCTTGGCGCTGCCGCCGGCCGAGTCTCCCTCGACTATGAAGAGTTCTGAGCCGTCCAAACCGGCATCGCTGCAATCGGCGAGCTTCCCGGGCAGGCGCAGCTTTTTGCCGGCGGTCTTGCGCGCGGTCTCCTTCTCTTGCCGGCGGCGCAACCGCTCCTCGGCGCGATCGACCACGAAGTCGAGCAGCCTGTTGGCCTGGTTCGGATTGCCCGACAGCCAATGGTCGAACGGATCCTTCATCGCCTGTTCGACGATGCGCTGCGCTTCGGCCGTGGCAAGGCGATCCTTGGTCTGGCCCTGGAATTCGGGCTCGCGCACGAATACCGAGAGCATCACGGCTGCACCGACCATCACGTCTTCAGACGTAATGGACGACGCGCGCTTGCCCTGGCCGACGCGCTCGGCGTGATCCTTGAGACCTCGCAGCAGCGCGCTTCGCAGGCCGGATTCATGCGTACCGCCATCGGGCGTCGGCACGGTGTTGGTGTAGGACGACAGGAAGCCGTCGGCATCCGCAGTCCAAGCCACCGCCCATTCGCAGGCGCCATGCGCGCCGTTGCGGCCCGACTTGCCGGAGAAGATGTCGGGATGCACCAGCGTGTCGGCGTGGATCGCCGCCGCCAGATAATCCTTGAGGCCACCGGGGAAGTGGAACGTCGCTTCGGCCGGCACGTCGTCGACGCCCTTGAGCAGTTCAGGCGCGCAATTCCAGCGGATCTCGACGCCGCCGAACAGATACGCCTTCGAACGCGTCATCTTGAACAGGCGCTGCGGCTTGAACGCTGCCTTTGCACCGAAGATGTCGGTGTCCGGCTTGAAGCGCACGCGGGTTCCGCGGCGGTTGTTGATCTTGCCGAGATCCTCGAGCTTGCCCTTCGGGTGCCCGCGCTCGAACGTCATGCGGTAGAGTTTCTGGCTGCGCGCGACCTCGACCTCGAGCAGCGAGGAGAGGGCGTTCACCACGGAGATGCCGACGCCGTGCAGGCCGCCCGAGGTCTCGTAGACCTTGGAGTCGAACTTGCCGCCCGAGTGCAGCGTGCACATGATGACTTCGAGCGCCGACTTCTTCGGAAATTTTGGATGCGGATCGATCGGGATGCCGCGGCCGTTGTCCGTGACGGTCAAAAAGCCGTCCGCGCTCAACTCGACTCCGATGAAGGTCGCATGCCCCGCGAGCGCCTCGTCCATTGAGTTGTCGATGACTTCGGCGAAGAGGTGATGCAGCGCCTTCTCGTCGGTGCCGCCGATATACATGCCGGGCCGGCGGCGCACCGGTTCCAGGCCTTCTAGGACCTCGATGTCGGCTGCGGTGTAGTCGGCCTCGGCACCGCCTGCGCGCGGGGTCGCCTTGGCGGCGCGGGGCTTCGGCTCATCGCCGCCGAAAAAATCGTCTTTTGCTTTGGGCTTCAACTGCTTGGACATATATCTTTATGCGTTTTGAGGGCCGCATGAGCGGCGAATCGGTTGGGCCGACTATGCCACTTCTGACCTGGAAAGGTTATCGCAGGGCGGGCCGGGCGGTGTGGTTGGGAGCCAATCCCGGCGATTTTACGCCGCACCCCCAACGAATTCCCGGCAATGTGACGGTCCGGTCCGGTCTGGACCGGACTTTGTGACTTGATGTCACACAAGTCCTTGGCTTACCAGTCCTTTTCATCGAGCGGCACCTTCGGGCAGGGCGGAAAGGCTATTTTGAATGGAGCAGTTTGCGCACGCGCTGGCGGATTTTGTGCGCGCTCACCAGACATGGGCAGCTCCCATCGTGTTCGTGCTCGCCTTCGGGGAGTCGCTCGCCTTCATCTCTCTGCTGATCCCGGCCTGGGGCGCGTTGGTCGCGATCGGCGCGCTGATCGGCGCGAGCGGCATCAGCTTCTATCCGGTCTGGATCGCCGGCGGCATCGGCGCCGCGCTGGGCGACTGGGTCTCCTACTGGTTCGGCTACCGCTACAAGGAGAAGGTCGCGCAGATGTGGCCGCTCTCGCGCTATCCGGAACTCCTGCCCCGGGGCGAGGCCTTCGTTCGCAGCTGGGGCGTGCCGAGCATCTTCATCGGCCGTTTCTTCGGTCCCTTGCGTGCCTCCGTGCCGCTCGCAGCCGGCATTTTCGAGATGCCCTATTGGAGCTTCCAGGCGGCCAATTTCGTCTCGGCGCTGATCTGGTCGGCGGCGCTCCTGCTGTTCGGGGACGTGATCGCGAAGATCATGGAATGGATCTGGCGGGTGGTGTGACGTCCGAACCTTGACGCGAACCGCAACTGGCCCTATAGCCCCGCGCCATGATCAACGCCGCGACCATTTTGTTCGCCCGTCGCCGCCGCCGCTTTTTAGCGGTTTGGGCGGTCGATCGCGTTTGAGATCATCGTCTTTGCCGCTGGATCCGATCCGCGGCATTCTCTCTCCTGTCAGCGCGATCTGATCCGGCGGCCCCCAAGGAGGCCCAGCAGGAGACAACGATGTACACGCCACCCTTTTTCAAGCAGGACCGCGCCGCGAGCCTGAAGTTCGCCGACACGCGCGGCTTCGGCACCATGTGCGCGTTCGACGGCCACAAGCCGATCGCCTCGCCAATTCCGTTCTATTTGACCTATGCCGCCGACGGCACGCCGCAGGCCGCCTTTCACGTCGCCCGTCACAATCCGCTGCTAAAGCTTGCGGACGGGACGGCCTCGTGGCTGCTCGCGGTCAACGGCCCCGATGCCTACGTGTCGCCGGACTGGTACGTCTCGCCGGATCAGGTGCCGACCTGGCTCTACCAGTCGGTCCATCTGACCGGGCCGGTGCGGTTGTTGTCGGATGGTGAACTGGCCGTGCAGATCGACACGCTCAGCGACAAGTTCGAGAGCTGGCTGTTGCCGAAGAAGCCGTGGACCTCAGCCAAAATGACGGCGGGGCGGCTCGAGGCGCTGAAGAAGGGAATCGTGGGTCTGGTCATGACGGTTGAAGAGGTCGAAGGCAGCTTCAAGCTCAATCAACACAAGTCCGACGCCGATTATACGGCGATCGCCAACGCGCTTGGCGCGCAAGCCCATGCCGACGCCAGGGAGATCGCGGAATTGATGCAGGACGTCAGGCCGGAGGCCTTCGCGTCCGAAACCAACACGCTCGAAAGGAGCGCGCCATGACCTTTTCTGAAGCCAGCCTCGTTGACACCAAAAATGCCCCGAAGACCGGCGCTGCGACAAAGCCCGCCACCGTCTTTGTCGACGGTGGCTCCGGCACCACCGGGCTCGGCATCAACGAGCGGCTGAAGCTGCAGAACGACGTGGTCGTGAAGACGATCGCCGACGACAAGCGCAAGGATCCCGCGGCCAAGAAGGCGCTGATGGAGGAGGTTGACCTCGTCATCCTCTGTCTGCCGGACGATGCTGCCAGGGAAACGGTTGCGCTCATCGACAGCATGGGGCCGTCGGGCCCGAAGGTGCTGGATGCATCGACCGCGTACCGGGTCGCGCCCGATTGGGCCTATGGCTTTCCGGAACTGACGCCGGATCAGGCTGGCAAGATCAAGGCTGCGAAGAAGGTCTCCAATCCCGGCTGCTATCCAACCGGCGCGATCGCGCTGCTGCGACCGATCGTCGATGCCGGCCTGCTGCCTGCGGACTATCCCGTCACCGTCAATGCGGTGAGCGGCTATTCCGGCGGCGGCAAGTCGATGATCGCGAGTTTCGAGGACGGCAGTGCGCCGTCCTTCGAGCTCTACGGCCTCGGCTTCGAGCACAAGCACCTGCCGGAGATGCAGCTCTATTCGAACCTGACGCGGCGACCGATCTTCATCCCGTCGGTCGGCAACTATCGGCAGGGCATGCTGGTGTCGGTGCCGCTCCAGCTCGACACGCTGCCCGGCAAGCCCAGCAGTGCCGATCTCCAGGCCGCGTTGGCAAAGCGTTACGCCGGCTCAAAATACGTCTCGGCGATGCCGCTGCAAAACGAGGCGACCAGGGGCGGCCGAATCGAGCCGGAAGCGCTCAACGAGACCAACACGCTCGAGCTCTACGTCTTCGCCAGCGACAAGTACCACCAGGCGGTGCTGGTTGCCCGGCTCGACAATCTCGGCAAGGGCGCGTCCGGCGCGGCCGTGCAGAACATGCGGCTGATGCTGGGCCTTGCCGAGGAGTAGCCGATGAGCGTTGCCTGCCAGACCGGTCCGGTGGCCGAAGCGACGCTGCAACTTTCTACTCCGGCAAGACGATCCAGCGACGCCTGAAAGGAACGTGTGATGAGCTTGAAGAAAATCGGCATTCTCGGTGCCTCCGGCTACACCGGCGCCGATGCGGTGCGCCTGCTGGCGCGGCATCCGAATGCGGAAATCACGGCACTCACCGCCAACACGCATGCCGGCAAGGCCATGAGCGAGGTGTTTCCGCATTTCTTCATGCTGGATTTGCCCCAACTCGTGGAATGGGAAAAGGTCGACTGGACCAAGCTCGACGCGGTGTTCTGCGGACTGCCGCACGGCACCACGCAGCAGATCATCGCGGCCGTGCTGAAGGCCAACCCGAAGATCAAGGTCCTCGACATGTCCGCCGATTTCCGGCTGCGCGACAAGGAAACCTACGCGCAGTGGTACGGCCACGAACATCAGGCGCTCGAGTTGCAGGGCGAAGCCGTCTACGGCCTGACCGAATTCTATCGGGAGAAGATTACCGCGGCGCGGCTGGTCGCCTGTCCCGGCTGCTATCCGACGGCAGCGTTGTTGGCGCTGGTGCCACTGGCGAAAGCAAAACTGATCGACGTCGATGACATCCTGATCGACGCCAAGTCAGGCGTCACCGGCGCCGGACGCGGCCTGAAACAGAACACGCTGTTCAGCGAGGCGGGCGAGGGGATGTCGCCGTATTCGGTCGGCACGCACCGGCATGCACCGGAGATCGAACAAGAGATCGGCGTCGCGGCGGGCGCGAGCGTGACCGTCAATTTCACGCCGCATCTCATACCGATGTCGCGGGGCGAACTCTGCACGTCCTACGTCAAGCTCAACGGCGCGACGCCGGACGATTTGCGGGCGGCCCTCGAGCAAGCCTACGCGAACGAGCCGTTCGTGCATGTCGTCAAGAAGGGCGTGCTGCCGCAGACCCAGAACGTACGCGGCTCGAACTATGTCCAGATCGGCGTCATCGCCGACCGGATCAAGAACCGCGCCATCGTGATTTCGGTGCTCGACAATCTGGTGAAGGGCTCGGCCGGTCAGGCGATCCAGAACATGAACCTGATGTTCGGATTCCCCGAGACCGCTGGACTGGAGCAGATCGCGCTGTTTCCCTGATCGGAGTGATCGCCGTGGACGAAGGGACTCTGCAATTCTATCGCAGCAACGCCCGGTCCTATGCGGACTGGGCGAAGGCGCCCTCGACGCGGCTGCGAGGCTTTCTTGCTCTGCTGCCGTCCGGCGGCTCGATCCTCGAGCTCGGCTGTGGCGCCGGCAATCATTCGGCGGTGATGCTGGCCGAAGGTTTTTCGGTGCGCGCCACCGACGGCTCGCCTGAAATGGCCGAGATCGCGTCGCATCGGCTCGGTCATGCCGTCGAGGCGATGCGGTTCGACCAGCTTGACGCGCACGAGGCCTATGACGGCGTCTGGGCGAGCGCCTGTCTCCTGCACGTGCCGCGCGACGAACTCACCGGCATCCTGGCGCGGATTCATCGCGCGCTCAGGCCGTCAGGCGTGTTCTATGCCAGCTACAAGATGGGCGAGGGCGACGGCCGGGACAGTCTCGGGCGCTATTACAATTATGCGTCGCCAGAATGGCTCGAGGCGACTTACGCCAGCGCAGGCCCATGGATCACGCTGTCATCGGACAGGAACGTGATCCAGAGCTTTGACGAGACGCCGGCGAACATGCTGCATCTTGTCGTTCGCAAGGCCTGATCTCAAACCACCTTGAAGATCGCGACGGTCAGCACGGCCTGCGCGATGAAGCCGACGGTGAAGGCCACCGTGCGGAACACCGGGATCCCGAGCGCATAGACGATCGGTTGCGCTGACGAGTAGCAGCAACATTCGCTGCTCGTCATGGCCGGGCTTGTCCCGGGCATGACGGTTGCGAGACGCTTCCTCAGTACTTCGCGATGATCGGGCCGCCGAATTTGTAGTTGATGCGGGCGGTGATCAAATCGACGTCCTGGCCGATGCGGTCGGTGCGTGAGAACGTGCCGACCGGCGTCAGCGCGCCGTTGGAGGTGAGCGTGACGTCGTGACGGCCCATGAACAGATGGTCGTATTCGAGGCCGACCGACCAGTTCGGGGCGAAGCCGTATTCGATGCCGATGCCGACCGTGCCGCCCCAGCGGGTGTCGTCGGCACGATCGAACTCGGCTCCGGCCAGACCACCCGTTCCGATACCGCGGTAGCGATCGCGGGTGACGGCGGCGCCGCCCTTCACGTAAAGCAGTGCGTTATTCCAGGCGTAGCCGACCTGGCCCGTGAACAGGCCGAAAGCATCGACGCGGGTGCGGTTCGCGACGCCGGCTACGGTGCTGGTGTTCCGGCCCGAGAGATCGGCCCAGTCGCCCTGTGCTTCGAGGCCGAACACGAAGGCGCTGTTCTGCCAGCGATAACCGATCTGGCCGCCGGCGACGGCGCCCGTCGCGTCATGGCAGCCTTCCGCAACGCCGGGCGCGAAACCAACAGTCTGGTCCCAGCAATTGCGCGACGAGCCATAGCCGCCGTTGGCGCCAATGTAGAAGCCGCTCCAATCATAGATCGCCGCGATCATCGGCGGCGCCTTGGTGTAGGGACGGGCGGCGAGATCTGCGGCACTGGCCTGGGTCGCGACGGCCGCGAGCGAGAGGCCGGCGAGCGCGGATGCAATCTTCCAATTCATGTTTGCCCCGAATCATCAATGCGATGGGCAAATATACCTGTGGATGGGTGATCCTTCGTGTCAGCCTAGGGATCGCATCCCTGTTTTTGTCGCACTGTCATCCTTTGGCAACACCGGCGGCCGCGGCAGGCCTTCGAGCATTTCACCCCTTTGTTGCAGGCGCTAAGCCATCGGAGATCCGATCAAACCACCTTGAAAATCGCGACGGCCAGCACGGCCTGCGCGATGAAGCCGACGGTGAAGGCCACCGTGCGGAACACCGGGATCCCGAGCGCATAGACGATCAGATGCGCGACGCGCGACCAGAAATAGACGGCGCAAGCAAGCACCGTCCATTGCGAGGAGTAGTCGATCGCGTTCAGGATCAGCACCAGCGGCGCGAACAGCACGAGGTTCTCGACGGCGTTGTCATGCGCGAACATCAGGCGGTTCGCCCATTCCGATTGCGGCTTGTCGGTGCGCGAGGGATTGGCCATCGCGCCACCGAGACCGCGAATCTGGCAGCGGTTGATGGTGTAGGGAATCCAGAGGATTCCGGTCAGGACCACCGTCAGTGTCAGCCAGAACAATTCACGCGTCATAACCCGGTCCCCTCATCAATTTCTGCTGCAGGCGTGGAGCTTATACGAAAGCGCGGAAGATTCTGCTATGCGCGAACCCTGACATAGCTGCCGGGCGCGTCCTCGATCGGGGGAAACGCCTCGCTGCCGACCGTGCGGGCCGGGACTTCCTCGGGATCGAGTGCGCCCAGCCATTGCCGCCAGTCCGGCCACCACGAGCCCTTGTGCTCGACCGCGCCCTTCATCCACTCGGCGACGTTGGCGGACTTCGCGTTGTCGTTGGTCCAGTACTGGTATTTGTTCGAGGCGGGCGGATTAACCACGCCGGCGATATGGCCCGAGCCGGACAGCACGTATTTCACCGGGCCGCCGAAGAACTGGGAGCCGTACAGCACCGATTCCGCCGGCGCGATATGGTCTTCGCGGGTTGCGAGATTGTAGATCGGCACCATGACCTTGGAGAGATCGAGCAGGGTGTTGTCCAGCACCAACGTGCCGGTCGAGAGCCGGTTCTCCAGATAGCAATTGCGCAGATAGTAAGAATGGTTCGACGCCGTCATGCGCGTCGCGTCCGAATTCCAGTGCAGCAGGTCGAACGCGCTCGGCTGCTGGCCCTTGAGGTAATTGCTGACGACATAGGACCAGATCAAATCGTTGGAGCGCAGCATGTTGAAGGCCATCGCCATCTTCGAGCCTTCGAGCACGCCCGCCGCCTTCATGTCCTGCTCGAGGGATGCGATCTGCTCCTCGTCAACGAACACGAGCAAATCACCGGCATGGGTGAAGTCGACCTGTGCCGCGAAGAACGTCGCGGAGGCCACGCGCTGGCGGCGCTTCTCGGCGAGCCAGGCCAGCGTGGTCGCGAGCATGGTGCCGCCGACGCAATAGCCGGCGGTGTGCACCTTCATCTCGCCGGTGACCTTCTCGATCACGTCCATCGCCGTGAGCGGGCCTTCCTTCATGTAGTCTTCCCAGCTCTTGGCACCGAGCCGCTTGTCGGGATTGACCCATGAGATCACGAACACGGTGATGCCCTGATCGACGCACCACTTGATGTAGGATTTCTCCGGCTTGAGATCGAGGATGTAGAACTTGTTGATCCAGGGCGGGATGATCAGGAGCGGCGTGCGCAGCACGTTCTCCGTCGCCGGCGCATACTGGATCAGCTGCATCATCTCGTTCTGGTAGATCACCTTGCCGGGCGTCGTCGCCATGTTCACGCCGACGACGAGATTGTCCGGATTGGACTGACGGATCTTCAGCGTGCCCTTGCCGGCGGCGATGTCCTCGGCCAGCATCTTCAGCCCGCGCGCAAGATTTTCGCCGCTGCTGGCCACCGTCGCGCGCAGCACTTCCGGATTGGTCAGCACGAAGTTGGAGGGCGACATCGCGTTGGTGAGCTGCTGGACGTAGAACTCGGCCTTGCGGCGGGTCAGCGGATCGAGCCCCTCGGCGTCGCGCACAAGCTCCTGCGCAAATTTGGTCGTGAGCAGGTAGAGCTGCATCAGGAAATCGAAGAACTGGTTCGACTTCCATTCCGGATCGGCAAAGCGCTTGTCGCGCGGCGACGGCGCGATCGCGGGCGGGGCGTCCTGACCGGCCATGCGGCGCGCCGCCGAGCCCCAGAGATCGAGATAGTCCTTGGCGAGCTTGGTCTGGAGTACGGAGGACCGCGACGTATCCGACAGCCAGTATTCGGCGACGGCAGTGAAGGTCTTGACGACCTCGGTAAGCTCCGCCGGCGGACGATCCTGCACCTCGCCGCTCTCGCGCGGCTTCAGGTACGCGGCGAGCGCCTTGCCGCCGCTTTCCATCGCCCGCGCGACATTTATCGCGAAGGCTTCCGCATCGAACTTCGTCTCGGGTTTGGGCGTATCGGTCGTGGCCATACTCATGAGCAGAACAGTAACGATTCATTCCGTATTCGTCACCGCGAAGCTCGCATGTTTGGCATTAAACACTCTCGAAGATGTGTTGCAGTGCGATAAATTTTCTTGGTTCCGTCACAATCGAGCCGCACCGCTCGGCTTGATGGACCGGGGCTATTTTCTCGCTCGGACCATTTGGGCAGCAATGGTTTGAGCTTGGGCGCGGACTTGGGTAAGGTTGCCCGGGGCCGTGCTTTGGGACGAAGTGGGGATTTCCCTGGTGTTGGCGTTGAGGGACCTGCAAAAGTCGCGACGGATCTGTGGCGCGCTGCTGATGGCGACGCTCGCCCTGGGCGGCTGCTCGAGCCAGCTCGCGGATATGACGCCTTCCGATGCGCAAGCGCATCCCAGGGAGGCCGGTAGCTATCTGCCGGTGCACGATCTGCCGCCGGATCGCGATCAGGCGGTGATGCCGCCGGACCAACGCGCCAAGATCGAGGCCGAACTTGCTGCCGCGCGCGACCGTCAAGCGGTTGCCACCAAGGACGCGAAATAGGGCGCTGCAAGGTAATCGCTGGCGCCTCCGCCTCGCCGTGCTAAAAGACCTTAGTTCAGCCGAGAGTCAGGGCGAACGACTTCAGTCAACGTCGTCGATAATTGCTCTAAGTATTTGATCTTGAGTAATTTTCGCGAGGGATGCGGGCGCCTTTCCGCCTGGTCTTTTATGGCCTGTCGATTCTGTCCTGACCGGTTGCCCGGAGCCGAGAGAGCCATGGAAGAGTTTTACCGCATCCGCCGCCTTCCGCCTTATGTGTTCGAACAGGTCAACCGGGCCAAGGCAGCCGCGCGGAATGCCGGCGCCGACATCATCGACCTCGGCATGGGCAATCCCGACCTGCCGGCGCCGGCGCACGTGCTGGAGAAGCTGAAGGAGACGCTGGGCAAGCCGCGCACCGACCGCTACTCGGCCTCCCGCGGCATTCCCGGGCTGCGCCGGGCCCAGGCCGGCTACTACGCCCGCCGCTTCGGCGTGAAGCTCAATCCCGACACCCAGGTGGTGGCGACGCTCGGCTCCAAGGAGGGGTTTGCCAACGTGGCGCAGGCGATCACCGCGCCCGGCGACGTCATCCTTTGTCCGAATCCGAGCTACCCGATTCACGCCTTCGGCTTCTTGATGGCGGGCGGCGTGATCCGCTCGGTGCCCTCGGAGCCGACGCCGCAATTCTTCGAGGCGGTCGAGCGGGCGATCGTGCATTCGATCCCGAAGCCGCTGGCGCTCGTCGTCTGCTATCCTTCGAACCCGACCGCCTATGTCGCGAGCCTCGACTTCTACAAGGACCTGGTCGCATTCGCGAAGAAGCACGAGATCCTGATCCTGTCCGATCTCGCTTATGCCGAGGTCTATTTCGACGAGAACAACCCGCCTCCGTCGGTGCTCCAGGTGCCGGGCGCGATGGACGTCGCCGTCGAGTTCACCTCGATGTCGAAGACCTATTCGATGGCTGGCTGGCGTATGGGCTTCGCGGTCGGCAACGAGCGCGTGATTGCGGCACTCGGCCGCGTCAAATCCTATCTCGACTACGGTGCGTTCACGCCGATCCAGGTCGCAGCGACCGCCGCGCTGAACGGACCGGACGATTGCATCAAGGAGATGCGCGACACCTACCGCAAGCGGCGCGACGCGCTGGTGGAATCGTTCGGCCGTGCCGGCTGGGAGATCCCGCCGCCGGAAGCGTCGATGTTTGCCTGGGTGCCGCTGCCGGAAGCCTTCCGCAGCGTCGGCAGCATGCAGTTCGCGACCCTGATGGTTGAGAAATCCGGTGTCGCGGTCTCGCCCGGCGTCGGCTTTGGCGAGCATGGTGAAGGATATGTCCGCATCGCCATGGTGGAAAACGAGCAACGGATCAGGCAGGCCGCGCGCGGCGTGCGCCGCTTCCTTGAAAGCGGCATCGAAACGTTGCACAACGTCGTTCCGCTCGCCACTCGGCGTTAAGTTCTCTTCCGCAGGTTTTCCAAGGCATCATGGTTGCACCCCTGAAAGTGGGCATAGCGGGGCTCGGCACCGTGGGCGCCGAAGTTGTCCGTCTGATTGAAACGCAGGCGCGCGTGCTTGCCGGCCGCAGCGGCCGCGGCATCCGGGTGGTCGCCGTCACCGCGCGCTCGAAGGCGAAGAAGCGCGGCGTCGATCTGCGCGGCATCGAATGGGTCAAGGATCCGCTTGCCCTCGCCACGCATCCCGGCATCGACTGCTTCGTCGAGCTGATGGGTGGCTCCGGCGATCCCGCGCTGGCGGCGGTGGAAGCTGCGCTGAACGCCGGCAAGTCCGTTGTCACCGCCAACAAGGCGTTGCTGGCAAAGCACGGCCTCAAGCTGGCAAAGGCCGCCGAAAAGCACGGCGGCGCGCTGAATTTCGAGGCAGCTGTCGGCGCTGCGATCCCTGTCATCAAGACGTTACGCGAAGGTCTTGCCGGAACCGGCATCAACCGGGTCTACGGCATCCTCAACGGCACCTGCAATTACATCCTGACCCGGATGGAGCAGGAGGGCCTGTCCTTCGCCGAATGCCTGAAGGACGCGCAACGGCTCGGCTATGCCGAGGCCAATCCGTCGTTCGACGTCGACGGCCACGATACCGCGCAAAAGCTCGCCATTCTCGCCAGCCTCGCTTTCGGCACGAAAGTTGCTCAAAGCGCGGTGTATGTCGAAGGTATCTCCTCCATCGCGCCGGAAGATCTCCGTGCCGCCGACGATCTTGGTTACCGGCTCAAGCTGCTCGGCGTCGCCGTTCGCACCGCCAAGGGCATCGAGCAGCGCGTCCATCCGACCATGGTTCCGAAATCCTCGTCGATCGCGCAGGTGATGGGTGTCACCAATGCAGTCACGATCGATGGCGAAGGCATCCCGCCGATCACGCTGGTCGGCCCCGGTGCCGGGGGAGCGGCGACCGCATCCGCCGTCGTGGCCGACATCGCCGACGTCGCGCGTGGCATCCGCGCCAATCCGTTCGGCCGGCCGATTTCGCAGCTGCGCGATACCAAGAAGGCGCCGATGGAGCGCCACGAGGGCGGCTACTATATCCGCCTTCTGGCACGCGATTTCCCGGGCACCGCGGCTGCGATCGCGACCCGGCTCGCGGAACAGAAGATTTCGATCGAGTCGATCGTGCAGCGCCATCCCAATGGCGGCGCTGCGCCGGCAGACGGGAAGGCGGTCCCGGTGCCCGTCATCCTCATCACCTATGCCACGCACGAGGACGCCGTGCGCCGCGCGCTCGCGGCCGTGCAGAAGGACAAGGTGATCAGCGGACGGCCGCAGGTGATACGGATCGAGAAGAACTGAGCATGCTTAAGCAATGACACGGTTCGAACGAACTGTGGGTGTTACGAGTTGATGCGGCGGAGATGTCCGTCCAAAACTGTTTCGAAGGAGTGAGCCGATGTCGACCCATATTTCAGTCCCGCCGCAAGCATTGCTCGAGCGCATTCTCACGCTGGAGATCGTGCGGGTGACGGAGCGGGCGGCGGTGTCTTCGGCGCGTCTGCGCGGGCACGGCAACGAGAAGGCGGCCGATCAGGCCGCAGTGGATGCGATGCGGCGCGAGCTCAACAAGCTCCCGATCGAGGGCACGATCGTCATCGGCGAGGGCGAGCGCGACGAGGCGCCGATGCTCTTCATCGGCGAGAAGGTCGGCATGAACGCCGGCCCGCAAGTCGACATCGCGGTCGATCCGCTCGAAGGCACCACGCTGTGCGCCAAGAACATGCCGGGCTCGATTGCCACCATGGCGATGGCCGACGGCGGCACGCTGTTGCACGCCCCCGACGTCTACATGCAGAAGCTCGCGATCGGTCCCGGCTATGACAAGGGCGTCGTCGAGCTCGATGCGACGCCGGCCGAAAACGTCCGCCGCCTCGCCAAGGCCAAGGGCGTCAAGCCGGACGGCATCACCGTTCTCGTGCTCGACCGGCCGCGCCATGCCAGCATCATCGAGAGCGTGCGCTCGACCGGCGCCGCCGTGCGCCTGATCACCGACGGCGATGTCGCCGGCGTGATCCACTGCGCCGACCCTGATAATACCGGCGTCGATATGTATCTCGGCACCGGCGGCGCGCCGGAAGGCGTGCTCGCGGCCGTGGCGCTGCGCTGCATCGGCGGCCAGATGCAGTGCCGTCTCATCCTCGACTCCGACGAGAAGCGGGAGCGCGCCGCCAAGATGGGCGTAAACGATCCCAAGATGATCTACGGCATCGAGGACATGGCGCGCGGCGACTGCCTGTTCGCCGCCACCGGCGTCACCACGGGCTCGCTGCTGTCAGGCGTCAAATTCCGCAAGGACGGCGTGATCGAGACCGAGACGGTGGTGATGCGTTCCGTCACCGGCACCGTACGCTACATCAAGGCCGAGCACCGCGAACTGGCGAAGTTCCATTTGGACTGATTTTCTCCGTCATTCCGGGGCTCGCAAAGCGAGAAGCCGGAATCTCGCGCCACAACTTTTGGATTCCGGGTTCGCGACTTCGTTGCGTCCCGGAATGACAACAAAAAAAATCAGGGGAGCGCCCATGTCTGATCTGTCCGTCGTCAAAGCGCTCGTCTTCGATGTGTTCGGCACCGTCGTCGACTGGCGCACCAGCCTGATCACGGACTTCATGTGGTGGGCGAAGGGCCGCGGCATCTCCGCCGACTGGACCGCACTGGTCGACGGCTGGCGCGGCATGTACATGGCTTCGATGGATGACGTGCGCAAACATCCCGAGCGCGGCTATGTCATGCTCGATGATCTGCATCGCCGCTCGCTGGAAAAGCTGGTCGCGCAATTTTCGATTCGAGGCCTGACCGAAGCCGATCTCGATCACCTCACCAAGGGGTGGCACCGGCTGCACCCGTGGCCCGACAGCGTCGCGGGCCTGACGCGGTTGAAGGCGAAATTCGTGATCTCGCCGCTGTCGAACGGCAATGTCGCGCTGCTGACCAACATGGCGAAGTTCGCAGGGCTTCCCTGGGACCTCATCATGTCGGCCGAGCTGTTCGAGCACTACAAGCCCGATCCCGAAACCTATCTTGGCGCCGCGCGCCTGCTGTGCCTCAAGCCGGAAGAGGTGATGATGGTCGCCGCCCACAACGGCGATCTCGCCGCCGCGCAGAAGAACGGGCTGAAGACGGCCTTCGTGGCGCGGCCAACCGAATACGGTCCGCTCCAGAAAGTCGATTTCGAGGCCACCGGCAATTGGGACATCGTCGCCAGGGATTTTGGCGGAATCGCCGACAAGCTCGGGTGCTAGGGCGGCTGCGACTTTGCAGAGGGCCAAGGCTCAGCGTCGCAGCACGTTCCACGGCGCGAAGGCGTTGTTGACACCCTCGAGCGCCGGTCCGAGTTGCGGCATATGCCGCAGCAGCACCGATTTCATTCCGTTGTTGTGGATCCAGTCCATACCGAAATTGGTGTAGACTTCCGCCCGGTAGTCATCGGTGAAGAACCGGTCGCTCTTCAAACGCCGCGATGCCATCAGGATGAAAATGCGGAAGGCGGTATCGCTGAAGCCAAAACCGTCCGGCAGGTCCTCGGCCAATAGTCCGACCATCAGATCAACGCGATCGACGTCGCCCTTGTAGATCGCGCGCATCTTCCCGGCCGCGCCGGGGATGCTGGTGATTTCCTCGAACGTCTTGACCCGCTTTTTGCCGACCAGTTCGCGGAACCGATTGTAGCGCGGCACGCCGCGCTCGCGATCACGCATAATGTCGATCGCCGCCACGTCGAGCAGCGGCTGGTCGTCTTTCGTGAACCGGCGCAGAAAGTTGGGATAATTGTGGAGGCGAATGGCGCCGGGATGAGCGGTGCCGAACGAGTACAGCAGGTCGACGAAGCCGTGAGTCTGCATGAACTCCCGGGAGGCGCGCCCCTGCATATTGACCAAGTCGCTAGGGGTAATCTCTGTGCTATCGAGCCGCCGTACATCCATCGTTTCGGGGATCAGCGGGTGCAGGCGGTACACGGCGGTGAATTCCTCGGTCATCGCATAGGGCGCGCTGTGCTGATCCGTCGGAGAGCCGATGATGCCTAAGGCGGCTTCGCTGTTCTTGCCGAGCACGGCGCGCAGCACCCGGCACGGGATCCCCGACCAGTTGGCGTGCATGCCGAAGTCCAGTGCGGGATGGCCGAGGATGCCTGGCGTCCATTCGACGGTGTGGATCTTGGCGATCAGGGCCGCGTTGATCAGGCGAGCGCGCTGGAATAGCTCCTGGTCCTTCCAGGTCGGATACCGCGCCTTCAAGCCGTCGCAGATGACATTGTGCTCGCGTGCGAAGAGGTTGTGCAGCAGGCTGAGCCCCACCCACCAATTGTCGTTGAAGCCGGTGAGATCGGCGCCCGGATGCACCGGATCGGCTGGAAGCATCCCATCATTGCCGACTGCGATCTTCCCATCTGCCCGCGAACGGATCTGCATCTGCCTCGCGCGGTCGCTGCCGTAGATCTGTCCGGCATCCCACCAGTGCGAGTTGAGGTTGCGGAACGTGGGGGTCGCGCCGAGCCATCGTTCACGTGGCGTCTCGTCGCAAACGGTCCGACGGATCTTCATACAGCCGTCGATCCGCTCATCCGCAGGCCATTCGTCGTTTGGCTTCAGCGGAATTTTGAACTCGTTTCCCGACTTAGGGGCCCCATGGCTGAACCAATTATGGGTTTCGAACTGGATCCAGGCGGCGGCCAGCAGATTGAGGCTGGTCGCGGGAATGAACTCGCGGCGCGCCAGCAACTCCTCCGAGATCACGCGCGGACTGGGTTCGAGCAGGTCGTCCAGGCGGTCCGGCACGCATTCGGGCAGCGCGAAATTGCGTCCGAACCGAGCGCCAGCCATCCCCATGCGCGGATGGTCGAGGCTGTTGAACGAGCCGTCGGCGGAACGCCAGCGGTCATTGCCCGTGCTCCAGCGAGGCAATGTCGTGCCGTAGCCGGTATGGTGCAGATTGTGCTCCCGCAGCCGATCGCGGAACGCCGAGAGATTGGCAGCTCCGAGCAGCCTCGGCAGTTTGTCCCATCTGACAAAGAAGTTGATGGCCCGATAGACAACATCCGGGACCCATTGGAGCAGGCCACGATGGAAGACAAAACCATCGTTCTCGCGGGACATTGACGCTCCCAAACAAATTCACGTCAATAAATTCGATTTGCAATTAGTAGATGTAGTTCAATAACACCAAAATGTCCGCTTGCCAACGCCGCCGGAGACATTGCGGATTGTAGTTGCTTGCCGGTCATCCGGACGGCGGTGATCGTTCGGATGGTCCGGGCGGCGCTTGCGTCACCCGGACCTGATCCGGCGATTACAACGTCATCTGCATCGGTTCGGGATAATAATGGAATCCTTCGCCGGCCTTGGCAACGTGACCATAGCCCGGCCAGGCGAAGTGATACGACATCACCGGCACCTTGTTCGCCGCAAGCATGGTCAGCAGTTTCACGCGCGACTCGGCCGCCTGCTTGGGATCGGTGTCGTAGGAGAATTCCATCCGCGGCCGCTCCAGTAGCAGCACCGAATGATGCGAGAGGTCGCCCATGAAGGCGAAGGACTTGCCGGCCGACGAGACCATGAAGATGGTGTGGCCGACGGTATGACCGGGGGCCGAGATCGCCTGCACGCCCGGCAGGAATTCCTGGCCGTCCTTGAAGAACACGATGCGGTCGCGCACCGGCAGCAGGTTCTTGCGGGCGTGAACGACGAAATCCTTGGCGTCGCTGCCGAGCTTGCCTTCGTCGGTCCAGAAGTCGAAATCGGTCTGCGAGATGTAGATCTGCGCGTTCGGAAACAGCGGCTTGCCGCCGTCGTCCACGATGCCGCCGATGTGGTCGATATGGGCATGTGAGCAGACCACCGCATCGATGTCCCCGGGCTTGATGCCGGCCTCGGTCATGCTCTTCTGCTGCCGGCCGGTGGTGGCGCCGAACAGCTTGGAGCTGCCCATGCCGGTATCGAACAGGATGAGCTTGTCGCCGGTGTTGACGATCGGCGAGTTCTGTTCGAGCACGACATTGTCCGGCGACAGGAAATTGTCGGCGAGCATCTTCTTCACCTCTTCCTTGGGAACGCCGGTGAAGGTCCCGGAGGGGTCGCCGAGCGGAAGCGGTCCGTCGGAGACGATCGTGACTTCGGCATCGCCGAGAACGAAGCGGTGCCAGTAAGGCGTCTGGGTGCCGAGCTTGGGAGCGCGCCCCATCGCGCTGCTGCCGAGCATTGCGCTGGCACCAAGGCCAGCCCCGAGGGCAAACAAGGACCGACGTGAGACATCGATTGTCATGCGTTTCCTCCGCTTTTGTGTTTTGTTTTGCGCAATTGTTCGCGCGTTACCTTCGGCCTGCGCCGATCGCCTCGCATCAGCACGATCCGACCGATGCAGTCAAATGCAATCAATGATTGTGTCGCGATTGTGTCTCTTGACCGAGCGTTGTGGCGGGACCGCAGGTTTCTTTCTGCGTGGCGAATGCCGTCTCACGCAATCCGCGGCACCAGGTCACTGCCTTCCGTTTCGGCAAAGCCCGCCTGCAAAACCTCTTCGCGCTTGTGGCGTAGATGCGCGCGCAGGATATGGGCGAGGCCGACGCCGTCGCGCCTCTGCAGTGCATTCAGGATGGCGTCATGCTCCTGCACTGCGACCGCCCAGCGCTCGGGCGTCATCGGCGTGACATAACGCGCGCGCCGGATGCGCGCGGTCACGGACGCATACAACCCCGCGAGCACCGGGTTGCCGGCCGCAGCGACGATGCCTTCGTGAATGGCGCGGTTGCCGCGATAGTACTGGATGAGGTCGCCATCACGATAATGCCGCACCATGTCTGCGTGCGCGGCGGCGATCGCGTCGATCTCGGCATCGGTGATGCGTTCGCAGGCGAGTTCGCCGGCGAGCGCCTCGAGACCCTGGCAGACCTCGAACAGGTCGCGCATGTCCTTGTCGGTCAGTTTTGCCGCACGCGAGCCACGGTGGGGCAGGAGCTGCACGAGCCCTTCGGCGGCGAGCACCTTGAGCGCCTCGCGTAGCGGCGTGCGCGATATCTGGAGCCGCTCGCACAGCTCACGCTCGGGAATCCGCGCGCCCGGCGGGATTTCGCCGTCGAGCAGGATGGCCCGGATGCGGCCGACGACTTCCTCATGAAGCATGGGCCTGAAGTCCATTTGAATGCAAAAATGAAGATATATGCGGATTAAGGCAAGTTCCAGCTTGTAAATCGTCAATTTTGCATTCAAAAATGTAGAAAAGCAGAAGGACATGAGGAAATGGACCAGCAGGTGGTGGCGGAAGACCTCGTTTTCGAGTGCCAGGACGGTATCGGGCGGATCACCTTCAATCGTCCGCAGGCCCGCAACGCCTTCACCTTCGCGATGTACGAGCGGCTTGCCGCGATCTGCGAGGAGATCAACGACGATCAGTCGATCAAGGTGCTGGTGCTGCGCGGGGCAGGCGAAAAGGCGTTTGCCGCGGGCACCGACATCAATCAGTTCCGCGATTTCAAGTCGCCGCAGGACGCGGTCGACTACGAGAACCGCATCGATCGGGTGCTGACCACACTCGAACAGTGCCGCGTGCCGACGATCGCCGCGATCAACGGGTTCTGCACCGGCGGCGGCGCCGGCATTGCCGCGGCCTGCGACCTCCGCATCGGCACCCAAAGCGCGAAAATCGGCTTTCCCATTGCCCGCACGCTCGGCAATTGCCTGTCGATGTCCAATGTCAGTCGTCTCACCGCGCTGATCGGCGCTGCCCGTGTCAAGGATCTGATCTTCACCGCGCGCCTGGTCGACGCGACGGAGGCCGCCAGCGTCGGGCTGCTCGGCGAGATCGTCGAGGATCTCGCCGCGCTCGACCGGCGCGCGGATGAGGTTGCCCGGCTGCTCGCCAGCCACGCGCCGCTGACGCTGAATGCGACCAAGCAGGCCGTGGCGCGCCTGCAAAGGCGGCTGACGCCGGACGAGGGCGAGGACCTCATCCTGATGTGCTACACGAGCCAGGATTTTCGCGAAGGGCTCGATGCTTTCCTCACCAAGCGGGCGCCGCAATGGCGCGGCCAATAGGAGGCCCCGATGCAAAGAGATCGATCGCAATCAACCTCCGCCCGTTCGGGGCCGCTTGCCGGCCTCAAGGTCATCGACCTCACCCATGTCATGGCAGGGCCGACCTGCACCTTGATGCTGGCCGACATGGGCGCCGACGTGATCAAGATCGAGAAATCGCCGAACGGTGACGATACCCGCCATTCGGTGCCGCCTAAGATTGGCGACGAGGCGGCCTCCTTTCTGATGATGAACCGCAACAAGCGCGGCATCGTGCTGGATCTGAAGACCGATGGCGGCAAGCAGGTGTTGCGGCGGCTGATCGCGGGCGCCGACGTGCTGGTCGAGAACTTTGCGCCGGGCGCCATGGAGCGCCTCGGCTTCGGCTATGAAGACCTGCACAAGCAGCATCCAGCGCTGATCTATTGCTCGCTGTCGGGCTTCGGCCGCACCGGGCCCTACAAGCATCGCCGCGGCTTCGATCTGGTCGCCCAGGCCATGAGCGGCATCATGAGCTTCACGGGCGAACGTCCCGATGGTCCGCCCGTGAAATGCGGCCCGCCGCTGTCCGACATCACCGCCGGCCTGCTGGCGAGCATGGGCATCCTCGCAGCCTACACGCACCGTCTCAAGACCGGCGAAGGGCAGTGGGTCGAGACCTCGCTCTATGAGGCCGCGCTGGTGCAGACCTACTGGCAGTCGACTATCGCGCTCGCCGCGGGCACCGCGCCGCGCGCGATGGGTTCGGCCCATCCGCTCAACGCGCCATATCAGGCCTTCGAGGCCTCCGACGGCTGGCTGGTGGTCGGCGGCGCCAACAAGAAGCACTGGCTGTTGATGCTGGACGCGCTCGGTGCGAGCGAGCTCGCATCCGATCCGCGTTTCATCAACGGCGCCGACCGCATGGCCAATCTGAAGGAGCTCGAAGCTGTCCTGAGCGAGCGCTTCCGCACCCGGACGCGGGCGCACTGGCTTGCTGCGCTGGACGAGAAGGGCGTGCCGTGCGGACCCGTGCACGACATGCTGGAGGCGCTCAGTGATCCGCAGACGCTGGCGCGCGAGATGGTCGTCGAGGTCGAGCATTCCACGCTCGGTCCGGTGAAGACGATCGGCTTGCCGGTCAAGTTTTCGGAGACCCCAGGCAAAGTGCGCACGGGCGCGCCGGTCTACGGTGAGCATACAAGCGAGGTGCTGGTCGAGCACGGGTTCGACCAGAAGCAGATCGAAGCGCTCGAAAAAGAAGGCGCAATCGTGCTGGCATCGGGAAGACGCGAGGAACGCGTCGCCTGACCGGACGTCGAAAAGAACAAGAGACAAAAATCAGCTGGAGGACATCATGGGTCGGACGTCAAAACTTCTGCTCTCCGCCGCCGCAACCGTGCTCGCCGGCACGGTGCCGGCGCTCAGCGCCTGGCAGCCGCAAAAGCCGATCGAGTTCGTGGCGACCGCCGGGCCCGGCGGCGGCACCGACAATCTCGCGCGCGCCGTGCAGAACATCATCACCAAGCACAAGCTGGTGGAGCAGCCGATCGTCGTCGTCAACAAGGGCGGGGGCAGCGGAGCGGAAGGCTATGTCTACGGCAAGGCATCCGCCGGCGATCCCTACAAGGTGATCTTCGGCACGTCGAATGCCTGGCAGCAGCCGCTCGTCTCCAAGGTCGCCTTCAACTACACCGATCTCACTGCCATCGCGGCAATGGCGCAGGACGAGTTCCTGCTCTGGGTCAAGCAGGACGCGCCCTACAAGACGGCGGGCGACTATCTGAAGGCGGCCGCATCGGGCGAATTCAAGATGGGCGGCGCGCAGTCGAAGGATACCGACGAGGTGCTGACCCGCATGATCGAGAAGGCCGGCCACATCAAGCTGACCTACATCCCCTTCAAAAGCGGGGCCGAGACTGCCGTGCAGCTCGCCGGCGGACACCTCGACTCCCACGTCAACAATCCCAGCGAAAGCATCGGGCAATGGCGCGGTGGGACGCAACGGCCGCTTTGCGTTTTCAGCCCGAAGAGGCTGCCGCAGGGCGCCAAGGTCACCGCGACCGAAGGCTGGGGCGACGTTCCGACGTGCGTCGAGCAGGGTCTCGACATCAAGCAATATGAGCAGCCGCGGACGGTGTGGCTTCCCGGCAAGGTCACCCCGGACCAGGCCGCGTTCTATGTCGACCTGATGAAGAAGGTGCAGGCGACACCGGACTGGAAGGATTACATCGAGAAAACCTCCCAGGTCGACACGTTCCTGACCGGCGCCGATTTCGACAAGTTCATCAAGGAGGACCTCGAGCACGTCAAGCAGGTCGCGGGCGAGCAGGGCTGGTTGGTCAAGTGAGGCGGCGCAAGCCTCCAACCCCTCCGTCGTCCCGGCCTAGTGCGCAATTGCGCACTAGGCCGGGACGACACCGAGCGTTGGGGAACATGTGCGCCATAGCCGGCCATTGTACTTAGCCTGACCGGAGCCTCCCATGATATCGCGCCGCGCCCTCGAACTTGCGACCGCAATCCTCACCGGCAGCTTTGGTGTGGCCGTCGTTGTCTCCAGCCTCGATAACGGTATCGGCTGGTCGAGCGCGGGCGTGGACGCCGGCACGTTCCCGTTCCTGACCGGCATCATCATCTTGCTTGGAAGTCTCTACAATCTGGTGCGCGGTTTGATGCCGGTTACGTCACTGGCGAATGTCCCCATCGCGATCACGTCGATTGAGTTGCGCCGCCTTGCCGGCCTGTTCGTGCCGGCGGCAATTTTTGTGGCTGCGATCCCGTTGGCCGGGATGTACGTCGCCTCAGCCCTGTACATCTTCGCGGTGCTGGCGATCCCCCGACAACAATCCGTGCCGCGCGCGCTTGGCATGGCGGCGGCGACGGCGCTCGCGCTCTACATCGTGTTCGAGCGCATGTTCCAGGTGAGCTTGCCGCACGGCGCGCTCGCCGCGGCCTTCGGCTTCTGACGGAGAGGCCGATGGACAATCTCCAGGAACTCCTTCACGGCTTTAGCATCGCGATCACGCTGCCGCATCTGGCGCTGATGGTGATCGGCGTGCTGCTCGGCATTCTTGTCGGCGTGCTGCCCGGGCTGGGTGCTCCGAACGGGGTGTCGCTGCTGCTACCGCTGACCTTCGGCATGCAGCCGGTCTCCGCCATCATCCTGCTCTCCAGCATGTATTGGGGCGCGTTGTTCGGCGGATCCGTGACCTCGATCCTGTTCAACATCCCGGGCGAGCCGTCGTCTGTCGCCACCACCTTCGACGGCTACCCGATGGCGCGCGACGGCCGTCCGACCACGGCCCTCGCCACCGCGTTCGGCTCGGCGGCTTTCGGCGCGCTGATCGGCGTCATCCTCATCACCTTCCTCGCATCATGGGTGGCGCAGGTCGCACTCGCCTTCGGGCCGGCGGAATATTTCGCGGTCTATTTCCTGGCCTTCGCCAGCTTCGTCGGCATGGGCGGGGCGGCGCCGATCAAGACCGTCGTCGCGCTGGCGATCGGCTTCGCCATTGCCGCCATCGGCATCGACACCGTTTCCGGCAGCGTGCGTCTCACCATGGGCGTCGACGAACTGGTCAAGGGCGTGAACTTCGTTGTCGCGGTGATGGGGCTGTTCGGCATTGGCGAGCTGCTCGTCGCCGTCGAAGAGGAGTTTCATGCCCGCGCGGTCTCGTCGAAGATAGAGTGGCGCGAGGTATTTCGCGCGATCGGCCGCCTGCCGCAGCATAGTGTGGCACTGCTGCGCAGCGCGGCCATCGGATGCTGGATGGGGATCACGCCAGGCGGCCCGACCGCGGCATCCTTCATGAGCTACGGCATCGCCCGCCGCTTCTCGCGCCGCGGCCGATACTTCGGCACCGGAGAGGTCGAGGGCATCATCTCGCCGGAGACGGCCGATCATGCCGCCGGCACCAGCGCGCTTCTGCCCATGCTCTCGCTCGGCATTCCCGGCTCGGCCACTGCGGCCGTCATGATGGGCGGGCTGATGATCTGGGGCCTCAATCCCGGGCCGATGCTGTTCGTGGACCAGAAGGACTTCGTCTGGGGCCTGATTGCCTCGATGTACGTCGGCAACATCGTCGCCGTCGTGCTGGTGCTGCTGACCGTGCCGGTCTTCGCCGCCCTGATGCGGATTCCCTTCGTGATCATCGCGCCGCTGATCGTGATCATCTGCGTCGTCGGCGCCTATTCGGTGTCGAACTCCTATCTCGATGTCGTCATGATGCTCGGCTTCGGCATCGTCGGCTACCTCTTCAAGAAGCTGTTCTATCCGCTGGCGCCGCTCGTGCTCGCGATCGTCATCGGCGACAAGGCCGAGGATGCGTTTCGCCAGTCGATGCTGATGTCCAAGGGATCGCTCGGGATATTCTTCGCCAACAAGCTCGTGACGTGCCTGATCGTGGCCGGCATCGTGCTGTTGCTGCTCCCGCTCGTGCTGCAGCTTGCGCGCCTGGTGCGCAAGCCTGCGCCGTCCGCTGACGAGATTACAGCCCAAGAGAGAGCTCAAGAGACCGCTCGGGAGAAAGTGATCATATGACCGCACAGCCGCTCATTGCATTGGCAATGGGAGATCCCGCCGGCATCAGCCCGGAATTGACCGCCAAGCTCGTGGTGCAGGACGACATCCGCGCGCGCAGCCGGATCGTCGTGATCGGCGACCGCCGCATCTTCGACGAAGGCGCGCGCATTGCCGGCGTCAAGCCAGAGCTGACAACAGTGGAGCAGGGGGCCGATCTGCGCCTGGCGGAGGGCGAAACGCTGTTCGTCGATCTCGGGCACCTCGATCCCAGCGACGTCCAACAGGGGGTCGCGAGCCTCGCCGGCGGCAGGTTCGCGCTTGCCAACTACAAGCAGGCGCTCGAGCTCGGCCGCGACGGCAGGGTCGATGCCGTCTGCTTCACGCCGTTCAACAAGCAGGCGATGCGGCTGGCCCGCGCCGAGTATGACGACGAGATCGCGTTCTCCGCGGAAGTGGTCGGGCTCAAAACCCCCGCAAGCGAGTTCAACGTGCTGGACCGGCTCTGGAACGCCCGCGTGACGTCCCATATCCCGCTCAAGGACGTCGCCGCGCGACTGTCCGGCGAACGCATCCATCGCGCGCTCAAGCTGACCGATGTGTGCATGCGCAATGCCGGCTTCGCCCGGCCGCGCATCGCGGTCGCCGGTCTCAATCCGCATGCCGGCGACGGCGGCAATTTCGGCCGTGAGGAGATCGATGTCATCGCGCCCGTGGTCGCGGCCGGCCAGCGCGAGGGCATTGCCGCCGAGGGGCCGTTCCCGGCCGACACGGTGTTCCTGCGCGCCAAGGGCGGCGCCTTCGATGCGGTGCTGACGATGTATCATGACCAGGGCCAGATCGCGATGAAGCTGATGGGCTTTGATCGCGGCGTGACGTTGCTCGGCGGCTTTCCGTTCCCGATCTGCACGCCCGCCCACGGCACCGCCTATGACATCGCGGGCCAGGGCATTGCATCAATCGGTGCCAGCCGCGCCGCGGTGTTGCTCGCCGCGGAGATGGCCGCTCCGCGAGCCACCTGATTACACGCGATGACCTGGCGTTACTTCGCGACAGGCGTCACGAGCTCCTTGTCAGCAGTATCCACGACAAAGACCGCCAACAGCTTCGCGGGCTCGGTGTCGCTGGCATTGGCGCTGACGGCGTGGCGGTCGCCGGGCTTTTCAGAAAAGTTCTCTCCCTTGTGATAAACCTTGGCAGGCTCGTCATTGACCTGGCTGCGGATCGCTCCTTCCAGGATTGTGGCATAGATGAATGCGGAGCGCGGGTGCATGTGGGCGGGCGAGGAGCCTCCTGGGCCGTACTCGACCAGCACGCCCTTCATGCTCTTGCCGGGGACGTTGGGCAGCGCCTGGTCGAACACGACGGTCACCTTGGCCGTGGGTGTCGCCGTCTCGGCGGCATGGGCCGTCAGGAATGATGCGGCATAAACAGCGGTTGCGATCAGCAATCTGCGCATGGGAGTCTCCTCAAAGTTTCGCGAGCCAGGTTGCGAGCGACGTTTTCCCGAGCCGCGCCTCGCCGAGAGGGTTCAGCGACGTGTCGTCGATGGGAGCGCCGTAGTACGGCGCCCTTGGGTCTCCCACCACCGGTCGAGCGTCGCCGGACGCCTTCAGGCGCCGTGCGATGAAGTCATTGAAGGGCGCCTTCTCAGGTCCTGCGATATCGATGGTGCCGTTGAGCGGCTGGCCCATTGCGACCTCCGCGAGGTGATCGGCGACGTCCTCGGCGGCGATCGGCTGAAACAATGCCGAGGGAACGACGATCCGGCCATCGGCCGCACCCATATCGCCGATGGCGCCGAGGAATTCGAAGAACTGGGTGGCGCGGACGATCGAGTAGGGGACCGGAGATGCCTTGACGATGGTCTCCTGCGCCAGCTTGGCCCGAAAATACGCGATGTCGGGCGAACGCTCGGTCCCGACGATCGAGAGCGCCACATGATGCTTCACGGCCGCAGCCGCCTCGGTCGCGGCGAGGTTCTTGCTCGAACGCTCGAAGAATTCGAGCACGGCGGCGGGCTCCCACGACGGCGCGTTGGCAACGTCGACCACGACATCCGCGCCCGCCAGCACTGCTGCGAGGCCTTCTCCGGTGACGGCGTTCACGCCCGATTTCGGCGAAGCCGCGACGGCGTCGTGGCCTTGTTGCTTGAGCTTCGCTACGAGCTTGGATCCGATCAACCCGGTCCCGCCGATCACGACGATCTTCATGGCATATCTCCTCGGGGCGTTGCGGGCGCGAGCGTTTCAGGGTCGACGGCGCGCGCGTCGCGAAAGCGATGAGGCCACTCTTACCGGGGAAATGGGGCAGGCTCTTGCCTGTAACCGGCCCGCCTTGTCCAAAAATGCTGAAGACGTCTGTCGGATCGCCGATAGATAAAGTTGCATATCGAAATCATCCGACGCGCGGAGCGCACCGCTGATGCCGGCATCCGCCAGCGGCGCTCGCTAGATTGCAGCGCGTCCTTGTTGGTGTTCGGTCACAGACGGCATTCGCACCACGCAGCGGAACCCGACATGGCTGGTCGAGGTGTCGACCGGTTCGGCGTGCCGCGCGGCCGGGCGATATCGGCGGCAATAATTCGGCGCGCAGAGGTGCGAGCCGCCCTTGAGGACCTTGCGCGGAATCTGGATGTCGGGGAGGCGCGGGTCGTAACTTGTGTGCTCACCGCCGCCGCGAGGATTCTTGGGGATGCAGCAGGGTTTTGCGGCGTCGGCGGCGTGCTTTGACGACCACCAGTCGGAGGTCCACTCCCAGACATTGCCGATCATGTCGTAGAGGCCGTAGCCGTTCGGCGGGAAGGCCATGACCGGCGAGGTACGCTCGTACCCATCCTCGCCGAGATTCTGGACGGGGAAGTTGCCCTGCCAGATATTGGCCATGTGCTTGCCGCCCGGCATCAGCGCGTCGCCCCAGGCGTATTCCTCCGCCTCGAGGCCGCCACGCGCCGCGAACTCCCACTCCGCCTCCGTCGGCAAGTCCTTGCCGGCCCAGCGGGCATACGCTGCCGCATCGCTGAAGGAGACGTGGACGACGGGATGGTCGTCGAGGTCCTTGATGTTGCTGCCGGGACCATAGGGATGGCGCCAGCTGGCGCCGCGCAGGAAAGTCCACCACTGGCTCCAGTCGGTGAGATCGGTGATGCGCGGCAGCGGGGAGAACACTAGCGATCCCGCGTAGAGCATCTCCGCCAGCGCGCCTGGATAGTCCTTCGGATCGGGAACGACCTGCGCCTCGGTGACATGGCCGGTTGCGTTGACGAACTGCTTGAACTGCCGGTTGGTCACGGGCGTGCGGTCAATCCAGAAGCCGTCGACAGCGACGCGATGGCTCGGCGCCTCCTCGGGATAATGATGGTCCGAACCCATGCGAAAGGTTCCGCCGGGAATGAAGACCATCTCGCCGCTCTTCAAATCATCCGGCAACCACTCGCAGTGATCCAGATCCGCTCGCAACATGGTGGAAGCTCCGATACGCGCATTCCACCCGATGCTACTGCGCCAACTCTGGGAGACTTCGACGATAGCTCTTTGCCCTGCTCATTAGACGCATTGTCTGGTCCCCTCTTTTTGGCGCTCGGGGGAGAGGCGGACGCTTGCGTTGCGTCAACATCTCTTTCCTTTGCACGCACGTCTTGAGCACACGGCAAATCCATGCCGCATGCGCTCTGCCATCCGCAGAGCGTGTCCGCTCATCTCGCTAAGGTTGCAAACGGTATCCGAAGATTGGACGGCTGTGATGTGCAGTTTGTGCCAGTCTGCGCAGGCAGTTGGTGAGATCTAATGTCCCATGCCGCAAATCCCTCAATCGAAGGCATTTCACGCGCAAATCTTGCAACAAATGCGGCGATGATTTGCTCAAAAACGCGAAGTCGGCTTGTCGCACCCACCTCGCGTTGTGGTGGTATTTCGCTGCTGCCTGCCGCAGAATTGTCGCGCTTCAGTAACAGGGTACAGCCATGGGGCAATTCCTTCTGGTTGATTCGCGCAAGCTGGACGGTTTCGAAGGACTTCAGCAGGCCGTCCACGGCTCGCATGTCGATGTGATGCAACTCGGCCGCGGTCGGTTGCGCGGAACGTTATCCCATGTCGGCATCGGCGACTTCTCGCTCAGCATTGGTGCTTTCAACGTCGGCATACGCACGCAGCGGGTTTCCAGCGACGACAAGCTGATCATCGGGATGCTGCTCGTGGCTGAAGAGCGCGTCGCCCACTGGTCGTTCGACATGCAGATCAACGATGTGCTCGTCATTCCGCCGCGGCTCGAACATGACGGTGTTTTTCACGGCGGCTCCGCCTACGCCGCCATGCGGTTCGACCTCAACGAGGTCGCGACGCTGTTCGGCGGAGAAGCGCGCCTGAGCGACCCCGACACATGGCGAAGTCGCGGGCATTTCCGCGCGGACCTCGCGACCGGCGCGGTCGCCTCGCGCCGCCTGGTTCGGGTCATGTCGCACCTGCGCGACAACAAATATGGGCTGACGCCGTCAACTGCCGATTTCTGGAAACGATCGATCGCCGAATGCATGGTTGCCAACGTCGCGTCGTCGCTGCCACCTGACGGCAACGGCTGGCTCCCTTCCGCCCGACGGCTGATCCGCAAGGTCGAGGAGTATCTCGACGACGCCGGCACGCGTCCGGTGCACGTGTCGGAAATTTGCGCGGCGCTGGGCGTATCGCGGCGCACCCTCCACCGCGCCTTTCAGGAGGTATTCGGCCTCGGCCCGGTCAGCTTCCTAAGGCACAAGCGTCTATGCGCTGTTCATTCCATCCTGCACCAGAGCGCACCCGGTTCGACCACCGTGACAGCCGTCGCCATGCAACAGGGCTTTTACGAACTCGGCCGGTTTTCTCAGTATTACTTTGCAATGTTCGGGGAGCGTCCGTCGCAAACGCTTGGAATTACGACGCCGCACGCAGTCGAAGACGACATCGCCAGAGCCTAGCGCTCCGGGTCCGGACCGCGAACGGTGCCATGATCGCATGCATGCCGGCGTTTTGCCCGCGTCAACGGCGAAAAAAACCGTCATGAAAACAACCAGATGGCTACTGTGCATGGGGTTGTTTTCACGGTTTTGAGTTGGACAGGCAGGCCGCCTCCCGCTTCACGCCCGGCAGACGATCACGCCATACCAGCCCAGCCCGCGATAGGTCTCGTAGCCCGGCGTCGCATGGAACGCGACCAGCGTGCCGGAGCGGTCTTGATAGAAGCCGGAGCGCCGACCGTCCAGCGACAGCGAGATGCGTTCGCTGAGAATGCCTTGTCCGTCGGAAGCGGCGATCACGCGAAGATTGGAGTCGACCAGCAGCACGCGCGCCTTGTCGCTGTCGCCGACGCGCACGCCTTGCACGATGGCGCGGGCCTGTGCCTCCCAGTCGAAATGGATGGCGAGCACCCCGATCGGCGCGCCGTTGGCCTGGCCGCCGGCGCGGACGCTGGCGCAATAGGTCGCGACCTGGGCATTGCCGAGCAGCGGCTGGTTCTCGACGTCGCCCGCGACATAGTCGTCGCCGGAGCGCAGGGTCTTGGCCTCGCGAAACCATTTGGTGTGGGCGACATTCTGGCCGACGGCGTGAAAGCGGTCGGCGCGGCCGTTGGCGATGACGTTGCCCTCGAGATCGCAGAGCCAGAGGTCGAGATAGACGGTGTAGGCGCCCAAGATCACGCCGAGACGCTGCGAGGCATGGGACACGGCCGCGGCGTCGGGCGAGGCCGCGCAATCGACCAACGCTGAATCGGTCGCCCACCAGCGCACGTCGCAGGTACGTTCATAGAGGTTGCGGTCGATCAGCTCGATGGCGTTGAGCGAGAGGTCGACCATGCGCTCGCCGCGCGAGCGCTGGCTCATCCGGTCGATCGAGGAGACGAGATCGCCGGTCCGTTTCGTCAGCTGGCTTTCGAGCTCGCGAGCGATGGTCTCGACCTGCTGGCCGACGCCGCGGACCTCCTGCGCCACCACCGCGAAACCCGCGCCCTGCGCGCCGGCCCGCGAGCTTTCGATCAGTGCGTTCAGCGCCAGCATCTTCATCTGGTTGGTGATCTGCTGGATCGCCTTGGTCTTGTCGACTGCGATCTGGTTGACCTCCGCCGTGAGGCGGTTGATCAGCGCGGAGATGTCGGAATCATCATCAGCGGGTTCATTTGCGATCGGCTTGGCTTTGAGACCCAGCGCAGCAGACATCGGGGGCTTCCCTTGGCAATGAGGTCTGATCTGCAACGAACCCGGAACAATCACTGACAGATCGAATACGATTCTTTTTCGAAGATTCCGCCTAACGCCTGCTTAATTTGCTGTTTTGCGGAATGCTCAAATGATAGTCAGTCCGCGTAGCAAAACGGCAATCCACCGCTTTGTGCCGCGCAGACGTTGCAAATCCCGGGGGATTGCGGGCCAATCGTCCCGTCGGCCGGACGATGCAATACTTCCGGCTCCCAGGTTCCTCAAACCGACCGTTGTTCATGACGCCGCCCGCCACCACCTTGCCCGTCGAAGCGCCCCAGGCATTCCTGGGGGTGGCGCGCTCGCTCACTGACAAGCTTTGGCGCGACCGGCTGGATGCGCGCGGGGCGGCCAAAGCGCTTGCCATCGTGCAGCGCCACCAACTGCCCGAGCTGCTGGCGCGGGTGCTGGCAGGCCGCGGTGTCGACAGCGATGCCGTTGTCGATTTCCTCGATCCCACCATCCGCAAGCTTCTGCCGGACCCGTTCACGGTGACAGAGATGGAAGCCGCCGCGAAGCGGATCGCGGATGCCGCGGCGAACGGTGAGAAAGTCGCGATCTTCGGCGACTACGATGTCGACGGCGCGACCTCGGCGGCGCTGCTGACCTGGCATCTGCGCCATTGCGGGCTTGATCCGCTGATCCACATTCCCGACCGCATCTTCGAGGGCTACGGGCCCAACACGGAAGCCGTGCGTGCGCTGGCCGCGAAGGGTGCCACCCTGCTCGTCACCGTCGATTGCGGCACCACCAGCATCGAGCCGCTCGCCGAAGCGAAACGTCTCGGCATGTCCGTCGTCGTGATCGACCATCATCAGGCCGGCACGGAGCTGCCGGAGGTCGATGCGCTGGTCAATCCGAACCGGCTCGACGACCTTTCCGGCCTCGGCCATCTCGCCGCGGTGGGCCTCGTGCTGGTGACACTGGTCGCGGTCAATCGTGAATTGCGCCAGCGCGGCTTCTGGAATGCGGAGATGCCCGAGCCGGACCTGCTCGGCATGCTGCATCACGTTGCGCTCGGCACAGTAGCCGATGTCGCGCCGCTGATCGGTCTCAACCGCGCTTTCGTCGCCAAAGGCCTGATCGCGATGCGGCGGCGCGACCATGTCGGCCACACCGCGCTGATGGACGTGGCGCGGCTCAACGGCCCGCCGGAGGCTTGGCATCTCGGCTTCATGCTGGGGCCGCGCATCAATGCCGGCGGCCGCATCGGCCGCGCCGATCTCGGCGTGCGGCTGCTTTTGGAGGGTGACAGCGTCGAGGCCGCGCGGATCGCAGCCGAACTCGACCGCCTCAACGGTGAGCGCCGTATTATCGAGCAGGCGGCCGAAGCGCAGGCCGAAGCCGAGGCGCTCGCCTCGATCGGGCTCGAGGACAAGATCGGCGTGATTGTGACGGCCTCCGAAGGCTGGCATCCCGGCGTGGTTGGTCTCGTTGCGTCCCGGCTGAAGGAGAAGTTCTCGCGGCCCGCCTTCGCGATCGCGCTGGAGCCCGGCGGGATCGGCACCGGCTCCGGCCGCTCGATTGCCGGCGTCGATCTCGGCAAGGCCGTGCGGCAGGCGGTCACCGACGGCATTCTGCTCAAGGGCGGCGGCCACGCGATGGCTGCGGGCGTCACGCTGCGGAAGGAAAAGCTCGCCGAATTTCGCGCCTATCTCGAGCATGCGTTGGCGCGCGACGTTGCCGAGGCGCGCCACGTCAACGAGCTCTACATCGACGGCGCGGTTTCCGCGCGCGCGGTGACGACCGAGCTTGCAACGACGCTCAACCGCGCCGGTCCCTTCGGCAGCGGCAATCCGGAAGTCGTGTTGGCGCTGCCGGCGCACCAGCTCGTCTATGCCGACGAGGTGGGACAGGCGCATTTGAGGCTACGCTTCAAGTCGGGCGACGGTGCCATCGTCAACGGCATCGCGTTCCGTTCGATCGGACAGAAGCTTGGCAACGCGCTTGTTGCCAATCGCGGCCAGCAACTGCATGTCGCGGGATCATTGTCGGTCGATCGCTACCAGGGCGCCGAGCGTGTGCAATTCCGGGTCATGGATGTCGCGCTACCCGACCAGGGACCATCCATGATTAGATAGGCCCGGCAAACAACAAAAAAACGTATAGAAAAAAGGGAGTGAGCATGGCAGGGCAGGTTGAGGGTAAAGTGGCGCTGGTGACGGGCGGCGCCTCCGGCATCGGCGAAGCCGTCGTCGAGCTGTTCGCGCGCGAGGGCGCCACCGTCATCGCCACCGACATTGACGAGCTGCGAGGTCCAGAACTCGCCGATCGCATCACCAAGGCCGGCGGCAAGGCGATTTTCCTGGAGCAGGACGTCACCAGCGAAGAGCGATGGATCGAGATCGCAGCCGAGATCGCGAAGCGCTTTGGCCGGCTCGATATTCTCGTCTCCAACGCCGGCATCGGCATTGCCGTACCCTCGATCATCGACATGACGCTCAGCGACTGGCGCAAGCAGAACGCGATCAACCTCGATGGCGTCTTCCTCTCGGTCAAGCATTGCCTGCCCCTGATGCGCAAGACCGGCGGCGGCTCGATCGTCATGATGTCCTCGCTCGCGGGCCTGCGCGGCGCGCCCGGGCTGTCGGCCTATTCGGCGACCAAGGGCGGCGTGCGGCTGTTCGCAAAGTCCATCGCGATGGAGTGCGCGGCCGCCTGTGACGGCATCCGCGTCAACTCCGTCCACCCCGGCATCATCGACACGCCGATCTGGGGCAAGATCCCGACCGGCGCGACCGGCAACCAGGGCAACGCGCCGATCGACCCAGACGAGCGTGCGCGCGTCGTCACGCCGCTCGGCCGCGCCGGCCAGGCTGGTGAGATCGCCTCCGGCGTGCTGTATCTGGCCTCCGATGCCTCGCGCTACGTCACCGGCAGCGAGCTCGTCATCGACGGCGGCATGAATGCCGGCGGCGTGCCGCGGCGGCAATAGCCCGCCGCGCGGGCTGCGAAGGGCAGGGTGGCGCCCGCGGGGGCTGACGCGCAGGCGTCGGACCTGTACAACGCGGGCGTCTTCCGGCCGACAGAGGTGTCCTTCCGCCATGGCGCACAGCCTTCACTCGTCGTCATCTACGCCAGCAACGTTCCGCTCGAACCGTCCGGACCTCGTGACCGACGCGATCCGCGGCGCGCGCGAGGATCTTGCCGCCTGCTTCCGCATGGCTGCGCGCAACGGCTTTGAGGAGGGCATCTGCAACCACTTCTCGGCCGTGGTGCCGGGCCATGACGATCTCTTCCTGGTCAACCCTTACGGCTACGCCTTCCGCGAGCTGACCGCGTCAAAACTGCTGATCTGCGACTTCCACGGCAACGTGCTCGACGGCGAGGGCGTGCCCGAGGCGACCGCGTTCTACATCCATGCCGAGATGCACAAGCGCCTGCCGCGCGCCAAGGTCGCCTTCCACACCCACATGCCCTACGCCACGGCGCTGTCGATGACCGAGGGTGATCCGCTGATCTGGGCCGGACAGACCGCGCTGAAATTCTACGGTCGCACGGCCGTGGACCGCGACTACAACGGCCTCGCGCTCGACAACCGCGAAGGCGCGCGCATCGCGTCCAGCGTTGGGAATGCCGATATCATCTTCATGATGCATCACGGCGTGATGGTGCTGGCACCGACCATCGCGGAGGCCTGGGACGATCTCTATTATCTCGAACGCGCCGCCGAGGTGCAGGTGCTGGCGATGTCGACGGGCCGGAAAGTGCTGCCGGTCGATCCCGCGATTGCGGCCGAGACCTACAAGCAGATGCGCGAGGGCGATTCCGAATCTGCGCAACTGCATCTTGCTGCGATCCGCCGCCAGCTCGATGCGGAAGAGCCGCAGTACCGACATTGAGGCGCGTTACGACCCCTGGCGCAGCTTCGCCAGCACCTTCAGCCCGCCATAGCCATCGGCCGGTGTGATCCCCGCGCGCTGCTGAAAATCCTTGATTGCCTTCATGGTGTCGTTCCCGACACGGCCATCGGTGCCGCCGGTGTCGAAGCCGGCCTTGGTCAGCCGCGTCTGCATTTCCTGCACCTCGGCGAGCGTCAGCGCGCGCTCGGAGCCGGGGAATGGCTGGATGAAAGGCGGGGCGCCGAGGCAGCGGTCGCCGAGATGGCAGATCGCCAGCGCATAGTTCATCGAGGGGTTGTAGCTCTTCACCGCGTTGAAATTCGGCCCCAGCAGAAACGTCGGCCCGCCCGCAACCGGGGTCCACATTTGCGCGGATGCGGAGGCTTGCGGGAACGGCTGGCCGTCGGCACGGGTGACGCCGGCTGCCTGCCAAGCCGCATAGGTCCGGCTGCCGCTCATCTCGCCGGGCGCGCGCACCTCGTAGCCCCAATGCTCGCCGCGGTGCCATTTGCCGCGGTTGACGAGATATTTTGCGGTCGAGCCCAGCGAGTCGTCGGGCTTGCCGAACGGCGACACCTTGCCGTCGCCGTCATAGTCGATGCCGACATTGAGCCAGACCTCCGGCATCCATTGCGAATGCCCCATCGCGCCGGCCCAGGATCCCTGCATCTGCTCCGGCGTGCTCCAGCCCTTGTCGACGATGCGTAGCGCGTTGATCAGCTCGGTCTCCCAATAGGCTTTGCGCCGCGGCTCGTTCCAGGCGAGGGCGGCGAGCGAGGGAAACACCGGCGTCATGTGGTTCTGCTGCACCAGCGGATCGCCGTAGGCGGACTCGACGCCCCACAGCGCCAGCAGCGTGCCGCGCTCGACGCCGAAATCGCGCTCGATGCGCGCGAGCAGCGCCTCGTTGTTCTTCAGGGCGATCTTGCCGTTGATGATACGCCAGTCGGAGACGCGACGGTTGATGTATTGCCAGACCTGCTCATGGAATTCGGGCTGGTTGCGCATCTGCTTGAACACGCTCATGTCGGGCTCGACCCGCGCCATCGCGCGCTGCCAAGTCGCGGCCGAAATGCCTTTCGCCATGGCACGGGCGCGAAAACCCTCACGCCATTCCTCGAAGCCTGGAGGCGCGGCCAGGATGCGCGTTGGGACTGCGACGAGTGCGGCTGCGCCGAGCGTGGATCGAAGCAGAGCGCGGCGGCTACGAGAGGCTATGGAATCAGCGTGTTTCATGGACCCATTCTAGCGGGAAACATGGTGGCTGTGACCAGTTCCTGGAACTGCAGGAACAGACGCGGTCCCGCGTTCCCCGGAACAAACTGTCGCACTCCCGCATTCCCCCAGCATCACGTTTGAGGAGGAGAAGATGAGGAAATATCTGTTTGCCGCCGCCATGGTCACCGCCATCGCCGCGCCTGCGTTGGCCGACGAAGTCGGCGTTCACGTCGGTCCGGTCGGTGCCGGTGTGACCGTCGGACAGTCTCACGAATATCGTGAGCGGGACCGCGATCGCGACCGCACCACCGTCATTAGGGAGCGCGAGCCCGCCGACCGCACCACGGTGATCAAGAAGGAAGATGAATTCGGCAATCGCAGCAAGACCGTGATTCATCACGACAACGACTGATGGAGTGGGGCCCCGGCCGATCGCCGGGGCCCTCCGTCGGTCGCAGTCCGTTCATCGAGAATTCGGGGTGGAATGAAGATACGCGCGCACGCGGAGAGCCATGTCGTCGAACTGGACGACGGATCGCAATGGCAGATCTTTCCCGGCGATCTCGCGACCACGCTGAGCTGGAAGCCCGAAACCGATCTGCACCTGGAGCGAAGCGGCGAGCGGGTGAGTTCGCATGAGCTGGTGAATGACGCCGATCAAAGCCGCGTCCGGGTGATCGCAGCGGGCGAGACCTGGCCTGATGGCGAGGTTAAGAAAGTGTTGAAGGGCGGGTAGGGCGCGCCTGCAACAGGTCGGATATCCCCAATTTTGAGCCTGTCACTTTACGGTCGGTTTGCCTCCGTCTGCGCACAATGCGTGAATGCAGGAGCTGTTCGACATTATCCGCGCCAATCCCTGGCCGTTCGGGGCCGGGTTGTTCGTCGTCATCCTGATGATCCTCGCGGAGAACTTTGGGCGCGGTATTCAAGCCGACGGCGCAGTCAGTGACTTTTCGGATTCGGACGGTGGCGGCTGCGGCGACGGAGGAGGCGACTAGGGCTGGTCAGCGGCCGAACGCGCTTCGCCTAGTCCTCCTGCAAATCGGCTGCGATGCCTGCGAGCCAGCGGCGAATGCTTGCTTCGGCCTTGGCGTCGAGCCCGTCGGCCAGGCGCTTCTCCAACGCAATCACCCGTTCCCGGCACGCCTTCAAAAGCGTCGTGCCGCGCGGCGTCAGCTTCCATTGCTGGATGCGGCCGTGGACGGGATGGGGCGTCATCACAATCGCATCGTCACGTTCAAGATTGCGGATGATGACGCCGACGGTCTGGGGCGTCAGAAAGGTGAGGCGGGCAACGTCGGCCCCTGACAGTCCCGGATAAGCATTGAGCATGGTCAGCACCGCGAATTGCGGAGAGGTGACACCGAGATCGGCCAGCGACCGCTCCATCGTCAGACGGACTGCGGCGTGGGCCTGGCGCAGCAGATAGCCGAGATAGCCTTGCTCGCCGCGCTTGCCTTCCCCTGGGGCGGGGACGCGCACCGGGGCGGCCGTGGCTGCCTGCCGCCGCGGTTGCGATCTCGTGATATCAGGCGGCTTGCGCGTCATGTAAGTGCTCTTATAATATGTCAGCACTCTTACAATACCACGAGGTGAACGGCAATGTCACACGCCCGCAGCGAATACGAGGATTTCAAGAGGATCGCGCCCGACGCGTATGAGCTGGTGCTGGCGCTCGGCCAGGTCGCGGCCAAGGCCGGCCTCGACAAGCAGCTTCTCGAACTGGTCAAGCTGCGCGCATCGCAGATCAACGGCTGCGCCTTCTGCCTGCAGCATCACATCCTGCTTTCGGAGCGGATCGGCGTCCCAGTGGACAAGCTCAATTTGGTCGTGGTCTGGCGCGAGGCGCCGATCTTTTCCGCGCGGGAACGTGCCGCGCTGGCGTGGACCGAGGCGCTGACCTGCCTGCCCGACGGAGTCGGCGAAGACGTGTACGCCGAGGCGAGCCGTGAATTCTCGGAGACCGAGCTGACATACCTGACCTCGGCGGTCGCCTCGATCAACGTCTGGAACCGTTTTGGTGCGGCGTTTCGCTGGACGCCGGCGAAGCGGCCGGTCGCAGCGAATGCGGCGGCATCCTGATTGCAACGAAGGGAGATCATGATGACAACGATGAGTCTGCCCACCACACCGCGCCCGTTGCCGTCGCGCTCGATGGCGATCGCCGTTATCGGCGGGCTCGCCTGCGCGCTTGGGATTGGCAAGGCGCTGCCGGTAACGATGGATACCATATCCGGCGCACTCTCGCCGCTCTGCGCCACAGCTGCCGAAAGCTCGCTGCTCGACAAGGTCGAACCGATTGGCTCCTACGCGCTGCCGAACGTACCGGGCAAACGCGTCACCATCGTGCGCGTGTTCTACGGTCCCGGCGGGTTCTCGCGGCCGCATCGTCACGCGGGATCCGTCACCGCCTACATCACCAAGGGCGAGATCCGCTCCCAGCTCGGCGGCGGCCCGGTCGAAACGTTCGGCGTCGGCCAGTCCTTCTTCGAGCCGCCCGGCTCGACCCATCTGGTCTCGGCCAATGCGAGCACCACGGAGCCGGCGGAATTGATCGCGGTGTTCGTGGCGGACGAGGGCGCGCAACTCACGACGCTGTTGGAGTAGCTGGCACTCACAATCCGAAGCCGCTTTCGTTCAGGTCGGCTGCGATCGCTTAAGACGCTTCCATAGTGGTGAAAGACCGTATGTGACGGCCGGTATCGCAACCGCGCCGACAAGGAGGCCAACGACGCCCGAGATGGCTGCCTCGACCGACCATTCGACGATGCCGGCAATGGAGGGAAGGAAATGCGCGGCGGCCTCGGCGGCGGCATGAACCGTATGACCGATCACTGGTGGGCCGTATTGTTCGATGCCGTGCAGGATGATGCCGCCGCCGACCCAGATCATGGCGGCGGTGCCGATGGTGCTCAGCACCGCAAGGAAGGCCGGCATGCCGCGGACGAGCGCACGTCCAAGCAAGCGGATTGCGCCGCCAATGACTGAGGCGCCGCTATACCGCGCAAGGGCCAGGCCGACATCGTCCGCCTTCACGATCAGGGCGACCACGCCGTAGACACCAACTGTGATGAAAATGGCGACGAGGGCCAGCACGAGCGCCTGCGTCCAGATGCTGCCCGCCGGGACGGCTGCCAACGTGATTGCCATGATCTCCGCTGACAGGATGAAATCCGTCTTGATGGCGCTCGCGACCTTCTCGTCCTCGACCGACCTGGCATTCAACGCAATCGGCTGGGGCTGAGCTTCGTGGTCGTGCGCATGATGCGGCATCACGGCCTCGAGCACCTTCTCGGCACCCTCGTAGCAGAGAAAGGCGCCGCCCAGCATGAGCAGCGGCGTGACTGCGGCGGGAAGGAAATAACCAAGCAACAAAGCGATGGGCAGCAGGATCAGCAATTTGTTGCGGAGCGACCCGACCGCAATCTTGCCTACGATCGGCAGTTCGCGTTTCGAGGCAAAGCCGATCACGTAATTCGGCGTGACGGCTGCATCATCGATTACCACGCCAGCCGCCTTTGCTCCCGCCTTGGCCGTTTGGCCCGCGACATCGTCGAGCGAGGCTGCCGCCACCTTTGCGATCGCTGCGATATCGTCGAGAAGACCAATCAGTCCGACACTCATCAACCCAGTTCCTTCGGCCTTCCAGCGGGCGGTGTGTGCGACAACACGCTGTTGCACTACTTGGCAATGGAAGGAGCAAGCCGTTAGTTCTCGTCGCCGCCCGATCCCTCGCGCAGGTCCGGCTTGAGCACGTCCTCCGGCAGCGCATGCGCCACGGGCTGTGGCGTGCCGGCGATCTCCGGGCCGACCTCGCGGCCGCGGGCGCGAATCAGGCGCTCGTACGCCGAGACCAGCGTGACGTAAGGACTGACCCAGATCCAGCCGTCGCGGGTGAACACCTGCACGTCGAAATGCAGGTGCATCGAGGTGCCGGCGGGATGATCGAGATAGTTCGAGACCACGCCGATCTTCTCGCCCTCCGATACGATGCGGCCATTGAGCAGGCCATCGGCGTTCAGCGCCTGCGGGTTCATATGCATGTAGCGGAAACGGATGTGCTCGCTCCGGCTGTTGATTTGCAGCGTCACAGCCTGGTCCTTGGAAGCGCGTATGACCCTCGCATCGCGCACGGCGACGACGGCGCGCTGCTTGGGATCACAGGCTTGGCGGCCTTCACCGGGCGGTGGGCACTCAGCCGCGCGGATGTCCTCGCCTTGATGGCCATAACCGCCGCCGCATTGCCAGACCTCGAAACTGCGGGACTCGCAGAAATTGTCCCGCCAGGGATAGGCGGTCGTGCTCTCCATCTTGTCGCGCTTGGCATAGGATTGCGAGTGTACGAAGGCGGGCGCCTTCTCAAGAGGAAAGCGGATCTGTGCGTAGGCCATTACGTCGGGATGGCCGCCCTGCTTGCGATAACCGGTGTTCGGGATGATGTCGCCGCTCGGCCGGTAGGTGAAGTCCGGGGAACGTACCGCAGGACGATCGAGAATGTTGGAAGCGATGTCCGTTAGCGGCCGCATGCGCTGGCCGCCGGCCACGCGCAGCGCCTTCAGGAAGCGTTCGGCGACCGGATAGGCCTCCTTGCAGGCAAGCCGCCGCGGCTTTGCGACGCTGTCGAGGCATTGGATCGACACCACATAGGTGACGCCGAAACGGGTGAAAGCGTAGCGTACATAGCCTTCCCGGATGAACTTGCGCAGGTCCGGGTAGAGCGCCGAGAGCGTTTTGACCGGCTCGCCCTTGCCGCCCGAGGGATCGGCAATGTCATAGACGAGCGCCGAACCCGTAATCTGCACCTCAACCGGCCTTGCGAAGACTCGGCTCGGCATGCCGTCTCCGGTACCAGGCTCGAACGAAAAGGTCGCGCTGTAGCCGGCGGGCCCGGCATCGAACATGTCGACGGAATTGAAGTCGGCCTGGTAGCGCGACAGCGCGAGGGCCGCCGGCGCGCCATTGCGCCGTGCTTCGAAATACGCGGCAGCGTCGAACGGCAGCAGCACGGGCACGGAGCTCCGGGCGATGCCGGTGAAGAATTGCGAGGAGATCGCATTGAGCTGCACCAGCGCCGGCATTGCGCGGGAATCATAGCGCGGCACCGAACGACGGGGGGCGAAGATGAAATCGTCCGCCGCCCGGGGATGGGCATTGATTTCGGTGCGGAGCTGGTCGAGCGCCGCGCGCCAATCAACGCGCAGCGCCGTGAGCGAGGGGCTGCGGAACTCATCCGCGGCCAACGGAGAGGCAATGAAGAGCGAAAGCGACGCCAGAAGTTGCGAGACGAAGCGGAAACTTTTCCCAACCACTGTCTCGCCCCCCGGCGGCACCTGTTGCGCTCGCTTTGGCCCCGTCAGTCCTTGGCGCGCTCGGAGTAGGAGCCGTCTTCGGTCATCACGACGATTCGGGTGCCGACGGCGATGTGCGGCGGCACGGTGGTGCGCACGCCGTTGGACAAAATCGCGGGCTTGTAGGACGAGGAGGCGGTCTGGCCCTTGGTCACGGGCTCGGTCTCGACCACTTCGAGCGTTACGCGCTGCGGCAACGCGATCGACACCACATTGACGTCGTGCGTCGACAATTTGACCGTCATGCTCTCCTGAAGATAGGCCGCGGCGTCGCCGATGACGTCCTTCGACACTTGGACCTGGTCATAGGTTTCAGGGTTCATGAAGTGGAAACCGTCACCGTCTTCATAGAGATAGGTGAAGTTGCGCTCTTCGATCGTGGCCTTCTCGACCTGGTCGGTGGTCTTGTAGCGCTCGGAGATCTTTACCCCGTCCGAGATTCGGCGCATTTCGATCTGGCTGACCGGGGTGCCCTTGCCGGGATGGATGTTCTCGGCGGTCACGACGACATATAGCTTGCCGTCTTGCTCGATCACGTTGCCCTTGCGAATAGAACTGGCGATGACTCTCAAAGCTGTATTTCCTGCTTGCTTGGCCCGGCTCGGGCCAGGAGGTGGTCAAATTGATGGGGGACCTGGGGCCCCAAATCAGATCGCGGCACCCGTTTCGGGCCGCAACATACTGGTTTTGCCGTTGGATGCCAGCGTTTTGCTGGCCAACGGAGCAGTCGGCTAATGGCTGGGGACAAGCCGATGTCGCCGTTCTGGTCCCCCTCGCGGCATCTCGACCGCCGGCCGTTCCTTCAGGCCAGGGGGGCCATCACAGGGGCTCTACGGGGATTTTTCGCCGAGCAGGGCTTCATCGAGGTCGAAACCTCCGTTCTCCAGATCTCTCCGGGCAACGAAACCCATCTGCATGCCCCCCGGACCGAGATCATGCGACCCGACGGCAGCCGTGTGAGCCGATATTTGCGGACTTCGCCGGAATTCGCCTGCAAGAAGCTGCTGGCGGCCGGAGAGACCCGGCTTTTCGAGTTCGCCCGGGTGTTCCGGGACCGCGAGCGCGGCGACCTGCATTTGCCCGAATTCACCATGCTCGAATGGTACCGGGCAGACGCCCCCTATGACGCCATCATGGCCGATTGCGTCGTCCTCATCGCCCGCGCGGCCCAGGCGACCGGTATCGGCACGTTCGCCTTCCGCGGCCGGACCGCCGATCCCTTCGCCGAGCCGGAGCTCGTAACGGTGGCCGGCGCCTTCGAGCAGCTTGCGGGAATCGACCTGCTTGCGACCATTTCCGGCGGCGAGGGCGACCGCGCCTCGCTCGCCCGGGCCGCTGCCGGCAAGGTCCGCGTCGCCGAGGATGACACCTGGTCCGACATCTTCAGCAAGGTCCTGGTGGAGCATGTCGAGCCGCATCTGGGGCATGGGCGTTTGACCATTCTGTTCGAATACCCATCTCCAGAGGCGGCACTGGCGCGCTTGAAGGCGGGCGATCCTCGCGTTGCCGAACGGTTCGAGGTCTATGCCTGCGGTGTCGAGCTCGCCAACGGCTTTGGCGAACTGACGGACGCCGAGGAGCAGCGCAAGCGCTTCACGCAATCCATGGCGGAGAAGCAACGCCGCTACGGCGAAGCCTATCCGCTGGACGAGGACTTTCTGGACGCGGTCGCGGCCATGCCGGAGGCAAGCGGCGTCGCGCTCGGCTTCGACCGGCTGGTGATGCTGGCGAGCGGCGCATCGCGAATTGATCAGGTGGTCTGGACGCCGCCTGCAAATGAAACGTTGAGCGAGACATGATGAAGAGCAATCTTGCGCGCACATTGCGCGAGCCGGCCGAACTTGTGGCCGAGCAGCTGGTATCAGCCGAAGCGCTGCCGGCGCTCGAACGTGTTGCCGCGCGCTACGCAGTTGCGATCACCCCCGCGCTGGTCGATCTGATCGACAGGTCCGATCCCGACGATCCCATCGCGCGGCAATTCGTTCCGACGGCCGCGGAGCTGGAGATGCAACCGGGCGAGAACGCAGATCCAATCGGCGATCATCCGCACTCGCCGGTTCCCGGGATCGTGCATCGCTATCCCGACCGCGTGCTGTTCAAGCTCGTTCACGTCTGTGCGGTCTACTGCCGCTTCTGCTTCCGCCGCGAGATGGTCGGACCCGGCAAGGAGAACGCGCTCTCGGACGCCGCCTATCGCGCGGCGATCGACTACATCCGCTCGCACGGCGAGATCTGGGAGGTGATCCTGACCGGGGGCGATCCCCTGATGTTGTCGCCGCGGCGGATGAGCGAGATCATGGCGGATCTTGCCGACATCGATCACGTTAAGATCATCCGCCTTCATACCCGCGTGCCGGTGGCCGATCCCGCGCGCATCAGTGACGAGATGGTCGCGGCGCTCAAGGCCGAAGGCGCCACCACCTGGGTAGCGCTGCATGCCAACCATGCGCGCGAACTGACAGGGCCGGCGCGTGCCGCCTGCGCGCGGCTGGTCGATGCCGGAATCCCCATGGTAAGCCAGTCCGTGCTTTTGCGCGGCGTCAATGACAATTTGACCGCTCTGTCGGATTTGATGCGAGCTTTCGTCGAATGCCGGATCAAGCCCTATTATCTGCATCACGGCGATCTCGCGCCCGGCACGGCGCATCTGCGAACGACGCTCGCCGAGGGGCAGGATTTGATGCGGCAGCTGCGCGGACGGGTGTCCGGACTGTGTCAGCCCGACTATGTCATCGACATTCCCGGCGGCGCCGGCAAGTCGCCGGTGGGGCCGAATTACTTGGTGCCGATGCAAAATACCGCACCTGATGCGGGTGATGCGGCATCGGAAACGCGCTATCGTATTGTGGATTATTGCGGCGACATTCATGTCTATCCGCCGAGACCTGAAGATGCCGGCTTGAGAAATGGAGAGGTAAAATGAGAAGCATCATTTTGGCACTGTCGCTTCTGACGGTGTTCGGCAGCGCCGGCTTCGCGCAGACGGGAAGCAAGGGATCGACGACCTCGGGACAATCGGCGGGTTCTTTGCCGCCTGCGCCCGTGGGCCATCGGCAGCCGCGCGTCGGCGACGTGCCAAACGAGAAAAACCTGAGCGACCCGAACGATCCCCTCAGCAAGGAAAATCAGGCGCTCGACAAGAAGATCAAGAGCATCTGCCGCGGCTGCTAGGCGCCGTGGAAAGCGGGCAGGGTGCGACAGCCTCACCCCGCCCGCGATCGTTCGGTCAGGCGGAGCGCTCGTGCAGCCCTGCGCGCTTGGTGTTGCGCCGGATCTCGACCGCGTCAGCGAGCTGCTTGAGCACGGTTGCTGTGGTCGCCCAGTCGATGCATCCGTCCGTGATGCTCTGGCCATAGGTGAGCGGCTTGCCTGGCACCACGTCCTGGCGCCCGGCGACGAGATTGCTTTCGACCATCACCCCCATGATGCGGTTCTCGCCGCCGGAAATCTGGCCGGCGATGTCGGCTGTCACACGCGGCTGGTTTTCCGGCTTCTTGCTCGAATTGGCGTGGCTCGCATCGACCATCACGAGCGGTGCGACGCTCGCTTTCGCCAGATCGTTGCAGGCCGCTGCGACGCTCGCCGCATCGTAATTCGGCGTGCTGCCGCCGCGCAGGATGATGTGACAATCCTCGTTGCCCGCGGTTGAGGCGATCGCCGAGCGGCCGAGCTTGGTCACCGCCATGAAATGATGCGGATTCGAGGCCGACTTCACCGCGTCCGCCGCGATGCGCACATTGCCGTCGGTGCCGTTCTTGAACCCGACCGGGCAGGACAGCCCCGAGGCCAGCTCGCGATGTATCTGGCTTTCGGTCGTGCGCGCGCCGATCGCGGCCCAGGACACGAGGTCCGCAATGTATTGCGGCGTGGTCATGTCGAGGAATTCGGCGCCGGCGGGCAGGCCGAGATTATTCACCGCCGAGAGCACGTTGCGCGCCAGCCGCAGGCCCTTGTTGATGTCGAAGCTGCCGTCCAGATCAGGATCGTTGATCAGGCCTTTCCAGCCGACCGTGGTCCGCGGCTTCTCGAAATAGACCCGCATCACGATCTCGAGCTGGTCGGCAAGCTCTTCGCGCAAGCTCGCGAGGCGCTCGGCGTAGTCGAGCGCGGCCCTGGGATCATGCACCGAGCAGGGGCCGACCACGACCAGAAGCCGGTCGTCCTGGCCATTGAGGATTGAATGGATGGCGTTGCGTGCCGCCATCACCACGCGCGTCGCCGTGAGCGTGCGCGGGACTTCCCGCATCACCTCTTCGGGCGTGCTCAGCTCTTTCAGTTCGCGGATACGAAGATCGTCGGTCGTGCTCAGCACGGCGGGCTCCTGTCATTTTGAGAACCTGCCGGCCAATAAAAAAGCCGCCAGGTCTGGCGGCTGTTCGGACTAGATGCTGCAATTTGTCAGATTGAGCGTGATCCTCCCACCGCCAGCGAGCTGTCGTAGCTAAAATACCAATAAAAGCTGGTCGTGGCGGTGATCATGGCCGGTCATATAGCGCGCGGTCGGCGGCTTGTCACCCCCCGAATGGACGTGACGGTCACGGGGCGCCTCAACTGTTGCTTTTGCGTGCCGCCAGCGCCATGCCGATCAGCGTGGCGCCGCCGAACAGCAGGTTGATCCCGACGAGGATGCCGATCGCCCATTCCGCCGAGCTCGGCAATCCCGTGATCACCATGAACGAGATCGCGATGTCGACGAGGCCCGAGATCAGGAGCCACGACCAGCGGCCGCCCGGCTCGCGACGATGCTCCAGTGCGTACATGATGGTGGCGACGCCCTCGGCGAGGAAATAGGCGCCGAGCACGATGGTCAGCGTCAGCACGGCCTGCATCGGCCGCGCCAGCAGCAGCATGCCTGCGAGCACGGCGAGCGCGGCCGAGATCAGCGACCACCAGAAGCCCGGCGTGCTGCGTGCCCAATAGGTGGCGATCAATCCGCCGATGCCGCTGATCAGGAACATCCAGCCGAGGAAGATCGCAATCGCAAGGCTTGCGAGCGGCGGCAGGATCAGCGCGGCTACGCCGAGCACGGAAAGCAGGATCCCTTCGAACAGGAAGGCCTTCCAATGCGCCTTGACCGTCCGGCTCATGGCGGATTGCAGCCGGGAAAGATCCTCAGGCGATGTCATGGGCAGGCTCCGGATCGAGACGTGTGTGCTCGATCTAGTCTAGTACGTGCGCACCGCGCTCGCCACCCCGCGGCTCAGCCGCCGCCGTGCGCCGACGAAAAACCTTCGCCGCTGGTGCGGATGCGGTTGCGGCCGAGAACATAGATCGCGGTCGTGACGATCAGAAGTGCGAGGCCGAGCAGGATCGAGACCAGGCCGATCGGGATCAGGGCCAGCGTCAGATTGCGCTCGGGGTTGATGAGCCAGTGATGGATCGAGGTCAGCACGAAGGCGAGCCCGAGAAAGCCGACGCCGCCACCGGCCAGCAGCAGCGCCCACATCCGGCGGAGCTGGCTGAGGCGCTCCCGCGCGACGTCGGTTCGGGGTGCATGATGGCGCGCGACGCGCCGTACCAGTCGGATGGCGAAGGCGATCGAGCTGAAGCCGATCAGCAGGCTCGCGCCGCCCAACCACATCCGCAGCGTCGGATCCAGATCCGGCATGCGCTGGAGTGTGAGCAGCGGGAAGTCGAAGGCCGAATGCAGGGCGAGCGGGCCTGCGAAGATCAGCAGGCGGCTGGAGAGACGGGCCCAGTCGCGATGATGGCGGTTCGCACCCAGCGCCGTGCCGGCGCGCGCGATGGTCAGATAGGCGCCGGCGATGATGCCGAGCGCGCCGTGGAACGGCACCGTCAGCACGCTGCGCAAGGCGGCCAGCGAGCGCCACATTTCGGCGTGCTGGACGAGATAGGCGAGGTTCTCGTAGGCGGCGAAGCCCAGGCCGACCGCGGCGCCATAGACCACGGTGTCCATCGGATTGGCGAAGGTCCGCCGCTTGGTCGAGGCGACCAGCACGATGGCGATCACCTTGACCGCTTCCTCCGGCAGCGCGACGCCGAAGATCGAATGCATGGCCAGCGCCGCCCACGGGTTGTCCGGGGCCGCGACCATTTTGGCGAAAGGGGCGCGGGCCAGGCCCAGCAGCGAAATGCTGGCCGCGCCGAGCAGGAACGCGGTCCAGACCTGGGCCGGCGGTCCCGGGCGTTCCTCGGCGGCAATGACAAGCCACAGCATCAGCAGCGCCGGTGCAATGGCGGCCGTTCCGATGACGGTGGGTAACGCTTCAATCAGGTACATCGGCGCCGAAAATAGGTTCCCTTGATCCGCTTATCCACATCGTCCAATGCGACCTTCTGTCATGCGCTTGCTGTCGCGTCTCTTAACAAGCGTGACAGCCTGCGTTCATCAAGACGGTCGCCGAAGTGTAGAATATGGAGTGCAATCAATCGCATGACAGAACCACCTCGTCATCCCTGACAACGGTCGCACGCCCGTCGTCGGATCGCGATTGGTAAGTCAGATCGCGGCAATGTGCAGGTTTCTTCGATTCACGCATGAACGTGTCGCCGCGGCAAGTCCAGAGCCGGGATAGCCCCTCCGGGCGAGGCATGGCTTGGCAAGCCGGCCTAGTCACGCTTCGTCGCACGAGAGGGTGACGAGATCCGGTGTGCCCGGATCTGCTCCAGCTCCCAAAAGGCGCGTATGAGGCACGTGCCGAGACAGAGCACGATGAGCAACAGCAGGAAGGCCTGGTCGACGGCAGGGATGTGAGTGGGGATGGGAGTCATGGCAATGATAAAGCAACGCCCGTGCCACGCGTTCCCGCCGCGGCCTGTGCTATCTGCAAGGGCCGCCGCTCCCAAGCCCGCTTTGACTCAATGCGTGGTGAACGGCGGCGGTGCGTCGGGCGCGACGTCGAAGGCGCCGAGATGGAATTCCTCGCCGATGGACGCGTCCGGCTCGGAATGCTGCGCCATCAGCGTGAACGCGGCCTGCGGGTATTGCTTCCAGATGTCGAGATCGCCGGTGGTGATGGTGAGCCAGCCGAAGGTGTACATGTAGCGTCCGGGCTCGGTGACCCGGCCGACCCTGTCCCAGGTGATCTTTTCGACTGTGATTTTCTCGACTGCCATTCGGTCCCCCGATCGCAAGTCTGCAGATGATGCCCGGCAAGAGCCGCGGACCTTCAAAAGCTGACCCCGGAATGGGGCTGCGATAGGGCGGCGCGGCGCGAGGATCAGGCCGATTGCAGCATGGGCGTGCGGACGATCAGCCGGACGACGTCATCCCGCGACTGCTTTTCCGCGAATTTGACCGCGAACCCGTTTTCGAATTTGCGGATCACGCGCCCGACGCAAGCGCCGACCGCAAGCGGAGTTCCCACTGGCGGATCGTACTCGCAGGATATCGCAACACCGGCCGTGGAGACGTCGATGATGAAGCAGGCATGGGTGCTGCCGTCGGCGAGCGTCAGGAAGGTGTGCGCGACCTGCGGAACGAAGCGCGCGTCATTCCGCAGCTCCTGGACGCTGGCGTCCTTCTGCTTCTTCTCGAGCCAGGTCAGCTTTTCCGACATCCAGGCGCGCCGGGCCCGCGTCATGTCGAGCTCCATCAGGAAGCCCGACTTCAGCGTCGCGCTGATGGTGCACTGGAATTCGCCAAAATCTTGGAAGTATGAGGTCACGCGCTCGCCGACCTTTCCGACCACGGGAACGTCGACCATCATGCGGAACGGTGAGACGCGGCTGGTGCGGCACGCGAAGGTGCGCAGCTTGCCCTCGCAATCGTACCAGCGCGGCAGCGAGTAGCTGCCGCTCACGGTGACTTGCACGGCACGCTGTCTGAGGAACTCTGCGACGGACATGGGCGCCAATCGTGTTTCGGAGGTTTTCCGTAATTCCACGGTAGCAATCAAATTCTAAGCAAATGATACCGGCGCTCACGAGCAGGGGTAAATTTTTGGTAAACGCGCGGGTCGGGATGGGCGGCATAGCGCCGCGATTAGCAGGCCCGCGATCTCACGATTGCGTCATCCGAGCAGCACCAGCAGCGCCAGCACGCCAATGGCCATGACGAGCTTGATCGTCGCGCAGGTCTGGCTGCCGGGTCCGCGCTCAAATCCGAACCACGGCAATGCATGCCGCATCGCGCGCGTTGCGAATGCTTCGACGATGACGAACAAGAGAGCGATGCCGGCGAGGAAGGACCATGATGCATCCGGCAGCATCCATGCCGCGAGCCACGCGGGAACGGACGCCTTCAGCGATGCCAGCAGCGCGAACCATCCGAACAGCGATACGAAGCCCTTGATGATGTCGGGCCCGATCGTGCCGGGCTCGAGACGGATGCCGATCTTTCCAAGAGCGAGTTCGATGCGCTCGCCATCGGTGAAGAAGAGGAAGGCGCCGAGGTAGAGCGGGACGCGCGACTGAAACAGGAGCGCGACCATGCCGAACAGGACGGCGTAGCCGAAAGCGTCACTGACGATGGTCGTGCCGGCCGCCTGCGATGGCTCCGGTGCAGCCGTGGCCCGAGGCAGCGACCTGGCGCGCGCCATGTGCTCGAGCATTCTAGCGCGGCGCTCCGGCGCGTAGGCTGCCGAGCGGTGGATCCATGGCGGCGGCGCCGGCGAGGCAATTCCGGCCTGGTCGTCCGAGGGAGATTTATGCTGCGCCATGGGCCTGCATCCGGTTCCATCTGGACATTGGTCGGAGCCGAGGGGCAGGGAGGTTCATGCGGGGGCCGCAGATATCGCCGCGTCATCCAAAACGCCCGGATAATGGCGCTCCCTAGCGGAATCGAACCGCTCTCTCCACCGTGAAAGGGTGGCGTCCTAACCGATAGACGAAGGGAGCAAACCCAGGGCCCCGCCGCTTTTCGCGGCACGGCCGCTGGCCGCCCGAGTCATGCCCGGCGGCTGCAGCGGGCGAACCTATAATGGCCTTTGGCGCCCTGGGCAAGCCGTCAGGGAACGGTCTTTTGGCACCGGTGGATAGCATCCTCCGCCGGATCATTCGGGGCGAATTCAACGGTTTCTTAGGTTCCCTGAGCTAGCGCTGGAGGGGGAGAATTTGAGCCGATGCCACCGCCCAAGAAGCGCGCAGCCCGCAAGTCGCTGTCGCAGCATGCCTGGATCACGCTCGAGGGCGGATTCGCGGCGCGGCAATGCCTGGTCCAGGACATCTCCGCCACGGGCGCCAAGATCACGCTGGACGAGGATGCGGGCCAGCTCCCGGGCGTGATCCGGATGGCGTTCGCGCGCGATGCGCGGACCGGGCGGAGCTGCCAGGTGGTTTGGCGCCGCGGCAAATCGGCCGGCATCAAGTTCATCTGACCCCGGGCAAAGTGACCTCGATGGCGCGCGGCGCCGGTTCGGGTTAGAACGGCCCGCATGCGTGCGCCGCTCCTCATCCTGATCTCGTTGCTGACCATGTCCGCGGCCGCGGCGGAAGCCTTGCGTCTGCCGCCTCCGGAGGGCCCGCAGACCGGCAAGGCCTTGCCGCTCAAGGGTGCCGGCGGGAGCGCGAAAGCGGGCTCCTGCCCCGCCTATGGCCGCGGCTTCCATCTGGTCGAGAGCACCGGCACCTGCGTCAAGATCGGCGGCTCGATCAGCGTCGAGACCACGATCAGGCGCTGACCTCGATGCCACCGGATATCATGCGGCCCGAAATCATCGTCCCGTTCGTGATGTATTGCGCGCTGCTGTGGTGGATCGGCCGCGGCCTGAGCTGGACCGCGCGGCTCGCCACCGCGGCCGTGACGCTCGTGCTGATTTTCTGCGTGCTGCTTTTCGAGCGCGGTTGGCCCTAAACAAAAAAACGCGAAAACAACCCCATGCACAGTAGCCGCCACCTCTTGGCGGCACGCGGCGAAGTGCCGATTCATCGTGCTCTCAACGAGGGTTAAGCCGCATCACCGCTCACGACATCGGCGGTGCCACAAATTGCGCAAAACCGGGCCGTTTGCCGAGATCGGCGAGCCAGCGCGTCAGATGCGGCTGCGCGGGCCGGGTGATGCCCTCGACGCCGAGCCAGCGCCGCGCATAGGCGCCGATCGCGATATCGGCGAGGGTGAACGCATCGCCGTCCATGAACGGACGCGTGGAGAGCAGACGGTCGGCGATGGCCCAGACCTCGGCGGCGGCATCCGCATCCTTCTGCAACTGGATCATGTCGCGCTCGGCGGGCGGCGTGCGCACGAGGCCCCAGAACACCGGGCGGTCGACCGGCTGCACCATCGACAGCGTCCAGTCGAGCCAGCGGTCGACGCTGGCGCGCAGCTTCGGCGCCTCGGGATAGATCGGCGTGCCGCGCCCGTGCGCGAGGCAGAGATAGCGCATGATCGAATTGGACTCCCACAGCGTGAAGTCGCCCTCGACCAGCGTCGGGATCCGCGCATTGGGGTTCATCGCGAGATAGTCGGCCTCGCGGGTCTTGCCAAACGCCATGCCGGCGTCGATGCGCTCGTAAGCCAGGCTGAGCTCGGCGAGGCACCACAGCACCTTCTGCACGTTGACCGAATTGGCGCGGCCCCAGATCGTCAGCTTTTGGTCCGGCACGTCATCCTCCCCAGGCGTTTCTTTCGGCGCGGGTAATAGCGGAATTCACTGCGGCGAGCGACGCGCGATTGCGCCGATCCTCTCATGCAAAAGGTCCGCATGCAAAAAGCTCCGCCCGAGGCGGAGCTTTCATTGCAAGGTCAAGCTGGTCAGGCGATCAGCGGCCGAAGAACAGCCACAGCAAGATGATCACCGGGATCGGCACACCCAGCATCCACAACAAAATTCCGCGTCCCATCGTGTCCTCCTCCAATTGCATTGTCGAAGAGAGAACGCTTAGGGCAGGGGCTGGTTCCCGCGGAAAGGCTCTACCAATGGCCGATGTTGGGCATCGACGACCACGGCTCCTGCGGCGGCTTCGGGTCGCCCTTCTGCAAGATCTCGATCGAGTGCAGATCCGGCGAGCGGACGAAGGCCATGTTGCCGTCGCGCGGCGGCCGGTTGATCGTGACGCCGGCCTTCATCAGCTTCTCGCAGGTTGCGTAGATATCGTCGACCTCATAGGCGAGATGGCCGAAGAAGCGGTCCTCGCCGTATTTTTCCTCGTCCCAATTCCAGGTGAGCTCGACCAGCGGCGCGCCGCGCGTCTGCGGCTGCTTCTTCAGCGCCTCGAGATCGTCCGACGAGCACAGGAACACCAGCGTGAAACGCCCCTTGTCGTTCTCGATCCGCCGCACCTCCTTCAGCCCCAGCGCATCCTGGTAAAACTTCAGCGCGACATCGAGATTGCGCACGCGCAGCATGGTGTGGAGGTATCGCATGGTTGTTGCTCCCTGGGTGGATGGAGGGTTTTTGGTTCGGCCGAGCCGAAGGGAGTAGGAGATAGCAGGAAAATCCGAGGAGGGGCAGGGGGCGGGTGCACATGTGCATGAGGGCGAAGCCGGCTGATGAAGTAAATCAGCCGGCGAAATTTCAATGCACTTTCACCGTAAATCCAGTGGCGCACACGCGCCATTGGCAGTGTGTGCGGGGCGGTCTGCTGCCGCGGCCTATTGCGTCGCGAGGCGCTTTCCGGCCTGCTCGGCCGGCGGCGTGAAGAGCGATACTGCGGTGCCTTCGGGGTCACGAAACTGGAACGTCCTGTTGCCCCATGGCATCGTTTTCAGCTCGTGCACCAGCGTGACCTTGTCTTTCAGGCGCTCATAATCCGCATCGATGTCCTCAACCTGAAACTCGATCACGGCGGTCCGATTGGCGCCGGGCTCGGCACTGTTTTCTTTCCAGAGCGCGACCGTCTCGGCTGCGCCGATTGCCAGGTTGGCGCCCGGCGTCACGATCTTGGCGAACACCGGCGCGAGCCATTCGGCGGAAACTCCGGTGATCATTTCGTAGAACGAAACCATGCTTTTGATGTCGGTGGCGATCAGGCGAGTGGAGGCGAACTTCATGGCATGTCCTTTGGTTGACCGCAGATTTGAGCGGCATCGCGGGGCTCGTCGCACACCGCTGCTGCCACCCTGATGTCAGCAGTCACGACGCCGCGCCGAGCGTGCGAACTAAGGGCATGAATTGCGATGGCAGTGCTCAAGCGCTAGACCACGAGCCCCTTCACGCGAAGCGCCCCAGAGCGCGAACCGGGCCGTCAGAACGGTGACGCAAACCGCAGAATTGGCCACCTCACTCACGGGTGGACAGGCTTGTGTAGCCGCTCGCAGATGAACTCCTCGCGGCAATGACGCGACTAACGGCCATGGCCAATATCCTAGGTGAGCTTCTGTTTGCACTGATCCGCTCGATTGTTGCTGGATGGGCGTATGCGCTCTGGGTCAAACTGGCGACATGGCTCGAGCCGAAAATCCAACGGCGTTGGGTGAAGCTTGCCGTAGGAGGCCTCCTCGGCTTGGCAGCTTATTTTATGATTCCGATCTTGATGGGGCTGTTGGGCCTTTGAACACAATGAAATCCGTTCTCATCGTCGCACTGGCAATCGGGGCGCTCGTCTCGACGGTGCTGCTCGTCATGGAGCAGCTCACCGACTACTCCATCGCTGTGATGGTATGGGAGATGCCGGGCATATCCGCAGCCTACCTTTTCTGGGGAGCGGTTGGCAGTTCCGTTTTCCTGGGCGTCGCCATCACTTGGGCCGTGAATGCAATCGTTTACGGCGCGCCCGCCTTCGTTGTCCTTACAGTCGTCAAGCTGGCAATTCGCGGTCTGCCGAAGTGATCTGGCAATGACCGTGGGGGCAGATCTTGGCCTATGCGTCGGGAATTACGCATTACGGTGACACGCAGTTAACTGCGTGATCGCGGTGCTGTTCGCGAGCACCGACGGCTACCTTACGGGACAGTGCACTGACGCCGCAGGTGCCAACGAAACGCATCACGCTTAACGTTTGTGAATGCCGCGTTGGCCGAACGCCTGCAATTCTCCAGTATTGGCGGCACTTCAGATCATCGGTGGAGTCAGGCTCTCCCGTCTCGCGGGACGGAGCGTGCATGCCTCGATCGGCGTCCGCCCGCCAACACACTAGCCGTATTCATTATGAGATTGAGGACAGGTGATGTTGTTTTTGGAGGAGTTCAACGAGCGAACGCTGTCGCACATGGACAGGGCGCTGGAGCGCGTCAGCGAGATGATGCCTGAGGTGATGGAAGCCTACACCGCGCGCCGGTATGTCGCCGAACGAATCATCCACTGCGCCAAGCACGAGACACGCGAGATCGACGGCCTCGTCGCCGCCGGCCGGCGTGCGGTCGCTGAGCTGGCTGTGAGGGTCGTCGAAAGCGATTAGCTGTCTGGCCGCGAACCTGCCGCAGAGGACCGCGCTCGCCGGCGATGATGGGGGTGAATTGGCGCTTCGTGAGAGGCGGCGATGGGCGGCCTCCCTGTCAGCCGCCGCCCATCTTTCGGGTTTCGAAATGCAGCGCCGTTTACTTCTCGAGCCCGGCCTTCTGCCGCATCGTGTCGATCAGCTCTGACGCCTCTGCCTTGGTCAGATCCTCCTTGGGGAGGGGCTTGTGGGCCTGCTCGGCGAGGGTCTTGAGGTAGGATTCCTGGGCGCCGGTCATCGGGTCGTCCCCGGAGACCCAATCCTTCGGATCCTTTTGGGTGTTGCCTGCGGTGTTGCCAGCCATCTTGTTGTGAGTCACGGCGATCTCTCCTTTTCAGGCTCAATGCCGACTGATGCTTTTTGTTCCTTATTTGTTCGTGGCCGGCCCCTGACGCAGCCAGGGGCGCACTTTGCCCGGATCAGCGTCGGGAGATGATCACGGAACGGCCGGCAGCGATCGGCGTCTGCGCATCAGACTTAGCTTGCGCCCCCAATCGAGGATCGGTGCCTCAACGGCGACGTGCAAGGCGGCGGCGAGACCGATGGAGAGCAGGATGCCCGCGATGATTGTCCCGACGGTCGACAGAAGCCACAGTCCGTCGAAGCTGGCGATCCATTTCACCACCAGATAATGGACGATATACAACGCGTACGAGATCTTGCCGAGCCATTGCAGGACCGGTGAGAAGGATCGCCCCTCGATCTCGACAGCGACCACAGCATGGATCAGCAATCCCGCGCCGAGGCCATAGGTCAGGACGCGCGCGAATTGCGGGTCGGCCGCGCCGCGCACGAAAATCCAGTACCACCCGGCCACGAACAGGCCCGCGGAAACGGCGGGGAAGTGGCGCGAAAAGCGCAATCGTCGGCTTCTCTGGAGATAGGCGATAACAACGCCGGCACCGAATTCCAGCACCAGCGGATGAAAGTAGATCCCGGCCTCCAGGCCGAAGACGAGAGCAAGAATGACCAGGGCGAATCCAGCGAACAAGATATCGAACAGCCGGTCCGGCTTGATCGCCAGGACGATGGCGACGGCGACGTAGAAGTGCAGTTCGAAAGCCAGCGACCAGGCTGGGCCAAGGTACCAGTTCGGATAGGTCCATGCGAAGATGGTTCCGAGATCGAGAGCGGGGCGGTCGCCCGGCGCCAGCGCGATCCAGGAGGAGCTGACAAACGCCGCCAGCAACACCAGCCAATAGAGCGGGAAAATTCTGAGGGCCCGTCTGAAAGCGAAATCCAGCGGGTTGTGTTGTGCCGTCGCGGTGGTCGCGATGATGAAGCCGGAGATCACGAAAAAGATGTCGACGCCGCTCGCAAGTATCGTCAGCGCACCCTCGGCAAGCTCCGGCCCAACCATGTCGGGTCGCGCACTGATCGCGTGTCCGCAGACCACCGACAGCGCAGCGACGCCGCGCATCGCCTGTACACCCGCGAAGATTCGCACCAAGCCTCGCCACGTTCATTCCAGAATAGTGCAATTTAGGCGAGAAACCCATTAAGGAACAGTTGCGCGGATGCGATAGAATGGGTGTGGATGCGTTAGGGTGAGGCATGCATCTGAGGCGGATTGATTGCTGTGCCCTTCCTCCAAGGCACGACCACAGGAGCACTCCCTAGCGCTTTGCTTCCTGCTTGCCCCGCCTGATTTCCTCTGCCTCGTCCACCAGCTTCAAGGCGGCGCCGTCGTAGCTCAGCTTCAGCCCACGACCGACGGTCCATATCCATCCCTCCCGGGCATCCCCGGTTGGCTGGGCGTTGAACTGGTCGGATATCGATTTGACGGCAGCGTCTTGGGGGCCCGGATTGCTCAACTCCGCGTTGACGCGCCAGATGGGATGTTTGGGGTCCGGATTCTTGGGGTCGACGTCGTCGGCAAAGATCGTGACCTTGGCGCCGTCGACTGCGCATTCGAGGACGTAGGAATCGCGAAGCTGACGGCAGCGGTAGCGACGTTGCGTGATGAGCTTGTTGGTCTCGTCGAATGTCATGCCGGGCGAAAAGCCGAGGATGTCGGACTTCTGCACGAGTGCCAGTGACGCAGGCTTCAGAAAGCTCGGCTGGACCGCCACGAGAACAGCCGCGGCAACAACGATCACGCCGGCGACAACAATGGCAATCTTCATCAGCCCCTCGTAAGAAACGTCCGACCATACAACAGCCGGAGCGTTCTACCAGCATCGCGCTGCATGGTTCGAGACGTCCGCTATCGTTGGAGGATCGCACCACCGAAAGATCGCATGGTCACATATCGCTTGGTCATGAACGTGAAAACCGCCCCTGACATGACCAGGGGCGGTTTAGCAAAGGGGATTTCGAAACGCGGTCTAGTGACCGGTGCCGGGCTTCGTCGTCTTCGGCGGCTTGCCATCTTCGATCCGGCCTTCGTTGCGCAAGTCGCGACCTTCCTGGGCTTTCTTCTGGCTCTCAGGGGACTTGCCGTGTTCGTTCATCTCTTCCTTGATGAACCCGGCGCCTTCCTTCACTTTACCTTCAACGCTCATGACGATCTCCTTGTCCTGGTAATAGGTCAACTCGCGCGAGACCTGACCGTTCCGGTGCGCGCACCTATGTGAGGAGTGCAGTATTGAGGGTGCACTTTGTAAGGGTGCACTTGCCGGGAACAGGTTAGTTGTCAGCGCGTCCCGATGCGTTGATGTCGCGGGCAGAAACCGGAAAAATGCGCCGCGTCCAACATCCCCATTGCGTCCGGTTGTCACCCGGCAGTGCGTTGGACAACGCGGCTTCGGGCGACAGGTTTCCATCGGGACCCGTTATGAAATGGCCGCGCCGCCTTTTGGAGAGCGACGCGGCCAAGAGGCAAGCGATATAGGAAACCGGCTTACTTCATGTTGCTGCGGGTCTTGGTGCCGCCCTGGTCGCTGCCGGGGCCGGAGCCGCCCTGGCCGGAGGCGTCGGGCCTCACCATTCCGCCCTTGCTCGTGCCGTCATGGCTCATGCCCGTCGTGCCCCTCGTCATCGTGCCCTTGTCCGTGTTGTTCATGCCGGGCTTCTGCATGTTGTCCGACTGCGCGGCGGGGCCGGTCTGGGTCTGGGCAAAGGCAGAGCCGCACATGAGGCCGAGGGCGGCGGTCGCAATGATGAACTTCTTCATCTCAAACTCCTGGTTGGTTGAGTAAGCCAACGGGAGCGCAGAAGCCCTGTTCCTAAAACAGGGCGTTCCAGAGTGCAAAAATTCTCGTCTGCGCGCGAACCGCTATCGACTTCGCTTGAAAGCGCTCTAAGCCGCAATCCGCTGGTCGGCCGGACCCGTCAAGTGCTTGAGCACTTCCGCATGCTCCAGGTCTGGAACCGCGATGGCGGTGTGGCTGTAGCTCGCATGGGTTCGTGATTTTGCAATCTGGTCCAGGATCTCGCCGCCCTTGATGACGTGGAGGCCCATGCCCTCTCCGGACGGGAAGATCGCGAGCACCACGTCATAGGCCGTGATGACGGCGCGCAGCGCTTCGGCCTTGTCTTCGGCAATTTCGACGAACACGCGAACATCGGCCGCGAGTTCACGCAGCTCGTTAAAATCCAGCACTGTGGGTACTCCAACGCAACGATACTGAGAGGAGCTTGGAGGGGTTAGGTTACCGAAGTCTCAACGGCGCATGCCCGGCAACAGGTTTCTCGACCGGGCGCCCCCCGCGAGGCGATAGACAAGCGGGCATTGCCGCCTGCTCGGCAATGCGCCGGCACGGAAAGAACATCTGGAACGGGGGAGGGACGAAGCGCGCCTCATACCCCTAAGGGCGTCACACGATGCGCGCGTGACTTTATGCGCGCTTTACTTGGCGTATCCCTGGGAGCGGAGCCACGCGATCTTGCGGTCGCCGTTGATCCAGTCGTCGGCATCTGCCTTGCTGGTGAAGCCCTTGATTTCGCGCTGTTCGCTGTCCGGGTAATCCGCCAGGATTTTCCAGTCGTTGTCTGCAATGCGGACGGTTTTGAAGGTCACTTTTGTTTTTGCCATGCCGCATTATGCAGGAGATGACCGGAAAAGAGAACCTGCCTTGTGACGGTCACCCGCGCGGCCCCAGGCGCAGACCTGGGGCCAGCCTGATCGGCATTGCGCGGCCGGGTCCCCCAGAAAAGGCGAAAGCCCCGCCTGGGGGAAGCGGGGCTCTCTGATGGGGGTGAAGCTTGGGGACTTCAAAGAGTTAGACGCCTCAGGAAGAAAATGGTTCAACGCGGAAACGGCGCAAGCTGCGGCATCTTTGCCGGGGCGTCCGGGCTCCCCCAGAACCCCCTGCTTGCGTTTTGGGCGTCGATGGGTTCTAAGCCCCGTCACTTCATGAAAGTTGGCATGAATCAGAAGCGCGTTGCGCGGTTGGACCGCGTCCTGAGCAAAGCCTGCTCGCGCGCACAGAAGGAAATTCAGACATGGCGAAGATGACCAAGACTCAGTTGATCGATGCAATTGCCGAGGGTACGCAGCTGTCGAAGAACGACGTGAAGTCGGTCATCGAGTACATGGCAACCGTCGGCTACAAGGAGCTCAACGAGTCCGGCGAGTTCGTCATTCCCGGCTTCGTCAAGATGTCGGTTGTGAACAAGCCGGCGACCGAAGCCCGCATGGGCGTCAATCCCTTCACCAAGGAGCCGATGCAGTTCGCCGCGAAGCCGGCGAGCAAGTCGGTGAAGGCCTCGCCGCTGAAGGTGGCCAAGGACTCCGTCTAAGGGCTCGCCAAGGGCTCGCGTTTTCGTTGTGGACCCTCTTTTTCGCGGAGTGCTGCCGCGGAGTGCTGCAATGACCGCTTGCTTGTGCTGAACCAATAAGGAACTCTGTTAGGGAACTCTCGGGCGTCGTCAGGCTTTGCTTCCGAAAGGGAGAAATCACATGACTGGTCTCAGTGAAGTAGAGATTCGAAACCGCGCCTATCACCTCTGGAAGGAGGCCGGCGAGCCCGCGGGCACGATGGACACCTTCTGGTACGAGGCCGAAAAGGAGCTTCTCGCCGAGCGGACCAAGCAAAGCGAAGTCCCGCCCGGGATGACCGACAATCTGCCGGTCTGACTTTGCTGGTCTAAGAGGCGGACAGAGGCGAGCGTCGACAGTTCTCAAAGCAGCCACCCGGCGTAACGCCCGGGTGGCTGCTTTGCTGTTCGGGCCATCGCTTGGATGGCGGCCGCCTCAAAGAAAAACCCCGGGCTTAGGGACCGGGGCTCTTCAAGCTGGTCGGCCGCGTCGCGACATGCCGCCAGCACCACTGAATTCGGTTTGACAACGCGAGACGAAAAAATTCGTTCCGGCTGCTACTCCGCCGACACGGACACGTCGACGATCGCCGGCGTATCGACCTGGCGCTCGCGCCAGACGACGAGATCGCATTTGGGATTGAGCCACTGATACTCGGAGCCGCGCGCCTTCAGGTGCGCGAGCGCTGCATCATGTGCGGCGGTCTGATCCGGCGCCTCGACCATGATTTCCACGGTCTCCTCGATCTGACGCACCACCTCGACGGCGTAGTATTTTCTGGTCACGGTCCCTCGCTCCGGAATGACTAACGGGGAGGGCCATGGCGCGTTCCCCAAAAGAAAAACCCCGCGCTTTCGCACGGGGCCTTCCTGGCTGGCTGCGATGGGATTTCAGCGCCGCGCCGCCGGCCGCGTTCTCGAACTTAAGGTTGAAAACCCAAAAAGCAACCGCGCCGACGCGCGGAAGGCTCAAGGCGATGTGCCCGGCGAATTTCGCGGGAGGGGCTGGACTTTTTGTTCTTAGTTTGTTCTAGTGAAGCATCTCTTTTGGCGGCGACCATTTGGTTGGAGGTCCCCATGACTGTCGAGAAACAACGCGAAGTGATCAGGCTCTGGAATCAGCTCAGGAAGCTCGAAGGTCCGGCCGCGGAAGAACTCCGCATCCAGATCCTCGAATGCTTTTCGGAGAAGGATCTGTCGGGGAAGGAGACGGTGAAGCGCGCAGCGTGATGAGCGTCGCACTACGTCGACGATAACAGGCAATCGCGCCTGCCTTCACCGATCGTTAGGAATCGTTATGCGCTGATTCCTCGACTCCGATTCGTTCCTTGCGAACGAAGTGGAGTCGGATGCAGAACAAGCCGTGGCTTCTGTGTCGATGCGGGACATGCCCTCTCTGACCCAGCCGGCGTGATGCTTGGCACAGTCCCGTTGGCGTCTCCTCGTTATGAGATCAGGCGAGGGAGACGCGACATGGATGCGTGCTGGTTTATCGAGATGTTTGCCGAGATCGCAAAAGTGTTTTGGTATGACCGGCATCCGCGCTTGCGCAAAGGCAGGCCGTCGGTGCCGCAGGTGCCACCGCGATCGAAATCCGATGACGCGATGTGAGCGCGCGACCGTTTGCGATGATGCGATCATTTGCGCACAAACGAAGAGTTAAGACTTGCTTCGCGCCGATTTCTGCGATTCCGATTCGTTCTTCGAGAACGAAAGGCAGGTGAAGCTGGAACAAAGCCGGCCGGCGGATCGCCACAAGCTCCGCAGCCTCGGCTTCGCGCGAGGTTGAGACGGCTCGCCGAGTTCTGAAGGCACTTGGCGAACTCCTAACGGAAGCTTGCCGTGAAGCCGATAACCCTATTCGGTTAGGTTAAAAGCCCAATCGCGTTGCGCTTGCCGCTGCTTGGGATAGGTGTGTCTGGCGACGTCTGGAAACGACTTTGCCAACAAGCGACTTTGGCCAACAAGCAATTTTGCCAAGAACGAATTCATGACACCTTTTTCACAACCGAGCTTTTATCAAGGCGACCGCCACACCTACCGGCGCGTCGCCATCGTCGGCACGCTCTTTTGTCTGGCCTTCGTGGTGATCAGCGTCTCGCTGCGGCCACAGCTCGAGGACACGCGTGTCGCGGTCAAGGCCGACAGGCTGATGCGCACGGCGGGCCAGCCACCTCACACGAATTAACGGTCGTCGCCGGAGATCTGATGGTCGGCGCAATTCCCTGGGCACGCGGTGCCATGTGAGGCGAGCGCCACGAAACCGGCATAACCGGACAGGTTGAGCAGGACTTCGAGCCAAACGGGCATGTCGGCCTCTTTTCTCCTTGAAGGCTACGCCAACGTGCGCGCGAAGCGCATGTTCCCGGACAAGACGGACCGGCGCCTCAAAGCGGGGTGGTGGGGTCGAGCCGCCGGCCGAGGGCGCCTACGGACTCGCTCGACGGCTGTTCCTTAAGGAACTCGGCAATGGCCCGCGCCAACTCGCCGTCGCTCATCGGCGTCGGCGGCGGGCGCAGCGTGCCGACACCGAAACTGCGGACGATCTCGTCGTAATGCTGATCGCCCGATCTCGGAACCAGCCTGCGGATACGGGCCAGCAATCTGGATATCGGCACTTTATCCTCCTGGACGCTCCCCGCTGGCAGCAATTGTGCTGCGTTGCCAATTTGCTGTCCGTGAAACTGAAAACCCCGCCAGCATTGGTGATGCTGACGGGGTCTTCGTGCTGTTGCCTCAACCGGATGGCGGAGGCGTCCGCACTTGAACAAGCAATTCGCGGAACGCGCGCCTGTTCCATGCGTGGCGGATTTAATCCGAGCTCGGTTCCACAGCCTTGCGCGCAACCATCTCACCGCGCCGGCGTTGTCTATGCGAGATACGAAGGAGGAGATTCATGATGAGGAAGACACTGGCAGTTCTGGCTACCGTTGCGGCCGTCGGCGTGACCGCGGTCGCGGCGCCTGCGCCTGCCGAGGCGCGCGGCCGCGGCATCGGTCCGGGCCTCGCATTCGGCCTCGCTGCCGGCGCCATCACCGCGGGCGCCGTCGCCGCGTCCCATCCTTACGGCTACGACTACGGCCCGGGGTACGGCTACTATGGCCGCCCCGCTTATGCTTACGGCCCCGGTCCGTACGCCTACTACGGCGATGGACCGTACTACCGCCGCCACCATTATTACCGTCACTGGTAACGGCTGACCAAATGAAAAGCCCGGAGCAACGCTCCGGGCTTTTTTCATGTCGGTGATGTGTGTCGTTACGGCCAGAGCGAGGGCCGCTCCACCTTGCGCGCGTTGTCGAGCGTCGACACGAAATACTCGTCACGCTCGCGCTTGAATTTTTCCTGGGTGGCACGGAAGGCGGCGACACGGGCGGCGATCTCTTCGCGTTCGCGGATTTTACGTTGTTCGTCCTCGGTCATTTCAAATCCCCTCTGCACGTGAGTATGTGTCCTACTGAACTCAAGCACTGCCGCCGCAATCACGTTGAGTCGCGTCAACACATGCATTGGCGCTTCTGATTGGGGCGTCAATGGGGAGGAGGCATTGCAGGATTGTGATAAGCGAGGGGCGGAAAAAATTGCCGACCACGTCGTGCGCCGCGGTGGATAACCGCGTCAACAATCTTGTCGCTTGCGCATGTTGCAGCTAGCGCAAAAACAAATCGGCAAAACCGATCGGCCAAGCCAATCGGCAAAGCAAAACGGGAGGCCGCGTTGATTGCATCGGATCTTCGCAGCGGCGTCGAGCGTCTCGGCGACATGATCGCCGAAGCCAAACGGATCGTGCCGTTCACCGGCGCCGGCATCTCGACCGAGTGCGGCATCCCCGACTTCCGCTCGCCGGGCGGAATTTGGACCCGCAACCGCCCGATCCCATTCGACGAGTTCGTCGCCAGCCAGGAGGCGCGCGACGAATCCTGGCGCCGGCGCTTCGCGATGGAGGAGGTCTTTGCGGCGGCCAGGCCCGGCCGCGGCCATCGCGCGCTCGCCTCGCTCTATCGTGCGGGAAAGGTTCCCGCGATCATCACCCAGAACATCGACAATCTGCACCAGGCCTCAGGCGTCGCGAGCGACCACGTGATCGAACTTCACGGCAACACCACCTATGCGCGCTGCATCGGATGCGGTCAGGCCTATCCGCTTGATTGGGTCAAGCGCCGCTTCGACGAGGAGGGCGCCGCGCCCAACTGTACCGCGTGTGACGAGCCGGTGAAGACCGCCACGATCTCCTTCGGCCAGATGATGCCCGAGGACGAAATGCAGCGCGCGACTGCGCTGTCGCAAGCTTGCGACCTCTTCATCGCGATCGGTTCCTCGCTGGTGGTATGGCCGGCCGCGGGCTTTCCGATGATGGCGAAGAGATCAGGCGCACGTCTGGTGATCGTCAATCGCGAGCCCACCGAGCAGGACGACATCGCCGACCTCGTGATCCGCCACGACATCGGCGAAACGCTCGGGCCCTTTGTCGGTAATTGAGGCAGCAATTTGATTCGCGGCTGTGCAAGCTGTTCATAGGTTCCGCCGAATCTCTTTTTTGTCTATGCGTCGCAACCGGGAGTGTTATCTTTTGAGTCGAAAGATTCGCGTCGCGTCGAGTTGAGAAGATTCTCTAAAGACGCGTGATTCGGCGCCGCCATTCAGGCGGGTTGCATGGCATGTGTGGGGTCCGGGGTTATGGGGTCGTCGGACGGATTTGAGTCCAAGAAGGTCGGAGTTCCCGCGGTGGGCGAACACGGCGGTGGCGGTCGCGACAGCGCACTCAGTCCGTTCACCGGACTTGGTGAGAGCAGCGCCAACCTCGTCGAGGTTCACGGCGTCATCAAATGGTTCGACGCCTCAAAGGGCTACGGCTTCATCGTTCCCGACAATGGCTGGCCCGACGTGCTCCTGCACGTTACCGTGCTTAGGCGCGACGGCTTCCAGACCGCCTACGAGGGCGCCCGCATCGTCGTCGAGTGCATTCAGCGCGCCAAGGGCTACCAGGCGTTTCGCGTCGTCTCGATGGACGAATCCACGGCGATCCATCCAGCGCAGATGCTGCCGCCGCGCACCCATGTCACGGTGACGGCGACCAGCGGCCTGGAGCGGGCTCAGGTGAAGTGGTTCAACCGGCTCCGCGGTTTCGGCTTCCTGACCTGCGGCGAGGGCACGCCCGACATCTTCGTGCACATGGAGACGCTGCGCCGCTTCGGCATGACCGAGTTGCGGCCCGGCCAGTATGTCCTGGTCCGCTTCGGACCCGGCTCCAAGGGCATGATGGCGGCCGAGATCCATCCCGAGACGGGATCGCCGGTTTCGTCCCACTAATTCCATTCCCGCGATCGTGAGCAGAGGCGCGCTGGCTGGCCGGCGCGCCTCTGGCTTTTCCGGCGACCGCCACGTAAGGACTGGTCCAGTCCCACGCCTCGAGAGCCATCCATGAATTTCGATCGAAAGGCCGTCTTCGCCGTTGCGAAGGGCTGGCTTGCCGCCATCCTCGTCATCGCCGGCTGTGCCGTCGCGAGCGCACCCGTCCGCGCCGCCAGCTTCCAGCCGCTCGAGATCGTCACCAGGAACGGCGTGCAGGTGTTCTCGGTCGAGATCGCGACCACCGAGGAGGAGAAGCAGACCGGCCTGATGTACCGCAAGGAACTGGCGGACGGCAAAGGCATGCTCTTCGACTTCAATCCCGAGCAGGAGGTGTCGATGTGGATGAAGAACACCTACGTCTCGCTCGACATGATCTTCATTCGCGCCGACGGCCGCATCCTGCGCATCGCCGAAAATACCGAGCCGATGTCGACAAAGATCATCTCATCCAGGGGGCCCGCGCGGGCCGTTCTGGAGGTTGTGGCGGGGACGGCGCAAAAATATGGTATCCGCGCCGGCGACCGCGTCGGCCACCCGCTGTTCGGCAGCAAGTAGGCGGGCAAGGGGCTATTGGCAGGGCCATTGCCCCCGTCCTGACGGTCTTTTGGGAAGCTTGCTGGCGCCTTTGGAAGGCTTGCTGGCGCTTTGGGAAGCGTGTATCGACGGGGCTCGCCGGACATTCGGGGTATAGCGCAGCCTGGTAGCGCGGCAGTTTTGGGTACTGCAGGTCGTTGGTTCGAATCCAGCTGCCCCGACCAAGCCCTACCGCTAAAGACATGATTCAACGCCTCTTTTTTCGCCCGATTCTGAAAGATCGTGCGATTCTGAAAAACTGGTTCTGACCTTGTTCTTGGCGACGAAACGCGCGATCCGCTCCTCGTAACGGAACCACTCCCGCGTGATGCACAGATCTGCGAAACGGCGATGCATCGCGTGCTCGTTCAGGATCGACCCGGGCAGAACGAGGAGGAGATCGAGCGGCTCCGGAAAGAACGTCTGCAGCTCCGCAACGCGGCGGCGCACGTCCTTACTAAACCCAATCTTGACCCGCTCCGCGGCACGCACGAAGTAGATCGAACCGCGCGGGCTACGTTTCGCAAGGCCCCGGCCGGGCTTCTTCCGTGCACGGAGCTGCCACTCTTGCAGGTCCTGCGTGAGCCGGAGCGCGCGGGCTTTGATGACGGTCAGCTGCTCGGCCGCCGGCTCGCCGAGACCATGCCAAAGCCTGGCGGTGCGCGGCGTGAAATCCTTGGCCTCGCGGGTAAGCTGGGAAGCCGACCAGTACCAGGTCGAAAAGCCGCCGGGCTTCGGCAGCCGCTTCAGCCCTGGAATGTCGCTCGCTTTAGCCATTGCCTTCCCCTGATTGGCGCGACTGTTTCCGAGCCTCCGCGATCGTCACGATTTTGCGTCGACGTTGACGGATGTAGCGCTCTGTCGTCTGCTTGTTTGTGTGGGTCAAACCCTCCTGGATGACGGAGCGGTCTACCCCTGCCTCTTCGGCTTCAGTCGCGCCGCCGGCACGCGCGTCCATGCTCTGGATATCGGCCGGGATGCCTGCCGCATTGGCGATCTGGCGCCACCATTTCGCATACGAACGATACCGGATCGGCAGACCGTGCTCGCCTTTGACGATCGCGCCGCGGCGCTGATCGTCCGAAACCAGTTCCAACAGCGGGAAGAGCAAGTCGTAGATCGTCAGATCGAACTCTGCGGCCGCGCGATACTTCGACTTCGAGGTTCGCGTGCGCCAGCGCCAGCCTGGGATGGCTTCCCACGTGTAAAACCCCGTCCAAGTCTCGTCATCCTGATGAAGAATCGAGATACCGGCGGGGTAACGAGCTTCGGCGGCCCGGGGTGACCAGTCGCCGATGATGTCCTTCTGCCGCAGCATCAGTTCGAACTGCGATGCCGTCCCGATCGACATGTAGAGCGCGCGTTCGCGCGGAATGATCCCCTTATCCGCCATCGCAAAAGCGGTGCGGATAAATGCGCGAACGTGCTGATACGTGAGCTCCTGCTCGCGAGCTCCTCCGCGTTCAAACTGGACCTTTGCGAGCTCGTCAGCGAGAAGCTTGCACTCCGGATGACGCAACGCCGCCATGAAGCGTATCACCATGCGCACCATCGCGACCGCATTGTGCGCCCGATCAACACGCTCCGGCCCGACCGTTTGACTGCCGTCGACCTCGATCGTGACGACGCCCTTCCGCCATTGCTGGTACCAATGCTCGACGTCCAGGACGGTCACATTTTTGATTAGCCTGGCGCCGACGGTGCCGATGATCACCTTGATATCCGCCAGGTAGCCGCGCCGGGTATTGTGCTTGACGCGATGGAAGCGTGAGAGGGGGTGCTCCTGATAGATCTGGCAGGCCGATTTAACGGTGCCGTCGTAGCGCGTTCGGGTCAGCGAGGGCTCCTGCTCCGCGACCGAGGTGCGCTCAGCGACCCAGGTACGCAAGCGAGCTGTGTGCTGCTGGCAAAGCTCGACGAGCTCGTCTTCAGTCGCGTCCGGTGGCAACGGGACGCAGATGTCGGGGTAGCCCATGGGGTCGCGCAGGATCTGCTTGGCGATCCAGTAAGGCAGGTTGTGTCTGCCGCGCTTGAGGCCTGGCGCGCGTCCGCGGCGGGGCATCGAAGTTTTCCGGCCCGTCCTGGGCGTTTGTGACAAATCCGCGGAAATCATCTGCTCCAACCTCGTTGTCCGAGTCCAGCCAGCGCCGAACCTTCGGCCAGTAAAAACCGCCCCATTCCTCACGGAGCGGTGGAAAACCGGCTCGCGCCTGTTTCTCCTTGATCAGCGCGCGAAACCGATCGCGGCCCAGTCCCGGAGCGATGCGTCGGCGCAACTCGTCCCAGCCGACGTAAAGCCCATCCGATTCGGTGCGGTCGGGCTCGGTGTCGATCATGGCGCGCCCGCGCTTGCCGATTCTCTGCCGCCGACCACCGCGAGCTGCGGCTTGTTCAGCCGCTCCAGCAGTTCGCTGCAGCTCGTGACCCGGACGCCGTCGACGAAGAAGCTCTTGCCCGGCTCGACCTTCGACCGGCGCCGGCGCGGTCCGCTGACGGTGCCGGTCAGCCGCGGATACGTCTCGTTGCGGTAATGGTTGGCGTAGAAATCACTGCCGTCGACGTGGCAGACGAAGACCAGCTTGCTGGCCACAAGATCCTCGCGCGTGATCGGGCCGCTCATGGCGTGCGCCCTTCCAGCTTGTCGGCGACCTCGCGCATGCGGCGGACGGTCCGCCAGAGATGCTCGGGGGAGGGCGCCGTGCAGCGGCACAGCTGCATTTCAAGCCGGGCTGCCGCGATCCGGCAATTCTCGATCGAGCGGACCAGGCGGCCGACCTGGGTGATCTCGGGTGCACGCTGCATCATAGGAAGAACCCTTCCTGGCAGCGCGCGCAATGGCCGGAGTCTTCGTCCACGAAGATCGGCGCGTGCAGGGCCGGCGTTCGCGAAGCCGGGCAATACTGCGCGCTGAAGAAGCCCGCGTTGGCGGGAAGCACGAGCTGAGGCCGCTCCGCGTCATCCTCGACCATCGCCCTGGGCTCGCACGCCGAGCAGAGCGGCGGGTCGATCGAGACCCAGCCGCAGCCGCCCGGACAGGCGTTGTCGTCGGTGCAGCCGCAGACATGGCAGGCCATGCCGGCCGTGCGCGGGCGCGCGGTCATTTCGATGGCTTCGCAGCGCATGGGCTCCTCCCATTGAGGCGGTCGAGCTCGCCGGCGCGGTAGCCGACGAGATAGGACAGGACATCGCGATCGCCGCCGAAGGTGCGCGCCAGGATCTCGTCGGGCGTGACGCGCCAGGGCCGCGCGGCGACCGCGTCGTCGCGGCCGAGCTCCCAGGCATCGCGATCGGAAGCGGTGGAGCGGGGAAGAGGATTCGATACCTCACCTCCGGCGCGGGAAGGCGCCGGCGCTCTGTCTTGAGCTATCCCCGCAGAAAGCGTGTTAAACATCGGACCGCCCCGAAAACGACGACAGGCTGCCGTCGATCAGCGGAAAGTTGCTGCGGGACGCGCGCAGCAGGATCTCGGCCTCGCGCGCCTTGGCCTTGATCAGCCGGATTTCGGCGAGCACCGCGCCGCGATCGGCATAGGTGCCGTCGGGATCGGCCGCGCGAACGGTGTGGGCCGCAGCCAGGATCTCGCGAAAGCAGTTTTCCGCGCGTTCCGTCATCAGCGATGCGAAAGAGATCCGGGTCATCGGCGCAGCACCCGCACGCCCTTGGGTGCATTCGCCGCGATCCACTTCGACCAGGCCCCCAGCGCGGTATCGAGCGCGAGCTGGCTCTCGGCCTCGGGCATGCCGGGGACGACCAGGTCGAGCGTCTTGCGGTTGCGGTAGAGCCGCGCCTGGCGCGCGTTGCCGCCGATGAAGGCGCGGAGCTGCGCCTCAGGTCCACGGGCGATCACGGTGGGGCCCTTGGGAATGGCCAGGCCAAACTCGATCAGGCCGGAGGCGTAGCAATAGGCGCGGATCATCCGACTGCTCCAATGATTTTGCGAAGCAGCGCGGTTTCGAGCGCGTTCAAATCGCCGGATCGGATGACGGTCTGGCCGGTCTCGCGAACGATATAACCGGCGGCTGCAGCCCTCACGACGTCGATCCCGATCGCAGCGACCAACCCGTCCTTCAGGAGGGACATTAGCGGCGGGGTGAGGTGGCGCGCGGCGAGTTCGATGTCGAGGGCGGTCATGGATCGATTCATCGACATAGCTGCACCTCGAGCGGCGCGGAGAAGTCGTCGACCTGCACCAGAACCATGCCCAGGGCCGCGGCCTGTGCGCGGCGGTTGATGCCGGCTTCCCAGCCGCGGTTGTAGAGCTTGGCGTCCCAGTGCGCGTCGGCCTTGGGGAACGCGGGGCCGGGCAGGCCGGCAAGGCCGTCGGCTTCGCCGCGGGCGTAGGGCGTGCGTGGAATATCGGCATCGGAACGCATGGCTTCCCCTCATGCGGTGTGAAGAAAGACGCGCGGGCTGGTTTTGCCGGTCGAACCCAGGGCTGCTGGGACCAACCCGCGCGTGGTGCCGGACGCTTACGAAGTTGCCGGCAGCAGTCTCGGTTGGAATTGACCGGCTCTCGCCAGATTGCCGGCCGCCCGACTCAACCGCCGGACAAGGGCAACTATGTTCAAGAAAATTTTGAAATGCAATCCGAATTTCAAGAAAATCCCGATATTCAAACTCGCCTCATACAAGAGGTGAATTGCGCAACGCTACTTTAGGTAGGAAGCTCAACGGTTTGAGTGAGGGGACGATCGGGGGTTTTGTTTATGAGTACCGACCCGAGCTGGCAGAAACGACAGGCGCTGCAAATCGCGTCGATGCTGCCCGAGCAAATCGAGGACGCCTGGGCCGTCCTGGATCTGGTCGAGGAAATTATAGGGTATTTGTTCGGGCCGCGGCCGCCGGGTGTGCCGCCCACCGACGGAGGAGATCAGGCTGACGTCTTGCCTTTTCCCGGGGGGCCGAGGGCACCGAGGCGTCGCGCCAGCTCAAGCGGCAGCGCTTCAGTCTTGCCGAAGTAGAGCCAGTCGAGCGATAGGCCGGAAAACTTCCGTACCAGCAGGAAAGCAACTTCCCTGCTGAGCGGTGCGCCGTTTTCGAACGCGTTCCACCGCTGTACGCTGATGTTGAGGAATTTGGCGACCGCCGTCGACGTCTCGAATCCAAAAGCGCGCCGCAGGTCTTTCAAACGCTGCGACTGGCCCGGCACCTCTTCTTTAGGTTCCGGATTTGTACTCTTGGACGCCTTCTTCGCCATCGCAGCGAAAGGTGCAGCGCGCGCAGATTCGAAGCTATCAAGCATTTCGATCTCGTTGCATTTCAAAAAAATCCCGAATATCGCTGGGTGCATGGGCAAGCGGTCTGAGTCGCGAGAGCTTCAAAACACCATCGAAGTGCTGGAGGCGCTTGGCGGCGAACATGTCGTGGCCGAGCTGACGCTGCAGCGCGGTCCAGACGGCTGGAAGAACGTGGAGGGATGGAAGCGGGCCCCAACCTTCCCGTCCCGCTACTACTGCGTGATGAATTGGGCGCTTCGGAAAAAGCGGCTGCGTGCCCATCCCAAGCTTTGGGGGCAGGTGATCGCTCCGGACATGGAGGAAGCGGCGGCGTGATGCAGAGGTACGCGGGAACATCCGCGGAGTCACCACAGCCGACGACACAGAGTCGAATCGCGCGCAAGGCCTAAGCGCATCACACTCGACCTGTGGATAAGTTTTTTGGGTTTTCTGGCGTTTTGTTGCGTTCGCGTCCCTTTCCCTCCAAGTGGCTGAGGCCGCAATGAATCTCCTGCGCGATCGGGGGCGATCGCCCGAATTTCGTCAGACAGACGTCGACGAGCTCGTCGCGACGGCGGCCCAGGCTAGTTGGCCGCGCGGGGCGGGCCGTCGGTTGATTGAGCCGCAGCCATCAGAGCCGCCCCAAGACGATTGGCGTCCGTTGGTGTCATGGCCCCAAGCAGCGGCTGTGACCGTTCGCCCTCCATCAGCACGATCACGAACGGCTCGCCGGAGTTCTGCTCGATGCGCCGTTGCGCGTTGTAGCGCATTATCCGGTCAGGACTTCGCGGGACGCTGGTGGGCACGCCGTCTCGCTCGAGCTGCTGAATGGCTTCGCTCAGCCGTGCGACGATGGTGCCGGCCATGACGCGACCCATTGAGAGCAGGAAGGGCTCGCCCTCGGCCGGCGTGAAGATCAGCGCGAAGCTGTCGTCATTCTCTTCGCGCGTGAACGCGGCCAGCTCGAAGCCCTCGATCGTCTTCTGGTCCATCGAACGTATCCTCATTGGTTGTTGCAGCGGGGATGCCAGGCCTGCCGGCGAGTGCGAATCGCCGGCGGGCTGCCTTTCAAGCCTAGCAGTGGCGGGGGCCGCTCCATGAACCTTCTCCGCGACCGCTGGCGGCGCTCCGCTCTCCATCAATTCTGGCAAGGGCTCGACAGAGCGGATCGTGCGACCGCCGTGATCGGCATTGCGCTCGCGTTCGCCGCAGCGGTCAGCGTCCAGGCAATCGCGCGCGCCTGGTCGGCCGAGACGGTGACCCCGCGGCTAGCCCCGCAAGTCACTGCGCCGCCCTTCGAGCTGCGCTTTGCTGAGGCCGGCAGGTGATGGGAAAGCTTCGATCCTGGCTCCGCCGGCTCCTGGTCCCGCAATGGCCGCCAGGCGAGGCCCTCGTCGCGGCGGATGGTTATCGCTACGGCACAAGGCTGCCCGACGGGTCCGTTGCTTTCGCGCCGGGCATCAAGGTGTCGCGCGACGAAGAGGTGATCCGCTTCCTGGCGCGGGACGAGATCGCTAAGCGCGAGCAGGAGATCCGGCGCGCGCTTGATCTCAGGCTTGTCGCTTGGGGCGCGCCGCCGCCACCGCCCGATACGGACTGGAGGCGAGGCGGATGACGAGGGAAACCGCTTATGACGCCGCCAAGAGAGCCTTTAACAACCGCATGCTCGAGCACGCGACCCGGATAAGGCGCGACCCCTCGCTGTCCGGTAAGACGCAGACCGTCGGCGCCGAGCTTAGCGCGCTGGTCAACCACGAGACCGGCTATGCCTGGCCGTCCCAGGACTATCTCTGCGATCTCCTCGGCATGCCGAAGAGAACGATCAAATGGGCAATCGCGCGGTTGAGCGAGGCCGGCTATTTCGAGATCACCAAGGTCGGCTTGAACAACCGATACCGGCCAATCGAGGAAGTACAACAGGGGCAAATCTTGCCCCTATTGGAACGTCAGCAGGGGCAAGCTTTGCCCCTAGTTGAGGAAACCAGGGGCAAGAATGCGCCAAACAAGGGGCAAGAATCGACCCCTGCTAGGGGCAAGAATGTACCCCCTACCTTACTAGATACCTTTCTAAACACCTTTCCGCCCGCGGACGCGCGGGCCGGCGGCGCAGCGCCTGACGGCGCCGCTGGCCCCTCGTTCGATCTCGGCCTTCCCGGGGTGGAGCTGCGACGGAAGCTCGGCGATGATGTTTTCGGCAGCTGGCTCGGCAAGGTCGCGATCGTCGCGATCGAGGAGGACGAACTCGTGTTGCAGGCGCCCACCCGGTTTGTAGCCGACAAGCTGGTCAGCAACTACGAAGGGCCCATCCTCGCCGCCTGGCGCCTCGAGCATCCGGCGTTGGCGCGGCTGCGCACCATCGTGGCGCCGACCCCGATCGCCGCCCGGCGGCCGGAAGACCCGGACATCTGCTGGTTGGGGGAGGTCGGCGTCGATCTCGTTCGGAGGCGGATGCAGGTGTCCAAAAAGCGCGCGGCGGAGGCCGTCACGAACTGGCTTCAGCGCTGCAAGAGCCCAAGCGGGCTGCGCAGAATTCTGGTTGAAGCTGATCAGCTCGGCAACATCGGAACGCGGGATCAATTTCGCAACGTCGTCAACGATCGCACTCGGCGAATGCTGCAGGATGAGCAGCGGCCAATGCCGTTCATGCTGGGTCCGCAGGCCGTCAAGAGGAGCGCATCATGAGCGACGAGCACCAGGCGGCGGGCGAGGGCGCCGCCGCGCCGTCACCGGGTGCCGCGAAAGCGGAAAGCTTCGCCGGCCGCGTGCGCATCGGCCACTCGATTGAAAACCTGCGCGCGCTGCACGGCAAGATGGGCGCGCTCGAGCTGACGATGCTGGCGTCGCTCGACGAGCTGCGGCGGCTCAAGGCCGAGGCCGCGGCGATCGCCGACGCCCTGGCGAAGGAGCGCGGCTAACGATGCTGGCAAAATCCGAAGCCGAAGACGCGCCGGCGACGAAGTTCGCCAAGGATCAGCTGAAATCGATCGTGGAACGCATCGAGCGGCTCGAGGGCGAGAAGAAGGCGATCTCCGATGACATCCGGGACGTCTATTCGGAGGCAAAGGGCAACGGCTACGACGTCAAGGCGCTGAAGACGATCGTGCGGATGCGCAAGCAGGATCCGAACGAACGCGCGGAAGCGGAGACGATCCTGGAGACCTATCTGCAAGCGCTGGGGATGCTGTGATGGCAAAGGTGGCGCCGACCGGGACGTTGACCTGCGGATCACGTTCACGATCAACGAGACGGAAGCAAGGGCGCTCGATGCGCTCGTCGGATATTCCGACGAAGCATTTCTCGGCGTCTTCTATGAGAAGCTCGGCAAGGCGTACCTGAAGCCTCACGAGGTCGGGTTGATCCCATTTTTCGCCGCTGTCCTGGCAGCGGTGAAGGGGCCTCTTCGTCGGGTCGATGAGGCGCGCGATGTCTACGCGGGACGAAAGAGGGCTTTGACGCCTGCGGAGATCAGCAGGTTGTCGGGCGTGCTCTGATGCAGCTCGCCGAGATCCTCACCGTCTATCGTGCCTCCGATGATGAGGCAACGCGGCAGCTGTACGCAAAACTCAACGCCCAAGGTCATGCCGGCGACATCGCCGTCAACCTGCTGCGCGCCTGCAAATGCTCGGAGCGGGCCAAGCTCTACCGCCGCGGGCCGGGCCACAGAAGCGCGGCGTACGATCGCAAGGACTGGAGCATCAGGAATCTCGTCGGCGTGCTTGCCAGGCATGATTTCGGCTGGCGCTGGGGGTGGGCGATCGACGCGGATCTGCGCGGCCGCGGCGATCCCCATCACCACATCGTCTATCTCGAGCTGCCGACCGGGCAGGTCTCGTTCCACGTCGGCGAGCGTTACGAGGGGCCGGACTATGCGGGCGCTTGGGATGGCGTCAAAGAGGTCGCCGCGGATCGCATCTGCCGGTTCGCTGCGCAGGTGTTCGTGGGGGATTTCGCGCCGCTGCTGGCACCGGCGGACCCCCGCTAGAATCCGGGTTAACGGGGCTCAACAAGCGATTGTATTTGTGCGGCTTTCCACCGACCCCTATATAGGGATTCGGGGGGAAGGGCCCATGCCGTCTGGCAAGGTGGTGACGGGTGACACCGTCTACGTTCGGGCGACGGCCGAGGAGGTCGCCTCGGACGGGTTGCGCGTCCTCATCGACAGCGGCAACTGGGCGGTGTCGGTCTGGGTCCCAGCCCGGGAGTGCGCTCGGCACGAAGACATCGGCGAGCTGAAGCCGATCCGGAGAGCCAATCCAAGGCATATAGAGCGTTAACGGCTTCGTCACCGGTCTGCCGTAACCCTGCACCGGCAAGGGGTTATGTGCATGCGTTACCACCCCGGTTCATTTGATCTTTCATTCCAGCTGCCCCGGCCGGCGCCAGGGCGCGTCTATGCGGGCCTCCAGCGCGGCATTGTCGAGCAGGGCGGCTGCGCGCTCGAGGTCGAGCTGCCGTTCGTGCGGATCCGCGGCGGAAGCCAGCCGGTCGTGTTCAACGCTGCGGCGGCGCTGCTCCTGGACGCCATCCGCAGCGGCCCTGCGGCCATCAGCGCGATCCTGCATACTCCGCTGCGGCCGTCCGGCTTCGATCGCTGGCACATCATCGTCGGGGCCCCGGTGGCGTTCGCGCCCGGGGGCATCGACCCGTATTTTCCGAGGTCAGCATGAGCATGCCGAGCACAGCCGCCGAACTGCAGAAGGTGTTGCTTCCAGATCTGCGGGAGCTGCTGCATGCCTTCGTCCAGTGCAACTCTCGCAGCAGCGACCTGCCGACCCGCTTCATCGCGCTGCGCGCCGCCAATCTCGCCAAAGAAGTCTCTTCGGTGCTGACCCCGCACAAGGACACAAGAAGCCCTGAGGTCGAAGCCGGAATCCGCGAGCTCCGGCTCAACGAGCTGCTCGAGCAGCGGCGCGAGCTTTCCAAGCAAATCGATGCGCTCGATGCCGAGGAGCGCAAGATCAAGTCGATCGACAAGAACGCCTGATGCGCGCGAAGGGCCATTCTCCGGGCGGCAATCAGATGCCGCGCGTCCCAGTGGGCTTCGAGAAGCACACCTTCGCCGAGTTGGCGGCCGCCGCCGAGAAGCGCGGGATATCACTGGCCGAGTTGATCCGCGAAATGGTCGAGCTCGGGCTCGAGACAATGAAACAAGAAAAGGCCGGTGCATGCCCCACATCGATACGTCCACTTGGGTCAAAGGCACCTTCGTCGGCTATGTCGACCTCGTAAAGCCCGAGCCGATTGCCACCACCGGGCGCGAGCTGCTCTGGCACGTCGTCATCACCGAGCCAGGGCGCGAGGCGCGCGCGATCGACAGCATCCAGCAGCTCGGCCTCAACCCATATTGGCCGCATCTGCACAAGCGCACGCCCGGCGGCCGCCGGCGCTCGCGCGAGATCGAGGTCTCGATGTTTCCGAGCCGGATCCTGGTGCCGATGCCGCAGACTGTGGAGGCCTGGCATCGCATTCGGTCCGCGCGCGGCGTGGTCGACTTCATGATGCAATCCGGCAGCCACAAGCTGGCGACCCTGCCCGAGATGGTGGTGCGCCTGGTGCGCGAGGTTGAGGAGAAGAAGGACGCGAAATATCGAAACCTCCTGATGCGCGCCAAAAAGACCCCGTATTATTCCGGGCGAGACGTGTGGGTGGAGATCCTGCCGCTGCGCAAGATGCTGGGCAAGATCGTCGACCTGGACAGCCAGGGGCGCATCAATGTGCTGACCGAGGTCGAGATCCTCGGCCGCCAGATCTGGCCGCTCAAGCCGCACCTGGTGCAATTCGTCGAACAATAATTTTGCGAATCTGGATCAGGTCAGGATTCCGCTGCCTTATGATCCTCGACTGCAAGTGACGCGGCCGGCTCGCCCGGTGCGCGGTTCGCGGCATCGACCGGCGTAACCCGGGGAGTGTCGCGGCGCGGCCTCATCGCCGTTCCGGACCCTGATCTCCTTCGGAGATTAGCTACTGCGAAGCTATGACGATGAAATAAGACCAGGACGCCCTCTGATGTCTTTCTCGATGAGCTTCGTCGCGCGATCGCGCCTTCATGCGCTTCGCCTTCTGGACCAGCGCAAGGCCGACGTGCCGGCGCCGGTCCACGCCTTCCTCAAGTCGTCGATCGAGAACGTCTCCTCGCCCAAGGACGCGCAGCGCGTCATCCAGGTCGAGGCCAGCGGCCATCTCTGCGACGGCAATTCATCCTCGCCCTATTCGAGCGCAACGCTCAAGGTCCAGCCGATCGACATCGCGGACTGATGGATATCGGAGACGCGATCGAGGCTGCGGCCGGCGATCGCGCCGATCAGATATCAGCGGATCCCGCCAGGGCAGCTTCCGCCCGCCGCGCGGTCAATCGCGTGCGCTCGACGGTGACCCGATTCTTGGACGAGTGCCCGGACGATCTGACCGTGTTCGAGCTCAAGGAGCTGCTCGAGCGCGGCAATTGAACTTCGAGAGCCGCGCAAGCGGATTAGGGCCGGCCTTTTGCTTGGGCGCCGGCGGCCGGCGGATGTAACCGGAACGGATGGGAGCTCTCTCGGATGAAACTCACGTCGATCGCGAAGAACGTCTTCGCGCACACCGCGCCTGGATGCGACATGCCGGAATTCGTGTCGGTCAACCAGCACGTCGACGGCGGCTTCAGCATCATGGCGCGGAGTCCCCGGGATGCCGGCGGCGGCCTGGGGCAATCGATGCTCAATCGAGCCAAGGCGCGAGAGCTCGGCCTGGCGCTGATCCAGGCCACGAACTGATGAAGTCTACCTTTCTGCATTAATGCATAAAATGCATAGTTCCATCGTCCGCGCCGCCCCACGAGCGTCGATGTTCATTTTCTCCTCCTCGATCGAGGTCGAAAAAAGTGACGTCCACCGAGCTCGTCGACCCGATGGCCTCGGTGCGCGCCTATCTCGAGGCGGAGAAGTCCGCCAATACCCGCAAGGGCTACACGGCCGATTGGGCTGACTTCACCACCTGGTGCGGGCAGGTTTCTGAAGACCCGCTGCCGGCGCTTCCTCTCACCGTGGCGCGGTACTTGGCGCATCTGGCCGATATCGGCCGCAAGACCGCCACGATCGAGCGGCGGGTCGCCGCGATCCGGAGCGCCCACAAGGCCGCAAATCACGAGCCCCCCACGAACAGTGAGGGCGTCAAGGCGACGATGCGCGGCATCCGCCGCACGATCCGATCGAAGCAGACCCGCAAAAAGCCGACGACCTCCGGGGTGTTGGCAAGAGTGCTCGAGCATTTGCCGCCGACCACTGCCGGCCTGCGCGACAGGGCAATTCTGCTCGTCGGATTCGCCGCGGCGCTGCGGCGCTCCGAACTGGTGGCAATCCAGCTCGAGGACATCGAGCGCCGCGCCAGCGGGGTTCTGATCCATCTCGGCCAGTCCAAGAGCGACCAGGACGGCAAGGGCACCGCGCTGACCGTGCCCAACGGCAAGAAGCTTCGGCCCATCGACGCCCTGGACGCCTGGATCGCCGCGGCCAAGATCATCAGCGGTCCTGTTTTCCGCGAAGTCGATCGACACGGCCGGGTCGGCGCTGCGGGTCTCTCTGGCAGATCCATCGCCCGGATCGTGAAGCGCGCCGTCAAGGCGGCCGGGCTCGATGATGCGGCCTTCTCAGGACATTCGATGCGCGCGGGGTTCATCACGTCGGCTCTCGATGCCGGCGAGGATCCGCTGAAGCTCAAGAAGCACAGCCGGCACGCCAAGCTCGACACCCTGTCGATTTACGACCGCCGCGAGAACGAGCTCGAGGATCACGTCGGCGGTGACTTCCTCTAACCCCACGAGAGGCAACCATGAACGCGAAGACAAACGGCAAGCCGCCGGAGATTCCGTCCGGCAAGTCCGGCGACCAGGCGCCGCCGGCGGAAGCCAGCGAGGCCGTAACCGAGTTGGACGGCACCGAGCTCAACGACCGCAAGCGCGAGCGCATCGGCGAGATCAAGGCGGCCGAGGCCGCGTTCCTCGAGCTGCTCGCCTATCTCGCACCCAACGGCCATCCGAGCCGCGAGCTCAACCTGGCCAAGACCAAAGTCGAGGAAGCCGCCATGTGGGCGATCAAGGGTGTGGTGGCGCAATGACGCAGCAATCACGCCTCGCCGTGCTCGGCGCCGTTGCGCTCGCAGCCACTATCGGTCTCGGTGTTCCAGGCCCCGATCGCACGTGCCTCCGGCCGGCTCCCCAAACCGTCCCGAACCCGCAGCGCCGGCCGAAGCCGAAGCGGAAAAGGAAGGGCTTCTCGCCAAATTCGAGATCGGGCCAAGAGGCCGATCGCTCACGCCTCATTTGCGATCGCTCATCGAGCGTCAAGTAGTTCTGCCGCTGGGCCCGCGCCGGCAACATTTAAGCAAGCCGATTCCGGAGACACCTCATGTCGAACCTCTATCCATCTGGCGTCTCCGCGTCGGCAAGCTTCATGCCGAACGCCGCGGCCTATCCTGCCGGAAACATCGTGGACGTCGCTAAGGAGCTTGTCTTCAAGGACAAGGATGATCGCCCCGTCACGCCTGGCGCGATCATCCGCGTGCTCAGCGCCGTTATCAAGATCGACCAAGCTGCGTTGATCTCGGGCGAGGGCGCCTATCGGCTCCACTTCTACAGCGTGACGCCGCCGAGCGTGCGCGCCAAGAATACGGCATGGGCGCGGGCGTCCGGAGATCTTGCCGCATACCGTGGCGCACTGGATCTCGGAACGCCCGTCGCCGCCGGCGGCACCTGCTACGTCAAAACGCAATTCTCCGATCAACAGGATTTTAATCTGGCGAGCGGACTCAACAGTTTCTTCGGCGAGCTCGTGACGGTCGGCGGCGTCACGTTCACCGCGACGGCGCGCCAGATCTTCCTCTATGGCTTTTTGATCTGAACCCATGGCCACGACGCCTCAAAAGCTGCTGCTCACAGGCCTTGGGTTACCGAACATAACTTTGGAGCAATTTATCGTGCTGTCAAACCCGATGACCCTTGGAACGGCCGGCGACAGCCGCAATGTTTGGCCTTCGACCAGCGGCGTCACCAACAGCAAGCAGTCCAACCAGATCGCGACATGGCTGGAGTTCTTCTCGCAAGGTCGGTTCAAGCTATCGCAAGCCCACGCCTTCGCAGTGGGCGGAACGCAAGTAAGCGATCTGCCCGGGCAGGTTGCTAGCCTTCTTGCTGTGACCCCGCGGTGCGCTGCGGCTCTGATCGAGACGGGCACCAACACTTTCAACGGTGGCGGTACGGCCTCGGCGGCATGGGCAATCTATGGACCCTGCATTGCACAGCTCGCAAATGCCCGGATTACGCCGGTCGTCGTCCTAGACCTTCCTCGACAGCAATCGACGTTCTCTCCGGGCGCGTCGGCTGCTCTTGAGAGCTGCAGGTTCAACCAGTTGATCCGCCAAAACGCGCCTGCGCTTGGCGCTATCGTAGTCGACCTGACGGCGCTCTTCGTTGACGCTGCTAGCGCAACGGGAGACCCGTTGTCTGTCAACTATGGAGATGGCATCCATCTTAATCCGCGCGGTGCGTTCCTAGCTGGTCAGTTCATTGCGAATTACTTCACGGCCTTCGGCAAGCCCGCCGGCGGCTTCGCCTCGCAGCGCGACACCTACGATGCCGCGCACAATCCGAGCGGCAGTTTGCTTACCGCGAGCATGGGCTTGATGCAGGGGGCCGGCGGCAGCAACTCCGGCACGGGCGCATCGGGCACCGTAGCCACGGGTTGGAAAAATCACTTGAATGGCGGCACGGGAACGTCTGTTGCGTCGATCGAGGCGCGGACGGACGGTGGTCCCGGCAACTGGCAGCGTCTTGATGTTGCTTCGACGGGTGCGAACGCGATGGATGTGCGGCTCGAGCTGGCGAGCCAGATCACCACAAATTTTGCCGCGGGAGATCAGGTCTATCTGGAAGCGGATATCCAGATTCTAAATGGTGTGAACGTAAATGCCGCACGCTCGGGCTTGGTTGCCTACGCCAGCGGTTTTGTGAAGGTATCGGAAGGAAATTACACCGCTCTAACGTCTAGCCCGGTGGAAGTGCTCCCGGATGGTACCTATGCAGGCAAACTGACGACGCCACCTGTCACAATTGACGGCACCGTGGTCAATCTGACGCCCACCTTCTTCTTTGGCACTACGGCGGCGGGCGGGTCGCTGGCTGCTCGGGTTGGCGCCGTCGTACCCCGAAAGGTGATCTAGCATTGTGACGGCTTATTCGTCACCACGACAACTTCCGGAAATTGCATTGCGCGAATGATCGACCGGTCAACGGCATGGAATTGCCTGACCATCATGAAAAGAAGACCTCCGATGCAACGGAAGTCGTTCACGGCCGCCGCAATCTGATGAATCGAGTTGAGCGCCCTGCCGACCTTTGGGTGGACAGCGAAGTCGTCCCGAAGTTCCTTCAGCTTGCGAACCTTGAGCCAAGATGGAGACTGTGAGAAATCGATTGCGAAACTAGGAGCCATTTTCGGCATCCACTTTTTGATCTTGTCCTCGGTCGAAAGCCGCCTTGATCGACTATCGATCAGATGCTCTGCCTCAGGACGCCCCGCGTTGTAGACGTGAGCCCTAAGCGCGAGGAACGCTTCAAGAGTTGTGAATCCCTTCTCCAGCATGGTCGCGACTGCATCGATATCGAGCTTTTCGACGGCTCGGTCACGAGCCTCGCAAGCGGATAGCCAATTGGATAAGAATGCGATGCGGATTTGCACGGTCTCCTCCAATCGAATTTCTGTTGTTTCTATCGGAACGTTTTCTACGCTGAGGACTGCTGTGCCGGTGGCGGAGGCATCCGCTGAGCTGGCGCTGATGCGGAAGTTTGAGGGGGACGCCAAATTCTCCAACTCCGGGATAGTGAAGAAGAAATTCGCAGCGAGGGCATCAATCGTTCCTTGCCAAGGATATCCATGAAGCTTAAGCGTCGCGGCGATGCCTCCGTCTGACATCGTTCGAAGATGATCGCCCAGGCTGTGGTCGGCGTTCCGTACGAAAAAGAAGAGCAGCTCTCGTGCCGCGGCAGCGCCGATCGACCTTTGGATTGTAAGCGTCCTGGCCACCGAAACTATCTCCCCACAGCACGGAATAGCCCAATCTCTTCCGCCTTTTTCCGGACGTCCGCTACAATGCCCTCAACCAGATCGATCATTGCATTGATCGACCCCACCGGGGGTTGCCACATCAAATGCCCGAGCTCGCCCGCCTCACCAAAGCAAATAAACGGCGTCACGTGGAATTCGATGTGGTCGACCACACGCTGATCGAAAGTTACGAGTGTCATCTCATGGGATCTGGCGTCCCATAGAGGTGGAAAGTGAATGATCGGCTGGGTGATCAGATCGGTCACGCCAGATTGGCAGAGTTCCATGATCGTCTCGAGTCTCATCTCGGATGGCGCGCCCCAAGACAGGGGCATGAACCCGAAGGGACTCAATAGCCGATGGGTGTCTGAGTTACGAATGTCGCTGATGGCGTACAGCAGCTTGTTTCCGTCCTCATCGCCATATCCTTTGTAGGACAGCATTACATCCAATATCTCTGGTCGGATGCCTTCGTTGCTCCGCTTTGGACCGAACTTGGACTTCTCAGGGTGTAACGGGAAACTGGTATTGAACGGAGTTCTCTTTTGAACGTCGGCGCAAGCATAGGCGGCGTGATCCAGGGCATCTCTGAGGTCACGGATGGCATCGCGAGCGGCTCTGCGCATCTCCTTTGGAAGAGGAACAAACTTGACCTTGTAAAAACCGTACCGACGATCGGTCATTGTATCCACCCGATCAACCGGAGGGGTCTCGGCGATATGCGTATCGATTAGGTGCTTCAGATCAGAGAGCCGCTTTTTGGAATTCTCGATGAGCTCGTAAGCACTGCTGAGAGGATGGTCCGGGTCTAGTTCATTCGACTTCGATTCGACGAGGAAAGGGTAGTCGGGCAAGCGGCTCTCGATCGAGGCGACCTCCACCCCCTCCGGAATCTCATGGTCAAACCTACAAAGTAGGCCTCCCTGCCAATCGCGCCGCCCAATGATATGACACCATAAGCTCTCTCTCAATTCCTGCGCGAGCGACTCGACTTCGCGGACGTCGATGATGGTCGCTTCGCGCTCGTGCTTCAGCCGAGGGAGACCGCCAGAATTCAACGCCTCGTCACATCGGTCGTGGATCTCCAGCAATCTTGTTTGCGTCAATCCAGGCTTATCGCGAAAGCGGAAAAAGAAACCATCTGGCCCGCTTGGGTCGCTTGGATTCGCGGGTTCATAGTCCGTGGCCAAAGGGAGAAATCTTGGATGCAGCCCAGCCAGCGCGTTGACGATCTCCTTCGTGGACCGTTGATTTTGCCTCATCTTGACTTCATCAATGTCCCTATGGGCAACCAGACATCCCATAGCGACCAAGTCGCATATCTTACGGAGATGAAGGTAACAGAATTCCCGACTAAACATTGGGGCGGGATCGTCCCCAGCCCTGCCGCGTGTGATGTAGCGGTCGATTTCTGCCAAGCGAAACTTTATCTCCGCCATGATCGATGCATAAAGCTGCCCAGCGACATCAATTTCCGAGTTCGTCACCGCAACCCCGCCGTCAAAAAGGGCAGCATATCGCACATTTGCAAGCCGGTCGCCCCTTCGCTGGCAGCAAAAAGCCCGCAACGACGTGCGGGCTTAGTTGGCAGGAATTGGGTATTGGGGCGTCAGCTTTCGTCGTTTTGCCAGAAGGTCAGCGACGGTTTGGTGACAAATACCAGTCCAGCAAGGGCGGCGACGGCGACAGCGACTAACGTGATTGCAGTCTCTTCCATGAGTTCTCCTAGGGCAGCCCTCCTAAGCAGGGATGGCGGCTCGCTGCGGCGGTATCGTGGCTGCAACATGAGTTCAACGTGCTGTTTGGCTAACCGTTCCGTGACAGGCGGTGAAGGTTAACGGTGCACTCCCTTCAAGGCCGCGGATGCGATCCACTCAGGCGTCCTCTGGAGGGAGTTTCGCAACCAGGTGGGGCCAGTTTCGTTCAACGATGCCGCGGATCTCCGGATCGATGACCTCGATGCTATCGAAGCTCTCGATCTGCATGCGAAGTGCTTCCAGTTGGTCTGGGTCGAGCGGTTGGCCTTGGTAAAATTCCATCTTCATGGGGCTAGCTCCAACCGGTTACGCTTAGCCTTCGTTCCAAGGAACGTCCACTCAACTCAGGGATCGGCCCCGCTGGCCGATCGTGATCTTTCACCTATCAGCCCAATCATCTTCGCACCGACTCTCGTTGAGGGACGCGATGAGGCTACGCAAGCTGATCAAGCGCTACCAGTCGCATCCGCTGTCCCGGTGGCACAAGCTCCGTTACTCGACCCAACAGAACCATCGTAACCTGCTCCGGCAGATCGACCGTCGCTACGGGCGCGTCAAGCTTCGCCGCATCAAGGCGAAGACGCTGCTGGAGTGGCACGGCGAGTGGCTGGACGGAACGAAGTTCTCGGCGGCGCGGGCCTTCATCAAGAAGATCCGGACCGTCTTCGGCTTCGGGATGACGTTGCTGGAGGACAAGGATTGCGTGCGGATCCGACAGGTCATGTCGGCGATGCGATTTCCGGGCCCGGCAAAGCGCACTGAGCGCATCACGGCCGAGCAGGCTGTCGCGGTCCGAGGGCGTGCCTGGCGCGGCGGCTGGGGTTCGGTCGCATTGGCGCAGGCATTGCAGTTCGATCTAATGCTCCGGCAGAAGGATGTGATCGGCGAATATCTCCCGGCCGAGCTGAAGGAAGGCGGCGCCGGCATCGTCATCGGCGAGGAAAAGTGGGTGAGGGGTCTTCTCTGGTCGGAGATCGACGACGACCTGGTGCTGCGGCATCAGACCTCCAAGACCGACAAGCCGGTCGTGGTCGACCTCAAGCTCGCGCCGATGGTGTTGGAGGATCTCCGGCGTATGGGTATCGTGTCCCGCCGGGGGCCGGTGCGCCTGATCAAACGACTGGATGGGCCGATCATCACGAACGAAACGAGCGGGCTGCCCTGGTTCGCGTTCGAGTTCCGGCGCGTTTGGCGCACCATCGCCAGATCGGAAGGCGTTCCGGACAACGTCTGCAACATGCACAGCCGCCATGGCGGCATCAGCGAGGGCTTCGACGCCGGCGCCAACCCCGACAATATTCGCGCGGCGGCCACGCACAGCGATCTCGCGACCACTCAAGGATACAACCGAGGCAACGAGCTCGAGCGATCGTCCAGCGTGCTGATTGCGCGGGCTCGGCACAGGGGAAAGACGAAGCCAGTTCGTCACAGTACAAAGCTCGCCAGGCGCCCGAACCGTCGATCGACAGGTCAACCGCGAGCAGCATAATCCTGGCGTCCGCTAGGGGCGATTATCGGACTCCAGCCAAATCCAGCTCTTGGCTCTTCACCGCCTTGGCGCGGAACGTACGCAGCGATCGTTGGCCGACAAAGTGTTGGTCCTCGCTTGTGAGCACGATCTCGATGCCGAGCTCGCGCGCCTTTGAAGACGCGTCGTTCAGAGCCTTCACTACTTCGAGTATGTCCTTGATTACGACTTGCTCCGTGTAGTCGGCCATGATTCTCTCCCCCCTGCAGGTGATTTGCCTGCGTTAACAAAGGAGAGAGCATGGCCACGACAGCAACGAAGCGCAAGCCGGCCAAGGCCAAGTTCACCAAGAAGGCTGCCAAATCGACGGCGCGAAGGAAGTCAGCAGCAACGCGCACCAAGCGCTGACGCTCTACGCGCCGCACTCGGCGGAGCAGCTGCGGTGTGCAGCTGCTCCGATCCATAGCGAGATCAGAAGCATGCAGGCTCTGAAGAACTGTTTGGCTGTTAGTCCGTTCGATCGCGAACGGATCGAACGGGAAGATCGCGCTCATTTCCGCAATCTCGAGCGCATCTCCGCAAAATCCGAAGATGCGGAAGCGCGGCTCGCTTCGGCAAATTCGAAGCGTGAGCGCCGCCAGGCGCGCAATCACCGCCTTGTCGCAGCCGGCTAGCGCGGGTCCTCCCGGGGCGCAAAGCAAAACCGGTGGCCCGGCCCCAAAAAGTCGCTAGCTCCGGGGGTCAAATCTGATGCAACGACCCCCTGATGCAACGCCTTTGGAGCTGATTTCCATCAGCGAGGCGGCCCGGAAGATCGGGGTCAACAAGTCCACACTGAGCCGCCAGGTCGAGAGCGGCGCCGTCCGGTCCCACGATGGAAAAGTCGTGTTGGCTCAAGTCCTTGAGGACCGGCAGAACAACGTCAATCTGAGCCAGTCGCGGCGCCGTCCGGCCAAGCTGAAGGGCACCAAGGCTGCAACGAAGCCGCGCACCGTTGCATCCGCGGATGCAACGCCAGGCCGCCCGGATGCAACGCCTGGGACCGATGCCGCGGACGGCGACTTCGAACAGCAGCTGGCCGAGGGCAGGATGCTGCCCTTCGCCGGTGCCCAGCGGGTCAAAGAGAACTACCTGGCGCGGCAACGCGCGGTCGACTTTGAGAAGGACGTCGGCCGGCTGGTCGAGCGCGCCGCCGCGAACAAGGCGTTCTTTGACCAGGCCCGCGAACTGCGGGACGCCTGGCTGGCATGGCCGGTCCGGGTGGTCACCCTGATGGCGTCGGATCTCGAGGTCGACGATCGCAAACTGGTCGAGGTCCTGACGAAGTATGTCCGCCAGCATCTCGACGAGCTCGGCAAGCCCGCTGCTCCCGAGCTCGCTCCGCCAGGCTGAGGATCTCGCGACGTCGTGGCGCGCGGGGCTGAGGCCTCCGCCCAACATGACCGTCGTCGACTGGGCGGAGCAGAACCGAAAGCTTTCGAAGGAATCTTCAAACGGCGGACGCTTCATCGTCGCCAGGGTCGAGGTCGCGCGCGGGCCGATGCTGTGGGCCACCGAGCCCGGCGTGAAGGTCATTACGCTGCAGGCCTGCACCCAGCTGCTCAAGACCACGTTCCTCGAGAACGTCGCCGGCTACTACATGCACCTGGATCCATGCCCTATCCTCGTAGTGCAGCCCAAGGACGCGGCGGCCGAGACTTTCTCGAAGGACCGCCTGGCACCGATGATCCGCGACACCCCTGTGCTGCGGGATATCTTCCGCAGCCAAGCGCGCGACGCCGGCAACACGCTCACCCACAAGCAGTTCCCGGGCGGGCATATCACGATGGTCGGCGCCAACAGCCCGACCAACCTCGCGATGCGGCCGATCCGCATCGTGCTGTTCGACGAAATTGACAAGTACCCGCTGTCGGCCGGCAACGAAGGCTCGCCGATCGTGCTGGCAGAGGAGCGCCAGGCCGAGTTCGCCGCCAACAGCCTGTCCGCCCGCGTCTGCTCGCCCACCGTCGAGGGGCGCAGCGCGATCGCCAAGTCCTACGAGGTGAGCGACCAGCGCAAGCCTTTCGTGGAATGCCCGCACTGCAAGACCTGGCAGGTCCTGGAGTGGGAGCAGGTCCGCTTCGAGAAGGATGCCCAGGACCGGCCCAAGCCCGACACGGCCGCCTACATCGGCGAATGCTGCGGGGTCGTATGGACAGAAGCCGACAGGTTGCGCGCGCTCGAGCGGGTGACCTGGCGCCAGACCCGCGAGTTCTTTTGCTGCGGCAAGAAGCAGAAGCCGGAGATATGGATCCGCGAGCCCGCGGCGCCCGGTGTCGAATACGCCGTCTGCAGTGAATGCGGCAAGCGCGCGGTCCCGAACGACCACGCCGGCGGAATCGCCTCGAAGCTCTACGCGCCGAAGCAGAGCATCCGCCAGCTGGTGAAGAAATACCGGAGCGCGCTAAAGGCCGGCATCGAGGAGCTGAAGACGTTCTACAACACGCAGCTCGCCAGGACCTGGAAGGTGGCCGGTGAAGCACCCGAGTGGGATCGCGTGTATGGCCGCCGCGGCGGTTATCGATCCGGCACGGTGCCATCGGGCGTACTGATCCTGTTCGCCGGCGTCGACGTCCAGAAGGATCGCCTCGAGATCAGTGTCTGGGGTTTCGGCCGCAATCGTGAGCGCTGGCTGATCGAGCACCGCGTCATTCCTGGCCAGGTCATCCAACAGGCGACCTGGGACGAGCTCGCCAAAATGTTCGACGATGTCTGGCGCCGCGAGAGCGGCGCTGAAATGTCGGTCCGCGACTGGGGCATCGATTCCGGCGCCTTTGCCGCAGAGGTCGGCGCCTTCGTCCGCAGCCAGATGGGACGCAACAACGTCCACGCCGTCGACGGCCACGACAATTCGCTGATGCCGTACATCGGCGTCGGCGCCCTCGATGTCACCGTGCACGGCAAGAAGCTTCGTCGCGGCCTGAAGACGGTGAAGGTCGGGTCGTCGTACTGCAAACAGGAGCTGATGGGCCAGCTGGGCCTCGACCGGCCGGAGGAGGGGAAGGCGTTCCCGCCCGGCTATGTGCATCTCCCGGAAGATGTCAGCGAGGACCAGGTCAAGCAGCTGACCTCGGAAGAGCTGCAGGTCAACGTGGTCCGCGGCCGCACGCGTCGCACCTGGACCGTAATGTCCGGCCGGCGCAACGAGGTCCTGGACTGCGCCAACTACGCGCGCGCGCTGGCCGCAATGCGGGGCTGGGACCGTTGGCGGCCGAACAGGTTTCGCGAGCTCGAGGACCAGCTCGGCGTTCCCCACAACGACAGCCCGCCGCCGGCCGGCGCGCCAGCCGCGGCCGCGGGCTCCGCTCCAGCATCGACACCGGCGCCGGCGCGACAGCCGCTGGTGCGGCGCTCCTCTCGATCGAACTACATGGATTGATCATGCCCGCTTCCCTCGAGCAGCTGCAGGCGCGCCTCGACGCGCTCTATGAGCTGCAGGCCACCGGCATCAAGGCGTCGAGCTCCGGCGACAAGCGCGCCGAGTTTCGCGACATGTCCGAGCTGCGCGACGCGATCGCGGCCGTGCAAGCCCAAATCGGCACGCTGCAGTCGACGCCGACCCGCAGGTCCCGTCGCATCATCGTCTGCAAGGATCTCTGAAGGTGGGTCTGTTCTCCTTCATGGGCGGGAAGGCGAAAGCCTTCAGCGACGGCCTCGAGGCCGGTCGCATGGCGCGGCGCATGGCCAATTGGGTGCCGAGCCGGGTTCACGTCAACACGCTGATCTCGGCCTCCGGTGCGACAGCGCTGTCGCGAGCGCGCTACCTGGTCCGCAACAACGGCTACGCATCGAATGCCGTCGAGGTCTTCACCTCGAACCTGATCGGCGCCGGTATCGTGCCAAGCTGGAACCCGCCGCCGGAGACGAACAACGGGCCGAAGAGCGGCGTTGAGGTGATCGGCGCCAATGGCGGTCCGAACCTCGAGGACGAGCCGCAGCCTGACGATACGGAATCTCCGCTCAAGGCGAAGCTCCAGCAGCTCTGGACCGATTGGACGGACGAGGCCGACGCAGAGGGCCTGACCGACTTTTACGGGCTGGAGCGCCGCGTCGGCCGTGAGCTCTTCATCGCCGGCGAGGTCTTTATCCGGCTACGGCCGCGCTTCCTTTCGGACGGGCTCACGGTCCCCCTGCAGCTGCAGGTGTTGCCGAGCGAGATGCTGCCGATCTGGAAGACCGAGCCGGCCGAGGGCGGCAACTATATCCGGCAGGGCATCGAGTTTGACCGGATCGGCCGGCGCGTCGCCTACCATTTCTACAAGGAGCATCCCGGCGACCAGACCGTCCAGCAGAACACTGGCGAAACCGTCCGCGTGCCTGCCGAAAGCATCCTGCACGTGTTCGATCCCGTCGAGGCCGGTCAGATTCGGGGGCTCTCGAAGCTGACGCCCGCGATCGTCTCGCTCTGGATGCTCGACAATTTCGACGACGCCGAGCTCGAGCGGAAGAAGACGGCCGCACTGTTTTCGGTGTTCATCCACCGGCCGGACCCTAACGGCGAGTTTTTCGAAGAAGCGCTGGCCGCCTCCAAGGACCCGAACAACAAGCCGGCGGCGATCAATCTTGCGCCAGGCACCGTGCACGAGCTGCTGCCCGGCGAAGAGATCGAGACGGCGTCACCGGCAGATGTCGGCGCCAGCTACGAGCCGTTCCAATATCGCACGCTGCTGCGGATCTGCGCCGCGCTGGGGCTGCCATACGCGGGCATGACCGGCGACCGCAGCCGGGCGAACTATTCTTCCGAGCGGTCGGCCAACATCGATTTGCGCAGACGTTGCGACGCGCTGCAGCACAACGTCGTGGCTTTCCAGATGTGCCGCGCGGTCTGGGCGATGTGGCTGCGCCAGGCCGTCCTGGCCGGCGCGATCGAGCTGCCCGGCTTCGCCGACGATCCCAAACCCTACAATCGGGTGACCTGGATCCCGCCGAGCTGGCAGTGGATCGATCCGCTCAAGGATCTGCAGGCCGAGGTTCTGGCGATCGACAACGGCCTCAAGCCGCGCTCGCTCTCGGTCGAGGAAGCCGGCCGGGATCCCGACGAGAACGACCGACGCATCGCCGCGGACCAGCGCCGCGAGAAGCGGCTCGGCATCGTGCTGCGGGGCACGCCGACCGCAGCCAAGCAGGTCTCGCTGCCGCCGCCCGACGACACGCCGCCGACCCAGCAAGGAACACAGCAGTGATGGCCTATCCGCACATTGCCGAGCGGCTGTTCGGCCACCCGCAATGCATCGAGCCGGCGGCGTTCCGGACCATTCTGGAAGGCCCGCTGGCCAGGCGCGTGCTGTCGGGGGAGCTCGCCGAGGCGCGCGCCAGCAAGAAACAGAAGCAGCAACTGAAAGCCTCGACCTCGCGGCTCTCCGCGATCGTCGATTGCCAGCCGGTGATGGTCGCCGGCGGCGTCGCCGAATTCGGGCTCACCGACGAGGGCGTGGCTATCCTGCCTGTCTGCGGCGTGCTCTCGCGGCGGTTCGACTGGCTCACCGCGCTGTGCGGCTGGACCACCTATGAGGGCCTGAGCGCGGCGTTCGATCAGATGCTGGCCGACAGCCGCGTTAAGGCGATCCTAATGGACGTGGAGAGCCCGGGCGGCGAGGCCGCCGGCATGCTCGACATCTGCGACAAGATCATCGCCGCGCGCAGCATCAAGCCGGTGTGGGCGGTGGCCAACACCTTCGCGGCCTCGGCCGCCTATGGCGTCGCCGGCAGCGCCGAGCGCCTGGTGCTGCCGCGGCTGGGGCAGGTGGGCTCGATCGGCGCGGTGATCGTGCACATCGACCAGTCCGCCTACGACGCGGCCTCCGGAGACAAGTACACGGCCATCTATTCCGGCGAGCGCAAGATCGACGGCTGGGCGCATGCGCCTTTGTCGGACGGCGCCGCCAAGACGCTCCAGGCCAACGTCGACAATTGCCGGCAGCAGTTCTGCGACCTGGTCGGCCGCCAGGGCCGCATGACCACGAGCCAGGCGATGAAGACCGAGGCCGGCGTGGCCGCGGACAACAGCGCCGTCGACGGCCGCTATGCCGACGCCGTCGCCACCTTCGAAGATGCTCTTGCCGAGCTCACAGATCTCGCGGCCGGTCGGTCGCACAGCATTTCCGCCGCTGCGAGTGCGGGCTTAACCGGAGGGCCTTCGCCCATGAAGACCGAAAAGACCGCGGCGACGGCCGAGACCGTACCCGCCAAGATCGAGACCACCGTCGCGACCACCACGACGCAGCCGGCCGCCGCTGCCGCCGACGACGGCGACAACGGCGACAAGTGCCCGAGTTGCAATGGCTCCGGCAAGAAGCCGCAGGCCTCGGCCCAACAGGCTGCGCCCCAGGCCGCCGCTCCCGCGGCCGCGGCGACGGCCACCGAGGCTGGCTATACGATCGAGATGGCGAATGAGACGCTGGAGCTCTGCGCGATCGCCGGCGTCAGCTCGGCGGAGGCCCGCAAGTTCACCGCGGCCAAGACCCCGGTCGAGAAGGTGCGCGCCGATCTGGCCGCAGCGAAGGCCAACGCCTCGGATGCAGTCGCCCTCAACACTGCGCCGGCGGCCGGCAGCGAAGCCAAGCAGGCAACCGCCGGCTGGGACGATGCGATCGCCCAGGCGAACAAGCTCAACGGCATCCCCACGAAGTGACGTTGTGACGTTCCGCGCATTCGCGCGGCACGCAACCCCGGTCTTGAGAACAACAGGAGTTTGAGACCATGACGACTTTGACTGAAACTCTCCATGCCGGGGGCTTCATCGTAAGCGAAGCCAACGGCAAGCGCTCCCGCGACCAGGTCACCATCGGCCTGTCGCAGACCCTGCTCACCGCCCAGGTGCTCGGCCGCGCGCCGGTCGCCGCAAGCGTAACGTCCTCGGCCGCGGCCGATGCGGGCAACACCGGCAACGGCGTCTTCACGATCGACGCCACCACCCCGGTGCTGGCCGACGCCAAGAACGGCGTCTACCGCATCGTCTGCATCGAGCCCGTCACCAACCTTGGCACCTTCGAGGTCCTCGATCCCAAAGGCATCGAGATCGGCCGGTACATCGTGGGCGGCACCTTCGCCACCCAGATCAAGTTCGCGATCGCCGACGGCGCCACCGACTTTGTCGCAGGCGACGCCTTCTCGGTCACGGTCGGCATCGAGGATCCCGTCGACTACGATTACAAGGCCTTCGACACGACGGCGACCGACGGCTGCCAGCGTGCGGCCGGCGTGCTGTTCAGCGCGGTCACCACCGATGGCTCGACCAAGAAGCAGGCCGTTGCGATGCGTCGCGCGTGCGAGCTTCGCGCCTCCGACCTGGTCTGGCCCGGCAGCAACCTGACCGCGGCGCAGAAGGCGCAAGCGATCCAGGACCTCAACGACCTCGGCATCATCCTCCGCTAACCGGCAAGCCGACTTCCCCACGGTCGCTTGAAGCAACCCGCGCCGGCGCCGCCGGCGCGAACACGTCTCCTCGCGCTTCATGCGCTCCATTCCACGAAGGGAATTCGACTATGCTGACCATGGACGTCTTCAAGCAGGATGCGTTCAGCTCCACCACGCTGACCGCCGTCGTTGACAAGCTCGGCTACACGCCCGGCTTCCTTGGCTCGATCGGCGGGCTGTTCCTGCCCGTACCCGTGCGCACCACCGCCGTCTTCATCGAAGAGCGTGCCAATGCTCCCGCGCTGATCCAGACCACGCCGCGCGGTGCGCCGCCCAAGCAGCGTGGCGGCGAGAAGTCGAAGGTCCGCGCCTTCGAAACCGTGCGCCTGGCGGAAGCCAGCCGCATCACTGCATCGGAGCTGCAGGGCATCCGTGCGTTCGGTTCGGAAACCGAGCTCAAGCAGCTGCAGACCGAGGTCGCGCGCCGACAGGGCCTGATCCGCGGCGATTTCGAACTCACCTGGGAATACCATCGCCTCGCGGCGATCCAGGGCAAGGCGCTCGATGCCGACGGCTCCACCATCTATGACTGGGCCACCGAGTTCGGCCAGGCCATCCCGGCCGAGATCGACTTCGACCTGGACAATGCGAACCCCGTGACCGGTGCTGTCCGCAAGAAGTGCAACGCCGTGAAGCGTTCGATCCTGACTGCATTGAAGGGCCTCGGTGGCAACGCCGTCGGCATCGGCGCGGTCGTCGGTGACGCCTTCTGGGATGACCTGACGAGCCATCCTGAGGTCGAGAAGACCTTCATCAACACGCAGCAGGCGGCGGATCTCCGCAACGGCTTCGGTACTGCCTGGTCGACCTTCCGCTACGGCGACATCACCTGGGTCAACTATCGCGGCTCCGACAACGCGGAGGTCGCGGTTGGCGCTGACAAGGCCAAGTTCTTCCCGATCAACGCCGGCATCTTCCCGGTCGCGCAATCGCCCGGCGAGAGCTTCGACTTCGTCAACACGCCCGGCCAGCAGGTCTATTCCGGCATCGTGACCGACAAGGACCGCAACTCCTGGGCCGACGTCGAGCTGTTCTCCTATCCGCTCTTCGTCTGCACGATGCCGTCGGCTCTTCACCAGGGGCGCCGGACCTAACCGATGGCGCTCGCCGATGCTCTCGCCGCCGCGGCGGTCGACGCGGCCTACCTCGCATGGGGCAGGTCCGCGTCGTATTCGCCTCCCGGCGGCGGGAGCTCGGCGAGGTGCACGGTGCTGCTCGACATCAGGGATTCCTCCGCGAAGCCGGAGGATGGCTCGCCGCCGGCGGGCCAGGCCTGGATCGAGGTTCGCGCCAGGGAAGTCGCCGCGCCTGCGGCCGGCGGCACCTTCACCATGACGATCGGCGGCAAGGTCTACGCGGTCGCAAGTCGCCCGCTGCCGGCCGACGGCGACGGTTATGCCTGGAAGATGTGGGTCGAATGATCGAGGCAAAGGTGCAGCCGATCCGGCGCGAGCTCGACGTCGCGATCGCGTCCTGGCTTGGTCCGGAGGCGAGGGCGGATGTCCTGGTCGAGAACGCCCGCGAGATCCTGAGCGAGACCGATGCGCGCAACCGCGACGCGCTCGGGCAGGATGTGCCGCATCGGACCATCGTCGACGGGCTGCCGACCGAAGCGCTCGAGCGCGTGCGCGCCGACGGCGTCATCGTCCGGACCTACGACGTCATACCGATCCTGCTGATGGAGATCGGCCGGCTGCTCTGGATCCATTCGCCGGTGAAGTCCGGCGATTATCGGCGCTCGCACCGGCTGCTCGCGGACGGCGACGAGATCGCCGAGGTGCGGGAAGGGTGGTCACTGCCCTCGCTCCCGGCCGGAACAAAGGAATTCATGTTCGCGCCGATCGTGCCCTATGCCCGCCCGATCGAGCGCGGCTGGTCGAAGAAGGCACCCGACGGCGTCTACCAGGTGGTCGGCGTGATGGGCAAAGCCGTCTTCGGCAAGTTCGCCAAGATCTCCTTCGCCTATCGCGAGATCACCGGCCTCGCCGAATCCAGGACCGAGCAGAATGCGCGCCCGGGCAAGCCCCGGGATCTGCGCCAGCCGGTCATCATCATCCAGCCGAATTGAGCCATGCCGAGCAAGGCCGTTTCCGATGCATTCGAGGCGCGGCTGCAATCGTGGCCGAACCTTGCCGCGTGCCCGCTGGCCGATCTCAACGAGGTCTCCATGGTACCGAAGCCGCCGTATCTCCAGATCGAATGGCCCGCGGTCGTCGAGGACCGCATGAGCAAGGGCAAGCCTGCCGTCTTTCGCGAGAGAGGCGGCGCCCGCTTCATCATCACGGTCTCAACGAATGCTGCCGGCTGGAAAGCCCAGGTGCTCGGCTGGGCGGACGAGCTGCGAGATCTGTTCCGCGCGCAGGCCTTTGGCGGCGTCGATACCGACGAAGCATCTCCCGCAGTGCTCGACGAGCGCAATCGCGAGGGCACCAAATTCCACGTGCCGTTTGCCGTCGCCTACACATTCGACGTCCTCAAATAGGCCGTCGCTTCTCTCCCCGAAACCTGTGACGAAGGAGCCTGCAGATGAGCGGCCTTGTTCCCTCAACCAACCAGACCAAACAATCCTATAGCCGCAAGGTCGCGGCGAACTACGGCGTCAAGCCGACCAATCCGGCCTGGCAGGAATTCCAGAACGGCACGTTCGGCCTGAAGGCCTCGCCGACCCGCGGCCGCAGCAACGATCGCCGCGGCGATGGCCAGGCCGCCGGCACCTTCCTCACCGATCTCTCCAACGCGGGCTCAGTCGGTACCGAACTGAAATTCAAGCACCTCGACGATCTCTTCGAGGCGATGATGAAGAGCCAGTGGCTCACTCAGGCCGTCATCCAGGTATTGACGATCGACACCGAGATCAGCGACGTCTCGACCACGGCGGTGACGGTGTCCGCCGGCGGCGCCAGTTTCAAGACCGGCCATTTGACGCGTACCCTGGGCTTCACGACCGCAGGCAACAACAAGGTTGCGCGCGTGGCCTCGTCGACCGCCACCGCGATCACCTATCCAGCTGCGACCTTCGTCGCCGAGAGCAATCCGATCCCGGTCGGTGCCAGCGTGCGGGTGATCGGCTTTCAGGGCGCCAGCGGCGACCTGGTCGCGACCGTCACCGGCGGCAACGGTCTCACCTCGACCCTGCTGGACTTCACCACGCTGGGCAATGGCGTCGGCGTCGGGCGCTGGGTCTGGATCGGCGACATCACCGCCGCGGGCAACAAGTTCGCCACGGCCGGCTGTAACGGCTGGGCACGGATCTCCGCCGTCGCGGCGCAGCGCCTGTCGTTTGACATCGTGCCGAGCGGGTTTGCGGCCGATGCCGGCACGGGCAAGACCGTCGCGGTCTACACCGGTGACTTCCTGAAGAACGGCACCACGATTTGGGCCTTCGACTGGGAAGGTCAGCAGAGCGGTGTCACCACGCCGATGTACGAGTACTTCTACGACACGCTGGTCAACGGCTTCACGATGACGCTCGCCGGCGGCAAGGAGATCACCACCTCGTTCGATTTCATGGGCAACCAGGCCGACGCGATCGGGACCGTGCGCTACACCGGCTCGACCGATACGGTGCCGCCGACCTACGGCACCATGACCTGCACCACCAATGTCGGCGACCTCACCGAGGGCGGCGTCACGCTGATGGGCGGCGTCAACTGCATGAGCTCGGGCTCGATCAAGATCGCCAACAACATCGGCCGCGATCCCGTGGTCGGCCCGCTCGGAGCGTCGGCGACCAATGTCGGCGCCTTCACCGTGACGGGCAATATCGACACCTATCTCGCCGATCCCACCATCATGGCGAAGGGCATCAACAACACGCTGTCCTCGTTCGTGACCTTCACCGGCAACAATGCCGGCGACAAGGAAGGGTATCGCTGGGACGTCCCGGCGATCCGCCTGACCCCGGATTCCGAGGTCGGCGCCTCCAACCAGGCCCGCAAGGTCTCCGGTCCGTTCGACGCCGAGCCGCATCCGACGCTCGGCTACACCATGTCGATTGGCCGCTTCTGGTACATGCCGTCCTAACTCCCGGCATCGAGACGCGCCCCCACGCGCGCAGAAAAGCCCGTCCAGCCGCCTTCCTCCCCGGGGCGGACGTTCGGGCCCGGCCGGGCAGTCGTGGGGCTGCCCGGCCTTCCAACCCCACGAGGAATTCAAATGGATATCGAAAGTGCAGTCGTCGTCACGGACGGCCAGCAGTGGCAGAAGGACCTCCCGGAGCTCGGCGACCTCGAGGTGCTGGTGGCGCCCTGGGAAAACCCCGCTTTCGAGCGGGCGATGCAGAAGGGCATCCGGGCGCTTCCGCCGGCGCTGCGGGCCGACGGCAACATCGACCCGACCGCGTACGGCAAGGTGCTGGGTCGCGCGATCGCGCGCACGGTGCTGTTCGGCTGGCGCAACTTCACCAGCGGCGGGGTCGAGAAGCCCTTTGACGCAGCCTATGCCGAGCAGCTGCTCAGCGATGCCAAGTACAAGCCGTTCCGCGACGGCGTGATGGCCGCGGCCAGGCGGGTCCAGCAGGGCGTGAAGGCGGAGGACGAGGCAGTCCTGGGAAACTTGCTGACTTCCTCGAGTGGCAGCGTCAGTGGGGCGCAGACGTCGAGCTCCTGAGGAAGCGCTACGACGAGATCGGCGTGGAGCATCCGGCGCATTTCTATCCGCCCGAGCTCCTGCCGGGATCGGGCATCTACCTCACCGCGCTGCGCGCCTTGCGCGGTGATCGCCCCCTCTCGATTGGGGCCATGGGCGGCGCGGTGTACTGCGCCATTCCGTTCCGCTCGATGGTGGCGTTCGCCGGACACTACGGCATCGACAGCATCTGCGAATTCGACCGTTTTGCAGAGCTGCTGCGCAGGCTCGACGAGCTCGAGCGGGCCGAACTCAACAAGCCAAAACCCGGATCATAGGCGTTCATGGACATCCAGCAGGTTGTTCGCGAGGTAACCGTCCGTGGCTCTTCACAGGGCATGGACCAGGTCGCGCGCGCCTATAACCAGGTGGCGGAGGCGGCCGATCGGACCGCGACCGTCACCGAAAAGACCACCAAGGCGCAGCAAAGTGCGGAAGCCGCCGTCGAGAAGCTGCGCTTGCGGTACCAGGACGGCTATCGCCAGCAGCAGCAGCTCGTCGAGGCCCAGCAGATCTATCAGCGTGCGGTCGACCAGGGGCGGGTGTCCCAGGCCGCCGCGGCCGCCGAGCTCGCCAACATCCAAGGCAAGCTTGGGCAGGTGACCGCCGCGCAGAAGGCGGCCGCGCCGGTCACAGCCGCGTACAACGCGCAGATCTCCTCGCTCACCGGGAATCTCGGCCTGGCCGGCCAGGTCCTGACAGCGCTCGGGCCCGCCGGCGTCGCCACCGCGGTCGGCATCGGCGCCATCGTGGCCGTGTTGAGCCTCGCATCCGAGAAATCGCACGAGCTGGCGCAGAAGGCCAAGGAGCTGAAGGAATTCTCTGAAGCGACGGGCCTTTCCACCACGCAGTTCCAGGCGCTGCGCGCGGAGGCCGGCAAGTTCGGCATCGACAGCGACACGCTGGCGACCGGTCTTGGCCGCTTCACCGAAGGCTTCAACGAGCTGCGCAACGGTTCGGGCGAACTGCTCACCCAAATCCGCAAGATCAATCCCGCGCTCGCCGATCAGATGCAGCAGGTCACCGACACCGCATCGGCGTTCACACTGTTCGGCAAGGCCGTCGCGTCCACCGACAACATCTTCCAGCGCAATGCGCTGCTGAAGGCCGGCCTTGGCCGCGGCGCCTCGACCTATGGCGCGCTGTTCGATAGCGCGCCGAATGTCGGCGCGATCACCGACGCCTATGCCGCCGCCGGCAAGGGCATCGACGAGAACATGATCAACAAGCTGCGGCAGCTGCAGATCGATATCGACAAGACCAGGAGCGCAGCCAGCGGCATCTTCGCCAGCGCGTTCGGCACGTCCACGCTCGAGGCGGAGAAGAAATACGCCGAGCAGATGGTCGATATCGCAAAGAGCTTCAAATACATCGTCGACAATGTCGGCAAGGTGAAGCTGCCCGAGATCGAGCTTTCGGACAACAGCAAGACGATCCTCAACGCCTATATGACGGTGGTGAACGCCGAGGGAAAGGCGATCAAGATCGTATTCAATCCGGTCGGCTCCGCGATCGATGGCGTCAAGGCGCTCGCCGGCGTCGGCGCCAAGAAGTACGACGAGAGCACGAACTCGATCGCGAATTTCCAGTCGCCTGCGAATTCCTACTCCACCTTCCAGCGCACGGGCCCGGGCGCCGCGGCCGACAAGACGCCGCAGGCCAGGCTCGCCGACATGGAGCACGAGATATCGCTGCTCGGCTCAGCCGCGACGGCCTCCGAACGCTACCAGGCCGCACTGCTGAAGCTCACCGTGGGCCAGGAAGGGGCGACGCTGTCGGGCGAGAAGCTCGCGCGCGCCCAGGCAGCGCTGCAACTCGATCGGGATGCCGAGCTGATCGGGGCGCGGGTCTCCGCGCTGGGCGCGGCCGCGAGTGTCACGGATCTGCTGGCGCAGAAGCAGAACGCGCTGGCGAAGGCGCAGCTGGCCGGTGCCAACCTCACGCCGGCGGAGATCGAGAACCAGAAGCGCCTGGTGGTCGAGCAGGCCAACGGCGTCGGCGCGATTAATGCCCAGATCGACGCGCTGCGCGTTCAGCAGGCGACCTTGGGAATGTCGGTCGGCCAGGCCGCCGCCTATAACGCGGTCGAGACCAAGCGGCTCGAGGCGATCCGCAACGGCGCGCCGCTGGACGAGCAGCAGCTCGCGGCGCTGCGCGAGAAAGCGCAGGTGCTGGGCCAGCTGACGCAGAAATCCGCGCAGGACGCCGCCCAGAACCAGGCCAAGTTCGACCGGGAGACCATGTTCCTCTCGGACACCGAGAAGCAGATCGCTCAGATCCAGCAGCGCCTCCACGGCAATGACTGGAAGAGCTTCACGGACGATGCGCTCTCCGGCACGTTGCGCGTCAACGCCGCGCTGCAGGAAGGCAAGGACACCGCCGTCGATTTCACCAAGAGCTTCGTGCAAGGGCTGATGCAGGGCAAATCCGGCATGGAGGCGCTCACGGATGCGGCAGGTCAGCTCTCGGCGAAGCTCGCCGACAAGGCCATCACGGATCTCTTTTCCGGTAACTTCGTGCAGGCCGGCATCGAGGGCGCGTTGGCGATCGGGACGGCGATCTTCGCGGGCGATCAGAAGGCCAAGAAGGCGCTGCAGGAGGCGCAGGACCAGTGGCGAAAGATGGCCGACCAGGTAGCCAAATTCAACGCTGCCGCGGCAGGCTTCGATGTTGGTCCTCTGACCAACGAACTGCAGTCGCTGTTCTCGACCCTGCAGCAACTGCAGGGCGCGGCCATCAAGGCCAAGGATATGGCTGGCGTGGCCAAGCTTTGGGAATCGGTGGGCCGCGGGATCGTGCGTATTGTCGACGAGTTCGGGACGGCCGATGACGCTTTGTCCCCGTTGCAGAAGGCGATCAAGGGCGTCAACGATGAAGCCCGTGGGCTCAAGGAAACCCTGGACCAGTTCTACGTCGCTGGGTTCAGGGACGAGATCGACGCCGAGGCCAAGGCGCGGATTCAGGCGCTGATCGCGCAATACACGGACGCGCTGACCTCCGGTCTCGCGGAGCGCCTCAACACGGCGCAGGGCAAGGGCTATCTCAACGATGCCACCGCGCTGCTCAAGCAGCATGCGACCGACCTCTCGAGCGCGGCCGAACTCGGCAACAATCCGGCCATCCTGGCGCAGATCTCGGCGACGTTCGGCGCCGAGGCGCAGAAGATCGTGCAGGATGCCGGCCTGGTCGGCGACCAGTTCCAGAACTTCATCAAGCTGTTTCCGGATCTCGCCGGCGTCGTCCACGAGGTGACAATCGACATCACGGACTCGATCAAGACCATCAGCGACTATCTCGCCAGTCTCCAACTGGGCTCGAACTCGATCCTGTCGCCGCAGGAGCAGCTCGCCGCCGCGCAGGCGCAGTTCAGCCAGCAGCTGGTGCTGGCCCAGGGCGGCAATGCCGACGCGATCGGGTCCATCACCAAATATGCGGATCAACTGCTCGGGCAAGCCAAGAGCTACTTCGCATCCTCGGACGGCTACACCGACATCTACAAGGCGGTGACCGCGGCGCTCTCGGGGCTCACCGGCGCCGGCGGGTCAGGCTATTCCGCGTCGGCCACGACGAGCTCGGTTGCGTCCGTCTCGAATATCCAGGCGATCACGCCGATCGTCTCCAACGGCACCGCGGCCGCCAACGACAACGGGGCGCATTTCGCGCAGCAGACCAACACGCTGGTGCAGGCGATCGCCGCGGCCGCCAGCGCCGAGGTCGCCGCGATCCAGGATCTGCGCGATGCGCTCAAGGCCGAATTGCGCGGGGTCAGGTCCGCGGTCGAGAGCAAGGGCGGCAAGCCGCTGCGGCCCGCCGACAAGACCGACAGGAAGGCCAGCTGATGAGTGCGACCTCCTATGGCCGCAGGAAGACCGTCGACGATTTGACCGGCGTCGCGCCCTATAGCCCGCCGCCGCTCTATCTGTCGGCGCACACGGCTGATCCCGGCGCCGCCGGATCGCACGCGAACGAAGTGTCGGGCGGCGGCTATGCGCGCCAGCCGCTCGCTGGCGTCATGGGTGCGGCCGATGCCAGCGGGATCAGTGTCAACACGACCGTGATCACCTTCGGCCCGGCCACCGCCGACTGGGGCACCATCAGCTATTTCGGCATCGAGGACGCCCTGAGCGGCGGCAACATGCTGTGCCCCGGCGTCCCCGCGATGCCCCGCACCATCACCGCCGGCCAGCCGCTGCAGATCCCCGTCGGCCAGCTCCGGCTTCGGCTGTCCTGATCTTCCACAACGCCGTCCGCAAGGCCTCGCGCCCGCGCGGGCCGATCTTTTCCTTTTGAAAGGAGCCCGGCATGGGCAAGTCGAACACCTTCATCAACGATTTCCTCAAGCTGATCTTCAATGCGACGGCGATCGCGAACATCGCCGACAATGCCGCGTCCTCGCCGCTGACGACCTTGTACGTGGCGCTGCACACCGCCGATCCCGGCGCGGCCGGTAACCAGAGCACTAGCGAGATCTCCTACACCAGCTATGCCCGGGTCGCGGTCACGCGCAATTCGGGTGGCTGGACGGTCACCGGGCAGACCGTATCGCCGACGCTCGACGTCGATTTTCCAATATCGAGCGGCGGTACCGGCGGCACGGCCACGCATGCCTCGATCGGCACCGCCTCGAGCGGCGCGGGCAAGATCCTCTGGAGCGGTGCCTTGTCGCCGACTATCGCGGTGAGCACCGGCGTGCCGCCGGTCCTGGTGCAGGGCTCGACCATCACCGAAACCTGATGGGCGCCCCCTAAAGTCGAGGGAGGCTGCTCATGTTCCTGAGTGGACCGTACAGCGCATTTGCCTTCTCTGAAGACGGGCTTCGTCTCGCGGCGAACCAGACGGTGCTGCAGATCGGCGGCGCCGGCACCGCCGCGTTCAAGGGCGCGCGCGGCGCGGTGCTGGCCGTCACGGGCGCAGGCACAGCCGCGTTCAAGGGCGCCGGCGCCGGCCGGCTCGGCGCCTCCGGAGGCGGCAGCTTCGTCCCGAAAGGCAGCGCCGGTGCGATTCTCTCGATCGCCGGCGGTGGCAGTTTCGCGCCCATCGGCGGCCGCGCAGCCCGGCTGTTCGCCAGCGGCACGGCGAGTGCCGTGCTCTTCACGGGCAGCAGCGCGCGCTTCCTGATCTCCAGCGGCGCCGTCGTGACGCTCGGGGGCTCGACCGCCTGGGACCGCATGCTGCGGCGAGACGAAACGCCGATGGCCTATTTCGCCGAGATCGAACCCTGGGTTTTGACGGACCGGTCATGATGTACGGCGCAGCTCCCATGTGTGCGTTGCCCTGGTCCGCCGATCGGCGCGACCTGCGCGTCTATTGCGACATGACGATGGATCTGTCGGCCGAGCTCACGCTCAAGATCTACGTCACCAGCTCCGCCGGCTACGCCACCGAGCCGACCGACACGCCGGCGAACCAGCCATTCCGCGGCGTGCTGAAGAGCTTCTCGTTCTCGCGCTCGATCATGCAGGGCGACATCGGCCGTTTCACCACCGGCACCGGCAACCTCAAGATCGACAACGCGGACGCGGAGTACGACTTCCTGCAGCTGTCCTACGCGATCGACGGCCGTCCCATCGCCATTCGCATCGGACGGCCGGACCAGCCCTATGCCGAGACCTATCCGCTCGCCAAGCTCACGGCGACGGGGTGGAACGTCGACACGGACGCAATCTCGATCGACCTGGTCGACTATTCCTACAAGCTCGAAGTGCCAATGCAGCCGCACACCTATGGCGGCACCGGCGGCGCGAACGGCGGTGCGGATCTCACCGGGAAGCGCAAGCCGCTGGTGTTCGGCAATGCGCAGAACATCTCGCCGGTGCTGCTGGTGCCGAACCTGCTGATCTACCAGGCCCATGACGGCGCGATGCAGTCGATCGACGCGGTCTACGATCGCGGCGTGCCGCTCACCGGCGCCGGCGACGTCGCCAATTACGCCGCGCTCGCGGCCGCCTCCGTGACGTCGGGCCAGTTCAAGACCTGCCTTGCCGCCGGGCTGCTCAAGCTGGGCTCGAGCGCCAACGGCACGGTGACCGCGGACGTCAAGGGCGACGCCACCGACGGCTATCTGGTCCGGACCGCGGATATCGTGCGCTGGGCGCTGCGTCACCGCACGGTGCTGTCGGATCCCGTCGATCTCAGCGTGCTCTCGTTTGATCAGGTGAACCTGGCGCAGCCAGCGCCGATCGACTATTTCATCGGACCCGACGACAACCTCACGGTCGCCGCCTTCATCGACAACATCATGGGCGGCATCGGAGGCTGGGGCGGCCACCGGCTCGACGGCACTTTCGAGGTCCGGATCTTCCAGGCTCCGTCCGGAAGCCCGGCCGACGCCTTCACGCGCGCGGACATGCTGGGCGGCGACATCAAGAAGGAACCGCTGCCGGAATCCTACCGACCGCCGCGCTGGCGCTGGCGCGTGCCCTATCAGCGTTGCTGGACGGTGCAGACCGACCTGGCCGGCGCGGTCACGGCCGCGCGCAAGGCCTTCGTGGCCGAACCGTACCGCCTGGCCGAGGCGACCTCGAGCACGATCCAGCTTGACCATCCCTTCGCCCAGGATCGCGATCCCGTGCAGTCCTACTTCTCCCAGGCGTCGGATGCCGCGGCCGAGGCGGCGCGGCTGATCGATCTGTTCAAGACCACGCGCGCGATCTACCGCATGTCGCTGCCGCGGCGCGCGCTGCGGCGCGAGATGGGCGACGTCATCAGCGTCACGCATGAGCGCTTCGACCTTCGCGCCGGCCGCCTGATGGTGGTGCTGGAATGGGACGCCAGGGTCGAGTTCGAGAACGGCGGCATGGATACCGTGGAGATCGCCGCCTATGGCTAATGCAGCTCTGCTCCTGGACAACGTCGCCGAGACGGCCGCGATCGCGGCATCGAGCCAGGTGCTGACCATGCCGGCGTCCAACCTACGGACGCCGCATCCCTCGCAGCGCTGGCGCAGCCTCAGTTCGGCCGATTATTTCGTTGCCGACAAGGGGGCGGGGATTGCCGCCGATACCGTGCTGATTTGCGGCCTTACCTGCGGAGCAAACGCGCAGCTGCGACTGCGGCTGTCCTCGATCGACGCCACCGGCGTCGCCGGCGATATCCTGGACACCGGGCCGATCGGCAGCGGCACAGTCCCGGCCTTCGACGTCGCTTATGGCGCGTTGCTATGGCTGCTCCCGACAACCGCGACCTGGCGCTTTACACGCCTCGACATCAGCGATCTGGACGCGGCCTTTGTCGAGGCGGGCTGCCTGGTCGAGGGCGTCCGCGAAAGCCTCGCCTACAACTTCGCCAGCGGTGACACCATCCAGCACGTCGATCGCAGCCGCGTGTCGCCGACCTCCTCGGGCATGACGCTGACCTGGGACGACAACACGTTCCGGCGTCTCGGCCTGTCGTTCAACGCCGTCACCACCGATCAGCGCTTCGGCCTGTTCGAGCGGCTCGACCGCGTCAAAGGCAGGAAGCGCAACGTGCTGCTGATCACCGATCCCGACAGTTCCAACCTGACGCGGGATTCGATCTACGGGCTCGTCACCGACCAGACGCCGATCGCATTCAACAATGCCTTCGCCGTCGACGGCAAGCCGCTGTTCGGCAAGCAGCTCCGCATCGACGAGAGGATTTAGATATGGCGTTCGTCCCGCCCAAGGACCGTGTGCTGGAGCAATCCAGCTCCAACAGCCAGACCGTGTTCACGGTCACCGGCGCGCTGGACCTGTCCTACAACGCCTTCAGCGCGGCGATGAGCGTCGGCGACACCACGATCGGCGCCGTCGTCGAGCCCGGTGTTGCCTTCAAAGCGGGCATGCTGACCTATAGCGCCACGAACGAAGTCACGGTTTCGAGCGCCTTCGACAGCAAGGGCACGTTCTCGTCGGGTGGCATCAAGCAAGTATTCATGGGCCTGCCCGCCGGCAGTGCGCCAAGCCTCGACGGTCCGCAAACCCTAACGGACGCCAAGAGGGCACAAGGGCGCGTCAATCTCGGGGTTGGCACTGCCACGCGCGCCATCACGGGAGCGAGCGACACACTGGTCGCCTCCGACTTCGCCAAGCTCATCAAGCTCAACCGGTCATCGGCGATCGCGCTGACCGCCACGGCCGCGGCAACGCTCGGCGACGGCTGGTATTGCGACATCATTAACGTCAACACCGGGATCGTCACGTTCGACCCGAACGGCGCGGAGACCGTCGACGCCGCTGCGACCGCGCTTATCTACCAAAGCGAAAGCATGCGCATCTGGTGCGACGGCACGGGATTCTACACCACCAGCCATGCGGGCGATTGGGTCGCATTTGCCCCCACGCTGGGGGCGTCTGGCGGCGGAAGCTTCGGCTCGGCGAGCGCGGCCGCGCGCTTCAAGAAGATCAGAACCTCAGTCCAGATCGAGATGTCGGTGACCATCACGACGGTCGGCAGCGCGACAGGCAATGTCCAGGCAACGCTTCCAGTCTCGTCGTCGGTCGGCGCACTGCTTCAGGAACTGAGCGGCGCCGAAACGGCTGTCAACGGCGCTTCGTGCCGCGCGCTGATCGCCGGCAACAGTTCGAACTGTGCGTTCGGATACTACAACAACACCAGCACCGCGACGGTGGCTGGTGCCTTGTACGTCGTCACTGGCATTTACGAAGTCGGAAAGTAGGACAAACCCGATGACCTCCGTCCGCCCCAAGGCGCGCATCCTTGAATTGTCGACCACGTCGGGCAGCGGCCCATTCGCGCTCGCCGGCGCGCCCGACGGCTCCTACAACACGTTCGCTTCCTTCATGGCGGTCGGCGATCAGACCTATGTGACCGTCGTCGAGCCGGGTGTCGCGTTTTGGAGTGGCGTTGCCACCTATAGCGCGACGAACCAGCTGACGCTGACCACGGTCGAGGAGGTTAAGGGCACCTTCGGCGCTGGCACCAAGGAGGTGATGGCGGGCTCACTGGCCTCGACGTCGATGCTGCGCGAAGACACCGCTGGGGGCATCATCACGGGTGGGACGTCGACAGCGTACACCATGTCGTCGTTTCGGAAGTTTTTATCCAAAGCCGCGATGAACGGAGCAGAGGTGGCGTTCACCGTTCACGCGACCAACGGCGCAAATCCCACACTCAATGTCGATGGCCTGGGCGGGGACACGATCATCATTGACACAGCGAGCGGCATCACGCCCGTGCCGCCAGGCACGCTGATCACCGGTGGTGTCTATAGCGCCGTCTATTACAACACCGGCAACAATTGGCGACTGAAGGATTTTTATCAGCTTCCGTTCACGGTCCCCATTGGAGGGATGATCGACTATTTCGGCATCTCTACCCCGTCAAGCAACTTCGTATTCCCGTTTGGGCAAAACGTAAGCCGGACTACCTACGCTGCATTGTTTGCGCTGTTCGGTACGGCTTTTGGCGTCGGAGATGGCTCCACGACATTTGGTCTTCCTGACTTGCGCGGGCGTGTCACGGCCGGCGCCGACAATATGGGCGGGTCCGCTGCTGGTCGCCTTACCGATGCCGTTGCGGGTATAGATAGCCTTGGCGATGCAGGAGGTGCTCAATCGCGCACTCTCATCACTGCCAATCTTCCGCCGTACACGCCTTCCGGTGCTCTCTCCATTTCGAATGGAGCTATCACGATCAACGGCGCCGTAAACTATGTCTATAGCGACTCTGGCGGTGGTGGCCTCGGTGGCGGCGGCAACTTCGGTCACGCCGGCTACAATAACCTTTCCGCATCGCAAGCTGCTTCGACGGGTACGCTGGTAGGTGTGGCGCAGGGTGGCACCAGCACGCCGGTTCTAAACGTTCAACCGACGATAGTTGTCAACAAACTCCTTAGGATTATTTAGGAAACTGGCGGTAGATCGAAGGCGGTATGGTTGAGCCGATGGCTTCAGGCGGGAAAAAAAGATAATCCCGATGGCCCTCTAGGCCAAATTTGTAGTGCTCGACGCGATCGGGATTTGAGCAAGGCAAGTAGCGATTGCCAAGAAACATGACACCTGAATATCCAAGGGCCTCGAAAAAGCTGAAGAGCTTCGCAGTTTCGGCGGGCAGGGCTTCGAATTGCACGATCGGGCGGAGAGCTCTTAATGTTAGTTCCGCTCCTGAAAAGACGTTCATCTCGTGTCCTTCAACGTCGCACTTGATGAATCTCAGATTGGGTATGCACATGCTGTCGAGCGTCGTGAGCGGGACGTTAAGTTGATCAACTTGCAATCGGCTCGGCTCCAGAGACGCGCTCCCGTCTCCAACGCGAGCTCGCGTTAACGTCGCTGTACCGGGCTCTTTCGAGAGTGCGGTGTTCATAACTCTGACGTTTACCAGTTTGAAAGTGCGCTTCCTGTCGTCGATGTAGCGCGCCATCTCCGGTTGGGGCTCGAAAGCTACGACATTGCCGGACGGTCCTACAGCGCGCGCCAGCCAGTACGAGTAGATGCCTTTGTTCGCGCCGATATCGAGAACGGTAGCGCCCTTCAATCTAAGGCCCGCCAGCGTCTTTAGCTGAAGACGTTCTGTTCTGAACCGATACCGAAGGCAGCGCGACATGAAGCGCGCATCCTCGTACGCATCTAAAAACGGCATCTAAGGGCCCCTCGAAAGGGTTCAACCTAGCATTGTGACTGCCCGACGGCGAGCGCGCTCTCATCGGTTTTCCACCCACGAAAGTATGACCTCATGACCGAAACCACTTTCGGCCAGGCGCTCGCGCGCCTGTGGCCGCATGCCACCCAGGACCTGCGCGACGGGATCACCGCCCGGGCGCCGGAGGTGTTCGCGAAATACGGCTTCACGCCGCTCGTCATCGCGATCTTCATGGGCCAGATCACGCACGAGTGCGGCGCCGGCCGCGAGCTGGTCGAGAACCTGAATTATTCGCCCGAGGGAATCGTCAAGACCTGGCCCAGCCGGTTTGCCTCGCTCGCCGAGGCGATGCCGTTCGCCCACGCGCCGCAGAAGCTCGCCAACAAGGTCTATAACGGCCGCATGGGCAACCGCCCGGGCTCGAACGACGGCTGGTCGTTCCGCGGTCGCGGCGGGACCAACACCACCGGGCACGACGGCTATTTCCGCCTGGCCCAGAAGATGGCGGTGGACCTGCTGGGCGATCCCGGCCTGGTGAACCGGCCGGATCTGTTCCTGGAATGCGCCGTGGTCGACTTCGTGCTGTGCGGCTGCGTGCCGTTTGCGCAAAGGGACGATATCCGCGGCGTCACCTACCACCTCAACGGCGGCTATATCGGGCTCGCCCAGCGCGAGGATCTGACCAAGCGCTGGAAGACCGCCCTGACGGCCGAGCATGGCCAGGCGGCGCTGTTTCCGGCCCCTGTGGCACGCCCCGCGGGCGAGCTGGGTTATGGCGACAGCGGCTTCGAGGTGAAGGGCCTCCAGGGAGAGCTGAAGGCCAAGGGCTACGGCGTCGGCAAGGACGACGGCGAATTCCACGAAAGCACAAGGGGCGCCGTAGCCAAGCTCCAGCTGGACCACGGGCTGCCTGCCACCGGGGTGGTCGACCACGCCACCCGGGAGGCCCTGGCGCGCTCCACCGGCGCGCCGGTGGGCGAGGCGCGGGCGACCGACACGGTCCAGGATCTTCGCCAAGCGGGCTCGCGGACCATCGCCGGCACCGATCGGCTCGGCTTCCTCGGCAAGCTGAAGGTCCTTCTGGGCCTGACCACGCTCGGCGGCGTCGGCGCCGACCAGGGCGGGGCGTTCGACCTCGACAGCGTGCAGGCCGGAATCGACAAGGCGCACCAGGCGGCAGGCATGCTCGACCAGGTTCGCCCGATGCTCAAAGCGCTGTTCTCGAGCTCCTGGGCGCTGCCGATCGGCGCGCTCGCGGCGGTGATCGGAATCCTGGTGCTGATCGATGCCGCGCGCATCGCCCGCATCCGGCTCGAGGACCACCGCTCCGCCGCCAACATGGGGCGCTGATCAATGCTGGCAACGATTGCGGGCGCCATCGCGCTCATCCCCGGCGGCGGTTCCGCCGCCGGCGCGGCCGTCAGCGCCGTCGGCTGGCTGCTGCGCTGTGGCACCTGCCTGAAGATCCTGGCGATGCTCGCCGCCATCAGCTTCACTGTGCTTCACGTGCACCGGGAAGAGGTCTCGCGTTGCGGCGAGCGCATCGCTGCGGATCACCGCAAGGCGGAAGCTGCGGCCGCGCAGCGCGATCGCGACGTCGCCGCGGATCTCGGCGGCTTCTTCACGCCGAAGCTCAACGCGCTGCGCGCGGAGAACGATGCCCTCCAGAAGAAGGTCAACGACTATGCGAAACGAAAGGCGCCGGCCGCCGGCGCTGGCAAGCAGGGTGCTGGCAAGCCTTCTGCTTGCCGCCTCGGCGACGCTGCTGGCCTGCTGCGGCCCCCAGCATCTCGCTGACCTGGCGCCGCCGCTGCGCGTCGAGGTCCCGACGACCTGCGAGGATCTGCTCGAGCAGATCCCGCTGCCGGCGTTCGGTCGCGACGACGATGCAGTTCAGGCGTTCCTGTGGCTTGAGGCGATCGTGATCGAGCAGCACGGCGTCATCGCGCTCGGGCGAGAATGCCTGCGCCGGCAGCGGATGGACTATGCCGGCAAGGAAAAGCACAAGGGAGCCAAGTGATGCGTTCGCTGACCTCGGTCAAACCGCCGACCCAGCTCGAGCGCATCGCCGCGCTCGAGGAGCGCGACAGGGCGCGTGAAGAGCGGGAGCAGCAGCGCGAGGCGCGCCTGGAGAGCATCGAGACCAAGCTCGGCGAGCTCGTGGATCTGCTGAGAGGCGCCAAGACCATCAAGGCTCTGATCGATGGCGGCTTCAAATATGTCGGCTACGCAGCGTCGATCGGCGCCGCCGGCGTCGGCATCTGGAAGTTCTGGCACTGATCAGTAGATACGGATCAGCTATCAACGCTGTGTTTTCATTTTGGCGGCTCACCACTGGCCGGTGGGCTCGGCGGCGGAAGGCCGTACTCCTTGGCGCGCTTAGCCGCCAGCTTCCGGTACGCCGCGGCTTGCTGCAACAGTTGGGTTTTGAAGGTGGAATCCTGTTCGCCTGCCGCCATGCTCTCGAGGCTGACCGCGCGCTCCAGATATTCTTGGAGGAGTTTCATCGAGATGGGCTGCTACTAAGGACTATACGTTCGAGTCCTATGCGCGGCGGACCGCCATCCTGTCAACAACGCCCTCAGCGCACCCACGCCGGCGGCGTTGTCATTTGGTCGTCGAGACCTTCTCGAATCGATCGCAAACGCGGCACCAATAGATCTTCAGCACCGTGGCTTCGTCTCGTCCCGAGATCTCGCCCAAGGGCGTCGTGAGGTTGCCGCACTTTTCGCAGGATACTCGTTGCTGCGGCGGTTCAGGTTTGCTGCTCATCGCGTCGAGCGTGGGACATCCTGGTCTAGGGATCAAGCCTATCGAACAGGCCGGGCTGCGCGTCGGCGCGCAAGCTCTCGATCGAGAGCAGCTCGACGTCGGCGCCGGCGTGGACGATGGCCTGGGTGACGCCGCGCGCGCGGTCCTCGAGCGTGCCGGCGATCGATCCGCGGCGGCCGCGGAGGCGGCCAGCCGTGATGATGACGGCGGTTCTCAGGCGGGAGGCGCGAAGAGCTTGACCTCTGCGCGGCCGTGATAGGCGCCCTTGATGGTCGGCTTGATCTCGACCAGGCCCTGCTCGAGCAGCTTGTCGCGGCGCGACTGGGGAAGACCCTGCCAGCTGACGATGACGAGCGCGGGCGCTTCGCCAGTGACCTGCTCCGGCGCGGCGGGGGAAACGGCGACGTAACCGAGGCCGACGAAGGTCTCGCGGAACTTACCCTCCACAAGCGCCCGGGCCTTGAGCTCGGTCTTGATGGCGTCGATCCGGTCGAAGACGGTGCGGTTGGCGAGCTGGATATCGAGCAGCTCGCGGCAAAGCTCGAGGCGGGTCTTTGGCTTCGGCGGCTTCGCCATGATTGTCCTGGGCGCGCGGAACACGGGACAAGGGCCGCGCGCTGGCGGAAATGTTCCATAATCCCGTTAACGAGAGGTTGCCGCGTCGTCGTTCCAGGCGTTCAGGGAGCAATTGGTGGCGAGTTCGGAACGTTGTCCCTCGGCCTGGGATGGACCCGGGAATCGACCAGGACCTCGGTGATCGCATCGCGCAGCCCGTCGCGATCGAGGATACGGATCAGCGCGTCGATGGTGGCCGTGGCATCGCGCTCGTGCGTGAGGTAATCGGCCAGCGCCATCATGGCGAGGTCGTAGCTCTGCTCGATCTGCTCGGCGGGGGTGAGGTGGGCCACGCTCAGAGATCCTCCCGCAGGCCTTTGAAGAACGGATGCCGCAAATGGCCATTGGCCGATTTGGCGCGGTACTCCACCTCGGCGGCGAGACGCGGCTCGACCCAGACGCCGCTGTTGCGAATGCGTTTGGCGAACGGCTGCGTCTTGCGCACCAGCTTCTGCAGCCGGCGCTGCAGATCCTTGACGGCGGCGTCCTCGAAGCCGTGCTCGACCTTGCCTGCATAGAGCAGCTGGCCGCCCTGCTGCCGGCCGACATAGATGCCGTCGAAGCGGTTGTGCTTGATCTTGAAGCCGGCGATCGCCAGCGTCTCGCGATGCTTGCACGTCGTCTTGACCCAGTAATTGCCGCGCAGACCACCATAGGGCGAATCCGCGATCTTGGAGACCACGCCCTCGAGCTCGCCGGCGCAGACACGGCGGAAGAGCTCGGCGCCGTCCATATCGAAGTGCTCGCTGTAAGCGATCGGCGTGTTGGCGATCAGCCGTTTCAGAGCGGCCTTGCGTTGGAGCAGCGGCACGCGGCGCAAATCGCGGCCGTCGAGATAGAGCAGGTCGAAGGCGATCATGCCGATATTGTCTGCGTTGCCGGCCAAGCTCTTTTGCAGGATCGCAAAGTCGGTCTTCCCGCTTTCGCCAGGCACGACGATCTCGCCGTCGATGATCGCCGAACTTGCGCTGATCAGGTCGGCGTCGTGCGCGACCTTGCGGAATTGTCGCGTCCAGTCGACGCCGTTCCGGGTGAATATCTTGATGTCGTGGTTGGCGATGTGGAGCTGGCCGCGATAGCCGTCGTATTTAATCTCATGGATCCAGCGCTCGCCGCGCGGCACGCGGCCGACCTGCTCGGCGAGCACCGGATCTATGAATCCGGGTAACGGCGCCTTTGCGCCGATCGCTTCCTTCTTTTTTCGCTGAAAAGCCACCGCTAGACCAGGCGCAGGCTGAACTGCCGCAGATCCTGCGCGGCGTAACGGTCGACGAACTCCTGCAGGTGAGAGGGGACATCGGTCAGTTGCAGATTGCAGCGGTGCTGAATTTCACGGGCGATGTCCTCGGACACGTCCTGGGACCAGCGCTCGGCGGTGTTGAATGCGACGACCCTGATCGGCCGCTTGTATTCTCCCGCCATCAGATCCTGGATAACCGTTTCCAGATCCGCAGTCTCGAGGTCGGCTTCGCGCCAGGCCCGGCCGGCGCGTCCGAAATCATCGGCGACCAGGTACACGGTGGGTTCGTCATCGGGGACGATCGACGGCATCCAGCGGGACTGACGCATACACAACTCCAACGCCACAGAACCGGGATTCAATTTGACGCGGTCTGATTCGTTCCCGATGCTCGGCAATGCCGTTTAGCAATCATGAGGAGGAACAATGGCCGTCAACAAGCCCGCCGGTGACAACGCTCGCAAAGGCGCCGTGAAGAAGCGATCGCAAACCAAATCGACGCTGGGCGGCGCATCCGCCTGGACCAAGCGCGACAAGAGCTCTGGCGAGTTTATGGCGGTGAAAAAGCCGAAGAAGGGCAAGAAGGCCGCCAAGAAGTTCAAAGGGGTTCGGGTGGAGAAGAAGGCCGCCAAGAAAGCGAAGAAGGCCAAGCGATAGCCGGGCTTCATTTGCGTTTGTTCCAGGGCCGCGTCGACTCGCGCGGATGACGCAGCTGCTCGACGTCGGCATCAGTGAGCTTCGGATGCAGAGCCGACCACGCGACCCGGAAGCGGCGCTTGCAGTCCTCGAGATCACTGCAGGTTCCGCGCATCCAATCGTGCTGGGGCTTGTTCGGCAGGATGACGCCCCAGGACCAGTTCGGCCGTCCGGACGGCATGCCGGGCTGCCTCAGGATGCGGCCGATCGAGATGCCGTTCCAGATCACCAGCCAATCATCGGGCGCGGTTTGGCCGCCGATGACGGTCTTGCGCAGGGAGAGGGGTTCGGGTGGAGCGACCATGCCGGCGTCAAAGCATGCCGACGGCCGAGAGTCGATTCTAGAGAGGCGCTGCTTTAAGTTCGACCGTAACGCCGCAGCATTTCGGCCAGCCCTCGCGCAGGCACTTTGCCGCCTCGATATGGCGCGACTTGCCGCACCGGGCGCAGTACACCTTGCCCTCGAGAAGCGAAGGATGCGACCGCGCGATCTCCTCGTAGAGCACCTGGTGCCGGGCGAAAACGTCGATGGCGGTTACGGTCACGCGGCTTCTCCTGTTTGCTTGATGACAGTTTCAAGATCGTCGGCAATACCCTGGGCGAGATCCGGAGCAGAGTTGCCGAATTGGTAGGACCGCAGCGCGCACATCGCCGCGGTGAGCGTTCTGGTGATCTGCTCGTGCGCGTTGACGTAACGGATCAGCCGATCGGCGAGATCCAGCGCGCCCTCGCACTGGATGACGATCGTCTCGTCCTCGTTGCCGTTGATGGTCAGTACGGCTTCGTCGAAGACGCAGATCTCGCCGTCCATCTTGAAGGTGGACAGGTTGTCCGGATCCGCGAGCTCGAGGCGGGGAAAGGTTGTCATGCCGCGCGGCCAGGTATGCCATTGTGCTCGATGCCGTCGAGCAGCCGGCCAGCGCGCTTCTTGCCAACCTCGAACATCAGCATCGCGCCCGAGCCGCCGGCGTACGCGAGCGGCTCGGCCGCGTCGCGGAATTGCGTTCCGTCGGCGTGCAGCACCATCTGGTCCACCTTGCAGCGGCGGCTGGCATCCGGGTTTCGCTGCGGGGCTGGGTGGTACAGGGTGTCCGTAAACTCCTCAGTGGTCGCGCAGATCGGCACCCACGCGCCCCATTGCTTGAAGTGGAATGCGACGCCGGCAACCGCGCAGTCCGCCTCGATCGCGCGCGGCCAGGCGGGATGCATCGGGCGCGCACCATCGCCGCTCTCGCCGCCCACGATCACCCAATCGAGCCCCGACCATCCGGAGAACGCCGGGTTGACCGAGAGGCCGCTAAGCGCGTCGAGGATCTGCCCGCCGCCAGGATGAAGTTCTCCGAGGTGTATCGGCCCCAGAAGCGGCTCGAGCGAAACGAAACGGACGGCCGCAGGCGTCGCGAGGAGATAGGGGATGCGCTCGTTTGCTTCCTCTTGGCGCTCGGCCGAAACGCCGAGCCAGACGTTCGACAGAGGCCACATAGTCCTTTCAAACACGATGTGGCTTGGGGCTTCGGCCTGCTCGACGATCGGGAAGCGCATAGCCTGCACGATGCGGGTCGGCGTTCGGAAATCGCCGAGATACTTGCGCATCCGCTGCGCGCGCTTTGTCAGCACCTGAAACGTGTGATGCTTCGCGAGCGCCATGACCGCAAATACCTGGTCGATCCACTCGTCGGGCACGCTTTCGTGAAAGAGATCGCCGTGGGCGCAAACGAAGATGTTGCGCGGGCGCTTCCATTCCAGCGGCTGGCATAGCCACTCCCCGTTGAAGCGCACCTGGCCGTTCCAGACAGGGCCGGTCTTGCTGCCGTTGGTAAGGCCTGCGCGCGAGGGATGGCTGCGCAGCCGCGTGCCGGCGAGCTTCATCGCATAGCAGTGCGCGCAGCCAGGCGAGAGGATGGTGCAGCCGGTGATGGGATTCCACGTCGCGTCGGTCCACTCGATCTTGGAATTGTCGCTCATGGGAAAAGGCTCTCGCCGGCGCGCACGCTTTTCGCCGCGGGATAGGTGATGAAGCCGAGCGTGCGGAGCCGGCCCAGGTTGTTTGCGAAGGCTGAGGACGTGGCGGAGGCGCCGACCTTCTCGGCCAGCTCCTCCTTGCCGAGCTCGTCGGGGAACGCCTCGGCCGCGGCCGCGAGGATCCGCATCTGTGCCGGCGGCAGCATCGCGCCGATCTTCTCCATGACGGCTTCATGCGTGGGCGCGCCGGCGGGCGAGTTGGCGGTGGCTTCGCCCTCGGGCGTGAGTGCCACCATGCCGCCACTCGGATAGTCGATCAGGCCGAAGGAACGGAGCGCTCCGAGGTTGTTCGCGAAGGCCGATGACGTCGGCGAAGCGCCGGCGAGGATGCCGACCATGTCTTTCGGTACCGCCGGTTTGCCGAGCGAGGCAGCCCACGCGATCGCGTCAAGGATCCGCTGCTTCGCGGGTGTGACGTTGCCATCGCCACCTGCAGACGCAGGCGATGGCTTGCGCGGTGCCGGCGAAGCAGCCGGCTCGCGCTTCGGAGCGCCCACGGGGGTTTGCTTTCCCGTCTGCAGGCCCGATTTCGTGATTTGCTCGATGACGATGCCGTGGCGCTTTTCGGTGTCGGCGATCGCCCGCTCGATGGGCGCCTGGATCATGGCGAGGATTTTGGTGAAGGCGCCATAGGCTGCTGCGCATTCGTTCAGTCCTCGGCGATAGCCGAGCGCTTCGCCTTCAGCCAAGCCGCGGGCATGGCCGCTGCTGTCGGCAATCTTGATCGCCGCAACACCGGCAGGCGTCTCTTTGCCGCCCTTGCGCAGTTGCTGCTCGAGCTCGGTGATGCGCTTCTGCAGGACCTTCGGGTCTCTCGCTTCGGCCTCGGTCTTGACCTTGGCGAATTTCTCCTGGAGCTGCTCGACGTCGATCGGGGAGAGGCGCCGGGCGGTCTTTCCGCCGGCCTGCGGCTTGCTCGAGTCGTACGTCGTCGGCATGGGAAACTGGACGCGCTTGAGGAAGCGCGCCTCCGGAGACCAGCACCAGGCCTCTCCAGCCTTGAGGGAGGGCAGGGAGGCGATGATCTCCTTGCCGGTTTCCTTGTCAGCCTGGTCGGCGATCCATTCCTCGATCGCCTTGCGGTCTTGGGGCGCGATCAGGCGCATGGCGACCAGCGTCTCAACCTGGGTGAGGCTGTCCTTGTGCAGCTTCGCCGGCCGCTGGCTGATCAGCACGATGCGCAGCCCGGAAGAGCGGCCGAGGCTGATCAGGTTGTTGGCCGCATGCAGCATGTCCGGCATGGCGCCGGCGCCCCGCGTGCCGGCCTGAGGCGCGAACAGATGCGCTTCGTCGATCACCAGGCGCAACGGTCCCTTGTTGGTCCGCAGGATCGCGTCGGCAAAGTCGGTGAAGAACCTCATCCGCTCGCCGGTCTTGAGCAGCTTGGTGTCGAGAATGACCGGGGTGTTTGAGCTGCCGATCGCCTCGGCCATCATCTCGCCCTGGTTGGCCGCGAGCGGGAAGTCGCCATGGTCTCCACCGAAGACGTAGATCGGGAAGCCGGGCTTCTTGCCGTCGGCTGCCAGGCGCAGGCCCCACCAGGCGCCGGTGGGATCGATGACGGCGACGCGGCCGCCGGCGGCGAGATCCGGCTCGACGATCGCGCTTTTGGTGGAGCCGGTCTTTCCGCTGCCGGTTTTGCCGAGTACCGCGACATGGTGATCGAGCGCCGATTTGGGGAGCTGGGTGCGCGTGCTCATGAAGGTTCTTTCAGTGCGAGGAGCGGCGCCGCAGATCCGGGCGCGGGAACGCTGGTGATGACGGGCAGGGTGGTGTCGCCGCGGCGGAGGAAACAAAGCTCTGGCCGGCCGACATAGCCGTGCTCCCAGACAGCCCAGGAATAGTCGGTGGTGCCGTTGCCGATCTTTTGCTTGCCGGCCATCACCACCGGGCCGGGCGGCATCGAGGGGCGCGGCGACAACTGCCAGACCCGGCGCAGCGGCGTGCGCTCGAGCCAGCGCGAACGGCCGTCGCCGCCGACCCACGCCGTCGGCACGATCATCGCGATCTTGCGCTCGGCCAGGTTCAACGCATGGCCGATGAACGCCATGGCAAAACGAAACGGCAGGTTGCAGACGATGTTGTCGACGCCGCGCGTCTGCTCGAAGAAGCTGCCGACGCGGAATCCGGGCGCGCGCAGCACGATGTCGCAGCCGGTGGCGCGCAGGCCGGCCCGCCTGGCGGCCCGGACGATGCGGCCACTGCCGCAGGCCGGATCGTGGACGCGGCCGACGAACTGCTCCACCGCGAACAGCCGGTCGTTGACCCACTCCTCCTCGATGTACCAGTCTTCGGGGTGGCGGACCCACATGCGCTTTTTGGTCGAGCGCCTGCGGGCGTGCGCGGAGGGGGCGTGCTTCTGGCTCAACTCCGCTTCCCCTTGCCGTTGGCAGGTTCAGCCTTGCCGCGCTCGCTAGGCTTGATGTGGAAGTTCAGGCCAATTCGTTTTGCTGTTGCGGCGACGTTCGGATAGGGCCGCGAGACGAGCGCGGCCGCATCCGCGAGCGATTTGCCTTCATGCCAGGCCGCCTCGAGACGCTGGAAGTCGTCATCGCTCCAGGCGGTGCGCTGCTTCAGGCCGAACTTGCTAGCATAGGCTGCCACGGCAGAACGCGTTTTGCCGAGCTCCTCGGCTATGTCCCGAGTATGCTTGCGCTCGCCGTAGAGCACCTTGAGCCGCTCGATTTCCTCGGGCGTCCACGCATCGGCGCGGCGATCGTAGCCGTGCTTTTGCGCAAACTTGGAGATTGAGGTGACGCCACGCTGATAACCGGCCGCTGCGAGGTCCTGGATGACTTCGCGGTTCGACTTGCCGGCCTCGAGGCCGGCCTTGGCGATCGCGGTCTCTTCCTCGGTGTAGTAGTTGACGCGATCGCGCGTGATGCCCAGCGCGATCGCGCGCATCTGGACGGACACGCGGCCGCGGTCGAAGCCGGCCGCCGCGAGCATGGCGACGATCTCCATAATCTTGACGTCCGGATCGGCATACGCTTCGATCAGGATCTCGTCTTCCGGAGGCGACCAGCTGCCCTTCGCGATCGGGGAATTGCTTCGGCAGCCGAGGGCGCTCGCCCGCATACTGATCGAGCCCATGGTGCGGCGGCGGTAGCCGGCTTCGGCAAGCTGACGCGCGATATCGTTGAGCTTGGTGGTGTTGGCGTAACCGTCCTTGACAATGCGATCTTCGTCCTCGCTCCAGTAGCGACCGCTGCCTCGTGTGTCGGCCTTCTCGGGAGGCGTGAACCGGGGCTCTGCGACCGCGCCTGGTACCGCACGGAGCAGCTCGGCGGCCGCCGCGGCCGATATCGCCGGCGGCGCCTCGACTTCAGGCGTCTTGCCCTTGTGCACCGAGAGCACCCCGGCGGCCTTGAAGCGAACGCGGCCGGCGCCCAGCGCAGGGCCGATGCCGATGAATTCGCCGTCGGACAGCGATCGCAGGGGGCGGCTTTGACCGACGGTAAAGCCAAGCAGATTGCCGGCGCGATCGACGTCACGATCGAACACGGTTCGCCCGACAATGATGTTCGTGGGCTTGGAGACGACCGGCGTGGAGGTCTCGGCGATCCGGCTGGTGGCGACAACGCCGGCCAGGCCGCGCTTCCGGCCCCGGTTCATCAGGTCGGCGAGGGCACGGATTGTGCGCTTCCGCGTCTCCTGGTCGACGTCGCCTGGGTCATAGCGCGGCACCAGGCGCTGGGACTCGTCGATCAGCACCAGCATCGGGTGCCAGTGCTCCGGCGGCGCCTCGATCAGCGCGGTGGCGAGATCCGCGACGATCGCGGCGCTTTCCTCCGCGGTGGCATCGGAGAGGTCGAGGACGGCGCTGTAGCGGTGCTCCCGCAGATGCGCCGCGAATGCGGCGCCGCCGATCCGGAGCACGTCGGCGGAGGTGATGACCGCCACGTCGAACTTGTCGGCGAGCGTCGAGAACTCGCCGTCGACGTCGATCAGCAGCTGCTGGACCTTCCCGTGCGCCTGCTCGAACAGGCGGCGGAGCAGCATCGACTTGCCGGCGCCGCTATTGCCCTGGATCAGGAGCCGGCCTTCGATCAGCTTACCGAGGTCGAGCCCGACCTCGTCGCGGTTGCCGGCGTGGCCAAGCAGAATCTGGCCCGCCCGGATCGATCGCGGCGGTGCCGGCGGTGGCGGCAGCGGAATTATGGAACCTGCGGCCGCGACGACGCCGCGCTGCAGGGCCTGAAGAAGTGGGTCGACGCGCGCGGGTGCGCCCATCGGATGCCTCCATTGGTTCGGGTGAGGTGGGAATAATGCGACGCAACAGACGCAACAGGACGCGCGGAGCCGTTTCGACGCCCGGTGGTTCAGGAGTCGAATCGTGGGGCTTTGCTGCCGGCGATTTCTCGCGAGGAGTCGAACCGGGTGTTGAAAGGATTAGAGGAGCACCGGCCTGACTTTCCGGCGCTCAAGCCGGTTCCGTCCTGCCAGAATCGCCGGGCTCCGGAACCCGTCAGAATCGGAGGTTGTGCCGATCCGGTCAGAATCGCCCTAAGCGATTCCAAGAAGTGGGTGCAGGTTCGAATCCAGCTGCCCCGACCAGTCCGGAGGTGGGTCGGAACGGCACCAGAGAACAACAGCCATTCGGCGAGGCGCCAGGCGATCCAGGCGAGCGCGGTTTCCAGCCGAGCGCGGCGATCCAGGCCAAGCCGACCAGCCGCGTTCGATGCAGATGCCGGAGCCGCCAAAGCCTTCCTAACCCTCGGCGCTCATTCCCTGCGCAACGCGACTTCCGCGCGATTTTTCAAGGCATTGGGCGGGTCGGACGGCGCGGAAATCGTAAAACTTTGTCGAACCTTTAGGCGTCGCCCTAGACATATAGGTGTTGGGGGATTTCAGCGCCCAATGCCTAACGGACGCCGCCAAGCGATGATATTCCGCTTGCGCGGCGTTACGCTTTTCCAACCATCAGTTCGTCGCGTACCAGCCGAACGGAAACGGCAGGAACGGCCAGGCCAGCTGATTGTCGTTCGCGACCTTCCGCGGCTCTTGCTCCGGCGTCTTGGCGGGCAGAGCAGGCGGCGTCGAATGCAGCGCCAAGCGCAGACATGCACATTGCAAATTCATCGTGGTGGCCCCCGCCCATCAATCGTTTTCAAAAATTTGCGTCAGCCTGGAAATCACCGCGCGTCCTCAAAACGACGCGCTCATTCTCAAATCGCACACAGTCTAGGAAAATCGGCGAGCGCTTTCAACCGGTCTTGCCACGCGCTCACAGGAAGTAAGGTTGACCGGTTAGGTTAAGGGCGAGCGGTTGTTGCGGCCGCTTTCGCGGCTGTTATCAGATCGGTCCGGCTCGCGATGGGCTGCCTGAATTCGTGCTCACACGACATCACAGTTCGTCGCAGTGCTCGTATCCTGTGAGTTCTGCATCATGTCTTTCGATCGCAACGTCCGAACCACCGGTCCGCAGGCGAGCTGGACCGAGATCTGGCACCTCTGGACCGTGCTCGTGCCGCGCCGCTCGATCAACGGGCAGCTGGTTTACGGCAAGGTCTGGCGCCGCCACGACGGCCGCGACTGGATCTATAAGAAATTCACCGAGTACGATAGCGAAGCGGCGGCCTGAAGCGGCGTCGCTGTCGTCCGGCGCGGTATCGCTGCTGCCCTTCAAGCGGCCTTTGCGGCCGCAGGCTTGGGCGGCGGCGGCTTCAGCGGCTTGTCCTGCTTCTTCGACCAGGAGATGTAATACGCCACCGTCGTCATGATCGCGATGCCGGCGACGCTGACGAAGATCTGCGCGAACAGCGAGCCCGAGCTCATCGACAGCTCGAAATGACCGACGAAGGACAGGAACACGCCGACGCAGAACACGGCGAGCGACTGCTGGCCGCACACGATGATGGGGTCGAACCCTTTCCATTCCAGGCCCGGCCAGTCCTTCGGCACGAAGCGGATCACCAGGATCACGATCACGACGAAGTGGATGAAGCGGTAGGGCGCGAGGTTGGTCTTGTCGTTCGGGTTGAACGCCGAGAACAGCCATTCCGGGAACATGCCGCCGAGGGTCGGGAAACGACCAGCCATGGTCATGACCAGCGCGAACAGCATGTAACCGAGACAGAGCCACAGCGTGACCGGCGCGTTGATCAGCGTCATCGAGCGCCGCGCGCCACCCATGGCGCACCAGGCGCCGAATACGAACAGCACCTGCCAGGCATACGGGTTGAAGTACCACTGGCCGGCCGGATAGGCGGTCAGGTTCAGGCCGAAATGCCGGGCGGCGAGCCACAGCACGATTGAGAGCGCCATGGTGAGGTCTGGCTTGCGCAGCATGAACCAGAGCACCGGCGGAAACAGTCCCATCAGCACGATGTAGAGTGGCAGCACGTCGAGATTGAGTGGCTTGAAGCGCAGGAACAGGCCCTGGCGCAGCGTCTCGGTGGCGTTGTCGACCAGGCCGGCGACGTTGAACTCGTTGATCATCTCTGAATCGCCGAAGCGCAGCGCCAGATAACTGATCGAGGCGATGTAGATCACGAACAGGATGATGTGAGCGACGTAGAGCTGCCAGACCCGCTTGGTTAGCCTGGTGGCGCCGACCAGGAAGCCGCGCTCGAGCATCATCCGCGCATACACGAAGGATGCGGTGTAGCCGGAGATGAAGACGAACAGATCGGCGGCGTCGGAAAAGCCGTAATTGCGGGTGGTGATCCAGTTCACCACGTTGTCGGGGATGTGGTCGAGGAAGATCGCCCAGTTCGCAATGCCGCGAAACAGGTCGAGCCTGAGGTCACGGCCCTTCTCGGGGAGCGTGGCGTTGATGTTCAGGAAGGACATGCGACGGGAGCTTTCGGAGGGGACGGACAGGGAGATGTCAACGAAGCAGGGCCGCCGGGCGAGACCCCGGCGCGGAAGGCGGGTACGCAATTGTCACGATGCAGCATAATGATTATACCCATCGGCGAGCCATCCCGGGGGCCGGAATCACCGATCAGTTCCCAAAAGGTGTCTCTATACTATGCCCGCGGTTTCCACCAACTGCTACCGTGACGCATCGAAATCGGACGAAAAGACGAACAAGAGGCCGGACCATCCATGACCGCACGCATTTTCAAGCCCGCCAAGAACGCGATGCAATCCGGCCGGTCGAAGACCAAGGAATGGCAGCTCGACTACGAGCCCGAGCAGCCGCGCGCGGTCGAGCCGCTGATGGGCTGGACCTCGTCCGGCGACATGAAGCAGCAGATCACGCTGCACTTCCACAGCAAGGAAGAGGCGGTCGCCTATTGCGAGCGCAAGGGCATCGCCTACCAGGTGATCGAGCCGAAGGAATCGGTGCGCCGTCCGGTCGCCTATGCGGACAATTTCTCGTTCCGCCGCGGCGAGCCCTGGACGCATTGAAGGCGGGCCACGCGTCGAGACTCTCGTCGCGCCCGGGCTTGCAGTCTTCGCTGAAGCTTCGCCGGCCCAACACCGAATGCCCGGCAAGCCTTGGCGGAGCCGGGTCCCGGGCATCTACGTTTTAGCCTCCGCGTGAAAAGGCGCGGACGGCCGGGACAAGCTCGGTCAATCACGCGGGTTCTTCCCATGGTCCTGCCCTTGGCAGCCATTCCGCCCCGTGCTTCGCTGCCGCGCAAGACAGGCTCATGGCGAGGTGGGGTATGGCGGGGCGTGACCAGCTCGACGGCGTCGATCTGAAAATACTCTCCGAATTGCAGCAGGACGGGCGGGTTCGCAACAACGAGCTGGCGCTGCGCGTCGGGGTGTCCGGGCCCAACTGCGTGAGGCGGCTGAGATCGCTGTTCAGTCGCGGCGTGATCCGGGCGGTGCGCGCCGTCATCGACGAGCGGCTGCTCGGCTACGAGGTGGTGTCGTTCGTCTCGATCCAGCTCGGCAGCCAGGCCCAGCCGGTGCTGGCGGCGTTCGAGAGCTCGATCGCCGCGATCCCGCGCATCCAGCAGTGCTGGCGGATTTCGGGCGACACCGACTATCTTCTCAAATGCGTGGCGCCGAGCGTCGAGAGCATGCGCCAGCAGCTCCTGCATTTCGCCGCGATGCCGAACGTGAAGAACGTCCGGAGCTTCCCGGTGCTGGGTGTGGCGAAGGACGTGCCGCTGCCGTTGCAGGAGATCGCGGCGGCAGGATAGTTCGGCGGGGACGGGTGCCAAAGCGTGGCGGGCACAACGACATCCAAAACTCCGAAGGCGCGGAGTGATCCCCTTGCCGGGATACAGGTTCGGATAAGACGGATAAAACATAAGTAACTCACCTAACTGTGACATGTGATTTGGGAAGTTCTGCAATGCGCCGAGCCGTGATTGCCGGTTCCTGGCGCCGGCCTACATGCGAGCTGTGAACCTCAGCCTGCGTCGCATGCCGAGGCCTCTTTTGTGGGACCCTGAAGCAGGAAAAGACAACATGACCCCGACCTCGAAGACGTTCGTCGCATCCGCTGCGACGCTGTTTGCATCTGCGTTTCTCATGATGACCGCGCCGGCTGCCCAGGCAGAAGACTACTGCATCACCAATGGCGCCCAGGCCGCACACGGCTGCGGCTATCCGACGATGGAGGCCTGCCGGGCCGCGGCCGGCGGCATCGGCGGCTCGTGCTCGCAGAGCGGCGGCGCGAAGACTTCGACCGACGCGCTTGCCTTCCAGCCGAAGCAGACGCAGTCGCGCACCAAGCTTCGTCCGGGTGGGCAGACCAACTCGAATTGATCGAGACCGGTTTCGAAATGTTGCGGCCTCCGAGTTGGATCTCGGAGGCTACAACAGCATGACAGCCCGCGCGTCAGCGATACCGTCAGCGATACCTGCCGCGAAACTCGCGCGGTGAGGCGCCGGCCCAGGTGCGGAAGGCGCGGGAAAAGCTCTTCTCGTTGCGGAAGCCCGCGATCTCCGCGATCCGCTTGATCGGGTTACGACCGCGCATCAGCTCCTGCTTGGCGAGCTCGAATTTTGCCTCTTCCTTGAGATCGCGCAGCGAGGTCGCTTCATCGCGCAGGCGCCGATGCATGGTGCGGGTGGAGAGCGCCAGCTCGCTCGCGACATCCTCGGCTCCGAGGCTGCGTCCGCGCGCATTGCGGAGCACGCGGCGAACGCGCTCGACCAGGAGCCGGTCGCGCCGATAGGGTAGCACGGTCAGCCGCAGCGCGCCCTTGAGCATGTTGTCGAGGTCCGCCGCGCTACGGGTGAGCGGTAGCGATAGATAATGCTTGTCGAAGGTGATGGAAGCTCGGTCCGCATCGAAGCGGATGTTTCGGCAAAAGATGGTCGGATAGACCGAGACGTGGCCGGGCTCGGGGTGCGGAAATTCCGCGGCGCGAAGCGCGATCCTGGAATCCACGGCCCAGCAGGAAAAGCCGAGAACATAGCGGAGCAGGGTGACCAGGCAGAATTCGCGTAAAGGCCCGAGGTCGCGCAGCTCGCGGATGGACACCACGGCGGTCTCCTCGCCGACGGCGAGATCGAGCAGCACGTCCTCGGTCAGCAGGCGGTGGTGCCGGCACCAGCGCTTGAGCGCGACCTCCAGCGTCGGGGCGGTGATCGAGGCGCGGCACAGCATGCCGTAGGTGCCGAAGGGCAGCCGCCGCGAGAACCAGCCGAGCGCCTCGTCGTCGAGTTCGCGCATGGCATGACCGGCCAGCGCCTCGAACTGGCCGGCCGTGACCCGCCCATCCGGAGAATTGACAAGGTCTGGCGTTACCTGACCCCGGCTCAGCGCCTCGGTCGGATCGCGGCCGTAGCGTTCGTAAGCGGCAACGACGCCGCGGACGAAGGCGGCAGGGGTCACGGCACGGCGCGGGATCGCGGTTGCGACTTGAAAAGGCATCGGACATCCTCTGGAAAAATCCTCGCCAAGTTTGGCGGAAAATGCAACCTTTTCGACCGCAGAAGGGCCCCGATGCCGCTAGGTTTGGTCCCCAAAATACGGAGGAATCGCCTTGAATATCCCGAGCATCGATTTCGATCTGGGCGAAGATATCAGCATGCTGCGCGACACGCTGCGCGCCTTCGTGGAGGCGGAGATCGCCCCGCGTGCCGCCGATATCGAGAAAGCCAATCTGTTCCCGGCGGACCTCTGGAAGCGCTTCGGCGACCTCGGCCTGCTCGGCATGACCGCGCCGGAGCAATATGGCGGCTCCAACATGGGCTATCTCGCCCATATCGTCGCGATGGAGGAGATTTCGCGCGGCTCGGCCGCGGTCGGGCTCTCCTACGGCGCGCACTCCAATCTCTGCGTCAACCAGATCCGCCGCAACGGCAATGATGCGCAGCGCGAGCGCTATCTGCCAAAGCTGATCTCCGGCGAGTTTGTCGGCGCGCTCGCGATGTCCGAGCCCGGCGCCGGCTCAGACGTCGTCTCGATGAAGCTGCGCGCCGACAAGCGCGGAGACCGCTACGTACTCAACGGCTCGAAGATGTGGATCACCAATGGCGGCGATGCCGACGTGCTGGTGGTCTACGCCAAGACCGATCCGGAAGCGGGCCCGCGCGGCATGACCGCCTTCCTGGTCGAGAAGGGGGCCAAGGGCTTCACCCACGGCCAGCATCTGGACAAGCTCGGCATGCGCGGCTCCAACACCTATCCGCTGTTTTTCGACGAATGCGAGGTGCCAGAGGAGAACGTGCTCGGCAAGGTCGGCGAGGGCGTCAGGGTGCTGATGTCCGGGCTCGACTATGAGCGCACGGTCCTCTCGGGCGGGCCACTCGGGATCATGGCGGCCTGCATGGACGCGGTGGTGCCCTACATGCACGAGCGCAAGCAGTTCGGACAGCCGATCGGCGACTTCCAGCTCATGCAGGGCAAGCTTGCCGACATGTATGCGACCTGGCAGGCCACGCGCGCCTATGTCTATGCGGTGGGGCGTGCCTGCGACCGCGCCGATCACGCGCGCAGCTTGCGCAAGGACGCCGCCGCTGCGATCCTCTATTCCGCCGAGAAGGCGACGTGGATGGCGGGTGAGGCGATTCAGGCGCTGGGCGGGGTCGGCTACACCTCCGAATTTCCGGTCGGGCGTCTGTGGCGCGATGCAAAGCTCTACGAGATCGGCGCCGGCACCTCGGAGGTCCGGCGCATGCTGATCGGTCGCGAATTGATGGCTGAGACGGCTTAAAACCTTCACGCAATTGGAATCAACATGCCGCTCCATTCCAGCATCGATACGTCTTCGTCGGACTTTGCCCGCAATTCCGAGGCCATGCGAACCCTCGTCGCGGATCTGCGCGAAAAGCTGAGCCAGGTCGCCGGCGGCGGCGGCGAGGTCTCGCGCAACCGCCACACCTCGCGCGGCAAGATGCTGGCGCGCGAGCGCGTCGACCTCTTGGTCGATCCCGGCACCGCGTTCATGGAGCTGTCGCCGCTCGCGGCCTATGGCCTTTACGGCGGCGACGTGCATTCGGCGAGCGTCGTCACCGGGGTCGGGCGCATCGCGGGCCGCGAATGCGTGATCGTCGCCAACGACGCCACCATCAAGGGCGGCACCTATTATCCCATGACCGTGAAGAAGCATCTGCGCGCGCAGGACGTGGCGCGGCAGAACAATCTTCCTTGCGTCTACATGGTGGATTCCGGCGGCGCCTTTCTGCCGCTGCAGGACGAGATCTTTCCGGACGAGCGTCACTTTGGCCGCATCTTCTACAACCAGGCCCAGATGTCCTCGCAAGGCATCCCGCAGATTGCGATCGTGATGGGCTCCTGCACGGCCGGCGGCGCCTATGTCCCCGCGATGTCGGACGAGAGCATCATCGTGCGCAACCAGGGCACGATCTTCCTCGGCGGGCCGCCGCTGGTGAAGGCGGCGACGGGCGAAGTGGTGACCGCGGAGGAGCTTGGTGGCGCCGACGTGCACTCGCGGCAATCGGGCGTGACCGATCATTATGCCCAGAACGACGCACACGCGATCGGCATCGCCCGCCGCATCGTCGGCACGCTGAAGCCATCGGTACGACCAAACCTCAACATGCATCCGCCGCGTGATCCCTTGTTCGCGGCGGAGGAGATTTACGGCGTGGTGCCCGTCGACGGGCGCAAGCCGTTCGACGTTCGCGACATCATTGCGCGCGTCGTTGATGGTTCCGAGTTCGACGAGTTCAAGAAGCTCTACGGCACGACGCTGGTCTGCGGCTTCGCCCACGTCTGGGGTTTTCCGGTCGGTATCATTGCCAACAACGGCATCCTGTTCAGCGAGAGCTCGCTGAAGGGGGCGCATTTCATCGAGCTGTGCTGCCAGCGCGGCATTCCGCTGGTGTTCCTGCAGAACATCACGGGTTTCATGGTCGGCAAGAAATACGAAGCCGGCGGCATCGCGCGGGATGGTGCGAAACTCGTGACGGCGGTCGCGACGGCGTCGGTGCCGAAATTCACCGTCGTGATCGGCGGCTCCTACGGCGCCGGCAATTACGGCATGTGCGGCCGCGCCTACTCGCCGCGCTTCCTCTGGATGTGGCCGAATGCGCGCATTTCGGTGATGGGCGGCGAGCAGGCCTCGATGGTGCTGAGCCAGGTCCGGCGCGACAATATCGAGGCCAAGGGCGACAGCTGGTCGAAGGAAGAGGAAGATAAATTCCGCGAGCCTATCCGCGCGCAATATGAGAGCCAGGGGCACCCGTATTACGCGACCGCGCGTCTCTGGGACGACGGCGTGATCGACCCGGCCGACACAAGGCTGGTGCTCGGCCTCGGCCTCTCGGCGGCGTCGAATGCGCCGATCGAGCCGACGAAATTCGGCCTGTTCAGGATGTGATGCGATGGACCGCTCAAAGCTCTACCGCCGTTTTCGCACCCTCCTGATCGCCAACCGCGGCGAGATCGCCTGCCGCGTGATCCGCACCGCGCGCGCCATGGGCCTGCGCACCGTGGCCGTCTATTCCGAGGCCGACCGCGACGCGATGCATGTCGCGCTCGCCGACGAGGCGGTGCTGCTCGGTCCCGCACGTGCCCGCGACAGCTATCTCAACGTCGAGCGGCTGATCGAGGCCGCGCGCAAGACCGGCGCGGAGGCGATACATCCCGGCTATGGCTTCCTGTCGGAGAATGCCGAATTCGCGCAGGCGTGTTTCGACGCCCGCCTGGTCTTCGTCGGCCCGACCGCGGCGATGATGACCGCGATGGGCTCGAAGTCCGGCTCCAAGGCGCTGATGGAGAAGGCCGGCGTACCGCTGGTGCCCGGCTATCACGGCGAGGCCCAGGACGATGCCACGCTGGCGAAGGCGGCCGAGAAGGTCGGTTTCCCCATTCTGGTGAAGGCGTCCGCCGGTGGTGGCGGCCGCGGTATGCGCATCGTTCGCTCGGCGGATGAACTCGCGCCTGCGATCGTCAGTGCGAAGCGCGAGGCCAAGGCCGCGTTCGGCGACGACCGCATGCTGATCGAAAAATATGTCGATAACCCCCGGCATATCGAGGTGCAGATCATCGGCGACAGCCACGGCAATCTGCTGTCGCTGTTCGAGCGCGAATGCACACTGCAGCGCCGCCACCAGAAGGTGATCGAGGAGGCGCCGTCCCCGACCCTCAATGCGGCCCAGCGCGACACGGTCTGCGCCGCCGCGCGAAAGGCGGCGGGCGCGGTGAACTATGTCGGCGCCGGCACCATCGAGTTCGTCTCCGACGGCAAGGACGTGTTCTTCATCGAGATGAACACCCGTCTCCAGGTCGAACATCCCGTGACCGAGCTGATCACCGGCATCGACCTGGTCGAGTGGCAGTTGCGCGTCGCCTTCGGCGAAGCGCTGCCACTCGAACAAGATCAGATCAAGCTCAACGGACATGCCGTCGAGGCTCGGGTCTACGCGGAGAACCCGACCAAGAACTTCATGCCCTCGGTCGGCAAGATCTCGACCTGGCGGTTGCCCGCGGAAACCGGCGGCCTGCGCATCGACGCGGGCTATCGCGAGGGCGATGCCGTCTCGCCGTACTATGATGCGATGCTAGCGAAGATGATCGCCTGGGCGCCGACGCGTGATGTCGCGATCGAGCGGCTGAACCGCGGGCTTGAGGACTCAGACGTTCGCGGCATCGTCACCAATATCCCGTTTCTCTCCGCCCTGATCACGCATCCGAAGGTGAGGGCGAATGCGATCGACACCGGCTTCATCGAGCGCGAGCTGGCGGTGCTGACGCAGGCCACGCCGGCGCCAAGCGAGCTCGAGCTCTGCGCCGCGGTGGCCGCTGTGATCAAGGACCAGCGGCAGGCCGCGCAAGGCGAGGCGAATTCGCCCTGGCAAACCTTTGGCTGGCAACCGGTCGGCCGCCGCCAGCGCGGCTTTGCGTTCCGCGTCGGCCACGGGCCGGAGCAGAAGGTTAGGCTGAACTACGGCAGCGGCCCGTCCACACTGGTGATCGGCGAGCGCGAGCTGGCGTTCACGATCGTGGTGAAGGACGGCGGCTTCGATCTGACTCTTGACGGCGTCAAAACGTCGGTCGCGGCCGTGATCGATGGCCATGAGCTGTATTTGCGCACGCGCAACGGGCGATTCGACCTGCATTGGGTCGATCCGTTCGGCGGCGAGATGGAGGAGCAGGCCGGCGCGGACAAGATCGCGGCGCCCTTGCCGGGTACCGTTGTCGCCGTGCTGGCGGAGGAGGGTGCCAAGCTCGAGAAGGGCGCGCCGATCCTGACGCTGGAAGTGATGAAGATGGAGCAGACGCTGCGCGCGCCCTATGCCGGCGTGCTGAAGTCCATCAAATGCAAGGTCGGCGACATCGTCCAGGAGGGCGTCGAGCTCGCCGTGGTCGAGCCTTCCGGAGAATGAGATGAGCGATCCCGTCCGCATCATCGAAATGGGGCCGCGCGACGGCCTGCAGAACGAGAAGACGGCGGTCGGCGTCGAGGCCCGCATCGCCTTCATCGAGGCGCTGGTCGCAGCCGGCCTCAATACAGTCGAGGTCGGCGCCTTCGTCTCGCCCAAGGCGATCCCGCAGATGGCGAGCTCGGACGCTGTGCTGCGCGGCGTCAGCCACCTGACCGGCGGCGAGTTCCACGTGCTGGTGCCGAACGAGAATGGCTATGACGCGGCGCGCGCGGCCGGCGCCAAGATCGTCTCGGTGTTCGCGGCGGCCTCCGAGGGCTTTTCGCGGGCCAACATCAATTGCACGGTCGCGGAGTCCATCGAACGGTTCAAGCCGGTGCTGGCACGCGCCAAGGCCGATGGCATCAAGGTTCGCGGCTATATCTCATGCGTGCTCGGTTGTCCGTTCGACGGCGAGATCAAGCCGAAAGCCGTCGCCGATCTCGCCACCACGCTGTGGGAGCTCGGCTGCTACGAAATCTCGCTCGGCGACACCATCGGGGTCGGCACGCCCGAAAAGGCGAAGGAGATGCTGCGCGCGGTCAGCGCCAACATCCCTCCCGCCAACCTCGCGATGCATTTCCACGACACCTACGGCCAGGCACTCGCCAATCTCTATGCCGGGCTGGAGCAGGGCGTCCGCGTCATCGACGCCGCCGCCGGCGGCCTTGGCGGCTGTCCCTACGCGCCTGGCGCGACCGGCAATGTCGCGACCGAGGATGTCGTCTATATGCTCGAGGGCATGGGGGTCAGGACGGGCGTCGACATGGATCGGTTGCTGGCGGCGACGAACGAGATGAGCGGCGTGCTGGGCAAACCGCCCGTGAGCCGCGTGGCGTCCGCGCTGAACGCTAGGAGGAAGCGCGCGACTTCCTAATTCCCGTCATAGCGAGCGCAGCGAAGCAATGACGGTGGACGCAGCAGCTACCTGCTCCCGTCCGGCCCCATCACCAGGTCCGGCAGCCCGGTCGAGATCTCCGGCACGAAGCATAGCAGCAGCACCGCGACCATCATCAGCAGCACGAACGGCAACGTGCCCCAGATCACTTCGCGCAATGGGATGTCGGGCGCGACGTTGCGGATGACGAAGATGTTGAGGCCGACGGGTGGATGGATCAGCCCCATCTCCATCACGATGGTCATGACGACGCCGAACCAGATGATGTCGAAATTGGCGGCGCGGAGCGGCGGCAGGATGATCGGCGCGGTCATGAGAATGATCGAGACCGGCGGCAGGAAGAAGCCGAGTACGACGACCATGACGAGGATCGCGAACAAGAGTCCCCAGCGCGGCAGATGCATCGCCACGACGGATTCGGCGGCCGATTGCGAGATATGGAGATAGCTCATCACGTAGGAGTAGAGCAGCGACATGCCGATGATCATCATCAGCATGGTCGATTCCCGGATCGTTGATTTCAGGATTGGAGCGAGGTCGCTCGGACGCCACACGCTGTAGATCGCCGCGATCAATGCCAGCGCCAAGAGGCCGCCGAGGCCAGCGGTCTCCGACGGCGTCGCATAGCCGCCATAGAGCGCGATCATGACGCCGGTGAGTAGCAGCACGAAGGGGATCACGCGCGGCAGCACACTGAAGCGTTCCGCGAGCGTGTATTCGTCACGGGCAAGGATCGCAGCTTCTGGGCCGCCGTTCTTGTAGATCGCTTCGGCCGCGGCATATTCCTGGCGGAAGCGGATCACGGCGTAGACGCCGAACAGCGAGACCAGCAGCAGGCCGGGCCCGATGCCGGCGAGGAACAGCCGTCCCAGCGATTTTTCGGCGGCGACCGCAAACAGGATCATGGTGATCGACGGCGGCAACAGAATGCCGAGCGTGCCGCCGGCGGCGATGATCCCGGCGGCAAAACCACCGGAATAGCCGCGCTTGCGCATCTCGGGGATGCCGGCCGAGCCGATTGCCGAGCAGGTCGCGGGCGAGGAGCCCGCCATCGCCGCAAACAACGCGCAGGCGAACACATTGGCGACGCCGAGGCCGCCGGGGACGCGGTGCAGCCAGGCGTGCAGGGCCGAGTAGAGATCCTGGCCCGCGCGCGACTTGCCGATCGCGGCGCCCTTCAGGATGAAGAGCGGAATCGACAGCAGCGTGATCGACGCCATTTCCTCGTAGACGTTCTGCGTCACCGTATCGAGGGAGGCGGCGGGCATGTAGATGCCCATGAACACGACTGCGACCGCGCCGAGCGCGAACGCAATCGGCATGCCCGAAAACATCACGACCAACGTCGCGATTCCATAGGCGAGGCCGATACCGAAAACGCTCATGAACGCCTGGCTCCAGCGAAGGGCAGCGCAAGCTGCACGAGAATCTGGACGCAGAGCAGGCTCATGCCGAACGCCATCAGCGAATAGGGGATGGCCAGCGGCGGCGACCACATCGAGTTCGAGACCTGGCCGTCGACATAGGCTTCATGCGCCAGCGTCCAGGACTTCCAGGCGAAGAAAGCGCAGAACAGAAGCGTCACGGCATCGACCAGCCAGAGCCTGATCCGGTTCGCCAGCGGTGAGAGCAGGCCGACGAACGCCTCGATGCCGATGTGACCGCGGTTCTGCTGCACGTAGGCGGCCGTCATGAAGGTGGCGCCGACCAGCAGGAACACCGCGGCCTCGTCCTGCCAGTAATTGGCGGCCTTGAACAAGGCGCGGCTGAGCACGCTGTAGCTCAGGATGGCGCAGGCCGCGATCAGCGCAATCGCTGCGAACACGACGATGATGTTGTTGAGGATGGTGAGACCGCGATCGATCGCCGCCGCAAGGCCGGTCCTTGCGGCAGCGTTTGCCTGGTCGTCACGATCCGGAAGCGGACCGTGGCTCATGCGGCGACGTCGGTCGCGAGCTTGAGCAGGTTGGCCGAGGTCGCGGTCTTGGCACCGTAGTCCTTCCAGGCGGTGTCGCGGGCGATGTCACGCCACTTGCCGACGGTCGCGGCATCGAGCGCCGAGACCTTGGCGCCGGCCTTCTCGTAGACCTTGGCGACCTCGACGTCGTCGTCCTGCGCGCCCTTGCGGCCGAAGGCTTCGAGCTCGGTGCCGACTGCGAGCAGGACGTCCTGCTGGTTCTTCGGCAGCTTGTCGAAGATCGCCTTCGACATCATCAGCGGCTCGAGCATGAACCAGTAGGACGCGCCTGCGCCCGAGGTCAGCGATTTCGCGACCTCTTCAAGCCGGAACGAGATCAGGCTGGTCGAGGAGGTGATGCCGGCATCACAGGCACCCGTCTGCATCGCCGCGTAGATTTCGTTCGAGGGCACCGACAGCACGGATGCGCCGGCGGTCTGCAGCACCATGTCCATTTCGCGCGAGCCGCCGCGCACCTTGAGACCCTTGGCATCTTCGGGGGCCACGATCGGCTTGGAGCGGCTGGCAACGCCGCCGGCCTGCCACACCCAGCTGAGCAGGATGATGCCCTTGTCGGCGAGGAAGTCGGTCAAGGCCTTGCCGACCGGCTCCTTCTTCCAGCGCATGCCCTGGTCGTAGGTGGTGACGAGGCCCGGCATCAGGCCGATATTGGTTTCCGGCAATTCGCCGCCGGCATAGGGCATCGGATAGAGGCTGATGTCGAGCGCGCCCTTGCGCATCGCGGAGAACTGCGCGTTGGTCTTGATCAGGGAGGAGTTCGGATAGATCTCGGCGGCGATGTCGCCATTGCTGCGCTTGGTGACTTCGGCGGCGAACATGCGGCAGAGCCGGTCGCGGAAATCGCCCTTATCGACGGTGCCGCCGGGGAATTGATGCGAGATCTTCAGCGTGGTCGCGGCATGCGCGGTGCCGGTGCCGAAACGGAGAATGGCGGGTGCGGCGACGGCGGTCGCAATCAGGTGGCGGCGCGTAAGCATGGCGTGATTCCCTTGGACGGTTTCTTGGACGATTTTTTGGACGATTCTTTGGAGGGCCTTGTTTGCCTTGATTTTGGGTTGGTCTTTGAGACCGTGCTGAAGCCCATCCTAGCCGGTCTTTCGGACAATGTTCTCTCATCTGATAGTTCGAGACCGAATGCCGCGGCAAGTGCCGGCCATGCTGCGTTGCACACTTCTGATTTACTGCATCAGCGGCAAGTGCCGCGGAAATTTATCAGCGGCCGCGTAACAACGCCCCGTGGCAATCCGTCGAGATCAGATAGCGGCGTCCGTCGCTGACAAACCTCATCTCGAAGGGAAGACCAGTCATGACCATTCGTACCCGCATCGCGCTCGGCGTTTCAGCGGCCATTCTCTCGCTCGGCCTCGCGCTGTCGCCGGCTGCCTTTGCCCAGGACAAGATGGGCAAGGATGACGGCATGATGAAAAAGGACACGATGTCCAAGGACGGCATGAAGAAGGACACCATGTCCAAGGACGACGGCATGAAGAAGGACACGATGTCGAAGGACGGGATGAAGAAAGACGACGGGATGATGAAGAAGCACTGATCTTCCATCGTCGAGGAGGCGCTTGCGACAGGCAGACGCGCGCCAAAAATCCGGGGGCGGTCACGTAGACCGCCCCCGGAGTATTGTTTCAGTCCAAATTCAATTGAACGTGACTTGCTAGCGTTAGACTTGCGAACGTTACTTGCGCTTCGCCTTACGGGCGGCGTAGCGGGCGTCTCGCTTGGCCTTTTGATCGGCCTCGGCTTCGGCCGCCTTCGCGACGGCTTCTTCGGCTTCGCGGGCGATCCGCGCGGCCTCGAGCGCGGCAGCCTCTTCTTGAAGGCGCTTGTGCTCGGCCTTTTCCGTCTCGCGCGCAGCCTTTGCCTCGGCGCGCTTGGCCGCAAGGGCCTCGCGCTCCGCACGCTTCGCCACAACCGCGGGATCATCCGGCCCCGGCTGCGACTTGAATTTGTTCAAAAGGTTTTTGCGTGCTTCCTGTGCCGCCTTTTGCCGGTCGGAGAAGCCTGGTTCCCTAAATCCACTCATCGGCGAACCTTGTCATCCTCGCTTTCGATCCTACATCACTGCCTGTTGGTACGTCGGCTGGGCATAGCGGGCGCCGCGCGACGCAGATGCGTGTACATCGGCGCGCGCCGTGATGCCACCTATAATCGCAGCCGATCAGGTAGACGAAAATCGCCGCCCCCGACGATCTCTCGTAGCCCCGAAAAACTGCCGAATTGTGATGTCCCTCATAAGGGGGGCACCAGGGCGGTGCCTAGCGTCCGCCCGGGTATGAGACGCGGAGCACGGGTATGACGATCTCAAGACTGAGCCTGAAGGCGCTCGCAATCGCGGTCGCGGTGGCAGCCCTGGCCGGTGCCGCGCTGCTCCTCGCTGGCCCGCAGCCGATCGAAAGTGCCGTCCTGGGTGCAGATTGGGAATGCACCCAGACCGCGTTTGTACTTACGACCTGCGCACCGCGGGTCCAGCAGGCGATCCCGGCGGTCGAAACCTCGCGCAAGGAAGCGATCCGGCCGACCCGAGGCTAACCGGGAGAAGCTTGGGCAGGATGTGACGCCGCGCCGCAGAGGTGATAAAGCCCGCTCGCCCCGTGATCGGTCAGCCATGTCCAAGTCCGAAGCCAATTCCGAGCCTAAGTCCAAAGCTAAGCCCGAACCGGGCGCTAAGCTCAAATCCCCTCCAAAACCTCAAGCCGGTGACAACCGCCGCGGTGCCATCGCCGGCTTGATCATCGCGATCGTGATCCTCGGCGTCGGCTGGTGGCTCGCCCGCGATCTCACCTCCGCGAGCAAGATGCAGGACTGCCTGATGTCCGGGCGAAGCAACTGCAATGTGATCGAGCCGGCCCGCTAGAGGCACTCCAGAGCGGCCCGGGCGGACGGAAAAATGTCGTGATCTTAATCATTTGTAACGGGACTTGGGCGACCAAAGCAGGTCAGTCATGTCAGCCGGCATCAGCTCAGCGCGAGCCGAATCGTCTATCGCGCGAGGCATCACGGCCATTGACGGCAATCGAGAGAGTAGGGGGCAAGCACGCATGAGTGCGTCCAGTCGCATCAAGATCATCATTCCCTTGGTTTCGGCCATGGCATTGCTCGCCGTCCCGGCGCAGGCTCAGGACGCCAGACCGCCGAGAGACGCCGCCCAGCCATCGGCCGGGCCGGGCGGCGGCGCGCCGCCTCAGAACATACGAAAGGGTCCGCCGCCGCAGCAGGCTGTCCGGCCCGCGCCACAGCCCGGCGGCCAGCCCCACGCTGGCGGTCCTGGTCATGCAGGTCCAGGTGCAGGTCCTGCGCCGCGCAATGCCGGCGGTCCGCCGCCCGGACGCAATTACGCCAGGGGTCCCGCGCCGCCGCGCGATTGGGGCGGACACGCCTATCGCGGCCATCTCGCCTGGGATGGCGGACGCTGGCGCCACGAAGTCCACAACGGCCGCTCCGGCTGGTGGTGGGATGTGGGCGGCGCGCGGTATTATTATCCGCAGCGGATGGAGGGGCCCCCGGCCTACATTTCGGAGGATTATTACGATGACGTGCCGGTAGCCTACGCCCCGCCCGTCGCCTACGAACCGCCTCCGCCGCCAGCCGACCCCGGCGCGAGCGCCCTTGGCGGCGCCATCGTCGGCGGTGTGCTGGGCGGCCTGATCTCGGGCAACGCCTCGGGTGCGGCCGCAGGCGCCGTGATCGGCGGTGCCACCGGTGCGATCGCCGGCGCGACGGCTGCTTCGCGCCCCGGCTACTATCTGGCCCAGGGCAACTGCTACTACCGTTATCCGAGCGGCCAGTATGTGCAGGCTGATCCCCGCGCGTGTTACTGAGCACTCCAGGCGAGAGCTGAAGCGAAGAGGCGGGCCAAGATCCCGCCTCTTTTCGTTTGGCGCTGGCCGCCAGCTGGCCGGGAATTAAAGAGGATCGGCCCGCGCCTCAGGAAACCAGCCAGCCGAAGAACGCGATCGCGGCCCAGACCAGGCCTGCGATCCAGGCCAGCATCACGATGCCGATGGTCGCAAGATATGCGATGCCGAGCGGGTCGGATCGTTCGCGCCGCGTCGGTACGGCAATTTCGGCTGCGGCTTCTTGTGTCATGACGGGAATATCTCCCAAGCCTTCTCGCTCTCTGGGAGCGCTGAGGACTGTTTAGCGGAGACGCCGGGCGCCGGCTGTGACGCACTTCACAGATCGGTGCGCGTCAAGCCCGCAATGGTTGCCGGTCGTTCGACAGATGCGTGAGTTGGATCGCGTCGCAAATCCGTGTGGGGAGGCGTTAACCCCGCAATCATACGGACGAAATTGCCACGCGCTTGTCCAGATCGTCCGGCTAGAATTGGCTTCATGTGTACTAAGTACGATCCACAGCATGAAGCCGAGGCGGCGATGAAGCGCGCCGTGGCGGCCGAAGGTCCCGACCGGCAACGTCTCATCGAGCTGGCCCTGGCCTGGCATCAACTCGCCCGCGACCGGCGCGAAGATCGAACGGACTGAGCCCACACTCTTACGAGAGAACCGGTATTCACAGAAAAACCCCGTGCTCGGGGGGACAAGCACGGGGTTCTCGAGAGCCGATCGGGGCTGGCAAATCGGCAGCACTGGATTTCGAACGCGTCGATCGCAGGTTCGTTCCGCGCCCCCTCAATTCTTTTCGCGCGAGATCAAGGACGACCGGGCGGGAGGCGCGTGCAGGTGGAACGTCGGTTCCCCCGCGACGTTGAGCCGCTATGACCGATCCCGAGTTGCGCGCACAATCCTTCGAGATTGCCTGGAAGTATCTCGACCAATCCGGCCTGCTGACTGGCGAGCGCAGGGACGCGGCCCGATTCATCCTGCACAGGATCGACCGCATGATGCTGGCTGGCGAAAGGCGACGATTGCTGCTGTCCAACGCCGCGATCGATGCCTACCGCTTCCGGCCCGTGCTCGTGACGCTCGACGCCTGACGCAAGACGCCGAAACGCGACGTTAAGACTCGTTCGGATGACGATTTCCGATCGCGATTCGTTTCGCGGAACGAAGCGGAGCAGGATCGTGAACAAACAAAAAGCCTGCAAAGGGCTGCAGTGTGTCAGGCAGCTTCCGACTTTGGCACCGCGTCGGCATTCACCGAGAGCTTGACGACATCGCCTTCGACAGCACCCACATATTTCGTGTCGATGTAATGATGATGGTCCTTGTGACCTTCCGGGCTGTCCTTCCGCGTCAGCTTGATGCGGTTGCCCTCGACGCGGTCGACGGTGCCGACAGGTGCGCCGTCCTTGCCGATGATCTTCATGTGCTCTCTGATCTCGCTCATGATGTTCTCCCTATGAAGTGTCAACGGCGAGGGCCGGTCTTTGTTGCAAGGATGAGCGGGCCCGGCTGTTGGAGCCAATGCGTTCGCCGAACGTTGAAAGGCAGTCGCAATTGCCAAGACCACCATCATCAAGATCCGCATGGAGACCTCCGAGGCCTATCTCAAACGAAAGCAAAGGGAAATCGGGCTGCTGAACGATTGCCTGAGGAGCCCGCTGCATTTGGCTCGGCCGCAATCGGTCGAGGAGGTTGTAGACTCCAAATTTCAGCTCGCCGCCGCGCTGCGCGCGGAGCATGCGCTGCAGGACTGGAAGGCGACGGAGACGGCTTGGTCGCACGCGGCGTCTCCCTCCAGCGGTCCGTTCGTGTTCAGCTACGATTATCAGCGCGCGGACCTCAAGGTGTGCGGTCCCTCGTTTTATGAACTCGAGCGGGGCTGCAGGAGCGAGGCGATCTATACCGCCTCCGGCATGGCCGCGATCTCCGCACTGCTGCTCGCGTCCGCACGAACTATCGGCAAGGCAGACGTCGTAGTGCTGCCGGGCACCTACGGCGAGACAGTGGAGCTGATCGAGAGCCTCGTCCCCCATTTGCGGCTTGTGACCGCCAGGCTGCCGCTGGGCGAAGCGTTTGATGCGGCGGCCGCGCCACGGCTTCTGCTGCTGGATTCATGCGCCCCTGCCGGGGCGTTCGAGGCGGCTCTGCGCTGCGACGGTTCGGGGCTCGACCTGTTGATCTTCGACACGACATGTTTCGCCGGCAGGTCAGGGCGCATCCGGCGCGTCCTGAGATGGGCCGCGCGATGGGACATCCCCGTCGTGTTGGTGCGAAGTCACAACAAGCTGGATTCGCTCGGCGTGGAATATGGCCGGCTGGGCTCTGCCGTCTTCGTGCATTGGAGCCGGAAGGACCTCAAGGCAGGCCAGCTGCTGTCCGAAAGCCTGGCGGCGGAAACCCGCAATGCCGTCCGGCTTCTCGGTGGCGCGGCGTTGCCGGCGCACTTCCCGCCATTCGTGGGCTCGGCGGCCTATTGGGCCCTGACGAAAAGGCGCGTCGCGGCGATCCTGCGCAACGGTCGCCACACGGCGCGATATTTCGCCTCCGAGCTCGCTTCGCTCTCGGCCGAGCTGCATTTCACCCACGGCCTCTATGTCACGCTTCGCGGCAGACGCGCCCTCGACGAGGCGACCGCGCGTCAGGCAGCCGACGACATGAGCCGCGACCTGAGCGGCAAGGGCTTCCCCATTCGCCACGCCGGCAGTTTTGGTTTTGATTTCGCGGCGACGGAGTGGTTTCACGACGCGACCACGGATCGGTACAGCGTCCGGGTCGCCGTGCCGGATCTGCCGACCGAGGTGTGGAAGGATCTCGCGGCGGCAATCGCCGGGTGGTGGGCGCGACATCAGGGCGACACTGAAGGGTGAGTGCGGTGCAAGGCCATGACAGAGCGACCGAAAGCGTTTCCTTACAGGGAATGCACGTGGCATGTTTCAGACGAACAGTCCCAGCAATGGCTTGCGGTGCTTGAAAAGACGGGTGCGGCCAACGTCCGAGCGCGCCTCGCCCAGACCGACGCGGCATCCGCAGGAGCGATCGCGATCGGAACCGCGCCCGTCATGACGATCGGGTTCGCCCAGGAATGGCTGAACTGGAAAGATAATCAAAAATCCGAGGCGGATATCGAACGGCACGAGCGGCAGATCTGGTGGACTCGGACCGCGGCAATCGCCGCATCGGTCGCCGCCTTGAGCGCACTGTTCGGCTGGATTTGGACGATCTTCATCCGGGGGAATAACGGCCTATAACAAACATGATTGTTACGTTGCGCATACATCCGCGAGACGAGAGCGGCTACAAACTGCGCTGTTTCAATCGATCGCCAGGCATTCTTCCACGGCCGGCTTCTGGTGGTCGCGACGCGCCCACGCCTGAACAGCGAACGCGAGTTGATGCTGACTCGCCGCCGCGTCCGCGATAGTGGCCCGGGCCGTCGCGATGGGCTTTGTGACCACACCGGAGTTCACGACTCCCGCGTCAACTGCCAGAAACGATATTGCCACAACCGCCACCGCAGATGCGATAGCCATTCTCGTCAAGTCGGATAGTGGCATCGAAGTCCTTATCGGGCGCACGTCGCTCGGCGGATAGATAGGGCTCGTTTGCCCGGATCAAAGCCCGGAGCGAGGCGACCCACGCGTTCGTGAAGGACAGCGGACCCTGCGGGCGCGCGTCGTAGACCGGGCTCACCATGAGCGCTTGAACCTGAAAATGGCGATCCCGGCAGAAGTGCGACCTCGCACGATCTCAATAGCTTAGTCTGTCAAACCTCTCTTAGCGTCACCATTGAGGGGCAAGCGCTTTTTCCCGCGTTGTCAAACCGGGGGCGGCCATGAATTTGCGAGGGTCTATTCGCCGGCCGCCTTCAATGCGGGGAAAGGGGGGCGAGGAGTTTGGAATCTTAAAACTTGCTTGGGCCAATGCGACGCCAGCTGCTCGCCAGCGGTTCTTGGCAGAAGTCGTCGATGAGCTTTGCCGACAGTACGCGCCGCCGCGTCAGCATCGCGGCGATCGCGATAGCCTGGTCGACGACTTCCTCGCTTCGCAAGTGATCAAGAGCCCTCACGACCAAATTCAAGCAGCCAAGCTGCTCGCTCGCTTCAACGCATACGGCGCCTCGCGTGGCGCGCCGCCTTGGACCAGCCGGCGCCTGGCTGACCAACTGAAGTTGCGCGGGCTTCGATCGGAACGGCATCACTTCGCCTGGTGGGTTGGCATGAGGCTCACTGATGTCGAGGCTGTTCCCCCGCGCCCCCCCTCCGGCGGGCAGCGGCCTCCTCCCAAACCCTCGAAAGAGGCAACACGTGTTGCACAATCGCATCCGAGGGTACGAGGGTCTGGAGATGGTTTGTAAAAACTATCGCAAACGGAATTCCTTCGAGTTCGTATGCACTTCCCGAAAGCTGGAGAGGGTTTCGAGGGTTTTCGCGCGCGCATACGCATGCGTCGCGAGAGAGAGCGCGGCTGCAGCGGCTGAAGCTTGCATGCGAAGAAGCGTGTCTTGCTTGCGCGCTATACGAGGAAAACCCTCTCTACCCTCGAATTTTCCTCTTACACAATTGAAGAAAGAAAACAAAAACCCTCGCATCTATTTTTCAAAACCCTCTCCAAACCCTCGAAACCCTCGAACAGCATTAAAAATGGGAGGATTGATCCTCCCACGCTCCAAGCTCCCGGGAGGAAGAAACGCGAGCGAAAACAAGGCGCGTGGGAGCTTGGGAGCATATCTCCCTATCTACACACATGCGTGCGCGCGCGCTGGCGTGCGCACGATGCACACGGAAACAAGGTCCCAATCTACCCACAAGCTCCCACGAGGCTTGATCTCATTGGGCTTTAGGCTTGCCATTGAGGTCTTAGCCAAGCTCCCGCTACTTCCCATCAAACTCCCACAACAGAAACGGTTCTCATTCGGAACCGTTTTCTTTCGCCGGGGAGGGGGCGGGTCAAAAGTCCAGGAAGTCTCTCGGCCCGGACCGGCGCCATACTCATTCGCGGATTTTTTTCGCGCTAACTGGTTTTTTCGGGCCGGTCGGCAGGTGTTGCGATGACTGCGCCTGATCGCTCTGAGTCAAATCAACGGGTTAGCGGCGACAAGATCGCGCCGGCCTCGAAAAGCGCTGAATTTAGACCCGAGGCGCCCGATTTATTCAATCAGCTCTCGCTGCCGCTGCCGCAGGGCGTTGAGTGCGCCGTCTGCAAAACTCCGTTCGAAATTTTCTTCAGGCGTGGGCGGCCGCAGCGGTTCTGCGGCGATGAATGCCGGCGCAGCGAGCAGCTGCGGCAGCAAGGCGAATGGAACGCCCGACAGAAACTCAACCGACAGCAAGGGAACACCTCCGATGAGTGAGCGCAGCACGATCGTCGACCTGATCCGGGCGATGAAGGGAACGCTGATGGGCAACCTGAACAATTTCTGGACCCGCTCGGCCGAGGACCTGGTCGCAGGCGGCGTGCCGAGGTCCGAAGTCGCGGAATCGTTGTTCACGGTCGGCTTGACCTACAAACTCGCTGCGGAGGGCAAGGACGCGACTGTGCGGCATCTGCACACGCTCGCGGACTTCATCGAGGACAACGCGACAGACGCGGCCGGCAAGCCCGCCGGGAGGCCCTCTTGATGACAGCGAAAGAATCAGATTGGTTCGCTTCCGTCGCCGTGCTTCGCGCCGGTTGCGGTCTATCCTTCGCATGTGCTCCGGCGCTGCCAAGGCTCAAATCTAGAACCTGCCGACCACTCCGCGTGGTTCGCATTGAGCTTTGCCGAAGGATGCGATGACCAAACTTTCCAACATTCTCCGAGTTTCCCCGCCGATCGAGTTCAAACGCGCTCCCGACAGCCGGGGCACGGTCGCCGGCTACGGCAGCACCTTCAACGGCGAGCCGGATAGCTATGGCGACGTGATCGCACCAGGCGCCTTCACCGCCTCCCTGGCACGCCACAAGGCCGAGGGCACTGCGCCGCTGATGCTGTGGGGCCACGATCCGGATCGCCCGGTTGGCCGATGGGATACGCTCCAGGAGGACGGCAAGGGCCTCTTGGTCAATGGCCGCTTCAATCTCGATACCGCTGCCGGCCACGATGCATATGCGCACGTGCTGGCCGGCGACCTGGCCGGCCTCTCGATCGGCTACCGCACGATGCCGAATGGCGCCAAGCCTGGCCCGAATGGCACAACGATCCTGACCACGCTCGACATCATGGAGGTGTCGATCGTCGGCTTCCCTGCGAACCGCTCCGCGCGGATCACAGAGGTCAAATCCTTCAGCTCGAAATCCGAGCTTGAAGCCATGCTTCGCACGATCCTGCCCGCACGGGCGGTGAAAAAGCTCATGTCTGGCGGTTGGCCGGCATTGAGCGGCGATGACTGCGACGATGAACCCGATCCGAAAATCAACGAGCTGATCGAGCTGGTCAAAGCTGCTCGATCTGATCTCAGAAAGGTCTAACCTGCTATGAAACGTTACCTGCCACTGATGGCGCTCGCCGCCATCGTCCTGATTGCCGCCGTCGCGGTTGTCGGATTCGACTATTCCGCTGTTGCGCACGCGCACAGCTTCGGCGGCGTGGTTGCCGACGCGGCCGGCGGCGCGGCTGCCACCGAGGAGCTGGTTCGCCAGTTCAAGGCGCACAGCGCCGACGTGCTTTCGAAGCTGGAAGCCGCCGGCGGCGAGACCAAGGGCCTTTCGCAGCGGATGACTGAGATCGAGCAGAAGATGACCCTGCTGCGACAGGGCGGCGGCTCGGCCGATGTCGCGGACAGCTGGGGCGCTCAGGTCATCCGAAGCGAAGTCTTCAAATCGCTCGACGGTCAGCGCTGGAAGGGCAGGGCGCGCTTCAACGTTAAGACCACGGCAACGCTCACCAGCGCCAACGGCGGCAGCGCGGGAGATTCCGGCGCTCTCGCACCTCCCGATCGCCAGGCACAGCCCATTGGGCTGGCTCGGCGGCGACTTCGAATGCGTGATGTGTTTGCGCCTGGCCGCACCGACAAAGGCACGATCGAGTGGCCCCGGCAAACGGCGCGGTCGAACAACGCTGCAACGGTTGCGGAGGGCGCGCTGAAGCCGCAAAGCGACATGAGCTTCGATCTCGTCAATTGGCCTGTCAAAACGATTGCGCATTGGTTGCTCGCCTCGCGGCAGATTCTCGACGATGCGCCGGCCCTCATGAGCTTCATCGACTCCGACCTGCTCTATGACCTGGCTTACATCGAGGAAAACCAGCTGTTGAGCGGATCCGGAGCCGGAAGCGATGTTCTGGGCGTTCTCGCGAACGCGACGTCCTATTCTCCGCCGTTTGTGCCTGCGTCGGCCGGCAACATCACCAAGATTGATGTGTTGCTGCTCGCGATCGCTCAGGTGCAGGCGATGGACTTCGAGCCGGACTTCATCGCGGTCAATCCGCTCGACTGGACCGACATCCTCGTGACGAAAAACGATGTAGGCGACTACGTCGGCAGCGGTCCGATGGCGGCACAAGCTGAACTCCTCTGGCAACTGCCGGTGGTGACGACCAAGGCCATGACCGTGGATAACTTCCTTGTCGGACCTGGCAAGCGTGGTGCGCAGATCTTCGACCGCCAAGAAGCCGCTGTGGAAGTGTCGACCGAAGACAGCGACAACTTCCGCCGCAACCTGGTCACGGTCCTGGCCGAAGAGCGCCTGGCGTTTGTGCTGAAGTACCCCGCCGCGTTCGTGAAGGGTACGTTTACGGCCGCGCTGGCGGCGTGATCGGAGCGAACGTGATCCCATACAGCGCTTACCTGGCGCTCGGAAACTTCGATGCTTCCGGGCTGGTGTTCACCGAGCTGACGATCGCCGGCGGCGCCAAGGGCTACGCCCGACAATCAATTTCCCTGGCGCCTGCGGGCGCCGGGTCTCTGGTGAATTCGGCCGCGATCGACTTTCCCGTCGCAACAAAGCCGTTCACCTGGCCGAGCTTCCGCGCCTATGCGGTCTTTGACGCGCTCACGGCCGGCAATCAGCAGATGGCTTGGAAGCTCGGCAATCCGATCGTCGTCGCTGCCGGCGATCGGCATCGCCTCAAGGCTGGCGATATCGAGCTGAACTTTCCGGTGGCCACGTCATCGCTCGGGTCGGAAGTCCTGCTCTCGCAGAGCTTCACGATATCGGCCGACAAGGTGCTCACTGGCCTGCCGAGCGTGACGCTGACGCAGGCGGCTTACGACGCTCTGGCAACCAAAGACCCGATGACGCTCTACGTCATCGTCGGTTGAGGCCGCGCTCACGGACGCACTGAGCGCGATCCCTGCGGGCGGCGGAGTTACGCTGCCGCCGCCCGCATCACCGCAATACGCTTTTTAGAAAGGGGCTGAACGATGGCTGGGAACGACACGGCGGCACTCGTGGTCGCGCTCTCGGCGCAGCTGAGTAAGTTCGAGCGCGACATGAAGCAGGCCGGCGACATCGCCGATCGCACTGCGTCTGGAATTGAGGATCGTTTCAACAGGATCAACCCGGCCGCGGCATCCTTCCTGGGCAACCTGTTTTCGAATGTAGTGACCAAGGGCATCGGCGCCGCCGAGGACGCGCTGAGAGAGTTGGTGAAGCGGTTCGAGGACCTGCAGTACACCGCGAAATATACTGAGACCGCGATCCAGTCGGTTTATGGTCTGCAGGAAGCGTTCAGAAAGTCAGGCTCGTCGGTTGACGATTTGAACAAGTCGCTTTCTAGCGTCGCATTGCAACTCGACCAGATGCAGCGAGGCAATACAGAGAACCCGTTGGCAAAGCTGTTCGCTGCCAACCCGCAAGCGTTGAAGGGCATCAAGATCGACGCTCTCGACGCTGTCGGTGCGTTGGCGAAGGTCGGCGATATCATGCAGACCTTGAGGCCGATCGAGCGGCTCGAAGTAGCCAGGGCGTTGGGCCTTCCAGAGAGTGCGGTGCAAGCACTGGAGCGGGGCGGCGTTGCGCTCAAGAAGATTGCCGACGAAGCGGCGCGTGCCGGGCCTGATCTAGAAAAGATTGGCGCTCAGGCTAAAGCACTGTCGGAATTATTTTCGGCGCTCGGCACCACGCTCAAGAATCAGCTCGTGTCAGCGGCGTTTGACATGATCAAGACCGACATCTCTGACTTGATCCAGCTGACGGCCTTGTTCCTCGGCCTGTTCAAGGGCGGGCCGTTGGAGGGCTTCACACAGGAAACCATGAAGAAGCTCACTGAGTTGCGGGATGGCTTCCAGAAGACGAAGGAGGACGCGGAGAAGCCCCCGCGCCTCCGAGTTGACAAGGCGCCGCCGAGATTTAACGGAACGGATCCTTTCGGCCTCAACAACCCCACCCAGGGCGACGCCTTCAATCGCACCGAAGAGCAAATCACCCGGCGCACGGCGGCGCTGAAGGCCGACACCATCGCAGTGGCTCAGAACAACGCAGTGCAAGCGCAGCTCCGTGCCGAGTTCGAGCTGCTGAACGCAATTCGCAAGGATGACGGCGAGGTCTCACAAAAGCAGATCGATCTCTATGAGAAATTTCGGGAGACGATGACTGCGCAGGAAGCGCTGAAGGCCGCCGACATCGAGCTAACCAAAAAGCACGCGGACGCCTTTTTTACCGCCTCACAGAACATTGGCGCTGCAACAGCCGCAATGGACCAGGCACGGGACGCGGTGAACAGGTTGAACAGTGCGAGCTCTCAAGTCGGATCTGCTCTTTCCAACGCGTTCGCCGATGCGGTTGTCGAAGGCAGGAACCTCAATGAGGTTTTGACCGGCCTGCTTAAAACTCTCGAGAAGGCCCTGATCAACTCGGCTTTCGCGTCAATCTTCAATCCGGGCGCCAGTGGTGGCTTGTCGCCTTTTGCAACATTTGGGAGGTATCCATGACTGCAATCAACATCATCGTAAAGGCAGACTGCGCCCACGTTTTTACAGATGGCGCATTCTACAGCTCCGCAGGGATCCTGACGCACGTCGGGCAAAAGTGCTTCACCCTACCGACTATGGACAGCGCGCTTGTCATCCGAGGCCGATGTGATGTCATGCCGCTCCTCATCAACGAAATCGACAAGCGTTGTTCGGATTTTGACTCTGTCGTCGAGGAAGTTGCGAGTGCTCTGCAGGCGGTGACGACCATGGCGGCGGTTGTCATGCCTGAAGTCTTGCACGCTGGCGCTTTTGATCCGGCTTTCGAACTCTGGCTCATCGGATATTCGACCTCCCGGCGCGCATTCGAAACCTACATCCTTCCAACCCATGATTATCACGCTGGACTGATCGCTTGGCAGGTCGGAAAAGTCGAAGGTTCAATCTGTGCTCCGGCGCCAACGGCCGATGCCGCCCGCGCGGCCGGGTTGACAGAGCAGGTCGGACTTGATGCATTCGATCCGGCGGTCGACGGCTTGAAGCTCCTCGAAATTCAGCGGCTGGTGCCTTCTGCGTTCGATATGCGGCATCCAGCCAAGGTGGGCTGCATCGTCGGCGGCCTGGCGCAACTCACGACGATCACGCGCGAGGGGATATTCACGAAAGTGCTCAAGCGCTGGCCCGATCGCGTCGGGCAGCGCATTGGCATCGCCGCCGTATCCGTCTAAACCGCTCAGCATTGCAGCCTAGTCGCGGCGAAACGCCATCGCGGCCATCAATGCTCCACCGAAAATTGACAGGATCGTCATGGCCGTTTTTGCCGCTGAGGTGTCCGGGGCGAAGATAGCCAAGAGGGTCATGCAAACGATCCAGACGCAGACGATGGCCGAGGTCCCGGTGGCCTGCAGGCTGAGAATAATGCTTTTGAAAGGGTTCATGAGGTTAGCGCCGCACGACGACTACTGATGGCGATGCCATCCATGCTGCCGCCGCAGCCGATTCTTGCGCACCGACCGAGCGGCTAGCAAGATTGCGGCGTTGTTCTTCTGCGGCGACATCCGACTGTATTTGGGTTGCTTCCGCATTCGCTTCAGCGAGCGTGAGTTTTCCGCCTTGCAGTCGTTCGGCTAGAACGGCGCGCTTGGCCCAATAGTTGTCGAAGAGATCCGGGTACGGAGTGAACGGTCGAATGACTGAGGCGGCGGCAGCATTGCACCTATTCTTTTCAATGTAGTTTTTAGAGCCCTCGGGGAACTGATTCTTACAATCTTCGAAACCCTGGGCCATGGACGACTTTGCCGCGTTCATTTGCTCCTGACGTTCGGCCTGCCTCGCCAAACCGCACCCGGCCAGTGCGGCACACAAAGCCACTGTCATCAATCTACGCATGTTGCTGTTCTCCCCAGGCCCCAACGGCCATTGAACCGCAACTGACGGTCGAGAGCAATCTTACGTGCACGGCCAAGGCTTGCTTTTGCCCGGCGTTGCTGCCTGGTGACGATTAGGATCGAACATGGCGCACGAAAGCCGCCCGGGAGGGCTTGGCAATCGGCTGCAAATCAGAGAGGCTGTCCGTGGGTGTGAGAACCCGGACTTGGACTAGAGCGGCCCTTGGCGGGGCCGCCGAATGCGCGCGGTGGAGACCTTGGCGGGTTTCCTATGGGCGCTTGGAAGCGCCTTGGCGGGCGCGCCACCTGGCCATTATGGCCGGGGGCGGTGCGTCATGTCCAGAGCCGAGAGGCTTAAAAGCGCTGCCGACCAGTCGTCCAGGCTGGTTCTCACCCCCCGGCTGCCGGTCTGTAACCGGCGCGGCTGTGAGAAGCCCCTAACTGGACCTGACCCCATGACCCTTCAACATCCGATGTTTCCGCCAGCTGCGGAAACGGTACCGCATAGGAACCGTTTCGCCACATCATCGCCAAAGCCGGCCACGATCGGCCGGCGCGGTCTCCTGGGCGCCTTTCTGGCCCTGGTGCCTGTTGCCGCAACGGCCGGCACCGGCGCATCCCTGCCGGCTGCTGCCGCGCCGGTGCCCCGCGAGAGCGGGCGCCTGATCTGGCTCGGCCAGCAGCTCGACCAGGTCGAGGCCGCCTTCGCTGCGGCCCTAAAGCGCAAGGCGCGCTGCCGCGACGCTGCGGAGCTGGCTTATCCAGAGCCGCCGGCGGAGATCACCTGGCTGCCCGGTCAGCATCCGCCGGCTTGGTGCGGCGTTTGCGAGGAAGCCGATTCCGAGCCTGACAAGAGATCGCAGAGCGTGCGCGATGCCAAGAGCATGCTGCCGATCGCGCGCGCTTACGAGGCGGCGATCGAGGCGGCCACGGCTGATTACAACACAGCTTGCAATGAGGCGTACGAGCTCGGCCGCCGCATCGATCGAATCGCAATCCTGATCTACAAATGCGAATGCCGAACCTTCGAGGGCGTGGCGATCAAGGCGCTCGCTCTGATGGTGGCAACGCAGGTCGACGCCGTCGACAACTATATCGCGCACCGGTCGAAACTGCTCTACGCCGAGCAGCTCGCCGCCGGCGTCCTGAAATTGCGTGCCGCCGCCCCCATGGCTGGCGGGAGGGCAGCATAGTTTTGGGAGCTTGCCCCGAAAATCTCCGCGCCGCCGTCCACAGGGGCGGCGGCGCTGTCGTGCTGCGTAAGTTGACTTTTTTTCGCTTCGGGTCCAGTTTGTGCGCAGGAGCTGATTTGCAGATGCTGGCAAGATCTGAAGCGCAAAAGGAAGTTTCGAAGGAAGTTGCGGCCGAGCTGATCGGCCGCGATCCGTTTTGGATCGGGAACGCATTGAAGCGCGTGACGCTGTCGAGTGGGTTCGATGGTGTTCAAGGCAGGACCCGCCTGATGACCAAGACCAACTTGATCGAGCTTGCCTTCCTGGCCGCGTTTGTGAGCGCCGGCGCCAAGCTCATGGACGCCGCTGCATATGCCGCGATGTACGTTCGGCAACAGCGCGCCGGCAAGGTGCGCGAATGGATCTTCTTCAGCGTCGGTTCTGGTGCGCAGAGTGCGACCGGCACCGACGAGCTGTCCGCTGACAAGCTGGCGCAGCTCGCAAGCAAGTCCAATCCCCCCGGCGTGGTCGTGATCCAGGCCGGCGAGATCGTCCGTCGCATCGATCGCTTCTTCGAGGAGGGCGCGACTAACTGACATCGGATCGGCGTTGAGCGAGGGCAACACAGACGTTCCCGCTGATCCATCCACCGCTAACCACCGGGTGCAAACGATGGTGAGCAAAGGTCGCGTTCAGTCGCGGGATCAGCACTTGTTACCAACAATCGGTGGGCATCGAATGTTGGAAAACGCCAATGAAGAGTGTTTCCCAGGGGAGGCGGCAGCCAAGCCTGTTTCGTCAGAGCGACGTGACGCGCGCCGTTCAGGGTGTGCGCGCTGCCGGAGAGAATGTTTGCCGCGTTGAAATTGAGGCCGGAAAGATCGTGGTTATCGTAGGCGATCGAGCGGCCGACGAGGGCGCGGCCGACGCCGGCGGTTGGAACACCGTTAAATGAAACTTCCCAAATACACCCATGCTTTCGTCGACCGCTTCGGCAAGGCGCGCTTCTACCTCCGCGCGCCTGGTCGGAAGCGGATCGCGTTGCCTGGCTTGCCATGGTCTCCTGAATTCATGGCGGCGCGAGAGCAGGGGTTGAAGGACGAGTGGGGTGCGCCCGCGATCGGAGCCGGCCGGACCAAGCCCGGCAGCGTGAACGCAGCGCTGATCGGCTATTATCAATCCTCGGCATTCAGGGACGGGCTTGCGAAGAATACGCAAAATTACCGACGCGCGATCCTAGAGCGGTTTCGCGAAAAGTGCGGCCATCTGCCGGTCGCGACCATGCCGAAAGACGCTCTGCAGAGGATCTTCGAAAATCTCACGCCGGCGTCCGCGCGCAACTGGAAGAACGCGCTTCGCGGCTTCCTCGATTACTGTCTAGCGAACAATCTGCTGGCGGTTGATCCTCTCGCCGGCGTGAAGCTGGTCAAGGTGAAGTCGAAGTCTCATCACCCGTGGGACGTCGAAGAGTGCGAGCACTTCGAAGCAGCTTATCCGGTGGGAACGCGGGAACGTCTGGCTTACGAATTGTTGCTGCAGGCAGGCCAAGCACGCTGCGACGTCATTCGGATGGGGCGCCAGCACGTGCGAGATGGCATGCTCTCGATGAAACGACAAAAGACCGATGTACCGTTCAATGTCCAGGTCACGCCTCGGCTGCAAGCGGCGATCGAGGCGCTACCGCCAAGCAACCAGCTCACGTTTTTGCTGACAGAGAAAAGCGAACCCTTCGCGTCGGCCGCGAGCTTTGGCAATTGGTTCAGGGGTGCGTGTCGCGAGGCAAAGATGCCGGCACGTTGCACACCTCACGGCCTCCGCGCGGCGGCCGCGATTTATTTCGCGGAGAAGGGCGCGACCGATCACCAGCTTATGGCCTGGTTTGGCTGGACCTCGATCTCTCAGGCGCAGGTCTACACCAAGGGCGCGAACCGGAAGCGCATGGCCATCGAGGCCGGCAAGCTCATTTCAGGAACAGGAATTGGCAAACCGCAAACGCAGTTTGCCAATATCGGCGGCAACCCGTTGAAATCACAGGAGGGCAAAACGTGAGTGGCGATCCCGGCAGGAATCGAACCTGCAACCCTCAGAGTAGAAATCTGATGCTCTATCCAGTTGAGCTACGGGACCGTCTTGAGCCGCCCTGGTTGGGGCCGGCTGTTCATCTACCATGCCATTATGAAAAATATCGTCTTTCGCCAAGCCTGAACCGAACCGTTTTCCGCGAAGCCGCGACAAAGCGGAACGGTGGGGTGTCAGGGTGCCGGGTTGAGCGGCAGCGGACTGGACGATGGATCACATCGCCGGGAACGCTGGCCAGCTTCCGGGACACGGCCGCCGGACGACTGGTCGGGTATTGCTGCGCCATCAGGACGGCGTGCGCGGCGGTAGCTTGATCGGTCTCCTCTGGGCCTGCCTTGTCATGGCGAATGCGACGATCTGCACCTTTGGTTCCATCGCCTTGAGTCCGTCACCTTTCCGCGCATCTCATGCGACAAGCGGCGTTCGTCCGCGATTTCCGGGAGTCCATCCATGATCGGTCTTGTTCGCGCCGTCACACTCTGCGCCACGCTGGCGTTCGGCCTTAGCGTAGCGCAGGCCGCCGACAAAGCCTTCAAGCGGGACGACCTCGCCGATTCCGCGATCAAGCTGGAGGCGCAGATCAAGGGCGAGGCGGGGCCGGTCGCCAAGACTGGCGCGAGCTTGCGCACCGACGCCGATGCTGCCTTCCGGCGCAACGACTATCGCACCGGCCTGTCGGTGCTCGGCCAGATCGCGGCGACCACGCCGGAGGATGCCGGCAACTGGCTGCGGCTGGCGAAAGTCATCTTCCAGATATCGCCGAAGAGTTCGAGCGAGCAGACGTTCCTGCTGGAGCGCGCCTCGACTGCCGCCTACATCGCCTACCAGCGTGCCGCTAATGCGGGCGAGGAGGCCGACGCGCTCGCGGTGCTCGGCAAGTCGCTGTCCGAACGCAAGCTGTGGCGGCCGGCGCTGGATGCGCTGCGGCTGTCGCTCGACATGCGCGAGGTCGCCGATGTCCGCGGCCAATATGAGAAGATGCGTGACGAGCACGGTTTTCGGCTGCTCGACTACACCGTGGACTCGGACTCCGCCAGTCCGCGCGCCTGCTTCCAGTTCTCGGAGGAGCTGGCGAAACGCACCGATTTCGCGCCGTACCTCGCGCTGGCGGGCCAGGACAAGCCGGCCCTGTCGGCCGAGGGCAAGCAGCTCTGCGTCGACGGGCTGAAGCATGGCGAGCGCTACAACATCAATCTGCGCGCCGGCCTGCCGTCCACCGTGAAGGAGGGCCTGCCGAAATCGGCCGAGTTCAACGTCTATGTGCGCGACCGCAAGCCGTTCGTGCGCTTCACCAGCCGCGCCTATGTGCTGCCGAGGACCGGCCAGCGCGGCATTCCCGTGGTCAGCGTCAACACGCCAGCCGTCAACATCAACGTGTTCCGGATCGGCGACCGCAATTTGATCAACACGGTGGTCGACAGCGATTTCCAGAAGACTCTGTCGAAATACCAGCTCAGCGATCTCGGCGGCGAGCGCGGCGTGAAAGTCTGGACCGGCGAGCTCGCGACCGCGATGACGCTGAACCAGGACGTCACCACCGCATTCCCGGTCGACCAGGCGCTCGGCGAACTGCAGCCCGGCGTTTATGTGATGACGGCCGCGGCCAAGGGGCCGGGCTCGGACGACGACTACCAGCTCGCCACCCAATGGTTCATCGTGTCCGATCTCGGCGTCACGGCCTATTCTGGCAATGACGGCATCCATGTCTTCGTGAATTCGCTGGCCTCGACCGATCCGGTCGGCAAGGCCGAGGTGCGGCTGGTCGCGCGCAACAACGAGATCCTGGCCACCCGCAAGACCGATGAGAGCGGCCATTTGCTGTTCGAGGCGGGGCTTGCGCGCGGCGAGGGCGGTCTGTCGCCGGCGATGCTCATCGTGACCGGTGAGAAGGCCGACTATGCCTTCCTCAGCCTCAAGTCCTCCGCCTTCGACCTGTCGGACCGTGGCGTTTCGGGCAGGGCCGTGCCTGCGGGCGCCGACGCCTTCGTCTATGCCGAGCGCGGCGTCTACCGCTCCAGCGAGACCGTCTATCTGACCGCGCTGTTGCGCGACGGGCAGGGCAACGCCGTCACCGGCGGGCCGATGACCCTGGTGATCGAGCGCCCCGACGGCGTCGAATACCGCCGCGCCGTGCTGGCCGACCAGGGCGCCGGCGGGCGCACCCTGTCCGTGCCGCTCAACTCGGCCGTCCCGACCGGGACCTGGCGGGTGCGCGCCTTCACCGATCCGAAGGGCTCTTCGGTGGGCGAAACTACCTTCATGGTCGAGGACTACGTCCCTGATCGGATCGAATTCGACTTGTCTGCCAAGGACAAGCTGATCAAAGCTAACGCTCCAGTGGAGCTTAAGGCGGACGGTCATTTCCTCTATGGCGCGCCGGCCTCCGGGCTGGCGCTCGAAGGCGACATGCTGGTCGCGCCCGCGTCGGAGCGGCCGGGCTTTGCCGGCTACCAGTTCGGCGTTGCCGACGAGGAGACCACCTCGAACGAGCGCACGCCGCTGGAGAACCTGCCGGAAGCTGACGCCAACGGCGTTGCCACCTTCCCGGTCACGCTCGACAAGCAGTCGGCCTCGACGCGACCGCAGGAGGCGCAGATCTTCGTCCGCATGGTCGAGACCGGCGGCCGCGCCGTCGAACGCAAGATCGTGCTGCCGGTCGCGCCTGCTGCTGCCATGATCGGCATCAAGCCGCTGTTCGGCGACAAGAACGTCGCCGAGGGCGACAAGGCCGAGTTCGATGTCGTGTTCGTCTCGCCCGAGGGTGAGAGGCTTCGCCGCGACGGCCTGCGCTACGAGCTCCTGAAGATGGAGTCGCGCTACCAGTGGTATCGCCAGAGCAATTACTGGGAGTACGAGCCGGTCAAATCGACCTCGCGCGTCTCCGATGGCGACGTGACCGTTGCCGCGGACAAGCCGTCGCGGATTGCGCTGACCCCACGGCCCGGCCGCTACCGGTTGGATGTGAAGTCGAACGACGCCGACGGCCCGGTTACCTCGGTGCAGTTCGACGTCGGCTGGTATTCCGACGGCAGCGCCGACACACCGGACCTCCTGGAGACCTCGATCGACAAGCCGCAATACGCCTCGGGCGACACGATGACCGTGTCGGTCAACGTCCGCAGCGCCGGCAAGCTGACGGTCAACGTGCTCGGCGATCGCCTGCTGACGACGCAGACCATCGACGTCAAGGAAGGCACCGCCCAGGTGAAGCTCCCGGTCGGCAAGGACTGGGGCACCGGCGCCTATGTGGTGGCGACGCTGCGCCGTCCGCTCGATGCGGCCGCGCAACGCATGCCGGGCCGTGCCATCGGCCTCAAGTGGTTCGGCATCGACAAGCAGACCCGCACGCTCCAGGTGAAGCTGACGCCGCCGGCTCTGATCCGGCCGAATGCGATGTTGAAGATCCCGGTCAAGCTCGACGGGCTCAATCCGGGCGAGGACGCCAAGATCGTCATCGCCGCGGTCGACGTCGGCATCCTCAATCTCACCAATTACAAGCCACCCGCGCCGGACGACTATTATCTCGGTCAGCGCCGCCTGAGCGCGGAGATCCGCGATCTCTATGGGCAACTCATCGACGGCATGTCGGGCACGCGCGGGCAGATCAAGTCCGGCGGCGACGCTGGTGCCGCCGAGCTCCAGGGCTCGCCGCCCGCGCAAAAGCCGCTCGCGCTCTATTCGGGCATCGTCACCGTTGCCGCCGACGGCACGGCAGAAGTGAGCTTCGATATTCCGGAGTTCGCCGGCACCGCGCGCGTGATGGCGGTGGCGTGGACCGCGACCAAGCTCGGTCGCGCCAACATCGACGTCGTGATCCGCGATCCCGTGGTGCTGACCACGACCCTGCCGCGCTTCCTGCTCAACGGCGACCACGGCACGGTCAATCTCGAGATCGACAATGTCGAAGGGCAGGCCGGCGATTACGTCATCAACGTGAAGACGGGCGGGCCGGTGAAGATGACCGGCAATCCCGCAACCACGGTCAAGCTCGCCGCCAAGCAGCGCAACTCCTTCTCGCTCGCTATCGACGCGACGGCGGCGGGGCAGGCGACGCTCGACATCGACATCAAGGGGCCGAATGGCCTGGCGCTGGCGCGCCATTATGCGCTCGACGTCAAGGCGGCGACGCAAGTCCTGGCGCGGCGCTCGATCCGGACGCTCGCGAAGGGCGAGAGCCTGACGTTGACCTCGGATATGTTCGCCGATCTCGTGCCGGGAACCGGCAGCGTCTCGGTCTCAGCCAGCCTGTCGACTGCGCTCGATGCAGCGACGATCCTCAAAGCGCTCGACCGCTATCCCTATGGCTGCTCGGAACAGATCACCAGCCGGGCGATGCCGTTGCTCTATGTCAACGAGCTCGCTGTCGGCGCGCATCTGGCCATGGACACCGAGGTCGACCAGCGCATCCGCGACGCCATCGAGCGGCTGCTGGCTCGCCAGGGCTCGAACGGCTCGTTTGGGCTGTGGTCGGCCGGTGGTGACGATGCCTGGCTCGATGCGTATGTGACGGACTTCCTGACCCGCGCCCGCGAAAAGGGTTTTGTGGTGCCGGATGTGCTGTTCAAGACTGCGCTGGATCGTATCCGCAACTCCGTCGTCAACGGCAACGAGCCGGACAAGGACGGCGGCCGCGATCTCGCCTACGGCCTCTATGTGCTTGCGCGAAACGGCGCGGCGCCAATCGGCGACCTCCGCTATCTCGCCGACACCAAGCTGAGCAACCTCGCAACTCCCATCGCGAAATCGCAGCTCGCCGCGGCGCTCGCGCTGGTCGGCGACCGCAACCGTGCGGAGCGGGTCTATGGCGCAGCCCTCGACAGTCTCGCCCCAAAGCCGGTGCTGGAGTTCGGCCGCACCGACTATGGCTCGCAGCTCCGCGATGCCGCAGCGCTGGTGTCGCTTGCCAGTGAAGGCAATGCCCCGAAGGCGACGCTGACGCAGGCGGTGTCGCGGGTCGAGACCGCGCGCGGGCTGACGCCCTACACCTCCACGCAGGAGAATGCGTGGCTGGTGCTGGCGGCGCGCGCGCTCGCCAAGGAGAACCTGTCGATGGAGGTGGACGGCCAGCCGGTCAAGACCGCGCTGTACCGCAGCTACAAGGCTGCGACCCTGGAAGGCAAGCCGCTGAAGATCACCAACACCGGTGATGCGCCGGTGCAGGCGGTGGTCTCGGTGTCGGGCTCGCCGGTGACGCCGGAGCCCGCGGCATCGAACGGCTTCAAGATCGAGCGCAGTTTCTTCACGCTCGACGGCAAGCCCGCCGATATCAGCAAGGTCAAGCAGAACGACCGCTTCGCCGTGGTGCTCAAGATCACCGAGGCCAAGCCCGAGTACGGCCACATCATGGTGTCCGACTATCTGCCGGCCGGCCTGGAGATCGACAATCCAAAACTGGTGTCGTCGGGTGACAGCGGCACGCTGGGCTGGATCGAGGATGGCGAAGAGCCCGAGGATACCGAGTTCCGCGACGACCGCTTCACGGCTGCCGTCGACCGGGCCTCGGATTCCAAGGCGGTGTTCACGGTGGCCTATGTCGTGCGTGTGGTCTCGCCCGGCAAATACGTGCTGCCGCAAGCCTATGTCGAGGACATGTACAATCCCTCGCGCTACGGCCGCACCGGGACCGGCACGGTCGAGGTGCGGGCGGCGAAGTGAGTGATGGCAAGATGAGCGGGAGAGAAAATCTGGATGGCCGGGATGAGCCCGGCCATGATGGAGCAAGGGGCAGGGGCCATCGCCTCCTCTCCGGCCTCGCGCTCACGCTCATCCTCACCATCGTCGGCTTCGTCGCGTGGGTTTACTCCCTCGGCCCGCTGCCTTTCGACGAAGCCCGCCAGGTCTCCACTACCATCGTCGATCGCAACGGCAAGCTGCTGCGCGCCTATGCGATGGCGGACGGGCGCTGGCGGTTGCCGGTCGAGACAAAGGCGAATGTCGATCCGACCTACCTCAAGCTGCTGCTCGCTTATGAAGACCAGCGCTTTTACGCACATGACGGCATCGACCCGCTGGCGCTGGGGCGCGCTGCGTTTCAGCTTGGGACCCGCGGCCACATCGTCTCGGGCGGCTCGACCATCTCGATGCAGCTGGCGCGGCTGATGGAGCCGCGGCGGCAGCGCTCGCTTTATGCAAAGCTGCGGCAGATGGTGCGTGCGATCGAGATCGAGCGCAGCTTGAGCAAGGAGCAGATTCTCGATCTGTATCTCGCGCTCGCGCCTTACGGCGGCAACCTCGAAGGCATTCGCGCCGCCTCGATCGCCTATCTCGGCAAGGAGCCGAAGCGGTTGTCGCTGGCTGAAGCCGCGTTGCTGGTCGCGCTGCCGCAATCCCCGGAGACCCGCAGGCTCGATCGCTATCCCGATGCGGCGCGCAAAGCGCGCGACCGCGTGCTCGACCGCATGGTCGAGGAGCAACAGATCAGCCGCGACGATGCCAAGCAGGCCAAAGCCGTTCCCGTGCCGAAACTGCGCAAGCCGATGCCGATCCTGGCGCCGCATGCCTCCGATGCGGCGCTCGCGACGGTCAAGGACGCCCCCGTCATCAAGCTGACGCTGGATGCCAACCTGCAGAAGGTGCTGGAGCCGCTGGCGCGCGATCGTGCCATTGCGTTGGGGCCGAACATCTCGGTCGGCATCATCGTCCTCGACAATGAGAGCGGCGACGTGCTCGCGCGCGTCGGCTCAGCGGATTATTTCGACGAGCGCCGGGCAGGGCAGGTCGACATGACCCGCGCGGTCCGCTCGCCGGGCTCGACGCTGAAGCCTTTCATCTACGGGCTCGCTTTCGAGGACGGCTTCGTTCATCCCGACAGTCTGATCGACGATCGACCCGTGCGCTTCGGCTCCTACGCGCCGGAGAATTTCGACATGACGTTCCAAGGCACGGTGCCGGTAAAGAAGGCGCTGCAGCTGTCGCTGAACGTGCCCGCGATCGTCCTGCTCGACCGCGTCGGCGCGAGCCGGCTGGCCTCGCGGCTGCGCCAGGCCGGTGGCAATCTGGTTCTGCCCAAAGACGAGGCGCCGGGACTTGCCATGGGCCTTGGCGGCGTCGGCGTGACGCTGCAGGACCTCGCCCAGCTCTATGCGGGCTTCGCCCGGCTCGGCACCACCAGGCCGCTGCGCGAGATCATAACTGACAGGGACGACCGCGAGCCGCTGCGGCTGCTCGATCAGGTCGCGGCCTGGCAGGTCGGCAATGTGCTGCTCGGCACCCCGCCGCCGGAGAACGCAGCTCACAACCGCATCGCCTTCAAGACCGGCACCTCCTACGGCTACCGCGACGCCTGGTCGATGGGCTTTGACGGGCGCATGACCATCGGCGTCTGGGTCGGCCGGCCCGATGGTGCGCCGGTTCCAGGCCTGATCGGTCGGGTTGCCGCCGCACCGATCCTGTTCGACGCCTTCGCCCGGACCGGCAAGACGCTCCTGCCGTTGCCGAAGCCACCGAAGGGGACCCTGGTTGCCAGCAACGCCAAGCTGCCGTTGCCCTTGAGGCGGTTCCGCCCGGTCGGGGATCTGGTGCGGACCGGGGGCGAACAGGCCCTGCACATCCAGTTTCCGCTGAACGGCTCGCGGATCGACGTCGATCGCTCAGGTGGCGAGGCGGGCGCAGCCATGCCAGTCAAAGTCGCCGGCGGCGTCCTGCCCATGACCGTCATGGTTAACGGAACGGCGCAGGGCGAGATAGACGGACGGCGCCAGCGGCTGATCGATCCGCCCGGTCCCGGCTTTGCGCGGCTGACCGTCATCGACGCCACGGGCGCCGCGGACACAGTTGTCATTCGAATTCAATGACCCTGCCTCAAGCGGTTGTGGCGATGGCGGTTTCAGCGTAAGCGGAACCGATGGCCGAGACCTACCCAGCACCCCGTTTTGGAGCTCCGCGCGAGCCGAAATCCCCGGTGAATCCGGGCAGCCGGCTCGTGTCCATGTTCGATATCGCCACGGCCAGCCACGTCCGCGCGGTGAGCTTCCTGCTGCTGTGCGCGCTGCTGCTATTCCTGCCGGGCTTCTTTACGATTCCGCCGGTTGACCGCGACGAGGCGCGCTTTGCGCAGGCCACCAAGCAGATGGTCGAGAGCGGCGATTATGTCGACATCCGCTTTCAGGAGGACGTCCGCTACAAGAAGCCGGTCGGGATCTACTGGCTGCAAGCGGCCGCGGTCGAGACGGCATCGGCGCTCGGTCTGCCGAAGGCCGAGTTGCGAATCTGGGTCTACCGGCTGCCCTCGCTGATCGGCGCCATCGGTGCCGTGCTCATGACTTATTGGACGGCGCTCGGCTTCGTCACGCGGCGCGCCGCGGTGCTTGCAGCGCTTCTGATGTGCGCCTCCGTGCTGCTCGGCGTCGAGGCGCGGCTTGCGAAGACCGACGCGATGCTGCTGTTCTGCGTGGTCGCCGCGATGGGCGCGATGGCGCGGGCCTATCTGTCGTGGCAGCGCGCCGAGGACGAGACGCATCCGCCATGGAGCTGGCCCGCGATCTTCTGGACGGCTCTCGCTGTCGGCATCCTGATCAAGGGTCCGCTGATCCTGATGTTCGCAGGCCTCACCATCGTCGCGCTCGCGATCCAGGACCGCGATGCCTCCTGGCTATGGAAGCTGCGCCCGCTCTGGGGCCTGATGTGGATGCTGGTGCTGGTGCTGCCCTGGTTCGTCGCGATCTTCTGGCGCGCGGGCGATGCCTTCTTCGCCGATTCCGTCGGCGGCGACATGTTGAGCAAGTTGGGCGCGCAGGAATCCCACGGCGCGCCGCCCGGACTGTACCTGGTGCTGTTCTGGATCACGTTCTGGCCCGGCGCGCCGCTCGCCGCGATGGCCGCGCCCGCGGTCTGGCGCGCGCGGCGCGAGCCCGGCGCGCAGTTCCTGCTGGCCTGGCTGGTCCCGTCCTGGATCGTGTTCGAGGTGGTGTTGACCAAGCTGCCGCATTACGTGCTGCCGCTGTACCCTGCGATCGCGATCCTCACCGCGGGCGCGCTCGAGCGGCGCGTGCTGTCGTGGTCCTGGCTGATGCGCGGCTCCGCCTGGTGGTTCGCGATCCCCGTTGGCGGCTCGATCATCGCGGTCGTCGGCGCGGTGATGCTGACGCGGCAGCCTGCTTTCGTGGCGTGGCCGTTCATCGCGGCCTCGCTGATCTTCGGCCTGTTCGCCTGGTGGCTCCACGACAACAATCACGCCGAGCGCTCGCTGCTCAACGCGCTGGTCGCAGCCCTGATGCTCGCGGTGACAGTCTACGGCATCGTGCTGCCGTCGCTGACGCCGCTGTTTCCGAGCATCGAGATCGCACGCGCGCTTCGCAACGTCACCTGCGTCGGCCCGAAGGCGGCCGCGGCCGGCTATCACGAGCCAAGCCTCGTCTTCCTGACCGGCACGCAGACGGTGCTCACCGACGGTTCGGGCGCGGCGGATTTCCTGCGGCAGGGGAGTTGCCGTTTCGCGCTGATCGAGCAGCGTTCGGAGCGCGGCTTCGTGCAGCGCGCCGAGGCGATCGGGCTGCGCTACAAGGTTGGTACGCGCATCGACGGCTACAATTTCTCCCAAGGGCGTGCGATCTCGATCTCGATCTTCCGCTCGGAAGGCACCGAGTAGGATGTCGGCACCCACCGACATCGCGCCGCGCGCGAGCTATCCCGCGCAATTGCTCACGCTGTCGGGGCGCGCCCTGGCGCAGCTCGTGCGTACGCCCTCGCATTCGCGCCGCGCCGAGGCCGCGCGAAAGCTGGCGCGGCATTCGCTGTGGCTCAGTGCGGCAGGTGCAGCCCTGGTCATCGCGCTGATGGTCGTGTTCGACCTGACCGAGATCCAGCTGATGCCGGCGCGCGGCACGCCGGGCCTGTGGCCGATCCGCATCCTGACCGATTTCGGCAAGGACGAGTATGTGCTCTCCGTGCTCGGGGGCGGGCTGGTGGTGCTGGCGCTGGTTGCGGCGGGATTGCGCGGCACAAGCCGCACGTTGCTGCTCGGCCTCGGCACGCGGCTGCAGTTCATGTTTCTGTCTGTTGCCGTGCCGATATTCGTCGCCGAGATCCTGAAATATCTCATCGGTCGAGGACGTCCGTTCGTCGGCGGCAAGGCCAATCCGTTCAACTTCATCCCATTCGAGGGGACGGGGGCCTATGCCAGTCTGCCGTCGGGTCATGCGGTGACGGCGTTCGCACTGGCGTTCGCCGTCTCGGCGCTATGGCCGCGCCTGCGCGTATTCATGTTCACTTACGCGATCGTGATCCTGCTGACGCGACTGGTGCTGCTCGCGCACCACCCGAGCGACGTGGTGGCCGGCGCCCTGGTCGGCATGGTCGGCGCCATGGCGGTGCGCTACTGGTTCGCGGCCCGCAGGCTCGGCTTTGCCATCCGTGCCGACGGCACCATTGTGCCTCTTGCAGGGGCGGTCTCGGGCCGCCTCAAAAGGGTTGCCCACGGGGCATCCGCCCCATAAAAGCGGCTGCCTGCCGGGCCCGCCGGTTCCCGAGCCAAGCCAATTCCAACCACGAGCTTCGATTTGTCGTCCCAGCCTTCGGTTTTCCAGCCCTCGGTTTCCATCGTCGTTCCCGTGCGCAACGAAGCCGACAACATTGTGCCGCTGATCGAGGAGATCGGCGCGGCGCTCGACGGCCGCTGGGCCTATGAGATCATCTACGTCAATGACGGTTCGACCGACGCGACCGGCGAACGGCTCGGCGCGGTCATGAAGCAGCGGGACAATCTGCGCCAACTGCGCCATGCCAAATCAGGCGGCCAATCCGCGGCCGTGCGCAGCGGCGTGCGTGCGGCACGCGGCGCGATCGTGGCGACGCTCGACGGCGACGGGCAGAACAATCCGGCCTTCCTGCCGGACTTGATCGCGGCCGTCGAGAACGGAAGCAAGGTCGGACTCGCCGCCGGACAACGCGTCGGCCGCAAGGATACCGGCTTCAAGAAATTCCAGTCGCGCGTCGCCAACGGCGTCCGCAACGCGATCCTGAAGGACGGTACGCGCGACACCGGCTGCGGCCTGAAGGCGTTCCGGCGCGAGGTGTTCCTGATGATGCCCTATTTCGACGGGCTGCATCGCTTTTTGCCGGCGCTGGTGCGCCGCGAGGGCTACGAGATCGCCTATGTCGACGTGATCGACCGGCCGCGCCGCTCCGGCGTGTCAAACTACGGTTTCTTCGACCGGCTGTGGATCGGCATAATGGATCTCGTGGGCGTGTGGTGGCTGATCCGCCGCAAGAAGCCGACGCCGGATGTGACTGAGGTGAAGGCATGATCATCCAATACGGTCAGGCGCTGAGCAACTATTTCTACGACGTCTTCGTGGCCAAGTTCGACTTCTGGCTCGCGTTCGGCCTCGTCGCGCAGCTGTTCTTTACCGCACGCTTCCTGGTGCAGTGGATCGCGAGCGAGCGCGCCGGCAACAGCGTGGTGCCGATGGCGTTCTGGTTCTGCTCCATGGGCGGCGGGCTGATGACGCTGGTCTATGGCGTCGTCAAGCGCGAGCCCGTCATTATCCTCGGCCAGGCGCTGGCGACCGTCATCTATATTCGCAACATCATGCTGATCGTGAAGAACCGCGGCCGGGCGTCAAAGACGCTGGAGCGCTGATCCAAGGCGACTAGCGCGGCAGCGCTGACGCCGCGCCTGTCGCAGGCAGGGCAGCGGTCTCCGTCTCGGTTCTGCGATGGGGCTCGCCGGCCGCGTCGAGCACGGGATAGGCGACCGAGCAGATATGCGAGTGGATGCGGCGCAGGTCCCGCAGCACGTCGAGATGCAGCGACGTGGTTTCGATGGTCTCGGGACGGCCCTCGCGCAGGCGGTCGAGGTGGCGCTCGACGGCGGCAAGCTCGGTATTGCGCAGTGCCGTTTTCTCCACCAGCAGCTTGCGTGCCTCGTTGGCGTCGCCCGACATGAAGACGCCGAAGGCGATGCGCAGCGAATCCATCGTGCGCTTGTGGAAGGCGGCGAGCTCCTCGGCGCCCTCGGGCGAGAACTGGAAGCGACGCTTGATCTTCTTGGTCGCGAGCTCGCTCAGGCTCTTGTCGATGATATCGCCGATATGTTCCAGATTGATGGCGAAGGAAATGATCTCCATCGCGCGCCGGCCCTCGCTCTCGTCGAGGCTGCCCCGCATGAGTTTCGTCACGTAGAGCTTGATGGCTTCGTCGAGGCCGTCGACGATGTTGTCCATCTTCGAGACCTGGTCGACCAGCGCGCGGTCGCCGCTCATCATCGCCGCCATCACCTTGCGCAGCATGATCTCGACGAGATCGCCCATGCGCAGGGTTTCGCGGCCGGCATCGGCCAGCGCCAGCGACGGCGATTCTAGCGCTGTCTCGTCGAGATAGCGCGGCCGGGCCGGATCGGCCTCCTGCACACGATCGGGCAGGAGCCGGGTCAACAGGCGCGACATGGTGTCGAGCAGGCCGATGAAGATGATGGCGGTGCCGACGTTGAAGGCGATATGGAACGCCGCAGTCATCCTGGCGAGATCCGGCTGCCAGGCGTGCATGTGCTCGGCGATCGGGCCCTGGAAGGGTAGGACCAGGGCGATCCCGATCACGCGATTGACGAGATTGCCCACCGGCAGGCGATAGCTGGCGGGATCGTCACGCTTGGCGCCTTCGAACACGGGATTGATGGCGCTGCCGAGATTGGCGCCAAGCACCAGTGCGAGCGCCGCGTAAGGCGAGATGAACTGCGAATAGGCGAGTGACATGATCAGCAGCACGCTGGCGACGCTCGAATGCACCGCCCAGGTGACGAGCGCCGCGATCACGATGCACAGAACGGGATCGCCCGTGATGGAGGACATCACGACGCGGACGCCCGGTGCGTTCTCGGCCGGCGCCAGCGTGTCGAGCAGGATGTGCAGCGACAGCAGCATCAGTCCGAGACCGATCAAGACACGGCCGACGTCCTTGATCCGCGAGCGCGGACCCACGCGGAAGGCGACCAGTCCGAGCACGAACAAGACCGGCGCGACGGCGGCGATGTTGAACGACAGCACCTGCACGATCAACGTCGTGCCGACATTGGCGCCGAGCATGATGGCGAGCGCGGTGACCAGGCTGAGCAGGCCTTCGGCTGCGAACGAGCTCGTGAGCAGCGCGGTCGCCGTGCTGCTCTGGAGCAGCGCTGTCAGCCCGAGACCGGCGGCAAACGCGTTGAAGCGATTGCCAAGCGCCTTGCCGAGCAGCCGTCGCAGGTCGGGGCCAAAGGCGCGCAGAATCCCGCTGTGGACCATGTGCAGGCCCCACAGCAACAGCGCCACGCCGCCCATCAGATCGAGCAGTACCAACGTTCCCATGCTCCGAGTCCGGATTGGAGTCGATTGGTGAGGCTAGCGCCAAATGCTTGAGGTTCAAACCATTTGTTGGCGCGTCGGCGTTAACGTTTGCGGGTTCTGCACGTTCCCCCGGCGCGCGTTGGCGCGTCCCGCGGCGCGATGCCTTGTGAGCAGGCTCACATTGCTGCCTTGAGGGCAGCGAAGCCGCGATCGAGGTCGGCCTTGAGGTCGTCGACGCTTTCGAGCCCGATATGCAGACGCAGCGTGGGGCCGCCCGGCGCCCACTTGGTCGCAGTGCGATAGGCGTCGCAATCGAAGGGAATCACCAGGCTCTCGAAGCCGCCCCAGGAGAAACCCATGCCGAACAGTTTGAGCGTATCGAGCATGGTGTCGACCGCCTTCTGCGGCGCCGGCTTCAGGACGATGCTGAACAGGCCCGACGCGCCCGTGAAGTCGCGCTTCCAGATGGCATAGCCCGGATCGGTCTCGAGCGCCGGATGCAGCACGCGCGCGACCTCGGGACGGCTCGCAAGCCAGTGCGCCATGTCGAGCCCGGAGCGATGATGCTGCGCCAGCCGCACCGATAGCGTGCGCAGGCCGCGCAGTGCCAGGAAAACGTCATCGGGACCGGCGCAAACGCCGAGCAGGCGGATGCCTTCGGCGATCTGCGGCCAGGCCTTGGCATTAGCCGAGATGGTGCCGAACATGATGTCGGAATGGCCGCCGATATATTTGGTGGCGGCCTGCATGCTGATGTCGACGCCCTGTTCGAGCGAGCGGTGATAGAGCGGCGTGGCCCAGGTGTTGTCGTCGATGACGAGCGCGCCGCGCCCATGCGCGACCTCGGCGATGGCGCGGATGTCCGGCATCTCGAACGACTGCGAGCCGGGCGCCTCGACCAGAACGGCGCATGTGTTGGGCCTGAACAGCTTGTCGATGCCGGCGCCGATCATCGGATCGAAGTAGGTGGTCTCGACGCCGTAGCGGGTGAGCATGCCGTTGCAGAAATTGCGCGAGGGCCGATAGACGTTGTCGCAGACCAGGATGTGGTCGCCGGCCTTCAGCACCGAGAGCAGGGTGGTCGAGATCGCCGACAGCCCCGACGGCACGATGCCGACGCCGGCGCATTGCGGCCCCTCCAGCGCCATCAGGGTCTCCTGGAACGCACGGGTCGTCGGCGTGCCGTGCCGGCCGTACTGGAACTCGCCGCGATGGGCGTGCAGGTCCTCGGCGGTCGGATAGAGCACGGTCGAGCCGTGGAAGACGGGCGGGTTGACGAACCCCTTCTGCGCCTTGGTGTCGCGGCCGGAGGTGACCAGTCGGGTCTCGGCGTGCTGCTCGGAGGGGTGTGAGGAATCCATGCGTCTGCTTTCAAAAGCGCGTTTCCACGAGGCGCGCTGCGCCCGCGGGCTGGCCGAAAGGCCGCTGTCGTTAATAACAGAACACAGAAGAGTCCCGTCAACCCCTTGACCCGGCACGCCAGTCGTTCTGTTATCGCAGGTGCTATTCAGTCGCCGCATGTTGAGGGGCCTGCCGCGACCTTCGATCCATCGCCTGACCGGACCTAGCGCCACAGCCATAACGGCGGGCGCCTTTCGGCGAGGATTAAGGCAAGGCCTCCCGGGATCGGCGGGTGATCGGCAAGGTTTTCCAGCATGACTCTTGCAGGGCTGGTCTTGATACGGCTAGCCCTGGCAGAGACGATCGCAAAGACAACGTTCCTGACCTTGAGACGACTTTGAAAGGCCCAAAGCCCATGAAACGCGTAACCCTGGCTCTCACTCTCGCTCTCGCCGCCGGCCTGACTGCCCAAGCCGCCCATGCGCAAACGCTCAAGACCGTCAAGGACCGGGGCATGCTGTCCTGCGGTGTCAGTCAGGGTCTGCCCGGCTTCTCCTCGCCGGACGACAAGGGCAACTGGACCGGGCTTGACGTCGATGTTTGCCGCGCGATCGCCGGGGCGATCTTCAACGATCCGACCAAGGTCAAATACGTGCCGCTCTCCGCCAAGGACCGCTTCACGGCGCTGCAATCCGGCGAAGTCGACGTGCTGTCGCGCAACACCACCTGGACCATCTCGCGCGATACCTCGCTCGGCGCCAACTTCACCGGCGTGACTTATTATGACGGGCAAGGTTTCATGGTGAAGAAGTCGCTCAAGGTGAACTCGGCGCTCGAGCTCAACAGCGCCTCGGTCTGCGTCCAGACCGGCACCACCACCGAGCAGAATCTCGCCGACTACTTCAAGGCCAACAACATGAAGTACGAGGTGATCGCGTTCGGCACCAACGACGAAACGGTCAAGGCCTACGAGGCAGGGCGCTGCGACGTCTTCACCACCGACCAGTCGGGCCTGTACGCCAACCGCCTGAAGCTTGCCAATCCCGGCGATCACATGGTGCTGCCGGAAATCATCTCGAAGGAGCCGCTCGGACCAATGGTGCGCCACGGCGACGACCAATGGTTCGACATCGTGAAATGGACGCTGTTTGCCATGATCACCGCCGAAGAGCTCGGCGTGACCGCGAAGAACGTCGACGAGAAGACGAAACAGGAAAATCCGGAGTTGAAGCGCGTCCTCGGTACCGACGGCAATTTCGGTGAACAGCTCGGCCTGAGCAAGGACTGGGTGGTGCGCATCGTGAAGGCCGTCGGCAATTACGGCGAGGTGTTCGACCGCAACGTCGGCGCAGGCTCGCCGCTTGGTATCAGTCGGGGTCTCAACAATCTCTGGAACAAGGGCGGTCTCCAGTACGCGCCGCCGATCCGCTGACCCCGCCTGATCCGCGCTCGCGGCGATGAGCATCGAGGCTCGCAAACCCCCGCCCCAGATCGCGCTGAAGATCAGGCGCGTGCTGGGAGGCAAGACAGGCTGGAACGGCATCGCCGTCCAGTTTGCCTTCGCTGCGGTCCTGGGCTGGATTGCCTATGAAATCGTCTCCAACGCCCGCGCCAACCTCGAGAACCAGCACATTGCGGCCGGCTTCGGCTTCCTCGCGAACAACGCCGGTTTCGACGTCAATCAGACGCTGATCTCGTATACCGGCTCAGACACGTTCCTGCGCGTATTCCTGGTCGGGCTCCTCAACACGCTCGTGGTCTCGGTGGTGGGCATCGTGTTCGCCACCGTGATCGGCTTCATTGTCGCGCTGTGCCGGCTGTCGCCCAACTGGCTGCTCGCGCGCATTGGCGAAATCTATGTCGAGATCATCCGCAACCTACCGGTGCTGTTTCAGATCCTGTTCTGGTACCTGGCGGTGCTCGCGGCCTTGCCCAATCCACGACAAAGCATTTCGCTGCTCGGCATCGCTTTCGTCAGCAATCGCGGTCTCGTCATTCCCCGCCCGATCGGCGAGAGCGGATTCGAGGCGTTTCTTGTGGTGCTGGCGCTCGGCATCGTGGCTTCGGTGGCGCTGCGCATCCATGCGCGCCGGGCGCTGTTCCAGCGCGGTCAGGTGATCCGGATCTGGCCCTATGTGCTGGGGCTGCTGTTCGGACTGCCGCTCGTCACCATGCTGGTAGCGGGTCTGCCCTTCACCTTCGAGCTGCCGCAGCTCAAGGGCTTCAATTTCGCCGGCGGCTCGCGCATCATCCCGGAGTTCGTGGCGCTCACGTTGGCCTTGTCGACCTATACGGCCGCCTTCATCGCCGAGATCGTGCGCGCGGGCATCCTCTCCGTCCACAGCGGACAGATGGAGGCGGGATCGTCGCTGGGCCTGAGCCGCGGCACTACGCTGCGCTTGGTCGTCGTGCCGCAGGCGATGCGCGTCATCGTTCCGCCGCTGACCAACCAGTACCTCAACCTCACCAAGAATTCGTCGCTGGCCGTCGCGATCGGCTATCCCGACCTCGTCTCCGTGTTCGCCGGCACGTCGCTGAGTCAGACCGGGCAGGCCATCGAGATCATCGCCATGACGATGGGCGTCTATCTCCTGATCTCGCTGATCACCAGCGCCGTCATGAGCGTCTACGGTTGGCGCATCAGCCGGAGTCTCGGCGCATGAGCGATATCAGCTCGTCCAGTTTCGTCCGCCAGGATCTTCTCGATGAGCGTCCCGCGCCGGTGAAGACCACGGGCTTCGTCGGCCTGGTACGGACGCGCCTGTTCAACTCGCCGACCAACATCCTGCTCACGATGGTCGGCGCCTTGCTGCTGTGGTTCACCGTCATTCCTTCCGTCAAATTCCTGATGGTCGACGCAGTCTGGACCGGCAAGGATCGCACCGCCTGCCTCGCCGAGAACGCCGGCTTTGCGGTCGGTGCCTGCTGGCCCTACATCCAGGCCAAGCTGCCGCAACTGATCTACGGCTTCTACCCCGAAGCCGAACGCTGGCGGGTCGACCTCACGCTCGTCCTGTCAGTGATTCTGTTGGTGCCGTTGCTCATTCCGCGGCTGCCCTCGAAAGGATTGAACGCAGGCCTGTTCTTTTTTGCGTTTCCAGTGGTTGCATTCTTTCTGCTGCATGGCGGCGGCATCAAGGGATTTGGCCTGAGCTGGACCGCTGACCTGCTGCAATTATTCGACGACAGCATCATCGGCGCCGGGCAGGCTCTGCTCAGTCTCGGCAAGACGTCCTCTGCCGCACCGGTGTTGTGGGTCGTCGGCAATGTCATCGTGCTCGTGGGTAACCTGATCTACTGGCTGATCTTTCCGCTGACCTGGCTGCGAGATCAGCTGCACGGGACAGGCCAGTCGATCTGGGCCGATTTCGCCATCACCGCCGCGATCGTCTCCCTGATCGCCTTCGTTCTCGGCGGCGGCCTCCGCACCGGGGGGCGGGCCCTGACGTCCAGCATCGCCACCTTCGTCGCCATCGCAATCGTGATCAAGCTGATGGGGCTCGATCACGGCGGACTGCCGATCGTGCAGACCAACCTGTGGGGCGGGCTTCTGGTGACGCTGGTGGTCTCTGTTACCGGCATTGTCACCTCGCTGCCGATCGGCATTGCGCTGGCGCTTGGCCGCCGCTCGACCATTCCGCTGATCCGGATCTTCTCGATAGCCTTCATCGAGTTCTGGCGCGGCGTGCCGCTGATCACCGTCCTGTTCTTCGCCACTTACATGCTGCCGCTGTTTCTCCCGGGCAATTTCACGGTCGACGGGTTGGTGCGTGCGCTGATTGGAATTTCGCTGTTCACCGGCGCCTATCAGGCCGAGAACGTCCGCGGCGGGCTGGCCGCCATCCCGCGCGGGCAGGGCGAGGCGGCCGCGGCATTGGGGCTGTCCTGGTGGAAGACGACCTCGCTGATCGTTCTGCCGCAGGCGCTGCGCCACGTCATTCCGAACCTCGTCAACAGCTTCATCTCGCTGTTCAAGGACACATCGCTGGTCTCGATCGTGGCGCTGTTTGATCTCTTGGGCTCGCTGCGGGCGTCGTTCTCGGATCCTAAATGGTCGTCGCCGTCGACCGCGTTCACCGGGTTCGCCTTCGCCGGGATCATCTACTTCATCTTCTGCTTTGGAATGTCGCGCTACTCGCTCTTCGTCGAGCACCGCCTCAACGCTCACCGCCGCAACTGATCGAGGTCACCATGTCCGACCCCATCGTCAAGATATCCGGCCTGAACAAATGGTACGGCGAGTTTCACGTGCTGCGCGACATCGACCTTGCGGTCGAGAAGGGCGAGCGCATCGTGATCTGCGGCCCCTCCGGCTCCGGCAAGTCGACGCTGATCCGCTGTATCAACGCGCTCGAGGAGTTTCAGGAAGGCGAGATCGTCGTTGATGGCATCGAGCTCGGGCCGAACCTGAAGCACGTCGACGCGGTGCGGCGCGAAGTCGGCATGGTGTTCCAGAGCTTCAACCTGTTTCCGCACCTCTCTGTGCTGGACAATTGCACGTTGGCGCCGATCTGGGTGCGCAACATCCCCAAGAAGGACGCCGAGGCAGCGGCAATGAAGTTTCTGGAGCGGGTCAAGATCCCGCACCAGGCCAACAAATTTCCGGGACAGATGTCCGGCGGTCAGCAGCAGCGCGTCGCGATCGCCCGCGCGCTGACGATGAACCCGAAGGTGATGCTGTTCGACGAGCCGACCTCGGCGCTCGACCCCGAAATGGTCAAGGAGGTGCTGGACACCATGGTCGACCTCGCCGAGGAGGGCATGACCATGCTGGTGGTCACCCACGAGATGGGCTTTGCCCGCGAGGTCGCCAACCGCGTGGTATTCATGGACGCGGGCCAGATCATCGAAGCCAACACGCCCAAAGAGTTCTTCGCGGCCCCGCAGCACGCCCGCACGAAACTGTTTCTGAGCCAGATCCTGCGCTGAGCGTCTGCAATCCGTTGGCGTCGCGGGTCCAGCCGATCCGCCAGCTTGGCACCATGCGAATCGGCCAACCTCTTTTCGGGCCATCCTCCGGAGAGAGACTTTGCAGAGCAGCGCCGGCGCGCGCGCATTCCAGAACGCGCGGTTGCAAAAGAAATTGAAGAAGCAGGCGGACGCGCTTATGTCGGCCGCGGTTCAGGCACTCGGGCAGGGCCGATACGCGGAAGTCGAGACACTCTGCCGCCGGATTTTGACGGAGGTTCCGGATCATTTCGACGCCGCTCACCTGCTCGGCCTGCGCGCGTATGATGGCGGGCGGCTGGACGAGGCGCAACAACTGCTCGAGCGCGCGACGGCGCTCGATCCGCGTTCGCCTGATGCCCATGGTAATCTCGGGGCAGTGTATTTCACCCTCCAGAAGTTTCAGGACGCTCGCGCATGCCAGGAGAAGGCGATTGCGCTGAAGCCGAATTCTCCGATCGCCTTGATCAATCTGGGCAATACGCTGCTGCACATGGGCCTCGCCGAGCAGGCTATCGAGCTGCACGAACGCGCTATCAGGCTGAAGCCGGACTATGCCGATGCATTTTGCAATCGGGGCATGGCGGAGCTGATCGAAGGTCAGTTCCAGCGCGCCAAGGGGAGTTTCGATCGCGCCCTCGCTTTTCAGCCGCGCCACGCGGAAGCGATCGCGGGCAAGGGCATGGTATGCATCGAGCTCCGGCACTACGAAGAGGCGGCCGCGGCGATCGCGGCAGGGCTCGCGATCAAGCCGGATTCGCCGAAGATTCTGGTGCAGCGCGGACGGCTCAATCTCGATCTGTCGCGGCTGGAGCAGGCGCTCGCGGACTTTGATGGGGCGCTGGAGCTTTCGCCAAGGCTCGAAGTGGCCTTGCAGGGAAAGGCGCAAGTCAACCTTGTCAGGGGCAACACGGCCGGAGCGATTGCGGCGGTCAAGACGTTGCTCGAGGAAAATCCGCGGTCCGACATCGGAATTGCGCTTCTGGCTTCCTGCTATGCGAGCCAGGGAGACATCGCGACTGCGCTCGAACATCTCGACGCGGGGCTGGCAATCGCGCCTGATTATGCGGACTTGATCGGGCGCAAGATCTTCTTTCTGGACTATCTCCCCGACGCCGATTTTGCGGTTCAGCAGGCCGCACGAAAGCAGTGGTGGGACGCGATCGGCGCCAGATTGCCGCAAAGCGCGTTGTCGTCCCGCAAGCTCGATCGGGACAAGCGAATATTGATCGGATACGTCGCTTCCGAATTCAGGAACCACTCCGCAGCATTCGCTCTGTTACCGGTACTGCGCCATCATGATCATGCCAGGTTCGAGATCGTCTGCTATTCGTGCTCGCCGTTACGAGATGAGATAACCGACGAATTCAGGTCCATGGCGGACGTCTGGGTCGATGCCTGGCAGCTTTCGGACGACGAGCTGGCCGATCGCATTCAGGCCGACGGAATCGATATCCTGATCGATGTGTCCGGGCATTCGACCGGCAACAGGCTCCATGTCTTCGCCCGCAAGCCGGCCCCGATCCAGGTCACGGGGTTTGGTCACGCCACTGGTACGGGCCTTCAGACCATGGACCATGTGCTCGCCGATCCCATCTTCATTCCGCAATCGGCGCGACATCTGCTGGCTGAAAAGGTTTACGACCTGCCGTGCCTGATCACGATCGATCCCATCCTGGATGTGCCGCCCTCGGAGCTTCCCATGCTCCGCAACGGCCATGTGACCTTCGGCGTATTCAACCGCATCTACAAGATCTCGGATGGAGCCATCCGAGTCTGGTCGAAAGTGATGCGGAAAGTGACGGGTTCGAAGATCATCATCAAGCATACCCTGCTCGACGATCCCATGCTGCGCGACAGCCTGGTCGCGCGGTTCGTAGCACAGGGCATTGCCGAGGAGAATGTCACCTGCCTGGGCTCGTCGCCGCGCCACGAGCATCTGCTGGCGTTTGCGAACATCGACATATCGCTCGACACGTTCCCGCAAAACGGCGGCGTCAGCACCTGGGAATCGCTCTATGCGGGCGTGCCGGTCGTAGCCAAGCTCGGCAACGGTGCATCGTCGCGCGCCGGCGGGTCGATCGTGGCTGCGGTCGGTCTCGATGACTGGGTCGCCGATAATGACGAGGGCTATGCCGCGATCGCATCCAAATATGCGGCACAGCCGGCGCATCTGGCGAAGCTGCGCGCGGACTTGCCGGCTCGGATCGCGGCTTCGCCCGCCGGCAACGTCGAAATTTACACGCGCGAGGTCGAAGCGGCTTATCGCCAGTTCTGGCGCGACTATTGCGCCGCGGCTTCGAAGGGCGGCGACGTGCGTAGGAGGCCAGCGGCGCCGGGCCGCTGGGCCCCGGGAAATCCCGGGGTATCACCGCGCCGGCTGACCGGCCGGCCAGGCCTGCGAATCAGTTAGACTCTCGCCGGGCTATCCCTCGGAGAGACACCTTGCAGACCAGCGGCGCCGGCGCGCGCGCATTTCAGAACGCGCGATTGCAGAAGAAATTGATGAAGCAGGCCGACGCCGTCCTCTCCGCCGCGGCTAGCGCCTATGGCCGGGGTCGATATGCCGAGACCGAAGCACTCTGCCGGGATATCCTGAAGGCGCTGCCCGATCATGTCGACGCGATGCACCTGCTCGGCATGTGCGCGCATGACGGTCGCCGCCTGGAGGAGGCGCAACAGCTGCTCGAGCGCGTGATTGCACTCGATCCGCGACTGCATGATGCCCACAACAACCTCGCCACCGTGCATTTCGACCTCGGCAATTACGAGGAGGCGCGGCGGTGCCAGGAGAGGGCCATCGCGCTAAAGCCGAATTTTGCGGTCGCGCTGACCAACCTCGGCAACACGCTGATGCATCTGGGGCAGTACGAACAGGCGCTCGAGCTGCATGAGCGCGCCATCAAGATCAAGCCGGATTATGCCGATGCATTCTGCAATCGCGGCATGGTCGAAGTTGTGCTTGGACAGATCATGCGCGCCAAGGAAAGCTTCGACAGGGCCCTGCTGTTTCAGCCCCGTCACGCCGAGGCCATCGTCGGCAGCGGCATGGTCGCCATGGAGCTGCGGCACCACGACGAGGCGGCCGCCAAGTTTGCCATGGCGCTCGCGATCAAGCCCGGCTCGCCGAGGATCGTAGCCCAACGCGGGCGGCTCAGTTACGAGTTGCAGCGCCTGGAGCCCGCGCTTGCGGATTTCGAGGCGGCGCTTGCGATCTCGCCCAAGCTCGAGCTGGCTCTGCGCGGCAAGGCCCAGACCTGCCTCGTCATGGGAAAGACCGCGCAGGCGATGGCGGCCGCAGCGGCCCTGATCGAGCAAAATCCGCGCTCCGAGATGGGGTTGGCGCTGATGGGCTTCTCGTATTCGAACCAGGGGGACATGGACGCCGCGATCGAATATCTCGATCGTGCGCTGGCGCTCCGGCCGGATTATGGGGATGCGATCAGAGGAAAGATCTTCCTGGAGGACTACCGCGCCGAGGCCGATTTCGTGGTCCAGCAGGCGGTGCGAAAATCCTGGTGGGACCAGATCGGCTCCAAACAGCCGCGAAGGGAGCTGCCGAAGCGGCCGCTGGATCCGGAGAAGCGGATCGTGGTCGGCTATGTCGCTGCCGAATTCCGGCAGCACTCCGCGGGGCTCACGCTGCTGCCGGTGCTGCGCCATCACGATCACACCAAATTCGAAATCATCTGCTACTATTCCTGGCCGGGCGGGGACGAGTACACCGCCATGTTCAAATCGTTGGCGGACGTCTGGGTCGAAGCCTGGGGGCTTTCGGATGACGAGCTCGCCGATCGTATCCAGGCGGACAATGTCGACATCCTGATCGACGTTTCGGGGCACACGACCGGAAACAGGCTGCTGACTTTCGCTCGGAAGCCGGCCCCGATCCAGGCCACTGGCTTCGGACACGCGACAGGCACGGGCATGCCGACCATGGACTACGTGCTCGCGGATCCCATTTTCATTCCGCCGTCGGTTCGGCATCTGTTTGCCGAGAAAATCTACGATCTGCCGTGCCTGATCACGATTGAACCAGTCTCGGATCTGCAGCCCTCAGAGCTGCCGATGCTCCGCAACGGCTACGTCACTTTCGGTGTGTTCAACCGCATTTACAAAATCTCGGATGATGCGATCCGTGTTTGGTCGCGCATCATGCGGGAGCTGCCGGGATCGAAGATCATCCTCAAGCATGGTCTGCTCGATGATCCGCTGCTGCGCGATAGCCTGATCGCGCGTTTCCTGGCGCAGGGTGTTGTCGAAGAGAGCCTCACCTGCCTCGGCACCACCTCGCGCGACGACCATCTGGCGGCTTTCGCCCAAGTCGATATTTCCTTCGACACGTTCCCGCAAAATGGCGGCATCAGCACCTGGGAATCTCTCTACAAGGGCGTTCCCGTCGTTGCCAAGCTCGGCAACGGTGCCTCCTCGCGTGCTGGCGCCTCCATCGTGACCGCCGTCGGCCTCGGCGACTGGGTCGCGGAAGATGACGATGGCTATGTCGAGATCGCCCGCAAATTTGCGTCACAGCCCGAGTATCTGGCGAGATTGCGCGCGGATTTGCCGGCTCGGATCGCGGTTTCGCCCGCGGGCAATGTCGAGACCTACACGCGCGAGCTCGAGGTGGGTTACCGAAAGTTCTGGCGCGACTATTGTGCCGCCACCTCGAGTGACGGCGGCGTTGCGTAGGCGAGGCCTGCGTTGAGCACCGGCATCTTCCGGAGATTGCCGGGCCGCCTAAACCGGACGGCCTTGGCCGCGAATCAGCTAGAATCCTCCCGGGCATCCTCCGGAGAGAATCCTTGCAGAGCAGCGGCGCCGGCGCACGCGCGTTCCAGAACGCGCGGTTGCAGAAGAAATTGAAAAAGCAGGCGGACGCGATCATTTCGACCGCGGATACGGCCTATGGCCAGGGCCGGTATGCGGAGACCGAGGCGCTCTGCCGCCAGATCCTCAATGAACTTCCGGAGCATTTCGGCGCCTTGCACCTGCTTGGCTTGGGCGCATTCGCGAGCCGACACTTCGAGGCAGCGAAACAGGCGCTCAAATATGCCGTGACGGTCGACCCACGCTCGGCACAGGCATTTTCCGATTTGGGAGCCACGCATTTCGCGCTTGGGGAGTATGAGGAAGCGCGTACGTCCTTGGAGAGGGCCATCGCGTTGAAGCCGAGCTTCCCCATGGCCTTGGCCAACCTCGGCAATACCTTGTTGCATCTCAACCGCGTCGAGCAGGCTATCGAATCGTACGATCGCGCGATCGGGCTGAAGCCCGATCATGCCGATGCGCTCTGCAATCGCGGCCTGGCAGAGCTTGCGCTGCGCCAGCTTGATCGCGCCAAACAGAGCTTCGAGCGCGCACTGTTGTTTCAGCCGCGAAACGTGGAGGCGCTCGTCGGCAAAGGTTTGGTCAATATCGAGCTCAAAAACTTCGACGAGGCCAAGGGCGCGCTGGAGGCGGCGCTCGCGATCAGGCCGGGTTCGGCGAAGATCTTGGCGAATCGTGGACGGCTCAATCTTGAGGCGTCGAGCCTGGAACAGGCGGCGGCGGACTTTGATGCGGCCCTTGCGCTTGCGCCCAAGCTCGAGGTGGCCCTGCAGGGGAAGGCACAAGTCGCGCTTGCCATGGGAAACACGGCGCAAGCGATTCTGGCGTGCACCACGTTGCTGGAGGAATATCCACGCTCCGCGATCGCGATGGCGCTGCTGAGCGCTTGTTTTGCCAACCAGGGCGAGATCGCATCGGCGATCGAGCTACTCGATGCGGCGCTGGCCATTGTACCGGATGCGTCCTTGATCGGCCGGAAGATCTTCTTTCTCGACTATCTTTCCGACGCCGATTTCGCGGTTCAGCAGGCCGCACGAAAGCAGTGGTGGGACGCGATCGGCTCGAAGTTGCCGCGAAGGATTCTTGCCCCCCGGCAGCTTGATCCCGACAAGCGGATCGTGGTCGGCTATGTTGCTGCCGAATTTTGGCATCACTCGGCAGCGTTCGCTCTGTTGCCAGTGCTGCGCCACCATGACCACGCCAGGTTCGAGATCGTCTGCTATTCGTGCTCGCCGGTAAGAGATGAGATCACCGCCGCATTCAGATCCTCGGCGGACGTCTGGGTCGACGCCTGGCAGATGTCGGACGACGAACTGGCCGATCGCATTCAGGCTGACAAGGTCGATATCCTGATCGACGTGTCCGGGCACACGACCGGCAACAGGCTCCATGTCTTCGCCCGCAAGCCGGCCCCGATCCAGGTCTCGGGGTTTGGTCACGCCACGGGCACGGGCCTTCAGACTATGGACTACGTGCTCGCGGATCCGGTCTTCATTCCGCAATCGGCGCGCCATCTGCTGGCTGAAAAGGTCTACGACCTGCCGTGCCTGATCACGATCGATCCCATTTTGGATCTACCTGCATCGGAGCCGCCCATGCTCCGCAACGGCCATGTGACCTTCGGCGTGTTCAACCGCATCTACAAGATCTCGGACGAGGCCATCCGGGTGTGGTCGAAAGTGATGCGCGAGGTGACGGGTTCGAAGATCATCATCAAGCATACCCTGCTTGACGATCCCATGCTGCGCGACAATTTGGTCGCGCGGTTCGTGGCACAGGGCGTTGCCGAGGAGAATGTCACCTGCCTGGGCTCGTCGCCGCGCCACGAGCACCTGCTGGCGTTTGCGAACATCGACATATCGCTCGACACGTTCCCGCAAAACGGCGGCGTCAGCACCTGGGAATCGCTCTATGCGGGCGTGCCGGTCGTAGCCAAGCTCGGCAACGGTGCATCGTCGCGCGCCGGCGGGTCGATCGTGGCTGCGGTCGGTCTCAATGACTGGGTCGCCGATAATGACGAGGGCTATGCCGCGATCGCATCCAAATATGCGGCACAGCCGGCGCATCTGGCGAAGCTGCGCGCGGACTTGCCGGCTCGGATCGCGGCTTCGCCTGCCGGCAATGTCGAAATCTACACGGCCAGGGTCGAGGCGGGTTACCGCCAGTTCTGGCGCAACTATTGTGCTGCGGCCTCGGAAGGCGGCGAGGGCGCCTGACCGTGCCGGGTGGAGCGAAGCCTCGAATCGCGCCGGCCACCTTAGTCCTCCGGAAACCATGCGGCGCTGCGCGACCGTGCAGGTTCATGGCTCCGAAAGCTATCTCTGGGCATGTGGCGCCAAAAAGGGTGCGCTAATGCTCGGTTTCGTCTTCGGCTTGAACGCCCGGCTCGGGCGATTGCATTTCTTCCTCGCGACGGTCGCGCTTGCGATCGTGATGACGGCGATCTGCTTTGCAATCGCAATGGCCGTGCTGAACAACACCTCGCCCGGCGCGATCCGACCCGAAGACCTCACCAAGAGCTGGGCGATGATGGTCGCAATCGTGTTCTTCGGAGTTGCGACCGTCACGCTGCAATCGATGCGCATCCGCGACATCGGCTGGGATCCGGTCTGCGTGGTGCCTGCCTGGTTCGCGCTCATGATCGTCGACCATGTCGTCGCGGGCCGGTTTCCGGCCTGGGCAATTGGGCAGGAGCACCAGGCAACGGCGATCGGCGCGCTCGTCAACCTCGCGCTGATGCTCGCGCTCATGTTCTGGCCGAGCGGCGACAGCGAAGGCTCCTACGGCGCTCCCCTCCCGCCGCGCACGCGCGCGAACAAGCCTTCGCTATCGAACGAGCGCCTCGCGCGGGTGTCGCAGGGATCGTCGCGGCCGACTTGGGGCTAGACGAACGGCAGCTTGATGTTGCTGCGCTTCTCCAGCCATTCAGGCACCGGAAGGCTCTTGGCGCGCATGAAGTCGGCGTTGAACAGCTTCGACTGGTAACGGCTGCCAGAATCGCAGAGCACGGTGACGATCGTCTTGCCGGGCCCGAGCTGTTTTGCGAGACGCATCGCGCCGGCAACGTTGATGCCGGTCGAGCCGCCGAGGCACAAGCCTTCGTGCTGGAGCAGTTCGTAGATCACCGTAACTGCTTCCGCATCGGGAATGAGATAAGCGTCATCGACCTTTGCGCTCTCGACGATTGCGGTCGCGCGGTTGAGGCCGATGCCCTCGGTGATCGAGCCGCCCGGCGTCGCCTTGGCATCGCCCGTTCTGAAATATTCATACATGCCGGCGCCGTGCGGGTCGGCGCAGGCGATCCTGACATCTTTGCTCTTCTCTTTCAGGAAGCGGCTGGTGCCGGCGAGCGTGCCGCCGCTGCCGACCGAGCAGACGAAACCGTCGATCTTGCCGCCGGTCTGCTCCCAGATCTCGGGACCTGTGGACTCGTAATGCGCCTTCGCATTGTCGAGGTTGTTCCACTGGTCGGCGAACAGCACGCCGTTCGGCTCGGTCTTGCGCAGCTCGTCAGCAAGACGGCGGCCGACATGCTGGTAGTTGTTCGGATTGGAATAGGGCAGTGCCGGTGATTCCAGCAGCTCGGCGCCGCACAGCTTCAGGAAATCCTTCTTCTCCTGGCTCTGCGTCTCCGGGATCACGATCAGCGTGCGGTAACCGCGCGCGCTGGCCACGACCGCAAGGCCGATGCCGGTATTGCCGGCGGTCGATTCCACGACGAGACCGCCGGGCTTGAGCTCGCCGCGCTTCTCGGCCTCCAGGATCATCCATTTGCCGGCGCGATCCTTCACCGACTGGCCGGGATTCATGAACTCGGCCTTGCCCAGGATGGTGCAGCCGGTCAGTTCGGAAGCGCGCTTAAGCTTGATCAGCGGGGTGTTGCCGATGGCTTCGACAACGTCGTTGTTGATGGTCATGTCTGGGCAAATCACTGGCAAAGGGGTTGATCAGGCTGGCCAGAACCTAGTGCTTGGGAGGCCAAAGGGGAAGGCTTTTGCGCTGCGGCGAAACCGGCGGAAGTGCCCGTCGAAGCAGTGAAATTCTTGCGAGGGACGATGGCCGATGATGCTGGGCTACGCGGCGCCGACAACAGAGGAAGATCGGGTCGGACTCTGCCAAAACATGGAAGATTACGGCCGTCGTCAGCGCACTCGCGACAATTCATCGCCTTTGGGCGGGACGCGTCGATAACGACGCGCATGGATAGCCTGCAGAAGCCGGCAGACATATCGGCACGACGAATGCCGGTTTATTTTCGACGCTAAACGACCTCGTGGACCGGCGCGGCCGGCTTCGCGACCAGCCCTGAAGCCGGATCGCGAGCGGTACGGACGAATTAAAGCCACTGGCGTTGGTGTGGCGGCAATATCACATGAAATGTTGGTAAGCTTGAATGCACTCCGGAGCGGCTTCGAGATTCAAGAACGCACTGCAGGACAGTGATCTTTTGCAATTTGTTCGCCTTGGGGATCGTCCCACTCTGGCGGCCATCTCGCAACTGCGGGACTGTCCCGCTGTTCCGCACCCGGCTAGTATGGGTGTCCGGTTCCGTAGAAAGCACCATCGCTGTGAACGAGTTATCCAACGCCCGCCGACTGTCCAGCCGCGAATCGGTTAATCCGGCTTCGCGGCGGCGGCTCGATCTGCCCGGCGGGGGGTGGATGTGACACAGGATGATCCTGCCATCGCGGTGCCGCGGTCCCGAGGTTCCGCGTCCCGGACGCGACGTGCGGCGCGCTGGCTTGCGGTCGCTGGCCTCGCCGCCGGTTCGGGCGCGTGCGTGCTGACACAGGATCTTCCTGATCCCACGCTCGACGTTCCCACGCAGTACAAATACGCGGGCAAGGCGGATGCCCCGCCGTCGCTGGATTGGTGGCGCAGCTTCCGCTCGGCGGAGCTGACACAGCTGATGGAAGAGGCGCAGACCGTCAACCTCGACATTGCCGCCGCCGTTTCGCGCATCGTCCAGGCCGACGCCCAGGCGCGGCAGGCGGGTGCGGCGCTGCTGCCGAGCCTTTCCGGCACCGGGCAGGAGGCCTATTCGCGCACCTCCGGCTCCTCCGCCTCGGGGCTCACCAATGGCGGCCGTGAGGTCGTCAACTACCAGGCTTCGCTGAGCGCAAGCTACCAGCTCGATTTCTGGGGCCAGAACCGGGACGCCCTGCAAACGGCGGAAGAGACGGCAAATGCCAACCGCTTCGATCGCGACGTCGTTGCGCTGACCACGCTCGCAGGCGTCGCTAACGCTTACTTCCAGGTGCTGGCCTCGCAGGATCGCATCCGGACGTCACAGCGCAACATCGCGAGCGCGCAGCGCATCCTCGATGCCGTCAGGGAACGGCGCAAGGCCGGCACCGGCACCGATCTCGACGTCGCCCAGCAGGAGAGCGTGCTCGCAAACCAGAAGGCACTGGTGCCGCCGCTGCGCCAGACGCTCGACCAGAACGTCAATGCGCTTGCAGTCCTGGTGTCGCGGCCGCCGGAGAGCGTGCGCGTGCTCGGGGGCTCGCTGAACCGGATCGCGATTCCCCGCGTGACGCCCGGCCTGCCGTCGGAGCTCTTGACGCAGCGCCCCGACATTCGCCGGCAGGAGGCCCAGCTCGCCTCCGCCACCGCGAACGTCGGCAATGCCCGCGCGCAGTTCTTTCCGACCATCCAGCTCACCGGCAATGGCGGCTATCAGAGCTCAGCCCTGGTCTCGCTATTCCAGCCGCATGCGGCCTTCTTCCAGCTCGTCGGCAGCGCGACGCAGCCGATCTTCGACGGTGGCAAGATCCTCGGCAATTTCGAGTTTGCCAAGGCGCGGCAGGACGAACTGCTCCAGACCTACCGCAAGACCATCATCCAATCGTTCGCCGATGTCGACAATGCGCTGTTCTCGATCAAGCAGACCACGATCAGGCTGCAATTGCAGCGCGATGTCCTCAACGCCTCCCGCCGCGCATTCGATCTCTCCGAACAGCAATTGCGCGCCGGCACCGCCGACATCGTCACCGTGCTCAACACGCAACTGACCCTGTTCCAGGCGGAAGACGCGCTGTCGCAGGCGCAACTTGCCCGCCTTCTTGCTATCGTCAGCCTGTATCAGGCGCTCGGCGGCGGCTGGGAGCCGAGGATGGAGAAACCGGTCAATGCTCTTTAAGCCGGATACGAAGCAAGGCGCGAAGGAGGGTACGGCGAAGAAGTCGCGCGGGCGCGGCTTCATCATGACCCTGATCACGCTGGCGATCCTCGGCGGGCTCGGCTACTACGGCTGGACCACTTGGCATCAGCAGCCGCAGCAGGCGAACGGTCGCAATCAACGACCCGATCTCCCGGTCCCGGTGCTGGCGGCGACGCCGCGCATCCAGGACGTTCCCGTTTATCTCGACGGCGTCGGTGCGATCCGCGCACTCAACACCGTGACCGTCCGCTCACAGGTCGACGGCAAGCTGATCGCGGTGAATTTCACCGAGGGACAGGACGTCAAGAAAGGCGATGTGGTCGGCGAGATCGACCCGGCGCTCTATCAGGCGACGTACGATCAGGCCGTCGCGAAGAAGGCCCAGGACCAGGCCCAGCTCGCCAACCAGCGTATCGACCTCACGCGCTACGAGCAGTTAGCTGCCTCCAATGCCGGATCCAAGCAGCAGGCCGACACCCAGCGCGCGCTGGTCGCGCAGACGGAGGCGCTGGTGAAGGCCGATCAGGCCGCGATCGACAATGCGGCGGCGACGCTGAGCTACACCAAGATCGTGGCGCCGATCTCGGGCCGCGCCGGCCTGCGCCAGGTCGACCAAGGCAACATCATCCACGCCTCCGACACCACCGGCCTCGTGGTGATCACGCAATTGCAGCCGATCGCGGTGTGGTTCAGCCTGCCGCAGCAGCAGATCATGCGGGTCAACGCCGCGGCGGCGAAGGGCGCGCTCGCGGTCGACGTGTTCGGCAATGACGGACTCACCGTGATCGACACCGGCAAGCTCACCGGCATCGACAACCAGGTCGACCAGACCACGGGAACGCTCAGGCTCAAGGCCGAATTCCCCAACGCCAATTACCAGCTCTGGCCCGGCCAGTTCGTCAATGTCCGCCTCAAGGTCGAGACCTTGACGCAGGCGCTGGTGGTGCCGACCTCGGCCGTGCAGCGCGGACCGATCGGCACCTTCAGCTATGTCATCGGCGAGGACAACGTGGTTGCGGCCAAGCCGGTGACGGTGACGCAGCAGAACGAGCATGACGCCGTGATCGCCAGCGGCCTGTCGGCGACCGACAAGGTCGTCACCACCGGCTTTGCCAATCTGTCCGATGGCTCCAAGGTGGTCATCGGGCGCGACGACCAGACCCCGTCGGCCGATCTGGCGCCGCGCAAGCGCTCGCGCGGGCCGGATGGTCAGAAGAAGGACGGCGCAAAAGACGGCCAGAAGGACGGACAAGACAAGGACGGCGAGTTCCGCGCCAAGCGCAAGAGCAGCGAAGGCGACCAGAAGGGCCAGACCGGACCGGCACCAGGGCCTCCGTCAAGTCCGGGTGCATCGGGAAGTGGAGCCAAGCAGCCATGATCCCGACAACAGCCGCCTGAGCGGCAGGCGCATCCCATGGGCGTCTCCGAACCCTTCATCCGACGGCCGATCGCGACCTCGTTGCTCGGCATCGCGCTTCTGATCGGCGGGCTGCTCGGCTATTTCGCGCTGCCGGTGTCCGCGCTGCCGCAGGTCGATTTCCCGACCGTGCAGGTGACGACGCAATTGCCCGGCGCGAGCCCCGACGTGATCGCCTCGCTGATCACCGCGCCGCTGGAGCGGCAACTCGGCCAGATCCCGTCGCTGTCGGCGATGAACTCGACGAGCTCGTTCGGCGTCAGCCAGATCTCGCTCCAGTTCGATCTCAACCGCGATATCGACGGCGCGACCCAGGACGTCCAGGCCGCGATCAACGCCGCGGCCGGCGTGCTGCCCAAGACGCTGCCTTATCCGCCGACCTACGCCAAGGTGAACCCGGCAGATGCGCCGGTGATGACTTTGGCGCTGCGCTCCGACACGATCTCGTTGCGGGCGATGAGCGACATCGCCGACACGCTTCTGGCGCAGCGGCTGAGCCAGATTTCCGGCGTCGGGCGCGTCTCTGTGCTCGGCGGACTGAAGCCAGCCGTCCGCATCCAGGCGGATCTCGCGCGGCTGGCCGCCTATGGCATCGCCATGGAAGACCTGCGCACCGCGATCGCCAATGCCAACGTCTCCGGGCCGAAAGGCTCGCTCGACGGCGCGCAGCAATCCTACATCATCGCCGCCAACGACCAGATCGCCGCCGCCGACGCCTACAAGCCCGTCATCATCGCCTACCGCAACGGCTCCCCCGTCACCATCGCCGACGTGGCGCAGATCGTCGATGGGCTCGAGAACGACCGCACCGGCGGCTGGTACCAGGGCTCGCCCGCCGTCATCATCGACATCCAGCGTCAGCCGGGCGCCAATGTGATCGACGTCGTCAGCCAGATCCGCGCGGAAATCCCAAAGGTTCAACGCGCTATTCCGGCCGGCGTGAACCTCACCATCGTCTCCGACCGCACCGTCACCATCCGTGCCTCGGTCCGCGACGTGCAGTTCACGCTGATCCTGAGCGTCGTGCTGGTGACGCTGGTGGTGCTGCTGTTCCTGCGTTCGCTGCGGGCCACGCTGATCGCCGGCGTGGCGCTGCCGCTGTCGCTGATCACCAGCTTCGGCATCATGTATTTCGCCGGCTTCAGCCTCGACAATCTATCGCTGATGGCGCTCACCATCGGCACCGGCTTCGTCGTCGACGACGCCATCGTCATGATCGAGAACATCGTCCGCCACATGGAAAACGGCGATAGCGCGATGGAGGCTTCGCTAAAGGGCGCCAGCGAGATCGGCTTCACCGTGATCTCGCTGACGGTGTCGCTGATCGCGGTGTTCATCCCGCTGCTGTTCATGTCGGGCCTTGTCGGCCGCATGTTCCGCGAATTCGCGCTGACGCTGACGATCGCGGTCGTGACTTCGGCCGTCGTCTCGCTGACGCTGACGCCGATGATGTGCTCGCGCCTGCTGAAGCATGCCCATGAAGAGCTGGCAGTGCCGGGTCTTGCCGCGGTCAGCCGCTTCATCGACCGCACCGTCGAATTCTATCACCGCACGCTGCTCTGGGTGCTGGAGCGCCAGCGCGCGACGCTGGTCGTGACCTTCGCCACGCTGATTGCGACCCTGGCGCTCTATGTCGTCGCGCCAAAGGGCTTCCTGCCGCTGCAGGACACCGCCTCGATCACGGCGGTGACGGAAGCCGGTCCGGACGTGTCCTTCGCGGAGATGCAGAAGCGGCAGGCCGCGGCGGCCGACGCCATCAAGGCCGACCCCGATGTGACAGGCGTGGTCTCGGTGATTGGTGCAGGCTCGGTCAATCCGACCACCAATGTTGGCCGTCTTGTCATGACGCTGAAACCTCGCGGCGAGCGGCGCGATGATGTCAGCGTGGTCATCACCCGGCTGAAGGAGCGAGTGGCCGCCATCCCCGGCATGACCGTCTATTTCCAGCCGGTGCAGGACGTGCAGATCTCGACCCAGTCGAGCCGCTCGCAATACCAGTACACGCTGACCGGCACCGACGCTGCCCTGGTGTCGGAATGGGCGCGCAAGCTGGTTGCCGAGATGCGGCGCGATCCACTGTTCCGCGACGTCTCCTCGGAGGCCCAGGAAGGCGGTCTGCGGGCGCAGCTCACGGTCGATCGCACCCGCGCCGGCCAGCTCGGCGTCAGCCTCCAGGGCATCACCGACACGCTCAACGACGCCTTCGCGCAGCGGCAGATCTCGACCATCTACGGCCAGGCCAACCAGTACCGCGTGGTGCTGGAAGCGCTGCCGATGTACCAGCGCGATCCCTCGATCCTGTCGAAGCTCTATCTGCCGGGCGCGGCGAGCGCGACTGCCGGCGCACCCAACGCACAGGTGCCGCTCTCCGCCGTGGCGACGCTGACCCGCACCACCGCGCCGCTCGCGATTTCGCACCAGGCGCAATTCCCGTCGATCTCGCTCAGCTTCAATCTCGCCCCGGGCGCGGCGCTCGGCGACGCCGTCGAGGCCGTGAAGACCATCGAGACCCGGATCGAGATGCCCAACAGCATCGTCGGCGTCTATGCCGGCGACGCCGCCGAATTCGCCAAGGCGTTGGCGGGCCAGCCTTGGCTGCTGCTCGCCGCCGTCATCACGATCTACATCGTGCTCGGCGTGCTCTACGAGAGCTACATCCACCCGATCACGATCCTCTCGACGCTGCCCTCGGCCGGCGTCGGCGCGATCCTGGCGCTGATGCTGTGCGGGCAGGATCTCTCGGTGATCGGGTTGATCGGCATCATCCTGTTGATGGGCATCGTCAAGAAGAACGCGATCATGATGATCGATTTCGCGCTCGAGGCCGAGCGCGGGCAGGGGATGCCGGCGCATGAGGCGATCGTGCAGGCCTGCCTCTTGCGCTTCCGCCCGATCATGATGACGACGCTGGCCGCGCTGTTCGGAGCGCTGCCGCTGGCGATCGAGAGCGGCACCGGCGCCGAGCTGCGCTTTCCGCTCGGCATCTCCATCATCGGCGGCCTGCTGCTCAGCCAATTGCTCACGCTCTACACCACGCCGGTGATCTATCTCGCACTCGACCGCATCAACCGCCGCCTCGAGCAGGCGCTGCCGCCGGCGGAGTCCGGCGGGCCGCCCGTCGCGGGCGCGACCGAGGGGATGCAGTGATGGCATCGATCTCGGAGCCCTTCATCCGCCGCCCGGTCGCGACCACGCTGCTGTCGATCGGGTTGTTCCTGCTGGGTATCGTGGCCTACGAGTTCCTCCCGGTCGCCTCGGTTCCGAACGTCGATTTCCCCGCCATCTTCGTTTCCGCCAGCCGTCCCGGCGCCGACCCGTCCGTGATGGCCGCGACGGTCGCCTCGCCATTGGAGCGGCGGCTCGGCGAGATCGCGGGCATCAACCAGATCACCTCCACCTCGTCGCTCGGCACGACCAACATCCAGCTCCAGTTCGACATCGGCCGCAACATCGACAAGGCCGCACGTGACGTGCAGGCGGCGATCAACGCGTCGCTGGTCGACCTGCCCAGCGATTTGCCGACGCTGCCGCGCTTCCGCAAGGCCAACACTGCCGGCGCTCCCGTGTTCGTGCTGGCGCTGACCTCGAAGACGCTGTCCGCAAGCGCAATCTACGACGTCGCCGATACGGTTTTGGCGCAGCGCATCTCGCAGGTGCCGGGCGTCGGCGACGTCACGGTGTCCGGCGCCGATCAGCCGGCGGTGCGGGTGCAGCTCAATCCCGTTGCGCTGTCGAACGCCGGCATCGCCACCGACGACGTGCGGACTGCGATCATCAACGCCAACCCGCTCGGTCCGGTCGGCATCTTCAACGGCGAGCGCCAGAGTGAAACGCTGTCGCTCAACAGGCAGATGCGGACCGCGAAAGAGTTCCGCGACATCGTCATCAAGAGCTCGAACGGCAATTTCGTCCGGCTGGCCGACGTCGCCGACATCGAGGACTCCGTCCGCAACGCCCGTTCCATCGCCTGGTTCAACAAGCAGCCGGCGGTGCTGATCCAGATCACCAAGCAGGGCGATGCCAATGTCATCGACACCGTCGACCGGGTGAAGGCGTTGATCCCCGCGCTGAAGCAGTGGATTCCGGCCGGCGTCGATATCTCCACCTTGGTCGACCGCACCAGCACGATTCGCGCCAGCGTGCTCGACATGCAGTGGACCTTGTTCGCGACGGCCATTCTCGTGATGGTCGTCGTGTTCGTATTCCTGCGGCGGCTCACGCCGACGATCGCGGCCGGAATCTCCGTGCCGCTGGCGCTGGCCGGGACCTGCGCCGGCATGTGGGTCGCGGGCTTCTCGATCGACAATCTGTCGCTGATGGCGCTGGCGATCTCCGTCGGCTTCGTGGTCGATGACGCCATCGTCATGATCGAGAACATGTACCGCAATCTCGAGCACGGCATGCGGCCGCTCCAGGCGGCATTGGACGGCGCCCGGCAGATCGGCTTCACCGTGGTGTCGATCAGCCTGTCGCTGATCGCGGCGTTCACGCCGCTGATCTTCATGGACGGCATCGTCGGCCGGCTGCTGCGCGAGTTCTCGCTGACGCTGACCTTCGCGATCCTGGTCTCGACCCTGGTGTCGCTCACGGTGACGCCGATGATCTGCGCGCACTACATCCGGCAGACCACGTCCGGCACGGCGACCCTGTTCGACCGGATCATCGAGGGCTCGCTGTCGCGCATCGTCGCTTTCTACACCCGCACCTTGCGCACCGTGCTGGAATATCCGCTGCTGACGCTGCTGGTGTTCTTCGCCACCATCGCGTTGACGGTGACGCTCTACATCAAGATTCCCAAGGGCTATTTCCCGACCGACGATTCCGGCTTCGTTATCGGGGCGACGCGCGCCTCGGCCGACATCTCGTTTCAGTCGATGTTGAGCCTGCAGCAGCGGCTCGCCGACATCGTAATGCAGGATCCTGCCGTGGCCGGCATCGGCTCCACCGTCGGCAGCGGCGGCGGACCGGGCGGCGCGACCTCCAATCGCGGCACCATGTTCATCAGCCTGAAGCCGCCGGAGGAGCGCGACCACGTCTCGACCCAGGTGGTGATCGACCGTCTCAGGCGAGCGTTATACCCGGTGCCCGGCATCCGCCTGTTCATGTTCGCCGCCCAGGACGTGCGCGCCGGCGGACGGCAGAGCGATTCCGACTACCAGTACACGCTGACCAGCACCGATCTCGGGTTGCTCCAAAAGTGGGCGCCGATCGTGGCCAAGCGCATGGAGAGCGTCGAGGGCATCACCGACATCTCCAGCGACCGCGATCCCGGCGGGCTTCAACTGACCTTGTCGATCGACCGCCAGAAGGCCTCGGCGCTCGGCGTCCGCGTCCAGGATATCGACAACGCGCTCAACAACGCGTTCTCGCAGCGGCAGATCGGGATCATTTACACCCAGCGCAACCAGTACATGACCGTGCTGGAGATCGACCCGAAATTCCAGGTCGACCCGTCCAATCTCGAACGCATCTATGTCGCCGGCGCGGGCGACGCGCAGGTGCCGCTGTCGGCCGTGGTGCATGCGACGCGCGGGCTGGCCGCGCTCGCGGTCTATCATTCGCAATCGTTCCCATCGACCACCGTGTCGTTCAATCTGTTGCCGGACGTGCAGATCCAGGCCGCAACGCAGAACATCCAGCGCGCGGTCGAGGAGCTGCACATGCCGGAAGGCATCCGCGGCAGCTTTGACGGCAATGCCGGGGATTTCGCCAAGACCAGCGGCCGCCAGCCGCTCCTGATCCTCGGCGCGCTGGTGGCGATGTATATCGTGCTCGGCGTGCTCTATGAGAGCCTCGCCCATCCGCTCACGATCATCTCGACGCTGCCCTCGGCGGGTCTGGGCGCGCTGCTGGCCTTGCAGCTCACCAACACGCCACTGACGGTGATCGCCTTCGTCGGCATCATCCTGTTGATCGGCATCGTCAAGAAGAACGGCATCATGATGGTGGATTTCGCGCTCGATGCCGAGCGCCAGCGCGGCCTGTCTTCGGCGGAGGCGATCTTCGAGGCCTGCCAGGCGCGCTTCCGGCCGATCCTGATGACGACGATGGCGGCGCTGTTCGCCGGCATTCCACTGGTGGTCGCGACCGGGCCCGGCACGGAGCTCCGCCGACCTCTTGGCATCACCATCATCGGTGGGCTGTTCGTGTCGCAGATCCTGACGCTCTACACCACGCCCGTGATCTACCTGCTGATCGACCGCCTGCGCCGACGGCGCGAGCCGCGCCCGCTGGCCGCGCCGGCGGAATAGGCGGGTTGTTGAACCGCCCTGCAAAGCGTATAGCGGCGACCATGTCGCACCCCACCGCCGCCGCGCCGGCCGATCCGATCCCCGAATGCCCGCACTGCCAAAAGCCGATGCCGCTGTGCATCTGCGACAGCGTCACGCCGCTCAAAAACCGCCTTGGACTCCTGATCCTTCAGCATCCGCAGGAGCAGGACAGGGCGCTCGGCACCGCCCGGCTGCTTGCGAAGCATTTCGCCGGTGCCACGCTGCGGGTCGGCTTGTCCTGGCCGAGCCTGTCCAAGGCGCTGGGGCAGCCGATCGAGAACGCCTCGCACTGGGCCGTGCTCTATCTCGGCTCCGCGCACGCCGCCGATCTCGAGGCCGAGGGCGAAATCCTGGCCCTCAACCGCAAGGGCGAGGTCGCGGACAACCAGCGCGCGCGCCTCGGCAAGCTCGAAGGTGTGGTGCTGCTCGACGGCACCTGGAGCCAAGCCAAGGCCCTGTGGTGGCGCAATCCCTGGATGCTGAAATGCCAGCGCGTCATCCTCAATCCGGCCGCGCCATCGCGCTACGGGCGCCTGCGCAAGGAGCCTCGGAAGGACGGACTGTCGACCATCGAGGCCGCAGCGACGATCCTCTCCGTTCTGGAGAAGCGCCCGGACATCGCCGAGACGCTGAATGCCTGTTTCGAACGGATGTTAACCCGCTACCGCGAGGTTCAGACCGAGATGCCCGAATTGGCGCCAAAGCCGCCGGTCAAGGACCGCCGGCGCGGTGTGCGGCGGGGCAAGCGAGCCTGAGTCCGGTCCGGATCATCCGTACGGCCGATTGTCCCGCGAGAGGCGGGCGAATAGAGACCATCGGCCAACAGGCCGCGATCTGCTATCCTGTGGCACCATCGGAACGCCGGAAGCGGAAAGGGCCGTCGCATTCAGCTTGCAGCCAAGGAGATCCTTGCCCAGGCGGCGCGGTTCGATCGTTGGGGCACGCTTGCCCTGATGGACATTTCGCTGCGCTACCGGCGCACTGTGATCGGCCCGCTCTGGATTACGCTGACGCTCGCTGCGACCATTGCCAGCGTCGGCACGGTCTATGCGGCACTGTTCAGGCAGGACATCGCGAGCTTTCTGCCGACCTTCGCTGTCGGCCTGATTGTCTGGACGCTGATCGCGACGACGCTGCAGGAAGGTTCCAACATCTTCGTGGCTTCAGGCCATTTGATCAAGGCCGTGCCGGCGCCGCTGATCGTGCATGTGCTCCAGATGATGGCGCGCAACGTCCTCATCTTTGCGCATCATCTGGTGATCGTCGTCCTGCTCTATCTCGTGACGCCGTGGCCGCTGCATGCGAGCATGCTGCTCGCGGTGCCGGGCATTGCGATCCTGCTCGTCGTGCTGCTCGGCGGCTCGGTTGCGCTCGGCATGCTCTGCGCGCGGTTTCGTGACATCGGCTCGGCGATCGTCAGCGGCCTGCAATTCGTATTCTTCCTGACGCCGATCATCTGGACCGAGGACACCGTGCGCGGCACCGCGTTTTATTGGCTGATCCGCGCCAATCCGTTTGCAACGCTGCTCGATCTAGTCCGCAGGCCGCTGCTGTCGCAGCCGACCGATGCGGAGCAGTGGCTGCTCGGGATCATCTATGCGGCCGTCGTGGCCGTCATCGGCCTCGGCTGCTACGCGAAATACCGCCATCGCGTGGCGTATTGGCTGTGAGGCGCGAGATATGACCCCCGCAGCTCATATCGCGCTTCGCAACGTCTCGGTGAGGTTTCCGGTGCTGTCGTTCCGCGACCGCTCGCTGCGCAGCCGGTTCGTCAGCGCCGTGACGCTGCGGCGGAACACAGCGGTCCCGCACATCGTCTCGGCGTTGAACGACGTCAGCCTCGATATCCGTGCCGGCGACCGCGTCGCCATCATCGGCGCCAATGGCGCCGGCAAGACCACGCTGCTTCGGGTGCTCGCCGGCATCTACCATCCGACGTCCGGCAGCGTGGACGTGCTGGGCCGCTGCCAGCCGCTGTTCGATCTCTCGGCCGGGTTCGACGAGGAAGCGACCGGCTACGAGAACATCATGCGGCGCGGGCTCGTGATCGGCGCACGGCGCTCCGAGATCGATGCCCGGCGCGCGGAGATCGCCGAATTCACCGAGCTCGGCGACCGGCTCGACCTGCCGCTGCGCACCTATTCCAGCGGCATGATGCTGCGCCTGATCTTTGCGGTCGCAACCGCCGTCGAGGGCGAGATCGTGTTGCTCGACGAATGGATCGGCGTCGGCGACCAGCAGTTCCGCAAGAAGGCGCGGCAGAGGCTCGACGAGATCATCGTGCGCGCCGGCATTCTGGTGCTCGCCTCGCACGACGTCGCGCTGATCAAGAGCACCTGCAACCGCGCGATCCTGCTGGAGGAGGGGCGGATCGTGGCGGCCGGCGCAACCGATGAGATTCTCGGCCAATATCTCGGCGGCGCGAAGGCGTAGCTGCCCGGTCGGGGTTGCCTAAACCCGTGATCCCCTATATTGCTCCGCCCTCGTTGGGGCCACGTGGCGGAGTGGTTACGCGCCGGTCTGCAAAACCGTTTACTCGGGTTCGAGTCCCGACGTGGCCTCCATCACAACCTCCTGATATTTCAGCAATATTCGATCGGGTCGCGCCTGCTATGGGCCCGCGCGAGCGATGCATGCTGGCCGCGCACACCGGGTTTGCCCGGGGCCCGGCGGAAACCCGTCATTCAGCCTGCTGGCATAGTCTTCGCATCTGCGAAGTCATGCATCCCAACGATCGAGCGCTGGAGAGCACGTGAGCGAAATCGTCCGATTTGTCCCGAAATCCGAGCTGGAGCGGGCTCGCCTCATTCGCGAGGCCCGCGCGATCTATGACGGCATCTTTCCGCCGGCCGCACCCGACCAGACGCCGCAGGACGGCGGAGAGCGCGTCAAGACCTGATCGGGGGCATGCCGAATCTCGCGGCGTAGGGCCCATAGCAAAACGCCCGCAGAGCGCGGGCGCATCGGCTCACGGTGAAATTGGCCTTAGCAGGCCGCGTACCAGCCGTCGGGAAACGGCAGCAGGGGCCATGCGCCCTCGTTGTCATTGGCGGCTTTGGGCTTCGCGTAATAGGTCCACGAGCGCGGCACGAAATCCTCCCCCGGCACGACCGCCAGATCGTCATGGACTATGGCGTCCTGGACGGCATCCAGCAGCAAGTTGAATTCGGCTTCGCTCATCACACCCTCCGGACCGGATGGCGCAATGTCGCAAAGCCGGCTTGTTTCCCGATTGAGCCGATCGTTCGCATTTTAACGATCGGCCAATCGGGTCCCGATTGGTTAGCGATTGATGAAATCCCGTTGGGAAACTTAGGTTCCTACCGGATGCCCGCAGTGTGAAGGAGGTCACATCTTCGGCTGTTTATTTCTCCTACCCGTTCGTACACCAGCCAACACAGGCCGGCGGGCAGGGCAGAACGGGAGACTGGTCATGAAGGCGAGGTTCTTGCGGTTTGCGGGTGTGAAAAGCCGGGCGCGTCGCGCCTCGACGGTCGGGCTGTTCCTGACGCTGTTTGCCTCCGCCGCCCATGCGCAGCAGGGAACGCCCGAGCAGCGCCGGGCCTGTACCCCCGACGTCTACCGGCTCTGTGCCGGCGAAATCCCCAACGTTCGCGCCATCACAGCCTGCCTGCGCCGCAATAGGCCAAGCTTGAGTGAGGCTTGCCGCACCGTGTTCGATCAGGCCGGCGGCTAACATACCGGCCCTGTGGGCCTGTGCGCAGCAAGTGGCTAGCGCGGGCTCGCGAATCCGGCATAGTCGGCCTGTGGATATACCTGTGGGTATGCTGCGGACAGGCTGTGGAACAGCGAAGATGTGCTTCGGATGCCGCCCACAGATGCGTCCTTCGATTGTCATATCTCTGTCAAATGACCTCACCGCATGATTCCCTGATCGTGCAGATCGCGGCGTCGCGCACGATCATGTGGTTTCCCCGAATTCGGAATTGCGCGCTGCGGCGTCCGCATTCACGAACAGTTTTTGTGCAGCCGCCTGCCCAAATGGCGGGCTCCCTCCATCCAATTTTTTGTACGCCCGCGGACAAGCTTTCCGGTCCGCTCTCCTCCTAGGCTCGCTTCCGAGATCTGGAACATGGCCATTGCCATGACAATTCGAAGGAGCTGGAGATGGAGAGACCGGTATTGCCCCAGGCGCGGGGGAACGCGCGTGCATCGCTGTCTTGGCGCAAGGCCGCGGTCGGCGCCGCGGTCACTTTCGGCGCGCTGGCAGCCGCGCCCCTGAGCGCGCAGGCTGCGGCGCCTGCGGCCTGCGCCGCGCTCCAGGACAAATATCCGGACTGGAAGGGCAAGACCCTCGTCAACGCCATCAACCCGCACACGCCGGGCTATGAGACCATCGATCCGAAGGATCCGAGCAAATATATCGGCTTCGACATCGATCTCGGCGAAGCCGTCGGTGAATGCCTCGGCTTCAAGCTGACCTACAAGCCGGTGACGTTCGCGGCGCTCCTGACCACGCTGGCCGCGGGACAAGCCGACATCGTCATTTCCGATATCTACGCCACCAAGGAGCGCGCCAAGGCCGCCGACTTCATCACCTATTCGAAAGTGTTCGACGGCGTACTGGTGGCCAAGGGCAATCCGAAGGGCATCAACGGCATCAACATGTCGATGTGCGGCGCCGCTGCCGCAGAAAACACCGGTTATGTCGAGGTGCCCCTGATCCAGGCGCTGATGCCCGAGTGCAAGAAGGCCGGCAAGGCCGAGCCGACCGTCCAGCTCTACGACAACAACGCCAACTGCATCCAGGCGATCCTCGCCGGTCGTGCCGACACCTATGTCAACGACGTCAACACCGTCGACAGCGCGGTCAAAGCCTATCCGGACAAGCTGGAGAAGGCGACCGCGGTGACGATCCCATATTCCGTCGGCATCGCCGTTCCGAAGGACAAGCCGAAATTCCGCGACGCCGTGCTCGCAGCCCTGATCGAGGTGCAGAAGGCCGGAACGCATATGGAGCTTCTGAAGAAGCATGGGCTCGACGTGAACAACTTCAAGGAGCCTGACATTCTGACGGCCGACTGATGTCGCTGTTCCTCCATTACCTGAGCATGCCGTATCTGCTCGAGGGCATCGAGCTCACCCTCGAGGTGACTGCCCTCGGGCTCGGCGGAGGATTGATCCTCGGATTGATCCTCGCCGGCATGCAGCTCTCCCGCTTCTGGCTGCTGGCGGCGATCGCCAGGGCCTACACCGTGATCTTCCGCGGCACGCCGCTGATCCTGCAAATGGTGTTCGCCTACGACGCGTTGCCGCATATCGGCATCAAGCTGCCGGCGGTGCTGGCCGCCGGCCTTGCGCTGGCCTGCAACGAGGCGCCCTTCATCGCCGAGATGCTGCGTGCCGGCGTGCTCGGCGTCGATCGCGGGCAGGTGACGGCGGGCCAGGCGCTCGGCATGACGCCGCGGATCCTGATGTGGCGGGTGATCGCGCCCCAGGCGATCCGCACCATGATCCCGGCCTTCGGCAACGAGGCCGTGAGTGCGCTGAAGAATTCGTCGCTCGCCTCCGTGGTCGCGGTCCAGGAGCTGACCTTGCGCTCGACCCAGCTTGCGTCCTCGACCTTCGACTTCTTCTCGATCTTCTTCGCCTCGGGCTTGCTGTATCTCGTGCTGACCTTTGCCATCAGCATCATCCAGCTTTTTGTCGAATGGCTGCTCGATCTCGACCGCGCCAAAGGTCGCCAGCGCAAGCTCGCCGATTATCTGCCCTGGCGCCGCGTCGATCTCGCCACCAAGCTCGAACTTGCCGCAGCGACCGTCGACGTCCCGGTGTCCGCACAGGCAGAGCTCACCGACACGCCCCCGCGGGCGCTGACCCGCGAGGAGCGCACCCGGCGTGCGGCAACGATCTCTCGAAACAACATCGCGGTCGAGACCAGGGACCTCACCAAGAGCTACGGCACGCAAAAGGTGCTTGGCGGCCTCGATTTTACGGTGCGTGTCGGCGAGGTCGTCGCACTGCTCGGGCCCAGCGGCTCCGGCAAGAGCACGCTGCTCCGCTGCATCAATCATCTCGAAAGCTGGGACGGGGGCACCGTGCGCGTCGGGGGACGCCGTCTCGGTTTCGACGACAACGGCAAGCTGCTGCCGCCCCGCGCGATCGCCAATGAGCGGGCAAGCGTGGGCGTCGGGATGGTGTTCCAGCAATTCAACCTGTTCGCCCATCTCTCGGCGAAGGAGAACATTGCCGGTCCCTTGCGCTGGGTGCACGGCATGACCCGCATCGATGCCGATCGCCGCGCCGCCGAGCTGCTCGACCGGGTCGGGCTGTCGCACCGCGCCGACGCGCTGCCGCGGCATCTCTCCGGCGGTCAGCAGCAGCGCGTCGCGATCGCCCGAGCGCTCGCACCGAACCCCAGCGTGCTGCTCCTGGACGAGCCGACCTCGGCGCTCGATCCCGAGCTCGTCAGCGAGGTCCTGGAGGTGATCCGGCGGCTCGCCATCGATGATGGCCTCACCATGATCATCTCGACGCACCAGGTCCGCTTCGCGGACGAGGTCGCCGACCGTGTCGCTTTCCTGAGCGGCGGCACGATCATCGAGGAGGGGCCCGCGCATGAGGTTCTCTCCAGCCCCCGCAATCCGCTGACTGCGCGTTTCCTCAGCGTGATGGAAACCGACAAGACTCCGGAGGCGGTGCGATGAGAGCCGCACCCGCAACGTTCAAGACCGCGTTTTCAGAAGAGGCCACCTCATGAAGCATTTCACGCTGCCGGTTTCGCCGAAAACCGTCCACTGGGGCTATTTCTCCAAGAAGGTCGCGCCGGCCCTGACGCTGTGCTCGGGCGATCGCGCCACTATCGAGACGCTGACCCACCACGCCAACGACGATTACGAGCGCATGATCCAGGGCGATCCCGGCGCCGAGAGCGTGTTCCAGTGGACGCGCGAGCACAAGGCAGTCGCGCGGCGCGGCTCGGGTCCTGTCGAAGGCCCATTCATTCGTGGCGCAGGCGAGGGGATCGGCGTGCATCTCCTCACCGGTCCCGTCGCGATCGATGGCGCCGAGCCCGGCGATATCCTCGAAGTGCGCATCCTCGATATCAGGCCGCGGCCGAGCTGCAGCGCCTGTCATGCCGGGCGCTGCTTCGGCTCCAACGTCGCCGCGAATTGGGGGTTTCACTATCACGATCTGATCGAGGAGCCGAAGCCGCGCGAGGTCGTCACCATCTTCGAGCTCGACACCTCCGGCGAGCCCTGCGCCAAGGCGGTCTACAACTATGTTTGGACGCCGCAGACCGATCCTGACGGCATCGTGCATCCGACCATCGATTATCCCGGCGTGCGCGTCGATCACGCCACCATCACGAAGCGGGAGAACATTCTCGCGAGCGTCAAGGTGCCGGCACGGCTGCATTTCGGCACCATGGGGCTCGCACCGTCGGAGGCCGATTTCGTCAGCTCGATCCCGCCGAGCTATACCGGCGGCAACATCGACGACTGGCGCATCGGCAAGGGGGCGCGGATGTTCTATCCGGTCGCGGTCCCCGGCGCCTATTTCTCGGTCGGGGATCCCCATGCAGCCCAAGGCGACAGCGAGCTTGGCGGCACCGCGATTGAGACCTCGCTGACCGGCGATTTCGAGTTCGTTCTGCACAAGAAAGCCGATCTCGCCGGCACCAGCCTCGAAGGTCTCGACCATCCGATGCTGGAGACTGATCAGGCCTGGTCATTCTACGGCTTCACCTATCCGAACTACCTTGCCGCGCTCGGCGTCGACGCACAAACCGAAATTGCCAATCACTCGAGTCTCGACCGTGCGATGCGCGACGCGTTCAGAAAACTGCGCCGTTTCCTGATGACCGTGCAGGGCCTCAGCGAGGACGAGGCGATTTCGCTGCTATCGGTCGGCGCCGATTTCGGCGTCACCCAGGTGGTCGACGCCAATTGGGGCGTTCACGGCACGATCCGCAAGAACATCTTCCGATGTGACTAATGCTTTGAGAGGTAATCCGTTTCCGGGACGAGGACGTGACCAAAGACCGTCATTTGCGGCCCGTCGCTGCGACGGATGACCAATTGCGTCTGGCACAGAGGTTGCTTCGATCCACTGCAATCTGGGTCGATCCGATGAGCTTCCGTCCCTTCACGAGCGAGTCCTACGCGCAAGACGACCGGCCCGAAGCCTGGCGGGACGTGCTCGCCGCGGTCGGCCTGCAGCCGGCGGCAGGCCATTCCTTCCTGGATGGGCACGCAACGGCGTCACATCGCCACGCCGCAGGCGTTGCGCTGACGCGCATGGCGGCCGGCGCCCAGACCATTGGTCCGCGTTCGCAGGCCAACGAAGACCTGCCGATTGCGCTGATGCCGGTCGAAGACGGCATGGTGCTCAACAGTGCCGGCGGCCATCGCATCGTTCCGGTGGGCCATCTCGTGCTGCTGCCGCGGAGCGGGGACTGGAGTATCGTGTTCCAGCGCGACATGCGCGCCATCGTGCTGTCGGTGACGTCGGACGCGCTGCACGGCCGCCTCTCGGCCAGGCCGCGGCTCGGCGAACCCAGGGTCGTTCCGCCCAGCGGCTTTGCCGACGTCTTCGCGCGCTTGATGGACGCGACCGCGCGCACGCTCGACACCCTGAGCGATGCCGAATGGAATGCGGTCACGCAGTCGCTCGTCGATCTCCTGCTGACACTCGCCCATCAATTGGCGGCTTCGACGTCCGACGCCGGATCGAGCGCGACGCAGTCGGCACTCCTGCACCGGATCTGCCAGAGCATCGAACGCCGCCTCGACGATCCCGAGCTGGTGCCCGCGCGCGTCGCGCAGGCCGAAGGAATCTCCGAGCGCTATCTGCAAAAGCTGTTCGAGACGGTCGGCGACAACTTTACTCACTACGTGCGCGAGCGACGGCTGCAGCGCGCCTGGGCCGATTTGTCCAATCCGTCCGAGGCGCATCGTTCGATCTCGGAGATCGCCTACGCCTATGGCTTCGGCGATTCCGCGCATTTCAGCCGCGCCTTCCGCCATCGCTTCGGACTGCCGCCGCGCGAGTTTCGCCAGCAGGAGGCGGAGCGGGCGACGACGCAGCATGGGATAACCGGTCAGCGCGGCTGGCCGCAGGATGCGCTGGCGCAGCTTCGCGTGCACCAGGCGAGTGCCGAGGCGCGCGGCAATCTCGCCCGTACCGACATCGATGAGCCGAGGACGGCCGAGCGCAAGCATCATCATCTTCCGGTCGAAGCCGACCGTGTTCATTGGGGATATTTCAGTCGCTCGTTACAGCCGCAGCTCGAGATCGCCTCGGGTGATACCATCACCATCGAAACCCTGACGCAGCACGCCTCCGACGATCCTGAGCTGATGATCGCGGGCGATGCCGCCGCCGAAGACGTATTCGGCTGGACCAAGGCGAGGAAGAACGTGGATCGCCGCGGCGCGGGTCCGATGGATGCCAGCATATTCGGGCGCGGCGCCGGCGAAGGCTTTGGCGTACACATCTGCACCGGGCCGGTGTCGGTGAAGGACGCCCAGCCCGGCGACGTGCTGGAAGTGCGGATCCTCGACATCGTGGCGCGCACAAGTCGCCATCCGAAACATTCAGGCCGCGTGTTCGGCTCCTCGGTCGCGGCCTGGTGGGGCTATCATTACGACGAATTTCTGTCAGGGCCGAAGCCGCGCGAGGTCGTGACGATCTACGAAATCTTCGACGACACCGATGCGCCGCACGCCCGCGCGCTGTATTCCTATCGCTGGGAGCCGCAGACCGACCCGTTTGGCGTGGTGCACTCCACTTACGACTATCCCGGCGTTCCCGTCCTGCCCGGCACGGTAAAGCGCCGCCACGCCGTGCTCGACGGCATCCGCATTCCCTTGCGCCCCCATTTCGGTGTGATCGCGGTGGCGCCGCGCGAGGTGGATTTCATCGACTCCGTGCCGCCGTCCTATTTCGGCGGCAATCTCGACAATTGGCGCCTGGGGAAGGGGGCGACCGTCTATCTTCCGGTGTCCGTCCCCGGCGCATTGCTGTCAGTCGGCGATCCCCATGCCACGCAAGGCGACGGCGAATTGAGCGGCACCGCGATCGAATGCTCGATGACCGGAACGTTCGAGGTGATCCTGCACAAGAAGGCCGATCTCGCCGGCCGGCCCTTCGCCGATCTCTCTTATCCCTTGATCGAGACCGAGACCGACTGGGTCCTGACCGGATTCAGCCATCCCAACTACCTCGCCGAGTTCGGCGCTCAGGGCCAGAGCGAGGTCTACGCAAAATCCTCGCTCGACCTCGCCATGAAAGATGCGTTCCGCAAGATGCGGCGCTTCCTGATGAACGTGAAGGGCCTCAGCGAGGACGAGGCGATCGCGCTGATATCGGCCGCCGTCGACTTCGGCGTCACGCAGGTGGTCGACGGCAATTGGGGCGTGCACGCGATCATCAGCAAGCGCCTGTTTCAAACCTTCCCCTAGACAAGCCCTCCCTTGAAAGAAGCGCCGTAACAAGGAACCCCAGTGAAATTCCACATGATCAGCGGCGGACCGAAGCCGGTCGCGCCCTTCAGCCACGCGGTGGAGACCGACGGTTTTGTCTTCGTCACCGGCCAGATGCCGGACACGCCGCAAACACCGGGCGTGTTGCCCGACGGCATCGTCGCGCAGACGGGGGCGGTGATGGAGAATTTGAAGGTCGTATTGGCGGGCGTCGATCTCGGTCTCGAACACGTCGTGGTGACACGCATTTATCTCACACGTTTCAAGGAAGACTACACCGCAATGAACGAGACTTATCGCGGGTTCTTTCCGCCCGACCGCCTGCCGGCACGCACCTGCGTCGGTGTCACCGGGCTTGCCTACGACGCGCTGATCGAGATTGACCTGGTCTGCCGCCGACCGTGAGGCGACAGCCCGTAGCCCGGATGGAGCGAAGCGCAATCCGGAATTCGTTCCGCGGATACAGGGCCCCGGATTACGCTTCACTCCATCCGGGCTACAAGACCTTGCGTTGCCCGTCCGCATGCGGCGCCCGCGCCGGAGACTGCAAGCCGCGCCGATCTATGAATGCCGGTTCATTGCTGCGGAGAATTCGAATCGGTAAGAATTAGCTCGTTGCGCGTCTCGCGTCGTGCAACGCGCCGGAGGCGGATTGATCGCGTCTTGAACCTTTCGATTGCGCCTCCGACGAATCCTTCGAGGCAACGCCATTGGTTGCCGCGGCGCCTGCGCTGATCGACGTCAGGCACCGAAAGCCCGTTTCGATCGGGGGAATTTCATATGAAGTATTTTCTATCTGCACTGATTGCGATCGGTCTATCGATTGCCGCCGCGCCGTCTTTCGCGGCTGACGCGCGCAACGTCACTGTCGTCAACGAGACCGGCTATGCGATCAAATTCCTGGGCTTCAACGCCCCGGATGACGGCATGGACGAATGGGACAACGAGCTGGACAAGGTTTTGCAGAACCAGGCGAGCACTTATGTCGAGTTCGACGATGACGACGAAGGATGCGTCTGGAACGTCCGCGTCGACTGGCAGAACTATGACGAGACCGTGCTCTGGAAGAACGTCAACCTCTGCAAGTTCACCGCGCTTCGGCTGCGCTACGATTCCGGCACCAAGACCACTTCGTTCGTCGCCGAGTAACTTGACCTGAGGCCAGGCGGAGGAGGGGCCAAGCGCCCTTCCTCGCCGCAATGTGCGAGATGGCGAATTCGTCCTTTGCAAGCGCAAGCGGCTTTGTTATACGCAGCCGCGCGCGAACGACGGGTTCGCCCTTTTCCTCGGTAGCTCAGCGGTAGAGCATCCGACTGTTAATCGGATGGTCGCTGGTTCGAATCCAGCCCGGGGAGCCAACAATTTCAGGGACTTAGTCAGCTTTCCCGGCGCTTTTCAGACGCACATGTCGCCCCGGGGGCCACTCTAGGGGCCACAGGTGTCGCAGCTGCGAATGTTTCCCCGGAAGGCCTTGGTCCAGTTTCCGAAGCTCGAGCCGAGCGCCGACAGCTTGGGTGAAGTCGAGGCCGACGACCACTTCCTCTATTACGTCAAAGGTGATCTAGCCGGGATAGCGATTCGGGCCAACGAGTGGCTTGGAACCCACATCGCGGAAGCTGTCGGGCTGGCTGATTCAGCCCCCTGTGTTATCGAGCTTCAGGACGGCAGCACGGTGTTTGGCTCGCGCCGAATCGCCGGCGTGGCGCATGCGACGGTGACGACCACCTTCCTAACAGCGCCGACAGCATCGAATCTCTCGGGGCCTGTGGTCGGAATTTCGGCTCTGCTATCCAAGATTTACGCCTTTGACATGTTCTTCCACAATGACCACCGCCATCTGGGTAACTTTCTCTCGGTCGACGACAGGGGGCGTCGTCGGCTCTACGCCTTCGATTTCAGCAGAGCGCTCTTTTGGACTTGGCCTTGGAACGGCGGTTACCCGGGGCCACTCTCGAATGCTCGCCGATGGGGATCGGTTCTTCGACAATTGCACTGGTTACGGTCCCCCAGAAATTCCGCGACATCAGGTCGAGATCGAGAACGATGAATGCTACGCCGATAAAAAGCAGGATGAGAACAATTTTGGCGTAGGTCGCAACCGCATTGAGCGTGGCGGCCTCCTTGATGCCTCGCAGAACAAGAAAATGGACGCTCCACAGCAGGACGGACGCCGATGCGATGGCTACCAGCGTCGTGCCGTCGCCAGACGGGAAAGAACTGGCCGATCGTCGCCTTGATCACGGGGAATTTCTCGCGCTGGACAGTTTTGATTTTCTGCCACGCTTCTACCCGGTCTGACCGGTACGGCGCATCGACGCGCTTCGACACGATCCCCTCATAGTTCAGCCGGCCCGCGGCGTCGAACAGCGCTTGTCCGTCCCCGTCGTGGTGGTCGCTGTAGAGAACCGGCGGATCCAGCATATCGATTAGTTCTTTCAGCCGCTCCTTACGATGGATCTGAGGTTTGCTCCGAAGGTCCTCTCCGTTGGCTGGTTCATGAAGACCGAATACCGCTCGACCTTCTACAACCGTATTTCGCTGCCGACCACTTTCGCTGCCGGTAACGTGTTTGGCGCCACCGCCGGGTCTCTGGCGAGGCGGTCACCTTCAAGCCTTGGACCCAGACCATCTCAACCTCGCTGGTCTATCGCTTCAACTGGAGCGGCCCGCTCGTCGCCAAGTACTGATCTGATCTCACGATCAAAGGTCAAAGCCCCGGTATCGTCCGGGGTTTTTTCTTTAGCGCAGCCGCGCCGAGCACATCCGCACCGTCCAAGATGCGGCAGAGCAACGCCGCCTGTCTATTTGATCAGGCGCCCCAGCATTCAGCCATTGTTCAATCCAATCACTAACCGTCATACGCCGTCAGCTCGAGCGCCGCTTCGTGCTGTACTTCTTTGAGAAGTTGCCGCCGTGTCTAGTTGGATCGAGGCTTGCGCTTCATCGCACCATTAATCTCGCGAGCTGCAGGCGTTGGGGCATACGGTGCGTCTGATGCCTCCGGCCTATGTGAAGCCCTACGTCAAGCGGCAGAAGAACGACAGCACCGACGCGGAGGCTATTTGCGAGGCGGTCACAAGGCCCAACATGCGGTTCGTGCCGACCAAGACGAACGAGCAACAGAGCTGTCTGATGCTTCATCGCGTACGCCATCTCTTCATTCGCCAGCAGACTGCTGTCATCAACTCGATCCGTGCATATCTGGCCGAGTTCGGGATTGTTGCTCCCGTCGGGCGCAGGGGTGTCGAACAGCTGTTGGAAGTCGTCGCCGATCCAGCTGACCGCCGGGTCCCGGAGGTGGCCCGCGCGTGTCTTGCGGCTCTCGGTGGTCAGTTGCGGGTACTGAAGGCTCAGATCCTGGAGTTCGACAAGCGCATTATTGCCTGGCATCGATCAAACGCGACGAGCAGGCGACTGGATGTGATCCCTGGCGTCGGTCCAGCACTGGCAACGGCGCTAGTCGCAAGCGTTGCCGATGCCACAACCTTCCGATCGGGGCGGGACTTCTCGGCCTGGGTCGGGCTCGTGCCGAAGCAGAACTCTAGTGGGGCAAGGACAAGCTTGACCGTATCAGCAAGCAAGGCGATCGCTATTTAAGCAGCCTGTTCACAGCGGGCGCACTCGCCGTGATCCGCTATGCCAAGATCCATGGCACGAGCCATCGGCCTTGGCTCACTGCGTTGTTGGCACGCCGCCCCACCAAGGTCGCAGCCATCGCACTCGCCAATAAGCTCGCCAGGATAGCATGGGCGATGATGGCCAGGAACGAACCCTATAAGGAACCCGCCGGCCTTACGGCGTGAACGAGATCACGGCCGGTCACCGGCTGTAACCCAACGGTTGGAAGGGCGAACAGCACTAATGCAGCGCCAGTCGATCCAGCGATCAGGACAACCCACATGGGCCATAGCATCTTCGAATGGTGCTTTTGATCGGGACCTGATCCGCGGAGGGCATTATGGCCAGCGGTCATGAGTACCGCACAAGAAGGCCGAACACATGGCTGCTCCGACCAACGCCGCAAGTGAGATTCTCCTTGCCAACCCGGAGCCAATGGTATGGACCCCGCCCTTGCGGCGGTGGAATCTCAAGCGTCAACTGCAGCGAAGGAGGATGTTATGCAGGTCGTTCGGATAGGTCTAGATCTGGCGAAGTATGTCTTCGAAGTTCACGGCGTCGACAACCACGGGAAAGTCGTTGTGCGAAAGAGGTTACGTCGCGATGCGGTGGCCGGCTTTTTCGCCAATTTACCGGCCTGCCTGGTCGGCATGGAGGCTTCCAACGGGGCACACTATTGGGCTCGCGTGCTCACGGAGCTTGGCCATCAGGTCCGACTAATCAGCCCTCAGTTCGTGACACCATACGTCAAGTCGAACAAAAACGACCAGAACGATGCGGAAGCCATCTGCGAAGCGGTCGGTCGTCCGTCCATGCGCTTCGTGCCACCGAAATCAACCGATCAGCTGGCGGTACAGGCCGTCCACCGCATTCGCCGGCGCCTGGTCGCCGATCGAGTCAGGCTCGTCAATCAAATTCGCGGTCTTCTGTCCGAGCATGGGATTGTCATTGCCCGTGACATCGCGCAGCTGCGGCGTGGCCTCGCGGTCATCGTAGGAAACATCAATGACGACCTCAGCGAGATGCTCCGAGCGCTCATGAGGGAACTGCAAGAGGAGCTGTCCGAGCTTGATACCCGCATTGCAGCCTATGACCGGCGGATAAGGGAAATCTTCCGTACGAGTGAGCAGTGCCAGCGGCTCGGCAAAATCGAAGGCGTCGGACCTGTGACAGCAACAGCCTTGGTCGCCGCCGTGGGCGATAGAAGCTGTTTCAAGAACGGCCGACAGTTCGCGGCTTGGCTTGGTCTGGTACCCAAGCAGCGATCCAGTGGAGGGCGGGCCCGCTTGTTCGGCATCAGCAAACGGGGGGATCGATACCTGCGGACGCTGATGATTCACGGAGCTCGCGCCGCTTTAAGCCGTGCTAATGGCAAGCAGGATCCGCGAAGCCTATGGCTCGGCAAGATGCGGCAACGGCGCCATCCCAATGTCGCGGCCGTGGCTCTTGCCAACAAGAACGCGCGGATCGTGTGGGCTATGCTCACAGGCGGCGCGGCTTATGAGCCGGCGCTTTCGGTGAAGGCGGCCTGAAGCGAAGCGGCAATCAAGGAAAGGAGGTCTCACCGGCAATTGCAACAAATGGCAGGAGATGGCGAAACGGTCACCCCGTCGCTTCCCGAACCTGATGTGTGGACCGGCACGGCTTGCGCCGATGTCTCGGGGCCGTTGAGGTGGAAGCGGGCGAAAACCATCGAGGCTCGCGGCGGAGACGTTGTCCAGCCGCATCAAGAAGCCGGATATACGTCAGCAGTTGTGGCCGTCGATCCTGATCAAGCCAGTCGTTGCAATCGGGCGGGGTCCATATACGTCCACACATGGCCCAGCGCGGGTAGGTTCCCAGATGTGATTTTTTGATGTCGACCGTACGCGCACAAGGCTGCCCCGCACCAGCGGTCCTCCTAGCGCCTCGAAGCGGTTGTGGTCACCGCCGAACTACATCGCGCTTGATAGAGGTCCGCTCACTGCTCCGAAGCTAACCCGAATCACCAACCCTCAGGGGTCAATGTTGGAAGCCGATGGGGGTGAAAGTTCGCCGCTTATTCACAATGCTAGTTCGCGCGGGCACCACCTTTTTTGCCGCTGCACCGGAAGACGCCGTCCGCTGCGACCGGTGACTGGCACAGCTCGTTCAATTGCGCGGGATAAGCCGAGCGCGACCATCGCGGCAGCGATCGCAAGCGCACCATCTCGCGCAATTGCGTGGACGCGTCCGGAACGGGCAGGACGACGTTGTAGCGAGTGCTGTTGGCCCACTGGTAGATCGCGGGAGCGCCTAGGCCGGAGAGGCCGCTGGCGGCGACGCGCGCGCTCTCAGCCTTCGCCGCTTGCAGGCTGTCCGACGAGCTCAGCACCACGATCGGATCGGTCGCGCCCGGCGAAGGGGAGCCCGGCGGAAGTCTGATCGGTGCCATCTCAGGCATATCCGGGCCGGACGGAAGATCATGCAGCGGCCAACGCCCGACTTGCCGAGCGCGCGGGAGGTCGATAAGACGCAGCCGGCCGTCGACGCTGAGCGAAGCGAGGTAGCGGCCGTCCGGAGATATCGAAAGCCGGGTGATGACGTCGCCATGACCGCGAATCCGCAAGGATTGGGCATTCGGCAGGTCCCGGAGATCCCTTGGCAGCGTCACGATCCGGATCACACCGTCATTGCCGGCGATGGCGAAGGCCTCGCCTGACGGGGACAGGGCGGCCGCGCTGACCCGGGACTGCGGACAGGCTAGCAGCAGGCTGCACAGCGCCAATGCATCGCCGAGCGAGGTCGTGGCCTTGAAGCTCTCCAGCGCGCGCAGCGTGGTCGGACCGAGCAAACCGTCGCGCGGGCCGGGATCGAAGCCACGCGCCGCAAGCGCCTGCTGCAGTCGCACCACTTCGCCACTGGCCAGCTCGACGGGCGTGGCGGCGAGTTCCTCCGGTAGATAGCGCCGGAAGATCCGCGCCACGTCGCCGGCCGGCACATCACTGAGCCGTGCCAGCGCGAGGCCGCCGCGGCCATAGATCATCAACACGTCGCCGTCGGCAGACAGGGAAAGCCCGTCCCGTCCGGCATGGATCGGCACCGGTCGGCTCACCGAAGGAGCCGCCGCTTGCCCCGTCGTGGTGGTGGCACCTTCAGCCATCTCGACACGCTGGATGCGCGGCGGATTGCTTCCGGCGCCGCGACGAAAGACGCGGATGTCGCCATTGGCCGTGGCCCAGGCGAAAGCTGCATGCGCGGTGACGGCAGCCTGCGATCCTGATCGCGGCGCGATGGCGACTACCGACCGGCCGGCCGGCGGATCGGCGTTCGCGGCCGGCACGCTCGCGTTAGCGCGCAGCGTCCAGAGCGGGCGGGAACTGGAGCTGTCGGTCACCCGCATCGATCCATCGCGATACCCGATGATGACGGTTTCGTCCGTGCTGGCGTCAGCGACGAGATCGAACAGATCGCGCCTGCGTGCCGATCCGACCGCACTGACGATGCCGTCGGCGGACCTCGCATCGATGTCGAACACATTCAATGCAGGCGCCTGACTCGGAGCTTGAACGGCCTGCTTGGATGTTGGGGACTTGCTGCGCCTGTTCGACGCGCCGCCGGCGTTCGGCGCCAGCACGGCCGCAGGCAAATCGACGACGGGCAAGAGTTGTGATCCAACGGACGCGGCGAGACCGGCGAAGGTGGGCTCGTCGTCGGCACGGAATGGCGTGTCTCCGTCTGCCGTCGGGTCCAGCCAGACCACATGGGCATCGGCGTCGAGAGTGTTGGCTCGTCCGACGTCGCGGCGGTTGGACCCCGTCGAGGGGACCGCAGCATTGCCATCACCATCGGAGTTCCGCACCCGAAGTGGAAAGATGGTCACGATGGGGCCTTTTGCCCGGGTGAGCACTGCCTCCGGCGTCCCCGAAGCCCTGACCCGATAGAGCTGGCCGGAACTGGTGCCGGCCAGCAGCGTTGCCGCATCGCCAGGCGACCACGCGACAGTGGTGACACGATCGCCCTCGGCCAGTGGAATCTCGGCGGTCAGATCGCGCGAGGCTCCGGCGAGATAGAAGCGCAGGCCGAGTGCGACGACGATGCAGAACGCGAGGCCGCAGAGCAGCCCGGCGGTGGTCAGTAACCGCGCGCGGCGATCGGCCCTCGCTCCGATGAGACTCAACCTAACCTCTTGGGACGGACTTTCCGTCGGATCTGGCTGCACCTGACCGGTCTCGGACGGCGCGTCCGGCGCCTGGTCATTCTGTGACGTGTTGGAGGCTTGCGGTGTCGCCGGATCACCCATCCATTTCCGAAACGGGCCCATCTCAGGTTCGATCGGAGCGGACATCGCACTCTCCCGCTACTTGAAGGCCGGTGCGGCGGAGGCCGGCGGCGCGGCGTCCGACGCGGCCTCGGCGTGCTCGCGGCGCCAGAGGCGGACGCGCTCGACGACGAACGCGGTCCCGAACCACGCTAGCGTCGCGGCCCCGAAGCCGAGCACCGGCCACCACGCGCCGTCCGGCAGGGGAGCCGCGCCGAACGCCGGCATCAGCCAGACCGCAACGCCCGCCCATGCCGCGATGAGGACGAGACGGCCCAAGCCCCGCATCAGCCAGGTGCGCCGGGCATCGCTCGCCGCAGCGGCCTCTTGTCGAGGCCTGTCCGATGGCGCTGCGTCCGACTTGAAGGCGATCATCACGTTGTCGGGTGCCAGCGGCTGGCCGCGCCAGTCCGCCTGCCAGACCTGCAGGCCGAGCCGCACCTCGCCGCTCTCGCCGGCTTTGCCGGCGGCGAGCTCGTCGACGACGTCGCGCAACATCTGCTTCTCACGGTCGCTGAGCGCGCTGAACGCGGCGGTGCGCAGCCATTCCGGCATGTGGCAGACGCGCAGCCATGGCAGCAGGCAGAGCCGCGCGAACAATTCCTCGGAAAAGATGACCGGATTGGCGGGATGGCCATAGCGGTGCAATCGCGCGCCGAGCCACAGGGTGAGGTCGACGCGCAGCGTGGGATAGACGCCGCAGGCGGCGAGCCAGAAGAAGCCGTGGCCTAGCCAGGTCTCGAGATCCTCGATCAGCGCTTTTTGTTCGGGGTCCGGCGGTGCCAGATCCTGCAGCAGCGACAGGCCAAGCCGCTCGATCGATGGCGGACGTGGCACGGTCTCCTCGGGCGCCAGCAGTGTCCCTGCAAGCAGGCTCCAGGTCGCGATGCCCTCGAGCAGGCCGACTCTGCGCATCGCCTGGTCGAGCGCGCGGCGCGGACCGGACTGGACCTCATCCGGCGCAAGGCCAAGGGCGAGATCGCCGAACCCAGCCATGGTCGCGCGTCCGATCGGCGCATCGAGCGCTGCGGCCAGCCTGAACTCGCGCTCGCCCCATTCGCCGCGCGGCACCGGCGTCAGCAGCATGCGCCGCCGCCACGAGGCCAGCTCGGTTTTGAGGAACGGGTGCGGCTGCTGACTGAACGGATCGATCAGCTCGTCGCCGTCGCTGACGATCACCAGCAGCGAATCGCCGTGCAGCTCGCGCAGCCCGCGCAGATCAAGCGTGCGCAGCCGGCCGCGCGGATTGAGCGCGTCGGCGCGCGAGGTCCCCGTCAGCGTGCGCGGGTCGGGAGCATAGTCATAGGCAGTCAGTGAGACGCCGCTGCGGGACAGCGCATCGAGAAGGCGCAGCACGCGCGCGCGCTCGTGGTCGTGGCGGTGGCGGCGGTGCACCAGCACGACGATGTCGACCGCCCGGCTGCCGTCGCGCATCACCGTCACAATGTCTCCGGCGGAGGCAAGGCTGGCGCGGACGCTGCGCGGCAGGTCGAGCCGGCTGCCCGGCAGCGGCTCACGTAGGCGCATCAGCCGGCGCGCGGTCTGCGACGCCGAGGGCAATGGCGGCAGGGCCGCGAAAGATTGCAGGATCCGGCTCGTGCCCCACGCGCCCGCCTCCGCCCGTCGAAACGTCGCGTGAGCGACCCGGGTCCGCCGCAGCGCCTCCGCCGCCGCCTCCCGCCGTTTGTTGGACTTGCCCCAGAACGCGAACACCGATCCGGGCAGCAGTACGAGGAGCGGCAGATAGCGCAGCCATGAGGGCCACGTCTCGCGCACCAACGCGGCCGGCGGGAGCGGGTTGGTGGCGATCTGGAAGTTGCGCAGCCAGGCGGGGGGATCGATCGCGGGATCCGGGCTGATCTGCCCGTCGTCCATAATGAAATCGTCGAACGCCGCCAGGCTGGCGCCGGCAGACTGCGCGGCGGCCACCGCCGCATAGTGTCGTAGCGCCATCGCGCCGAACGCGCTGTGCGGGATCGAATTGGCCGAATCGATCGGGTAGACCCGCATCATCTCGGCAAGAACATAGGACGGCGGGCCGAGCTCTGGCGCGGCGCCGCAGAGCGCGGCGGCCAGCGCGTAAGGTGTGATCTCGTTGCCGTAGCGCGCTGCGGCTACGAGCGTCAGCTTCAGGAAGCGCTCATAGCGCGGCTTCAAGCCGGCATCGGGCAGCGCCGACTGTGCGCCATTCCCGGCGGGAAGGGACGCGTCCGTCGCATCGGCGCTCGCCACCTGCCGCTGCGGCGATTGCGATGTCAGCGATAGCCACAGAATGACGGCTCCGACCAAGAGGGCAGCGCCGACCGCCGCCAGCGTGGTAACGCTCGGCCAGCGGCGCAGTTTCCTCACGGTCGCAACGGATGTCGCGACGATCCGTTGCGTCAAGGGCGGCGTCTCCGGCTTGCCGATATCCGCAAAGGCTTCCTTCAGCAGCTCGGCTGCCTCGCGCGTCTCGGCGAGAACGGGACGCAGATGCGGCAGCCAGAACTCGCGCTGGTCGCCGTCGGGCACCGCGCCGGCCGCGCAAATGGTGGCGTAGATCTGCAGCGCATCGATCCTTTGTCCTGGTGTCACCCGGTACAGCATCGATCCCATGCCGCTGCGATTGCGCAGCTCCTGATAGCGGCCGATCAGCCGGATCAGTGTTGCCGGATCGAGGCGCAGCTCGGCCATGTCAGCTCGCGACCATTCGCATGGCATCCTGGAACAGCGCGCCGTCGCGCTTCAACTTGACCAGCGCCGGCCTGACCACCGCCAGATCGTTGCTGCCTGCGCCAACCAGCAGGGCGGCGGCGTCCATCAACTCGGCGATACCAGGCTTCTTATCGGGCTGGGCGTCGCGGAATTTGAGCGTCAGATCGACCAGCCGCGCAGCGGTGCCGTCGCCGAGCTTGGGCGGCTCGCCGTCGATCTTGACGCCCATCCCCTGCAGGCGGTTGGTAAGCCCGGCATTGACGATCGCCTCGAGCCGCTTCTCATCCGGGAACGGGATCTCGTGAAACACGCAGCGGCGCAGGAAGGCATCGGGCAATTGCCGCTCCTCGTTCGAGGTGATCACCACCAGCGGGCGCAGCGATCGCTCGATCTTGTCGAGTGACGGCGTCTCTGGCGGCGGATTGCCGGGGTATTCCTTGACGCGGAAACTCATCGTCTCGATCTCGTGCAAAAGATCGTTGGGGAAATCCTTCGGCGCCTTGTCGATCTCGTCGATCACAACCGCTGAGCGGCGCGGCGCCGCGTTGCCATCCCACGCCTCGGCGTGCTTGCCGCGCAGCAGCGGCGCTACTGCGCTGCGCGGATGGGCGCTCAGGATCGCGCGTCCCATAGCCTGGAACTCGACATAGTCGCCGACATCGCCGGCCTTGCTGAGCTGCGAGTCGCGCAACCGCTGCAACGCGTCGTAGGTGTAGAACAGCTCGCCCGCGTCGGATGTCGACTTCACGTTGTGCAGATAGAGGTCCGGGATCTGCAGCATCCGCGCCACCGCGTAGCCGAGCTCGGTCTTGCCGACGCCGGGCTCGCCCGAGACCAGGAGCGGCCGGCTGAGCTCGATTGCGACATCGACCGCCGCGACGGCCTCGTCCTCGAGCAAATAGCCCGCGCCGCGGGCCGTCTTCCTGCCGTTCTCGTTCAGGGCGGCTGCGGGCTTCGCACCATTCTTCAGCGCAGACGCCAATTCGCCAAATGTCTTGGTCATAGTCACGGTCTTGGCTCCCCAGTCTTGCCGCTCCGATCGAGCGTGCCGGCGATGTAGTTGCAGAGGCTGACGTCGAGGCCCTTTGCGACGATGTCGAGCGGCTTGAGCTGCGTGCCGTTGAACTGGCTGGCGATCGCTGCGTTGAATGTGTCATTGGCGGCCCAGGCGGTTTCGAGCACCGCACGCCATTCGTCGAGTTCGTTGAAGCCGACTTGGGAAAGCCTGACGCACACGCCGCAATGCGGCGGCGCGCCGGCGCTCCACAGCCCGGCGAATTGCCGGAGCAGGGCGTCGCTGTCCTCGCCGTCCGCGACGATAAAACAGACCACCGCTTGGATACCGTCTCGGTTGTCACCGAAATGGTTCGCAAGCATCGCGGCGAACTCGGTCAGCAGCGGCTCCTCGGTCGCAAGACTCCAGGCGGCATCGATGGTGCGGCTCAGCAACAGCAAATATCGGCCTCGCGGATCGAGCAGTTGGACAATGTCGGACAGCTCCTGACGTCGCTGTGCGACGTCATCCTGCTGCGGCCAGACCGCGGGCTGCGGCGTTCGGCTCGGCGCGCTGAGGCCCTTGGTCAGCGCCATCAACCGCAACTGGCCGATGCGATCCGGCGGGCTCTCGAACGACAGGAATTTGAGCCGCTTGACGAAGTGGGAATGGGCGTCGTCAGTGCGGCAGATAACGACGTGCAGCAGCGGGCGCGCGGCCTGCGGAGTGGAGGCCGCGAACAGCCGTGCGAGAAACCTGCGCTCCTCGCGCGAGCGGTCCATCAGGCAGAGCGCAGCCTCTTTACGTCGCTCGATCGACTCCGCCCGCTGCCGGGCCAGCACATCCTTGCCGGGGTTTTGCGGCGGCGCCAAGCCGAGGATGCTGGCGGGCCGCTCGTACCTCCGCTCGATGAACCCAGAGATCCGTCGCAGCGGAATCGCCTGGCCGCGGCTTTGTTCGTCGGTCGTTTCGCCAAGGCTGGCATTGTGCAACGCGATGAAGGCAAACTGGAAGGTGGTAGCGAAGCACGGTCCGCCGGACGATCCCCTTCTTGTGATGCCGTTGTGGATGTAGCGTGCAGGCTGCCCGGCCGCGCCGCGGACATCTGTAAATTCTGCGGTATCGCTCTTCAACGGCTGGAGGATGAACGCGCCGCCGATCTCGTAGGGATATTGCAGGATCATGAACTCCTGCCCGATATCGGGATCGGGCCGCTCCCCCGACCTTGCCAGCGGGATCCATCCGCGCGTGGTTCCGTTGTAGTCGGGAAATCGGCCCGCCTGGGCGTCGAGCCGGATGATGGCGAAATCGAGCTTGTCGTCATCAAATGCGTCGCCCCCGTCGCGGACGTCGCCAGGCGATGGCTCGCTGGCAACGACAATTTCGCGGATATTGAAGATCGTTTGGGTGTTGCCGACATCGAGCGGGCCGCCGTCTTCGCCGAGGCGATAGTCGAACCGGCACTCGGCGCCTTCGAAATCGGCACCCTTCGCCATCAGTTGCTCGACGACGTGATAGTTCGTAAGCACGAGATCCGGACCGATCAGGGTGCCGGTGCCGGCCTGCGAGCCGGGGGCGCTGACCGCACAGACGCAGCGCATCGCGCGCTCGAGGCCCTTGGCGATCGTTTCCGGCTCGGCGCGTTTGTTATTCCCGGTCGCAATCATCACGGGCGGCGGCATGCCATTTAGTATCCTGACATTCGGGGTCTCACTCGCAAGAGGACTCTTCTCAAGAGTATTGTTCGCAAATATTCCGATCGTCCGTTCTTGACCCGATCGGACGGCGCGCGGGACCGACCGCGCCCCCTCCTATTCGTCGATGATGATCCCGATCCGTTCATGGCCCTGGCTCGCCTCGAACTCGGTCGCGCCGATCGCGCCGGCCATCGATCGGGCCTCGATCCGGAAATGACCCGGCGGCAGCGCCAGACGGAAGTGGCCGGCTTCATCGCATTTGACCGCGATTTCCGGCGTGCCCGCCGTGCCCTGGACGACATAGACGAGCGCATTCCCGACACCGGCGCCGTGCCGATTGGTGACGCGGCCATGGTGAAGGATCCTCTCATCCGACATGCATCGTTGCGCCCTCAGTCCGCAGGCCCGGCGAGCCAGGCCTGAATCTGCGTCACGACTTCTGGAATGATGCGCGGCGCCGAATTGACTCGGAGATTCATACTGGCCGGGGTGCCGCCGACGCCATAGGCGTGAATGCCGACGACGATCGGCCGGCTCGTCTCGTCCGGGTAGATGTAGGCCGGTCCGCCGCTTTGGCCGCCGGACGTGTCGACATCGTAGTAGATCCGCCGCAGCTCGACCGCACGGATGCGGTTCTTTGCCCAGTACAATTCGGTTCCGCCGCCGGGCGAGGCCGGATAGCCGCTGACATTGATGAGATAGTCGCGCAATTCCGCATCGGGCAGCGCACCGACCCGGAACACCTCCTCGGCCGCGAAGACGTCCCGGTCCAGGTGAATCGCGGCGACGTCGTAGTCCGGATCTTGACGCTCGATCCACGCGTTGATGCTGGAGAAGCGTTCGGACGTAAAGCTGTTAAAGGGCTTGCGCTCGCGGTCACGTCCGGGCGTAAGCGTGATCTTGTCTGCCCATCCGCCCATCTGCTTCTTGTCAAACACGCAATGGCCGGCGGTGATGACCGTGCGCGGTCCGGCAAACCAGCCGGTGCCGACGAACTGGCCCCAGGGCGCGTCGATCTCTAGCGCGCAGATCAGCTTCCAGGGCTGCTGATCGGTCGACACGATGCGCGTGCGCTCGTCGGCAAACAGCACCGTCTCGAGTCCAGAATCAGGTGGAGGAACGATCGGGGTCTGGCTCTTGCCGATTACCAGCCGGCGCTTGGCGGCGTCCGACAGCGTAGCGCCTTTGGCATCGCCCTCGTCCGCTAGTACCCGCTCGGTGACAGCAGGTGCCGGCTTGCTGGCCACGGCGACAGCGCCAGTTTCCGTGTTCTTGGGGGCGACAGGCTTTGATACGGATGCAATCTGCACGTAAACATCCTCCTGCTGAAATCGACTTCTCATTATGCGTGCATTTGATCACGAGATCGCGTTGGCAACAACGAGAAGTTTTCGCAATTGCGTCGCAGCATCGCGCATCGGTGTCCGCGGTTGACTAGATCACCGGCCGCAAATGTCCGATTCGGCGCCCCACAACTTCAGCTTGCATATCGATCCGCATTGAGGTTTACTGACTTGCGAAGCTGTCCGCGTACCGATTGCTGCGGATCCGGCATCTCGATCAGACGCACGTTCGACGCGGCGGCTGACTTTGCGTACTGCCTGTTTGTTTTTACGGAGTAATTTCTCAGAGCTGACTGATACAGGCTCAAGATTGTTACGAGCTTGCGACAACCTAAAGACAACTGGAAGTTCAACTGCGGCCCGAGCGGTGGGCAGGCGAGCATGGTGATGTTCGCCTGGCGATTTGCCGGCGCCAGGATCGCAGACCTAACGAAGCGAACGGCATTTGAAGTCGTTTGCACGTGAAGTCGTTGGGACTTCAGGTGAGTGGCACTTTGCGACAAGCGTAGGGGCTGAAGGAGGACGGTCATGGCTCGTTGTCCCTTTGCGGTCTGGATGGAGATCAGCGGGAGCTCAGGCTCTTACACATCTGGTCCATTCAAAATCGTTCACCACACCACGGAGGGCAGTTCGGCAGAGGGAGCGTTTGGGGCATTCCGCGCCAACCGTTCCGATCCGCATTTTACCGTCGACAGCAGCAAGATCTATCAGCACATCAATACCGGCAAGGCGGCCCGTGCCTTGCGCAACGCGGCCGGCGGCGTCCAGACCAACCGCGATTCCGCCATCCAGATCGAGGTCGTCGGCTTCGCCCATCGGCCGAAAGTGATGGCTACGCTGAAGAACGTGCAGAAGCTGTGCAACTGGCTCGAAGCCGAGCACGGCATTCCCAAGGTTTGGCCGAACGGTCTGCCGAAACCGGCGGTGAATGGCCGCGATCCAGGCGGCCACAATCGCAACGCCGCGAACTGGGACAACAAAGGCGGCCATTACGGCCACAGCCAGGTGCCGGAAAACACGCATTGGGATCCCGGCTACACTGCGACCGAAGCGGCGTTTGTAATCGCCGATGCCGCCACCGAATCCATCGACATCGAAGCGCTTGAAACGATTCCGCTGGAAGAGGGCCCGGGCTTCGCGACAGAAGTCTCGACCATGCCAGACCATTGCGGCGGACACGGCGCAGCCCCGGCCGCAGGCGAGGCCGGGCCCCGCGCGAAGTCGAAAGTCTCAGCCAGACGGACCTCTACGCCGGCGCGAGGCAGCGGAAGGACCGCAGCAAAGGCCGGCCGATCATTCGCGCGCAAATCGTCGGCGTCCAAATCCAAGTCCGGATCCAAGTCCAACTCGACTAGGTCCCAATCGTCTGCCGGCAACTCGTCTGGCCGCAAGCAGTCAGCAGTCAAGAGGCCGGCGACAAAGACATCGAAGAAGACGCGCAAGATAGCTGTACGCAAGAGCGGCGCAAAGGGCGCGACGAAGCGCGCGGCGGCGCGAGCGTCCAACACGACCAAATCGTCACGGAGAAAATCGCAACGCAGATAGCACGCCGTAATTGTTCTCGAATTGGATTGAACGTCGTTCTGTCCTGGACGGACACATTGCATGGCTCGCGGCCGACCGATCAGGCGTGGTGCCGCGCGCCCGATCAATCATGTTGGTATCGGCAAGCCGTTCGCTGCTTGCATAATTCGTTGTGGGGAGAACGCGCATGGCGGACAAGCTCGATCATTCCGCATTTCTGCGTCATCTGGCGCGCGGGCAGGATCTTACCGGTCTCATCGATGACAGGATGCTGGAGCGCGAGGAAGGTGTTCGCGCCGCGACCGCCGACACCGAGTCAGCCGCGACGCCGCCGGACGTGCGCGGCGCCTTCGAGGCCGCGGCCAGGGGCGAGCCGCTGTCACCAGCCCAGCAATTTGCGACCGAGGCGATCATCCTGCCGGAGCTGAGGCCCGCGATTGACGTCATCAACGACAGTTACGGCCAGGTCACGCATCCGCTCTGGACCAAGCTCAGTAACAATGCCGGGATCAAGGCGCGACTCGAGACCGCGATCAAATCGGTGGGGCGCATCGAGCTGCCCAACGGGCCGTTGCCCTACGCCGGCACCGGCTTCGTTGTCGGTCAGCGCCAGATCATGACTAATCGCCACGTGGCCGAGATCTTCACCCGCGGCCTCGGCGACAGGTCGCTGGTGTTCAAGCCTGGACTGAGCGCCGGCTTCGACCTGAAACGCGAGCGCGGCGGCGGCCAGGGTGTCATGCTGACGGCGACGCGGGTGCTGATGATTCATCCCTTCTGGGATTGTGCGGTGATCGAGGTCGACGGGCTGCCGGCGACGGCCCAGCCGCTGACGCTGTCCGCCATTCCCGCACCGGAGCTCAGCGACCGCGAGGTCGCCGTGATCGGCTATCCTGCGTTCGATCCGCGCAATCCTGCGGCCGTGCAGGACGATCTGTTCGGCGGCGTCTTTCGCGTCAAGCGCCTGCAGCCGGGGTTGCTGAGCAGGGTTTCCGACACCGCGAGCTTCGGCAAGATGGTGCCGGCGGTTGTGCACGACGCCTCCACGCTTGGCGGCAATTCCGGTTCGTGCCTGGTCGAGCTGACGACCGGCCAAGTGCTCGGCCTGCATTTCGGCGGCGCCTATCGCGATCGCAACTACGCCGTGCCGGCCTCGGCGCTCGGCGCGGACCCGCGGGTGCGCGCGTTCGGGCTGAAGTTCGACGGGCCACCGCCAACCACCGATCCGGCCTGGGCGTCCTGGTGGCAGCGCGCCGAAGACAGCGAGGCGATTGCGCCCGATCGGCTGGCGCCCGCGCCCCAGGCGAAGCCGAAGCCAGTCACCGTGGCGGTGAGCAACAATCAAGGCCGCCAGGGCGGCGCCGTCGTCTCCACGGCGGCCGACGGCAGCGTCAACCTGACCATCCCGCTGCACGTCACGGTCCGGCTCGGCGGCTCGCCGCCGATCGCGGCCGAAACGGTGAGCACCGAAGCTGCGACGGCAGAGATCACCGAGAAGATGGTGATGCCGTTCCGCGACGAGGATTTCTCCCACCGGCCGGGCTATGATGAGACGTTCCTCAAACAGGACGGCGACCGCGACCCCATCCTGGTGCCGATGCCGACGGTCAAGGACGCCTCGGTGGTGGCCAAGACCAAGCAAGGCAATGACCGGCTGAACTACCAGAATTTCTCAATAAAGATTCATGGGGAGCGGCGGCTGGCGCTGTTCACGGCGAGCAATGTGACGGCCGAAGGCGCGCTCAAGCGGCCGGACAAGCGCAAGAAATACACCCGCGCCGCATTGTCCGGCCTCGGCGAGAACGATCAGGAGCAATGGTTCCTTGACCCGCGGCTCGACGACGAGCTGCAGATCCCCGATTATTTCTACACCCGCGACGACGGCGCCTTCGACAAGGGCCATATCGTGCGGCGCGACGACGTCGCCTGGGGCGAAACCTATGACGACCTGCGGCGCGCCAACGGCGACACCTACCACGTCACCAATTGTTCGCCGCAGGTGGCGCCGTTCAACCGTTCGGCCATGGGCGTCGACAATTGGGGCGATTTCGAAAACACCGTGCTGACGCAGGCGGCGAGCGAACGGCTCTGCGTCTTCGCAGGGCCGGTGCTCGATCCGAACGACGACACGTTTCTGGGTCGCGATGCGCCGCGCTCGCGAATCCGCGTCAAGATTCCGTCCCGGTTCTGGAAAGTGGTGGTCGCGCGTGTCGAGGACGGGCTCGCCGCCTTCGCGGTGATGCTGGAGCAGAACCTGTCGAAGATGCCGAAGGCGCCGCCCGAGGGGGGCGAGGAATTCGTCATGCCGGACGAATTCCTGAAATCGGTGGTGCCGCTGAAGGACATCGAGGACTGGACCGGGCTGACCTTCGCACCGGCGCTCCATCAGGTAGATCAATACGACACCATCCGCGGCGGCGAGGCCGCCGCCCGCTCAGGCGCACGCCGCGGCCGCGTGCGCAAGCTTTAGCGAAAACGGCGCGCACAGTGGGCGATCTGATGCTGTGACGCCGAACGGGCCGTCGGTACGGCAGAAAGAGACGCGACTCCGCGCACCTCGCCCGGAGGCGCCGGGAAGAGTGAAATGTCAAGCCAAGCTGCAGCAGGAGAAGCAAATGAACGATACCACCAACACCCAAGGACAGACTTTCGATTTGAACAGCCGGCCATCGGAAGAACTCGCGCAAGAGATCGTAAAGGACGCCGGTGATCTTCATGTCGATCCAGACGCCCCGCCGGAGGTGACGCTGGAAGCGGCCGTCCGACAGTGGCGGGTGGCGAAGTCTCTCGAACATCTGCGTGCGCAAATCAATGCCGCATTCCCACAGCGCAGCAAAGGAAGCGACGGCACGATCGGCGACGCCAGGCATGCCAGCCGCTCGTCGGATCACAATCCCTGGGTCGTGGACAACGGGACGGGCGTCGTTACCGCCTTCGACGTCACACATGACCCCGGCCACGGCTGCGACGCCGGTCGGATCGCCGAAGCAATCCGCGCCAGCGACGACCGCCGTGTGAAATACATCATCTGGAACCGCAAGATTGCCAACTCGCAGCCAATCGGCGCCGCGCCGGCATGGGCATGGCGCGCCTACACAGGTCAAAATCCGCACAATCATCACTGCCACATCTCGGTTCGGTCGGAAAAAGCCGCTTATGACGACCCTCGCGACTGGAGTTTCCGAACGCAGGGCGACCCCGAAGCTGCCGCGGCCGTGATAGACACGGAAGCAGCTCAGAGCGCGCTTGGCGCCGCACTCGATGCGCTCCCGGGCAACGCCGACCGACCCCTTCTGCAACGGCTGGTCGATGCACAGGACGAGATTTCCGCGCTATTGGCAACGTATGCGCGTGAGGCGCGACCGGTGCGGGCCGAGGACGCTGATGGCGTAGAGGCAACGCGCCCGAGCTTTGAGGAGCTCAAGGCGGAATACAAACAGCTGTGGGAACGCTGCGAGATACGTCCCGAGCGCGCCAACAGCGTCGCATGGCACCGCGCAAAGCTATTGCAGAACAAATCCCGCTACGAACAGGTGAGCGCCGCCACTGGAGCAAAGTGGTGGTTCGTTGGCATCGTCCATGCGTTGGAGGCAAGTTTCAATTTTCAGGGCCATCTGCACAATGGCGATCCGCTCGGCAGGCGTACGGTAAACGTTCCAGCCAACCGGCCGCCGCGCTGGGATCCGCCGAACGACTGGCTCTCCAGCGCCATCGATGCCATCACCTTCGAAGGCTTTGCCGGACAGAGTGATTGGAGCCTTGCTCGCACGCTGTACCGGTTTGAGAGCTACAACGGCTTCAGCTATCACGCCAAGGGCATTAACTCGCCATACCTGTGGAGCTTCTCCACAAATTACACGCGAGGAAAATTCATTCGGGACCACGTCTACGATCCCAACGCGGTATCCGCTCAATGCGGCGCAGCCGTGATGCTGAAGGCGCTTCAGATGGCGGGAGAAGCATTGAGTTGATGTTCGATTGTTGCCCACCGGCACGCGCCGGCCACGGTCAGCGAGCCTCATCGATAAACGCCAATGCTACGAGCCGCGGCTCACGAGCGAAGGGCAAGTCGACGTAGAGATTGCCCTTGTGCTCGTGGAGCGCGAGGACGTTCTTCAAGCCATTCTCGAGCTTGAGGTCGCTGATCTCGGAGGCGATCGATCCGCCATCCTTCTTCGTCCGACCTCTCTTGTTGAGCTGCGAATGGTCTCGCTGACCGATCTCGCGTGTCGTTTTGGCTGGATGCGCTTGTCGCCTCTGGGAGCACCCTGTGAAGCTTGGCGCAACCTGGGCAACGTGTCCCCAGTGCTCGTTCTCGGGGAAAAAGGAAACAACGCGCCTCGTCGACTCTCGTCCCATGCTCCGGGCGTGCGACGACGGCTAGCGCGCTCTCATATAATGCTGTGATATATATTGCGGTTTTGGTGAGCGCGCTGGGGCTCAAACCCAGGACCCCCTTGATTAAAGGTCATGTTTCACCCCTGACATGTTAATCTTGGCTCGCCCAATCATCACTAATGGGTCCAACTTGGGTTCAAGTTCGCGTTGCGGTCGCTCTCAACCTCGGCTAAGTGGCTGATCTCCATGCAAGGGAAGGGTGGCCGAGTGGTTTAAGGCACCGGTCTTGAAATACAGTAAGCCTCCTTCGCGGGGTCCCGTTGAATACCTGAACGTCCTGTTTCATGGGGCGGTTCGACCGCCATGCGATCAAGCAGTCCTCGGTCATCCTAATCAGTTTGAGCGAGTTGGGTGCCAATCTCGGTGCCAAACGCTAGGAGCCTTTTCGGGATCGGCCTGGATCGTGCGTAACTGCGAGCAGGTTTTTCCAGGCCGAGTGGATCCCAGGCCGAATGACAGACCGACGAACATAAAGAAGCAAAGCCATGAAGCGTCTCGTGGTTGCAACGAACTGCACCAGCAAGAAGTGCTATCTGACGGGGATGCCGGTGATCCGGCCTAGACTCGACATTATCTTGGCGGCTGCGACCACCCTGGTCCATGTGAAGCCGTCCGCCTCGATCTCTGGCCTGCGGTACCGGAAGGAAATCATGATGACGGGCACTCGGCGGCTGCTTCGCCTTGGCGCGGGACCTCGAGGGTAGGATCGGGTGGCCGAAGCAAAGGTCCGACGGCAAGCGAAGGCCGGCCGAGATCCTCCAGGCCGAGCCACTGCTATCCATGCTCCGGGAACGAGAGGACGACCTAGAGAACGATGCCGTGTTCGATGCTGATCCCACCGCGCTGGTTGGCGCCCTCGAACAATACGGGGCTTGCGTGCGAGCGAGTTTCGGTCGGTACTCGCGGCCAGCGATCGCTGTAGTCACGCAGCGCTCAGCAACACGAATTGCGAGCCCAGCGAACCGCCGAGCCAACTGCACCTGCTGCGGAAGCCCGTCGCCGATCTAGCTGGCCGTACAGGCTCTCGCTCCCGAACGGCTATTCCCCCGGATTGTTTTGATTTCTTTGATTTGTTGCGCCCTGCATTAGATCGTGCGCCGCCGCGCTTTACCTCTAGTTTTTCGATGTTTTCGCCACTTTGCTCTTCGTCACTTTTGATTTCCTCAGTGGAATTCAAGTTTTCATACACCAAAAAAAATCTCCGCGAATGCGACCCCGAGCGGTAGGCGGCCCTTATTTCTCGGGAAATTGGGGGGGGTGCCGCAGGGATGCCGGGGCTAGACGCGGCGGGCGATGAGGGTACGGTTTAGCCGCTTGGCCGAGGCATGGGTGGCCATGCCAAAGGCTGTGGGCGTCCGGATGTCCCGGCAGGCCTGGGCTCCCCTCGAACAAACCGGCCATGCACTCCGGACCTTAAGCCATGAACGGGGGTCGAGTAGGGGCGCCGGCGGACCGGACCTGGCCGTATCGCAGTAAGGTCGAGGGTGACAGACGTGGCGAAGAAGCGATGGGGCGGACAGGCGTTAGGAGCTCTGTTTGCTTGCTGTAAGCGGCGCGATTGGAAAGGGGGTGGTAGCACTCGGAAGGCAGTTGGAAGCTGGGTCGGCATGGGGTTGGAAAGGTCCCAATTGAGTGCGAAGGGCGTTGGTAGGTCATTCGGCCATCTCTTCGCGAGGTACTGCCGACGCCTGCTGTTGGATCCCGTCTCGACGACTTCGATCTTCCGAACTGACAGAGGCGCTCCATCGAGGCCCGGAAACGATCGGCTTGACGCCGCCGGTGTCTGGGTCCAACTCGAATTCGGTCGGCGCACTTCCCTTGGCGTTCTGGCGTGTACTGGCCAGCCTTGGGCAATGCGCTGGTCGAGTAACCGCCGGAGCAGGTCATCGATATCGCGATCAGCCGCGGCGCGGTTCGGCGAGGACTCGCGGGCCATCGAAGTGGTGAAAGTCAGGCCTCCCCAGCGGAGCGTTCACCTTCGCGCCCACGCGGCCATCGTTCGTTTGGTGACGGTCAGTATCCTCGCATCCGGATCATCTTTCTCGGGGTCTGATAGGTGCATGCAGATGATGTCGGTCGGACCGATCATGGCGTCGGTGGTGCCTGACCTTGGTGGTGCCGGTGGCGATGACCTCGCTGAGTGGAGTAGGCGTTCACGCGGGGTTACGCGCCAGAACTCACGCGCAGCAGATCGCGAAGTGGGAAACTAGGCCGCGATCCGATCGACTTCACAGCTCGATCCCGAGCAGACATAGTTCGCCTTTCCGCTAGTTTCTCCCTCCCTCAAGAGGCACGCTACGGCAAGAGGAACCGTAGCTCGAGAAAGCCATCTTCCTTACTCGATATAACCGCCCTGCCGGTTACGCCGGCCAGTCGTCTCCCTTCGCGGATGTCTCGCGAGGCAAAAATAGTCTGGGCATTACCGGGCAGTGCCCGGTGGGGCGGTTTCCGCTTCGGCATGGCGTCCTAAGCGCGGTCGGAAAGTCCGTTTTCTTTCGATGCGACCTGCACCGAAATCCCGGCGAAAAATCCCGTCGAGTAATATCGCCTCGGTATCCTCGCCCCGAGGCCAGACTATTCGGAGAAAAGGGCTCCGACTCCCGCGGTCATTCATCAGCGGCGATTGCCGGCAACGGGATCATGGCCGATCTCGACCCGTTGCTGGCGTTCGATCGATTGAAAGCGGAGATATGGCGGGACCACCGAGCACCACATCAAGCGCGCGCAGCCGACCGAACGCGTGGGTTCGATCAGCCGTGCGCCAGTTTGAGGTGCGTTTGCTGAGGTTGAGGCGTCTCCGTTTCCGGCGTGACGCCGTGACTGTCACGGTCCGTCAGTTGATGTCACGCTTTGGGGCGAGACTGTCACGGGCCCTGTCGCAGTGTCACGGTTGGCTCGCCGGTGCCGGCGCTGGCGTTCGGCAGCACCGGGATCCTTCGGCGCTTTGGCGGCGGGACGCGCCGGTCGTGTAAAGACCTTCGAGCCTTCCTCGTCCCGCGCCTCCTCGGTGATACGATCGAGTTTCGCGAGATCTTCCTCCAGAATCATCATCTCGTTCCCGTCACGCCCGACGATGACCATCCGGGATGCATGAACGATGTCGTAGGAATGCAGGCCGGCCTCGGCCAGCAGCTTTCGACAGAGTGCCAGGACGTGTTCTGGCTGGACCTCAATGTATTGATCTTCGCTGATGTAGAGCTGGCCCTCTTGGCGAATCAGCACTGCGCCGTCCTCGGTGCGACAGATCGCGATCGCTGCCTGCGGCTTGATTGCCACCGAGGAGTCAGTGTTCCAGTCGAAGTGCTCGCTCATGCGTGCACCTCGTTGATAATCGCGGCCCAGGTCCTTGTGTGCAATTCACCAGGGTAGTATTTTGAATGTTCAGACGCCGCTAAGCTCTGAACAATGCGATTGGCCCTGCCATCTTGCCCGGTGGCGGGGCTTCGCGTTTTAGACGGGTCTGGAAGGTTGTCCAGAACGGCCAGCGCGGCGGCGCATTCTCGCGTTGGGATTGGGCCGGCACCAGTTGGGGAGGCGGTTTTCCTTGCTGCATTCATCTGCTCCTCGCAAAGCTTGTGTGCGGCGTCACGGGATGACGCGTCGCTGTTGTCGTCGTGAGCGCCGCCAGATCCGCTGTCCGGTGCCATGACGCGGTACATCGCCATCGCGGCGCGGACGATCTCGGCCTCAAGCTCGAGGTCGGAGAAGATCGCGGGGCGCTTGGACCCTCGACTATCATCCTGGATCTTCGATGTAGAGATTTTGAAGACGCCCGTGCGAGCCTGCAAAAGCGCCAGGCGATTCACGCGAATCCCCCTCACTTCAAGATCCAAAAATCCGAGTACGAAGTGATCGCCTTGGGGCGGTTCTTTCCGCTCCATCAAAGCGGAGACGATACGAAAATCCGCCATTACGCCACCACCGTGCGTGCATTCCGGGCGGCGACCAGCGCTTCGACGTGCGCGTCGATCTCAGATTCAAGATAAGCATAACGTCCCGGTCCGACCGGAACACGTTTTGGAAATTTTCCTGCCTTCTCCAGGCGCCACAAATGCGGCTTTGAGTACGCGATACCTTTCGAACGAAGGTCATCATGATGAATGAGGCGAGTAGCCATGTGGCGATCTCCGGTTGCGGGATCGCTGGAGCCCAAAAATAGGCATGCCAAGGCAAATCCCATGGTTTCCATGAAATCTGCCCGGGCTCCCTGAGGATGTTCCGGCTCGCTTCCATCAATCGGGCGGTGGGCGCTCACCCCGGAGGGCAAAGGGGGAATCACCCCCGAGCCCGGGATCCAGTCCCGGTGACCGCAGGCTTCCCCAGTCCGAAGACAACTGGGACCCCTCTGCGGTATTGGCCTTCGCGTTCTCACCGAACGCGCCGAAAACAGGTCGCTACATTGCAAACGAATCTAGTGTGCGCGGCTCTGCCTCGTCAAGCCCTCACAAGAAGTCTCACGACGTTGTCCCGACTAGGCCGTACGATCTGACTAAGGCGCACGTGCCAGAGCTCTAACGCCTCGCGCTTCTCCTCGAAATAGTCGTGCAAGTCATACGTGCCCTTGATGCCGGGTCGGGCATGCGCCAGCACGGCCTCACGGGCTTCTTCGGTCACCCTGAGCCGCGACAACTGGGAGCGCACGGTCCGGCGGATATCGTGATTTACGAACGGCGGCAACGTGACCACCGTGGGATCTTCGCCCCGATGACGAGCGAGCGCGCGGAGCGTGCGCAACATGCGGCGATCGAGACGCTGCTTGATCTTCGAGCCTATCCACGTCGGGCCTTCGCCTTCGCTGGTCGAGAACAGGAAGCGGCCGGTGTGCCGCGGCAGGCTGTCCAATACCGCGAGGATTTCGGGCGTCAGCGGTACCGCATGAGCGCGCGCCTGCTTCTTGCCGGAGTCCTTGCCCTTCATCCGCTCGGCAGGAATAATCCAGATCTTTTCCCGCATGTTGAACTCGCTCCATGATGCATCAACGGCTTCGTTGAGGCGCAGAGCGGTCAGGCAGAGCAGCTGATAGGCCGGCCCGACGGGGTAGGGCATTCGCTTTGCGGCGCGCCATAAGGCGAACAATTCGTCGTTGGTGAGGATCCTCGCCGCCGACCGCGGCATCTCGCCCAGGATATCAGTGGCCCGGATGTTGGCACAAGGTGACGCCGACAAACCGAACTCCGGCTGTGCCGTTACCCATCGGAAAAACCGCTTGATCAGGGCGAGCAGGTTTCTGGCACCGACCTTGCCGTCCCGGCCCTTGGTCTTGATCAGGGTTGTTACGTGTAAGTCAGTCACCTCGGTAATGGCCAAGTCACACCATTTCGGCAGAAGATCCCGGCGGATTTCCCGCTCGGCGTCCTTGCCCTTGCGCTCGCCGGGCAATTTGTCGCGGATGAAGACCTCGGCCACGGCTCCGAACGTGGTCTGGCGCCTCTGTAGAGCCGCTGTGCGCGCTCGCTGGGCCTCTTCGACCGGATCGATGCCTTGCCGTACCAGATCGCGCCACAGGCGCGCCCTGTCGCGCGCTTCCGTCAGCGTCATGTCGGCGCATTTTCCGATCTCCCGGCGGCTGGGACTGTTGGCGCCTGGAAAACGGGTCCTGAGAATGTAGGTTCGGTTCCCGCTATCGGTGACCCGCACACCAAATCCCGGCACGAGCGCGTCCATGACCTGGTAGCGCTGGCCGGCCGCCGCAGGTTTGAGTCCGCTGACCTTGGTGGCCGTCAGCATTACGCGGTGATCAGTCTTTGGCATCCGGGGCCTCTTGGGAGCCACAAGAACGCGTAATGCGGTGTGAAGCCACGAAAGGCAGTGTTTGGTTCGGATCAAAGAAAGTCAATGAAATTGGGCACTTGCCGAGCAAATGAGAGGCGGCGAAATGGTATGAAAAGATTGGTCAATCATCTGTTAATCGGATGGTCGCTGGTTCGAATCCAGCCCGGGGAGCCAAATTCAGCTTCATCTTCAATAGCTTGCGTCAAGACTCTGATCTGGCGTGCGATCTCGTTGCGGCAAATTCTCAATTAGATGTGTACCGTGGCGAGCTCGTGTTCTCCGCGGCGACGCCAAAACGACTCAATTGAAATCGAGCTTCCAGGCGCCGGTCCTTTACGGAGCTGATTCCCATGCGAGACATCCAGGTCGACCGTTCCCCGCTGGCTCCCTCCATTCTGCCGGCGGACATCCCCGAACTCAGCGACGACGAATGCCTCGCCTGTCTGGCGCGCGCGGTCGAGACCCACGATTCGGCACGGCTGGATGAAGTCGCCGCATTGATCGGCCGCCTCGCCGTCACGATCGAATAGGCCGGCTCACCCTGGACGTTGCGAGTTGCGGAAAGGCCCGGTTCGCTGGGCCAAAGCCATGTTGCGTTTTTGCAGGGCCTGCTCCAAAGATGCCGCCAACTTTCGTCCGCGGCATCGTCCGCCTTGCAGGGTCCGCAAATGTCCGTTTTCTCGACGGCGCGCCTAAAAATGGTCGATGGCCAGGTGCGCACCAGTGACGTCACCGACCGTCGTGTTCTCGACGCCATGCTCACGGTTCCGCGCGAGGCCTTTGTGCCGGCCAGCCGGCAGGCAGTGGCGTATCTCGACCTCGATCTCGACGTCAGCGAGGGCGGCGTCAAGCGGTTCCTGATCAAGCCGCAGCTGACCGGCAAGCTGCTCCAGGCTGCCGAGATGGGCGAGGACGACAACGTGCTGGTCGTCGGCTGCGCCACCGGTTATCTCGCTGCGCTGGCCGCCAAGCTCGCACGCCAGGTCACCGCGACGGAATGCGATTCGGCGCTGGCCAAGAAGGCCAATGACGCCTTCGCCGCCCTCGGGCTTGCCAACGTGGCCTGCAAGGCCGCGGCCTGCACCGAGGGTGATACTGCTGCTGCTCCCTATGATGTGATCGTCCTCAACGGCGCCACCGAGGTGACGCCGGCAGGGCTGCTCGGGCAGCTCAAGGAGGGTGGGCGCCTGTTGGGGGTTTCGGCCGAATCCAGGCCGCCGCGCGCCATGATCGTGACCCATACCCACGGCGAATTCGGCCATCGGGCGCTGTTCGATGCCGCGGCCCCGGTCCTTCCCGGGCTGGAACGGGCCGCCGCCTTCGTATTCTGACGGCCCGATAGCGGCTTTAGCCCGTTAAAATCCCGTTCTGAATCAGAAGTGTGGCCGGGATGCTGCACGTGAAGAGTTTCCACTGAGAACCACCCTCAGGTAGTTCCGTCGCGCTTGACCGCGTCCTATGTTGCGGCGGGGCAACGACTCCACTCGTAGACGGTAACCCAGCTCGCGGGCACGAGCCGGGCGTTAGAATGAACGGAATTTTTGGATGCATGGGGTGAAGCTCTTCACCGGAGCAGCGGTTTCGGTCCTGCTGCTGGCGCTTGTCGCGCCGACGCCTGCCTTGGCGGATACGATCGAGGCTGCGCTGGTGCGCGCCTATCAGAACAATCCGCAGCTTAACGCGCAGCGCGCCCAGGTGCGCTCGACTGACGAAAACGTGCCACAGGCGCTGTCGGGCTATCGCCCCAAGGTCGGAGTCAACCTCAGCACCGGCTATCAATATCAGGACATTCAGCAGCAGCAGAAGGGTCTGCCGATCCATAGCGACCCGCCCCTTCAGCCCAATAGCGCCAGCCTGACCATCAACCAGACGCTCTACAACGGCAATCAGACCGCCAACAGGACGCGCGCGGCGGAGAGCCAGGTCTCGGGATCCCGCGAGGCGTTGCGCGTGCTCGAGCAGACGGTCCTGTTGCAGGCTGCCACCAGCTACATGGATTATCTTCGTGACTCCGCCACCCTCGAAGTTCAGCGCAGCAACGTGCGCGTGCTCGAACAGACGCTCAAGCAGACCCGCGATCGCTTCAATGTCGGCGAAGTGACGCGCACGGACGTGGCGCAATCCGAAGCGCAGCTCGCGGCCGGCAGGACCCAGGCACTGACTGCCGAATCGAATCTCACGACGACGCGCGCGAATTTCCGCCGCATCATCGGCAATGAGCCGACGAACCTTGCGCCGGGCTCGCCCGTCGATCGTTTCCTGCCCGGGACGCTCGCCTCCGCCGTCGGTCTCAGCCTGGTGGAGAACCCCAACGTCACGGCCTCGATGTTCGGCATCGATGTCAATTATCTTCAGGTCAAGATCAACGAAGGCGCGCTGCTGCCGACCCTCACGGTTCAGGCTGGCATCACCCAGTCGTACCAGCAGACCCTGACGGTCTTCCGAACGACGACCGCTTCCGCCATCGCGACCGCCTCCGTGCCGATCTATCAGGGCGGCGCTGAATATGCGCTCATCCGCCAATCGAAAGAGAACCTGGCGCAGCAGCGCCTGAATCTCGAAACCACCCGCGACCAGACCCGTGCCAACGTCGTGCAGGCCTGGGGGCAGTTGGAAGCCGGCAAGGCGCAGGTACAATCTGCGCAGGCGCAGGTCACGGCTTCCGAGATCGCGCTGAACGGCGTGCGCGAAGAAGCCAAGGCTGGCCAGCGTACCACGCTGGACGTGCTCAACGCGCAGCAGGCGCTGGTGAACGCACGCGTTGCGCTCGTCACTGCCCAGCATGACCGCGTGGTGGCGTCCTATTCGGTGCTCAATGCGGTCGGCCGTCTCGCGCCGCAAGTCCTCGGCCTCAACACCACGGTCTACGATCCCAGCGTTCACTACCAACAGGTTCGCGACAGCTGGGCCGGCGTGCGCACGCCTGACGGACGCTAGAGTCCCGTAATCGTCCGGTCGGCCTCGCGAATAGTCGAAGCCGACCGGTGCTTTGCTTGCAATCAGCAAAATCCCTGACATAGCCTTGCCAAGAAGATGCGGGCCGATTCGCTCTGCATCCGATGCCGTGTGCGTAAAGCATGAGTGCCGAGGGCAGGGGCGCACCGCTGCACGTTGAGCCGTCATCTGGGGACAAGTCGGGCTGCCGTGACGAAAATGTCGGGCCACCCATCCGGAACCGGCCAATCCTGTCGTGCTTGGTGTAAAACAACGCATGCGAGGGCGTTGATGATGTGGAGTCGGAGATGACGCAGCCTGCAAAGGTCACAGAACCCTCGATGGAGGAGATTCTGGCCTCGATCCGGCGCATCATTGCCGACGATGAGGCCAAGCCGCCGCCGGCGGATGCTGCCAAGCCCGAGAAAGCTGCCGCCCCCGCCGCGCCACCGAAGCCGCAGGTGATCAACGATATTCCGCCATCCAAGGTCGCGCCGCCCAAAGCAGCCGCCGAGAAGCCCGCACCGGCTCCGGCTGCAAAGCCGGCAGCGCCGCCAGCCCCGGCACCCGAGGCGGATGCATCCAACAATCAGGACGATATCGACGCACTGCTAGCGGGCCTCGACACGGCCACCGCTGCGCCGGAAATCCGTGCTCCCGAGCCGGAGCCCGAACCTGAGCCCGACGTGCTGGAATTGACCGACGATATGGCGCTGGCGATGGAGCCAACGCCGTCTCCGCCGCCGCCGAGCTTCCGCAAGGTCGAGCCGCGCGACGATCTCGAATTCGCCGAATCGCCGCCGCCGCGCCCGACGCCGGCATCCTATGCGCCGGTGGACTTCGATGCGCCGCCACTGCCGCCCCAACAGCCGATCCTGGCGCAATCGACGGTCTCCGCGGTCGAATCCGCCTTCAATTCCCTGGCCCACACGGTGCTCAGCAGCAATGCGCGAACGCTGGAGGATCTGGTCAAGGAGATGCTGCGTCCAATGCTGAAATCCTGGCTGGACGACAATTTGCCGGGCCTCGTTGAACGCATCGTGAAGGCGGAAATCGAGCGGGTATCGCGCGGCGGCAGGTAGATCGGGCCGCAGAGCCCTCAAAAACCCTGCTTGTGCGATATATTTTGTCCCCTGACCGGACCGGAAAGCCCTGTTGCCGCCTGGCTTTCCGTTGACTTGTCCGTTGACTTGGACCCCGTGCGCGGCTTTCTAACAGCGCCATGATCGAGAAAAATTACCAACCCGCCGATATAGAAGCCCGCATGTCCGTCGTGTGGGAGGACAGCCTTGCCTTCAAGGCCGGCCGCCCGGACCGTCGCGACGCAGTGCCCTTTACCATCGTGATCCCGCCGCCGAACGTGACGGGCTCGCTCCACATGGGCCACGCCCTCAACAACACGCTCCAGGACATCCTGTGCCGGTTCGAGCGCATGCGCGGCCGCGACGTGCTGTGGCAGCCCGGCACCGACCATGCCGGCATCGCCACCCAGATGGTGGTGGAGCGGCAGCTGATGGAGCGCCAGCAGCCCAGCCGTCGCGAGATGGGCCGCGAGAAGTTTCTGGAACGGGTCTGGCAGTGGAAGGCCGAGAGCGGCGACACCATCATCAACCAGCTCAAGCGGCTCGGCGCCTCCTGCGACTGGTCGCGCGAACGCTTCACCATGGACGAGGGCCTGTCCAAGGCCGTGGTCAAGGTCTTCGTCGAGCTGCACCGCGACGGCCTGATCTACAAGGACAAGCGGCTGGTGAACTGGGACACCAAGTTGCTCACCGCGATCTCCGATCTCGAAGTGCAGCAGGCCGAGGTCAAGGGCAGCCTCTGGTACCTGCGCTATCCGATCGAGGGCAAGACTTTCAGCCCCGAGGATCCCTCGAGCTTCATCGTCGTTGCCACCACGCGCCCGGAGACCATGCTCGGCGATACCGGCGTCGCCGTGCATCCCGATGACGAGCGCTATCAGAAGCTGGTCGGCAAGAACGTGATTCTGCCGCTGGTCGGCCGCAAGATCCGGATCGTCGCCGACGATTATTCCGATCCGGAGAAGGGCTCGGGCGCGGTCAAGGTGACACCGGCGCACGACTTCAACGACTTCGAGGTCGGCAATCGCCATGGCCTCGCCCGGATCAGCGTCATCGACAAGGAGGGTTGCCTCGATCTCCTCGACAACGAAGATTATCTGCGCGACCTGCCGGCAGGTGCCGCGCAGTTCGCCGAGGAGTTCAACAAGCTCGATCGCTTTGCAGCGCGCAAGCGCATCGTCGAGCGGCTGGAATCGTTCGGCTTCGTCGAGCGGATCGAGCCCCATACCCACATGGTGCCGCATGGCGACCGCTCCGGCACGGTGATCGAGCCCTATCTTACCGACCAATGGTATGTCGACGCCAAGACGCTGGCGAAGCCGGCGATGGCCGCCGTGCGTTCGGGCGAAACCACCTTCGTGCCGAAGAATTGGGAAAAAACCTATTTCGAGTGGATGGAGAACATCCAGCCCTGGTGCATCTCGCGCCAGCTCTGGTGGGGCCACCAGATTCCAGCCTGGTACGGTCCCGACGGCAAGGTGTTCGTCGCCGAGACCGAGGAGGAGGCCGTCAGCCACGCCCTCGGCTATTACGTCGAGCAGGAGGTCATCACGGTCGAGCAGGGCCGCGAGATGGCGCTCGACCGCAACAAGCGTGACGGCTTCATCACGCGCGACGAGGACGTGCTCGACACCTGGTTCTCCTCGGCGCTGTGGCCGTTCTCGACCCTCGGCTGGCCCGCGGACGCGCCGGAAGTGCAGCGCTACTACCCGACCAATGCGCTGGTGACCGGATTCGACATCATCTTCTTCTGGGTCGCCCGCATGATGATGATGGGCCTTCACTTCATGAAGGAGGTGCCGTTCTCGACGATCTACATCCACGCCCTCGTCCGCGACGAGAAGGGCGCCAAGATGTCGAAGTCGAAGGGCAACGTCATCGATCCGCTCAGCCTGATCGACCAATATGGCGCCGATGCGCTGCGCTTCACGCTGGCTGCGATGGCCGCGCAGGGCCGCGACATCAAGCTTGCCACCAGCCGTGTCGAGGGCTACCGCAATTTCGCGACCAAGCTCTGGAATGCGTCGCGCTTTGCAGAGATGAACCACTGCGCCGTGCCCGAGGGCTTCGAGCCGGCGAAGGTCAAGGAGACGCTGAACCGCTGGATCGCGCATGAGAGCGCACACACCACGCGTGAGGTGACCGAGGCGATCGAGGCCTACCGCTTCAACGACGCCGCCGGCAGCATCTACCGCTTCGTCTGGAACGTCTATTGCGACTGGTATCTCGAGCTCGCAAAACCCGTGCTGCTCGGTCCCGACAGCCCTGCCAAGGCGGAAACCCGCGCCATGGTGGCATGGGCGCGCGACGAGATCCTGAAACTGCTGCACCCCTTCATGCCCTTCATCACCGAGGAGCTGTGGGAGGTGACGGCCAAGCGCGACGGTCTGCTCGCGCTGGCACCGTGGCCGCTGAAGCCGGCCGGGCCGACGCCGGAGCAGCTTGCGATGCTCGCAGCGACGACGGGGCCGACCGACGCGCTCGTCTCACCGGTTTGGGTGCTGCCGATCTTCGACCATGCCGACTTCACCGATCCCGCGGCCGAGGCCGAGATCGGCTGGGTGATCGACCTCGTCACGCAGATCCGTTCGGTGCGCGCCGAGATGAACATTCCGCCGGCGACCCTGACGGCGCTGGTGGTCGCAGGCGCCTCGTCCGAGACGAAGGAGCGCGCGCCGCGCTGGAGCGACGTCATCAAGCGCATGGCGCGGCTGTCGGACATCTCCTTCGCCGACCGTGCGCCCGACGGCGCGGTCCAGCTCCTGGTGCGCGGCGAGGTGGCTGCGCTGCCGCTGAAGGGCGTGATCGACGTCGCCGCCGAGCGCACGCGTCTCGACAAGGAGATCGGGAAGGCCGATTCCGACATCAAGCGCGCGGAGTCCAAGCTGGCGAACGAGAAATTCGTCGCCAACGCGGCCGAGGAGGTCGTCGAGGAGGAGCGCGAAAAGCGTGAGGCTGCGCTCGCCCGCAAGGCCAAGCTCCTCGAGGCGCTGGAGCGGCTGAAGCAGGCCTCGTAGGCTTATTTCGGAAACGGCTTGCTGAGGAATTTCGAGCCCCTGACGCCATAGCGCCAGGGCAGCTCGACGGCCTTGGTGATGCCGATCCGGATTCCGGCCACGACCTCCAGATCCTCCGTCCGCGCATGCAGCGCGATCGGCGGGCGGTCCAGCGGCAAGGCATTGTGCGCGATGGTGATGCCGAGCGCTTCGGTCAGCTTGCCCGGGCCCGAGCACAACGCGTGCAAATCCTGGAGATGGCGCCGCCGACGCATCGCGGCGATTCCGTGGGTCGGCTCCAGCGCGCGGATCAGCACGGCGCTCGCCGAGCCTTCTTCCTCGCAGACGAAGTTCACGCACCAATGGATGCCGTAGGAGCGGTAAACATAGGCAAAGCCGGGCGGGCCGAACATCACCTGGTTCCGCGGCGTGGAGCCATTGTAGGAGTGCGCCGCCGGCTCGGTATGATGATAGGCCTCGACCTCGACGATGATCCCGCCGACGCCGTCGACAAGCATGGTCGCGCCGATCAAGTCGGGCGCGACTTCGTGGACGCTGCGCGCGAAAAAGGCACGCTTCAGGGCTTTGCCGAGCCGGGGTGTGGAAGGTTTCGAGACTGGAGCCATTCGAGGTGAGAATCGCCAGAGAACAGAGCAGGATATTGCCCATATCTGCCATGTTCCCTGAAGCGGGGCGAGCCGGGTTGCGATGCCCGGCCAGACCGACTAGGTAGGACTTGGTCAGACCGGACACCCCATGGTCGTTATTGTCGATACCATCTCGAACCCGCTGCGCCCACGTCACCCCGAAAAGGTGAATCGGCCCGATTCCGCTTCGCCGCCGAAGCCGGACTGGATCCGCGTACGCGCCCCCAACACCCGCGGCTATGCCGACACCCGCAACATCGTGCGCGCCAACGGCCTGCACACGGTGTGCGAGGAGGCGGGCTGCCCGAATATCGGCGAGTGCTGGGACAAGAAGCACGCGACCTTCATGATCATGGGCGACACCTGCACCCGCGCCTGTGCTTTCTGCAACGTCAAGACCGGCATGCCGAACGCGCTCGACGCGGCCGAGCCGCACAACGTCGGCGAGGCCGTAGCCAAGCTCGGGCTTGCCCATGTCGTCATCACCTCCGTCGACCGCGACGATCTCACTGACGGCGGCGCCGAGCATTTCGCCCAGACCATCCGCGCGATCCGCGCCGCGTGCCCCTCGACCACGATCGAGATCCTGACGCCCGACTTCCTGCGCAAGGAGGGGGCGCTGGAGGTCGTCGTCGCCGCGAAGCCCGACGTGTTCAACCACAATCTCGAGACCGTGCCGTCGTGCTATCTCACGGTGCGGCCGGGCGCGCGCTATTTCCATTCGATCCGGCTGCTGCAGCGGGTCAAGGAGCTCGATCCCACCATCTTCACCAAGTCCGGCATCATGGTCGGCCTCGGGGAAGAGCGCCACGAGGTGCAGCAGGTGATGGACGATCTGCGTTCCGCCGACGTCGATTTCCTGACCATCGGGCAATATCTCCAGCCGACCCGCAAGCATCACGCCGTGATGCGTTACGTGCCGCCGGACGAGTTTTCGTCCTACGAGAAGGTCGCCTACACCAAGGGCTTCCTGATGGTGTCGGCGAGCCCGCTCACCCGTTCGTCGCATCATGCCGGCGAGGATTTTGCGAAAGTGAAGGCCGCGCGGGCAGCAAACGCCCGCTGAATCGCCATGCCCAATTTTTCGAGCAAGCGCCGTGTCGATCACAGCGCGTCCGAGATGTTTGATCTGGTGGCCGACGTCGAGCGCTACCCGGAATTCGTGCCGCTGTGCAGCGCGCTGAAGGTCCGTCAGCGCATGGCGAAACCCGACGGCACCGAGGTGCTGGTCGCGGACATGACGGTGTCGTTCAAGCTGGTCAGGGAATCCTTTACCAGCCGCGTGACGCTCGACCGCGCCAATTTGAAGATCCTGGTCGAATATCTGCAAGGTCCCTTCAGCAATCTGGAAAACCGCTGGACGTTCGAACCCAAAGGCGAGAGCGTCTGCGACGTCGGTTTCTTCCTCGCCTACGAGTTCAAGAGCCGCATGCTGGCGCTGCTGATGGGCTCGATGTTCGACGCCGCGTTCGCGCGATTTTCCATCGCGTTCGAGAAACGGGCGGATGCGATCTACGGACGGCGGAAGCTGGCGTCGTCGTAGTGGTTGCGGACGGGCACGCTCCCTCCGGCATCGTTGCGAAGAGCCCTTGCGACGAAGCAATCCAGAATCCCTCCGCAGAGAGACTTTGGATTGCTTCGCTGCGCTCGCAATGACGATGGGGAAGGCAGGCGTGCCAAGATTTCAATCCACCGCCTTCACCACATCCGGCGGCTGCGAAGCATAATACGCTGCGGCCTGCTCGATTTCCTGCGGGGTCATCGCACGCGCGATGTTACGCATCTGCTGGCTGATGTCATTGCGGCGCTCGCCGGAGGCAAAGGCCTGCAGCTGCGCCTTCATGTAGGCCTCGGACTGGCCTTCGAGCCACGGGCTGCCGGTCTTGTTGTCGAGGCTACCGTGGCAGGCGCCGCAGGGCGCGATGCCGCGCATCGGTGCGCCATAGATCACGATGCTTGGCTTCGGCAGTTGCGGCGTCGGGTGATAGGCCGGCAGCCGCGGCAGGTAAGCGTAATAGTTCGAGAGATCTGCGATCTCCTGGTCCGTCAAATTCACGGCGAACGGCGACATCACGGCGTTGGCGCGCGCGCCGGTGCGGAAATCATGCAGCTCCTTGTAGATCACGGCCGCGTACTGGCCGGCGAGATTGGGCGAGTCCGCGCGGCTGACACCGGTCGGGCCATGACAGATCGCGCAACGCTGCGCCAGCGTGGCGCCGCGTCCGATCGCCTCCTGGTTCGGGCGTGCCAGCGTGTTCGACGTCAGCACGACCCCCGAGAGGCGCCTGGTCTGCTCCGGCGTAGTCACGCTCGCTGCGCGTTGCGGCACACCGGCAGCGCTGCAGATCGCGTCCCAGACGTCGGCGAACTGAACCCAGGGCTGTGCGAAGGGCAGCACGAGGAAGCCCGCAATCGCCGTGACGATCAGGATCGCGGCGGTGATGATCACACTCGCCTTGAAATGACGATTGGTGAAGGTGAAGAGGTCGCGCGTGCTCATCACTGCGCTCCCACATAAACGGCTGGCACAGAGGTGCCCTCGGTCAGCGCCAGATTCAGGATCGGATAGCCGTAATTGGTGAGGGTGAGCGCGATCATCAGCGCCACCCACAGCGCATGAGTGTTGAGCGCGACGGGGACCGTTGTGGGCTGGTGCACCGCCAGCGCGTAGCGATAGGGGCCGGCGTCGACCTGCGGCGCGCGCATGCCGCGAGCAAGGATAACGATGAACATGATGCCCGACACCAGCAGGATGAAGCCGCCAATGGCCGAGAGGGTGACCGAGAGGGCCTGCGGCGCGATCGCGGGGTCTCCGAAGTCGAAATAGGCCATGCGGCGCGGCATGCCGAGAATGCCGACCCAGTGCCAGGGAAAGGTCGTGACGATCATGCCGATGAACCACAGCCAGAGCTGGCTGCGGATCAGGCGGACGTCGATCAGCTCGCGCCCGGTCAGATGCGGCCACAGATCATAGGCGATCGCAAAATACATGATCACGATGGCGCCGCCGAAGATCAGGTGGAAATGGCCGGTGATCCACTGCGTGTTGTGGATCGACGCATCGAGCTGATAGCTCATGTTGATGAGGCCGCCGGCGCCACCGAAGCCGAGCATGACGAATGAAAAGGCGAGGGCCAGCATCATCGGATTGTCCCAGGGCAGGGCCCTGATCCAGCCGAACATGCCGCGGCCGCCGCGCAGGCGCGCCGCGATCTCGACGGAGGCGCAGATCGTGAACACGGTCAGCAGCGTCGGCAGCGCGACCAGCGCCGTGAAAGCCGAATGGATGAACTTGAAGCCGGCGCCGACCTGCGGATCCGCGAAGGTGTGGTGCATGCCGATCGGCATCGCCACCACCAGGAACAGGATGAAGGAAATCCGCGCCATGCTGTCGGAATAGACGCGGCCGCCGATCGCACGCGGCACGATGGTGTAATAGGCGATGTAGGTCGGCATCAGCCAGAAATAGACGATGGCGTGCAGCGTCCAGGAGAAGAACACGCGCGCAAGGCCGGCGTCGATGGTGGCCTTCAGCCCCGCCGCGACCGGAATGATCTGCAGCAGCAGCTCGAGCGCGGCACCGACCGCAGTCCAGGCCCACAGATACGAGCCCGCGACATTGGCGAACATCGCCAGCGGCACCGGCGCGCCGGGATGGGCCTTGCGCCAGACGCGCAGATTGATCGACATCAGCGCGACCCAGATCCAGGAGCCGACCACGACCAGCACGACGCCAAGATAGTAGAACACGTTGCCGATCAGCGGCGGGTAGAACGTGTAGAGCACCGAAGCGCGGCCGAGCCCGACCGGGACCATCGCCATGATCGCGCCGACCACAATCAGCCAGAATCCCGCCCAAGCCCAGCGCACACCGACCAGCCGCTGCTCCAGCGCGGACTCGCTAATGGCATAGCCAAAGCCCATCGCGACCAGCGTCGGGAAGACATAGCCCATCACCGTGCCGTGCGCGGTCAGCGAGCGGTAATAGAGTTCGGGATTGGACAGCCAAGTGCCGATCGGGCTGCGGATGAACATCTGCCAGGCGCCGAGCGTGAGCGCGATGCCGAACACGGCGAAGGCCAGCCAGAAATGGGCGAGGATGAGCTTTCTATTGACCAACACAGCTCAGCCTCCCGCCACCCTTCGCGCGGTTCGCGAAGTCCGTCTTGTCGATCACTTTGACCTTGCCCCACATGCCCTCGTGGCCGAAGGAGCAAAACTCCTGGCAGGGCATCAGATAGTCGCCGCTCTTCGTAAAGCGCATGAGCTGCTCGGAGATGTAGCCCGGCACCAGCATGGTGTTGACGTTGGTGCCCTGGATCAGGATGCCGTGGACGACATCGGCGCTGGTGGCGCGCAGCGTGATCGGCGTGTCGACGGGCACCACGATGCAGGCCGGCGTGAAGGAATATTGCTGGCCAATCGCGCGCACGGTGACATTGCCGTTGGCCTCCAGCACGCTGCCGAGATTGCTTTCGACGAATTCACCGCTCAGATGCAGCCGCGAGGGATCGGTGGTTTCGACGCGCGGCTGCGGCATGGTCGCGCGATGGATACCGGCGAATGCCGCCAGCAGCGCCATCATCACGACGATGATCACGGCGATGGTGGCCCAGCGCCGCTCGACGCGGGCTGCGACCTCGGCGCTGGCGCTACCGTTGCTGTGGGCTCCCTCGACGCTCATTGCAGCGAGCCGCGCGGCAGGAACACGAACAGATAGAAGGCGAACCACATCGCGACCACGCAGGCCGTGGCGATGCCGGCGACCACTATCGCGCCGGATGGGCCCTGCGCCACGACTTCCTCGATGGCCTGGTCGGCGACGGCTGGGCTGGTTGGCGGGTCGGAATTGAACATGGGGCCCTCAGTTCAGCGGTGCCGAGCGCAGCTCGTTGGCCTCGCGCGCCGAGACCGGCGTGCCGCGATTGCCCCAGGCGGTGCGGATGTAGGAGACGACGGCGGCGACCTCGTTGTCGGAGAGGAGGCCGGCGAAGGGCGGCATGCCGTAGGGCATCGGATTGCCCTTGGTGCCCGGCGGATAGCCGCCATTGAGCACCATGCGGATCGGGTTGACCGCCGACTGCATCTCGATGGACTGGTTGTTGGCGAGCGGCGGCCAGTGCGGCGGCTTGCCCTCGCCCTGGGTGCCATGACAGCTCGCGCAGTTCTTGTCGTAGACGGTCTTGCCGAGGCTGATCAGAAGGCTGCTCTCGCTGGTCGGCAGCGCCGAGCTCGCGGCCGGCGGAGGCGAGGGCTCCGCGATGCCCTTGAGGTAGACCGCCATCGCCCTGGTGTCCGCGTCATCGAGATATTGCAGACTGTTGTGCACGACCTCGGCCATCGGGCCGTAAACCACGCCGCGCATGGAAACGCCGGTCTGGAGCAGATCCGTGATGTCTTTGATGCTCCAGTCACCGAGCCCGGCCTCACGGTTCGACGTCAGCGAGGGCGCGTACCAGTTCTGCATCGGGATCAGGCCGCCTTTGAACGCGTCCGATTGCGAGGTGCCGCCGAGCGCGTTGATCGGCGAATGGCACATGCCACAATGGCCGAGGCCCTCGACCAGATAGGCGCCGCGATTCCATTCCGCCGATTTTTTCGGATCCGGCTTGAACTCGCCCTCGCTGAAGAACAGCGTGCGCCAGCCGAGGATGAGCTGGCGGTTGTCGTAAGGGAAACGCAATTCGTGCGGCTTGTTCTTCTGGTTCACCGGCGCAATCGAGCGCAGATAGGCGAAGATGGCGTCGCTGTCGGCGCGCGTGACCTTGGTGTAGGACGCAAACGGCATCGCCGGGTAGATCAGCCCGCCGTCGGGAAAGCGGCCGCTGTGCATGGTCTTGTAGAAGTCGTCGGCTCTCCACTTGCCGATGCCTGTCTCCGGATCGGGCGTGATGTTGGAGGTGTACAGCGTGCCGAACGGTGTCGGCATGGCACGGCCGCCGGCAAACAGACGTCCCTCCGGCGCGGTGTGGCAGGCAGTGCAGTCGCCGGCACGGGCCAGATATTCCCCGCGCGCGATGATGTCGCCGGTCTTGTCTTTGTCCTGCGCGGCTGCTGCCGTGGTGAACGCGGCGATGGTGAGCAACTTGATGGACAGGAGCTTGATCGACAATTTGAAGCCCATCATCCGCCTCGTCAGTTGGGCTGGCTACCGCAGCTGAATGGCAGCGCATAGGTGCCTTTCGGCACGGGGGCTGGGTTCGCGGGGGCAGGCCGCGTCGCAAGCCAGGCTGCGATGGCGGTGACGTCCGTCTCGGTCAAGTGACCGGCGACGAGCTGCATGCAATCAGGGGATTTCGCGGTGCGAGTGCCATAACGCCAGCCGCCGAGCTGGGCGCTGATGTAATTGGCGCGCAAGCCGAGCAGGCCGGGGATGCCGGGCTGCATACCCGTCAGTCCAGGGCCATGACAGCTCACGCAAGCCGGAATGTTGCGGCCGGCATCGCCGCTGGTGGCGAGCAGCTCACCGTGCGCGAGGACGTCCTTGCTGACTTCGCTCGGCGCCGGCGGTGGCAGCGGCGGGTGCTCGCTGGCAAAATATTCCGCCATCGCCTCCAGGTAGGGATCGGGCAGGAATTCCAGCAGATAGTTCATCGGTGGGTATTTGCGCCGGCCGCTACGGAAAGCGAGGAGCTGGTTGTAGAGATAACCGGCCGGCTTGCCTGCGAGACGCGGGAAGTAGACATCGCGGGTGCCTTCGCCCTTGTTGCCATGACAGGGCGTGCAGGCCTCCACCCGCGCCGCCATCGTATCCGGCGGCTGGTTAGCGGTTTGTGCGGCCGCACCATCAAAGGCGCTCAGGATGGCAATGGCGATTGCCGGAGCAGTGAAGCGAGCGAACACGCCGTCGCCCTCCAGAAAACAGGACCGGGTTGATTCCCGGCCGCAACGTAGCGGATCATTATTGCGCCAATAATTTTCCCACGCCAAGTTCAGACAGAAGCCATGACGTTTGGCCGCGGTCGATATCTGCGATCCCGATCGGATTCGACAAAGTTTGCGTGCTTTTTGAAAACTGGACATAACGCGGCGACCTCGCGACAGTTCCTGCCCGAGTCGGCGTGTGCGTACGCCCTCTGTCAGAGGGCGCAGGGAAGGCCGGGTGCCGGCTGGCACCCACGGTCCACTGTGCGAAGGTTGCGCTACAAGAGGCTGCACAGCGGCATACAGGTGAAGCCCAACACACGGCCTTCCCTGCGCAGTGGTTTGACGGCTTATGCCGAGCTCTCCCCGGGGAGCGATGCACTATTGCCCCCGTCGCCTTGCGGATGGCTGATGCAAATGCCCGGTCGGGCCGCCACATCACCACAAGACTTGACGCACAGACCCCGGGCGTCAGGACGACACGGTCTTGCCGTACGCTAATAGCATCGGTCGTGTGCGCGATGCCTTCGCTCACGGTTTCCCGCCCGGCGAACCCTTCGCGCCGATGTGACTAGCGTCCACCGCAGCTCATCCCACGTTTCGTGACGATCGCGATACGCCCCTCTGACAGGGATGAGGTGCGGGATGAATACGCCAAAGCCGAATTTCGGTAAAGTGGAATATCTTTGCCCGAGCGACCCGTTGTTTGTGTGTTTTGCCCGTCGGGGAACGCAAGGTCTTGTGGCCCGGATGCGCTTCGCGCCATCCGGGCTGCGGGACCGTTCGCGTGGAATGCTGCTCGGCCGCGTGACGGGCTTGGTTTCCCGATCTGGGATAACGTACAAGCGACAGCAACGGGAGACGGCAACATGATGGGCGACACGAACGTTCGGGCCGGCCAGTGCCATTGCGGCACGGTGCGTTTCGAGGCGACGCTCAGCGACGGCTTCAATTCTATCCGCCGCTGCACCTGCTCCTACTGCCGCATGCGCGGCGCCGTCGTCGTCATGGCGGCAATGGGCGGGATCAAGTTCCTCCAGGGCGAGGATGCGCTCACAAGCTACCGCTTCCATACCGGATCAGCGCAGCACTTCTTCTGTTCCCGTTGCGGAATCTACACGCACCATCAGCGACGATCCGACCAATCTCTCTATGCCGTCAACGTCGCCTGCCTGGATGGGGTAAGCCCGTTCGATTTCACTGAGGTGCCGGTCATGGACGGCATCAACCACACCAACGACACCGGCCAGCCGACGCGGCGGGCCGGCACGCTCCGCTTCATTTCGGCCGACTGACGGTGGTGGTTGCCTGGCTCAGCCGCGCGGCGACCGCGGCGGCCTGCGCTTCGCCACATGTCGGCGCGGCGAGCGTGTCACGCGGGGGCGAAGGCGGGTTACCGCGGCTTCACGACGAGGCTTGGTCTGGGCTGGACCGCGGGCGAGATCCATCAGCATGCGCAGCGCCTCGACCACCGAGCGCTGGCGCACGGCGGTGCGGCCGATAGCACCAAAACGATGCTCGCGGTGAACGATGCGTCCATCGCGCGCGGCGGCGGCGAAATGCACGAGGCCAACCGGCTTGCCGGGCGTGGCGCCGCCGGGGCCGGCAATGCCGGTGATAGCGACTGCAAGATCGACGCCGGCACGCTCCAGCGCGCCGACCGCCATGGCCGTTGCGGTCTCCCTGCTGACGGCGCCGAAATTCGCAAGCGTGCCGGCCTCGACGCCGAGCATCGCGCGCTTGGCGTCGTTGGAATAGGTGACGAAGCCCCGATCGATCACGTCGGAGGAGCCGGGAATGTCGGTCAGCGCGCCGGCAACCAGGCCGCCGGTGCAGGATTCGGCGGTCGCGATCGTCAGCTTGCGCATCCGGCACAGATCGAGCAGCGAGCGGGAGAGGGCGCGTGCGTCGCTGCCGGCCATGGCCTAGACACTCCAGGGCAGGCGGACGGTAGCGCTCGCGGTGGCCGCGATGCCTTCCTCGCGGCCGGTGAAGCCGAGCCGCTCACTGGTGGTCGCCTTGACCGCGACCCGGGAGATGTCGACGCCGGAGATCTCGGCGATGCGCGCGCGCATGGTGTCGCGCAAGGGGCCGATCTTCGGCCGCTCGCAGATCATGGTGACCTCGAGATTGGCGATGCGGCCGCCGCGCTGGGTGACGCGCTCGATGGCGTATTGCAAAAACTGGTCGGAGGAGGCGCCCTTCCACTTCGCGTCGCTGGGCGGGAAGTGCGATCCGATATCGCCGTCGGCGAGCGCGCCGAGGATGGCGTCGACCAGCGCATGCAGGCCGACATCGCCGTCAGAATGGGCCAGGAATCCCTTGGTGTGCGGTACGCGCACGCCGCAGATCATGAGATGGTCGCCCTCGCCGAAGGCGTGGACGTCGTAGCCCGTGCCGGTCCTGATGTCGCCGAGCAGGCTGGCCAGCCGCGCTTCCTCGCGCACGAAATCCTCGGGAGTGGTGAGCTTCATATTGGCAACATCGCCTTCAAAGGTTGCAACCGTCAATCCCGCCCATTCGGCAATCGCGGCATCGTCGGTGAAATCGCTGCGTCCATCCTGGGCCGCGCGACGATGGGCTTCGAGGATGACGTCGAAGCGAAAGGATTGCGGCGTCTGTGCGATCCGCAATCGCGCCCGATCCGGCGTGTCCTCGACATTACCGTTCTCGCCGGTGACCTTGATGGTGTCGGTGACGGGAACGGCGGGGATCGCGGCGCCGGTGCGGCTGGCCGCATCGATCGCGCGGGTGATCACGCCTTCCGAAACGAAGGGGCGCGCGGCGTCGTGGATCAGGACGATGTCGGGCTTGTGTCTGGCGAGCGCTTCGAGACCCGCGAGCACCGAGGCCTGCCGGGTCGCGCCGCCCTTGACCGGCGCCTCGTGGCTGAGCCCTGCGACCGCCGCCGTGAACATGGCGCCGTCGTCGGGGTTCACGACCGGCTGAACCGCGAACACGTCCGCATGACGGCTGAAGGCCTCCATGGCGCGATAGATCACCGGCACGCCGCCGATCTCGCGATATTGTTTGGGGCCGCCGGCGCCTGCGCGCAGGCCGCGTCCGGCCGCGACGAGGACGACTGCGGTGCGCTGTGATTTCGCCATAGGACTCAAATACTCATTTGGTGATGAAGAGAGTCGGGGGTGGGGTGATTGCCGCATGCCTCTAGCACGGCAGGCCCGCAAAAAAAGGGGGTTTCCCCGGATTGTGGGAAACAGCATTTTGCTGCACCGCACTTGAAAGATTGTCAGAACTGTCTAAACTGTAGGCATGACGCTTGACTGCACAAGAATTGTGCGCAAGATAGGTCATGGCAGGCGCGATGAGGCGCTGCCAACGCAACGAGACCCCTGTGACCGGCTCGGCAGTATCAGGCTCTAAGCCATTGAAGATAGGCGATATTGATGTCGCCACCCCGGTCTTCCTGGCGCCGATGTCGGGGGTGACTGACTCGCCCGTCCGCCGGCTGGCCGCCGAGTTGGGAGCCGGTCTGGTGGTGTCCGAAATGACGGCCAGCGACGAACTCGCCAATGGCCATCGGATGTCCCGGTTGCGCTGCGAAGCCACCGGGATCGGTCCGCACGTGGTCCAACTCGCCGGTTGCGAGACGCACTGGATGGCAGAGGGCGCCCGGATTGCCGAAGCCGACGGCGCCGACATTATCGACATCAACATGGGCTGTCCGGCCCGTCACGTCACCGGCGGCCAGTCCGGTTCCGCCTTGATGCGCGACCTCGACCACGCCGTCAGCCTGATCGAAGCGACGATCGCGGCGGTGAAGGTACCGGTGACGCTGAAGATGCGGCTCGGCTGGGACGACCGCACCCGCAATGCGCCGGAACTGGCGCGTCGCGCGCAGGCGTCAGGCATCAAGCTCGTCACCGTGCACGGCCGCACCCGCTGCCAGTTCTACAAGGGCGAGGCCGATTGGGACGCGATCCGCGCCGTACGCGAGGCCATCTCCATTCCGCTCGTCGTCAATGGCGACATCACCACTTTCGAGAAGGCGCTCGCGGCGTTAGAGGCCTCCGGCGCCGATGCCGTGATGATCGGCCGCGGTGCGCAGGGCCAGCCCTGGCTGCCCGGCCAGATCGGCCGGCGCCTGAGGGGCGGGGCGGCGGAAGCCACGCCGTCGCTCGAGACGCAGCTGCATTACGTCCGCACGCTTTATGAGGGCGTCTGCGCGCTCTACGGCCTGCGCATCGGTCTGCGGCACGCGCGAAAACATCTGGGCTGGGCGCTCGACGTCGCGGCCGATGTGAGCCGCGCGCCGGCCGAGAAACTGAAATCCTGGCGCCAGAAAATCCTCACCTCGGAGGATCCGCGCCTCGTCCACCGGTCACTGCAAGATGCCTTCGACGACTTCGCATGGAGCGCCGCTGCATGAGCTCAGCCGCTGAACATCGTCGGCCGTTTCCGTCCGACAGCGATGCCATCCTGGATGCACTGCCCAATCCCGTGCTCATGATCGGACCGGACGGCAAGATCGTCGCCGCCAACATCGCAACCGAAGCCTTCTTCGATATCTCGACGCAGTTTTTGAAGCGGCAGTCGCTGAAAGAGCTGGTGCCGTTCGGCAGCCCCTTGCTGGCGCTGATCGATCAGGTGCGTTCGTCGAACGCGCCGGTCAACGAATACAAGGTCGATCTGGGCACGCCACGCATGGGCGGAGACCGCCAGGTCGATCTGCATGTTGCCCCCGTCACGGAACGGCCCGGCCATATCGTGGTGATGCTCCAGGAGCGCTCCATCGCCGACAAGATGGACCGCCAGCTCACCCATCGCAGCGCCGCGCGCTCGGTGATCGCGCTCGCCGCGATGCTGGCGCATGAAATCAAGAACCCGCTCTCCGGCATCCGCGGCGCGGCGCAGCTCCTGGAGCAGCAGGCCTCCTCGGAAGACCGCATGCTGACGCGGCTGATCTGCGATGAGGCCGACCGCATCGTGACGCTGGTCGACCGCATGGAGGTGTTCGGCGACGAGCGCCCCGTGGTGCGCGGCCCCGTCAACATCCATTCGGTGCTCGATCACGTCAAACGGCTGGCGCAGTCCGGCTTTGCCCGCAACATCCGCTTCGTCGAGGACTACGATCCCTCGCTGCCGCCGGTACTGGCGAACCAGGACCAGCTCATCCAGGTGTTCCTCAACCTGGTGAAGAACGCCGCCGAAGCGCTGATCGACGTTCCCGACGGTGAAATCCAGCTCACCACCGCGTTTCGCCCAGGCGTGCGGCTGTCAGTCCCCGGTCAAAAATCCCGTGTATCCCTGCCGCTCGAATTCTGCGTGAAGGACAACGGACCAGGCGTGCCTGACGATCTTCTGCCAAACCTGTTCGATCCCTTCGTCACCACCAAGCAGACCGGCTCGGGTCTGGGCCTCGCGCTGGTCGCGAAGATCATCGGGGATCACGGGGGCATCATCGAATGCGAATCTCAGCCGCGGAAGACCACCTTCCGCGTGCTGATGCCGATGTATTCCACATCGGTGAAACATGCCGATCAAAGCAGTCGCGACGGCTCTGCCGGGAAGTCGTCGTCTGCGTCACAGGGGGCAAAATGAGGATTAACGATGCCCGCAGGTAGCATTCTCGTTGCTGATGACGACACCGCCATCCGCACGGTTCTCAACCAGGCACTATCGCGCGCCGGCTACGAGGTGCGGCTGACCGGCAATGCCGCGACGCTGTGGCGATGGGTAAGCCAGGGGGAGGGCGATCTCGTCATCACCGACGTGGTGATGCCCGACGAGAACGCGTTCGACCTGTTGCCGCGGATCAAGAAGATGCGGCCGAATTTGCCGGTCATCGTCATGAGCGCACAAAACACCTTCATGACGGCGATCCGGGCTTCCGAGCGCGGCGCCTATGAATATCTGCCGAAGCCCTTCGACCTGAAGGAGCTGATCGCCATCGTCGGCCGCGCGCTGGCCGAGCCGAAGGAGCGGGTCTCGACGCCGAACGAGGACGCCGAGATGGAGGCGATCCCGCTGGTCGGCCGCTCGCCGGCGATGCAGGAAATCTATCGTGTGCTGGCGCGCCTGATGCAGACCGACCTCACCGTGATGATCACGGGCGAGTCAGGTACCGGCAAGGAGCTGGTGGCGCGCGCGCTGCACGACTACGGCAAGCGCCGCAACGGCCCGTTCGTCGCGGTCAACATGGCGGCAATCCCGCGCGACCTGATCGAATCCGAACTGTTCGGCCACGAGCGCGGCGCCTTCACCGGCGCCAACACCCGCGCCTCCGGCCGTTTCGAGCAGGCCGAGGGCGGCACGCTGTTCCTGGACGAGATCGGCGACATGCCGATGGAGGCGCAGACGCGCCTGCTGCGCGTGCTTCAGCAGGGCGAATACACCACGGTCGGCGGCCGCACCCCGATCAAGACCGACGTGCGCATCGTCGCGGCCTCCAACAAGGATCTGCGCGTCCTGATCCAGCAGGGCCTGTTCCGCGAAGATCTGTTCTTCCGTCTCAACGTCGTGCCGCTGCGGCTGCCGCCGTTGCGCGAGCGCATCGAGGATCTGCCCGATCTCATCCGTCATTTCTTCGCGCTGGCCGAGAAGGACGGACTGCCGCCGAAGAAGCTGGACGCGCTGGCGCTGGAGCGGATGAAGCAGCACCGCTGGCCGGGCAACGTACGCGAGCTCGAGAACCTCGCCCGTCGCCTCGCGGCGCTTTATCCGCAGGACGTGATCACGGGCTCCGTCATCGACGGCGAGTTGGCGCCACCTACGGTCAGCCCGGGTGCCGCAGTCCAGCATGGCGTCGACAATCTCGGCGGCGCAGTGGAAGCGTATCTCTCCTCGCACTTTCAGGGCTTCCCGAACGGCGTGCCGCCGCCGGGCCTCTATCACCGCATCTTGAAAGAGATCGAGGTGCCGCTACTCACGGCCGCGCTCGCGGCGACCCGCGGCAACCAGATCCGCGCGGCCGATCTGCTCGGCCTCAACCGCAACACGCTGCGGAAGAAGATCCGGGATCTCGATATCCAGGTGTATCGGAGCGGGGGCTAGCCTTCCCGCAACGGACGGTGGCTCAGCTCCCCCTACCAAGCGGAGCTGAGCCTGTCCGGATCGCGCTGGCCGTTGTGGCTGACGCGGTGAGCAGAAGTCCGGACCGGACTGAAATGTTCCGCAGGAACATTCAAATGATGATTTCAGCCGCGGGACGCGTCCCCGCACTTATCTGAGAAATCGGCCTGACACCGGCATCGCGCTGGCGACATTCGCCGTGGGCTCCTGCACCCCGACACCGTTGACCAGGAGGTCGGCCGCCACGATCAGCAGCAGCACGGCCGACACCATCATTGCGAGAAAGAACCTGTGCATGCTGGTCAAGCCGTGAGGGCCGGAATGCGTTCCCGCCCTCCGGCATGTCGCTGTGGATGCGCGGGTCGGTCGCGGCGAGGGCGCCGCGGAATTGTCGCAATTCGGCAACAATGTGGTACGAATGCATCAGTATCCGCCCGCCGCGGACCCCGTTTTTCAGCACCCATTGCCGGAATGACCAGCGCAGACACCTCGGCCGCATCCTTTGACACGGCCCCAGCTGAAGAGCCCCGGCGTTGGTCGGCGCGACGCTGGCTGGCGCCGTTCGCCGTGGCGCTGGCCCTGCTGTCGGCCTGCCTGACATTCCTGGTCCTGACCGGCCTCACGTCAATCGAGCCGACCCCTGCGGTTGTCCGCTCGTTCTACCTGATCAATGCGGGCACCATCCTGCTGCTGGTCGGCATCATCATCCGCGAGCTCTGGCAGCTGATCCTGGCGCGACGCCGCGGCAGGGCGGCCGCGCGCCTCCATGTCCAGATCGTCAGCCTGTTCTCGATCGTGGCGGTGCTGCCGGCGGTGCTGGTCGCCGTCGTCGCCAACGTCACCATCGAGCGCGGCCTCGACCGCCTGTTCTCCGGCCCGACCAAGGAGGTGATCCAGAATTCGCTGACGATCGCGCGCGCCTACATGCAGGACCACGCGCAGCTGATCCGAGGCGACATTCTCGGCATGGCCAACGACATCGCCCACGCCCGGCCGCTCTACGACCAGGATCGCCGCTCTTTTCGCGAATTGCTGACGTCCAGCGCCGCCTCGCGCAATTTGCCGGGCGCGATGATCATCGACAAGAACACCAACATTCTCGAATCCGCCGATACCGGCATGCGGCTGGCCTATTCGCCGCCGGCGCCGGACTTCCTCAGCAACGTCAACGAATCCGAACCCGAGATCGCGGTGCTGCCCGATGCGAGCTTCGTCGCCGCGGTGGTCCGCTTGCGCGCCTTCAGCGACACTTTCCTCTACGTCGCGAGGCCGCTCGATCCGAACGTCGTCAACCAACTCAAGCAGACCGAGGTCAGCGTCGCCGAATACGCCCAGATCGAGTCGCGCCGGCTCGGCATCCAGGTCGCGTTCGCGCTGATGTTCGCGGTGATCGCGCTGACCATCCTGATGGCCTCGGTGCTGATCGGCCTCAACTTCGCCAACTCGCTGGTCTCGCCGATCCGGCGACTGATGAACGCGGCCCAGACGGTCTCGACAGGCGATCTCCATGTGAAAGTGCCGGTGCACCAGTCGGAAGGCGACCTCGCCCAGCTGGGTGAGACCTTCAACAAGATGACGGAGGAGTTGCGCAGCCAGCGCGACGAGCTCGTCAACGCCAGCGACCTCATCGACAGCCGCCGCCGCTTCATCGAGGCGGTGCTGTCGTCCGCGAGCGCCGGCATCATCGGCGTGGATAATTCAGGCAGCGTCGGCATTCTCAACCGTTCCGCCGAAAAGCTGATCGGGCACTCCGAAGCCGAGACGCTCGGCCATCCGCTCTCCGACGTGCTGCCCGAGCTCGAGGAGATGATGAAGACGGCGCGGGAAGGGACCCAGCGCCTGGTGCAGGGGCAGATCACGATCACGCGGGACGGGCAGGAACGCAATCTGTCGGTCCGCGTCAGCGCCGAGAAGACCAGCCAGCCGCACGACAGCTACATCATCACGCTCGACGACATCACCGAACTGGTCTCGGCGCAGCGTACCTCGGCCTGGGGCGACGTCGCGCGCCGCATCGCGCATGAGATCAAGAACCCGCTGACCCCGATCCAGCTCTCCGCCGAGCGCATTCGCCGCAAATTCGGCAAGGACATCACCGACGGCAAGGACAAGCAGATCTTCGAACAGTGCACCGACACCATCGTGCGCCAGGTCGACGATATCCGCCGCATGGTCGACGAGTTCTCGCGCTTCGCGCGGATGCCGAAGCCGGTGATGGAGGGTGAGGACGTCGCCGACGCAGTGCGGCAGGCGGTGTTCCTGATGAAGGTCGCCCATCCCGAGATCGATATCGAGGCCGAATTCAAGGAAGACCCGCTGCGCGCCCAATTCGACCGGCGGCTGATCTCGCAGGCGGTCACCAACATCGTCAAGAACGCCACCGAGGCGATCGAGCAGGTCCCCCTGGAGGAGCTCGGCAAAGGCCGGATCGACGTCGTGGTCTCGCGCGAGGGCGAGGACGTGCTGATCGACGTCGTCGACAACGGCATCGGCCTGCCCAAGGTGGCGCGCTCGCGCCTGCTCGAGCCCTATGTGACGACACGCGCCAAGGGCACCGGCCTTGGGCTCGCGATCGTCGGTCGCGTGCTGGAAGACCATGGCGGGCGCATCGAGCTGAAGGATGCCTCGGACTTCCGCGAGGGCCAGCGTGGCGCCTGGATGCGGATGCGTTTTGCGATCTCCGGCGCTCCCGCGAAGAGCGAGGGGGCCGAACCGGCGGGCGGGGCAACGACCAAGCCGGAAATCGGCGAAACGGCCACGCAATCCGTCAAGGATCCGGAAACAAAGCAAGCGGCCGTCGAAACCAAAGAGCCGGCTGAAAAGACCAATGATTCAACGAAGATCGAAGCCTCAACAGGCAGCTGAGAAAACAGGCGACCCATGGCAAGTGAAATTCTGATTGTCGATGATGAGGCCGATATTCGGGATCTCGTTGCGGGCATCCTCGAAGACGAGGGCTTCGTGACCCGGACCGCGCGCGACAGCGATACGGCGCTCGCCGAGATCGCCAACCGCAGGCCGCATCTGGTGTTCCTCGACATCTGGCTGCAAGGCTCCAAGCTCGACGGCTTGCAGCTCCTGGAGCAGGTCAAGAAGGACAACCCCGATCTCCCGGTCGTGATGATCTCCGGCCACGGCAACATCGAGACCGCGGTCGCCGCGATCAAGCGTGGGGCTTACGACTTCATCGAGAAGCCGTTCAAGACCGACCGGTTGATCCTGGTCGCCAACCGTGCACTGGAGAACTCGCGGCTCAAGCGCGAGGTCAAGGAGCTGAAGCAGCTCGCGCCGAGCGCAAGCTCGCTGGTCGGCCGCTCGCCCAGCATGAACCAGCTGCGCCAGACCATCGAGCGTGCGGCCAAGGCCAACAGCCGCATCCTGATTGTCGGTCCCGCTGGCGCCGGCAAGGAACTGACCGCCCGCACGTTGCACACGGCCTCGGGCCGCGCCGACGGCCCCTTCGTCGTCATCAACGCCGCTGCGATCACGCCCGAGCGGATGGAGCACGAGCTGTTCGGCATCGAGCAGTCCAACGGCGAGCACGCGCGCAAGCCCGGCGCGCTCGAAGAGGCCCACGGCGGCACGCTGTTCATCGACGAAATCGCGGACATGCCGCGCGAGACCCAGAACAAGATCTTGCGCGTGCTGGTCGAGCAGTCGTTCCAGCGCGTCGGCGGCAACGGCAAGGTCCAGGTCGACGTCCGCATCATCTCCTCCACCGCGCGCAATCTGGAAGAGGAGATCGCGGCCGGCCATTTCCGCGAGGATCTCTATCATCGGCTCTCGGTGGTGCCGATCCGCGTGCCCGCATTGTCGGAGCGGCGTGAGGACATTCCGGAATTGATCGACTATTTTATGGAGCAGATCTCCGCGGGCAGCGGCCTGCCCAAGCGGCAGATCGGCCAGGACGCGATGGCGGTGCTGCAGTCGCATGTCTGGCCGGGCAATGTGCGCCAGCTCCGCAACAACGTTGAGAGAGTCATGATTCTGGCCGCGGGCGGGCCTGAGGTCATCATCACTGCCGACATGCTGCCGCAGGATGTCGGCTCCATGGTGCCGGCGATGCCGACCAGCAACAATGGCGAGCACATCATGGGCCTGCCGCTGCGCGAAGCGCGCGAAGTGTTCGAGCGCGACTATTTGATTGCACAGATCAGCCGTTTCTCAGGAAATATTTCTCGCACGGCCGAGTTTGTTGGCATGGAACGCTCGGCACTGCACCGGAAGTTGAAGGCGCTCGGCGTCGGCTGACGCTGCGACGTCGTTGGAATAGGCGAGGAAAATCATCGATTTCCGTAGTTTTTCGGGGCAATACGGCGTGGGCTGCCGCGTCAAGCGGCTTGCCTAATAAGCCTACCTGTCCTCTAATCGAACCGCTGTCCCTCCGAGGGGGATCTCATGAGGGACGGCACCGGACGAGGACCCCGGATTTTCAAAAGAGGGCCGCAACCGGCGCAATAAAAAGAAACTCAAAGCGAGAAAAAAACAATGGCGGCAGACCGCGCACAAAACCTGCAGGACACCTTCCTTAATCACGTTCGCAAAACCAAAACGCCACTGACGATCTTTCTGGTCAACGGAGTGAAGCTCCAGGGCATCGTGACCTGGTTCGACAATTTCTGTTTGCTGCTTCGGCGCGACGGTCACTCGCAGCTCGTCTACAAGCATGCGATCTCGACCATCATGCCGGGCGCTCCGATCCAGTTGTTCGAAGGCGGCGAGGACCAGCCGGCTTGAGAGTGATCTGATTGGAACCCCGGAATTTCGACGGGGATGCCGACCGTCCGCGGTCGGCAGGGGGTACGCAGACGGGGCGGGTGCTTGTCATCGGTCCCTATTTGCGGGTGCGCGCAGGCAATGCCGACGCGCAATCGGAAGCTCATGTCCTGCGTGACGCGGAAGCCCGGCTCGACGAAGCTGCCGGCCTCGCGCGCGCGATCGATCTCGTCGTTGCCGATGCCATCATCGCGCCGATCAACCAGATCCGCCCTGCGACCTATATCGGCAAGGGCAAGGTCGAGGAGATCGCTGCGCTCGCCAAGAGCCTCGACGTCGAGCTCGTGGTGATGGATTGCGCGCTTGCGCCGATCCAGCAGCGCAATCTCGAGAAGGAGCTGCAGGCAAAGGTGCTCGACCGCACCGGGCTCATTTTGGAAATCTTCGGCCGCCGCGCCAAGACCAAGGAAGGCTCGCTCCAGGTCGAGCTCGCGCATCTCAACTATCAACGTTCGCGCCTGGTGCGCTCATGGACCCATCTCGAACGCCAGCGCGGCGGCTTTGGATTCATGGGCGGTCCCGGCGAGACCCAGATCGAAGCCGACCGCCGCCTGATCCAGGAGCGCATCTCCAAGCTCGAGGGCGAGCTGAAGAAGGTGCAGGCCACACGCCGCCTGCATCGCGCAGGACGCCAGCGCGTGCCGTACCGCGTCGTGGCGCTGGTCGGCTACACCAATGCCGGCAAGTCGACGCTGTTCAACCGCCTGACCCGCGCCGACGTGCAGGCCGCCGACATGCTGTTCGCCACGCTGGATCCGACCCTGCGTGCGCTCACCCTGCCGCATGGCGGCAAGGCGATGCTGTCGGACACCGTCGGTTTCATCTCCAATTTGCCGACGCAGCTCGTCGCCGCCTTCCGCGCCACGCTGGAAGAGGTGCTGGAGGCCGACGTCATCCTGCATGTGCGCGACATCTCGCACGACGACGCCGAGGCGCAGCAGAGCGACGTCGACGCCGTGCTGCGCCAGCTCGGCATCAATCCCGATGACTCAGGCCGCATCATCGAGGTCTGGAACAAGATCGACCGTTATGGTCCCGAACAGCGCGAAGAGCTTTTGAACATCGCGGCGCGCAGGCCGGAGGATCATCCGGCGATGCTGGTGTCGGCCGTGTCGGGCGAGGGGGTCGACGCACTGCTCGCCGCGATCGAGGAGCGCTTGGCTGCCAAGCGCATCACGCTCGACCTCTCCATCGATGCCTCCGACGGCGCCGGCATCAGCTGGCTGCATCGGAATTCCGAAGTGCTGGCGAAAGAGCTGCACGACGGCCGCTTCGACATGACGGTGCGGGTGGACGAGACCAAGCGGGACATCGTGGTGAACCGGTTTGACGCCGTGCCGCGACTGTCGGCATAACAGGTTTGGTCCCGGCGAAGGCCGGGACCATACCGCGTGATCCATCGAGGCAGGGCGGTCTTCATACCGACGAACATTTTCACTCCAAGCCTTCGCCCAACTCCTCCCTGTGGTTATGGGTCCCGGCATTCGCCGGGACGACGACGGAGTTAGCCGCGCGCCTGGTTGCTTTTCTCGGCCGGTGCGGCGCTTTTCTCCTCGCTCTTCGCCGCGTTCCACAACGCGTCCATCTCGGCGAGCGACGCCTGCTCCAGCGTGCGGCCCTGCGCCTCCAGCGCCCGCTCGATGAACCCAAACCGGCGTTCGAACTTCGCGTTGGTCGCGCGAAGCGCGGCTTCCGGATCGGCATTGACATGGCGGGCGAGATTGACCAGCGCGAACATCAGGTCGCCGGTCTCTTCCGCGAGGCCCTCGCTGTCGTCGCGATCAAGCGCGGCCTCGATCTCGTCGGCCTCCTCGCGGATTTTTGCCAGCACCGCGCGCGGATCGTTCCAGTCAAAGCCGACAGTGGAGGCCTTGCGCTGCAGCTCCATGGCGCGCGTCAGCGCGGGCTGGCCGGCCTTCACACCTGACAGCAGCGATTTGTGCGACGACGCTTCCTGCGGCGGCCGGCGCGCAGCGCGCTCGGCTTTCTCCTCCGCCTTGATGCGGTCCCAGACCTCCCTGACGTGGGAGGAGGCGAGGTTGCCCTCCTTGTCGGCGAAAACGTGAGGATGGCGCCGGATCATTTTTCGCGTGATGGCCTCGACGACATCTCCAAACGCGAACGCGTTCTGCTCAGACGCCATCTGGGCGTGGAAGACGACCTGCAGCAGAAGGTCGCCGAGCTCCTCGCAGAGATCGTCGAGGTCGCCGCGGCTGATGGCCTCGACCACCTCATAGGCTTCCTCGATCGTATAGGGCGCGATGGTCGCAAAATTCTGCTCGAGGTCCCAGGGGCAGCCTGTCACCGGTGTGCGCAGCGCCGCCATGATCTCGATCAGGCGGGAAATGTCGCGGGAAGGGGTCATTGCGGGGCAGTCTCCTGGCTCCCAAGCCTTATGCCAAAAGCGAGCTCCCGTTCCCAGCGCAGCGCGGCGGAACAGGGTGATTTCCACCGGTTGGCGGGCCGGATTGGCGAGCAGCGTGCGCAATGCTAAAGCGCGGGCCATGAGCGACGTATTTTCATCCGAAACCGCATTGGTGCTGTTCTCCGGCGGCCAGGATTCCACCACCTGCCTTGCCTGGGCGCTGAACCGGTTTGCGCGCGTGGAGACGCTGGGGTTCGATTACGGCCAGCGCCACGCCATCGAGCTTGCCTGCCGTGACCGACTGTACGACGGCATCAAGGATCTGCGCGCGGATTGGGCTTCCAGGCTTGGCGAGAGCCACACGCTGTCGATCCCAACGCTCGCGACCGTATCCGAGACGGCGCTGACGCGCGACGTCGCGATCGAGATGGGCGCCGACGGCCTGCCGAACACGTTCGTGCCCGGCCGCAATCTGGTGTTCTTGACATTCGCCGCGGCACTGGCCTACCGACGCGGCATCAGTCACATCGTCGGCGGCATGTGCGAGACCGACTATTCCGGTTATCCCGATTGCCGCGACGACACCATTCGCGCGATGCAGGCCGCGCTGTCGCTCGGCATGGCCCGCAAGTTCGAGCTGCACACACCGCTGATGTGGATCGACAAGGCCGCGACGTGGAAGCTCGCCCATGAGCTCGGCGGCGACGGGCTGGTCGATCTCATCCGCGAGCAGTCGCACACCTGCTATCTCGGCGAACGCGGCGCGCAGCACGATTGGGGATACGGCTGCGGCGAGTGCCCGGCGTGCAGCCTGCGGGCGAAGGGGTGGCGGGAGTATGTGGCGGGACGGTGAGGCCACACATTCGGTGTCATCACCCGCGAAAGCGGGTGATCCAGTATTCCCGAGACCGTGCTTGAGCCGAGAAGCCGCGGCGTACTGGATTCCCGCCTTCGCGGGGAATGACAGCGTTAGGCTTGGCGCAAGTACGCCTCTTACTGCTTTACCGAAAATCCTCCGGCCGCAGCTCGATCGGCTTGCCGTGCGGCGTGCGATCGGCCGCATGGTCCCAGGCCTCGCGGTAGCGATGTAGCGTCTCCGCCGAGGCGACGCCCTTGCGCGCGACGAGACCTTCCAGCGTGGCGAGCCAATGGAGATAGTAGGTCTCGCCAGTATCGGGATCGCCGGCCGCCTGCGCGCGCTTGATCTCGGAGGCCAGGGCTGCCGCCCATTCGGGCCAGGTGAACACGCCGCGCTCGTGCAGCGTCAGCGCCATCGCGAAGGCGTGCGCTTCCCAGGGCGCGCGGAACACGGGGCCGTCATCGTCGCGCGGAATGCTCGGGATGGCTGCCGTCGCGGCAGCAGCAGCCGTGCTGCTCATCACGCCGGGTCCAGATACGGCTCGAACGCATCGATCGAGACTTTCGAGGTCGGATCGCCGTCCGCGCCCCAGAGATCGCGGCCCTCGAATACCACCGTGTAGAGCCATTGCGGATTCTCGCCGAGCTCCATCGCCGCCGAGTCCGGAAATACGTGGCAGCCATGGTTGAGCTCGACGACGCCGACATGGCCGCGCACGTAGCGCGGCAGCCGCGTGTGGGTCGCCGGATGGATGTTCTTTGCGCGGACCTTGTCACCGATCTTGTATTTCGCCAGTGCCCGGGCAGGGCGGGCGAACTTGCCGCGCACCATGATGCGCTCGATCTGGCCGAGATCGAACTTGCCGTGCTTGAGCGCCTTGGACGGCTGCATCGCATGGCCGGCGGCGACTTCCTCCCGGGTGAGATAGCCTTTCTCGATCAGCATCTCCTCGAGCCCGAGGAACCATTTCTTGTAATAGGAGCTCGAGAGATAGACGTGGGGCGGGATCGTCTCGCGATAGAAGCGCGAGGTGTCGATGTTGAAGGCGCCGGCGGCACCCATCGCGCGCACCATGGCGAGAACACGCGACTCCCATTCCTCGTGGAACACCGGCTCGTTCCGCTCCGGCTCGACCTTGCCGAAGCCGTCCATGCCGCCCATGTCGTGCACGCCGTTCATGACGGCGCCCCGGGTGCCTTGGGAAAGCCGGTGCCGATCATGGAATCGCGCGTGACCAGCTCGGCGAGCTGCTCCTCGCTCCAGCCTTCGGTGCCCGCGGGGCGCATCGGCAGCACGAGAAAGCGCGTTTCGGCGGTCGAATCCCATACCCGGATTTCAACGTCCTTTGCGACCTCCACACCGAAATCGGCGAGCACGCCGCGCGGGTCCTTGACCGCGCGGGAGCGATAGGGCGCGGCCTTGTACCAGACCGGCGGCAGCCCCAGCATTTCCCAGGGATAGCAGGAGCACAGCGTGCACACGACCATGTTGTGACGCTGCGGCGTGTTCTCGATCACCACGAGGTGGTCGCCGACGCGGCTGACATGGCCGAGCGTGCCGATCGCCTTCGAGCCGTCCTCCACCAGTGCCTTCTTGAACGCGGGATCGCTCCAGGCCTTGGCGACGACGCGCGCGCCGTTATGGGGGCCGATCCGGGTCTCATAGGCCTGGATGATGGCGTCGAGCGCGGCCGGCTCGACATAGCCTTTTTCGGTCAGGATCGTCTCAAGCGCGCGCACGCGCAGCTCGGTCTCCGACAGCTCGGAATGGTCGTGATCGTGGTGATGATGATGCTCGCTCATGAGGCGAAGATAGTCCCAGAATCCGGGCGTTGTCGAGGCGAAGACTCTGCTAACGTCGCACCATGGGCTGGGCTGTACGAACCGGAATAACCGCCGCAATCGCGGCTCTGGGCGCATTCGCGGGGCAGGATGCGCGCGCCGCGAATGGCGCCTATGCGGTCGATGCCGCCGACATTTCCGAGGTCGGCTCCTGCAAGGTGGAAAGCTGGCTGTCGACCGCGACCAACGCGGATTTTTCGGCGGTCGCCAATCCCTCCTGTGTCGTCGATCCCTTCAGGCCGATCGAGCTGAGCCTGCAGACCATCCGGGCCCGGAGCGACGGCGACTGGAGCACGACGGTCGCTCCAAAGGCCAAGACGAATTTCATCCCGACCGGAATAGGCCGGTGGGGATTGTCGGCATATGGCGGCGGATCGTTCGATGCGGCGACCGGCGAGGCGCTGACCGCCTTCGCCGTCATCCCCGTGACCTTCCGCCTGTCGGAGACCATGCGCATCAACGTCAATGGCGGCTGGCTCTGGGATCGCACGGTGGATCGCCATTACCTGACCTACGGCATCGGCTTCGATTGGAAATTCACCGACACCCTGCAATGGACGATCGAGGCGTACGGGCAGGCGGGCGCCGCCGAAATCGCAAGCGTCGTGCAGCCGCGTTTCCAGACCGGCGTCCGCTACCGGCCGAACGAGATCTTTTCCGTCGACGTGATCTACGGCCACAACATCACCGGCGAAAATGCCAACTGGATCACCATCGGGACCACGATCCGGTTTCCGGTCCATGGAAGCGAACCCGAACATCGGCGTACCGGGCATCTGTGAGCACCAGGAAGACCAAGACCAGGGGAGATTGCGTTGCCTGACTATGTGAAGATCGAGAAGGGCCTCGGCCCGGAGGGACGGATCGCGGTGGTGCGGTTCGACCGCGGCGACGGCATCAACGCGTTGTCGCCGGAGGCGCTGCGCCAGCTCACCGCGGCCGCGCGCAGTTTTGAGGATGATTCCGCAACCTCTGTCGTGGTGCTGACAGGCAGCGCGGCTGCGTTCAGCGCCGGCTTCGATCTCAAGGATGCCGAAGGGCGCTCGCGCAAGGACATCGATCTCGGCACGCTGCGGCGGCATCTCAAGCTCGGACCGCGCCTGACCCACGCCTGGCAGGAGATGGAGCAGATCACGATCGCCGCCATCGAGGGCTTTTGCGTCGGCGGCGGCGTCGCGCTGGCCGTCGCGCTCGACTTCCGCGTCATGGGACGCGATGCCCATCTGCGCGTGCCCGAGATCGGGCTCGGCATGAACATGAGCTGGCAGAGCATTCCGCGCATGCTGCATCTGATCGGCCCGGCTCGGACCAAGCAGGCGGTGATCCTGGCCGATCAGCGCATCAGCGCGGATGAGGCCTATGAGTGGGGCCTGGTCGAGCAGGTGGTCGATCCCGGTCATGCGTTCGATGCGGCGATGGAGCTTGCGCGCAAGGTGGCAGCGCAGCCGCCGCTCTCCGTTGCCATGACGAAACTCACGGTCAACCGGCTGGCGCATGCGCTGGATAATCTCGCCAGCCATATGGACGTCGACCAGTTCGCCCTGGCAAGCCTCAGCGAGGACCACAAGGAGGGCGTCGAGGCATTCCTGACGCGACGCAAACCGAAGTTCAGAGGGCGGTAGAAGCCGGCTCGGACCATTGATTGCGCCGCGGACAGTCCGTATACGCCGCGCTGGGACAAAATAGGCCCGATCAACGGGCCGGCAGACTATAACGACGATCGAGGGGAGGGCCCATGACCACTAGCTCGCAGGCGCCTGAGGCGAAAGGGTTTCGCTGGAAGCTGATCGCGCCGCTCGCGGTGTGGCTGGTGATCTATCTGTGGCCGGTGCCGGCAGGGCTCAACGTCAATCAGTGGCACTATTTTGCCGTCTTCGCGGCCGTCATCACCGGGCTCATCCTGGAATCGATGCCGGTCGGCGCGGTCGGCCTGATCGGGCTGACGGTTGCCGGCGTCGGCGGTTATATCGATCCCGATCCGACCAAGTCGCTGCGCTGGATGCTGGCGGGCTTTGCCGAGAGCACGGTGTGGCTGATCGTCGGCGCCTTCGTGTTCTCGATCGGTTATCGCAAGAGCCAGCTCGGCCGCCGCATTGCGCTCGTTCTGGTGCATAAGCTCGGCCGCAACACGCTCGGCCTCGGCTATGCGGTGGCGATGTCGGACTTCCTGCTGGCGCCGGCGACACCGTCCAACACCGCCCGCAGCGGCGGCATCGTCTATCCCATCATCAGCAACATCCCGCGCATCTACGGCTCCGAGCCTGGACCGACCGCCGGCAAGATCGGCACCTACGTGATGTGGACCGCGTTCGCGTCGACCGCCGTCACCAGCTCATTGTTTTTCACCGCGCTCGCGCCCAATGCGGCAGCACTCGCCATCGCCAAGAAGACCGTCGGAATCGACGTCAGCTGGGCGCAGTGGTTCATGGGCTTTGCGCCGCTCGGCCTCCTCCTGATGGTGCTTGTTCCGCTGCTCAGCTACGCGGTCTGCCGTCCCGAGGTGAAGAGCAGCCCGGAAATTTCCGAATGGGCATCGAAGGAGCTCGCGGAGATGGGCCCGATGTCGCGCAACGAGTGGATCATGCTTGCCCTGATCTTGCTCGCGATGTTCCTGTGGATCGCGGGCTCGAGCCCGGACATCCGCGTTCCGCTCCTGGGCTCGAATTTCGTCAACGCCACCACCGTCGTGTTCATCGTGATCTCGCTGATGCTGGTGACGGGCGTGATCGAGTTTGCCGATATCGTGGCCGAGAAGGGCGCCTGGGAAGTGTTCTTTTATTTCACCTCGCTGCTGACTCTGGCCTCGGGCCTCAACGAGATCGGCTTCATCAAATGGTTCGCGACCGAATATGCAAAGCCGCTCGCCGGGCTGTCGCCGTCCACCGCGATGCTTCTGCTGGTCGCGCTGTTCTTCTGGATCCACTATTTCTTCTCGAGCATCACCTCGCATGCCGCCGCCGTGCTGCCCGTGGTGCTCGCGGTCGGATCCGGCATCCCCGACCTGCCGGTCACGACGCTCGCCATGCTCTGCATGTATTCGCTCGGCCTGATGGGGGTGATCTCGCCCTACGCGACGGGACCGGCGCCGATGTATTTCGGCAGCGGCTATATCGGAAAAGGTCAGTTCTGGGGTTTTGGCCTGATCTTCGGGGTGCTCTATTTCGCGGGGCTCCTGCTGATCGTATGGCCCTGGTTGCAGGTCCACTGAGCCGGGCGGGAGGCCCATACGACGGCAGATGATTTTTCTTCAGCGAGGAGAAATTTGGAAAACTTCGTCCAACCCACCGCAGATATCTGACATTGCCAGAGAGAGCTGAAAGGGCGATGGTGCGTGCTGCGGTGCAGCGCGCTCCAGCCGAGTCCTCATCGCGATTTCACTCTCCGTCGCTTGATGCGACCGGTTCCCGGATGCCCCAGGGGGCAGGCGGAACTATTGTGCATGAAGGCCGCCTCCATGAACGTCCACCCGTCGCTCGCGATCGGACAGCCGGTCGAAAAGCTTGACGCGATCTCACGTCCCGCGATTTCACTTGCCGCGACTGCGCCTGACGCGATGGTCCGCTTCGAAGGCATCTCGAAAACCTATCCGGCTTATCGCGGCAAGCCCGGCGTCAATGCCCTGCAAAACATCGACTTCGCGATCCCGCACGGTTCGATCACCGGCGTCATCGGTCGCTCCGGCGCCGGCAAATCGAGCCTGGTCCGGCTCATCAACGGCCTGGAGAGGCCGACCACGGGCCGCGTCATCGTCGATAAGAGAGATATCTCGGCGCTCGCAGGGCGCGAACTGCGATTGGCGCAGCGCTCGATCGGCATGATCTTCCAGCACTTCAACCTGCTGTCCTCGCGCACCGCAGCCGCCAATATCGCGCTGCCGCTCGAGATTGCCGGCTGGGCCAAAGCGGACATCAAAACCCGGGTCGCCGAGCTGCTTGCGCTGGTGGACATCGCCGACAAACACGACCGCTACCCGTCCGAACTCTCCGGCGGCCAGAAGCAGCGCGTCGGCATCGCGCGAGCGTTGGCGACGCGACCCAGCGTGCTGCTGTCGGACGAGGCGACCTCGGCGCTCGATCCGCAGACCACGCGGGCGATCCTCGATCTGCTCGCGAACATCAACCGCGAACTCGGCGTGACCATCGTGCTGATCACCCACGAGATGTCCGTGGTGCGCCAGCTCGCCAAGGACGTCGTGGTGCTCGACGCCGGCCGCGTCGTCGAGAGCGGCCATGTCGCCGACATCTTCACCCACCCCAAGCATCCGATCACGCAATCCTTCCTGGCCGAGGTCATCGGAGACAGCCTGCCGGTGTCGCTGGCGAGCCGGATCGTTTCGGAGCCGCCTGCGGGCGGACAGGCGGTGATCCGCGTCCAAGTGCGCGGGGCAGGGGCCGGCGACACGCTGGTGGCGCGGCTCGCACGCGAACTCGGCCTCGACGTGTCGCTGCTGTCGGCCCGCATCGACGAGATCGGCGGCCAGCATGTGGGCTCACTGACGCTTGGTATCCCTCTCGGCATGTCCAGCGGCCAGGACGCGACGACGCGCACGCTGGCCTGGCTGTCACAATATCAATTCCCCGCGGAGCGTCTCGGCTATGTCGCCTGAACTCATCAACCTGATCGTCCAGGCGACCGGCGAGAGCCTGTACATGGTCGGGCTCGCCGCTCTGGTCGGCACCGCCTTCGGCCTGCCGCTCGGCGTCTTTCTCGCGACCAGCCGGAAAGGCGAGCTGTTCGCGGCGCCTCTCGTCAATCGCGTGCTCGGCATCGTCGTCAACGCGACACGGTCTACGCCCTTCATCATCCTGGTCGTCGCCATCATCCCGTTCACGCGGCTGGTGGCCGGCACCTCGATCGGATCGACGGCCGCGATCGTGCCGTTGACGATCGCATCGGCGCCGTTCATCGCGCGCCTGGTTGAGGCCGCAATCCGCGAGGTCGATGGCGGCCTGATCGAGACCGCATCCTCGTTCGGGGCATCGCCGATGCAGATCGTGCTCAAGGTGCTGATCCCCGAAGCGTTGCCGGGTCTTCTGCTGGCGCTGACGCTCGCGGTGGTCAGCCTGCTCGGCTACTCCGCCATGGTCGGTGCCGTCGGAGGCGGGGGCCTGGGCGATCTCGGTATCCGCTACGGCTATCAGCGCTTCATGCCGGAGATGATGCTCGCCGTCGTCGTGGTGCTGATCGCGCTGGTGCAGCTGGTGCAGAGCGCTGGCGATTATTTCGCGCGTCGGGTCAACCGCCGGCTGCGACATCGCTGACGCCGTTTCAGACATTTCGAACAAGCAGGTTCTTGTCGGTCTGGAAACATTCCAAACTTCGAGACACGACTGAGCGCATTCGTCGCACGCGTTGCGCACGCGTCTGGAGAAATTCTAACGCAGTTCCTATCGCACTCCGAAATCGCCTGCGTTAGGGCGAGGCATCAAAAACGATACCGGCGAAGCCGGCAGTGCGTGGGGCCTCGACGTGACCGACTTCCAACTTGCTTCGCGTTCCGACACGCGTCGTCGACAGATACAGACTCTCTTCCTCGGAGCGGCCAGCACATTTGCTCTCGTCGTACCCTTCTGTGCCGTGGAGGCGCAGACGCAGATTCCCGCCGTCACCGTCGAAGCCCCCGGCCCAGCGCGCCCGGCCTGCGGCGGTCGCATCAACGCGACGCTCAGGGGCGACACGCACCGCACGCGCCAATCGTCGCTCTCCGGCGCAGCAAGTCGCGCCAACCCAATCGGCATCCTCGAACGGTGCCACGGGTGAACGCGCCAATGGTCCGGTGCGCGGTTTCGTTGCGACGCGCAGCGGCACCGCGACCAAGACGGATACGCCGCTGATCGAAACCCCGCAGTCCGTCTCGGTCGTCACGACCGACCAGGTCAGGAACCAGGGTGCGGTCTCGATCGGCGAGGCGTTGCGCTACACCGCGGGTGTCAGCGGCGACGTCAACGGCGGCTCGGATACCCGTTTCGGCGCCCTCCAGATCCGCGGCTTCGATACCACCATGTCGGGCCTCTACGTCGACGGATTGCGGATTCCCTCCAGCAATTACGTGCACTTCAACGGCCTCGATCCCTACGGCGCAGAGCGCCTCGAGGTCCTGAAGGGCCCATCCTCGGCCATGTATGGCGGCAGCGGCACCGGCGGCATCCTCAACTACGTGACCAAGCTGCCGACGGCGCAGCAATTCGGCGAGGTCTCGATCTCCGGCGGTAGCTTCAACCGTTATCAGGGCCAGTTCGACATGGGCGGTCCCGCCAACAGGGACGGCACCGTGCTGTGGCGCCTGACGGGCGTGGTGCGCGACGGCGAGACCCAGGTCGACTTCACCAAGGACAACCGCGTCTTCATCGCGCCCGCCGTCACGTTCAAGCCGAACGAGGACACCACCATCACGATTCTCGCGAACTACCAGCGCGACCGGGCAGGGTGGGGCCTTCAGTTCCTGCCGGCCTCGGGCACGGTGTGGCCGAACAACGGCCGCACCATACCGGTCTCGTTCTTCGCGGGCGTGCCGAGCTTCAACGCGTTCAACACCGAGATCGCGACCGCCGGTTACCAGCTCTCGCACAATTTCACCGACAACATCACGTTCCGTCAGAATTTGCGCTATGCCTATCAGCACAACGAGGAGAAGGTGTTTTTCGGCGGAGGCTATACCGACGAGGCCGCGGGACAGCTCGCGCGTTTCGGCAGCTATAGCAACTCCTACATCAACTCCTTCGCGGTGGACAATCAGCTCCAGGGCAAGTTCACGACCGGCTTCCTCAGCCACACCACGCTGGTCGGGATCGACTATCGCAACACCACATTCCGCGACACAGCCTTTGGCGTCACCACGTCCGCGCCCGAGATCAACGTCTTCAACCCGGTCTACAGCTACGACTGGACCATGGGCGCCATGAGCGACGACACCGGCGTCAAGCAGTCGCAAGTCGGCCTCTACGCGCAGGACCAGATCAAGCTCGGCCGGTTCTCGTTCCAGCTCAGTGGCCGCCAGGATTTCGTGACGACGCAGGTAGACAGCGGAATCTTCAATACGACCGTCGCGAAGGATGCATCGGCTTTCACCGGCCGCGCCGCATTGATGTACAATTTCGACAACGGCATCGCGCCTTATTTCAGCTATTCGGAATCGTTCCTGCCAGTGCTCGCCACCGGTCCGAGCGGACAGCTGCTCAATCCCGAGACCGGCGTGCAGTACGAGGTGGGCGTCAAGTATCAGCCGATCGGCTGGAACGCGCTGTTCACCTTCGCCGCCTTCGACCTGACGCGCGACAACGTCGTCACCTTTGCGCCTCCGCTCAACATTGCCGAACAGACCGGGCAAGTGAAATCGCGCGGCCTTGAGCTCGAAGGCACGATGTCGCTCGCCGACGGCTGGAACCTGCGCGCGGCCTACGCCTATGTCGATGCAATGGTCACGCAGGATCCCGTCAATGTCGGCAAGGCGCCGGTCACCGTGCCGCTCAACCGCGCCTCGCTGTGGAACGACTACACGCTTCAGACCGGGCCGCTCGCGGGGCTGCAGTTCGGTGGCGGCCTCCGCTATGTCGGCGCGACCTGGGGCGATGACGCCAACACGTTCAAGGTCGGATCCGCGACCGTGCTGGACGCTCTGCTCGCCTACACCAGGGACAATTGGCGGCTGTCGCTGAACGTCACCAACCTCGCCGACACCCGCTATGTCGCCGCCTGCTACAGCCTGTCGGGCTGCTTCTATGCGGAGGGACGCAAGGCCATCGGCAAGCTGACGTATCGGTGGTGAGTTCGAATGAGGACAGGCCGTGATGGCGGCCGGGCCCGCTTGATGAGAGAAGACGATGAGAGCGATATTCGGCAAGCTGCATCGCTGGGCGGGACTGCTGACGGCCGGCTTCCTGTTCTTCTCCGGCATCACCGGGGCGATCATCTCCTGGGATCACGAGATCGACGAGGTCCTGAACAGCCATCTGTTCGACGTCAGCAGCAAAGGCCCGGCCATTCCCTCGATCGATCTCGCCAAGATGATCGAGCAGCGCGATCCCCGCGCGCGCGTGGTCTACCTGTTCATGACGCCGGAGGCGGGCCACTCGCTGTGGTTCTTCGTCATGCCCAGGATCGATCCCGCGACCGGCAAGCGTTACGCGCTCGACTACAATCAGATCTTCCTCGATCCCAACACCGGCGCGGAGCTCGGCCGGCGCTATTGGGGCGCGGTGTGGCCGGTGACGCGAGAGAACTTCGTCTCGTTTCTCTACAAGCTGCACTACACCATGCACATCCCGGAATTCTGGGGCAGCGACCGCTGGGGCATGCGCCTGCTCGGAATCATCGCCATCATCTGGACCATCGATTGCTTCGTCGGCTTCTACCTGACGCTGCCCTCGCGCCGGCGCGCCAAGGCTGCACGGGCGCCCCAGGTCAAGCGCCAGCTCGAACGCGGCTTCTGGGCGCGCTGGGCGCCGGCGTGGACCATCAAAACCTCGGGCAGCGCCTACCGGATCAATTTCGACCTCCATCGCGCTTTCAGCCTGTGGACCTGGGGCCTCCTGTTCATCATCGCCTTCACGGCGTTCTCGCTGAACCTCTATTTCGAGGTGTTCTCGCCGCTGATGAAGATGGTGTCGAATTACACGCCGACACCCTATGAGCAGCGGCCATATCGCGATCTCGACGATCCCATCGAGCCCAAGGTCGGCTTCGCCGACATCGCCGCGCGCGCGGCGGCCGACGGCAAGGGGCGAGGGTGGACCGTCCCGGTCGGCTCGGTCAATTACGGCCCGGCCCATGGTGTCTATGCCGCCGCCTTCTTCCATCCGGGCGACGATCACGGCGCCGGCGGCGTCGGCCCGGCGCAGCTCTATTACGACAGCGAGGACGGTCGTCCGATCGGCGAACGGCTGCCCTGGGTCGGCACCGCCGCCGACATCTTCGTGCAGGCGCAATTCCCATTGCATTCGGGCCGCATCGTGGGACTATTCGGCCGCATCCTGATCTCGATCATGGGGCTGGTGGTGGCGGCACTCTCGGTTACCGGAATCGTGATCTGGTGGCGCAAACGCCGCGCCCGTATCCGCGTCCGCGAGACGGCGGCGATGCGCCCGAGCCGGCAGCAACTGACGCCGGCGGAGTAGGGCTCCTGGCCGCTCGCGGATGAACCTTCCCGCACGGCACCGGCACAAAGACTGGAGATCAGACCCAGCCCTGTCGGAAATCACATGAGATCGCTCGCCTTGCTCTGCCTGCTCGCTTTCGCCACGCCCGCACATGCGGCTGGCCCGGAGCAGCATTATCTCGATTTGCGCGATCGCTACATCGCAAAGTTCTCGAAAGCCACGGAGAACGACGAGACCTATAAGCAGCACGATGCGGCGCTCAAGGAATTGACGGGCGTCCTGCGCGGCATGGTGGGCGCCGTCGCGATCAAGGGACTGCCGGCCGACGGCAAGACGAACGCGGACACGCTTTTCAAGGGCGATTCCGGCTTCGGTCATCTCGACGGGCTCGGCTTCGCCTCCGAGGGCGACAAGATGCAGGCGGTGGTGACCACGACTGGCCTGCTCAAGCACTGGCTGCGCGAGCACCGCGACGACGGCATGCCGCAGGAGATCGGCGCGGCATTCAAGTCGGACCGCTTCTACTATCAAGCCATCCAGGACTCCGCCTTCGCCAAATATGCCGAGCTGCCGATCACGAAGCCCGCGGGAGCAAGCGCTGCGGTCGCCGTACTGGGCGTGCGCGGCAATGGCGATTTGAAGGGACCGCCGCATGAAATCGACGTCGTGGCGATCCAGGGCGACAAGGTCTTCTTTCTCGCCGCAAGCGACGCCGTGAAGCCGGCTGAGATCCCGGCCTGCGAAAAGGTCTGGAAGCAGATGATGGCCAAACCCATCGACAAGAAAGACCCCCGCGGCGACATCACCCGCGAAGACAACGCGATGACCGCGTACACGGCGTGCTTCGCCAGGGAAGCGCCAAGCCAGAGTTGGTATGCGACGGCGGTCAAGAAAGCGCAGAGCCAGCTGGAGTTGCTGCCGCTGCGCTAAGGCGATCATCCAGTTGCCTGCGGGGGCTGCAGCGTTGTGCGGCGCCATGGCTCGAGAATGCTCAATCGGAAATTGCAGCTCGTTCTGCAGGCGCAACCGAGGCGGATCAGCGCGATGTTGCCAAGTCCGCATCGACGAGCTCGTCGGCAACAGGGTGCTCGGATTCGGCCGCGCTCATGGAACTCGTTCGCGACGAGGGGGTTGCACTGCGGTTGGAACCGAACGGGTAGCACAGTTGAATCGCCGACAATTCCTGGAAGCCTCGGCATTGACGCCCTTGGCAACACTACTGCCCGGCGCACTCTCTGCGGCATCGGCGGCGGAGTTGCCGTTTGGCCCCTCTTATGTCCGCGAGCTTGCCCGCAATTTGGCGAGTAAGCCCTTTGAGCCACCAGACGAAAAGGTCCCGGACGCGCTCAAGGATCTCACCTACGATCAGTACCGGTCAATTCGCTTTCTGCCGGAGCGCGCGGTTTGGCGCAGCGAGAAGCTGCCTTTCGAGGTCCAGTTTTTCCACCGCGGCTTTTTCTACAAGAACAAGGTCGACATTTACGAGGTCTCCGGCGGACGAGCCGTACCGATCAGGTACCGGCGCGACGATTTTGCATTCGGCGACAATATCGGCCAGGTAGCGGACGCCGATCTCGGATTTGCCGGGTTTCGCATTCACACTCCGATCAATCGCCCCGACTATTACGACGAGGTTTGCGCGTTTCTCGGCGCCAGCTACTTCCGTGCCGTTGCCAAAGGCGAGACCTACGGCCTTTCCGCGCGCGGTCTGTCGATCGATACCGGCGAGAGCAAGGGGGAGGAATTTCCCTTCTTCAAGGCCTTCTGGCTGGAGAAGCCCGCGCCGGGTGCCACATCTGTCGTGGTACACGCGCTGCTTGACAGCAAGAGCGCTACGGCAAGCTATCGTTTCACGATCAGGCCCGGCGCTCCGACGGTCTTCGACGTGGAGATGTCGCTCTATCCGCGAATCGAGCTGCAGCATGCCGGCCTGGCGCCCATGACGAGCATGTTCTTTTTCGGTCCGAACGACCGACACGATGTCGACGATTTCCGCCCTGCGGTGCACGACTCCGATGGGCTCGCCGTGTTCAACGGAAAGGGCGAGCAACTCTGGCGTCCTCTCAACAATCCGCGCGATCTGCAGGCCAGCACATTCAATGACCTCAATCCTCGCGGCTTCGGCCTGATGCAGCGGGAGAGAAACTTCTTTGCCTACGAGGACATCGAATCGCGCTTTGAGCGTCGCCCGAGCCTCTGGGTCGAACCGATCGGAGATTGGGGAGAGGGCAGTGTGGTCCTCTTTGAGATCCCGACCAAGGAGGAAGTTCACGACAACATCGCCGCCTTCTGGCGCCCGAAAACAGCTCTCCAGGCCAAGAGCGAAAACAACTACACCTATCGTCTGCACTGGGGTCCGGACGCGCCGAAGCCCAATTCACTGGCCCGGTTCACCCGCACAGGCGTTGGCGCCCGGGGCGACGACAGCAAATTGTTCGTGCTCGAGCTGCTCGGTGACAAGCTGAAGGAGGTCGATCCTGACAAGGTGAGGGGCGCCGTCAGCGCCGACAAATCCGAGATCAAGAACGTCGTCACACAGCCAAACCCGGAAACCGGCGGCTGGCGCCTGAGCTTTCAATGCGCCGTGAAGGACGCGCCTATCGAGTTGAGGGCGGTCTTGATGCAGGGCGACCAACCGATCTCCGAAGTCTGGGTTTACCGATGGGCGCCCTGACGCCGTCGCCCGCGCTTTCGCCTGAGCTTGGCATTCGGTATCTTCCCGACGAAACGCCTCTCCCGATGCTGCCCTGCCGATTGGACGGGACAAATCGTGCCTATCCGGCGCGACTGCGGACCGCCCCTGCCGTTGCAGCGCGGCGCCTGTTCATTCTTGGCGGAACGGTCGCGATTACCGCTGCGGGCGCTGTTGAGATGTACGACGTTCTCAAGGTTGGTGGCGTCACGGTCCTCGAAGGCATGGTGTTCGGGCTATTTCTCGTGCTGCTCGCCTGGATCGCGTTTTCGTTCGTGTCTTCAGTCGCCGGTTTTTTTGTGCTCCTGCGGGGCCGACCGGATGTGCTGCCAATTAACAGCCACGGTCCGCTGCCCGGGATCACCGGCCGAACGGCGATGCTGTTGCCGACCTATAACGAGGACCAGCACCATCTCATGGCGCGACTCCGCGCCATGTACGAGTCGGTCGGCGAAACCGGACAGGCCCCGTTGTTCGATTGGTTTCTGCTCAGTGACACCACAGATCCGGACATCTGGATTGCCGAGGAGCTTGCGTTTCTGGAACTGCAGCGCAACTGCGGTTCGGGCCATCTCTACTATCGTCACCGATCCGACAACACCGCCCGAAAGTCCGGCAACATCGCCGAATGGGTGAGGCGGTTCGGTGGTGCCTACGACTACATGATCATTCTCGACGCGGACAGCCTGATGAGCGGAGAGACCATCGTTCGGCTGGTGGGCGCGATGGAAGCAAACCCGCAGGCCGCGCTGATTCAAACGCTTCCGATCGTCGTCAATGCGCGAACCCTGATTAGCCGGCTTCAGCAGTTCTCGGGTCGTTTGTACGGTCCGCTGATCGCGGCCGGGAACGCCTGGTGGCACGCCTCAGAAGGCAACTACTGGGGACATAATGCCGTCATCCGGGTGCAGGCTTTTGCGCAAGAGGCGGGTTTGCCCGAATTGCGCGGGAGGAAACCTTTCGGCGGCCACATCCTCAGCCACGATTTTGTCGAAGCCGCTCTGATGCGGCGGGCGGGGTGGGGGATTTTCATGGCTCCAGGCCTCGGTGGAAGTTTCGAGGAGGTGCCACCGTCGCTGCTGGATTTCGCGGCGCGGGACCGCCGCTGGTGTCAGGGCAATCTCCAGCATCTTGCCGTTCTGCCTGCTCGAGGCCTGCACTGGGTCTCCAGGCTTCACCTGTTGACCGGCATCGGCTCCTATCTCACCGCGCCCCTATGGCTGCTGTTTCTATTGCTCGGAATCCTGATCTCCTTGCAGGCCTATTTCGTCAAGCCGGAGTACTTTCCCAAGGGCTTTTCGTTGTTTCCAACCTGGCCCGCACAGGATCCCGTGCTTGCCGCCTGGGTCTTTGCCGCGACAATGGGGCTGCTCATCCTGCCCAAATTGCTGGCCTACCTCGTTTTGCTCACCAGGCGTGCGGAACGGCAGGCATTCGGCGGCGGATTTCGCGTGCTGCTGGCGGTAGTCGCCGAGAGCCTGCTTGCCGCCTTGATCGCCCCATCCATGATGATCTTTCAATCCACCGCCGTTGCGGAGATCCTGCTGGGCCGTGACGCGGGCTGGCAAGTTCAACGGCGAAGCGATGGCAGGATCACGCGCGATGAAATCTATCGCAAGTTCACGGTGCCGACCCTATGCGGTCTGGCAATGGCGGCAAGCGCCTACGCCGTGTCGCTTCCGCTGCTGCTCTGGATGTCGCCAGTGATCATCGGCCTCGTTTGCGCCATTCCGATCGGTCTCGTCACGTCGACGGCGCCGCGAATGGCGCACCTGTTTGCGACCCCCGAGGACAATCGCGCGCCGGCGCTGTTGCAGAGGGCGAGAGACCTTGCCAGCCAGGCTCGGATCCAGGCACATGGAGCTCTGCTCGAACTTCGACAGAACCCCGCGTTGCTGGGACCGCACATGCAGTCCCTCGAAACGCCGCCTCGCAAATCGGGCCAAATCGACATAGATCTCGCGATCGGCCGGGCCAAGATCGAGCAGAGCGACGACTTCGAGGAAGTCGTCAGCAGCCTCAGCGCACGCGAGACCCTTGCCGTGCTGAAGCACCGAAATGCCCTCGAGCAAGTCATGCGAATGCCGAGAGCTACTGCTTCCGCGGAAGTCTAGGTCATGGCAGTGTAGGTGAGGGCGCTGACCACCCAGTGGTGCTCGGGCAGAGGGCGAATGTCTGCCGTAAGCGCCGTGTGTGGTGCCGGCCTACAGCGCACTGCCCCCCAGATTCCAGCCGCGGCCACCCTCGCCAAAGATCTCGTAGCCCGTCGCCGTCACCGCGACCGTGTCCTCGAGCTTGATGAACCCGCGCTTCGGATGCTTCATCGTGGTCTCGATCGACACCACCATGCCTGTTTCGAGCGGCAGGCGAGCGTCGGTGTCATCGTAGGGGATTGGGCCTTTGGCGGTCAGGCGAGGGGCCTCATGGCTGACGAGGCCCATGCCGTGGGCCAAAAACTCCGTGCAGTCACGCTGGCTGATCTTCGCGAGCTGCCGCTCGGCCGCGACGTAGATGTCACCGCCCATGGCGCCGGGCCGCACCGCCGCGAAGGCGGCGCGCTGGACGGCTTCGATCTCGGCCAGGCACTCCTTCAGCTCGGTATCGGGATCGCCGAGCACGGCCATGCGCGCGAGATCGCCGATATAGCCGTGATAATTGCCGCCGGAATCGAGCGACAGCACGTCACCTTGCTCCCAGCGCTGCGTCGACGGCGCCCGGTTATGGCTGTTGCCGCAGGCGAGCAGGCAGTATTCGAAGGTCAGCCCGCGATTGGCTTCGGCGATCCGCAAAGCGTCCGACAATTGCTGCTTGGTCGTTCCAGGCCCGTGCCCGGCGATCACCTCCAGCATCGAGGCGATGACGAGCTCGGAGGCCGTCTTGAGTTTCGCCAGCTCGTCGGCCGATTTCACCGCGCGCAGCCGCTCCAGCACCAGCAGTGCGTCCTTGAGTTCGGCGCCGGGCAGGGCGTCGGCGAGCGCCCGGCCCGCATCCATCGGCAGGAACGCCATCTCGACCCCGACCCGCTTCAGAGGCATGCCGGCATCCCGGATCAGGCTTACGGCCCGCGTGATGGCATCGACCGAGCCGTTGGACTCAGTCCGGACCTGCGCAATCCATGGCGGCGCGACAGCGCGCTGATGGGTCTCCAGCCGGTGGCCGACATAGACCGCGTGCTCCGGCGCGCCCTTGGGATAGATCAGGACCGGCAGATAGCGGCTGACGCCCAGCGCATCCATGTAGTCGAAGAAGATCGCGCGCTCGGCACCGAGCATGTACTGCACATTGTGCTTGGAGGTCGCGACCAGAACGTCGAGGCCGGCGGCCTCCATCAGACGGTCGAGCTTGGCCGCATCGAATGGAATGGCGCGCGAGCGATCTGTGCGGGCGACGTTCTCCTGCATGACGAACCTCCAATGCTGCCGTGGACATCAACCGCTGCGTCGGTTTGCCCGGGGCTTGTTTGGCGCCAAGTGTGAGCCGAGAGAGGGGTTCTGGGTAGCTGTGGATTTATCTGGCCTGATCTGCACGGCCATATCCATGATTCGCATAAGGTATATTATGGAATATATTTATATACAATCAGATCAGTTATTTAGCCAGAATTCCTCTCATCGGACCTTCGTTCCTCGTTCTCTTCCGGGCCGGCCCGTCGCACGTCGCCCGACTTTCGACGGCTACTGTGCATGGGGTTGTTTTTCGGTTTTTGAATCCGGCCCATGCCTCCGAAAGCCGATATTGCCGTGAGGATGTCCGGCTGCAATAAGCGAAGCTTCGCGAGATCGCAGATGACCTTCTGACCTTCCGTCCGTATAGGTTTGCATCTCAGAACAACAACAAACTTTCCGAGGAAGCAGACCCATGAGCTTTTCCCGCCGCACGCTTCTCAAGGCCTCCGCCGCCACCGCGGTCCTGGGCGGCCTCAGTGCGCCCCATGTGGCCCGCGCCCAGAGCGCCGAGTTCACCTACAAATACGCCAACAACCTGCCGGACACCCATCCGCTGAACGTGCGCGCCAAGGAGATGGCGGCGGCGATCAAGGCCGAGACCAACGGCAAGTTCGACCTCCAGATCTTCCCGAACAACCAGCTCGGGTCCGACACCGACATGCTGAGCCAGATTCGGTCCGGCGGCGTCGAGTTCTTCACGCTGTCGGGACTGATCCTGTCGACCCTGGTACCGGCGGCCTCCATCAACGGCATCGGATTCGCGTTCCCGGACTATGGCACGGTCTGGAAGGCAATAGACGGCGATCTCGGCGCCTTTGTCCGCGGCGAGATCAAGAAGGCCGGTCTCGAGGTCATGGACAAGATCTGGGACAACGGCTTCCGCCAGACCACGTCGTCGAGCAAGCCGATCACCGGTCCGGACGATCTCAAGGGCTTCAAGATCCGCGTGCCGGTGTCGCCGCTGTGGACCTCGATGTTCAAGGCGTTCGATGCGGCGCCCGCCTCGATCAATTTCGCCGAGGTCTATTCCGCGCTGCAGACCAGAATCGTCGAGGGACAGGAGAACCCGCTGGCGATCATCTCGACCGCCAAGCTCTACGAAGTGCAGAAATACTGCTCGCTGACCAACCACATGTGGGACGGCTTCTGGTTCCTGGCCAACCGCAAGGCCTGGAGCAGCCTGCCCGAGGATGTGCGCACCATCGTCGCCAAGAACATCAATGCCGCAGCGCTCAAGGAACGTGAGGATACCGCCAAGCTCAATGCCAACCTGCAGCAGGAGCTCGCGGGCAAGGGCCTGACCTTCAACCAGCCCGCAGTCGCGCCGTTCCGCGACAAGCTGCGGTCCGCCGGCTTCTATGCCGAGTGGAAAGGTAAATACGGCGATCAGGCCTGGGACCTGCTGGAAAAGGCGGTCGGCAAGCTGTCGTAACGCGTTGGAGCCGTCATGGCTCATATCGAGGTCGAAGTGAACGGAGTGGCGGGCGAGGCGACTGTTCGGTCCCCTCGCCGACCTTCGTTGCTGGCCTCGACGGAGCGCGCACTCGGGCTCCTCGTCGAAATCCCGGCGGCCATTTTGGTGGTCACCGAGATCGCAATCCTGTTTGCCGGCGTGGTCGCGCGCTACGGGCTGCACAGGCCGCTGATCTGGTCGGACGAGCTTGCCTCGATCCTGTTCCTGTGGCTCGCCATGCTGGGCGCGGCGGTCGCGTTCCGCCGCTCCGAGCACATGCGCATGACCGCGGTTGTCGCCAGCACCAGGCCGGCCACGCGGGCCTGGCTCGATCTGGTCGCGACCTGCGCGGCGCTGGCCTTCCTGGCGCTGATCGTCTGGCCGTCCTGGGACTACGCCTACGAGGAAAGCTTCATCACCACGCCGGCGCTGCAGATCTCCAATATGTGGCGCGCCGCGGCGCTGCCGGCCGGAATCTGCCTGATGGCGGTGTTCGCGCTGTTGCGGCTGCTGCGCGCAGCCGATTACCGCATGGTGCTGACGGCCGCGGTCACCGTTGCCGTCATCGTCGGCTTGTTCTGGCTGGCGCAGCCTTATCTGCGGCCGCTCGGCAATCTCAACCTCGTCATCTTCTTCGTCGGCGTCGCCGGCTTCTGCGTCTTTGCCGGCGTTCCCATCGCGTTCGGCTTCGGGCTCGCGATCTTCGGCTATCTGGCGCTGACCACGCGCACGCCGGTGATGGTGCTGGTCGGGCGGATGGACGAGGGCATGAGCCACCTCATCTTGCTCTCGGTGCCGCTGTTCGTATTTTTGGGGCTCCTGATCGAAATGACCGGCATGGCACGGGCCATGGTGGCGTTCCTTGCGAGCCTGCTTGGCCATGTCCGCGGCGGGCTGCATTACGTCCTGGTCGGCGCGATGTATCTGGTCTCCGGCATCTCCGGCGCCAAGGCGGCCGACATGGCGGCGGTCGCGCCCGTGCTGTTCCCGGAGATGAAGCAGCGCGGCGCCAAGCCCGGCGACCTCGTCGCGCTTCTTGCCGCCACCGGCGCGCAGACCGAAACCATTCCGCCGAGCCTCGTGCTGATCACGATCGGATCGGTCACGGGCGTCTCGATCGCCGCTTTGTTCACCGGCGGCCTGCTGCCCGGGGTGGTGTTGGCGATCACGCTGTGCATGCTGGTGTGGTGGCGCTACCGCCACGAGGACATGAGCCATGTCCGACGCGCCACAGGTGGCGAGATCGGCAAGACCTTCATCATCGCCCTGCCCGCGCTCGCGCTGCCCTTCGTGATCCGCTACGCTGTGGTCGAAGGCATCGCGACCGCCACCGAAGTCTCCACCATCGGCATCGTCTATGGCGCCCTGGTCGGCCTCCTGGTCTACCGCCGCTTCGACTGGCGGCGGCTGTTTCCCATGCTGGTCGAAACCGCCGCGCTGTCGGGCGCGATCCTGCTGATCATCGGCACGGCCACCGGCATGGCCTGGGGCCTGACGCAATCAGGCTTCTCGCGCGCGCTGGCGTCGGCCATGACCGGACTGCCGGGCGGCGCGGCGACCTTCATCGCCGTCTCGATCCTGGCCTTCACCATCCTTGGCAGCGTGCTGGAGGGCATCCCGGCGATCGTGCTGTTCGGGCCGCTGTTGTTTCCGATTGCGCGTGCGGTCGGCGTGCACGAGGTGCACTATGCCATGGTGATCATTCTCGCCATGGGTATCGGGCTATTCGCCCCGCCCTTCGGGGTCGGCTATTATGCCGCCTGCGCCATCGGACGCGTCGATCCGGCCGAAGGCATCAGGCCGATCTGGGGTTATCTGCTGGCACTGCTGGTAGGATTGATCGTCGTCGCCGTGTTTCCGTGGATCTCCATCGGATTCCTGTAAGCCGGCGCGTGAGGGAGGTGTCGATGAGCGAGCGGCAGAACCAGTACAATATCGGTCTCGACAAGACGCCCGCCAACTACGTGCCGCTGAGCCCGTTGAGCTTCCTTGCGCGCAGCGCCGCGGTCTATCCCGATCACGTTAGCACGGTCTACGAGGGGCGCAGCTTCACCTGGCGCGAGACCCATGAGCGCTGCAAGCGCTTTGCTTCGTATCTTGCCGGCAAGGGCATCGGCGTCGGCGACACCGTCGCGGCGATGCTGCCGAACATTCCGGCGATGAACGAGGTGCATTTCGCCGTACCCATGACGGGTGCCGTGCTCAACGCCCTGAACATCCGGCTCGATGCGCCTTCGATCGCATTTCAGCTCGACCATGGCGGCGCAAGGATCATTCTGGTCGACCCGGAGTTTTCCGGCGTGATCACCGATGCGCTCACGCAGATGAGTGGTCCAAAACCGTTCGTGATCGACGTCGACGACGCCGCATTCAAGGGCGGCAGGCGCATCGGCGAGATCGACTACGAGTCTGCCGTCGCGCAAGGCGATCCCGATTTCACCGCCATCCCGCCGAAGGACGAATGGGACGCGATCGCGCTGAGCTACACTTCTGGCACCACGGGAAATCCCAAGGGCGTCGTGACCCATCATCGCGGCGCCTATCTGAATGCCGTCAGCAACATCCTCGCGGGCCAACTCGGCCAGCATCCGGTCTATCTCTGGACGCTGCCGATGTTCCACTGCAACGGCTGGTGCTTCCCCTGGACCATTGCGGCGGCCGCCGGCATCAATGTCTGCCTGCGCAAGGTCGAGCCGACCAAGATCTTCGAGCTGATCAAGCAGCACGGCGTCACCCACATGTGCGGCGCGCCGATCGTCTACAACACGCTGATCAACGCACCCGATGCGCCGAAGGGTGGTGCCGCGCGCCGGGTCGTCGGGCTCATCGCCGGTGCCGCGCCGCCGGTCGCGGTGCTCGAGGGCGCCGAGAGCATCGGGATCAAGCTGACGCACGTCTACGGCCTGACCGAGGTCTACGGCCCCGCCTCCGTCTGCGCCGAGCAGCCAGGCTGGGATGATCTGCCCGCAGCCGAGCGCGCCAGCTTGAAGCGGCGGCAGGGCGTGCCCTACCCGCTCGAGGAAGGCGTCACCGTCATCGATCCCCAGACCATGAGGCAGGTGCCGCGCGACGGCGAGACCATCGGCGAAGTCATGTTCCGCGGCAACATCGTGATGAAGGGCTACCTCAAGAACGACAAGGCGACGAAGGAAGCTTTCGAAGGCGGCTGGTTTCACACCGGAGACCTCGGCGTGCTCGACGCGCACGGCTACGTCATCATCAAGGATCGCTCCAAGGACATCATCATCTCCGGCGGCGAGAACATTTCCTCTGTCGAGGTCGAGGACATCCTTTACAAGCACCCCGCCGTGCTGTTCGCCGCCGTGGTCGCAAAGCCCGATCCGAAATGGGGCGAAGTGCCCTGCGCCTTCGTCGAGCTGAAGGACGGCGCCAGCGCGAGCGAAGCCGACATCATCGCCTTCTGCCGCTCGCATATGAGCGGCTTCAAGACGCCGAAGGCCGTCGTGTTCGGGCCGATCCCGAAAACGTCGACGGGAAAGATCCAGAAATTCCTGCTGCGCAACGAAGCGGGATCGGCGAAGGCGATCTCGGCCTGAGCTTGTCTCGACCTCCGCGGCGGTTGCGTGTCGCCGCGAAGTCGTTTCGCAGTTTCGACGAGGTCGGGTTCGCCGAGCCTCCCGCCCTCACATCTTCTTATAGGCGTCAACCAGGGCCTGGCCGTCGGCTCCCGCCTTCTTGAGCCAGTCGGCGGTGAGCTGTTCGCCGATCTTCTGGAATCCGGCCTTCAGGGCCGGGCTCGGCGGCTCGACCGTCATGCCCTTGGCCTTGAGCTGATCGATGTACCAGGTGCTCTTGTCCTGCCAGGCCTTCCAGCCGCGGGTTTCGGCGGTCGCTGCGGCCTTGAGGATGGCCTCCTGGGTCGGCTTGTCGAGCGCCTCGAACGCAGCCTTATTGACGAAAGTGTAGTCCTTCGGGATCCAGGCCTGCACGTCATAGAAGTATTTCAGCGACTCCCATGCCTTCGCATCATAGCCCGTGCCGCCGGACGACATGAAGGAGTTCACGACGCCGGTGGCAAGCGCCTGCGGCAACTCCGCAGCCTGAATGGTGACCGATTGCGCGCCGACGAGCTCGCCAATACGCGCGGTCCCAACGTTATAGGCCCGCCATTTCAGGCCCTTCATGTCTTCGATGGTCGCAAGCGGCTTGCTGACATAGACGCCCTGCGGCGCCCACGGCACGACGAACAGCAGCTTGAGCCCCTGCGCATCGAGCTTCTTCGTAATCAGCGGCTTCGACGCCTGATAGAGCTTCATGGCGTCCGGAAAGCTGGTCGCCAGAAACGGCACCACATCGACCCCGTACACCGGATCCTCGTTCTCGTGGATCGACAGCAAGACTTCGCCCATCTGCGCCTGCCCGGTCATCACCGCGCGCTTGATATCGGGCGCCTTGAACAGCGAGGCGCCGGGATGAACCGTGATCTGGAGCTTGCCGGAAGTGGCAGCTTCGACGTCCTTGGCGAAAGCAACGAGGTTCTCGGAGTGCGGATTGTCGGCCGGATACGCTGCCGGCAGATTCCATTTGGTCTGAGCCAAAGCGGGTGTCGCGGCCAGCACGGCGCCGGCGATCAGGGATGCGCGGAATAAACGAGACATCATCGGGCTTCTCCTCACAGTCAATTTCAAAACGGTACGCTCAGTCTGGGAAGGCGAGCTTGGGCAAGAACATCACGATCTGCGGATATTCCGTGATGATGAACACGGCCGCGAGCAGCAGGACAAAGAACGGGAACGCCGCCCGCGCAACGGTGAAAGTGTCGCGCCCGCTCATGTTCTGGAGCACGAACAGATTGAAACCGACCGGCGGCGTGATCTGCGCCATCTCGACGTGGATGATGAGATAGACCCCGAACCAGACCAGGTCGAGACCGGCCTGCCTGACCATCGGCAGCACGATCACGGCGGTCAGGACGATCATTGAGATGCCGTCGATCAGGCATCCCAGGATGATGTACATGATACTCAGATACAGCGCGAGCATGCCCGGCGTGAGCTGCTGGCCCTGGACCCAGGTGGCAAGCGCCGCCGGAATGCCCGTATAGGCCATCGCTGCGGTCGTGTAGGCTGCGCCCGCCAGGATCAGCATGATCATGCAGGTCAGGCGCGTCGCGCTCATGATGCTTTCGAGGAAGTTCTTGCGCGTGAGCGTGCGGCTCCACCACGCCAGCAGCAGCGCGCCCGAAACGCCCCAGGCGGCGCATTCCGTCGCCGTCGCAAAGCCGAGCACGAGCGAGAGGAAGACCGCCAGGATCAGCAACAGGCAGGGCGCAAGCCTGGCCGACTCCCGCAGCTTCTGGCGGAACGGCATCGGGGGATCGCGCGGCGGAATCTTCTTCGGGTTCAGCAGCGACCAGATGATGATGTAGCCGGAATAGAGCACCATCACGAGCACGCCGGGCAGGAAGCCGCCGAGGAACACCTGAAGCACGGAGACATTCGCCGTGACCGCATAGACCACCATCGGGATCGACGGCGGGATCAGCAGGCCGAGCGTACCGGAGCCCGCGAGCGAGCCGAGGCTAAGGCTCTTGTCGTAACCACGCTTGTCCAGTTCGGGCAGCGCGATCTTCCCGATGGTCGCACAGGTCGCCGCCGACGAGCCCGACACCGCCGCGAAGATGCCGCAGCCGATCACGTTGACATGAGTGAGACGCCCCGGCAGCCACTGAACCCAGGGCGACAGGCCTCGAAACATTTCCTCGGATAATTTGGTGCGGAAGAGGATCTCGCCCATCCAGATGAACAGCGGCAGCGCGGCCAGCGTCCATGACGAGCTTGCGCTCCATGTCGTGGTCGCAAGCACCGAGCCGAGCGGCAGGCTGGTGGTCAGCGCCATCGCCACGAAGCCGACGAGCCCCAGCGAAACCGCGATCCAGATGCCACTTCCCAGCAGCACGATCATGACGCCGAGCAGAATGAACGACAGTTCAATCATGCCGAGATTGGCCATCGTCAACCTCCGCCGCCCTGTGAGATCCGCTCGATGAATTCGTCCGGGGTCTCGTCCGGTGAGCCCTTCTCGTAGCTCGGCCGGTTGCCGCTGACGACACTGACCATTTCATCAATGAGCGCGATCGAGAGGATCACGAGTCCGCCGGAAAACCCGAGCTGCGGAATCCAGAGCGGAAGCGCGACGACGCCCTGCGCCACGTCGTTGAAGCGCCAGGAATCGTAGGTCATCTGCACGGCATGCCGGGTGAAATAGAGGATGAAAGCGGCGGCAATACCGAGGGCCACGACCTCCGCTACCTGCTTGGAGCGCCCATGCAGACGCTCCAGCAGCAGGCCGACCCGGATCATCTCGCCGCGCTTGAAGGTGTGAGCGAGGCCGAGGAATGCCATCGCCGCCATGCACCAGGAGGCGAAATCATCGCCGGCGGGAATGTTGACCGCAAACTGGCGCCCGATCGACATGATCATCATGATTGCAAAGATCGCAACCATGAAGGCGCCGGCGGCGTAGCCCGCACCGAGATAAAGGAGATCCAGCGCGCGTCGCACCGGTCCCCGGCTCGTGACATCGTCCCCTGCCAACGCGATCCCCATCCTCACACGAGGCGATTCAGAAGTCCCGGCGATCGTACGTCGCACGCCGGTCCTGCATGGATATCGCCTCTGCCCAGCGCCCTGTCTTTCAGACGTTAGATCAACATGATGGGGCTAGCGCAAGCAAGCAGTATGCCGGCTCTCGCCGAAATTTCCACCGCAGGTTCAGCGGGTCTCCAGCCGCAGCCCATCATACGCGGGCACCACGCCCGCCGGCAGCGACTGCCGGATCACCTCATAATCGACGTCGGCCGTCATATTGGTGATGACGGCGCGCTTCGGCTTGAAGCGCTCGATCCAGGACAACGCGTCGTTGATGCTGAAATGACTGACATGGCTGGTGTAGCGGAGGCCATCGACGATCCAGAGATCCAGATTTTCCAGTGCGCCCCAGCTCTCGCGCGGGATGTCGTTGAGGTCGGGTGTGTAGGCGGCATCGCCGATGCGATAGCCCAGCGCGGGAATGTTGCCGTGCTGCACCAGGAAGGCGGTCATCGTCACCGCGCCACCCTTTCCCTGGATGGTCTGGCTTTCGCCGGCCTCGATCGACTGCGCCGTCAGGATCGGCGGATAGTCGCTGCCCGCCGGCGAGACGAAGCAATAGGAAAACCGCGACATGATGTCGTTCGCGGTCGTCTGATTGAGATAGGTCGGAATCCGCCGGCGCATGTGCATCACGACCGAACGCAGATCGTCCATGCCGTGGGTCTGATCGGCGTGCTCGTGGGTCAGGAACACTGCATCGATGTGGTCGACATTGGTCGAGAGCAATTGCTCGCGCAGGTCCGGCGAGGTGTCGATCACGATACGCGTGGTGCCCTCGTCCGATGTCTGCTCGACCAGCAGCGAACAGCGGCGACGGCGGTTCTTGGGATTGGTGGGATCGCAGGCACCCCAGCCGAGTGCCGGGCGCGGCACGCCGGCGGAGGAGCCGCAGCCCAGGATCGTCAGCGTCAGCGTCATGCGGCTCCCAGTTCTAAGCTTTCACCCTGGAGAACAGGCGAAAGAAGTTTTCGCTTGTCTGGCGCGAGATCTCGTCAAACGACACGCCGCGTGTTTCGGCGAGCACTTTTGCGACCTCGACCACATAGGCCGGTTCGTTGCGCTTGCCCCGGAACTTGCCGGGCGCAAGGTAGGGCGAGTCTGTTTCAACCAAAATGCGGTCGGACGGCAGTTCGGCCGCAAGCGCGCGCAGGGCCTCGGACTTCTTGAAGGTCAGGATGCCCGTGAAGCCGATATAGAGCCCGAGCGAGACCGCCTTCAGCGCCAGCTCGCGCCCGCCGGTGTAACAATGCAACACGGCGCGAAACGATCCTTTTGCCGTCTCCTCTTCTAGGATACGGCCGCAATCCTGGTCCGCCTCGCGGGTGTGGATTACCAGCGGCAAGCCGGTGGCGCGGGCGGCAGCGATGTGGGCACGAAAGCCCCTCGCCTGCGCCTCCGGCGAGCCGTTGTCGTAGAAATAGTCGAGCCCGGCTTCGCCGAGCGCGACGACCTTGGGGTGCTGCGTCAGCGCAATCAGCTCGTCCGGCGCGATGCCGTCTTCCTCATCGGCGTTATGCGGATGGGTGCCGACCGAGCAATAGACGTCGTCATAGCGCTCGGCGATAGACAAAAGCTGGTTCAGCTTTTTCACCCGAGTCGAAATGGTGACCATGCGGCCGATGCCGGCCGCTCGCGCCCGCGACACGATCCCGTCGAGATCCTCCGCAAAATCCGGAAAATCCAGGTGGCAGTGGCTGTCGACCAGCATGGTGCGAACGCCTTTAGGCTGCCGGCTCGATGTAGCGCGGGAAGGCCGGCGTCGGCGCGGGCAGCGTCGTACCGGGCGCGATGCGCGTTGCACCGCCGAGCGCGGCGAAGTTGCGCTCCCCTTCGGGGATCCCGAGGCTGTTCAGCAGCAATCCCGAGGCCGTCGGCATCGCCGGCTGGGCCAGGATCGCGATCTGGCGCACGACTTCGGCGGTGACGTAGAGCACCGTCCTCTGCCTGACTGGATCGGTCTTGGCGAGCGCCCACGGCGCTTCGCCCGCGAAATAGCGGTTGGCTTCCGCGACCACGGCCCATACGGCGTTGAGCCAGTGATGGATTTGCTGCGTCGCCATCGCTTCGCGGGACGCCGCGAGCATGCCGTCAGCCTGTGACAGGATCGCCTTGTCGTTGTCGCTGAATTCGCCGGGCTCCGGGAGTACGCCGCCGAGCTGCTTAGCGATCATCGACAGCGAGCGCTGCGCGAGGTTGCCGAGATCGTTGGCGAGATCGGCATTGATGCGCGCGACGATGGCCTCGTGATTGTAGTTGCCGTCCTGGCCGAACGGCACTTCGCGCAGAAAGAAATAGCGCATCTGGTCGACGCCGTACTGGTCGGCGAGGTTGAAGGGATCGACCACGTTGCCGACCGACTTCGACATCTTCTCGCCCCTGCTGAACAGGAAGCCGTGGGCATAGACCCGCTTCGGTAGTGGGATCCCGGCCGACAGCAGGAACGCCGGCCAGTACACCGCATGGAAGCGGATGATGTCCTTGCCGATGATGTGCACGTCGGCAGGCCAATAACGCCAGTTTTTGTCGCTCTCGTCGGGGAAGCCGACGCCGGTAATGTAGTTGGTGAGCGCGTCGACCCAGACATACATCACGTGCTCTTCGTCACCGGGCACCTTGACGCCCCAATCGAACGTCGTGCGCGAGATCGAGAGATCGCGCAGGCCGCCCTTGACGAAGCTCACCACCTCGTTCTTGCGGGAGTCGGGGCCGATGAAATTGGGCTGCGTCTCGTAGAGCTTGAGCAGCCTGTCCTGATAGGCCGACAGGCGGAAGAAATAGCTCTTCTCCTCGACCCATTCGACCGGCGTTCCCTGCGGCCCGAGCCGCACCCCGTCGTCGTTCAGGCGCGTCTCGTCCTCGGCGTAATAGGCTTCGTCACGCACGGAGTACCAGCCGGCATAAATGTCGGCATAGATGTCCCCGTTCGCTTCCATGCGTCGCCAGATCTCTTGGCTGGAGCGATGATGCTGCTCCTCGGTGGTGCGGATGAAACGGTCGAACGACACGTTGAGGCGCTCGTCCATCTGCTTGAAACGGCCGGCATTGCGGGCCGCGAGCTCCGAGACGGACATTTTTTCGCTGGCCGCGGTCTGAACCATCTTCTGGCCGTGCTCGTCGGTGCCGGTCAGGAAGAACACGTCCTTGCCGTCGAGTCGTGCGAACCGCGCCAACGTATCGGTCGCGATTGCCTCATAGGCGTGGCCGATGTGAGGACTGCCATTGGGATAGGCGATCGCAGTCGTGATGTAGAAGACGTTGTCGCGCGCGGGGACGGTCACCGGCGTGGTGGCCTGCGGCGTGGCGACGGACTTCGGTGCGCGCGGAGCCTTGGGCTTCGATACATCGGGCTTCACAACTTTCGGCGGCGTGGGGACTGGAGCGGGTCCGGCGGCCACGGCGGGCGCAGCCACCCTCGTCGTCTTGGCTATCATCTTCGCCGGGGCCTTGTTTTTCGCCGAAGCCTTATTTTTTGCCGAAGTCTCGTTCTTCGCCGAAGCCTTGGCTGGCTTTTTGGTCGCTGTCTTCACCGTCTTCTTGGCAACGACCTGCTTCTTCGCTGCCTTCTTTGCCGTCTTCGCGGCGCTCTTCTTCCCGGTTTTTTTGGCAGCCGTCTTTTTGGTCTTCGTGGCTTTCTTGACCTTCTTGGCAGCTTTGCGCGCGAGCGCCTTCACGGGCTTCTTCGCGGATTTCTTGACGGCCTTCGTGGCGGCCTTCTTGCTGCTCTTGCCCTTAGCGGTTTTCTTAGCTCGCGCTGCCACGACGAATTCCTTTACCGGCTTCTCGAAATTTGGAAACGAACCTGCGTTAGTTTATTGTCTTGAGCATGATCCCATTGGAAAACCGCTGCACAGTTTTCCGGATCATGCTCTAGCGCGTTGCGTCCGCCAGCCAGCCGAACACCGAGAAAACCAAGGGCTTTCGCTCCAGATTGTAGGTTTCGGTGTCGCGCGCGGCGCGGACGATCTTTTCCCATACCTCAGCTAGGCGCGCAAGGCGCGGCAGGTTCTGGTTGGCATTGGCCTCGTCGGCGTGCAGGCGTTCCGCGATCCAGCGATCGATGCCGTCGATGAAGGCGGCAAGCGCAACGCGGTCGCTCGTGCCGAGCGATTCGCCGAGCGTGTGCAATTCGCGCGGATCGACCTGCGGCAGTCGCGCCAGCAGCGCGGCCGTACGTTGCTGGAGCTTCAGGGCGTCACCGCCGAGCAGCGTCAGCCCCCGCGCGACGCTGCCCTCGGACGCCTCCGCCGCCTCGCGCAACGCCGGATCATTCGGGTCGAGATCGGCCGCGGTGGCGGCTGCTCCAATCACGTCGTCAATTGCGAGCGCGCGCAGGCGCAGCTTGCGGCAGCGCGACTGAATTGTGGCGAGCACGCGCGCCGGCGCGTGGCTCACCAGCAGGAACAGCGATTGCTGCGGCGGCTCCTCGAGAATTTTCAGCAGCGCGTTGGCGGCATTTGGATTGAGCTCGTCGACGGTATCGACGATGCAGACGCGCCAGCCTTCGGCCGCCGCGGTCGAGCCGAAGAAACCGATCGTCTCGCGCGTCTCGTCCACGGTGATTACCGTGCGCATCACGCCGCGATCGTTGGCGGTGCGCTCCAGCGTCAACAGGCCCCCATGCGAGCTCGCCGCAACCTGCCGCGCCACGGCGTCATCAGGATTGATGGCGAGATCCTCGGCGCGCTGCACCGAAAGCGCCAGCGGCTGGCCGTGAGCGAGCACGAAGCGAGCCATCCGATAGGCCAGCGTCGCCTTGCCGATGCCTTGCGGCCCGCCAATCAGCCAGGCATGCGGGATGCGCCCGCTGCGATAGGCGGCGAGCAGCGCGGTCTCGGCCTCGCGATGGCCGAACAGAACGCTCGTCTCGCGCGGATGAGAAATGGCGGTTTCGCGCTCGGTCTGACGCGGGCTCATATGGACACCACCGATGCCGGCGTCGGAAGCAGGCGATCACGCAACGCGGTCCAGATGCGTCCGGCAACCGTATCAGGGTCGGAATTGGCGTCGATCAGCACGCAGCGCGCAGGATCGTCCGCTGCGATCTTGCGATAGGCCTCGCGCAGACCTTGATGGAAACCGAGCTTCTCGGCCTCGAACCTGTCCGGCGTGCCGCTGCCGCGGCGTGCGGCCGCGCGCTGCAAGCCGATCTCGACCGGCAGATCAAGGATGATGGTGAGGTCCGGCTTGAGATCTCCGATCGTGACCCGCTCCATCGCGTTGATCAGCGCCGCCGGTACCCGGCCGAGGCTGCCCTGATAGGCCCGCGTCGAGTCGGCGAAGCGGTCGCACAGCACCCAGGTGCCCTGGTTGAGCGCGGGCTGGATCACGGTGCGGACATGGTCGTCGCGCGCGGCCGCGAACAGCAACGTCTCGGCCTCGGGTCCGAGCAGTTTGCCCATGCCTGACAGCACCAGATGCCGCATGATCTCGGCGCCCGGCGAGCCGCCCGGCTCGCGCGTGACGAGGATGCGCATCCTGGCTGCCTTGAGACGATCGGCGAGCTTCTTGATCTGGGTCGACTTGCCAGTGCCCTCGCCGCCTTCAAAGGTGACGAAACGCCCGCGTCCGGACGGCCACTTTACCGCACTTTCACTCATGATCAGAGCTTCTCGGCGCCCGCACGGAACATGCCGATCACGAGCTCGCTGGCGCCGTCGATCGCGCGGCGCACGGTCGAGCCAGTGCCGATCGCGTCTGCAGCATAGACCGGCGTCTCCACCGCGATGTTGCCGCTGCGCCAGACCCTGACCAGCCCGACCTTCTGCCCGGCCTCGACCGGCGCGCGCACCGGGCCGCTATAGACGACGCGCGCGATCAGCTTGTCGCTGCCGTTCTTGTGCACCATCACTTTCACGGGCGTCTTGGCGACCAGTTTCACCGAACGGCTCTCGCCGCCGAACACCTTGGCGTAGCCGACGGGCTGATCGGCCGCGATCAGGGTGCGGGTCTCGAAATTGCGAAAACCCCATTCCAGCATCTTCTTGGCTTCGGTGGCGCGATCTTCGGGGTCTTCCAGCCCGTTGACGACGACGATCAGCCGCGTGCCGTTCTGCACGGCCGAGCCGACCATGCCGTAGCCGCCTTCCTTGGTGTAGCCGGTCTTCAGACCGTCGGCGCCTTCCATGGAATTGAGCAACGGATTGCGGTTGGGCTGGCGGATCTTGTTCCAGGTGTATTCCTTCTCGCCGAACAGTTTATAGAATTCGGGGAAATCGAGAATGATGTGCCGGGCGAGGATGCCGAGCTCGCGCACCGTCATCTTGTTGGCGGGGTCGGGCAAGCCGTTGGAATTGCCGAAGGTCGACTTCGTCAGGCCAAGCTCGCGGGCGCGCTTGGTCATGAAGTCGGCGGCGAAAATCCGCTCGTTGCCCGCCATGGCTTCGGCGAGCGCAATGCAGGCGTCGTTGCCGCTCTGGATGATCGCCCCGTGCAGGAGATCGTCGACGGTGACCTTGCTGTTGATCGCGGCGAACATGGTCGAGCCGCCGGAGGGCGCGCCGCCCCGGCGCCAGGCGTTCTCACTGATCCGGTATTCGTCGGTCAGCTTGATGTCGCCCTTCTTGATGGCGTTGAAGACGACCTCGGCGGTCATCAGCTTCATCATGCTCGAGGGCGCACGCAGTTCGTCGGCGTTCTTCTCGAACAGCACGCTGCCGCTGGACGCCTCGATCAGGATCGCGGTCGGGGCGTCGCCGTCGAAGCCGGCATCATCTGTTTTCTTGGCGCCCTGAACGCTCTGGTTGGCGGCGTAGAGCGCCCCGCCCCAGCCGATGGCCGCCACCACAGCCGTCGCGATCAGCCCGCGCGCCAGCGCTCCGGCGATGAACCGGGTGCGCCCCAACGAGGAAAGATGAAATTCCATGGCCAAGCCCTGAGAGCGGCGTTCTAACAGTTGGAGCGGGTGCGAACAACACGGGGTGGCCGCTTGTCCCGAGATTGCACGATTCTCGTCCCGCCCCTATCGTGGCACCTCAGATTTTCTGACCAAACCCCTGAAACAAGGCGGAAAAGCGATGTCATCCACCCGCGTAATCAAGGCCAATGGCATCGACCTGTTCATCCGCGAAGCCGGTCAGGGGCCGCTGGTGGTGCTATGCCACGGCTGGCCGGAACTCTCCTACTCCTGGCGCCACCAGATCCCGGCGCTGGCGCAGGCCGGGTTTCGCGTCGTCGCCCCCGACATGCGCGGCTATGGCCAAAGCTCAGCGCCGCCCGAGGCGACGGCCTATTCGATCTTCGACACGGTCGGCGACGTCGTCGGCCTCGTGCAGGCACTTGGCGAGACCAAGGCGATGGTGGTCGGCCACGATTGGGGTGCTCCGGTGGCCTGGCACGCGGCGCTGTTCCGGCCCGACATCTTCACGGCTGTCGCTGGCCTGAGCGTGCCGCCGCCCTTCCGCGGCCGCGGCAAGCCGCTCGACCTCCTGCGCCAGGGCGGCATCAGCAATTTCTATTGGCAGTATTTCCAGGCGCCCGGCGTTGCCGAGGCCGAGTTCGAGCACGACGTCGCGCGCACCATGCGCATCGTGCTCGGCGGGCGGGGCCTTGCCGATCCCTCCGCGGCAATGTTCGTGCAGGAGGGCAAGGGCTTCCTCGGCCACGGCAACCCGGAGGAGCCTCTGCCGGCCTGGCTCAGCGAGACTGACCTTGCCTATTTCACTGAAGCCTTCCGCAAATCCGGTTTTCGTGGCGGGCTGAACTGGTATCGCAACCTCGACCGCAATTGGGAGCTGACGGCGCCCTGGCAGGATGCGCAGATCCACCAGCCCTCGCTCTTCATTGCCGGCTCGAAAGACGCCGTCATCACCGGCCTGATCGGAGCCAAGCGCGTCAACGAGCTCAAGCGCGTGCTGCCCAATCTGGAGCGAAAGCTGATCATCGAGGGCGCCGGCCATTGGGTCCAGCAGGAGCGGCCCGACGAGGTGAATGCGGCGCTGGTGAGGTTCTTGAAGGAAAGCGCGGCTCAGTAGAGGCCGCGGCCGCTCAGGATGCCGCGGGCCTCAGCAGCCCCGTCCGAGGCGTAGGCGCCGGACGGCGCGCTCTCGGTCGCATAGCGTCCGTCCCCATCATAGGACACGGCGCGGGCGTTCTGGAGCGCCCGGCCCCGGTTACGGCTCGAGGCCGACATTTCCGAGGTCGCACTGAGTGAAGCCATGTCGGGGGAGGTGTTGCCAAGATTGTAGGGCCGTCCCTCCGGCGTCGGAACGTCGCCGCGCATGGCGCCGCGGTTCGACGACGGCAACTCCGGCACGAACGGCCTCGCCGAGGCGACACGGACCATCGAGGGCGACGGCGCCGGGGTCCCGGTGCGCAAGGTCGCCATCAGCTGGCGGTCGTCGGAGCCTTCCAGCGGCGCCCGCCCGACATATTCGACACGGACCTTGGCGATGCCATTGCCTTTGAATTCAAGCAGTTCGGCGGCCTTGTTCGAGACGTCGATGAGCCGGTTGCCGTGGTAGGGCCCGCGGTCATTGACGCGGACGATCAGCGACTTGCCGTTCGAGACGTTGGTCACTCGCGCATAGGACGGCATCGGCAGGGTCGGATGCGCCGCGGTCAGCGAGCCCATGTCGAACACTTCGCCATTGGCAGTCAGGCGGCCGTGGAAATCGTCGCCGTACCAGGAGGCCATGCCCTCGGCGCGGTAGTTGACGTCCTCTTCGGGCACATAGGTCCGGCCACCCACCACATAGGGCTTGCCGACGCGGTAGGCGCCGCCGCCCTTCGGGACCGGATCGCCCAAAGCCACCACCCGGGGGCTCGAGGACACGCCGTATTTCGGATCGACGCGGCTGGCGAATTTGTTGGAGGAGGCGCAATTGGCGAGCGCAAGGCAGGTCGCGGCCGCCGCAGCAGCGCGCGCGACCCGCAAAACCGAATCTGACTGACGGATCCCCATTCGCCCCAAATACCATTTCGCCGGAGGCGTACCTAACCCGCTTTGGCTACGGGGCAGCGCTATCCGGTCCTTTGCTCCGAGGCGGCCCACCACCGCGTCGGAAGTGGTAACGATAACGCAACCCGAACACGGCGGAAATGGGGAGCCCACAGCGTTCACGCCGGGATGGTAAACGGGGCGTATGCGTTCGCCCCGTTGAACTACGGGGCGCGGGCGCCCTGCTCTGTGCCGTGGCCGGACATTCTGTTGCGCCAAATCCTCACTCCACCCCCATTGTCGCGCCGCTCACTGGAATTCTTTTGACTGTGCAAGGCCGCCCGCGTTTTCTCGCGTGCAGGGCGGAATGGAATAAGACGATGATCGAGACGGTTTCGGCACTGATGGGTTTGGTAAGCGCGGGGATCTTCCTGGCCCATGCGTTTGAAGGTTACCGCACGAGGGCCTGAGGCACTCGCGCGGGCGGCAAGCATCACCCTTTCAAGACGGCGCGTTCGGACATTTTTAAGCGATCCGATCGAGCATCGAAGACGAGAGCGGCAGGTGTCCCATGCGCAACCATGACCTCGTATCCGATGGCTTCCTGGCATTGACCGCCGGTGGTTTGGTCCTGCTGTGCTCCAGCCTCGTGGCCTTGGCCTTCGCCTGAGCACCCGGCACTTCCCGAAAAATACGCTTACCGCAGTCCAAGCAGCGAACGCCGATACAGGCTGTCACGGGCTTCGCTCAGGCAGACGAAGCTGCCGTCAAATCCCTGGGCGTACCGCTTCTGGCCTTTGCCGTAGTAGACGCCTTTGCTGAAATCGAGCCAGACGACCCGGTCGTGCGGGCAATGACGCTGCGCCTGCGCCTCGTAGCGAAATGGCGTCAGCGGCGTGGCCGATACCTCAGCGCCGCTGCAGCCGACCAGGATCGCAGCAGCGAGCGTGATCGCGCCGGGCGATGTGCCGAAGCTGCTCCAAAATACTCCTCCGCAAGACACCACCCGCCTCCCGATCCCAGCCGTCGAGGGCCGGCTTGCTTTCACTTGTCCGCTTCGAGTTGCTGCAAGGCCTGGTGCATGCATTCCTGAAGCTTGGCTGCCACCTGGTCGCGCGCGACGCCCTTGGCGGCAAGATCGCCTGACACCTTGTCGAGGATCTCGTCCATCGTCTGCCTCTCCAGATGGTCCGTCACCAACGCCGTCGCGTAGCCGGCTGCGACATCGCCGCTGAGGCCGAGCTGGGTTGCGGCCCAGAGCCCGAGCAGCTTGTTGGACCGGGCCGTGGCCTTGAACATGAGCTCCTCGTCGTGGACGAATTTGGCCTCGAAGCCCTGCTCGCGCTTGTCGAACGTGGTCATGGTCAGCTCCATTGTCGTTTTCGCTGATCGGGATCGGACTGGCTGGAAGCGAACGTCTCCGTGGTTCACGTCAGGGTCATCTGAAGCTTCCGGCGGAAGCCAAGCGCCGTCAAGCCCGCTCGGCTGCGCCCACCGGGCGTCTGCAGGGCACCGACCAGCTCTACGCCAGCCAGCTCAGCTAGGGAGGGATGTTTACCATTCGTTAAGCAGACTCAGCGCCGCATGGCCCGGGGACATCGAGAGCTGACGCATGAACAAAGAACTGCGGGAGTTTCGACGGCTTGAACGGGTCTGCCTGGAGCAGGCAGCCCTCTCCACCATGGACCTCGCGCGAGGCGGGTTGCTCAAGGTCGCTGATGATTGTCGCGTCGCAGCCGAAGCGATCGAGGCACAATCGCCTCGCAGACCTTTCGCAAGTGCCGTTCAGGCGCTGAAGCAGGCGTTGAGCGTGACGCGCGTCCCGCACCGGCACTGAGGCCAGCGCTCTCGGGCAAGGACATCTTTGACGGGGCGACCGCGTGCGGTCAGCCCTTCGCCTCCGTCTGTTCACGTGCCAACCGTTCGGCCCTCAGCCGCTCCTTGTTGGCATAGAACGCCTTCTGCGCGGCTTCGTGTTCGCGCATGGCTTTTTCGGCTTCGATACGGCGTGTCGCATCGCGCGCCTGCCGCTGCTCGGGGGTCAAGGGCTTGCGCCGGTAGGAAATGTCTTCCGTCATGGCCAGATAACGCGGGGGTGAGGAAAGAGTTCCTCATGGTCACGCTGAGCGGCACTGCGGGCCGACTGCATAATGTGCGAAAACAACCCCATGCACAGTAGCCAAGTCCTTCTGTAGACAGCACTTTTTTATCGCGCTGACGGTGCGTTTGAGCCGATGGAGATCTCGATGTCTGCGATAACAGGCAAATGGTCCGAATAGGCCCTCGCCCCTTCGTCGGTCCAGACTTTCCCGATCCGGCTGTCGGACGTTGCATAGATCCGGTCGAGCCGTAGAAGGGGCAAATGCGACGGGAAAGTTCGCAGCCGCGTCCGGTTTGGGCAGGTCTGCGCGAGCACGCGCCGCACCGATTTGATCCAGAACCAATCGTTGAAATCCCCGAGGACGACGGTCCTTCCAGGCTTCACCAGGCTCACCAGCGCCTGAGCCTGCGCATGGCGCTCGTAGATACTCAGGCCGAGATGCGTGGCCACCACGCGGACATCGCCAACCGGCGTCAGCAGTCCCGCTGCAATCGCCCTGCGCGGCTCGCGCTCACGATACGACACGTCGACGATCTCGGGCGGGCCGGAGAATGGAAACCGGCTCAGGAGCGTTTGGCCGTATTCGCCATCCGCCGTGACGATCGACTTGGCGTGAACACCGTGATCGCCGACGACACTCGCCAGCTTCGCAAACGGATCGTCTGATCGCGATCGCGAATCCACCTCCTGAAGCGCGACGACATCGGGAGCCCATTTGCGAATGATGGAACAGATTCCCTCGAGATCGAACTTCGGATTGAGATTGAAGGTGCCGTGCACATTCCACGTCATGAAGCGCATCGGCGCCATCAACGCCTCCCGGCGAGCCACGTCGCGACGAATTGCGCGCCTGCGCAGATCGCGAGCCAGCCCAGGAACGCCAGTGCGAGCAGCAATATGTTGACCCAGGACGCATTCCTGGCGAGATCAGCGATCTGAGCACCCAAAACTGCCATCGCGAGAATGCCGGGCGTCATGCCGAGCAGCGTTCCGATCAGGAAGTCACGCAGAGGCAGCGTGCTCGCGCCAGCCACGACATTCACCACCGAGAACGGTGCGACCGGAATCATCCGGATGACGACGACAGCCAGAATGCCCTTGCCGACGACACGTTCCTGGATGCGCGCGGTACGTCGCCCCAGCAAACGCTGCAGGCGTTCGCGCCCGAGTGCCCGTCCGATCGCAAACAGGACAAAGGCGCTGAGCGAGACGCCGGTCATGGCAGTGACGAAGCCCAGCCACGGCCCCAGTGCGGCAGCAGTTGCCGCAATGAGCACGAGAACCGGAAACACGACCAACCCTCCGACCACGAAAGCTGCAATCGCGAACGGCGGCCCCCAGACGGACTGCGAATAGGCAGACAGAAGCGTCGACATCCGGCCCGCGTCGGCGAAATCGCTCAAGGACGTGTACGACCAGGCCATCGCCAGTCCAAGAAGCGCCACGGCTATCGAGACCATCCCGATGATCGTCTTCGTGCTCCACATGCGCGATGCCGCGCGCTCCAGATGTAGAGGCCGCTCGGGGTCCGCCACGGGCTGAACCATCGTGGCCAGAGCGCTGGTCAGCACCGAGGATTCCACGTCCCGCAACGCCTTCGTCCCACCGGCTCCCGAAACCTCGTCCAGCAGGGCAAAAAGACGATCGTCGTTTTCCGCGACGGCCTGTTCATCGAGACCGCAGAAATGGGCGATCAGGCGACGGCGGACCGAGGCGATGAAGTCCCGGTGCTCGCTTGAGGCGGCTTCAAAGATCAGGTCACATTCGCTGTCGGCGCCCATCGACCGATTGTTCAAATTGGCCGAACCGATCCTCAAGATCCGATCGTCGACGATCATGAGCTTGCTGTGCACCATCACGGCCGATTCCGTATCCCCGTTCCCCGACACCGGGTAGACGAAGCGGATGCGATCGGCGACGCCGGCCGAACTGAAGCAGTCGATGAAGGCGCCCCGGCCGTTCTGCATGGCCTGGGATTCCAGCCACGAGGAATGCAGTTTTGGCGTGACGACCAGAGCCCGAAGCGAAGGCACGCGCAGCATCTGCTCCGTCAATTCGCGCGCGATCCTGGTGGCGCTGGTGAACTGGTTCTCGATGTACACGAAGCTCGTCGCGGACCGGATCGCTGCGATCAACGAGCGTTCCACCTCCCTGATTGTCGAACCTGCCGGACAAACCACCTCGGTCCTGGCGATACCCACCGGCATATGCCGGGCCTCGACCGGCACATTCGCCGGCCAGCGCAAGCTTTTCAGCGGGCGCCGATCATCAATCTGTTGGACCGCCGCGCGCCAGCGTTGCTCCACGAGGTCGAACAGCCACGCCGCCGCATCCCTGTCGACCACGCATTGAACATCATGAAACGGCAAATATGGCTTGCCCTGGGGATCGCAGCGCAAGGCGTGATCGGCGCCATGATCACTTGTGTCCCAGCGCCTGATCGTCAGATCGAGCCCGCCGACGAACGCCAGTGAACCATCGACACAGACGATCTTCTGGTGTTGGGCCGACCCAAATGGAAGTGTGGAATCCAGGTGAAACCGGACGCGGCTGTCGGTGTCGGCGCTGAATTTGGCCGCGGAATTCCATTCCCTCTCGGAAGCGTAGAACGAGACGAAGTCCCAGACGAGAATGTTGATCCGCAAGGTGGGACACCGTTGGACCAGCGCGCGCAGCAATGGGCCGAGCTGTTCCGGCAAACCATCATCCGCTCGCCCGGACTCTCCGACCAGCCTGGTTTCGCTATGGATATCCCACCCGACGATATAGACGAGATCCTGCGCCTGCAGCAGTGCCTCCCGCAGCGCCGCGAAATAAGCGGCAGCATCGTTCAGAACCGCCACACGCCGCGCCTCGCACCGCCGCCAGACGGTGTCGCCGGGGATCAGGGTCGATGAGCTCTGAAGCAGGTCAACCTCGCCATTCGCATTCGCGTCTAAACGCACCGAACGCGCGAGGGGTTCCTTATCGTCATGGCCACGGCGTGCGGCCTGCCCGCATGCTGAGCCACGGCGCCGACCCGCACGATTGCCGCTACTTGGTTCGGACCGCCTTTGCACCTGCGCCCTTCAAGGCGTCCGCGATCTTCTCGGGCGCATCGCCGTGAAAATCCACGGAAACCTCGATCCGGCCTTCCAGTTTCTGATGCCCCTCCGGCGCGGGCGCGGCCTTGGCGTCAGGACCGGCCGGGCGTGTCCCCGACGTGTTCGCGTCGCCGACCGGCTGTACGAAGACGTCCGTTCGCGGCACGCCGCATTCCTGCACGACATGCTCAACCGCAAGCTCGGCGCCGCGGCGCGTGTCGAATTCTCCGATGATCGTACTTTCCAAGGGCGCCCTCCGTGGCTGGACCAGCGTGCGAACAACTGGTCAGCGAGGGCCAGGTTCCTGAACGCGCGGGCGTTTAGAACCGAACGATCCCAAACATGAACAGCAGCGCGAGAGTGATCAACCCGGAGACCAGCAGCGAGCCGAGACATCCCAGCCGGTTCGAGAAAAAGAAGAACATGCCTCGCCCGTCCCATAGCTTCGTGCCTGGCTAAGTTCTCCCATTCGACAGCGTTCCTGGAGACGTTTTTGGACGCGCGAACAAGAACTGATCCAAGAACCAATCATCGAGCGGAACGTTATGTCCGCGATGTCAGACGCTTTTGATTATTTCCGGGCGCATGCGGTCCGAGCCCTTTGCAAGGCCCGGGCGATGCCGCGCGGACGCATGAAACATCTGCAAACCGTCGTGGCCCGGATCTACCACCTGCTGACCAAGGAGGCCGCGTACGGGCCGAACCTGCAGCATATGGACGACTTCCGCGCAGCCAAGAAGCTCGAGAAGTCGATCGACTGAACTGCAATGATGGCGACGCTGCACGCCCTCCCCCGACGCGTTCAGCGTCCTTTGGGAGTGGTCCCCGACTGCGACTTGCCAAGCCCGGGATTGATGGCGAGCGACGCGCCGGCGGCGCCACCGGCTTCATAGGCCGTCATCGACACCATCCGGCTGGCGCTACGCTGGGTCCGCATCTTCAGGTCGAGCTTGTCGAACTCCGCATCGACCACCGACGTCTTGAGAACCACCAGCCCGCGGCCGGTGCTTTCGTTGACCTGATCGCGACCGGCCTTGATCGCGACCAGCTTGTCCGCGATCGACGCCACCATCCCGAGCGCGAAGGAGGCATTGGCCAGATGCCGCTCCTGGTGCCGGAACCTGCCGTAGTCGACCGAGGTCTTGAAGCGGCCAAGGTCAGCGCGCACGGCACCGTCGATCAATTCGGCCAGATAATGCGCGACCTCGACATCCGCGCCGAGACCGAAGAACACATAGCGGTTGTCGCCGGCCGCGTTCTTCTCGCGCCAGACCCGACAATCGCAGAAATGAGCGATCGCGCCGACGCAGTCGTCCAGCGGAATGCGCTTCTTGCGAAAAGTCTCGTAGACCCTCCGCTCGCACGACGACGCGCGCAGTTCGACGTCGGAGAGCGACAGATCATGTCGATCCAGCAGCTCGGCGACCTTGGCGGCCGCAGACAGTGCCTCGTCCTCGGTGCAGCCATTGGCGATCGTCTTGGAACGCAACGCCTGAATGCGGAGCTTCAGCTTGTCGAGGGAGGCCGGAGTGGAGGTCTGATGCACTGATTACCTGCCGGTAAACGCGACGGATAGAACCGGTCGGATAGACCGGCGGGAGGGGTCTCTTGTCAACTGTATTGATCTTCGACTTTTTTCGAACGGACCTCACTCCTTCTACGTGCGGTGCACGACTCGCCGCACTGACTATAAAATGCAGAGACGAGGATTCACTACAATCGACGTTCTCGCTCTATTTCCACCGCAGCTGACAAATCATTGTCGGGAGCAGACCACCACAAGCCCAACGAGGTTGCGTTGGCGCCTTGGCGTTGGCGGCTGCGTCTTGTTCACAGTATCGCGAGCTTGCAGTCAGCCGGCTTTGATCCCTGCGCTTGCTGAGTAGTCGGCAGCAGACTGGTGGATTGAAAGACACACTGATCAAGGCCGTCGATCGGTTTTGTGCCGCGACACATTCCTGAAGGGACTGGACCACTGTTAAGGTTTAGCGGTCAGGTTAACCCCAGCGAACGTTTTGCTGAGAGCGTCGAATTCGATATGACCTCGAAATAGAGGAATATTCGAATGTCCAATAGAACCGCATTTCAAACTGCAGATGCAGACGAGCCCCACAACTTTTTTGATCTCGTCATTCCCCTCACCTTCAGCGCTGTAGCCCTCCTGGCCACAGCTGTTTCGCTGGAGGCGATTGGGTTCATCGCTTGGCAGCCAGCCACCTTTTTGGTTGCCTATATCTTTGGCTGACGCGCGATTGGCTGGCATGAGCGAATTCGAAGGCCTATCTGACGAGTTCATTCTGCGGATGCACGAGTTCATTCGCCAAGAGGTGCAAGCAGATAGGCTAGCCGGCACGCGTTTTATCGGATTGCCAGCGAGGCTGCGCGCGGAAGCTCTTGCAGGGGAAATCAAGCGACGCGGCTTGTTCTGCACGGCAATTGATGGCCTCAGCATCTTGAGCCTGGAGCGGACAAATACGCACCGACCATTGGACACCGGAAGACGATCTAAAACTCATCGTGCTCACGGCGCGACGCGTCCCGGCTGACCGGATTGCTCGCCTGCCAGACCGCAGATCGCAAATATCGATCCGCGATCGATTGCAACTCTCGCGAACCTGCATCGTGAACAAGAGAATGCCAAAGCTCCCGCGTCGCGGCCTCGGTCTAACCAGTCCCCGGCCCCTCCGACCCGGGGCCGCCTCTCCATGAGCCTACCGCCTGGTTGGCGCCTCGCGCAGCTAACTCCCGGTCCAGATCTTTCAGTCGCCCGAGCAGGTTCTCGACGATCTCCATGCAATCGGAATGTCCCAACGATTGCACGCCGCGCGCTGCTAGCTCGCGCTCCAGCATGGCGGCTATAATAATTTGAATGCTCACGAACTCTCCGCCGACTTCGCCCCAGAGACGGTACGGCTCAACTTAGAAATGGGTTTCGCTAAAGCGAAAGGCCGCAGGGTGGTTCCAGCCCCCACTGCGGCCATCCCGGTCAAATTGCAAACTGGTACTTAAATCTCGCCGGTGTTCTCACAGTAGAACACCGTGTTCCGAAAAAGGATTCCGTAAGACTACCGGAATCCCAAGCGGCCCGGATAGTCACTCGGATGTAGAAATGGCACCGCTTCCTTACCAGCCCCCATGCTCCCGGCTGCCGATCAATTGCGGATCAGAGCGCCGGGAGCGACGCTAGGACTTCCCAGATTCCGGGGGGCGCTATCGCCACAGCCGGCGCGTGATGTTGAACAACGCCGCAAGCGGGACGCCCGCCAAGACACCCAGCATGCCGTACGACGTGACCAGCAGCGCAGCGCTAAGCGGCCCCGCGCTTGTCGCAAATCCATAGGCTGCGCCTAAGCCTCCCAGCGTTCCGGCAAAGACGACCATGTTGCGGTCGTTGCGCGCCTCGACGTTATAGATCGGGGGCCTTTTGCGGTGAAGAATGGGAGGACCGAACGGCACCTTCGAGCCGCAATTTGGGCAGGCCGACGCACTCGGTGAAACCGGGTGGTCGCAGTCGTGGCAATCGATCAGCTTTTTGGTCCGTCCCATGCCGCAAATCGTAGCGGCGGGGCGGCCAGTCCACAAGTTCGGCAGCTACTCCCAGCACACCGTCGCATGACCACAGCAGGGCCGCTCTGATCCCCGCATTCCCCGCGTTTGACTGGCGTTGAAAACCTGCGCGCCGTGCGGAAAGTTGACCAGCTCGGGACCTTTCTCGCCGACCATGGAGAGTCCACCCGGCGCCGAAGGGGTGCCGCTTGCGAACATGGGAATGGAGAGGCCGTCCGTTCCGGCGCCGAGCGGCACCAGACCACGTGGGCACGCTGCCGGACCCCGCGCTGCCACCAAGCCCAACCAACGAACCCGGCCGATTTAGATCAAGCGCCTCTTCGACAGAGAAAGACGGATTAGGACGCCATCGGACTAGAAGATGGCGGAAGGGGTGGGATCATTTATCGAGTCCTGCCATGTCCAGTAGAGTCTAAGAAAGCCCTATAAAAATAGAGGTTACCACGTCTTTGGTGTCTAGACACGTCCCAATTAGTCCGATAGGTTCCACGTCTGGTTTGTACGTAGAGACATACGTAGGGGCACAATATGGGACGCGCAGTCAATCAGCTCTCGGACAAATGGATCAAGAAAACCGACATCCCGCCGGGCCTCTACGGTGACGGAAACGGGCTCTATTTGCAGGTGTCGAGCTTCAACACGAAGAGCTGGATTTTCCGGTTCATGCTGTCCGGCCGCGCTCGCAAGATGGGGCTCGGGGACCTGGACCAAGTAAGCCTCAAGGATGCTCGCAAGCTGGCACAGGCGCAGCGACTGATCGTCGTCGATGGCCGCGACCCTATCGAGGAGCGGAACGTCCGTAAGCTCGCGCTGGTGGCCGACAGAGAGACCCAAAAGGCCAAGGCAACGACCTTCCGGCAGTGCGCCGAAGCCTACATCAAGGCCAACCAAGCGGGCTGGAAGAGCGCCAAGCACGGCGCGCAGTGGGCCGCGACGCTGGAGACTTATGCTTATCCGACCATCGGCAACCTCCCGGTGGCTTTGGTTGATCGCCCGCACGTCATGAAAATACTGGAGCCGATCTGGACCACAAAGACCGAGACCGCTAGCCGTGTCCGCGGGCGCATTGAGAAGATACTAGACCGAGCCAAGGCCATGGGCCTGCGGGATGGTGAGAACCCCGCTCGGTGGGTGGGGCATCTAGATCAACTCTTGCCCGCAAAATCGCAGGTTGCCCCGGTGGAGCACTTCACTGCCCTGCCCTATAAGAAGTTGCCGGCCTTCATGACGAAGCTGCGCAAGCGCGACGGAATCAGCGCACGGGCTCTTGAATTTACCGTGCTCAACATCACCCGCACCGCAAACACGATCGGCGCGAAGTGGGATCAGATTGACGAGACAGAGCGGACCTGGACGATTCCGGGCGAGCTGATGAAGGGCAAAAAGGGCAAGCGCCGGTCCGCCCATGTCATTCCGCTCTCGGATCGGGCAATGGCGATCTTGCAGGATCTTCCCCGCGAAAGCGATTTCATCTTCCCGGGCGGCAAGGCAGGCAGCGGCCTGAGCAACATGGCGATGGCCGAAACGCTCAAGGAAATGGGTTACGACGGCGACACCGCCACCGTTCACGGCTTCCGCTCTACGTTCAAGGATTGGGCTTCCGAGCAGACAGCTTACGCCAACGAGCTGACCGAAATGGCAATGGCTCACATTGTTAGCGACAAGACAGAGCGGGCCTACCGTCGCGGCGATCAACGGGAGAAGCGCGTTCGGCTGATGCAAGATTGGGCTGGCTACTGCGAAGCAAAGGCGCCGGCCGGCGACAACGTTGTGCAAATCAATCAGGTTCGGGAGCGCGCTTAATGGACGGGAAAACGATCGATCAGAACCCGATGCAGATGCCAACTTGGTCCCTTGGCATGGCGATGGCGTGGATTGCGTGCCGCGACATCGCAAGCGCGGATGAGCTTTGGCGTGATGGCCTGGAGGCCGCGTGGTTCTCGGACGAGGAGCTAACCCCAAATCGCGCCTTTAAGGATGCTGAAACGACGCTTAAGAACGCCCTTGAAGGCGGTAGCATCGCAGCAACCGGCCTGCACAATGGCGAGCGCGCGGAACTGACCAAGCTGCAATGGCAGGACGCGAAAATCACCTTCGATTGGGAAGAACGGCATACTCACCGGACGAACGGAGAGCCCGGCCTAGAGCATCGGGCGACCGTTGCAAGTGGCGCAAGGTTTACCGGGCTTCGCGTCAACCGAGCAGACGTTCTGGCGCTCTGGCCGACGAAGCAAGCGGAGGAGACCCCAGGCAAGCGTCGTCGCGGCCCCAAGTCAAACAAGCTGGGAGAGGTAGAAACGGCAATGATCGCCTATAACGCCGCGCACGGCGACTTGGTGAGGATGGGCGAGGAAGAGATGAAAACTGAGTTCGGCGCCAGTCGCGACACCTGCCGCAAGGCCCGCGCTCGGGTGTTGGGCTCTGTCGGCAATTAAACTCCGACAAATTCCGACACGCGACAAATAGCGGCGGATACCGAAGCCTGCGATTCTAGCCACGTCCAAATCACTCCGGTTGGACGTGCTAGGAGAAATCAAAATGGCGGCGCGCAGAGTCCTTCGGATGCCGAAGGTGCTGGAATGCACGGGTTGGGCCCGTTCAACCCTTTACGCGAAGATCAAGGACAGCAAGTTTCCAAGCGGTCAGAAACTGGACCCGGACGGGCATACCCGGATTTGGTTTGAAGATGAAGTGGAGGCGTATCAGCGCGGCGAGTGGAAGGCCCCCCAAGTGGAGGCCGCTGCCTGATGAAACCCCATATGGAAAACCCCGCGCTGGCGGCACGGGGGGTTCCGAAATCTGATCTGGCTGGCGCTTCGATCTGTTCGGAATCTATCTCTTCTCTCCCCCCAATTCAAGCTGATCCTACCGCAGAGCGTCGTTTCGCGCTTGCCCTCGCTGCGCGCGTGTTCGGTGCGCCGATCGTGGTTGTCCGGCGTCGTCGGAGGATCCCGGCATGATACACGTGAGCCCCGACGAATTCCGCCCGCTGATCGTCACCGATCCGAAAATCCGCAAGCTGCTTCAGCTCGCCGGCCTGCGCTTCATGTGCAGCCGCGCCCGTTGGCTCGACAGTGAGGCTACCAGGATCGGCATCGCATTGAAGGCCGGCAGCATGACCTCAGATGAGGTTGACGCCAAGCTGGAGGACATGGGCGCGCTTGACTTGGTGTACCCGGAATTGATGGGTGGCGAATGATTGAGCCCGAATTTCCGGAACCCGAGCCGATCAATATGAGCCGGTCGGATGCAGGCTATTTGCTGGCTGCCGAGGAAAAAGCTCGCCTTAAGGCACTAGCCCGCGATCGAGCGGGCCTTCCTCCGATCGAGGATAACAGCGCCCTCGACGCCAAAACGATCGAGCATGACGAGCGGCGCTCTCGCCTCTCTGCGCTGAAAGTCCCCAACAGGACGGCTTTGCGGCTTGAACCCCTTGAGGATATTTTTCTCGAGGACGATTGCGCAAAGACTCATATCGTCAAAGGCATCTTTGCTTGGGGCGAAACCTCGGCGTGGATTGCGCCGCCTGGCGGGATGAAGTCGGCACTTCTGGCGTCGGCGGCAATAAGCATCGCGCTTAAGCAATCGTGGTTTGGCCGAAGGGCGGCTGAAAACCCTATTGGCGTGATCTACTTCGCTCTAGAGCGGGCCGATCTGGTGAAGCGACGACTTATCGCCCATCGCCGCAAGCTGGGATTGCCTGATAACCATCCCCTCCCAATCCTCGTGCAAAGCGGAATGCTTGACATGATGAACCCGGCAACCGTGCCGTTGGTGGTGGAGGCGGTGCGGCGTGCAGAGGTGTATTTCGGTCATCTCCCTGAGTGCCATTGCGCGGGACTGTTGATATTCGACACCTTCGCCAAGATGATCGCTGCCGGCGGCGGTGACGAAAACAGCGCTAAAGACCAAGGCAGAGTGTTCGCCAATCTCCAGCGCATCAAGGACGAGCTGGGGCAACCGCACATCGCATTGATTGGGCATACGGGGAAGGACGAAGCCAGAGGCGCCCGAGGCTCCAATGCCCTCTACGGTGACGTTGACGTTCTGGTGACAATCAACGGTGACGCCATCAAGACGGCGACCGTTGCAAAGGCGAACGACATACCGGACGGCCCGCTTTTCTCTTTCGCATCTGAGGTTGTTGATTTTGGTCCCGATCGCGACGGCGACCCGCAAACAGTCAACATCATCAGCGCCGAGGAGGTTTCGGCGCAAGTTGCGGCAAAACCCCGAGAGGCCAAGCTGACCGAGACGCAGGAAGCCATGTATCGGCTTCTGCGGGACGCTGGAGCGGCCGGACTAAGCACCGAGGACTGGAACGCCAAGGCCCGCGATATCGGCATAGGCATTGCCCGCAAGGCCACCCTGCACAACGTCAAAGCCCAACTCCGCGACAAGGGGCTTGTCCGCGAATACGCCGCCATCTGGAAGGTGAACAATGGCTAGACCCTCAGAATACAGTCCCGAGGTCGTGGACGCGATCTGCGACAGCATGGTGAACGGCCAAGGTCTCCTGAAGATCTGCGCCAATGAAGGGATGCCCGGCCGCGTCACCGTGTATCGGTGGCTGGCATCAAACCCCGAGTTTCGGAAGCGGTTCGCGGAAGCCCGTGAAGCCCTGATGGACTTCTACGCCGAGCAGATCCTGACTATCGCCTTCGATGAGTCCGGTGACGTGATCCTCGACCAGGGCAAGGACGGCAAGACCTCTGCCGTTGCCAACCACGCCAAGGTGCAGCGCGACCGGCTCAAGGTGGACACTCTGAAGTGGACCGCCAGCCGGCTCTTCCCCAAGCGCTACGGGGACAAGATGGAGCTGTTGGGCCAGAACGTCCAGGAAGGCGAGGCCATTAACAAGATCGAGCTGATTGGCGTCGCGGCCGACAACACGATCCGATGGAAAGACCCTGTCCGCGTAATTGTCCATCCGATGCTCAGGGAGGACGGCTCGCTCATTCCCAGGGATACCCCAGAGTATGACGCAGCTATCGAAAGGGCAGCTCAGGACGCCCGCGCCAAGGGGGCCAAGAGTGTCCGGATTGGATACGACATCCGTGACGGTGCCGACGCCTCGGTGGCCGACCTGATGCGCTCGGTGGATGGCCGAACGAGGACCGTTGATGGCCGGGAGCCAGCCCCAGAACGTCCGGCTGGTCCTCCTCCGCAACTCACCTATCAGCCCGTTCCGCCGCCGGCAGACCTGACGCCGGAAGCGTGGGCGCGCATTACCCGTGTGTCTGAGCTTATCGAGCAGATCGCGCCATCTGACGTGATGCCGGAAGCCGTGTTTGGGATCGTCGAGGCCGCGCTGAGGAAGCACTACCTGGGGACACACCATGCTGTCTGAAGCCGATGTCGGTGAGCTTGCACGAATGCTCCAGCATCACACTCCGCTGTGCCAGCTCTCGGACATGCAGGTACGGGCTGCGCTGGAGTTGATGCAGCAACGGGGTTGGAAGGTTACGCCACCCGATCAAAGTCCCAGATTGGGAGATTGAAGGAAATGTGGCTCTCTCGCCGAGTCAAACGAAACAACTACGCGCGCGCGAGGGTACGGTTACGGGTTACGGTTACATCCACCCCTATAGGGTGGTGGAATGTAACGTAACCACGTAACCACCTGGACCCTGCGGTTACCGTAACCGAGATGTAACCGTAACCGTAACCACGTAACCAACCCGGCAGATGCTGGCGAAGCCAGCCGCCGAAGGCGGAATGTCTCCTCTCGTTCGGTGCGCTCCGCGACGAGATGCTGATGGCTCGAACAGCCTCCTAGGCGGAAACGTCTTCTGCTTGAACGCTCGATATCTCGCGGCAAATCAAAGAAAAAGTCTACAGGCGTCCAACAGCGTACAATCCTACGTACAAATTACATGGCGATTGTCGGACGCGAGGCTTACATTCTCGGTAACTGATTTGGAGATTCCGTTGCCTGAGTTTCGATACGCCCGCGAGGAGCTTCTGAAGGCCGCTGCCGAGCGCAAGGGCCTAACTGTGTCGGCTTATCTCCGCTCACTAGCGGACGCCGCACTGGCGCTGGAAGGATTCCCCGTTGGCGAGCAGCAGTATTGCCTGGTCCGGGGCGGCGAGTTGATCGCGACCGGCTTCAACCCATCCAAAGATCAAGACGGCGGCGAATGGCTTCCGATCGAGAATGAGGACAACCGGCCCTTTGACCCTGCGCTGCACTGGCGATTGAAGCCGCTGCCGTTGCGCCTAGATGGCGACCGCGTGGTGCGCACCTATCCCGTGGTGCCCAAGTCGATGGAGCACGCCTAATGGCCCAAACCGGCGTGCCGGCATGGTCACAGACTGCCGCAGCGAACGCGAACGCTGATCCCGCGGTGAATTGGCAGGAGGGAATGGCGCCCTCGGCCGTCAACGACTCCGCTCGTGCCTCCATGGCAAGCGTTGCAAAATACCGCGACGACACCGCGGGCTTGCTTATCACTGGCGGCACCTCGACAGCTTACACGTTGACGAGCAACACCGGCTTCTTTTCCAAGTCTACGATGAACGGCGCCGAGATTGCCGTCACCATCCACACTACGAATGGTGCCAGCCCGACGCTGAACGTCGATGGTCTTGGTGCCGACCCCATCATCATTGATACCGTTTCATCGACCACCCCGGTCCCAAGTGCCACGCTGCTGACTGGCGGTGTCTATACGCTGGTGTATTACAGCTCCGGCAATACCTGGCGCCTCAAGGACTTCTACCAGCTCCCGTTCACCGTGCCGATTGGTGGGTTAGTTGATTTTATCGGGCCCGCCGTGCCGAGCAGCAATTTTGTTTTCCCGGTCGGACAGGCGATTTCGCGCGCGACTTACGTGACCCTATTCGGGCTCGTAGGCACCACATACGGGACCGGCGATGGGTCAACCACATTCAACGTCCCCGATCTTCGCGGCCGTGTGATTGCAGGCAAGGATGACATGGGCGGAAGCGCAGCAAGTCGTCTCACCTCGACTTATTTTGGCACTGGCGCGACGACACTTGGCGGCGTGGGCTCAAGTGGCGAGAGCACGACACTGGTGACGGGAAACCTGCCGCCATATACGCCGACGGGCACGGTGGCCGGCACCGTAAATATACTTTATCGGCAAAGTAACGCCCTCGACGGTCTAAACAACAACTACCTAAACGATATCGGGCCAACAGGCAGCGTCAACCGCAACCTATCTGCTACCTTCACCGGCACCGCGCAGGGTGGCACCAGCACTCCCATCCGCGTAGTCCAGCCAACCATGATTTTGAACAAGCTTCTGAGGGTCATCTGATCTCGATGGCGGGCTGGGCCGATAAAATCAGGGCGCATAGCGCCAGCAAGCAGCCGAAGCCGCGCAAGCGGCGGCCGATTGTCTATTCCACTTCGGCACAGACGCGCGCTCCGAACGAGGAGACCGGTGATCCGGGCGCCGTGATGCAAGTCCATTACACCGCCGAGGACAACGAAGTGAAGTTGACCGACGCGAAGGGAGTCCCGCTCGCGGGCAAAACGGATTCGTACGTGCTGCAGCCTGGAGAGACGGCGCTGCGCATTGCGACGCGTCTAGCTTTAGCTGGGATAGAGAGATCGGTTTACGCATCTCCTGATGCAGCATGGGTTGTCTAGAAATTCAAGGCTTGGCTGGGATCTCCGTCCTGGTCGAGGTCCAAGACTGGCGACAAGGGGTTTGTTTCCTTCCCCTTGTCGCTTTTTTGGACCGTTAAGAGGATAGGTTGAATGGAAGCCGACGCCCGCGCCGATGCGCCCGTCAGTTCTGAATCTACCGAGCTAACCGTCGCTTCCGCGGCGGAAGTCTTGTCGTCTGAACTCCACGATGATGGCCCGGCCGAACGCCGCACGCCTGCCATTGTGGAGAAGGAAGTCGATCCGCCTGCACCGAGCGATGACACGAAGATCAAGCTCAAGGATGGCGCCGAACTTTCGCTAACCGAACTGAAGCGCGGCTATATCAGCCGCAAAACGTTTACCGCGAAAACCCAGGCCCTCGCTGAAGAGCGGGCTCGCTTTGAGGAGGTTCGCGTCCACATCCAACACCATGCCGGCCTGGTCGCAGAATTGCGCCAAGCGCTGGACGTGGTTGCCGCCGCCCTGCTGCCTCAACAACCCGACGCCTCCCTGGTCGATGTTGACCCCCAGCAATGGAAAGACCAACAGGCGGAATACGAATTTAAGATGGGCGTCATAGCGCACGCCCAACAAGCCGCTCGGAATGAAGTCGAGGCTGCCCAAACAGCACGCGACGCCGAAGGGCGTGACTTTGCGCACCGTCAAGTGATGGCACGGCAACAGCAGCAGGAAAAGTTGCTGGAGACCATGCCGGAATTGACGAACGCGAAGGAAGCCCGACGATTCCAGGAAGACGCGATCGATACAATGGCTGAATACGGCTGCTCAGTTGAGGAGCTTAACGCCATGCTGAACGATTGGCGGAATTTCAGGATCGTCCGCGATCTATCCCGATACCAGAAGGCCATGAAATCGGTCTCCAAGGTCAAGGGCAAGATTGCAGGCGCTCCCGTGCTGACAAGCAACCGGCGCATGGACAGGGCCGCAAGGTCCACCCGCGCGACACGGACGGAGTTCGAGCAATTCGCAAACACCGGGCGATTGGATGACGCAGCAGCGATCATCGCCCAACGCATGAAAGACTAAACTCAATGACTGTCGTTTCCGGAACGTTGCAGACCTACGATCGTGTAGGCAACCGCGAAGACCTGGAGGATGTTGTCTACAACATCTCACCGAAGGATACGCCCTTTGTGTCTCTGATCGGCTCCACTCTGGTCTCCTCAACTCGTCATGACTGGCAGACGGACACTCTCCGCGCGCCAGCCACCAACGCTCAAGTCGAAGGCGACGATTTCGCCTTCCAGACCAAGGCGCCCACGGTTCGCGTGCAGAACTTCACCCAGATTGCGAGCGATACGCTCATCGTTTCGCAGTCCCAGGAGAAGGCGGACAAGGCCGGCCGCAAGTCGGAACTTGGCTACCAGCTCGCTAAAATGGGCGCGGAGATCAAGAAGGACGTGGAGCTTTCTCTCGTCTCCAACGCCGCCTCTTCCGCCGGCACCTCGACAACCGGCCGCGTCTCGGCGGGCTTCCCTGCATGGATCTCGTCCGCAACCTCAACGAACGGTTTGCGAGGCGCAACCGGTACGTCGGGCGGCTTTAACAGTGGCACCGGCCTTGTGACGGCGGCCACCAACGGCACCCAGCGCGCTTTCACCAAGACCTTGCTCGATACCGCGATTTCCACTTGCTACAACGCAGGCGGTAACCCGACCACGGTGATGGTCTCCCCGTACAACAAGCGCATCTTTTCGACCTTCATGGCGGATGCGAACGTTGCTCAGCAGCGCACGCCTGCGAACGGCAAGAAGCAGGCAACCATCGTTGCTGCTGCGGACATGTACCTGTCCGACTTCGGTGAACTGGCCGTGGTGCCGAACCGCGTGATGCTGAACGCTTCGGCTTCGCGCAACGTCCTTGTTATTGACCCGGACTACGTCGCTCGCGGCGTCTTCCGCGCGATGGGGACGGAAAAGCTTGCCAAGACGGGCGACGCCGAGAAGCGGGCTGTCGTGACCGAGTTCTGTCTGGTCATGAAGAACGAGCAGGCCTGCACCGCCATCGCCGACACCTTCGGCCTCACCGCCAGCACCTAAAGGGAAAACGAATATGCCTGTTACTCACTTTCCGATCTCGGTCCCGGACGCGGCGACTTACACCGTGGACCCGGACAACGCTGGCCTGGTCCACTACATGCCGGACCTGACCGCGACCTGCACGATTACCTTGCCGACGCCTCAGACCGGCTTGTGGTTCGAGTTCGCGTATGTTGGTGCTGCTGCTGATGCCCAGAACTGGATCATCAGCACCGGTTCAAACACGAACTACTACAAGGGCGGTGTGATCCACATGGATTCCGACGCAGGCGCCGGCACGGACGAGTTGGTGCCAGTTCGCAGCAACGGAAGCTCCAACGGCAAGTTCACGGTCGTGACGCCGGACGTTGGAACTCGCGTGCGTATCGAATGCGCTGATGGCACCCGCTGGAATCTCGTCGGCCACGTCGTCAGCACGACCGTTCCAACCATTGCGGATCTGCCCTAACGGGCCTGGGGCGGCCCTTCGGGGCCGCTTCTCCTCTACGGAGCAAGCGACCATGGAAGATTGGAAGATCCTCTCGCGCGACGACGACGGCACCATGACTTACTTCATGGACATCGGAAACGCGTGGGTGGTCAAGACCGAAACGCCGGTTGATGACCTCCTCGCTGCCAACAGTGAGGACTTCAACAACTCTCTTGGACAGAGATTCGGGGATGGCAAGGTGGTTGCGCGTCTGCCGCTCAATCTGTTTTTCGACAAGCTGGCAGAGCCGATGAAGCAGCGCGACCGAAAATTCATCAAACGGTTTCTGAATGACTCCAGCCACGCTGCGTTCCGCACCTTCAAAGGAAACATCTAAATGAGCACTGCTCTAACCCTGACAGAAGCGGCAGAGCGGCTTGCTCCCGTCTTCGCCGAAGAGACAGGAACGTCTTCCGCCCTAGTATCCAGCCCCAAGGGCAAGTGGTTGTCTCTCGACGACGCGGCGGCCGTTCTTTCCGGGCGGGTTGCTGGGCAGCGTGCCGCGCCTCGCAAGAAACGGGCGGAGGTCACAGTCCACCAGGCGGCGGGCCAGATCGACAGGCCTTACGCTGATCTCGCGGAGGTCAGGCAAACCCGATATGCCGCGACCGGCAAGCAATTGCGTTGCCTGTCCGAGATGAACGACTTCATTGATCGAGCCGTTCAGCAGTTTCAGGGAGTGGACGACATGACCGTGCTGCACAGTCCTGAGTTTCAAGCGAGCTATGCCTACGCTCAGGGATTGAAGACCATCTACGAAGCTGCATGCGGGGAAGAGCTTCAGGCGTGGAAACGACAGTGCGATGCCGAGAATGACGCCTTTAGCATCGATCGCCCGGATTGGGGCCGGGAAGAAACGGCCAAGGTCGTCGCCATGTTGAAGAGCATGGGCTCCAACGAGCACGAGCTTCAACAGCTTTGGTCGTCGCCTACTCCGATCAATCTCTCTAGCCCGGCTTGCCTCGCGATCGCACAGAAGGCCACCGGCATTGATGGGTGGGAAGCAATTCCCGCCGCTCTGGCCGCTGTTGGATTCAGCGACAACGAGATACAGGCGGCTTTGTCAGGGGCGCCCGTTCTCTTGCGGGATCATCGGATTCAGGAATTGGTAGCGAGGGCAGCAGATGCAGACACGCCGGCAGAAGATCGCGAAGCTGCTTGACAGCCCTAACGAGGGCGAACGACTTGCGGCGCAAGCTGCGCTGGAGCGCACAGAGATTACGCCCCCTGCCCTCGGCTCGCCTGAGTGGTGCACGGCCATGATCGAGCACAAGAACATGGTTTCTGAGTGCGCTGTACGCATTGACGACCCAGGACTGAGCCCGGCGGAAGTTGCCACTATCCGACGGTGGGCTCGGTTCACCGGAAAGCCATGGGAAGACGGCGCCGAGGATCTACGGCGCATCCATCAGCAACTGACGAGAGAGGACCAGAATCAATGTCTGCTAAGACCCCCGACCTAGGTGAAATGGCGTTGCGACTTGAGCATGAACTGGTCAGGCGGGTTTCGGCCGGCCCGGTGGACAAGAGGTTCGGTGCAGAGATCGCACAAATGCTGGTGGATGCTAAAGACATGGAGCTTGCGGGCTTGCTGGCCTGTGGCCGCGCCCTCCACGCCGCGGCTGCCGTCTGCTTCGCCCGCAACGACAAGGACGCCGAGCTGCTGCACGACATGGCGCAACGGCTGATCGGGATGGCCTATGACAGGGTTGCCCTCAGCACCCCGCCGGAGCCGGACGGGGCGACGATGCACTAATCGTCACCTGCCCAGGCGGGTTCTGAGTAATCGAGTGCAACCGTTCTGCCTTCGAACAAGCCCCAATCGCGCGCCTTCGATTCGAACGGACACGGCTCATTGTCCATCGCAGCATTTCGCCACCGGGATGCCATGCCCAGATACTCATCGATCGACATCATGTTGCCTTCCTCAAGAGGAACGGCAGCCGCCTGGATAAGCAGAAGACCAAAGGGGGAAACCCAGAGCGCCGGACAGAGCATCGCTCGACGCGCGTCGTTTGATCTGCGGTATAAATTCGCTTCGTACAAGTTGCTAGCGCGCCCCCGCTGATTCTTGGCGAATTTTAAAGCGAATGGCCCAGCGCGCACGACTGGCGCTCGGGTGCTGCCGTCCCATGAAATCTCCAACATGTTACGCTTTCTGATGGGCTTTCATGTATGGCGCGAATATGGGCGGCGCTTCCTTGTAGAAATCGACAACTGCTTCAAAATGCCTCCGCCGCACTTCGGCCCAAATGGGACGTTCGACATGCGTTTCCAGCATAGAGTTTGCATGTTCAAGTTTGATAAGAGACTGCCTTAGTCGTTCAATATACGCCTCCACTTCCGGTCCGAAGAAGTATGAGACCCGATCCGTTGCTCTAAGCCAGCGATAGTAGTGCTCGTCAGGGGCTCTGCCGTTCCGCACCACTTCTCCGATGAGCGACCGCACATCTTCGATTATCGACAGCCTCTTGTCGAAGAGGTCCAGCACGATTTTTTCGTTAGAGGTTTGCCAAGCTCGCTCAGCAACAGCAACCTGAGCGCGCCCCAACGTAAACGCTACCCAACCAGCAACGCTGGCGGCGAATACCGTGGCAATCGGCCCAGCGAAATCCTTCAGCGCCTGTATAGTTGGCGCGCCCGCCGTAATCGCCACAACGATCCAGAGTGCGGACGCGAGAAGTGCGCCAAGCGCAATTTCGTACTTCATTCCCCCGGCCTCCGGAGCGAATTCAACCGGAACGGGCGCGGAAAGACAAGTCCCGCCACTCTCCCGCCGCGACTCAGGCGCGCCCTTCCACAGCGCAATTCTGCGCATGTGGAGGCGAGCATGCGGGCGAAGCTGTACAGCATCAGAGAGCCGTTGGCGGGGCGGTTGATGGCCGGTCTTCGAGCCGGACAAACGCCTCGGGCATTCGGAGTGTCGGCAGCGCGCCTTGAGATCTATTTCAAAGATCATCCGGAGTATGCGGCGACGGCGCGGCCTCTCATTGAGGCAAATGCGGTTGCCGCACAACGCAGAAAGGGCAACTACAACCGGAGCAAAACCCACTGCAAATTTGGGCATCCCTTTGTGGTGCACCAGCGGCTGAACTTTGACAAAGGGAGTGTGATCCGGAAGTGCAATATGTGCCACTTCCTTCGGTACAAGACTGGCGGCTCAGTTAAGCCAGAGGTTTTGGTGAAAGTGAAAGCTGCGCTCGAACGAGGAATCGCGATCAGTTCTCTGACCTCGTCCGGTAGATCAACCCGGTTGCTAGCGCACCATGCGCTCAGGCGTGCGAGGCGAGAGAACCCTGAGATTGACAGGCTCGCTGCAGCGGTCATTGAAGGCTCGCGATCGCGAGCCCTTCACACAAGATGGATGCGCGTCCGCAACGAGATTAAGCGCGCGCAAAATAATGATTACTATTCGATCCGCTCGATGCTGCCGGCGAGCTTCCCCGACCGCGACGACGTAGTCAGCGCGATCTTCGAAGACATTCTGACAGGGGCGTTGAAGCGAGAAGATGTAAAAGGCCGGGTTCGCGCCTACGTCACCGCCCACAATCAGATGTTTGCCACCAAGTACCGCAAATTCGGCGACAGCCCCCTGGTCTCCCTGGATGAAGCAGTATTTGATGACGGGCCAACGACCAGGGGCGACACCGTGAGCCGCGGGCTATGGGACTAGGCCGCCCTACCCTGGGACATTCCCAGGTGCAGGCGCGCCGAGGCGCCCCGAAGGGGATGGATTTTTAAGCAAATCAGGTGCAGCGTGTCCGTGGGCTTAAGAACCCGGACTAGAATAGGCGGGCTACCGATTGGCGTCGGAAGCTGCCGAATGCATGGACCCTTGGCGGGGTCTGATGCGGGATGCACCTTGGCGGGTGCACCGAACCTGGCGAATATGCCGGGAGGGGTGCGCTATGTCCAGAGCGAAAGCTTAAAGGCCGCCCGCCTGTTTCTAGCAGGTTCTTAACTCCCGGCTGCCCGTCCGACACGGGCAACGGCCTTAAGAAGCCATCTAGAAAGCCACCACCATGAAAACGCCCCTAGGAAGCCCAGCGGACTCCGCTGGTGAGCTTTACGTTCGCACCGACATATCCCCCGACCAAATCTTCCATGCCATCGGCAGACTCCGAAAGGACGCCAGAGACGAGATTGACCGGCTGATCCGGTTTCTGGACGCGACCGACAATCACATGGAGCGGGAGCCGGATGATGACGAGCCGGAGGAAACCGAGCCGTCCTTAGGGTCGCTCGATCGGGCGGCCGACCAAACCCGCTGGGGCGCCGGGTGCAAGGACGACACCGAACACGAGCACGACGGCGGCGAGCCGGACGACACCGGCGTCGGCGACCACGACGGGTTGCTGGAGCAGACCGGCTGGCAAGACTGGCAGCATACGGTGATGGCATGACCCAGGCGCCCCTAGATCTCCTCAGGGAGACACAGGCCCTCGTCGGCTTGCTTGTTGTCGTACTCGCCGGGCCTGATGCCGACACATGCGTGGACGGGATGCATCAGGTAGCGCTTGAGATCGGAGCACGACTCGACCTGATGAAGGACGGGCTGAAATGCGACTGATCCAGCTCCTCACCTGGACGCTCAAGCTCAAGGTGTACCGATATCTGCTCAGGGCAAGCATGTGTCTCGCCATGCTCGCTAAGCGGTTTGCCCCCTAAACATTGAAGGGCGCTGCCGGACTCAAAATGACAGTCCCTCCGGCAGCGCCTTGTCTCAAACTGGGCACTGAAATCCCAGTCCGTGTTCAATCTAGCAATGATCATGCCACAGGTTGATGACAGCGCTTTGCTCGACCGTCGGTTCACGCTGGCGGGCGTATTCCATTGCCGCGGACACGCAGTTCGGGGCGGTATTTTGGTAGTCGGGAACAAGTGGCAATCTGGGGGCGTTTTCTTCCCGCTCCGGGCTGTCTCGGAGCTGCTTAGCGTAGACTCCGGCCTCAAGGGATTCATCCTCCTGAGGGGCCGGCTTTTTGGGCGCCGCCACGGCACCCGCGCGGTTCACGCTGGCGGTTTTCTCTCGTCTAGTGGGTCGCAACCAGCGCTGCCATGCTGAATGCGACTACGCAGGCAGCAGCCAAGGACCAGAGCGCTATAGCGATCTCTTTGGGCATGTTGGCCTCCTGAGGAAAGCATCCTTCCCTTACTGGCGCACGAGCTTAGAGCGCATACCGATCAGCATTGTGTAGGCAAGCCGCCGCCATATCAGGTTCATTAGGACTAGCATGTCGCACCTCGTATTTGATGCCGCCAGCTTCGACCTGCATTGTTTCAAGAAGATTTCGCCAACGTGCGAAATGGCTTCACTTGCCGAGACACGGCCCCGGCTGCTGGGGACCACTGGAGGTTAGGCCGGGGCCGCTCCGCCGGCTCGGGCTGGTTGCCGGCAGCCATTCAAATCACCGCCCGCGGTTGTCGTTCCTATTTGTTCAGTTCGTCTTCCCATAGCGAGCGAGCTCCGCTCTCGCGAGTGCACGTGCCTTGTCTAGCGCTTCTGCCCCGGTCAACAGGTTCGGCGCGAGCCGCCTTCCCGCGATATCATCCCAATAGAAGTAGACGCTCGGCCGACCATCGGCGAAGCAGACTTCGTAGCTGCCGGTCTGGGGCACAGCTTCGTGCTTACGGATGCGGACGGGGGCGGCTGTCATCGGTATGAAGGATTGTTGTCTCTGGCCATTTCGTCATGGATCGATTGCGCCTGCCCTGCCCTCTCCGTCCATCTTTATCGCGCTCTGAGCGGTGCTCGCTATGTCGAGAAGCGCCAGTCGAAACGGCCCCTCCTCTAGAGCAGCCCACGCTAGGAAGGTTCGCTCTACGCGCCTCAGCTCGGATATTTCTCGGCGCCGGCCCATCGCAACCATTGTACGTTCGATTGTACGTTGGAGCCAGATGACCCAAGTAAGCGGCTGATTTTGTTGATGTTTTGGCGGAAGGGGTGGGATTCGAACCCACGGTACCCTTGCGGGCACGCCGGTTTTCAAGACCGGTGCCTTAAACCACTCGGCCACCCTTCCAAGACTTGAAATCGCTAGCCTTTTCGTCGCTTCGCAGAGAACGTTTCGTGGACTCTGCTACCGCTTTGCTACCCACCGTCGTCGGTTCGCTTCTTTATTGCGGCTCGCATGGCGTCGTCAACCGCGGCGGCGGCCCCACCCTGCATGTTCGGCATCAGGTGGCTGTAGATATCCATGGTGATCGCGATCGAGGAATGGCCAAGCCTCTCCTGAACGATCTTCGGATGAACATTGGCCGCCAGCATGTGGCTGGCGTGGGTGTGACGCATCTTGTGCAGCGTCATGCCCCACTCTTTCAGGAAGTCCGACATGACGTGCGTCAGGCTCCGCGGCTGGAGCGGCTCGCCGTCCGCCTGAGTGATGACGTGCCGGCTATCATCCGCCCTCACCCCCAGCTTGAGAAGTTCCTCGGCTTGCTGGAGCCGCCAGCGGCGCAACTCTTCGATGGCCAGCGACGGCAGCGCCACGGTGCGGGAACGGCCGGACTTGGCTTCTTTCTCGCGGATGCTGCCGGCGTCCGTCTGCTCGGTGCTGGCGACGACCGCCAACTGGCCATTGTCCAGATCAATCGAGCGCCAGCGAAGCGCCGTAATCTCGCCCCTGCGCAGGCCGCACAAGGTTGCCAGCACGAGGGGGATAAACAGCCGCCGCTGCCGGGCGGCATCGAAAACGGTTGCTGTGGTGGACGCGTCGATCGTCGCAACGGGCTTGCGTTCGATCTTCGGCCGGTCCCGCTTCTCCAGCAACGCTGCTGGATTACGGACAATGAGTTTCCACCGCTCCGCCTGATCAAGGGCGGAGAACAAGACACGATGCATGTGATGGACAGTACGGGGCGATAAACCGCCCTTTCCGTCTCGCCGGCCGTTCTCCAGAGCCTGGGCGTAAGCTTCGCTGATTTCGATCGGCTGGAGTTTAGAAAGGATCTTCCCGCCGATCAGCGGTGCGATGTTCTTGGTGGCGATCTGCTGATACCGCTCGTAAGTGCGGGGCGAGACGTTCGGCTTAATATGCTTCAGCCAGCGATCGAAAAACTGCGCCAGCGTTGTCTTGGATGGCTCGACATAAGAGCCACCGTTTAGCTCGGTTATCAGTTTGCCGCAGGCTGTCTGAGCATCCCGCTTGCCCTTGGCGTCGGGCAACGAGACCCACTTGCGCTTGCGTTGGCCTGCGCCGTCGCGGGTTTCAATGACTGCATACCAGCGCCCCTTGCCGCGCTCACGAACGTGGCCCTTCATTTTTTCCCCCATTCATCTGAGCTAAGCCAATCAACCGCCGCGTCCGGATCTGACGGCGCCGAGAGCAACGCCTCGTCGGCCGCAAGGAGCGCGTTGGCCAGATCTTTCACGAATTTTGATCGAGCAGTTTTGTCTGACTTCCATGCAGGGTTGCCGGCCTGAAGAAGCTGCATCTTCAGTGCGACCAGCCGGAGAAAGTCGGCATTGAATTCCCCCCCCACCAGCGTCTCGATCAGCGCTTGTTGCTCGTGCTTTGAGTACGAGCTTTCGAGCCTGGCAACGGCCTCGTTGTTTGCCGATCGATTGTTCTTCTCAGCATCCCGCTCGATCCGCCGCCGCAGACCCTCACGGATTCTCAGTTTGAACTGTACGTATTCGGCGGGCTTCCGCGGCATTGCCTTACTCCGTGGGACTACACGGCACTCAATAGCACCAAATACGGGGTACCACAAGTGGTACTTGACACCTTTCGTGGGCGGGCCTACCTACAAGTCGCACGGTACCAGATTTGGTACCTGGTTTGAACCCGCGGGGCCTTTATGTTGTGTACCCCGCCCCTTTCCAAGGAGCGATGCATGAACAAAGAACTGCACGAGTTGCTGAGCAACCCCACCGCGGACGTCCCCGACGTTGGGCGCATCATCTACGGCCTGAGCCGCAATGCGTCGTACGACGCAGCCAAGCGAGGTGACTTTCCGACGATCAAGATTGGAAGGCTGTTGAAGGTGCCGACTGCACCGCTCCGGCGCCAGCTTGGGCTGGAGGTCGCCTGAACTCATGCGCAAAAACATGCTCACAACGAAAGGGGCCGCCGAAGCGACCCCAAAATTTCCGTGTGTCCTGGCAGACCCGGAATCAATAGCACCATCCCTGGTCAGACTGCAAGCTTCGCGTCTTGCCCGGCTCTACGCCGTCAACGCAGCAATGGCTGAGACGATCGCGCCTCTCGTATTTCTGGAGGCGCTTAGGTGATAGCTCCATTCCTCAACAACTACCTGGGCTGTCAGATGCGTGCGATCCGTGCGCATGCCACGCGGTCCCTGTCGAACGACGACCTGCTGGCCCTCCTGGAGGAGCTGAACGCAACCCGCACCGCCATCGAGAACGAATTGCAGTGGCGCAAGATCCACAAGGACGGTGCTGCATGAACGCACACACGTTCAACTTCACTCTTCGGGAAATCGCGACTGCACTGGGCGGCGAGGTTTCCGGCAAGCAAGTGGTGGCGCCCGGACCTGGCCACAGTGCTGACGACCGCTCTCTCAGTGTGAAGCCTGATGGAGCGGCTCCCGGCGGTTTCATTGTGCACAGCCACGCCAGCGACGATCCGTTGAAGTGCAAGGACTACGTCCGCGACAAGATGGGGGTTCGCTGGGAACCAACAACCCCGCCGCGGGATAGTTTGGCTCGCATGGCCGACCGTGTGAGTAAGCCGGTGGCGAAGGCCGACAGCCCGCCGGCAACCTACATCTACAAGCAAGATGACGGCACGCCTTATCTGCGCGTCGTCCGGCCCGGCTTCTACCAGTCGCACTGGATTGGCGGGGCCTGGGTCAGCGGCGCGCCCAAGGGGCCGAAAATTCCCTACAGGCTGCCGGAGCTGCGAACTTCACGGCACGACGACGTCGTGATCGTCGAGGGTGAGAAGGACGCGGACAATGTGGCCGCGCTCGGCTTCACAGTGACGACCAACCCCGGAGGCGCCGGCAAGTTTCCGGCCGAACTCGCTGAGTACTTCAAGGGCAAGAACGTCTATATCTTGCCCGACAACGACCCGGCCGGCGAAGATCATGCCAAGCTGGTCACGGAAACGCTGCACGGTATCGCCCGCACGGTGCGCGTCGTGCATCTTCCGGGGCTTGCTGCAAAAGGTGACGTGTCGGACTGGATCGAAGCCGGAGGGACGGTGGACGATCTCGCGGACCTGATGAGGCATGCTCCAGAGATCAAGCCAGAGGAGCCTCTTTCTCGCTTCAAGTTCGAGACGTTTTCAGATTTGAAGTCGCTGCCGCCCGCAGAATATCTGATGGATGGCTGGATTCCGGAACGCAGTGTCGGGTTGCTCTATGGCAAGTGGGGCAGCGGCAAGTCATTTCTCGGCTTTGATTGGTGCCTGCATCTCGCATTCGGTCTCCCGGACTGGCACGGCGTAAAGCTGCCCGGAGAGCCAACCGATGTTCTGATCATCGCCAGAGAAGGCCACGCGGGCTTTGTGAAGCGCGTTGCCGCATTCATGCAGCATCGAGGCATCACGGACGAACCAAGCCGGCTTGTCTTCATGCGATCGTCTATCTCGTTCCTTGACGATACCGCCTTCGCGGCGCTCAAGGACGACATCAAAGCCTTGGGACGGACGTTCCGGTTTGTCCTGGTCGATACAGTCGGTCGCGTTCTGCCCGGCGCCGACATGGCCAAGGAAGCCCCAATTACGCTGTTCATGGAAAGGCTTCAGCAGGTCGGCGAGATCACTGGCGGGACTGCCGTTGGCGTGCATCACGAGAACAAAGCGGGTGACGCGAACGGCTCGATGTTCTTTCAGAACAACTCCGACTTCATGTTCAGTATCTCCCGTGAAGGCGATGGACCGCTCAAGGCCGGCAAGATCACGTGTGCCAAGCAGAAGGAGGGCGATGATATGTGGTCGCGCGACATCACCTTCGCCAAGATCGATCTGCCCGACTTCAAGACAAGCCTCGTGGTGGAGAGCGTATCTGAGGAGGCGTCGTCCCCTTCCGCTCGGAAAAGATCAACGTGGCCCAAGGGCCTTCGACTGGTGAGGGACTGCATCAACGCCGCCATTCTGGAGGCCTCTTTAAATCATCGGGTTGGCGGCGACGGGCCGGTGGTCAGAGCTGCGGTGGTCAGCGATGCCCGGAAGATCCATGAGCAGCGCTATGTCAGCAGCGGAGAAGGCAACCGCGCCGAGGCAGAGCGTAAGGCGTGGCGCCGTGGGCTGAACGAGGCCCGGAACAGCGAACTCATTGGAGGGGAGACGGTGAACGGTCGGGAGCTGGTGTGGATGGTTCATAGCCCCGATAGCAACTAAGCCGGGACAGCGGGACAAGGGACACCCCTTATAGGGGTGTGTCCCGTCCCGTCCCACTCATGTCCTGGGACAATGTCCCACAGATGTCCCGTCGCGTCCCAATGTCCCATCCTCACAAACCTAAACATCGGGGATGCTTCAGCGTGAAAATGCGCCTGCGAGAACCACAATGCCGCCGGCTCCGAAATTGAGCAAAAACTGCGCGGTGCGGCCCGCCAACTTGCGAGCCTGATCTATTTTTGTGCGAAACGGTACAAAACAAAGAGCTGATGGCCAAGCGGCCGGTGAGCTGGCCTTTGCTGTCGCCCGCGATGCCCTCTCATCGTCGGTCCGGTAGCAAAGCGGTAGCAATGGCGCGTAGGCGCGCGACCACAACATTGAAAAGACTCGCCTTCTTTCGACCCTGGCACCGGTTCTGTAGTTCGGGAGCACTCACTACGCTCCTGCGGTGTGAGTCAAATCGTCGCACTTGCCCAACGTCTTGATACGAGAGAGGACGACACATCACGCAACAGGAAACCCCTATTTTTATAGTGTTTGCGCGCTGAACCAAATCAACTATCTCCGATGCAGATCAACCGCTGCAACGTGCAGCGAAGGAAACGAGATGAGCATCGAAGAGAACGAACGCGAGGAGCAGACCGGCAAGCCCATCAGCTTCCGCGCCACCCCAGGCCTTGCGGAAGCCATTGAGCGCTGTGCAGGCAAAGAGCTGCTGAGCACTGCCTCGTTCTGCCGCCGCGCTGTGTGGCGTGCTGTGCAGGCGGAGGCGGCAACTCAGTGACAGTCGAGCTATCCCCCAAGCGTCGGGCCTTCGCCCGCGAATACATCATCGACAGCAACGGCACGCAGGCTGCGATCCGGTCGGGCTACAGCGAACGCTCGGCTACGTCACAGGCAGCCCAGCTGCTCGCCATGCCCTGCGTCCAGGCTGAGATAGAGCTGCTCCGCAAGGATGCGGCAGAGGCCCAGAACGTCACGCTCAGCCGCATGTACCTGTTGCTCAACGAGGCCTGCCAGATCGCTCGGCGCAAGGAGAGCGCTAGCGGCATGGTTGCAGCAGTCACAGCTATAGCCAAGCTCGCTGGCCTCTGGGTTGAGAAGCACGAAGACCTGGCAGCCCGCGACAAGCTGACGGCAGACGCACAGAAGACCGAGCTTAAGACGGCAGCCAAGCTGCTTGGCGAGGCCGCTGAGAGCGTGGGCCTGCCGCGGTCGGCAACGCCTGCTCAAATCGTTGGGGCGCTTGCTGAGCGTCCTGTGGCGACTCCAGAGGCCTACCGGCTGTTGCGTGCTTGCGTGACCGAGGAGTCGGCCGATGTCTCTTGAAGCCTCACTCTCTCCGGACGTGATGGCAGCCCGGCGAATTGCCTACACTCTCGCGAAGGCAGAAGCCGCTCTCGGCATCCATCACACCATCAACGTTCCCTTTAGCTACCGCATGGAAACCATCCTGAGCGGAGCCATGGAGAATCCCGGCGCGGTCGATGAGGCTACCTACAGCCTCGCCTACCGCTTCTTGCAGAGTGATACCGCGAACGTCGGTCATCCCGATCTCAAGCAGCAGCCCGGCGGTCCTCTGCACAAACCCAAGCCGGAGCCGCAGAAGCAATGAACCTTCACAAGATCCTTTCCACAGTGCCGCCGCAGTGGCGCTCGGTCGCTACGCATTATGCGCGCACCTTCGACAGGGCCGGTGTGCCAGCCGACAAGATCGATCACCTGATCCAGTGGGGGCTGCAGTACGAGGGCAGCGGGGACGAGGCGGAGTTGCTTGGCGCGTTTCGTCAGCAGGCAACCCGCCTCGGGCTGGATGAGCCCACCACGGCCCTTGCGGCTGATTGGGGCCTTGAGGCTCGCGAGGAGATCAACTCCGGCATGTGGCAGCCTGAAGCGCCCGCCCAGCAGGACGAAAACGGGAAGCTGCTGGCTGACATCAGAGCTTTCCGCGCGCAGTGGCCGGACGATTATTCCCAAGACCATGACATGCAAGCGCTCGAACTTCGATTGATCGACAACGAGCTTGGTAACGCTCCGGCGCCGGCCAGCGCAGCAAAACCCGAGCCCGGCAAATTCGCCGTGTCGCGTGGATCGAGGATGGACGAGATCCGCCAGATCATGCGCGACGACCCCGATTCTTATAACAGCAATAAGGCCCTCCAAGCCGAGCAACTTAGCTTGATCGAGGCTCAGATTGCGAGCCGGCCGGCTGAAGCGCCTGCGGCGGCACCTCCCGCCCAAGCATCCGAAGGAAACGTCTGATGGCCTACTCGAAAGACAACCTTTTCATTCTTGGCGGCGGCGTCGGCGGTGCTCCGCGTGTCTGGATCTATTCCGAGGCTTCGCTGCCGGCGTCATCGCTCGACGCCTCCGGCTACATCAGCGACGGCGGTAAACTCGGCATGCGAGCCAAGGATCTCGTCCTGGGCCTCAACACTTCCACCGGCATTTGGTCAGGTCATAGCGTCGTTACCGTCAACGCCTCGACCGGCGCCATCGATCTCTCCAACGGCACGACCATTGCCGATGGTTCATCCAACACCGACTAACAGGAGAACTAAATGACTGACGGATCCAATGTACTCACCGCCGATTTGGCTGACGGTTTGCGACCTGGAAAAAACGATGCCGGCCCCTTTGATTCGGCCGTCGAATACGTCACGGCCCTTGAGGAAGAGGTCAAGGAAAGCCCCAAGGCCTTCTACGGCAACGCCAACCTGCCGGCGGACGGCCATGAACGCGTTGCCTCTGCGCTGCGCGCTGCCAGCTCGTTGAAGCTGCGCCTTGAAGCTCTCGTGCGGGGTAAGTGACATGACCGCAGCAGAAACCAACTTCCGGGCTGAGCAGAACGCGTCGGCAAAAGAACGGCTCCACGCCGATATTGCAGCGCTGAAAGCAGGAGACAAGCCGGCGGCCCTTAAGAAGCCGCTCGCCGATCCCAAGCGCTTCCTCGGTGCCTCATTCGCTCGCAACGAGTGGAGCTATACGATGCGCCCTGAGGAGACAATTGCGGACGTGAAATCCGAGGGTTTCTTCAAGCAGATCGCAGCCAAGTTCACCATGGGCGATCTCATCGAGGTCCGCTCGGCTGATCTCACCTTCTGGTCGCTCCTGATGGTGGTCGCTTCCGATCACATCGCCGCGCATGTCGAGTTGCGGACCCTGATCGAAACCGAGATGGAGGCCGCGGAGCGCAAGGACTTCGAGGCGGACGGCTACAAGGTCGAGGACACGGGTGACGTGCTGCGGCGATTGGCTGTGGTGCGGAAGGCTGATGGTAAGCTGATGCGTGACGGCTTCAAGACCAAGCCTGAGGCTGCGCACTACATCACCACTGAGCTGATGTCGAGGCCGGTTTCCTGATGGCGATTATCGATCGGATGGGGCGCGTTGTCGGTTCGGTGCTCCCTAACGCCGGAGAAACGAACCCTCAAGCAGCCTTTGCAATCAAGACGCCTGTGCGCGTCTGCACGAGCGCGAACATTGTACTCAACGGCTTGCTCACGATCGACGGTGTGACCGTCGCCGCTGGCGACCGGGTGCTAGTCCGCAACCAATCGGACTCGACGCAGAACGGCATTTACGCGGTCAGTTCTGGTAACTGGACTCGCACCACCGACTTTGACGACCTCGGTGAGATGGTAAAGGGGACGCAAGTCTACATCAACGAAGGCACCGCCAACGGCGCCAAGACCTCGTATGTCACGGCTAGCGATCCGATCACGCCGGACACTACGTCTTTGACGTTTGCGCCGCCGACCGCGGGAATCATCGCGTCTAACGGCCTCACGCTGACGGGTAATACACTGACCGCTCATCTCGGCGCGGGACTTGATTTCTCTGCCGGCGCGATAGAGGTCGATATCGGCGCGGGCCTTGAAATCGTGGGTGGACAGGTAAAGGTCATTGATCCAATCCTTGCTCTTGCCACAGGTGCAAATTTCGACACGCGCACCACGGCGATTGCGGCCACGATTCCTTCCCCCGTGAACTACATCACCACGGCCGGCTACACCACGATTGGCGATGGCGGCGGCAGCATAGCCACCAATGCCGTCTACAAGCGAGTTGGCGGCCTTCCCGCTCATTCCGGCTACATTCATTCGGCAGATGGAGCCTATTGGGAGCTAACCGGATCGTGGGTCAGCGTCATGCAGTTCGGCGCGGTGCCGGTTGTGTCGTCCCTCGATACGGATCCAGACGCCGCTGCGGCCATCAATCTTTGCATGGCCTACTGCAATCTGAAGCACAGCAATATGCTGATCCCATCAGGTCAATGGGCTCTCGACAATACAATTACGGAGCCCACCTTCATTATCCAGATTAGCGGCGCTCAGGGTGGCGGCCAGCCCACGATTATCTACAAACGCTTCTTTGATCCCGACACGTTTCGAGGCGTTTTTGCGCTGGGCGCCTGGGGCGCCACTATCACGGACCTTCAGTTCGCCGCTAAATCTGGCACGTTCGGTGGATCTGCGATTTCGGCCATCTTGCCTGGCAACGCCGCCAACATTGGAATTTTGCGCCTACAAAATATCTATGTGTCCGGCGGCAACGGATACAACATTGACTTCTACATCGATGGCACAGCAAACACCAACGCGGCTGGAGCAAGCTACCGCAGCGTGTTCATGACCAACTGCCACTTCTTCGGAAGCGCTGTTACTCCGGTCTATCTGGTTGGCGTGCAGCATGTGTTTGCAACTGGCTTCTTCATCGCGACCACGGGCGGGAGTGTTTCGTCTGGCTACGTGATGATCCTCGACGGGACCACGGCAGCATACAGCGATGACATCCATTTCCATGCCGGACTGATCTCCGGTAGCGTCAACGTCAACAATCTTCATCGTTCAACTATCATGGCGACCATCGACAACAACGTTATTGTCGCGGCCAATTCCGACAAGGTGACATTCCTCGACGTGTGGGGGACGCCTACTCTGAGTGGCACGAATTGCAGAGTGCTGACTTGAGCGACGTGGCCGTCGCGAGGTGCCTCGACCGCCTGGGCAGTCCTACCATCGTGGATGACTACTGGCTTCGTTTGCAGCTTGAGCACCTGTGGAATGCCGACAGGTGCCCGGCGCTGAGCCGTGAGCGGCGGGTGGAGATGATCAGGGAGTTGGGGTGGATGCTGGAGAACGTGTAGTGACCGAGGCCTGGGAGCCGCTTGAGCGTATAGAGGCGCCGCCTCTTGCTGAGGCTGATGTCGCACTTTTGATGCGAGAGCACCGCTGCTCGCGTGAGGAGGCGATCAAAGTGCTCACGGCCAACATGGGTGTGGCCGAGTATTGGCAAAACTCCGCCTTCGTGGTCGTCAAATATCGCCTTGGTAGCGGCTGGTTTCGACTTCGGATCGAAGGCCGCGACGGTCAGCCGGTCCATAGGGACTGGCGGCTGTTTCAGCAGGTGAAGAACCAGCTTCTCGGGCCTGAGTGCGAGGCGCTGGAGTTATACCCGGCGGACTCCCGCAAGGTGGACGAAGCCAACCTGTACCACATTTACGGCGTCGCAGATCCGAAGGTCAGGTTCAGCTTCGGCATGACGCCGACCGATATCGGCGGGAGGGCTATCGACGTCTCAAAAGGTCGATCGAAGCCGGCGAGCTACAAGTGAGGTGCAAATGGGGAAGCTTCTTACGGCCGAGCAACACGCGGAGTTGGATCTGATAGCGCAGTGCCGATTTGGGTGTGCAGGAGAGCTAATGTGTCCCGGCTCAATCGCAGGCCGAGATCTATTGAACCGTTTGTATCAATCAGGACAATTGCCGACTGACGATCCTCAGACAGCGTTACGTCTGTTCCGACGACTTCGAAGTCTTGGCGCGGCTTGATCATGGTCAGCAACCCGCTGGGTTCGTTAATTTAAGTTGCGCTTCTCGTTTGCATTGGAGAACACGACCCTCAGGGCTCCTGTCTCATCGTAAGCGTCATGAAATTTCTTCAACAGTGCGAGTTGCATTTCGCTGGGCCCCGGCCCCGCATTTTCGATCTTCAGCGGACTGGAGCCGTCAAGAAGTCTCTGAGCCCCTGTAAGCACTGCGAGTTGTGCTTGCTCAACATCGAAGCGGCCCTTCGGATAATAGATGCCGCGCCGTATCTCTTCCTCGGAAAATGATCGACCGAGCGCCTTGCTCATTTCTTCGAGTAGCTTGACTAGACGATCGTTGCAACGAGCTATCCATGCGGCAACGAGCGGCTGCGGCGCACCATCCTGCTCAGGATGGTCCAACTCTCCAAATAACGCGCGCCATGCGTCTCTCACCGGCTTGTCGGCCTTTTCGTGGAACTCCAAGTCGATTTGGTTCAAGGCTTGAACATAGTAGTCTGACAGGCGGGTGGCTCGATTTGTCATAAGAGCCTCGAAGATGCGCTCTCTCCGCCGCTTCTTTTCCGCTGAACGCTCTAACATTTTTTGAGCTTGGATCGCGAGTATCGGTCCGAGAATTGTGGCAAAAACAACAGCCCAATCAATATTCATTTGCAATTCCTCCCCGCATCCATCCAATCGCAACCATCGGTGGAGAGCAATGGCAGACGCGCCGAAGCGCCCCGAAAGGGGTGGATTTTTAACCAAATCAGTGATGGACTGTCCGTGGGCTTGATAACCCGGACGAAGCTATAGACCGCATTCCCTGGCAGGAATTGCCCGTTCGCCTGGCAGCGAAGGGGCGGCGGTTTGAATTAGGTGGCGCATTGGCGTGCGTCCCAACCTGGCCATTATGGCCGGGAGGGCCGCGCCATGTCCAGAGGGGAAACCCTTAAAAGCGCCGCCGCCTGTCGCTTCGCAGGTTATCAACTCCCGGCTGCCGGTCTGACACCGGCGACGGCCTTGATAAGCCGACGACGGGGTACCCCCATGACGAAGCAAAGCATCAGCGCCCCAGGCGCCGATCGATTCTCCTCACCTCCATTGATTCTAACCAGTCCGCCTGCCGCATGTCAGTCCAGACCTGTGGATGGCGAACCTTCCCATGCCCCAGCGATTCAATCGAACGGGGCACAGATCAGCAGGAGAACCCTCATGAACGTTTTCGTTGCTACGCTCGCAGGTGCCGCCATTCCCGCCCGCTCTGAGGCACTCCCAGCGCCCAACGTGAGGGAGGGGTCTCTCTCCTCCTTGGATGATCCGGACGCATCGCTCACTGAGCTCGGGAGGGAATATGAGAGTCTTCTCAGACAAGAAGTGCCCCTGCGTCGCAAGAGCCACCGCCTCTACGTGGCGACCGAGACGCGGCGGCGCGAGATATTGGGGTTAGAGCCCTCAGATGAAACAGAGCAACAGCGCACGCTGACCCAAATCGAATTTCGCAAGTGGAATGACGCTTGGAATACGGCGGGTGACGAGACGGGCTACCGGAAGGCTTGGGAAGCTTGGTGTCAGGCATGCAAGCGCACCAGGAAGGTCGGGCGCAAGATCCTCCGCATCAAGGCGCAAACACTTCCTGGCCTCCTTATAAGAAGCAGGGTCATCACGACCAACGGCGAACTGCTTTGCAAAGGCGAGCCAATCGACGAGCTGGGTCGCGAGATTCGCGCCTTCACTCTGGCTTACCAAGCCGCCTGATCGCGCGAGGCCCGCCGGTTCACGCTGGCGGGCCTTCGATCTCGCGGCGGTAGTTATCGGCCATCTCCAGGAGAGCGTCCCGAACGTCTGCGCGGTCCGTGGCCTCCGCCCCAGCGCGGCAGGCCTCCTCCATCTCGATCATTTCACGACGAGCCCGAGACGCCCTGCTCCACCACGTGAATGCGCGTCGCCACATGACATTGGTCCCCGCCATGCGTCGGGTGCGACCGGATGCTACCGGATTTGCTACCCAACAGGTTGGGACGACGTCAGATCGGCGGGGACGAATGGGCGCTGAGACTGAGGAAATGCCCAGTGTTTCAGCGCCAGCCGGGATCAGCCAACACAGGCTGATACGGCAATTCCAGAATTTCAAGACCGGTGCCTTAAACCACTCGGCCACCCTTCCAAGTCCGGAATGGCTGTCGCTTAACGCAGTCGACGGCGCATAGCAACGCGAAGTTGGCGCCCGCCCCTTTCCCCGGCATCGGATCTGTCAGGCGAGCGTCAGCCTGTTCCCTTACCCTATGCCCTCTCGGCAATCCCGGACACTGGCGACATCTCCCAGGGCGTCGCCGGTTGCGAGGCCCGGTTTGGAGTCGCTTCCGTTTCCGGGCCTCGTTTGCCAGCTGCAAAGAAAAGCGGCGCCCCCGAGGGAGCGCCGCGCAAGTCCGTTCATTGTTGCTTTAGCTCAGTAGCCGCAGGACGCGCAGCCCATCTGCACCGGAGCGTAATAGGAATAGCCCGGCTGGACCATCTCGACGCGCTGGCGCGTGGCGTATTGCGGCGGGATGCGCTCGTACTGGACGCTCGGCGGCGCCACCATCACGGTCTGCGGCACCATCACGGTGCGGTACTGCGCCGGCGCGCGATGCGCGACGGTGGCGCCGGGCGACACCATTACGGTCTCGTCGACGGTGCGGTATTGCGGCTGCACATATTGCTGCTGGTAGCAGGTCGTGCACGGCGGCGGCGTGTAGCAATTGTAACAGCCGGCGGAAGCAGCGCTCGTCATGGAAATCGCAGCGACGACCGTGGAGAAAACGACAGCAAGAGTGCGAGACATTATTGTGGTGCCCCAGTTGCCCGAAATGGATTTGCGAAGGTCGCATCAGTATACGCGGCAAAACCTTGCCTTGCCGAAGTTCGTCGGGGCATCCTTAATGCAAACGGCCGGCTTGCGCCGGCCGTTCAGAACTTGTTGACCATGTGCGATGCGCGATGCTTGCGATCACGCCGGCACGAGACGCTGTTACTTCGAACGCCGCTTCACTTCGCGCACCGCGCCGCGCGCGGCGCTGGTGGTGAGCGCAGCGTAAGCCTGCAGCGCGGTCGAGACGTTGCGCTTGCGGCCAATCGCCTGCCAGGCGGCATCGCCCTTCGCCTCTTCGGCGGCGCGACGCTTGGCCAGCTCCTCGTCGGAGACCTCGATGGTGATGCTGCGGCTCGGGATGTCGATGGCGATGCGATCGCCGGTCTGCACCAGACCGATGTTGCCGCCTTCGGCGGCTTCCGGCGACAGATGGCCGATCGACAGGCCCGACGAGCCGCCTGAGAAGCGTCCGTCGGTGACGAGCGCGCAGGCTTTGCCGAGGCCCATCGATTTCAGATAGCTGGTCGGATACAGCATCTCCTGCATGCCGGGGCCGCCGCGCGGGCCTTCATAGATGATGACCACGACCTCGCCGGCAACGACCTTGCCGCCCAGAATGCCTTCCACGGCCGCGTCCTGGCTTTCGAACACGCGGGCCGGGCCTGCGAATTTCAGGATCGAGGCGTCGACGCCGGCGGTCTTCACGATGCAGCCGTCCTGCGCGAGATTGCCGTAGAGCACGGCGAGACCGCCGTCCTTGCTGAAGGCGTGTTCGAGGTTACGGACCACGCCCTTCTCGCGGTCGGTATCGAGCTCGTCGTAGCGACGCTCCTGGCTGAAGGCGATTTGGGTCGGGATGCCGCCGGGCGAGGCCCGGAAGAAGGTGCGGACGGACTCGCTCCTAGAGCGCTTGATGTCCCAGCGCTCCAGCGCGTCGTTCATGGTCGGCGCGTGCACGGTCGAGACCGAGGTGTCGATCAAGCCGGCGCGGTCGAGCTCGCCCAGAATGCCCATGATGCCGCCGGCACGATGCACGTCCTCGACATGCACGTCGGCAACCGACGGCGCGACCTTGCACAGCACCGGCACGCGGCGCGACAGCCGGTCGATGTCCTGCATGGTGAACGCGACCTCGCCTTCATGGGCGGCGGCGAGCAGATGCAGCACCGTGTTGGTCGAGCCGCCCATCGCGATGTCGAGTGTCATCGCGTTCTCGAACGCCTTGAAGTTCGCGACATTGCGCGGCAGCACGCTCGTGTCGTCCTGCTCGTAGTGGCGGCGCACGATATCGACGATGGTGTGGCCGGCCTCGACGAACAGGCGCTTGCGATCGGCGTGGGTCGCGACCACCGTGCCGTTGCCGGGGAGCGCAAGGCCAAGGGCTTCCGTGAGGCAGTTCATCGAATTGGCCGTGAACATGCCCGAGCACGAGCCGCAGGTCGGGCACGCCGAGCGCTCAATCACCTTGACGTCCTCGTCGCTGACTTTGGAGTCGGCGGCTGCGACCATGGCATCGATCAGGTCGACCGCCTTGGTCTTGCCCTGCAGCGTGACCTTGCCGGCCTCCATCGGTCCGCCCGAGACGAACACGGCGGGGATGTTGAGCCGCAGCGCGGCCATCAGCATGCCGGGGGTGATCTTGTCGCAATTGGAGATGCAGACCATGCCGTCGGCGCAATGTGCATTGACCATGTACTCGACGCTGTCGGCGATGAGCTCGCGCGACGGCAGGCTGTAGAGCATGCCGTCATGGCCCATGGCGATGCCGTCGTCGACCGCGATGGTGTTGAACTCCTTCGCCACGCCGCCGGCCTGCTCGATCTCGCGGGCGACGAGCTGGCCGAGGTCCTTGAGATGGACGTGGCCGGGCACGAACTGGGTGAAGGAATTGACCACCGCGATGATCGGCTTGCCGAAATCGCCGTCCTTCATGCCGGTCGCGCGCCAGAGGCCGCGGGCGCCCGCCATGTTGCGGCCATGGGTGGTGGTGCGGGAGCGATAGGCTGGCATGGCGGTTTCCGTCCTCGGGTTTGGCTGGCCGGGCGCGGCAAAATTTCGAAGCCGCCTCAGGCCTTTCCGGCCGGATAGCGCACGGGGGGAACGCGCGCAACGGGAACTTGGGCCGGACAGGGCTCCCCTGCTTCCGGCGCGGGCTCTTCGTAGCGCGGATGGAGCGCAGCGCAAGCCGGGGCAAGTGCGCGCCGGCGGACGAGACCGGCCCCGGATTACGTTTCGCTCCCCAGGCTACAAGTCGGCGCGCGCTTGCATTGGTTTCGGGCAATCGCGCGTGCAGGCCCATGCACCGCGCAAATGCAAGCGCGATAAAATCCGTAGTCGTCCGGAATGGAATCCTATTCCGATGTCGCGTACATCGCGGGACATCGATCGGCGGCCTTCCAAGGGCATCACCCTCTGATCGCGCACCACGGGGTTGGGGGACCACATGGGGCGGGGGGATCAAAGGCTGGGGCAAGGTTACGAGGTCCGGACTCCTAGGCACTCCGGACCTCGGGACTTTCTAGATTGAACGTGATTTCGCGCCGCCGGCTTGATCAGCCGTGCGGCGCGAAGTCGTTTTGGCGTCGTTATGCCGACCCGGGCGCTTAGCGCGTCTGCGGCTCGATCGTCACCGTGCAGTCGCCCTGCCCTTGCGTCGCGACCACGATGTTGCCCGCGGCAGCGCCGAGGGCGATCGGCGCGGACGAGCCGCCGCCGGGCATCTGGACGGTCACGCTCAGGGAATCGTTTCGTGCGGTCGAGCCTACGGTGGAGGGTTCTGCCTGGGCCACATTGCCCGAGGCGTCACGCCGCATGAACTGGCAGTTCACATTGCTGCCCCCCGCGGCCGCCATTCCCGATGAGGTGCCGCCGCTCATCTGGGCGCGGGCTCGCGACGGATCGCGAGGGACCTGGCTGACGATGCGATGCGTCCGCGGCTCCACAATGACGACGTCGTCACCGGTCGCGAAATATTCGTAGTCTCGATATTCAGGCTCGATCGAGACGATCTCGGGCGGAAGCCTGTGAAGGCGCACGCGCGAGGGAATGGTCTCGCCGACCCGGATCGAAATGTTCAGATTACGCTCCGGCTCCGCCAGGCGTGCACGGCTCACCGTTTCGGAGATCCGCACCTGCTTCTCGGACGTCACCTGCGTCTGCTGATTGGCCTGCGTGTTGGTCTGCGTCGTCTGGTTGGCTTGATTGGTCTGCGTGCCCGAGGTGGCGGGCGCGGTCTGCGCATTGTTGGTCGGGGCCGTCCGGTTCGTGTCGGTCGCGGTGGCCGGCCGGTTGTTCTGTTGCGCCGGCTGCTGCTGGTCAGCCGCGTTGCGCGGCGGCTGGGTCTGGTTGCGCTCGTTCTGGTTGGCCGCGGCACCCGTGCGCTCGTTCTGCTGGCTAGACGTGCCGGATTTGGACTTCTCGGACTCGGCCGTCGATTTCTGCGGCGCCGATTTGTCCTGCTTCGTCTCGGCGCTGCTCTTGCTGTCGCGTCCCGGTTTCGTGCTCTCGGCATCGCGATTGCGATCGCGCGAAGGCTCGCGGGAGTCCTGGGCCTGATCCTTCGACTTCGGCTGGTTGCGCTCGGCAGAACTCGCCGGCTGGCGCTTGTCGTCACTCGCGTCCTGCCTGGCAGCGCCGCCCTTCTCCTCGCGGCCAGCGCCCTGCAATCGGTCCTGGGCGCCCTGCGCGCGCTCCTGAACACGCTCTTGGGCGCCGCCGCGCTGCGGTGCGGCGCCTTTCGCCGGCTCCTCGGTCCGTCTCGGCTCGTCTCTACGCTCACCGGGCGCCTGGGCGTGGGCGAAGCCGGAAGCAAGCATCAGTCCGATCGCTGCAGTCGATAACATCAAGTGCTTGCGCATGGTCCCTCTCCTCGGAAATCCGCAACAACAGACGCGAACGTTCTGTGGGTGCGAAGGTTCCTGGTCAGGAACGAGGGCCGATCACGCGGGTCTCACATCTCAGGCCGGTCTCACATCGGGTCCTTCATCATGAGCCGCGCCGTGAATGTCACGCTGGTCTTGCCAACCAGCGCCATGCCTTCAACCTCGGCGCCGTCGGCGGAATAGTCGCCCGAAAAGCCGCAGGTCACTTCCCTGCCGCCGAACGCGAGCGGCTTGCCGACGGCCTCGGTGTGCTGATTGACGGTCATATCGCCGCGCCATTTTCCGTTCCGGAAGGTGTAGCTGCCGGTGTAGTAGAAATAGCTGTCGCCGCCCATGATGCGGCCGTCGCAGAGCACGACGACGCCTTTGGCCTGGCCTCGCTTGCCGTCACGCATCTCAATCTCAAAGATGTAGAGGCCGTTGAGGACCTTCTGTGGGTTGCCGCCCTGCTCGGGCCCATCGCCGGCCGACATCGCTCATCTCCCGTTCAAACCGGCACATTCCGTTCGAGATCTTCAAGCCACGCCGCCGCGCTCGAATCCGACGGCGCGCGCCAGTCGCCGCGCGGCGACAATGAGCCGCCGGCAGAAACCTTGGGGCCGTTCGGCATCGCCGAGCGTTTGAACTGGCTGAAAGCGAAGAAGCGGCGCAGGAACACCTCGAGCCAGCGGCGGATCTCCTTGAGATCGTAGGCCCTGCGCTTGTCGGTCGGAAATGCCGGCGGCCATTCGCCCTCGGCGACGTCCTTCCACGCCTGCAGCGCCATGAAGGCGATCTTGGACGGGCGCATGCCAAACCGCAGCGTGTAGAACAGGTTGAAATCCTGGAGCTCGTAGGGACCGACCGAAGCTTCCGTGCTCTGCGGCTTCTCGCCCGGCTCGGCCGGAACCAGCTCCGGCGAGATTTCGGCCGACAGGATCGATCCAAGCGTTTGGTTGACGTCGTCGGTGAACTGCTTGGAAGCGATCACCCAGCGGATCAGATGCTGGATCAGCGTCTTCGGCACCCCGGCATTGACGTTATAGTGCGCCATCTGGTCGCCGACGCCATAGGTGCACCAGCCCAGTGCGAGCTCGGAGAGATCGCCGGTGCCGATGACGATGCCGCCGTTGTGGTTGGCGAGCCGGAACAGATAGTCCGTTCGCAGGCCCGCCTGCACATTCTCGAACGTGACATCGTAGACCTTCTCGCCCGTGCCGAAGGGATGGCCGATGTCCTTCAGCATCTGCGTCGCCGTGGTGCGAATGTCGAGCTCCTGCCAACTCGTCTGCAACGCTTTCATCAGCGCCAGCGCATTGGTCTTGCTCTCGCTGCCGGTGGCAAAGCCGGGCATGGTGTAGGCGAGAATGTTCTCGCGCGGCAGGCCAAGCAAATCGACCGCCTTGGCGGCGACGATCAAGGCGTGGGTGGAATCGAGCCCGCCCGAGACGCCGATGACGACGCGCTTGGTGCCGGTCGCACGCATGCGCTGGACAAGGCCCGCGACCTGAATGTTGTAGGCCTCATAGCAGTCCTGCTCGAGCAGGCTCTCGTCGCTTGGCACGAACGGAAATCGCTCGATCTTGCGCAGGAAGCCGATATCGGCGGCCGGCGGCTTCAAGGCGAAGCCGACTTTCCGGAAGAAGGCCTCGCGCTGCCGGCGGTTGTCGTCGAACGTGCCCATCAGCGCGCGTTCCTGCCTGAGCAGGTCCAGATCGACGTCTGCCAGCGTGATCTGGCCGCCCTGCCGGAACCGCTCACCCTCGGCCAGCAGCACGCCGTTCTCGTAGATCGAGGTCTGGCCGTCCCAGGCCAAATCGGTGGTCGACTCCCCTGCCCCGGCCGCGGAATAGACATAGGCCGCGAGGCAGCGCGCCGAAGTCGATTGGCACAAGAGCGCACGCGAGCGGGCGCGACCGATCGTGATCGGGCTGCCCGAGAGATTGATCAGCACGCTCGCGCCCGCGAGCGCGAGCTCGGAGGCCGGCGTCACCGGGATCCACATGTCCTCGCAGATCTCGACGCCGATGGTCAGTCCCGGAACGTCCTCGGCCGCGAACAGGAGGTCGACGCCGAACGGGGCATGCAGCCCGCCAAAGGCGACCATCTCTCCGACGATGCCGGCGCCGGAGGCGAAATGCCGTCCCTCGTAGAATTCGCGATAGGTCGGCAGGTAGCTCTTGGGCACGACGCCGAGGACTTTGCCGCGATGGATGACGACCGCGCAATTGTAGATGCGATTGCCAAAGCGCAGCGGCGCGCCGACGATCAGGACGGTCATCAGGGACGAGGATGCCTCGACGATGGCCACGAGCCCGCGCTCGACCGCATCGAGCAGCGGATCCTGCTTCACGAGATCTTCGATCGCATAGCCCGACAGGCACAGCTCGGGAAACACGGCCACCGCCACCGACTGCGCGTGGCAGTCCTTCGCCGCCGCCAGAACCGCCGTCGCGTTTGCCGTGGGATCGGCCACATGAGAGGTGGTGACGCAGGCCGCCACGCGCGCAAATCCGTGGGCATAGATCGAGTGGAAACTCATCGAGCACAGTCCCTTTGTCTCGTCGCGACCGGCCTCCGCCAGCTCTGGACTCCATTTAACCCATCGACATCGCCCCGTGCAGGCCATTCAACGGCATGCATAACGGATTTGCAGCTTTCGCTGCCCGGCCCTTGGGGCAGTGTCAGGCTGTGCGCACCAGCATGCCGGGCAGATCGTCGCGCAGCCATTCGGCGATCCGGGGCCAGGCATGGGCGTGGGTCCGCGCGCCCATGAACAGGCCAAGGTGGTTACTGGGCTCGGAGGCCGCCGCAATGAAGGCCGGTGGTGGGCCGAGCAAGCCGGCGGTGGCGAGCGCCTGCGCAGCCGGCACGACGTCGTCATCAAGCCCGGCCAGCAGGAAGACCGGCACCTTGACGTCCTTCAGATCAACCACGCGGCCGAGGGCCGTGAATTCGCCGCGCGCGATCCGGTTCTCCCGGAAAATCCAATTGACGATCTCGAGATAATAGGTGCCGGGCAGATTGAGAGGCTCGGCATTCCAGCGCTCGAAGCGTGCCAGCAGCGCCGCACCTTCCTCGCCGGAGAGGTCGCTCTGCAGCGCCGTCACGATGTCGTCGCGGCTCGGCGCCTTCGACCAGACCCGCAGCATCTCCTCGCCGCTGACATTGCCGCCGCCGCGGGCGACGAGCTGGTCATAGACCATCTCCGGTGCGTTGCGGGCGAGCTGCGACAGCCTGGAGTCGATCGAGAGGTCGACGGGCGCGCCTGCCAGCACCAGCCGCCGCACCTTGGCGGGAAAGCGCGCCGCATAGAGCAGCGACAGCCAGCCACCCTGGCACAGTCCGACGAGATCGACCGGCGCGCCGATCTCGTCGATGGCGACGTTGAGATCGCCAAGATAGCTGTCGATCGAGAGATAGCGCATGTCAGGCGTGGCTGAGCACCAGTCGGTGAGATAGACCCGGTCGATGCCGCCATTTTGCAGGGACTGCACCACGCTGTGGCCGGGGGCGAAATCGGCGATCAGGGCCCGGTGCAGCGCATAGGGCGCGCAGACCAGGGCCGGCTGACCGGACCCCGTCCGCGCGCAATTGCGCAGGCGCATGGTCGCGAGCTCCAGCGCGACCGAGTTGGGCGTGGTCCACGGCAGGCTGCTGTCGGACTGCTCCGGCGGAGCGCGCTCGAGCCATCCGAAGCAGGCGTCCATCGCAAGCCGAGCCGCAGCGAACGGCCACAGCAGCGGGTCATCCGGGACCGGGCCCGGTGCGCGCTGCTGTTTGCCGGTCTTCTCTGCCATGGCTAACTCACGGTCCTCACAGGAAGGCCTCGAAGCTGACGAGCGAAATGCCGCGCTCCCGAAAACTCTGATGGGTCGCGGCCACCGAGCCGTCGAGATCGATGCCGCGGCAGGCGTCCTCGATGACGGCGACCTCGAATCCCGCCTTGCGGGCATCCTCCGCCGAGAAGCGGACGCAGAAGTCGAGCGCGAGGCCAACGACGAAGATCGTCTTCAACTCGCGCTCGCGCAAATATCCGAGCAGTCCGGTCGGCGTTTTCCTGTCGTTCTCGAACAGCGCCGAATAGGAATCGATGCCGCGCCGAAATCCCTTCCGCACCACCAGATTTGCGCGGGTGACGTCGAGATCGCGATGAAATTCCGCGCCCGCCGTGCCCTGGACGCAATGGCTCGGCCAGAGCACCTGGACGCCATAGTCAAGCGCGATAGTCTGGAACGGCTGTTTGCCCGCATGGTTCGGCGCAAAGGAGACATGATCGCGGGGATGCCAGTCCTGGGTCAGCACCACATTGGCGAATCTTTGGGCGATCCGATTGATGGCGGGGACGACCGCCTCGCCGCCGGGCACGGCGAGCGCCCCGCCCGTGCAAAAATCGTTCTGCACATCGATGACCAGCAGCCACGTCGCGGTCGGAAATCTTCATCGCAAGGTCCATTCCAGGCCATCCCGCGCGACCGGCGCAGAACGAACGTCTCCAGTGTCGATCTTCCCGCGCTGCTTCGCAACCACCGAAGCGGTGCGGCGATCTGCGCGAATGCACCCCGTCGGTGCCGGGATGCAACGGTTTGGGCTCATCCGTGTTGACTAGATCCACCAGGGGACGGATTCTAAAAGCCGTTCGCATTTTGCGACCGGATAGAGCGGAGGAAGCGGTTCCCGCAGCCCGAAAGGGGCTGTGGCAGCCATACCCACATGACCATCGGCAAGACAGGACAGATTCTTCTCGCCGATATCGGCGGCACCAATGCGCGCTTCGCGCTCAGTCAGGGCGATGAGACCGGACCGATCGATTACGTCAAAGTGGCGGACTTCCCGACGGTCCGGGAAGCCATTGCCGATGTTCTCGCGCGTCGCTCAGACGGCAAAACGCCCCGAAGGGCTGTGCTGGCCGTCGCGGGGCCGGTGACCAACAACCGCTGCGTCATGACCAACAGCCCGTGGGTCATCGACGGCAACGAGCTTCAGCCGGCTCTCGGCTTCGACAGCGTCCATGTTCTCAACGATTTCGAGGTGGTGGCCTGGTCCCTGCCCGCCCTGCAGCCCGCCGACCTGATCCCGCTCGGCGGACAGGAGGGTCTTCCCGGAGAACCGTTGCTGGTGGTCGGTCCCGGAACCGGCTTTGGTGTTTCCTGTCTGGTCGAGCGCCACGGCTCACGGTTGGCCGTCGTCACCGAGGCGGGCCACGCGACCCTGCCGGCAGAGGACGAGCGCGAGGAACGCGTAATCGCGTGCATGCGCCGGCGCCTCGGCCATGTCTCCATCGAGCGTGGCGCATTGTCCGGTTCCGGCCTGCAAAGCCTGTACGAGGCGCTGGCCGAAGTGGAAGGCGCCGAGGTGCCGCATCGCGATGCCGCTGCCATCACGAAGGCGGCCTTGGAGGGCAGTTGCGAACTCTGCCGCGCGACGCTGGACATGTTTTGCGCCATCCTCGGCTCGGTCGCCGGCAATCTCGCGGTGACCTTCGGCGCCCGCGGCGGCGTCTATATCGCCGGCGGAATCGTGCCGCGCTTTCCGGAGTTCCTTGCGGCTTCCGCATTCCGGGCGCGCTTCGAAGCCAAGGGACGCTTCCAGGACTATCTCCGCGACATCCCGACCAGGCTGGTCACGAAACCTGATGCGAGTTTCCTCGGCCTGAAGATGTTCGCGGAGCACAACCAGCCTTAACGGCGCGCGCCTCCGTCCGCGGATTCCAGTCATGCACAGCTGATTGCACGGCACGCCCGCTCGACGCGGGATCGTGCTTGCGCGTTCGTCCCGGATGAGAAACAATCCTGGCTTGTGTGTGGCGTAGTTGCGGGGGCGTGACATGCGTAAGCAGGATCTGGGTTTCGACTATCACCGCTATCACCGCCTGCTGCTCGAGGCGGACGACGATGGCAAGCGGCTGGCCCTGATCGAGCTCTTGATTGAGGAAAAGGCGCGTGACCGCCTCGCCGCCCAGCGCGCTTCGGACCGCGCGGCCATGACGGCCCACACTATCGCTACCGTGCTGAAGAACGGGCGCCAGTGAAACGAGTGGTTGCGCTACGGTGCCCGAAAACGCGGCATCAATTGCGATTTCGTTAACGATCCCTCGAAAGCTCGCGTCAAACTTTTTGCTCTAGGAGTTCCCTTACCTGATGCAATTCAGGGGCAACAAAGGGGGGAATGAACATGAGCATGATTTCGATCGCCGCGATGCCGGCCACCAGCGAAACGCGTTTGGCCGATTCTTCGTTTTCTTCATTCAAGACCATCTTGCTGTTTTGCTGCACGGGCCTGGTCGCCTCGTTCGGCCTGATGGCGCGCGGCATCGATCTCGGCGCCGGCCTGATGTGAGACCGCGACGAATTCCGTCGCGAAATGGCCGCCCCTGACGGGCGGCCATTTTTGTTTTTGGTCTCAGTGCGGCGTCTTTGCTGCCGCTTCCGGAAACATCGTATCGATCATTGCCTTGAGCTGATCGATCGAGATGGGCTTGCGCAGGATCGGCCGGCGCCGGAGCAAGGACGGCAGCAGTTCCGGACCGTAGCCCGTCGCAAACAGAAACGGCTTGCCGCGTCGCTCGATCAGGTCGGCGACCGGATCGACGTAGAGGCCCTTGAGATTGATGTCGAGGATCGCAAGATCGTACTGCGCGGTCATGGCGAAAGCGCTGGCGTCCCGAACATTATCCGCTTCCGCGATGACGTGGTGGCCGAGTTCCTCCACCATGTCCGTCATCATCATCCGGATCAACGTCTCGTCTTCGACCAGGAAAACGGAGAGTCCGTCCGCCATATCAACCCCGCCCATCAGCTTCCGAAGCTAATCATAACCGAATCGCGAAGAGGATTCACGAATTCGTGGCGGGGTCCGTTAATTCAGACGCGCCCGATCCGATTCAACTTGATCAATCCAGTCCTCGTTCGTGGCTGAGCCGCACCATCTCCTGTACGAACACCTGCTTCTGCTTGTCATCGAGGCTCGAATAGAGGGGCTCAGCGGCGTCGGCGACATTGCGCTGGTCGGCAGCCCGGTCGATGAGGAATTGGGCCTCGTTGCGCATCTGCTCGACGATGTCGTCGGGCGGATCCCGCTTGGCGCGCGCGACCCGCAGGTTTAGCCGCTCGGCACCGTTATGCCCGAGGTAGTGCATGGCGCTCGAGAAGCCGTACCAGTGCTTCTCCTGGTCGGGCGTGAGGTTCAGTTCGGTCTTGATCCGCTCGATATAGGAGTCGCTGTTGGTGACGATCTGGTCGGCGGTCAATTGCGGTGCGCCGGTCTGGGTGAGGACGGTGACATCCTTGTCCTGCGGCGCGTTCTTCGCCTCCTTGCTCGCCTTGGCGCCCTTGCCAGCCTTCGCGCTCTTGGCATCCTTGTCCTTGCCGGCGCCCTGCTTGGCGTCTTTGGCAGCGTCCTTGCTCGAATCCTTGCTTGAATCCTTGGCGGGAGGCGCCTGATTGCCATTATTGCCAACACCGAGCACGCCGGTGAAGACGCCGACCACACCGCCGATCGCGCCGCCGAGCACGCCGCCGACCGGACCTGCCGCCTTGTTCCCGGCCGCCGCTCCTTCCTGAACCCCTTTGACCAGGCCTTGAGCGTTCGCCACCGCGGCTGCGCCGAGCAGCAACACGAAAACGGATCCCAGCGCGAACCATCGTCGCAGGTTAAGCCGCGCGAGCGGCGCCGGGTTGATCATTCTGGTCTCCATCTCGATCTGATTAGGCTGCTGGGGGTGAGAACCACTTGCCAGTTGCAACTCTATCGTTTTCACCGCTTCGAGGTCTAGCCACCGATAATTGCTATACACGCCCGAAAAGTGTTTGCCGCGAGGTGCTTATGCAGGCTCCTTGGAAACTGCGGCGTAATTGCGCACGTATCGGTCCAGCGCGCCCGCGCCCAGTGTGCATCGCAAAACGACCGACTGTGGTTTAGGGCTCGCGCGTGACGTCGAGGGCAGCGCCACCTTGGCGGACACAACGTTAGTTCTAGGCGCAAGCCGCTCGGTTTTCTCGACAGACGCAATCAATCATGATCTGATCGCGCTACCAATTTGCCTTCGAAGCCGATGGCATCAATAAGAAACGTCGAACGAGAAACTTAAAAAAAGAAAATCAAAAGTAGAACTCGGAAGAGTTCAGAGGAACGCCAGAACAATAAAACACCCAAGCGAGGAAACGAGATGTCACGCAAGACACTGACGCGACGTCAATTTGTGGCTGCCACTGCAATGTCCTCCGCGGCGCTGATCACAGCGCCCTATGTCCGAGGCGCTTACGCCGCCGGCAAGCTCTCGATCGGCTTCTGGGACCATTGGGTCCCTGGTGCCAACTCTGCCTCCACCGCGCTCGTCAATGAATGGGCAGCGAAGGAGAAGGTCGAGGTCTCCATCGACTACATCACCAGCAACAACAAGAAGCTCGAACTAACCGTCGCCGCCGAGGCGCAGGCAAAATCCGGTCACGACATTCTCCAGATGCCGACCTGGTGGCCGCATGCCTATGCGGAGCAGCTCGAGCCGGTCACCGACATCATGGAGCCGATCATCAAGCAGAATGGCGAGGTGAACGGCACGACCAAATATCTCGGCCAGGCCGGCGGCAAATGGCTTGCCGTCCCTGCCACCGTCGGCAGTCAGATCAAGGGCCCCTGCTCGCGCATCGACCTGATGAAGAAGCATGCCGGCATCGACGTCCAGGAGATGTATCCGGCCGGTAGCGTGCCCAAGGACGAGAACTGGACGATGGAAGTCTTTCTCAAGGCCGCCGAAGCCTGCAGCAAGGCTGGCGTCCCGTTCGGGATCGGCCTCGGCGAGACCACCGACAGCGTCGATACCGCCGGCGCGATCTTCCAGTCGTTCGGCGCCGAGCTCGTCAATGCCAAGGGTGACATCACCGTAAAGACTGACGCCGTGCGTCAGGCTCTCGAATTCTACAAGAGATTGATCGCGGTGCTTCCGGCGGACGCGGCCTCCTGGGATGACGCGTCTAATAACAAATGGCTGATCTCGGGCCGCGGAGCACTGATCTTGAATCCGCCGAGCTCCTGGGCCGTTGCGAAACGCGACGCACCACAAGTCGCTGAGCAATGCTGGACGCATGGCATGCCCGCCGGTCCGAAGGGCCGTTTTGCACCGTTCCTGCCCTACTTCTGGGGCGTCTGGGCTTTCGGCAAGAACAAGGAAGCCGCCAAGAGCCTGCTGACCCATCTGTCGCAGCCGTCGTCGATCGAAAAGTTCGTCGCGGCGAGCGGCGGCTACGATCTCCCGGCTTTCGCAAACATGACGAAGCTCAAGACGTGGGCCGAGGAAGGGCCGCCGAAGGGCACGCTTTATAGCTATCCCGACCCACACGGCCGCCAGACGATGTCGATCGCGGCCTCGCCGGCGCCGCCGAAGATCGCCCAGCAGATCTACAACCAGGCGACGTTGACCAAACTGGCGCTGCGCTATGCCCGTGGCGAGACCATCGAGCAGGCGCTCGCCTGGGCCGAGGGCGAGTGCGAAGGCTTCATGCGCAGCTGATGCCGGGTATGTGGCATGGCGGTTCACGCGTTCGCGCGTGAGCCGCCGGGGATTCGCCCCCTTTTCCATCGCCTTGCGAGAGAGGCCGACCGGCGCGGGCGGCTTCCCTGTTGAATGTACCGTAAGAAAGTCTGACCATGGCCGATGTCGTCGTTGAGCAAGCTCGCTCCGTCCGTGCCGCCAGGCCGCGCAAACGGGCGAGCCTTAAAAATGCACTCAGGCGGAAGTCGACGATGGCGTTCTTCCTGACGCTGCCGCTGATTCTCCTGATCGCGCTGTTCGTGCTCTATCCTGCCTTCTACTCAATGCATCTCGCCACGCTAAACAAGTCGATGCAGAAGTTCGTCGGCTTGAGCAATTTCACCTTCCTGTTCAAACGCGACACGTTCTGGATGGTGGTGAGGCAATCCTGCATCTTCGCCCTCACCGCGGTGTTTTTCAAAGCGCTGATGGGCTTCATTGTCGCTCATTTCGTCCACAACCTCCCGGCCAAGGGCCAGCGCAAGTGGCGCGGCATGCTGCTGGTCCCTTGGGTGATCCCGCCGGCGATGAGCACCCTGGCTTGGCTGTGGCTGTTCGATCCCTCCTACAGCGCCTTCAATTACACGCTGTCGTTCTTCGGTGTCGGCCCGATCCCCTGGCTTGGCGACACCTTCTGGGCCCGTTTCTCCGTCATTCTCGTCAACGTCTGGTACGGCGCACCGTTCTTCATGATCATGTATCTGGCCGCGCTTAAATCGGTGCCCGACCAGCTCTACGAAGCGGCCGCCATTGATGGCGCCAATTGGTGGCAGAAGATCTGGCACATCACCCTGCCGATGATGCGCAACATCATCGCCATCACGACGCTGTTCTCGTTGATCGTCACTTTCGCCAATTTCGACATCGTGCGCATCCTGACCTCCGGCGGCCCGTTGGATTCGACGCATCTGTTCGCCACCTGGGCCTTCCAGGTCGGAATCCAGAGCAGCGATATTCCGCTCGGCGCATGCGTCTCGCTGTTCATGGTGCCGATCCTCGCAGTCGCGGCGGTCTTCATCCTGCGCGATGTCAACAAACGTGGGAATGAAGCCTGATGAGCACGCTTGCAATCGACAAGGGCGGTCCCACGCGCAAAGTCAAGTACCGGAGCATGAGCCGGGATCGGACATGGGCCCTGCGCTGGTCCTACTTCTTCCTGGTGCTGTTCGCGATTTTTTCGCTCGTCCCGCCGATCTACATGCTGATCACCTCCCTCAAGAGCAGCGCGGAGATTTCGGCGGCCACCAATCCCTGGTGGGTGTTCCATCCCACCCTGGCGAACTACGTCGAGCTGTTGACGTCGAACCAGTTTTTGCGCTTCTTCTGGAATTCGGCGGTCGTCTCCATCGTCGTTGTGTGCGTCACCATGCTGATCAGCATTCCTGCGGCCTTTGCGCTGGCAAGGATGAAGTTCTGGGGCTCGACGACGCTGGCGACCGGGGTTTTTCTGACCTACCTGGTCCCGGACAGCCTCTTGTTCATTCCGCTGTTCAAGATGCTCGCTGCTGTCCAGGACATCACCGGCATCACGCTTCTCAACCGATGGTACGTGCTGCTGTTCATCTATCCGACCCTGACGGTGCCGTTCTGCACCTGGATCATGATCGGCTATTTCGCCTCGATCCCGAAGGAGCTGGACGAGGCGGCTCTCATCGACGGCGCCTCCTGGCTCCAGACCCTGACTCGGATTTTCATCCCCGTCGCCCTGCCCGGCCTGATCGCAGCGACCATCTTCGCCTTCACCGTATCCTGGGCGCAGTTCCTCTATCCCCTGGTGTTCACGACATCCATCGACCAGCTCGTGCTGCCGGTCGGCATCACCACCACGCTGATCAAGGGTGACGTCTTCAACTGGGGTCAGATCATGACCGGCGCGCTGCTTGGCGCTGCCCCGCCGCTGGTCATCTACGCCTTCCTGATGGACTATTACATTGCCGGCCTGACCGCCGGCGCGACAAAGGGTTGATGTCTTATGGCTGAGGTTGCGTTGCGGAAGGTGGTCAAGCGTTACGACGACGTCGAGGCGGTGCGCGGCATCGACCTCGACATCTCAGACCATGAGTTCATCGTGCTCGTCGGCCCCTCCGGCTGCGGTAAGTCGACGACGTTGCGGATGATCGCGGGACTCGAGGACATCACCGACGGCGACATCATGATCGGCGGGGACGTCGTCAACGACGTGCCCCCGAAGGACCGCGACATCGCGATGGTGTTTCAGAATTACGCGCTTTACCCGCACATGACGGTCGCGGAGAACATGTCGTTCGGGTTGCGGCTCAAGCACTATCCCAAGGCCGAGATCAAGGCGCGGGTGACCGAGGCCGCCCGCCTCCTCGACATCACCGACCTGATCGACCGCAAGCCGAAGCAGCTCTCCGGCGGCCAGCGCCAGCGCGTTGCCATGGGGCGGGCCATCGTGCGCAACCCGAAAGTCTTCCTGTTCGACGAGCCGCTGTCCAATCTCGACGCCAAGCTGCGCGTGCAGATGCGGATCGAGATCAAGAAGGTGCACCAGAAGGTGCGCACCACGACGGTCTACGTCACCCATGACCAGGTCGAGGCGATGACGCTGGCCGATCGCGTCGTGGTGATGAACAAGGGGCGGATCGAGCAGATCGGCACGCCGAACGAGCTCTACCACAAGCCGGCGACGCGCTTCGTCGCGGGCTTCATCGGCTCGCCGGCTATGAACTTCATTCCGTGCCGGCTCGAGGACGTCGGCGGCAAGCTCAACGTCCGCCTGACGGACCGCATCTCGTTCCCGTTGCCGCCGGCCCGCGCCGCCCATTACAGCGCGCTGCCCCGAGCTGAAAACCTGTTGCTCGGCATCCGTCCCGAACATCTCACGGAATCGCATGCGCATCTGGAGCCGGGGGTCGAGACCTTCGACACCGTGCTTGATGTCACCGAGCCGATGGGAATGGAGACGCTGGTCTATTTCGGACTGGAGGGCACGCCGATCTGCGGCCGTGTCGATCCCAATGCGGGCGCCAAGGACGGGGGCCCCATGCGTTTGGCGATGGACCTGAACAATATGCACCTGCTAAACGAGGCGACCGGCGCCGTATTGTGACGGCCGGGCAAGAAACTCGTGCAGGTAGGGACGATGTCGACCAACAAGAAGAAAATCTTTGTTACGCAAACTTTGTCGCAAGGGGCACGCGCCCTCCTCACCCAGCGCGATGACATCGAGCTCATCGAGTTTCCGAACCTGATCTCCGCCAGGGATTTTGAGGCTTTGCTGAAGAGCCACGCGCCGGTCCATGGCGTGGCGCTCGGCGCCACCGCGTTCGGCGAAACCGAGCTTGAAGCTTCAAAGGACATGAAGGTGGTGACCCGGATCGGCGTCGGCTACGACGCCGTAGACGTCCCCGCCCTCTCCCGCCGCAAGGTGCCGCTGATGGTCGCGGGCAGCGCGAACTCGCCCTCGGTCGCCGAGCAGGCGCTGTTCATGATGCTGACACTGGCCAAACGCGCGCAGGAGATGCATTCCTGCGTCAAGGACGGCAAATGGGCCGACCGCCTCGGCATGCTGCCGTTCGATCTCTACGGCAAGACCGTCCTCATCATCGGCTTCGGCCGCATCGGCACCCGCACCGCCAAGCGCTGCCTGGCGATGGACATGAATGTGCAGGTTTATGATCCCTACAAGGCAGCCACAGAGATCAAGGCGGCAGGCTGCGAGCCGGTCGCCGACCTTGATGCCGCGCTGCCGCACGCCGATTTCGTCACCATCCACTGCCCGAAGACGCCGGAGACCGTCGGCCTGTTCGACGCGGCGCGGATCGGCCGGATGAAGCCGAAATCCTACCTCATCAACACCGCACGCGGCGGCATCGTGAAGGAGACGGCGCTGTACGACGCATTGGTCTCGGGCAAGCTCGCCGGTGCCGGCATCGACGTCTTCGAGGTCGAGCCGCCGCCGGTCAGCAACGCGCTGTTCGCGCTGCCCAACGTCATCATGGCCCCCCATGTCGCCGGCGTCACGGTCGAGGCGGTGAGCCGGATGAGCGAGCAGACTGCGCGCAACATCCTGAGTGTGCTGGACGGCGATCCGATCCGGCAGAACATCATCAATCAGGATGTCCTGTGCTGAGCTATCTCAAGGGCGGGCCGCCGCCCCCCGCCTTCGGAACGCCAGAATGAGTCCCATTTTGGTGCAGATCGAGCCCTCACTCAGCCTTAATCAAACCCGCGTAATAGGTCCGGCCGCGGCGGCAGTGGGACAGACTTGCCGGCCGCGTCGAGCTGGAGGATGGACCCTTGTCAGAGATCGACCCGACCGACCACGCATTGGCGACCATCGCCAGCATCCTGGAGCATCCTGAACCCGTTCTCGTCGTGCGCGAGACCGAGACCGTGCGCGAGACCGAGACCGTCACCGTGACCGAAATGGTGGTTGCCGGTGAGCATGGGGTCGCCGACGAGCACCCTGTGGTCGATGAGCATCCGGTGGTCGAGGAGCAGCCGCTGGTGCCGGAGCACACCGATGCCGACGGCTACAGCAAGGTCGGCCCCGGGCCGATGGTGGCGATCCGTCTGAAATGGACGGTCCATCGCGGCGATGACGGCCAGTTCTACGTCCACGAGACCATCGGCGAGCAGTCGGTGCCCGTGGTCAGCGGCCCGATGACCGGCGAAGCCGCGGTGCATTTCGTCGACGCGCATGAGGACGAGGCCCATCGGCGCTTCGAAGAGCTGCGCAGCGAGATCGCCGGCCGCAGCTCGCTCGCCGATTACGAGCGCAAGGGCGAAGCCTAGCGCTTTTTCGCGCGAAGTGGATGCCGGTTCGGCTTATCGTCGTCCGAGATAATCCTTCTTCACGAGCTCGACGCCTGCGTGCCGCAACAGGTCGTAGGCTGTCGTGACGTGAAAGAAGAACTGCGGCATGCTGAAGGTCAGCAGCAGCGTCCGCCCGGTGAAGGGCAACTCGGTCCCGTTCTTCAGCCTGAAGAAGACATTCCGTTCCGCCGCAGCATCGATCTCCGCGCGCGGCAGGCTTTCGATGAACTCGATGGACGTCGCGATGCGGGCCTGCAGTCCGGCCATGTCGTGCTCCAGCACCGGCAGCGTCACCGGCTCGCGGTCGGCCAGCAAGGCGGCGGCGACCGTGGCATGGCGGCAGGCCTCGCCGATCTGTTGCGCCAGATCGTACATGTCGGGCGCGATGCGCATGCCGAGCAGGACGGCCGGATTGAACTTCCGGGCTTCGGCATAGGCAACGCCCTTGTCGAGCAGTGCGGACAGGTTGCCCAAGTAAGGCACGAAGACGCCGACCGAGGCGTCATACATCGAGATCGTCACTTCAAAATTCCCTTCACTTCCGCCTCGCCAGCCACGGGCATCTGGTCTAAATCCAACCCTCGAGAGCTGCACAATGACAGCTTGGGCATGGGTGGAAAAGAGATGATCGTTCGAATGACCAGTCGAATTTTGGCGGCTTTGGCCGTGGTGCTGCTGGCAAACCTTTCGGCCCAGGCACAGCAGGCGGCGCCGTCCCGCCTCGACGAGATCGTCAAGCGCGGCACTTTGCGCGTCGGCATGACCGGCGACTACAAGCCCTTCACCTATCTCGACAAGACGACGCAGCAGTTCAACGGCTTCGATGTCGACATGGCGGAGGCGCTCGGCAAGGCGCTCGGCGTCAAGGTCGAATTCGTGCCGACAGCCTGGCCGAAGCTGATGAAGGATTTCGAAGCCGATCAGTTCGACATCGCGATGGGCGGGGTCTCGGTCACGCTCGACCGGCAGAAGAAGGGCTTCTTCTCCACGCCGATCATGCGCGAGGGCAAGACGCCGATCGCGCGGTGTGCCGACGTCGGCAAATACCAGAGCATCACCGACATCGACAAGAAGGGCACCCGCGTGATCGTCAATCCCGGCGGCACCAACGAGCGCTTCGCACGTGCCAACATCAAGGACGCCGACATCACCGTCTTCCCGGACAATACCGTGATCTTCGACGAGATCGCCAAGGGCAATGCAGACCTGATGATGACGGATGCCTCCGAGACGCGCTACCAGCAGAAGCAGCATCAAGGCGTGCTCTGCGCGGTGCATCCCGACAAGCCGTTCGACTTCTCAGAGAAGGCCTATTGGCTCCAGCGCGACATGGCGCTGAAGGCGTTCGTCGACCAATGGCTGCACATTTCCATGCAGGACGGCAGCTACAAGAAGATCTACGCCGCCTGGTTCGACTAGGACCGCGTCCTCCTGTCGCTTGCCCCGGCCAAACTTTGGACCGGCTCCGGTGTTATTGAACCCGAAACGCAGAAAGCACGACTCATACGGTGACAGTGATCTAGATCACTTTTTGCGATCGAACCGGGGCGTAAGCGTCGGTGCGGGGACCACCTGTTTCAGGAGATGCGAAATGAGGAAGCTGTTGGCCACGGCCGCATTCCTTTTGGCGAGCACCGCTGCGCAGGCGCAGTACACCTTCGACTATGGCGGGCGTACCATCCGCATCGATCCCGACCGCGGCACAGTGCAAATCCCCGGCGTCTACGACAACACCGGCCAGGGCAAGGCGAAGAAAACCAAGAACGATGCCAAGGCGGCTCCAAAAGCGGACCCGCAGGCACCGCAACAAGCCAAAGCTGACCCGCAGCCGCCGGCCAATCCGGCCCCGGCCCCGGCACCGGTCACGGCGGCTCCGGCGGCGGAGCAGGCCCCTGCCCAAGCCCCCGTCCAAGCCCCCGTGGCCGTCGCGCCTCCTGCCCCACCGGCGCCTCCGGCCACCACGGCGAACAACGCTCCGGCCGAAGACGCGCTTGTGCCGCCGCCCCAGCCGGCCCCGAGTGCTGCCCCGACGGTGGCCGCAGTACCGCCCGCACCGCCGCCGCCGCCCGCCCCGACCGTCGCAGCCGCGCCTCCGGCGCCATCTCCGCCTCCCGTCCCGGCGCCTGCGCCCGCCCCCGTTCAATCGGCTGCCGTCGCGCCGCCGGCTCCCGCAGCCGCACCCACGCGCGACCTCAATTCACCGCTCGGCGTCTGGCTCACCGAGGAGAAGGAAGGCAAGGTCCGGATCGAGCAATGCGGCAGCAATCTCTGCGGCTACTCGGTCGATTCGAAATCGAACCAGAATGGCGAGCAGGTTCTGATCAACATGAAGCCCGGCAAGGATCAGAACAAGGACCAGAAATGGTCCGGTCGCATCCTCGATCCGAACTCCGGCTCGACCTACGATTCAACCATCGCGCTGAAGGGCACCGATCGCCTGCGCGTGCAGGGCTGCGCCTTCGGCGGCATGTTCTGCGGCGGCCAGACCTGGACGCGTGTGAACTGACTTCGGGGCGACACTCTGACCGACACAAGGGGACCCGCAGCGCGGGTCCCTTTGCTTTTGCCGCCAAATCGATTGCGACGTGCGCGACATCACAGAGCCCGTCGCGCGCGTGACAGCCCTCACATCGCCGGTTCCGAGGCCGTGACACGATGCCCGCATGATCAACCCCAGGGGCGTGTCATGAACGGATTTCGCAAGGCTCTCTTCGCCACAATCATTGTCATCGCATTGCCGGCCGCGCAGGCCAGCGCCAGCACTTTCGACGGCGCATGGAATGTCCGCATCTCGTCGTCGAGCGAGACCTGCGGTAACGGCTCGACCGTCGCAATCGGCATCAACAACGGTCAGATCGCCTCGAGCAGCGCCATGGTGACGGCGTCAGGCCGCGTTGCGGATGCCGGCAGCATCAATGTCACCTTGAGCACCGGCATCAAGCGCGCCGTCGGCTTCGGCCGGCTCAGCGGCACCTCTGGCTCAGGTACCTGGCGCGGCAGCATGTGCACGGGCACCTGGACGGCGGAGCGGATGTAGGGTGCCGTGTCCCGGACGAACAGCGACGCAAAGCGTCGCTGCGCAAAGCCGGGTCACGCAAACTAGCCGACCGCCGCGCCGTATTCCGCGTCGGTCACCGGATCCAACCAGGTCGAGAACACACCGTCGAGCGCTTCCTGCATGGCGATGTGGGTCATGCCATTGGTCGGCGACCCGCCGTGCCAGTGCAGCTCGCCCGGTGGAATCCAGACGGTGTCGCCGGGACGGATTTCGATGACAGGGCCGCCCTTGGTCTGGACCCGGCCAACCCCCGAAATCACATAGAGCGTCTGCCCGAGCGGATGGTGATGCCAGTTGGTGCGCGCGCCCGGCTCGAACGAGACGCGCGAGCAGTTCAGCCGCGCCGGCGCGGGCGCCATGATCACGGGGTCCTGCCACACGGTGCCGGTGAAGTGTTCCCCGGGCGCACGGCGTGTCGGCCGCGTGCCTGCTACAGTGATCTCCATTGGATTTACCTCGTTTCCTTCCCGATTACTTCTTGCTTGCGGCGTAGCGCGCCTTGGTCTCGGCGTTCATGGGATAGAGGCCCGGGAGCACCGCGCCGTTGTTCACCTCGTTGACGATCCAGGCTTCCATCCGCTCCTGCTCGACGCCCTCATTGAGCACGTGTTCGAGCATCGCCTGCGGGATCAGCACGCAGCCGTCCTGGTCGGCGACAACGATGTCGTTCGGGAACACCGCAACGCCGCCGCAGCCGATCGGCTCGCCCCAGCCGACGAAGGTCAGGCCGGCAACCGACGGCGGCGCGGCATAGCCGTCGCACCAGACCGGCAAGTTGGTGCCGAGCACGCCCTCGACGTCACGCACGACACCGTCGGTGACGAGTGCGGTGACGCCGCGCTTCATCATGCGCGCGCACAGGATGTCGCCGAAGATGCCGGCGTCGGTGATGCCCATGGCATCGACCACGGCGATGCAGCCCTCCGGCATCGCCTCGATCGCGGTGCGGGTCGAGATCGGCGACGACCAGGATTCCGGCGTCGCCAGATCCTCCCGCGCGGGCACGAAGCGCAGCGTGAAGGCCGGCCCCACCAGGCGCGGCAGACCCGGGCGCAGCGGACGCGCGCCGCGCATCCAGATGTTGCGCAGGCCCTTCTTCAGCAGGACCGTGGTGATGGTGGCAGTGGTGATGCCGGCGAGGGTCTTGCGGGCTTCGGGGGACAGCGACATGGAAACAGACGAGCTCCGGATGGGCGGGAAAGAACGCGCGCATCTTGCGGGGTGCGGGCCTTGCGTCAAGGCCCAAGAGGATACCAATCATGCAGGGCCGCAGCGCAGTTATGCGTCGCGATAACAAGGCTTTATCGCCTCCCCCTGCATTAATTTATTGGACTTGCGGGCGCATTTACGCGAAGCAGGGACGAGCGGAGCTCAAGGCCGAGCCCGCGTAGCTCCAGAAGCCCGATTTCGACAGCCCATGTCCGCGACGCTTCCCCCGCCCCGCCTTCTGCCCAGTGGCGACAGCGCCGTCACGGTCGAGTTCAGCCGTACCATCGACGACGACGCCAACCAGCGCGTGCTGGCGCTCGACAAGGCGCTCGCAGCAAGCTCGATCGATGCCATCACCGAGTCCGTGCCGACCTATCGCTCGCTGCTGGTGCATTACGATCCCGGCAAGATCGACTTCGACGTACTTGGCGAAAAGCTGCTCGCGCTCGCCAGCCAGCCGCTGCCGCCAGCCACTAAGGCGCGCCGCTGGCGTATTCCCGTCGCCTATGGCGGCGAGCACGGCATCGACCTCGAGGACGTCGCGAAGGCGCTGAACACCACACCCGACGACATCGTCGCGCGCCACGTCGCCGGCGACTACAAGGTTGCCATGATCGGCTTTACACCGGGCTGGTCCTATCTCAGCGGTCTCGACAAATCCCTGCAGATGTCGCGGCGGCAGAATCCGCGGCTGCTGACGCCTGCCGGCACGATCTCGATCGGCGGCATCCAGGCCGGAATCCAGTGCCTGGCAGCGCCGAGCGGCTGGCACCTGCTCGGCCGCACACCGGTACGGACCTATCAGCTCCACCGCAATCCGACCTTCCTCACCGAACCCGGCGATCGCGTGACGTTTTTCGCCATCGACCACAAGACGTTCGAGGAACAGGACCGCGCCGCCGAGGCCGGCGAGATCATTGCCGAGCAGGTGGTCGCATGAGCCGGCTCGTGATCGCCAGCATCGGGCCGGCAAGCTCGGTCCAGGACGGCGGACGCCATGGCGCGCAACGCTATGGCCTGACGGTCAGCGGAGCGATGGACCGCATGTCGCTCGCGGCGGCGAACACGCTTATCGGCAACGAACCATTCGCAGCCGTTGTCGAGGTCGGCCCGTTCGGCGCCGCCTTCACCGCGCGCGACGGTGCCGTGCGCGTCGCGGTTTCAGGCGCGCCGCGCAATGCGGACGTCGCGGGAAGTCCGGTCGCCATGGACACATCGGTGACGTTGAAGGACGGCGAGACGCTGACGCTGGGCTTTGCCCGCGGCGGCGCGTTCACTTATCTGGCGATCGAAGGCGGGATCAAGGGCGAGCCGGTGTTCGGCAGTCTCGCGGTCAACGCCCGTGCCGGGCTCGGCAGCCCCTACCCGCGCCCGCTGCAGGCCGGCGACGAGTTCAGCGTCGATGCCGCAAGCGGTGCACCGGAACTGCGCATCGAATTGCCGGAGCCATCGAACGGTCCGATCCGCGTCTTGCTGGGACCGCAGGACGACGAGTTCGACGACGCCAACAAGGCCCTATTCCTCGACAGCGAGTGGAAGATCTCGGCGACCTCCGACCGCATGGGCTACCGGCTGGAAGGCCCCGCGATCAAGCATCTGCATGGCCACAACATCGTCTCCGACGGAACGGTCAACGGCAGCATCCAGGTGCCCGGCAACGGCGCGCCGATCGCGCTGATGATGGATCGCGGCACCTCCGGCGGCTATCCGAAGATCGCGACCGTGATCACGGCCGATGTCGGCCGTCTCGCGCAGACCTCGGCAGGAACGGCGTTCCGCTTCAAGGCGGTCAGCATGGCCGAGGCGCAGGATGAGGCAAGGAAATTTGCGCAGCTGATCCGTAACCTGCCCGATCGCCTGCGCTCCGCCGACACCGTCGCACTCAACATCGAAGCGCTCAGCGATGCCAATGTCGCGGGCTATGCTGTCAGTGCCGTCGACGCCGGGACCTGGCAGGTTGCGGAGGAGCCGTAAACGACAAGACGACCAGAGACGGAGAGCACCCCATGAAGACGATCGATCTCAATTGCGATCTCGGCGAAGGTTTTGGCGCGTGGGAGATGGGCAACGATGCCGCCATGATCGAGCTGGCGAGCTCGGTCAACGTCGCCTGCGGCTTCCACGCCGGCGACCCCGATATCATGCGCCGGACGGTCGAACTGGCGAAAGCGCGCGGCGTCTCCGTCGGCGCGCATCCCGGCTATCGCGACCTGCACGGCTTCGGCCGCCATCCGATCGCGGGCCTGAAGGCCTCCGAGATCGAGAATCTCGTCGCCTACCAGATCGGCGCGTTGCAGGCGATCGCGACGGCGGCCGGCCACAAGGTCACGCATGTGAAGGCGCATGGCGCGCTCTCCAACGTCGCCTGCGAGGATGACATGACGGCGAAGGCGATCGCGGCCGGCATCAAGGCGGTCGATCCCAGCCTGATATTCGTCGTGCTCGCCAATTCGAAGCTGGTGAAGGCCGGCGAAGCCGCCAATCTACCGATGGTGCACGAGGTGTTCGCCGACCGCGCCTATGAAGACGACGGCAATCTCGTCTCGCGCAAGAAGCCCGGTGCGGTGCTGCATGACGCCAAGGCGATCGCCGACCGCGTGGTGCGCATGGTGCAGGACGGCGCGGTGGTCTCGGTCACGGGCAAGGTCATCAAGATGCGAACCGACACGGTCTGCATCCACGGCGATACGCCGGGCGCAGTCGATATTGCGCGCGGCCTGCGGCAGGCGTTGAAAGATGCAGGCATCGAGGTCGCGCCGTTCAAGCGCGGGGCGTGAGGTTCGCTCGGTGCAGTAGGGTGGGCAAAGCGAAGCGTGCCCACCAAAATCTATCCTGCTTGCTGAGAGATGGTGGGCACGGCGCAAGCGCGCCTTTGCCCACCCTACGAGAGTTGCGAAAACTCGTTAGAACGGGTGCACCGACAGTGTGCCGAAAACGATGGCGGCGATGACCGCGAAGGCGCTGTACATCGCGGCATGATGCACGCTCGCACCGGTCCGCCGCGAGAGCGAGCGCGAGTAGAAGTGCAGCCTGGCTTCCGCCGATAGTTCGCGCATGGTCGATCTCCAACGCCCCATTTGCGGGATTATGAGGGATCAACGGGGGTGGCGGGCAAGAGACCCGCGGAAATAGCGATGCGGGTTCTCTGAAGCCCCCACATTGCAGGAGCAAATTCTCCTCGCCTGCCACTTCCGAGAATCTTATTCGCTTAAATCCGAGCCAATTGGAACCGGCTCGGATGACGGCAGGTTGACAGCTAGTAGACGTCAGCCTGGAAGCGCCCCGTCTTCTTGAGCTCGGCGACAAAACTGACGGCTTCGTCGGTCGAACGCGCCCCGAACTGGGCGACGATATCGACCAGTGCGCGCTCGACGTCCTTGGCCATGCGCTTGGCATCGCCGCAGATGTAGAGATGCGCCCCCTCGGCAAGCCACGTCCACAGCTCGCGGCCGACCTCGCGCATGCGATCCTGTACATAGAACTTCTTCTCGCCGTCGCGCGACCAGGCCAGCGACATGCGCGTGAGCAGGCCCGAGGTCTTCATCGCGTTGAGCTCCTCCTGGTAGAAGAAGTCGCAATCGCTGCGCTGATGGCCGAAGAACAGCCAGTTCTTGCCGGGCGCACCGGTCGCCTTGCGGTCGAACAGAAAGGCGCGGAACGGCGCAATGCCGGTGCCGGGGCCGATCATGATGATCGGCGTCTTCGGATCCTGCGGCAGGCCGAAATTGTGCGCCTTCTGCACATAGACCTTGAGCTTCTCGCCTTCCGCGATGCGCTCGCCAAGGAAGGTCGAGGCGACGCCGATGCGCTTGCGCTTGCCGATCACGTAGCGCACGGAATCGACCGTCAGCGACAGCTTTCCAGGCGTCGCATTATGCGAAGACGAGATCGAATAGAGCCGCGGCTGCAGCGGCTCGAGCGCCTCCACGAAGGCTTCGGGATGCGGCCGCGTGCCCGAGAACTTCTGCAGCGCCGCCATGACGTCGAGCGTGGCGGCATCGCCATCGGGATCCTCGCCCTGCGCCAGTGCCCGCGCCCTCTCGCGCTGCGCGCCGCCGGTGATGAAGGAGAGCAGCTCGAACAACGTGTCGGGCGCCGGCGACAGCGAGACGTCGTCGATCAGCACCTCGCGCAGCGTCTTGCCATTGACCTTGGTGGTGTGGGACGCGCCAAGCAAGGCGATGACCTGGTCGACGAGACCGAGCTCGTTGCGCGCGAACACGCCAAAACTGTCACCGACGACATAGTCGAGCTTACTCTCGGAAAGGTCGAACTCGACGTGATAGGTTTCCTTCTCCGACTTTCCCTTGTTGAGAAGACGGCGCGACAGGAAGGTCGCCGCAACGGGGTTGTCGCGCGAGCGGCCGGGCTCGGCGATCGTCACGGTCACGGCGGGGGCCGCCACCGCGTCGACCTTGTCGGACGCCTTAGGAGCCGGCGCCTTGTCCAGCTCTTCATGCAGCGTCTTCAGCATCCGCGCGGTTTCCTTGCCGCCGGGGACGCAAAGGTTGAGCCGCGCTTCACTGCGGCTCGCGATCGCCTCCGAATAGTCGTGGCAATTGTAGCCGCACTGCCCGCAATCCTGCTGCGCCATCGCCGCCATCATCTTGCGCCGCACGGGACGGCCTTCGGCGAGCTTCATCCGATCGGCGATCGGCATGGTCTGGTCGTGCCACGGCGCTTCACCGTCGTCACCGTCACCGGCCTGCATGACAGCGGCGCCCTGCTCGGCCGACAGCGGCGTGGCCGCCTCAGGCGACAGCAACCCGGCAAAGAACCCGTTCAGCCAGGAGCGTTGCGCGTCGGAGAACGGGGCGCTCGTGGGAATGATGTCGAGTTTGGGTGGAGGGCTGATCTGGTTCATGAGGACACCTCGGCATCGGCAAGCTTGCGCAGCGTTTCGCCGTCATGGCGCCGCGCAAAAGAAAGGAAGGTTTCGTCGGGAGCGGAGCGATGGGCGATATAGGCCTTGAGCAGTCCTTCGACCGTCTTCGGCGCGTCCTCGGCCTTGAGGTCGTGATAGACCTCCTGCCCGACGTCGGCGTCAGGACCGAACCCGCCGCCGGTGAAGAGATGATAGCCCTCCACCGTGTCCTCCTCGTTGACAGGCACGCGCGCCCCGATCAAGCCGATGTCGCTGATGTAATGCTGGGCACAGGAATGGTGGCAGCCGGTGACGTGGATGTTGACCGGCTTGTCCATCTCGACGCGTGGCTCGCACCAGTCGCCGATCTCGGCAGCGTGGCGCTTGGTGTTGGAGGCGGCAAAGCGGCAACCGGCATTGCCGGTGCAGGCGATCAGGCCGGCGCGGATGTGTGACGCCTCGACCGCGAGCCCGATCTGCTTGATCGCCGCGATGGCAAGCTCGACATTCTCGTCACGCACCCCTGATATCAGCAGGTTCTGCCAGACGGTCAGACGGATCTCGCCGTCGCCGAGGTCCCGCGCCACCTTGGCGAGGCCCCTCATCTGATCGCAGCTGATCTTGCCGAGCGTCAGCGACACGCCGATCCAGTTCAGGCCGTCCTGCTTCTGCTTGTGCACGCCGATATGCGCCATGCGGTCCGCGGCCGGCCGCGGCGCAAACGCCTCTTCCGACACGCGCGTAAATGGCGTCTTCAGCCGCTCTTCGACGAGCTTGAGGAAACCGTCATGGCCCATCGCGTCGAGCACGTATTTCAGCCGCGCCTTGTTGCGGTTGGTGCGGTCGCCGTGCTCGATGAAGACGCGCACGATGGCGTCGGCAACAGCGGTCGCCTGCTCCGGCTTGACGATGATGCCAGAGTACTTTGCGAAATCCTTGTGACCGGTGATGCCGCCGAGGCCGAGGCGGAACCAGACCCCCGGCTCCACGCCGAAACCGTCCTTCACCTCATACGCCGTGAAAGCGATGTCGTTGGTTTCCTCGAGCACGGCGATCCTGCCGGCACCGTCGAAGGCGACGTTGAACTTGCGCGGCAAGCCATACAACGAGCGATCGTTCAGGATGTGGTAGTGCCACTCGCGCGCATAAGGCCGTGTATCGATCAGCTCCTGCGGATCGATCCCCGCCGTCGGCGTTCCCGTCACGTTGCGGATGTTGTCGGCGCCGGAGCCGCGCGAGCACAGGCCGAGGTCCTGAATGCCCTCGATCAGCTTTACGGCGTTCTTCGGCGGGATCTCGCGAAGCTGCAGGTTGGCGCGCGTCGTGACGTGGCTATAAGGCCCGCACGTTTCATCGGCGAGATCGGCAAGGCCGAACAGCTGCCAGTGCTTCATGATGCCGTTCGGAATGCGCAGACGGCACATGTAGGAGTCCTGCGTCGGCGCGACGTAGAAGATGCCGTAATAGCGCCAACGGAAATTGTCCGCCGGGCTCGGCGGCGTATTGTCGAGCGCCTGCTGACGAAGACGCGGATACGCGTCGAAGGGATGCTCGTCGCGCTTGACCTTCTCCTGGTCGGCGAGCTTCTTGCCCGCGGCGATGACCTTGTCCTGCGCCTTGATGTGCACGGCATCGGGACCGGTCGGCTCCGCGTTCACCTTGCCGGCGCCGCCGCCCAGACCGCGACCGACGCGACTGATCTGCAGACCGGTCGTGAAGCCTTCGAGGTAGCGTTTCTGGTCGTCGGTAAAGTCGACTGAGACGGTGTCGATTTTCATGGTCAGTAACGAAGCTCCTGCGGCCGCCGGGGTGGTATCGACGGAAAGTGCACGACCCGCGAGGAGCTCGGCTGGCTCGATAGCCGGCTGTGCACCCAACGGTCCGATCAGCTTCGTTGCTGGGGACTTGGCGCAGCAGGCATCTGTGACAGGCTGGCCGCACTGCAACATTCAAGTTGCGTGCCAGCTTAGACGAAATGAAAATGTGTGGGGTATCAGGTGGTTAAGGGCGCCCGTGGGAACTCCGGCCTCTGGAACTCTTATGAAATTCGAGCAGTCGGCCTAAAATTTAGACTCGGATCTCCAGCGCTCAAAAACGATGCAGACCCGAATCACGCCCTCCAGCGGCCCACCTCGAAGGCTTCAAGATGCCCCCGAATATTGGCGGGATCGAAAGCGGGGCCGGCGAATGCGCCGAATGCCGCGGGGGCCTGGGCGGGCGGCCGGCGGCCGAGGGCGCCGTCGTAGAGATCGGGCCTGAACACGGCCATGGCCGTCTTGACCCCGTCGGGCGTCAGCGTCGTCTGCCCCCAGCGCACCATCTGCGCATAGAGCCAAGCAGCCTGGACCGGATCGGGGCGCCCTGCTTCCTCGCGTCCCACCAGAAGGTAGCTGCCGCTCTCGCGAAAGGTGCCGTCCGGCGAAATCTTGAGGCGTCCCGTGAGGGTGCGCTGGATGACTTCGGCATCGACGCCGATCCGCTCCGGCTGCGCCAGGATTCGGGCCGCTTCTGTGCGGTTTTCCGGATGCTCGATGAACTCGGCGGCTTTCACCGCCGCGCGCACCAGGCCGGCGACCACGTCCGGATTCTTGTCGGCCCAGACCTGGCGGAGCGCCAGCACCTTTTCCGCCGCATGGGCCAGGATGTCGGAGACGAAATGCAGGATGTGGCCGATTCCGAGATCGACCGCGATCGAATTCCAGGGCGCGCCGACGCAGAACGCATCGACATGTCCATTGGCCAGACTGTCGACCATATAGGGCGGCGGCAGCACCACCAGCCGCACGTCCTCGTCGGGATCGACGCCGGCCGCCGCCATCCAGAATCGCAATTGATAATTGTGGGTCGAGAACGGGAAGGTCATGCCGAAGGTCAACGGGTCGGCCCCCGCCTTGCGCCGTTTGGCGACCACGCGCGCCAACGCTTTTGCCGTGGCGAGCGGATCGAAGCGGTCGCCGTCGATCTCCTCCATCAGCGCGGCATGAAGCGCCGGCGAGACCGTGATCGCATTGCCGTTGATGCCGAGATTGAAAGGCGCCGCGATCGGCACCTTGACGTGGCCGAGACCAAGCGAAGACGCAATCGCGACGGGCGCAAGCAGATGCGCGGCGTCGAACAAGCCGATATTGAGCTTGTCGCGGACGTTGGACCAGGAGACCTCGCGGACCAGTTCGACCTCGAGCCCTTCGGCCGCGGCAAATCCCTTGTCGACGGCAACGATCAGCGCTGCGGCGTCGACCAGCGGAATGAACCCGATGCGGAGGGGAGCGGTCATTTCAGCATCTCCGACGCGGTGATGATCGACTGGGCGATCTCGCCGATTTTCTTCTTCTCGCGCATCGCAGTGGAGCGCAGCAGCACATAGGCCTCGTCCTCGGTGAGGCCCTTCACCTTCATCAGGATGCCCTTGGCCTTCTCGATGACCTTGCGATCCTCAAGCTGCGACTTGGTGCGCTCCAGTTCCTCCTGGAGTTTTGCGAAGGCATTGAAGCGCGACACGCAGAGGTCGAGGATCGGCTTGATGCGTTCCTTCCTCAGCCCGTCGACGATATAGGCGGAGACGCCCGCCTCGACCGAAGCCTGGATCGAGGATGAGTCGCTCTGGTCAACGAACATCGCGATCGGCCGCTTCACGGCGCGGCTGACCTGGAACATCGCCTCCAGCACGTCGCGGCTGGGGTTTTCCAGATCGATCAGGATGATGTCGGGATCGACCGCATAAATACGGGCGAGCAGGCTCTGCATCTCGCGGATATGGACGATCTGCGTGAATCCGGCCTCCCGCAACCCTTCTTCGAGGATCGCAGCCCGGATCGGGCTTTCGTCGACGATCACGATTTTGGGCGACTGTTCGGCGCTCATTGCTCACTCACCACCAGTGATTCATCCATAGCATGCCCGCAGGCCATGCAAAGGGTTGTAATTATGGGCAATTGGGACTAGCTCAACCCTGTCAATCAGGCAGATTTGGATATGGATCAGACGGCTGCGCCGAAGGTCAGCTTCGTGTCGCTCGGGTGCCCCAAGGCTTTGGTGGATTCCGAGCGCATCATCACGCGCCTGCGCGCCGAGGGCTACGAGCTCGCCCGCAAGCATGACGGGGCTGACATCGTCATCGTCAACACCTGCGGCTTCCTCGACAGCGCCAAGCAGGAATCGCTCTCGGCGATCGGCGAGGCCATGGCCGAGAACGGCAAGGTGATCGTCACCGGTTGCATGGGTGCGGAACCCGAGCAGATCGAGCAGGCCTATCCCGGCGTGCTCTCGATCACCGGCCCGCAGCAATATGAGAGCGTGCTGGACGCCGTGCATCGCGCGCTGCCGCCCGCCCACAATCCGCATCTCGATCTGGTGCCGCCGCAGGGCATCAAGCTGACGCCGCGGCACTACGCCTATTTGAAAATCTCCGAGGGTTGCAACAACCGCTGCACCTTCTGCATCATTCCAAAACTGCGTGGCGACCTCGTCTCACGTCCGGCCAACGACGTGCTGCGCGAGGCCGAGCGCCTGGTCGCTGCCGGCGTCAAGGAGCTGCTGGTGATCTCGCAGGACACCTCGGCCTACGGCGTCGATCTCAAATACGCCGAAAGCCCGTGGAAGGATCGCCAGGTCCGCGCCAAATTTATCGACCTCGCGCGCGAGCTCGGCGAGTTAGGGGCCTGGGTCCGCTTGCAATACGTCTACCCCTACCCGCATGTCGACGAGGTCATCGCGCTGATGAACGAGGGCAAGGTGCTGCCCTATCTCGACATCCCGTTCCAGCACGCAAGCCCCGAGGTGCTGAAGGCGATGAAGCGTCCGGCCGCGCAGGACAAGACGCTGGCGCGCATCAAGCGCTGGCGCGAGCAGTGTCCCGATCTCGCTTTGCGCTCGACCTTCATCGTCGGCTTCCCCGGCGAGACCGATGCCGACTTCGCCTATCTGCTCGACTGGCTGGATGAAGCCGAGATCGATCGGCTCGGCTGCTTCAAATACGAGCCCGTCGCCGGCGCGACCGCGAACACGATCGAGAATCCCGTGCCGGAAGAGATCAAGCAGGAGCGCTACAACGCGCTGATGGCGCGCCAGCAGAAGATCTCTGCGCGCAGGCTGAAGCGCAAGGTCGGCACCCGCCAGCAGATCATCATCGACGAGGTCGGCCCGACCGTCTCGAAAGGCCGCTCCAAGGCCGATGCGCCGGAGATCGACGGCGCCGTCTACCTGTCGAGCCGCCGCCCCTTGCGCGTCGGCGAGATCGTCACCGCGAAGATCGAGCGCGCCGACCAATACGACCTGCACGGCAGCGTCGCGGGATTCTGATCTTCCGCGGTCACAGCCGGTGCAGCCACGAACTCGCTGCGACCTCTCCCGCTTACGGGAGAGGTCGCAGCCGTCGCTAAGCTACGGCAACATCACGCCCGCCGTTCGCTTCTCCCGACGCCTGCTGTTCGTCGCGTGCGGCGAACACTTCCTTGGCTGCGAACAGCCCGTTCAGCGCCGCCGGGAAGCCCGCATAGACGGCCATCTGCATGATGATCTCCACGATCTCGTCGCGAGAGAGCCCGACGTTCAGACCTGCCTCGAGATGGACTTTGAGCTGAGGCGCGGCATTTCCGAGCGCCGTCAGCGCGGCGATGGTCGCGATCTCTCGATCGCGCAGGCCAAGGTCCGGGCGGCAGTAAATGTCGCCGAACGGAAACTCGATCACGTATCGTGCGAAATCCGGAGCGATGTCGGCGAGTGAAGCGACGACCGCTTCACCAGCTCTGCCGTCAATGCGTGACAGGGCCCGCTGGCCGCGATCGAAGCGGCTTTCGTCTTGTGTTTGGGCGTGCGTCATTTTCCTTCGTCCTCTGTTCGTCGCTGGCATAGCCGGCGATCTTGGTATCAAGGACGAGCAGGCATTCCTGGAGTTCGGCAATCTGCGTGCGTACCTGTTCCCGGTGGACTTCCAGAATCTGCCGCCGGCTTGTGCCGGTAGCGTCGCCTTCATCCCGAAGCGCCGCGTAACGCAACATGTCCCGGATCGGCATTCCCGTGGTCTTGAGCCGCCCAAGGAATGCGATCCATGTGAGGATCGATGCGTCAAAGTCGCGCTGGCCGGAGCGATCCCGGTCGGCGTATGGAAGCAGCCCGATGCGCTCATAGTAACGCAGCGTGTGCGTCGACAGGCCGGTCCGTTTTGCGAGGTCGCCGATCTTCATGTGTGCCCGTTCTCGTACTGACGCACGTACAGATACCCCTTCGAGCGCGCTCTAAGTCAAGGGGGATCGAAGGTGCAAAGATTTCGGCGCGCCGGCTGGGCGGCAGCGTCGCGGCATTCCGAGCTTCAAGATCCCGCCAGCCATTTCGGCACCCAGCGCTCCGGCCGAGGCGCGCGGGCAAGGTCAGCTTGCGCCTCGGACAGCTTCGCAGGCTCGCCGTCGATGCTCGGGTGCACATCGTATTCGAAGTTGGGCATGACGCGGCCGTCGGCATAGAGGCCGAATTTCATCGCGAACCATAGCCCGAGCTCGGGCTGCGCCTTCCGCATCTCCTCGCGCAGATCGCGCAGCAGGGATTCGATCGCGCCGGCTTCCTCGAACGGCTGCGGTCCGCGCGACAGGACGCGCGCCTGGTATTGCCTGCCGACGATCGCGATCTCGAAGCTCGTCTTGTCCCAGGGCTTCTTGCCCTTCGGCAGATGCGCGGCGAGGCGCCAGCCGAGTTCGGCCATCAGGCGATGATTGGCCCAATAGTCTTCGCGATCCCGGCTCCATTTTTCCATGAAGCCGCGAAAGTCGGGCAGCTCCGACGGATCGTCATCGGGCGCCACCATCTCCCCGCTCAGGCGTCCGGTGAGCCACTGCGCGAGCTCGACCGTCTGGCATTCGACCTCGTCGTGCGGCTTCAGATCGCTCCAAGCCTTGTCGAATTGTTGCGACGTCAGTTTTGCGAGCAGGCCGTCGAGACTGGGCGCCAGCAGCTCGTAATCGCCCTCGGAGCCAAGCCCCACGATCGGCGGATTGTCGCGGTCGAGACCCGCGCCATACCAGCCGCCAACCGCAGAGCCATCCGGCAGCCGCATGAACAGCGAAAACCTGTCGCGCAAGGGACTGCCGTCGACAATCGGCGCGTGATCGGAAAACTGGCCTTGCAGCGAGAAGCAGCCGACGCTGCCCCAAGGCCGTCCCTTAAGCCAGCCGGCGAAGTCCAGCAACAGCGGCGGCGCCTCGATACCCGGCGGAAACGCGCCGCGAATGCTGTCGAGGTCGATCGGATAAGGCGTCTCGGACAAGGCTTAAAACTATCTGGTTGGTCCCGCCCCTCTTGGTCTGAACCGTCATGCGTTCGGTTCGAACCAATTCGCGTCCTGTGATCACAAACGCGCTAGAGACGTAATGGTTTCCAGGCGCGCATCTTTCACCTGCCCATGCACGCTGCGCGTGTGTCTTGGAAAGCGCCCGCTTGACAAGCCCCGCCATTCGCATGTATTGCCGCGCCCCATGATCAACGCTCGGACCCATCAGCGCACCGAAATGCTCCGCCGTCGCTTCCGCGACGATGAGAGGGTGCGCCATGTCCGACGACGCCGCTGAACCACTGAATTCAGCGTAAGTTTTCGAAAAGGCCGCACCCGCAAGGTGCGGCCTTTTTGCTTTTCGCGCGCCCTTTCCACCCGCCTCCAGAGGAGTTCGACATGACCAACGCTACCCATCCGTATGACGCGTTGATGGACATCACCGCTCGGCCCAAGGCCGTGTTCGTCCGCGGCGCCGGCTCCTACCTCTGGGACGACAGCCGCAGGCGCTATCTCGATTTCGTGCAGGGCTGGGCCGTCAACTGCCTCGGCCACTCCCCGCCCGCGATCGCCGACGCGCTTGCCGCGCAGGCCAAGCGGCTGCTGACGCCGAGCCCGGCCTTCTACAACGAGCCGAGCCTGAAGCTCGCGCAGGCACTTGTCGCAAAAAGCGCGTTCGATCAGGTGTTCTTTGCCAACTCGGGTGCCGAAGCCAATGAGGGCGCGATCAAGCTCGCGCGCAAATATGGCAGCATCCATAGAGGTGGCGCGTTCGAGATCATCAGCTTCGAAGGTGGCTTTCACGGCCGCACGCTGGCGACGATGTCGGCCTCGGGCAAGAAGGCCTTTGAACCGCTGTTCGAGCCGAAGGTCGCCGGCTTCAAGAAGGCGAAGCTCAACGACATCGCGTCGGTCGAAAAGCTGATCAACGACAACACCGTCGCTGTGATGCTCGAGCCGATCCAGGGTGAATCAGGCGTGTGGCCGGCGACCGATCAGTTCTTGCAGCAGTTGCGCGCCCTTACCGACGCGCACGGCCTCCTCCTGATCTTCGACGAGATCCAGACAGGAATGGGCCGGACCGGCAAGCTCTTCCACTACGAGCACACCGGCATCGCGCCCGACATCATGACGCTCGGCAAGGGCATCGGCGGCGGCGTGCCGCTCGCAGCCCTGCTCGCGACCGAACGCGCGGCCTGCTTCGAGCACGGCGACCAGGGCGGCACGTTCAACGGCAACCCGATCATGTGCGCGGCGGGACTTGCGGTGCTCGACGAGGTCAGTAAGCCGGACTTCCTGAAGACGGCGACCGAAACCGGGCTGCTGCTCGAAAGCGAATTGCAGAAGGTCTCGGCGCGGCACGGGCTCGGCGAAGTGCGTGGCCGCGGGCTCCTGCTCGCGCTCGACCTCAAGCTGCCGATCGCGCCCGGCATCGTCGCGCAGGCGTTCGAGGCCGGCGTGCTCCTCAACGCACCGCAGGTCGACACGCTGCGCTTCATGCCGGCGCTCAACGTCACGAGGGCCGAGATCGCCGAGATGATCGATTGTCTCGACGGGATCTTGACCAGGGCCGGCGCGGCACGGCGGGTGGCCTAAGCTCGTCATTGCGAGAAGCGCAGCGACGAAGCAATCCAGACTGCCTCAACGGAAAGATTCTGGATTGCTTCGCTTCGCTCGCAATGACCTGAGTTACGGCTTCAAGATCGACGCGCCCGTGGTCTTGCGGCTTTCGAGATCGATATGCGCCTTGGCGGCGTCCTTGAGCGCGTAGGCATGGTTGATCGGCACGTGCAGCTTGCCGTTGATGACGGCGGCGAACAGCGTGTCGGCGCCTTCCAGCAATTCCTTGCGCGTGCCGATATAGTCGTTGAGCTTGGGCCGGGTCGCAAACAGCGAGCCGTGCGTGTTGAGCTCGGCGATCGAGAACGGCGGCACCGAGCCCGAGGCATTGCCGAACGAGACGAACATCCCGCGCGGCTTGAGGCAGGACAGCGAGCCCGGGAACGTCGCCTTGCCGACGCCGTCATAGACCACATCGCAACCCTCGTTGCGGCTGATCTGTTTGACGCGCGCGACGAAGTCTTCCTCGTTGTAGAGGATGACGTGGTCGCAGCCATTGGCCTCGGCAAGCGCAGCCTTCTCGCGCGAGCCGACGGTGCCGATGACGTGGGCGCCCATTGCCCTCGCCCATTGGCAGGCGAGCAGGCCGATGCCGCCGGCCGCGGCATGGATCAGCACGCGATGATGCGGTTCGACCTTGAAGGTCTTGTGCAGGAGATACCAGACCGTCAGCCCCTTCAGCATCAGCACGGCGCCCTGCTCGTGGGTGATGTGGTCGGGCAGCTTGACCAGCCGCTCCCAGGGGATGTTGCGCTCCCCGGTATAGGCGCCGAGATTGTGGTAGTAGGCGACGCGGTCGCCCGGATGGAAATTCGTCACGCCCGGCCCGACTGCGAGAACCTCGCCCGAGGCCTCGTTGCCGGCGATGAAGGGCAGCCCCGGCGCCTTGTAGAGGCCGGTGCGGTAATAGACGTCGATGAAGTTCAGGCCGACGGCATGCTGGAGGATGCGCACCTCGCCGGGTCCGGGCGCCGGAACATCGACGCTCTCATAGACCAGGGCTTCGGGGCCTCCGACCTTGTGCACACGGACGGCTTTGGTCATCGCCTGACCTCCTCTTCTCGCGGGGCCAGCGAAAGACATCGCGCCCGCCTTGTCAACTCGACGCCGGCTGGAACGCCTAGACCGACGGTTTTTTGCGGGTGTTCCTGCGGTTGCGCTTGGCCAGCACATTGAAGAACTCGACCGCCGCCGAGAACGCAATCGCGAAATAGATGTAGCCGCGCGGGATGTGGAATTGGAATCCGTCCGCAACCAACGCGACGCCGATCAGCACCAGGAAGGCCAGCGCAAGCATTTTCGTGGTCGGATGCTCCGCGACGAATCGCGACACCGGCCCGGCCGAAATGTACATGATGAGACAGGCGATCACGACGGCCGCGATCATGATCTCGATGTCCTGCGCCATGCCGATGGCCGTGATGATCGAGTCCAGCGAGAACACGATGTCGATGATCACGATCTGGACGATGACCCAGAAGAAAGCGCTACGAGGGGACTTCGCGTCGCCTTCGCCGTCATCGGCTTCGACCTCACCATGGATCTCGTGCGTCGCCTTCGCGATAAGGAACAGGCCGCCGCAGATCAGGATGAGGTCGCGCCACGAGAAGCCATAGCCCGAAAACGAAAACACCGGCGCGGTCAGGCCGATCAGCCAGACCAACAGGCTGAGCAGGATGATGCGGAAGATCAGCGCCAGTGCGAGCCCGATCTGGCGGGCGCGGTGCGCCTGCTTCTCGGGAATGCGCGAGACGATCACCGACAGGAAGATGACATTGTCGATGCCGAGCACGATCTCGAGCGCGGTCAAAGTGAGGAGCGCGGCCCAGGCTTCTGGGCTGGTCAACAGGTGCATCATGCGAAGGATCTTGTCAGCCGTATTAATGCGTCGCTGAAGCTGATCCAGAGTGCGATCGCGCAGAGCACGACAGTCACGCCGGTGCCGACGCGGAAGTCCATCTGCAGCGTGTAGAAGGAAAGCAGAGCCCAGATGGCGATCAGCGACATCGTCAGCCAGCGCAGGCGCACGACGCGCACCGGATGCAGCACGTGGAACGGCACGAAGGTCAGCACCACCAGGCTTGCGACCAACAGCGTCGACAGCAGCGGCGGCCAGTGCAGCAGGAACAGATAGAACGCCGCCGCATTCCACAGCGCCGGAAAACCGCGGAAATGATTGTCGTCCGCCTTCATGCGCAGATCGGCGAAATATAATGCGCTGGTGACGATGATGGCGACGCCGAGCAAGGGTGCTGCGACCGGCAGCAGCAAGCCGCTGGCCACGATCGCATAGGCCGGAACGAAGACGTAGGTGACGAAATCGACCACGAGATCGAGCACGTCGCCCGACCAGTTCGGCTGCACGTCCTTGACGTTGAGCCGGCGCGCGATTGGCCCGTCGATCGCGTCGATGATGAGGGCGACGCCCAGCCATTGAAACATCGCCGCCCAGTGCTCGCGCACGGCCTCAAGCATCGCCAGCAGCGCGATCGCCGCACCGAACGCGGTGAAGATGTGCACCGAGAAGGCAGCGGCGCGGATCGCGGGCCTGGGCTTCAGGGAATCCTCTTGGCTGTCCATGGCTTCTGCTATCAGAATGACGCCGGTTTGCACATAAGCCATTGCGACGCCCGGTCGCACAATTCGTCATAAAATCAGGGCAATATGACTGGGCTTGAATTTGCCGCGGGGCGTGTCCAATGTCGTTCCATGACAGATGCATCGACACTCTTTGACGCGGCCGTGATCGGCGGCGGACCGGCGGGACTTAGCGCGGCCATCGCACTGGCGCAGGCGGGCGCACGGACCGCGCTGGTGGCGCGTCGCGTGCCCTATGCCGACAATCGCACCACGGCGCTGCTCGGTGCCTCCGTCGATCTGCTGGAGAGCCTCGATGTCTGGCCCCGCTGCAAGGACAAGGCGGCCGCGCTCGAAATCATGCGGCTCGTCGACGACACCGGCCGGCTCTTCCGCGCGCCTGAGGTCCGGTTCTCCTGCCATGAAATCGGCCGCGATGCCTTCGGCTACAACATCGACAACCGCTCGCTGATGCTGGCGCTGGAAGCGCGCGCGGCCGAACTGCCCGGTCTCGTCCGTTTCGACGACGAGGCCGAAACTGTCGTCATCGAAGCCGATCACGTCGCGATCCGCACGGCGGCTGCGCAATTTCTCTCGGCCCGCCTCGTGGTCGGGGCCGACGGCCGGCATTCGCTTTGTCGCGAAGCCTCCGGCATCGCGGTGACGCGGCGCGAGCTGACCCAGACGGCGCTGACTTTCAACGTCGGCCACGCGCGGCCCCATCGCAGCGTCTCGACCGAGTTCCACACGCCGCACGGTCCTTGCGTGTTCGTGCCCCTGCCCGGCGATCGCTCCAGCGTCGTCTGGGTCTCGGCGCCTGCGGAGGCCGAACGGCTTCGCGGATTGAGCGACGAGGAATTGTCCGCCGCGATCGAGAAGCAGTCGCATTCAATCCTCGGACGCATGACGGTCGAGCCGGGCCGCCATCTGTTTCCGCTGGCGATCGAACGTCCCAAATCCTTCGGCCGCGATCGCATCGCGCTGGTCGGCGAAGCCGCCCATGTGGTTCCGCCGATCGGCGCCCAAGGCCTCAATCTCGGCCTCCGCGATGCCGCCGACATTGCGCGGCTTGCGGGCGAGGCCATCGCGTCCGGTCAGGATCCTGGCGCAGCAGACGTGCTCAAGCGTTACGATCGGGCCCGGCGTCCCGACATCCTGAGCCGGACCTTTGCGATCGACATCGCCAACCGCTCGCTGCTCAACGATTTCCTGCCGCTCCAGCCGGTCCGCGCGGTCGGCATGCACCTGCTCGGCGCCATCGGTCCGCTCCGGCGTTTTGCGATGCGCGAGGGGCTGACGCCAACCTGGCGGAAGTAACGACCGCTCAAGGAAACGCCAGCCGGCCCGTCTGGATCGCCCACATCACGCTGGTCAGGGTGACCACGGACGCAAACGTCCCGAGCAGCACCGCGACGGAGGCGGACTCGATCCAGGCGTCGTTCTGCCGGGCGATGACGAACACGTTCAACGCCGGCGGCAGCGAGGCCATCAGCACGGCGGTCGCCGCCCAGGGCTGCGCGAACGGGCCGAACGCCAGCATCAGGCCGAACGCTGCGAGCGGGTGGATCAGGAGCTTGACCGCGATCACGCCCGGCACTTCCCACGGGACCCGATCGAACGGGCGGAGTGCGACGGTGACGCCGAGCACGAACAGTGCGGTCGGGGCGGCTGCGTTCTGGAGGAATGTGATGGTGCGATCGAGCGCGACAGGCATCTCAATATGCAGCGATGCGAAGGCCGCGCCAAAACAGGCCGACATGATCAGCGGGTTGAGCACGATCTGCTTCAGCACGACGCCGAAGGCATGCACGATCGAGGGATGATCGCGGTCGGAAAGCTCGATCAGCAGCGGCACGATGGTGAACAGGAAGATGCTGTCACAGCAGAAGATCAGCGCAGTGGGCGCCGAGGCCTTGGGCCCGAGCACGGCGAGCGCCAGCCCGGGTCCCATGTAACCGATGTTTCCGTAGCCACCGGAGAGCCCGGCGAGCGTCGCCTCGCGCAATGTCAGCCCGCCGAGAACCTTGCCGACGACCAGCGCGAGTGTGAACGCCGCAACGGTCGACAGCGTGGTCGCGACCAGGAATGGCGGGTTGTTCAATTCGGAGAACGGCGTCTTCGACATGATCGCAAACAGCAACGCCGGGAGCGACACATAGAGCAGGAAGAAGTTCATCCAGGCGAGGCCCGATTCCGGCAGGGATTTGACCTTGCCGCAAGCGAATCCAACGAAGATCAAGCCGAAATAAGGTAGAGCTAGATTGAGGATATCGACCATTGATAAAGTGTTTTCTGAAGATTTGGGGGCTATCTGCCCCGCACCCGCGGGTTAATTCCAGATCAGGGCACTAGCATCGGCCACAATCCTGGTCTATCGACGGGGAATGATTAAAGCGCGGACCGCCAAATTCCAGATCGGACAGGTCGTGCGCCACCGGATCTTCTCGTTCCGGGGCGTGATCTTCGACATCGATCCGGAATTCAACAACACCGAGGAGTGGTGGCTGTCGATCCCCGAGGAGGTGCGGCCCCACAAGGACCAGCCGTTCTATCACCTGCTCGCGGAGAACGCGGAGTCGGAATACGTCGCCTACGTCTCCGAACAGAACCTGGTGCCGGACGATTCCGGCGAACCGGTCCGGCATTCCCAGGTCGCCGAGATCTTCGTCAAGGACAAGACCGGCGGTTACCGCCCGCGCAATCCGTCGCTGAACTGAGTTCGCAGCCATCAACTGGCCAGCGCAAAAGGCGCTCGAACCGAGCGCCTTTTTCATGTCCGGGATCGGGTCCCGATTACTTCTGTCCAGCCGGAGGGGCGCCAGGCGCTTGCTGCTGCTTCTTCTGCAGCTCTTCAGCCTTCTTCTGGAGCTCTTCCTGCAGCTTCCTCTGGGTTTCCTCGAACACCTTCGGGTCGGTCGGCGGACCGTCATAGGCCTTCTGGAATTCGCCGGCGAGCGGCAGCGGCAGCGTCAGCGGCGCACCGTTGGCATTGATCGCCTGAACAACGAGGTTCTGGCCCTTCTTCATGCTGTTGATGAACTCGGGCGTGGCCTCGTAGTCGGACATGCAGCCGTTCTGGAAGCAGATCACGTACGGGCTCTGCAACGGCGCATTGTTGTCCACGATGATGCGGGTGCCGTGCACCAGCTGCATGCCGAGCGGCAGCGTCACACGCAGTATCTTCTTCGGCTCGCCTTCCGGCTCGATGATGACGGCCGCGATGACCGGCTGGCCCGACTCGATACGGCCGTCCTTGCCGGTGAAGCAGACCTGCTTGGCATTGGCGTCCTGGCCCTTGAGGCAGAACTTGGTCCAGGGGGCATAGATCAGCTGAATCTGCTGATCCGCGGGCTGAGCCGCGCCCTGCTGAGCCGGAGCGCCTTGGGCGGGAGCCGGCTGGGCGGGTGCCTGAGCGGCCGGCGCCGGCGCCTTGGGGGCAGCCTTCGGAGCCGCCTTCGGCGGAGCCGCCTTGGGCGCGGGCGCGCCCGGAGCTGGCGCGGGAGCCTGAGCCTCGGCGGCAAACGGGACGGCCAACGCTGTCGCCGTCAACAAGGCGAGAAGTCGCCCGCGCGGCCGGACGGACGCGGCCAAGTAACGGAAATTCATTGCGGAAAACCCTTTCTGAACGGGAAGTGCCCGAACCGCTTCGACGCACCGAACCTGGCCGCGTTGGGCGCGGCTCTCTCCCCGTCAAATGAGGCGGATAAGTGACGGCTCGGCGCTCGTGCGCGATTGCGTGCCTTCTTAACGTGGCCGACGAAAAGATCAATGCCGACAAGCGTCTTTGGCCGCGCGCCGGCGTGCGCCCCCGGGAAAATCCCTGTGATAGGATTCAGGCCCGCAGTCCTCGAATCAACGTGTGCAGATGTTCATGTTCCAGCGCCTTCTCGAGGGCCGCCCTGAGGGTCTTTGCGTCCGCCTCTGCATCCTGGCTTTCGCCTTGGGGCTCCCGGCAAGCGGCGCAAGGGCCGCGGAAGCCCACGCCATCGCCATGCACGGCAAGCCGGCGATGCCTGCCGATTTCACCCACATGCCTTACGTCAATCCTGAAGCCCCCAAAGGCGGCCGGCTGACCTGGGGCGTTCTCGGCACCTTCGACAGCCTCAATCCCTTCATCGTCAAGGGACTGGCCGTGCAGCCGGTCCGGAACTACGTGGTCGAGAGCCTGCTCGCGCGCGGCAATGACGAGCCGTTTACGCTCTACGGCCTGCTCGCCAGATCGGTCGAGACCGATGACGAGCGCAGCTTTGTCACGTTCCACATCGATCCCCGCGCCCGCTTCTCCGACGGCAAGCCAGTCCGCGCCGAGGACGTGCTGTTCTCCTGGCAGTTGCTGCGCGACCACGGCCGCCCCAATCACCGGCAATATTACGGCAAGGTCGCAAGGGCCGAGGCGCCGGATCCCCTCACCGTCCGCTTCGACCTTGCGGGAGCCAATGACCGCGAACTGCCGCTGATCCTCGGCCTGATGCCGATCCTGCCGAAACACGCGGTCGACGTCGCGGCTTTCGAGGAGACGACGCTGACGGGCCCGGTCGGCTCCGGCCCCTATCGCGTCACCGCCGTGAGGCCCGGCGCCAGCGTGACGCTGACCCGCAATCCCGACTATTGGGGCCGCGACCTCCCAATCAATCGCGGGCTCTACAATTTCGACGAGATCAGGCTCGACTATTTTCGCGAGGCCAACGGCCAGTTCGAAGCTTTCAAGCGCGGCCTCTATGATTTCCGCATCGAGCACGAGCCGCTGCGCTGGCACGACGGCTACGACTTTCCCGCGGCGAAGAATGGCGACGTGATCCGCGACACCTTCAAGCCGGGCGTGCCGCAACCTTCCGAATTTCTGGTGTTCAACACGCGGCGTTCCATCTTCACCGACATCCGCGTGCGCCAGGCCTTGACGCTGCTGTTCGATTTCGAGCTGGTCAACCGCAACTACTTCTTCAACCTCTACTCACGCGTCGCCGGCTATTTTGATGGCTCGGATCTGTCAGCGTATGGCCATCCCGCCGATGCGCGCGAGCGCGAGCTGCTCAAGCCGTTCGCCGCGCAGATCCCGCCTGACATCCTGGACGGCAGCTACCGCCTGCCGGTGACCGACGGTTCGGGCCGCGACCGGACCACGCTCCGCGCAGCCCTGAAGCTGTTGTCGGAGGCCGGCTACGATCTCGACGGCACCGTGCTGCGCAACCGCGCGACCAAGGCGCCCTTCACCTTCGAGATTTTGGTCACGACCCGCGACCAGGAACGCGTCGCGCTGGCGTTCCAGCGCGACCTCAAGCGCGCCGGCATCGAGCCGAGCGTGCGATCGGTCGATCCCGTGCAATTCGACCAGCGCCGGCTCGCCTACGAATTCGACATGATCCAGAACCGCTGGGACCAGTCGCTGTCGCCCGGCAACGAGCAATATTTCTACTGGGGGAGCGCTGCCGCCGACAATCCGGGCACCCGCAACTACATGGGCGCCAGGGATGCCGCGGTCGATGCGATGATCGCCGCACTGCTGGAAGCCCGTGAACATACGGATTTCGTATCCGCAGTGCGGGCGCTCGATCGCGCTTTGATCTCCGGTTTCTATACAATCCCCCTGTTTAACGTATCGGAGCAATGGATCGCGCGCTGGAATCGGATAGAACGGCCAGAGGCCACCTCGCTGTCCGGCTATTTGCCGGAGACCTGGTGGTCGAAGGGGCCGCCGCAAGCTCATCAAGCAAAGTGACGCCGTGAACCAGCCAGCCGTATCGCCGACGCTCGACACGCTGTTTCAGCGCACGCTGATGCGGCAGCCGCACGCGACCGCTCTGCTCGACCCCCTGAACAAGTTCCGCGTGACCGGTCACCAGCCGCGGCGGATGAGCTATGCCGAGGCTGACACGGCCATCGAGGCGCTGTCGGCCTATTTCGTCGAATCGGGCCTGCCGGCCAATTCCGTCATCGCGATCCAGCTGCCGAACACGGTCGAGTTCGTGCTCACCGTTCTCGCCGCCCATCGCGCCGGCCTCGTCGTCGCCGTACTGCCGCTGCTCTGGCGCCATGCCGAACTGACCGCCGCTCTCAACCGCACCGCGGCGCGGGCCATCGTCACCATGAGCACGGTCGACGGCGTCAGCTATTCCGATCTCGCGATGCACGCGGCCGCGGAAGCCTTCTCCATCCGCCATGTCTGCGGCTTCGGCACCAACCTGCCCGAAGGTATGGCCTCGCTCGACGACGTGCTGGCCCGTCCGCCCGGCACCGCGCGCGCCGTGATTCAGGATGGCCGCAAGGCGGCGATGATCTCCTTCGACGTCACCGCGGAAGGCTTTCGGCCGGTGCCGCGGCCGCATTTCAGCCTGATTGCCGGTGGGCTCGCGATGTCGCTGGAAGCCGACATCAGGCAGGGGGCGACCGTGATGGCGGCGTTCACGCCGATGTCGTTCGCGGGACTCGCCTCCTCGCTCGCGGTGTGGCTGCTGTGCGGCGGCACGCTGGCGCTGCATCATCCGTTCGAGAACGACGTGCTGGAGCAGCAGATCAACGCGCACGAATGCGACGTGCTGATCGCACCGGCGCAGTATGCCCAGCGGCTCGGCGATTCCGATCTGGCGGCGCGGATGCCGACCTTGCGCAACGTCATCGGCCTGTGGCGTGCCCCCGAGCAGGTGGCGGCGAGCGAGGCATGGATCGCGCCGCATGCGCCGTTCACGGACGTCTATCTGTTCGGCGAGGCCGGATTGTTCGGCGCCCGGCGTGGCGAGGACGGCATGCCGGTGCCGGTGATGCCGGGACCGCACGGCGCGCCGCGCGAGCAGTCGGGTTCGTCGATCGCCGGCGAGATTCTGCTGACGCCGAAGGGCACGCTCGGGCTGCGCGGCCCGATGGTGCCGATCGCGGCCTACGCCCCGCCGCCGCCGGTCGGCGACAGCCTGGTCGCGCAGCCGCCACGCGACTATGTCGACACCGGCTATGCCGCGCGGCTCGATCGTCCCAGCGGCGCGATCTGCATCACCGCGCCGCCCTCCGGGATCATGGCGGTCGGCGGCTACCGCTTCCTGTCCAACGACCTGCAGGAATGGGCGCGCCGGCTCGGCCAGGGCGCCTTGCTGACCGCGCTGCCCGACCGACTCTCCGGTCACCGGCTCGCGGGCCGGGCCCAGGACAACGCCCGCGCCCGCGAGGCGCTCAGCGAACTCGGGCTTAACCCCCTGATGGTCGAAGCTTTTCGCGACCGTTCCGGGCCGGTCTAAGCGTAGTTTCGACCGTTCCATTGACGCTGCATTAAGGCGGCGGGACTAGATTGCGCGGCACCTGTCGCGTGATCAGAGTCTCTCGATGTCCCAGGCCGGCCCGATCCTGTTTGTGTCCAATGGCGAGCGGCCGGCCTTCATCGCGGCGCTGGACGAGGCGCGATTCTTCCCCGTGATCGACACCGGCTGGGCCGGCGCGGTGCGCGCGGTCGAAGAGGTACAGCCGGCCGTGGTTCTCGCCGCGATGGATGCCGGGCACGAGCCGCATCTGGCGCTGCTCGCCAGAAAGATCGCGGAGCAATCGCCCTACCTTCCCTTCGTGGCGCTGGATGCGGCAGGCGCACTCCCGCACAACGCCCTGCCCTTCTCTTCCTCGCGCGCCGGCCATTCCGAACGCCTGATCGCGCGGCTTCGCGCCGCACTACGGATTCGCACGCTCCATGCCACGGTGCTGCGCCGGCTGCCCGAGGTGAAAGTCGCGCTGCCGGAGGCTGATCCCGTTCGCGATGCCACGGTGCTTCTGATCGGTCGCGGCGCTGCTTACCCCGCGCTTTCCGTCGCGCTCGGCGAGCGCGTCGGCGTCATCGGGGCACTGTCGATCGAGGCGGCGGCCAAGCATCTCAACACCCGCGACCTCGACGGCGTCGTGCTCGCCGAAGGTTTTACCCCCCGCGTGACCGATGCCTTCCTCACGGTGCTCGCCGAGGACACCCGCTTCCGCAGCCTGCCCGTGATCGTCACTGCGCATCAGCTCACGCAGACTTACGACCTGCCCAATCTTGAACTGATCCCGGGCGAGCCGACCAAGGTCGCCGCTAACGCGCTGCCCCTGATCCGCCAGCACGCGATGGAAGCCCAGCTGAGCCGCACCCTGCGCTCGATCGATGCCGGCGGCTGGCTCGACCCGCGCAGCGGCCTGCTCACGGTGGAAGCCTTTGCACGCGATTTTGCCAAGGCGGTCGAGCAGACACTGGCCCGCGGTGGCGGCCTCTCGGTCGCGCGCTTCGCCTTCGACCCCGGCAATTCCCGCGCCCAGCTCGATGCCGCGCGTATTCTCAGCCGCCTGATGCGGCAGATGGATTTCGGCGTGGCGCAAAAGGACGGGTCGGTCATCGTCGTGTTCGCCGAGACCGACTTCCGCACCGCGCACATGATCGCCCGCCGCCTCTCCGCGGTGATGCGGCATACCTCGAACGGCAAGCACGAGATGCGCAGCGATCCCGTCGTCTCGGTGGATTCGCTGTCGCCGTCGGATACGGCACGGTCGCTGCTTGGGCGGCTGTCGGCCGATGCGTCGCGGGCAGCGTCGTAATCATCCACCAGCGCTCGCTGCCGTCGGACTCGACTGCTCTTATGTGGGATCTTTACGCGAAACACCATTCGCATTCTCATTCGCGACGGGCGGCAGCCGGCGCAAAAAACCCGCGGCCGGTGAACGGTCGCGGGTCCAAAGATCCGAAGCTCTGCCAGTACATCCGTGGTCAAAGCAACGTCAATGAGATTGCGGCAGCCTATGCGGCGCGCAGATCTTCAGCAGCAGACTTGCCGGTCCGGCGATCTGCAACGATTTCAAAAGAAACCTTCTGCCCTTCGTTGAGGGTATTCATGCCGGCGCGTTCAACGGCGCTGATATGAACGAAGACATCCTGGCTGCCTTCGTCCGGCTGAATGAATCCGAAGCCCTTTTGGCTGTTAAACCACTTCACAGTTCCCGTCGTCATGGGGATCGTCCTTTAAGATAGATAAACGTTTAGCCGCGCTCAGAAGCGCGGTGGGTGTCGTCGAGATCTGGAGGGAGGGTCGTCAGTCAGGCGCGCTTTTCAGCGGCGAGGCCAAGTCGTTCGGCCGAAACTCGATAGATTGAAGGTAGCAACTGTTCGATCATTCCGCAAGTGATCATATGTCGCTGTTCCGGGATCCAGGTGCGGCGCGTCGTTTCGCGCCGCGCCGCCTCCGGAAACTTCTACGCCGCCTTCTTGCTCTGCGCGAGCTGGGCCAGCTGGCGCATGATCTCGGTGGTGCCGGCCAGACGCTCTTCCGGCGTCTCCCAGTCCTGCAGGAACACCACCTTCATGTCGGGCCGCACCTTCGCGGCCTGGCCGTGGCTGCGGATGAACGACACCAGGCGGTCGGGATGGGCGAATGAATTATCACGGAAGGCGATCACGGCGCCCTTCGGACCGGCATCGATCTTGCCGACATTGGCCTGACGGCAGAACGCCTTGATCGCGGCGACCTTGAACAAATAGCGCACCTCGTCCGGCAGCACACCGAAACGATCGCGCATCTCGGCGCCGAAGTTCTCGATCTCCTCCTCGCTGTCGAGGTCGGCGAGCCGTCGGTACAACGACAGCCGCACCGAGAGATCGCCGACATAGTCCTCCGGAATGAGCACGGGCATGCCGATGGTGATGGTCGGCGACCAGCGATCGGCGGCGGGCTCGGACACGCCGGCCTTGAGGTTGACGATCGCCTCCTCCAGCATCGACTGATAGAGCTCGAAGCCGACCTCCTTGATATGGCCGGACTGCTGCTCGCCCAGGATGTTGCCGGCGCCGCGGATATCGAGGTCGTGCGAGGCGAGCTGGAAGCCCGCGCCCAGCGTCTCCAGCGATTGCAGCACGGTGAGCCGGCGCTCGGCCTGCGCCGTGATCTTCTGCTGCGCCGGCAGCGCGAACAGCGCATAGGCCCGCAGCTTGGAACGGCCGACGCGGCCGCGGAGCTGATAGAGCTGGGCGAGGCCGAACATGTCGGCGCGATGCACGATCAGCGTGTTGGCATTGGGAATGTCGAGGCCGGATTCCACGATCGTGGTCGACAGCAGGATGTCGAACTTGCCGTCGTAGAACGCGGTCATGATGTCCTCGATCACGGCGGGCGGCATCTGCCCGTGCGCGACCGCGACCTTCATCTCCGGAACGTTCTTGTCGAGGAAGTCCTTGACCTCGGCGAGGTCGTCGATGCGCGGCACCACGTAGAACGCCTGGCCGCCGCGATAGCGCTCGCGCAGCAGCGCCTCGCGGATCATCAGGGGATCGTGCGGAGCGACGAAGGTGCGGACCGCGAGACGGTCGACGGGGGGCGATGCGATGATCGAGAGCTCGCGCACGCCGGTGAGCGCGAGCTGGAGCGTGCGCGGGATCGGCGTGGCCGACAGTGTCAGCACGTGCACCTCGGCGCGGAGCTGCTTCAGCCGCTCCTTGTGGGTGACGCCGAAATGCTGCTCCTCGTCGACGATGAGCAGGCCGAGGTCGCGGAACTTGATCGACTTGCTGAGCAGCGCGTGAGTGCCGACGACGATATCGACCGAGCCGTCGGTGAGGCCCTTCTTGACCAGATTGAGCTGCTTGGCCGGGACCAGGCGCGAAGCCTGCGCCACCTGGACCGGGAAACCCTTGAAACGGTCGGTGAACGTCTTGTGATGCTGACGGGCGAGCAGCGTGGTCGGCACCACGACCGCGACCTGCTTGCCTTCCAGCGCCACCGCGAAAGCGGCGCGCAGCGCCACCTCGGTCTTGCCGAACCCGACGTCGCCGCAGATCAGCCGGTCCATGGGACGGCCAAGCTCGAGGTCCTTCAGCGTGGACTCGATCGCGCCAAGCTGATCCTCAGTCTCGTCATAGGGGAAGCGCGCGCAGAACTCGTCGTAAAGGCCCGGCTGCACCGGCAGCTTCGGCGCTTCGTGCAGATGTCGCTCGGCGGCGATCTTGATCAGCTCGCCCGCGATCTCGCGGATGCGGTTCTTGAGCTTGGCCTTGCGGGTCTGCCAGCCCGAGCCGCCGAGACGATCCAGCTCGACCGAGGTTTGGTCGGAGCCGTAGCGCGACAGCAGCTCGATGTTCTCGACCGGCAGGAACAGTTTGGTCTCGGCGGCATAATGCAGCTCGAGGCAGTCATGCGGCGCACCGGCGACGTCCAGCGTCTGCAGGCCGATGAAGCGGCCGATGCCGTGATCGACGTGGACCACGATGTCGCCGGCGGCGAGGCTCGTCACCTCCGAGATGAAATTGTCGAGCTTGCGGCTCGCCTTGCGCGGCCGGACCAGCCGATCGCCTAGGATGTCCTGCTCGCTGATGAGCGCGATCTCGTCGGTCTCGAAACCGCTTTCGAGGCCGAGCACGGCGAGCATGGTCTCGTTGCGCGGGGTCGCCTGCACCGTGCGCCAGCTGTTGACGCTGGTCACAGGGGTGAGCTTGTGATCGCGCAGCATCGAGGTCATGCGGTCGCGCGAGCCCTCGGTCCAGAGCGCGATGACCACCTTCTTGCGGCTCGTCAGCAGCCCATGCACATGTGCGACGACGGCCTCGAAGACGTTGACCTTGTTGTCGTTGCGCTCCGGCGCGAAGTCGCGGCCTTTGCGTGCGCCGGCGTCGACCACGCTGGTACCATCGGCAGGCACCGAAAACTGCGTCAGCCGCACCAGCGGCATCCCGCTCTCGCGCTTGCCCCACTCCTCCTCGGTCAAATAGAGCCTGTCAGGCGGCAGCGGCTTGTAGATGGCGCCGCCGCCCGGATGCTCCATCGCGTCGCGGCGGGCCTGGTAATAATCGAGGATCTGCTTGAAGCGCTCGCGGATGGCATCCTCGGCCTGCGGCTCGATCGCGACGGCTGCTCCTTGCAGATAGTCGAACAGCGTGTCCATCCGGTCCTGGAACAGCGGCAGCCAGTGCTCCATGCCGGGATGACGGCGGCCCTCGCTGACGGCTTCGTAGAGCGCATCGTCGCGCTCGGGCGCGCCGAACTCGGCGACATAGCCCATGCGAAAGCGGCGGATGGTGTCGGTGACGAGCTGGAATTCGGAGATCGGCACGAGATCGAGCGCGCGCATGTCGAGCAGCGTGCGCTGGGTCTCGGCATCGAAGGTGCGGATCGATTCCAGGCTGTCGCCGAAGAAGTCGAAGCGGACGGGCTGTTCCAGGCCGGCCGGAAACAGGTCCAGAATGCCGCCGCGCACCGCGTATTCGCCGGGCTCGCGCACGGTCGAGGAGCGGTTGTAGCCGTTGTGCTCGAGCCAGGCGATGATGCTGTCCATCGGCACGACGTTGCCGGGCGCCACCGACAGCGCCTGCGCCGCAACGAGGTCGCGTGCCGGCACGCGCTGCACGACGGCGTTCACCGTGGTTAGCACGATCAGCGGCTTGTCGCTGCCGGTCAAGGACGCCAGCCGTGCCAGCGTCGTCAGCCGCTGCGCGAGGACGCCGCCATGCGGCGAGACGCGGTCATAGGGTTGGCAATCCCAGGCCGGGAACGTCAGCACGGGCAAATCGGGCGCGAAGAATTGCAGGGCACGTTCGAGCTGCTGCATCCGCGGCCCGTCGCGGCAGATCACCGCGAGGCTGACAGCCGGCTTCTTCGGCCGCGCCGCGATGGCGCGCGCGAGATCGGAAACGACGAGGCCCTCGGCACCCTCGGCGACATTTGCAAGGGTGAGCGCGCGGCCGGGCGTGAGCAGCTCGGCCGGCGATTTCATCCCCGGCTTCATACCTCGCGGTCCGCGATCGGAAACGCCTTGATGCGCGCAAACAGCGGGCCGATGACGTCGGCGGCAAGCACCTTGTCGCCGGTGATGGCGGCATAGAGGTCGGGATCGGCCTCTTCGAGCAGGGTCTCGAGCTGCGTCAGCTCGTCATCGGACAGATTGCCGATCTCGGCATCCGCGAAGCGGCCGAGGATCAGGTCCATCTCGCGCGTGCCGCGGTGCCAGCAGCGGAACAGAAGCCGCTTGCGGCGGTCGTCCAGCCCGTTGCTCGATCGTGTCGTTCCCGTCATGTCTCAATTCCAGTCAAACGCCAAAAGCCCGGACGTGCCGGGCCGGGGTGATATAGCCACTCGGGCGGGCCCTGTCAGCCCTCGATTTGTCATGGCCCGCCGCCGCCGCAGGGACACGAAAAAACACGTGGATGCCGCCTACAAAGCCGGGCATGACGAGCGAAAACGATCCTAGGTTCGCCTGATGCGCCCCAGCCTGCTCAACCCGCTGTTTGCCCCCGTGACCAGCCTGCCCGGCGTCGGTCCGAAGCAGGACAAGCTGCTGCAATATCTGCTCAGCCGCAGCGAGACGCCGCGGCTGGTCGATCTGTTGCTGCATTTGCCGAGCCAGGTCATCGACCGCCGCGCGCGGCCGAAGATCCGCGATGCCGTGCAGGGAACCATGGTCACGCTGGAGGTCACCGTCGACCGCCACCGCCCGCCCCCGCCGCGCAATGCGCGTGCGCCCTACCTCGTCTACGCCAGCGACGATACCGGCGACGTCGTGCTGACTTTCTTCCGCGCAAAGCCCGGCTATGTCGAGAAGCTGCTGCCGATCGGCGAGAAGCGCTTCGTCTCCGGCACGCTGCAGATGTACGACGGCATTCCGCAGATCGTGCATCCCGACCGGGTGCTGGACGAGGAGGCGATTTCAAAATTATCCGGCATCGATCCCGTCTATCCCTTGACCGAAGGCCTTGCGCTCGGCTCGCTGCGCCGCGCGGTCGCGCAGGCGCTGCAGAAGCTCCCGGCACTGCCGGAATGGATCAGCCCGGAGGTGCTGCGCCGCTGCGGCCTCCCGCCGATCACCGAGGCGCTCATCCGCGTGCATCAGCCGGTCGAGCTCACCGACATTCTGCCCGACCAGCCGTTCTGGTCGCGCCTCGCCTTCGACGAACTCCTGGCCGGGCAACTCGCCCTTGCCCTGATTCGCGCGCAATTGCGTCGCCCGGCCGGTGTGCGCAACGCCGGCGACGGGCACCTCCGCAACAAGATCATCGATGCCCTGCCCTATGCGCTGACAATCTCCCAACGCGATGCCGCCGCGGCCATCGCCGACGATCTGCAACAACCGGTGCGCATGCTGCGCCTGCTCCAGGGCGACGTCGGCTCCGGCAAGACCGTGGTCGCGCTGCTGGCCGCCGCTGCCGTCACTGAGGTTGGCAAGCAGGCAGCGCTGATGGCGCCGACCGAAATTTTGGCCCGTCAGCACATCAAGACTATCGCGCCGCTCGCCGAGCGCGCTGGCATGCGGGTCGCGATCCTCACCGGCCGCGAAAAGGGCAAGGAGCGGCGGGACCTGCTGGCACACCTCGAAGCCGGCGAGATCGACCTGCTCGTCGGCACCCATGCGCTGATCCAGGACGACGTGATCTTCAGCGATCTCGCCCTCGCCGTCGTCGACGAGCAGCATCGATTTGGCGTGCGCGAGCGGCTGGCGCTGACGTCAAAGGGCGAGGCCGTCGACGTGCTGGTGCTGAGCGCCACGCCGATCCCGCGCACGCTGGTGCTGACCTATTTCGGCGACATGGATATCAGCGAGCTCAGGGAGAAGCCGGCCGGCCGCCAGCCGATCGAAACCCGCACCATATCGATGAGCCGCCTCGGCGAGGTCACCGACAGCATCGGCCGCGCGCTCGAAGCCGGCAAGCTGGTCTACTGGATCTGCCCACTGATCGAGGAATCCGAGGCCGAGGGTACCGAGCACCTGACCAATGCGACCAAGCGCTTCGAAAGCCTGCAGAAGCGTTTCGGCGACCGTGTCGGCCTCGTCCACGGCCAGATGAAGGGCACCGAGAAGGACCGCGTCATGGGCCAGTTCGCCGCCCACGAGATCGGGCTGCTGGTCGCGACCACCGTGGTCGAAGTCGGTGTCGACGTGCCGGCGGCGACCATCATGGTGATCGAGAACGCCGAACGCTTTGGCCTCGCCCAGCTTCATCAATTGCGCGGCCGCATCGGGCGCGGCTCGGAGGCCTCAACCTGTCTGCTGCTCTACTCCGAGCCACTCGGCGAGATGTCGAAGGCGCGGCTGAAGGTGATCCGCGAGACCACCGACGGCTTTCGCATCGCCGAGGAAGATCTGAAACTGCGCGGCGAAGGCGATGTGCTCGGCGTGCGCCAGAGCGGCTTGCCCGGCTACCGCATCGCCCGCTCGGAGGTGCACGGTCAGCTCATCACGCAGGCCCGCGACGAGGCGCTGCGCATCCTGAAGGACGATCCAAAGCTGAAGGGCGAGCGCGGCGAGGCACTGCGATGCCTGCTGTATCTGTATGAGCGGGATGAAGCGATCCCGCTGATCGGAGCGGGTTAGCCGGCCGCTCGTTGCCGTCCAATCTCATAGGCCACCACATGCGCGCGGGCCAAATCCAGCAGCGGCGTGTCGATGCCGAGTGCACGGGCCCGGTTGGCCATATCGCCGAGGATATGCTCCGCCTCGGTGATCGAGCCGCGCTCGATATCACGCAGCATCGAGGCCTTGAGCGGGGAATCCGGGGTCGTGAACAGCTTGCGGTCAAACTCGATGAAAGGTGCTCGCGGCTCAAAACCCGAGGCCGTGGCGACGGCGCAGCATTCGGCAAACAGCCGGAAGATGGATTGCTCGCCGTTCGGCACCGCCAGAATGTCTCCGATGCTTGCACGCATCAGGCAGGTGATGCCGGCGAGCGTCGAGAGCTGGACGAATTTCTCCCACATGTCCTGCATGATCGCTTCGCTGGCGCGCACGTCGATACCGGGCACATGCAGCAGCGTCTCCAGGGCGAGCACACGCTCGCTCAACGACCCCCCGATCTCGCCGAAGACGATGGTCTGATTGGCCATGAACTGAACGACACGGCCATCCGCATCGAGCCCGGCACTGACGTTCGCGAGCCCGCCGAGGACGCAGCTCGCGCCGAACCGCGCAGTCAGGGCGTCGACATGTTTCAAGCCGTTGAGGATCGGCAAAATCATCGTGTTGGCGCCAACGGCCGGGGCAAACTGGGCCATCGCATCGTCGAGCGAGTAGGATTTCACCCCGACGAGCACGACGTCGAAGGGGTGCTTGACATCGTTGGCCAGGATGACGTTCGGCTGCACGGCGAAGTCGCCATGCGGGCTCACGACCTGCAATCCATTCCGCCGCAATTGCTCCGCACGCCCGGCCCGCACCAGAAAGGTCACGTCGCCGCCGGCTCGGACCAGGCGCGCTCCGTAGTAGCCTCCAAGCGCCCCCGCGCCGATCACAAGTACTCTCATTCGAACTCCCAATGCGGAGGAATTTCTTCCGAAGGAACAATAACAGATGGGCCGCGCGCCGTCTCGCGGCGACGCCCCCTCACCCCGAATGCGCTTGCAAAAATTTGCCGTGCTCCGCTTCGGTCGCATCGTTGGCGGGGAACATGCACTCGAGCCGCAGTTCCTCCGCCGTCACCGTCTGCGGCGTTCCGACCGTCGTGATCAGGGAGAAGTAGTCCAGCGTTACACCGTCCTTGACGAAACTGAGCGGGATCATCGGCATCGCATCGGAGGCCGACGGCGCACGCCATTCCGGCTTCACCCCGGGGTACTGCGACAATTGCTCCAGCAGTGCCTTCGTCCTGATGTCAACCACGTGTCCGACCGCCTCGCGATATACCCGTGCAAGCAGCCCGCGTGCGGTCTGCGGCCAGTTCGCGATGAAGGGACGCATGCCGTCCGGGTCGAACATGAGATGCAGCAGGTTTCGTGGCGCCGGCCGCGCTGACATGTCGATGAAGCTGTTGAACAGAAGCGGCGCAGCCTCGTTGGTCATCAGCACGTTCCAGTAGCGGTCCATGACGATGGCGGGAAACGGCTCGTGCTGACGCAGCATGCGTTGCAGGGCACGGTTGATGCTCGTCATGGCGGGCGCCTCGAGCGCGGGATCGGAATAAGTCGGCGCATAGCCGGCGGCCAGCAGCAGCTCGTTGCGTTCGCGTAAGGGCACGTCGAGGGCTTGCGCAAGATCGAGCAGCATCTGGCGGCTCGGAACGCTGCGGCCGCTTTCGACGAAGCTGATGTGCTTCTGCGAGACGCCGGCGTCGAAGGACAGATCGAGCTGCGTCTTGCCGCGAATGTCCCGCCATTGACGCAGCAGCGCACCCGCGGAACTGGCGCGCGTCTTGAGGGCACTGGCCGTCGCTTTCATGGCCGACTGATCCTTCCTGTCAATGTGGGGCATCGTCAACGCGCATCGGCGGCGGTGCGTCGGCTTGTCCGAGGCACCGCCGCCGATGGTAGCAGGTTCGAAGCGATCAACCGAAGGCGACCGGTCCCACGGCGCCGACCCAGTGCCGTACCTTGGTAGCGTCCCTCTCGTCCATGTAGAAGAAGTGCGTCATCGTCGGATGAACCGTCTTCATCGAGGGATCATCGGGTGTCATGTCCACGATACCGCGAAACACCTTCAGGGCGCCGGCGTCCCAGTATTCGGTGACGTGATGCAGCGCGGTGAAGCCGGTGTCGATGAAGGCCTTGAGGTTGGCGCGGATCGCCTCGCGCCCCTTCCAATCGGCGACGCCGAGGTTGCAGACGGCATCCTCCGCAAAACAATCAAAACCTCGTCCAAAGGTCTTGTCGTCGATCTCCCGCCACATGTCGAGCAGCCATCGCGGCGGCTCCTTCTTCGTAAACATGACTTGCATAGCTCTCTCCTGATGCACCGACACACGCGCGACAGGAGGCTTGATTGAATGCGTCCTGTCGGGTGGATGACCGGGACAGTAGCCAGGCTGCGGATGGGCTCAATTACATGCCAGGTAATAAAGCGCGTTCGGGAAGCCTCCTCTTTCCCTGGCCCCGACTTTATGGAACCCTACGACGATGCGCCGGATCATCGTCGTGGGCTGTCAGGGAAGCGGAAAGACGAGCCTCTCCCGGAATCTCGGGCGAAAGCTCGGGCTGCCCGTGGTGCATCTCGACGTGCTCTACTGGCGGCCGGGCTGGAAGCCGTCCGACAAACCGAGCTTCCGGACGCGCGTCACTGACGCGATCGCGGGCGACGCATGGGTTGTCGACGGCAGCTTCTCGGGACTTGCCTTCGATCTCACGCTCGCGCGCGCCGATACGCTGGTCGTCATCGACCGCCCGCGCTGGCTCTGCCAGTGGCGCATTTTCCTGCGATCCGCCTTCGATCGCGACAAGACCCGGCCTGACCTCCCCGAAGGGTGTCCCGAACAGTTCGATTGGAAATTGATGCGCGAGGCCTGGCGCTACGACACCGAGCGCGCGCCTGTCATCGAGGCCGAGCGCGTGCAGTATGGCGCTGACGTCCCGGTCGTGCGCTTGAGACGCGATCGGGACATCCAGGGTTTTCTGGATTCGGTGCACGGCAGATGATCGATGGCCGTGACGTGAGACTGGACGATCAGGATTTCTTCTGCGCGATACGCGCGGCGAATGCCTTCATCAGGTCGGTATCCGCCGCGTCGCCTTTGGCGTCCTCGGCGAGATGCTCGAACCAGCGCGCAAAGCCTTCGTAAACCTGGCTCGCCGGATGATCGGGGCCGAGAAAGCCGGAAATCTCCCGCATCTCCGCAACCCAGCGATAGGCTTTCGGAATCATGTCCGGCAGCGCGACTTCGAGCCGGGCCAGAACCGCGGGCTGGCTGAGTGCGAGTTCGTCGCGCAGCGCATCCGCAGCCCCCGCTTTCGTTGCCGCGACCACCATCGCCGCGCCGATGCCGGCGAGGCCCTTGACGATACCGGCATAGGACATTTTCAGCGCGGACGCGGCACCGACCGGCCCTTCGACGATCCGCACGTCGAGCCCGAAATCCTTCAGCACGGCGACATCCTTGGCGTGCTCGCCCGACATGTAGAAGGCCGGGCTCTTGCCGCCGGGCTGGGGCGGGAACCCGATGATGCCGGCATCGACGAACGGCGCCTGTGCCGAGCCGATGATCTGCTCGATCCTCATCACGGTATCGACGTTGACGGCATTGCAATCGACCACGACCGGCTTCTTCTCGCGCCGGACGATCAGCCCGGCAAGCCACTCGGCGAGCGCCACGGCTTCGCCCGGCGGCACGATCGAGAGGATGATGTCGGCGTCCGCGATCGCGTCGTCCTCGGCGCCGATCATGCCGGTATCCACCGCGCGTTTGCGCGTCGCCTCGCTCCGCCCTCTCAACGACGTCAGCACGCGCGCACCGTGCTCGCCGAGACGGCGGGCCACGGCACTGCCCATGGCACCGGGCGCGAGGATCGCAATGGTTTTGGACATCGTGCACTCCAGATCGAATTTCGAGCAACGCGCTCGGTTCAACCGGAGACTAGCAGAGGACGGGACGCCAGCGTGAGCGCCGGCCATCCCGCAGAGGAATGGCCCTACTCCACCTTCGCAGGCTGAGGCTGGAGCGCCGAGGCGTTGGCAATACGCGCGGCATTCGCCATGCCAGCGAGGGCCGCCGCCTTCTTCGAATCGGGCGCCGAGCCCGGCTGCACCACGCCGGCCGACATGATCAGCGTCGCGGCGTCTTCGGTGCTCATGTCGACCTCGACGATCTTGCTCTTGGGCACGTAGAAGAAGAAGCCGGTGGTCGGGTTCGGCGAGCAAGGCAGAAACACCGAGACGTGCTCCTCCTGACCCGGCAGGCTGCGGGAGACATCCTCGTTCGGCGATTGCGAGATCAGCACGATCGACCACATGCCCGGCGACGGAAACTCGACCAGACCGACCTTGCGGAAGCTCGAGCCCTTGCCCGAGAACAGGGTCTCGAACACCTGCTTCAGGCCGCGGTAGATGGCGCGCACCGCCGGGATCCGGCCGAGGAAGGTCTCGCCGACATCGACCAGTGTCCGGCCGATCAAATTGGCCGCGAGGAAGCCGACCAGCGTCAACGTGAAAAATGCGACGATCAGTCCCCAGCCGGGGATGACGTACGGCATGTAGGTTTCAGGCCGATAGGCCAGCGGCACGAATGGCCGCACCACGCCATCAACCCAGGTGACGAACCACCAAACCAGATAAAAGGTGATCGCAACCGGTCCCGTCACCACGAGCCCGGTGAGAAAATAATTGCGGAAGCGGCCTATCAGGCCGGTATGCGGCTCCGGCACGGGATCAAGAGGCGCAGGCGCGTCGTCACGGGGGTTCATTCGGGTTCCAGGTCGGTCGCTTCGTTCAAGCTAGGGTCTTCTAGCAGGTTTTGGAAGACCACGAAGCGTTCCGGCCCGACCCTTCCGCCTATTCCACTGTCACGGATTTCGCGAGATTGCGCGGCTGGTCGACGTCGGTCCCCATGATCACCGCCGTATGATAGGCGAGCAGCTGAACGGGGACGGCATAGACCATCGGCGTGAACGCCGCCGCCATATCAGGCATGACGATGGTGACGAGGGATTCGACGGTCGCCTCCGCCGCGCCTTTGGCGTCGGTCATCAGGATGATCTTGCCGCCGCGGGCAGCGACCTCCTGCATATTGGAGACGGTCTTTTCGAACACCCGGTCGTAGGGCGCGATGACGACGACGGGCATGGTCTCGTCGATCAGCGCGATCGGACCGTGCTTGAGCTCGCCGGCGGCATAGCCCTCGGCGTGGATGTAGGAGATCTCCTTCAGCTTCAACGCGCCTTCGAGGGCGAGCGGGAAGCTGGTGCCGCGACCGAGATAGAGCACGTCGCGCGACTTGGCGATCTCGCGGGCGAGCTTCTCGATCTGGAGCTCGGTGGTGAGCGCATCCGACATCAAACGCGGGATCTCGACGAGCCCGTGGACGAGCTTGGTCTCGTCCTCGTCGGACAGTTCGCCGCGGGCCTTGCCGGCTGCGATCGCAAGATTTGCCAGCACCATGAGCTGGCAGGTGAAGGCCTTGGTCGAGGCGACGCCGATCTCTGGGCCGGCCAGCGTTGGCAGCACAGTCTCGCTTTCGCGCGCGATCGTCGAGGTCGGCACGTTGACGACGGCGATCGTATGCACGCCCTGGTCCTTGGCGTAACGCAGCGCGGCCAGGGTGTCGGCGGTCTCGCCCGATTGCGAGATGAAGATGGCGAGATCGCCCTTGCGCAAGGGCGCCTCGCGGTAGCGGAATTCGGAGGCGACATCGACTTCGACCGGCACGCGCGCGAAACGCTCGAACCAGTATTTTGCGACGAACCCGGCGTAGCTCGCAGTGCCGCAGGCCGTGATGTTGATGCGCTGGATATTCTTGAAGTCGAACGGCAGCTTGACCGGCAGCGAGACCCGCTCGGTCGCCATGTCGACATAGCGTGCCAGCGTATGGCCGACCACTTCAGGCTGCTCGTGGATCTCCTTGGCCATGAAGTGGCGATAGTTGGCCTTGTCGACCAGCGAGGTCGAGGCGGCGTGCTTGGTCTTCTCGCGCTGGACGGCGTGGCCGTCCTTGTCGAAGACCGAAGCGCTCGTATGGGTCAGCACGACCCAGTCGCCGTCCTCGAGATAGCTGATCGTGTCGGTGAACGGCCCCAGCGCAATGGCGTCGGAGCCGAGATACATCTCACCGTCACCATAGCCGATCGCGAGCGGCGGACCGTTGCGGGCGCCGATCATCAAATCGTCCTCGCCGGCGAAGATGAAGCCGAGCGCGAACGCGCCGCGCAGCCGCGCCAATGTCAATTTCACCGCTTCCACCGGCTTGTTGCCGCGCGTGAGCAGATCGTCGACGAGATGCAGCACGATCTCGGTGTCGGTCTGGGTGTGGAACACCGTGCCTTTCTTCTCGAGCTCCTCGCGCAGCTCGCGGAAATTCTCGATGATGCCGTTGTGAACCACGGCGACACGCTCGGTCGCGTGCGGGTGCGCATTGTTCACGGTCGGCTTGCCGTGGGTGGCCCAGCGGGTGTGACCGATTCCGGTCGAGCCCTTGAGCGGCTCGGCTTCCAGCCGCTTCTCCAGATTCTTCAGCTTGCCCTCGGCGCGGCGGCGCTCGAGATGCTTGCCCTCGAGCGTGGCGACGCCCGCGGAATCATAGCCGCGATATTCAAGACGTTTGAGCGAATCCACCAATTGCTCTGCAACCGGCTCGCGCCCGAGAATGCCGACAATCCCGCACATGCGGATCAATATCCCCCAAATCGTCGAAAAATCGCCTAAACGACGCGCTCGGTTTTTAGCGAAGTTCCTAAGGAACCAGATACTCAATAATTATTGCCGATTGAGACAGCACCGACGGCAACGCGCCTCGCCTGCGTCGAACTGGCTGAGCCTTAAACCTCGCGCATTAACTTGTTGTCAACGAATTTGGCCAACCCTTGCGTCCCAAGGAGAGAGGCCATGAAAGGCTCATCCAACCGCAAAAGTCCGTCATCGATGGCGGTGCGCGCCAGCGAGACCACCGGCACGCACCTTGCGCATTGGCCGCCGCCCCAGCGCGGCAAGGAAAGCAAGCCCGTTTTCATCAAGCACGCCGCCGGCGAGCCGGCGAAGCGTGCAAAACCGCGCGGCTGGCGCCTGACGCGCGCGATCTTCTCGGAATTCGCCGACGACGAATAGCGGCGCGCCTCACCACCTCAGCACCAGGGCACACACGAGGAATACGACGAACGCCCAAAACGCTATTCCGGTGAACAGCGGCGCGGTCTCATGCTCATGCGGGCGGCGTACGCCGAACTGTTCCAGCAGCCATCGTCCCGGCGGCTTGATGACGTTCTCGACGAAGAATTTGAGTACTTCGTAGTCGTTATCGTCGTTCATGAGCGCGCAGCTCTGGCAGCACCGATCAATTCAGCCGCTCACTTCTCCGCCTTCTTCCCTCGCGTCTTCATCTCGCGATAGCGCGCCGCACCACCTTCGCGGATGGTCTGCGGGCTGCGCTCCAGCGCCATGGCGTCATCAGGCACGTCGCGGGTGATCACCGAGCCCGAGCCGATATAGGCCCCGTTGCCGATCGTCACCGGCGCGACCAGCGAGGAGTTGGTGCCGACGAAGGCGCCCTGCCCGATGATCGTCTTGTGCTTCTTGAAGCCGTCGTAGTTGCAGGTGATGGTGCCGGCGCCGATGTTGGAATTGGCGCCGATCGTGGCGTCGCCAATGTAGGAGAGATGGTTGACCTTGACGCCGGCCTCCAGCGTCGCGGCCTTGGTCTCCACGAAATTGCCGATGCGCGCGCCGTCGCCGAGCGACGTGCCGGGCCGAAGCCGCGCATAGGGGCCGATGGAGACCTTCTTGCCGAGCTTGGTCTCGACGATATGCGAGAAGGAATGGACCACCGTGCCGTCGCCGATCGAAACGCCGGGGCCGATCACCACGAACGGCTCGATCGTCACGTCCTTGCCGAACACGGTATCGGCGGCGAGATAAACGGTTTCGGGCGCGATCAGCGTGACGCCGGCCTCCATCGCCACTTTCCGCAGCCGCGCCTGCATCACGCTTTCGGCCTCGGCGAGCTGCGCCTTGGTGTTGATGCCGCGCACTTCGTCCTCGCTGGTTTCGATCACCACGGCATCCCATCCCTGTTCGCTGACAATGCCGACCGCGTCGGTCAGATAATATTCGCTCTTGGAATTCGCATTGCCGATCTTGTCGAGGATCGCGAGCGCGCGGCGCCCGTCGATCGCCATGACCCCGGCATTGCAGAGGTCGATCTTGCGCTCCTCTGCGCTGGCGTCGGCCTGCTCGCGGATCGCGACCAGGCGGTCGCCGTCCACGATGAAGCGGCCATAGCCGGTGGGATCGGCGGCCCGGAAGCCGAGCGCCGCAATCGCGGCGCCTTTGGCGAGCGGCGCGCGCAGCCGCGCAAAGGTCTCGGCCGAGATCAGCGGCGTGTCGCCGAACGCAATCAGCAGGTCGTCCACGCCCCGCACAATGGCATCGCGCGCCGCCAGCACCGCATGCGCGGTGCCGAGCCGGTCCTGTTGCACGAAGGTGAGCGCGTCGGGGCGGATGCGCTTTGCCTCGTCCGCCACCGCCTGATGGTCGGGTCCGATCACGACCGCGAGCGAGGTGCCGGTTCCCTTGGGCGCCGCGGCGAGCACGTGGGCGAGCAGGCTCTGATGCGCGACCGAATGCAGCACTTTCGGCAGGAGTGAGCGCATACGCGTGCCTTCGCCGGCGGCGAGCACGATCGTGAGGCTGGAACGGGCGGTCATCGAAATCCTGTCAATCGGCCGAATCAAGTGGCGCCAGCGGGCGACGGCCGCCCTGATGAGTTATCGCCTTGCTACCCCCGCAAACGCCCGGAGTTCAAGTGCGACACGCTTTTCCTGTTAATGTTCCCTGATTGATTCGGGGAAGCCGGACAGGGGTTGGGCACTTAACGTTCATGGCAAAGGATTCCGACCCACTGGCGGATGCCTTCGGCGCCAAGGAGACCGGCGGGCTGTTCTCCGGACTTGTGGCCGAGGAGAGTTCGTTCGATCGCGGCATGATGTGGCGGCTCGGCTCATGGGGCGTGGCGGCCGTCGGCGCCGTGGTGCTTGCCGTGTTCGCCAACCAGGCCCAGCTCGGCTGGCGGCGCGATCAGGTTGCGTCCGCCGATCTCGCGCGGCAGGCCGACCGGCTCCAGATCCTGACCAAGGAGAGCCAGAACGAGGCCCGCCGGCTCGCCTCCGCGATCGAGACGCTGAACACCGATCGCGACCGGCTCTATTCGCGCGTCACCGTGCTGGAGCAAGGGCTCGATTCCGTCACCGGCGCCATCGCCAAGCAGACGACAACGCCGCCGCAGGCGTCCATTGCGAAGCCGCAGGACGCGCCGGCTTTGATCGGGCCGCCGGCGCCCGGCATCGGGCCGGTCGCCTCGACACCAGCTCCGGCCAACGACAAGCCGCGCACCGAGGCCGCAAAGGAGCCGTCGAGCCCGCCACCCCAGAGCGCAGCGGCGGCCTCGCTGGTCGCGCAGTCGCCGGCGACGAATTCGGCACTGCCGATGCTTCCGTTGGTCCCATCCAAATCGATCATGGCGCCGCCCGATCCGGCCGCCCCGAAACTGGTTCAGCCCGAGGCCGCTGAGAAGACCACTGAGAAGGCTGCCGAGAAGAAGCCCGATCCAGTGCCCGCCCCGGTCGAAGTCGCCGCTGCACCAGCCAAGCCGCCGGAGGCTGCCGAAAGCGAGGCTCCCGCGATCGCGGTCCAGCAGACGCGCTTTGCGATTGATCTCGGTGGCGCCAACTCGCTCGAAGGCCTGCGTGCACTGTGGCGCGGGGTGACCAAATCCAATCCCGAGATCGCGGCGCTGCGGCCGATCATCATGATCAAGGAAGGCAACACCGGCCTCGGCATGCAGCTCCGCCTCGGCGCCGGCCCGCTCATCAACGCAGCAGCTGCGGCAAAACTCTGCGCCGGCCTCGCCGAGAACGACCGCCACTGCGAGACCACCGTGTTCGACGGTCAGCGGCTGTCACTGCGCGGCGGCCAGGAAAAGCAAGAGAAGACTCAGGATCGAGTTCAAGAGAAGAACTCAGACAAGAACCAGGACTCGGTGCCGCAAGCCGAGACCGCCCCGGCGCCCGCGCCCGCCGCCAAGCCCGACAAGCATCGTCGCAGCTATTCCTCGAAACGCTCGTCGAAGCGCGAGGAGCCCGCGCCTGCTCCTGCGGCGCAGCCGGCCGCACAGCCGAAGCCGGAGACGGCGTCGGCGGGATCGACGCTGTCGTCGTTCTTCAGGCGGTAGACGCGGCATCCGCTCTGCGGCGGGAAGACCATCTCGCGGCTAACGTATCAAACGATACGGAGGTGCCCGACATAAAACGGCAGGATCCGCGACGAAGATGATTCGGAGCGGAGATGGCGGACGAGATGTTTCTGCGCGAGCACCTCGCGCTCATCCGCGAGTTGGCCGAACAGGCCGACCCCCATATCAGGAAGCGATTGCTGGCCTTGGCCGAAAAATACGAACGTCGGCTGAGAGACCAGAACCGGACGATACAAACTCGCCCTTGAGAGCTCATCGGCGCACGCAACCACCTACTCGATGCGCGCTTTTTCCTTCAGGTCACGAATGCGGTTGTCAGCCTCATCCTTCGACTGAACCAGTTCCGACCAATCCTCGACCCGAGCTTGCTTGCTCAGCCGCTTGAGTTCGTCCAGTTGCTCCTGAGTTGGCTTTTCCATGCTCGCTCCTTGTATGCAGCATGCGTTGCGCGGTCACACCGTTTCAAAACCTGCGCAGCCCCAGCCTGTTCCTGGATATCTTCGGGCCAGGCGCGGCCGCCTTGCTCCTCCCTTAACTGGCCGCGATCGACATAAATTCACCTTCCCTGTTGCCCGCTCGCGCCATCCCGACCATATTGCCGCCATGACAAAAAAGCCCTTCCGCCTCACGCCCTACCAGGTGCAGTTCCTGATCGTCGTCGGCTTCGCCAGCGTCGGCTATGCGCTCTATCTGCGCTACCTCGGAATCGAAAACTCGCAGGTCGGTCTCGCCTGCGACGCCGGGCTTCAGACCCTGGTCTGCAAGGCGCGCTCGGTCTCGACCGTGCTGTTCAAGAATTCGGTGTTCGGCATCGTCGCGCTGGTGGTGGCGACGCTCAACCTGATGCGGCCGTCGATCGTGCTGCTCACCGTCGGCATCATCGCCGCCGGCCTCGGCATCGTGCTCTACAATATCGTGCTGTCGGGCCTGGCGATCGGCCTGTTCATTCTTGGATTTGCTCGGCCCGCGCCCGCCACAGCGTGAGCGCGAACAAGAGATAAATCGCGCAGGTCCACAGCGACTGCCAATTGTCGCGGCCTTCGTTGAACAGCACATAGGCCGCCGACAGCGTCAGCACACCGGCGAACACCGACTCCGCGATGGGACGCTGGCCGATCTGCGGCCGGTTCAGCATCAACAGCGCGAACGGCACCACCGCCATCGTCAGCGAGGCGTAGGGGAAGTCGTGGTAGCGTGGGTCGAACACGAAGGCGAGCGCGGTCTGCGCCGCGATCACCGCCGTCACCGCCAGCGTCAGACCCAGCACGGCGGTGAGCTTCGACCATTTCCGGCCCTCGCGCGGACCGAGCAGATCGAGGAAGGTCGGAAGGCTGCGGCCAATCACCATCGCCTGCGCGCAGAAGATCGGCGACAGGATGCCGGCCGCGAGCAGCGTGCCCCAGAGCAGCCAGCCGCCGATGCCGTAGCTCTCGTAGTACATCTTGTCGGCGCCGATCCCGAGCAGGATGCCGGCCGAGGTCGCCGAGATCGCCACACCGAGCCATGCCGAGAAGCGCGGCGTCCAGGGCCTGCGCCGCAACGTCAGGCCGGCCACCGCGAACACCAGCACGCAGAGGCCCATGCCGGCGCCCATGTACCATTGCCAGTAAGGGAAATTGCTGATCGGCTGGCCCGGCGGATATTTCAGGCTCCGGCGCACCGAATCATAGAGGCCCCAATAGCCGCCGACGGTACCTTCCAGCTTGCGCTTCCACGGCTGGTCGTAGGACTCGATCAGATTGACGCGGAATTTCTGCGCTTTCGCGAGACTCAGGATCTCCGAGACCACGCGCGCCTGGTTGGTGCGCGACGGCAGCGCCCCCTCGCGCATGCGCCCTTCGCTCGGCCAGCCGGTTTCGCCGATCAGGATCTCCTTGCCGGGAAATGCGACCGCCATGCGCTCGCGGATCTGTTCGACATGGGACGCGGCAAACTTCGCCTTGACCGGGAAGTCCTCCCAATAGGGCAGGATGTGGATCGTGACGAAGTCGACGGCGTCATAGATCTCGCGATTCCTGAGCCAGAACTCCCAGACATCGGCATAGGTGACGGGCACGCTGACTTGGGCCTTCACGGAGCGGATGATGGAGACGAGGTCCGCGGTCGTCATCTCGCCGCGCAGCAGCACCTCGTTGCCGACGATGATGCTGGTGATGATTCCGGGGAAATCCTTGGAAAGACGAATGGCGAGCGCGGCCTGCTCGAAATTCTTGGTGCGATTGCTGGAGAGCCAGATGCCCTGGAGCACTTTCAGCCCCCCGATCCGGGCCGCGATCGCCGGCACCTGGTCCAGCCCGTTCTCCATCGAATAGGTGCGGACGCAGTCGGTGATCTCCTTGAGCTGGCGCAGGTCCTGCTCGATCTGGTCGGCCTCGATATGGGTCCATGCGTTCAGCGGCGACTGCTCGCCGCGGAACGGCGCGTAGGAGACGCACTGGACCTTGTCGGCGGGATCAATCGGGGCGCGCGCGAGCGAGATCGGCGTGGCAAGCCACCACCACACGGCAGCGATCGCACCCAGTGAAACGAGCAGAAGCGCCAGTGGCGTACGAAGAGAAATCGGTTCCGTCCTCCGCGAAGGGCCGTCGATTACCTGCTAGCACGCCGTCTGCCAAGGGGGTGACTCCGTTATGGATCCATCCCTCCCCTGAGGAATTTACCTGCGGCCGTTCGACCGAGGCCTAGGATCGTGACTTTGCTGGACAAAATTCCAGATTCAGGCCATGGACTCGGGAGGACTTTTCCGCCGCATTGGAGACCCATTTGGACGCCATCACGCAGGCGCGTCCGCGAAGGTCCTGACGCGGACGGTCAGTGATATATTGGGGAATTCATGCGGCAACGGGTGTTCGAGTTACGAAATGCGGTCCTGCGGCAGTTCGCCGGCACCTTGGCCGTTTCTTCCCTTGTCATCCTGATGGGTATCGGCGCGGCCTCCGCCCAGAGCGGCACGCCCGCCCCGGACCAGAGCAAGGCAGCAGCCCAACCCGCCGACGCGGCCAAGGATGCCGCCCAGAACCAGCGCCGCACCGACGAATTCGCCGAAGCAGCCCAGGTCATCAGCGGCCCCGCCGGCAACCCCGAATGCGTCTGGCTCGGCCGCCGCGTGGTGCGGCTGATGTGGCGGGATGACCTCGATACCGCATTCCGCCATCTCGACCTCTACGACCGCTTCGGCTGCCCCGGCGGCCACATCCAGGCTGCGTTCCGCTGCCTGACCCGCTTCGGCGGCCAGATCGATCCCAAGGTCGCCGAGACCCTGGACAGCCGTGTGCACGCTTGCTGGATCAACCCGGCGTCGCAGCCGCAACAGGCGGCGGCCGCAGCCTCGCAGCCCGCCGCACCGGCCGCCGGCAATGCGCAGCCGCAGCCGGCCGCGAGCCCCTCGCCGGCGGCAAGCCCGTCACCGGCGCCCCCGAAATAGCCGCGATTGTTTCAGCCTCCGTTCAGGAACGATCGGCGATAGAGGCAATTGGCACTGCTGCGAATTCCGAAATGTGCATGCCCTCATATGGTCATGAGGCGATGACAGTTGTGAAACCGCGCGGCAGAGGTATGCTCCATTTGCCGCGGACTTGGTCGGATCTCGGGGTCGGATCCGCTTCCCTGCCCCCTCAGCCCCTTTTGGTTTAGCCGCGATGCGGGTTGTCGCCGCCGTTCTGTTGCTTGTGTCCGCGCTCCACGCCGGCCTCTGGGGAGTCTTGCGCGACAAGGAACCCGCGCCCGACTTCAAGGGCTTGCTGCCCAGTGTCTCCTACGCGCCGTTCGAGGGCTCGGCTCACCCCGACATCGACAACATCCCATCAGTGGAGAAAATCCGCGCCGACCTGAAGACGCTGTCGACGATGACGCGCGCGATCCGGCTCTATTCGTCCACCGGCGGCGTGGAACTGGTGCCGCCGATCGCAGCCGAGTTCGGCCTCAAGGTTACCGTCGGCGCCTGGATCGACAAGGACAAGGATCGCAACGAGCGCGAGATCAAAGCCGCCATCGAGCTCGCCCGCAAGAACAGCAACGTCAACGGAGTCGTGGTCGGCAACGAGGTGATCTACCGCGGCGAGCAGAAGGTCGAAGACCTCATCGAGATGATCAAGAAGGTCAAGGGCTCGGTCCGCGTGCCCGTCACGACCGGTGAAATCTGGAACATCTGGCGCGACAATCCCGACCTCGGCTCGAACGTCGACTTCATCGCCGCCCACGTGCTGCCTTATTGGGAAAATTTCCGCTCGGACCAGGCGGTCGATCAGGCCGTCGACCGCTACAATCTGTTGCGCAACCTGTTCCCCGGCAAGCGCATCGTGATCGCCGAGTTCGGCTGGCCGAGCGCGGGTTACAATTTGCGCAACGCCGACCCCGGTCCGTTCCAGCAGGCACTGACCTTGCGCAACTTCGTCAGCCGCGCCGACGCCATCGGCATGGAATACAACATCGTCGAAGCCATCGATCAGCCCTGGAAGTACTTCGAAGGCGGCGTCGGTCCGTACTGGGGCATCCTCAACGCCAGCCGCGAGCCGAAATTCGCCTGGACCGGCCCGGTCGAGAATCCCGACTATTGGAAGCTGATGGGTGTAGCCCTCCTGGTCGGAATCCTGCTGTCGCTGCCGATCCTGCGGCTGCAGCAGCCGACGGCGAAGCAGGCGTTCCTGCTGTCGGCCACCGCCAATGGCGTCGGCGCCTGGGCCGCCACCGTGTTCGCGTTCTGGAACGGGCACTATTTCATCTTCGGCTCCGCCTTCGCGCTCACGCTCGGCATGATCCTGCTTGTTCCCCTCGTGCTGATCGCGATGGCGCGCGTCGACGAGATCGCGGCCGTCGCGTTCGGCCGGCCGCCGCAGCGGCTGCTCACAAAGGGCAAGCCGGTCGAGAGCGTGCCGGAGAATTACTTCCCAAAAGTCTCGATCCACATCCCCGCTTATTTCGAGCCGGTCGAGATGCTCAAGCAGACGCTCGATGCGCTGTCGCGGCTGAACTATCCGAACTACGAATGCGTCGTCATCATCAACAACACGCCGGACCCTGCCTTCTGGCAGCCGATCCAGGATCATTGCCGCGCGCTCGGTGAACGCTTCAAGTTCATCAACGCCGAGAAGGTGCAGGGCTTCAAGGCCGGTGCGCTGCGCATCGCGATGGACCGCACCGCCGTCGACGCCGAGATCATCGGCATCCTCGATGCCGATTACGTCGTCGATCCCGACTGGCTGAAGGATCTCGTGCCGGCTTTCGCCGATCCCAGCGTCGGCCTGGTGCAGGCGCCGCAGGAACATCGCGACGGCGACCTGTCGATCATGCACTACATCATGAACGGCGAATATGCCGGCTTCTTCGACATCGGCATGGTTCAGCGCAACGAGACCAACGCCATCATCGTGCACGGTACGATGTGCCTGATCCGCCGTGCCGCGATGGACATGGCCGGCGGCTGGTCGTCCGACACGATCTGCGAGGACTCTGATCTCGGCCTTTCGATCCAGCAGCTCGGCTGGACCACGCACTACACCAACCACCGTTACGGCCAGGGCCTGCTCCCCGACACCTACGAGGCCTTCAAGAAGCAGCGTCACCGCTGGGCCTATGGCGGCCTCCAGATCGTCAAGAAGCACTGGCGGAATTTCCTGCCGGGACGGAGCCGGCTGACGCCCGACCAGAAGCGCGAATACGGCCTGGGCTGGCTGAACTGGCTGGGCGCCGAAAGCCTCGGCGTGGTCGTGGCGCTGCTCAACCTGGTCTGGGTGCCGATCGTCGCCTTCGCCGACATCGCCATCCCCGACAAGATCCTGACGCTGCCGATCATCGGCGCCTTCGTCGTCTCGCTCGCGCACTTCTTGTCGATGTACCGCGCGCGCGTCGCGATCAAGCCCGGCCAGATGCTGGGCGCGATGATCGCCGCGATGAGCGTGCAGTGGACGGTGTCGCGCGCGGTGGCGCAGGGACTGATCACCGAGCACATCGCGTTCGCGCGCACGTCCAAGGGTGGCCTGTCCCGGATGTCGATCGAGTTCCAGGCGTTCTGGGAGGCGGTGATCGGCGCCCTGCTCCTGATCGGCGCCGGCGTGCTGGTGGCCTCCAACAGCTATCGCCAGATCACCGAGATCTACATCTTCGCCGGCGTGCTGGTGCTGCAGAGCCTGCCGTTCCTGGCTGCGGTCGCGATCGCCATCCTCGAGCTCAGCCGCATCAACTCGTTCCAGTTCTGGCGCGACAGCGCGATCCGCACCGCCGAGCTGATCGGCCTGCGCCCGGTCGCGCTGCCGACCCCCGCCGGCACGCCGCAGCAATTGCCGGTGCCGAACGAGGTCCGGCGGGAAGCGAACTGACAGGGCCCCGAACGCGGCATCCGGCCCATGGGCGGATGTCGCGGCTTCTTCGGCGTGGATGACGGCCGCCATTCCGGTTGAGAATCCCGGCTCAAGCATTGGAAACGGCGAGCGAATTCCCGCCGTTGCCTTCAAGTTCGGCACCCTCGCCTGCTATTGACCTCCGCGCCCCATCCCCCTACACAGCGCGGGCCGAAAGCATGATCCGGAAAAAGCCGGTTTTTCCGCAACGCTTGCGTCGATGTGGCGGCAAGACATGCTTTTCCAAATGTCCGAAGACGATGGCGATCTCTTTGAAGCCATCAGCGGCCATGGGAGCGCGTAGCTCAGCCGGTAGAGCACGTGACTTTTAATCACGGGGTCCTGGGTTCGAGCCCCAGCGCGCTCACCACATTAAGCAATTACTTACGCCGAGACGACGCGCTCCGATAAGACTGTCTGTCGGCAGTTCGGTTGCCGGTGTAGCACGCGCGGCGCTTCGATGCCCCCTCTGCACCGCGCGCGGCGGGCGCGCCGCGGACATGAGGCCCGACTGGACGGCAAAAGTCCTGCATCGGTGATCGCTGCCCCGTCGCTCTGTGACTATCGCCGGAATGAATGCTCGATCTCGCGCAGCATTGCCAAGACCCGGTCAGTATACCGCCCGTAGGACAACTGCTGGTCTGCGAGACTCGCCGCCGCCAGGACGAGAGCAGCTATGGCCACGCCCTTGATCATGGGCCTTTCCGCTTTTGCGTCACCAGTCGCAATGGAATGTTGTGCAAATTCGCGCGGCCTCGCACCGCTGGTTCTGTTCTGCCCAACGCGTGCGCGATCTCGTCGGGTCGGTGCCCAGCCGCCGCCATCGCCAGCAGTTGTTGATGCTCCTCCGGTGTCCACCTCCGGATCAACGGATAGCGTGACTGTGCCATCGCCCGGCGTCCCCAGCCTGTTGCCAGTTTATCCTCGGCTGCATTTGCTGAGTCGCGCTTTAACCTATGATAGCCAACCCTCGCAGGACGGGGGCGAGCGGATTGCGCCGGACTGGCGCGTCCACAGGGCCAGGGCTTGGACGTAGGCTCCACGGCGGCGTAAGCCGGTAGTTTTCCGGGCTGTAGATTTTCGCCGGTCTTAATAATTCTGGCGAATGATTGCTCCGATGATTGGAGACCTCGACCATCAAGCAGAAGCCATCGCCGCGATGCAGAAGGCGATCGCCGCGACCTGTCCCGCCGAGCGGTTGAAGTGGTTGCGGACCGCCTTGGCCTGGAAGGACCTTGCAAGCTTGGCGAAGGGCAAGGCGGCAGCCTGAAGGTCACAGCCAACCCCTGCTAGCCGCTCAAGATCTCGCGCAGTTTTCGATCGTCTTCCCGAGTGCGGAGCGGAGAACCGGCTTCTCCAATCGGGGACATCGCGGAAGCCAACTGACAATCCATCGGATGTGTGGCTGGTCAGGAAGAAAAATGGCAAGCCGCGACCACGAGTGATCTCCGCCACCAGTTCGGTCGTTTCATCGCCAAGCCTCAGGTCGAGAATGGCCAAATCGAAGTCAGCCACCCGCGCGACTTCGATTGCTTCCTTCAGGGTGCCTGCTTCGGCGACGACTTCGCGACCCAACTCCTCCAGCATGTCGCAGACCATCATACGGATGACGGATCAGCGCGACGTCCTCCACGACCAAGATTGAGAGTGCGCCCATGCTTCGTCTCGTTGGCCTGATGTCAATGTATGTCGCGTCATGCGGCCCGGCAGTTCCTGGGGCCTCCGCACCCTCTTATGTTCACTTTCGGACACATTTTGGGGAAACGAAGCCGGGCAACATTGTAGGTCAGCCATCGGAGACGGAGTAAACATGACAGCGCCGCCGCCTCTCATCCTGGTGGTTGAGGATGAATATCCATTGCAGGCGGTGGTCGAGGAAGCCCTGCTGGAGGCAGGCTTCGCGACTGATATCCTGTCGTCTGCCGAGGAAGCTCTGACTCTCTTCAGAAGCGGTATGAAGGAGTACCGGGCGCTCGTCGCGGATGTAAACCTCAAGGGCAGGCTCAGCGGCTGGGACTTGGCCAGACAGGTCAGAGAACGAGAGCCGACGTTGCCCATAGTCTACATGACCGGTGGCGTGGCGGACGATTGGGGCTCGCAAGGGGTCCCAAGCAGCATCTTGTTGCAGAAGCCGTTCGCGCCGGCCCAGCTCATCACTGCGGTTTCGCAGTTCCTCAATCACGTCACTCGTGAGTAAAACCGCCGTCACCCATTCACTGGCTCTAGTAGCCGGCCACCATCCCAAGCGTGGCGGCGGGAACCAAGCTCGGCAATGAAAGTTTTTCATCTCAGGTGGCCGTTCAGGCTTTGCCTGCAATGACGCAGGATATCTTCATGAGCGGCAAATGCGATGAAATCGACGAGAAGATCGCGCACCATTGCCGGTTGTTGTCTCTTATTACTGACAAGATCGCGAGAGACGGCATCGCCGGCTTGATCGAGGAAATGAAGACGGAGAAAGCTGCACTTCATCCCGAACCAGAGGAGAAGTAACAGTGCACTCGCTGCCGAGCCAAGTTTTGCACGGAGCCTTTCGTCCGGATTTCAGGCATGCCGCGCTATTTTTTCCACGTCCGGGGTGTTGAACCGAGCACTGACCCTGAAGGCGAGGACCTGCCGGACGCTGAAGCGACCTGGCGAGAGGCCACGGTTTTTGCCGCCGACCTTCTGAAGAACATGCAGGGTCGACTTGAACCGGGCCACGAATGGCACCTGGAGGTCACCGACGAGGCCGGAACGTCGATCTTCAACATCTACATCAGCGCGCAGAACGGGCGATAGCCTCACTCTGTTGGAGGGGTTTGGCCGGAACGATCCCACGGCCGGGCGATTGCCTTTTTGAGTAGGAGTTGCGTCATGCGTCATGCGCCGTCGATTGTGCCGCTGGATCGGCTCGACCGTGAGATTTACCTGGTGCTGGAAGACTTCGGCGCGCGCGCCGGCTGCTCCTGGCGCGAGACCGACGAGCAGGACACCGATGTCGAGACCATCATCCGCGACCTACTCTCCGGGCAGTACGCCTATCCCGTCCGTATTGTCGCCTTCAACGCGATCGAGGGCCGGTCTCGCGATGCCACCAGCGAGATCGCAGATGAGCTTGCCGAGCGTGTCACGAGCAGCGAGATCACGCCGGCCTTGCAGGCCTTCGTCCGGGCAAATGCTTCCCGACCTTTTGCTGTACAACTGGCGCTCCCTCTACGGGGAGCCGCCTGACAGCAAATCTGCGATCACGATGTTGCGTGGGATTGATGCGATGACAGTGCGCTAAACAGGCACAGTTATCGAAGGTTCGCGCTTCCCTTTGGCTTTATTTTTTGGTACCAAAATAAATGAAACCAGCGAAAAAGATTCGTGCCAAAAAACATCGCGGCCGCCCCGCGACTGGTCAGGGCGTCCAGATCGGCACGCGCTGGCCGGAATCGACTGTCGCTCAGATCGACGCATGGGCGTCGGGACAGCAAGATACTCCCGCTCGTTCTGAATCCATCCGTCGGCTGGTCGAGATTGGCTTGGGCAAACCCGCCCCTGCCCTCACGGTTACGTCTGCCGCCAAGGCCTCGTCCGAGCGGGCTCGGGAAATGGCGGGCAGCGCAATCGACAAGCTCAAAGACAACAAAGCGAGCCCGGATGACCAGGCCAGCCGCAAGCGGCGGCTCGTCAAGGGACCCGAGGAATTCCAGAACGTTCGACGCGACCGGCCAAATCGAAAATGAATTGACCGGCGCCCGCTTGGTCAATCTCGCCCGAAGGCAGAAAGCAAATGATCAAACCCAAACGGTCCGCCGCGCAACAAGTGGCGGACGAAGCCGAACGAAGGACCCTCAATCCGATAGGATCGAGACAGACGATAGCCGACAGTCAAGCCACGCCGGAGTTTCAGGAAAACCTGAAACGCCTGAAGTCCGAGCGGCTGGAGCGTGAGGCTCGACTGAATCCGAAGCGCAAGGTCTGATTTGGGCTGATCCAGCTTTCGCCTCGCCTCGCCTGGTGGGGCCGGTCAGGCGAACGAGCCGCGTCGGATGGAGGGTGCAGAAGGTCATGGAATGTTGAATCGTCGGTGGATGATCTTCCTGTTGGTTTCCGTGGTGATTGTTTGCTCGATCTTCGCAGGCGCTCGATACTATCTAAGCAAATGCCATGGCATGGATGCGTGCGCGGCCGCCGAAGCCGAGAGCCACGAGCGCGACAAGCCAACCGAGCCACAATAGTTTTCGGGTGAAAAGCCGGCCTGCAATAGCGGCTCCGGAGCCGCGGCGGGTGCAAGGTCGAAGGTGCTAATCCACCGTTTTACAACCTGGGGAAAACTCCCAGCAGGTCAGCGCGCCTGCATTTTCCGAATCGCCTGTGCGTGCTCGCTGCCTCAGTATGTTCTTCTTGTGGGGGGCGCGTGAGCCAGTTTTTGTCAGTGCTGCTGTTGGCGACCGCCATGACTCTGACCCTGTGCTTCGGGGTGGCGGCGTGGCGCCAATCCGCTGTGAGAGACGTCGATATCACTGCCACCATTCCCCATCAGGAAAACGGCTGGCGAGCGAGGCCGACGAACTAAAGCACCTTCCGTTGCGCTATCCACCGTAGTTCTAACAGTTCGATGAACGGTCTCTTGATCTTGCGCTTGGGCCTGTACCCATAACTGGGTACGCGTGAATGCCAGCGGCCGCTGATCGTAGCAATCAACGACCATGTCGAGCAGATCACCGGTAACGGACAAAGCTGCACGCACCGCACCACCGCTGCCGATGAAGCGCCGGCGAATTTCGCGAACGAAAGTCAGAAGACCGCGACGGCGGACTACACCACGCCGCCGAAGTCGATGCCTTCCTTGGCGAGCGCCTCGGCTTCCTCGGCGGACGCTGTCGGCTTCGTCTCGAGGTAGGGACGCTCAGTCGCCGGCAGAATGGTGCGAATGTTCTGGCCGTCTGTCCGCGTGATGCGAGCAACCCAGCGCTTGGGGCCGTGCTCAACTTGCTCGATATGGTACTGCTTGTACGTAATCATGACTCACGGACGCAACTGACGCTGGCGGAAGGTTCCCTTTATATCCAACGGGACGCCTCCGGACAACGATTTCTTAGAGTGAGGTTAAGATCGCCGGCGTGAACCCGTTCAGCGATCATTCAGCCGCTCAGTCGTAGGCATATTGCGATTGGGAGAAGATCCGATGATCGGTGCAGTCGTCGCAACCTTGCTGGCTCTACAGCTCGGTGAGGTTCATCAGGTTCAATACCGTGTCCCTGTACACCCACCGCCGTGCGGCAACGGCTGGGACGTCGGCGCCCGCGACGGCATGTGCTACCCCAACGGCTACTTGCCGCCGCAAGAACAGGCCGCTCGGCAATACTATGGTGGCGGCAGAGGCTCTGGCCACTATCCCGTTCCTTGCGGACACGGTGCCGATATCGATACTCGCGACGGCCAGTGCTACCCGAACGGAACGGTTCCGCCGCAGTTTCAACAGGGCCGGCAAGGCTATTACGGCGATGATTATTACGAGCGCCGTCCACGGCGCCGTTACTATTGAACGGCCCGTCGGGTAAGCCTGCGGGCCCCTAATAATCGCTTCTTCGGATCCGTGGTGACGGTGCCGGACTGCACTGTCACCTGCATTCTTTCAATTCCAAGTCGGGCAAAAGCCCCGCTCGCGTGAGCCCGCCAAGTGAGCCCGGACATGGTCCCAAATCACTTGGTCCCAGGTGACTTGGTCCTAGATGACTTGCCTGGCCCTAGCTTCAGCTCTCCGGGGCCGAAACTGTAGCAGGCACGCTCAGCGGCGCTCCTCCAACTGAAACGGGACCTACAGATTTCGACTGCCGGGCGAGCCGCTTGCGGATCGCTGCGGACAGTCCGTAGCGCGCATGCGCTCTTCGAACGGAGGACGTGACGTCCGACATCAAGGCATTTTGCAGTGAGTCGATCTTCGCAATCAGCGTGGACAGCTGCGAAGATACCTTCTTCACATCGACGCGTTCGTCCGTGATGCTCTGTCGCAGCGAAAGCAGCACCATGGAATCCGCCTGCAGCACAGCCGCGTTTTGCTGCAGTGCCTGGTTGCTCTCCTGCAGCGAAGCCGTGTGTTGCTGCTGGGTCGACTGAATATCCTTCAAGGCAGCGACAACCGGATCCGGCTTTGCCACTGAAGCCTCTTGCCGCGGTAGCAGATCAGCCAGGCTGCTCAGGTTCAGCGATGGCAGGCCCGACGGCCATGTGTAGATCGCCGCCGCGCCGTTGATGGCCAGGGCACACACCGACAGCGCCATGACCGACGTGCGGCTCGACCGCTTGATCGGTTCTGGAGCATCCAAGCTTGCGGGTTCGTCGGCCGCGATGGCCGCAGCCAGTGCTGCAGGGTCGAGCTGTTCGACAAGGCCTTGCGTTTCGAAAGTCGTGGTCATGGCATTGACCCCAAATGAGCGAGCAACAGGAAGCCGTCGCCGGAACGTCCTCGCGACGGCTCCCTTACGCAGCACCCATCTACAACTGTCTAAAATTGTGGGCTTTTCAGCTTAATTCCACGTTAGCGGCCGCGGCCTGCTGCAGACCCCGCCACCCCGGCCGACTACGGGGGGCGTGCGACAGACATGACACGCAGGCCGGCGCGAGAGCTCCTCCCGATCCCGGGAAGTCGCCGTGGTCCGAAGCTGATTTTCCGAAGTTGGCAAACTACCCCTGTTTTGCCCGACGAGTCAACGGCGTCTCCGCCGGATGCAAGACCGCCGTGTGCCAAAAAGAAAGCGTTGCGCCAGCGGGACTTAGCTACTGTGCATGGGGTTGTTTTCGCGATTTTGGCCACCGCCTGCTCGTGCGCCGGGCCCCCTGTCCCAAAAGCCGCGAGACAACCCGCTCAAAAAGTGTAGGATTCGACAAAACAGGGAGGAACGGCATGTTTGAAATCAGCGGTTTCGACACGGCAGGAATCGTCAGCCTCAAGCGGCTGTCACTCACCGCCGCCCTCAAGAAGGCCAAGGAGCTTATTGCTGACGGGTGCTGGGGCGTTCAGGTGATTGGTCCAGGTGGCCAGGTCTACACCTCGTTCGAGGAGCAAGCCGCGTAGCCGCCCGCCTTCGGCATCAATCTTCGGCATCATTCGGAAAGCACCCGACCGATCGCGCGCCGCGCGCTCTGGCCGTTGCGGTGATCGACGTGAAAACCCCAGCGCCTGGTGGAGCGCTGGGGCGTTTTCAAAATATCAATTGGTGAAGCAATGAGGCCTTCGTAGCAGCGATCCCGACCATCGCTTGTGAACTGCTTCACACGTCCTTCGATCTTTCCACACCTTGCTGAGGCTCAACTGCCGCGCGCCGTGCCGTTGCCAATCAACTCGTTTGGGAGCACGCTCTCTCCAGGCGCGCAGACGCCGCTCAGGGAGAAAGCCATGAAGGACACGGGCCTGGATCATCGCCACCGCGACAAGGATGGCGCGATCAGCAAGAAGCACGGCAACACGCTGGTCGGTACGTTGCGCAAGATCTACGGCAAGGGTTTTGCCGCCGGCTATCCGGATACGACTGAACTCAGCGAGGTCTTGCACCAGCTGAACGAGACATCGCTGAGCCAGTTGCGTCGCGATCACGACACCGGGCATCTCGGCCACAAGATCGACCACGTCCCGAAGTGACGGCCTCCCCTCGTCCCAACTTCAGGTAGTTGAAATCAACTTCGCTGCCGGGTGTCTCGGCGAATTTGCCGTTTGAGCCCTCGCCGCCCGAGCGCTAGAATGAGCCTTTTAATGGAGGCTCATTTGAAACAGCTCATTGTCATCACCGCCATTGCCCTCGCCGTGACGGCTCCCGCCCGCTCGCAGGCCCTCGTCGATCCCAACAAGGTCGCTCCCGAATATCGCGAGGCGGCCGAGAAGCGGCGGGCCGAGCAGATGCGGCAGCGCGAATGCGCGCTGAAGGCGGATCTCGAGAAGGTGCTGCCCAGGGATCGCACCGTCTATCTCAACCATTGCCTGGAGACGATAGCGGCCAAGCAATAGGCGGCTGTTTCAAGCGGCTTGAAGTCCCGGACGCGTTCAAGCTTTCTTCAGACATTTGGGATCACCTGACGATCCATTTCCATCAGTCATTGTCGATCGACCGCGCATGAGTTTCGTCCAGATTCAGTGCACGCGCTGCAAGACCGTGTTCCGCGACCGCGCGGGACGGTTGCAGGACGGCTATTCCAGGCAATGTCCGAGCTGCGAGGTGGTGCTGTTCTTCGCGGAGGATTCACCGAACCCTCAGGTCAAGCAGGCCATGAAGCGCGCGCGCAAGGTTCGCAAGGAGCAGCGCGAAACCGAAATGGCCAGGGTGTCCGCGCCGCAACCGCGCGCCAATTTTTCGCGGGCCCACACCGGACGGATACAGCTCTCGTCGGAGGACGACGGGGACTAGCTCACCCGCGCTTCCGCGGAAACAGGCGGTCGCGGATATAGCGCGAGGTCGGCGTCAGGCGGATGCCGCGCGGCTTCTGCCAGACGGCGCGATCGATCTCGTTCTTGTCGCCAATCGCGAGCCTGCCCTTGGCGCCCTTGGCGATGAATATCGCGTCGCTCATCTTGCGGCCGGAGCGCTTGTTCCTGGCCGTCACTTCCTTCCAGAGGCTGATCCGGCCGAGCTTCAGCTTGGGCAGCTCTTCCTTGATCTCCCGCCGCAGGCAGTCCTTGTCGGACTCGCGCGCGCGCTTGCGGCCGCCCGGGAACATCCACAGGCCGTCCGACCGGCGCCTGACCAACAATACCTTGCCGCGCTTGGCGGCGACCAGCTTGGAAGACTTCGCCATGTCCGCCGTAATCGAGAACAGAATCGAGCCCATGGTAACTTGTCTAGTCGGATAGACAAGTTCCGTGGACCTTGATCACGCGAGGCTAAGGTCGCCAGGTCTGATCGAAGCCGGCAGGCAGGCCGATCCGCCGTGCGAGGGGGCCGGATCAGCCCTCGCCCGTCGCTGTCCCCGCCCTCGACCCCGCCTCTGCCCGGTCCTCCGTCCTGATCCAGGCCATCATCATCTCCCAGGCCACCGACAGGATGATCGGGCCGATGAACAGGCCGACGATGCCGTGGGCAAGCGTGCCGCCGATCACGCCGACGAAGATGACGATGGTCGGCGTGGTCAGGCCGCGCCCCATCACCAGCGGCTTCAACATGGTGTCGAGGAAGCCGACGACGACGAGAAACACGGTGAGCAGCAGCGCGGTGGTGACGTCCTTGGCGGTCCAGATCCAGATGATCACCGGCAGCAGCACCAGGAAGGCACCGATCTGCACGATCGAGAGCAGCAGCACGATAAAGGCGAGCAGGCCTGCGCTCGGCACCGCGGCAAGCTTGAAGCCGATGCCGGCGAGCAATGCCTGCACGATCGCGACGCCGATCACGCCTTGCGCCACGGCACGGATGGTTGCGCCTGCGAGCCCCAGGAAATGCTCGCTCTGTTCGGGCACGATGCGAAACAGGAAGCCGCGTCCGGCCGCAACCAGCCTTGGCCCGTGCGGAAACAGGAAGCCGGCCACGAACACCGAGACCAGGAACTGCAGCGTGCCGACGCCGGCGTCACCCGCGAGCCCAAGCAACGGTCCCGCCAGCGGCTGGAGATACGGCGCCACCTCGCGCAGCACCGCGCGGATGTTGTTGTAGGCCTGCTCCCACAAATCGAATAGCCAGGGGCCAACGAGCGGCCACGATTTGAGCTGCTCCGGCGCCGACTGAAGCGCGAGGTCGCCCGTGCCGAGCTGGTGCGCCAGCTCGCGCACGCCGTCCACTGCGCTGATGCCGAGCCAGGTCGCAGGACCGATGACGATGCCGAGCGTGATCAGGGTCAGGATCGCCGCTGCGGTCTTGGGCCGGCCGCCCAGGATCTTCGCGACCCAGCTGAAGGCCGGGTAGAACGCGACCGCGAGCACGCCGCTCCAGGCAAGGATCGGCACGAAGGGGCGGATGATCAGGAAGGTCCAGATGATCAGCAGGCCGAGCAGGCCGACGCGGATCACGAGCTGGATGATGTCCTCGCCCGTCAGGAGCTGACGCAGACTTTTCACGGGCACGGCTTTCCTTGCGGCATTGACGCGGGTTCCGCCACTTGCGCGGCCCAGCGTTATTGCCAGCCGCGCACCCGGCGTCAAGGCGACGGGGCCGGCCCGAGCCGGTGATTAGGAACGCATCGGGCCATTCGGCATTCCGAGACGATGGCACGCCGCCCCAGAGAGCCCGTCGCACACGCAGGCATTCACCGCGGCGTGCACTTTTCGCTGAAGCCAAACGTGGCACCGGGCTATTGGCGCTACGCCTATGCCGTCGGCGACAGGGCCCGCTGCGGGCGCGTGCAAGGCAGGCTGCCGTTGCTCGCCATCAGGCGCGTACAGATGCGCATCGACCGGGACATGCGGAGCAACCGGACCGGCGATTGATCTTGCGACAGCGCCGCGCGCGGCGAGCGCGCCGGCAAGGCCGGCAACCGGATGCCGGCTTGGCTAACGACGATTAACCGGATTTCAGCCGACCGGTTTACGCCGTTGCAAAGGCGGGCACCTAGGTTTCCGTCGAGGTCCCCCAAACCACTTTCGGTGCAATGGCCAATAGCATCTGGACGATCGAAGAATTCACCTGCCCGGGTTGCAGCATGAACTACACCGCGACAAGGGAGGAGCACGCCGAAGCGCATTCCGGCAGCTTCAAGTGCAGCATCTGCAGCGGCGTGGTGCACACCTGGTCCGGCAAGCACCATTTCTTCGGCTGGGAGGCGGTGAAGGCCAAGCCACCCGTGTTCGGAAGACGCTGGGCCGGAGCGGGCTGGTAGACTGCTACTCCCGTCAACGCTGCCTGCCCGAACTGCGGCTTCTGCTACTCTGCGGCACCGGTTAACATCCGCGCCCCGCAACTGAAGCCGACACGCAATGACCTCACCCTTCGTTCCCCAGATCGCCCTTTACCGCGCCTGGCTCGCCGAACAGCGCGGCCTTACCTTCGCCAGCTACGAGGACATGCGGCAATGGTCGGTGCGCGATCTCGATGGGTTCTGGCGCAGCATCTGGGACTATTACGATCTGCAATCGCCAACGCCGTTTGCGGCCGTGATCACCGAGCGCAAGATGCCCGGCGCGATCTGGTTTCCCGGCGCCCAGGTCAACTATGCCCGGCAGGTGTTCCGCCATGTGGAGGCGGCTGACGCCGCCGGCCTGCCAGCGATCGTCAGTTCCGGCGAGGACGGCAGGCTTTGCGAGACGAGCTGGCCGGAGCTGCGGCGCAAGGCGGCTGCCCTCGCGCTGCATCTGAAAGAAAAAGACATCAGGCCCGGCGACCGGGTCGCCGCCTATCTGCCCAACATCCCCGAGACCATCATCGCATTCCTGGCGAGCGCCAGTATCGGCGCGATCTGGAGCGTGTGCGCGCCCGACATGGCCGCACCCGCCGTGATCGACCGCTTCAAGCAGATCGAACCGAAAGTGCTGATCGCCTGCGACGCAGTCACCTATGCCGGACGCCGGCACGATCGCAAAGACGTCCTCGCCGAGCTGCGGCGATCGCTGCCGACGGTCGAGCACGTCATTCTGCACAGCGACGCCGCCGCGCGCCCAGCGGCGGACGCCCTGCTCTCCGACATTGTCGCAGCAACGGGCGCCGCGATCGACGCGTTCGAGCCAGCGTGGCTGCCGTTCGATCATCCGCTCTGGATCGTCTATTCCAGCGGCACCACCGGTCTGCCGAAGCCGATCGTGCACGGCCATGGCGGCATCGTCATCGTGGTGCTGGCGCTGCTGGGATTGCACAACGATCTCGGCTGCTCCTACCACGAGAATTCGTTCGGCGAGCGCTATCACTGGTACTCTTCGACGGGCTGGATCATGTGGAACAGCCAGATCGGCGGCCTGCTCGGCGGCACCACCTGCTGCATCTTCGACGGCAGCCCCGGCGGCGCCAGGGACAAGCCGGACTGGACCACGTTGTGGCGCTTCGTCGCGCAATCCAAAGCGACCTTCTTCGGTGCGGGCGCCGCGTTCTTCGCCAACTGCGCCAAGGCCGAGATCGACCTCACCGCCGCCGGTGATCTCTCACAGCTTCGATGTCTCGGCTCGACCGGCTCTCCGCTGAGCGCCGACACGCAAGCCTGGTTCAACGACCGCTTCGCGGCGCTCGCGAAGATCAACGGCAGCAAGGCGCAGGCCGATATCTGGTGGGCCAACATCTCCGGCGGCACCGATTTCGCCGGCGCCTTCATTGGCGGAAATCGCGAACTGCCGCAGACGCCGGGCGCGATGCAGTGCCGTCTGCTGGGTGCCGCCGTGGAAGCCTTCGACGAACAGGGCCGCGCCGTCATCGGCGAGGTCGGCGAGCTCGTCTGCACCGAGCCGATGCCGTCGATGCCGCTCTATTTCTGGAACGACAAGGGCGATGCGCGCTATCGCGCGAGCTATTTCGAGACCTATCCGGACAATTTCGACGGCAGCGGCCGCGGGCCGGTGTGGCGGCATGGCGACTGGCTCAAGGTCGACCCGGACGGCTCCTGCATCATCTATGGCCGCAGCGATGCCACCATCAACCGGCATGGTCTGCGCATGGGCACGAGCGAACTCTACTCCGCGATCGAGGCGTTGCCGGAGGTGCTGGATTCCCTCGTCGTCGATCTCGAATATCTGGGCCGTGACAGCTACATGCCGCTGTTCGTGGTGCTGCGCGAAGGCGTCGCCTTCGACGGCGCAATGCAGGCGAGGATCAACAAGGCGATCGAGGCCGGCCTCTCCCGCCGCTTCCTGCCCAACGAGATTTTTGCGGTCGCCGAGATCCCGCGCACGCTCTCGGGCAAGAAGCAGGAGCTGCCGATCAAGAAGCTGCTGCTCGGCCAGCCCGTCGAGAAGGTCATCAACCGGGAGGCGATGGCCAATCCCGCCTGCCTCGACTGGTACCTTGCCTTTGCACGCGACTATCTGGCGCGGACCGAGACTTGAGGGGAGATCGCCCCAATTGCGCCGATGCCGTTTGGACTCCGTTCACCGATCGCCGCTAGAGCAGGATGGATCTTCCGAAAACGAACGCGCGCCATGGCCGACCTCAACGCCGTCCTCACCAGGCTCAACGACCGTCTGCTACGCCTCGAGGGCGAGTTGTTCGTGCTGCGCTCGCTGGCCCGCGCGACGCTGACGGCGGGCGATGACCACGCGGCGCGAATGCGCAAGCTGGTCGAGGCCGCAAAGGTCGCGCTCGACGATGAGGCCACCCGCCCCCTCGACAAGCCGACGCGCAAATATGTCGATGCGGCGACCGCGCTGGTGGAGGAATTGCTGGTCGAGCCGACCCAGGCACGGCCGTTGTTCACCGTCATCGACGGCGGCCGGCGCGACTGAGCGTCAAATTGACTGACCGTTGTCCGTCGCAGCGATATCGCCTGACTTGAGCCGGCTGAGGCCGGCTTCGATGATCGCGATCTCCTCGTCGATCTGACCGATCGGCAGGCTGAAGTCGTAGCCGGACCCGCTCTTCAGATCGACCGCAAGCCGCTGTCTGTGCATCATCAGCTCGTCAAGGCCGCGCCGGTTCTTCAGCCGGACATAGACGTCGACGATCTGCTCAATCGCGCTCGGCATGAAATCGGTCCCGGCGAAAAGCCCGCACGGCGCACCCACGCCGGCGGGACGATCTCGGTGTCGCGGTACGCAATACAAATCCGCGACGGATTCGTCGATACGCCAAGCTGGTTGAGATCATGTTACCGTCAGATGATTTCGTGATGGCCGCGCATGAAAAAGCCGCTGGCGATCATGCCAGCGGCCAAATCCGGGTTCGAAAACGGATACGGGTTGAAATGTCGCCAGCCCCGGTTGGTCCACGTTCTACCGGCAAATCCTGGATCTCTGTGTTAAAAACGAAACACAGGAACAGGCCTATCTCTAATCGCCGCCCGACCGTGGCGGCGTGGCGCGGCTAGTCTGTGACGCAGAAATATTTGCGCGGCAGCCTGCGGTAGGCGCTGTAGCGGTAATGCGGCCGGTACGCGTAGCCGCGATAGAGTGCCGGCGGCTCCTGGCCGTAATAGGCGCCGTGATAGAAATTGATGACCGGCCCTTCCGCGCAGCGATAGGTGTCCCAGGTCGGACCGATGAAGGGCGCCACACCAACCTCAGGCGGAACCACCGGATAGGGCTGTCCGCCGGCGCGCGCCGGAGGGGTTGCGACCAGGGCCGCGAGAAGGACAAACCACGCGCTTCGCATGCGTTCGCTCCGAGCCGATGCCATCCGCGTATGGAAGCACCGGACCGGCCGACGCCGCAATCGCGGAATTCATCGCGCAGCCTCGCTCGGTGCATTGTTGATAACCGGCGCAAACGCAGTGCGGGTGGTGACAGGACGTCCGGACGTGTTATCGGGAGATGACGCAGTTGCGAGACGGATCGGACACCCATGCGCATTACCCTCGTCGGCTCCCGCCATTTCGGCGTGACCACCCTGAACATGCTCCGGGAGCACGGTGTCTCGATCGTGCGGGTTGTGGTGGCCGACGCCGAGGATCGTCTCGCCGCGACGGCCAAGGCGGCGGGCATCGAGGTCGTGGTCCAGGCCAATCCCAAGCTGGTGGTGGCCTCCGAGATCGCCCCCGACACCGATCTGATCGTCACCGCGCACAGCCACGCCCGGATCGGCAAGGACGCGCTCGAGGCCGCGAAGCTGGGTGGGATCGGCTATCATCCCTCGCTGCTGCCGCGTCACCGCGGCAAGGCGGCCGTGGAATGGACCATCAAGGAAGGCGACCCGATCGCCGGCGGCACGATCTACCACCTCGCCGACCGCATGGACGCCGGCGCCATCGCGGCCCAGGAGTGGTGCTTCGTCAAAAAGGGCGAGACGGCGCGGGAGCTGTGGGAGCGCGCGCTCGCCCCGCTCGGGCTCAAATTGCTGGCCGACGTGATCGATTATGCCAAGGTCCACAAGGCGCTGCCGTCGAAGACTCAGGACGAGCAGTTCGCTACCTCGGCGCCAAGCCTTTCCTAAGGCCCTCTCCTGAGTCGCTGTCCCGACGTTTACCCTTAACGTGAAGGGGCGTTGATTCTGCTTCGAAAATTGCAGCCGGAAACCCAAATAAACCATTGTTCCCACAGGAACAATTTTCGATTTGGCACCGCACCAAATTTCCGTCACATTTGGCCCGAATAAGGGTCAGCATATCAGACAAATTCAAGGACGGATTTTATGCGTTTTGCTCGCATTGCGGCGTTCTGTGCCGCTTCAGTTTTCACCCTCGCCGCGCCCGCTTTCGCCCAGACTCCCTATGACGGCAACTGGCAGGTCACCATCGTCACCAAGAGCGGTTCCTGCGAGCCGACCGCAAGCTCCTTGCTGACGGTTGCCGACGGCAAGATCACCGCGCCGGGCGCTAACGTTTCCGGCACCATCGGCAGCGGGGGACTTGTGAAAGTTTCGATCAATGGTGCATATGCCAACGGTCAACTCAGCGGCAACGCCGGATCGGGGAAGTGGAATGGAGCATCTGCAGGCATACCGTGCAGCGGGCGGTGGGAAGCATCGCGCCAATAGAAGAATCGTGACCAGCGGTCTGGGCCAGCGGCTCCTGATTGCGGCTGCCGTCATGTTTGCGGCCGGAATTGCTAATTCCGAGAGCAAGGCCCAGTCGGGCCCGTTTGCCCCGCTGGCAGGCAGCTGGAGCGGCTCGGGAACGGTCACGTTGGATGACGGCTCGACCGAGCGGATCCGCTGCCGGGCCAAATACGCTCCGGTCGGACCGACGATGGAGTTGTCGCTGACCTGCGCCAGCGACGCCTACAAGTTCAACCTCGGCGCCAACGTAAAGGCTGAAGGCAGCGCCATCGCGGGCAGCTGGTCCGAGGCCAGCCGCAATATCAGCGGCTCCCTTTCGGGCCGCGGCGCGGGTGGAAACTATGAGCTGCTCGCCTCCACCGCCGGCTTCAACGCCAACATCTCGCTGAAGACGTCCGGCAACAAGCAGAACGTCACGATGCGTGCCGATAGCCAGTTCCGCGGCGCCAACATCTCGCTGTCGCGCTAAGCCGATACAAGTAGATTGACAATCGACCCGGCGATCACGCCGGGTTGATTTTTTATGTGCCCGGCACGAACGCCGTGACCTCGATCTCGACCTTGGCCCGGTCGTCCACGAGGCCGCCGATGTAGAGCAAGGTCGAGGGCGGGAAATTGCGCCCCAGCGTTTCCTTCCAAGCCGCGCCGATGCCGGACCCGGCTGCCTCATATTCGCTGCGGCTGGTCAGGTACCAGGTCAGGCGGACGATATGCTCGGGGCCGGCGTCGGCCTCGCCCAGGAGCTTGATGACCCGCTTCAGCGCGGTCCCGACCTGCGCGGCCATGTCAGGCGCGTAATTGCCGGTCTCGTCGCCGCCGGTCTGCCCGGCCAACACCACCCAGCGGCCCGGCCCCTCGACCGCGACGCCATGGGAAAAGCCGCGCGGTTTTTTCCACTCGGCCGGCTGCAAGATGTGCATGAGCGAAGATCTCCCGATTTTTCTCGTTGTTCAGTGATGCCTTAGCACGCCGCCATGCATCGCTGCACCGGCAGATTTGGCCGTTGCAAACGGCGACGATGTCGCCGATACCGGCCCTCCCTCAGAACCCTCGCCTCCCAAACCTGCGCCGATGAACACCACACCGTCCAAAACGATGGCTGCCCTGTGGATGGCGGGCTGGCTGTCGCTGATGCTGGTCATGGCGGTCGCCGGGCGCGAGACCACGCGCGAGCTGAATGTATTTCAGATCATGGAAGTGCGTTCGGTGATCGGGTTCACGCTTCTGCTGCCGATCATCTACCGGTCCGGTGGCTTCAAGGCGGTCGCGACCAAGCGCCTGCCCCAGCATCTCGCGCGCAATGGGGTGCATTATTTCGCACAGCTCGGCTGGTTCTACGCACTGACGCTGATCGGGATCGGCCAGGTCGTCGCGATCGAATTCACCATGCCGATCTGGACGGCACTGCTGGCCGCAACATTCCTGTCCGAACGCATGACCGTCTGGAAGATCGCCGCGATCGTGCTCGGTATCGTCGGTGTGGTCATGATCGTGCGGCCCGCCACCGGCGAGATTAATCCGGGCCAGCTGATCGCGCTGGGAGCCGCGATCGGCTTCAGCATCTCCATGATATTGGCGAAATCACTGACTCGGACCGAGAGCGCATTGTCGATCCTATTCTGGATGATCGTCGTGCAGATGGTCGTGGGTCTGCTCCCGACGCTCTATGTCTGGACCTGGCCGTCGGCCTCCCTGTGGGGTTGGCTGTTCGTTATCGGGGTCTGCGGCACATTCTCGCACTATTGCCTCGCCAGCGCGCTCCGGTACGCGGATGCGACCATCGTGGTGCCGATGGACTTTCTGCGGGTTCCGCTCACGGCCACCGTCGGCTGGCTGCTCTATTCCGAGCGGCTCGACTCCTGGACCGTGCTCGGCGCGGCGCTGATCCTCTGCGGCAATCTCCTGAACTTGAAGCCGGCTTCGCCGGTTCCCGCCCGCGCACGCTGAACCTTGCGCCGCTTCGTGCGACAAAACCAAGTGTCCGTGTGATTTAGATCACGTTGGAAGGGTATTCCATCGTGCACATTCTGCCACACTGCAGCGGGTTGAACGCGACGAACTGCCGTTTTGGTGGCGCCAAATCGGCCACTTCGTGTAAGTTCGTTGCCAATCTGTTGCTGCCTGCAATTTCGATTCTGTTGGGGATTCCAGATGCGCACTCTCACCCTCCTCGCGTCGCTGATGTGCATGGTACTGTCGGTCAGTGCCGCGAAGGCCGACCGCCGTGTTGCTTTCGTCGTCGGCAACGGCACCTACAAGAACGTCGCACAATTGCCGAACCCGCCGATCGACGCCAAAGCGATGGCGGCAACGCTGCGCAATGTCGGCTTCGAGGTGATCGAAGGTTCGAACCTCTCGCGCGACCAGATGACGGAGAAGCTGCTGGACTTCGGCCGCAAGGCGCAGGGCTCCGATGTCGCAGTGTTCTATTATGCCGGTCACGGCATCGCGGTCGGCGGCTCCAACTATCTTCTGCCTGTCGATGCCGACATCAAGTCGGAGATGGACGTCAAGCTCGGTGCCGCCATCAACATCGATCTGACGCTCGAGCAGACCATGGGCGACGCTAAGGTCAAGCTGGTCTTCCTTGACGCCTGCCGCGACAATCCGTTCGCCGCCAAGATCAAGTCGAACTCCGCGACCCGCAGCGTCAACGTGCAGAGCGGTCTTGCCGAGATGAAATCCGGCGAAGGCACGCTGATCGCGTTCGCCACCGGTCCGGGCCAGACCGCGCTCGACGGCCAGGAGGGCAACAACAGCCCGTTCACCCGTGCGCTGATCGACAACATCACCAAGCCTGGCATCGAGATCCAGCAGGCAATGACGTCGGTCCGCGCCCAGGTCAACGAGGAGACCCACAAGGGTCAGCTGCCATGGGGCCACACCAATTTGATCGGCGCCGTCTATCTCAACCAGGCTCCGACGACCCAGGTCGCCAATGCGGCACCGACGGCTGCTGGCGTCGTGCCCGCGGCAACAGGCGGCAATTCGGACGGTGTCGAGCTCGAATACTGGCGGTCAGTCAAGGAGAGCAACAAGCCCGAAGAGCTCAACGCCTACCTCTCCACCTACCCGAACGGCCAGTTCAAGGCACTGGCGCTGGCGCGGCTCGCGGCAATCAAGAGCGGCCCGTCGACGACGACCCGCAACCTCAACGCCGGTGTCGATCCTGCCACCTTCACCGACGACGCCAGCCAGCTCACCGAGGACCAGATCGGCCTCGACAAGGGGCAGCGCCGCGACGTGCAGCGCCGCCTGACCGGACTTGGATTCGACACCAAGGTCACCGGGGCGTTCAGCGAGGACACCCGTACGGTGCTCAAGCGCTGGCAGGCGGCACGTGGCTATCCATCGAGCGGCTATCTCAACAAGCTCCAGCACAAGGCCCTGCTGTCGGAGATCGTGGCCTCCGCGCCGACCACTGCGAGCGACGACAGCGCGAAGCCGGCCCGACGTGCCCCGGCCCAGGCGCAGAGCGCACCCGCCCAGCATCGCGGCGGCGGCGGCGACGCCGGCGCAGCCTTCGTCGGCGGCGTCGTCGGCGGCATGATGGGCGGCATGTTCCGCCGCTGAGGCGAGGCCAATCGCAAACAAAAAGCCCGGCTCGCGCCGGGCTTTTTCGTTGCGACTAGCCAAACCTTTGGCGCCTACTTCCCCGCGGCCTTTCGCAGCGCCTCGTTGATGCGATCCTGCCAGCCGGGGCCGCCGGCCTGGAAATGCTCCAGCACGTCCTGGTCAATGCGCAGCGTGACCTGCTCCTTGACCCCCGGCGCCACGTTCTGCTTTGGCGGCGCCGCGGCGACCTTCGCCGTCACCTTCTTGAACGCCGCCTCGGCCTCCGTCCTGGCGTCGCCCAACGTCCGCGGCCGCCTCGGTGGTTGATCCGCCATGTCCTAGATTCCCTCAAACAGAGCCGTCGAAAGATACCGCTCGGAGAAGGACGGCACTATAGCCAGGATGGTTTTTCCCGCAGCTTCCGGCCGCTTGCCGATCTCGATGGCCGCGGCGATCGCGGCGCCCGAGGAGATGCCGCCCGGAATGCCCTCGTGCCGCGCCAGCGCCCGCGAGGTCTCAATCGCCGTCGTGGAGTTGATCTTCACGATCTCGTCGATCACCGAGCGATCGAGGATGTCAGGGACGAAGCCCGCACCGATACCCTGGATCTTGTGCGGCGTATGCTGGCCGCCCGACAGCACCGGGCTCTCCTCCGGCTCGACCGCGACCACGCGCAGCGAGGGCTTGCGCGGCTTCAGCACCTGGCCGACGCCGGTGATGGTGCCGCCGGTGCCGACGCCGGCGACGAAGAAGTCGACGTTGCCGCCGGTGTCGTTCCAGATCTCCTCCGCGGTGGTGCGGCGGTGCACCTCGGGATTGGCGAGATTCTTGAACTGCTGCGGCATCACCGAATTCGGCGTCGTCTTCAACAGCTCTTCGGCCGTAGCGATGGCGCCCTTCATGCCTTGTGCGGCCGGTGTCAGCACCAGCTCCGCGCCGAGAAAGGCCAGCATCTTGCGTCGTTCGATCGACATCGACTCCGGCATGACAAGCTTGAGCCTATAGCCGCGCGACGCGGCGACGAAGGCCAGCGCGATGCCGGTATTGCCGGAGGTCGGTTCGATCAGCACGGTGTCGGGCTTGACGATGCCGGCCTTCTCCATGGCGATGATCATGGCCGCGCCGATGCGATCCTTCACGCTTGCGGCGGGATTGAAATATTCAAGCTTTGCCAAAATGGTCGCGTTCACGCCGTGCATGCCCGGCAGCCGGCGCAAGCGCACGATCGGCGTGTCGCCAAAAGCATCGACGATCGAGTCATAGATCCGGCCGCGGCCGGGTTGGTGCGCTGCACCCGTGGTGGACGATGCGTCCATGATGAACTCCCTGTGGCGACGATTGTGCTTCTGTTGCAGCTCTTGCGCAGTTAGAGACAGCCTGCGGCGACACGCAAGCGAGATTGCGGCACATGTTAAATACGCTGCATCGCAAAATCGCGTGAGCAATAATTATCAGAAAACCAACGCATTTGTGTTGCGACCTCGTCAACTGATTCTGCTTATGTTAGACTTAGGTCTCAAAGCTGGGAGGTCACCACGATGTCAGCAGTCGCTGAAGTGTTGTCGACCGTCGCAACGAACCGCGCTCCGCGTTGCAGTGAGTTGCCGACCTGTCCCGTCTGCGCCGACTCCATGATCGCCGCCGAAGGTTCTGCGTATCTGTCGGAACACGTGATCAGCTATCTCTGGACCTGCGACAATTGCGGCTACGGCTTCGTGACCAAGCACTCCGTCAAGCAGCGTTTCCTCTGCAACTGACCTAGCGCGGGGCGATGTCGCCCCTCGCCCAGTTCTCGCGCGTACGCCGATAGAACTCTTCGAACATGCCCTGTGCGACCGCGTCCCTGATGCCCTGCATCAGAAACTGGTAGTAAGCGATATTGATCTCGGACAGCAGCATCGCACCCAGCGTCTCGCCCGCCTTGACGAGATGATGCAAATAGGCGCGCGCGTAGGTGCGCGCCGACGGCCAGGTACTCTCTTCGTCGAGCGGCCGGGGATCGTCGGCGTGGCGCGCGTTGCGCAAATTCACCTGGCCGAAGCGTGTGAAGGCTACGCCATGCCGGCCATTGCGCGTCGGCATCACGCAGTCGAACATGTCGATGCCGCGCTTGACAGCCTCGAGGATGTCGTCGGGCGTGCCGACGCCCATCAGATAGCGCGGCCGCTCTCTCGGCAGCAGCGGCGCTGTCTCGTCGATCATCGCGAGCATCACGGCTTGCGGCTCACCGACGGCAAGGCCGCCAATCGCATAACCATGGAAACCGATCTCGACGAGGCCTTGCGCGCTGGCATGGCGAAGCTGGGGTATGTCGCCGCCCTGCACGATGCCAAACAGCATGTAGCCGTCGGGCGCGCTCTCGAAGGCGCGCTTGCTTCGCTCGGCCCAGCGCAGCGACAATTGCATTGCGCGGTCGATGTCGGCGCGCTCGGCGGGCAGCCGCACGCATTCGTCCATCTGCATCGCGATATCGGAGCCTAGCAAACGCTGCACCTCGATCGAGCGCTCCGGCGACAGCTCGACCTTGGCACCGTCGATATGCGAACGGAACGTCACGGCGTGCTCGCTGACCTTGCGCAAATCCGCCAGCGACATCACCTGGAAGCCGCCGGAATCCGTCAGCATCGGCCCGTTCCAGCCGGTGAATGTCTGCAAGCCGCCAAGTGCTGCGATCCGCTCGGCGCCGGGGCGCAGCATCAGATGATAGGTATTGCCGAGCACGATGTCGGCACCGGCCTCACGCACCTCGCGCCAGTGCATCCCCTTCATCGCGCCGGCGGTACCGACCGGCATGAAGGCGGGCGTGCGCACCACGCCGTGCGGGGTGGTCAGGCGCCCCGTGCGCGCGGCGCCATCCATGGCGAGCAGTTCGAAATGATTGGGCAGACCGGTGTCAGGACGATTCATGACGGTGCTTATTGCGTGTCGGAGCGGGCCGATCAACCCGCCCAGGCGCTGCATCGGCCGGCTTATGCATCGGATTGGGACAGGGCCACCAATATTTGGAACACGGAAATTTGCGCCTGCCACGCTTGTTGAACAAAACGATACAGTGTAGTTTTATCCCCGGGGCTGGATGAGCTGCCGCGGCGATGTTGCCGGCGGCGGTAGATGCGTGATCGCCAGCCACCGACAATGCCCTTCCCTTTAAATTCGACTGACACGTCCGGCAGTTCGCATGGCTGGGCAAGGCAGACCTGCGCCCGCCTGTTCGGATGGCTGGTCCTGACGTGTAGCCTGGCGCTCGGCGCCTGCACCTCCCTGCCCCGCACGCCCTATACGGCCGCTGAAGCCAGCACATCGCGCGTGCTCGATATCGACGGCCTGCGGCGCTACGCCGACGAACCCATCACGAGATTCAGCTTCGAGAAGGACACCAGCACCGCGACCAAGTCCTACCTGGCGCTGTCAGGCGGCGGCGCCGATGGTGCCTACGGCGTCGGCGTGCTCAACGGCTGGACCGCGGCCAGAACCCGTCCCACCTTCTCGGTCGTCTCGGGCGTGAGCACCGGCGGCCTGATTGCACCCTTTGCGTTTCTCGGCTCGCGATATGACGACACGCTGAAGGAGGTCTACACCAGCGGCGTCGCGGAGAGCCTGTTGAGCGATCCCAGCATCATGCGCGTGCTGTTCGGATCCGGCCTGTTCGGCAACACGCGGCTGCGCGAGCTCGTCGCCCGTTATGTCGGGCCCGAGATCATGGCGCAGGTCGCGCGTGAAAACGCCAAAGGGCGCAAGTTGCTGGTGGTGACGACAGATCTCGACACCCAGCGCACCGCGATCTGGGACATGGGCAAGATCGCCACGATCGGCACGCCCGAGGCGCTCAAGCTGTTTCGCGACGTGATGGCGGCCTCCGCCAGCATCCCGCTGGTGTTTCCGCCGATCATGATCGACGCCGAAGGCGAGGGCCGCAGGTTTCAGGAGATGCATGTCGACGGCGGCGTAACGGCCCCGGTGCTGACGCTGCCGGAAGCCCTGCTTTTCCAGGGCAGTCGCCTGCCCGGCCCTGCGAAGCTGGACATCTACATCCTCGTCAACAAGAAGATCGAACGCAATTTCGAGCTCGTCTCCAACAGCACCATCGACGTCGCCTCACGCAGCCTGTCGTCGATCACCCAGTCGCAAACCCGCTCGATCATCTTCTCGACCTATGATTTTGCCAGGCGCAACCGCCTGGGCTTCCATCTCTCCTACATCGCGCGCGATTATCCGGCGGCCCCCTCGGAAGGGTTCGACACCGCCTATATGCGGGCGCTGTATCAGTATGGATATGAGAAGGCGGCTTCGGGCCAGGCCTGGACTTCGACGCTTCCGTGAGCGCTCGCTGAGGAACGGGGCCGTGCCGAGACGGTTGACGATGCGGGCCATTCGGCCAGATTGGCCATGACGCACCCGTTGCTGCGCGTTATAGAGCATCACTGATGTCACGACTGCGCAGGAATCATTGGGCATGGGATTGACTGCGAGCAGGACCAGACCGGCAGCTCAGCGGCGCGAGGTGCCGAAATCGCGCGGCGGCCGGCCGACGAAAAGCGCCGCGATCGAGCGCGATCAGCGGCTGATCGAGGTCGCCACCCGCCTGTTCCTGGATCGCGGCTTTGACGCCACCTCGCTCGATGCGGTCGCGGAAGCCGCGCGAGTGAGCAAGCCCACCGTCTATGCCCGTTACGGCGACAAGCGCGGCCTGTTCGCCGCCGTGCTGCGGCGTGAGATCGCGCGATGGCTTGCACCGCTGTCCGCGGCCGCCGAGACGAAGCTCAGCAGCGCCTCGGACATCTCGGTCGAGCAGCGGCTGGTCGAGATCGGGCGCGAGATGCTGACATTCACCTGCGGTCCCGATGCCGTCGCCTTCAGCCGCATGATGACGTCGCAGGCCATCAACTTCCCCGACATCGCCAAGCTCGGCAAGGAGGAAGGCTGGCTCAAGGCCGTCGCCACCACGGCGCGCTTCTTCGATCATCTGGTGGCGCAAGGCGCGCTCGATGTCGACGACACCACCATCGCGGCGGAAGTGTTTCTCGACGTCGTCGTCGGTCACAACCATCGCCTGGCGACGTTTGGAACGCCGCCGGAGATGAAGGTCGCGGAAAAGCGCATGCGCGCTGCGATCAAGCTGTTCCTGGCAGGCGCGCTGGGATCTGCGGACGACAGCCAGAGTGCAGCCAAGACCACGCAGCGGCGGCGCCCCTCGCGCTGACAATTCCGTGAGGTTGCGATCTTTCCTAGGGATCCCGAGGCCGTGCCGTTGACCAAAACAAAACGATACGGTATGGTTTAATTATAGGGCGATGCGGATCGCTTTTTCACCAGCCCCAAAGAGGTCCGCACCGCCTCGATCGCCGCGGCGGACAGCCCGTCACGACGCTCAGCGGCCGACCGATGCCCAAGGTCGGCCGCAAATTCTTTACGATCATCCGGCACACTCGCTGGCCGAGGGGTTCGAGCATGACGACGGCCAAACGACGGATCGCGGGATTGCTCGCACTCGCCCTATCCGCACTCCTCCTCGCCGCGCCGGCGCGGGCGATCGTGAGCTCGGGTACGCCGACCACGCTTCACAGCGACACAGATGGTGACGCCGAGGCTGATCGCCAAGCGGTCAGTCGCGAGATCGAGCGCTTCCGCAGCTCGTCGATCTCGATCAACCAGGCCATGGCGATTGCGGAAGCCCGCCACGCCGGTGCCACCACGGCGGATGTGAGTTTCGACGGAGCCTCCGGCGTGCCGGTCTACCGGGTGAAGACCCTGCACAATGACCGGATCTGGCGCCACACCATCAATGCCGCGACCGGCGAGCTCGTCGGCGGGGAAGCCGCCCTCCCTCTGGCCGAGCTCGACCTCGACGATCGCAGCAACCTCGCAGCGCTCGGTGCCATCAAGCACCGACTTGCGGATGCCGTGCACGTCGCCGAACGCGCGGCCTCCGGCAAAGCGATCAGCGGCGGGCTGGTGCGCGAAAGCGGCCGGCTGAATTTCGCGATCGTCGTCATCAGTGGCGACAACCTCAAGGAGGTCATCCTCGAACCGCCGGGCGCCCGGACCAAATAGCGGTAGCCCCAATCCCGCCGAAAAGCCATTGACGGGCGCAAGACTCTCCCGCATAAGCTCCCGCCATGTTCACGACCACCAAACGCGCGACTAAAACCACCACGGCCTTCGGGGCCCGGGGAGGTGTGCGCGTGTAGTCGTCGACTAGAACGCAATCACTCTACCGAAGCCCCGCCCTCGTTGGTCCGGGGCTTTTTTGTTGTCTGAATTCTCAAATCAATGGAGGACACCGTGAGTAACGATCCCGTCGTCGCGATTGTCGGCGTCACCGGTGCGGTGGGCGCCGAATTCATCGCCACCATGGACAAGCGCGGCTTTGGCGTCGGCAAGCTCAAGGCGTTGGCCAGCGCCCGCTCGGCCGGCAAGACGGTGTCGTTCCGTGGACAGAACGTGGTCATTGAGGAGCTGACCGAACGCGCTTTCGAAGGCGTCGACATCGCCCTGTTCTCCGCCGGCGGCAGCATTTCGAAGAAGTTCGCGCCGATCGCGGTCAAGGCCGGAGCCGTCGTCGTCGACAACTCCTCCGCCTTCCGCATGGACCCGAACGTGCCGCTGGTGATCCCCGAGATCAACCCGAACCGCATCCGCGACCACAAGGGTATCATCGCCAACCCGAACTGCGCCGCCATCACGGCGCTGGTGCCGCTGTGGCCGATCCACCAGAGCAACCGCATCAAGCGCGTGATCATCTCGACCTACCAGGCGGCCTCCGGCGCCGGCGCTGCCGCGATGGACGAGCTGGTCGAGTCCACCCGCGCCAACCTCAACGGGCAGGTTTATACGCCGAAGGTGATGCCGCATCCCTACGCGTTCAACCTCTTCAACCACAACACGGCGATCGACCCTGACACCGGCTACAACGACGAAGAGACCAAGGTCATCAACGAAACCCGCAAGATCTTCGAGGACGACAAGATCGCGATCGGCGTCACCTGCGTGCGCGTGCCGGTGCTGCGGGCTCATTGCGAGGCCATCACCTTCGAATGCGAGAAGCCAATCAGCGAGGATCAGGTCCGCGCCATCATGGCGCGAGCGCCCGGCGTCAGGATCGTCGACGACCGCGCCAAGAACTACTTTCCGATGCCGATCGACGCCTCGGGCCAGGACGACGTCCTGGTCGGCCGCATCCGCAAGGATCTCAGCGACCCCTCCGGGCATTCGATCTCGATGTTCGTGGCGGCGGACCAGCTGCTCAAGGGCGCGGCGCTCAACGCGGTGCAGATCGCGGAGCTGTTGCCACAGCGGGTGATGGCGTAACGGACGGTGCCGTAGGGTGGGCAAAGGCGCGCAAGCGCCGTGCCCACCATTTCCCTCGCGCATCCACGAAAGATGGTGGGCACGCTTCGCTCTGCCCACCCTACTCCGCCAAAATTAGTCGTGCGCCCGAAACAACAGACACGCATCGCCATACGAATAGAACCGATAGCCGGTCGCGATCGCGTGTGCATACGCCTGCTGCATCGTCTCCAGCCCGGAGAACGCCGACACCAGCATGAACAGTGTCGACTTCGGCAAATGGAAATTGGTCAGCAGAACGTCGACGGCGCGGAAGCGGTAGCCGGGAGTGATGAAGATCGACGTCTCCGCGGCGAACGGCTCAATGGTGCCGTCCTCGCTGGCTGCGCTTTCGAGCAGGCGCAACGACGTGGTGCCAACCGCGATGATACGGCCGCCGTTCTTGCGCGCGGTGTTGAGTCGTTCCGCCGTCTCGGCCGAGAGCGAGCCCCACTCGGCATGCATCTTGTGGCCTTCGGTGTCGTCCACTTTCACCGGCAGGAAGGTCCCTGCCCCGACATGCAGCGTAACGCGATTGATGCCGACACCGCGCGTGTGCAGCGCCTGCTCCAGCTCCGGCGTGAAATGCAGGCCGGCTGTCGGCGCGGCAACGGCGCCCTCATTCGCCGCGAACATGGTCTGGTAGTCGGCGAGATCCTGATCGTCAGGGGTACGTTTCGAGGCGATGTAGGGCGGCAGCGGCGGGCTGCCGAGATCGGCGATGGCTTGATCCAGTGTCGGGCCGTGGAACGAAAATGACAGCGTCACCTCGCCCTCCACGCCCTTGGCCTCGACCTCGGCGTCGAGATGGCCAAGCAAGCAGACCTTTCCCTCATTGCCGAAGCGGATGCGGTCGCCGGCTGCGAGTTTCTTGGCCGGCTTCACCAGTGCCTGCCAGCGCGAACCGTCGAGGCGCTTGATCAGCGTTGCCTCGATCTTCGGCTCGGTCTCGCGGCCAATGCGACGGCCTTTCAATTGCGCCGCGATCACCTTGGTGTCGTTGACGACGAGCTGGTCGCCCGGCTTCAACCATTGCGACAGATCGGCGATGATATGGTCGCGCAGCGTGCCGTGGTCGACAACCAGCATCTTCGCGGAGTCGCGCGGGCTCGCCGGGCGCAATGCGATGTGCTCGGCGGGCAGGTCGAAATCGAAGAGGTCGGTGCGCATCGCGTGCTCACGGCCGTACAGTCAGACCCTCATGGTGAGGAGGCGCGGAGCGCCGTCTCGAACCATGAAGGCCGGGCTGCAGCAGCGGGGCCTTCATCCTTCGAGACGCGCGTTCCGCGCGCCTCAGGATGAGGGTTGAACGCCTACTCCGCGTCAGCCGCCATTCGCGCCTTGACGATCTTGTCGGGGTTCTGCACGGGCTCGCCGCGCTTGATCTTGTCGACGTTCTCCATGCCCTCGGTGACCTTGCCCCACACCGTGTACTGGTTGTCGAGGAAGCGGGCGTCGTCGAACACGATAAAGAACTGGCTGTCGCCGGAATCCGGGCTGGCGGCGCGCGCCATCGAGGTGGTGCCGCGCACATGCGGCTCCTTGTTGAACTCGGCCTTCAGCTTCTTGCCGGAGCCCCCGGTGCCGGTGCCCTGCGGGCAGCCGGTCTGCGCCATGAAGCCGTCGATCACGCGATGGAACACGATGCCGTCGTAGAAGCCTTCACGCACGAGTTCCTTGATGCGCGCGACGTGGCCCGGCGCCAGATCAGGCCGCATCTCGATGGTGACGGGGCCCTGCGTAGTTTCGAGGATCAGTGTGTTTTCGGTGGCGCTCATGCTCGTCTCTCTTGGGTTGGGGGTGAAGTCCTGTCAGGTGAAGATTTGCGGTTGCGAAACTGGATCGCGAATGGACGCCCCGCAGCGGCGCCAGCCATCGCATCGGTAAATGGCATCGGCGTGCAGCGTTGCAATGCCTCCATCACCGCGATCCGGTATTGCAGCCGGTCATCGTCGGAGGCCTCCGCGGATTCATAGGTAATCCTCGGATGGCCCAGAATGTTTCCAGCCCGGTTAAAGCTCACGACGACGGTGATGTCGATCGGGCGGGCCTTGGCGGCGGGCGGCGGCTTCCAGCAGGTGCGCAGATGCCGGAAGATGTCCTGGATGGTGTTGACCTGTGCGTCGTCGGCGACCGCGCCGGGGACGCCGAGCAGCAGCACCGCGGCAACCAACAGGAGCTTGCCACCGCAGCGCGCCATCGCCTCTCCTACTTGATGTCGGAAGCGACCTGCACCTTCACCATCTTGTCGGGGTCGGTGACGGTGCCGCCGCTTGATCCGCGAGGCGCCTTCTTCAGCTTGTCGACGACGTCCATGCCCTGCACGACCTCGCCGATCACGGTGTACTGGTTGTCGAGGCTGCCGCCGTCGGCGAACATGATGAAGAACTGCGAATTGGCGGTGTCGACGCTGTCGCCGCGCCGGGCCATGCCGACGATGCCGCGCGCAAAATGCACCTTGGAGAATTCCTGCTTCAGGTTCGGATATTTCGACCCGCCGGTGCCGTTGAAGTTCTGACCGTCGCCGGTCTGCGCCATGAAGCCGTCCATGACGCGGTGGAACGGCACGTTGTTGTAATAACCCTCGCGCGCGAGCTGCTTGATGCGCTCGGCGTGCTGGGGCGCAAGGTCCGGCCTCAGCTTGATGACGATGCGGCCCTTGGTGGAGTCGATGACGATGGCGTTGGCCTTGTCGAGGCCGGCCGGCAAAGTTTGCGCGAACGCCGGCACTGCGAACAGAACCGCGGCAAGAACTGCGAGAATTCGGATCATGACAACTCCGGATCAGAGATGAGAAAGGAAACGCGCCGTTATCAGGCGAATTTTGCCTTGAGCTGGGCCGCAACCAGCGGCGGGACGAAGGCCGAGACATCCCCGCCCATGGCTGCGATCTGGCGCACCAAAGTGGCGGTGATCGGGCGGACCATGGGAGAAGCCGGCAGGAAGACCGTATGCACCTCGGGCGCCATGGCCTCGTTCATGCCGGCGAGCTGCATCTCGTAGTCGAGGTCGGTGCCGTCGCGCAGGCCCCGAATCATGATCGTCGCCCCGTGCTTGCGCGCCGAGGTCACCGACAGGTCGTCAAACGTCGCAGCTTCGAGCACGCAGCCAGCCTGGGCCGCCACCGGCCCGCAGACGTCGTGGAGCATCTTGAGCCGCTCCTCGGTCGAGAACAGCGGCTTCTTGCCGGGATGGACCCCGATCGCGACAACGAGCCTGTCGCACAGCGACACGCTGTGCCGGACCACGTCCAGATGGCCGTTGGTGATGGGGTCGAAGGAACCTGGATAGAAGGCAATGCGCGGCATGGCCACGTCCTACCGCGCCCGGCCCGGCCCGGCAAGCCGGTCCGGTTCCCTGGCGGTTTTTCCGCAAAACCATGTCGGAATGCGCCGAATTGTTTCGTCCTGAGGGGGCCACGAAACAAAACGGGGCGCGAACGAAACCATTTCCCACGTTCGCGAAGACGTCCGGAAACTGGCCATGGTTACTAATCCGGCCAACGAACGACGGGCCGCACACTGGGCGTAGCGGTCGCATCACAGGGGACTGTCATGATCAAAGCTCTTTCGGCGATCGCCATTTCTGCGTGTGTTGCTGCCGCCCTCACCCTCCTGCCCGGCTTCGCCCCGACCGTCGAGGCGAGCGTGCCGCAGCCGCTCGCCAAGAGCGACCGGCTCGATATCCGCACCATCGGCAAGGACTGCTCGCAGCAGGCTTGGCCGAATTTCGAGGCGTCGTGCCTTCGCCAGGCCGGCACCAAAGCCAACATCCGCGAGGCTCGTCTCGTGACCGCCAACCGCACTCCGTAGCGGGGTCTGTCAGTTTCGCGTCAGGAATCCTCGCGATAAGTCCCAACGATAAACCCCAAAGATGACCCATGGATATTTGCGACGTCCCGTCGCAGACTGCCCGATGCTCGCGTCCGCCGGAATGACCCGTCGGGCGCAATCCCATCGAGGGGTCGCCATTGTCCAGTACGCCCGCAGTCGCCTCCGGCCATCAACCTGATCCACTGCCGCTTGCCATGACCATGGGCGCCCTCGGGGTGGTCTATGGCGATATCGGCACTAGCCCCCTCTATGCCCTGAAGGAAGCCGCCAAGGCCGCCGCCCACGGCGGCACATTGACGAATGATGCCGTTCTGGGCGTTGCGTCATTGATCCTCTGGGCGCTGTTGCTGATCATCTCGCTGAAATATGCGCTGTTGATCCTGCGCGCGGACAACCGGGGCGAAGGCGGCATCGTCGCACTCCTGGCGCTGCTGCACGCGCGCAACGCGCAGCCCGGCACCTGGCGCGCGCATCTGCTGGTCGTCGGCCTCGTCGGCGCCGCGCTACTGTACGGCGACGGCGCGATCACGCCGGCGATCTCGGTGCTGTCAGCCATTGAAGGTCTGAAGGTCGACGCTCCCTCGCTCGCGCCGGTGGTGGTGCCCGTGACCGTCATCATCCTGATCGGACTGTTCATGATGCAGAAGCAGGGCACCGGCTTCATCGGCCGCATCTTCGGACCGGTGATGCTGGCCTGGTTCTTCGTGCTGGCAGCGCTCGGCATCCACGGCATCGTCAAGGCGCCGGCGGTGCTGGCGGCGCTGAGCCCGCTCTATGCGTTCGACTTCCTGATCCACCAGGATTTTCATGTCTCCTTCGCGATCCTGGGGGCCGCCTTCCTCGCGGTGACCGGCGGCGAAGCCATGTATGCCGACATGGGGCATTTCGGCCGCCTGCCGATCCGCCTGGCCTGGTTCGCGATCTGCCTGCCCGCGCTGGTGCTGAACTATTTCGGCCAGGCCGCGCTGCTGATCACCGACCCCACCATGATCGAAAATCCGTTCTTCCAGCTCTGCCCCGACGCCCTGCACTATCCGCTGGTCGCGTTCTCGGCGGTCGCGACCGTGATCGCCTCGCAGGCCATCATCTCGGGCGTGTTCTCGCTGACGCAGCAGTCGATCCAGCTCGGCTTCCTGCCGCGCATGCAGATCCGTCACACCACGAGCGCAGCGATCGGCCAGATCTACGTGCCGTTGGTGAACTGGCTGCTCGCCGCCGCAACGCTCGGCGCCGTGCTGAGCTTCGGCAGCTCGGAGGCGCTGGCCGGCGCCTACGGCATCGCGGTGTCGCTGTTGATGGCGATCACCACGCTGCTCGCTGCCCTGGTCGCGATCCAGTGGGGCTATTCGCCATGGCTCGTGGTGGCCGTGAACGGCTTCTTCTTCGCAATCGACGTAATCTTCTTCTCGGCCAATTCGATCAAGCTGTTCGAGGGCGGCTGGTTTCCATTGATGCTCGCGGCCTTCGTCGCCTTCCTGATGCTGACCTGGCGCAGCGGCGTGAAGCTCGTCGAAGCGGCACGCGCGAAGCTGCGCCAGCCCGAGGAGGATCTGATCGAGACCGCAGTCAACAAGTGCAGCGCCAGACTCCCCGGCACCGCCGTATTCCTGGCGTCGGCGCCGCGCGGCGTGCCGCTGGCGCTGACCCAGTTCGTCAAGCACAACCACGTGCTGCACGAGCGCATCGTCCTGGTCACCGTGCTGATCGAGGAGCTTCCTCACATCGCCGACGAAGACCGCACCGAGGTGATCGAGATCATTCCCGGCATTACCCGCGTCATCCTGCATTACGGCTTCATGCAGAACCCGACGATCTACGAAGGACTGACCCTGGCCTGCCGCCACGGCAAGCTGCCCGGCATCGACCTCTCCGACATCACCTATTACGTCGGCCGCGAGACCATCATCCCGCGCGAGGACGTGCCGGGCATGTGGGTCTGGCGCGAAACCATGTTCGCCTTTCTGCAGCGCAACGCCGAACGCTCAGCCGCGTTCTTCGGCGTGCCGACCAAGCAGGTGGTGGAGTTCGGCACGGAGCTGGAGATTTAGCGCAATTCGTAGCCCGGATGGAGCGACTTGTCCGCCGTAGCTCTGAGAGCGAAGGCGGAGGCGCAATCCGGGACTCTCTGCGCGGCGCAAGAAACCCGGATTTCGCTTGTGCTCCATCCGGGCTACGGGGGTGACGCATCACTCCCCGTTTGCGTCTCCGTTCGCACCATTCCCGCTCTCGGCCTCTTCCGTGATGTGCTCGACCGAGACGACGTGCTCGTCCTCGGCGGTGTCGAACACGATCACGCCCTGGGTCGAGCGGCCGGCGACGCGGATGCCTTCGACCGGGCAACGGATCAGCTGGCCCTTGTCGGTGACCAGCATGATTTGATCAGCGTCTTCCACCGGGAAGGAGGCCACCAGATTGCCGTTGCGGTTGTTGACGCTCATGGCCACGATGCCTTTGCCGCCGCGGCCCGTGGTGCGGTACTCGTAGGACGAGGTCCGCTTGCCATAGCCGTTGACGGAGACGGTCAGCACGACCTGCTCGGCCGCCGACATCTCGATGTAGCGCTCCTGGGCGAGCTGGAAGCTGCCGGAGGTCTCTTCGGCCTCGGCGTCCGCCGCCGGCTCCTCGGCCGCAGCTTCGCCGGCGACCGCACGACGCATCTTCAAATACGCCGAGCGCTCGTCGGACGTCGTCTCGACGTGGCGCAGGATCGCCAGCGAGATCACCTTGTCGCCCTCGGCAAGCGCAATGCCGCGCACGCCCATCGAGGTGCGCCCGGTGAACACGCGCACGTCGGTGACGGGGAAGCGGATGCACTGGCCGCCGGCGCCGGTCAAAAGCACGTCGTCGTGCTCGGTGCATATCTGCACGTCGACGATAGCTTCGTTGTCGTCGAGCTTCATCGCGATGATGCCGGAGCGGCGGACATCGACGAAGTCGGACAGCTTGTTGCGCCGGACGTTGCCGCCTGTCGTGGCGAACATCACGTCGAGATTGCCCCAGGTGGACTCGTCCTCCGGCAGCGGCATGATGGTGGTGATGCGCTCGCCCTGCTCTAGCGGCAGGATGTTGATCAGCGCCTTGCCGCGCGCATTCGGCGCGGCCATCGGCAGGCGCCAGACCTTGATCTTGTAGACCTGGCCTCGCGAGGAGAAGAACAGCATCGGAGTATGCGTGGACGCCACGAATAGCCGGCTGACAAAATCCTCGTCGCGGGTCTGCATGCCGGCCCGGCCCTTGCCGCCGCGGCGCTGGGCCCGATAGGTCGACAGCGGCACGCGCTTGACGTAGCCGGCGTGAGAGACGGTGACGACCATGTCCTCGCGCTGGATCAGGTCCTCGTCCTCGACCTCGCCTTCCTGCTCGATGATGACGGTGCGGCGCGGGGTGGCGAACTCGGCCTTCACTTCGGCGAGTTCGGACTTGATGATTTCAAGCACGCGGTCGCGCGAGCGCAGGATGTCGAGATAGTCGGCGATCTCGCCGGCGAGCTTGTCGAGCTCCTCGCGGATTTCGTCGCGGCCGAGTGCGGTGAGGCGTTGCAGGCGCAAATCGAGAATGGCCCTCGCCTGCTCCATCGACAGCCGGATCGTGCCGTTCTCGCTGATGCGGTGGCGCGGATCGTCGATCAGCGTCAGCATGTCCTCGACGTCCCGGGCGGGCCAGTCGCGCGACATCAGGGTGTCGCGCGCGGTCGTCGGGTCGGGCGAGGTCCGGATGACGCGGATCATCTCGTCGATATTGGCGACCGCGATGGCGAGACCGACCAGGATATGGGCGCGATCACGGGCCTTGGCCAGCAGGAACTTGGTGCGCCGCGTGACGACCCGCTCGCGGAAGTCGACGAAGATCGCCAGCAGGTCCTTCAGATGCATGATCCGCGGACGGCCGCTGTCGAGCGCCACCATGTTGACGCCGAAGCTCGTCTGCAGCGGCGTGAACCTGTAGAGCTGATTCAGCACCACATCCGGCACGGCGTCGCGCTTCAATTCGATGACGACGCGGTAGCCGTCGCGATCGGATTCATCGCGCAAGTCGCCGATGCCCTCGATCTTCTTTTCCTTGACCAGCTCGGCGATGCGCTCGACCATCGTCGCCTTGTTCACCTGGTAGGGAATCTCGGTGATGATGATCGCCTCGCGCTCCTTGCGGATGGTCTCGATCGCGACCTTGCCGCGCATCATGACCGAGCCGCGGCCGAGGTGATAGGCGGCGCGGATGCCTTGCCGTCCGAGGATGACGCCGCCGGTCGGGAAATCCGGTCCCGGCACGATGTTGATGAGCTCGTCGATGGTGAGCGCAGGGTTGTCGATCAGCGCGACGCAGGCGTCGATGACCTCGCCCAGATTGTGCGGCGGGATGTTGGTCGCCATGCCGACCGCGATGCCGCCGGCGCCATTGACGAGCAGGTTGGGGAACTTGGCCGGCAAGACCGACGGTTCGGTCTCGTTGTTGTCGTAGTTCGGCTGGAAGTCGACCGTGTCCTTGTCGATGTCGGCCAGCAGAGCCAGCGCCACCTTCGTCAATCGGGCTTCGGTATAACGATAGGCAGCCGGGGGATCGCCGTCGACCGATCCGAAATTGCCTTGGCCGTCGATCAGCGGCACGCGCATGGAGAAGTCCTGCGCCATCCGGACCATGGCGTCGTAGATCGACTGGTCGCCATGCGGATGATATTTACCGATGACGTCACCGACCACGCGGGCGGACTTGACGTACTTCTTGTCCGGCGTGTGCCCCTGCTCGTTCATCGAGTACAGGATGCGGCGATGCACCGGCTTCAGACCGTCGCGGGCGTCAGGCAGCGCCCGCGCCACGATCACGCTCATGGCGTAGTCGAGATAGGACTTCTTCATCTCCTCGAAGATGGAGACGGGGCGAATATCCGAGGGTTGCGCCGGCTGGTCGCCGGGCTTGTCGTCGTCGTCAGCCAAGGGGAAATCCGGTGAGGTTTTATCTGGGAATCATATAGCGCATCGAGCCTCTGATAACCACCCTCGCGGCGATCTGGGAAGCGCTTTTTCCGCCTATTTTTCCAACAACTTAAGCCCTTGCGATCGGTGTCTTGGACAGCCCCCGTATCGACCTTGCAAAATCGCCGATCACGCGTCGAAAATCGCGCGGCGAGCTTGCCCCGTCAGCGCGCTTGCCAAGCCGCAATCCGAGCTCACCCGAAACATGAAGCGGGCCCGGAAATCCCGAGCCCGTCCTGCCGATTAGTGGGATTTTCTGACACGAGATGAGAAGCGCCGCCCATCCGGCCGGCGCGTCGCATTGGGACCCCGCGTTCTCAGAGCGGGATCGCTCAGAACGGGATATCGTCGTCCATGTCGCTGTTGCGGCCACCGCCGCCAGCGGCAACGGGACGGCGCGGTGCGCTGCTGACCGGACCGGAGGAGCCGAAATCGCCGCCCGGCTCGTCGCCGAAGCTGCCGCCTCCCCCACCGCCGCTACGACCGTCCAGCATCGTCAGGGTCGAGTTGAAGCCCTGCAGCACGACTTCGGTCGAGTACTTCTCGACGCCGCTCTGGTCGGTCCATTTGCGGGTCTGGAGCGCACCCTCGACGTAAATCTTGGCGCCCTTCTTCAGATACTGTTCGGCGACCTTGCAGAGCCCTTCATTGAAGATCACGACGCGGTGCCACTCGGTCTTTTCCTTGCGCTCGCCGGTGGCCTTGTCGCGCCACGTCTCCGAGGTGGCGACGCTCAGATTGGCGATCGGCCGCCCGTCCTGGGTGCGGCGGATTTCAGGATCCTTGCCGAGATTTCCAACCAGAATGACCTTGTTGACGCTTCCCGCCATCTCCGCTCTCCGCTCCGAATGCCACTGAATTCAAGAAGGCCGGTCCGCTCCCCGCGTTCCGCCGTGCCTGTTGAGGCGACCCTATACGCTCGCCGAACGCTTGCGGACGACGATCAGTCCGTCGCCCCTCCGGTTATCCCCATATATAGCATCGACCTCCTGTTCGTTCCAGATTTGTTCTTGGCGAAACGACCGCATCGATGTGTGGCGTCAATCGGCCAATGTAGTGCTGGAATGCGCGCAGCGAGTGGAACCTTTGTAGATTCCCGAAAACGAGGGAAAGAACTTAACATTCAATAAGTTATGAGTACTCGCAGTGCCCCGCTCTTGTTGCATTTCGGAGACGGACTTTGCCGCCCCGTAGAGCTACGGTTTCCTCGCACTTAGTTCATAAGGGCCCTCGCGCCTGATCAGCCGCTTCGGGGAAGAAAGAAGTGGATGAACCTGGGGAGACTGGCAATGAATAAGCTTCTGATTGCTGCAATCGGTGCAGTGGCGATGGGCCTGTCGGCTCCCGCGAGCGCGGCGGATATGGCCGCGCGTCCCTACACCAAGGGCCCCGCGCCGGCGATTGCCACCATCTACGATTGGAGCGGCTTCTATATCGGCATCAACGGCGGCGGTGGCTCAAGCCACACGTGCTGGGACTTCGTCACGCCCGCGACCGGCGTTTTGGTCGGCGAAGGCTGTCACAATGCGACGGCGGGCACCCTCGGTGGCCAGATCGGCTATCGCTGGCAGTCCGCCAATTGGGTGTTCGGTCTCGAAGGCCAAGGCAACTGGGCCGACTTCCGGGGCGACAATGTGAGCACCCTCTTCCCGGGTACCGCTTTGGTGACGGGTGATCGCAACCGTTCCCGCATCGACGCTTTCGGCCTCATCACCGGTCAGGTCGGTTACGCCTGGAACAACGTGCTGTTCTACGTGAAGGGCGGCGCCGCCGTCGTCGGCGACAAGTACGACATCTACGCTGCTACAGGTACGCCCGGCGCGGGCGCGCTCCTGGCTTCGGCGCGGGAGACTCGCTGGGGTGGTACGGTCGGGGCCGGTCTGGAGTTCGGCTTCGCCCCGAACTGGTCGTTGGGCTTTGAGTACGACCACATCTTCCTTGGCGATCGCACGATCGGCTTCACAACGCCCCCGGGTGGGGTCTTCGGCAGCGACCGGATTCGGCAGGACGTCGACATGGGCCTCGTCCGCCTGAACTATCGCTGGGGCGGTCCGGTGATCGCGAGGTACTGATCGAACTGACATCCATCAAAGCAAGGCCGGCCTCGCGCCGGCCTTTTTCGTTCCTGTTCCCATGGGGGAACCAAAGGTCAGTAATTGCACCATTTTCAGGCCGCTGTGGCTTTCCAGTGACACAACTTGCGGCTTCAATGGTGTAAGTACGGCCTCAGTTGGGCAAGTGAGTCCGATGCCCTTCCTTATCGTGGAAGGCACAATCAGAAACTGGGACTGGGATTAGTTGAAAATGAAAAAGGTTTTGTTGGCTTCGGCCTGTTTGTTCGCTCTCGCTGCCCCGGCTTCGGCCGCTGATCTCGCGGCGCGCCCCTACACCAAGGCTCCGGTGGCCATGGCTTCGGTCTACAACTGGACCGGCTTCTACCTCGGTGTTGTCGGTGGCGGCGCCTGGGAAAATTCCTCGACCGACCCGAAGATGAAGGGCGGCTTCGTCGGCGGTACCGCCGGCTACAACTGGCAGACCGGCAATGTCGTGTTCGGCATCGAGGCCGATGGTGCCTGGGCTGACGTCAGCGCGTCGGTCACCGGCCCCGTTGCCGTCCCCGGCTTCGGCCTCGTCAGCACCACCCTCAGCTCGAAGACCGATGCGATGGGCACCGTGCGCGGCCGCATCGGCTACGCCGTCAACAACGTCCTGTTCTACGGCACCGGTGGTTACGCCTGGATCGACAACAAGCTCAGCATCAGCGCGCTCGGCGTGACCGTTTCCGACAGCAAGTGGCACTCCGGCTGGACCGTCGGTGCGGGCGTCGAAGCGTTCTTCGCTCCGCAGTGGTCGGTCAAGGGCGAGTACCTCTTTCGCAGCCTCGGCGGCGAGACCTACTTCTCGGGCGCCCTGCCCACCGGCACGCTCGAGTTTCACACCGTGCAGGTCGGCGTGAACTATCACTTCGGGGGCCCGATCGTCGCGAAGTACTGATCTTCGCTATCGACGCCATCGTGTTACGAAAGGCCGGCCTCGCGCCGGCCTTTTTGTTTGCCGGGCACGTTACTGCGCAGTTCCACCCGCCCTGCTCCTGCCAGATGCCGCCAGCGTGCCAACAATCGGTTGACGATTCGCAAACGCCACTGGAAATCCGTCCCCGTTCTTCCTACGTTCGCTCACATACCCATCGGCGCCGATCCCGGTTCCGGGCGAAGCGCGCCTATTCAGTTGGCGCGATCGCGCGCTTTTGGATTCCCTGAGGACCACCAGGATGGATGAAGTGATCAAGGCGAAGCGCCAACAACAGAACGCGGGATCAAACCTGCGCGCAATAACGATCCGTGGCGCGCGCGAGCACAACCTCAAGAACGTCGACGTCGAGATTCCCCGCGACAAGCTGGTGGTGTTCACGGGGCTGTCAGGCTCCGGCAAATCCTCGCTCGCCTTCGACACCATCTACGCCGAGGGCCAGCGCCGCTACGTCGAATCGCTGTCGGCCTATGCCCGCCAGTTCCTGGAGATGATGCAGAAGCCTGATGTCGACCAGATCGACGGCCTGTCCCCGGCGATCTCGATCGAGCAGAAGACGACGTCGAAGAACCCGCGCTCCACCGTCGGCACGGTGACCGAAATCTACGACTACATGCGCCTGCTGTGGGCGCGCGTCGGCGTTCCCTATTCGCCCGCCACCGGCCTGCCGATCGAGAGCCAGACCGTCTCGCAGATGGTCGACCGCGTGCTGGCGTTGCCCGAGGGCTCGCGCCTCTATCTGCTCGCGCCGGTCGTGCGTGGCCGCAAGGGCGAGTACCGCAAAGAGCTCGCCGAATGGCTCAAGAAGGGCTTTCAGCGCGTCAAGATCGACGGCGCCTTCCATGAGCTCGCGGAAGCGCCTGTGCTCGACAAGAAATTCCCGCACGACATCGACGTCGTGGTCGACCGCATCGTGGTGCGCGCCGACATCGGCCAGCGCCTCGCCGAAAGCTTCGAGACCGCGCTGAAGCTCGCCGAGGGCCTCGCCGTCATCGAATTCGCGGACGCGCCGGCTACAGCAGCACCCGCGGAGGAGAAAAAGAAGACCGCAAAGATCCACGACAAGAGCGGCCCCGAGCGCATGCTGTTCTCGGAAAAATTCGCCTGTCCGGTCTCCGGCTTCACCATCCCAGAGATCGAGCCGCGCCTGTTCTCGTTCAACAATCCCTATGGCGCCTGCCCCGCCTGCGGCGGCCTCGGTGTCGAGCAGCATGTCGACGAAGACCTCGTCATTCCCGACAAGGAGCTCGCCATCGGCAAGGGCGCGATCGCGCCCTGGGCCAAATCCTCGTCGCCCTATTACATTCAGACGCTGACTGCGCTCGGCAAGCACTACAAGTTCACGCTGACCACCAAATGGAAGGATCTGCCCAAGAAGACGCAGAACGCGATCCTGCATGGCTCCGGCGAGGACGAGATCAAGTTCTCCTATGAGGACGGCGTCCGCTCCTACGACACCAAGAAGCCGTTCGAAGGCGTCGTCACCAACATCAACCGCCGCTATCGCGAGACCGAGAGCGAGTGGGCGCGCGAGGAGCTGGCGAAGTATTTCCACGACGTGCCCTGCGAGGCGTGCCACGGCTTTCGGCTCAAGCCCGAGGCGCTCTGCGTCAAGATCGGCGGCAAGCATATCGGCGACATCTCCGAGATGTCGGTGAAGGGCGCCGGCGCGTGGTTCGAGACCGTGCCGGAGGCGCTGAACACCCAGCAGAACGAGATCGCCGGCCGCATCCTCAAGGAGATCCGCGAGCGCCTCACCTTCCTGCTCGACGTCGGCCTCAACTATCTCACGCTCTCCCGCTCCTCCGGCACGCTGTCCGGCGGCGAGAGCCAGCGCATCCGCCTGGCCTCGCAGATCGGCTCGGGGCTGACCGGCGTGCTCTATGTGCTGGACGAGCCCTCGATCGGCCTGCACCAGCGCGACAACGCGCGCCTGCTCGATACCCTCAAGAGACTTCGTGACCTCGGCAACACCGTGATCGTGGTCGAGCACGACGAGGACGCCATCCTGCTCGCCGACCACGTGCTCGACATCGGCCCCGGCGCCGGCATGCATGGCGGCAACATCATCGCCGAAGGCACGCCCGCCGAAATCATGCGCAATCCCAACTCGCTGACCGGCAAATATCTAACGGGCGAGCTCGAGGTCGAGGTGCCGGAACGGCGTCCGCCGAACCATCGCCGCACCATCAAGGTGGTCAACGCGCGCGGCAACAATCTCAAGAACGTCACGGCCGAAATTCCGCTCGGCCTGTTCACCTGCGTCACCGGCGTCTCCGGCGGCGGCAAGTCGACGTTGCTGATCGACACGCTGTACAAGGCGATCGCCCGCAAGCTGAACAATGCCAGCGAAGGCGCCGCACCGCACGACCGCATCGAGGGCCTCGAGCACATCGACAAGATCATCGACATCGACCAGTCGCCGATCGGTCGCACGCCACGCTCCAACCCCGCGACCTATACCGGCGCCTTCACGCCGATCCGCGAATGGTTCGCAGGCCTGCCGGAATCGAAGGCGCGCGGCTACGAGCCCGGCCGCTTCTCCTTCAACGTCAAGGGCGGCCGCTGCGAGGCCTGCCAGGGCGACGGCGTCATCAAGATCGAAATGCACTTTCTGCCCGACGTCTACGTCACCTGCGACGTCTGCAAGGGCAAGCGCTACAACCGCGAGACGCTCGAGGTCCTGTTCAAGGGCAAGAGCATCGCCGACGTGCTCGACATGACGGTCGAGGAAGCCGCCGAGTTCTTCAAGGCGGTCCCGCGCGTGCGCGAGACGTTCCAGACGCTGCATCGCGTCGGCCTCGACTATATCCATGTCGGCCAGCAGGCCACGACACTGTCGGGCGGCGAAGCCCAGCGCGTCAAGTTGGCAAAGGAGCTGTCAAAGCGCGCCACCGGCCGCACGCTCTACATCCTGGACGAGCCGACCACCGGCCTGCATTTCCACGACGTCAAGAAACTCCTGGAGGTGCTGCACGAGCTGGTCGCACAGGGCAACACGGTCGTCGTCATCGAGCACAATCTCGAAGTCATCAAGACCGCCGACTGGGTCATCGACCTCGGCCCCGAAGGCGGCGACGGCGGCGGCGAGATCGTCGCCTGGGGTCCGCCGGAAGACATCGCGAAGGCACCGCGGAGCTATACGGGTAAGTTTCTGGCCCCCGTGCTGGCGAAGGCGCGGAAGCCGAAGCGGAGGCGGACGGCCAGCGAGGCGGCAGAGTAGGTTACGCAGCGAGAGCATGCCGACACATTGTCTGAGGGAGACTGAGCTTGCCTGCAGGACTTGTGCAAACCTATCGTGCGTTCGCCCACAATAATGCCTGGGCAAATCACCGGCTGCTCACCGCTTGCGCGACGCTGTCTCAGGCCGACTTCGAAGCCGCACGAACCGGCTTCTTTCCGAGCCTGCAGCGCACGCTGAACCACATCCATGTCATCGACCTCTTCTATGTCGATGCGCTGGAGGGCGGGTGGCTGGGACCGGCGGCCTGGAAGAACGAAGTGCCACATCCCTCCCTTGCCGCGCTGAAGGCTGCGCAGGCTGCGATCGACAAGCGTTTGATTGCCGTCTGCGATGGACTGACGCCCGAGCTTCTCGACGGTCTCGTGCGGATCAATCGCGACACCCGCGTGCAGACCGAACGTCGTGACCGGCTGCTCATGCATCTGTTCCAGCATCAAATTCATCATCGCGGACAGGCGCACGCGATGCTGTCTGAAACGCACGTTCCCCCGCCCCAGCTGGACGAGTTCTTCGCCGAGGGAGAGGCGCCGCTCAGGGCCACCGAATTCGACCAACTCGGATGGACCGAAGAAACCGTGTGGAAAGCCTAGCGGTGTAGCTTCGTCTCCATGCCCTACGCCCTCGCCATCTTCGATCTCGACGGCACGCTGGCCGACAGCTTTCCGTGGTTCCTGCGCACCATCAACGACGTCGCCGATCGCTTCGGCTTCCGCCGCGTCGCCGATGAGGATGTCGAGGGGTTGCGGCATGCTTCGTCGCGCGAGATCCTCAGCCGGCTCGAGGTGCCCTTGTGGAAGCTGCCGGCGATCGCGCGGCATGCGCGGCGGCTGAAGGGAGAGGCGGCGGCGGAGATTGCGTTGTTTGCGGGCGTCGAGGCGATGTTGAAAATGCTGGCCGGTAACGGTGTGCAGCTAGCGCTGGTGACGTCGGACAGCGAAGCCAATGCGCGCGAGAAGCTCGGCGATTGCGCGGCGCTGTTCGCCCATTTCGATTGCGCGGCGTCGCTGTTCGGCAAGCCGTCGAAATTTCGCCGCGTCATGCGGCGCGCCGGCGTGGAGCCGGGCAAGGTCATCGCGATCGGCGACGAGGTGCGCGACATCGAGGCGGCTCGCGCTGTGGGGATTGCCTGCGGCGCGGTGGGCTGGGGTTATGCGGCGCCGGCGGCGCTGCGGGCGCTGGCGCCGGATCACATGTTTGAGCAGATGGATCAGATTGTCTGGACGCTGTGCCCCGGTGCAGAAGCGACATCCGGGAACGCCGGTGGATGAGGAGAGCCCTGTCCCGCATGTCGCTCCGCTCATGCGGGCTACACGCCCCTACTCCGTCCTGCGCAAGAACGCCCCAAACGCGCGCGGGCCGTCGCCGGTCTTGACCTCGCCGATCACCTTCAGCTCGACCGCATCGATGATATCGAGCGTGTTGCTTTCCCAGCAGGCGACGATGATGCGCTTGCCGTCGGCGGTCGCGGCAATGCCTTCGGGATAATCGCCAACGTTGATCCGCTTGATCGGCTTCAAGGTCGCCAGATCGAACACACTGACAGTGCCGCCATACTGATCGGTGACGAAGCCGCGGCCCTGCGCCAGCGCCACCGCATAGGGACGCATCCCGACCGGCACGCGGCCGATCTCGCGCGCTTCGGCGATGTCGATGACGGAGACGTCGTCAGAGCCGACATTGGCGGTGTAGGCCCGCTTGCCCTCGGCATCGACGGTGACGCCGAAAGGGCGGGTGCCGACCTTGATGGTCGCCCTGCGCTGGCGCGTCGCGGTGTCGACCACCGAGACGCTGTCGTCGTCGCGGTCGGCCGAGAGCAGCAGCTTGCCATCCGGCGTCACCGCGAGCCCCGACGGCGAGGCGCCGACCGCGACGCTGGCCGTGACGCTGCGGCTCGCCGCGTCGATCACCCGCACGGCCGCCGCATACCAGTCCGCGACATAGACGGTCTTGCCATCAGGCGCGACGGCAACGCCGAGCGGCCCGCCGCCGACCTCGATCCGCGCCGCAACTTGCCGCGTTGACGCGTCCACCACCGTCACGGCCTTGGCATCCGGGCTCGTCACATAGGCAAAGCGCCCGTCCGCGCTGACGGCGACGCCGGCCGGCTTGCCTCCGATCGGGATGGTCGCGACGCTGCGTGCCGTGGCGAGATCCACGACCATCAGATTGTCGCTGAGCTGGTTGGTGACGAACGCCTCTTCGGCGGACGCATGCGCGATGCCGGCAAGGCAAAGGCTGGCGGCGAGCGCCGCCAGGACCAGCGCCCGCACCGTCAGCTTCCGCTCCCGACCTTCTTCTTCAGCGCTTCGAGGCCGGCCTGGTACAGCCCCTTGACCGCCTTGACCGCGGCCTCGTCGCTCAGCTCCGGCGGCGGATCGTTGTTGGGAAAGCCGCGGTAGAACGCGCCGGCCCATTCCAGCGTCGAGGCCTTGCCGTCAGCGCTCGGCGTCACCGTCAAGGTCGAGGAGTAATTGGTCACCGGCAGCACCTTCACGTCCACATTGGTGATCCGGTAGGAATAGGTCATGGCGGCGGCGTCGAATTTGTAGAGTTCCTCGTCGACGGTCGCGCCTCCCGTCAGCGTCAGCTTCCGGGTCGCGCCGATCTCGTTGCCCTTCTCGCCCTCGGTCTTGGTGACCGGCGGCAGCCAGCTCATGTCCTGGAAATTGCCCATTGCGGCCCACACCTTGGCCGGGGCAGCATTGATCTCGATGGATTCGCGCACCTTCTGCCGGGTCGGCCCATGGGCCCAGGCCGGTGTCGAAGCCGGGCCAAACGCCGCCGTCAAAGCCGCCGCGCCCACGGAAGTCAGCACCGCAGCCAGGACCGTGCGCCGTCCAATCGTCACCCTCATCTCGTTTCCTCATGCGTCTCGTTGATCATGCGCGGCTTCAGGCGCGCTCCGATCATCCTAGCGCATTTTGGGGCCGAGGGGAGACCGGTTCATGGCGGCCTTACGGCGGATGCCTCGCAGGCCCACAACTCCTTGCGCCGCCCTGTGGGCAAAACACCCAATGGCAGGTCAATCACGTCAGGTAAAAATATTTCTCTTTATCCGCATTTCGGATTATCATATAGAAAGCCATCCCAACCCGGCCGAGGGGCGGATCGCGATCGTCACGAACGCGGGATGGGACGTGGTGGACGCAGGCGGCGTCGGCGCGAAGGGCTTTGCAGGGCGGGAAACCGTGAGCGAAGGCGTCGCGCACACGACCGGTGCAGCCTGCGTACGGCAAAATCGTGTGGTCCTGGCGCCCGGGGTCTGTGCGCCAAGTGTTGCGGTGATGTGGCGGCCCGACCGGGTCCGCACCATCAGTCATCCGCAAGGCGACGGGGGCAATAGTGCATCGCTCCCCGGGGAGATCACGACATAAGCCGTAAAACCACTGCGCAGGGAAGGCCGTGTGTTGGGCTTCACCTGTATGCCGCTGTGCAGCCTCTTGTAGCGCAACCTTCGCACAGTGGACCGTGGGTGCCAGCCGGCACCCGGCCTTCCCTGCGCCCTCGGCATTTTTGAGGGCAAAGAATACGGCAAAGCTCGGGCGCGATGTGCCGCGAGGAGGCGAAGATGTGTCTACGATTCAGAAGCGAGTTGGTGGAGAACAACGAATGCTGCTCGCTCCGTCATTGCGAGCACAGCGAAGCGATCCAGAGTACCTCCGCGGAGAGACTCTGGATTGCTTCGTCACAAGGGCTCCTCGCAATGACGACCGAGACAGTGAGTGCCGGTCACGCCGCTCGATCACTCCGCCAGCGTCGTCTCGACGAACCCGCGCGGGTCATCACAGAACTCCCGCATCACCCGGTAATGATCGGTCTGCTCCACCGTCGTCGGCTCCAGGCCGTATTTCCCGAGCCGAAGCAGTTGTGCGTTGGGATAGGCCATCAGCGTCGGCGAATGGGTCGCCATGATGACCTGGCAGATGCGGGAATCCTCCATGCGTCGGAGCAGCTTCAGAAATTCGATCTGGCGCGCCGGCGACAACGCCGATTCAGGCTCGTCGAAGATGAAAATGCCCTGGCGCTGACAGCGCTCCTCGAAGAAGCGCAGGAATCCTTCGCCGTGGGAATGCGACAGGAAATCGGGGCCGACCTGCCCGGCATCACGTGCGGCCTTGTCGAGATATCGCGCCACCGAGAAAAAGCTCTCGGCGCGAAAAAACCAGCCATTCGTGATTTTCGGCAGCCAGCTTGCGCGCAGCGCCCTGGAGAGTTGGCCACCCATCTTCTCCCGCGCTTCGGAGTGATCGACCGGCATGTAACCCTTGCCGCCACCGGCGTCGTCGTAGCCGGCGAGCGCTGCGATCCCTTCGAGGATCGTCGACTTCCCGGTGCCATTCTCTCCGACGATGATCGTGATGGCGGCGTCGAAGTTGAGATCGAAATCATCCGGAAAGATGGGCAGGCAAAACGGATAAGCCTCGCGATCGCGAACTTGCGACGGGTCGAGCCAGACCCGCTTCAGGTAAGGCGCCGGCAGGTTGATCGTTCGGCTGCTTCTTCGGCTCATGTCCGGTTTCCGATCCATTCCGTCCCGTCGGGACGCTAGAACATATCCGGAACGCAACCCTCGCGAAAGCTGCATTTGAGAAACATACAGCGACAAACCCGACACGCGTGGCGAGGGCAAACTGGAATCTGGAATTGCGGTCCGAAATCGCCTTAGAGAACGCAGCTCTGAGGCAGTCGGCAGGCATGAGACCCGCCCCCACCTCGCGACCCCGCAATGATTGAGGGACGTCCGGGACCGTAAGAGCCGCGAGGAGTGCGCGATGGTATCAACGTATTTCAGTTACAGCTACATCACGCGCAATCTCAAGCAGTCCTTGACGCGGGTCGAACAGCAACAGGACGTGGCGCGAGAGGCCGCCTACTACAAAGCCCACATCGGCAAGGTGAAGTCCGTCGACGACTTCATGAAAGACTATCGCCTTTATCACTATGCAACGAAGGCGTATGGCCTGGAAGACATGGCCTACGCCAAGGCCTTCATGAAAAAGGTGCTGGAGAGCGACCTCTCCGACGCAAACAGCTTCGTCAACAAGCTGGTCGACAAGCGTTACCGCGAGTTCGCCGCGGCATTTTCCTTCAATGGCAGCGCCACGCCGGTTGCGCAATCGGAGAACCAGACCGATGAGATGATCGGTCTGTACACGGCGACCAGGAAGAGCCAGGTCGATGCACTTGCCAGCGACTCGAATTACTACAGCGCCGAAATCGGCAACATCAGCAGTGCAGACCAGCTCCTGAACAACGACCGACTTCGCAATTATGTCTATTCGGCGTACGGCATCGATCAAAGCAAGTGGTCGCGTGACACGATAAGTCAGGTCTTGCGCAGCGATCCGTCCGATCCAAACAGCTACGTCAACACCACTTTCGCTTCTCAGCTGAGTGGCCTCAACGCCGATCTTGCTCAGGCCCGATCGGATGTCACCGCGGCCACTTCAAGGATCGCAGACTACACCGCCCAATTATCGCAACCGGGCGCGAACGTGACCCAGTTGAACGTCCAGATCCTGGTCGAAAAATATCACCTGGAGTCATATGCGAGCAGCATTTCCAGCCTCAGCGACCAGATAGGGACGATTGGCGGGTTCGTCGACCTGGCCGGCGCGTTCGAGTTTTCGCCCGACGGCTCGCTTCCGTCAGGTGTGTCGGCGCAGACTGCTGCAAATGTCACGATCACGAAACAGAAGTTCGACGACAGCAAGTCCGCCGTCTATTCGGCGGCAAGCCCGTTGAACGAAGCTTTCGCAATCAGGCAATTCAGAACTGCCATCCTCAAGATCAATTCAGCCCAGACGTTCGTATCGACACCAGGCGTGTATGATTTTGCGCTGGGAGCTGTCGGCCTCGACCCCGGAAACGTCCCGCCGGCGACTGTCAAGGCCGTGCTCGAAAGCGACCTCAACGACCCCAAGAGCTACGTCTATACCCTCAAGGACAATCGGTATCTGGAGCTGGCACGCGCCTTCAACTTCGACGCAAAAGGCAATCTGACGACCCCCCTGGTGGCTCAGGACTCGGCTGAAGTCCTCCAGATCGCCAAGGACTACGTCATTGGAGCGGCGAAGAGCGCAAGCACGGCAACTCCCCAGCAGCAGGCCGCGGTTCGGGCACAGGCCACGAAGGATGCGTCGGAATATCAGCAAGCCATCGCCGGCATCGACAGTGTTTCCGATCTCCTCGCAAACAGGCCGATGGTTGATTTCATTCTCCTGGCCAAGGGCCTGGATCCCAAGAAGGTCAGCACCGAATTTCTCGGGAAGGTCTTCAGCTCCGATCTGAACGATCCAAAGAGCTTCGCGAACACCGAGAGCGATCCTCGCTTTGCCGAAATCGTCGCGTCGTTCAATTTCGACAGCAAGGGCAACGTCGCGCGTCTTCCGATGATGGGTCCACAGAAGCGGGATCAGTTTCGGGAAACACAAGCGAACTATGTCGAGCAAAGCCTGGAGCAGCAGCAAGGCGATGCGAATCCCGGCGTGCGCCTGGCGCTCTATTTCCAACGAAAGGCGGGGGACATCACGTCCGCGTACGACATCCTTGCGGACAAGGCTCTTTCAGAGGTGTTCAGGACCACCTTCGATTTGCCTGACTCGATGGCGGCGATGCCGATCGATCAGCAGGCCAAGTTCGTGGACAGGTTCATGAAGATCAAGGATCTGTCCGATCCCGCGAAGGTTACGAAGCTGCTGAACCGTTTCTCCGCCATGTATGACATCAGAAACAGCCAGAGCACCGGCCAGGGTCAATCCCCTCTGCTCAACCTCTTTCAGGGATCCGGTTCGGGGATCAGTGACTCCACGTACTTGGCCATTGCCAAGCTACGCACCCACTGATGATCGCTCGCCGGGACTAGCCCAACACCTCGAGCACCAGCTCCATGGTCATCAGCACGGGATTGTCGCCACGGATCAGACGGCCCTCCGCCAAGCCGCCGGTGTAGTCGATTAGGGCAACGTCGAGTGCGGCTTCGAGCGCGCCGGAGGAGCCCACCGCAATCGTGCCGCCGGTCACCGCAAGCTCGGTCGCGAAGGGTTCGGTCACGCCGCCATGGCTGAAGCGAGCGCCGATGGTCGAACCAACACCGCCATGGATCTTGGCGCGCGCGATGCCGTGCGCGCGGCAGAAGTCTTCGAGACAACCGGCGAAATCCTGGTTGGGGCGCAGCCGCAGCGCGAAAGCGCGGCTGGTCGTGCGTGCGCCGGTGCTCGCAGCCGCCACCGGCCCGAACAGCTTGAAGTTGGTTTCGGAATCGGGCTCTGCGCCGAACATCGCACCATCGATACCGAAGGCCTTGACCTCGAACGGCTCCGCGACATCAGTCTCGTCCGGGAGCATGTGGCCGCCACTGGCGCGGCCATCGGCCTCTGTCCACAGCCCATGGCAATGAAAGAACGGCGCGCCATCGCGCATGCCCAGCGTCATGCTACCGAGCCTGGTGCGCGTCACGCCGCTCGGCCGGAATGTGTCGCTATAGAACGCGGCGTTCTCATTGGTTTTCGACAGCGCCGGCATGACATAGCCGAACGGCCCGAGCGTGCCGTGCCCGAAGTTGAGCACACCACCGGCAAATCCCTCAGCGGCAAAACCGCGGCGCGCCGCCTCCAGCAGCGGCAGACCTGCTTGAAGCGTGAAGGAGAAAGCGCGTCCCCTCGCCTCCACCCATTGGATGCGTTCGGCGACCGGCACGCCGGGCTGCTTGATGCTGCGCATCACCTTCGCTCAGCCCGTCCTTGTCTTGTCGAGATCGAGCAGCCCGCGCGCCTCGAGCTCGTCGCGAACCATCCGTTTGGGAATCTTGCCGTAGCCGGATTTCGGCAAGGCCTCCCAGAAGAAGAACCGCTTCGGCATCTTGTAGCGCGGCACCTTGGGCGACAGGAACGCCGCCATCTCCGCTTCACTCACCGGCTTGGCGCCATCGCGGGCGACGCAGACGGCAACGCCGACCTCGCCCCAGGTTGCATCGGGCACGCCGAGCACCGCGACCTCGCCGACGCAAGGATGGGTCAGGATTTTCTCCTCGATCTCGCGCGGATAGATGTTGGAGCCGCCGGAGATGTACATGTCGGAGGCTCGTCCCGTGATGTAGACGAACCCCTCCTCGTCCATGTGGCCGAGATCGCCAGTGCGGAACCAGCCGTTGCGGAACGCCTTCGCGTTGGCCTCGGGATTGTCGTAGTAGCCGGCCAGCACCGCGGGGCCGATCACGCAGATCTCGCCGCTCTGGTTGGCGCCGAGTTCACGGCCCTCGTCGTCCTGGATCGAGACCTGCATGCCGGTACGCTCGAAGCCACAGGTACCGATCTTCGCGTGCGGCCCGTCCTCGGGATCATGCAGCGCCGCCGGCAGCACCGTGATGTTGCCGGTCACCTCGCCGAGACCGAAATACTGCACGATGACCTTGCCGAGCTTCCTCAGCGCAGCCTTCTGGTCCTCGCGATACATCGGCGCACCCGCATAGATCACCTGGCGCAGCGAGGAGTGGTCGTATTTGTCGGCGGCGGGATGCTCGACCATCATCTTCAGAATGGTCGGCACCACAAAGAGATTGCTGACCCGATGCGCCTCGATCAGGCGGAACGCCTCGTCGATATCGAATTTCTCCGTCGGCAGCAGGACCGTGCACACGCCGCGCGCGGTCTGAACCAGCTGATGCACGCCGGCGCCATGCGACAGCGGCGCCACCACCAGCGAGGCATCCGCTTCGGTGACGCCGGGCGTGAGATCGGCGAGATGGTTGGTGACGACAAAACCCATCTGGCCGTGGGTGAGCACCGCAGCCTTGGAACGGCCGGTGGTCCCCGACGTGAAAAAGAACCAGCAGGGGTCGTCGTGCTCGACCGCGACGTTCTCGAGCACCGCGCCGGCGCGCGACGCGACGGCATCCGCAACCGACGTTTCGGCAAATGGCGCCCGACCGTCGATGCTCCAGGTGAATTCCAGCGCGCCACCGCTCACGGCCGCGGCTTGCTCGGGGAAATCGACATGGCACAGAAATGCCTTCGCGCCCGAGGCCTGCGCAAGATAAGTCACCTCGTCCGGCATCAGTCGGAAATTGGTGGGTACCCAGACGGCACCGAGCCGGAACGCCGCGAACATCGAGAAGAACATCTCGTCGCCGTTCTTGGAATGGACGAGGATGCGGTCGCCCTTCGCGATGCCGCGCGCCGCGAGGGCTGCCGCCAGCGCCGAGACCTGCGCATCGATCTCGCGCCAGGTCCAGGATCTGTCACCCCAGACGAAACCGGGACGCGCCCCATTCCGCCGCGCATTCTGGGTCAGCATGTGAGCGAGATTCATGACGCGGCGGGACATGCGCAGGGGCTGCATCGGGCTTCCTCTTCGGCGGCGGACGGCACGCGAGCCGCCCGCCCATTGCAGCCCATTTATCGCCATCGCCCACGACCTCGCAAGGCCGTCGGCCGCACGCCTGCCCTACGGCTGCTTGAACGCGAACGGCGTAGCCGTGATGGCCTTCTCCTTGACGCAGGCCTGCGCACCAAAGCCGCCGCAATAGTTGCCATGCAGATCGAAGCGGATGGTGCGCCCCGCACCCCGCTTCGTTGGCTTCGGCTTGATCTCGTAGCTGCGGACATGGCCATCGAAGACGGGTTTGCCGTCCGGCAACGTGACCAGGATGTTCATGACGCAGCCGCCGGTTCCGCAATAGGTCGTCTCGCGATCGCCGCATTTGGTGTCGCGGAAATCGACGATGTAGTCCTCGCGGCCGTCACCGGTCAGGTCGATCCTGCGCACCATATCGACGCAAAAGTCACCGCGTCGCCGCCCTGGCTCTCGCATTCCTCGTAGGCGTAGCCCACTGCCTTCTGCACGCCGGGCGGATAGTCGGCGGGATTGAACGGCTTTGCGTTGTCGGCGCGCGCAGCGGTTGCGAATAGTACGAGCAGGAGGATCAGATATCGCATTGGCATGGGTCGTCAGCGCAGCCGCGATCGTTCAGGGAATTTTAAACATGATCGGCGCAACCTTCGTCAGTTCTCGCGTACAGAGTGCCGCATCATGGTCAAAGCGCCCGCCCTCCTCCTGTTATCGCTGGCGCTTGCCGGATGTGCCGTGGGCCCACAAGCGCACCTCGCCTCCGATCCCGCTTTCAAGCCTGCGCGTTACGCCTGGGACGGCGCCGGCGAAAATCCAAATCATTCGCGCGCTGCCTCAGAGCCAACACGGATCACCCGATCCGAGCGCAACAGGTCGCAAGCCGGGCTTCAGCCCTATTCGAAGGAATGGTGGCAGGCGCAGGACGGAATCGAGGCGGAACAGGACGCCAGGGTCAACCGTTCCCTCGTCATCTGCCAGGGATGCCTGCGCCCGCAGGCGCAGCCGGAAGATTCCAGGCTCGCCAAGACGACCGATTGAAGCATCCGGACTCTCAGGACCTGATGGAGGTGCAGCCCCGTCGTCGCGAGAAGCGGCCGAGAGCTACAACGCCCCGAGCTTCCGTAACGACTCCTGCGCCGTCGCCAAGCCCGGCTTCAATTCCAGCGCCTTCCTGAAATCGGCGATCGCGCCCTGTTTGTCGCCGAGCCGCAGCTTGGCCTGTCCGCGGTTGTTCCACGAGAACACGTCGGAGGGATCGTATTGCAGCGCCTTGTCGTAATCGGAAACGCCGCCCTTGCTGTCGCCCTGATAGAGCCGGATCATGCCACGATTGCGCCAGCCGCGCGCGTCGGTCGGCGCAACACGGATCGCCTCTCCATAATCGGCGGCGGCGCGATCGAGCTGCTCGCTGTCGCGGTAGACGTTGCCGCGGTCGATATAGGCGAGCAGATCGGGCGCAAGCTTGATCCGCATGGTGTAGTCGGCGATGGCGTGCGCCATGTCGCGCCTGCGGTAATACACCAGTGCGCGATTGGCATAGGCCATGGCGTATTTGGGATCCCGCTTGATCGCGGCGTCAAAGTCGGCGAACGCACCGTCGAGATCGCCCTTGTTGAAACGCGACTCGCCGCGATTGCCGTAGGCCAGCGCCAGCGAGGGATCGAGCTTGATCGCCTGGTCGTAATCAGCGATGGCGCGATCGTAGTCGCGCTTGAAACTGTAGACACGGCCCCGATTATTGTAGGCGCAGGCATAGCCGGGGTCGAGCCTGATCGCCTCGTCGAGATCGGACAGCGCCGCGTCGAGCTCACGCTTCTCGGTGAGGCCATGACCGCGATTGCAATAAGCGCCGGCGAGCCGGGATCCGCTCTCGCTCTTCGTTTCGATCACGGTCGAGCAAGCCTTGATCCGTTCGTCCGGCGTGCTGGCCAATCCGACGCAGGCCTCCCAGGCCGGACCGCCGGCCGCCAACGCCGGAGCCGGAGCCGGAGCCGGCGAGATGAGCGCGGCGAGCAGCGCGATGAGGCTGAGCGGGACACGCATTTTCCGGATATCTCCCCTGCGGCAACCACTCTTGGTCGCACCTTGGCAAGGGCCGGTTCAGACGCCTAGATCAAAGGCAAGCAGCAGGTCGGAAGGATTTTCCATGGCGCCATCGGTACGGGACAACAAGGACAGAAGCCGCTTCGAGCTCGATGTCGGCAGCGAGATCGCCTTCGCCAATTACCGGCTGACGCCGTCGGCGGTGATCATCACCCACACCGAGACGCCGCGCGCGCTACGCGGCCGGGGCATCGGCTCCGAGCTGGTCAAGGGCGCGCTGGAATTGATCCGCCGCGACGGCAGGAAGGTGATCGCCGGTTGCGGCTTCGTCGTCGACTATCTCGACAGGCATCCGGAAGATGCGGATCTCGTCGCCTGAATGCAAAAAGGGCCCGCGCGATCGCGGGCCCTTGGATTGCGACCGGGCGATCGGTCAGTGCTTGATCTCCGGCGGCAGCTTGCCGCCATTCGCCGCGAGCTTGGACATCACCTGCTTGTGCAGCCAGACGTTCATGGTCGCGGAATCGTTGGTGTCGCCGCTGTAGCCGAGCTCCTTGGCCAGGTCCTTGCGCGCAGCGAGGCTGGAATCGATGTCGAGCGCCTTCATCAGGTCGACGATCGAGGTGCGCCATTCCAGCTTCTCGCCCTTGTGCGCGGCGGCCGCCGCGTCGACGATCGAGGCAACGTCCACCGTCGCCGCGGGCGCCGATCCGCTCGGCGCGGCCCCTGCGGGCGCGCCGCCCGACGGTGCGCTGCCTGCGGGCGCGGCGGAAGCTGGCTGGCTACCGAAGATCGCGCCCATAATTTTCCCGAAAATGCTCATGTCTGCTCCCCGAAAAGGACCCGCTGGAGGGCCTTGAGTGGCACTTATAGACCAAGTTGCGTCGTTGCACCCGCAAAGTTCCGCGGACCAGCCCGCAGCATCAGCTTATCTGCGGCGAAATGACGACCGAATGTCATCACCGAGGTTGCGCTGCGGCATCGAATCTCACCCAAGCGTGAGGGACAGGACTCGCAAATGGGCGTACGCTCGACATCCAGTTCGCGATGCCATCCGGAATTCGAGCGTCTGGTTGGGAATCGCGAAACTCAGAATAGCGGCCGCTTGCGCCGTTTGCTGGCGCCAGATGCGGCCGCATGGCAAGGGAGCTAGCGACCATGGCCACACTCTACCAGGGCAATGTCCCCACCGTGGCCCAGACCGCAGAAGCGGCTGGACCGGTGATCCGAACCATCCAACTCTCCGATCTGCACGATGCGCTCAAGCGCGGCTGGGACGATTTCAAGGCGGTGCCGAGCCACGCCATCATCCTCTGCGTGATCTATCCTGTGCTGGGCCTCGTGCTCGCCCGCGTGGTGATGGGCTATTCAGTGTTGCCGTTGTTGTTTCCGTTGGCCGCGGGCTTCGCGCTGATCGGCCCGTTCGCGGCGCTCGGTCTCTACGAGCTCTCCAGCCGGCGCGAGCGCTATGAGGAGGCCAGCGCCTGGGATGCCATGGAGGTGCTGCGTTCGCCCTCCTTCGGCGCCATGCTCGGTCTGGGCGCGCTGCTGCTGGCCCTGTTCGTGACCTGGGTTGCGACCGCGCAGGCGATCTACGTCGCCGCTTTCGGCTATGAGGGCGCGTCCGGGATCTCGGATTTTCTGACGCGCGTTCTCACGAGCCGGCAAGGCTGGTGGCTGATCGTGGTCGGCTGCGGCACCGGCTTCCTGTTCGCCCTTGCCGCGCTCTGCATCAGCGCCGTGTCGTTCCCGCTGATGCTCGACCGCCATGCCGGCGCGTTCGAGGCCATGGTGACGTCGCTGCGCGTCGTCGCGAAGAACCCGGTGCCGATGGCGGCCTGGGGCCTGATCGTGGCCGTCCTGCTGGCGCTGGGCACGATTCCGGCCTTCCTCGGCCTTGCCGTGGTCGTCCCCGTGCTCGGCCATGCGACCTGGCATCTCTACCGCAAGGTAATCGCCGCCGATCCGGGCGCGCGTCCGGTGCCGCCTCCGCCGCATCGTCCACGCAAGCCGGCCGCCGACTTCCCCGCCAACCTCTTCCCCTGGCGCAATCGGAACGACGCCTGACGATTTCGTGACGTGCGATCCTGCCCCGGAGCGGGCAGGATCGCGCACTGTCATACGCCTTGCTTTGGCCGCGGTTTCCATCGAGATTGTGCCCGCCGTTCAGATCACTTCACGGAATTTATTTGCTCGAATGACCCCGACGATTTCTCGTCTCGCCCTCGCAGCCTTAGCCATCACCGCATCCATCCTATCCGCTCAGCCAGCGCTCGCCGCGGTTGCCTGCGGTTCGGGCAATTTCGACGCGTGGCTTGCAGACTTCAAAACCGACGCCGCGACCAACGGCGTCTCGCAACAGGCCATTTCCGCCGGGCTCGCCGGTGTGACGCTCGATCAGAGCGTGCTCAACCGCGACCGCTCGCAGAAGGTCTTCAGCCAGACCTTCGAGGAGTTTTCCGGCCGCATGGTGCCGCCGCGCCTGACGCGCGGCTCCAACATGATGAAGCAATATGGCTCGGTGCTGTCGCGCATCGAGCAGACCTACGGCGTGCCCGGCGAGGTGCTGGTCGCGATCTGGGGTCTCGAGACCGATTTCGGCGTCAATACCGGCAAGTTCGCGACCATCCGCTCGCTGGCGACGCTGGCCTATGACTGCCGCCGCGCCGAACAATTTCGCGCCGAGCTGTTGGATGCGCTCCGCATCGTCCAGCGCGGCGACCTTGCACCGGCCGACATGAAGGGTGCCTGGGCCGGCGAGCTTGGCCAGACCCAGTTCATGCCGTCGTCATGGATGAAATACGCCGTCGATTTCGACGGCAATGGCAAGCGCGATCTCCTGCACAACGCCCCCGACGTGCTCGCCTCCACCGCGAACTATCTTGCCGGTTATGGCTGGCAGAAGGGCAAGGATTGGCAGCCGGGCAGTCCGAACTTCGCGGTGCTGCAGCAGTGGAACAAGAGCGAGGTCTATTCGAAGACCATCGCTTATTTCGCCACGCAGCTCGCGCGCGCCCCTTAGCAGCCCCTCGTCAAAACGCGTAGGGCCGATCCCTGACGACCGGCCCTCTCTGTGCGTTTTTTACCCCTATTTGCCCATGGTGGCGTGCATCGCCTTGTTCAGATGCGCGCCGCACGCACCCATTTTGCCGTTGAGCAGCGAGTCCTGCGCGGCCGCGATCTCCCTCTGCGCTACGAATTTGCCGTCACCATCGGCCATGTTCTCGATCGCGGTCTCGGTCTTCTCCAGATTGGCCGAACTGCAGCCGCCTGCGGCGTGCTTGGCGGCTTGGGCCGGCGCGACGGCGAACGCGACAGCGGCAATTGCGATAACCCCGAGTAACTTCGTCATGACGTTACCTTCCTTCTCTTGTTCTTGGGCCAGAGCCAGCGACATTGCCGGAGTCTGCGACATCACCTTCCTCCGCGCGCGGCAACTTGACGCAATGAATTCCCCGCGAGAATTGCGTGATGTTGCGTGCCACGCAGAGCCACATGCAAAATTTCTGATTTTCGTTACACGCTTGTAATCAACGGCACACGTTCGGCTTGTGTGCACCGCGCCCCGGGGGTTGGGGCTGACCAAGCGGAATGAACTCGTCCCTGCCTGGCCGCCGTTCGTCACGTCGATCCGCCGGCGTCGGGTGAATTGCTGGCCACAGTGGAAAGGTGTCCGCGCAGGCCGTCGAGATGAACTCAGGTTCACTTTTATACTTCACCGAGCATGCGATTCGCGCATGCGAGACTTGGGTATAGGAGCTAGTCAATCACCTTGCGACGACCGGAAAGCAGCCTACTTGACTTTGAATGGAACCGACTGGGCTAAGATTAAATCCGCGAATTAACGGGCATTTTTAACACCATGCCTCCTGTTCCGCCTACGCTTTGGGCGGGAGTGCTTTCGGGTTAATCGTCCGTTACCAATGCCATGCATTGAGCGCTTAGCTGCATCGCAACATCGGAACTTTCGCACTGCAGCACTCCCACCTATATTCATTTCAACGATGAGGCTCGGGCAAGAGCTGAATCGAACTACAGGAGACTACCAATGCTGCTCTCGCTCATCCGTATGATCCAGGCTTTCCGGGACTATCAGCGCAATGTTGCCGAGCTGTCCCAGCTCAGCGATCGCGAATTGGCCGACATCGGCCTCGATCGCTCGGACATTCCGCGCGTTGCCGCCGGTCAGTATCAGGGCTGATATCGTTCAGCCCTTAACCGGACGAACCGATAGCGCCCGCCTCGTGCGGGCGTTGTCGCATCCGGGGGTAGAAAACTCGATCTCGGCGATTCCACTGACCGCCGAAAAGCGCTACCTGTCCGCCCCATGACAGGACCCCAATCAAATACCGTGCACGTGATCGGCGCAGGCCTTGCCGGCTCCGAAGCCGCCTGGCAGGCGGCCAAATCCGGCGTGCCCGTGGTGCTGCACGAGATGCGGCCGACCCGCACGACCGAGGCACACCGCACCGACGGGCTTGCCGAGCTCGTCTGCTCGAATTCGTTCCGCTCGGATGATGCCGCCAACAACGCCGTCGGCCTGCTGCATGCCGAGATGCGCCGCCTCGACTCGCTGATCATGCGCGCAGCCGACGCCAACCAGGTGCCCGCCGGCGGCGCGCTGGCGGTGGACCGCGACGGCTTCTCCGCGGCCGTCACCAAAGCGCTTAACGACCATCCCCTGATCGAGATCGCGCGCGGCGAGGTCGCAGGCCTGCCGCCCGCCGAATGGAGTAACGTCATCGTTGCGACCGGCCCCCTCACTTCGGCGCCGCTGGCCGACGCGATCCGCGAGCTGACCGACGAGAACGCCCTCGCCTTCTTCGACGCGATCGCGCCGATCGTGCACCGCGAATCCATCGACATGTCGGCGGCCTGGTTCCAGTCGCGCTACGACAAGGTCGGCCCCGGCGGCACCGGCGCCGACTACATCAACTGCCCGATGACAAAGGAGCAGTATGACGGCTTCGTCGCAGCGCTGGTCGCCGGCGAGAAGACCGAATTCAAGGAATGGGAGACCAACACGCCCTATTTCGACGGCTGTCTGCCGATCGAGGTCATGGCGGAACGCGGCCCCGAGACTCTTCGCCACGGGCCGATGAAGCCGGTCGGCCTCACCAATCCGCACGATCCCACCACTAAGGCCTACGCGATCGTACAACTGCGCCAGGACAACAAGCTCGGCACGCTCTACAACATCGTCGGCTTCCAGACGAAGCTGAAATACGGCGAGCAGCAACGCATCTTCCGCACCATTCCGGGGCTGGAGAACGCCGAATTTGCTCGCCTCGGCGGCCTGCATCGCAACACCTTTCTCAACTCGCCAAAGCTGCTCGACGGCCAATTGCGCCTGCGCGCGCAGCCGCGGCTGCGCTTTGCCGGCCAGATGACGGGCTGCGAGGGCTATGTGGAATCCGCCAGCGTCGGCCTGATTGCTGGCCTCTACGCGGCAGCGGACGTGCGCGGCGAGACGCTTGCGAGTCCGCCGGTCACGACGGCGCTCGGATCCCTGCTCGGCCACATCACCGGCGGCCATATCGAGACCGTCGAGCCCGGCACGCGCTCGTTCCAGCCAATGAACATCAATTTCGGCCTGTTCCCGCCGCTCGCCAGCGCACCGACGAAGAAGCCCGACGGAAGCCGACTGCGCGGCAACGAGAAGACGGTGGCCAAAAAGCAGGCGATGAGTGCGCTCGCGCTCGCCGATCTCGATCGCTGGATCGCCGATCACCTGCGCATTGCCGCTGCGGCGTGAGTTTTCGATGAACCTTCCCAAAGACGACGCCGCAACACTCTCGGCGCGCTGGACCGAGGGCGTGCTGCTCAAGCGCGACGTGTTCTCGACCGTCGAACGCGGCCGCTTCCGCGACGATGACGGCGAGGTCGACGCGGTGCTGCGCCGCCTCGACGAGGCGCCGTGGTGGTCATTCCTTTTGGCGCGCCATCTGTTCGCCCGTGAGACGCATGCGCTGGCACTCGCCAAGGGGCTCGATGTCGGCCCCGAGCTGCTGTGGGCCGGACGCCGCGCGCTGGTGCGCAGCTTCGTCGATGGTGTCGCGCTGCATTTGGCGAAACCGCATGGCGACCTCGCCTATTTTCGCTCGGCCAAGGCCGCGCTGCGACGGCTGCGCCGCGCCGGCATCTGCCACAACGATCTTGCCAAGGAACAGAACTGGCTGGTCGGCCGCGACGGTCGCGCCTATGTGACCGACTTCCAGCTCGCGGCCTGCTTTGACCGTCGCGGCCGGCTTTACCGCATCCTGGCCTATGAAGATCTCCGGCATCTGCTTAAGCACAAGCGCTCCTACGCGCCCGAGGCGCTGACGCCGCGCGAGCGGAAAATCCTGGCGAAGAAGTCGTTCGCCGCCAGCCTCTGGCTGGCTACCGGCAAGAAGGTTTATCGGGCAATCACGCGCGGCCTGTTCAACTTCACCGACCGTGAAGGCGGCGGCCGAAGGCTCGTCAACGACGCGCCGGTGTTGGCGGAATTGATCCGCAAGAACCCCGCCGTGCGCGACACCGCCATCGTGGCCTTTGCCGACCGCCGCTCCGGCGTCGGGCTCTATGCCTTCGTCGAAGCCGATCAGGCCGCGCTCGAAGGCCAATTGCGGAACGAGCTCAGCGCCGCCAAAGGGCCGAAGCCCCCGGAACACATCCAGGTCGTGCACGCGCTGCCACGCAACGCCGACGGCAAGCCGCGCACGGAGATTCTGCAACTGGTCGCCATGAACCAGCTCGACCTGATCGAGCCGATGATGAAGAACGACCAGGACCGCGCTTTCCTCAAGGACATCTTGGAGCAGCGCAAGAACCTGCGCGACCGTTTCAATTTCGAGGCCGACCTGCCTGCCGGCTAGTGTGGATCACGCCTTGAAGCGTCCACATTGGCGATAGAGAAGCGATCCGATAATTCGAACTTGGCGGCGGGGCTTGGCGGGGTCATGGGCACTCGGGGGACGATGATGCATCGTGTGGTTGGCGGCCTGATCGCCGGCCTTCTGCTGCTCGCCGCCGCGCCCGCAATGGCCGAGTCCCCGGCCGAGCTGATCTCCAGCTTCCGCCTCAAACATGGAGAGGTCCGCGTCGTCCGCGATTCGACCCTCGACCGCATCGCAATGGACCAGGCGCGCGCGATGGCGACGAAGGACGACCTCAGTCACGACGCCCTCGGCCCGTTCAACCGCCGGGTCGCACCGGCCGGCGCAGGCCGCGCCGCCGAGAACATCGCCTACGGCTACGACAATTTCGAGAAGACCCTGGGACAGTGGATCGACTCGTCGGGACACCGCAAAAATTTGCTGCTGCACAACGCTTCCCGCGTCGGGATCGCGAGCGCGAAAAACGCCAGCGGCAAACGCACCTATTGGGCGATGGTGATCGCCGGCGACTACGAGCCGAAGGGCAAAGGCAAGAAGGACAAGGAGCCCCTCGTTGCCGTGAAACGCGAAGCCGCTCCTGCGAGCAAGCCCAAATCCGGCGGCTGCCACATCAAGCTGCTCGGCCTCTGCATCTGAGGCGAGACGCCACGCCGGAAGCATTGTTGCGCGCGCTTCTCCGACCGGCCAATATGACCGCGCCGCTATCCTCAACCAACCTGAGGCGATCAATGGCCAAAAAATACACCGCTCAATGCGCCTGTGGCGCAATCAAGTTCGAATTCAGCACCGATCCGTCCTTCATCGCCAATTGTCATTGCAACGACTGCAAGCGCGCTTCCGGCGGCGAGATGGCGACCTTCTTCGCGGTGCCCGAGGACGATTTCACGCTTCTCTGCGGCAAGCCGAAGGCGTTTCACTACATCGCCAATTCCGGCAAAGGCCTGGATCGCAATTTCTGCCCGGAATGCGGTTCGCGGGTCTTTACCACTAACCTCGATAGCTTCCCCAAGACGGTCTTCGTCCAGTTGGGCAGCCTCGACCGGCCCGACCTCGTCGCACCGAAGCTCGAGATGTTCACCAAGCGTCGCATGTCGTGGAACACGCCGCTCAACCTGCCGCAGTTCGAGGAAATGCCGCACTGACGCGACGATAGTCCGAGCCGGAGATTGACTTGATCAACATCGAGCGAGTACGTGCCGACACGCCAGCCACTTCCAGACTTGCGTATCTGCACAACGCGGGGGCGGCTCTCATGCCTGTCGCTGTCGCCGAAGCCATGAAGCAGCATATCGATCTGGAGAGCGAGGTCGGAGGCTATGCCGCCGCCGACCGTGAGGCGCCCCGGCTTGAATCCGTCTACGGCTCAGTGGCGCGCCTGCTGAATGCCGCACCCGATGAGATCGCCCTCATGGAGAATGCGACGGTTGCTTGGCAGATGGCGTTCTACGCGCTTCCATTTCGTCAGGGCGACCGGATCCTGACCGCCGAGGCGGAGTACGCTGCCAACTATGTCGCCTTTCTCCAGGTCGCCAAGCGAACAGGCGTCGCGATCGACATCGTGCCGAGCGATGCTAGCGGCGAGCTCGACGTTGACGCGCTCGAAAACATGATCGATGAGCGCGTGAAACTGATTGCGATCACATGGGTTCCGACCAATGGCGGGCTGGTCAATCCGGCTGCGGCCGTCGGCAAGATCGCGCGAGCGCGAGGCATTCCTTATCTGCTCGACGCCTGCCAGGCGGTCGGACAAATGGCGGTCGACGTCGAGGCCATCGGCTGTGACATGTTGTCGGCGACCGGTCGCAGATTCCTCCGCGGCCCGCGCGGCACCGGTTTTCTCTACGTTCGCCGGGCGATGCTGCAGCGGCTCGAACCGCCAATGATCGACCACTTCGCCGCACCCTGGGTGTCCCGGGACGCTTACCGGCTGCGTGACGATGCGCGCCGTTTCGAGACCTGGGAGAACAACTACGCAGCCCGGCTTGGGCTGGGCGCGGCTGTCGATTATGCCCTCGATATCGGCATAGGCGCCATCGAGCAGCGTTGCCGCATGCTGGCGGACCGCCTCCGGGGCGGCCTTGCGTCCATTCGCGGTATCAGAATTCGTGACCTCGGACGCGCTCCGGGAGCCATCGTCAGCTTCACGGTGGACGGGTACGAGGCTGAAGCGGTCGTCAGCAACGCGGCCGCAGGCGGCATCACGATCGGTGCCTCAGATCCGTCGAGCACGCGCATCGATGCCGAAATTCGCTCGCTGCCGCCGGTGGTGCGCGCCTCCCCGCATTACTACAATACGGAAGCCGAGATCGATCGGTTGATCGTCCATCTGGCGGTTTGACGCCGCGATAGCGGCGGGCGCGCGCACAGCTCAGGTACAGCGCGCACTCAATCCGGATGCCCCAAGCTTCGCCATGACCTCGTCGAGATGGGCGCTGTCGCGGGTCTCGATCACCAATTGCAGCAACGTTGCCTTGGCTGGAAGATCCGAGAAGGTGCGCTGGTGCGAGACCTCGATGATGTTGGCGCCGGCCTCGGCCAGCAGTGCCGCGACCGCAGCCAGTTGGCCAGGCCTGTCGGGGATGTCGAGCGACAGCTGGGTGAGCCGCCCCTCACGCGCCAACTCGCGGGTCAGGACTGATGCAATCAGCCGCGTGTCGATATTGCCGCCGCTCAGCACCAGCCCGACCTTCTGGCTGGCGAAACGGGACGGGTCGGACATCAGTGCGGCGAGACCGGCGGCGCCGGCGCCTTCGACAACCGTCTTCTCGATCGAGATCAGGGTTGCCACCGCGCGCTCGAGCTCGGCTTCGTTGACGAGCGCAATGTCGTCGACAAGGCGGCGGACGATTTCGGTCGTGAGCTTGCCGGGCGACTTCACCGCAATGCCTTCGGCGAGTGTGTCGCCACGCGCCGGCAGATTGCCGTTATGGATGGCATTGTACATCGAGGGGTAGAGCCAGGCCTCGACGCCGAGGATCCGCAGCGACGGCTTGATCGATTTCGCGGCAATGGCGATCCCGCTGATCAGGCCACCGCCGCCGATCGGGACGACCAGCGTATCGAGCTCCGGCACGGCCTTGAGTATTTCCAGCCCGACCGTGCCCTGCCCCGCGATGACAAGCGGATCGTCATAGGGATGGACGAAGATCATGCCGCAGGCTTCGCCGTGGCTGCGCGCATACGCGGCCGCCTCCTCCAGCGTGGCACCCGTCACCACCACCTCGGCGCCGTGATGCCTGGTGTTTTCGACCTTCACCATGGGTGTGCCGACCGGCATGACGATGGTGGCGGGAATGCCGAGCCGCTTGGCGTGATAGGCGACGCCTTGCGCGTGATTACCCGCCGACATCGCGACGACGCCTCGCGCGCGCTCCTCCGGCGTCAGCGCCGTGAGGCGGTTGAGCGCGCCGCGCTCCTTGAACGAGGAGGTGAACTGGAGGTTCTCGAATTTCAGCCAGATGTCGCAGCCGCAGATATTGCTCAGCGTGCGGCTGTAGCTACAGGGCGTCTCGACGACGGCGCCGCGGATCGTCTCGGCAGCGGCATGGATGTCGGCCGGTGCGACCGGAAGGCCGCTGAGATCTGAGGAGATGCTTTGGGACAACTCAGCCATAGGACAGCATAGGGCATTTGCCCGGCTCCGGCGATAAGCCAACCGCTATTTGGTAAATTCCCGCGAACGTGAAGCCCGCCAAAGCGTCCACAGCGCACGCAGCCGCGATAACGGTTGCGGCGTAAATGGATTGCGCCCGGGCTGCGACAGGCGCTTGAGGTCGGCCCGCGCTTGTCCGAGCGGAAGGAACGCTGGACGCACTGATGCCGGCACCTCCACCAGCAGCGACAAGGCCGTCGTCAAATGTTGCCGCGCCTCGCCCGAGAGTTGGTCCAGCGCGGCGCGCAAGTTTGGCGTCTCCTTGCCGGCGAACACGTCTTCCACGTCGCAATCGTGGCTCGCCAGCACCTGCTGCGGCATGAACAATTGCCGGCGCGCCGCATCGCGCGGCAGATTGGCGATGACCTGTATGATGCCCTGCGCCAGCCCGGCATGGCGGGCGAGATGCTCGGCCGCCTCCGACGGTGGTCCCATGATCCGAGCGGCGAGATCGAACAGCGCCGATGAGGTCGCCGCGAGGTAGCCTTCCAGCGCCGCCATTGTTGGCATTGGGTCGTTGTAGAGATCGAATTGATGCTCGTCGGCGAGCAGCGACAGCGGCTCGACCGGCAGGTCGAAATCACGGATTGCGCGGAGAAGCTCCGCCGCTACCGGATTGCCCTCGGCGCTGCCATGGACCTGGCCCGACAGCATGTCGGTCCACCATTGCAGGCGGATTTCACCGGGCAAGGGCTGGCTCACCTGGTCGCGGACGCGGACGATCTCGACATTGAAGGCATAGAGCGCCAGCAGCGCGCGACGCTCGGCAGCGGGCGCGAACAGGGTCGCGGCATAGCGCGGAAAGTCGTGGCTGCGTACGAGGTCAGCGCAGAACGCGGCAGAATCCGGCGCCGGCGCGGAGCCACTCATGGCACGACTCATGGCACGGCGATCAGCGCGGCCGCGACGCGCCGCCGTTCGCCGATCATGATGTTGTAGGTGCGCACGGCGGGACCGGTCTGCATCGTATCCAGAACCACCCTCGCCGCTTTGAGCGCCTGGCGCAGTTCCGCTGGCGGCAGCCAGACCCCGGTTCCGGTGCCGATCAGGAGCGTGTCGATGCTGTTGGCGGACTTAAAGACTCGATCCAGCGAATAGCGGTCGATCTTCGCGGGGTCCGTTATGTCCCAGGCCCAGATCGCGTCGGGCAGGCAAAGCAGCGATCCCCGATGCGACATGCCGGCAAAGGCAAAGCCGCCCTTGCCATAGGCTTCGATCGGCGCCGAGCGGGGGAAATGCGGTGCGTTGGGATCGCCGGCCATGAGCTTCGTCCGAATGAGCTTACTGCCCTCGCAAACTCCTGCGAGGGCATGCGGTTCGGATCATGCCTTGCTTTTCTTCGCCGGCGTAGCCTTATCGACCGCATCTTCGCGATGCTCGCCGACGCCGAGATAGATCAGGATCGGGGCTGCAATGAAGATCGAGGTATACGTGCCGACCAGCACCACGCCGAACATCATCACCGCGGTGAAGCTGTGGATGGCATGGCCGCCGAACAGCAGCAGCGCCAGCAGCGCCAGCGTCACGGTGAAATGGGTGATGATCGAGCGCGACAGCGTCGAGTTGATTGATTCGTTGAGAAGCTGCGGCATCGGCATCTTCTTGTAGCGCCGCAGCATTTCACGGATGCGGTCGTAGATGACGACGGTGTCGTTGAGCGAATAGCCCAAAATAGTCAGAAGCGCCGCGATGCTGGTCAGGTCGAAATCGACTTGGCTGATCGACATGAAGCCGATCGTCAGCACGATGTCGTGCACGTTGGCGATCATGGCCCCGAGCGCGAACTGCCACTCGAAGCGGAACCAGAGGTAGACCAGGATCGAGACGATCGCCAGCATCAGGCCGAGCATGCCGTAGGCCAGCAGCTCGCCGGAGACGCGCGGTCCCACCACCTCGACGCGGCGATAGTCGACGGAATCGCCAAGCGCGGTGCGGACCTTCTGCACGGCCTCCTGCTGTGCGGCGTCGCCGCCCGGCTGCTCCGCCACGCGGATCAGGACGTCCGCGGGGCCGCCGAATTGCTGCAACTGGACTTCGCCGAGACGCAGGCCATCCAACGTCGTACGCATCGCCGCAATATCGGCGGTGCCAGACTTGGCCTGCACCTCCAGCAGCGTGCCGCCGCGGAAGTCGATGCCGAAATTCAGTCCATGGGTGAAGAACAGCGTGATCGCGACGATCGACAGCGCCGCCGAGATCGGGAAACTGATCCGGCGAAACCGCGTGAAGTCGAAATGAGTATCGTCGGGGACGATGCGCAGCGACGGCAGCCAGCCGAATGCCGCAACCACGGTGAGGATGGCAATGAGGACGCCGAGCCCGATGAGAACGGTGTGATTCACGATCAGGCTCCTAGATCGGCACGCTCTGCGGCCGCTTCCACCGCACCCACCAGGCCACGATCAGCCGGGTCAGGGTGAAGGCGGTGAACACCGTGGTGATGATGCCGATTCCGAGCGTCACGGCGAAGCCGCGCACCGGACCGGTGCCGATGTAGAACAGCACCGCGGCGGCAATGAAAGTGGTGATGTTGGAATCGAGGATGGTCGCAAGCGCCCGCTTGAAGCCGGCGTCGATCGCCGAGATCGCGTTGCGACCACCACGCAATTCCTCGCGGATGCGCTCGTAGATCAGCACGTTGGAATCGACCGCGATGCCGACGGTGAGCACGATGCCGGCGATGCCGGGCAGCGTCAGCGTGGCGTTGAGCAGCGACAACAGGCCGAAGATCATGGCCACATTGATGGCCACCGCGATGTTGGCGAACACGCCGAACAGCCGGTAGGTCAAGAGCATGAAGATGATCACCAGGATCGAGCCGACATAGGCGGCGAGCTCGCCCTTCTCGATCGAGTCCTGGCCGAGGCCCGGACCGACGGTGCGCTCCTCGACCACCGTGAGCGGTGCCGGCAGCGCGCCGGCGCGCAGCAGGATCGCGAGATCGTTGGCCGATTGCACGGTGAAACTGCCGGAGATCTGGCCCTGTCCGCCAGTGATCGGTTCGCGGATCACGGGAGCCGAGATGACCTTGTTGTCGAGCACGATCGCAAAAGGCAGCCCGACGTTCTCTTGGGTGGCCTGCGAGAACTTGCGCGCTCCTGAGGTATTGAACTTGAAGCTGACGACGGGTTCGCTCGTGCGCTGGTCGAAGCTCGCCTGGGCATCGGTCAGATCGCCGCCGGCGACCAGCACCTGCTTCTTGACCACATAGGGTGTGGGCGGCGGCGACGCGCTCATCAGAAGCTCGGATTCCGGCGGCAAACGTCCCTGCTGCGCCTGATCGGGCGGCACAGACGTATCGACCATGCGGAATTCCATCTTCGCGGTCTTGCCCAGCAATTCCTTCAGACGAGTCGGGTCCTGGAGGCCGGGGACCTGTACCAGGATGCGGTCGTTGCCCTGGCGCTGGATGACGGGCTCGACGGTGCCGAGCTCGTTGACGCGGCGTTCGACGATCTGGATCGACTGCTCGATGGTCTTGCGCATGCGGTCGAGCATCGCGGCCTGCGGGATGGTGAGGCGGATCACGCCGCCGCCGGCGTCAGTGACATCCAGGTCGCGCTGACCGCTGGATCCGACCAGTCCGCCCAGCGGCTGGGACAGCTCGCGCAGCTTGGCGAGCGCAGGCTGCAGGTCGGATTCCTTGGTGATCCGCACCTCGGCCGCGTCGTTGCGCACGGTGACGCCGCCGGTGAAGCCGATCTTGGCATCGCGCAGCGTCCGGCGAACATCGTCGCGGACCTGGTCGAGCCTCTCTTTCTTCACATAGTTGCCGTCCACCTCGAGCAGCAGATAGGAGCCGCCCTGGAGATCGAGGCCGAGCACGAGCCGACGCTGCGCCCAGGCGGGCCAGGTCTTGACCTGCGCTTCCGGAAAGAAGTTCGGGACCGCGCAGAGGCACACGATCAGCGCCGTCAGGATAATCCCGAGCGCCTTCCACCGCGTGAAATACAACATCGACTGGACCTGTCAGATCAGGGGATTTCAGAGACTCGCGGAAGCGCTCACTTCGCCGCGGCGTCGTCCTTGGCGCTATCCTTGGCGCTTTCCTTGGATTCCTTGGCCGGCTCGCCCTTGGCGCGCACGCCAGAGACCATCGAGCGCATCTGCCGCACGCGCACACCATCGGCGATCTCGAACTCGATCTGGTCGTCGTCGACGACCTTGGTGACCTTGCCGACGAGGCCGCCCGAGGTCACGACGGTGTCGCCGCGGCGGATGTTCTTCACGAGGTCGGCGTGGTCACGGACCTTCTTCTGCTGCGGACGCAGAATCAGGAAGTACATGATCACGAAGATCAGGGCGAACGGCAGCAGCGACATCAACATGCCACTGGTGTCGCCGGCGCCCGCAGCCTGGGCATACGCAGGGGTAATCAGCATTCGGACGATCCTCGTGAGAACGGGGGAAAACCGGTCAGGCCCAAATGGCGACCGGTTCGGTCAAATTCGCGCGGACTATAGCGGCCATTGCCCCAATTGCAACGCCGCCAGACCGCCCTTTTAGCCACCTTGCGGCGCGCGCTCAGGCCCGATAAGGCTGCATTCTCAGGAACTTCGGACATGCCCCAAAAACCAAGCAAAAGCCCGGCCGGCAAAGGCCCCCGTACCCCTGCCACGAAGCCAGCCCGCGTCGCGGCAAAACGTCCCAAGGCCGCCCTCAAAGCGGCTTCCAAGACGACTTCCAAGGCGACTTCCAAGACAACTTCGAAGGCCGGCCAAAGCGTCTCCCAGGAGCGCATGGTTCGCGCGCTGGAGACGATCGCGGCGCACCTCTCCGCTCAAGGCAAGCCCGCCGTCGAACGCGAGTCGTTCAAGCAGGCGGATGCTTTCGTCTGGCATCCGGACGGCCGCCTTGCGGCGGTGCCGCGGGTCAGCCGCGTCGAACTGTTCCTGCTCAAGGGCGTCGACCGAATGCGCGACATCCTGATGGAGAACACCGAGCGCTTCGCCAACGGATTGCCCGCCAACAACGCATTGCTCTGGGGCGCGCGCGGCATGGGCAAGTCGTCGCTCGTGAAGGCGGCGCATGCCAGCATCAACGCGGAGCGCAAACCGGCCGACAGACTGAAGCTGATCGAGATTCATCGCGAGGACATCGAGAGCCTGCCGGCGCTGATGGAGCAGCTTCGCGCCTCGTCCTTCCGCTTCATCGTGTTCTGCGACGACCTCTCCTTCGACGGCAATGATGCGTCCTACAAATCGCTCAAGGCGGTGCTCGAAGGTGGCATCGAGGGTCGGCCGGAGAACGTCATCCTCTACGCCACCTCCAACCGCCGCCATCTGCTGGCGCGCGAGATGATCGAGAACGAGCGCTCGACCGCGATCAATCCCGGCGAAGCCGTCGAGGAGAAGGTCTCGCTGTCGGATCGCTTTGGTCTCTGGCTCGGCTTCCACCGCTGCAGCCAGGACGAATATCTCGCCATGGTGCGGGGCTATTGCAGCCATTTCGGCGTCAAGGTCGACGACGACGCGCTGGAGCGCGAGGCCCTTGAATGGTCGACGACGCGCGGCTCGCGCTCGGGCCGCGTCGCCTGGCAGTTCGTGCAGGAGCTTGCGGGACGGCTTGGCGTGAAGCTGACGGCGACGTAGCAAGCTGCCGCCACTTCCCTGACTGTCATTCCCCGCGCAGGCGGGGAATCCAGTATTCCGGAGACGGTTTTGATCGATCGAGACGCTGCGGCGTACTGGGTCGCCCGGTCGAGCCGGGCGACGACACCGCGTTTGTGGCGATGGCGCGCCCTATTTCAAGCTCACGCCCCGTTCAGGAATTGAAGCGGGTCAACCGGGCTCGATCCCTTACGGATCTCGAAGTGGAGCTGCGGCGACGCCACCTCCCCGGATTGACCCGACTTGGCAATGACCTGGCCGCGCTTGATGGTATCGCCGCGCTTCACCATCAGCTCACTCGCATGGGCATATGCGGTGACGTAGCCGTTGGAGTGCCGAACCAGGACGAGATTGCCGTAACCTTTCAGCTCGTTGCCGGAATAGGCAACGACACCGTCTTCAGCCGCCTTGACCGGCGTACCCTCGGGCACCGCGAGATTGATGCCGTCGTTGGACTTGCCATTGGTCTTGGCGCCGTAGCTCGTGACCACCTTGCCGCGCACCGGCCAGCGGAAAGTCGGCAGCGCGCTGGTGGTCTCCGCAGCTTTCGCCGGAGCCTCCGCGGCCTTGTCTTCCACATTCGCCGTGGCCTGGGCCAGGCGCGCGCTCTGCACCGGCGCGGCGACGGCCGCCATCTTGGTGGCGGGCGCAGGGGCGGCCGCAACGGGCTGCAGCGTCCCCACAACGGGAGCGGCTCCGACCGGAGCCGCGGCAAGCGGTGCCGCGACAGCTGCGGTCTTGGCGCCGGGCACGGCCAGCCTGGCGCCGAGCTTGAGTTTTGCAGAGGGATCGAGGCCGTTGGCGCGGGCCAGTTCGGCCGCCGAGATGTGGTTCTTGCGGGCAATGCTGGCGAGCGTGTCGCCGTGGTTCACGAAGTGCGTGCTCGACGGCGCGGCAACGGCCGCAACCGGCCTCGCAGCAGGCGCCAGCGCGGGGGCAGCGGCAACGGGAGCCATGAGCGGCGCGGGCGCAGCGGCCGTAGCCTGGTGCGGAATGATCAGTTGCTGGCCGGGCGAGAGCGCGCGCGGCCCCTTATAGCCGTTGGCGGCAAGAATCGCCTGTGGCGTGACGCGATAGCGTTTGGCAAGCAGGTCGAGCGTATCGCTGGTGCCGACGATGATCTTGGTTCCACCGACCGGCTGGGCGGCTGCAACCGAGCGCGGCGGCACGGTGGCCGTGGTCTCCAGATGCGGCTGCGCCGGGGGTGCGTAGGACCCGACACCCCGGCCGCCTCCGGACACGCCGCCTGCCGCAACGGGGTAGGATTGCGGCGCGGACACCGCCGGCGGCAAAGGCTGCGACTGATAATAACCGGGCTGCGTCTGCGGCCGCGAATATTGCGGCAACTCACGCTGCGGCGGCGGTGCCTGCTGCACCGAACCGGTCGATTCCTGCGCAAAGGGATTGGAGAAGTTCGACTGGGACATGCGCGACGACATGTCGGCGCTGCACCCTGCGAAGCTGAAGGAGATCAGCGCCAGCACCGCGACCTGCGGCACACGGCGCGAGTAAAGCAACTCGGCGGCAACGGACATGGTTACTCACTCGTACGCAACAGAACTGGTGTTTTAAGTAAACACGCGCCGAGTAAATAACGGCTTAACCCTCCCAATAAGATGTTGGCAGCACAGCCAATCCGGAAATCTACAGCTCCCGCGCCACACCGGGCAGCGCCGGCACGAACCGGACCTCGACAAGTTCCTTGCGCTCGATCCCGGCTTCGGTCCGGCTCAGACGGATTAGCGTCTGCACCCCCTGATGCGGGCCGACGGGCGCGATCAGGATGCCGCCCACCTCCAGCCGCTCGACCAGGTTGTCCGGGAGCTGCTCCATCGCGGCCGTGACGATGATGCGGTCGAACGGGCCGATATTGGGGGGCAGATTGAGTCCGTCGCCCAGCATCACCTCGACGTTGTGATAGTTGAGCTTTTCAAGCCTGATACGGGCGGCATCCGCCAGCTTGCGGTAACGCTCGACCGTCAGCACCTGACCGGCGAGCCGCGACAACACCGCCGCCTGGTAGCCCGAGCCGGCGCCGATCTCGAGCACGCGGTGCTTCTTCTGAAGCTGGAGCTGCTCGGTCATGTAGGCGACGACGAAGGGCTGGCTGATGGTCTGCCCGCAGGCGATCGGCAGCGCGCTGTCGCGATAGGCGCCGTCGCGATCGGCGTCGTCGACGAATTGATCGCGCGGCACCTCCTCCATGGTCCGCAGGACCGCCTGGTCGCTGATGCCCCGACGCCTCAGCGTGAGCTGAAACATCATCTTTTCCGGCGGGTGCTGATGGGAGGTCATTGCCTGCTTGTGCTGTCTTTGCGGTCCGGGATGCCAACCTGGGGCGCGAGATTCTTGTTCCGGCTCAGGGAACCCATGATAGGCTTCGGATGGCGTAGTTGACCACAAATTGGCTTGCAACGGGCGAGCCGCGATGGCCATTTCAGGCATCCGTTCGTCGAAACGCGCATTGCGTCGATTCATGTTATCTGCGAACGTTTTTGGCGATGGGCAAGGACTCGACCATGACTGCGACGGGGCTTACCGGCCGCTCTGTATTCCTCGTGGAAGACGAGGTGATGATCAGGATGATGGTCGCGGACATGCTCGAAGAGCTTGGCTACAAGATCGCAGCCGAGGCTGGCGACATCACCGAAGCCATGCGGCTCGCCCAGGCAACCGAGTTCGACATCGCCATTCTCGACGTCAACGTCAACGGCAAGGTCATCTCGCCGGTCGCCGATGTCATCAAGGCGAAGGGCTGCCCGTTCATCTTCGCCACCGGATACGGCTCCTCCGGCCTGCCCGAGCAGTACCGCGATCGGCCGGCGCTTCAGAAGCCGTTTCAGCTCGACGCCCTCGGCAAGACCATCGAAGCCGCTCTTCGCGGCGGCTAGGCCGCGTTCGAGGTCGGATTACTTCAGCGTCGGACTTACTTCAGCGTCGCACTCAGCGCCTCCGAAAACCCCTCGTTGGTCCGGTCGAGCCTGAGCGGCGTGACGGAGACGTAGCGCTCGCGCAGCGCCGCGAGATCGGTGCCGTCGGCCGGCGTATCCATCATCGCGGTGCGCTCAAAGCCGATCCAGAAATAGGGATTGCCACGGCCGTCCCTGCGCTCGTCGATCTTGAGGAACCCGAGATTGCGCTTGCCCTGCCGCGTCACCCGAATGCCCAGCACATCCTCCGGCGCGCAGGCCGGGAAGTTGACGTTGATCACCGTGTCCTTCGGGATGCCGGCCGCGATCACCTTGCGCAGGATGTCGGGCCCGAATTTGCGCGCAGTGTCCCATAGCGGCCGGTCGCGGGTCTCGACGCTGAACTCCTGCGACAGGGCGAAGGACGGCAGCCCCAAAATGGTTCCCTCCAGCGCGCCGGCGATCGTGCCGGAATAGACCACGTCTTCGGCGACGTTGCGGCCCTTGTTGACGCCGGACAGCACGACATCGGGCAGCTTGGCGCCGAGGATGTGGCGCGCGCCCATGATGACGCAGTCGGTCGGCGTGCCGCGCACCGCGAAATGCCGCGGACCCACCTCGCGCAGGCGCAGCGGATCGTTCAGCGACAGCGAATGCGACACGCCGGACTGGTCGAGCTCAGGCGCGACAACCCAGACGTCATCGGACAATGCGCGCGCGATCTCCTCCAGGACCTTGAGGCCGGGGGCGTGGATGCCGTCGTCATTGGTGCAGAGAATGCGCATGCGAAAGGTCGATTCCTGAAGCGGGGTCTGAGCCGTCTTATCCGGCCGGGGCCGATCAGGCAAACCGGCCGAATGGGGCCGGCAGCCGGTTGCCGGCGGGCCGGCTATCGGCGAACGCGCCATTGCGGCAGAAAGCGCGCCAGCCGGCCCTCGGCATGCAATTTCATCGCCGGCACGACCCGGGTCACGGTCGGCACCTCGATCACGCCGAGCGCCTCCAGCTGTGCAACGAACGGGTCCGCTACCGGCGTCTGCGGAAAGCGTTCGCGCGCCAGCGTCAGTGCCTGGTCGAAATCCGCGGCATTCACACCGGGCTTCGCCCGCCGGCTCTGGACGAGATGATCGTCCCAGAGCCGCGTGATCTCGATGTCGAGCACGCCACGCAGCCGCTGATCGACAGCCTGGATGCCGGCCCCCGTCACCGCCCATTGTCTGCCGACCCAGAAGATATCGCGGTGCAAGGCCATGAACGATGGGTTCGCGTTGTCGGGTGGCCGGCAGGATAACCGGCCGCCCGATCTTCGCAACCAAACGTTTCTCCGTTTCAGATGGGCAGCACGCCTAGTCGCGTGCGACCACCTTCAGCCCGCCCATATAGGGCTGGAGCACGCTGGGGACCGCGATAGAGCCGTCCTCCTGCTGATAGGTCTCCGTCACGGCGATCAGCGCGCGGCCGAGCGCTGTGCCGGAGCCGTTGAGCGTGTGCACGAACCGCGGCTTGCCATCGGGGCCGCGCGAGCGCGCGTCCATCCGGCGGGCCTGGAAATCGCCGCACACCGAGCAGCTCGAGATCTCGCGGAATGCCCCGCCGTCGCCCTGGCCCGGCATCCAGACCTCGATGTCATAGGTTTTTTGCGACGAGAAACCCATATCCCCGGTGCACAGCGTCATCACACGGTAATGCAGGTCGAGCCGCCGCAGCACTTCCTCGGCACAGGCGAGCATGCGCTCGTGCTCGTCCTTGCTCGTCTCCGGCGTCGTGATCGAGACCAGTTCGACCTTGGTGAACTGGTGCTGCCGGATCATGCCGCGGGTATCGCGCCCAGCGGCGCCCGCCTCCGCGCGAAAGCAAGGCGTCAGCGCGGTCAGTCGCATCGGCAGCTGCTTTTCGTCAAGGATGGATTCGCGGACGAGATTGGTGAGCGCCACCTCCGCGGTCGGAATGATCCCGAGACGCTCGGTGCGGAGCCGCTCATGGTCGGGCTCGGCGAGCAATTCGCCCTTGATCGCCCAGAACTGGTCGTCCTCGAATTTCGGCAATTGTCCGGTGCCGAACATGATCTCGTTGCGCACGAGCAGCGGCGGATTGATCTCGGTATAGCCGTGCTCGTCGACGTGTAGATTCAGCATGAACTGACCGAGCGCGCGCTCGAGCCGCGCCAGTCCCTTCTTCAGCACGACGAAGCGCGCGCCGGAGAGCTTCGCCGCGATCTCGAAATCCATGTCACCGAGCGCGGCGCCGAGATCGTCATGGGGTTTTGGCACGAACGCATAGTTGCGCTTGTTGCCGAAGACATGGCGCTGCACATTGCCGTGCTCGTCGACACCATCGGGCACCTCGCCGAGCGGCAGATTCGGGATCGCCGCCAGCTCCTTGGCGAGCTCCTCGTCGGCAGCCTTCGCGGTCGCCTCGAGCTCCGGCATCGTGGTCTTGAGCTCGGTAACTTCCGCCATCAACTTCGCCGCGCGCGCCTCGTCCTTCGCCTTCTTGGCATCGCCGATTTCCTTGGAGGCCGCATTGCGCCGCGCCTGCGCCTGCTCGGAAGCCAGGATCGCCGCACGCCGGGTCTCGTCGATCGCGAGCAGCGACGCCGACAGTGGCTTCAGGCCACGTCGTGCAAGGCCGGCGTCGAAGGCTTGCGGGTTGTCGCGGATCGATTTGATGTCGTGCATGGCCGAGGTCCTGGGGCTTGTTGCAACCCTGCAAATCCTGGATTTGCATTTATGCAAATGGCTGCTTCCCCTAGCACGGCTGTCATCGCCCGCGAAAGCGGGTGATCCAGTATTCCAGAGACGTCCGTGATTCCCCCGATGGGCGGCGGCGTACTGGATTCCCCGCTCCAGTGCGCAATTGCGCACAAGGCGGGGAATGACAGCGGAGATCGGGGCGCCTTACTCCGCCGGGTCGGCCGGCGTCGATACGTCAGTGCCGGTGGTGGCCTTTGAAGCGGCCGCCTTCTTCTCCACAATTCCCACCGCGATGATCGAGCCCTCGTAGAGCGCGAGCAAGGGGATCGCGAGCGAGCACTGGCTGAGCACGTCGGGCGGGGTCAGAACGGCCGCGATGACGAAGGCAACGACGATGAAATAGCGGCGCTTCTCGCGCAGCATTTTTGACGTGACGATGCCGATGCGTCCGAGCAGCGTCAGGATCACCGGAAGCTGGAAGGCGATGCCGAAGGCGAAGATCAGCGACATCATCAGCGACAGATATTCGCCGACCTTGGGCAGCAGCTGGATCTGCGCGGTCTCGTCGCTGCCGGCCTGCTGCATGCCGAGCGAGAAGCGGACCAGCATCGGCAGCACGACGAAATAGACCAGTGCGGCACCCAACACGAAGAAGAACGGGGTCGCGACCAGATACGGCAGAAAGGCCTGCTTCTCGTGCTTGTAGAGGCCCGGAGCGACGAACTTGTAGATCTGCGTCGCGACGATCGGGAACGAGATGAAGCCGGCGCCGAACAGCGCAAGCTTGAGCTGGGTGATGAAATATTCCAGCAGCGCGGTGTAGATGAATTTCGAGTTCTCGGGACCCGCGACCCACACGAATGGCCAGACCAGCACATTGTAGATCTGCTTGGCGAAGAAGAAGCAGAAGATGAAGGCAATGCCGAAGCCGAGCAGCGCTTTGATCAGCCGCGAACGCAGCTCGATCAAATGGTCCATCAGGGGAGCTTTGCTGGCCTCGATATCAGCGGCGCTCATGACGCTTTGGCGTCCTTGATCGCCTCGGCCGGCGCAGTGTCCTGCGTGACCGAATCTTGCGTGATCGAGCCTTGCGTGACCGAACCTTGAGCGACCTGCGCCTGCTCGACCTCACGGGTGATGGCGAGCGGCTCGTTCACGGCCGCATGTGCCTCGGCTTCCACGAAGGTCTCGGGCGTCGGCGCTTCCGGCGTGGTGGGCGTCGTCACCGCTTCGCTTGAAGTCGCCGGCGGTTCGGCGCCGGTCGAGGCCGAGGTCTCGGCCGGCTTGTCCAGCGCATCGACGCGGAGCGCGTCGCTGACGTCTTTCTGAAGCGAGGTCATCAGATTGTTGCCGGCGAAACCGGAAGCCGCTTCCTTGACCTCGTCGAAGCTCTTCTTGAGGTCGGCCATTTCGGCCTCGCGCATCGCTTCCTGGAATTGGCCCTGGAATTCGGCGGCCATCTTCCGCGCCTTGCCCATCCACTGCCCGACCATGCGCAGCACGCCCGGCAGCTCTTTCGGGCCGATGGCGATCAGGGCCACGACCCCGATCAGGACCAGTTCACTCCACCCGATATCGAACATGAGGTCTTCCGTTCACGCCAGCCGCAGCCGGCCCAATCCCTCGCGCGCAGGATCGGGTCCGCTACCCGCGTCTCGCGTGCTCTCTGGCTTAGACGGCCTTGCTGCCGACGTCGGACCGTGCCGCGGTCGGCGCGGCATTGTTGTGCTCGATGGACTTGGCCGGCTCGGGCTTGTCGGCGACCTTGTCGTCGTCCTGCATGCCCTTCTTGAACGCCTTGATGCCCTGCGCCACGTCGCCCATCAGATCCGAAATCTTGCCGCGACCGAACAGCAGCAGGACCACTGCGATCACCAGGACCCAGTGCCAAATGCTGAGTGAACCCATCCTGCAACCCTCCAAACGCGCATGGCCGGGGACCGGCCGATCTTCACCGAAACCTAGGCTTGGCAGGTGTCAAAAACAAGGACCAAGGCAGCGCCAATTCGCTGTTGGCGCTACGTAATTTTGCTAGTGTTAACTGGTCGCAGGGGGCCACTAAAAGGCCCAGACGTCAGTCCTCGCTGCCGCCCTCGCCACCCTCATGGCCGCCTTCCGGCGGCGTCTCGGGCTCGACAGCAGGCGCCAGCGCGAGATCAAGGTCCTCGCCCGGCTCCAGCGGATCCTCGTCCTCCCGCAAAGTCGGGTCATCCGACGGCGTCGGCACGCTGAATCCGGTCGGCAGGCGCGAATCCAGCAGGCCCGTGCCCTTCAGCTCCTCCAGACCCGGCAGATCGCCGAGCTGTTCCAGCGTGAACTGCGACAGGAAGTCCTCGGTGGTTCCGAAGGTCAAGGGACGGCCCGGCGTCTTGCGACGACCACGCGGCTTGATCCAGCCGGTTTCCAGCAGCACGTCCAGCGTGCCCTTCGAGGTGACGACGCCACGGATCTCCTCGATCTCCGCGCGCGTCACCGGCTGGTGATAGGCGATGATCGCCAGCACTTCGATCGCGGCGCGCGACAGGCGGCGGGTCTCGGTGCTCTCGCGGGTCATCAGCCAGGCGAGATCGCCCGCCGTGCGGAAGGTCCATTTGTTGGCGACCCGCACGAGATTCACGCCGCGCAGGGAATAGTCGGCCTGCAACTGCTCGAGCGCAGCCTTCACGTCCACACCCTCGGGCATGCGCTTGGCCAGCGTCGCGGTGTCCAGCGGTTCATTCGAAGCGAACAGCAGCGCTTCCAGCAGCCGCAATTCTTCGGGACGTGCCTGGGACTCGTTCTCCATCGGCTCGGCCTCTTCTACCCGCACTTCAGCCAGGCTTGCCATGGCAGATTCTCCTTGTTGCACTTAAGCGACCGGCGCATCGGGCGCAGGAGCTGCGTCCATGACCGGCTTGGGGCGCCCCTTCCGGAAATAGATGGGCGCAAACGCCTCTTTCTGATTCAGCTCGAGCTGACCTTCGCGCACCAGCTCGAGCGCAGCCGCGAAACTCGAGGCGAGCACCGTCGCGCGCTGCGTCGGATCGGCGACGTGCTGCAGCAGAAAATCGTCGAGAACGCCCCAATCGTCCTGCTCGCTGATGCTGCCGACCAGCCGCTCCAGCGTGGCGCGCGCCTCGGCGAGCGACCACACCGTGCGCTTGGCCAGATGCACGCTCGCCAGAACGCGCGACTGGCGCTGCGCGGCATAGGCGGTGAGCAGGTCATAGAGCGTTGCGGTGTATTTCGGATGCTTGATCTCGGCGATCTGCTCGGGCTCGCCGCGCGGGAAGATGTCGCGCAGCAATTGCTGCCGGTTCATCAGCCGGTTGGCGGCTTCACGAATGGCCTCCAGCCTGCGCAGGCGGTTGGCGAGCGCCGTCGCCATCTGCTCCGCGCTAGGGCCTTCCGCACTCGGCGGCTCCGGCAGCAGCAGGCGCGATTTCAGGAAGGCGAGCCAAGCCGCCATCACGAGATAATCGGCGGCAAGCTCGAGGCGGATCTTTCGCGCGGCTTCGATGAAGTGGAGATACTGGTCGGCGAGTGCCAGGATCGAAATCTTGGCGAGATCGACCTTCTGCTGCCGCGCCAGTGCGAGCAACAGGTCGAGCGGACCCTCGTAGCCCTCGACGTCCACCACCAACGCCGGCTCACCCTCGGCGAGCTCTGCGGGCCGCCCGGTGTCAAACGATAGGATTTCTGCGGTCATGCCGATGCCGTGTTTGCCCGTGCGATCAATGCGTCCAGTTCGGCGCGTGCGGCCGCGCGATCGAACGGCTGCGGTCCCTTGCGCGCCGCGAGCGCGGCGTTCGCCCGCTCCAGCGCCCTGCCCGCCAGTTCGGGTGTCTGGCCGGCGACCTCACGCATCTCCTCGATGTTGCCGTTGCAATGCAGGGCCATGTCGCAACCGGCCGCAAAAATCGCGCGGGTCCGCTCGGCGATATTGCCCGACAGCGCATTCATCGACACGTCATCACTCATTAACAAACCCTGGAACCCGATTGTGCCGCGAATCACCTCAGCGATCATTGTCGCAGATGTCGTCGCCGGATGGGCGGGGTCGACCGCGCTAAACACAACATGTGCAGTCATGGCCATCGGCAAATCCGCCAAAGGCTTGAATGCCGCGAAGTCGGTGCGATCCAGTTCGTCTCGCGACGTGTCGACCGTCGGCAGATTGAAATGGGTATCGGCCGTAGCTCGGCCATGGCCGGGGATGTGCTTGAGCACCGGCAACACGCCGCCCTCTTCCAGGCCCTCGGTGACCGCGCGGGCGATCGCGGCGACCTTGCCCGGTTCGGTGCCGTAAGCCCTGTTCCCGATGACGGCGTTGGCGCCAGCCACCGGCACGTCGGCCAGCGGCAAGCAATCCACGGTAATGCCGAGATCCGCGAGATCGGCCGCGATCAGCCGGGCGCTGAGACGCGCCGCGGTCAGCCCGAGCGCCGAATCAGTATCGTAGAGGCCTGCGAAAATAGCGCCCGGCGGATAGACCGGCCAATGCGGCGGGCCCAGCCGCTGCACGCGGCCGCCCTCCTGGTCGATCAGCACAGGGGCATCAGGAGAGCCCGCAACCGCCCGCAATTCCGCAACGAGTGCAGCAACTTGAGCCGGCGTCTCGACGTTGCGCTTGAAGAGGATGAAACCCCATGGGCGTTCGCCGCGGATAAACTCCCGCTCAGCGGCGGTTAGTTCCGTTCCGGAAACGCCGGTAATGAAGGCCCGCGTGCTCATACGGCCGATTAACCCCGACCCGCGAGAGGGTCAAGGAAACGGCCGTTAATTCCTCTGGACGAAACAGGCAGACAGGCCCGCGGATTTCAAACTGTTGCAGGCCTGGTTCGCCTCTTCGAGCGAGCCGTAGGGCCCAGCGAAGGCGCGATAGACGATTCCCTTGCCCTTGTCGGTCAGGTCGACCCGCTTGACCACCGGTGCGCGGGAGCCGAGCACGCTGCCGTACTTGCCCTGAAGCACCCGGTAGGAGGCATGAGCGCTATCCTCGGTCTGCTGCGAGGAGACCTGCACGACGTAGCCGCCGCCACCGCTGCTCGCGGGCGCAATCTGCGTCGGATTGGTCGCAGCCATCCGCTGCGGCGGCTCCGCAGCCGGCGCCGATTGCGGCGTCAGCGAGAGCGGCTGATTGGCACTGGCATTGGCCGAGGTCGGTGGCGTGCGCGGTGCAGCCGGTGCCGCAACGGGCTTCGGTTGAGCTGCCGGCTTCGCGACGGTGGCGGCTTGCGACGCCGTGGCGTCGGTCTGATCGCCCTTCACAGCCACGGTCCTGATCGCGCGCGGCGAATTGTTCGGCAGCGTGCCGTTGCTCGGATTCGGTCCCGCACTCGACAACGGAATGCTGGACGGCGAGACGCTTGCGACCGGCGGCGGGTTCGCGTTCTGGTTCAGCGGCGGGAACACGACGCGTGGACCTCCCGCCTTGGCGTTGACGTCGACAGGCGCCTCCTCGCGCGGCACGATCTTCTCGGCGCCATCTCCGGTGACCATGCGGTCCAGCACCTTGGCCGAGGAGTCCGACGGCGCCGGCACGATTTTGGTCGGCGTGTTGTCGGCCTTGATGATCGGCGGCTCGCCGCTGCGGGGCGAGCCCACATAGGTCTTGTAGGCGAACGCAGCGCCGGTCCCGACCACGGCAAGAGCCAGGATCGCCGCGACCGTCATCATGCCGCCGCGCTGCTTCTTCGGCTCGTCCAGATCGGCCTCGGGATAGTCGCTCTGGAACGCGTAAGGATCGTCGGGATAGGCGGGATCGCGCTGGTAGTCCTGCTCGCCCGCCTCCAGCCGTCCGTAGAGCGCATCGTCGTAGCGCGCCGGATCGGGCTGCTGATAGGCTTGCTCTTGGTAAGCCTGATCGTGCTGCTGGTAGGCCTGATCCTGATAGGCAGGAGCTTGATAAGCAGGAGCTTGATAGGCCTGATCCGGATAGGCCTGCGGCTGACGAAAATCAGGTTCGGGCTCGGGCGCAGTCGGCTGGGCTGAATAACGATGCAGTGGATGAACCGGGTTTACGGAAGCGGGATAGGCAGGCTCAGCTGGCGCCGTCTGCGGCTGCACATTGGCGCGCCGCATCCATGAGGGCGGTCCGGGCGGCGGCGGGGCCTGCTCGGCATAGTCCTGCTGGTCATCGTCCTGGCGATAGTCGTCGTCCTGATAGCTCCGAGCAGGCGCAGGCGCTGCTGGCGGGTGCGCACCCGGCCGCCCTTGCGCTGCGAACGGATCGGTCTGCCCGATCAGGCGGGCAAGTTCGGCCAAGGGATCGCCGCTCCCATGCTGATCGCCACCGCGATAGTCATCGGAAGGAAACGGTCTGTCCTGATATCGTTCGGCCATCGTGATGATGCGTCCCTTCGGGAAAGCCGCGCGCCCCTCGACCAAGGCACGGCTTTCGACCCACAAGGCTTTCAACCAAGTCTAAGCGATCCGGCTTCTGCCGGTTACCCCCGAAATCCCTTAAGTAGTTCGCCCCAAACTACCGCATCTCGTCCGGAGCATGGACGCCGAGGATGGCGAGGCCCGATGCCAGGACAGAGACGACGCCCTGGACCATGGCCAGCCGCGCCTTCGTTAGATCTGCATCATTATTGATAATGAAGCGTAAATAGGGCAAATCGCGCCCCTTCGTCCAAAGTGCGTGAAATTCACTCGCTAAGTCATAGAGATAGAAGGCAATTCGGTGCGGCTCGTGGGCGCTTGCAGCCGCTTCCAGCATGCGCGGAAAAATTGCGAGCCGCTTAAGAAGGTCGAGCTCAGCCGGGTCCGACAGCCGTTCCACCGCCGACTCACCGAGCCAGGCGACGCGCTTTTCCGTTTCCTCCGGGAGTTCCGGGAACACGTCGGCCCGAGCATTGCGGAAGATCGAATGGCCGCGGGCGTGGCCGTACTGCACATAGAACACTGGGTTGTCGCGCGACTGTTCCATGACCTTAGCGAGGTCGAAGTCGAGCACCGCGTCGTTCTTGCGGTAGAGCATCATGAAGCGGACGGCGTCCTGACCGACTTCATCCACCACCTCACGCAAGGTGACGAAGTCCCCGCTCCGCTTGGACATTTTCACCGGCTCGCCGTTACGCAGCAACTTCACGAGCTGGACGATCTTGACGTCGAGCGCCCCCTTGCCGGAGGTCGTCGCCTTCACCGCCGCCTGCATGCGCTTGATATAACCGCCATGGTCGGCGCCCCAGACGTCGATCATCTCGGCAAAGCCGCGGTCGAACTTGTTCTTGTGGTAGGCGATGTCGGCGGCGAAGTAGGTGTAGGAATTGTCGGACTTGATCAGCGGGCGATCGACGTCGTCGCCGTAGGCGGTCGCCTTGAACAGCAACTGCTCGCGATCTTCCCAATCCTCGGCCGGGGCCCCCTTTGGCGGCGGCAGACGGCCTTGGTAGATGTCGCCCTTGGCGCGCAGGAAATCGATGGTCTCGGCGACCTTGTTGTTGCCGGCGTCCTGCAGCGAGCGCTCCGAGAAGAACACGTCGTGGCGGATGTTGAGCGCGGCGAGATCGTCCTTGATCTCGTCCATCATCATCGCGATCGCCTTGGCGCGTACCGCCGGCAGCCACGCGCCCTCGCTCATGGCGAGGAGCTTGTCGCCGTGCTCTTTGGCCAGCGCCTGCCCGACGGGCTTCAGATAGTCGCCGGGATAAAGACCTTCCGGGATCGCGCCGATGTCCTCGCCGAGCGCCTCGCGATACCTGAGGAACGCGGAGCGTGCGAGCACGTCGACCTGGGCGCCGGCATCGTTAATGTAATATTCGCGCGTGACGTCACGGCCTGCGAACTCGAGCAGGCTCGCCAGCGCGTCGCCGAACACGGCGCCGCGGCAATGGCCGACATGCATCGGTCCGGTCGGGTTGGCGGAGACATATTCGACGTTGACCTTGGAGCCGCCGCGGACGCGGCCGTAATCGGCGCCCTCGCGCAGCACGGTCCGCAGTGCCTCGGCCCATGCGGCCGGCTTCAGCGTCAGGTTTATGAAGCCGGGACCGGCGACGTCGACCTTCGTGATCAGCGGGTCCGCGCGCAGCCGTTCGGCGATCTGCTCGGCGAGGTCGCGCGGCTTTGCCTTTGCCTCTTTCGCAAGCACCATGGCCGCGTTGGTCGCCATGTCGCCGTGGGAGGCATCGCGCGGCGGCTCGACCACCACGCGCGAGAAATCGATGCCCTCGGGCCAGTTGGCTTCCGCCGCGAGCGCGCGGCAGACCGCGTGCACGCGTGCGAGCACGTCGGCGAACAGGTGCAGTGCTGGGGATGTGTCGGGCATGGGCGCCGCCTAACGCAAATCCGGGGTCGAGTCAAAGAGCCGCTGGTGCTCGGTCAGGGCGAAACGATCGGTCATTCCGGCAATGAAATTCCCGATCCGGCGGGCCCGGTCGCCGTCATTGTCCACCTCCGCCCCGACCAGCCATTCCGGCGGCAGCTCGCCGGGCGATGTGAGGTATTTTGCGAACAGGTCGAACAGGATCTGTTCCGCCTCGCCCATCACCCGCATCACCCGCTTGTGGCGGTACATGTGCTGATAGAGAAAGCGCTTGATGGCTGCCTCCTCCTCAGCGACGGCTGCGGGGAACGCGATCAATGCCCGGCTCTGCTGGCGCACGTCCTGAGCGGATTGCGGTTTCACGGCCGCAAGGTTTGTCTGCGCCTCGGCGAACACGGCACCGATCAAGTGTGAGATCAGCTCGCGCACCAGCTCGGCGCCGCGCCTGACGTCTTCGAGAGCGGGGTAATGCGCAGAAGTCTCGGCGATGATCTCCGCGGTCAGCGGCATCACCTTGAGGTCGTCGAGGTGAAACAGACCCGCGCGCAGGCCGTCGTCGATATCGTGGGCATCATAGGCGATGTCGTCGGCGATCGCGGCGACCTGTGCCTCCAGCGAGGCGAAACTCCACAATTCGAGATCGTAGGTCTTGATGTAGTCGGCGATGCCGACGGGAATGCCGTGCTCGCGATAACGTCCGACCGGCGCACCGCTGCGATCGGTCAGCGGGCCGTTGTGCTTGACGATGCCCTCCAGCGCTTCCCACGTCAGGTTGAGCCCGTCGAATTCGGGATAGCGGTGTTCCAGCGCCGCAACGACGCGGAGCGTCTGGGCGTTGTGGTCAAAGCCGCCAAAATCCTTCAGGCAGGCGTCCAGCGCCCGCTCGCCCGCGTGCCCGAACGGCGGATGACCGAGGTCGTGGGCGAGCGCGAGGGTTTCCGTGAGGTCCTCGTCCAGCCCGAGCTGCCGCGCCAGTGCCCGGGCGATCTGCGCCACCTCCAGCGAATGGGTCAGCCGGGTGCGGTAATGGTCGCCCTCGTGGAACACGAACACCTGGGTCTTGTACTTTAAGCGGCGGAATGCGGTGGAATGGATGACCCGGTCGCAATCCCGCCGGAACGGGCTGCGGGTCCGGCTCGGCGGTTCCGCGACCAACCGGCCGCGGCTGCGATTGGGATCGCAGGCATAGGGCGCGTGGGGGGCAGCCATTCCGACGGACACGGCGAATTTAGTCCCTATCCATTTGATTCTGCGTATGGTGGCACTTAACTATGCCGGACGCGGGATACCAACTGAATTGGGCAAGCGACCTTCAGGTGACTTGGTATGACCGCGGGGACTATCGGAGACGAACGATGACGACTGACGTGACCATCAGTGACAAGGCCGCACGCCGGATTGGGGAGATCCTCAAGGGCGAAGGGTCTGGCGCGATGCTGCGGATCTCGGTCGAGGGCGGCGGCTGCTCCGGCTTCCAGTACAAGTTCGACATTGACCGTGCCCGCACCGACGACGACCTCGTGATCGAGCAGGACAATGCGGTGGTGCTGGTCGATTCCGCCTCGCAGCCATTCCTGGCGGGGTCGCAGGTCGATTTCGTCGATGACCTGATCGGCGCCTCGTTCCGCGTCAACAACCCCAACGCCACGGCGTCCTGCGGCTGCGGGACCAGCTTCTCGATCTGACGTCGCCGGCTAAGCGCCGGTGATCTGCCTTTCCTCGTCCGTCCAGTCCGCCTCGACCGGCATCTGCTCGGGCTGAAGCGGCGCGCCCTCCGACACCCATTGGCCGTCCAGCGCACGCAGCAGCGCCGTGACCAGCGCAGGCTTGCGCAGCGGTTTGGCGAGGAAGTCGGACATCCCCGCCTCGCGGCAGTCCTTGACGTCTTCGGGGAAGGCATTGGCGGTGAGCGCGATGATCGGGGATTCGAATCGTCCGCCTAGCGCACGGATCGCCCGGGTCGCAGCAAGGCCGTCCATCTCGGGCATGCGCACGTCCATCAGCACGATGTCGTATTCGCCTTCGGACACGGCCGCGACGGCCTCGACACCGTCGGCCACGACGCGCAATTCGACATCGAAGGCACCGAGCATCTTGCTCACGACCATGCGGTTGACGGCGTCGTCCTCGGCGACCAGCACCTTCAGCGGTCGGTCGAGGCCCGCGATGCGCGCCTTGAGATCGTCGGCTTCCTCGCGGCCTGCGTCGTGATCGGACGTTTGCACCTGGCTCCACGGCAGCACCAACGTGAAGCGGAAGGTCGAGCCTTCGTCCGGCGTCGAGGTGACGCCGATGGTGCCGCCCATCTGCTCGATGATGCGTCGGGAGATTGCAAGCCCAAGCCCGGTGCCGCCGAAGCGGCGGCTGATCGAGGCGTCAGCCTGGGCGAAGTCGGAGAAGAGCTGGCCGAGCTTCTCGGGGGCGATGCCGATGCCGCTGTCGGTCACGCTCCATTCGACGGTGGCGAGCAGATCGCGGCGGGCCTGACAGACGGCCGTGATCGTGACTTCGCCCTCGTCGGTGAACTTCACCGCGTTGGAAGCGAGATTGAGCAGCACCTGGCGGATACGCGCGACATCGCCGCGCAGCGTCGGCGGCAGGTTGGGATCGAGCTCGACCTTGACCGCGAGCCCCTTGCTCTTGGCGCTCGCGCGCACGACGGTCGCCACCGCTTCGACCAGCGCCTGCGGCGCGAAGTCGATCACCTCGAACGCGAAGCGTCCGGCCTCGAGCTTGGAGAGGTCCAGGATGTCGTTGAGGATGCGCTGGAGGTTGTCGCCGGACTCGCGGATCGTGGTGACGGCTTCGTGCTGCTCCGGATCGAGTTTTGTCTCCAGCAGCATGCTGGCAAGCCCCAGCACGCCGTTCATCGGCGTGCGGATCTCGTGGCTCATCACTGCGAGGAAATCCGATTTGGCGCGGCTCTCGGCCTCAGCCTTTTCCGCGCGCCAGCGCTCGGTCACGTCACGGCCGAAGCCGCGATAGCCGAGGAATTGACCGTCGCGGTCGTAGGCCGGCTTCGCAGTGAGCGACCACAGCCGCGCCTCGCCGCCTGCGACCACCTTGAGGTTCATCTCGTGCAGCGGTTCGGCGTGCTCCATCAGGCCGAGGACGTTGTAGGCCGCGCTCTTGTCTTCGGGGCACAGCATGTCGAGCACGTCGGCGAAATGCGCGCCCTTCAGCAGCGGCAGCGGCAGCTGTGCGACGGCGGCGAAGCGCTCGGGCACGTCGACCAGATGCCCCTCGGCGTCGGTCTGCCACAGCCAGTCGCTGGCATTCTCCTGAAAATCCTTCAGCAGCAGCGAGATGATCTCGGTCTGCCGCTCAAGCTCGAGCTGGGCCTTGAGATTGCCGAGGAACAGATTGCCTTGCGAGACGATGTTGCGCGCCATGAAGAACGCGAACAGCAGCAGGAACACCGCGGTTACGAGATACGGCCCGGTGCCGCACAACAGCAGCGCCGCGACGCAGGCGATCGTCGTCGTCGCGAGATAGACAAGGCCCGCGCGCGGGAAGGTCGAGAGCGTGAAGGCACCGCCGGACATCATACCGACCATCAGGCAGGCGAGAATGAGCTGGCTGGTCGGCTCGATGCGGCTGAAAAGCGCGACCGGCAGCGTGCCCCAGATTGCGGCGAGGAAAAACGCCTGCCGCAACATCTGCCGCGCGGCGCGGGGCGAGGCTTCCTGTGGCGGGCTCTGGTGGGAGCGCCGCCACGCGCGCACCGCGAGCGAGGCGGCGGTGGCGAGGGTCATGCCCCAGATCGCGAGAAAGTCGTTCCAACCACGGCCCCAGAACAGGACCAGCACGACCGCGACGTTGAGCATGGTGACGGCCATCGTCACCGGGATCAGCCGTATCACCGCGTCGATCTGCTTGGCGCGGATGCGGCTTAGCTCGCACTCGCTGAGACCGGCGGTCAGGCCGTCCTCGATCTCGTAGCCGCCGAGCCAGTACAGGAACGCGCCGATCAAGCCGTCGCGGGGCTCGGTTCGCATCATGGATTTGTCCGGCCGTCCCATCGAAAAACCTTTTCACGATCAATGGCCCAGGCCCGACTTAAGCCGGGTTAATTTTGTGGGAGATTTCGCAGCATCCTTGACGGGCGCGTTTGCATTTTGTTCTAACCATGGCCCCTGCCCGGAGCCGCCAAGATGCCCATCAGAATAGCCACCTGGAACGTGAACTCGGTCCGGCAGCGGATCGATCTCCTCCTGACCTGGCTGAGGGAGTGCCAGCCGGACATCGTCTGCCTCCAGGAGATCAAATGCGTCGACGAGGCCTTCCCGCGGCTGGAGATCGAGGCGCTCGGCTACAACGTGGTCACCCACGGGCAGAAGACGTTCAACGGTGTCGCCCTGCTCTCGAAGCTCCGGTTCGACGAGACCAAGTCGGGGCTGGCCGGCGACGACGAGGACGCCCATGCCCGCTTCCTCGAAGGCGTGGTGACGCTCAAGTCCGGCGTGCTGCGCATCGCCTGCCTCTATCTGCCCAATGGCAACCCCGTCGGGACCGAGAAATATCCCTACAAGCTCAAATGGATGTCGCGGCTTCTTGAGTATTCGAAGGAGCGCCTGAAGACCGAGGAGCCGCTGATCCTCGCAGGCGACTTCAACGTCATCCCGCATGCCCGGGACGTCCATAATCCCGCCGCCTGGACCGAGGACGCTCTGTTCAAGCCCGAGACGCGGGAGAGTTTTCAGTCCCTGCTCGGCCTCGGCCTGACCGATGCGCTTCGGGCCGTCACCGACGAACCCGGGCTCTACACGTTCTGGGATTACCAGGCCGGCGCCTGGCAGAAGAACCATGGCCTGCGCATCGACCATCTGCTGCTGTCGCCACAGGCCAGCGACCGGCTCGCCAATGTCGGCATCGACAGCTATGTGCGCAGCTGGGAGAAGCCGTCGGACCACGTGCCGGTGTGGGCGGATCTCGATCTCGATGCGGCGTGAGGCCGCCTCAACCACTTACTCCCGGCGGCCCTGCACCCATTGCTCCAGCATCTGCAGGCACATGGCGCGATCGTCGTCGGAGGCCTTTGCGAAGGCGCGGTTGTAGTTTTCCTTGATCCAGGTCTCGTCGCTGCCTGCGCTGTCGCGCGCCAGCGTCAGCCACATCAGGCCGCGCGCGGCCTGCCGCGGCAGGCGGTCGCCGTTGAACAACATCTGGCCGAGCAGTGCCTGGGCCTCGTGCTGGCCCTTCTGCGCGGCGAGCCCAAGCCAGCGCGCGCCGTAGCGAAAATCCTCGCGCGAAGCGTCCGGCGTCTTCAGGTACAGGCGGGCGAGATCGTATTGCGCATCCGCATTGCCGAAATAGGACGCGGCATAGGAGAACATCTCCCGCGCGCGCTCCTGGTCCGGCTTGACCTTCGAATTCGGGATGCCGCTGAGATAATAGCGGCCGAGCGCCACAAAGGCGTTGGCGACGATCTGCGCCTGCGGCGCCGACGGGCTATCCTCGGCATGCGCGTTGGCGATGCGGGTGAAATACTCGAACGCACGCACATCGTCCTGGGCGACGCCGTCGCCATTGGCATACATGCGGCCGAGCTTCCACTGCGCGATGGGGTGGCCACCCTCCGCGGCATATTGCAAGGCGCTGAGCGACGTTTCTTGGGTCACGACCGCTGGCGGCACATTACGCACCTTGCCTGCTGCACCCGGCAAGCTCGTGACCACCGGGATGGTCGCATCCTTCGGGCTGACGGGGGCGCCGTCAAAGGCGAGCGCCGGCGCGGCCAGCGCAGTAGCCCCCAACACAAACGCAACGATGGTACGCCTAGATGTCCGCATAGCACTGTTTCTCGTGCGCGCCGCCCGGATGGGTCACTGCCCCACCGAGCGCTGGTCCAACCTGCTGAGCATATTTCCAGAGCGCGCCCGTCGTGTGGTTAGTCGCGCGAGCGATCCATTTGGTCTTGCGTTGGGCAAGCTCCTGGTCGCTCAATTTTACGTTAAGGGTACCGGCGACCGCGTCGATCTCGATGATATCGCCGTCCTCGAGCAGCCCAATCGGGCCGCCGATGGCGGCTTCCGGCCCGACATGGCCGATGCAGAAGCCGCGGGTGGCGCCGGAGAAGCGGCCGTCCGTGATGAGCGCGATCTTGCCACCCATGCCCTGGCCGGTCAGCGCCGCGGTGGTCTGGAGCATTTCCCGCATCCCGGGACCGCCCTTGGGCCCCTCGTAGCGGATCACGATGACTTCGCCTTCGCGGTAGGTGCGCTTCTGCACGGCCTCGAAAGCATCCTCCTCACGGTCGAAGCACCTGGCCGGACCGGTGAACCTGAGGTTGGACATTCCCGCGACTTTCACGATCGCACCTTCTGGCGCCAGATTGCCCTTAAGACCGACCACACCGCCGGTGACGGTGATGGGCTTGTCTGCCGGGTGCACCACGTCCTGGTGCGGATTCCACTTCACGCTTTTGAGGTTTTCGGCGATCGTTCGACCGGTGACGGTCATGCAGTCACCGTGAAGAAATCCGTTGTCGAGCAGCGTCTTCATCAGAAGCGGTATGCCACCTACTTCAAACATGTCTTTGGCGACATAACGGCCGCCCGGCTTCAAATCCGCGACGTACGGTGTCTTTTTGAAGATTTCGGCGACGTCGAACAGATCGAACTTGATGCCGCACTCGTGCGCGATTGCCGGCAGGTGCAGTGCAGCATTGGTCGAGCCACCGGACGCGGCGACCACGGCGGCGGCATTCTCCAGCGCCTTGAGGGTGACGATGTCGCGCGGCCGGATGTTTTGGGCGATCAGCTCCATGACCTGCTCGCCCGCGGTCATGCAGAAGGCGTCGCGAATTTCATAGGGTGCCGGAGCGCCGGCCGAGTACGGCAGCGCCAGGCCGATCGCCTCGGAGACCGTCGCCATCGTGTTGGCGGTGAACTGCGCGCCGCAGGCACCCGCAGAGGGGCATGCCACGCGCTCGATCTCGTCCAGGTCCTCGTCCGACATCGCGCCGACCGAGTGCTTGCCGACGGCTTCGAACATGTCCTGCACCGTGACCTGCTGGCCCCGGAAATTGCCGGGCAGGATCGAGCCGCCATAGATGAAGATCGAGGGCACGTTGAGGCGGACCATCGCCATCATCATGCCCGGCAGTGACTTGTCGCAGCCGGCCAGGCCAACGAGGGCGTCATAGGCGTGGCCACGGATCGTCAATTCGACGGAATCGGCGATGCATTCGCGCGACGGCAGCGAGGAACGCATGCCGTCGTGCCCCATCGCGATGCCGTCGGTTACGGTAATGGTGCAGAATTCGCGCGGCGTGCCTCCGGCGGATGCGACGCCCTTCTTCACCGCCTGCGCCTGGCGCATCAGGGAGATGTTGCAGGGCGCGGCCTCGTTCCAGCACGAGGCGACGCCGACGAAGGGCTGATGGATTTGATCGGTGGTCAGACCCATGGCGTAGAGGTAGGACCGATGGGGCGCGCGCGCAGGGCCTTCCGTCACGTGACGGCTCGGCAGCCTCTGCTTGATGTTGCTCTTCGCGTCCATCGCCAACCAGTTTCCCCGGCCAACCCTTTCAGACCCGAAAAATCATAGCCAAGATTTTAATCGACCTTTTGAATCGACCTTGGGGATTTCCCGTCGCCTTCCAGGACCACCGCTGCCGCTAAAACATTCGAGTGATTTTATTCATGTTCAGGTGTGGCCAAAAAGCGGCGTCGATGCGAACGGACAGAGATGATGGTTAAATCGGTGGCGGGTGTTGCATGGACGGCACAATCGTGGCCTGGAGGACACGGGCGGGCGTACCAAGATACCCCCGCTGGGAGGACGATCCACAACTTGAGATTTAGCGGCTCGCTGCTATGCCCAGTTTCGGCCGACGCCAAGGCGCAGCCAGGATGAGTCGCACTCTTACATTCCACCGCGTGTCCGAGACACGCTGCAAAGACGCTGCGCAGCGTCCGGGGTATGTGGAGGAGAGTGAGGCCCACACTCTCTCCACATCGTCATTGCGAGCGCAGCGACTTGTCCGCGAAGCTTTAGCGAAGGCGGAAGCAATCCAGAATCCCTTCGCGACGGCAGACTGGATTGCTTCGCTGCGCTCGCAATGACGGAGTATGAGGCGGCAGCGGCACTCTTCCAGCTTGCATTCAGATTGCAGACACGCCTTCGCATCCTCGCGGCGCGTTTCGCCCGAGCTTTGCTTCGTCACTCCACCCTCAAATCCAAGAGGGCGCAGGGAAGGCCGGGTGCCGGCTGGCACCCGCGGTCCGCTGCGCGAAAAGCACACGCAGGAAAACCGCACAGCAGCATACAGGTGTAGCCAATCACTCGGCCTTCCCTGCGCGATGGTTGGACGGCTTATGCCGTGCTCTCCCGGGAGCCGAGTTTCTTTTGGCCTCCCTCACCCTCGCGAAATTCACCGACACCACGCCGGTTGACGCAGATGCCGCATTCGCCAGAGCTTGACCGTAGCAACGACGGCCAGGACCACACGGTTTTGCCGTACGCACGGCCCGCCATTTCGCCGCAGTTTTCCCAGCCCTTGTCGACAAAGCCGGAAACTTACAGACGAGACGAAGCCTAGCAGCGCCGCTCGTCGGAACGAAGCCTTGGGCTCACGGAGAGCAATCCGCCCTGCCCTTAGCCTCTCGCACCCGAACGCTGCCGCGTCCACCGCAAGCCCGGCTCTCGAACGTGACGACCACAAGATCGCCCCTCAAGGATGAGCCGGGATGGGCGACACATACGCCAAAACCGAATTTCGGTAAAATAGAATATTTTTGCGAGCGCGGATTGACACGGACGTGTCGAGAATTGGTGAGATGTTTTGCCCGACGGACACCGCGACAGCTTCGTGGCGCCTGGCCGTTCGGCTTTGTCGAGACGGTCTGGACGGCGGTCGCCTTGCGGCGCTGGGTCCGTCGTCGCTATGACTAGACCTCAGCGCCTCACCTTCTTGTTCCTTAAACGGGCGGGCTACGCTCGCCCTCTTGCGCGCTGGGCCTGAGCCCAGGCCGCGGTGACGTCGCGCGGCGGGACGTCGACGCGCCGGATCGGCGTCAACTCGCCGGAGGCTGAGATGATCGCAGTCTCCTCGCGGCGGCAGCGCGGGCACACGAAGCGGACCTCATTTGGCGAAGCCGACCAGCTCGAACGTTTCACATTGGCCGCCATCGGCCAGGCCGCGCAATGCGAGCATGACACCAGGAACCGACCGGGATCGAGCATACCCATTCCAAAGGACTCCGCGTCCTGCCATCCCTTCAATGATTAACCCATGTGAATCGTTCCGGTGCCAAAACACCGTCAAGACACCCTCGCGGCCCCAAACCAGGAGGCTGATCGGCTCAGTGGGCGCCCTTGAGCGTGCATGACGTGCTGCAGGTGACCGTGTTGCCGTGGTCGCACGCCTTGCAGGCGGCAACGCACTGGGCCATGTCGCGGGGATTGAAGGAGGTGTAGTTCCGCATCGCGCAGACTGGGGTCGAGCCGGTGATGTCCTGCTCCTGGTTGCAGGCTGCCGTCATGAGTCCAAACATGATGACTGCAAGGAGGCGCATGGGATCGCCCTGTGAGGCACGACAAAACAATCTCGCGAGGCGCGCTGCACCGCAGCGAGCCCCCGGCATTTCCACAGCGGAAAATCGCCGCAGGCGTCCCCGCATCTGCACTGAGGATGCGCGCCAAGTGTTAAGAACGGATTGCCGGCGTCAGGCCGCAGCCTTGCTCGCGATTGCCTGCCGCATGTCCACAGCCAATTGGCGGTACTGCTCCGAAAGCTTCAGATAAAACTCGCGCTTGGTGCTGTCGGTGGCGAGCCGGGCAATCAGCTCGCATTCGGCGGTGAGCGTCTCGAAGCGTTCGAGCCTGTTCTCAAGTTCTGTCATCGGCGTGTCCCCGTCAAACGCCTCAAGGACACCAAACCTAAGCCCGGGAAATAGGTCACGGCGAACATCGTTATCGAGTAGAATCAATTTTTCCGCGCGGCCGGCTATTTCTGCTCCAACCGCCATGCGCCGTCCCAGCCCTCGTCCGGCGGATTGGCCTCGAACCGCGTGATACGGGTAAGCATTGCCCGCGACGGGCCGTCGCCGGGAACGGCTTCAAGTGCCGCGTTGAAGGCGGTACGGGCCTCGTCGAAGCGGCGGGCGCGATAGGCGGCGAGGCCACCGGCGTAGTGCGAACGCAGGCTCTCATGCGCGGCAGTGAGCGCGCCTCCCCGGCCCATCACCTCGAAAATAGTTTGCGGCACGCTCTGGCCGGCGACCGCAAGACGATCGACTTCGCGCAATTCGAGGTGCGAGCCGATCGCATCCGCCGTCGCCTGCGAGATCAGAATACGGGTACCATAGGTCTTGTTGACGGCTTCGAGCCGCGAGGCAAGGTTCACGGCGTCGCCCATCACCGTGAAGCTCATCATCAGCTCGGAGCCGATGCTGCCGGTCAGGACCTCGCCGGTGGCGATGCCGATCCGCAAGTCGCACGGCACCGGCATGGCGCGGATGCCGAGGAGATCCGGGAGCTGCTTCTGGAGCGCGGGCACCTGGTCGGCCATGTCGAGCGCGGCGAAGCAGGCAAGCTGAGCCTGCTCCTCCTCCTCGATGAAGGGCGGCCCCCAATAGGACATGATGGCATCGCCGATATATTTGTCGATGATGCCGCGGTTGCTCCTGATCGGACCGGACATGACGGTGAAATAGTGGTTCATCACCCTGACGAGACCGCGCGGGGTCATGCCCTCGCTCATCGAGGTGAAGCCGCTCATGTCGCAGAACATGATGGTCATCACCCGGCGCTGGCCGTCGATGGCGACCTCCGGCCGGTCTATTAGGCCCTGAACCACCTTGGGATCGATATAGCGGCCGAAGGTCTCGCGGATGCGCTCGTTCTGGCGCAACTGCTCGACCATGCGGTTGAAGGCGGCAGCGAGCTCCCCGATCTCGTCCTGGGTCGAGACGGTGATGGTCTTGTCGAAATGGCCTGCCTCGACCTCGCGGGTGCCTGCCAGCAGCAGCCGGACCGGTCGCGTGATCCCGGTGGAGACCATGATTGCAAAGGCAAGTCCGACGATCGCCGCGAGGATGGTCACGATGCCCGAGACGATGATCGCCTGGCGCTGATGGCGGATGACCTGCGCGGTGCTCACGAACACCTGCGAGAGCATCTCGGCGCGGATCGCATCGATCCGCTGGGTGAAGAGATCGCGGAGCGCGTCCACATGGACGAGCACGTCGCGCGTGGCCGCAAAGTCCTTGGCATCGAGCAGCCGGAGCAGCTTGGCGTCCTCCTCGTCGAGTTCGCGGCGAAGCTCCTTGACTGCATTCTCGATGCGCGTCTCGATCCTGGCGAGTGCCGCGTTGTCCGACGGTGTGCTCTCATCGTCGATGATCGCGTTGATCAGCTTTCGCGCGGCTTCGGCCTCCTGCTCGACCTGGGCGTCCGTTTCCCTGAAGATCTTCAGCCGCGCCGCAAAGCCCTCCTCGTCCGGCGGCGTTTGCATTTTGGCGATCACCATGCGCCGCATCGCCAGCGCCCGCTCCAGCGAACGCACATTGGACCGCGCCAGGTGGCCGTAAGCCGGAATATACCGCGCGGTCAGCTCATCCAGGAGATGGCCGACGCGGCTCGACATCACCATCGACAGGATCGCGGTGACGACCATCAGGATGATGAGGCCGAGCGCAATCCCGACGATCTTGCGCCGGATCGACTGGTTGAAAATCGGCATGGGCGCGGGACAATGGGCTGAAGGGAAAAGGCCTTGGAACCCAATACATCGGATTTGCCGCCGGGAATACGCGCAATTTGGCCGCTTGTGGCGTCCTGAACCGCCGCAATCGTCGCGCGAGCCCTGTTCGTTAATGAAAGGTTAAGAAGCCCGCTCGACCCGGCGTTGTACAGGTTCCCTCGCTCCATCCGTATTTCGCCGCATTGTTGGAACAGCTTGAGGATGCGAAACGACGTCGTATCACCATTTTTGACGCCGTTTTGATTCTCGAGCCGCATCTCGTCGCGGACTTTGGTTTGTACTGGTTTCGCAGGGGGACCACGGAATGAACCAGTGCCTACGCTCGCTCGCGTGTGTCGTTGCCGTGGCCGCTTTGGCCTTCATCCCTACAGAGCTGGCAGCGAAGAGCAGTCACAAATCGTCCGTGCCGAAGAAGACGCATGAGGCGAAAGCCGGCAAGCAGCGCCATGCCTCCGCCGGCAAGGCGCGGCACGGCAAGCATGCCGAGGCCAAGCGCAAGTCGAAGAAGCAGGACGACGCCCCCTCAGACAAGGCGGCAGCCCCGCCGCTGACCGGCGATCTCGCCGCGTTGAAGGATGCCATCGATCTCGCACGGAAGGGGAAGACCGAGGACGCGAGCGCGGCGCGCGACCGCATTGCCGACCCGGCGGGGCAGAAGCTCGCCGACTGGTTCATGCTGCGCCATTCCGAAAGCACGGCGAATTTCAAGCGCTACGCCGCCTTCCTCGCCGCCAATCCGGACTGGCCGAGCAGCGCGCTGCTCCGCCGCCGTGCCGAGGCGCGGCTGTGGCAGGAGAAGGCCGACGCGGCGACCGTGCACAAATTCACGATGGACCGGCCGACCAGCGCCAAGGGCAAGTTCGCACTCGCCCGCGTGCTGATGACCGAGGGCGACAGCGACAGGGCCGCGCGTCTGGTGCGCAATGCCTGGCGCACGGACGAATTGTCCGAACGCAGCGAGGAAGATTCTTACGAAGCGTTTCGCGATCTCCTGACCAGTGAGGATCATCGTGCCCGCATGGACAAGCGCCTCGGCGCCAAGGACTATGCGGGGGCGCGGCGCGCAGCCAAGCGGCTCGGCGAGGATGCGCTCGCGATCGTCAAGGCCTGCGCCGCCGTCACCGGCAAGGCCAGCAAGGCCAAGGATTATCTCGAGGACGTCTCAGCCGAGGCGCGCCGTGACCTCGGCTATGTGCTGTGCCGCGCGCAATGGCATCTCCAGAATGACCGCATCGACGACGCGGCCGAGGTGATCCTGGCCGCCGCGCCCGATACGATGGCGGCGCAAGACACCGACGCCTGGTGGCGCGAGCGCCGCCTGCTCGCGCGAAAACTGCTCGACCAGGGCAAGTTCAAAACCGCCTATGACGTGGTGCGCTCGGCGGCCGTGCCCACGATGGAGGTTTATCGCGTCGACTATCACTTCATGTGCGGCTGGATCGCGCTGCGCTATCTCGACGATCCCAAGGCGGCGATGACGCACTTCGCCGCGATCGACGAAGGCTCGGCCAACCCGATCGCGCTGTCGCGCGCGCATTATTGGCGCGGCCGCGCGGCCGAGGCGATGAACGCAACCGCCGATGCGCGCCTGAGCTATCAGGCAGCGGCGCGCTATCCGACCGCCTATTACGGCCAGCTCGCCCGCGCCAGGCTCGGCCTCGACCGCATCGAGCTGCGCGCGCCCTCGCTTGTGCTGGCAGCAGTCGACGCGCCGCCCGCGGACGAGCGCGTACGCGCCGCCGACATGCTCTACGGCGTCGGTGAGCGCGACATGGTGTTTTACTACGCCGAGGATTTCGCCAAGGAGAGCACCGACGTGGCGGCACTCGAAGCGCTCGGCGAGCTCGCCGGCCGGCGCAACGATGCGCGCGTGATGCTGGAGGTCGGCAAGTCGGCGCTGGCGCGCGGGCTCGCGCTCGATCACTACGCCTTCCCGACCATCGGCATCCCTGAACATAAGCAGGTTGCGCCCGCGATCGAGCCCAGCGTGATCTATTCGGTGGCACGCACCGAAAGCTCGTTCGACCAGCGCGACAAATCGGCCGCCAACGCAGTCGGGCTGATGCAGGTGACGCCGGAAGCGGGCCGCGACACCGCAAAGCGCTTCGGCCTGACCTACGACTGGGATAAGATGGTCTCCGATCCCGTCTACAACACGCAGATGGGCGCGGCCGAGCTCAGCGCGCTGATGTCGGAATACCGCGGCAACCAGATCATGACCTTCGCCGGCTACAATGCCGGCCGGGGCCGCGTGCGCGAATGGGTGCAGGCGCGCGGCGACCCCAGGGATCCCAAGGTCGATCCGGTCGACTGGGTCGAGCGCATCCCGCTGTCGGAGACGCGCAACTACGTCCAGCGCGTGATCGAAAACGTGCTGGTCTACCGCGCGAGGTTTGAGGCCAGCAGCGTCGTCGCGGCGAAGTCCGAGCAGCGCGTTACGACGCCGAACGTGGGCGCGATGCCGACGGCATCGGCCGCAGCCGCCGCGCCCTAGCTTCGCGACGCCGGGGCTGGACGCGGCGTGAAGCTGGATGCAGTGACTGCGACCGACCTCTCTGCGCGGGTCCGCATCGTTTGGCGAGCCGTCACCTCCTTCCGTGGTCAGAGGGTTCGTACGCGCGCAGAAATGCTTCCGTCAGCGAGCGCGAGAGCGCGCCCGTCGGCAGTATCCAGTTCCAGCTCGACACCGTGATCGCCTCGAGCGAACCGCGGTAAGGCCAGAGCATTTCCACCGTCGTTTGCTGATATCGACGGTAGCAATCATAGTCGCAGTACCGCCGCTCAGCGCGCACATGGCGGACGTAACTCGCGCCCAGCGGCTGGGCGCACGCGCTGCAGGTATCGCCGCAGCGAGGCCCTTCCTGATTGACGAGCATGAATCTCATCGTCATGTCCTCTCACCCTGACGGCAAATCCACCGTCGGTTTCGCTCTCCTGCCCGTTCAGGACGCCGCTCGCGTGCGTCCCTCGATCAACGGCGCAGCTTCGCCATGAAGCGCGTAGCACTCGTAGCCGCAGTAGGGCAGCAGCGTCTTCGCTTCGCGAAGATAGCCGCTGCTGATCTCCTCGCAGCACCAGAGGCAGAACGTTTTGCGGAAAGGGGTCCTGCCGTTCACCAGTATGAACCTCATGTGGCGCCTCCGAGCGCAAAGCAGTAGACCGTGTCGACGAGAGAGGCGGACGGCGGCGGCGCGCAAAGATGGTTGCGGCCGTCGGGATTATCCCTGTTTCGCTCGACCTTCTGAGGTGGAATGAGGATGTATTTCCCGTCTTCCCGGCGCAGCGCGTAGATGCTTTCCTCGACTCGCCGTATCTCCGTCGGGTAGCAGTCGGCGTTGCTGCAGCAAGTCAGCACCGGATTGTCCGGCATGTGCCAACTCGAATAGAACTGGCTCGTGCAGCAGCAGATCCCGAGGCGGATGACTACGATGTGCGCCATCCTGTCCGGCCTCGTCCGCCTCCGCTCCCGTCATCAACGAAAGCGGCAGCGTGATCGCCAAGAGGAGCTTGCAACAACGGTTCAACGCGCAGCCTCCCGATACAGAATTGCCGAACGCAGCGGATCCGGTGACTGGTGCTTACGCCGCCTGAGACCGAAACAGCCATCGGCGATCGCGTTCGCGGCGCGCCCTGAAGCGATCGAGACATTTCCGGGAGCAAAGCGGCGCTCGCCAGGAATAATACCGGACGAGGCCGAACTTCCCGCTGCAGACGGCGCAGCTTTTTGCGGCGGAAGGGCGCTCGGAGTGTTCGGGCTTATCGCACATGATCCTCTCCTCCTGGCCTCTGATGGGCGCCTCTGGCGGTCGAGGATCCCCACGGGCGCTGATGCACAATCATAACGTTCGTCAACGAAATGCGGCTTCTCAATCGTGACCAGCCAGATCATCGGCAAGTCAGCGCCGGCGGAGGCGAAGCTGGCCTCTTGAGTGCACGACGCCGCGCTACTCGAGTGTTCATGCGTCGCGATCGACACCACTGGATTGCCGGTGAGACTAGTCCCCATGTGACGGGCCGCTCAATTGTACGGAGGTAAATGCAGCGTATGACTAGGATTGCGCGACCTATACATAGGTTTGTCCGGTGATTTACCGGAGTTTCGTCCGCTCGCAACGAGACGGCGCAACGCTGGCAAGCTGCACGGAGCCCGCGAACTTTCGATGCGGAATCCTGCTTTGATCAGGGAATTGCCCCTGCTGTCGCAAAGTGCTCTACTCGCCCTGCCCCACGCGGGCCGGGACGCTTGCGATGATGCCTGGCCAGATCGCAAAACTAGGGAATTCGGCCGCGCAATTCCTGCTCGGCGGCCTTGCGGCGCTTCGATCTCTCGGCAATGCGGCGAAAGACGAGTCCGCGACTGGAGAAGGCTGGCGGCAGGACAATGCCGACCTGCGCGACGCCGTGAAGCAATGGCGACAAGTGTTCGAGCACAATCCGGTCATGTATTTCATGGTCGATCCGGCCGGAACGGTGCTCAACGTGAATACATTTGGCGCCGCGCAACTGGGCTACACGGCGGCCGAGTTGACCGGCCAATCTGTGCTGAACGTCTTTTTCGAAGAGGACCGCGATTTCGTCCGTCGCTGTGTCGGGCTGTGCCTGGAAACCGTGGACCAGTCGCACACCTGGGAGATTCGCAAGATCCGGAAGGACGGCTCGGTCCTCTGGGTCCGTGAGAACGCCAAGGCCATGCGGCGCGGCGACGGCACGCCGATCGTGCTGGTCGCCTGCGAAAACATCACCCAGCGCAAGGAGGCGGAGGATGCGCTGCGGCAGAGCGAGGCCTACCTTGCCCAAGCGCAGGAGTTGAGCCGCACCGGCAGCTTCGGCCTGAGCCTGGCAACCCGCGAGGCCGTCTGGTCCAGGGAGACCTTTCGCATCTTCCAGGGTGACCCGCAGGTCAAACCGACGCTCGATTTTGTTTTCCAGCGCATCCATCCGGAAGATCGCAATGCGGTCAGCAAGACCCTTGATCGGGCCTTCCGTGACGTCGGCGATTTCGACCATGAATATCGCCTGCTGATGCCCGATGGATCCATCAAATATCTCCATTCCGTGGCACTCGCGGTGAGACATGGATCCGGCCACATCGAGTTTGTCGGAGCGGTCACTGACGTCACTACGGCAAAGGAAACCGAACAGCGACTGCGTCGCAGCGAAGCCTATCTGACCGAAGCCCAGCGCCTCAGCCACACGAGCAGCTGGGCCTGGGACGTGCGCCGTCAGGAATTCGCTTACCGATCGGCCGAACTCTATCGCCTGTTCGGATTCAACCCGGACCAGATTGATCTGTCGGCGCAGGCTTTCCAACAACGGATCCTCGCCGAAGACTTTAAGCGGATCGTCGATGTGGAACGTCAGGCAATCCGGCAAAAGCAGCCTTTCGAAGTTGATTTTCGGATTGTGCGTCCGGACGGTTCGGTACGACACGTCCATACGGAGGGGCATCCCGTCGTCGGCGGGGACGGCGATGTGACGGAGATCATCGGCACCCACGTCGATGTCACCGAGCAGTTTGCCGCAAGACAAGCGCTGCAAAAAGCCTTTGACGAGCTCAAGCTGTCCGAGCAGCGATTTCGCGACTATGCCGAAACCGCCTCGGACTGGTTTTGGGAGAGCGGGCCGGACCACCGTATCACACGGATTTCGGAACATGCCGACACGGCCGGTCCCGTGCCCACGGGCGTGATCGGCCTCGCCCGTTGGGACATTCCGCCCGACGCCGAGCTCGAGCCAGAGAAGTGGGAGCGGCATCGCGCGACGCTCGATGCCCACCTTCCGTTTCGCGACCTGGTCTACCGAAGCAAGGATCGCAACGGATCTCCGATCTACGTGCGCACCAGCGGCAAGCCCTTGCACGACGCGAACGGCAACTTTCTCGGCTATCGTGGGGTCAGCAGCGACGTGACGGCGGCCATCCGCGCCGAGCAGGCCGAGGAAGCACTGCGCAAGGCGCAAGCCGAGCTTGCTCACGTTACGCGCGTCACGATGCTCGGCGAACTCACGGCCTCGATCGCCCACGAGATCAATCAGCCCTTGGCCGCCGTGATCTCCAATGCGGATGCCTGCATCGGATGGCTCGACCGCGAACCGGCCGACCTGAATGCCGCGCGCCGTTCCGTGGAATGGATCGTCGAGGACGCCAATCGCGCCAGCGAGGTGATCCGCCGGATCAGAGCGCTTGCGAAAAAGACCGAGATCGAGATGGCTCCGGTCGACATGAACCAGCTCGTCAGGGAGACCGTGGCGCTCGTCCGGCGCGAGCTTGCCAACCATGCCGTGTCGGTGCGAATGGAGCTGGCGTCCGCTCTGCCCAGAGTCTGCGGCGACCGGATCCAGCTCCAGCAGGTGCTGATCAACCTGGTCATAAACGGGATTGAAGCTATGCACGCCAATGTGGAACGCCCGCGCGAGCTTGCGATCCGCTCCAGCCAGGTGAGCGAGCACGGCGAAAGTCGCATGCTCCTGACCGTGACAGATCGCGGGGTCGGGCTTGGCAACAGCGCGACGGAGCGCATCTTCACACCTTTCTTCACGACAAAGCCGAGCGGCCTGGGGATGGGACTGTCGATCTGCCGATCGATCATCGAGGCTCATGCGGGCCGGCTCTCGGCCCTCCCCAATGACGGAAGCGGAGCAACATTCCAGATTGCCCTGCCCTTGGCGATCGAGGACACGTCGTGACCGACATTCCCAAGGCGGCGACGGTGCAGACGAGTTCCGACGATCCGATCGTCTTGATCGTCGACGACGATCCATCGATGCGCCGTGCGCTCACCAACCTCTTTCAATCCGTCGGTCTCAAGGTCGAGGCTTTCGGCTCCGCGGCGGAGATCATGGAAGCCAAGCCACCGGCGGTCCCCAGCTGCCTTGTGCTCGACATCCGCCTGCCGGGCTCAAGCGGCTTTGACCTGCAGTCGGACCTAGCGAAGGCGAACATTCACACGCCCATTATCTTCATCACCGGTCATGGTGATATTCCGATGACCGTCAGGGCCATGAAGAGCGGCGCGATCGATTTTCTGACCAAGCCGGTGCGCGACCAGGACATGCTGGATGCGGTCCGGGCCGCGATCGAACGGGATCGCAAGCGACGCAATGCAGAGGAGTCGGTCGCGGGAGTGCGGTCCCGCTTCGAGGGTTTGAGCGCGCGCCAGCGCGACATCCTCACTCTGGTGGCATCCGGCCTGATGAACAAGCAGGTCGCTGCCGAGCTTGGATTGGCCGAGATTACCGTCAAGATCTATCGTGGGCAGATCATGCGGAAAATGGGCGCCAAGTCGTTGGCCGATCTCGTCAGAATGGTGGAGGCGCTCGGAATCTCACGCCCGGGCGGAAAGATGCAAACCTAAGTATGCTTTTCAAGCTCGCTCCAAGGGCTCACTTTCGCCAAGTGCGGCACCGTGATCGGCGGCTCCCCGATCAGGAGCGATCATCTTGTCAATCCCGTTGGCCATTTCCGTCATTGACGATGATCGATCAGTCCGCCTTGCGACCAATAATCTGCTGACGTCGCGGGGATACACGGTCAACATCTTTCGCTCCGCTGACGAATTTCTTCAATCGGCCGAACTGAAGACGACGTCCTGCGTGATCGCGGATGTGCAGATGTCGTTGATGGGCGGCCTTGAGCTCTTGACGCACATGCGCAGCCTTGGTCACCACACGCCCTTCATCTTCATGACGGCTTTTCCCGACGATGCCGTGCGCGACCGCGCGCTGAAAGCGGGCGCTATCTGCTTTCTCGCGAAGCCGTTCTCCACGCCCGCTCTGCTTGAATGTCTGCGGATGGCCCTGTCCGGCTCCGATCAAACCGAGACATGATACGCCGGCGCCGAGCCCTGCGACACGGCGCTCAATCCACCTTGATGTTCGCCGCCTTGATCATCGGCCACCACTTCGCGATCTCAGCCTTCTGGCGGGTGCCGAGGGCCTCGGGCGTGAGCTGATTCTGGGGTGTCATCTCAAGCCCCTGGCTTTCGAGCTGCTTCTTCACGCCGGGATCGTTGAGCGCTTCCACAGCTGCGGCGTTGAGCTTGGCAACGATCTGCTTCGGCGTACCCTTGGGCACCCACATCCCGGACCACAGCGTCATGTTGAAACCCTTCAGGCCCGCCTCCTCCGCCGTCGGGATGTCGGGCGCCGAGGACAGGCGCTTGTCGTCGGTGATGGCGTAGGCGCGAATGGTGCCGGCGCGGACCTGGTTGATGGAGTTCGAGGTCTGGTCGACGATGACGTCGATCTGGCCGGCGATCAGATCGTTCAGGGCGGGCGCGGTGCCGCGATACGGCACGTATTGCAGCTTGATGCCGGAGACGCTCTCGAAATAGACGCCGGCGATGTGGCTGCCCGAGCCCGCGCCCGCGGTGCCGGCGGTCGGCGGCGACGGCCGCGACTTCAGCCAGTCCAGCAGCTCCTTCAGCGAGGTTGCGGGCACCGCGTTCTTGCTGACGACGATCATCGGATTGCTCGGCAGCAGCACCACCGGCTCCAGGTCCGCGACCAAGTCGTAGTTGAGCTTGTAGACGGCGCCGTTGGCAACGTGGGTGCCGAGATGGCCGAATGAGATCGTGTAGCCGTCGGGGGCCGAATGCACGGCACGGCCGACGCCGATCGAGCCGCCCGCGCCAGTGACGTTCTCGATCACCAGCGGTTGCCCAAGCGATGTCCGCATCCGCTCGGCGAGCACACGCGCCATCGCATCCGACGGCCCGCCCGCCGCGAAGGGGACGATGATGGTGATGGGACGTGAAGGATAGTCGTCGGCGCGCGCGGCGCCTGCAACAGCGAGAATAGCAATCAGCGCAGCCCAGGCGGCCTTCATTGTCTTCTCCCAACGATGTCATTGTTGTTTTTGTCTCTTCCCGCGTACGGGAAGAGGGATCGTTCGTGAAGAGACGAAATGCCGCGCTAGAACTGCGAATAGTCGATCGGCTTGTGGCGATCGAGCGTGCGGTTGACCGGCGGCAGCGGGTATTTCAGGCCGGTGGCGCAATTGAACAGCATCACGCGGTCACCCTTCGAGACGCGTCCGTCGGCGAGGCTGTCCTTGTAGGCGGCGTAGGTCGCAGCGCCTTCGGGGCACAGCAGCAGCCCCTCCTCGCGCGCGACCTCGTTCAGCGCCGACGAGATCTTGTCGTCGTCGACGGCGATGGCAAAACCCTTGCTCTCGCGCACCGCGCGCAGGATCAGGAAGTCGCCGATCGCCTGCGGCACGCGAATGCCCGAAGCGATGGTGTGAGCGTCCTCCCACCGCGTGGCATGCTCGGTGCCGGCTTCGTACGCACGCACCATGGGCGCGCAGCCGGAGGCCTGCACCGCAACCATGCGCGGGCGCTTCGAGCCAATGAAGCCGATCTTCTCCAGCTCGTCGAAGGCCTTCCACATGCCGATCAGGCCGGTGCCGCCGCCGGTGGGATAGAAGATCACGTCGGGCACGTCCCAGCCGAGCTGCTCGGCCAGTTCGAGCCCCATCGTCTTCTTGCCTTCGATCCGGTACGGCTCCTTCAAGGTCGAGGTGTCGAACCAGCCGACTTTCGCCTTGCCCTCGCCGACGATCTTGCCGCAATCGTCGATATAGCCGTTGACGCGGTAGACGGTCGCGCCCTGAAGCTCGATCTCGCTGACGTTCACCTCGGGCGTATCGGCCGGACAGAAGATCGTGGTCTTGATGCCGCAGGAGGTGGCATATGCCGCGAGCGCCGCGCCGGCATTGCCGTTGGTGGGCATCGCCATGTGCTTGATGCCGAGCGCCTTGCCCATCGACACCGCCATGACGAGGCCGCGCGCCTTGAACGAGCCGGTCGGCAAGCGCCCCTCGTCCTTGACGATGATCTCGCCGCCGCCGAGCTTTGCGCCGAGCTTGGGCAGCCGGATCAGCGGCGTCGTGACCTCGCCGAGCGAGACGATGTCCTTGCATTTTCGCACCGGCAAGAGCTCGCGATAGCGCCACATGTCGGCGGGGCGCTGGCTAAGCGCATCCTTGGTCAGCGCTTTCTTCACGCCGGCAAGGTCGTAGCGCACCAGCAAAGGCTTGCCGGCCTTGGAGAGGTTATGGACCTCGTCGGCGGCGTAATGGTCGCCCTCCATCGCGCATTCGAGATGGGTGACGAAGGTCGGGCGTTCGATGGTGAGGTTGTCGTTGTCGTGCATGGGGTGGTTTCCTTCTTGTTTTGCAAACAGATCCCTCCGCTCGTCAATTGCGAGCGCAGCGAAGCAATCCAGAATCTTTCCGCGGAGGCAGTCTGGATGGCTTAGCTTCGCTCGCAATGACGGTGGCGGGCGGCGATGCGCGCTCGTCAAATATTCAGCACCCGTCCATACGCATCCAGCACGGCTTCCTTCATCATCTCCGACAGCGTCGGATGCGGGAATACCGTGTGCATCAGCTCCTCTTCCGTCGTCTCCAGGTTCATGGCGACGACGTAGCCCTGGATCAACTCGGTGACCTCTGCGCCGATCATGTGGGCGCCGAGCAGCTGGCCTGTCTTTTTGTCGAAGATCACCTTGACCAACCCCTGGTCCTCGCCGAGGGCGATGGCCTTGCCGTTGCCGACGAAGGGGAAGCGGCCGACGCGGATCTCACGGCCGTTCTCCTTGGCCTTGGCTTCGGTGAGGCCGACGGAGGCGACCTGCGGATTGCAATAGGTGCAGCCCGGGATCAGGTTCTTGTCCATGGCGTGCGGATGCAGGCCCTTGATCGCCTCGACGCAGATCACGCCTTCGTGCTCGGCCTTGTGAGCCAACATCGGCGGGCCGGCGACGTCGCCGATGGCGTAGATGCCGGGGATGTTGGTCTTGCCGTAGCCGTCGATCACGATGACGCCGCGATCGGTTTTGACGCCGAGCTTTTCGAGACCGAGATTCTCGATGTTGCCGACGACGCCGACGGCCGAGATCACGCGCTCGAACTCGGTCGTCACAGGCTTGCCCTTGCCGTCGTCAATGGTAGCAACGACGCTATCGGCCTTCTTCTCGAGCTTGGTCACCTTGGTCGAGGACAGGATCTTGATGCCCTGCTTCTCAAAACGCTTGCGGGCCAGGCCCGCAATCTCGGCGTCCTCAACCGGCAGGATCTGCGGCAGCACTTCGACCACGGTAACGTCAGAACCCATGGTGTGGAAGAAAGACGCGAACTCGATGCCGATCGCGCCGGAGCCGACCACCAGCAGCGATTTCGGCATCCGCTCCGGCACCATCGCTTCGAAATAAGTCCAGATCAGCTTCTTGTCAGGCTCGAGGCCCGGCAGCACGCGCGGCCGCGCGCCGGTCGCGACGATGATGTGTTTGGCCTGATATGTCCCCTCGCCCAGCGTGCCCTTTGGCCCCTCGACGTCGGACTTCTTCACGGTGACTTTGCCGGGCGCATCGATCGAGGCCGCGCCCCAGATCACGCTGACCTTGTTCTTCTTCATCAGGAAGCCGACGCCGTCGTTCAGCCGCTTCGAGACGCCGCGCGAGCGCTGCACCACCGCCTTCGGGTCGAACGAGACGTTGTCCGCCGACAGGCCGTAATCCTTGGCGTGCTGCATGTAGTGGTAGATCTCGGCCGAGCGCAGCAGCGCCTTGGTCGGGATGCAGCCCCAGTTCAGGCAGATGCCGCCGAGATAGGATTTCTCGACGATCGCGACCTTGAAGCCGAGCTGGGCGGCGCGGATCGCGGTGACATAGCCGCCCGGACCGGAGCCGATGATGATGATGTCGAAGGATGTGTCGGCCATGGCGGCTCCCCATTCAACTCAAGAGGCGTCGCGGACGCGGCGCCTGGAAATGATAACCCGGACCAGCCATTCGAGCAGGATCGCGCCGGCCATGATAGCCAGTGCGATCAGAACGACGGCCTGGCCGATGCTCCGTGCCAGCTGCTCGCCGGCAAAGAACGCGGAATGCAGAATATCGAGCCCGACAGGATTGAGTGCAACCACAGCCGAGAGCAACAAGGAGATCCAGGGCCAGCGCGTTCGCATTCACCCCGCGCCTCCCTGGGCTACACCATCATCATGACGGGATTTTCCATCAGCTGCTTGAAGGCGCCGATCAGCTCCGCGCCGAGCGCGCCGTCGATGGCACGGTGATCGCAGGACAGGGTCACGCTCATCATGTTCGCGATCTCGATCTTGCCGCCGCGGACGACTGGCCGCTCCTCGCTGGTGCCGACTGCGAGGATCGTCGCGTGCGGCGGATTGATCACGGCGGTGAAGTGGCTGATGCCGAACATGCCGAGGTTGGAAACGGCCGTGGTGCCGCCCTGGTATTCTTCCGGCTTCAGCTTGCGCGAGCGGGCGCGTGTCGCAAAATCCTTCATCTCGTTGGAGATGGTCGACAGCGTCTTGGTCTCAGCCTTGCGGATGATCGGCGTGATCAGGCCGCCGGGCATCGCCACCGCAACGCCGACGTCGGAATGGTGGTGCTTGACCATGCCGCTTTCGGTCCAGCTCACATTGCAATTCGGGATCTTCTGCAGCGCCACCGCCATCGCCTTGATGACGAAGTCGTTGACCGAGATCTTGTAGAGCGGCTTCTTCTCCTTGTCCTTGGGAGCAGCCGCATTGATCTCCTCGCGCGCGGCGAGCAGCTTGCCGATGTCGCAGTCGATGGTGAGGTAGAAGTGCGGAACGTTCTGGATCGACGCGGTCAGACGCTGCGCAATCGTGCGCCGCATGCCGTCATGCGGGACGACCTCGTAGGAGCCCGGCTCGAACAGCGACAGGATCTGCTTGTCCGACATGGTCGGCGCGGTCGAGGGCGCGCCTGACGGCGTCGCCGCGGGAGCCTTGAGGCCCTTGCCGGACTTGGCCTGCTCGACGTCGCGGGCCACCACGCGGCCATGCGGGCCGGTGCCAGTCACCATCGACACGTCGAGGCCGGATTCTTTGGCGAGACGGCGCGCCAGCGGCGAGGAGAACACGCGGTCGCCATGTCCGTTGCTCTGCACGGCCAGTGCTGCGGCCTGCGGTGCAGGTGCTGCGGCGGGCGCCGGGGCGGCCTTGGGCGCAGCAGCCGCAGGAGCCGCTGCGGCAGCGGGAGCTTCAGCAGCTTTCGGAGGTGCGGTGGAAGCACTGGGCTTGGCGGCACCTGCCGCCTTCACGTCCTCGCCCTCGCCGGCCAGCACCGCGATCACGTCATTGACCGGGACGTCCTGCGTGCCCTCGGGCACGAGGATCTTGGCGATCGTCCCCTCGTCGATGGCCTCGACCTCCATGGTCGCCTTGTCGGTCTCGATCTCGGCGATGACATCGCCGGATTTGACCTTGTCGCCTTCCTTCTTCAGCCACTTGGCGAGGTTGCCCTTCTCCATCGTCGGCGAAAGAGCGGGCATCAGGATGTTGATGGGCATGCTGACCTCAAGAAGAACTTTGCAAAATTCCGTCTCCGGACCGAAGACGGACAGACCAGGTTAGTTGCCGATGTCGCCCTGCCACAGCCGCTCATTGGCAGGAATAGAACGCCAATTTTTCATCATGGTGATGGAGCGGTCGTCGGCAAGGTCGATCCACGGGATGCCGAACTTGTCGAGAATGTCCTTGGAGCCCTCGAAGGTGACGGCCTCTCCGATCACCACGAGCTTGACCTTGAACAGCGCGAGCGCACCGGCACACATCGCGCATGGCGACAGCGTGGTGTACATGACGGTGTCGTGGAACGAAATCGCACCCGCCTCGCGCAGGCAACTCATCTCGCCGTGCAGGATCGGGTTGTTCTCCTGCACGCGATTGTTGTGGCCGCGGGCGATCACCTTGTTATCGCGGGTCAGCACGGCGCCGATCGGTAGGCCGCCTTGCGCGATTGAGGCTTGCGCCTCGCGGATCGCCTCCAGCATGAAATCGAAATGATAGGACTCGATCGCCACGGTCAGTGCCCCTTCCCGCGCGGCGTCGTGGTGCCGGTGTCGGTAGGACGCTCGATCTCGGCCTGGAACATTTCGATGATCCGGTTTAGCGCGTCCTCCTCGGTGTATTCGCTCTCGCGCGCATAGGCGCGCGCGGCGTGACGGGCGAGATCGACGAGCAGCAGGCCCCACATGTCGGGCTCGTCGAAGGCCCGCTGGAACGCCATCGACAGCCCGCCGTCCAGCACGAACACGCGCAGGATCTCGACCGCATCATCGCGGACGAGGACGTCGGGTGGCAATGGCTGCTCCTTCGGGCCCGCCATGGTCTACCTGTAGCAGACGGCTTTGGCGGCCTCGACCACTTCGGCAGCCGAAGGCAGCGCGAGCTTTTCCAGGTTCGCGGCATAGGGCATCGGCACGTCCTTGCCGGAGACGCGGGTTACAGGCGCATCCAGATAGTCGAAGGCATGCTCCATGATCCGCGCTGCGATCTCGGCGCCGACGCCGCTCTGGGCCCAGCCCTCTTCCACCGTGACGGCACGTCCCGTCTTCTTGACGGAGTTGATGATGGTCTCTGTGTCCATCGGACGCAGCGTGCGCAGGTCGATCACCTCGGCCTCGATGCCGTCCTTGGCGAGTTCGTCGGCGGCTTTCAGCGCGTAGCTCATGCCGTTCGACCACGAGATGATCGTGACATGGCTGCCGGAACGCACGATGCGCGCCTTGCCGATCGGAATCACGAAGTCATCGAGCTTCGGCACCTCGCCGGTGTGACCGTAGAGCATCTCGTTCTCGAGGAAGATCACCGGATTGGGATCGCGGATCGCAGCCTTGAGCAGGCCCTTGTAATCAGCGGCCGAGAACGGCGCGACGACCTTGAGGCCCGGGACGTTCGAATACCAGGACGAATAATCCTGGCTGTGCTGAGCGGCGACGCGGGAAGCAGCGCCGTTGGGCCCGCGGAACACGATCGAGCAGCCCATCTGGCCGCCGGACATGTAGAGCGTCTTGGCCGCGGAGTTGATGATCTGGTCGATCGCCTGCATGGCGAAGTTGAAGGTCATGAACTCGACGATCGGCTTCAAACCGGTCATGGCAGCGCCGACGCCGATGCCGGCAAAGCCGTGCTCGGTGATCGGCGTGTCGATGACGCGCTTGGCGCCGAATTCCTGAAGCAGCCCTTGCGTCACCTTGTAGGCGCCTTGGTACTCGGCGACCTCTTCGCCCATCACGAAGACGTCGGCGTCGCGGCGCATCTCTTCGGCCATGGCATCGCGCAGGGCTTCGCGGATGGTCTGCGTCACCATCTCGGTGCCGGCGGGCACTTCCGGGTCGGGTTCTGCGACGGCCTGCGGCGCCGGCGCAGCTTTGGGAGCTGGAGCCTCGGCCTTCGCGGCGGCAGGAGCTGCGGATTCGGCAGCCTTCTGCTGCTGGGCAGGCGCGGGCGCCTTGGCGAGATCGGCGGCACTCTCACCATCGGCGAGAATCGTTGCGATCGGCGTGTTCACGGCCACGTCGGCGGTGCCCTCGGGGATCAGGATCTTGCCGAGCGTACCTTCATCGGTCGCCTCGACCTCCATGGTCGCCTTGTCGGTCTCGATCTCGGCGATGACGTCGCCGGACTTGATCGTCTCACCCTCTTTTTTCAGCCATTTGGAGAGGTTGCCCTTCTCCATCGTGGGCGACAACGCGGGCATCAGCACTTGAATTGGCATATCGGCTCCAAAAGAAAGCTTGCGCGCGTTCAGCGGTAAATATCGGTCCAGAGCTCGGCGGCATCCGGCTCGGGATCATGCTGGGCGAAATCGGCGGACGCGTTGACGATGTCGCGCACCTCGGCGTCGATCGCCTTCAGATCCTGCTCGCTGACCTTGGCGGCCAACAGGCGGTTGCGCACCTGCTCGATCGGATCCTGGTCGTGGCGGACTTTTTCGACCTCCTCGCGCGTTCTATACTTTGCGGGATCGGACATCGAGTGGCCGCGGTAGCGGTAGGTCTGCATCTCCAGGATGAAGGGGCCCTTGCCGGCGCGGCACCAGGCCGCCGCCTCGTCGCCGGCGGCCTTGACGGCACGCACGTCCATGCCGTCGACCTGCTGGCCGGGAATGTTGAAGGAGGCGCCGCGCTTGGAGAAATCCTGCTGCGCCGAGGCGCGCGAGACCGAAGTGCCCATGGCGTAGCGGTTGTTCTCGATCACGTAGATCACCGGCAGCTTCCAGAGCTCCGCCATGTTGAAGCTCTCATAGACCTGGCCCTGGTTGGCCGCACCGTCGCCGAAATAGGTGACGCTGACATTGTCGTTGTCGCGATAGTGATTGGCGAAAGCGAGCCCGGTGCCGAGCGAGACCTGGGCGCCGACGATGCCGTGGCCGCCGTAAAAGTGCTTCTCCTTGCTGAACATGTGCATGGAGCCGCCCTTGCCCTTGGAATAGCCGCCGCGACGGCCGGTGAGCTCGGCCATGACGCCGTTGGCCTCCATGCCGGTGGCGAGCATATGACCGTGATCGCGATAGCCGGTGATGACCTGGTCGCCCGGCTTCAGGGCCATCTGCATCCCGACCACCACAGCCTCCTGGCCGATATAAAGGTGGCAGAAGCCACCAATCGCGCCCATGCCGTAGAGCTGGCCGGCCTTTTCCTCGAACCGCCGGATCAGGAGCATGTCGCGGAGCGCCTTGAGCTCCTGCTCTCTGGTGAATTCCGGGGGCGAACCGCCGTCGGTCTTGTCCTGTGCAGTGCTTGCGGCGGCTTTCTTGGGTGCGGCCATGGGAATTCCGGGTCAGAGAAAACTTCAGCCCTCTCTAACCCAAGTCAAATGCCCTTGGAAAGCACCGCGGCGGCATGGCACGACTTTCATTATGCCGCACTGCAACGTGATCGTAATATTGCAAAATCTTTGACGCGGATCGGGCAACAAATCGACACGGTCGCCGCACGCGCAGATTCGTGACCTCATCAAAAAGCGTCGAGCCGATAAAGTCCCGCCGTTTGGAGTGGGCGACGCCGAAGCGGCGCCGCCCACTTCCGTCCGATCAGAAGAAGCCCAGCTTCTTGGGGCTGTAGCTGACCAGCAGGTTCTTGGTCTGCTGGTAGTGATCGAGCATCATCTTGTGGGTCTCGCGCCCGACGCCCGACTGCTTATAGCCGCCGAAGGCCGCATGCGCGGGATAGGCATGGTAGCAGTTGGTCCAGACCCGGCCGGCCTGGATTGCCCGGCCGAAGCGATAGCAGCGGTTGGCGTCGCGGCTCCAGACGCCGGCCCCCAGGCCGTAGGGCGTGTCGTTGGCGATCTCGAGCGCCTCCTCGTCGTTCTTGAAGGTCGTGACAGAAACGACGGGGCCGAAGATCTCCTCCTGGAAGACGCGCATCTTGTTGTGGCCCTCGAACACGGTCGGCTGGACGTAGAAGCCGCCGGCGAGATCGCCGCCGAGTTCGGCGCGTCCGCCGCCGGCCAGCACCTTGGCCCCCTCCTGCTTGCCGATGTCGATGTAGGAGAGGATTTTTGCGAGTTGCTCGCCGGAAGCCTGCGCACCGATCATGGTGTCGGCCGCACGCGGATCGCCCTGCTTGATCGCGGCGACGCGCTTCAGCGCCCGCTCCATGAAGCGGTCATAGATGTCGGCGTGGACCAGCGCCCGGCTCGGACAGGTGCAGACCTCGCCCTGGTTCAGCGCGCACATGACGAAACCTTCGATCGCCTTGTCGAAGAAGTCGTCGTCTTCGGCGGTGACGTCGCTGAAGAAGATGTTGGGCGACTTGCCGCCGAGCTCGAGCGTGACGGGAATGAGGTTCTGGCTGGCATACTGCATGATCAGCCGGCCCGTCGTGGTCTCGCCGGTGAAGGCGATCTTGGCGATGCGCGGGCTGGACGCGAGCGGCTTGCCGGCTTCCAGACCAAAGCCGTTGACGATGTTGAGGACGCCGGGCGGCAGAATGTCGCCGATGATCTCGGCCCAGACCATGATCGAGGCCGGGGTCTGCTCGGCCGGCTTGAGCACGACGCAATTGCCGGCGGCGAGCGCGGGCGCGAGCTTCCAGCAGGCCATCAGCAGCGGGAAGTTCCAGGGGATGATCTGGCCGACCACGCCGAGCGGTTCGTGGAAATGGTAGGCAACGGTGTCGTGATCGATCTCGCCGATCGAGCCTTCCTGGGCACGGATGGCGCCGGCGAAATAGCGGAAGTGGTCGATGGCCAGCGGGATGTCCGCTGCGCGGGTCTCGCGGATCGGCTTGCCGTTGTCCCAGGTCTCGGCGATGGCGAGACGCTCGAGATTGTCTTCCATGCGGTCGGCGATCCGGTTCAGCATCGCGGCGCGCTCGGCGACGCTGGTGCGGCCCCAAGCGGCCTTCGCGGCATGCGCTGCGTCGAGCGCTGCCTCGACGTCCTGCGCGTCGGAGCGCGCGATCTTGCAGACGATCTGGCCTGTCACCGGCGAGGCGTTGTCGAAATACTTGCCGGAGATCGGCGCGACGAATTTGCCGCCGATGAAATTGTCGTAGCGTTCGGCGAAGGGAATTTTGGTGACGCTGAGGAATTCTACCTTGTTCATTGATCACTCCCGATGTTTGCTGTTTGCGCAATTCGTCGCATGGTCGCGACTTGCGCCGACGATGTCGCGGGAGGCGTCTTCTGTCAGCCCTGATAGGAGCGATGATGGAGCCGACCTGTCGCAGTTCTGCGACAGGTGACGAGGCTGCACGTCGTGCCGCCGCACGTAATGACGCCGCCGCACATACTGACCTCATCCTGAGGAGCGCGCTCTTGCGCGCGTCTCGAAGGATGGCTGGGGTGACAGCAGGGCATCTTGTGGTTCGAGACGACCGCTTTGCGGTCTCCTCACCATGAGAATCTACCAGCAGCTCAATGCGCGTTCAGCTCGAACCGCTTGAGCTTTCTGTGCAGCGTGGCACGGCTGACGCCGAGGGCCTTCGCGGCCGCCGAGACATTGCCGCCTGCGCGCAAGAGCGCCCGCTGCAACACTGCGCGCTGACCGCCGGCAAGATGGTCGCGCGCGGTGTCGCCGCCGAGGAGATCAGCGGCAGGCATCGGCTGCAACGCCCGGCCGGGCGCAATCCCGAGTCCCGCTCGGGCGGACCGGGTGGCGCCGATCACGAGATCGTCCGCATCGACCGCAACGAGGCCGCCGCACTGGCCGTCCGCAGCTTGCGTCAGCACGATGCGGGCATGGGCGAAGGCCCTGCGAAACAGATCGGCTTCGATACGCCTGGCTGCCTCACCGGCCGCGAGCGCGATCAGACTGGAAAACACGTCGGTGCGGTCGGCGCGGCAGGAGGAGACGTCGAGCACGCCCGCGAACGCAGCCTCATGGTCGTAGATCGGAACGGCGGTGCAGCTCAGAAGCGTGTTGCGGGTGAAGAAATGCTGATCGCGGTCGATCGTCAACGGACGCTGCTCGACGAGGCAGGTGCCGATGCCGTTGGTGCCCTCATGCTCCTCGCTCCAGAGCGCGCCGGTCCAGAGGCCCCAGGACTGAAATGTCGCATCGTCGGCCGGGGTGCCGCGGCGATCGACCGGCACGCCCTCGCCGTCCGCAAGCAGCACGCAGCAGCCGCTGGCGCCGACCGCCTGATAGAGCCGGTCCATCGCACCCCGCGCAGCGGCGAGCAGCGGCGCGACGCGCTCCCGCGCGCGGTGCAGCTCGGCTTCGCTCAGCCGGTTCGGCAAGCTACGGCCGGCGGGATCGAGACGATGCAATCTGGATGAACGGCGCCACGAGGCCACGAGCGACGAGCGTGCCGCCTGGCCTGACGTAATGGCGGCCTCGACACGGGCCGCGTGATGCCGGGGGGATTGCCCATTCATCACTGTTTCCTCCGGGTGGCAATCTAGACGGTGCCGGCACGGCCCGGTTGATCTGCGTCAACCCTGGCCATGATGATGGAAGCCATGAGCCGGTTGCGGCGCTGCCGTCAAGACGGCAGTCCGGTTCCAGGCCTTCAACTTAGAGGCCTTCAACTTTCGGAAGAGTTGTCAGTTCGCCGGGATCGTCCGGACGAGATCGCGCGGATTGACGTAGTCGAGCTGGAAGCGCGCCCGCTCGTCCAGCATGTCTGGGTCGATCTTCGCGGAGCGCAGCAGCGAAACGCGCTGCTCGCTCCTGGCACGCTCGCGCTTGAGCTGGGCAAGCTCGCTCGTCAGCGCCACGATCTCCTGGTCGAGCTCCTGGCGGGCGTTGAGGCCGTATTTGCCGGTATAGGCGTTGACGCCGAAATAGCCGACGATGGCGGCCGCCATCGCATAGAGGGCAAGACCGGTCAGGATCGATTTCAGGCGCGCGCGGGAGACCATCCTGGGAAGATGGGACAGGTTGGTTAAGGGCGTGCTAATTGCCCCCGCCCGCATCGCGTTCCCGTGCCTGACTTAGCCGTCATGCCCGGCCTTGTGCCGGGCATCCACGTTCTTCGTCAATTTAGCGAGCACGTGGATGGCCGGGACATCTAGCGCGAAGACGCGCTTCGCGCTTTTGCCCGGCCATGACGAAGTCCTGAGAATCGCGCCTCAGCCGTGGTGCTTCGCCACGTGCACCGCAAACGCGTCGATATAGGCCTGGAGCACGGGCTTCAGGGACTCCTTCGTCAAATTGCCGTCGGCGTCAAAGGCGTCGCCCACCCCGTTCAGATAAGCCTCCGGCTGCTGTAGGATCGGACCGGAAATGCCCGGCAGGATGTTCTGCAGCGTCTTGGCGGCGCTGACGCCGCCGAGCGGACCCGGCGAGTTCGCGACGATGCCGACCGGCTTGCCGTTGAACGAGCTCTTGCCGTAGGGCCGCGAGGCGACGTCGATGGCGTTCTTCAGCACGCCCGGGATCGCGCGATTGTATTCCGGCGTGACGAAGATGACGCCGTCCGACTTCTGGATCTTTTCGCGAAAAGACAGCCAATCGGCCGGCGGCGCGCCTTCGAGGTCCTGGTTGAAGAACGAGATGCCGGCCGGCGTGATGACCTCGAGCTTGAGCGAAGCAGGCGCGAGCTTGGCGAGCGCATGAGCGATCTTCAGCGAGAAGCTGTCCTTGCGCAGGCTGCCGGCGATCGTGACGATATTGTAGGCCATGGAGTGTCCTCGAAATCTTCAGCGGGAGTGCCGGGGCGGCACTTAAGCGGTCCCGAGCGATGGATGCAAGTGCATGGACCGGTCGGATTTGGAAACGCTGGGTTTCTGAACGGTTGCCCAAACAATCAGGCCGCCAAGTGGCGACCTGACTCCTCGGCACAAATCTGCAAATCGGCTCAGATCGTCGGATTCCACGCCGACGGGATCAGGCGATATTTGGCGCCGTCCTTCTCGACATGGCCGACCGAGGGGAAGGTGAAGTGGAAGCCGATCACGGTCGCCTTTTCGGCTGCCGCCATGTCGTAGAATTTGTGGCGGGTCTCCTGCGCCAGCGCAGCATCGGTGTCGAACATCACATGCCAGTCCGGATTGCGCAGGAAGAACTCTGGGATGTTGGTGACGTCGGACTGGATCAGCACCTTGGCATCGCCCGAGGCGACCGCGAACGAGGTGTGCCCGGGGGTGTGGCCGGGCGTCGCGATCGACGTGATGCCCGGCGCGACCTCCTTGCCCCACTCGTATTTCGTCACCTTGGATTCGAGGCCGGCAAAGGTCTTCTTCACGTTGGCGAAGTAATTCTTCATCATCGCGTTGGACTCGGCCTTGGCGGCGTTGTCCTCGCTGGTCCAGAACTCCCAGTCCTTGCCCGGCACCATGATCTCCGCATTGGGGAAGGCAAGCGCGCCGTCGGCGAGACGAATGCCGTTGGTGTGATCCGGATGCAGATGCGAGAGCAGCACCACGTCGATGCTCTTGGGGTCGACGCCGGCGGCTTGGAGGTTTTGCAGCGTGCGGCCGACGGCGCCCTTGCTCGCCTCGAAATTCGCAATGCCGTTGCCGGCGTCGATCAGCACCAGCTTGGAGCCGGTGTTGATGAGCTGCGGATTGAACGGCAACGTGACCATGCCCTTCGGCATATAGGCCGCCTCGCCCGCGGCCAGCGCTTCCTCCCTCGGCGCGTTGACGACGAACTTGTCCGGCATCGGGAAAGTGCGCGCGCCGTCATTGATCGAGGTGCACTCGTAGCTGCCGACCTTATAGCGGTAGAAGCCCGGCGCCTGCGTGCCGGCTTGCGGCACCGCGGCATTGGCGGCGGTCGATCCAAGCTTGGTCACGGCCGCCGCACCGAGGGCGGCGGCGCCTGCGAGCAAATGGCGGCGGTTGAGATCGGTCATGGAGAGGTCCCCTTCTGAGCGCGCCTTGCGGTTTTGTCCGCTTTCAATGGCGGCGGAATAATCTCCCGCTTCGCTCAGAAGGCAAGACCTTCTTTAGACAAGTCCTTCTTTAGACAAGACCTTCTTTTGGTGACGTGCCCTCGCACATCACGATTATTTATTTGGGTTGATGAGGAATTTTTCGCCGGTGGCGCGTTTGGCGTAGACCGCGATATTGGCGGGATCGAGCGCCTCCGAAAGCGACACCACCTTGGTGTAGTGGCTGGCAAACGTGGTCTTCAGTTCGTCGACGACGCGCTGGCGCAGCCTAGCCCCGTCCGCCTGCCCGATCTTCATCAGAAACGGAAACAGCAGCCAGCCGCCGACGCCCCAGGCCATGCCGAAGCCGCGCGGCAGCTCGATCGGGCGAACATCGAGCGCGCCATAGACGTAGACCTGCTTGTGCACGTTGGAGCCATAGCGGCTGTATTCCTTCGCGGTCTTGTTGATCGCGACTTCCATGCAGTTGAGGATGTCGCCGGCGAGCTTGCCGCCGCCGATGGCATCGAAGGCGATGGTGGCGCCGGTCTCGACCAGCGCATTGGTGAGATCGCCGAGGAAGCTCGGCGCGGTGGAATCGACGACATATTTGGCGCCGATCTTGTGCAGGATGTCGGCCTGCTCCTTGCTGCGCACGATGTTGACCAGCGGGATGCCGTCCTTGATGCAGATCTTGTTCAGCATCTGGCCGAGATTGGATGCGGCCGCAGTGTGCACCAGCGCCTTGTGACCCTCGCGTCGCATGGTCTCGGTCATGCCGAGCGCGGTCAGCGGATTGACGAAGCAGGAGGCCCCTTCGGCCGGCGTGGTGCCCTCGGGCAGCGGCAGGCACTCGCGTACTTTCAGCGTGCGATACTGCGTATACATCGCGCCGCCGATCATCGCGACCGTCTTGCCCATCAGTGCCTTCGCGGCATCCGACGAGCCGGCCCTGATCACGACGCCTGCGCCTTCGTTACCGACCGGCATGGACTCGTCGAGCCGACCTGCCATCGCCCGCATCGCGCCTTCCGGCACCTTCGCGGTGATGACGGGAGTGCCCTTGTCGCCGGAAGCCTTTGCCGTGCTCATATCGGCCGCGCCGATCAGGAGCCCGAGGTCGGACGGATTGATCGGCGCTGCCTCGACGCGGACGACGACCTCGTCCGCGGCGGGTTCGGGGGTCGGCACGTCGAGCAGCGAGATCTCGAGCTCACCGCTCTTTTTGATCAGCGAACGCAGTTGCAGGCCGTTCTTGCCGTCGCTCATGTCGATCCTCCCTGTTTCTATCGAGACCCTGGCTTATGCCAGCGCCTTCAACGCCGCCTTGCCGCCGTAGAGCGCCTGCTTGCCGAGCTGCTGCTCGATGCGCAAGAGCTGGTTGTATTTGGCGGTGCGATCGGAGCGTGCAAGGGAGCCGGTCTTGATCTGTCCGCAATTGGTGGCGACCGCGAGGTCGGCGATGGTGGAATCCTCGGTCTCGCCGGAGCGGTGCGACATCACCGAGGTGTAGCCGGCCTTGTGCGCCATCTCGACGGCGGCGAGCGTCTCGGTCAGCGTGCCGATCTGGTTGACCTTGATCAGGATCGAGTTGGCCCGTCCGGCCTTGATGCCTTCGGCAAGGCGCTTGACGTTGGTGACGAAGAGATCGTCGCCGACCAGCTGGCACTTCTTGCCGACGAGGTCGGTCAGCTCTTTCCAGCCGTCCATGTCGTCTTCCGACATGCCGTCCTCGATGGTCACGATCGGATAGCGCGAGACGAGGTCGGCAAGGTACTTGGCCTGCTCGGAGATCGAGCGGGTCTTGCCCTCGCCTTCGTAGACGTATTTGCCGTCCTTGAAGAACTCGGTCGAGGCGCAGTCGAGCCCAATGACGATGTCGGAGCCCGCCTTGTAACCGGCCTTGCCGATCGCGTTCATGACGAATTCGAGCGCGGCGTCCGCCGACGGCAGGTTCGGGGCAAAGCCGCCCTCGTCGCCGACATTGGTGTTGTGGCCGGCCTTCTTCAATTCCGACTTCAAGGTGTGGAAGACCTCCGCGCCGTAGCGCAAGCCCTCGGCGAAGGAGGACGCACCAACCGGCAGGATCATGAACTCCTGGAAGTCGATCGGATTGTCGGCGTGCATGCCGCCATTGATGATGTTCATCATCGGCACCGGCAGCAGCCGCGCCGAGGTACCGCCGACGTAACGGTAGAGCGGCATGTCGAGCGAGTTCGCGGCCGCCTTGGCGCAGGCGAGCGACACGCCGAGGATGGCGTTGGCGCCGAGCCGGCTCTTGTTCGGCGTGCCGTCGAGGTCGATCATGATCTGGTCGAGCTGGGCCTGCTGCTCGACATCGAGGCCGCTCAGCGCCTCGAAGATCTCGCCGTTGACGGCGCCGACTGCCTTGGTGACGCCCTTGCCGAGATAGCGGGCCTTGTCGCCGTCGCGCAGTTCCACCGCCTCGTGGGCGCCGGTGGAGGCGCCGGACGGCACGGCAGCACGGCCAAGCGCGCCATCTTCCAGCACGACGTCGACCTCGACGGTGGGATTGCCCCGGCTATCGAGAATTTCGCGGCCGATGATGTCGATGATGGCGGTCATGAGAGCCTCTTTTCGGGGACCAAAGGGGGCAGTTGGCGGTGCTTCTACCGCAATGCGTCGAAGTGGAAAAGGCCGGGTGACGGCCGCGTCTCGATTGGCTAAGAGGGCCGCTACGGAGGCGGCCTGATGTCGAAAAAACCCAGCAAATCGAACAACTCCCCTGCTTTGCAGCTCGGCCGCGCTGTCGAATGGCCGGATGCGCCCGAGAAGGCGAAACTCGACCGCGTGCCCAATCCGCAAGGAGGCACCGATTATCTGGTCCGTTTCACCGTGCCGGAATTCACCTCGCTCTGCCCGGTCACGGGACAGCCGGATTTCGCACATCTGATGATCGATTACGCCCCTGGCCAATGGTTGCTGGAGTCGAAATCGCTCAAACTCTACATCGCGAGCTTCCGCAATCACGGCGCCTTCCACGAGGACTGCACCGTGATGATCGGCAAGCGCATCGCGAGCGAGATCAAGCCGAAGTTCTTGCGCATCGGCGGCTACTGGTATCCGCGCGGCGGCATCCCGATCGACGTGTTCTGGCAGACCGGCCGTGCGCCGAAGGGATTGTGGGTGCCGGAACAGGGCGTCGCGGCCTATCGCGGGCGGGGCTGAGCTCTCTCTCCTGTCCAGGCCTCAGCGCGCGTCGGATGGCGCGCGCTGTTTCAACAGCCGCGCACACACGAAACCGAGCACGACCATGATCGCGGCGCTCGCGAACAGGGTCGGCATCTTGCCGCCATGCTGGAGGCCAAGGCCATAGGCGAGCGGCCCGACCGTCTGCCCCATGAAGAAGAAGAACGAATGCAGCGACAGCGCGGTCGCGCGTGCTTCGACCGAGAGCTCGCTGGCAAACATCTGAAGGCAGCCATGGGCGATGTAGAAGCCCCAGCCCATCACGATGAGATTGAGCGCCTGCACTTCCCAGCGTAGGCCAAAGGCGACGACAACGAGCTGCGAGGCCACCAGTGTCATGCCCGCAATCATCATTCCCTTCATGCCTAGCCATGGCAGCAGGCGCGACACCGTCAGGGTGTAGAACAAGCCGCCGACCGCAAAGCCCGCGATGACGACGCCCGCGATCGAGAGCGAGGTCTGCCCGAGTTCGAACAGGAACGAGGCGATGTAGGGAAACAGGCCGAGCACGCAGCAGCCTTCGATGAACACCGCCGCATAACAGACATAGGCGTTCGGGTTGGTAAAGATAGTGCGATAGCCCGCCTTCAGCGCCGACAGGCTCGTCTTCGGCGGATGCTTGACCTTGGCGCCACGAAAACCGGCGGCGACCGCGATCGATGCAACGATCACGAGCACGCCGAGCACCGCCAGCACGCCGCGCCAGCCGAGGAAATCGCCGATCAGGCCGGAGGCCGAGGCTCCGAGGAGATTGCCTGTCATCGCGCCGGCAAGCGTGCGGCTGATCGCGACCTGGCGTTTCTCCGGACCGACGAGATCGCTGGTCAGGCTGAGCGCCACCGGAAACACGCCGCCAGAGCCGATGCCGGCGAGGATACGGGTCGCGAACAGGACCGAGAACGAGGTCGAGAGCGAGCCCAGGATGTTGGCAAGGCCGAGCAGCGCAAGGCAGCCGATCATCAGCCGCGTCTTGCCGAACAGATCGGCGGCGGCGCCGACGATCGGCTGGATGATCGAGAAAGTGAAGGCGAACACCGCTGCAAAGCCGGCAGCGGTCGCGATGCTCACGCCGAAGTCCTCGGCGACGTGCGGCAGCACCGGATCGAGCGCGCGCGCGGAGAGCGCTGCGGCGAAGCTTGCACCGGAGATGACGTAGAGCGCGGCCGGCAGGCCGTGATCGTGCGGCCGCGCTGCGCCTTGCTGCATCAGCGCGGGTCGGCTTTGGTGGAATCTTTGGCGAGCGCGTCGAACGCCATCAGCTTTCGGATCAGCGCCTCGAATTCGCGCAGCGGCACCATGTTGGGTCCGTCGGACGGCGCGTTATCAGGGTCGGGATGGGTCTCGATGAAGACACCGGCAACACCGACGGCAACGGCTGCGCGTGCGAGCACCGGCACGAATTCGCGCTCGCCCCCGGAAGACGTCCCCTTCCCGCCCGGCTGTTGCACCGAGTGAGTGGCGTCGAAGATCACGGGGGCGCCGGTGGTCCGCGCCAGGATCGGCAAGGCGCGCATGTCGGAGACCAGCGTGTTGTAGCCGAAGGACGCACCACGCTCGGTGACGAGCACATTAGGATTGTTCGCGCTCGTGATCTTGGAGACGACGTTGGCCATGTCCCAGGGCGCGAGAAACTGACCCTTCTTGACGTTGACGACCTTGCCGGTTGCGGCGGCCGCCAGCAACAGATCGGTCTGGCGACACAGGAAGGCGGGGATCTGCAGGATGTCCACTGCCTGCGCCACCTCGGCGCACTGCGCGGCGTCATGCACGTCGGTCAGAACCGGCAGGCCGAGCGACGATCGGATTTCGGCGAAGATCGGCAGCGACTGGGCAAGCCCGAGACCACGCGCAGCCGACGCGCTGGTGCGATTGGCCTTGTCGAACGAAGTCTTGTAGACGAGGCCGATCTGCAGCCGCGCGGCGATCTCCTGCAGCGCGGAGGCCACCTCCAGCGCATGCTGGCGGCTTTCGAGCTGACACGGCCCGGCAATGATCGAGATCGGCAGATCATTGCCGAATTTGACCTTGCCAATGGTGACGACCGGCGCCGCTGACGTCGAAGAGCTCAAGGCAAATCCCTCGTTGCGGCGCGACCATAGCCGCGATGAAGGGCGGATCAACCCCATTCGGCCTGGGCTCCCAGAATATCAGGGTTGCGCCCAGGCCCCCCGCGACGGCCTCGCGCCGGCAGCCTCTACTTCACCGCCGAGAAGGCGGTCGGCGCCAGAATCTGGCTGACGATGTTGCCGACGATCTGGCCGTCCGCCTCGCTCTCGGCGCGCCCTTTCATCCAGTCCGGATCGGTCATGAAGGCGGCCCACTTCTTCTCGCGCTCGGCGAGCGACTCCCAGGCCAGAAAATAGGTCAGCTCCTGGTTGGATTCACCGATCAGCGTCGTAAAAAACCCGGCCTGCTTGATGCCGTGCTTTTCCCACACCTTCAGCGTGACGGTCTCGAACCGCTTGAGCAGTGCCGGCAGGCGGCCGGGCACGCAGCGATAGATGCGCATTTCGTAGATCATTCTTGTTCCTCCCTGATCAGGTCCGGCGGTTATATCGGCTGGCCCTGACGGTGTCTTGAGGCCCGCTCGGCCGCCCCCTGTGGCGTTCCGCGCATGGCTAAGGTCCGCTCAAAGCCGCTTCATGGAGAGCCGGTTCCCGCAATGCTGCCGCAATGATACGCCCGCTAGATTGGCGCGATTGAGGTTGAGGTGCGGATCATGCGGATTTTGCTCGTCGAGGACGAGGCCGAAATGGCCGACGCGCTGGCGTCGGCGCTGAAGCGCTACGACATGGTCGTGGACCACGCCCCCACGCTCGCCGAGGCGGAAGAGGCCATTTCTGCCGACGTCCACGCCGCCGTCCTGCTCGATCGCCAGCTTCCCGATGGCGACGGTCTCACCCTGATCCCGAAACTCAGGGCACGCGCCGACGGCGTACCGATCATCGTGTTGACGGCGCGCGGCGAACTCGCCGACCGGGTCGCCGGGCTCGACTGCGGAGCGGATGATTATCTGTCAAAGCCGTTCGCGGTGGAGGAATTGCTGGCGCGGCTGCGCGCCGTGCTGCGCCGGCCCGCCGGGCTGCATCCCGACATCATGCACGCCGGCCGCCTCGCCTTCGATTTCGGCCATCGCGAGGCAAGCATCGACGGGGCTCCGCTCGAGCTGCCGCGGCGCGAGCTCCTCGTGCTGGAGGCGCTGGTCCGCCGCATGGGCCGGACCGTGCTGCGCTCCGCGCTGGAAGAAGCCGTCTACAGTTTCGACGACGAGATCCAGTCGAATGCGCTCGATACGCATGTGTCGCGCCTGCGCCGCAAACTCTCGGAAGCCGATGCGCACGTGGAGATCCATGGCATCCGCGGCGTCGGCTATCTCTTGAAGAAGCTACCATGAGCAAGCACCACGATCCCTATTGTCTGCGCTCGCGGCTGAGCTGGCGCCTGCTGTCGCTCCAGGCGGTGCTGCTCACGGCGCTCGTTGCCGTCATCGTCGGGGCGTTGAGCGTGTCGGGGTTCGTGATCGCCGGGCGCGACGAAGATCGCGTGATCGATATCGTCCAGCGCGCGCTCGGACGCGACGCGCAAGGCGACCTGGTCCTGCGGTCGACGACCGAGCTGAAACAATTGCGCAGCGAGACCCCCGATCTCTGGTTCCTGGTCCGCGACAGGCAGGGACATTCGCTCAGCGAAGGCGCCGTGCCGGCCGAATTCGCCGCCATCGGCGGCGGCCTCGACCAGATCAGCCAGGCCCGGCTCGGCTCGCAGCTGTTCGAGGACGATCCGCGCAAGCCCCCGGCGCGGCTGAAGCGGGTCGACACGGACGCCGGCAATGTGCAAATCATCACGGCGACGCAAGGCAAGCTCACCGGCGCCAAGGCATTGTTCATGACGTCGCTTGCATTGCTCGGCATCGCCCTGCCCGGCCTGCTCCTCATGGGAACGGCGACCTTCATCGCGACGCCGATGATCGTGCGGCGCGCCTTCGAGGCGCTCGATGCGACGGCGGACCAGGCGCGGCGCATCGACATCCATCAACGCGGCGCGCGGCTGTCGCTGGACCGGATTCCGCTGGAGGTCGTGCCGCTCGTGACTGCGGTCAACGACGCGCTGGCGCGGCTAGACCAGGGCTATGCCCGCCACAAGCGCTTCGTCGCAGATGCCGCACACGAGTTGCGCACGCCGATCGCAATCCTGAACACGCGGCTGGAGTCGCTTCCAGCGGGGCCGGACAAGACCCGGCTGCTGGAGGATTCCGCGCGGCTGGCGACACTTGCCGAGCAATTGCTGGACATTCAGCGGCTCGATCGCTGCGGTCATCCCTTCACGCGCGTCGACCTCGTCGCAATCGCGCAAAGCGCGGCCGCAGATCTCGCGCCGCTGGCCATTGCCGCCGGCTACGAGCTGGCGCTCGACGCCCCCTCCACGCCGGTCGAAACGATCGGCGATGCGGCGGCGCTGGAGCGCGCGCTGACCAACCTCGTGCAGAATGCGATCCAGCACGGCCCTCGCCGCGGCACCATCGGCATTCGTATCAGCAGGCCCGCGAGCATCGAGGTCACGGACGAAGGCGCCGGCATTCCGGCCGATCAGCGCGAACAAATATTCGAGCCGTTCTACCGGCTGACACCGCTCGATCGCGGTGCCGGTCTCGGCCTCAACATGGTGCGCGAGATCGTGCTCCTGCATGGTGGCCACATCTCGGTCGCGGACGCAGCGATCGGCGGCGCGTGCTTCAGGATTTCACTGCCGCCCGTCCGGGAGAATTGACGCAATCGGCATACAGCCCGCAATGCTGTCGCAATGCACTCAAGCGATTGTTCGGCCGCCTCACCTCTGACCTGCGAGGTGCAACCAAGATGCCGGAGTGCGCATGCCCAACGATTTCCTCTCGTTCTTCCTGTCATGGATGTCAGCCCCGCGCCGCGTCGGCGCGATCGCGCCGTCAGGCGCGGCGCTGGCCGATCTCATCACCCGCGAGATCACCGCATCGACCGGCCCTGTTCTCGAACTCGGCCCCGGCACCGGCGCGTTCACCTACAAGCTGCTCAAACGCGGCGTGCGCCAGCAGGACCTCACGCTGATCGAATACGGCTCCGACTTCATGAAGGTGCTCCAGATGCGTTTTCCCAACGCGCGCGTCTTGTGGATGGATGCGGGGCGGCTGGCAACGGAGCGCCTCTATGACGGCGCGCCCGTCGGCGCCGTCGTGAGCGGTCTGCCCCTGCTCAACATGTCGACGCGCAAGGTCGTCTCGATCGTCGGTGGCGCGTTCAGTCATGTCCGACCCGGCGGCGCCTTCTACCAGTTCACCTACGGCATGAGTTGCCCGATCGCGCGGCCCGTGCTCGACCGGCTGGGCTTGCGCGCAAAGCTGGTGGATCGTGCCCTGCTCAACGTGCCGCCGGCCGCCGTCTACAAGCTGACGCGACGGCCGCAGATGAAGCTCGTCACGGGATCGCTTGCGCCTGCTACGTCAACGCCGGTCTCGCCGGAGCCGATGCATCTCGCACGTGACTGCACCGCCACGCCCTGAGCCGATTACACCAGGCGGCTCTGCACCATCGCCGCGCGAATGAACGACGCGAACAGCGGATGCGGCTCGAAGGGGCGCGACTTCAGTTCGGGATGGAACTGGACGCCGATGAACCAGGGGTGATCCTCGTACTCGACGATCTCCGGCAGCACGCCGTCGGGCGACAGGCCCGAGAATTTCAGCCCGTGCTGCTCGAGGCGATCCTTGTAGGCGGTGTTGACCTCGTAGCGATGGCGGTGGCGCTCGGAAATCTCGGTCGCGCCGCCATAAACCTCCGAGACGCGGCTGCCGCGATTGAGCGCCGCGGGATAGGCACCCAAGCGCATCGTGCCGCCGAGATCGCCGGCGTTGGTGCGCTTCTCGAGCTCGTTGCCGCGCAGCCATTCCGTCATCAAGCCCACCAGGGGCTCCTTGGTCGGGCCGAACTCGGTGGAGTTGGCCTCCTCGATCCCGACGAGATTCCGAGCAGCCTCGATCACCGCCATCTGCATGCCGAAGCAGATGCCGAAATACGGCACGTCGCGCTCGCGCGCGAACTGCGCCGCGCGGATCTTGCCCTCGGCGCCGCGCTGGCCGAAGCCACCGGGCACCAGAATGCCGTTGACGTGCTCGAGGAATGGCGCGGGATCTTCCTTCTCGAAGATCTCGCTTTCGATCCAGTCGAGATTGACCTTCACCTTGTTGGCGATGCCGCCATGCGAGAGCGCCTCGATCAGCGACTTATACGCATCCTTCATGCCGGTATATTTGCCGACGATGGCGATGGTGACGTTGCCCTCGGGATTGCGGATGCGCTCGTTGATCTGCTGCCAGCTCCGCAGCTCCGGCGGAATCCGCGAGCCGATGCCGAAGGCGGCAAGCACTTCGTCGTCGAGGCCTGCGGCATGGTAAGCCTGAGGGACAGCGTAGATGCTGTCGGCGTCGCGCGCCTCGATGACGGCGCTCTCGCGCACGTTACAGAACAGCCCGAGCTTGCGCCGTTCCTCCTTGGGGATTTCGCGATCGGTACGGCAGAGCAGGATGTCCGGCTGGATGCCGATCGAGCGCAGCTCCTTGACGGAGTGCTGCGTCGGCTTTGTCTTCAGCTCACCGGCGCTCGGGATGTACGGCAGCAGCGTCAGATGAATGTAGATGGCGTGATCGCGCGGCAGCTCGTTCTTGAGCTGGCGGATCGCCTCGAAGAACGGCAGGCCTTCGATGTCGCCGACAGTGCCGCCGATCTCGACCAGCACGAAGTCGTAATCGTCGTTGCCGTCGAGGACGAAATCCTTGATGGCATTGGTGACATGCGGAACCACCTGGATGGTGGCGCCGAGATAATCGCCGCGCCGCTCCTTGGAGATGATGTCCTGGTAGATGCGCCCGGTCGTGATGTTGTCGGCCTTGGTCGCCGGCCGCCCCGTGAAGCGCTCATAGTGACCGAGATCGAGGTCGGTCTCCGCGCCGTCATCGGTCACGAATACTTCGCCGTGCTGATACGGCGACATCGTTCCGGGATCGAGATTGAGATAGGGGTCGAGCTTGCGGAGGCGGACCTTGTAGCCCCGGGCTTGCAACAGGGCACCGAGTGCCGCTGAAGCCAGACCCTTGCCGAGCGAAGAAACCACGCCGCCGGTGATGAATATGTACCGCGCCATGGGGCTTAACCTCTAATCCCTCGAATTCGATTCGCCAAAGCGATTCGTATTCCGCCCCAAACATTTTGCGGGGCTGTGGGTGAGCCAGAACTAAGAGTGGTGACAGAGCCTTGATGGGGATTGTTGATGCAGGACGGTAGAAGCCGCCCTGCATGGCCCCCCTGCTTTATTGCGAACGAGGTACCTGCGGGCCGCTCGGTGCCGGAGCCTGCTGCTGCTCGTCGGCCTTCTTCAGCGAATCCAGGATGCCGCCCGAGGTCGGCGGCGCGATCGGTCCGCCACCGGCCGGCTGGGTCTGCGACGCCGGTGCGCCGATGATCGACGACGGCTTGCGGTCGTAGCCGGCATACCAGGACAGGAACAGGCTGGTGAGGAAGAAGCCGACCGCCAGGATCGCGGTGGTCCGCGTCAGAAGGTTCGCCGTGCCGCGGCTCGACATGAAACCTGCGCCACCTCCCATGCCCAGGCCGCCGCCTTCCGACTTCTGGAGCAGGACGGCGCCGATCATGACGGTGACGATCATGAGGTGAATGACGATGACAACGGTCTGCATAGTGTCCTTCCGTCACAAGCCGACAGCGCCGAGCGGCGGCCAATCGTGCTTCGCGGGGTTTTCCTGAAGTTGCGCGGTGTTACACGATCAGACGGGTCATTGCCACCCCCGATCGGCCGGGTCCTAAGGTTTGAAGTTAGCTAGGAACAGCCCTGCGCAATCGCAAGGAAATCGACCGCCTTCAGGCTGGCCCCGCCGACCAGCGCGCCATTGACGTTCTTCACGGCCATCAGCTCGGCCGCGTTCGAGGGCTTGACCGAGCCGCCATAGAGGATGCGCATCCCGGCGCCGTCGGCCTTGAACCTGGAGGTCAGGAATTCCCGGATAAAGCCATGAATCTGCTCGACATCCCCGGACGTGGGGGTCAGGCCGGTGCCGATTGCCCAGACCGGCTCATAGGCCACGACCAGATTTGCGGCAGTGGAGCCGTCCGGCAGCGAGCCGTTGAGCTGGCCGCGCAGGATGTCCAGGGTCTGGCCCGCATCGCGCTGCGCTTGCGTCTCGCCGATGCAGACGATCGCCGTCACCCCGGCGCGCCAGGCGGCCTCGGCCTTCTGCCGGATCAGAGCATCGCCCTCGCCATGGTCGGCGCGGCGCTCGGAATGGCCGACGATGATCGCGGTCGCCCCCGAATCCGCCAGCATTTCGGCGGCAATATCGCCGGTATGGGCGCCGGAGGCCTTGGGGTGGCAATCCTGGGCCCCCACCGCGACCTTCTTGCCGCGCGCCTTCTCGGCAAAGGCTGCGATCAAGGTCGCCGGCGGGCAAACCAGCAAATCGGCTTTGCCAGCCACCTCTGCCGCACCATTGAGCATGGCATCGAATTCGGCAGTCGAGGCCTTCAGGCCGTTCATTTTCCAGTTGCCGGCGATCAGGGGGCGGATGGCATCGGTCATGTCAAATTCCAGCAAAATTTGGTTTGTGCATGCGCTAGCAGAGGTCCCGTGGCAGTTCCAGAGACCAGGGGCTTTTAACCGCAGGCATCGAAAGCCTGTCGGACCCGAGGTTGCGGGGGGAAAGCCACCACTTTATGATGATTGATCAATTTGGTGACGCGCTTTTGCGGAATCTGCATTAAGACGCGCTCCCGTTCCCCTCCTGCCAAACAAGTTGGACCAAATGCTTCGAGGAATGCGCAAGGCCTCATCAAACTGGCTCGGCAAGACCATTATGGCCGTTGTGATGGGCGTGCTGATCATCAGCTTCGGCGTTTGGGGCATTGCCGACATCTTCAAGGGCTTCGGGCAATCCACCGTGGCCAAGGTCGGCGGCACCGAGATTTCGTTGAACGAGTTCCGTCAGATTTACACCGATCGCCTCCAGCAGATCAGCCGCCAGTTCGGCCGGCCGCTGTCGCCTGAACAGGCGCGCGCCTTCGGTCTCGACCGTCAGGTGCTGCAGCAGACGATCGCGGAAGCCGCCCTCGACGAAGAGGCGCGCCGGCTCGGGCTCGGCCAGTCTGACGACCAGATCCGCCAGCTCATCATGAACGACCCGAACTTCAAGGGCGTCGGCGGCAACTTCGATTCGAACCGCTTTCAGTCCGTGATCCGCAACTTCGGCTATACCGAGCAGCGCTACGTTTCGGAGCAGCGCAAGGTCTCGTTGCGTCGGCAGATCACCGGCACGATCGGCGCTGGCCTCGAGCCGCCGAAGGCGATGCTCGACGTGCTGACGCGCTTCCAGAACGAGCAGCGCGCCATTGAATTCGTCAGACTCGACGCGGCCCAGGCCGGCACCATCGACGCGCCATCGCCCGAGGCGCTCGCCGCCTATTTCGAGGATCACAAGGTCCAGTTCCGCGCGCCCGAATATCGCAAGATCGCGTTCGTCGTGGTCTCGCCGGAGGAGATCGGCAAGTGGAGCGAGGTGTCGGACGAGGATGCCAAGAAAGCGTTCGACCAGCGCAAGGACCGGCTCGGAACGCCGGAGAAGCGCCAGATCCAGCAGATCGTATTTCCCAACGCCGCCGAGGCGCAGGCCGCACGCGAGCGGCTCACCAGCGGGACGTCGTTCGAGGACCTCGGCAAGGAGCGCGGACTGAGCGCGTCCGACGTCGATCTCGGGCTCGTGACCAAATCCTCGCTCGATCCCGCAGTTGGAGACGCCGTCTTCGCGCTTCCCGCCGGTGAAATCAGCCAGCCGATCCAGGGCCGTCTCGGCACGTCGATCGTCAAGGTCGACAAGATCGAGCCGGGCGCTGAGGCGAATTATGCGAGCGTTGCCGCCGACATCAAGCGCGAGATCGCCACCGAGCGTGCGCGGGTCAAGGTCGCCGATCTCCGCGACAAGATGGAAGACGAGCGCGGCGGCGGTGCCAGCGTGATCGACGCGGCGCAGAAGCTCGGCCTCACCGCCGTGACCATCGACGCCGTCGACCGTTCCGGCCGCGCCCCGAGCGGCCAGCCGATCTCCGGCATTCCGCAGGGCCTCGACGTGGTGTCGCAGGCCTTCAACACCGATGTGGGCGTCGACAACGACTCGATCTCTTTCAAGGGCGGCTATGTCTGGTACGACGTGCTTGCCATCACGCCCTCGCGCGACCGCAATCTCGACGAGGTCCGCGACCAGGTCGAGGCGCGCTGGCGCCAGGACCAGATCGCGACCAAGCTGAAGGCCAAGGCGACCGAGATGGTGCAGAAGCTCGAATCTGGCGGCAAGCTCGCCGACGAAGCAGCCGCGATCGGCGCCAAGGTCGAGACCGCCGCCGGCTTCAAGCGCGACGACTCGCCCGCCAGCGTGCCCGCAACCGTCGTGTCGGCCGCCTTCCGTGTCGCCAAGGACGGCGTCGGGCAGACGGCAGTGACCGGCGGCACCGAGGTGATCGTGTTCCGCGTCACCGAGATCGTCGATCCCACGGTCGATGCCGCTTCCGAGGCGGTCAAGAAGCTGAAGGACAGTCTCGACCGTGCGCAGACCGAGGAGCAGGTCGCTTCCTACGTCAACAAGCTCGAAACCGACATCGGGACCACAATTAATCAGGCCGCCTTCGCGCAGGTGACCGGCGCGAACCAGTGAGTTGAAAGCACGCGATGGACGACCTGAAATCGATCATTGGAAAAGTGGCGACCGGCGCCAGCCTGTCGCGTGACGAAGCGGCTTCCGCCTTCGACGCTGTGATGTCCGGCGAGGCTACGCCCTCGCAAATGGGCGGCCTGCTGATGGCGCTGCGGGTGCGCGGCGAGACCGTGGACGAGATCACCGGCGCGGTCGCGGCAATGCGCTCCAAGATGCTCACGGTCGATGCGCCCGCGGACGCCGTCGACATTGTCGGCACCGGCGGCGACGGCTCCGGCTCGGTCAATGTCTCGACCTGCGCCTCCTTCATCGTTTCGGGCGCCGGTCTGCCGGTGGCCAAGCACGGCAACCGCGCACTGTCGTCGCGCTCCGGCGCCGCCGACGTGCTGGCTTCGCTCGGGGTGAAGATCGATCTGAGGCCGGAGCAGGTCGGCCGCTGCATACGCGAATGCGGCATCGGCTTCATGTTCGCCCCCGCCCATCATCCCGCCATGAAGAACGTCGGCCCGACCCGGGTGGAGCTTGCGACACGCACGATCTTCAACCTGCTCGGCCCCTTGTCCAATCCGGCGGGCGTGAAGCGGCAGATGGTCGGCGTGTTCTCCCGGCAATGGGTGCAGCCGCTGGCGCAAGTGCTCAAGAACCTCGGCTCTGAATCCGCCTGGGTCGTGCACGGTTCCGATGGGCTCGACGAAATCACCCTCACCGGCCCGACCTTCGTCTCCGCGCTCCACGACGGCGAGATCCGGAATTTCGAGGTGACGCCGGAGGACGCGGGCCTGCCGCGCTGCGAGGCCGGTGCACTCAAAGGCGGCGATGCCGACGCGAACGCTATCGCCTTGCAGAGCGTGCTCGACGGCAAGCCGAGCCCCTACCGTGACGTCGCGCTGATCAACGCCGCTGCCGCATTGGTCGTGGCGGGGCGAGCCAGGGATCTCAAGGAAGGCGTCGTGATCGGCGCAAAATCACTCGACAGCGGCGCGGCGAGCGCGCGGCTGAATCATTTGATCGCGGTCTCGAACGGCTGAGCCTGACATGTCGGACATCTTGACCAAGATCGAAGCCTACAAGCGCGAGGAAATCGCGGCGGCCAAGCGCGCGCAGCCGCTGTCGGCTGTGGAAGCGAAGGCCAAGGCGCAAGCAGCACCGCGCGGCTTCCTGCGCGCCATCAAGGCCAAGCACACCAATGGCGACTACGCGCTGATCGCGGAGGTCAAGAAGGCCTCGCCGTCAAAGGGCCTGATCCGCGCCGATTTCGATCCGCCGCTGCTCGCAAGGGCCTATGAGGCCGGCGGTGCTGCCTGCCTGTCGGTGCTGACGGACACGCCCTCGTTCCAGGGCCATCTCGACTTCATGGTGGCGGCGCGCGCGGCAACGTCACTGCCGGTGCTGCGCAAGGATTTCATGTTCGACACTTACCAGGTGGCGGAGGCCCGCGCGCACGGCGCCGACTGCATCCTGATCATCATGGCGGCGCTCGATGATGCCACGGCAAAAGAGCTCGAGGACGCCGCCATCGCCCATGGCATGGACGTGCTGATCGAGATCCACGACCGCGCTGAGCTTGATCGCGCACTGAAGCTGCGTTCGCCGATGATCGGCGTCAACAATCGCAATTTACGCACCTTCGAGACCACGCTTGCGACCAGCGAAACATTGGCGCCGCTGATTCCGCAGGACCGGCTGATGGTCGGCGAGAGCGGCATCTTTACGCCCGCCGATCTCGCCCGGCTCGAGCGCGTCGGCATGTCGACCTTCCTGGTCGGCGAGAGCCTGATGCGGCAAGCCGACGTAACCGCTGCGACCCGTACGCTGCTGGCGCGCGAGACGACGGCGCGTGCGACGGGCACGCGCTGACATGGCCCGTAAGCCGACCGCGACGAAACCAGCCAAGTCCGAGTCCAAGACCAAGTCCAAGACCGGCCCTGCCCTCACCCATATCGGCGCCTCCGGCGAGGCGCGGATGGTTGACGTGTCGGACAAGCCTGCCAGCGAGCGGCTCGCGGTCGCGGAAGGACGCGTGGTCATGACCAGGGCGACGCTTGACCTGATCGTGTCCGGCAACGCCAAGAAGGGCGACGTGCTCGGCACCGCCCGCATCGCCGGCATCATGGCCGCCAAGCGCACCGCGGAGCTGATCCCGCTCTGCCATCCCCTCGCGCTGTCGAAGGTGACGGTCGAGATCGAGCCCGACGCAACGCTGCCGGGCTGCCTCGTCCGCGCCAGCGTGAAGGTCACGGGCACGACCGGCGTCGAGATGGAAGCGCTCACCGCGGTCTCGGTCGCCTGTCTCACCATCTACGACATGATCAAGGCGGTGGAACGCGGCGTGCGCATCGAAGGCATCCACCTGGTCGAGAAGCTCGGCGGCAAGTCCGGCCATTACCGCGTCTGATTGCCGCTGCTACTTCAGCGACGCGCTGATCGACCCGAATTTTGAATTGAGCTTGCTGCCCAGGCCGTTCACCACGGCGATGATCGCAAGCGCGATGCCGGCGGCGATCAGGCCATACTCGATCGCGGTTGCGCCGGTTTCGTCGGCGAGAAAATCCTTCAAAGCATTCTTCATGATCGTATCCCTCTGCGTCGTTGCGAAGACGTTCGTAGTTGCGAAGACGTTCGTCGTTGCGAAGACGTTCGCAATTCGTGTGCCAATACGGACGTGAGGATCGCCAGCACCTTAGATGGTTAAGCTTCGATTGATCATCGCGATGATCGGCAGAAATTGTTCGGCCGCGGAAGCTTCCGGCAATTCCTGCAGGCCGCGCGTCCCGCATATTGATTGCTTTTGTGAGCGTCCGTTCACGGCGCATTAACCCAGCTTGCTAACTTCGCCTCCACTCCGTTCCCGTAAACCAACGGATGTTTCCGGGGCCAAGAATTGACCCTGACGTGCGCACGACAACGATCGATCATGATGACGGGATTCGGCAGTCGCCTTTTTGACCAGGCCTTCGTGCGCAGCGGACCGATCCGCTGGCTGGTGGTGGGCGGCACGCTGCTGATCGCTGCGATCGCCGTCGGCGCGACGCTGATGGCGCAGAATTTCCGCGAACGTGCGCTGCGCAGCTCCGGCCGCGAGCTGGAAAACACCGTGCTGATGCTGGCCCATCATTTCGACCAGCAATTGCAGGATTTCGCGGTCATCCAGAAGGATTTCGTCGACTACGTCCGCGCGAGCGGCATTACCAGTGCGGCGGACTATCGCAAGCGCCTCGCCGGCCAGGACCTCCATCGGATGCTGCGTTCGAAGATCGACGCACTGCCCTACATAGGCGGCCTCAATATTATCGATGCCGAAGGCAATTTGATCAATTCGTCGACGGCATGGCCGGCTCCGAACGTGAACGTTGCCGATCGCGCCTATTTCCAGACCTTCCGGTACAATCCCGACGCTCCCGACGTCCTGATCGAGCCACTTTACAGTCGCATCTCCGGCGCCTGGACCATCCTGATCGTGCGCAAGATCGTCGGACCGAACGGCGAATTCATGGGTGCGGTCGGACGCGGCATCGAGCCGGCAAATTTCGAAAAATTCTTCGAGTCAGCCGTGCTCGGCGAAAGCACGACGATCTCGATGCTGCACCGGGACGGCACGATGCTCGCCCGTTATCCCCATTCCAATGAATTGATGGGACGGAATTTCAAGAACGGTCCGTTCGCGCATCAAAGGGTTTTCGGGCTCGACCATTTTACCGGCCGCTTCATGAGCCCCGTCGACGGCGAGGACCGGCTGATTTCCTCACACGCCCTGCCTCACTTCCCGATCCTGATGATGGCCACCACGACGCGCGCGACGGCCCTGACGGACTGGCGCGAGCAGATCGGCATCCTGATCTCGGTCGCGGCCTCTTCCGCGCTGGCCATCGCGGGCGTGTTGATCGCGATCGTTCGCAAGCTCCTGGAGCAGCATCGTCTTTCGCGGGAACGGCTGACGCTGGAAAAGCAGCGTCTCGACCGCGCCGTCAACAACATGACCCAGGGCCTGCTGCTGTTCGACGCCTCGCAGCAGCTCGTGATCTGCAATCAGCGCTACATCGAGATGTACGGGCTGTCGGCCGAAATCGTGAGACCCGGCTGCAGCTTCCACGACATCATTGCGCACCGCAAAGCCACCGGCTCGTTCACCGGCGATGTGGACCAATATGTCGCACGGGTTCTGCGCGACGTCCACGTGCGCAATTCCATGGTGGTCGAGACCTCCGACGGTCGCTCGATCCAGATCGTCAACGAACCGCTCACGGACGGCGGCTGGGTGGCGACGCATGAGGACATCACGGAGCGCCGGCGTATCGAGGAGCGCATCACCCATCTCGCTCATTACGACGCGCTGACCGACCTGCCCAACCGTACCATGTTCCACGAGCATTTGCGTCAGGAACTCGATCTCGTCGCCGGCGGCGAACAACTCGCGGTGCACTACATCGACATCGACGAGTTCAAGGGCGTCAACGACGCGCTCGGGCATCTCGTCGGCGACGAGCTCCTGAAGTCGGTCGCGCAGAGCCTCCAACGCTGTGCGGGGCGGGCGGACTTCGTGGCGCGCCTCGGCGGCGACGAATTTGCCATCGTCCAGAGCGCGGTGACATCGCTGGATCAGGTCAACGAACTCGTCGCGCGGGTGTTTGAGGCCATCCGCGCGCCGTTCGACTGCATGGGACATCATCTTGCCACTGACGCCAGCATCGGCATCGCGCTGGCGCCGCAACATGGAACGGCGCTGGACCAGATCCTGAAGAACGCGGATATGGCGATGTACGCCGCCAAAGCCGCAGGGCGCCGCACCTACCGCTTTTTCGAGCCGGAGATGGACGCCAAGATCCACGAGCGGCGGCAGCTCGAGATCGACCTGCGCCACGCCATCGCCCAAGGCGGGCGCGAAGGCGGCCTCGAGGTGTATTACCAGCCCTGCCTCAGCCTGAAGGACGACCGCATCACCGGCTGCGAGGCGCTGGTGCGCTGGCGCCATCCCGAGCGCGGCATGGTCTCGCCGGCCGAGTTCATTCCGATCGCCGAGGACACCGGCCTGATCAACGAGATCGGCGAATGGGTGCTGGCGACCGCCTGCCGGGACGCGGCGAACTGGCCTGACGACATCCGCCTCGCCGTCAACGTCTCGCCGGTGCAGTTCAAGAGCGGCACGCTGGCGCTGAAGATCATGGCGGCGCTTGCCGCCTCCAATTTGGCGGCGAGCCGGCTCGAGCTCGAAATCACCGAGGCGGTGCTGATCCGCGACGACGACACGGCGCTTGCAATCCTGCATCAACTCCGCGCCATCGGCGTCCGCATCGCGCTGGACGATTTCGGCACCGGCTACTCCTCGCTGAGCTATCTGCACCGCTTCCCGTTCGACAAGATCAAGATCGACCGCTGCTTCGTCAACGATATCGCCGGCCCCGACGGCTCCGCCAGCATCGTGCAGGCGGTCGTCAATCTCGCCGCCGCCCGCCGCATGACCACCACGGCCGAGGGCGTCGAGACCGAGGAGCAGCAGCGTCTGCTGCGTGCACTCGGCTGCTCCGAGATGCAGGGCTATCTGTTCAGCGCCGCAAAACCCGCCGACAAGGTGCTGGAGCTGTTCGCAGTTCATCGCAGTCGTCTCGCCCAGCGCGGCGGCAACGAAGGCCGCCGCCGCGAGGCGGGCTAGAAACATCGACGTACAGCCAAACGGCGCGAGCGACCGCTTGAATTGAAGACCGTTTGGTCTATATATCGGCAATGCGCCGCCAAAACCCAGTGCCCTCGCCCCGTGGCCGTCCCCGAAGTTTCGACACGGACGCCGCTGTCGAACGCGCGATGGGGGTGTTCTGGTCACGCGGCTATCACGCCACGGCGCTACCGGACCTGCTTCGTGCGACGCAGCTCTCGCGTGGCAGCCTTTACGCCGCTTTCGGAGACAAGCACTCGCTGTTCCTGCGTGCGCTTGATCGCTACGTCGCCGAGGCCCTGACACGGATGGACGTCGAATTCGACAAAGAGCCGGTCGATGGACTGCGGGCCTACCTCGCCGGCTATGTCCACCGAACGAGCGGGGCCAATGGTCGGCGCGGATGCCTGCTGGTGGCCACAGCCATGGAACTGGCTGGCCGTGACGCTGAAGTCGATCGCCGCATCGCGAGCTTTTTCAAAGCCATGGAGGCCAGGGTGGCTGGTGCCCTGTCCCGTGCTAAGGCGGCGGGCAAATTGGCCGATGGCGTCGAGCCCTCCAGTGCCGCCAAAATTCTCCTCTGTTTCGTCGAGGGGCTGCGCGTGGTCGGCAAAACGGCACCGACGCGGATCACGTCGCAAGCCACCGTTGACGCGCTTCTCAACCGTTTCATCAGGTAGACACGTTTGGACGCCCCTGCTGCTGGCACGCCAATATATGGACTGATCGGTCTTTAAAGAAAGAATGCCATGTCCGCCATCCAGATCGTCTGCGCTGTGGCCGTCCCCCTGCTCTGGGGTTATCAGTTCGTGGCCATCAAAGTCGGCGTTACGGAATTCCCGCCTCTGTTCTTCCTCGCGCTGCGCTTCCTGGCCATCGCAATGCTGCTCGTTCCGCTCGTCAAACGTCCCACGCGTCCACAGTTCGGCCCGATCGCGGCTATTTCGCTTTTCCTCGGTGGGCTGAACTTCGGGCTGTTCTATGTTGGCCTTGGGCTCGGCTCGGGAAGCATGTCGGCCGTCGCCTATCAACTCGCCACGCCCTTCACCGTACTGTTGGCGTGGCCACTGCTCGCGGAGAAGCCGTCTCTCACCACGTCCGCCGGAGTGGCGCTTGCATTCGTCGGCGTGGTCGTGTTGGCAGCAGGGCCCGGCCTCTCCGCAAACGCGCTTCCACTGCTGCTCGTGGTCGGGGCGGCCTTCGCTTTCGCGGTGTCCAACGTGTTGACGAAGCGCTACGGCCCTTTTGATCCCCTGATGTTGATGGGATGGTCCTCGCTGCTCACCGTGCCGCAGGTCATGTTGATGTCGCTGCTCCTTGAACATGGACAACTCGCGAGCCTCGTCACGGCAGATGGACGTGGTTGGCTGGCGCTCGCCTACACGATTTTCATCGGAGGAATTGTTGGGTTTGGCCTATGGTTTTGGCTGATCGGGCGTTGCTCGATGGGTCGCGTCGCACCTTTCGGTCTGCTGCTTCCGGTGTTCGCCTTGATGTCGAGTGTGTTGTTCCTGGGCGAACACATGACTTCAAAATTGATGATCGGCGGGCTGCTCGCGATCTCCGGCGTCGCCTTGACACAGTTGAGACCGAGCGCCTTGAACCCCAGCTGAGACGCGTCCAAGACGAATTCGCCCGGGAGCGGCCATCCACTCCCGGGCGATCGATGTCTGGAACTGGCGAGAGCCTAGTTCGGCACCGCAGCCTTCGGCCCGGGCTTGGCAGCGACCGCATTCGCGGTTTGGCCGTGCAGGAAGTCGTAGGCCGTATGCAGGGCCTTGTCGTCTTTCGCCTCCGGCGGGACATAGGACTGCGATCCGGTCTGCTCGGTGCCATCGGCCGCCTGGAGATGGCCGCGCATCTGGGACTCCGCCATGGTGTCCATCCGGCCCTTCAGCTCGGGCGGCACGTCCTGGAGGATCTCGATGTCGGGCGCGATGCCCTGGGCCTGGATCGAGCGGCCCGAGGGCGTGTAGTAGCGCGCCGTGGTCAGCGCCAGCGCGCCGTTGCCCGCGCCGAGCGGGATGATGGTCTGCACCGAGCCCTTGCCGAACGAGCGCGTGCCGATGATGGTCGCGCGCTTGTGATCGTGCAATGCGCCGGCCACGATCTCGGAGGCCGAAGCCGAGCCGCCGTTGACCAGAACCACCAGCGGTTTGCCCTTGGTGAGGTCGCCGCCATGCGCGGTGAAGCGCTGGGTCTCCTCGGCGTTGCGGCCGCGGGTCGAGACGACTTCGCCACGCTGCAGGAACGCGCTCGACACCGACACGGCCTGGTCGAGCAGTCCGCCCGGATTGTTGCGCAGGTCCATCACGTAGCCGACCAGCTTCTCCGGCGGAACGTCCTTCGAGATCGATGCAATCGCCTTCTTCAGGCCGTCGGTGGTCTGCTCGTTGAACGAGGTGACGCGGATATAGCCGATATCGCCGTTCTCGACGTGGAAGCGCACGGGGCGCACATGGATGATCTCGCGCTTGATCGCGACGTCGAGCGGGGCGTCGGCTCCCTTGCGCACGATCGTGAGCTTGGTCTGGGTCTCGACCGGCCCCTTCATCTTGTTGACGGCCTGCTCGAGCGTCATGCCCTGCACGGCATCGCCGTCGATCTTGCTGATGAGGTCGCCCGACATGATGCCGGCCTTGGACGCCGGCGTGTCGTCGATCGGCGAGACGACCTTGACCAGCCCCTCCTCCATCGTGACCTCGATGCCGAGCCCGCCGAACTCGCCGGAGGTGGTCTCCTGCATCTCGGTCCAGGCCTTGTCGTTCATGTAGCGCGAGTGCGGATCGAGCGAGGTCACCATGCCGGTGATCGCACCTTCGATCAGCTTGGCATTGTCAGGCTTCTCGACATAGCTCGCCTTCACCCGCTCGAACACTTCGCCGAACAGATTGAGCTTGGAATAGGCGTCATCCGCGCTCGCTGCCGCCCGTGCCGCCCATACGCCGCCGTGCGGACTGGCTACCAGAAGGGTCAGACACGCTCCGGTGAGCGCGCCCAGTGGAAACAGCAGGGTTTTCCGCATGGATAGGCTGGCCTTTTTGCTTCGCGGTTCGGTGGGGCTGGAGAGCCGCCATGCAAATGGCGATCCAGCCTGCTTCTCACAATACCATTCTGGTTTCTTCAAGGCCGGGATGCCACGCCGGCGGGTACACCGTGAAAATCCCTTCGTCCGGACCTAAACTTTCGGCAACGTTGCAGGACCGGTTCGTGCGCAGCGGGGGTCGGACGGCCGGCCCACGCCTCGCAGCCATGCCATTTTAGGATGGTTTTGGCGCCCCGGACGGGTTAGGCGATGAGGGAAGGCTTCAAATTCTCGGGAGGATAACAATGAACGAAGCACCCCGCATCCAACCGGACAGGAACGTCGAGCTCGGCGCCAGCACCGAGCCGTTCCAGAATCTGCATGAATTCATCCGGAAAGCGCGTTCCAACCTCAACCAGAATGCCTGGGATTATATCGTCGGCGCGGCCGAGACCGAGACTACGATGCGTCGCAACCGCATGGCGCTGGACGAGATCGCCTTCCGCCCGCGCGTGCTGCGCGATGTCCGCAAGGTCACCGGCTCGGTCGAGCAGTTCGGCCGCAAGATGCGCCTGCCGGTGGTGCTCGCCCCCGTCGGCGCGCTCGAGATCTTCGATCCGGATGGCGCCGCGAGCGTGGCACGCGCCTGCGGCACTTTCGGTGCGGCGCACATGCTCAGTTCAGTGTCCGAGCCCGGCCTCGAGAAGACCGCCGAAGGTGCGCCCGACGCGCTGCGGCTCTACCAGCTCTATGTGCGCGGCGACGACGCCTTCGTCGCCGACGTCGTCAGCCGGGCTGAGAAGAACGCCTATGCCGCCTTCTGCCTGACCGTCGATACCGCTCATTACAGCCGTCGCGAACGTGACATCGCCAAGCGCTACGTTCGCGAGAGTCGCCTGCGCGCCACCGGCGGCGATTACCAGAAAGGTCTGGAGTGGCGGACCGTGAAGATGATCAAGGACAAGTTCAAGATCCCGCTGATCCTCAAGGGCATCGCGACGGCAGAGGACGCGCTGATCGCGATCGATCACGGCGTCGAATGGATCTACGTCTCCAACCATGGCGGCCGTCAGCTCGATCACGGTCGCGGCGCCATGCACGTGCTGCCCGAGATCGTTGACGCCGTGAACGGCCGCGCAAAGATCATGGTCGATGGCGGTGTCTGTCGCGGCACCGACATCGTCAAGGCGATCGCAGCCGGCGCCGACCTCGTCGGCATCGGCCGGCTGCAATGCTGGGCGCTGGCGGCGGCCGGCGAAGCCGGCGTGGCGCGCATGCTGGAGCTGCTCGAGGACGAAGTGCTGCGCTGCCTCGGCCTCTTGGGTGCGACCTCGTTCGCCGAGGTCAACAAATCCTGCCTGCACCACGCGACCGCAACCAACGCGCCGAGCGTGTTCAGCGCGTTTCCACTGTTCGACCACGAGCCATATCGATACTGAGTGAAAGGATGCAGGTGACATCGCTCTCTCCCGGCAGCGCGGATGCGCTTCTGTTCGATCTCGGCCGCGTGGTGCTCGATATCGATTTCTCCAAGGCGATCGCCTGCTGGGCGGGACACGCCGGCTGCAAGCCCGAATCCATCGTCGCGCGCTATGTGCGCGACAGCGAAGCCTATCGGTTGCACGAGATGGGCAAGATCAGCGATGAGGACTATTTCGCCTCATTGCGAGCGTCGCTCGGAATCGGCATTTCGGACGCGCAGTTCCTGGAAGGCTGGAACGCGATCTTCGCCGGCGAAATGCCTGACATCGCCGAGCTGCTGCCGCGGGCAGCGAAGCAGATGCCGCTGTACGCTTTCTCCAACACCAACCGGCCACACGTGGACCATTTCTCAAGGGAATATGCCGACCTCCTCGGCCATTTCCGCGAGCTGTATTTGTCGTCCAGCATCGGCCTGCGCAAACCGGATGCCGAGGCCTTCGACCACGTCGTCGCGGCGATCGGCGTGCCCGCCGGGCGTATCGTGTTCTTCGACGATCTTGCTGAAAACATCGAGGGAGCGCGGGCGCGCGGCTTGACGGCCGTGCATGTGACCTCGCCGCGTGATGTGGGGAACGCATTGAAAGCATTGGGCATCTGACGACGATCTGCCGCCGCGAGACCCCCGGAGATGCGGCCCAACGCGACTAATTTTGAAGAAGTTTAGGAACCCGATCACTTTGTGCATTTTTATACAGAGTTCCCGGAACGGAATACCGTCTTCCGGACTCTAGAGTCCGTTGGGACTTCTACAGACGGATGCATCATCGTGTTGGGCAAAACCTACCTCACCAAGCAGGCCTCTCTTCTTCTTGAATTCGCCAGGACAACTTCAGATTCGGATCTTTCCGCCAAGCTTGTGAGCAAGGCCGCCGACCTGAAATCCCAGGCCGATCCGCTGCCCGACAAGGATCAGGGACCCAAGGCGCCCGACGTAACTCACGGGCAGCCAGGGAGCTGATCGATGCAGGCCGGGGCGCTCGTCGTTCTCGTCTTGCCATGACCATTGTCCTGCCGATCTGGCACGTTCTTCGGATCGTGCCGCAACGCGCTTGATCCTGCCTTCCGGAACAATGCGGTGGGATGACTGCACCCGCTCGGCTGTTTTGCCTCTGCGCCCGCGCTCGGCTAGAAGACGTGCGGAACATTCGCCCGAACGTGCCGAGCAGGAGTTTTCGCCGTGGCCTTGATGCCAGTTTCCGACGCGCTTGCCGCGGTGCTGGCGGGTGCAGAGCCGCTGCCGGAAGAAATGATCTCCCTCGACCAGGCCTACCATCGCGTGCTCGCGCGTGACGTCGCGGCGCGGCGCACGCAGCCGCCGCAGGCGATGTCGGCGATGGACGGCTACGCGGTGCGAGCGGCCGATGCCGCGACGATCGATTCGGAGCTCACCATCATCGGCGAAGTCGCGGCGGGCCGACCGTTCGCGGGGATGGTCGGCGCCGGCGAGGCCGTGCGGATCTTCACCGGCGGCGTCGTTCCCGGTGGCGCGGACGCCGTCGTGATCCAGGAGGACACCGTCGCCGCCGGCAAGCGTATCACGATCAAGGAAGCCGCGATCGCCGGTCGGCACATTCGCCCCGCCGGCGTCGATTTCCGCGAGGACGACGTGCTCCTGCGCAAGGGAAGCCGTCTCACCGAGCGCGACCTCGCGCTCGCCGCCGGGATGAATCATCCGCACCTTGCCGTTTGCGGGCGTCCGAAGGTCGCGATTCTCGCCACCGGCGACGAACTGGTGATGCCGGGCAGCACGCCCGGCCACGGCCAGATCGTCTATTCCAACGGCTACGCCCTGCACGCGCTCGCCCGCAGCGAAGGCGCCGAGACCATCGACCTCGGTATTTCCGCCGACACGCTGGAGGCCACCACCGCCGGCATCCGCCGCGCCCGTGAGAGCGGCGCCGACATCCTGATCACGACCGGAGGCGCATCGGTCGGCGACCACGATCTGGTCCAGCAGGCACTGCGGGACGAAGGCATCGCGATGGCGTTCTGGAAGATCGCGATGCGGCCAGGCAAGCCGATGATGCACGGGCGGCTCGGCGCAATGGGCGTGATCGGTCTGCCGGGCAATCCCGTGTCGTCCTACGTGTGCGCTTTCCTGTTCATGGTGCCGCTGATTCGTGCCCTGTCGGGCCGTTCAGTGATTCACCATCGCCGTGAGCGCGCCGTGCTCGGCCGCGACGTCAGCGCCAACGACCAGCGCGAGGACTATCTGCGCGCGCATCTGGAGGAGCGCGACGATGGCACACGCGTCGTTCTTCCCGTCAATCATCAGGACTCTTCGCTGCTTGCGAATCTCGCTGCAGCGCAGGCACTTCTCGTGCGCGCACCGTTCGCGCCGAAGGCCGAAGCCGGCACGGCTTGCGAAGTGTTGCGGCTCCCTGTCTGAGCGCCCCGGCAATGCGCGTTCCGCCAACTTTGCTCTGTTCACGGTAAATTAAGCAGTTGCGGAACATGTATCGAACATATAGTGTCCGTTCATGATTTGTTTCGAGCATGTAGCGGCATATTGCCGAATTCAGCGTCTCGGAATCGGACGACATCAACCGGGGGACTTTGGTCGAGATGTTAACGCGCAAACAATACGAGCTTCTGCGGTTCATCAGTGAACGTCTGAAGGAAAGCGGCGTACCGCCCTCCTTCGACGAGATGAAGGATGCGCTCGACCTGCGCTCGAAGTCGGGCATCCATCGCCTGATCACGGCGCTCGAGGAGCGTGGCTTTATCCGACGCCTGCCCAACCGCGCCCGTGCGATTGAAGTCATCAAGCTGCCGGAGCTCCAGGCAGCCGCAGGCAGCCGCCGCGGCTTCACGCCGAGCGTCATCGAGGGCAATCTCGGCAAGGTGCGCGCGAGCTCCAGCCTGCCCGCGGACGAGGGCGAACGTCCCGTCGCGGTGCCGGTGATGGGTCGCATCGCGGCCGGCACGCCGATCGAGGCGTTGCAGACCCGCAGCCATACTATCAGCGTACCGCCTGACATGCTCGGCTCGGGCGAGCATTACGCGCTCGAAGTGCGCGGTGATTCCATGGTCGAGGCCGGCATCCTCGACGGCGACATGGCGTTGATTCAGCGCAACGAGAGCGCCGATACCGGCGACATCGTGGTGGCGCTGATCGACGACGAGGAAGCCACGCTGAAGCGCTTCCGCCGGCGCGGCGCCTCGATCGCGCTCGAGCCCGCCAACGCGGCCTATGAGGTCCGTATCCTGCCGCCTAACCGGGTGAAGATTCAGGGCAAGCTGATCGGGCTTTACCGGAAGTACTGATACCGGGCGTCCTTGATACCGGGCGTCCTTGATACCGGGCGTCCTTGATACCGGGCGTCCTTGATACCTGGCGTCCTTGATACCGGGGAGTACTTCATACTGGAGGTGCTTGGCGCCTCGCGCGCTTCCGATCGGTATCGCCGGTCAGAGATTGGAGCGGATCATCTTCCGCTCCGGCTGGATAGTCTTTCTGGTTCTGCACAGACTATCCGGCCCCTCCTCCGGCGCTGGCTCCTCGCGATGCCCACGAAGCAGCACCGCTGCGCGGCTCAAGTGTTCGAGGAAATGGCGGCCAGCGATCGTCCGCAACGTGCGGAATGCGATCGAGCAACCGTTGCAGCCAAGTCGGCAATATCCGGGCTGGCAACATTCGGACACGCGCCTCCCGAATGCATCGTAGCAGGCTTTGTTCCTATTGAATGCGGGAAAGATAATGTGATCGCGGCTTGCGGAACGCAGCCGCAGATTTGCCCACAACCAAGCAGAGCGTTCGTGCTTCCACTCTGATAGAGGCCTGCGCCTCGAAGAGACGCGGGTTGCTATCCCAGCATGAGGAGCACCCGATGTGTGACTACAGCCTACATGCCGTCGCGTCGCGCCCCGCCGAAGTCGGCGAGACGATCGTCACGACAAGCTTCCGCGGCACCTCGACGCGCGGCTTCGCCTCGGCAGCCGATCCGTCTGTTGCCGTCTGCCTGCTGCCGGGAACGGAGCTCGCCTTCGCCGACGACGTTCGCTACGACAATCGCTGGATCTGGACGCGCACCATCAATTCCCGCGTGGGCAAGTTCGGCAAGATCGACCCGCACGTTCCCGACCGCCATCATGACGCGATCGAATTCCCGGACGGCAAATATGTGCTGGTGACGCAGCTCGTCGAAGGCCAGCGCGCGACCGTGCTGCAACTGCCTGTGACCCAGCCGGTGACGGAGCGCGAGCACAAGGCGCAGGTCATCGCCGACAGGCAGCCGACCGTCACGCGCCTGCCGATCGGCTGACGCAGCCGCTACGAGGTCGGAGGTCAAGATTGAATCGCCATCGCCGGCGGTGGCCGGCGAGATGGCGTGGTTTGCGCCCAGCGAATCCGAGCAGATGCACCAATCCACTGCATTGCTCCGCACCGTCAGATCAATCGTCGGCCTGCAAGTCGGTCTCCGCCGGCGTTGCGTCCTTGATGCGGGGCGCGATCGCCTTCGGCGCAAGGCTGCCGTCGAAATCACCCTCGCCTGCGCCGGCTGGCAACCAGGGGCGGCTCGCGCCTCTCGCCCTCGCCGCGTGAACCGCAAAGCCGTCACCACGCTGCGTCAGCGCCAGCGCACTCTGGCTGGCGAGCCGCTGCCGATCGACCACCATCGCCGCGCAATCGGGCGGCGCGGGGCGTGTCGTCACCACCAGCGCGGCCCGACTACAATCGTCCGCGAGAGCGTCGACGCGCAGTGCCAGCGCGACCAACCTCCCGTCGGCCAGTGGCGTCACGCAGCCCGATTCGTCACAGGACACGCCATCGGCCAGCGAGGCTCTGCCGGCATCGCGCGGATCGGCGTCGGCAGCGAGCCATTCCTTGAGCAAAAAGCTGTCCTTGCTCGTCCTGATCAGGTGCAGATATCCGTCCCTGCCCCGCACCGCGACGCTGGCGCCATCCCCGGCAATCAGGATGTCGGGCTGCTGCGCCGACAGTCCCCAGAGGATCGCTGCCAGCAGGACCAGGGCGCCGGACCAGCGTAGCGGCGTGCGCAACAAGCCTAGCACAATGATTCCCAGGCTCGCCGCGATCAGCGGCGTGATCCCGAACGCCGGGATGCGGCCGACCGCGCCCGGCAATGCCGCGACCCAGCGCGAGACCGCGACCATCCACTCGATGCCGATCCCCATCAGCCACCAGAACACGCTGTCCAGCCCGAACGGCGCAGCAAGCAGCCCCAACAATCCCGCCGGCATCACCAGCGCCGAGACCACCGGCATCGCGCCGAGATTGGCAAGCACGCCAAACGGCGTGACACGGTGGAAATGGAAAGCGGCGTAGGGCGTGGTCGCAAGTCCCGCAATCAGCGAGGCCATGAACAGCATCGCGATCTCGCGGCCACCCCACATCGCAATGCGCGCGGTCGCCGAATGGTCCGGCGAGGCAAACAAATTGGGCATGCCGATCTGCACCAGCGCCACCAGCCCGAGCGTTGCTGCAAACGACATCTGGAAGCTCGGATGCACCAGTGCTTCCGGCGCGACCGCGAGCACGATCAGCGCGGCGACAGCAAGCGTGCGAAAGGTGATGGCGCGGCGATCGACCATCACCGCGATCAGCACCACCGCCGTCATGAAGAACGATCTTTGCGTTGCGACCTCCGCGCCCGACAGCAGCAGGTAGAACGCAGCAGCGACCAGCGCGGCGGCCGCCGACCATTTCTTGATCGCGAAGCCGGCCGCAAGTCCCGGGATCAGAGCGAGCAGCGCGCGCACCGCGAAGAACACGACACCGGCAACGACGGCCATGTGATAGCCGGAAATCGAGAGCACGTGGCCGAGACCGGAGATGAACATCGCATCGTTGACGGGCGTGGTGATCGCATCGCGCCGCCCGGTAAGCAGCGCGGTCGCGATCGCCCGGTTGTCGCCGTCGAGCGTCGCCCGGATGCGGGCATCGATCGCATCGCGCAGGCCTTGCATGAAGGCCGCATAACGCAGCCGCAAGCCGGCGGTCTCAGGCGGCGGCGCCACCGTGATTGCGCCCATCGCGAAGCCGGAGGCGCCGATGCCTTGGAAGAACATGTCACGCGAAAAGTCGTAGCTGCCGGGCCGCACCGGCGCGAGCGGCGGCATCAACCGTGCCTTCAGCTGAACGAAGCTACCGACCTCCGGCGCGGTGCCTTTGCGGACCGACAGGCGCACGCGCTCAAGCCTGACGTCGCTGCGTTGCGCCTCCATCGCAGTGACGCGCAGCACGAAACGATCGGTACGCTCGCGGATGTCGCGAGCCTCGACAAAGCCCGACAACGACACCGAATAGAGCGCCTTTGCCAGCACCGGGTGGGCGATGCGCGCCGTCTTCCAGGTCGCGACGGCAAAGCCGGCCGCGACCGCCGCGATCATGATGGCTGGGGCGAACAGCCGGCTCCGCCGCAACAGAGCCGCGCCAAGCAGGAGTGCGATGGCGGTCGTGGCAACCACCCACAGCACTGGCTCGTGATCGGCAGAGAAATAAAGCGCGATGCCGCAGCCAAACGCTACGGGCACCCACGGCAACAGCCGCCCGGCGCCAGCCTCGGCGCGTGGCCATGCGCGGAGGGTCTCGGCCAGCGAGGTCCAGAGGTCGAGGCCTGCAGGCGCGAGGCCGCCAGCAGACGCGGCGCGGCCCGCGGGCCACGTCCCCGCGATCCCCTGCGACCGTACCGGCCGGCCCGGCTCCGCCATTCCCTGCATCCGATGATACGCAACGAAGGCACAAGCTACCGGAACGTGCAGGCGGGCGGATAGCGGTACGGATCAGGAACGAAAGGTTGCGATCGCTACTTTTCCTCTTCCATCGTCACAGCGACATCGGCCTTGGCCGACAGCCGGACCTTGTTGCCCTCGATATCGGCGACGAGGCCCTTGTCGATGAAGTGATGATGCCCCTTGTGGCTGCCCTCGCCGCTGTCCTTCTTGGTCAGCTTGATGCGATTGCCTTCGACCTTGTCGACGGTGCCGATGTGGACGCCGTCGGCGCCGATGACTTCCATATGCTCTGCGATGTTCTGCATGGTGGGTTCCTTGTTGGGCCCACCCCAACGCGCGAGGTGCATGTTCGTTCTCTCACGAGGATGACGAAGTCGTGTGCTCCACTGGTCAGATAAGCGGCGCCTGCGACGAAGCATGGTGATTGACGATCTTCCAGTCGCCGTCCTCGCGCATGATGACCCAGCTCATCTTAACTGAGACATCGGGGCGTTCGCCGGCGAGATCGAACGAAATGCTCGCGGCCATATTGATCAGATCAGGACCTGCCTGCGCCGCCTTCACCTCGGAAAATAACGCGCTCGGCTTGCGCCAGCGTGGCAGGCCGTTGAAATAGTCTGCGACGCCGTCCCTGCCCCGGTAGAGCTTGGGGTTGGAGCCGAAGAAGAACGCATTCCTCGCATAGAGCGATGAGAGCGCGGCCGCATCGAGCGTGGCGAAGCCGGCGCGCCATTTCCCGATGATGGCGGAAACGATGGCGTCGGCTTCGTCGCTCATTGTGGTCTCGCAGCTCTTTTCAGCCTTTGGCAACTTCCTTCGCGAACGTGTCGCGCAGGCCGATGGTCCTGGAAAATACCGGTCTGTCGGGCGTCGAGTCCTTGTCGCGCACGAAATAGCCCTGGCGCTCGAACTGCATCGGCTCCGTCGAATTGCTTTCCGCGACTGATGCTTCGATCCGGGCGTCAGCCAAAATCTCGAGCGACTGCGGATTGAGGTCGGCAGCGAAGTTCGAGGCGTCCGGGCTCGGATTGGCAAACAGCTGGTTGTAGATGCGGATTTCCGCGGGCACGGATGTTGCCGCCGACAGCCAGTGCATGGTGGCCTTGACCTTGCGGCCATCGGGCGCGTTGCCGCCCTTGGTCGCGGGATCGTAGGTGCAGCGCAGCTCCACCACCTCGCCGGCCTCGTTCTTGATCACACCGGTGCACTTGACGAAATAGGCGTAGCGCAGCCGCACCTCGTTGCCCGGCGACAGACGGAAGAATTTTTTCGGCGGGTTCTCCATGAAGTCGTCCTGCTCGATATAGAGCTCGCGGCCGAACGTGATCTTCCGGGTGCCGGCAGAGGGATCGTCCGGATGGTTGATCGCCTCGAGCTCCTCGGTCCGCCCTTCCGGGTAGTTCTCGATCACGACCTTGAGCGGCTTCAGCACCGCCATCCGCCGCTGCGACGTGCGGTTCAGCTCCTCGCGGATGCAGAACTCGAGCATGCCGACGTCGACAACACTGTTGGCCTTCGCCACGCCGATGCGCTTGACGAATTCGCGAAGGGCGGCCGGCGGCACGCCGCGGCGGCGCATCCCCGCCATGGTGGGCATACGCGGATCGTCCCAGCCCGCGACATGGCCCTCGCGGACGAGCTGGGTCAGCACACGCTTGGACAGCAGCGTGTAGGTTAGGTTCAGCCGCGCGAATTCGTACTGGTGCGGCTTCGACGGCACCGGCAGCTTCTCGATGAACCAGTCATAGAGCGGCCGATGGTCCTCGAACTCCAGCGTGCAGATCGAGTGCGTGATGCCTTCGATCGCGTCCGACTGGCCGTGGGCATAGTCGTAGCTCGGATAGATGCTCCACTTGGTCCCGGTGCGCGGATGGTGCGCATGCAGGATGCGGTACAGCACGGGGTCGCGCAGATTGATGTTGCCCGCACCCATGTCGATCTTGGCCCGCAGCACGCGCGCGCCGTTCGGGAATTCGCCCGCCTTCATGCGACGGAACAGGTCGAGGTTTTCATCCACGGTGCGATCGCGGAACGGCGAGTTCTTGCCGGGCTCGGTCAGCGTGCCGCGCGCAAGACGGATCTCCTCCTGGGTCTGGTCGTCGACATAGGCGAGCCCGTCTCGGATCAGCTGCTCCGCCCATTCGTAGAGGCGGTCGAAATAGTCCGAAGCGAAGAACAGGTTCTTGCCCCAGTCGAAGCCGAGCCAGCGCACGTCGGCCTGGATGGAATCGATATATTCCTGCTCTTCCTTGACCGGATTGGTGTCGTCGAAGCGCAGATGGCAGCGGCCCGGAAATTCCTGGGCAATGCCGAAATTAAGCGCGATCGACTTGGCGTGGCCGATATGGAGATAGCCGTTCGGCTCCGGTGGGAACCGGGTCACGATCTCCTTGTATTTGGCCTGGTCGAGGTCGGCCTGGATGATGTCACGAATGAAATCGCGCCCAACCTCGTTCGCCACCGGTTCTGTCATTACGAAAATCCTGTAGGGAAATCAGCGGCCCTTCTGCCAAATTCCCTTGGCTGAGCCAAGGGCTTAAGCAAGGTCTCAAGCAACCCTTCGCGGACCGCTGCCGGGCTTTAGTTATGCTCCGGTCCTGTTATATACCACCGCCTCCAATGCATAGGCCTTGCCAAGAATGACCTCTCCCGTCGTCACCCGCTTCGCTCCCTCTCCGACCGGCTTCCTCCATATCGGGGGTGCGCGCACGGCGCTGTTCAACTGGCTCTATGCGAAGAAGCACGGCGGCAAGATGCTGCTCCGGATCGAGGACACCGACCGGGAGCGCTCCACGGAGGCGGCGATCGGCGCCATCCTAGACGGCCTGAAATGGCTGGAGCTCGGCTGGGACGGCGATGTCATCTATCAGTTCAGCCGCGCCGCTCGCCACCGCGAGGTCGCCGAGGAGCTGCTCGCCGAGGGCAAGGCCTATCGCTGCTACGCCACCGCCGAGGAGCTCACCGCGATGCGCGAGAAGGCGCGCGCCGAGGGGCGCACCCGCCTCTATGACGGCCTGTGGCGCGACCGCGATCCGGCGACGGCCCCGACCGACGTGAAGCCCACCATCCGACTCCGCGCGCCCCAGACCGGCGAGACCGTGATCGAAGATCAGGTCCAGGGTCGCGTGGTCTGGCAGAACGAGAATCTCGACGACCTCGTCCTGCTGCGCGGCGATGGCAACCCGACCTACATGCTCGCGGTGGTGGTCGACGACCACGATATGGGTGTCACCCATGTCATCCGCGGCGATGACCATTTGATCAACGCGGCCCGCCAAAAGCAGATCTACGACGCGATGGGCTGGACGCTGCCGAGCATGTCCCACATCCCCCTGATCCACGGCCCGGACGGTTCGAAGCTCTCCAAGAGGCACGGCGCGCTTGGCGTCGATGCCTACCGCGCCATGGGGTACCTCCCGTCCGCGCTCCGCAACTATCTCGTCCGGCTCGGCTGGAGCCATGGCGACCAGGAAATCTTCTCGACCGAGGAGATGATCGCGGCGTTCGACCTCGCCAGCGTCGGCCGCGCAGCAGCGCGCTTCGATTTCGCCAAGCTGGAAAACCTCAACGGCCACTACATCCGCAATGCCGACGATCAATCACTCGTGAAGATGTTCGAGGACGTGCTCGACCACGTCGTGCCCAGCCGCGATGAGCTTAAGGCCAAGTTAAACGACACCACGCGCGCGCAGGTGCTGAAGGCCATGCCGGCCCTGAAGGAGCGCGCCAAGACGCTGATCGAACTGATCGACGGCGCCTATTTCATCTTCGCCGACCGGCCGCTCGAGCTTGATCCGAAGGCGGCAGCGCTGCTGACGCCTGAGAACCGCAAGCTGATCGGCCAGCTTCATTCCGCGCTGGAGAAAGTCGAGATGTGGAGCGCGGCCAATGCGGAAGCCGCGCTGCGCGCCTATGCCGAGGAAAATAGTCTCAAGCTCGGCGCGGTCGCCCAGCCGCTGCGGGCGGCGCTGACGGGACGGACGACGTCGCCCGGCATATTCGAGGTTTTGGACGTCCTGGGACGCCAGGAAAGCCTGGGCCGGCTTAAAGATCAGGCCACGGAATAGGCCGAGGACCGCGCTAAGGACCGGGGCCAAGGACCAGGCTACGACGTAAGTCGACCATGCGTGGCGCCATCTTGCAGCGCACACAGCAATAATATACCCATCTCAGCCGTACCTTCTGGAACATCCGGCCTGCCCCGCGATATCTCATCGGGGCCTCCGGGTCCGGCCCGTTTCACCATACATCGGGGACCTCTGATGGACGCAAAACCAAGCAATAAGACCGCCACACTGACGGTCGGAAACAAGAATTTCGATCTTCCGATCCACAGCGGCAGCGTCGGGCCCGACGTCATCGATATCGGCAAGCTCTACGGCCAGTCCGGCCTGTTCACCTACGACCCGGGCTTCACCTCGACCGCGAGCTGCCAGTCCAAGATCACCTATATCGACGGTGACGCGGGCGTGCTGGAATACCGCGGCTATCCGATCGAGCAGCTCGCCGAGAATGGCGACTTCCTCGAGACCTGCTATCTGCTGCTGTTCGGGGAGCTTCCGACCGCCGCGCAGAAGAAGGATTTCGACGACCGCGTGATCCATCACACGATGGTGCACGAGCAGATGGCCCGCTTCTTCCAGGGCTTCCGCCGCGACGCCCATCCGATGGCGATCATGGTGGCGGCTGTCGGCGCGCTCGCCGCGTTCTATCACGACTCAACCGACATCAACGATCCGAAGCAGCGCATGATCGCCTCCATGCGCATGATCGCCAAGATCCCGACGCTGGCTGCGATGGCCTACAAGTACACGGTCGGCCAGCCCTTCGTGTATCCGAAGAACTCGCTGAAGTTCGCCGAGAACTTCCTGCATATGTGCTTCGCCGTGCCGTGCGAGGACTACAAGATCAACCCGGTGCTTGCGGATGCACTGGACAAGATCTTCATCCTGCACGCCGACCACGAGCAGAACGCCTCGACCTCGACGGTGCGTATCGCCGGCTCCTCCGGCGCCAACCCGTTCGCCTGCATCGCCGCCGGTATCGCCTGCCTGTGGGGCCCGGCGCATGGCGGCGCCAACGAAGCAGCGCTGGCGATGCTCGCCGAGATCGGCTCGGTCGACAAGATCCCCGAGTTCATTGCTAAGGTGAAGGACAAGAACTCTGAAGTCCGCCTGATGGGCTTCGGTCACCGCGTCTACAAGAACTACGATCCGCGCGCCAAAATCATGCAGAAGATGTGTCACGCCGTGCTCAAGGAGACCGGCCATGGCGACGATCCGATGCTGAAGGTGGCGCTCGAACTCGAGAAGATCGCGCTCAGCGACCAGTACTTCATCGACCGCAAGCTCTACCCGAACGTCGACTTCTATTCGGGCATCACGCTGAAGGCGATGGGCTTCCCGGTCTCGATGTTCACCGTGCTGTTCGCGGTCGCCCGCACCGTCGGCTGGATCAGCCAGTGGAGCGAGATGATCGAGGATCCGCAGCAGAAGATCGGCCGTCCGCGCCAGCTCTACACCGGCGTCACCCGCCGCGACTACGTCGCGATCAAGGACCGGAAGTAAGTCGAGCCATCACGGCTTTCGAAGCGGCGCCATCTCCGGATGGCGCCGTTTTTTGTTTTGCGCCGATACAATCTTGCTGCCGCGCACAACAACAAGTCGGCGCAATGCCTCGGCCGGCGCTTGACGTCGAAACGCTTCGCGCGCAAATTCTTACTCTAAGTAAGAATGACGACAGGGATGGAAATGCCGGAGCAGCCGAGAAGTCGGCGGCAGACGCGTGCTGCCATTTTGACTCATCTGCTTCAGTCCGGCGGGTCGTTCCGGCCGCCGCTGGCGAAGGCCGTGCGCCTGTCGGAAGCGAGCCTGTCGCGCATCCTGTTCGACCTGAAGGCCGAAGGCCTGATCGAGGAAGTGCGGCGCCCTGCCCCTTACGTCGGTGGCCCGACGGGCCTCGTGTCGCTCGATGGCGAGGTGGCGCTCGCGGCGTTTGAGCTGACCACCCAGCGGCTCAGCGTCGGCGTCGGGGGCCTATCGGGCGAACTGCACCACACCTGGCATGTGCCGCTACCGAAGACGCCGACCGTCGCGACCGTCGGCCGGGCGTTTCGCGAGGCGATGACATTGCTGCACGACTGGACGCGGCGCCGGCGCATCCCCCTCGCGCAGATCGGCGTCTCCATTCCAGGTCTCGGACGACTGGGCGCGTCAGGCAATCCGATCATCCCCTGCGACGTCGGGCGCATCAGCGAGATGTTCGGCGAAAATTTTGCCGGCGTGCCGGTCGAGTTCACCAACTCCGTCGTCGCGCACGCCATTTTTCACCGTTGCCGCACGGAGAACTATCCATTCAGCGGGGCGCATCTCTTCGTATTTGTCGGTCAGGGCGTCGCGGGCACCTGGATGGATGATCCGATCGAGGACGATGCTCTCCAGCCGGTCGAGCTCGGCCACATGGTGTTCGGAGCCGACGGACCAATTTGCCGCTGTGGTCATCATGGCTGCGTCGAGGCCTATACGTCGCTTCCGGCCCTGGCCGAGCTTCTTGGCGTCGCGGAAGCCGAATTGCTTCAGCTCGGCAGCGAATGGGTGACCGCGATGCCGCTCTCATCGCGCGTGCGGCAGGAATTGCGCCGGCGGCTATTCCGGCTTGGCCTTGCGATCGGCAATACGCTGAACGTGAAGCCCTGCAAGGGCGTCGCGATCAGCGGCTGGCCGTCGCTTCTCGCCGAGGACGATCGCAACGCGCTCGTCGAGGGGATCGACGCCTGTCTGTTGGGCGGCCGCAAGCACGCGCAAGTGTCGCTCGCTTTCGTGCCGCCGTCGAATGGCAACGATCCGCGGGCGGCGCTGGCGTTCGCGGCTTTCTGCCTCGCTGGCCGCGGCGGCATGCCGGCCGCATCGAGCGAGGCCGCCTGAGATACCTGATACCGCGCGGCGCTCGCGCGAAAGAGTTCACACCGGGAGGAACTTGCCATGCCGATCACAACAACAAGGCGCCGTCTGCTCGCCGGATCTGCGGCCGCGCTCGCGCTGCCGGCATTTGCCCGCGCGCAAGGCGCGATCAAGCCGCGTCTGACTGCGATCTCGCAATGGTCCGCAGGCAGCGACGGGGCGGCCATCACGGCGCTCGGCAAGAAGTTCGAGGAGAAAGGCGGAGTTTGGCAGCACTCGCCCGTCCCCGGCTTCACCACCGAGATGATGAACAAGCTGCGTGCCCAGATCATGGCCGGCGATCCACCGGCCTGCTCGCAGCTCAAAGGTCCCGAGATCGCCGCCTGGTCCAAGATTGCCCCGACCGTCGATCTCGACGCCGTCGTCGCTGCCGCCGGATACGAAAAGGTTGTCGCTCCAGACCTTGCAAAATTGCACAAGCCGGGGGGCAAGTGGATTGCACTGCCGTTGCAGATCTACAGCACCAACATGCTGTTTCTCTCCAAACGCGCGATGGACAAGGCCAAGGCCGACAAGATCCCCGTCACATGGGCTGAGTTCAACGACCTCGCCGAGAAGATGAAAGCAGGCGGAGTCCCCTATCCTATCGCCAACGGTGGCACCCGCGCGGACGACGGCCAAAAATTCGAGGCCGCTTTGGCAGGCATCAGTCCCACCGCATACCGCGCAGCCATCATGAACCTCGACAAGAAGGCCCTGGAAGGCCCCGAGATAAAGGCGGCCTTCGTACAGGTGCGCAAGATTGCCGACTGGATGGATCCCAACGTCGGCGCCCAGCACTTTTCGACCAACCTAAAGCGCTTTGTCGACGGCGACATGGGGATGATGATCATGGGCGGGTGGGCGCAGGGCGTCTTGCGCAACGCCGGCTTCAAGTTCGAGGACTTCATCATCGCCCCGGGCCCGAGCGACAATAGCAAGCCGGTCTTCCTGTTGAATGCCGATGCGTTCATATTCTGGCAGCGCAAGGAGCCCGATTTGCAAGCCGGCCAGACGCTGATGGCCCAGCTCGTCATGGATCCAGCGATCCAGACCATGTATTCGCAGATCACGGGATCGATACCCGTGCGCACCGATGTCGATCTGTCGGGCGAAGGCTGGTCGGACGGTCAACGGCGGACCGCAGCAGCCCTGAAAGACGCGATCGCCAGCAATCAGGCCGTCCTCAGCCTTGCGCACAACATGGCACAGGAAAACGGCATGACCGCAGCGATCATCGACGTGATCACGGAGTACGTGAAGAACAAGACAATCAAACCGGAGCAAGCGGCCATACGCCTCGCCGACGCCGTCGAGAGCTCACGTTGACGATCGCCGTCTCGACAACACCGGGCCAGCCGGCGGCCGCTGACTGGGTACGCCGGCTGCCCGAATATTTGGCGATCTGGGTGCCGCTGCTGTTGTCCGCCGCGCATCTCATTGCGTTTACGCTGTGGACGATCTGGATATCGTTCACGCCGTCCACTCTGGTCCCGGTCTCGGGCTGGGTCGGTTTGCGCAACTATTCTTCGGTTGCAGCATCGCGGAACTGGCAGATTGCCTTGGACAATCTGCTGCTGTTTGGCAGCGCCTTCGTGTTGCTGAGCCTGGCGACCGGCCTCATCCTTGCGATCCTGCTCGATCAGCGCATTCGCGGCGAGAACCTGCTGCGGTCCATCTTCCTCTATCCTCTGGCGGTGTCATTCGTGGTCACCGGCACGGTCTGGAGTTGGCTGCTCAATCCTGGCCTCGGAATCCAGAAGCTGGTCCGCGACCTCGGCTGGACCTCGTTCCGGTTCGACTGGCTGATCGACCGCGACATGGCTATTTGGACCATCGTTATCGCTGCGATCTGGCAATCCTCCGGTTTCGCCATGGCGCTGTTCCTGGCCGGCCTCCGCTCCGTCGACGCCGACCTGATCAAGGCCGCGCAGATCGACGGCGCCGGACCGATCCGAATGTACCGGCGGGTCATCCTGCCGACCCTTTGGCCGATCACCATCACCGTCATCGTCATCCAGCTGCAGTTCGCGATTTCGACCTTCGACCTCGTCCGCGCGCTCACCAACGGCGGACCCGGGATCGCGACCCAACTGCCGGCCCTCGTCGTCTACGACCTGATGTTCCAGCGCAGCCTGCTCGGACGGGGAGCGGCGGCGGCAGTGCTCATGTTGCTCATTCTTCTCGCGGTTTTACTGCCCTATGCAGCGTGGCGCTATGTCCAGCGGCGGCGAGCGATCGATGCGTGAGCGAACCATCGCGCCAGGCCGGATTCTGATCTATCTCGTCGTCTCGCTGGTCGCTGCAGCGTGGCTCGCGCCATTGGCTGTTGTCGTCCTGAATTCGCTCCGTACCAACGAGGAGATCGCGCAGGCCTCTATGATCGGCTGGCCGAAGCAATGGGCATGGAGCAACTACGCCGCGGCCTGGAGCGGTTTCTGCGTCGCCGAGACCTGCGCCGGCATCCGGCCGTACATGCTGAACTCCGCGCTGGTCACGATCCCCGCGACGATTTTCTCGACCCTGCTTGGTGCTGTCGCCGGTTATGCCATATCGCTCTGGCGCTTTCGCGGCGATAGCTGGATCTACGGCATCGTGACTCTTGGGCTCTTCCTTCCCCAGCAGATGCGCTTGCTTCCCTGGACCATCGTGTTGCGCGATACGGGCCTGATGAATACGCTGACTGGCCTGGTCGTGATCCATACGATCCAGGGGCTCTCTTTTACCGTCTTGTTCTGCCGAAACTACTACACTGCCATCCCGCAGGATTTGATAAGAGCTGCGCGCATCGATGGCGCCGGGTTCTTTCGCATTTTCTGGCGCATCATCCTGCCGCTCTCCCCGCCTATTCTGGTCGTCACCGTGATCTGGCAATTCACGCATATCTGGAACGAATTTCTCTACGGCGTGACATTCACGACCGGTCAGCAGCAGCCGGTCACCGCCGCGCTGATCGCGCTATCCGCCGCGGTCGCCGACATCCCGCAGCATGGCGTGCAAAGCGCGGCGGTGATGATCGCCGCCCTGCCGACCCTGCTGATCTATCTGATCGGCGGCAAGTATTTCGTGCGCGGCCTCACCGCCGGGGCCGTGAAATGATCGGAATGTCATGGCAGCCCTAAGCATTCGCTCCCTGTCCAAGCGCTACGCCAATCTGGAGGTGCTGAAGGGCATCGATCTCGACATCCAGAGCGGTGAATTCACGGTGCTCGTCGGTCCATCCGGCTGCGGCAAGTCCACGCTGCTCAACATCATCGCCGGGCTCGACCTCCCGAGCGCAGGCACCGTGGAAATCGGCGGACGTATCGTCAACGACATTCCGCCGAAGGACCGCGACATCGCCATGGTGTTCCAGTCCTACGCGCTCTATCCGTCGATGACGGTACGCCAGAACATCACCTTCGGCATGGAATGCCGCCACGTACCGAAGGCGGAGCAGGAGAAGGCGCTGGCGAACGTGGCCCGGCTGCTCCAGATCGAGCCGCTGCTCGGTCGCAAGCCGTCGCAACTCTCCGGCGGCCAGCGCCAGCGTGTGGCGATGGGCCGGGCGCTGGTACGCGATCCCCTGCTCTTCCTGTTCGACGAGCCGCTCTCCAATCTCGATGCCAAGCTGCGCGTCGAGATGCGGATGGAAATCAAGCGGCTGCACCAGCGCATCGGCGCTACCATCGTCTATGTCACCCACGACCAGATCGAGGCGATGACGATGGCGACGCGCATCGCCGTGATGCATCGGGGCGTGGTGCAGCAGTTTGCCGACCCTGACACCGTGTATCGCTATCCCGCCAATCTGTTCGTGGCTCGTTTCATGGGCTCGCCGCCGATGAACACGATGCCGGCACGGCTCGACGCCGATTCCGGCGGCCCGGTGGTCGTGATCGGCGCGGGACGGCCGGACGAGGTCCGCCTCCGCCTTGGCCAATACGACGCGGCGGCCCCCTTTGTCGGCCGTGACGTGGTGGTCGGGATCAGGCCGGAATGCATCGCCGAGGGGAGCCGCGTGTTTTCCGCCGATCCACCCGTCGTCGTCCACGCGCCGGTGGAGATGGTCGAGCCGACGGGAGCCGAAACGATCGTGCTGCTGCGGCTTGGCGGCGAGCCTGCGCTGGCGCGCATCACGCCGGACATCCGCCCCACACCGGGAGCCGCCGCCCCGTTCGCGCTCGACACGCGCCGCATCTGCCTGTTCGACCCTGAGACGGAGCGACTGATCGCATGACACGAACGAGCTATGCCGGCCTTAGGGATCGCGTGGTATTGATCACCGGTGGCGCCAGCGGCATCGGTGCCGCCTTCGTGCGGGCGTTCGCAGCCCAGGAGGCTCGCGTCGCGTTCCTGGATCTCGATGAAGCAGCCGGCCGGGCGCTGGTCGCGGAAGTGAAAGCTGCGTCCGGGACCGGACCCTTGTTCGTGCCGTGCGACCTCCTCGACATCGACGCCTTGCGCAACGCCATGGCACAGGTGCAAGGATCGCTTGGCGATGCCGCGGTCCTCGTCAACAACGCCGCCAATGATCAACGCCAGGTGCTGGCCGAGGTAACCCCGGCCGAGTTCGACTGGATGATCGGTGTCAACCTCAAGCACGTCTTCTTTGCCGCGCAAGCGGTGGTGCCGCAAATGCAGGCCCGCGGCGGCGGTTCGATCATCAACATGTCGTCGATTGCCTGGATGCGCGGCGCGCCGGGGCTGCCGGTCTACGCCGCGGCAAAGGCCGCGATCGTCGGCTTCACCAACTCGCTCGCCCGGTCGGTCGGTCCCGACCGCATCCGCGTCAACGCGATCGCGCCGGGGATGGTGATCACGGAGCGTCAGCGCCGGCTGTGGTACCCGGACGACCAGGTGATCGCCGAGTTGCGCACGCGTCAGGCCATTCCCGACGCGGTGACGCCCGACGACATCGCGAACATGGCGCTGTTCCTCGCCTCCGATGAGAGCCGGCGCATCACGCGCCAATGTTTTCAGGTCGACGCTGGTCTCGGCTAGACCGTGAACCGAGCCGCTGTCGTAGAGGTCCGCTCCGTCTCCGACAGCAGCCGCGTGAGCGCACCTCACCTTGGGTCCGAGTTGGGCTAATAAGCGACATCGGCACGGAATGGCCCTAGTATGACCGTGGAGCGGCGAGCACTAAAAAGCGCTTACTCGCCCAGATGTTTACTGGGGACGCAAATGAACAGCGAGCAAAGCCACAAAATACACCTAAGTCTCGAGGATCAGCAGCGATTGCAAGAACTTCGGGCGCAAAAGCCGGCACGCAACACACCCAAACCTGCCCTAGCTCCGGGAGCGATCCTGGCTGACCGGGTGGCCGAAACGGTTGGCTCCTGGCGTTTCATTATCATCCAGAGCGTACTACTTGGCATCTGGATCGTTCTGAACATGATGGCATTCATCAATCATTGGGACCCCTATCCCTTCATCTTGCTGAACTTAGTTCTTTCCTTCCAAGCAGCCTACGCAGCGCCCATCATCATGATGAGCCAGAACCGTCAATCCGAGATTGATCGCAAGCACGCAGAACACGACTACCGAATAAATGTGAAGGCTGAACTCGAAATCGAATTGCTGCACAACAAGATTGACGCCTTGCGTGAGCAGGAAATCTTACAGCTACTCAATATCATTCAACGTTTGTCTGCGCACCTTGCGCCCGAGCTTGTCGCGGCTATCGAGGCCGAAGCGGTGCCGCATAAGGCCTAGGTGACCTTCCTTGTCGCTGGACCGTCAAGCGAGTCGCTGCCTCTAGGGATCGAGTGCTACGCGGGTCTTCCACAGTCGCGGACGGCTCCTACTCAATGACTGCTTTGAGTCACAAACCGCCGATCGCGCTCTAGGTGGGAGACTTCCACTTTGCGCTGGCAAGCCGACGTTTGTGAGTACGCGTCCTAGCTAGCCTGCCTGCCCTTGCGCATCGTCGCCAGCACGATGTCGGCTGCGAGCACGCTCGGCGACTTGTTGCCGGTCGACATGATCATATCGAGCTGGGCGAACGCTTCCACCTGCTGCCGGCGCAGCGGTGAATCGGCCAGAAGCTCCGTGAGCGCGGGCGCCAGCTTCTCTGGCGTGCAGTCTTCCTGCAGGAACTCCGGGATGACATCCTTGCCGATCACGAGATTGGCGAGGATCACCGAGGAGACGCGGATCGCGCGGCGCAGGATGAAGGCTTCGATCGCGCCGACGCGATAGGCCGTCACCATCGGAATGCCCGATAGCGCGAGCTCCAGCGTCACAGTGCCGGATTTTGCCAATGCCGCGCGCGCGATGCGGAAGGCGGCGCGCTTCTCGTTCTCGCCGACCACAATTTGAGGCTTGACCGGCCAGTTCGCGATGCCTTCACGAATGGTGGCTTCGAGATGCGGCATGGTTGGCAGCATCAGTTCGAACGCGCGGCCGTCCGTCCGCAATCGGCCGAGCGTCGCCCCGAACACGTCGAGATGGTGCCTGATCTCGCTGCGGCGGCTGCCGGGCAATACCAGCAACACCGGCGGCTCGCCGTCGCGGCGCGCCTGCTCCTCCGCGTTCGGCCGCAGCGAGGGCAATTGCTCGATCAGCGGATGGCCGACATAGCTGCATGGCGGTCCGCCGAGCTTGCGATATTCCCCCGGCTCGAACGGCAACAGGCCGAGCACATGGTCGACATAACCGAGCATGGTCCGCGCCCGTCCCGGCCGCCAGGCCCAGAGCTGCGGCGAGACGTAGTCGACGATCGGAATCGCCGGATTGCGCGCCCGCACGCGGCGGGCGACACGGTGGGTGAAGTCGGGGCTGTCGATGATGACGAGCGCGTCCGGCGCGGCTTCGGTCACGGCCTCTGCGGTCTCGCGGATCAGCCGCAGGATCTTCGGCAATTGCTGCACGACCGCGGCGAAGCCGACGATTGAGAGCTCCTCGATCGGAAACAGCGTCTCGAGCCCCTGGCGGGCCATGGTGTGGCCGCCGACGCCCACGAACTGCACGCCGTCGCCGAGCCGCTGGCGCAGCACCTTCATCAAGGCGCTGCCGAGCCGGTCGCCGGATTCCTCCGTGGCGATCAGGAATATCTTGCGCTTGGGATCGCGACCCTGCATCACGCCGGCAGGCCGATGACGAAGAGATATTTGGCGTCGGCGAGTGCGATCATTGCCTGCGGCTCGGCCGCGATGGTGTTGCCGGCGACGACGGCAATGCCTGCGAGCCCTGCGGCGGCGACGCCTTCGAGGGTGCGCGGTCCGATCGTCGGCAGGTCGAAGCGCAAATCCTGCCCGCTCTTTGGGACCTTCACCAGCACGCCCCGCCCGGAAGCGGCGCGGATGCGGCCCTCTTCGCGCAGCCGTGCCACGCGCGCGAGCAGCGCATCGGTGCCCTCGATATCCTCGACCGCCACCACATGACCATCGATCACGACCGCGGCCTGGCCGATGTCGAACGGACCGAGCGCGGTCAGCACCGCGCGTCCGCGCTCGATGTCAGTCTTGCCGGTGTCGCTCGGCCAGGCCCGGCTGATGCAGCCCTCGGGCATCAAGAGGTCGGGCGCGACATCCTTGATGCCGACCATGCGAAAGCCGCCCTGCTCGAGAATGCGCCCGACGCCGGACAACAAATGATCGTCGCCGCCGCGGAAGGCGCGGATGACATTGCCAAGCAGCCGGAGCGTCGTGAAGTCGACCCGGACCTCCGAGAGCGAAGGCCGTACCAGCGTGCCGATGAAGATCAGGTCGCGGCAGCCCTCCTCGCGAAACAGCCGCATGGCGCGGCCGAGCTGGCCGACCGAGATCCAACGATGGCGGAATTTTTCCACCGGTGCCGGATCGCAGGCCCCCCGAAGGGGAAACAGCACTGGTGTGATGCCGCGGGCAGCGAGCGAGTCGGCAACCGCGAACGGCATCGCGCCGCCGCCAGCGACCACGCCGACCGGCGATGAAATCTCCGAAGCCGCCGATGTCATGCCCGGGGCCATCGCATCATCACTTCGCGATGGCGGGAAGACAGAGCGGGCGCTTGCCCTTGCCGATGAAGTCGAGGATTTCGCCGATCGCGGGATCGTCACCGGCGAGCGGCCGCGCCGCCTCCAGGCGTTCGGCAAAGGTAGCGGGGCCATGGAAGAGCTTCTGGTAGAACGCGCGCACGGTCGCAAGCCGCTGCTTGGTGAACTTGCGCCGCTTCATGCCGATCAGGTTGAGGCCTTCGAGCACGGCATACTGGCCGTTGACGAGGCCGAACGGAATGACATCGTCGCGCACGCCGCACACCCCGCCGACCATAACCTGCGGGCCGATGCGGGTGAACTGGTGCACCGCGGACAGACCGCCGATGAAGACGAAATCGCCGATCTCGCAGTGACCGCCGAGCGTGGCCGAGGTCGCGAAGATCACGTCGTTGCCGACATGGCAGTCATGGCCGACATGGCTGCAATTCATGAAATAGTTGCGGTCGCCGACCTCTGTGATGCCGCCGCCTGCGACCGTGCCGGCATTCATGGTCACGGACTCGCGGATCGTGCAGCCCGAACCGATCTTGAGCTTCGTCAATTCGCCACGATAGCTGAGTGATTGCGGCGGCGTACCGAGCGAAGCGAACGGATAGATGGTGCAATCGTCACCGATCGTGGTCTGCGCGGTGATATGCACATGTCCGATCAGCTTGCAGTTACTGCCAATCACGGCATGCGGGCCGATGATGCAGAAGGGGCCGATCTCGGTGCCCTCGCCGATTACTGCGCCGTCCGCGATCCGTGCGGTGGGATCAATCTTACTCATCAAGCAATCTGACTCATCAAGAAGGTCTGATTAGGTGTTGAAGTCGCTCAGTTTTCCGCTGGTTAGCGCGACTATGCCCGATCTGTCCAGTGACGTATGATCTCTCCCTGTTTCAAGTGCCGGATGAGGCAGCCTTCCCGGCGCATCAATAAGTTACGCGGAGCTTCAGGTATCGTGGTCAGGGCCTTGGCACTTCTCCTCGCGCAGCTCGCCGCCGCGCCGATCGTATCCGAGACGATCAAGACCGGCGAACACCGCCTCGTCGATCTCAAGACATTCGAATGCCGCGACATCACCCGCAGCACGGTGCTCCAGCGGGTCTGTTACGACCGTGCGCAGCAGGCTCTCGTCGTGGCTATGGACGGCGCTTACGACCGCTACTGCGGCGTGCCGGTTGAGATGGTCGAGCGCCTGCTGGGCGCACCATCCATGGGCCAGTTCTTCAAGCAGAACATCAAGCGCGGGGTCAGCGGCAGCCGGTACGCGTGTCCTGCACGCGAGCGTATCCAGAGAAGTTGATCCCGCTCAGTCGGTCAGCATGGCGCCGACATCGGCCTCCGCAACCACCTGGCCGTTAACCTTGGCGTCGCCGTGAAACCACCACATGGCCTTGCGGCGGCCGATCGAGCGCATGTGGTATTCGATGGTATCGCCGGGCAGCACCGGCTTGCGGAACTTGCACTTGTCGATGGTCAGGAAATACACCGCGCGCGGCTTGTCGGTGCCCTCGACCGATTTGATGCCGATCACACCGGCAGTCTGCGCCATCGCTTCGATCATCATGACGCCCGGATAGACCGGGCGATCGGGAAAGTGGCCTTGGAACGGCGGCTCGTTGAAGGTGACGTTCTTGATGCCGATGCCGCTGTAATCGGTGCGGATGTTGATCACGCGATCGATCAGCAGCATCGGAAAACGGTGCGGGAGCGTTTGCAGGATCATGTTGATGTCCACAAGCTCGAACCTGACCGGTGCTTCGTCCGTCACTCCCGTTCCTCCTGCTTCGGATCGGCCTTGCTGTCGCGCGCCAAGCGCTCGACCGCCAATATTTCCTTGAACCACTGCCTGGTCGGCTTGGCAAAAAAACCACCCCAGCGTCCGTTGGGAGGGACGTCGTCCTTGACGCCGCTCATGGCAGTCACCTGAGCTCCATCCCCGATCTTGACGTGATTATTGATGCCCACCTTGGCTCCCAGCGCCACGTTGTCGCCGAGGGTGAGGCTGCCGGCAAGACCGATCTGGGCTGCCAGCAGGCAGTGCCGGCCAATGGTCACATTGTGGCCGATCTGGACCTGATTGTCGATTTTGGTCCCCTCCCCGATCACGGTGTCGCGCAAGGACCCGCGATCAATGGTGGTGCCGGCGCCGACCTCCACGTTGTTCTGGATCAGCACGCGGCCGGTCTGAGGCACCTTCAGGTGGCCCTCGGGGCCGAAGAAGATGAAGCCGTAGCCGTCTTGGCCGATCGAGCAGCCTGGGTGGATCAGCACGTCGTTGCCGATCAGCGCGCACTGGATAGCGGTGCGTGCCCCGACATTGCAGTCCCGGCCGATCTTGACGCCCGGGCCGATCACGGCTCCCACGCCGACCACCGTGCCGCTGCCGATCTCCACGTCAGGGCCAATCACGGCCAGGGGATCGACGATCACGCCGTCCTCGAGCCTCGCCGTGGGATCGATGATGGCCGAAGGCGCGATACCGTCGTTGCCGGTCCAGGATTGCGGCCGGAGGGCGTCGCCATGCCACTCCCGCGCGATCCTGACGAAGGCGCGGAACGGCTGTGGCGCCCGCAGCACGGCTACGTGCGCGGGCACCCGAGCCTCGAAGCGTGGGCTCACCAGGCAAGCACCGGCCTTGGTCGCCTTGAGCTCATCGGCATATTTGAGATTGTCGAAGAACGTCAGGTGCATCGGGCCGGCTTCGTCGAGCGAAGCAAGACCCCTGATGATTTGGCCGCCCCTTGCGGGATCGACCAGCTCCGCCTTGATCAGCGTGGCTATGTCAGCCAGCGCTGAGGCGGGCGGCTGTATGAAGAAGGTCGGCTGCGCCATTCCACCCCGTCGCGGTCCGGCTTCGGCATGAAGCGGCCAAGCCGCATCATGCCTGATCTCCTGGATTGGCACGATCCCTTTCGGAAACCGGCTCCGTAGTCCGGATCGTGCCGTGCTGTTAGAACGAGGTGCCGCCGCCGAACCGGAACTCCTGCGTACGATCGTTCTTGCCCTTGGTCAGCGGCACGGCGTAGTCGAAGCGCAGCGGACCGAACGGCGAGGCCCAGATCAAGCCGACACCGACCGACGACCGGACGGCATTGCCGTTGTCATACACCAAGCCGGTGCAGGTTCCAGCCGAGGCTGGATTGACGGTCGACGGCGTGCAGCTCGAATTCTTGGTCGTGGTCAGCTCGTTGGTCACAGACCACGTCGTCGGGCCCTGATAGTCGAACAGACCGCCGGCGTCGGCGTAGACGGCGCCCTTCAGACCCACTTCCTTCGGCAAGAACCAGAACGGCATCTGCAATTCGAGCGAAGCGCCCCAATATTTGGTGCCGCCAAGCGCATCCTGCGTACCAAAGGGGTTCAAATCGCGCGGGCCGATGCCGTTCGGAGCAAAGCCGCGGACCAGATTCGGACCCATCTGGAAATGATCCAGCATGCGCAGATCCTGGTTGCCGATCTTGTTCAGCATGCCGCCCTGGATGCGAGCGAGGCCGACGATATCGGACACCAGCGGAGTGTAGTACTTCGCGTCCACCACAGTCTTCAGGTAGGAGACGTCGCCGCCGACACCGGCGAAGTCCTGCCGGAAATCGACCAGGAGACCGTCGGTGGGGTTCTTGTTGTTGTCGAGCGTGTTGTAGGTCAGCGTGTAGCCGAGCGCCGAGGTCAGCGTCTTGCCGTTGGCAAGCTCCTTGCGGACCGGCAGCGAAGCCTCGCCGTCGCTGTAGCAGCCGAGGCCGTTGGTCGAGGCATCCAGAGGAATGCCGCTCGCCGCCGAGAAAGCCGGGCTTGGATTGAATGCCGCCGACCCAACTACGTTGTTACAGTTCGCCAGGTAGGACGGCAGCGTGATTTCCTGCCTGTAGATCGAGTAGCGCACCTGCAGCGACAGATCTTCACGCAGGGAGAAACCGAGGCGCGGCGAGAAGCCGAGCGTCTTGGTGCCGTAGGAGATGTAGCTGTTGGACCTCTGCTCACGCTGATAGAGGTCGAGACCCAGCGCGACCCGGTAGTCGAGCAGATAGGGTTCGACGAACGACAGCGAATAACCGCGGGCATACTGGCCGTAGGTCACCGCCGCCTTGGCGAACAGGCCGCGGCCGAGCAAATTGCGTTCGGAAACCGAGACTTCGGCCAGCGCGCCGTCGGTGGTGGAATAACCACCCGAGACCGAGAAGTCGCCGGTCGATTTCTCTTCCATGTCCACGAGCAGGATCACGCGGTCGCTCGACGAGCCGGGCTCCGTCGTGATCTTCACGCTCTTGAAATAGTCGAGGTTCTTCAAGCGGCGCTCGGCACGGTCGACCAGCGCGCGGTTGTAGGCATCGCCCTCGGAGACGTCGAACTCGCGACGGATCACGTAATCGCGAGTGCGGGTGTTGCCGCGCAGGTTGATGCGTTCGATATAGGTGCGCGGACCCTCGTCGATGTTGAACACGACCGACACGGTGTGCGCCTCGAAGTTGCGGTCGCCGCCGGGACGGACCACGGCGAAGGCATAACCGCGCCGCGAGGCTTCGATCTGCATCTCCTCGACCGATTTCTCGACCGATTCGACGTTGTAGAGCGAACCGACATTGACGCGCGAATAGTTGCGCATCGGGGTGGGATCGAAGTTCGGAATGCTGGAGCGGAAGTCGATCGAGCCGACCCGGTATTGCGAGCCTTCCTCGATCTTGAAGGTAACGTTGAAGCCCTTCTTCTCCGGATCGTATTCGGTGAGCGCGGCCACGACCTGGACGTCGGCGAAACCGTTCTTGAGATAGAAGCGGCGGATCAGGTCGCGGTCGGCCTCGACCCGATCGGGATCGTAGATGTCGCTGCTGGCGAGGAAGCTCAGCAGGTTCGATTCGTGCGTCTTGATGACGTCGCGCAGGCGGTAGGACGAGTACGCGTTGTTGCCGACGAACTCGATCGACTTGACGCCGGTCTTGGCGCCCTCCTCGACCGTGAAGATGAGATCGACGCGGTTGTTCGGCTGCTCGATGACTTCAGGCGTGACGCGGACGTCGTAGCGGCCGGAACGGCGATAGATTTCGGCGATTCGCAGCGTGTCGGACTGCACCATGGCGCGGGAGAAGGTGCCGCGCGCCTTGGACTGGACTTCTCCGGTGAGCTGCTCGTCCTTGATCTTCTTGTTGCCCTCGAAGGCAATGCGGCCGATCACCGGGTTTTCCACCACGGAGACGACGATCTGGCCACCGGCACCGCGGTTGATCCTGACGTCCTGGAACAGGCCGGTCTCGATAAGCGCCTTGAGGCCGTCGTCGATGGCACCCTGATCGAGGCGACCGCCGGGACCTGGCTTGAAGTAGGAGCGGATCGTCTCCACCTCGACCCGGCGATTTCCCTCGACGGAAATCGACTGCACGGTCTGAGCAAGCGCAGACGAAGACACAAAGGCAGCCCCAACCGGGGCAAGCACCGGCGCGCCGAACATGATCAGGGTTGCGAGCAAGCCCCCCCGGAGTCGCAGTCCAAACTTCATTGCGCAACGCGCCCTTATCATTCCGTACCAGACCCAACCCCAAAGCCGGTCTGGAGATTCCCCAAGTTCAAGCCGCTTGTAGACAATTTCACCGACGCCGCAAACGGTCGAGCGCGCCGTAATTCCATTTTCATTCCAAGACGTTGCCCAAGAGCAACGCCCGGGCAGCGCCACAAAAAAGCCCCTATCAGGATGCGGCCATCCGCAGGATGTCGTTATAGGTCGCAAACACCATCAACATCAGCACCAAGCCCAGCCCGATTCGGAACCCCATCTCCTGAGTCCGCTCGGACAGGGGCCGACCACGGGCAACCTCCGCCGCATAGAACATAAGGTGACCGCCGTCGAGCAGCGGGATCGGGAACAGATTCAGCAGGCCGATCGACACCGATAGCACCGCGCAGAGGTTGATCACGAACTGGAACCCGGCGCTGGCCGCCTGCCCCGACATCTTGGCAATGCCGAGCACGCCGCTGACCTCGTTCGGATTGCCGTTCCCGACGAACAACGAGCCCAGGAACTTGAAGGTGCTGGTGATGATGAACCAGACCTGCTCCACGCCGATCTTGAGCGCTTCGCCGACGCCGACCGGCGACGTCGAGGCTTCACCGGCCTGGGACTTGTGTTCGACGCCGAGCACGCCGAGACGGTGGCTGTTGCCGAAGGGATCCTTGCGCTCGAGCAGCGCCGGCGTCGCGGTCAGCGACACGATGGCGCCGTCGCGTTTGACCTGGAAGGCAAGCGGCGAACCAGCATTCATTGCAACCATGCGCTGCATATCGGCAAAGCTTTCAATCGGCTTGCCGTCGATCTGGACGACGACATCGCCGATCTTGAAGCCGGCTGCCGCCGCAGCACCGTCGGCGACGACACCGTCGACGCGCGCGATCGTGCTCGGCTTGCCGTAATAAAGCGCCATGCCGGCGAAGATCAGCGCGCCCAGGATGAAATTGGCGATCGGTCCGGCGGCAACGATGGCGGCGCGCGGGCCGACCTTCTTGTGATGGAAGCTGCCGGCCCGCTCCTCGGCCGTCATGGCCGCAAGCTTCTCGGATGACGGGGTCGAAGCCTCGCTTTCGTCGCCGAAGAACTTGACGTAGCCGCCGAGCGGGATCGCCGAGATCTTCCAGCGGGTGCCATGGCGGTCGTTGAAGCCGACCAGCTCAGGTCCGAAACCGAGCGAAAAAGTTAACACGCGAACGCCCGCCCAGCGCGCGACCAGGAAATGGCCGAGCTCATGGAAGAACACGACGATGGTCAGGACGAACAGGAAGGGAACCGCGTAGCCGAGGAGCCCATGGCTCAACGTGTTGAAACTATGGACGAAAAAGTCGATCATCGAATTCCCTCATCCAGCGCCGCAAGGCCCTGGCCCCGAACCATCTAGGATGCCTTTAAGGCAATTTGAGGCAATAGGGCGGCAGCCCTATTTCGCGCAACATGGTCAACAGCGATTGCATCGTCCGCTGATGTCAGCGGGGCCTGGTTCCCGCCACGAACCCAGTCGTCCAGCGTCGCCTCAACCAGCCGGGCAATCGCGCCGAACCGGATCTTGCCCGCGATGAAGGCGGCGACCGCGACCTCGTTGGCGGCGTTGTAGACCGTGGTCGCCCCCTTCCCGGTCCGGAGCGAATCGAAGGCCAGGCGCAGCCCGGGGAAGCGCTCGAAATCCGGCGCCTCGAAGGTCAATTGGCCGATCTTGGCCAGATCGAGCTTGGCGGCCGGACCCTTGATGCGGTCGGGCCAGCCGAGGCAATGCGCGATCGGCGTGCGCATGTCGGGTGAGCCGAGCTGGGCCACGACCGAGCGGTCGGAGAACTCGACCATGCCGTGGATGATCGACTGCGGATGAACGAGGACGTCGATCTCGTCCGGCGAGAGCGCGAACAGATAGGAGGCCTCGATCACCTCAAGCCCCTTGTTCATCATCGAGGCGGAATCGATCGTGATCTTCTGGCCCATGCTCCAGTTCGGATGCTTCAGGGCTTGCGCGAGTGTCGCCTGCTCGATGTCGGCAGGCTTCCAGGTCCGGAACGGACCGCCGGAGGCCGTGATGATGACACGGACGAGTTCGTCACGATTGCCCGAGGCGAGCGCCTGGAACAGCGCGTTGTGCTCGGAATCCGCGGGCAGGATACAGGCGCCCGCTTTCGCCGCGCGCTGCATGAAGAAATCGCCGGCGCAGACGAGACATTCCTTGTTGGCGAGCGCGACATGCGCGCCGCGATCGACCGCCGCCAGTGCCGGCTTCAGCCCGGCCGCGCCACTCACGGCGGCCATCACCCAATCGGCCGGACGCGCGCCGGCCTCGATCACCGCGCTTTCGCCGGCGCCGCATTCGGTGCCGGTGCCCGCGAGCGCAGCCTTGAGCTCGGCAAATTTTGAGGTGTCGGCGATCGCGACGAAGCGCGCGGAAAACTCCTTCGCGAGCTTTGCCAGCGCCTCGACATTGCTGTTCGCCGTCAGCGCCTCGACACGGTAACGCTCGGGAGAGGCGCGCAACAGATCCATCGTGCTGTCGCCGATCGAGCCGGTGGCGCCGAGAACCGTGACGCTGCGGACGGTCGATGCCGCAGCCTTGTTGTTACGCAATGGAACCGCGCTCATATCTTCACCAAACCATAAGACCGCTTCCGGCGCTATGCACACCATGGCGGAGGAAGCCGATAATCCATGCCACCAGGATGGCAGCGACAAAACCGTCCAGACGGTCCAATAGCCCGCCGTGGCCGGGAATTAAGTGACTGGAATCCTTGACATCGAAGCGCCGCTTGACCGCGGATTCGAACAGATCGCCGCAGGCCGACACGACCGAGAGGACCGCGGCGACGAGCAGCAATGGAGCCATCTTTCCGATCCCGCAAGCGGCAAAGCCGGCCGCCACCAAAAGGCTCGCGGAAAAGCCGCCGAGCGCCCCTGCCCAGGTCTTCTTCGGGCTGACGCGCGGCCACAGCTTCGGTCCGCCGATGCCGCGGCCGGCGAAATAGCCGCCGATATCGGTCGCCCACACCACGAGCAGCACGAACATCAGCGCAGCGAAGCCGTTCACGAGATCCTTCCGCAGCAGGATCGAGGCGAGTAGCGCCGCCGACGCATAGGCGAATCCGGAGGCAGCCCAGACGAACTTGCCCCGCGCGATCACCGTCACGATCGCGCCGCCAATGAGGCCGGTGATGATGGCGGTCTTGAGCGCGCCGAAGGCAACGCACAAGCCCATCGTGGCGATGACGATCGTCCCTGCCCCGGTCAGCGCGGTCGAGCCTGCGCCCACCACCATCAGCCATTCCGCGAACAGTCCGATCGACACCAGGGTAACGAGCAGCGCCCACAGCCAGCCGCCGGCATAAGCGAGCGCAATGGCGAGCGGCGCCAGCACCAGCGCCGCGAGGATTCGCATCACGAGATTGCTCGGGGCAGGCTGAGAGCCGGCCGGTGCGGAGTCGGGGTCGCTCACGAGGCGGTTTTCGCGACCAGGCCGCCGAAACGGCGCTCGCGCCTGGCAAATTCGGCGATTGCGCCTTCCAGCGCTGCCTTGTCGAAATCGGGCCAGTGAATCGGCACGAAGACAAGCTCGCTATAGGCGGCCTGCCACATCAGGAAGTTGGACAGGCGCTGCTCGCCACTGGTGCGGATGATGAGATCGGGATCGGGAACGTCGGGCGCGTCGAGATGCGCCCCCAGTGTCTCGGCATCGATCGTATCAGGATCGCGCCTGCCCTCGGCGACTTCGCGCGCGAGCTTCTGCGCCGCCTTCGCGATCTCCTGCCGGGAGCCGTAATTGAAGGCGACGACGAGCGTGAGCCGCGTGTTGTCGCGCGTCAGTTCCTCCGCCTCGTTGAGGAGCGCGCAGATGTCGCCCTCCAGCCCGTCCCGCTCGCCGATGATGCGTACCTTGACGCCGTCGCGATGCAGGCTCGCCAGATCGTTGCGGATGAAGCGGCGCAAGAGGCCGAACAGATCGCCGATCTCGCTCGCCGGACGCGACCAGTTTTCCGAGCTGAAGGAGAAGATGGTGAGATAGCGGATGCCAAGTTCATGCGACGCGCGAACCACGCGGCGCAGGGCCTCGACGCCGCGGCGATGGCCTTCCGCCCGTGGCAAGCCGCGCGCGGCCGCCCAACGTCCGTTGCCATCCATGATGATGGCGACATGCGCGGGCGCATCGGACCGATCGGGTCCTTCCGTTGCGGGCGCGGCGGCGTTGGACATGAGGCTGCCTTAAAGCATGATCCGGAAGAGTGCGAAGCGGCCTTCCGAAAAGATCATGCGCGAACAATAACCTAAAGCGCGATCCTGCGCGCTTTAAACGGTGAGGATTTCTTTTTCCTTGGCGGCCAGCAACTGATCGATCTCGGAGATCGTGCCGTCGGTCGCCTTCTGCACGTCGTCGGCGTGGCGCTTCTGATCATCCTCGGACATCTCGTGATTCTTCTCGAGCTTCTTGAGGACGTCGAGACCGTCGCGGCGGACGTGGCGCGCAGCGACCTTGGCGGCTTCCGCGTATTTGTGCGCGACCTTGACGAGCTCCTTGCGACGCTCCTCGTTGAGCTCCGGGATGCGCAGGCGCAGCACCTGGCCTTCGGTCGCCGGCGACAGGCCGAGATTGGAATCGACGATCGCCTTCTCCACCGCCTTGACCATCGACTTGTCCCAGACCTGCACCGAGATCAGGCGCGGCTCCGGCACGCTGACCGTGGCGAGCTGGTTCAACGGCATGTGGCTGCCATAGGCGTCGACCTGCACCGGATCGAGCATCGAGGCTGAGGCGCGACCGGTACGCAGGCCGCCAAGTTCGTGCTTGAGCGACTGGATCGCGCCCTGCATGCGGCGTTTGACTTCGTTGAGATCGAAATTATCCGTGGCCATCACGTTTCTCCTTCAAAATCCCGGCGACCTCTCCGCACCCTTCCCTCGAGGGCGCAACGACAAGCCGTCAGCCGGCGACAATGGTTCCGTGGCCGCCGCCACGCAGTACAGCGCCGATCGAACCCGGCTCCGCGATCGAGAACACAATGATAGGCAGCGACGTCTCGCGGGCAAGCGCGAAGGCGGTCGCATCCATCACCTTGTAGCCGCCCTCGATCGCCTGCGAATGGGTCAGACGGTCGAATCGCGTCGCCGTCGGGTCTTTCTTCGGGTCGGCCGAGTAGACACCGTCGACATTGGTCGCCTTCAGCACCGCCTGGGCGCCGATCTCGGCTGCGCGCAGCACCGCGGTCGTGTCGGTGGTGAAGAACGGATTACCGGTTCCGCCGCCGAGCAGTACGATCCGACCCTCGGCGAGGTATTTGTGTGCCGCGGTGCGGGTGAACAGCTCGGAAATCTCGGGCATGACGAAGGCCGACAGCGTGCGCGCAGGCGTACCCTTGCGCTCGATCGTGGCTTCGAGCGCGAGGCAGTTCATCATCGTGGCGAGCATGCCCATGGTGTCGCCGGTCGGGCGCGACACGCCACGCGAGGAGACTTCGACGCCGCGAAAGAGATTGCCGCCGCCGATCACGACGGCGACTTCGGTGCCGAGATGGCGGGCCGCGATCAGATCGTCGGCGACCCGGTCGATGGTCGGCTGATCAATGCCAAAACCCTGCGGTCCCGCGAGATATTCGCCGGACAGCTTGATCACGACGCGACGATAGACCGGATCAGTCATGAGTACTTTCCTTGTCCGGGCGCCGCTTCCGGCGGCACGCCGGAAGGAACGTTCCGGCGCTTACTTCTTGCCGCTGGCGGCCGCGACCTCGGCCGCGAAGTCGCTTTCCTGCTTCTCGATTCCCTCACCGAGAGCATAGCGCACAAAGCCCGCGATCTTCACCGCGCCGCCGACCTTGCCTTCGGCTTCCTTCACCGCCTGCGCCACCGACTTGCCGGTATCGTGGATGAAGGCCTGCTCGAGCAGGCAGACTTCCTTGTAATAGGTCTTCAGGCCGGACTCGACGATCTTCTCGATCACGTTCTCGGGCTTGCCCTGCTGGCGATATTTGTCGGCGAGCACGTCCTTCTCGCGCTTGACGACCGCCGGATCGAGACCGGACGGATCGAGCGCCAGCGGGTTGGCGGCCGCGACATGCATCGCGATCTGGCGGCCAAGCGTTGCGAGCTCGTCCGCCTTTCCCGGCGATTCCAGCGCCACGATCACGCCCATCTTGCCGGCGCCCTCGACGACGGCGCCGTGGACGTAGCTCGACACCACGCCCTGGCTGACTTCGAGCGAAGCTGCGCGGCGCAGCGTCATGTTCTCGCCGATGGTGGCGATCGCGTCATTGATTGCAGTTTCGATCGTGACGTCGCCGACCTTGGCGGCCTTGATCTTCTCGACATCGGCGCCGACGTTGAATGCGACCTGGGCGATCATCTTGACGAGGCCCTGAAACTGGCCGTTGCGCGCGACGAAATCGGTCTCGGAATTGACCTCGACCACGACGCCCTTGTTGCCCTTGACGAGCGCACCGATCAGACCCTCGGCGGCGACGCGGCCCGACTTCTTGGCGGCCTTCGACAGGCCCTTCTTGCGCAGCCAATCCTGCGCCGCTTCCATGTTGCCTTCGTTTTCGGTCAGCGCGGCCTTGCAGTCCATCATGCCTGCGCCGGTCGACTCGCGCAGGTCCTTGACCATCGCAGCTGTGATCGTTGCCATCGTTCAAAATCCTTTTTGCCTGCCGGTTTGCCGCGGCGCGGCCAGATCGCCTCGCCGCGGTCCATCTCAGGAATTCGCGTCAACTGAAATGGTGGCCGGAGCTTGTCCGGCCAACCCATCGCTCTTTTTGACTTATTCCGCTTCCGCGGTCAGCGCCTTGGCCTTGGCCACCCAGGCGTCCGCGCGGCTCGGCAGGCCGACTTCTTCGCCGATCTTGTGCGCAGTGTCGTGATCGAGCTCGGCCAGCTGCCAGAAGTGGAAGATGCCGAGGTCGTTGAACTTCTTCTCGATCGCGCCCGACACGCCAGGGAGCTTCTTGAGGTCGTCGGAGGTGCCGCGCGGACCGGCGAGGCCCTGGAAGCCGCTCGTGGCGGCCGGCAGCTCTTCTGCGGCCGGCCGAACCGAAGCGCCGACGTCGATGCCGGAATCGCCCTGGGCGCGCGAAATGCCGTCAATCGCTGCACGCGCGATCAGATCGCAATAGAGCGCAATCGCGCGGCCGGCGTCGTCATTTCCCGGCACCACATAGGTGATGCCCTTCGGATCCGAATTGGTGTCGACGATCGCCGCGACCGGGATGTTGAGCCGCTGGGCTTCCTGGATCGCGATGTCTTCCTTGTTGGTGTCGATCACGAAGATCAGGTCGGGCAGACCGCCCATGTCCTTGATGCCGCCGAGCGAGCGGTCGAGCTTGTCGCGCTCACGCTGAAGCGTCAGGCGCTCCTTCTTGGTGTAGGAGGAGGCATCGCCGCCGGCGAGCACGTCGTCGAGATGACGCAGGCGCTTGATCGAGCCCGAGATCGTCTTCCAGTTGGTCAGCGTGCCGCCGAGCCAGCGCGAATTGACGAAGTACTGAGCGCAGCGCTTGGCTGCGTCGGCAACGCCGTCCTGTGCCTGGCGCTTGGTGCCGACGAACAGGATGCGGCCGCCCTTGGCGACGGTGTCGCTGACCGCCTGCAAGGCGTTGTGCAGCAACGGCACGGTCTGCGCGAGGTCGACGATGTGGATGTTGTTGCGAGCGCCGAAAATGAACGGCGCCATTTTCGGATTCCAGCGGTGAGACTGGTGACCAAAGTGCACGCCGGCTTCGAGGAGCTGACGCATAGTGAAATCGGGTAGTGCCATCGTTCTAATTCTCCGGTTGGTTCCTCCGGAAGCGTGTGAGCAGGACAGAGCGTTGTCGCCCCGGCTGCCACCGGACGGCCTTGTGAGCCATGCTTCCGTGTGAGATGGCGCGGTGTATAGCGCGATTTCGACCAGAAGCAAGGAAATAAGGGCCTTTCGGGGCGGCTTTCGCCCGCGAGAGGCCCCCTTCCGTAAAGACCACGCTGCGGCCTAGCCCCTGCCTAGCATCTGGGCTGGTTCGGCGGGCACTTCTTTGCCGCCGGCGGCGGAGCCGGAGGACGCGGTGGGGGGGCTGCCGGGCGCGGCGGCGGCGGTGGCGCGACGGCCATCCGGGGCGGCGGAGGTGGCGCCGGCCGGGCGACCGGCGGCGGCGGCGCGGGTCGCGCCATTGGCGGCGGCGCCGGCCGAGCGACCGCCACGGGCGGAGCCGCCCGTGGCGGTGGCGGCGGCGCAATACGCGGCGGAGGCGCTGGCCGGGCCACGGCCTGAGGCCGCGGTGGTGGAGCCGACGGCCGGGCAGCCTGGGCGGGAGCAGCGGTCGGCTGATGCTGCGGCCGGATCGGCTCCCGCGCCGCCGAGGGCGGCGGCGTGACCGGTCGTCCAACTGGGCCAGGAGGCGGAGGCGTGCGGGCAGCAGACGGCGGACCAGCCGGCTCGCGGATCGCGGACTTGCCATGGTCCCCAGACCCGGTCCCGGGCGGGGTCTGGGCCACCGGCGGCTTCGGCAGTTGGCCGGGGACAGCGGCCGGGTTTGTCGCCGTGGGCGCCGTCGTCGATGCGCCGGTCGGCGCACCGGGATGGGCTGGCGGCGTGGTGCCGGGAGCAGCAGTGGTCGGCGCCCCCGGATGGTTCGGCAGCGGCGCGCCGGGTGCAGTGGCCGTGGGCAGCCCGGGTCTGCCGCCCGGCAGAGGCCCGGCTCCCGCTGGCGGTACGGGCGGACCGCCATGGGTGCCGGGAACCGGCAGCGTGTTGGCTTGGGGCAGCTTGGCCGGTGGCGTGGCAAGTGGACTGACAAGTGGACTGGCAGGTGAAGCGGTCGGTGGCGTCCCGGTCGGCGCGGCATTGGCGGGCGTCGCCGGGGGCGTTCCTGGCCTCGCCGTCGGCTGCATCGTTGCGCTCGCTGGCATCGGCGCCTTGCCCTGCTGAATCAGGGCGGCGCGCTGCACGGCCGCCTGCGGCATGGCGGGACCAGCCGGATTGGTGCGCCCGGCAATGGCCGGCGTGAGATTGCCCGCTCCGGCACCCGCGCCCGCCGGCGGTGCCGGCGGCTGGTTGATCACCGTGTTGATGACCGTCCGATTATGGATGTTCTGATAGATGATGTTGTTCGGCGGCGGTGCAACATAGAGCGGCGGCCTGACGAACACAGGAATCGGCACGAACATGGGCTGCGGCAGCACGAACAGGCCGATCACCGGCATCGGCGGCGACAGCACGACGAAATCCGGCGGCGGCGGCGGCAGATAGTAGACCGGCGGCGGCGGTGGCGGCGCGAAGCCGAAATCCGGATCGCTGAAATACAGCACGGGACGGTCGACATAGACCACCTCCTCCGGCGGCGGTGGCGGCACGTCGTAGTCGATCATCGCGAAGCTCGGCGGCGGCTCGGCCGGCGCGGTAAGAATCGCCAGGCGCCGGCGCGCATCTGCCGCATGCGGACCGCGCGAATAGCGACGCAGATACGACCAATAGGCTTCCGGCGTGTCGGTACGATAGGTTCGCCGCCAGGTGATGGCCTCACGGCGCGCCGCGACGATCGCCATCACGCGCTTCGACAGCGGGTCGCCGGGATAGGCGGTGAGAAACTCTTCGTAGGCCGGCAGCGTGTCGCGCGTGAGCGCGGCGGCATAGGCATCCTGCACGCCGAGATCGCGGATCGGCTTGTTGCGGATCGCGGCGACCTGGTCGGGTGCGGCCTCAGGCGGCGGCGCGTCGGGCCCGCGCTCGAAGAACGAGAATTGGGCGGAAATCTTCTGCTCGTTCCAGGGCACTTGCGCGCCCTTGCTGGCCTCGTTGACGCGCAGGCGAACGCGGTCGAACACCTCGGGCAGCGGCAGGCCGCCGGTGCGGATCATCTCCGCCAGCGACTGCGCATAGATGCCGTAAGGTCCGGGCTCCTCGGGCGCCACCGTGCCGGGCGCGGCGTTGAAAGCGATCAGCATGTTGGCGTCGGGCTCGACCAGCGCAAGTCCGCTCGCGATCTGCTGGCCGCCCTCCACGAAGGGCTGCGCCCGCGCAGCGTCGAGCACGACGATGTTGGCCTTGAGCGGAACGGAAGCCAGCTGGCGAAGATAGTCGCCGATGCGCAGGCCTTCGGTCGGAATGTCGGTGTCGCGGGTGATGTTGGAATCGACCGGGATGAAGTAGTTCTCACCCGCAAGCTGCACGCCATAGCCGGCGAGATAGACCATCGCAACGGTGCCCGGGCCTGAGGCCTGCGCCTTCTGGATGAAATCGCGAAAGCTCTTGCGCAGCGTGTCGCCGTCGAGATCGCGCGCGCCGACGACGTCGAAGCCCGCCGCCTGCAGCGTCTGCGCGATCAGGCCGGCATCGTTTGCCGTCGTCGCCAGCGGCGACTTGGCGTAGGCGCCGTTGCCGACCACGAGCGCGATACGCTTTTCCTGCTGCTGCGCACGCGCCGGATCCGGCGCGCCTGCGGCAAGGACCGCGACCGGCAGGAGGAGGCAAATGAAGGCTCTGAGCGTCCCACGCATGGCTTGCTTGCCCGTTTTTGTTGTTGAGGTGCCGCCACGCATCAGACGCGTGGCCAGCTGAATGGCACTTGAACGAAAGGCTTCCAATTGAACGAAAGGCTTCCAAATAGCGAAGGCTTGGATTGAGGCGGCGGCATGGCGCCCGGCACCAACGCCAGGCGCCTGCGTCAGCCTCGCGACAACGAGCCGGCGCGAGCCGGTCCGTCTCGTCAGATCTGCGCGATCAGGTCGACCGTTCCCGTCGTGAGCCGATAGATGCCGCCGACGACCTTCAGCTTGCCCTGCTCCACGGCCGCATTGAGGATCGGCGCTGCCGACTTCAGCTTCGCGACGTTGTCGATGACGTTCTGCCGGATCGCCTTGTCGAGGACGTCCCCACCCTGCTGCATCGCAGCCTTGGCGGCGGGCGCGATCGCATCGACCAGCGAGGGAATATGGCCCGGCGGCGGCTTGTTGTCCTTGATCACCTTCAGCGTGGCATCGACCGCACCGCAAGCGTCATGGCCGAGCACGAGGATCAGCGGCGTATTCAGCACGGCGACCGCGTATTCCATGCTGGCGATGGTCTCGGTGCCGGCGAAATTTCCGGCAACGCGGCAGACGAACAGATCGCCGCGGCCGGTGTCGAAGGCATATTCCGGCGCGATGCGCGAATCGGCACAGCTCAGCACGGCCGCGAACGGATTCTGTCCGCCGGCCAGCGCCTCGCGCTCGTGCTTGAAATCGTGCCGCCGCGAAACGCCGTCGACATAGCGCGCATTGCCTTCCGTCAGGCGCTTCAATGATGCGTCGGGCGACAGCACGTTCTGCGGCTTTGGCGGCGTCTTGGTCTCCTTGGCGAAGGCTCTGCCGGTCAGGGCGAGGCCGAGCGCCGAGGCGCCCAACAACATCGCGGACCGCCGCGACGGCGCGATCCTCTCATGTGGGGATTCATTGCACTTGTCGCACATGTCACGATCCCTCCCGGCGCGATGGGCCAACGGCCTCACGGTGATCATAGCCGCAACGCTGTGACGACACCACAAATGACGGTGCGGGCGGGACCGAATTCGCGCGGGGCTATTCCGCCAACCGAAGCTCTGCGATCGTCGTCCGGACGGCCGGTTCATCCAAAGGCAGGAAATCCAGCGGCCCCTGGTTTTTATAGCCGGATGTCATCGCAAGCGTGAGACCCCAGCCCAGCACCCCAGTGCTCGCATTCGCGATCATGGCGCTCTTGCGCTGACTGAAGCGCGCTACGAAGAACACGGTCTGGCCCGACTGCGCCGAGAAGTCCACGCGCGTGACACCGAGCGCTGCTTCCTCTGCTACGAACTGGTGCTGGCCTGCCGGGCGATCGACATAGACATATGTCCCGGTCTTCAGGCCCTTGATCGGCGTACCGTCGAGGGAAAATTCCCAGTCCGGATCGCCGATGCCGCCGAAGCCCTTCTCGCGAAACACGACGACGCGGGCCTGCCCGGCTTTCGGCGGACCCAGCTTTCGTACCGTCTCCGAATATCCGAGCCCGCTCCTCGCCGTCTCACAGCCGCACAGCAGTGCCGCAGCCACGAGCAATACCAGCCCACGCAATAGCATCACGCCCCCAGATTTTTCCCCGAGCGCATGCTAACGGAAAACAGCGAGAGGTTGCAACAGGGCGGTAGCATCCCCCACGCAAAACATGCAATCGCCTGCAACAGCGTGCGTGTGGCTAGAGCTGCTGCACGTCCACGACGCCAGCGACCGCCTTGATGGCGCCGGCGATCTGCGGCGAGACCTTGAAGCGGCCGGGCAGCTTCATCTCGACCTCGGTCTCGAGGTCGAGCATCATGACCAACGAGACCTCGCCGTCGCCGTTGGAGCGCGGCGCGGTGCCGGGACTGCCGACCTTCGGCGCGGCGCCGTTCGAAGCGGTCATGTCGGGGCCGGCGAGACGCTTGGCGATCGATTCAAGCGGCTTGGTGTCGCGCACGAAGATGCGCAGGCCCTTCTGCGTCTTGGCCGCGGCCTCGTCCAGCGGCTCGGCGTGGAGCACGCGCGCGCGGACGTCCTCGCCCTGGAGCTCGGCGCCGAGCTGGAGCAGCACCGCGGCGCCCGGCTCCAGCACGTCGCGATATTGCGCGAGGCCTTCGGAGAACAGCACCGCCTCGAAGTGACCCGTGGGATCAGAGAGCCCCATGATGCCCATCTTGTTGCCGGTCTTGGTCCGACGCTCCATCCGCGACACCACCGTGGCCGCGACCTTGCCTGCCGTGGCGCCGGTCTTCACCGCGCGCGAGAACTCGGCCCAGGATTGGACGCGCAGCCGCTTCAGCACGGTGGCGTAATCGTCGAGCGGATGTCCCGACAGGAAGAAGCCGATGGCGTCATATTCGCGGCGCAGCCGCTCGGCCGGCAACCAGGGCTCGATCTGCGGCAGCATGATGGTCGGCGCGTCGGCCGAGCTGCCGAACATGTCGTTCTGGCCGATGGTTGCGGCTTCGTTCGCCCGCTGGCACGCGGCGAGAATCGAGTCGGCGCCGGCGAAGACCCGCGCCCGGTTCGGCTCCAGCGTGTCGAAGGCCCCCGCAGCGGCGAGGCTTTCGATGATGCGCTTGTTGATCGCGCGGGGCGACACCCGCGCGGCAAAGTCGGCGAGCGAGGTGAACAGGCCGTTTTTGGTCCGCTCCGCGATGATCTGCTCGACGGCCGCGATGCCGACGCCCTTCAGCGCCGCGAGCGCGTAGTAGATGGTCTTGTCGCCGACCTCGAAAGTCGCGCCGGAACGGTTGACGTTGGGCGGCTCGACCTTGATGCCGAGGCGCTGCGCCTCGGCGCGGAATTCGGAGAGCTTGTCGGTATTGTTGAGATCGAGCGTCATCGACGCCGCGATGAACTCCACCGGGTAATGCGCCTTCATGTAGGCGGTGTGGTAGGACACCAGCGCATAGGCCGCCGCGTGGCTCTTGTTGAAGCCGTAGTCGGCGAATTTCGCCAGCAGCTCGAAGATGGTGTCCGCCTGCCCCTTCGGCACACCGTTCTTCACCGCACCGGCGACAAAGATCTCGCGCTGCTTCTCCATCTCGGCGCGGATCTTCTTGCCCATGGCGCGGCGCAGCAGGTCGGCGTCGCCGAGCGAATAGCCCGACATCACCTGCGCGATCTGCATCACCTGTTCCTGGTAGATGATGACGCCGAAGGTCTCCTTGAGAATCGGCTCCAGCACTGGGTGGAGATATTCCGGCTCCTCGTCGCCGTGCTTGCGCGCGCAATAGGTCGGGATGTTCGCCATCGGACCCGGTCGATAGAGCGCGACCAGCGCGATGATGTCTTCGAAACGGTCGGGACGCATGTCGACCAGCGCGCGCCGCATGCCCTGGCTTTCAACCTGGAACACGCCGACCACCTCGCCGCGCGCCAGCATCTGGTAGCTTTCGGCATCGTCGATCGGCAGCGTGGCGAGATCGACATGGATGTCGCGCGGCTTGAGCAGTTTGCACGCGACGTCGAGCACGGTCAGCGTCTTCAGACCGAGGAAGTCGAATTTCACGAGGCCGGCCGGCTCGACCCATTTCATGTTGAACTGGGTCACCGGCATGTCGGATTTGGGATCGCGATACATCGGCACGAGTTCGCTCAGCGGCCGATCGCCGATCACGATGCCGGCCGCATGCGTAGAGGCGTGGCGGGTCAGGCCTTCGAGGCGCTGCGCGATGTCGAAGGCGCGCGCCACCACCGGGTCCTCGTCGCGGAACGCCTGGAGCTTCGGCTCGCTCTCGATCGCGGCTGCCAGCGTCACCGGCGCGGCCGGATTCTGCGGCACGAGTTTTGTGAGCTTGTCGACCTGCCCATAGGGCATCTGCAGCACGCGGCCGACGTCGCGGAGCACGCCGCGGGCCTGCAGCGTACCGAAGGTGATGATCTGCGCGACCTGGTCGCGGCCGTAGCGCTCCTGGACGTACCTGATCACCTCGCCGCGGCGGTCCTGGCAGAAGTCGATGTCGAAGTCCGGCATCGAGACGCGTTCCGGATTGAGGAAGCGCTCGAACAGCAGGCCGAACTTGATCGGATCGAGGTCGGTGATGGTCAGCGCCCACGCAACCAGCGAGCCTGCGCCGGAGCCGCGGCCCGGCCCGACCGGAATGCCCTGCCCCTTCGCCCATTTGATGAAGTCGGAGACGATCAGGAAGTAGCCCGCGTATTTCATGCGCATGATGACGTCGAGCTCGAACGCAAGCCGCGCGTTGTAATCTTCTTCCGTCGTGCCTTGCGACAGCCCGTGCACGCGCAGACGGTTGGCGAGCCCCTCCTCTGCCTGCCGCTTCAATTCGGCCGCCTCGACGGAGGCGGCATCGGAGCTCGCGGCAGCGCCGACCGTGAAGAACGGCAGGATCGGCTTGCGCGTCATCGGCCGGAACGAGCAGCGCTCGGCGATCTCCACCGTCGAGGCCAGCGCCTCCGGAATGTCGGCGAACAGCACCGCCATCTCGGCGCGGGTCTTGAAGCGATGATCGGGCGTGAGCTGCTCGCGCTCGGTCTCCGCGATCAGCCGCCCGCCGGCGATGCAGAGCAGCGCGTCATGGGCTTCGTAATCGTCGGTCGCGGCGAAATACGGCTCGTTGGTCGCAACCAGCGGCAGGCCCTTGGTGTAGGCGATGTCGATCAGGCTGCTTTCGACCCGCCGCTCCTTCTCGGTGTTGTGGCGCTGCAATTCGATGTAGAGGCGGTCTCCGAACAGGCTGGCGAGACGCTCGCAGCGCGCCGCCGCGAGCTCGCTATAACCGCCGGCAAGCGCCAGCGAGATCGGCCCGTCCGGACCGCCCGTCAGCGCGATCAGGCCTTCCGTCTCGCCTTCGAGCCAGTCGAACTTGATGTGGGGGGCATGAGTGTCGGGCGTCTCCAGGAACGCGCGCGAGTTCAGCCGCATCAGACTGCGGTAGCCGCGCTCCTGCGCGGCCAGCAGCACCACGCGCGAGGGCAGAAGCGCGTTGCGGGCAGTGGGATCCTGGTCGCCGAATTCGATCGCGAGTTCGCAGCCGACGATCGGCTGGATTCCGGAGCCCGCCATCTTGTCGGAGAACTCCAGCGCACCGAACATGTTGTCGGTGTCGGTCAGCGCCAGCGCCGGCTGATGGTCTTTCTTGGCTAGCTCGGCGAGATTGGCGATCTTGATCGAGCCCTTGAGCAGCGAATAGGCCGAGTGAACGTGAAGGTGGACAAATCCGGCGCTCGGCATGGTCGCGTGACGGCCTCTTGCAGATGAGATGGAGCGGTCACCGGCACCGGCGGCATCCTGCACTCGCCCGGCCGACTCGCCTCTCAATGGTGGGGCGTCACGCTGCCAGAGTCTACGCCAGAGCGGCCGATCAGCCGCCTCGTCCTGCTTTTCCCCAACCTAGGCCCGCGCCTAGAGCTGCGGGAGCACCTGGGCCCAGATCGCGATCATCCCGACAAACAGCGCGATCGACGCCAGCGCGGCGGCTTCTTCGACGAAAATCCTGAACATGGCTTGCTCCATGGTGAGAACGTATGAAGAACATTGTTCTCATTTCGTTCTCAAGAGTCAAGCCACCTCCACCATCTCCAAACAGAATGGTTAACCCGCTGAACTTGAACAACAAAAAAGCCCCGGCCGATGGCCGGGGCTTTCGCCGACCGCTCGAAGTCGAGCGATCGAGATCAGGCATCTGCTCAGTAACGGCCGAGGCTCGGGCCGCCGAACTTGTAGTTCAGCCGGACGAGGCCCATGTCGACGTCCTGACGGATGCGGTCGGTCGAGGGCACCAGCGCGAAGGTGACGTTCTTGTCCTGCAGGAAGATATGGTTGTACTCGACGCCAACCGACCAGTTCGGGGCGAAACCGTACTCGAGGCCGGCACCGACCGTGCCACCCCAACGGGTTTGATCGTTCGAGGACAGCAGTGCGCCGCCAAGGGTCGAGACTTCATACTTGCTGCCGGCGACAGCCGCACCGCCCTTGGCGTAAATGAGGACGTTGTTCCAGGCGTAACCGATCTGACCGGTGATCAGACCGAACGAATCGATCTTGGAGCGGTTGCGAGTGGCGAACAGCGCGCTGACGTTGTCGCCCGAGAAGTCAGCCCAGTTGCCCTGACCTTCGATGCCGAACACCCACTGGCCCGACTGCATCCGGTAGCCGATCTGACCGCCGACCGTGCCGCCCGTCGCATCGTGCGAACCTTCACGGCCACCGCCGACGAGATCCCAGGTCGAATGCGCGGAACCGCCGCCGCCGTTGACACCGATGTAGAAGCCGCTCCAGTCGTAGATCGCGGCAACCATCGCCGGCGCCTTGGTGTAAGGCCGCGCAGCGAGGTCAGCAGCCACCGCCGGTGCAGCCGCGCCGAGCGCGACAAGGCTCACAGCAGCAAGCAACAGATTCTTGTTCATTTGATTCCCGTTCCAGTTTCGTCGTTAGGCCCCCGGGCCGTGGCGTCGTCATAACAGCGCTCGACGGAATTGCTGTAACCTCGACGCCACAGTCCGCGCCAAAGGATCGCGCTTCATTAATGAAGATTTCCCAGCGCGCGCGGGAAATCCTTTGAAACAAGTGTTTTCATGAGTTCCATCGTCGGCTACACGACGTCTGCAGCACGTGCGCGTGACAACGTCGCGCGCACGTTCGCGTGATTGGAGAATTGAATGCGCAGACGAATTGCTCTCCCCATTGTCGCCACATTTTCGCTCGCACTCGCCACATTTGCGCTCACGCTCGACGCAAGCACGCCGGCGCGCGCGTTCGGTACTCACCATGCCTTTTGTCTCACCGGCGATGAATGGCCGGGGCTGAGCAATTGCACGTTCGATACTTACGCGCAGTGCCAGGCGAGTTCATCGGGCCGCGCCCTCACCTGTATCGCGAACCCGTGTTTCGCGGGCCAGAGCGACGATCCCTATGCATATCAGAACAGGCCGCGCGCCCAGGTGCCCGGCTATTCGCCCGGTTACTACGTGCCGCGCTGAGATGCGCCGCGCTCGCCTCGCGCTGTTCGCGATTGGCCTGCTCCTCGCGGGCGCGCCTGCGCACGCCCAGACCTACGATCCGAGCTATCCGGTCTGCATGCAGATCTACGGTCCCGTCGGCTATTTCGATTGCCGCTACAGCTCGCTCGAGCAGTGCAGATTCTTGGCCGTCGGTCGGTCGGCGACGTGCGTGGCGAACCCGTATTTTGCGCAGAAGAAGCCCCCTCGCCGCCCGAGTCGCGTCAACTAAATCGGGACGCTGATATGCGGCCTGCCCTGCATTGAGCGTCCAGTGTTGACGCGGGCTGATCCGGGTTTAAGTACGACAGAGAAATCTTGCAGGGGTGGCGACGTTCGCTGGGCTGGTTCCCGTTGACGCCACCATTGCAGGACATATGACGCCATTGAAGCAAGCGACATCGCAGCAAGCGACCTCGCCCCGCGCGACCGCGGCCTCCAGGCCCCCTCATCTCGCCATCGTCCTGTTCTCGCTCGCGATGGGCGGCTTTGCGATCGGAACCACCGAATTCGCATCGATGAGCCTGTTGCCGTTTTTCGCCGCCGACCTTGGGATCGACGAGCCGACCGCGGGACACGCGATCAGCGCCTATGCACTCGGCGTCGTGCTGGGCGCGCCGCTGATCGCCGTGCTCGGCGCACGGTTGGCGCGGCGCGCACAGCTCTTGGTTCTGATGGCCGTGTTCGCGCTCGGCAATGCCCTCACCGCGCTGGCACCGGGCTTTGGCTCAATGATCGCGGCGCGATTTCTCTCGGGCTTGCCGCATGGCGCCTATTTCGGCATCGCCGCGCTGGTCGCCGCCTCGCTGGTTCCCCAGCATCGTCGCTCGCAGGCGATCGGCCAGGTGATGCTCGGCTTGACCGGCGCCACCATCATCGGTGTGCCTCTGGCCAATCTGATTGGGCAGGCCATCGGCTGGCGCGCGAGCTTCGGCCTCGTGTCGGTGCTGGCGTTGCTTACGGTGCTGCTCTGCGCCCTGTTCGCGCCGCGCGACCAGGCTGGCCGGTCCGATCCGCTGCGGGAGCTCGGAGCGCTGCGAAGCGGCCGCGTCTGGATCACGCTGGCGATCGGCGCCATCGGCTTCGGCGGCATGTTCGCCGTCTACACCTATCTGGCGACGACGCTGATCGAGGTGACCAAGGTCAGCCCCGCGCTCATACCGCTTTTTCTGGCCGTGTTCGGCATCGGCGCCACGCTCGGCAATCTGGTCATACCGCGCTTTGCCGACCGTGCGCTGATGCCGACGGCGGGCGGCATCCTGCTGTTCTCGGCGGTCGCGCTGCTGGTGTTTCCGCTTGCCGCCGGCAATCCCTGGGCGCTGGCGGCAGACGTCTTCGCCATCGGCGCCGGCGTCTCGCTCGGAGCCATCCTCCAGACGCGGCTGATGGACGTCGCCGGAGACGCGCAGGCGCTCGCCGCCGCACTCAACCATTCGGCGTTCAACACCGCCAATGCGCTCGGCCCGTTCCTCGGCGGCCTCGCCATCCGCGAGGGGCTGGGGTGGACCTCCACAGGTCCCGTCGGTGCCGCGCTGGCGGTGCTGGGTTTCCTGATCTGGATCGTCGCCTATCGCGACGCCAGGTCTGTTGAAAACAGGTCTGCTCCAGCCGATATCCGCTCGGGAAGCAGCGCGGCCGCACCGGGGAATCCTCCGGTGAGACGGGCACCGCCGCTGGCGCCGGATGATCGAAGCCGTTCGGATGCTGCCCGAGATCCGGTGGCTTGAGGACGCCTCCTTAACCAGCCAGCGTCACGATCAACGGTCCGCTTCGAGTTGCGATCACGGTGTGCTCGTATTGAACGGTCGGCGCCTCGGGGCTGCTATAGAGCGTCCACGGATCATCGCCATCCTGGGCCCATTCGGCGCCAAGAGACAGGAACGGCTCGACGGTGAACACGAGGCCTTCGCTCATGACGCGGCGTTCGGAGCGGTCGGGCCATGTTGCGATCTCCGTCGGCTCCTCATGGAGCGACAGGCCGACGCCGTGACTGGCAAGGTTCCTGACCAGGCTGTAACCGTTCTTCCGCGCAAAGGTACCGATGGCCTGACCGATACCGGCAATCGGTTTGCCGGCTCCGACCTGCTGCAGGCCCGTCCACATCGCGCGCCGGCCGTCCCTGCAAAGACGTTCGACCGCTCGCGTTGCGGGTGGAACGGCGAACGACGCTCCCGTATCCGCAAAGAAGCCGTTCTTCTCGGCTGACACGTCAATGTTCACGAGGTCCCCGCGCGCGATCCGCCGATCGCCCGGGATGCCATGAGCGATCTCCTCGTTCACGCTGATGCACGTCGCCCCGGGAAAGTCGTAGGCCAGCTCCGGAGCCGAACGTGCGCCGGCAGCCTCCAGCAGTGTTCGCCCGATCCGGTCGAGCTCGGAGGTGGTCATGCCCGGCTCGAGCGCCTTCCCCATTGCCTCCAGGATATTGGCGACGATGCGCCCGATCTCTTTCAGGCGCGCGAGGTCCTCGTCATCCGAGATTGTCATGTCATGCTCTTCCGAAAGCCGGGACATAGCCCTTGGGAAGGCGGCTTGCAAACGAAAGAGATCGTTTCCAAAACGCGTTCAGATTTCGTCGAGCAAGATGCGGACTTTGGCAGCCAGGTCTTCGATAGCGAAGGGCTTTGGAAGCAGATGCTTGCCGGCATCGAGCACACCATTGTGAACGATTGCATTGCGCGTGTAGCCGGTGGTGAACAGCACTTTCAGCGCCGGGTATCGTCTCGACAGCTCGGCCGCAAGCTCGGCGCCGGTCATATCGGGCATGACGACATCCGTGAACAGCAGATCTGGAACGAAACCATTTTCGATCGTCCTGATCGCCTCTCTGGCACTGGCTGCCTCGATGACGACGTAGCCGAGTTCGCGCAGGCTTTCGGACGACATGCTGCGGACGCGCTCGTCGTCTTCCACGACGAGAATGGTTTCGTTCTGATGGCTCGCACCGGCGGGTATCTCTTGCTGCGACAGGTCCGAGCCCGCCTCCTCGCCGGCGAAGCGTGGAAGATAGATCTTCACGGTCGTGCCAACGTCGACTTCCGAGTCAATTTTGACATGGCCGCCCGACTGCCGCACGAAACCGTAGACCTGACTGAGGCCGAGGCCGGTGCCCTTGCCCACGACCTTGGTCGTGAAAAACGGATCGAACACCTTGCCGAGCACATCGGCCGGAATTCCCGTGCCGTTGTCCATCACGGCCACCAGAACGTACTGCCCGGGTCCGAGTGCATACTCGCGCGCATACTTTCGATCGATCGAGGCGTTGCTGGTTTCTATCGTCAGCCTGCCCCCCTTTGGCATGGCATCGCGCGCATTGACCGCGAGATTGATCACGGCGCTTTCCAGCTGGGCCGGGTCTACCTTGACCCGCCAGAGGCCAGCCGCCAGCACCGTCTCGAGGCGGATAAGCTCGCCGAGTGACCGCTCGAGCAACTCGCTCATCCCGCCGACCATCTTGTTGATGTCCACGACCTCAGGCGCGAGAGGCTGTTGGCGCGAGAACGCGAGCAGCCTCTGCGTCAACGTGGCTGCGCGATTTGCACCGTCGATCGCGCCCTCGATGAAGCGGTCTATGCTGACCTCTCCCCTGCCGAGCCGCCGCTTGGCAAGGTTCAAGCTGCCGAGGATCACGGCCAGCATATTGTTGAAGTCGTGGGCAATACCTCCGGTCAATTGCCCGACGGCTTCCATCTTCTGGGATTGCCGCAACTGCTCTTCGGCTTTCATGCGCTCGGCGATTTCGTCGGCAACACGTTGCTCCAATCCCGCATTGAGCGCCTCGAGCCGGGTCAAGAGCTGGGCGTTGTCGATAGCGGTGGCGGCATGGCCGGCAATACCAAGCAAGGCGGCCTCATGCTCGGCCTGGAATTTACCCGTCTCGGCGTGGCCGAAGAAAAGTCCGCCGAGGACTTCGCCGGTTCGCGAGATCACGGGGACCGCCAGGTAGGATCGGACCGGAAGATGGCCCTCGGGCATGCCTTTCCGCGGCACGTTCTTGCCATAGCGGGGGTCCTGCAGGATGTCGTCGGACCTCACCACGCCAGAGCCCTCAAAGGTCGGGCCAAAGACCGCGGTGTTGCGGGGCATCGGAAAGTTTTCAAACGCGGATCGCGGCGCACCCGACAGCGAATACAGCACGTAGCTGCCGCCATCCGGCGCCAGAACGTTGTAGAAAAAGGCGCCGAATTGAGCACCCGTGAGGCCGACGCCGGCATCCGTCACGATCTGGACGATTGTCTCGAGGCCGCGTTCGCGAGAGACCGAAGCCCCGGTATCATTCAGTATTCTGAGATGACGCTCGGTTTTCTTTTGCGCGGTGATATCCAGAACCGTCCCGATGAACCGAACAGCCTGGCCGTTGGCAAAGATGGCTTGACCGGTGGCGGCGATCCAGCGTTCGACGCCGTCCTCGATGCCGATGGTTCGGTATTCCATATTGTAATGTGCCGGCGCGTGCGGCGTCAGAGCTGCGGACACGGCCTCGTGGGCGCGCTGCCTGTCCTCGGGATGAAGGCCCTTCAGGAACGACCCTTCATAGCTGACTTCGGCGTCGGCGGGTAAACCGAACACCTCCCTGCAGCGGTTATCCCATCGAAGAACGTTATTGACCGGGTCGTAGTCCCAGGTGCCGATACCAGCGGCGTTGTTCGCAAGCGTCAGTCGTTCGGCAGCCTCCCGCGCGGCCTGCTCCGATCGGACGCGCTCGATGTGAGCCCACGACCGCTCGGTCACCTCGGTGAGCAAGGCGAGCTCCCGCGGCGTCCACTGGTGCGGGCCCCGGTGATGAATCGCCATCAGGGCGGTCAGGCGCCCTTCTTTCACCAGGGGCATGCAAATCGTCGAGCCTATCCCGATGTTCTGGAAAGTGGCGGCTTCCTCAGGCGCAAGCTCCTTCAAATTATCGTTGATGATAAGGGGCATGCCGGCGCCGAGCTCTCGCACCGCCTTCTTGCCGAAGTCAGCCAGACTGTAGTGCCCGAGGATATGCACCGCGCCCGGCGCCGCCCAATCCCCGCGGATGGTGAAGCCGTCCTGGTCGGGATCCATATCGGCATAGGCGCAGCTCGATACGTCGAGATGCTCGCCAAGCATCCTGGTCGTCACCTTCATCACGCCGTCGGCATCACGGGTCTTGGCCGTCTCCTTGTTGAGTGTGTCCAGGAAAAGCAGCCGGGCTTCGTTCTCCCGGACGGCCGTCTCCGCACGTCGGCGCTCTACGGCCGTGCGCGTGCGCTCGGCAACATCGCGGATAAGCTCCAGCTCTTCGGGGCTCCATTCGCGCGGCCTGGCATTGTTCAGATACAGCAGCGCCACCACCCCGTCGGGTTCGGAGATCGGCATGTTGACGAGCGCGCGCGCAGAGATCGCCTCGAGAGCCTCGGCACGATCGCCGACGCGAGGGTCTTTTTCCGCATCGGCACAGATGACGGTCTCGCCCCGCTTGAGGTCTTCGATGTAGCTGCCATAGTCGCGGAAGCGCAGCACGCCTGCGAGGCTCAGGATGCCCGGTGCGTTCCAGTCGCGGACAATGGTGATGGTCTCGGCTGAGGTGTCGACCGTGCCGTAGCCTGCCCTGCTGACGTTCAGGCTGCGGCCAAGCAGCTCTGCCGCGGCATAGGCGAGATCGTCCGGATTGTTGATCTCTCGGATGTAGTCGCCGAGCGTGGCTAAGACGGAATTGCGATCGGCCGAGCGGACCCCGGTCGCTGTCGTCATTGGTCTTCCCCTGCCACTTTCCTGGCTCCACGATGAGCCAGTGTTTGATCGTCCCGCTGCTGCTCGCTTCGACCGTGAGCCCGCCTGACCCTGTGAGTGATGCAGGCAGGTGGCACAAATTGTCTGCGCGATAACCGCATGATGGCATTTAGGTTCCCGTCATCACCGTCCCCTGGAAGCCTGGCCATCGACCCGGACTTCCACCAGGTCGGTCCAGCTGCCGCTAGGCGGCTCCAAGCCCCACGCCCACCCTACACCGGCGTATAGATCACGAGCTTCAGCGCCGGATCGTCGTTGGCCTGAAAGCTCGTGTGCTCGAACCGGAGCACGCCCTTGGTCGGATGGTTCATGGTCTTGAGGCCCGCGGCAGTGCTGCGGATCTCGTGCGCTTCCCACCATTTGACGAATTCCGGACTGCCCTGGCGCAGCCGCGTCAGCAATTCCGTAAAGGCGGGATCGCCGGCCCAGACGTCGTGAGTGGCGCGAAACATCGCAACCATGCTCTTCGCGACATCCGCCCAGCCGGCACCGTAGAACTTTCGCGTCTGCTTGTTCGTCAGCACCAGCAGCAGCGTGTTGCGGTCCTGCTCGGGCAATTGTCCGAACCCGAAGATCTCCTCGGCCGCCGCGTTCCAGGCCAGCACGTCCCAGCGCCGCCCCGTGATGTAGGCCGGCTGCTTCAGGCTTTCGATCATCCGCCGAATTGGCGGCGGCACGATCTCGCGCGTGAACGCGCGCCTGTCGCCGTCGCGGGCCAGTGCCTTGAGATGGGCGTGCTCGGTCTTGCTGAGGCGTAGCGCACGCGCCAGCGCGTCGATGGTGGTGACCGAGGGGCTGACGGTGCGCCCCTGCTCGAGGCGGATGTACCAGTCGACGCCGATGCCGGCGAGCTGCGCCACCTCCTCGCGGCGCAGGCCCGCGGTGCGGCGCCGCCGGCCGGCAGGAAGCCCGACCGTCTTCGGCGACAGCTTTTCGCGGCGGGACCTGAGAAAGTCGCCGAATTCGACGCGGCGTGGGTCGGCCATGGTGACGTGCCTCGATGGAGGGCCTGGGCAATACTAGGATAATACCAGGCCTTCCTGGACCTGGGAAGGCGGTGCATATGGGCATCACCCGAACATGAGGTGACCACCATGAAAGCCGCCGTACTCAAATCCCTGGGATCTCCGCTCGTCATCGAGAATGCACCCGAACCGGTGCTCGGCACGGGCGAGGTCATCGTGGACGTCATCGCAACGCGGGTGCTGTCCTACATGAACGAGGTCTTCAGCGGGGTGCGCAACTATGCGCTCGAGCTGCCGATCATCCCCGGGCCTGGCGGCATCGGCCGGGTCCGCGCCATCGGCCCGGACGCGACGAAGCTCAGCGTCGGCAACTGGGTGTTCTGCGACCCGACGGTGCGTTCGCGCGATGATGTCGTTTCGCCCGACATCGCCCTGCAAGGCCTCACGGCCGCCGGTGCGGGCGGCATGCGCCTGCAACAGCATTTTCGCCACGGCTCGTTTGCCGAGCAGATGCGGGTGCCGACGGAGAACGTCAAGCGGCTCGGCACGATCACGCCGGAGGACGCCACGCGATGGTGCGCGCTGGGGACGCTGCTGGTGCCCTATGGCGGCTTTCTCGCCGCCAACCTTCAGCCCGGCGAGACCGTGCTGGTGAGCGGCGCCACCGGCAATTTCGGCAGCGCCGCCGTCTCGGTCGCGCTCGCGATGGGCGCGGCCTGTGTGGTCGCACCCGGCCGCAACGACGAAATTTTGGCCGACCTCGTCCGGCGTTTTGGTGACCGCGTGAAGCCGGTCAAACTCACCGGCAACGAAGACGACGACCGTGAGCGCATGAAGCGAACGGCGCCCGGACCGATCGACTGCGTGCTCGACATCATGCCGCCCTCGGTGAGCACGAATGTCGTGCGCGCGGCGATCATGACGGTGCGCGCCTACGGCCGCGTCGTGCTGATGGGCGGCGTCGGCATGGCCGGCGGCGCGGGGCTCGAACTGCCCTACCCCTGGATCATGCGCAACTGCATCAGCATCCACGGCGTCTGGATGTACCCGCCGGATGCGGCAGGCGGCCTGATCGCGCTGGTGCGCGCGGGACTGCTCAGGCTGGAGGAATACGAGGCCACCGCCTTCGATCTCGACCATGCCAACGAGGCCGTGGAACATGCGGCCGCCAATGGCGGACCGTTCAAGTTGACGGTGATCCGGCCTTGAGCGCCCCGGGGAGCGCCATTTTTTCGTTAGTTCGCCCAAGCACTTGGCTACTGTGCATGGGGTTGTTTTCGAGGGTTTTTACTCGAGCTCGACCACCTGGCCGTTCGACAGCGACACGCGGCGGTCCATGCGGCCGGCGAGCTCCATGTTGTGGGTCGCGATCAGCATGGAGACCTTGGTCGCCTTGACGAGCTGCATCAGGGCCTGGAAGACGTGGTCCGCGGTGTGCGGATCGAGATTGCCGGTCGGCTCGTCCGCAAACAGCACCCGCGGAGCATTGGCCACCGCGCGCGCGATCGCAACGCGCTGCTGCTCGCCGCCCGACAGCTCGGACGGACGGTGCGTGATGCGCTCGCCGAGGCCGAGATAGCCAAGGATCTCCTTGGCGCGCTTGACGCTCTCGGATTTCTTGAGGCCGCGGATCATCTGCGGCAGCATGACGTTCTCCAGCGCCGAGAACTCCGGCAGCAGCCGGTGCGACTGGTAGACGAAGCCGATATCGGTGCGGCGAAGCTGAGTGCGCTCGATGTCGGGCAGTTGCGAGGTCGGCGCGCCGTTGACGTAGACCTCGCCGGAATCGGGCGCTTCCAACAGCCCCGCGATGTGCAGCAGAGTCGATTTGCCCGAGCCGGACGGCGCCACCAGCGCGACGGACTGGCCCGCCCACAGCGCGAGCTTGGCGCCGTCGAGGATCGTCAGCGGCACCTCGCCCTGCAAGTACTGCCGCTTTATCTCGTGGAGATAAATGACCGGTACATCTTCCGCCCCCTGCTGCTCCATCAGCCCCTCACTCGTACCGCAGCGCTTCGACGGGATCGAGGCGCGCGGCGCGCCAGGACGGATACAGCGTCGCCAGGAACGACAGCGTCAGCGCCATGATGACGACGGCCGAGGTCTCGCCGATGTCGATCTCGGCGGGCAGCTTCGACAGGAAATACAGCTCTGGCGAAAACAGCTCGGTGCTGGTCAGCCAGGACAGGAATTGCCGGATCGATTCGATGTTGAGGCAGATCACCAGCCCGACGATGAAGCCGACCATCGTACCCACCACGCCGATCGAGGCGCCCGTGATCAGGAAGATGCGCATGATCGAGCCTTGCGAGGCCCCCATCGTGCGCAGGATCGCGATGTCGCTGCCCTTGTCCTTCACCAGCATGATCAGGCCGGAAACGATGTTGAGCGCCGCGACCAGCACGATCATGGTGAGGATCAGGAACATCACGTTGCGCTCGACCTGGAGCGCGTTGAAGAAGGTCGAGTTGCGCTGACGCCAGTCCACCAGGAACACCGGCCGGCCCGCTGCCTCCGTCACGGCCTGACGGAACGCGACGATCTGATCCGGATTGGTGGTGAAAACCTCGATCGAGGTGACGTCGTTGCTGCGGTTGAAATAGGCCTGCGCCTCCGCGAGCGGCATGAACACGAAGCCGAGATCATACTCCGACATGCCGATCTCGAACACCGCGGCGATCTTGTACGGTTTTATGCGCGGTGTCGTGCCCATCGGGGTGACCGCGCCCTTCGGCGCCACCAGGGTGATGCTGTCGCCGGCGTGCAGCGACAGCTGGTCAGCGAGGCGCCGGCCGATCGCGACCCCCTGCCCGTCGTCAAAGCCCTCGAGCGAGCCCTGCTTGATGTTCTTGGCGATCGAGGTGAGGTTGTTGAGGTCGTCGGAGCGGATGCCGCGCACCAGGACGCCGGAGGCGTTCCACGGCGATGAGGCCAGCGCCTGGCCATCCACCACGGGCGCTGCGAGCCGGATGCCCTGGACCTGGCTGAGGCGGTCGGCGACGTCCTTCCAGTCCGTCAGCGGCGATTCCAGCGGCTGGACCAGGATGTGGCCGTTGAGCCCGAGTATCTTGTCGAGCAGCTCCTTGCGGAAGCCGTTCATGACGGCCATGACGATGATCAGCGTCGCCACGCCCAGCATGATGCCGAGGAAGGAGAACCCGGCGATGACCGAGATGAATCCCTCCTTGCGGCGCGCCCGTAAGTAGCGCGCCGACAGCATCCACTCGAATGGCGCAAAAGGCGCGGTTTGAACGGTTTCGGTCATGGTCTCATCCATCGCTCGATAGTCCCATGATTCGGGGTCAAATGTGGCCGGATTGGCGGCCGCGATCTCGGGCGATGAACAATATTCAGCCGACCCAGCCTTATCAGCCCACAAGTCTTGCGACCGCGTCCGCAGGCGACATGGTCTCGCGGGCGCCGTCACTTCGCCGCTTGAGCTCGACCTTGCCGTCGGCGAGCCCTTTCGGGCCGATCATGATCTGCCAGGGGATGCCGATCAGGTCGGCGGCGGCGAATTTGGCTCCGGCGCGCTGGTCGGTGTCGTCGTAGAGCACGTCCACGCCTTTGACGGACAGCTCCGCATAGAGCTTCTCGCAGGCCGCATCGACCGCGGCATCGCCCTGCTTGAGGTTGAGAATCGACACGCGGAACGGGGCAACCGCCTCCGGCCATTTGATGCCGGCATCGTCATGGCAGGCCTCGATGATGGCGCCGAGCAGGCGCGAGACGCCGACGCCGTAGGAGCCGCCGTGGATCGGCACGTCGACACCGTCGGGGCCCGCCACCAGCGCCTTCATCGCGTCGGAATACTTCGTGCCAAAATAGAAAATCTGCCCGACCTCGATACCGCGGGTGTTCACCCGCTTGTCCGCGGGCACTTCCTGCTCGAAGCGCGTGGCGTCGTGAACGTCTTCCGTCGCCGCATAGACCGAGGTCCATTGCTTGATGATCGGCGTCAAATCGCTCTCGTAGTCGACGTCCGCGCCCGGCACCGGCAGGTCGAGCACGTCGCGATTGATGAAAACGCCGGATTCGCCGGTCTCGGCGAGCACAATGAACTCGTGGCTGAGATCGCCGCCGATCGGGCCGGTCTCGGCGCGCATCGGGATCGCCTTCAGCCCCATCCGCGCGAAGGTGCGCAAATAGGCGACGAACATCTTGTTGTAGGCGACGCGCGCCGCGGTCTCGTTGAGGTCGAACGAATAGGCGTCCTTCATCAGGAACTCGCGGCCGCGCATCACGCCGAAGCGCGGGCGCTGCTCGTCGCGGAATTTCCATTGAATATGATAGAGATTCAGCGGCAGGCTCTTGTAGGACTTCACATAGGCGCGGAAGATCTCGGTGATCATTTCCTCGTTGGTCGGACCGTACAGCAGCTCGCGCTTGTGCCGGTCGGCAATGCGCAGCATCTCGGGGCCATAGGCATCGTAGCGGCCGCTCTCGCGCCAGAGGTCGGCAAGCTGGAGCGTCGGCATCAACAGTTCCAGCGCACCGGAGCGGTCCTGCTCCTCGCGCACGATCTGCTCGATCTTCTTCAGGACGCGGAAGCCGAGCGGCAGCCAGGCATAGATGCCGGCGGCCTCCTGCCGGATCATGCCGGCACGCAGCATCAGCCGATGCGAGACGATTTCAGCCTCTTTCGGATTTTCCTTCAGGATGGGCAGAAAGAACCGCGACAACCGCATGGCAATACTCGAGGAATCAGTGATGGCTTGCAGTGAAACCGGATTGGGAGCCAAAACACAAGACCGGGAATGAGGAAAACCCGCTAACACAGCGGAATTCCTGTCATTTTTCCGTCGACTTCACCTTCGACGCGAGGTGCCGAAGAGCCCGGTTCAGGGCGCCGCCACCTCGAACTCATCCTCCAGGGTGATCTTCTCGAAATCGGTCACGAGCGCGTCGATCCGCACATGCCAGCGGCCCGCAAAGGGCAACTCGACCTTGCGCACGTGCCAGTAGCGGTCCAGCCCGAGCGAGGCGTTCCGCTCCATCGGCTCAATGCCACGTTCGGGCAGGCTCAGCGTCAGCGTCACCTCGTTGGCATCGAGAACCGCCCCCTCGCCAGTCATGAGCTGCAGGACGAAATCGTCGATACCCGCCTTGCCCGGCGAGACCAGGACCTGAAACATCGCCCTGTCGGTGTGGATGTGGATCGCCAGCGGCGCCTCCGGAGCGATCGTTCGCGGCGGCGGCGTGAAACGCCAACCGGCCACGACGGCGAAGATGCCTAGCGCGATGGCGCATTCGAGTACGATCGAGCGCTTCAGGCTCTGCGCGGCCTTGAGATCCCCTGCCGGTGTCAGGCGAAAGCGGTTGAGCGCGGCAAGCGCCAGCAGCACGAGGACCAGTGCAAGCTTGATCGAGAGGATCAATCCATAGCGGGTCTCGACCAATGCAGACGGCTTTTCGAGCTGGACGATGGCGAGCGCGAGGCCGGTCAATGCGAGAACGCCAACGGCCGGCGCCGCGATACGAGAAAAGCGGTTCACGACGGGCAATGTCGCGACGGGTCGCTTTGACAACAGGGCGCCCAGCGGCGCGAGGGCCCCAATCCAAAAGGCGACACCGAGGCCATGGAGAAAGATTGCGGGCCGGGTCAACAGTTCGGGCGGTGCCGTAGCAGCGTGCCCGGTCATGGCCAGCGACAAGCCGACGCCGACGAAGGCAATGATCGCCAGAGCGCGCGCGCACCACGCGCTGCCTAGCGCCAGCAATGCGAACAGCATTGCAGCGACGGCCACGAGCAAGGCCGGGCCCGCGCTGGTCCCGGATGCGACTTTCCAGGGAGCCATCGTCGCGAGAGCGGATAGCGGTAGGCCGAGGAGATCCAGCCCCAGCACACCAAGGGACACCACCGCGCTCGGGAAGCCGATGGCGAGCGCCACGCACGGGATGGTTATGCCGGTCATCGACCACGCAACCCAGCGTGCAAAGAAAACGCCGCCGACGCCGACGAACAGGCCAAGATAGAGACCGACTCGCGCCAGCCAGATCAGCACGTTCAATCCGCCATCGGCGTTTGCGGGAGGTTGCGTTCCCGTCGGCGTGCCGATCGAGAAAATCACCGATCCAGCGACGGGATGGCCATCCTGCGAGATCACGCGATAGCTGACGACGGCCGTGCCTTGCGGCAGGTCCGCCGGCATCGCGACCGAGATGGTCGCGCCCGATGCGTCGACGCGCACGTCATCCCGCGCCGTGCCCGCGCCGTCGATCAGCCGGATCGCGCCCGGCGTCACCGTCTCGTTGAAGCGCAACTCCACCATCTTCGGCGCGCTCGCGAGCATGCTGCCGCTCGCCGGCTCGACCGCGACCAGCGCCGCGTGCGCCGAGGCGCCGGTCGCGAAGCCGACAACGAGGAGCAGCGTCGCGAGCGCGGCGAGCAGGCGCATCAGGGTTTCGGCAGGAGTTTCACGCCCGGCGCCGGCGATTTGCTCTCATGCGAATGCTCTGCCCCCTCCGCGGGGATCTCGATCCAGCGGCTGACGCCGGTCTCGCATTCCTGGACGACGGGGAAGTACAGGATCGTGTTCGGCTTGAGCGTGTCGGTCAGGGCCGTGTGCATGACGAACTCGTCATAGTTCTTGTCCGGCAGCTTGCCGCCAGACCAAGTCACCTCCTTGACGCCGGAGGAGAGCTTGTTGCCGTGATAGTCGTATTCGCCGGCGTATTTGCCCTCGACCACGTCAACACTCCAGCCCGCCTTCGGCATCGGTTTCACCGCGATCACGCCTTCCGGGATCTGCACCCGGATTTTCACCGTGGGCGAGCCCGCGCAACCGTGCGGGACGGCGAAGACGGCCTTGTACGATCCCCCCACTGTCGCCTGCTTGCCTTCGAGGAAGACGTGCGCAGTTGCCGGCGTTGCCGCAAATACGCCCAGAACAATCAGCCAGGTTCGCTTCGACATATTGGGTCTCCCGAATGTCCAGATCACGCTCGTCACATCTTCATTCCCGAATGATCAGGCATTTTCTTCATCATGTGCCCACTGTCGCCGGGCGCCTGCGCGCCGACGCCTTGGACGTCGAGGGAGACGGCGACCTTGCCGGCCTTCTCGAACTGAAGCGTCACCGGCACCTTGTCGCCCTGCTTGAAGGGGCCCTTCAGCTCCTGGAGCATCAGGTGGTAGCCGCCGGGGGCGAACTTCACCGTCTTGCCGGGATCGATCACGAGCCCCTTGTCGAGCAGGCGCATCTTCATCACGCCATTGTCCATCGCCATCTCGTGGACCTCAGCCTTCCCCGCGATATCGGCGGAAACGCTGACCAGCTTGTCTGCCACTGTGCCCTTGTTCTCGATGGTCAGATAGCCGCCGGCCACCTTGGCTCCGCCTGGTGTCGCCCGGCTCCACGCCTGCGAGATGATGAGATCGCCGGCCTTGATGTCCTCGGCCTGCGCGACGGCACAGGCGGTCAGCAACAGTGAAATTGCAAGGAGAGTTCGTCCGATAGTCTTCATGTTGATTGCCTCTTTCGCGATTGATCGGGCCGAGAATGGCCCTGCATTCTTCCACGACGATTTTCCACCGCCACCCGCATCGGCATTCGGAATGCCGGCCTGCGGCGGAGCGAACATAGACCCAAGTGCCATTTGCACGTCACCATCGATACCTCATTCCAGCATACACTGCCCGTCCCGTGCCCGGCTCAAACAATGCTGACGTCGCCGTCGCTCGATCGATGATGCTCGCGCTGGCTATGTAGGTCTTGTTGGTGAGATTGCGCCCCTCGACGTAGGCAGACATCGGGCCACCATTGTCGAAGCCGGCTTTCAATCCCAACAGGGCGTAAGGCTCTGTCGTCAGCGTGTTCATGCTATCGACGAAGTAGGCCTGTGGCACCCATTCGACGTTGGGTCCAACATAGAACCCGGTAGGGTGCTTGTAGAGAAGCTCCGCACGCAGGTAGTGAGTTGGGGCTCCCGGCAATCGATTGTTTCCGAAGGTCGGATCTTTGTCGAAGCGGAAGTCGTTGAACGAATAGGCGACATTCAGCCAGAGCTTGTCCGGCGCCGGGCCATTGACGAAAATGTCACGAAAGATTGCTGCGCCCGCGCCGGCCTCGATGCCTTGATGGATGGTGCGGTCGGCGTTGGTCACATTGCAATTGCCGAAAGTACTATAGAGGCATTGCAATTCGTCGCGAATGTTGGCCCGGTAGGCCGTCAGTTCCCAGGCATAATCAGATCGCTTCATGCGAGTCCCGATTTCGTACGTGGTGGCAATCTGCGGGCGGATGCTGGTGAACGGGATCGTCGGAATGCCGAGACCGATCGCGCTTTCGCCAAAGCTCGGCACCTCGGCACTCCGCGAGACATTGGCGAAGGCCTGCCAGGCCGGATCGATTTGCCACAACAGACCGCCTTTCGGTGACCAGAGATTAAAGCGCGTCGCCCCCGATTGATCCCCGTCGCTGAGGAAACGATCCTGCCGATTGCGGGTCGCGTACAGAAATTGCGTGCCGCCGATCAGCGCAAGATTTGGAAGGACGTAGAAGCTGTCTTCAACGTAGGCGGAGGTATTCTCCGACCGATCGATCGAGGAAGAAAGCAGTGCACCCTTCTGCCCGCCAATATTGGCGAACTGCTGGTTGTCGATGCTGCCGTTCAGCACATTGACGCCTGCGACCAACTTGTTGCGGAAGCCGCCAATGGTACGGTCATCCGTGATCTTCGCGAATCCGCCGTAGTCCTTGTAACGGTAGTCCAGCCACTGGAAAATCGGGTGCATCAAATGCCGATCGATGCCAAAGGCGCCGAATTCGACTTTGGTGTCATCGAAACGAACGGTGGTTTTGTTGGCGAGCCTGACAGTATCGATGTTGCGCTGCTGATCCATCGCAACATTCGCAGGTGCAGCAGCTTCCGGATCGGTCAAAGCGGACGTTTTGGTCACGGTACCCGGAATTCGCTGCCGCACTTCGTTGGCATTGAGGTAGAACCGTGTCTCGACATCCGGGGAGAACTGATACCCAACATTGCCGCTCAAGCGGTTGCTCGAGCCGAAGCTGTGATCGCGAAATCCGTCTGCGGCCTGCGTGGAAGCGGTCACGAACCCGTCCCACGGCCCGTTGACGCCGCCTGCGTTCGCCTGAAGTCGTTTGTAGCCAAATCCTCCGACATCGAAGGACACACCATTCGGAAACGAGTCGCGGCCGGTCGGGGTCACGAAGTTGATCGCGCCTCCCAGCGAATTGGCGCCGAACTGAAGCGCGTTGCCGCCCTTGAAGACTTCGACATATTTGTAGGCGCTCGGATCGATCTCCTGGAAATCGCCATAGCCATCCGCAGTGTTGATCGGAATGCCGTCCATATAGAGCTGCACACCGCGCAGATGAAAATTGCGCGACAGGCCGGACCCGCGAATCGAAAGGCGGGTGTCGTCGCCCCATTTGGGCTGGGCGTACACGCCGGGCACGTAATCCAGAACATCCTTGATCGTGTTGGACGGCGTCGAGTTCCTGTACACCTCGGCCGACACGAGCGCCACGCCGCCCGGAGTCTGGTTAATCCCCGCCAGCGCTTGTTGCGCCGTCAGAACCGTCAGGGCACCCGGAGCCCCGGCACTCTGTTCGCTCGCGGTTTGCTGCGGCGATGGGGTCGTTCGCGGGCTTCGCGTGACGCGCGCCGATCGCGCCGTATTGCGTGGCGGTCGGACCGCCGACGCGCGCTTCTGCTGAGGCGCCTCGACGGTGATTGGCGGCAACACTGCGCTGCTGCTTTGGGCAAAGGCGCCGCTCGACGATGCAAGCAGCGCGGCCTGAATGGCAACGACACTCACACCACGGCGGGCATGACAACGTAACATGGGGCATTCCTGACGCCGGGCGTTCTCTCCGGCCATTCGACAGCATCAATCGCCTGCGGCGGACCGCGGCGATCACGAGAGTCGTCAGGAAAATTGAGGCGGTGCGCGCGCCTGCGCGTTTGTGCCTTTATGGGCCGCGCCGGCGGATGCCTCCGCCGCGTGCCACACCACGCCCTCGGCGTGGCGGAAGGGAACGGAAAGCGCGGCGTGCGGCGGCGAATCGAGCGACGCGCCCACCTGCGCCAGGCAACAGAGGGCGCATGCACCGGCATGTGCGACCGGCGTACCCGCCGGATCGTTCAGGCCGCCTTGCTCGCCTGCGCTGTGGCAGATGACGGCGGCGGACAACGGATCGGCCACGGCTTGGCCGGCCGCCAGACAGGCGGCAATCGGCGCCAGCACCTGCATCACCAGGGCGAGCAGGACCAGAGGTAGGAATTTTTGCAGCCGTGCGCGCATCCGCCGAACCATTCGTTCGTCTACTAACTAAACACCGGCGGATGGCCAAGTCGAGCCCGGTTCCGCCGCCTCCTTAATCCAGCGCAAATTTCCCGGAAAACAGTGGTCCGGCCGCCCGCGGAGGGAATCTTCGGCATTTGAGGCAGTCGAGCACCCGGCCCCATCCACGGATTTCTTATATTTGTCATATGCTTACAGAGCCGAAAGCCCGATCATTTCGTCAATTGCTCGAATTTTGAACATTCGTTGCCGAAAATGATGACAAGTGAGAAAAGTTGATCTAGCATCCTCTTGCTCAGGCCGGCCGCGAGGTCGAAGTCTGGTGGTCCAAGTCTCGGGAGGAGCCCCTGACGCGCAAAATGCAGCGTCGCCCCGCCAATCAAGATCAAATCTTAGAATCGGGGATAATAGGGTCGACACAATTTTCGAGCGGGGCTAGGGCCCCGCTCTTTTTTTGTCTGCGGGGCTAAAGCACCGATGAATGCTTCTCCCAATCCGATCGAACAGAGCTTTGAACTTGCAGCCTCGCGCTGCACCGATCTCACGCCACACGTCTATCAGCGGCTGTTCGAACAGCATCCCGAAACACGGGCGATGTTCCGCACCCAAGGCAGCGAGCTCGTGATGGGATCGATGCTCGCACTCACGATCGAGGCGATTCTCGACTTCGCCGGTGATCGCCGTGGATATTTCCGGTTGATCGCGTGCGAGGTCGCCTCGCACGATGGCTACGGCACGCCGCGCGAGCTGTTCATCGCCTTCTTCGCCGTCATCAGGGATACGCTGCGCGATCTTCTCCGCGATGAATGGTCGCCGGACATCGCGCAGGCCTGGGGCCGACTGCTCATCGAGATCGACGCGTTCGCGGGTGTCCCGGCCTGACGCTTTGCGCTGCACCAACACGGGCTCGCGGCGACCCGCCGTTGATTGCGGATTGAGTGGCACCAACTCTTGTGAGACACTTTCGGACATCGGTCGCGCAATCAATGACGCGCCGAGATAAAATTGTATGGGAGCGAGCGATGTCCGGGACGAAAGATTTCTCGACGACGAGGCGCGATCTTCTTCAGGCGGCAGCAACCGCCGGCGCCGCGACTGCCATCCTCGGCAGCATGGGCATTAACCCCGCCCTTGCAGCCGAAGTCGGACGCAGCGAGAAGCCGCTGAAGGCGGCGTTCTCCAACGCAGGCCTCCAGGCCACCTGGTGCGCGCAGGGCAAGCAGGCCGCGGAATTCTGGGGCAAGCTGTTCAATGTCGAAGTCACCTGGTTCGACGGCCAGCTCGATGCGGTGAAGCAGCGCGCGGCGATCGACAACATGGCCTCGCAGAAATGGGACTTCGTCGCAATCCAGGCCTTTGGCATCGGCACCCTCACCCAGCCGGTGCAGAAGATGATCGACGCCGGCACGCCCGTGATCGACATGGACACGCTGATCGCGCCGCTGGACCAGATCAACGTCCACTCCTTCCTCGCCCCCGACAACGAGTTCATGGGCGCCTCAGTGACGCAGGCGCTGTGCAACGCCATGGGCGGCAAGGGCAAGATCATCATGACGCAAGGAGCCCTCGGCCACACCGGCGCGCAGGGCCGCGCCAAGGGCTTCAACAATGTCGTGAAGCAATTCCCCGGGGTCGAGGTGCTCGACACCCAGCCGGCCGACTGGGATGTGTCGAAGACCGCGCGTCTCTGGGAAACCTACCTGACCAAGTATCCGCAGATCGACGCGGCGTTCTTCCACAATGACGACATGGCGCTCGCGGCCGCCAACATCATGAAGGCGCGGGGCCGCACCAACATCCTGATCGGCGGCGTGGACGCGATGCCGCCGGCGATCCAGGCGGTCAGCGAAGGCCGCATGTTCGCCACCGTTCGCAATCCGTCCTGCCGGATTCATGGCGGCGCCGTCATCGCGGGCGTTTCCGCCGTGGTCGGCGGCGAAAAGAGCGGACAGGGCATTCCCAAGAACGTCGTCACCGACGGTCCTGTGGTGACCAAGGCCAACGCCGCCGGGATGCAGTGGATGCAGGATCACTTCCTGATCTGAGCCTCCATGCGAGAGGATCGTTCGCCTATCCTGGAACTGCAGGGCATCACGAAGAGCTTCGGCGGCGTCGAGGCGCTTCGTGGTGTCGACTTTGCGCTTCTCCCCGGCGAGATCCATGGTCTCGTCGGCGAGAACGGCGCGGGAAAAAGCACGCTGATGAAGATCATCGCCGGCGTGCACACCGAATTCTCCGGCCGCTTCCTGATCGACGGACAGGAGACGCATTTCCGCTCGGCCCGCGACGCCCACAGCGCCGGCATCGCCATGGTGCACCAGGAGCTGTCCGTCGCGCCCGACCTCACGGTCGCCGAGAACGTGTTCCTGGGCAACCAGCCGACCAACCAGCTCGGTCTGGTGCAGTGGCGGCGGATGGCGCGCGAGGCGGGCGAGCAGCTCGCCCGCTTCGGCATCGACGTCGATCCGATGAGCAGGCTCGGCGATCTCCCGATCGGGCTGCAGCAGCTGATCGAGATCGCGCGCGTGCTGTTCTCCGGCGCGCGCATCGTCATCCTGGACGAACCGACCTCCGCCCTCTCCCCACCCGAAGTCGAGCGACTGTTCGCGACGCTGCGGCGGCTGCGCGAGGAAGGCACGGCGATCGTCTTCATCTCGCATTTCATCGAGGACATCTTGCGCGTCTCCGACACGGTGACCGTGTTCCGCAACGGACGGAAGGTCGCGGAGACGGCAAGTGCCGCCACCAGCAAGGGCGCGCTGATCGAGGCCATGATCGGCCGCGGCGGCGAAGCGCTCGAGCACAGCTATAGCGACGATCTGATGCTGCCGCAGCCGAACGACAGCTCGGTGGTCCTGAAGGTCGACCAGCTGTCGCTGGCCCGCAGCCTGAAGGACATCTCCTTCGAGGCCCGTGCCGGCGAAGTGCTCGGCATCTACGGCTTCATGGGCTGCGGCCAGCAGGAGCTGTCGCGCATCTTGTTCGGCAAGCTGAAGCCGGACGGCGGCACGCTCGCGGTCGAGGGCAAGCCCAAGACGTTTGCCAGCACGGCAGCGGCGCGGCGCGCCGGCGTGGCGCTGGTGCCGGAGAGCCGGCGCGCAATGCTGTTTCACCAGGAGCCGGTTTACAAGAACATCTCGATCAGCATTCTCGATCGCATCTCGGCGTTGCTGCTCAAGCCGGCGCAGGAGCGCGACATTGCCCAGCGCCAGGTCGAGCAGCTCCAGATCAGGCCGCCGGTGGTCGGGCTCGATCTCGGCATGCTCTCCGGCGGCAATCAGCAGAAGGTCGCGCTGGCGAAATGGCTGACCTATCCGCCCAAACTCCTGGTGCTGTGCGAACCGACCCGCGGCATGGATGTCGGTGCCAAGAACGACGTCATCAACATCGTCCGCGATCTCCGCGCCAAAGGGCTTGCGATCATCGTGCTCTCGACCGAGCCGGAAACGGTGCTGTCGCTGGCCGACCGCATCCTCGTGCTCAAGCGCGGCGCATTGGTGCGCGAATTCAAGAACGAGCCGGTCAGCAAGGACCGCCTGCTGGAAGCGGCGTGACGGAGAAGCACACCATGGCGAGCAGTGACACGGCTTTGGCGGGGCAGCGGGCGCGAGGCTTAGCTCCGTTCCTGCGCTCGCAGATGCGCAACATCGCTCCGTTCCTGACGCTGATCTTTCTGTCCGGCTTCTTTGCGCTGGCCAGTCCCTCCTTCGCCACGCTGGACAATCTCGGCAACATCCTGACCCAGGTCTCGGTCACGGGAATCATCGCCGTCGGCCTCACCTTCGTGATTCTCTGCGCGGAGATCGACCTCTCGATTGCCAGCATCGCCAACGTCACCGGCATCGCGGTCGCCTACTTCACGCTCCAGGAATCCTACGTCAACATTCCCAACATTCCCCTGCCCGGCGCGGCGGCGATCCTGCTGGCCATTTTGCTCTGCGCGTTCCTCGGTCTCGTCAATGCACTGGGACTGACCGTGATCGGCATCCCTTCCTTCATCATGACCTTGGCGATGATGCAGATCGCGGCCGGAATCTCGGCGCTGCTGGTGCGCGGCCAGATCGCCTACAAGGTGCCCGGCGTGATCACCACGCTCGGCTCCGGATCGATCGGCGGCATCCCATGGATCGTCATCGTCGCCGCGATCATGCTGCTCTTGGGACATCTGGTGCTGACCTACACGCGCTTTGGCCGCTACGTCTACATGGTCGGCGGCAACCGCGAGGCGGCCGAATATTCCGGCCTCAACGTCAAGCTCATCCTCGGCGCAGTCATGGTGATCTCGGCGGTGTGCTCCGGTATCGGCGGCATGCTCGGTGTGGCGCATTTCGGCAGCGCGCAGCAGAACGAGTTCGATACCTATCTGCTCGACTCCATCGCCGCCGTCGTGGTCGGCGGCACCAGCCTGTTCGGCGGTCGCGGCGGCATCGGCAACACCATCGTCGGGCTCTTCGTCCTCGGTGTCCTCAATAACGGCCTTGACCACGTCAACATCGACAGCTTCCTGAAAATCCTGATCCGCGGCCTGATCCTGCTGGCGGCGCTGGTCATCAACGTCTATGCGCAGCGGCTGAGGGAGAAAGCGGTGGAATAGCCACCCCTCAAAACAAAAAGCGCGAAAACAACCCCATGCACAGTAGATACTGTGAGGGAATTCAACGAGTTATAAAATCCGAAATTGCGATGATGCGACCGCAGCGACGGTTTGACTCGTCGGGCAAAACAGGAGCAGGATGTCACGATGGCGCTTGCTCCGGTGCCTCCCCTCGTCATTGCGAGCGCAGCGAAGCAATCCAGACTGCCGCCGCGGAACGATTCTGGATTGTTTCGCTGCGCTCGCAATGACGGTGGGCAACAGAGGCAATCCCAAGATCACCTCGATCGCGGAGCATGAGACCGCCGCCTAGCTCTCCGCCTTCTCATCCGGCGCAAGCCGCGAGAACCGGAAATTGCAGTGGCTCGCACCGCCCGCGAGCGTCTGCGCCCTCTCCAGGTGGATGCCTCGCGCTGCGTAGGCGACGAAATCGAGCCCGCAAATATTCGGCAGGATGTCCTTGTCGCCATGGCGCGCCGCCAGCTTGCAGAAGCCGCAAGCCTTGTAGTTGATGCCGAATTCAAAACTGTCACCCGTATCAGGCTCGACGAAATCGTAGACGAAATCTTCCGGAAACTCGGTCTGATGGCTTTCGGTCGCGCTTCTTGCCGCCTGCTCGCGCAGCAAGGCCAGGTTCTCCGGCGACATGAACTGACGACCCGAGGCGAGACGATCCGCTTCCGACACGGTGAGCAATTGCGCCTTGTAGGTTTCCCGCTCGATCTCGCCGATCACAGGCACTGGGACGCCGTGGCGTCGCAACACCCGGCTGATCGCCGTGAAGCCCATGAGACGCATGAAGAAATCGCTCATGCGGCTCGCCGCGCCGCCGACATAGGGCATCTGGGTGAGCACGATGTCGAATTCGTCCATCACTTCCTGCCTGATCCCGTCGATCCCGGAAAGCTGCGCGCGCTCGCGCAACATCGCTTCGGCCAGGTCGAGCCGATCGCGCATGGCGGCCTCCATTGCACCGCGATGCGCCTCGTAAAACGGATGGATGATGTCAGCCATAGAGCACCTGATATGATTGGTTCATTGCAATGTCGGCGGGTTTCATTCGGCGGCGATCGCCTCGATCTCCAGCAGCCATTTGCTGTCGACGGTCTCGACGATCACGACCGTCAGCGCGGGCTGATGTTCGCCCAGCATCGCGCGACGAATGGAGCGGTTGGTCACGAGTTGATTGCGGTCGGTCAGGAACGTGTTGACCTTGACCAGATGCGCGATGCCGAGGCCGGCGGCGGCGAGCACCTCGATCACGTTGCGCCAGGCCTGCTCGCACTGCGCCTCAAAACCGTCAGGGACGGCGCCGTCGGTCGTCTCAGGCACCTGGCCGCTGATGAACAACAGGCGGCGATGCTGCGTCAGTTCAAGCCCCATGCTGTAGCCGCCGGCGGGCGCGTGGACCGTTGCGGGATTGTGGCTGACGATGTGAGCTGGCGGCATGGGGTTTCTCCGGATTGCGGGCTGACCGTAGCCGGCGCCATCACCGCTTCGCAAAGCATCATTGCTGCGGTTCAACGCAAGAAAATCTATTGCAAGGCCGCAGCCCATCGGTGTCAAAATGGAGCCCGATGACCTACGCCCTTCCCCCACTCAACGCGCTCCGCGCCTTCGAGGCCGCCGCCCGGCATCTCAGTTTCAAGCTGGCCGCATACGAGCTGCACGTGACCCCCGCCGCCGTGGGGCAGCAGGTGAAAGCGCTGGAGGCGCGCCTCGGCGTGCAGCTGTTCGAGCGGCTGCACAAGCAGCTCATCCTCACCGCGGCCGGTCAGGCCTATCTGCCCGGGGTCTCCGAAGGCTTTCGCCACATCGCGGAGGCGACCTCGCACTTGAGACCGGCAGGTGCGGTGCTGCTGCAATTGGGCGTCCATGGCAGCTTCGACCTCCGCCGCCTCGATCTGGCGGCGTTTCGCAGCACGCATGCGGAGATCGGCTTGCGGGTGCTGCATCCGGCCGGCCTGCAGGAATTGCTCGAGGGCAAGGTCGACCTGCTGATCGCCCGAGGTCTGGGCCACCATCCGGGCTATCGCTGCGACCGGCTCGATGAGGGATCGGGTCTCGGTGACTGGCTGGTTGCGCCTGAAGGCACCGCGGATTGTCCGGAGGTCGTCAGTTTTCGCGTGTGGTTGCGCGCCCTGCCGGCCGAGAACTCAGTAGCTAATCGCCGCCCTCGTCTGGTCGGCAGCAGACGATAAGCTTGACCGGAACCTCAACAACCGTTGCCGGGACCAGGTTTTGAAACGTCGGGCGAAAACAGAGCACGATTTCATTATGGCGCGGGTGCCTGTGTAGACCCGTCATCCTGAGGTGCGAGCCTTGCGTGCAACGCATCGCAAGGTGAACCTCGAAGGATCAACGGCCGAGACACAGCCGGGCCGTCGCCCTTCGAGGGCCGCTGAAGAAGCGGCCACCTCAGGGTGACGGTGATAGACCGACGCTCGCTGCCGCAATCTCCTCGCTCCGCCAGCACCTCACCGCGTGCCCGTCCGCTCGCGTCTCCAGCACCGGCCCCGGCTCGCTCCGACATACATCCTCCGCATATCGGCACCGCGGGCTGAAGGCGCATCCGTTCGGCGGATTGAGCGGGTTGGGAAGGTCGCCGCCTGTCGTCGCCAGCGGTGCATGACGCAAGGGATCGGGGATGGCGGCGATCAGGGCTTGCGTATAGGGGTGCGCCGGCCGCTCGAAGATCTCGCGCCAGTGGCCGTTCTCGACGATGCGGCCGAGATACATCACGGCGACCTTGTCGCTCATGTGTTCGACGACGCCGAGATCGTGGCTGATCATGATGTAGGAGAGACCGAGGGTTTCCTTCAATTCCAGCAGCAGATTGATGATCTGGGCGCGGATCGAGACGTCGAGCGCCGAGACGGGCTCGTCGCAGATGACGATCCTGGGATTGAGGATCAGGGCGCGGGCAATGCCGATGCGCTGGCGCTGGCCGCCCGAGAATTCATGCGGGTAGCGGTCGGCCTGCTCAGGCCGCAGGCCCACATGCCGCAGCATCTTCGCGACGCGGTCCTCGATCTCGCTCTTGGCCGTGACGCCATGCACGCGCAGGGGATCTTCCAGCGTGCGGCGAACGGTCTGGCGCGGATTGAGCGAGGCATAGGGATCCTGAAACACGATCTGCACGATGCGGGCCAGCGCCTTCCGATCGCCGGATGGCCGGTTGGTCACGTCCTGTCCGTCCAGCACGATGCGGCCGCGCGTCGGGGTCACCAGGCCAAGGATCGACAATGCGACCGTCGACTTGCCGGAGCCGGACTCGCCGACGAGGCCGAGGCATTCGCCGCGCTTCAGGGTGAGATCGACCCCGTCGACGGCACGGAGCAGCCGCCGGCCCCGCCCCAGCAGGCCGCCTCCGAGCGGAAAATGGACCGCGAGATCCCTCACGCTGAGAATGACATCGTCGTCCGGCCGCGTCTCATCCAACCTGTCTTGCGGCTCATGCATGGTGGTGACACCTGACCAGACCGCCGGCCTCCAGAAAATCCGCTCCCGGCGCGACTGTCCGGCAAATATCGGTCGCCTGGGCGCAACGCGGATTGAACCGGCAGCCGTCGGGGAAATTCGTGATGGCCGGGACCACACCTGCGATCTCCGTCAGCCGTGTGCGGCCAAGCGCGGCGCGACTGCCGAGCCGCGGCAGCGAGGCGACCAGGCCTCGCGTATAGGGGTGCGAGGGTGCCCGGAAAATATCAGCCGAGCCGCGCTCCTCGACAATGCGGCCGGCATACATCACGGCCACGCGGCGACAGACATTGGCGACCAGCCCGAGATCGTGGCTGATCATCAGGATCGCGGTTCCCCGCTCGGCGCATAAATTCCGCATCAGTTCGATGATTTCGGCTTGCACGGTGACGTCGAGGGCCGTTGTCGGTTCGTCGGCGATCAGGAGATCCGGACCGCAGGCGAGCGCGATGGCGATCATCACGCGCTGGCGCATGCCACCGGACAGCTGGTGCGGGTAGTCCTTCACGCGCCGCTCGGGCGCGGGAACGCGGACGCTCGCCAGCGCCTCGACCGCTAGCCTGTCGGCTTCCCGCCAGCTCTTGCCCTTGTGCAGCACGAACATCTCGGCGATCTGCCGGCCCACCGGCGAGACCGGGTTCAGCGCCGTCATCGGCTCCTGGAAGATCATGGCGATGCGATTGCCGCGCAGCTCCCGTTGCCTGGCCGCTGAAAGGTGCTGGATCTCCCGCCCCTCAAACCGGATGACGCCGCCGCCGATCGACAACGGCTGCCGCAACAGGCCGATCAAGGCGAGCGCCGTGATGCTCTTGCCGCAGCCGGATTCGCCGACCAGGCCGAAGGTCTCGCCGCGATCGATGCGGAATGAAATGCCCTCGGCCGCCGCAACGCGCCGCGATCCATCATCGAGATCGATGCGCAAATCCTCGACCTCGATCAGCGGCGCGCCCGTCATGTGCGCCGGCTCCGCGATTGCGGATCGAGAATGTCGCGCAGTCCGTCGCCGAGCAGATTGAGGCCGAGCACCGTCAGGAAGATGGCAAGGCCGGGAAACACCGAGAGCCACGGCGCCGTCGTGATCTGGTCGCGGGCGTCCGACAGCATGCTGCCCCAGCTCGGAAACGGCGGCCGGACGCCGAGGCCGAGAAACGACAATGCGGCTTCTGACAAGACCGCGCTGCCCATGCCGAGCGTGCCGATGACGACGATCGGCCCTAGCATGTTGGGCAGCAGCTGCGTGATCATGATGCGCAGATCGCCGTAGCCGAGCACGGTCGCGGCCTGCACATAGCCCTGGCTCCTCAGCGACAGCGCCGAGGCCCGCGCGATCCGGCACGTGAAGGACCAGTTGGTCAAACCGAGTGCGATCAGCAGGCTGGTGAGGCCGGGACCGAGCACCGCCATGATGGCCAGCGCGAAGATCAGGGATGGGATCGCGAGCATGAGATTGGTCAGGCCGTTGACGACATCGTCCCACCAGCCGCCCCAATAGCCGGCGCTCAGGCCCAGCGCCACGCCGATGACGCTGTTGATGAGCTGCGAGACGATGCCGACCGTCAGCGAAACGCGCGCGCCGTAGACGACGCGGGAATAGATGTCGCGGCCCTGGTCGTCGGTGCCGAACCACCAGGTCCAGCTCGGAGGCTCCTCCGCGTTGAGCAGATTGGCATCCAGGACGGGATCGGTATGCGCCAGCCAGGGCGCGAGCAGACCGACCAGGATTGCGAGCGCGAACAGCGCGCCACCGATGATGAGATTGGCGCGCAGCTTCATGCGTATCGGATCCTGGGATCGATCACCCCATAGAGCACGTCGATCAGCAGATTGATCGCGAGAAAGGACAGCACCACGACAAGAATGGAGCCCTGGACGGCCGGAATGTCGCGCTGCAGGACACTGTCGACCAGCAGCGAGCCGATGCCCGGCCAGGAGTACAGTTTCTCGACCACGACCGCCTGCCCCATCAGCGCGCCGAACTGGAGGCCGACGGTGGTGAGAATGATGACGAGCGCGTTGCGCATCACATGCCACTTCACGACCCGCGTCTCGCTCATGCCCTTGGAGCGCGCGGTGCGGACGAAATCCGCGGTCATGATCTCGAGGACCGCGGCGCGCGTGGTCCGGGCGAACAGCGCCATCGGCGAGACGCCGAGCGTCACGGCCGGAAGGATCAGGTACTTCAGTCCGCCATCGCCATAGCCGAAACTCGGCAGCCAGCCGAGCTTCAACGCAAACAGATACATCAGCACCAGTCCGAGCCAGAATTTGGCGATCGAAAGGCCTGACACCGCCACGACCATGGCCAGCGTGTCGACGATGCCTCCCGGCTTGAGCGCGGCGATGAAACCCAGGGGAACGCCGATCACGACAGAAAACGCCATGGCGGTGAAGATGAGCTGGAGCGTCGGCCATATCCGTTTGGCGATCATGAACGTCACAGGCTCGCGCGTCCGGAACGAGGTGCCGAAATCGCCGGTCGCAAGCTTGGCGATGTAGGTGCCGAAGCGGACATAGACGGGATCGTCGAGCCCGAGTTGCTTCTTCATGCGCAGCTCGACCTGCGGATCGGCATCGTCGCTCATGGACGAGACGATGCTGCCGGGAGCGACGCTGAACAGCACGAACACCAGAGCCACCACGGCGAGCACGGTCGGAATGGTCTGCAGCAGGCGGCGGAACAGGAACGAGAGCATCGGCACTTTTCCTCTCCCCCTCCGTCGTTCATGGCGACGGAGGGAGCGCGAGAGCGTGTGTCACTTCGCGGGCGAGGTCTCGTCGACCCAGAGGTCTTCGACGTTCTGATGGGTCAGCTCCGTCGCGTTCAGCTGAATCCCCTTGAGCCACGGCTGCACCGCCATGACCGCCTTGTTGTAGTTGAAGAACCAGACCGGCGCCTCTTCGTAGAGAACAGCATTGGCCTTTTGCAGCAGCTGGGTACGCTTTGCAGCGTCATCGGACTGCCCGGCCTCGTCGATCAGCTTGTCGAACTCGGCATTCTTGAAGTTCATGTAGTTGCAGGCCGACTGCGGCGTCGATGAGTGGAAGCATTTGAGGGCGGCCTGGGGATCGGGTCCGGTCGCCTGCGAATAGACGAAGGCCTGGTAGTCGCCGCTGCGGACCACCTCCGCCAGCACCGCGGTCTCGACCTGCTTGACCTTGGCTTTGATGCCCACCCGGTCCAGCATCGGGATCACGGCCGAGACGATCGGCAGACCCCAGCTCTCGTTCTGGCTGGTGGTCCATTCGAATTCGAAGCCTGAGGGATAGCCGGCGTCAGCGAGCAGCTGCTTGGCCTTGGCAGGATCGAAGGCGTAGGGCTTCAAGGCCTTGTCGTAGGCGGGAGAGGTCAGCGGCAGCCAGCTGGTCGCGCGATAGGCCTTGCCCTTGACCAGCTTGTTGATGATCAAATCGGTATCGATCGCGTAGTTGATCGCCTGCCGGACCCGCTTGTCGGCAAATGGCTTGAATGCGGGATTCATCCCCATGTAGCGGGTGAAGACCTCGGCGACCTCGACGACGGTGCCCTTGAGGTCGGCGTCGTTCTGATAGGCGACATATTGCGCCGGTCCCAGCACGGAGGTGTCGATCTCCTTGTTGCGGAAAGCGACATCGCGGGCCGCGGCCTCGCCCATGACCGACACGATGATCTTGTCGGCGTAGGGCTTGCCGGGCTTGTAGAACCGGTCCCATCGTTCCAGAACGATGCGCGATCCCGGCACGTGCTCGACGAATTTGAAGGGCCCTAGACCGATCGGCTTCTGGAGAAAGCTCTCCTTGGCGGCTTCGTCGGCGGGATAGATCGATGTGATTGCGTTCCAGAAGTAGAAGCCAGGATCGACTTTCTCGGTCAGCTTCATCTCGATGGTAAACTCGTCGATCTTCTTCAGGCCGGAGATCTCCTTGGCCTGGCCCTTCTCGACCGCCGCCGCGCCCTCGATCACGCGGACATAGCGCGCGCCGGGATAAGCCTTGGTGCCGTCCATGATGCGGTTGTAGGTCCAGATGACGTCGTCGGCCGTCATCTTGCGGCCGTTGTGGAAATAGGCGTCGTCGCGCAGCTTGAAGGTGTGGACGAGACCGCCGCCCGAGACGACGTCCTCCTTGGCAAGCTCCAGAACCGGCTTGCCTTCCGTGGAATTCCAGATGTAGAGCGACCGGTGCAGGGCCTTGGCGTAGATCTCGTCCTGGGCGCGCTGCGTGGTGTGAATGTCCAAGCTTGTGAAGCTCGACCCATAAGGCGCGGTCATGCGGACGGTTCCGCCCTTGCGCGGTGTCTGGGCCTCCGCCGAGGCCGCCAGTGCCAGCCCCAGACCCGCGACGATCGCCACTATCCTGAACATCATGGTCCCTCCGACAACGCAAGCCGTGCTCTGGTCCGAGAGTTGACCATCCACGGCGGGTCGAGCGCAAGCGCCTTGAAGGGGTTGACGTATGCGAGCGTCGCGCGGGCCCCGCCGATTTGCGAAGACGCCCGCTAGAACTCCGGCTGCCAGTCGCGCAATTTTCGCGCTGCAGAAGTAACGTCCGCGATGGCCGGAAACGCCCCCGCCTCCAGCATCAGCGCGCGCGCCAGCCGCACCGCGCGTGCTTCGCTGGTGGCGCGCCGGCGCGGATCATCGATCAGCTCGAAATCGATATTGTGGGCGAGGCCGAAGATGCGGCGGATGGTTTTTGCCGCGGCGAAACCGACCGTATCCGCGAACAGCCGCTGCATGTAGGCCTGCCGCTCGGCCTCCAGCCGTGCCGCGCCTGTCTCGCCGGCGAAGAGCGAGGCGGGATAGGCATCGCCTGCGGCGCCAGCGCGCCAGAGATCGAGGAACTTGCGGGCGAACGCGTTCCAGACCTGCTCGACCGTTTCCAGCACCCAGGCTTCGAAGGCACGCCGCTCGCCCGGCACGCGCTCATGGCCGGCGGAGGCAAAATAGGCCATCAGCAGGTTGGCCAGCACGGCGCCGACATCGAAACCCATCGGGCCGTAGAACGCGAATTCGGGGTCGATCACCCGCGTCTGGCTCTCCGTCACCATGATCGAGCCGGTGTGCAGGTCGCCGTGGAGCAGCGCCTCGGGGCTCGCCATGAACTTCAGCTTCAGCCGGGAGATCGCGACATGCAATTCCATGTCCTCGCGCAGCTCTGCGGCGAGCGCATCGAGATATGGCGCGGTCCAGCGGTTTTGCTCGGCGATCCGGTAGGGATCGGTGAAGATCAGATCCTCGGTGATCTTGCACAGCGCATGGTTGCCGGCGAAGGCTGCGATACCCTGCTTCTTCTCGGCCGCCGACAGCGCGAGGTCGGAGGTGAAGAACAAGGTCTGCGCCATGAAGGTGGTGATGTCATCGACAAAGCGCGGATATTGCGAGCCTGCAACCATCCCCTTGCGCATGATGATGTGGGGCTCGAGCAGCTCCATCACCGTCAGCGCCAGGGCCTCGTTGTGATGCAGCAGCGCCGGCGCGAGGCCGGGCGCGAGCTCGGCCTGCCGCGACAAAGCGAGATATTCGTAATGAGCCCGGGACAGCGGCAGCGGCCAGCTCTCGCCAACCAGGCGGACATAGGGCAGCGCCTGCTTCACGGCGACGCCGCCACGGCCGCCCTTCACGATGAAAACGAGATTGAGATTGCCGTCGCCGACTTCGGTGATCGACCAGGAGGCCGGCTCGCCACCGAGGGTCGCAGCGATATCCGCAACGCCTGCGAGATAATCCCGCAAGTCAGCCTCATGCAGAATCCGGTAGTCCCCCTGCCCCTGCGCCATGACGATCCCATCCCATATAGGGGCCGGATCGTTACTCCCGCTCCAGGAAGCTCGAGCCGATCTCGGCCTTTCTTTTGATCGGATCGTAATCACAATAGACGCTGTCCGCCACCAGCGTGTAGCTGGCGCTGACGGTGTATTTGTCTGTTTTGACCGAGTTCAGGCCAATCACCGCGGTGCTCTTGCCTCCGTTCCACTTGAACGGCGTCGAGCTCTTGGCCTGCTCGCAGGCGACCACGGCCTCGTTGAAGACGTAGCCCTCGACGAACGCCTTCAGGGTGCGCACCTGCACGGCCATCTTCCACTCGAAATAGCCGATGGCACCGAGGCCGGCGACGATCAGCACCAGAAGCGCGACGACGATCCGCTGAAAAGTCATTGGTCCCCCAACAAAGCCAACCAAAAATTCTTAGAACGGCATGCCCATCAATTTCGACAGGCGTTCGATCGAGAGATAGCCGGCGTGATAGGCGACCATGGCGATCCCATAGATGATGGCCGAGATGATCGTGGTCCAGATCAGCTTGCTCCTCATTCGCGTCAGGATCGGCGCGCCGGGGTCGCTGCCCGGCACTCCGACGCCGTCCTCGTGCTGGCTGCGCACGCCGAACGGCAGCGTCAGGAACAGCGCGACCCACCAGATGACGAAGTAGATCGCGATTGCGGTTGAGATCTGGATGGCCATGGTTTCGGCCTATGCCTGCTCGATTTCGACCAGCGCGCCGGAAAAATCCTTCGGGTGCAGGAACAGCACCGGCTTGCCGTGGGCGCCGATCTTCGGCACGCCGTCGCCGAGCACCCTTGCGCCCTCCTTCACCAGCGTGTCGCGCGACGCGATGATGTCGACCACCTCGTAGCAGACGTGGTGGATGCCGCCGTCGGCGTTGCGGTCGAGGAACTTTGCGATCGGCGAGGCTTCGCCGAGCGGCTCGATGAACTCGATCTTGGTGTTGGGCAGCGTCGCGAACACGGTGGTGACGCCATGCTCGGGCAGCGCGACGGCCTCCGAGATCTGGGCCCCGAACGCGGCGCCATAGATCCTGGCGGCCTTGACGGCGTCCTTGGTCGCGATCGCGACATGGTTGAGCCGGCCCAGCATTGTGCTTCTCCCGTTACACTGTCAGGACGTGTACCAGACAGGGGGGCTTTTTACCCCAATGTTCGTTGATCACGGAGCGGACAGCGCGTCGCACCGACTCCGCCAGCGCATCCGCGTCGCGACGGCGCGCCTTCGGCAGGCCCTCGACGGTGGAGACCACGGCGTCGAAGACGATGTCGTCGAAGGGCTCGCCCGCTCTGTTCTTCTCGGGGATGCCGACCAGTTCGACCGCGGGATCGTCGGCAAGCTCGCCCTGCTCCGTCATGACGATGGCGACAAAGGCGCAGCCGGAGAAGGCCATGCGGCGCCGCTCGACCACCGCGCGGGACTTGGAGTCCTCCAGAATCGTGCCGTCCTTGTAGAGACGGCCCGCAGGCACTTGCCCAATGATGCCGGGATCGCCGGGGCCGAGCTTGACCAGATCGCCGTTGCGGCAGACCAGTACGCGCGGCACGCCGGCGGCACGCGCGAGCTTGGCGTGCTCGTTCAGGTGCAGGGCCTCGCCATGGACCGGGATCAGGAGCTGCGGCCTGGTCCAGGAGATCATGTCGCGCAATTCGTCGCGGCGGGGATGACCGGAGACATGGACCAGCTGGTCGCGGTCGGTGATGACCTCCACGCCCTGCAAGACCAGGCCATTGATGATCGCGCCGACCGCCTTCTCGTTGCCGGGAATGGTGCGCGAGGAGAAGATGACGCTGTCGCCGCGATTGAGCGTGATCTCGGGATGGTCGTCATTGGCGATGCGCGCCAGCGCGGCACGGGGCTCGCCCTGGCTGCCGGTGCAGAGCGCCAGCACCTTGTCCTGCGGCAGATGACCGTAGACCTCGGCGGAGCGGAAGCTCTGCACGCCGTCGAGATAGCCGGTCTCGCGCGCGACCTGCACCACGCGTTCCATGGCGCGGCCGACCACGACGACCTCACGGTCGGCGGCCTTCGCGGCGATGGCGACGGCCTTGAGGCGCGCGACGTTGGAGGCAAAGGTCGTGACCGCGACGCGGCCCTTGGCGGCCTTGACCAGCTCGGTGATGGATTTGGCAACCTCGGCTTCCGAGGGCGAGCGGCCGTCGCGCACGGCGTTGGTGGAATCGCCGATCAAGGCGAGCAGGCCCGCATCGCCGAGCTCCCGCAGCCGCTTTTCGTCGGTCGGGCGGCCGATGATCGGGGTCGGATCGATCTTCCAGTCGCCGGTGTGCAGCACCGTGCCAACGTCGGTGTGAATCGCCAGCGCATGCGACTCCGGAATCGAATGCGCGACCGGAATGAACTCGACGTTGAACGGGCCGATATCGACGCGCCCGCCCGACGGCACCACCGTCACCGGGATCTTCGGCGCATTGCGCTCGGCGGCGCATTTGGCCTCGAACAGCGCGGCGCTGAACTGGGTCGCGTAGATCGGGCATTTCAGCTTCGGCCACAGGTCGATGATGGCGCCGAAATGGTCCTCATGGGCGTGGGTCAGCACCAGCCCCATCAGGTTCTTGCGTTCCTTCTCCAGGAAGCTGACGTCCGGCATGATCAGGTCGATGCCCGGCAGATGCTCCTCGTCGCCGAAGGACACGCCGAGATCGATCGCCAGCCAGGCCCGCTGCTGGCGGTTGCCGAGGCCGTAGATCGACAAATTCATGCCGATCTCGCCGACCCCGCCGAGCGGTGCAAATACCAGTTCTTCAGGCTTCGCCATCACGCAGCTCCCACGGAGGCGACCGTGCCGAAGAACACCTCGCCCGCGGCCACCGGCACGCGCCGGCCCTCCGCGGTGCGGACGATCAGGCAGCCGGTGTCGTCGATCGTGTCAAAAATGCCTTCCAGCGTCATCACTCCCGTGTGGATCGCGACCCGCTCGCCGAGGCCGGCGGCGCGCTCCAGCCACAATTTGCGAATTTCGGCAAAGCCGCGACCATTGTCCCAGATACCGCGGAATTCCACCCAGGCATCGGAGAGCGCCGAGAACAACTCCTCCGCGCTGATTTGGACGCCGAGCGCGGCCAGTGACACCGCCGGTGTGGGCGTGCCCTCGGGCGCGGCGACGACGTTGGTGCCAATGCCGACAACGATGGCGAGACGCTCGGCGATGGCTTCGGCCTCCAGGCCGATGCCGACCAGCTTCTTGCCGCCGGCCAGCACGTCGTTAGGCCATTTCAGGGTGTAGCGGGGACGGCCCTCGCCGAGGCGCAGTGCCGCCTCCAGGCTGACCTTCTCCAGGGCGGCCTCCTCGGCCAGCCCGGCCGCAAAGCCGATCGTCGCGGCGACGGAAGGGGCGACGTCGAGGACTTCGAGGACGCTGGCTGCTAGGTTACCCTTCGGTGCGATCCAGGCGCGTTGGCGGCGGCCACGGCCGGCGGTCTGCTCCGACGTCACGAACCACATCGGGCCGCGTTCGCCGCCCCTTGCGTGCTCGATCGCCTCGGTATTGGTCGAGCCGGTCCGTTCGAAAGCTGCGAGCTTGTAGCCCGCCGACGCCGCACGAGGACCGAGCGCGAATGCCATCCTAGAACAGCGACTTTGCCGCGGCGGAGGCAACGCTCACCACGGGACCTGCGAACAGGGCGAACAGAATGTTGAACAGGCCCGCGACCGCCAGCACCGTCTTGACTTCGACGCGCACCGGATCGACCTGTCCGGCCGGCTCGTCGAAATACATCGTCTTGACGATGCTGAGATAGTAGTAGGCGCCGACCACGCTGGTCAGCACGCCGATGACGGCGAGCGTGAACAAATTCGCCTTGATGGCGGCGACGAAGACGTACCATTTGGCGAAGAAGCCGGCGAGCGGCGGAATGCCGGCGAGCGAGAACAGCAGCATCGCGAACATGAAGGCGAGCAGCGGATTGGTCCGCGAGAGCCCCGCGAAATCGCTGATCTGCTCGACCGGCTGGCCGTTGCGCTTCATGGCCAGGATGATGGCGAAGGAGCCCAGCGTCATCGCGACATAGATCACGATGTACATCAACACGCCCTGCGCGCCCTCGACCGTGCCTGCGGCAAGACCGACCAGGGCAAAGCCCATATGGCCGATCGAGGAATAGGCCATCAGGCGCTTGATGTTGCTCTGTCCGATCGCGGCGAACGAGCCGAGCGCCATCGAGGCGATCGCCACGAACACCAGGATCTGCTGCCACTGCGAGACGATGCCCGGGAATGCGGTCAGCGTAACGCGGGTGAAGACCGCGAGCGCGGCCACCTTCGGCGCCGAGGCGAAGAAGGCTGTCACCGGCGTCGGCGCGCCCTCGTAGACGTCGGGCGTCCACATGTGGAACGGAACCGCCGAGACCTTGAAGCAGAGGCCGGCGAGCAGGAACACGAGGCCGAACACCAGGCCGACATTCGAGATCGTCGCGGCCGCCGCGATGCCGGTGAAGGCGACCGTGCCGGTGAAGCCGTAGATCAGCGAGGAGCCGTAGAGCAGCATGCCTGAGGACAACGCGCCGAGCACGAAGTACTTCAGGCCGGCTTCGGTCGACTTGGCGTTGTCGCGGTTGGAGGCCGCCACGACGTAGAGTGCCAGCGACATCAATTCGAGGCCGAGATAGAGCGAGATCAGATCGCCGGCCGAGATCAGCACCATCATGCCGAGCGTCGAGAGCAGCACCAGGATCGCGTATTCGAAGATGCGGCGCGACGGATCCGACAGGAACTCGGTCGACAGCACCAGCGTCACCGCCGAGCCGATCAGGGCCAGGATCTTCATGAAGCGGGCAAAATCATCGACGATGAAGCTGCCGCCGAAGGTCACGTGCTTGCCCGCGGGCAACATGTATTCGAGCACGCCGACCACGATCAGGAGCAGCACCGCGAGCGTTGTGACCGTCTTGGTGGTCTCCTGCCCGCGATAGGCGCCGAGCATCAGGAGTGCCATCGCCCCGACCGCGAGCACGAGCTCGGGCAGCACCGGCGCCAGTTGATAACCTGCAGTCTCAAAGCTCATGGCGATATCCTGACCTGCCCGCTCACTGGAGCAGTGCGGCGGCCTTCACGGCCGTCACAGCGGTGTTGTAATTGTTGACGAGTTGCTGGACCGAGGCCGCCGACATGTCGAGCACCGGCTTCGGATAGATGCCGAACAGGATCGTCAGCGCGATCAACGGGAAGAGCGTCAGGCCCTCCCGGAAGGTGAGATCCTTCATGCTCGCCAGCGACGGCTTGACCAGCGCCCCGAACACGACCTTGCGGTAGAGCCACAGCGCATAGCAGGCCGAGAGGATCACGCCGAAGGTGGCGAAGAACGCGGTCGGGATCGAGACCTTGAAGGTGCCGAGCAGCGTCATGAACTCGCCGACGAAGCCGGAGGTGCCGGGCAGGCCGACATTGGCCATGGTGAAGACCATGAAGGTCAGCGCGTAGAGCGGCATCCGGTTGACGAGGCCGCCATAGGCCGCGATCTCGCGGGTGTGCATGCGGTCATAGACGATGCCGACGCAGAGGAACAGCGCGCCGGAGACGATGCCGTGCGAGATCATCTGGAACACGCCGCCGGCGACGCCCTGCATGGTGCCCGCGAAGATGCCCATGGTGACGAAGCCCATATGCGCCACCGAGGAGTACGCGATCAGCTTCTTCATGTCCTCCTGCATCAGCGCCACCAGCGAGGTGTAGATGATGGCGATGGCCGAGAGCGTGAACATCAGCGGCGCGAAGTCATGCGAAGCGAGCGGGAACATCGGCAGCGAGAAACGCAGGAAACCGTAGCCGCCCATCTTCAGCATGATCGCCGCCAGGACCACCGAGCCCGCGGTCGGCGCCTCGACGTGGGCGTCGGGGAGCCAGGTGTGCACCGGCCACATCGGCATCTTCACCGCGAACGAGGCGAAGAAGGCAAGCCACGCCCAGGTCTGCAGCGAGCGCGGCACGGCGGTGTGCATCAGGGTCGGGATGTCGGTGGTGCCGCCGTTCCAGTACAGCGCCATGATGGCAAGCAGCATCAGCACCGAGCCGAGCAGCGTGTAGAGGAAGAACTTGAAAGACGCATAGACCCGGCGCGGACCGCCCCAGACGCCGATGATCAGGAACATCGGGATCAGGCCGCCTTCGAAGAACAGGTAGAACAGCACGAGATCGAGCGCCGAGAAGGTGCCGATCATCAGCGTTTCCAGGATCAGGAACGCCATCATGTATTCGCGGACGCGGTTGGTGATCGCCTTCCAGCTCGCGATGATGCAGAACGGCATGATGGCGGTGGTCAGGATCACCAGCGGCAACGAGATGCCGTCCACGCCCATGTGGTAGGTGATGCCGGTGGCGAGCCAATTCGCCTTCTCGACGAACTGGAAGTCGGCGCTCGACGCATCGAACCGCATGACCAGGATCACCGACACCGCGAAGGTGATCAGCGTGGTCCACAGCGCGATCCAGCGCGAGTTGCGCCTGGCCGCCTCGTCATCGCCGCGGCTGAGATAGACGATCAGCGCGCCGACCAGGGGCAGGAACGTCGTGACGGATAGAATTGGCCAGGTCGTCATTTTACTGGCCCCCAAAGCCGAACATGAACCAGGTGATCAGGCCGGCGGCACCGATCAGCATGGCGAACGCGTAGTGGTAGAGATAGCCGGTCTGGATTTTCACGACGTTGCGGGTGACGTCCAACACCCGGGCAGAGACGCCGTCGGGGCCGAGGCCGTCGATGATGAAGCCGTCGCCCTTCTTCCAGAGCTGGTAGCCAATCCACTTCGCCGGACGGACGAAGATGATGTCGTAGAGCTCGTCGAAGTACCATTTGTTGAGCAGGAACTTGTACAGCATCGGCTGCGTGTTCGCGAGCTCGACCGGCAGATAGGGCCGGCGGATGTAGAACAGGTACGACACCAGGAAACCCAGCACCATCATCACCGTCGGCAGGAAGGCGATGGTCTCGGGGATGTGGTGCATCTCCTCGATGATGTGCGGATTCATCTTCACGGATTCGCGGAAGAACTCCTCGATGCCGTGACCGGCGAACAGCTCCTTGAACGGGAAGCCGGCCAGGATGGAGCCGACCGCGAGCACACCGATCGGGATCAGCATCCAGATCGGCGCTTCATGCGCAGCCTCGTAGTGATGATCGTCATGCGGCTCGCCGTGGAAGGTCTTGAAGATCAGGCGCCACGAGTAGAACGAGGTCAGGCCGGCCGCGACGACCGTCATCAGGAAGCCGTACATCGCGAACGGATTGTGCGAGGCGTAGGCCGACTCGATGATCGCGTCCTTGGAGAAATAGCCGGCGGTGAGCGGGAAGCCGGTGAGCGCGAGCGTGCCGACCACCATCACTGCGTAGGTGTAGGGGATCTTGCGCCAGAGGCCGCCCATGTTGCGGATGTCCTGCTCGTGATGCATCGCGTAGATCACCGAGCCGGAGCCCAAGAACAACAGCGCTTTGAAGAAGGCGTGCGTGAACAAATGGAACATGCCGACCGAATAGGCCCCTGCCCCCATCGCCACGAACATGTAGCCGAGCTGCGAACAGGTCGAGTAAGCGACGATGCGCTTGATGTCGTTCTGGACGAGGCCGATGGTCGCCGCGAAGAACGCCGTGGTGGCGCCGAAGAACATCACGACGGCCTGCGCGTTCGGCGCGAGCTCGAACAGCGGCGACAGACGCGCCACCATGAACACGCCGGCGGTGACCATGGTCGCGGCATGGATCAGCGCTGACACCGGGGTCGGGCCTTCCATCGCGTCCGGCAACCAGGTGTGCAGCAGGAACTGCGCCGATTTGCCCATCGCGCCCATGAACAGCAGCAGGCAGGTCAGGGTCAGCGCGTCGGCGTGCCAGCCGAGGAAGTCGATGGTCTTGCCGGTCAAGCCGGGCGCAGCGTGGAAGATGGTCTCGAAATCGGTCGAGCCGGCCAGCAGGAAGATCGCGAAGATGCCGAGCGCGAAGCCGAAATCGCCGACGCGGTTGACCACGAAGGCCTTGATGGCGGCGGCGTTCGCCGACGGCTTCTGGTACCAGAAACCGATCAGGAGGTAGCTCGCCAGACCCACGCCTTCCCAGCCGAAGAACAGCTGCACGAGGTTGTCGGCGGTCACCAGCATCAGCATGGCGAAGGTGAACAGCGAGAGATAGCCGAAGAAGCGCGGCCGGTTCGGATCCTCGTCCATGTAGCCGATGGAATAGAGGTGCACGAGCGAGGACACGGTGGTCACGACCACCAGCATCACGGCGGTGAGCGTGTCGACCCGCAGCGTCCAGTAGACCTGGAGATCGCCGGAGAGGATCCACGGCAGCAGCGGAATGCGGATGTCGTGGTGCATGAAGCCGACATCGACCAGCGTCATCCAGGACAGCGCAGCCGACACGAACAGCAATGCCGTGGTGATCAGCTCGGCGCCGCGCGAGCCCGCCGCGGGCGGCTCGGAGACGTGGTGGTCGTCGTGGCCGTCGCCGGGTTCGTGGTGAGTTTCGTGGATGACCGACGCATCCTCGTTGATCGTATCGGACGCATGGGCGTGCGCGCCATGACCGTGATCATCGTGATGCTCGACCGTGTCGCCCGAGGGGTTGCGGGCATGCGCGCCGAACAGCGCGATGAGGCCGGCCAGAATGGCGCCCAGCAGAGGCAGAAAGACGATTGCCTGGACCATGATTTAATCTTTCCGCATGATCTGGTCGGAAAACCGGTGTCCACTTTTCCGGATCATGCGATCAGCCCTTCATCAGATTGACGTCCTCAACCGCGATCGAGCCGCGGTTGCGGAAATAGACCACCAGGATGGCGAGACCGATTGCGGCTTCAGCGGCCGCGACGGTGAGCACCAGGAGCGCGAAGACCTGCCCGACGATGTCGCCGAGGAAGGTCGAGAACGCCACGAGGTTGACGTTGACCGCGAGCAGGATCAGCTCGATCGACATCAGGATGACGATGATGTTCTTGCGGTTCAGGAAGATGCCGAGGATCCCGAGCGTGAACAGGATCGCGCCGACCGCCAGATAGTGTCCGAGCCCGATCGTCATTTCACCCACTCCGCCGCGTCCGAATCCTGGAGCCCCTGCCCCGGCGCCACCTTGCGGATCGCCATCGCTATTTCGGGCGTGCGCGCGTTCTGAACGTTGATGTCCTGCCGCTTGACACTGGCCTTGTGCCGCAGCGTCAGCACAATAGCGCCGATCATCGCGACCAGCAGCACCATGCCCGAGAGCTGGAAGTAGTGGATGTACTTGGTATAGAGCACCAGGCCCAGCGCCTCGGTATTGGAGACGTTGGCCGGGATCGCCGCCGTGATCGTCTTGGCGACGCCGGGGTTGATGACCCAGAAGCCGACCGTAAGCAGCAGCTCGAACAGGAAGATGCCGCCGATCACGAGGCCGACCGGGAGGTACTCGATGAAGCCCTCGCGCAGCTCAAGGAAGTCGACGTCGAGCATCATGATCACGAACAGGAACAGCACCGCGACCGCGCCGACATAGACGACGATCAGGATCATCGCCAGGAACTCGGCGCCCATCAGCACGAACAGGCCGGAGGCGTTGACGAAGGCCAGGATCAGGTACAGCACGGAGTGCACGGGATTGCGCGAGACAATCACCATCACCGCCGAGGCGACACAGACGCCGGCGAACAGATAGAAGAACAGCGCGGGAAGGATCATGCTCTCATCTCACCGGTACGGCGCGTCGAGTTCGATCGCTTTCGCGATCTCGCGTTCCCAGCGGTCGCCATTGGCGAGCAGCTTGGCCTTGTCATAGAACAGTTCCTCGCGGGTCTCGGTCGCGAACTCGAAGTTCGGACCTTCGACGATGGCATCGACCGGACAGGCTTCCTGGCAGAGGCCGCAATAGATGCACTTCACCATGTCGATGTCGTAGCGCACGGTGCGGCGGGTGCCGTCGTTGCGGCGCGGGCCGGCCTCGATGGTGATGGCCTGGGCCGGGCAAACCGCTTCGCACAGCTTGCAGGCGATGCAGCGTTCCTCGCCGTTCGGATAGCGGCGCAGCGCATGCTCGCCGCGGAAGCGCGGCGAGATCGGGCCCTTCTCGAACGGATAGTTCAGCGTCGGCTTCGGCTGGAAGAAATAGCGCATGGCGAGGAAGAACGCCGAGACGAATTCCGACAACAGGAGCGAGCGTGCAGTGGCGTTGATGTTGATACCCATGACGGCCCTCACTTCGGCGCGATGCCGGCAAAGTGCAGCACACCGGCCACCACGATCACCATCGCCAGCGACAACGGCAGGAACACCTTCCAGCCGAGACGCATCAGTTGATCGTAGCGGTAGCGCGGCACGATCGCCTTGGCCATCGCGAACAGGAAGAACATGAAGAAGAGTTTCAGCGAGAACCAGATGATGCCCGGCACCCAGTTGAAGGGCGGCAGGTCCACCGGCGGCAGCCAGCCTCCGAGAAACAGGATCGTCGCCATCGCGCACATCGTGGCAATCGCGACATACTCGCCGAGCATGAACAGAAGATACGGCGTCGAGCCGTACTCGACCATGAAGCCGGCGACGAGCTCGGATTCCGCTTCGACGAGGTCGAACGGCGGGCGGTTGGTTTCCGCCAGCGCCGAGACGTAGAAGATCACGAACATCGGGAACAGCGGCCAGACGTACCAGTTCAGGATCGTGAGCTGCGGCAACCCGATCAGGCTGGCGAGGCCGCGGACATGCTGCGCCTCGACCACGGCCGAGAGGTTCAGCGTGCCGGCGCAGAGCAGCACCGTGATGATGACGAAGCCGATCGAGACCTCATAGGACACCATCTGCGCCGCCGAGCGCAGCGCCGCCAGGAACGGATATTTCGAGTTCGACGACCAGCCGGCCATGATGATGCCGTAGATCGACAGCGACGAAATCGCGAAGATGAAGAGAACGCCGACATTGATGTCGGAGATCACCCAGCCCAGATTGGTCGGGATCACCGCCCAGGCGGCGAGCGCGAGCACGCATGAGACCAAGGGAGCAAGGAGAAACACGCCCTTGTTGGCGCCGGACGGGATGATCGGCTCCTTCAGCACGAACTTCAGGAGGTCGGCGAAGGATTGCAGCAGGCCCCAGGGACCGACCACGTTCGGGCCACGGCGGATCTGCACCGCCGCCCAGATCTTGCGGTCGGCGAGCAGGATGTAGGCGATCGCCACCAGCAGGACGACCAGCACCAGGACGCTCTCCGCGATCATGATGATCAGCGGCCAGAGGAACCCGGTCCAGAAGGCGCTTTCGAAGAATTCCATCAGCTCACTCCGCTGCGGTCAGCATCTGCCCGGAGGCAAGCCGCGAACACTCCGCCATCACGGCGGACGCACGCGCGATTGGGTTGGTCAAATAGAAGTCCTCGACGAGCGGCTTGAACGGAGCCTTCTCCGTCGGGCCGCCCTTCCCCGCGAGTTTCTTGATCTGGTCGGCCGCGCCGGCCTCGATCTGGTCGAGACGGATCAGATGCGGCACAGCCTTGAAGATCGCCTGGCGCAGGGCCGAGAGCGAGTCATAGCCGAGCTTCTTGCCGAGCGCCTCCGACAGCGCGCGGACAATCGCCCAGTCCTCGCGGGCCTCACCCGGCGGGAATGCGGCCCGTCCGGTCATTTGCACGCGGCCTTCGGTGTTGACGTAGATCGCGGACTTCTCGGTATAGGCGGCTGCCGGCAGGATCACGTCGGCGCGATGGGCGCCGCGGTCGCCGTGGGTGCCGATATAGACGACGAAGGTGCCGTCCGACGGCTTGATCTCGTCGGCGCCGAGCAGGAACAGCAGATCGAGCGTCCCGAACGTCGTCATCTGCGCTGCGTTCAGTCCGCCCTGACCGGCGACAAAGCCGATATCGAGCGCGCCGACGCGCGAGGCGCTCTCGTGCAGGACGCCGAAGCCGTTCCAGCCGTCCTTGAGCGCGCCGACGTCGAGCGCCAGCTTGGCCGCGGCTGCGAGAATGGCGGCGCCGTCGTGACGCGAGGCCGCGCCCGCGCCGACCAGGATGATGGGGTTCTTGGCGTTCTTCAGCACGTCCATGAAGGAGTGCTTGCCGGCCGCGAGCTCACCGAGCGTGTCGGTGCCCGCGCCGAGGTGATCATAGTCGTACGTGAGGTCGGGCTTGGCGCCGATCACGCCGACCTTGAAGCCGCCGGCGCGCCAGCGCTTGCGGATGCGGGCGTTGAACACCGCCGCTTCCTTGCGCGGATTGGCGCCGATGATGAGCAGCGCATCGGCCTGCTCGACGCCGGCGAGCGTCGGATTGAAGATGTAGGAGCCGCGGCCAAGCGCGGGATCGAAGGCGTCGCCGCCCTGCACCGCCAGATTGGCCGAGCCGTATTTGGCCAGCAGATCCTTCAACGCGAACATCTCTTCGACGCCGGCGAGGTCGCCCGCGATCGCGCCGATCCGCTTGCCGTCGGTGCGCGCCGCCTTGGAGGCGATCGCGGCAAAGGCCTCGGGCCAGCTCGCCGCGCGCAGCTTGCCGGCTTCGCGGATATAGGGCCGGTCGAGGCGCTGGGTGCGCAGGCCGTCGACGACGTGACGGGTCTTGTCGGAGATCCACTCCTCGTTCACGGCCTCGTTGATGCGCGGCAGGATACGCATCACTTCGCGGCCGCGGGTGTCGACGCGGATCGCAGATCCCACGCCGTCCATCACGTCGATCGACTGGGTCTTGCCGAGCTCCCACGGGCGCGCGGCGAAGGCATAAGGCTTCGAGGTCAGCGCGCCGACCGGGCAGATATCGACGAGATTGCCCTGAAGCTCAGACGTCAGCGCGTGCTCGAGATAGGTCGTGATCTCCATGTCCTCGCCGCGGCCGGTCGCGCCCATTTCGGGGGCGCCGGCGACTTCCGCCGAGAAGCGGACGCAACGGGTGCACTGGATGCAGCGGTTCATCGAGGTCTTGACCAGCGCGCCGAGATATTTGTCCTCGACCGCGCGCTTGTTCTCGGCGAAGCGGCTGGTGTCGACACCGTAGCCCATCGCCTGGTCCTGAAGGTCGCACTCGCCGCCCTGATCGCAGATCGGGCAATCCAGCGGATGGTTGATGAGAAGGAATTCCATCACGCCTTCGCGCGCCTTCTTCACCATCGGCGAACGGGTGGAGATTTCCGGCGGCTCGCCCTTGGGGCCCGGACGGCAATCTCGCACGCCCCAGGCGCAGCTCGCGACCGGCTTCGGGCCGCCCTTCACCTCGACGAGGCACATCCGGCAATTGCCGGCGATCGACAGCCGCTCGTGATAGCAGAAGCGCGGAATCTCGGCGCCGGCCGCCTCGCACGCCTGAAGCAGCGTGTATTCGGCGGGGACATCGATCTCTTTACCGTCGATGATGAGCTTGGTCATTGTCTCTACTCCGCCGCGACCATGTTCACGGGATCGCGGACGCCGGCATCGTCGATGTCGGCCTTGTGCGAATATTGGTCGATGCGCGCTTCGATCTCATGACGGAAATGCGCAATCAGGCCCTGGATCGGCCACGCCGCCGCGTCGCCGAGCGCGCAGATGGTGTGGCCTTCGACCTGCTTGGTGACTTCCAGCAGCATGTCGATTTCGCGCTTGTGGGCGCGACCGTCGGCCATGCGGGTCAAGACGCGCCACATCCAGCCGGTGCCCTCGCGGCACGGCGTGCACTGGCCGCAGCTCTCGTGCTTGTAGAAATAGGAGATGCGGGCGATGGCGCGGATCAAATCGGTCGACTTGTCCATCACGATCACGGCCGCGGTGCCGAGGCCCGAGCGCAGCTTGCTCAACGAGTCGAAATCCATCGGCGTGTCGATGATCTGCTCGGCCGGCACCATGCGCACGGAGGAGCCGCCCGGGATCACGGCCTTGAGGTTGTCCCAGCCGCCGCGGATGCCGCCGCAATGCTTCTCGATCAGCTCACGGAACGGAATGCCCATGGCTTCTTCGACATTGCAGGGCCGCTCGACATGGCCGGAGATGCAGAACAGCTTGGTGCCGACATTGTTCGGACGGCCAATGCCGGCGAACCATGCCGCGCCACGGCGCAGAATGTCCGGCGCAACCGCGATCGACTCGACATTGTTGACGGTGGTCGGGCAGCCATACAGGCCGACATTGGCCGGGAACGGCGGCTTCAGCCGCGGCTGGCCCTTCTTGCCTTCGAGGCTCTCGAGCAGCGCGGTTTCCTCGCCACAGATATAGGCGCCGGCGCCGTGGGCGACGTAGATGTCGAACGGCCAGCCGTTGACATTGTCCTTGCCGACCAGCTTGGCCTCATAGGCCTGGTCGATCGCCGCCTGGAGATGCTCGCGCTCGCGGATGAACTCACCGCGGACATAGATGTAGCAGGCATGCGCGTTCATCGCGCAGCTCGCGATCAGGCAGCCCTCGATCAGGAGATGCGGATCGTGCCGCATGATCTCGCGATCCTTGCAGGTCCCGGGCTCGGATTCGTCGGCGTTGACGACGAGATAGCTCGGCCGGCCGTCGGTCGATTCCTTCGGCATGAACGACCATTTCAGGCCGGTCGGGAAGCCGGCGCCACCGCGGCCGCGCAGCCCCGACGCCTTCATCTCGTTGATGATCCAGTCGCGGCCCTTGTCGATGATGTTCTTCGTACCATCCCAGGCGCCGCGGCGCCGCGCGCCCTCGAGCCCCCAATCGTGGAGGCCGTAGAGGTTCTTAAAGATGCGGTCCTTGTCCTCGAGCATGTCAGTGCTTTCCGATCAACGGTTGGCTTGCTTGTAGGCAAGCCCGGCGGCGCAGACGGCGAAGGTCAGCGCCCAGAGCAGACTGGATTCCAGCGACGCGTTCAGGGCGAAGCGCTGAAGCAGGAAAATGAACGTGGCCGCCACGGCGGAATGCATTGCGACGAAGCCCCACTTCTTCACAACACTGCTCCCTTCAACTGGCGGCGAGAGATCACGCATCAGGTGATCTCCTTCAGCGTGGTCGGCCCACCGGTCGGCGCCGAGAACTGGCGGCCGTTCTGCGGACCGGGCTTGGGCGGATTGCCCGAGGCAAAGCCATCGAGCACCTTGCCGAAGCTTTCCTTGGTCAGATCCTCATAGGTGTCCTTGCCGATCAACACCATCGGTGCGTTCACGCAGGCACCGAGGCACTCCACCTCTTCCCAGCTGAAATTGCCGTCCTTGGAGAGATGGAAGGGCTCGTGATGGATGCGGTGCTCGCAGACGTGGATCAGATCCTCGGCGCCGCGCAGGCGGCACGGCGTGGTGCCGCAGACCTGGACGTGGGCTTTCTTGCCGACCGGGGCCAGCTGGAACATCGTGTAGAAGGTCGCGACCTCGAGCACGCGGATATAGGGCATGTCGAGCATGTCGGCGACAGCGCGGATCGCGGCCTCCGAGACCCAGCCGTCGTGCTGTTCCTGTACGCGCCAGAGAATGGCGATGACGGCCGAAGCCTGGCGCCCGGCCGGATATTTCGCGATCTGCTGCTTGGCGAACGCGAGGTTCTCCTCCGTGAACGCAAAGCTCGCGGGCTGGACTTCCTTCGGTGCTAATCGGCGAACGGACATCTCTTCAATCTCTCACTGCATGCGGCGCGCGGTTTTCGCATTCAGGGCATTGATCCTGTCCTGCCAGAATGCGCTTGCGGTGCCGAAAACATTGTAGCCGACGTGGGTCGAGACCTTGATGCGGTCGAGGATCGACAGCTCGGTCACCGTTTCCATACGCCTTGTGCTGGGATCGTAGACGATCAGCTTCAGCGGGGTGTGTTCGAGGATGTAGCGCGAGACCGCGTGCGAACGGTCGCTGCCGTGCTCCTCGCACATGATGACGCTGTCGGCCTGGAGCAGCCGGGCGCCGCCCTTGATCGCCTCGATCTCGACGCCCTCGACGTCGAGCTTGATCAGGTACTTGCCGGTCGCGGCGATCTTGCCGTCGTCGATCAGATTATCGAGCGCGATGACCGGCACGTCCTCGCCGCCCGCCGACGCATCGCCGGCGATGCTGAAGGCCTCGTGCTTGGTGCCTGACAGACGCGCGGTGCCACGGGCCGCGCCGATCGCGCATTTCATGGTCTCGAAGCGGCTGCCATTGATGCGGGCGTTGTTGGCGAGCTTCGGATGGTTCTGCCCGGACGGCTCGATCGCGATCGCCTTGTGCGAGCCGAACGGCTTGCTCGACACCAGCACCGACCAATAGCCGTAATTCGCGCCGCAATCGAGCAGGGTGTAGTCGACGTCGATGGAGTCGGCGAACAACAGCTCCAACTCGTCCTCGTAATTGTAGGAGCGGTTGAGCAGCTTGCTCCAATAGCCGTCGCCGTAGGGAAATTCGAACACGGCGTCGGGGTTGAGCTTGATCGCGATGTTGCGCTCGGGCAGCGTCTTCCGCAGCAGATTGGCGCAGGCGATGTAGCCCATATGCGAGAAGTGCGAGGAGATCTTCGATCCCGTCACCAGCGCCAAGGCAGCCGTCCGCTCCCACAGGTTGGCCCCTTCAAGGGCCCCCGAGGCGCGGTCAAACTGGATCGGCGCCTGCACCATCACCGATCGACCTCTCCGAACACGATGTCGAGCGAGCCGAGGATCGCCGACACGTCGGCGAGCAGATGACCGCGGCAGATGTGGTCCATGGCCTGGAGATGCGCAAAGCCGGGCGCGCGGATCTTGCACTTGTAGGGCTTGTTGGTGCCGTCCGAGATCAGAAAGACGCCGAACTCGCCCTTCGGCGCCTCGACCGCGGCGTAGACCTCGCCGGCCGGCACGTGGACCCCTTCGGTATAGAGCTTGAAGTGATGGATCAGCGCTTCCATCGAGCGCTTCATCTCGCCACGGCGCGGCGGCGCGACCTTGTTGTCTTCGACGACGACGGGACCCTTCCCGTCGGCTGCGTTCAGCTTCTGGATGCACTGCTTCATGATGCGCACGGACTGGCGCATTTCTTCCATGCGGATCAGATAGCGGTCGTAGCAGTCGCCGTTCTTGCCGATCGGGATGTCGAAATCCAGCTCGGCGTAGCATTCATAGGGCTGCGACTTGCGCAGATCCCACGCCGCGCCCGAACCGCGCACCATCACGCCGGAGAAGCCCCACTCCCAGGCTTCCTTCAGCGAAACCACGCCGATGTCGACGTTGCGCTGCTTGAAGATGCGGTTCGCGGTGAGCAGCCGGTCGAGATCTTCGACCACTTTCAGGAACGGATCGCACCAGGCGTCGATGTCGTCGACCAGCTTCTGCGGCAGGTCCTGATGCACGCCGCCGACGCGGAAGTAGGCTGCGTGCATGCGGCTGCCGGAGGCGCGCTCGTAGAACACCATCAGCTTTTCGCGCTCTTCGAAACCCCACAGCGGCGGGGTCAGCGCGCCGACGTCCATCGCCTGCGTGGTGACGTTGAGCAAATGCGACAGGATGCGGCCGATCTCGCAATAGAGCACGCGGATCAGCTGCGCGCGGCGTGGCACCTCGATGCCGAGCAGCTTTTCTGCAGCCATGCAGAAGGCGTGCTCCTGGTTCATCGGCGCGACGTAGTCGAGACGGTCGAAATAAGGGATCGCCTGCAGATAGGTCTTCTGCTCGATCAGCTTTTCGGTGCCGCGGTGAAGCAGGCCGATATGCGGGTCGACGCGAGCGACGACCTCACCATCCAATTCAAGCACAAGACGAAGAACACCGTGCGCAGCCGGATGCTGCGGTCCGAAGTTGATCGTAAAGTTGCGAAGCTGTTCGGGTTGCTCGTTCATGTTCAGACCTTCGGCCCCGCTTTTTCATCACCCGGAAGGACCGGATAGTCGGCGCCCTCCCACGGGGACAAAAAGTCGAACTTGCGGAATTCCTGGTTGAGCCTGACCGGCTCGTACACCACCCGCTTCTCCTGGTCGTCGTAGCGGACCTCGAGGAAGCCGGTGGTCGGGAAATCCTTGCGCAGCGGATGACCCTCGAAGCCGTAATCGGTCAGGAGGCGGCGCATGTCGGGATGACCGACGAAGATCACGCCATAGAGGTCGTAGGCCTCGCGCTCGAACCAGTCGGCGCCGGGAAACACCTCGATCAGCGACGGCACCTGCGTGGTCTCGTCGGCCTGGGCCTTGAGCCGGATCCGGGCGTTCAGGGTCGGTGACAGGAAGTGATAGATCACGTCGAAGCGCTTCTCGCGCGAGGGATAGTCCGCCGCCGTGATGTCGGTGAAGTTGATGAAGCGGCAGTTCGGGTCGTCGCGGAGGTACTTGACCACCTCGACGATCTTGCTGACCTCGACATCCACCGTGAGCTGGTTGAAGGCCACCGAATGACCGATGGCGGCGCCCGGAAGCGCGCTAACGATCGTCTGCCCCAGGGCGTCGAGCTTGGCGTCGTCCATGACGTGAAACCTTAGCGTTCGATGGTGCCGGTGCGGCGGATCTTCTTCTGCAGCAGCAGCACGCCGTAGAGCAGCGCTTCCGCCGTGGGCGGGCAGCCCGGCACGTAGATGTCGATCGGCACGATGCGGTCGCAACCGCGCACGACCGAGTAGGAATAGTGATAATAGCCGCCGCCGTTGGCGCAGGAGCCCATCGAGATGACGTAACGCGGCTCGGGCATCTGGTCGTAGACCTTGCGCAGCGCGGGCGCCATCTTGTTGGTCAGGGTCCCGGCGACGATCATCACGTCCGACTGACGCGGCGAAGCACGCGGCGCGAAGCCGAAGCGCTCGACGTCGTAGCGCGGCATCGACACCTGCATCATCTCGACCGCGCAGCAGGCGAGACCGAAGGTCATCCACATCAGCGAGCCGGTGCGCGCCCAGGTGATGAGGTCGTCGGTCGCGGCCACGAAGAAGCCCTTGTCGGACAGTTCCGAATTGACCTCGAGGAAGAACGGATCATTGGCCCCGACCGGCTTGCCAGTCGACGGGTCCAGGATGCCCTTGGGGGCCGGCGCGAGAACCGGACCGGCGGACGACACAGGGTTCAATCCCATTCCAGTGCGCCTTTCTTCCATTCATAGGCGAACCCGACCGTCAGCACGCCAAGGAACACCACCATGGACCAGAAGCCGGTCGCGCCAAGCTTGCCGAACGCCACCGCCCAGGGAAACAGGAACGCCACCTCGAGGTCGAAGATGATGAAGAGGATGGCGACCAGATAGAAGCGGACGTCGAACTTCATGCGGGCGTCGTCGAAGGCGTTGAAACCGCACTCATACGCCGACAGCTTTTCCGGGTCCGGCTGCTGGAACGCCACGATGAACGGCGCGATCAGCAGCACCAGACCAATGAGGCCCGCTACCCCTATGAAGACGACGAGTGGAAGATAGTTCTGCAGAATGCCGCTCATTGACGAGCCCTTTTTCCCGCAGCCTCGGGACAGCCACGGATTCGTCCAGTTTGGAATTGTTCTGAGCCTTAGCGCAGTGCACCAATGGGCGCAAGACACGCTCTTTTTAGGCCCTTTGTCGCCCTCAGAACGGTGGAAATCCCGGAATCACCCCGCGGCTGGTATGGAGCAGATCGACAGCCCCAGCAAGGGCGCCCCGATCAGTCACACCCGCTGGGCCGTGACGTCCGTTGTTGAGAAGGCTCACTTTATCTAGGCCGCGACGCAGCAATGTCCAGATTACAACGAGGACAGGCGCGCCCACCATCGGGCGGGCGATCTGGGAGCCATGCATCACGATCGGACCCGGGCTCGTCTGGCGAATGCGTCGGGCGGGCGGCGCCCGCTTCCGCCGCCGCGGAAAATCAATGGCGAGCGCGGCGGCGACGTGGCTGGATCGTCGCGCGCCGCGCTCGCATGAGCTTCGGGCCGGGGGGCATGGCCCGCGAGCTCATCGATCTCGTGGTTGGAAGCCAGTGACGAGCCGGTCAGGCTCTCACGATGGCCTTCCCTCGCCTGTTCTCGTCATTTGCCTCACCATTTGTAGGAGACGCTGGCGGTGACGCGCCGGCGGTCGCCGTAGAAGCAGGAGGACGCCGCTGCGCAGCTCGCGACGTAGACCTTGTCGGTCAGATTGACCACGTTCAGCGCGGTGCGCCAGTTCTGCCACTCGTAGTGGAGCGCGAGATCGCCGAGCACGACCGCGGGAACCTCGAGGGTATTGGCGGTATCCGCCCACGACGAACCGACATAGCGGACGCCGCCGCCGAAGCCGAACCCCGCGAGCGGCCCGTCCTTGAAGGTGTAGTCCGCCCAGCCCGACACCAGGAGCTCAGGCGTGTTGGTCGGGGTCTTGCCGACCAACGACGGGTCCAGATCCCTGCTGTTGAACAAATGGTAGGCCGTGAACGAGCCGATCAGCTTCAGCTCACGCGTGGCGTTCGCCACCGCTTCGAGCTCGATGCCGCGCGATGTCACCTCGCCGGTCTGGTTCTGCAAGGTCGTGACGACAGGATCAGTGGTTGCCACGTTCTGGCGCTTCAGGTCGAACACCGAAGCGGTGAAGTAGCCGTCAAATCCCCGCGGCGCGACCTTCACGCCGATTTCCGCCTGCTGGCCGGTCTCCGGCAGGAACAGCTGGTTTTGCGCGTTGAGGCCGATGATCGGATTGTAGCTCGTGGCGTAAGACACATAGGGCGCGATGCCGTTGTCGAAATTGTAGATCAGCCCGGCGCGCCCGCTGAACCTGCTGTCGTCGCGGCTGGCGAGCGTGGCGCCGGTATCACGGCCAGCCTGCGTCGTCTCGACCCAATCGTTGCGGCCGCTCAGCACCAGCGTGAAGTTGCCGAGCTTCATCTGGTCCTGAAGATAGGTGCCGGCCTGCTTCTGCGTGATCTGGAAGTTGCGGAACGGTGCGCCCGTCAATGGAATGTCAAATCCATAGGCGGGATTGAAGACATTGATCGAAGGAACGGTGCCGAAGTTGAAAGCCTGATAATCGTCGATCTGGTAGCCCTTCAAATCGACCCCGAACAGCATCGTATGCCGCACCGCGCCGGTGTTGAAGCGGTACTCCAGCTGGTTGTCGAGATTGGCCTGATTGGCGGTGTTCTTTGCATACCAATTATAGCGACCGAGACTGCCCGTGTTGATGTCAGCCCAATTATTGCCGACGTAGCCGCGATAGGTCACATCGACGTGGGCAAACCGCGCATTCTGCCGGAACGTCAGATCGTCGGTGAGATTGCGCTCGAACTGGTAGCCCAGCATCTCCTGCTCGCGCGTGAACTTGTCGACGCTGGGATCGCCGGCGAAAAAGCTGGTGGGGATCTTGCCGAACCGAGCGTTGGTCACCGTGCCCTCATAGGGCAGGAAGTTGATGCCGCGGGTTTCCTGCCGGGAAGCTGAAGCCAGCACCGTGAACGTCGTGTCGGCGTCCGGCTTCCAGGTCACCGACGGCGCGATGAAGTAGTTGTTGTCCGGGGTGAAATTGACCTGCGTAGGGCCGTTCTGGACCTGACCGACGACGCGGTAGAACAGCTTGCCGTTCTCAGGGGTCGTCGCGACCGGACCGCCGACATCGAAGCCGACATAAGCGTTGCCGAAATTGTTGACGCCGGTCTCGATGAAACGGACGGGCTCCGCCGGCGGCATCTTGCTGATGACGTTGACGATGCCGCTCGGGCTCGATCCGCCATAGAGCACGGCCGACGGACCGCGCAGCACCTCGACGCGCTCCATGTTGGGCGTCTGAAGCTTCCAGCTCGCATAGGACGTGTAGAACAGCTGCATGCCGTCGAGAAACAGTCCGACGTCGTCGGACTTGAAGCCGCGGATCAGCCACCAGTCGTTGCGCGTGTCCGCGCCGAAGGTCCCGGCGCGGACGCCGGCGGTATAGCGCAGGACTTCGTCGAGCTTGTTTGCCTTCTGGTCGCGGATCTGCTCCGCGCCAATCACCGACACCGCCTGCGGCGTCTCCATGATCGGCGTGTTGGTCTTGGTGCCGGACGAGCTGCGGCCGGCGACGTAGCCGTGCACCGGGCCGAGCGGGGTCTCCACGGAACCGACATTGCGCTGCGGCTGCGGCTTGCTTCGGTTGGCGGTCTGCTGGGATGATCGCGGCGCGCGGCGCTGGACGGAGGGCGCCGCCCGGCGGCGCGCTTCCGGCGCGGTGACGGTGACCGACGGAATGTTCTGCGCGCCACTCTGCGCAGGAGATTGTGCAAGCGATGATTGCGGCACCAAAACCCAAGCGGATGCGATCGCCAATACGGCCGACCGCAGCATTCCAAGACTGTTCAACGCGCAACCCCAAAACTGCGTGTTTTGATTTGCCCATGCCGTCAGTCCCATGACGGCATGCGCTTGCGGTGACGCTTAGGGGAGCGCGCGCGAATTCCCTAATTGAAAGCCTCTTAGAAAGAGTCTTGGAAGTGTTCTTGGAAAGATTCTTGGAAGCGATCCAACATGTCCCGGATTGCCGAAACGTCAGCGCGAAGTCTTCTCGCTCTCGAGCATCTCGGCAGCGATCGTCGTCAATTGATCGACCTGCTGCAGCAGCGCCTCGAACTCGGCTTCGCTCAGATGTTTGCGCAGGCGCCGATTGCGCTCCTGCGCACCGGCGACGATCGCATCATGCGCCGCAAGGCCGGTTGCGGTCAGCGAGACCAGAACCTCGCGGCTGTCTTTCGGGTTCGCTGATTTCGCGATCAGCTTGCGCGAGACGAGTTCCGCAAGCGCGCGGCTGATCTGCCCCTTGTCCTGGCCGACAGCTTCCGCAAGCCGCGCCACGCTCATCGGCGGCCGCCGTCCGAGCGAGGCGACCAGGCCAAACTCGACCGAGGACAATCCGGCGAGACGCTTGTAGCGCAGGATGGCGCCGCGCTTGAGCAAATTGGCCAGCACCATCAGCCGCGACGACAGCATCACAGTGATCGGCGCCGGCGACTGACTTTCGTCCGCATCGGACGATGCGCGCCCGGCCCTGCTTGATGTCTGGCTCATGATCCACCTCTGCCAAGAAAGCCGCGGCGTGCCAAGTCTTGGTAGCGCAACCTCCCCAGCCTGATCCGAATGCGACTAAGAGGCATCTGGAAATTCGTTGACATTGTCATCGATCAGCCCTTCACTGGTGTTCAGGGCGTCACAAGCCGAGCCAGCAAGGCCGACAGCGGGAGGATCAGCATGACCATCACCCAGCGAGATCGCGATCTCGGCACGGCCTATGCGATGAAGCCGGCGCACACGCGCACCGAGCTCACCTCGGTCGTGCGCGGCACTCCGATGGGCGAACTGCTGCGACGCTACTGGCATCCGGTCGGGCTCATCAGCGATGCCACCGACACCCCGAAAAAGGTTCGCGCGCTCGGCGAGGATCTGGTGCTGTTCCGCGACAAGCACGGCCGCGCCGGACTGCTCCACGCCCGCTGCTGCCACCGCGGCACCACGCTCTATTACGGCAAGGTCGAGGAGGACGGTATCCGCTGCTGCTATCACGGCTGGAAGTTCGACACCGAAGGTCACTGCCTGGAGCAGCCCTGCGAGCCCGACGGCGGCCAGTTCAAGGACAAGGTGCGCCAGCCCTGGTATCCGGTCGAGGAGCGCTACGGGCTGATCTTCGCCTATATGGGCTCGGCCGAGAAACGCCCCGTGCTGCCGGCCTATGATTGCCTGGAGACCATGGACGACGGCGAGTTCGTGGAGGCGGACGATTCTTCGATCGGCGGCGGTGGTCCGGCGATCATCCCCTGCAACTGGCTCCAGCATTTCGAGAACGTGGTCGATCCCTACCACGTGCCGGTGCTGCACGGCTCCTTCTCGGGTCCGCAATTCACCAACATGATGGCGTCGATGCCGGAGGTGACGTTCGACAAGACGCCGCGCGGGATCGCCGTGCGCTCGATCCGCAAGCAGGATGACGGCAAGGTGTTTTTCCGCGTCACCGAGGCGGCACTCCCCACCTTGCGCGTCGTGCCAAACCCGCGCGTGGCGCAGTTCGCCCGCGTCGAGTCGATCGGCTGGACGCTGCCGATCGACGACACCGCGTTCCGCATCTACGTCGCCGGCCGCGTCAAGAACCCCGGCGACATCGGCCGCATGCGCTCGAAATTCAACGGCAAATTCTGGTGGGACATGACCGAGGAAGAGCACCAGCAATTTCCGGGCGACTATGAAGCCCAGGTCGGCCAGGGACCGCAGACCATCCATTCCGAGGAGCATTTCGGCCAGAGCGACCGCGGCATCCTCATGATCCGACGCATGCTGAGCGAGCAGCTCGAGGCGATGGAAGCAGGCCGCGATCCGATCGGAATCTCCTTCGATGTGAGCGCGCCTCCGGTCGAATTCGAAGCGGGGAATTACATCCGCGACGCGTGAAGCAACCAGCTCCAATCAAAGCTGGACCGACAACGACAACAAAGACTAATTGGGGGAAGCGATGGTCGATGTGACGTCACAAATGTCGGTGCAAACGGCCGCCACGGCAAAACCCCCGGCGCGGCGCTATTACGTGCTGGGCCTGCTCACGATCATCTACGCGCTGAACTTCCTCGACCGCACGATCTTCAACGTGCTGATCGAGCCTATCAAGAAGGAGTTCCAGCTCAGCGACACCATGATGGGCCTGCTCGCGGGCTTCGGCTTCGCCCTGTTCTATTCCCTGCTCGGCATTCCCATCGCGCGCGTCGCCGACCGGCTCAACCGGCGCAACATCGTCGCCGTCGCCTTTGCGTTCTGGAGCGCGATGACGGCGTTGTGCGGCGCTGCTTCGAGCGTCACGTCGCTGGCGCTGGCGAGGATCGGCGTCGGCATCGGCGAATCCGCAGGCTCGCCCGCCTCGCAATCCATCGTCGCCGACCTCTTCGCCAAGAACGAGCGTCCGCGCGCGCTCGGCATCTACGCCGTCGGTACCTATCTCGGCGTCTTCCTCGGCTATTTCGTCGGCGGCTACGTCAACCAGCACTACGGCTGGCGGATGGCGTTCTACGTCGCGGGCCTGCCCGGCATCCTGCTCGCTATTATCCTGTGGCTGACGATTTCCGAGCCGAAGCGCGGCGCCATGCAGGAGAATTTCGTGCCTGAGCCGCTCGGGCCGACGCTGCGTTTCCTGGCCTCGCAGCAGAGCTTCATCATCGTGTTGATCGGCTTCTGCCTCACCACTTACACGAACTACGCGACCGCGGCCTGGATCCCGCCGTTCCTGGCGCGCGTGCACCATCTGTCGAGCGCCGAGATCGGCACCTATGCCGGCACCTTCAAGGGGCTCGCCGGCATGGCCGGCACCCTGCTCGGCGGCTTCGTGGTGGCGCAGATCAGCCGCCGCGACGACCGTTGGAAGCTGTGGGCGCCCGCCATCACCTCGGGCCTTGCCGGCCCGGTGTTCGCGCTGTGCATGCTGACGCAGGACTTTGCGATGATGGTGGCCATGCTGGCGCTGACCTCGTTCCTGGTCGGCTTCCATCTCGGGCCGATCTTCGCGATTGCGCAGACGGTGGCGAAGCCGAGCATGCGGGCGCTGGCCTCCGCCCTGATCGCGCTCACCGCCACCTGCTTCGGCCAGGGCGTCGGCCCGCTCGCCGTGGGCATGGTCAACGACGCCCTGAAGGGCGCTTACGGCGCCGACGCGGTGCGCTATTCCCTGCTCTCGGCGGCGGTCACGACCACGCTGGGGGCGCTCCTGTTCGTCTGGGCGGCGCGCTCGATCCGGGACGATATCGGCCGGGCCGCAGCCTGACGCCGGCCCCGGACGCCTCTCCCTGGCGAAACCCGCTCGCGGGGAGATGAAACCATTTTGCGGAACCCGCGAAACCATCCGGAAACAGACGGTCCTTACAAGAAGAGCCATAGACGGCGGCAAAGCCCGTCGGGAGGCTCAGATGAACCACTCCATTCACTCTGCTGATCGTGCGACCCACCTCAAGATCGTGGTAGTGGCGCTGGTAGCCGGAATCACGGTGGCCGCCTTCGGGATCGCAGCTCGCACCAATGCCGATTACAGCCAGACCGCCCAGTCCGCCCACGTGATCAAGGCCGGCAAGCCGGTCGTCGTCACCAGCGCCGGGACGTCAGAGATCCGCTGAGGACGAAAAAGGTCCGGTTTGATACCAAATGGCCGCCTTCGGGCGGCCTTTCTGATTCAGGCGACGAGCGAGTGAGCCAACATGAAGCGGGTCAATAGCTGCCGCAGCAGTGCTTGGATTTCTCGCCTGAACCGCAGGGACAGGGATCGTTGCGGCCGACACCGCTCTGCCCATAACGCAGCCGGTTGAGGGCCTTCCTGTTCTGCTCCAGGATCATCTTGCGGCGCGTCTCCTGCACGCCGATCACGGCAGCATTGTCGCCGGCGTCCCAGAACGCCTGCGGCTTCAGATGGGCGAGCTTGCCGCTGACAAAGACCGGGTAGAACCAGCCGAGCGTTCCGTCGCGCAGGCGCTGCAGCGTCGTCAAATCGTAGAGGAAGAAACCTGCGGCCAGCAGCATCGCGTTGATGTCCTGGAAGTCGTCAACGTCGGTCTCGCAGACGACCACGCTGCAATTCTCGAGCACGTCGCGCGCGCCCGTCAGCGCGGCCTGTTCGGCGCCCTGCACGTCGAGCTTGAGCAGGAACGGCGGCTTGAGCGACAGCTCTTCGACCAGCGCATCAAGCGTCGTCGCCGGTACTTTCACCTTGCTGGTGGTGAGGTCGTTGACCCGCGACCAGTAGACGTCGCCCGCGGGACGCAGCGATGACCAGTAAGGATGCACGGATTCCGTGATCCCGATCTCGCCCTCGTGGTCGGTGATGGCGCAAATGCGATAATGCCCGCCAAGCACCTCCTTGATCGCCTTGAGGGAGTCCTCATAGATCCTGTTAGCGTCGACGTTGAGTGGCACCGCGCCGCTGAGGCACGACTGATGGTTGAGCACGAAGTGCCCGTCGGCGCAGCCCAGATCGATCACGGTCCCGTAGCGCACGCCCTTCGCGAACAAATTCTGCAACGTCGCGCTGAAATCGGCTGTCTGCATCAACTCGATCCGAACAATCCCGGATTGAGCGGTACCCTGTGATCAACGGCGCGATCAACTCGAGCGTCTGGCGACCGTCGCGCGGGCGAGGGAATTTTGCGCGGGTCGAAGACAACAAAGCATGCGGAAGTCGGGGCGCGAGCGACCCGCGATCGAAGCGAGATCAGGATTTGAAGGTAAGGGTATGAAAGGATTGCCAAAAATGGCGCGAGAGACGGGGCTCGAACCCGCGACCTCCGGCGTGACAGGCCGGCGCTCTAACCAACTGAGCTACTCCCGCGTGACACGCAAATGTCTGCGGAACGAGGGGGGACTTAAAGGCCGGACCTGTTGAAGTCAAGGATGTTGCGTCCACAGCCTGAACGGGGCGGATTTCCGTCGAGGGCGCGCACGGACGTGACCCGCGCTCATGCCGCGGCGTAGTCAGTCCGGTCCCGAATCGTCTACGCCTCCGGAACTTGGCGGTTCAGGGATCGTCACCCGACCACCGGCAAGCATCGAGGAGGCCAGATATGGCGAAGAAGGCTGCCGCTCCCGCCACCATCACGCTCAAGCACCTCGCTGCCGACATTGCGGAGAGCCAGGACCTGTCGAAGAAGCGCGCTGAGGCCGTTCTGACCGACATGGTCGACCTGATCACCAAGCACCTGAAGAAGGGCGACCGCGTCCGGATCGTCGGGCTTGGAATCCTCCAGGTTCGCAAGCGCGCCGCCCGCACCGGCCGCAATCCCGCCACCGGCGAGCCCATCCACATCAAGGCCAGCAAGAAGGTCGCCTTCCGCCCGGTCAAGGAACTGAAAGAGGCGATCTGACCCCTCACGTTTCGTTAAGCCTGATCAGCGTCCTCCGGCCTCACCGCGCCCTGCTTTTCTGGTATACCGCCCCTCTCCCCTGACCCGGCGGTTTGACCAGAAATGTCCTCCCTCACCTTTTCGCATACCGTGACCGAGCGCTTCCTGCGCTACGTCACCATCGACACCCAGTCCGATCCGGAATCCCCGAGCTCGCCCTCGACCGAGAAGCAGAAAGATCTCGGCCGTGTGCTCGCCGCCGAGCTCAGGCAGATGGGCGTCGAGGACGCGCATCTCGACGATTACGGCTACGTCTACGGAACGATCCCGGCGAACACGACGAAGAAGGTGCCGGTGATCTGCTTCTGCTCGCACATGGACACTTCGCCCGACGTTACCGGCAAGAACGTCAAGCCGCAGGTCGTGAAGAACTATCGCGGCGGCGACATCACGCTGCCGGGCGACACCAGCCAGGTGATCCGCTTCGCCGAGCATCCGGCGCTGAAGAACCAGATCGGCAACGACATCATCACCACCGACGGCACCACCCTGCTCGGCGCCGACAACAAGGCGGGCGTGGCCGAGATCATGGATGCCGCGCATTTCTTCATCAACAACCCGGACGTGAAGCACGGCACCATCAAGATCCTGTTCACGCCCGACGAGGAGATCGGCCGCGGCGTCGACAATGTCGACATCAAGAAGCTCGGCGCCGAGTTCGGCTACACCATGGACGGCGAGAGCGCGGGCAGCGTGGAGGACGAGACCTTCTCGGCGGACGGCGCCACCATCACCATCAACGGCGTCAGCGCCCATCCCGGCTATGCCAAGGGCAAGATGGAGCATGCGATCAAGATCGCCGCCGCCATCGTCGAGCGCCTGCCCCGCGAAGGCTGCTCGCCCGAGACGACATCAGGCAAGCAGGGCTTTCTGCATCCGATCGGCATCGAGGGCGCGCTGGAGCAGGCGACGCTCTCCTTCATCGTGCGCGACTTCACCGAGGAAGGGCTGAAGGAGAAGGAGATCCTGCTCGATAACATCGTCAAGGACGTGATGAAGGATTTTCCGCGCTCGACCTACACATTCGAGGTGCGAGAGCAGTACCGCAACATGAAGCAGGTGATCGATCGTCACCCGCATATTCTCGAATACGCCATCGAAGCGATCCGCCGCGCCGGCCTGCGCCCGATGCGCACCGCGATCCGCGGCGGCACCGATGGCTCGCGCCTCTCCTTCATGGGCCTGCCCTGCCCCAACATCTTCGCCGGCGAGCACGCATTTCACTCCCGGCTCGAATGGGTCAGCCGGCAGGACATGGAGAAGGCGGTGCAGACGATCGTGCACCTCGCCATGATCTGGGAGGAGAAGGCCTAGCGCCTCTCGTCAAAAGACCATGGCCGGGATCGCTCCCGGCCATCGTCCTGCACGTCAGGGCACCGGCATCGCGCGCGGAGAGCGATGGAAGCGGTTCGAGCTTGCCATCCAGTTCGGCAACGGCTCTCCATCGCGGTGCCGCCCGCCGGCCACCGCCGCAGCCCAGGCCACGGCAGCGCCGATCAGGGTTGCTGCGGCAACGGAGAAGGCGACGATGATGGAATTACGCCGCGCCCGATTGATCGCCGTCCTTGAATCCGCGATCAGCGCGTCGACCCGTCGTTCCGAGTCGGGAGCGGCGAGTCCCGTCAGCGCGGCCACCTGCTGCACCAGATAGGTCCGATCATCGGTGCTGATGCCGCTGTGGCTCGATGACGTCATCAAGATGCGTCCTGCTTCGGCGCGGGCTTCCCTGAGGTCGGTGTTAGGGGGCCGCCGCGGCGCGCGAAACAGCTTGTCCAGCTCGTAGCTCAACAGAGGCTCGGCGGCGGAGGTATTGCTCGCCGAACTGCGCATCGGCGAACGATCAATCGCAGCTGCGCCGAGTATCGCGAGCAGAGCGGCACCAAGCAGCACGGCAAGCGCCCAGGACATCAGGCCATGCAGCCCGTCCCGCCGTTCGCCGTCGTCTTCGATCGTTGTGATCGTCGGGGCTGGTCGCGTTGTCCGGCCGGCGACATAGCCGCCGAAGCCGAAGCTGATAATCGCCTGGATGATCAGATACAGCCCCGACAGCAAAGCCAGCGCCGCCGATGCATCGCGCCATGTCGGCGAGGCTGAACTGACGCCCAGTCCGACGGCGACACCAAAGCCGACCAGGATGAACGACATTGCGCCAGCGGCCAACGCGCCTGCGATCACCGAGCTCCACTGAATGGTGCTCCGGTCATCGGCAGCGACGCCGCCGCCTTCCATGATGTCTTCCCGTATGAGAGTTTCCATCGTCATCGCCGCTCTCTCAGCGCAGGCCGAAGAACGACAGGATCGCCATGACGACGACGATCAAGCCGATGAGATAAATCAATCCGTCCATAGTCCGTCCTCCTCGATTTCTCCTCGTCGCTAATCACAACGAAGAAAGAACGTTCCAAACTGGACCGAGCGCGCGGGAACGAACCGGCGCGATGCGGATTAGGTGTCCAAGTCCCAAGGATGAAGTTTGTGAGCACGAAAGCCCCAGCCGGTCAGTCCCGGCTGGGCTTTCTTTTTGGGCGGCGGTTCCTGTCCTATGTTAACGACGCCGGCTCTCCGATCATCAAGGATGCGATAGGGGCGGAACCTCCGGATCGGGAGAGCGGCGTGGATCGCAGAACCGCGTGCCTTCATCAGGCAGATGCATTCCGGGAAAAGGCGATCGCCGATCCCGAGCACCACGACCAGTGGATTGATGAAGCCATCAAATGGCTGGAACGGGCCATGGAAGCCGGCTGTCGCGCCGTCGTGACGGTCGAAGCGGGCGATGTGCCGAACGCAGCAAGCGGAACGTCAGCCGATGCCCAGCTGAGCTTGATCACGCGCCAATGAGAAGCGCTGTCGTCTTCGCAATCGCTGCGGCAATTGTTCCAGGGACGTAACAATGTTGCGGGTCGACACTGTTCCCGCCCCCATGCTAGGCCGGACACAGACCGCAACCAGAGTGAAATCGTGCTCGCGAACCGCCAGCCCTCAGGATCATGCCCGCCGCGCAACTGGCGCGGGCTGCTGTCTGTGCTGATCGCGGTTGTCTACCTGCTCGCGGGAGCGCTGCATGGCCTGCACGACATCGACGTCACCACGCCCGGTGGCGGCTCGGAGATCAGCGCCGTCCTTGACGGCCCGGGAGATCACAACGACCACAAGGCCATCGGCGGTCATCATTGCCATGGCTGCTTCTCGGTGACGGTGGCGCAGCCGGCGCCACCGGCCGCATCGATCGGGCTCGTGTCCGCATCGCGCCCGCAACGCGCACCCCGGCTCGCCGGCATTATTCCCGATACCGACTCCCCGCCTCCCAAACAGATGGCCTGAACGGATTGGTCGGGCGCTCCGCGCCCATGAGGTTCATCCTTCACAGGTCGGTTTCATGTTTTACAGGGGAATGGCCGCGCGCCTGGCGTGCGCGGCAGCGTGTCTGATTGTCGGATTGGCGCTTGCGCCATCTCACGCCCAGACTCTGACGATGCGGAGCGCGCTCTCGCGCGCGCTGGCCACGAGCCCGCGGCTGACCGCGGCGGAGCGCGATGTCGGCATCGCCACGGGCCAGCGCATCCAGGCAGGTGCGCTTCTCAATCCGGAGCTGACCTACGAACAGGACAATTCGTTCGGGTCCGGCATCTATCGCGGCACGCGATCGGCCGAGACCACGCTCCAGATCAGCCAGGCCTTCGAGCTGTTCGGCAAGCGCGACGCGCGGATCGCCGCGGGTGTCGCCGGCATCGAGGTCGCCGCGATTCAGCGCAAGGCCGTCAGGCTGGAGGTGCTGTCGGAGACCGCGATCGCCTTCCTCAGCGTGCTCGGCGCACAGCGGCGCATCCAGATCCTCGACGAGCAGATCACCGCCATTGACCGGCTGACGCCGCTTTTGCGCCGACGCGTCGAGGCCGGCGCCTCCTCGCCGGCCGAGACCGGCCGTGCGGAAGTGGCATCCGCCCTGGTGAAGGCCGACCGCGAGCGCTTCAAGGCGACGCTGGCCAGCGCCCGGCGCGAGCTTGCGGTCCTGATGGGCGACGCGGCACCGAAATTCGGCGAGGTCTCCGGACGGCTCGACACCATGGGACGGCCGCCGACATTCCAGTCGGTCGTCGCCGCGATCGATGCCAATCCGCAGCTGGTGCGCTGGACCGCGATCTATGCCCAGCGCAACGCCGAGCTGTTGCTGGCACGGCTGCGGCCCTATCCCGACGTGCGGATCGCCGCCGGCTGGCGCCATTTCAACGAGACCAATGACGACGCGGCGCGCCTCACCGTTTCGGTGCCGATCCCCGTGTTCGACCAGAACCAGGGCAATATCCTCTCGGCGCAGGAAAGCCTTGCCAAGACCAAGGCCGAGCGCGAGGCCAACCGCAACACGCTGATTGTGGTCGCCGGCCGCGCCTACGACTCGCTGCAGGGCTCGCTGCGCGAGCTCGCGGTGCTGCGCGAGAGCGCCATTCCCAAGGCTACCGAAGCGTCGGACGCCATCGCGCAAGGCTACGGCCAGGGCCGCTTCAGCCTGCTCGAAGTGCTCGATGCCCAGGCCAGCGTCACCCAGGCGCGGCTGCGCGAGCAGGAGGCGCTGCAGAATTTCCACGCGGGGGTGGCGACCATCGAAGGCCTCGTCGGCAATCCCTTCACGCTGGCGCGGGAGAGCGCACGATGAAGACGTCCTCCACCATCCTCGTCGCATTGTTTGCCGCTGCACTTGGCGCTTACGGCTATTCCCTGCTGGCCCCAACAAGGGTCGAGCATGCCGAACACGCCGCGGACAAGAGGCCGGAGAAGCCGAACGACCATGTCGAACAGGACGAGCACGGCGCCGACCGGATCCGCATCTCCGACGTCAAGCTTGCAGCCGCAGGCGTGACGCTGGCGGAAGCCGCGAGCGTCACGCTGACCGACACGCTCGCCTTCAACGGCATCCTGCGCGCCAACCAGGAAGCCGTGGTGCAGGTGACGCCGCGTTTTCCCGGCGTCGCTAAATCGATCCAGAAGCGCATCGGCGACAAGGTCGGCAAGGACGATCTGCTCGCCGCGATCGAGAGCAACCAGAGCCTCACCGTCTACGAGCTCAAGGCGCCGATTGCCGGCACCATCATCGAGCGGCAGATCTCGCTCGGCGAATACGCCTCCGAGCAGAAGCCGGCCTTCGTCGTCGCCGACCTCTCCACCATCTGGGTCGACCTGTCGATCTACCGCCAGGACCTGCGGCGCGTCCGCCTCAACGACGAGGTGCTGATCGATCCAGACGACGGCCGCGGCGAGATCAAGGGCACCATCTCCTACATGGCCCCGATCGGCTCGAGCGAGACCCAGACCGCACTGGCGCGCGTGGTGCTGCCAAATCCGGACGGACGCTTGCGTCCCGGCCTGTTCGTCACGGCACGGCTGATCCTCGCCGCTCGCAACGTCGCGGTCGCCGTGCGCCGAAGCGCGATCCAGACCCTGGAGAACCGGACCATCGTGTTCGTCCGCGAGGATGGCGACAAGATCGAGGCGCGTCCGGTGGAGCTAGGCGATTCCGATCCGCGCCATGTTGAGATCAGGGCCGGCCTTTCGGCCGGGGAGCATTACGTGGCGGAAAACAGCTTTGTCGTGAAGGCGGAGATGGGCAAGGGCGAGGCCGAACATGATTGAGCGTCTCATCGCGGTCTCGCTGCAGCAGCGTTGGCTTGTCCTGCTGTTCGCGCTCGCGGCCGGCGGCTTCGGCGCCTGGAACTTCACCCGCCTGCCGATCGACGCGGTCCCCGACGTCACCAACGTGCAGGTCCAGATCAACACCCGTGCCCCGGGCCTCTCGCCGCTCGAATCCGAGCAGCGCATCACCTTCCCGATCGAGACCGTGATGGGCGGGCTGCCCAAGCTCGAATACACCCGGTCGATCTCACGCTATGGCCTGAGTCAGGTCACCGTCGTATTCCAGGACGGCACCGACATCTACTTCGCGCGGCAGCTCGTCAACGAGCGTATCCAGCAGGCGAAGGACCAGCTTCCGGCCGGAACCGAGGTCGCGATGGGCCCGATCTCGACCGGCCTTGGCGAGATCTATGTCTACTCCGTCGAAGCCAAGGCCGGCGCGAGGTCACAGACCGGTGCCGAGTTCACGCCGACGGAGCTGCGCACCATCCAGGACTGGATCATCAAGCCGCAACTGCGCACCATTCCCGGCGTGATCGAGGTCAACTCGATCGGCGGTTATGAGCGGCAGTTCCACGTGCTGCCGATCCCCGGCCGGCTGATGGCCTACAAACTCGGCTTTCGCGACATCATGACGGCGCTGGCCGCCAACAACGCCAATGTCGGTGCCGGCTATATCGAGCGCAACGGCGAGCAATATCTCGTCCGCGCCCCGGGCCAGGTCGCCAATATCGCCGAGATCCGCGACATCGTGATCGGTTCGCGCGGCGGCGTCCCGGTGCGTATCCGCGACGTCGCCGACGTCCAGGAAGGCCAGGACCTGCGTTCGGGCGCAGCAACCGCAAACGGCAGCGAAACCGTGCTCGGCACCGCCATGCTGCTGATCGGCGAGAACAGCCGCACGGTGGCCCAGCGCGTGAAGGCCCGGCTCACGGAGATCGCGAAATCGCTCCCTGACGGCGTGATCGCGCGCGCCGTCTATGACCGCACGCATCTGGTGGAAGCCACCATCCAGACCGTCGAGAAGAATCTCGTCGAGGGCGCGGCGCTGGTGATCGCTGTGCTTTTCCTGATCCTCGGCAACATCCGCGCCGCGCTGATCACCGCCTGTGTCATTCCCCTTTCCATGCTGTTCACGATCACAGGCATGGTCGAGAGCAAGGTCAGCGCGAATCTGATGAGCCTCGGCGCGATCGACTTCGGCATCATCGTCGACGGCGCGGTCATCATCGTGGAGAACTGTCTGCGGTTGCTCGCTGCCGAGCAGCACAGGCGCGGCCGGCTGCTGTCGCTCGAGGAGAGGATGGAGACAATCCGCGCCGGCAGCAGCGAGGTCATCAAGCCGAGCCTGTTCGGCACGATGATCATCGCCGTGGTCTACCTGCCGGTCCTGACCCTGACGGGGACCGAGGGCAAGATGTTCACGCCGATGGCGCTGACCGTGCTGATGGCCCTCGCCGGCGCGGCGCTGTTGTCGATCACCTTCGTCCCGGCCGCGGTTGCGATCTTCGTCACCGGCAAGGTCTCGGAGAAGGAGAACATCTTCATGAGAGCGGCCAAGCGGTTCTATGTGCCGCTGCTCGACCGCGCCATCCGCTACCGTGGCATGGTCGCCTTTGGCGCCATGCTGATCGTTGCCGGCAGCGTCTTCGCCGCGACGCGCATGGGAGGCGAATTCATCCCGAGCCTCGACGAAGGCGACATTACCATCGAAACCATCCGGATTCCCGGCACCAGCCTGACCCAGAGCGTCGGCATGCAGCTGCGGCTGGAAATGGCGATCAAGCAGGTACCGGAGGTCGCGACCATCTTCTCCAAGATTGGTACCGCCGAGATCGCCAACGATCCGATGCCACCGAATATGACCGACACCTATGTCACGCTCAAGCCACGCGACGAATGGCCCGACCCGGACAAGCCCAAGGACGAGGTGATCGCCGAGCTCGAACGCACCGCCAACACCCTGCCCGGCACGGCCTATGGCATGACCCAGCCGATCCAGATGCGCTTCAACGAGCTCATTGCCGGCATCCGCAGCGACGTCGGCGTGAAGATCTTCGGCGACGATCTCGACGTGCTTGCCGGCATCGCCCAGCAGGTCAACGGCGTCGTCCACGCCATCGAGGGCGCGGCCGACGTCAAGACCGAGCAGATTGCGGGCCTGCCGATCCTCACCGTCAGGCTCGACCGCCAGGCGCTGTCACGCTACGGCCTCAGCCTCAGCGAGGTGCAGAACGTGGTCGAGATCGCGATCGGCGGCAAGCCGGTCGGAAAGCTGTTCGAGGGCGATCGCCGCTTCGACATCGTGGTGCGGCTGCCGGAAAGCCTGCGTGCCGACCCTGACACGATCAAGTCGCTGCCGATCCCGCTGCCGCCGGGCGAGGATGTACCGGCCGTCACCAAGACCGCATGGCCGGGCGGAAACGCGGCGTTGCGCTATGTCCCGCTGTCCTCCGTCGCGGCGATCGAGATCGCACCGGGACCCAACCAGATCAGCCGCGAGAACGGCAAGCGTCGCGTGGTGGTTATGGCCAACGTTCGCGGGCGCGATCTGCGCTCCTTTGTCGCCGAGGCCCAGAACGCCGTCGCGGAGAAGGTCAAGCTGCCACCGGGCTACTGGATCGGCTGGGGCGGACAGTTCGAGCAACTGGTCTCCGCCACCAAGCGGCTGACGCTCGTGGTGCCGGTGGCGCTGCTGCTGGTGTTCCTGCTGCTGTTCATGGGCATGGGATCGGCGGCGGATGCGGCCCTCGTGTTCTCCGGCGTGCCGCTGGCGCTGACCGGCGGCGTCATGGCGCTGCTGCTGCGCGGCATCCCGCTGTCCATCAGCGCCGGCGTCGGCTTCATCGCGCTGTCGGGCGTCGCCGTGCTCAACGGGCTCGTCATCATCGCCTTCATCGAGCGGCTGCGCAGCGAGGGCCAGCCCGTTGCCGACGCGGTGCGCGAGGGCGCGCTGACACGCCTGCGTCCGGTGCTGATGACGGCGCTGGTCGCGTCCCTCGGCTTCGTGCCGATGGCCCTTGCTACCGGGGCCGGCGCCGAGGTGCAGCGGCCGCTCGCGACTGTGGTGATCGGCGGCATCATCTCCTCAACCGTGCTGACGCTGCTGGTGCTGCCGGCGCTCTACGTGCTGTTCCGCCGTGACGGGGCTGCCGAAACGCCTACAATGGCGCCTGATTTGGCAGCGTCCAGGGAGCGCTAGAGGTGGGCAGCCACGACCATCACGGCCATCATCACGACGATCATAGCCACGGCCATGATCACGATCATGGTAGCCACGCCCATGCCCATGCGCCCGCCAGCTTCGGCACGGCGTTCGCGATCGGCATCACGCTCAATACCGCGCTGGTCCTGGCCGAGGCCGTCTACGGCTATATCGGCAACTCCACCGCCCTGCTTGCGGACGCCGGCCATAACCTTAGCGACGTGCTCGGCCTGGTCGTGGCCTGGTGCGCGTCGATCGCGGCGCGGCGCGCGCCCAGCGGCCGCTTCACCTATGGCCTGCGCGCCTCCACCATCCTGGCGGCGCTGGCGAACGCGGTGTTCCTGCTGGTCGCGACCGGTGCGATAGGCTGGGAAGCGTTTTTGCGCCTGCGTGAACCGGAGCCCGTCGCCGGCATCACCGTAATGGTGGTCGCCGGCATCGGCATCCTCATCAACGGTTTTACGGCCATGCTGTTCGCGCGCGGGCGCAAGGACGACATCAACATCGAAGGCGCCTATCTGCACATGGCGGCCGACGCCGTGGTCTCGCTCGGCGTCGTGGTCTCGGCGGCGCTGATCATCTGGACCGGCTGGCTCTGGCTCGATCCCGTCACCAGCCTCGTCATCTGCGCCACCATTCTCTGGAGCACCACCAGCCTGCTCCGCGGCTCCATCGACATGTCGATGGCGGCCGCGCCCAGGGGCACCGACATTGCCGCAATCAAGATCCTACTGCTGGAGCGGCCCGGCGTCACTGCGATCCACGATCTCCACGTCTGGCCGATCTCGACCACTGAGACGGCGCTGACCTGCCATCTCGTCATGCCCACCGGCGCCGGCGATGCATTCCTGATGGAGACGGCGCAGATGCTGAAGCGCTCCCACCGCATCGGCCACACCACCCTTCAGGTCGAGACGCATCCCGACAACGGCTGCGCGCTGGCGCCGGATGATGTGGTGTGAGGTAGTTGCGTGGCTGCGTCCCGTCGTCATTGCGAGCGCAGCGCGCTGCGCTCGCAATGACGGGGACAGAGCGGCGCCTACGCCGCCTTCGCCGTCACGATCCAGATCGCACCCTGGAGCGCCACGCTCGACCCCTTCAGGAACGGGGCGAGCATCTCGCGGATCGAGGCTTTTGCCGCGGCATACGTCTCGGGCGGATGGCCTTGCAGCGCGCGGCTGGCGGGGCCGATCTGGAGTGAGCCCTCGACCGCGGCATCGAGCCCGCCGCCGATCGCGACATCCATCGCGAGATTGTGCGGTTCCATCGCGACGTCGACGAAGCCCGCGCCTTTCAGGATGCGCGTTACGCGCTCTTCGGAGGCAAAGGCGAACGGGCCCGGCTCGTCCGGCCCGACCGGCGGCATCTTGGGCACGTGTTTGTAGACCGCCATCAGCGGCGCCATCATCCAGGGATTTTCCTTCGGCTCGCGCCAGCAGGCAAACGCCAGCCGCCCCGTCGGCTTCAATGCGCGGCGGAGGTTGGTGAAAGACACGATCGGGTCAGCGAAGAACATCACGCCGAACCGCGAGGCTAGCAGGTCAAAACTGGCCGGCTCGAACCGATGCACCGTCGCATCCGCCAGCACGAAATCGAGCGGCAGGCCCTTTGGCGCAAACGCGCGCGCCTGCGACAGCATCGGCTCGGAGACGTCGAGCCCGAGCGCGAAGCCATCAGGCGCGACAACCTTCGCGAACGCGAACGTCGTCGCGCCGGAGCCGCAGCCGACGTCGAGGACGCGCTCCCCCGGCTTCGGCTTGGCGCGGTCGATCAGCACATCGGCAATTGGTCCGAGCAGGCTCTCCTGCGCCGCATGGCGATCGGCCCAGCGCTGCCCGCTGGGACCGTTCCAGTAGGCGATCTGATCGGCGTTCTGCTCGTGTCCGCTTGGTTGTTCCATTGGGGCCTCTGTCGTTTTGCCGGTCGTGATACCACGCCGGAAGGCCATCAAGCGGTTCAAATGAGCATGATTTGCGGTGCGGCCGCCTCTTGCTCCAACACCCGAGGGGGCGCTAAAGAGGCGCCGTGGGGCGGTTAGCTCAGCTGGTTAGAGCATCTCGTTTACACCGAGAGGGTCCGCGGTTCGAATCCGTGACCGCCCACCAGCCTTCGCTCGCTCGCGGCTGGGCAAGCCGAACCTCAATCCCCCGGCCGCCCCGGCAGCAACGGCACCGCGTCGATCCACACCGCCGCCGACTGGCACCAGATCTGCCTGACGGGCCGCAATTTGTCGCGCTGGCGGATGCTGCCCCAGCGGATGCCCCAATCGTCCTCCTGGTCGCCCTCGCCGCTCGTGAACAGCGGGGAACCGCACTCGGCGCAGAAGTGCTGGAAGCGCATCCGACCGTTGTCGCCGCGCTTGCCGTAGATCCTGGGCGTGCCGGCGGTCAGCTTGACGTCGGTCTTGGTGCAGATCGCCGTCACCCGGAACGGCGAACCCGTTAGGGTTTGGCAGTCCCGGCAATGGCAGACCGACACCGTCTCGGGATCGATCTCGGCTTCAAAGGTGATCGCGCCGCAATGGCATTGCCCGTCGATGTGCATTGTCGTCATCCACTGCCCAAAACAAAATGCCCCCACAACAAAAACGGCGCCCGAAGGCGCCGTTTTATCATCTTTTCGAGCTGCGACCTCAGTGAGCGGTCAGGCCGCCGGCGGCTTCGTCGCCGTCCGGCTTGACCGTGACCTTGGTGTCCTCTTCCCAGACGATCGGCACCGGCTTCTTGACCAGCGCCTTGGCGACGACGTCGTCGAGGCGGGAGACCGGGATGATCTCCATGCCGCCCTTGATCGCATCGGAAATCTCCGTGAGATCCTTGGCGTTGTCCTCGGGGATCAGCACCGTCTTGATGCCGCCGCGGGCAGCAGCCAGCAGCTTCTCCTTCAGGCCGCCGATCGGCAGAACGCGGCCGCGCAGCGTGATCTCGCCGGTCATCGCGACATCGTGGCGGACCGGGATGCCGGTCATCACCGAGATGATCGCGGTGGCCATCGCAACGCCCGCCGACGGACCGTCCTTCGGCGTCGCGCCTTCCGGCACGTGCACGTGGATGTCGCGCCGGTCGAACAGCGGCGGCTCGATGCCGTAGACGATCGCGCGCGAGCGGACGTAGGACGCCGCCGCCGAGATCGATTCCTTCATCACGTCGCGCAGATTGCCCGTGACCGTCATCTTGCCCTTGCCGGGCATCATGACGCCTTCGATCGTCAGCAACTCGCCGCCGACATCGGTCCAGGCAAGGCCGGTGACGATGCCGACCTGCGGCTCGCTCTCGATCTCGCCGTAGCGGTACTTCGGCACGCCGAGCAGCTCTTCCAGAGTCTTCTCGGTGACCTTGACCGACTTCTTCTTGGAGATCATCAGCTCCTTCACCGCCTTGCGGGCGAGTGTGGAGAGCTCACGCTCCAAATTGCGCACGCCCGCTTCGCGGGTGTAGCGGCGGATCAGAAGCAGCAGCGCATCGTCGTCAATCGAGAACTCCTTGGAGTCCAAGCCGTGCTTGGACACCGCGTTCGGGATCAGGTGCTTGCGCGCGATCTCGACCTTCTCGTTCTCGGTGTAGCCCGCGATCCGGATGATCTCCATGCGGTCCATCAGCGGCCCGGGAATATTGAGCGTATTCGCGGTCGTGATGAACATCACGTTGGACAGATCGTAATCGACCTCGAGATAGTGGTCGTTGAAGGTCGCGTTCTGCTCGGGGTCGAGGACCTCGAGCAAAGCCGAGGACGGATCGCCGCGGAAATCGGCGCCCATCTTGTCGATCTCGTCCAGCAGGAACAGCGGATTGGACGACTTCGCCTTCCGCATCGACTGGATGATCTTGCCGGGCATCGAACCGATATAGGTGCGGCGGTGACCTCGGATCTCGGCCTCGTCACGCACGCCACCGAGCGACACGCGCACGAACTCACGCCCGGTCGCCTTGGCGATCGACTTGCCGAGCGAGGTCTTGCCGACACCGGGAGGGCCGACGAGGCACAGGATCGGGCCGGTCAGCTTGTTGGCGCGCGACTGCACGGCGAGATACTCGACGATGCGGTCCTTGACCTTCTCCAGCCCGTAGTGATCGGCATCCAGAACCGCCTGCGCGGCTTCCAGATCCTTCTTCACCTTGGACTTCTTGTTCCACGGGATCGACAGCAGCCAATCCAGATAGTTGCGCACGACGGTCGCTTCCGCGGACATCGGCGACATCTGGCGCAGCTTCTTCAATTCATGCTGCGCCTTCTCGCGCGCTTCCTTGGAGAGCTTGGTCTTGGAGATCTTCTCTTCGAGATCGGCGAGTTCGTCGCGACCGTCGTCGTCGCCGAGCTCCTTCTGGATCGCCTTCATCTGCTCGTTGAGATAGTACTCGCGCTGGGTCTTCTCCATCTGGCGCTTGACGCGCGAGCGGATGCGCTTCTCGACCTGAAGCACCGAGATCTCGCTCTCCATCAGGCCCAGCACCTTCTCCAGGCGCTGCGTGACCGACAGCGTCTCCAGGATGCCCTGGCGATCCGCGATCTTGACGGCGAGATGCGAGGCGACGGTGTCGGCGAGCTTGGCGAAATCGGTGATCGCCTGCACGACGCCGACGACCTCGGCCGAGATCTTCTTGTTGAGCTTCACATAGCTCTCGAAGTCGGACACGACCGAGCGCGCCATGGCCTCGGCCTCGACCGACTTCGCATCGGTGTCGGCGAGCGCAATCGCAGTCGCTTCGTAATAGTCGGCGCGATCGGTGTACTTCTGCACGCGCGCACGCTCGAGCCCTTCGACCAGCACCTTCACGGTGCCGTCGGGAAGCTTCAAGAGCTGGAGCACGCTGGCAAGCGTACCGGTCTCGTAGATGGAATCGGGTGCCGGATCATCGTCGGACGCGTTCTTCTGGGTCGCGAGCATGATCAGCGCGTCGTTCTTCATCACCTCTTCGAGCGCGCGGATCGACTTCTCGCGGCCGACGAAGAGCGGAACGATCATGTGCGGGAAGACGACGATGTCGCGCAGGGGCAGCACGGGGTAGGCGTGCGTTTCGCCATGAACGATGGTTGGCCTGGGTTTTGGATTGGTCATGGCCTTTTTCCTTTTGCTTTGCCCCCTTGCACGCAGCCCGCCATGCTCATGCGCAACCGCCACAAGGTGCCGAGGTGATCGGCAAAACCGGTCGGTCCTTTTGAGATTGGACCGGCCTGCCGGATCGGAACTGAGGCGAATCTTGAAGAGAATTTTTGCTCGCCGCCGACATTAGGTGGCTATCGACCCGGGGGGTGTCAAGTCATTGAAGACGCGCGCCATCAGGCGCTTACGCACGCAAATAAGCGACGCAACACCGGCTGCGGAGATACTTTCCGCAGCCCTTGCTTGAGGAGACGATTGGAGCGTTCCAGCGCCGCAAATCAGGCGCTGGCGTTCTCGACGGCGCGATCGGACCGATCGGCGTAAATGTAGAGCGGACGCGCCGTTCCTTCCACGACTTCGCGGGAAATCACGACTTCTTCCACACCTTCGAGGCCCGGCAGGTCGAACATGGTCTCGAGCAGGATCGCCTCAAGGATCGAGCGCAGTCCGCGCGCACCGGTCTTGCGCTCGATCGCCCTGCGGGCAACCGCGCCAAGCGCCTCGTCGGCGAAGGTCAGCTCGATGTTCTCCATCTCGAACAGCCGCTGGTACTGCTTCACCAGCGCGTTCTTCGGCTCGACCAGGATCTTCTTGAGCGAAGCCTCGTCCAGATCTTCCAGCGTCGCCACGACGGGCAGACGGCCGACGAATTCCGGGATCAGGCCATACTTCAGGAGATCCTCCGGCTCGACGTGACGGAAGATTTCGCCGGTGCGGCGGTCTTCCGGCGCGAGCACCTGGGCGGCGAAACCGATCGAGGTCGAACGTCCGCGTGCCGAAATGATCTTCTCAAGGCCCGAGAACGCACCACCGCAGATGAACAGGATGTTGGTGGTGTCCACCTGCAGGAATTCCTGCTGCGGATGCTTGCGGCCGCCCTGCGGCGGGACCGAAGCCACCGTGCCTTCCATGATCTTGAGCAGCGCCTGCTGCACGCCCTCACCCGACACGTCGCGCGTGATCGAGGGATTGTCGGACTTGCGGCTGATCTTGTCGATTTCGTCGATATAGACGATGCCGCGCTGGGCACGCTCGACGTTGTAGTCGGCGGCCTGGAGCAGCTTCAGGATGATGTTCTCGACGTCCTCGCCGACATAGCCGGCTTCCGTCAGCGTCGTCGCATCCGCCATCGTGAACGGCACGTCCAGGATGCGGGCGAGCGTCTGCGCGAGCAGCGTCTTGCCCGAGCCGGTCGGACCGATCAGCAGGATGTTCGACTTCGCAAGCTCGACGTCGTTGTGCTTGGTCTGGTGGTTGAGGCGCTTGTAGTGATTGTGCACCGCGACCGAGAGGACCTTCTTCGCATGGTTCTGGCCGATCACGTAATCGTCCAGCACCTTGCAGATTTCCTTCGGCGTCGGAATCCCGTCGCGCGACTTCACCAGCGAGGATTTGTTCTCCTCGCGAATGATGTCCATGCAGAGCTCGACGCACTCGTCGCAAATGAAGACCGTGGGACCCGCGATCAGTTTGCGCACTTCGTGCTGGCTCTTGCCGCAGAACGAGCAATACAGCGTGTTCTTGGAGTCGCTCGTGCCGACCTTACTCATTCATGTCTCCGTCCGCGGTTCGATCCCGTCCGCTCGATCGCCCTATTCCGGCACGACAGCCGGTACAGTCCTTCAAATAGAGCAAATTCCGTACCAAAAAAGACCCTACGCGTTACATGCCGTGCGAATCACGGTCACTCGATTCCCCGCGATCATAGCCGATCAGTCGTAGCGAACCATGCTGTCACCCGACTATCAAGAATTCGCTAATCGGGGGTCGCCGGCTACCCGTGACAATACCGTGATTTCCGGTCTTGGCACGGGCGAAGTGATCGAAATCACCCCGGCGTTGCTGGATTGCCACGAAAAACAAGCACGAAAGCGGAACTTTCTGCCTGTCGCAGGGCGCAAAACTACGTTTTGCGACGCGCGCACGTGTCCTTAACGTGAACGCTCCCTAATGGCGCCGGCGAGCCCGGAGGGTTCGCCGCCGCAGTAGTGCTACGGGGTCTTCGGCGCCGCGGTTTCCTCGGCGCGCTTGTCGATGACCCTGTCGACCAGGCCGAACTCCTTGGCGTCGCTCGCGGTCAGGAACTTGTCGCGTTCCAGCGCGTCCTCGATCGCCTTGTAGGTCTGACCGGTGTGCTTCACGTAGATCTCGTTCAGCCGCTTCTTCAGGTTCAGGATTTCCTGGGCGTGCAGCATGATGTCGGTGGCCTGGCCCTGGAAGCCGCCGGAGGGCTGATGCACCATGATGCGAGCGTTCGGCAGCGAGAAGCGCATGTCCTTCTCGCCGGCGCAGAGCAGCAGCGAGCCCATCGAGGCGGCCTGGCCCGTGCACAGCGTCGAGACCGGCGGGCGAATGAACTGCATGGTGTCGTAGATCGCGAGGCCCGACGTCACCACGCCGCCCGGCGAGTTGATGTACATCGAGATTTCCTTCTTCGGATTTTCCGCCTCAAGGAACAACAGCTGCGCGACAATGAGCGTCGACATGCCGTCCTCGACCGGCCCGGTCAGGAAGATGATGCGCTCTTTCAGAAGGCGCGAGAAAATGTCGTAGGCGCGCTCGCCACGGTTGGTCTGCTCGACCACCATGGGCACGAGGTTCATGTAGGTTTCAACCGGATCGCGCATGAGTCACCTAGGGTTTTGAAGAGGCGGACATCGCCAGGCCCGGCTGCCAGTCGGGGCTGGATCTGCCGGAGGGCCGATGGACGTCCCGTGATGCAGGAACTTGATAGACGAACTTGGTAGAAGCGGAAGGCGTAGCGACAGATATAGCCCAATTCGCGCCTGACAAGTGCGGAGCGAATTAAGGCTTAATCCGTGAGGCAGTTGAAGCTGATTCGTACAAAGAGGCCCAGCCGGCCACCTGGCTAGCTCGACCTCTTTGCTGATCATCCTTAATGCAAGGCTATCCTAAAGGCTCTTCTGGAGCCCTCAGGCGGCGGTCTTTTCCGCCTCGTCGTCCTTGTAGAGATCGTCACGCGAAACCTTCTTTTCGGTCACGTTGGCGAGCTCGAGGATGAAGTCGACGACCTTGTCCTCATAGATCGGTGCACGAAGCTGGGCCAACGCTTGGGCGTTGCTGCGGTAATAGTCCCAGACCTCCTTCTCGCGGCCCGGCATCGAGCGCGCCCGCTCGATCACGGCGCGGCCGACCTCGTCGTCGGTCACGGAGATCTTGTTCTTCTCGCCGATCTCGGAAAGCACGAGGCCGAGCCGCACGCGGCGGTCGGCGATTTTGCGGTACTCTTCCTTGGCGGCGTCTTCAGTGGTGTCCTCGTCGGCGAAGGTCTTGCCGGCGGAGTCCATCTCGGCCTTCACCGAGTTCCACATCAGATTGAACTCCTCGTCGACCAGCGAGGGCGGAGCCTCGAAGCGATGGGCCTCGTCGAGGCGGTCGAGCAGCGCGCGCTTGACGCGCTGGCGCGTCGCGGTCGCGAACTCGGCGACCAGCCGTTCGCGCGCCGCTTCCTTCAGCTTGTCCAGCGATTCGAGGCCGAGGGTCTTGGCGAACTCGTCGTCGATCGCGAGGTCCTGCGGCGCCTCGATCAGCGTCGCGGTCGTCTCGAACTCGGCCGGCTGGCCGGCGAGCTTGTCGTTCATGTAGTTCTTGGGGAACGCCACCTTCAGCGTGCGGGTCTCGTTCGTGGCGATGCCGGTGAGCTGCTCTTCGAAGCCGGGGATGAAGGTGTTGGATCCGATCACGACCTGGATGCCCTCGCCGGCGCCGCCCTCGAAGGCCTCGCCGTTGATGGTGCCCTTGAAGGCAACGGTGACGCGATCACCCGACTCGGCCTTGGCGCCCTCGGCCTTCGGGGCATAGCCACGGTTCGAATCGGCGATGCGCTTGATCGCCTCATCGACGTCGGCGTCGGTGACTTCGGCGACGGGCTTCTCGACCTCGAAGGTCTTGAAGTCGGCGAGCGCGATCGACGGCACCACCTCGATCGCAACCGTGTAGGTCAGATCGGTTTTGCCGTTGAGCAGCTCCTCGACCTCGGCCTGCTCGGTCGGCATGGTGATCTTCGGTTCGGTCGCCAGGCGGAAGCCGCGCTCGGAGAACAGCTGCGTGTTGGTGTCGCGGATGGTCTGGTCGATGGTCTCGGCCATCACCGAGCGGCCATAGACCTTCTTGAGGTGCGTGACCGGCACCTTGCCGGGACGGAAGCCGTTGATGCGGACCTTGTCCTTGAGATCGACGAGCTTGGCACCGGCCTTGGCGTCGAGATCAGACGCGGGAACGCTGATCTTGAACTCGCGCTTCAAACCTTCCGAGAGGGTTTCTGTGACCTGCATGGTGTCCAATCTTCTTCTCGTTCGGTCCCGGTGCGCATGCGTCGGGACGCTGTCATTAATCGATCCGGCGCGAGGCGAACGCCTCAACGCCGGTGGTTCATCGGACCGGCTTCCGGCGGACAAACATCCGCGCAGGAGCAGATCGCGTAATCCGTGCAAACGCTGAAAGCGCTTGGTGCGGGCGGAGGGACTCGAACCCCCACAACTTTCGTCACTGGAACCTAAATCCAGCGCGTCTACCAGTTCCGCCACGCCCGCGTAAATTTGCATCAAGACCGGCCGCGATGCCGCGGGCGGCGGGCTTATAGCATGTGCCCGCCTGTTCGCAGCAAAAAAATGGCCCGATAGAGGCAGGCTTCAACTAGGCACGACGGCTGGACTTATCCAGCACGCCGTGGTCCGGATCGGCCATGAAAACGCGGATCTTCGACCCGACGAGGCGCGAGGTTTTGGCCGGACTTGGAGCCGGACTTGGCGCCTCTGTGGCCGGGCTGATGGCGGGCGGCGCAGTCCCGGCCGTGACCGCCCAGCTCGCGCTTCAGGCAAGGCCGGGGACGCTGGCTCTGACGCCGGGGCAGCCGGCCACACCCATCTGGGAGCTGGCCGCCGTCAGCCACCTCGGGGATGTCCGTCTCAAACGTGGCGACCGCTGCGAGGTGGTCTTCCGCAACGACCTGCCTGTGCCGCTTGCACCAGTCTGGTACGGCCTTGGAGGCCCGGCCGCGGCCGACCCGCTTCGAGGACGCGCCCCGACGGCCCCGGACGCGACAGAAACATCAATTATTTCAGTACCAAATGCGGGAATCTTGCTGGCCGACTTTCGCCTGTTCGAGGACGGCCTGAAGCAGCCCGCGCGCCCGCTTCCGATCATTGCCGCCGAGACAAACCCGGTCGCCGCCGATCGCGACGTGGTTCTCTTGATCGAGGAATGGCGGCTACGGCCAGATGGAACCGCACTTCCCCCGGGCCGGGACCCGAAGGACACATCCCCGCTCTATACGATCAACGGAACGACTTCATTCGAACTCTCAGCTGCGGCCAATGAGCGGCTGCGGCTGCGCTTTATCAACGGCTCGCAACGTTCTGTTCTGGCGATCAAATTGGAAAGTCACGAAGTCCAGGTGCTGGCCCTGGACGGACAGCCGGCCGAGCCGTTCCCGACGCGCAACGGCGCGCTGGTGCTGGCTCCCGGCGCACGCGCCGACGCCTTCGTGGATGCGGCCACATCGGCCCCATTCCTGCTGCATGACGGCAAGGAGGCGCGCCAGATCGGCCGCCTGACGGTCTCCGGCAAGCTTGACCGGCGCGTGCCGCTGTTGCCGCCGCAGCCGCTCCCTCCGAATGACCTGCCCGACCGGCTAGATCTGAAAGGCGCCCTGCGATTCGATGTCACGCTCGGGGCAGCCGACGTCGGGTGGGTACGGCCCGCAAATTTCTCGACGTCCTCCGCCCCTACCTTTCGCACCAAGGCCGGCCGCACCGTCGTGCTGGCGCTCAAGAACTCCGCACCCGTCGCCACCGTCTTCCATCTCCACGGCCACCATTTCCGCCTGCTCGACAAGCTCGACGACGGCTGGAAGCCCTATTGGCTCGACACGCTCGCGATCGAACCCGGCCTGACCCAGCGCGTCGCATTCGAGGCCAGAGGTCCCGGCCGATGGCTGATCGAATCCGTCGTAACCGACTGGGCCGCACCGCGGCTGGTGCGCTGGTACGCGGTGGAGTGAGAGCTCAGTATTCCACCCCCAGCGCACCATAGATTCGCCGGTGCACGGCCGGCAGCGTCTCGGTGAGATCCTCCGCGATCAGCCCCGGCCCCGCTTCGCTCGCCGCTTCGCCATGCATCCAGACGGCGATGCTGGCGGCTTCGAATGCCGGCACGCCTTGCGCCAGCAGCCCTGCGATGATGCCGGTGAGAACGTCGCCGGCGCCCGCGGTGGCGAGCCAGGGTGGTGCGTTGGCGGCGATGGTGGCCCGGCCGTCGGGCGCGGCAATCGTGGTGTCCGCGCCCTTCAGCAGCACGACCGCGCCGGAGCGCTCGGCGGCAGCGCGCACGCGCTCGATCTTCGAGCGGCCCGGATATTTATTGCTGAGGTCGGAGAACAGCCGTGGGAACTCGCCCTCGTGCGGCGTCAGCACCACCGCCTTGTCCTGCGACGTCTTGATCGATTCGAACAGGCGCTCGGGATTGGCGGCAAAGCTCGTCAGCGCATCTGCGTCGAGCACCAGGCGCCGCTGGGCGTTAAGCGCCGTGTGGACGAGATCGCAGGTGCGCTCGCCGACACCCGCGCCGGGGCCGATGATGCAGGTGTTGTAACGCTTGTCGCCGAGCAGCTCGCCGAACTCGATGGCGGTATCGACGGGGCGAACCATGACCGCGGTGAGCGCAGCCGCATTGATCGCGAGCGCATCCCGCGGCGTGGCCAGAGTCACCAGGCCCGCACCTGCCCGCAGCGCCCCGCGCGCGGCGAGCCGCGCGGCACCGGTCGCCGCCGCATCGCCCGAGACCGCCAGCACATGGCCGCGCGCGTATTTGTGGCCGTCGATGCGCGGCACCGGAAAGGCCGCGCCCCAGAAGTCCGGATCGTTTTCGAATATTTGCGGCGCGATCTCGTCCAGCACCTGCGCGTCGATACCGATGTCGGCGACACGCACGTGGCCGCAATGCATCCGCCCCGGCAGCAGCAGATGCGCCGGCTTCTTCCGGAAGAAGGTAAGGGTCTCGGTGGCGTTCACCGCCACGCCCAGCACGGCTGCGCTGGTGCCGTTGATGCCGCTCGGCAGGTCGACCGCGAGCACCGGCGCACCGTTGGCGTTGATCGCCTCGATCATCTCGCGCGCCTCGCCCTCGGCGGGACGGCTGAGGCCCGCGCCGAACAGCGCATCGATGATCAGCGCCGGTCGCCCGATCGCCTGCGGGTTGAACGGGAGCACCGGGTGCTTCCAGCCCCGCGCGGCCGAGGCCGCATCGCCCTGGAGCTGGTCGCGCTCGCACATCAGGATCACCGAGACCTCGCGGCCTTGCGCGGCGAGCTCGGCGGCTGCGACAAAACCGTCCCCGCCGTTGTTGCCCGGGCCGGCCACGATCAGGATCGGCCCCTCCTCCACCAGCGCGTGGGCGGCCTCGGCGACCGCCTGACCGGCGCTGAGCATCAGCTTGAAGCCGGGGGTGCCTGCCGCAATGCTGAGCTCGTCGGCGCGCTGCATTTCGGCGTTGGTCAGAACTTCCATGCCACTTCCCTGTCCAAAAGCCTTTTCAAGAGGCACGTTCCGCACCATGCCATCCGACGGAACGACGATCTGCACAGATATTGAACCGTTTGCCTATTTCGTAGTCTGCGGTATTTTGTGCGGGTCGGCGCCACCTATCAGAGCTGCACGTTAAAAGGCTGATAACGCTCCAATAATCAGGGCATTTGCAACTTGGCATAGACCCTGCTTTCGCGGAAGTCGCTTCGGTTCGTCGTGCTCACTGGCATTTATCAGGGTGTGGCCGGCCGTTGTTGCCGGACTGGTCAGGGATCCCGGCATAGCGAAGACAAGATCGTGCGTTAAGAAAAGCGCATCCTGACGAAGACGTTGCTATTTGTTCGAAAGGCCGGGAGGCGCGCAGTGAAGAAAATCGAAGCCATCATCAAGCCATTCAAGCTCGACGAGGTGAAGGAAGCGCTTCAGGAAGTCGGCCTTCAGGGCATCACCGTCACCGAAGCCAAGGGCTTCGGCCGGCAGAAGGGTCACGCTGAGCTGTACCGCGGCGCAGAATACATCGTCGACTTCCTGCCCAAGGTGAAGATCGAGATCGTGATCGGCGACGATCTGGTCGAGCGCGCCATCGACGCAATCCGCCGCGCCGCGCAAACCGGGCGCATCGGCGACGGCAAGATCTTCGTCTCCAACATCGAAGAGGCGATCCGCATCCGGACCGGCGAATCCGGGCTGGACGCTATCTGAGCCGGGTGCTATCCCGCATTTTGCGACATTCTGACAAGAAATAGGCTGCTTCGGCGGCCTCATTTTGTTTGTGCCTCGCGCGCCTCAAGAAGCGTGAACACGGTCGCTCGAAGTTTGGAAACCGACCCGCAGAGCCAAAAGGGGTATGCATGAAGACCGCCAAAGACGTCCTGAAATCGATCAAGGACAACGACGTCAAATACGTCGACCTGCGCTTCACCGATCCGCGCGGCAAGTGGCAGCACGTCACCTTCGACATCAGCATGATCGATGAGGACATTTTCGCCGAAGGGACGATGTTTGACGGCTCCTCGATCGCCGGCTGGAAGGCGATCAACGAGTCCGACATGTGCCTGATGCCCGATCCGGTGACCGCGACGATCGATCCGTTCTTCGCCGAGACCACCATGGTCATCACCTGCGACGTGCTCGAGCCGACCACCGGCGAGCCCTACAACCGGGATCCCCGCGGCATCGCCAAGAAGGCCGAGGCGATGGTCAAGTCGATGGGCGTTGGCGACACCGTGTTCGTCGGCCCCGAAGCCGAGTTCTTCGTGTTCGACGACGTGCGCTTCTCCGCCAACCCCTACAGCACCGGCTTCCGCCTCGACTCTTCCGAGCTGCCGACCAACTCCGACACCGAATATGAAGGCGGCAATCTCGGCCATCGTGTCCGTACCAAGGGCGGCTACTTCCCGGTGCCGCCGCAGGACTCCGTGCAGGACATGCGCTCGGAGATGCTCGGCGCCATGGCCAAGATGGGCGTGAAGGTCGAGAAGCACCATCACGAGGTCGCTTCCGCCCAGCACGAGCTCGGCATGAAGTTCGACACGCTGACCTTGATGGCCGACCACATGCAGATCTACAAATACTGCATCCACCAGGTTGCGCACATCTACGGCAAGACCGCCACCTTCATGCCGAAGCCGGTCTTCGGCGACAACGGCTCGGGCATGCACGTGCACCAGTCGATCTGGAAGGACGGCAAGCCGGTGTTCGCCGGCAACAAATACGCCGACCTGTCGGAGACCTGCCTCCATTACATCGGCGGCATCATCAAGCACGCCAAGGCGATCAACGCCTTCACCAACCCGTCGACCAACTCCTACAAGCGTCTGGTCCCGGGCTATGAGGCTCCCGTGCTGCTCGCCTATTCCGCCCGCAACCGCTCGGCGTCCTGCCGCATCCCCTACACCGCTTCGCCGAAGGCCAAGCGCGTCGAGGTGCGCTTCCCCGATCCGCTCGCCAATCCATATCTCGGCTTCGCCGCGATGCTGATGGCGGGCCTCGACGGCATCAAGAACAAGATCGATCCGGGTCCGGCGATGGACAAGGACCTCTACGATCTGCCGAAGGAAGAGCTGAAGCAGATCCCGACAGTGTGCGGCAGCTTGCGCGAGGCGCTGGAAAACCTCGACAAGGATCGCGGCTTCCTGAAGAACGGCGGCGTGTTCGACGACGACTTCATCGACGCTTATATCGAGCTGAAGATGACCGAAGTCGCCCGCTTCGAAATGACCCCGCACCCGGTCGAGTTCGAGATGTACTATTCGGGCTAAGCCGCCGGAACGACTACGACGCACGAAAGGCGCCCCTCGGGGCGCCTTTTTTTGTGGTCCTCGAGCTTTGTTCTGCGTCTGACTCCACTTCGTTCTCAAAGAACGAATCGGAATCGAGAAAACTGGCGCGCATCAATTCTTGATATCTGGTTTATTGCGCCCGAGAGATCGCGAGCGCTGTTGGTAATCGCAGGATGCGTTCAGCGCCGCGAAATCCATCCTGGAGACTAGTTCTCGTGCCTGTTTGCGAAAATCGCCAATCCTCCGCCGCCGGTCGCAACGATCGAGAGCCTTATCGGCCTCGGCGCAGCCCCGCAGCTACGCCGCCGCGCGCTGCTTCGCCACCATGGCCTGACCGAACGCCTCGAACAGTTTTCGGTTGATCGGATTGTGCTGCGGGTCGTATTCGGCGTGCCATTGCACCCCGAGCGCAAAAGCCCTGGCTTCCGCGATGCGGATTGCCTCGATGGTGCCGTCCTCGGCAATGCCCTCGATCAGCACGCGCTTGCCGGGATCGAGGATGCCCTGGCCGTGCAGCGAATTGACCCTGATCTTGTCACAGCCGAGCAATTCTGCGAACGCGCCGCCCGGCGTCAGATCGACGTCGTGGCGATCGGCGAACACCACTGTCGGATCGGGGTGGATCTCACCGTTCTCGAGCCTCGGCATGCGATGGTTCATGCGGCCCGGGATCTCGCGGATCTCGGGATGCAGCGAGCCGCCGAAGGCGACATTCATCTCCTGGAGGCCCCGGCAGATGCCGAACAGCGGGATACCGCGGGCAACGCAGGCGACCGAGAGCGCCAGCGCCACCTCGTCACGGTGGATGTCGTAGGGCTCGTGCGCCTCACACGGATCGACGTTGAAACGGGTCGGGTGGACGTTGGCCCGGGCGCCAGTCAGCACGATGCCGTCGACCGTATCGAGCAGCGCGCCGATATCGGTGATGTCAGGCGAGCCCGCGAACATCACCGGCAGGCCGCCTGAAACCTCGGCCACGGCGCGCAGATTACGCTCGCCGACCATCTGGACCTGAAATCGATTTTCAACGCGATGGGCATTCCCGATCACGCCGACGACCGGCTTTCTCATCTCCCGCTCAGACCTCCCCGCCGAAGAAGATTCTCCAAACATGCCCCCGGGATGGAACAAATTCAACAGAAGGGTACGCGGGACGGCAATGCTATTTTCGCGCAAATGCCTCCCGGGCCACGATCGCGCCGCCAAGGGGCAGGCCGGCGGTCTTCAGTGCGGTCGCCGCCGGGTCGCCCGGCGCAGCCAACCAGGGCAGTTTCGTTTCGATTCCGCGCGTCACGGACTCCCCGAGCGCGCCACCGAAATCGATCGGCCAAAGCCCGTTGGGCACCATTTCGGCGGTAAGGCCACGGAGTGCATAGCCGTCGCCCAGGACCGCCTCCGCATGGTCGCCGGCGACAAGGCGCGCCGTCGCAGGGTCCATGGGATCGCCAAAGCTCACCAGCACGGGCATTAGGTCCCCCTGCACCGCGACGACGCCGGTCTGCCGGCTGAGCTCGTTGAACGAGACACGGTTGCCTCGCGCGGCGCCATAAGCGCGGAGCGCGACATAGTTGATGTCGTCGAGATCGAGCTTCGCGCCCTGCTGATGCGCCAGCAATGCCACCACATTCTTTCCCCGGCCGAGGTCGACGAACACAGCCTCGCCGCGCATCGTGGTGCGGCCGCCCCGGCTATAGCCGCGATCGGGCACGACGGACAGAATACCGGAGCCGGACTTGACGCCTTCGGGCGTCGTCACCTCGACCGTGAGGCGATATTTGTGGCCGGGCCGGTTGATCCGGATCTGGTCGCCAATCACGAGCACGGCCAAAAGCCCGAGCAGACCCACCCATTTGCTGATGAAACTCAAGCGCGCCCCACCTGTTCTCTCCTCGTCGGTCTGCACCGTTCACACGGCAGCGTCAAACCAGCGCGTAACGCGGTCTTGATCAAAAGCGTGTTTGTCGAAAGACTGCCCCCCGGTCCACCTAAAGGACATTGCGTGATCACATTCCCGGATGAACGACCGCCGACCCGTTTTGATCTGGCTTGGGGCATTTCGGTCGGCGGCATCGGCGTGGTGCTGTTCGCCGTGCTGCTCGCGTTCTCCTGGTACTTCGCGACCACCCTGCTCCTGATCTTCGCCGGGGTGCTGCTGGGCCTTGGGCTCAACGCGCTGACCAACGCGCTTGGCCGGCATGCGCGTCTGCCGCATACGCTGCGGCTCGCGATCGTCTGCTTGGCCCTCGCGCTGATGCTCGCGGGCATCGCATATCTCGGCGGCGCCACCATCGCCGATCAGGCGGCGGGGCTCAGCAAAACCATCAAATCCCAGATCGGCAACGTCAAATCATTCCTGGACAATCACGGCATCGACACCAGCTTCTTCGATTTCGGGAGCTCCGGACCCGATTCGTCTCCCGACGCGCAACCGGAGCCGACGCCGTCGGCCGGCACGACGTCGCGCGGGGCAATACCCGGCGCAGGCGCCCTTGCCTCCAGCGGCGGGGCGATCGTGAGCCAGACGTTCAAGCTGCTGCTTGGCACCATCCACGGCGTGGGAAACATCTTCATCGTGCTGTTTCTGGGAGTCGCCTTCGCCGCCCAACCCAGCGTCTATCGCGAGGGATTGCTGTTCATCGCGCCTGCAAAACATCGCGCGCGCGCGGCCGTCATCATCGACCGCGTCAGCGAGACACTTGAACGATGGCTGATCGCACAGATGATCGTCATGCTCGCGGTCGGGGCGGTAACCTGGATCGGGCTTCTCATCATCGGCATCCCGGGCTCCTTCATCCTCGGGATTCAGGCGGGACTGCTCGGCTTCATTCCGACCGTCGGCGCCATCATTGCCGGCGTTGTGGTCGTGCTGGCGAGCCTCGCCTCAGGATGGATTCCGGCGCTGTCGGCCTTTCTCCTCTTCATGGGCGTCCACGCCATGGAGAGCTACGTGCTGACGCCCCTGCTGCAGCGGCAGGCACTGGACATCCCGCCGGCTACGCTGTTCGCGTTCCAAATCCTGCTCGGCGTCGTCTTCGGGATCTGGGGTCTGGCGCTGGCGCTGCCACTGGTCGCTATCGCCAAGGTCGTGATCGACCACTTCAAGACGTACGAAGCGCCGCCTCTGGCGGAGGCGGCCTGAGCCGCCTCAGGTGGTGAGCACGGTTTCGGTGTGCTCGACCTCAGGGGGTGCCGCAAAATACTGGCCGACGAGGCCGCGCCATTCGGTGAAATTCTCGGAGCCGCGGAAATCGACGGTATGGTTCTCGAGCGTTTCCCACTTCACCATCAGACGATAGCGCTGCGGCTTCTCGATCGACTTGTGCAGCTCGAAACCATGGAAACCCTTGGAGCGGCCGAAAGCGGCCTTGGCCTTGGCGACGGCGGCCTCAAAGTCCTTCTCGCTGCCCGGCTTGACGTCGATTTGCGCGATCTCGGTGATCATCTGTTTCCACCCATTTTTGTTCGATGGGAGTGTCTACCGCAGCCCGCGACAAAGAAAAAGGCGCCGAAACGGCGCCCTGCCCGGTCCAAAAATGCAGATCACTCAGGCAAGCAGCAGAGCGGTGCCCGCCACGATCAGCGCACAACCGGCGAACAGCGCAAGGGGCCAGTAATTGCGGCCTTGCGTGTAATGCCCCTGGGCGCGGCGCTCGGTGATCAGCGCGCTCTCATATTCGTCCGCGGTCGAGAACAGGCAGGCGAAGCCGCCGCGTGCCGAAGTCGCCGCGGCTTCGAGCGACATCAAGGCGGTCTGCGGGTTCTGTCGACGGATCGATTCCATGATCGCAATGGTAGGGATCGAATGGTAAACAGGGGATTACCGCAAGGCCTCCTTTGCCTAGGCTGTCGCCGTCTGCGCCTTGGACTGCGCGTTGGAGACGCCGATCCGTGCGGCGCTCTGGCGGCGCCAGTTCTCCAGCGACAATGGCAGCTCCTCCGCCGCCTCGACGCGGTTACGGCCGCCGCGCTTGGCCTGGTAAAGCGCGGTGTCAGCCGAGGCCAGCAGCACTTCGAGTTCGGTGCCGGCCGGACCGCCCGCGACGCCGATGCTGACGGTGGTGTCGACCGGGCCCTCATCGACGACGACCCCGGAGGTCTCGAAGGCCTCGCGCACGCGCTCGGCCACCAGCACGCCCTCCTCCAGCGAACACGGCAGGAGGGCGGCGAACTCCTCGCCGCCGATGCGACCCGACATGTCGCTGATGCGCAGGTTGCTGACGACGACGGTCGAGAACAGTTTCAGCATCTCGTCGCCGGCGGGATGGCCGAAGCGGTCGTTGATCGACTTGAAATGATCGATGTCGAAGATCATCACGGTCACGGGACGGCCGGCCTTGGCCTCGCGCTCGATCACGCGTCCGCAGGCTTCCGAGAAGCCGCGGCGGTTGAGCATGCCGGTCAGCGGATCGGTGGACGCGGCGGTCCGGTGCGCAGTGACCGTGCGCTCGGACACCAGCATGAAGATCACGAACACGGTGCCGACGGCATAGAGCACGAGCTCGACCGCGAACACGGTGACCCAGATGCTGTTGGAGAAGCCGGCATCGTTCGGGCGCAGGAAACTGCCGAGCAGGATCGGCAGCATCAAGACGCAGCCGTGCATCACCGGGACCACGAAGGCCGGCCAGCGCCGTTGCAGGCTCTTGCGCCGCTCGACCCAGAGCTCGCTCGCCGTCAGCGCCGCATAGACCGAGACGATGCCGGCGCCGACGATCATGCGCAGCATGGACGCCGCGGGATCGAGCAGCGTGGCGGCAGCGGTCCAGGCGAGCGCGCCGACCAGGAGACCCGGCCAGTTCGGCTTGCGGCCATGAAAGACGCGCGCCGCATTCCACACCATGCCGCAGGCGACGAAGCCGACTGCGTTCAGCGCAAGGTAAAGATGCGAGCCCAGCTTGTCGCCGGCCGCCGTCCAGAGCGCGACCGATGCGGCGCCAAGGAGATAGGCGGTGCCCCACCATTTCAGCGCAGGGCTGTTCTCCTGCCTTCCGAAAAATACCATCATGGCGCCGAGCAGTGCGGCGACCATGGTGGCGACCAAATAGAGCGTGATGCTATCGAGCGACATCATGTCGGCCCCCTTCTAGACATAGCAGTTACGCGATCGGCTCCACCGATTTGCGCGCCCTTCCAAATGCGACGCTATGTCTCGCGGGTTCCATTCAGGTTTTCATGCGAGCCCAAGTTTTCAGGAAACACGCCATCAATTTGCATACAAACGAACAGCAAAAAGGGCGCTGAAATCAGCGCCCTTTTGCATCTCATTGAAGCCGCTTTCGCAGCGAATGCGACCGAAGCGATTAACGCTTCGAGAACTGGAAGGACCGGCGGGCCTTGGCCTTGCCGTACTTCTTGCGCTCGACCACGCGGGAGTCGCGGGTGAGGAAGCCGCCCTTCTTGAGCACGGTGCGCAGCTCCGGCTCGAAATAGGTCAGCGCCTTCGAGATGCCGTGACGGACGGCACCGGCCTGGCCGGACAGACCGCCGCCGGCGACGGTGCAGATCACGTCATACTGGCCCGAGCGCGCGGCCACGGAGAACGGCTGCTCAATCATCATACGCAGCACCGGACGGGCGAAATAGACCTCGACCTCGCGCGCGTTGACCGTGACCTTGCCGGCGCCCGGCTTGATCCAGACGCGGGCGACCGCATCCTTTCGCTTGCCGGTGGCATAGGCGCGGTTGAACTTGTCGACCTTCTTCTCGTGCTTGGGCGCGTCGGGCGCGGCCGCCGTCTTGAGCTGCGAGAGCTGGTCGAGCGACTGGATGGATTCGGCCATGTTATGCGGCCCTCGTGTTCTTGCGGTTCAACTTGGCGATGTCGATCTTCTCGGGCGTCTGGGCCTCGTGCGGATGATCGGCGCCGCCATAGACGCGGAGGTTGCCCATCTGGACGCGACCGAGCGGACCACGCGGGATCATGCGCTCGACGGCCTTCTCGAGCACGCGCTCGGGATGCTTGCCCTCGAGGATCTGGCGCGCGGTGCGCTCCTTGATGTGGCCGACGTAACCGGTGTGCTTGTAATAGGTCTTCTGCTCGCGCTTGCGGCCGGTGAGAACCGCATACTGCGCGTTGATGATGATGATGTTGTCGCCGCAATCAACGTGCGGGGTGTAGGTCGGGAGGTGCTTGCCGCGCAGGCGCATGGCGACGATGGTGGCGAGACGGCCGACGACCAGACCCTTGGCGTCGATCAATACCCACTTCTTCGTCACCTCAGCCGGCTTTGCCGAAAAGGTTTTCATGTCAGAGTTTCCGTGGACGGGGAGCATCGGCGCGAACACCGCACCGGACTGGGCGGGTTTCTAGAGAACGGGGGCGCCGCGGTCAATGCCCGAAGGCGTAATTTACATGTGCAATATCAATTGTTTAGAAATATGGTACTAAAGTACCCTCAAAAAGCTCAAACATTTGGAATGGAATAGGTCGAGGTGACATGGGCAATCGGATCGGGCGAGGTACCGGACAACAGCTTCACCTCACCGACCGCGAGGCGCTTGCCGAGCTTGAGCAGCCGCGCCTCCGCCAGCACGTCCTGCCCGGGTTGCCCCTTGCGCAGGAAGTTGATGTTGAGATTGGTGGTGACGGCGAGCCCGATCGGCCCGATCGCGGACAACAGCACCACGTACATCGCGAAATCGGCGAGTGCCATCAGGGTCGGGCCGGACACGGTTCCGCCCGGCCGCAGCATCTTTTCGCTATAGCGCTGACGCAAAAGGCAGGCCTGACCGTCCGCGCTCTCGATCGTGATGTCGTCGCCGCTGAAGGCCTGGGGAAACTCGTTGCGGAGGAACTGCTCGAGCTCCGCCACGCTCATTTTCGCTAACGCCATGCTACCCCTCACCCTCGCTTCACGTCCCCTGTTACATTAAGTAATCTGCGTCATCCAATCGCAATAATCCAACCGGAAACGCTTTGATGTCCGTCCAGGCCGCCCGCGTCCCCTCCCCGCAACCACCGATCCTGCTGCGCGAGACCGTGGGCCCCATCGCGGTCCTGACCCTCAACCGCCCGGCCGCCCGCAACAGCCTGTCGGCGACGCTGATCGCAAGCCTGCATGCCGAGCTCAACGAGATCCGGGACGACAAGTCCGTCCGCGGGGTCGTGATCGCGGCCAACGGTCCCGCCTTCTCCGCCGGCCACGACATGAAGGAGCTGACCGCGCGCCGCACCGACCCGGACCGTGGCCGTGCCTTCTTCGCCGAGATGATGACCGCCTGCAGCGCGATGATGCAGGCGATCGTGCACCTGCCCAAGCCTGTGGTCGCATCGGTCCAGGGCATTGCGACCGCCGCGGGCTGCCAGCTCGTGGCAAGCTGCGATCTCGCCATCGCCTCGGAAGCAGCACACTTCGCCACGCCCGGCGTCGACATCGGCCTGTTCTGCTCGACGCCGATGGTGGCGCTGTCGCGCAACGTGCCGCGCAAGCAGGCGATGGAGATGCTGCTGACGGGCGAGCCGACCCCGGCCGCGCGCGCCCGCGAGATCGGACTGGTCAATCGTGTCGTCGCCGCCGGCACTGAGCGCGCTGCCGCCATTGCGCTCGCCGAACAGGTCGCGCTGAAATCCGCCTATACCGTCAAGCTCGGCAAGGAGGCGTTCTATCGCCAGGCCGAGATGAGCCTTGCAGACGCCTATCGCTATGCGGCAGAGGTGATGACCGACAACATGATGGCGCGAGACGCCGAGGAAGGCATCGGCGCTTTCATCGAGAAGCGCACTCCGATATGGCGGGATGAGTAATTCGTCATTGCGAGCGGAGCGAAGCAATCCAGAATCCCTCCTCGGAGACAGACTGGATTGCTTCGTCGCTTCGCTCCTCGCAATGACGGCGAAAAGATGAGCCCGAAAAGATAAGCCAATGAACCACGACGCCTATCCTGACAATTACATCCGGGGCATCCTCAACAACGTGAAGTCGATCGCGATGGTCGGCGCTTCGCCTGCCAACGTGCGGCCAAGCTATTTCGCGTTCAAATATCTGGCCCAGCGCGGCTACGACATGATTCCGGTCAACCCCGGCCATGTCGGCAAGGAGCTGCTCGGAAAACCCTTCGTCGCCTCGCTGTCCGACATCGGCCGCCCCGTCGACATGATCGACATTTTCCGCAACTCCAGCCACATCATGCCGGTGGTCGAGGAAGCCCTCACCCTCGATCCGCTGCCGATGGTGATCTGGATGCAGCTGGGGGCGCGGGACGATGCGGCGGCGCTGAAGGCGGAATCGGTCGGTATCAAGGTGGTGATGAACCGCTGTCCCAAGATCGAATATGGCCGCCTGTCGTCGGAGATCTCCTGGATGGGCGTCAATTCACGCACGCTGAGCTCCAAACGCGCCCCGGTGCCGACGCAGGGCATGCGCTTATCCCTCAATCGGATGAGTGTCGGCGGCGGCGACACCGCGGCATCGGACCGCGCCGCCAAGAACAAGAGCGAGCAAAGCTGACGCAATTGCGAAGGTTTCATTTCGCGAACGCGACAATGCGTAGCACGATCGTTCCGATGTGAAGCCGCGCCTTGACGGCAGCCGCGGCGCCAATCAGCATGCCGCGCGATTTCAGACCACGAGAACAGGACGCCCTCAATGAGCGATCGCCTTCCGGGATTTTCGACCCTCGCCGTGCATGCCGGTGCACAGCCCGATCCCACCACCGGTGCGCGCGCGACTCCGATCTATCAAACGACATCGTTCGTCTTCAACGACGCCGACCACGCCGCCTCGCTGTTCGGCCTGCAGGCGTTCGGCAACATCTATACCCGCATCGGCAATCCCACCAATGCGGTGCTGGAAGAGCGCGTCGCGGCGCTCGAAGGCGGCACGGCCGCGCTTGCGGTGGCCTCGGGCCATGCCGCGCAGGTCGTGGTGCTGCAGCAATTGCTCCAGCCCGGCGACGAGTTCATCGCCGCGCGAAAGCTCTATGGCGGCTCGATCAACCAGTTCACGCACGCGTTCAAGAGCTTCGGCTGGAACGTGGTGTGGGCCGATCCCGACGACATCGCGAGCTTCGAACGCGCGGTCACGCCGCGCACGAAAGCGATCTTCATCGAGTCCATCGCCAATCCCGCCGGCAGCATCACTGACATCGAGGCGATCTCGACGGTGGCGCGCAAGGCCGGCGTACCGCTGATCGTCGACAACACGCTGGCCTCGCCCTATCTGATCCGTCCCATCGACCACGGTGCCGACATCGTCGTGCACTCGCTGACGAAATTTCTCGGCGGCCATGGCAATTCGATCGGTGGCATCATCGTCGATGCCGGCACCTTCGACTGGTCGACCGGCGGCAAATATCCGATGCTCTCCGAGCCACGGCCCGAATATCACGGCATCCGGCTGCAGGAGACGTTCGGCAATTTCGCCTTCGCGATCGCCTGCCGCGTACTCGGCCTGCGCGACCTCGGACCCGCGCTGTCGCCGTTCAACGCCTTCATGATCCTCACCGGCATCGAGACATTGCCGCTGCGCATGCAGAAGCACTGCGACAATGCGAAAGCGGTCGCCGAATTCCTCGCCGGCCATCCGGCGGTGGCCGCGGTGAACTATGCGGGCCTTGCAAGCGACAAGTACAACCAGCTCGCGCGCAAATACGCGCCGAAGGGTGCCGGCGCCGTGTTCACTTTCAGCCTGAAGGGCGGCTACGATGCCGGCGTCAGCCTGGTGTCGAAGTTGCAGCTGTTCTCGCATCTTGCCAATGTCGGCGACACCCGCTCGCTGGTCATCCATCCGGCCTCGACCACGCACAGCCAGCTCGACGACGCCGCCAAGGTCAAGTCCGGCGCCGGCCCCGACGTGGTGCGGCTCTCGATCGGCATCGAGGACAAGGAAGATTTGATCGCCGATCTGGAACAGGCGCTGGGCGCGTAGCTGTTCTGGTCATTCCGGGGCGCCTGAGTGCGCCCCGGAAAATGGCTCCAGTTAACAGTCATTAACCATATCTGCCGCATACATCGTCACTGGATCACCCCTTTTGATTCGGAGCCGACGATGCTGCGCTGGATGGTGCCTGCCCTTGCGGGGATGCTAACGGTCTCAGCTGCGATTGCCGCCGATTTGCCGGCCACGCCGAGGCGGCGGGCTGCCGCTCCGCCACAGGAGCCGCCGCAGGTTTATGTCGAGACCGATCCGGATGCGCTAATCTCGCCGGCCTACGGCATCGGCAGCTACATCCGCAATTTGCCGGGTACGCCACTACTGCCGGGCTCGCATACGCTGCCGGGCTATTACGGCCGCCCCTGGGACTACGATTACCAAGGCGCGTATTACGGCGGGAAGCAGGTCGATTATTTCTGGCGCCTGCCCTATTCGTGCGGCATCTACGGCTATTGCTGAAGAGCAGATCCGATCAGCTGGCCTGACCGACGGGAACGGCGCGCGGCTGCGCTTCGGTTGCGCCACGCGTCGCGAGCCGTTCGGTCTGCATCACCGCAAGCGTCAGCACCACGATTGCGACCGCCTGATGCGCGAGCGCGAGATCAATCGGCACCTGGTTGAGCAGCGTGAGGATGCCGAGCACGCCTTGCAGGCTGACCGCGCCGAGCAGCAAAAGCGCGCCGCTCGCCGCAGACCCCGCGCGTGAACGCACCGCATCGAACCCGTGCAACGCCGCCAGCGCGAACAGCGCATAGGCCGTCATACGGTGCTCGAACTGCACCGTCAGCACATTGTCGAACATGTTGCGCCACCACGGCGTCTCGAACCACAGCCGCTCCCCTGACGGAATGAACGCGCCGTCGATCTGCGGCCAGGTGTTGTAGGCGCGGCCGGCGCGTAGGCCCGCAACCAGCGCACCGAAATAGATCTGGATGAAGGTCACGACCAGGAGCAAGGCGCTCGTGAAGCGCAGCCGCGAGGGTGCTGCGATCGGCGGACGCTCGGCAAGCCGCCGCACCGTCCAGACGATGCCGGCGAAGATCACGAGCGCGAGCACAAGATGCGTTGCCAGCCGATATTGCGACACCTCGACGCGTTCAGACAGCCCCGAGGCCACCATCCACCAGCCCACCGCGCCCTGGAGTCCGCCGAGCCCGAACAACAGCCACAACCGCCGCTTCAACTCGCCGGACAGGCCGCCGCGCCAGAGGAAGAACAGGAACGGCAAAAGATAAGCGACGCCGATGAAACGGCCGAGCAGCCGGTGGCTCCATTCCCACCAGAAGATCTCCTTGAACTCGGACAGGCTCATGCCGGCGTTGAGCTCGCGATATTGCGGGATCGTCTTGTAGGCCTCGAAGGCCGCCGTCCACTGCGCTTCCGAGAGTGGCGGAACGCTGCCCGCGACCGGCTTCCATTCGACGATCGAGAGTCCCGATTCCGTCAGCCGCGTCGCGCCGCCGACCAGCACCATCAGCGCGATCAGCGCAGCGACTGAGATCAGCCACCAGCGCACGGCGCGATGCGGCTCGGTGGGGGCGGAAATCGTCGTCATTCGAGGCAAAACCAGAGCTTGAACCGGACTGCGTGCCCCTTATAGTCCCCCGCTTCCGCAGCGCAAGTTACGTGAAAGCCGCGACATTCCGTCATGACGATCCGCACCCGCAAGTTCCTCGGCACCATCCTGCTCCTGGTGCTCGCCACCGTCTGGGCCCTACTCGGCATGGCGCTGGCGCAGATGCCCTGGATTGCCGAATCCGGCTGGCGGCAGGCAATCTATTACGTGGTGGTCGGCATGGGCTGGGTGCTGCCGGCCATGCCGATCATAAGCTGGATGCAGCGGCCCGACCGGGTCAAGTCGAGTTCGTAGCGCTTCCAGTTCGTAGCGCTTCTAGGTCGCGGCTGTGCCGGTCGGCTTCACCGGCGCAAAAGCAACCCCCGACACCAGCACCCGCATGATGCGCAGCGAGCGCACCCGGCCATCCCAGGAAATGCGCGGCAGCGCGCGCAGATTGGTGCGTCCCTCCGCGTCCACGACACCCGGGATCGTCGTCACCGCGCTGGCAAAGCCGGCCTCCTCCGCCATGATGACATGGCTGCGCCGGAACGAGGCGCGATCGCCGAACGGAAAGGCGAGATGCCGGATGTCGCGATCGAAGGCCGCTTCCGCGACTGCCTTGCCCATCGTCATCTCGCGCAGCGCGGCCGCATCCTTCATGTTGGTGAGAACGGGATAATTCACGGTCGCACTGCCGATCGTCACCAGCGGGTCGGCCGCAAGCCTCGCCAGATCCTCCCAATTCATCGATGCCTCGCGTGAGAGCGCGGCAAGGTCGACCCGGTAGCGCGTGCAGAGGTCTGCGATCGCAGCCGACACATCCGCCGGCGGCAGCGAGCGCAGCCAGGCCTCGACGAACGAAAACAGCGCCTGCTTCTCGGCGTTATCAGTAACCGTGAAGCGCTGCTCCTTGTCGCCCATCATCAGGCTGACACGGCTCTCGCGCGCGATCACCTGTTCGAGTCCGAGCCACCAGGCCTCACCGACGCCGTCGGGAAACGCCGTAGGCACATAGATCGTGAAGGGCACGGCATGGCGCGCCAGCACCGGATAGGCAAAGTCGATCAGGTCCTTGCCGGCGCCGTCGAAGGTGAGTGCCACGAAGCGCCGCTGTTCCGACAGTGTCACCGCGCGCCGGCAGACCTCGTCCATGCCGAGAAAATCGTACTTCCACCGCTTCAGCGCGCGAATGGCGCGATCGAGGAAATGCGGTGTGATCTCGTCCTCGCGCAGCGGCTGAAACCCGCCGCGCCGCCTCGGCCGCACATGCGCAAAGCGCAGGATGGCGCCGGCACCACGACTGCGCAGCGCAGCCTGCCCTGTGAACCAGGTCAGCTCAAGGCGCAGCCGTTCCAGCCATCTGTCGTCGGATGCCAATGTCCCACCTCGCGCCCGTCGGCGGCCGTTCCCCTCTTATAGTCATTACTCTTTGTTGACACTTCTTTGCAAAGGTCGGCCACAGGCCGAATTACGCATATTTTTGATTTCTCGACAGGTTCGCGAATGACCATGGCTGCGGCGATGCAAAGCCGGACGGCAGAATTGCCAGCGCGGTCGAAAGCGGGCCGCATCGTGCATGTCGATATCGTGACCGATCTCGGCGCGGCCGAGGCCGCCTGGCGCGCCTTCGAGCAGCCCGGCCGCCTCTTCACGCCCTATCAGCGATTTGATCTGCTCAGTCCCTGGCAGCGTCTGGTCGGCGAGCACGAACGCGCCCGCCCTTTCATCGTCGTGGCCCGCGATGCCGAGCATCAGCCACTGCTGCTGCTGCCGCTCTCGCTGCGCCAAAACCACGGCGTCCGTACGGCCTGCTTCATGGGCGGCAAGCACACGACCTTCAACATGGGCCTGTGGAACGCCGAATTTGCAGCGCAGGTCACCATCGGCGATCTCGACGCGCTGCTTGCGCCGCTCGGCGAGCATGCCGACGTTCTCGCACTGACGCAGCAGCCGCTGCACTGGAACGACCAGCAGAACCCGTTCGCGCATTTGCCGCGCCAGAGCGCGATCAACGGCTGCCCGCTGCTCACGATGGAACCGGGCGGTCCGCCGGCATCGCGGATCAGCAACTCCTTCCGCCGCCGCCTCAAGAGCAAGGAGAAGAAGCTCCAGGCGCTCGCCGGTTATCGCTATCACTTGGCGACCACCGATGCGGACATCACCCGCCTGCTCGACTGGTTCTTCCGCGTCAAGCCGGCGCGGATGGCCGAACAGAAGCTTCCCAACGTCTTCGCCGAGCCCGGCGTCGAGCCATTCGTCCGCAGCGCCTGCCTTGCGCCACGCGGTGACGGCCGCGCCATCGACATCCATGCGCTCGAATGCGACGACGAGGTGATCGCGATCTTCGCCGGCGTCGCCGACGGCCAGCGCTTCTCGATGATGTTCAACACCTACACGATGTCCGAGCACGCCCGCTACAGCCCCGGGCTGATCCTGATGCGTTACATCATCGACCGCTGCGCCGAGCGCGGCTACCGCTCGCTCGACCTCGGCATCGGCTCGGACGAGTACAAGCGGATGTTCTGCAAGGACGACCAGGACATCTTCGACAGTTTTGTTCCGCTGACGTCACGCGGAAAGCTCGCGGCCATGGCGATGTCCTCGCTGAGCCACGGCAAGCGGCTGGTGAAGCAGAACCAGATGTTGTTCGACCTGGCGCAGCGGCTACGGCGAGCGTTCGGGTAGCTCTCGCATTGCACGACTGCCCTCCTTCTCCCCTTGTGGGAGAAGGTGGCGCGAAGCGCCGGATGAGGGGCTGTATCAGCAAATCAAAATGCGAGAGGCATGCCCGGAGAGAGACCCCTCACCCGTCTCGCCGCTATCGCGGCGAGCCACCCTCTCCCACAGGGGGAGAGGGTAAGAAACGCCTACGCCGCCACGACGCGTGGCGCGTCCCTCGCATCCGACGGCTGCACGGACCTGCTCAGCATCGTCACTTCGCTGAAGCCGACGGCGCTGAGCTGCTCGCACATCAGCGCGCGCGCATCCGGCGTCATCGACGCCTCGGGCACCACGACGGCGCGGGCATTCGCCGTCAGGAGCTCGGCCGGAAGGTCGGAGGCACTGCCGGCATCGAGCAGCACGTGGTCGTAGGCGCGCAGCAGCGCGTCGATCGCGAGCGTCACGCGCGGCGACTGCAACAGGCTGCGATCGAAGCCGGAGCGGCCGGCCATGACCAGATGCAGCCGCGAGAGCTTGTCGCGGGTGATGATCTGCGCGAACGATGCCTCGCCCTGCATCAGCTCGGCAAGGCCGGGTGCCGAGGCATCGACGGACACGGCGGCCATGGTCGGCGAGGACGCGGCGAGATCGACTACGACGACCCGCGCGTCGCGCGCCAGGTGCCGGGCCAACGTCAGCGCCGACAGCGTGATGGCTTCGCCGCTCGCCGTGCCGAGCACCGTGACTTTCTTCGCCATGGTCCCGGCGGCGCGCAGGCTGTCGGCCAGCTGTTCGATCTCCGCGAATTCGGTGACATCGGCGTCAGCCGTCATCTCCGGCTGAAGCGGCGCGGGTTCTGCCATGACTGGATCGACGAAGGGCTCGACCACCACCGGTTGGACGATCTGTTCCTGGCGAGCCGACGCCCGCGTGAGCGCTGGCGCGAACACCGCTACCGCCCGGGGCGCGGTCTGGCGCAACAATTCTCCGGTGACGACGACGCCGGACGAGAGCAGCAGTGTCGCGATCGTTGCGATCAGCACGATCGGCAGCTTCTTCGGATAGGCTGGCGTGTTCGAGACGACGGCGCGCGAGATGATGCGGCCATCCGTCGGCGCGGTGTCGATGGTCTCGCGGGTGTTGGCTTCACGGTACTTCGCGAGATAGGTTTCGAGCAGGTCGCGCTGGGCCTTGGCCTCACGCTCGAGGGCGCGGAGCTGCACGTCCTGGCCGTTGGTGGCCGTCGCCTGCTTCTTGAGCTGCTCGAGGCTTGCGGACAATTCCTGAACGCGGCCGCTGGCGGCGCGCGCATCGTTTTCGAGCGTGCGGGCGAGCTTGGCGGCCTCGTCGCGGATCTGGGTGTCGAGGTCGGCGAGCTGCGCCTTCAATTCTTTGATGCGCGGATGGTTGCCAAGTAAGGTCGACGATTGCTCGGCCAACTGCGCCCGCAACGCCACGCGCTGCTGCGAAGGCGTACGCATCGATTCCGAGTTCAGCACTTCGGACGATTCGATCGGCTTGCCGCTCTGGATCATCTCGCGGATCAGGCGCGCCTTGGACTCGGCGTCGGCCTTGAGTGCGCGCGCATTGTTGAGCTGGGTGTTGACCTCGCCCATCTGCTGGTTCGACAGCGTCGTGTTGTTGGTGCCGACGAACAGGCTCGACTTGGAGCGGAAGTCCTCGGCCTTCGCTTCGGCCTCGGAGACATTCCGTCGCAGCTCGTCGATCCTGCCGGCATACCACTGGCTGGCGTTTCGGGCCTGATCCTGGCGCGCATCCTGCTGGAGCACGAGATAGCCGTCGGCGATCGAATTGGCGACGCGCACGGCGAGATCGGGATCGGCAGACTGGAATTCGATCACGATCACGCGTGACTTATCGACGGCGTAGGCCTGGAGGCGCTCGTAATAAGCGTCCAGCACGCGTTCTTCCGGCGTCATCGAGAACGGATCGCGGCCGATGCCGATCAGCGCCGCAAGCGACTTCAGCGGTGAAATGCCTTGCAGCACCGGATCGAACTCGGGCCGTTCCGCAAGCTTGTTCTTCTTGATGATCTCGCGCGCGAGATCGCGCGACAGCACGAGCTGCACCTGGCTGGTGACGGCCTCGGCGTCGAGCGCCTGCCGTTCCTCGGCGCGATCACTGTTGGGGCGCAGAAACACGTTCTCGCGGCCGTCGATCAGGATGCGGGATTCGGACTTGTAGCGCGGCGTGATGAGATTGACGATCGCGACTGATGCGACCAGCGCCAGCACCGTCGGCACGATGATCCAGCCGCGCTTGCGCGCCAATGCCGCACCGAGCGCGTGCAGGTCGATGTCGCCGGATTCGACTGGCGCCGGCCGCGGAGCAACGGACGCAGGCTTCGCTTCAATGCTAGGCTCGAGTTCGGCCCGCTTGGCTGCGACCTTCGAGACAGCCCGCTCGACCACCGCCTTGTCCTTGCCGGCACGCCAGAACGCTAAACGCATCGAACACTCCCGCAGGCGCAACGCCACGAACCTACCTCAACCGGCGCGATTACACTCCATTAAGGTTGCCGCTGGGTTAATCGTGGCGTGCGGCAGCTCGCGCGTGCACGTCCGTCACCGTTTGTTAACCACGGGGGCTCTTAATCCGTCTCGATATTTCGTGAGATTGTTCGAGCATTCGCCGTCGAGCGCTGGTTTTGATCATGCCCCCCTCTCCCGACCAGCCGCTTCGCATCCTGCACGCCGTGCGCGCTCCGGTCGGCGGCATCTTCCGCCACATCCTCGACGTCGCCAACGGCCAGGTCGATCGTGGCCATCATGTCGGCATCCTCGCCGACAGCCTCACCGGCGGTGAGCGCGCCGACAAGGCCCTTGCCGAGCTAGCACCGCGGCTGAAGCTTGGCGTGCACCGGATGGCGATCCGCCGCGAACCCTCGCCCGACGATGTCCTGGTCTGGTTCCGCTTGCGGCGCCTGATCGCCACGCTCAAGCCCGACGTGATGCACGGCCACGGCGCCAAGGCCGGCGCTTTCATCCGCATGCGGCGGCGATCCGACGACACCATCCGCATCTACACCCCGCATGGCGGCTCGTTGCATTATCCCCTCAACACCCTCAAGGGCGAATTTTACGCGCGGCTCGAGCGTGCGCTGATGGACGCGACCGACCTGTTCCTGTTCGAAAGCGCGTTTGCCCGCGACACCTATCAGCGCATCGTCGGCAAGCCGAAGGGCGTGGTGCATTGCGTCTTCAACGGCGTGACGCCGGAGGAATTCGAACCTGTCGTCATGGCCGACGACGCCACCGACCTCGCTTATGTGGGTGAGTTCAGGCACATCAAGGGCGCCGATCTGCTGGTCGACGCGGTGGCGCGCCTGCACGAGGGCGGCAAGAAGGTCACACTGACGCTCGGCGGTGACGGCGAGGAGACCGCGGCGCTGAAAGCGCAAGTCGAGAGGCTTGGCCTCTCCGGTGCCATCCGCTTCATCGGTCACGTCAAGGCACGCTACGGCTTCTCCAAGGGGCGGCTGCTGGTCGTCCCGTCGCGTGGCGATTCCATGCCCTATGTCGTGATCGAGGCCGGCGCCGCCGGCATTCCGATGATCGCGTCCAAGATCGGCGGCATCCCCGAGATTTTCGGCGCGGAGAACCCGGCGCTGTTTGCGCCGAGCAACGCGGAGGCCATGGCGGAAGCGATTGCGGCCGCGCTCGACAATCCGCAGGGAACAGCGCAGCGCGCCTCGTCTCTTCGCGAGCGCATCTCCGCGCATTTCTCCCAGCAGGCGATGGTCGACGGCGTGCTCGCGGGCTATCGCAACGCATTTGCCAATCATTAACCATCCTTAAGACCGCTTTAGAGAATCTTCCGATTTGTCCGATAATCCAAGCGCCAGGGGATGCTCGCCCGGGGCGCAAGGACGCGGCCCCGCGGGTTTTTGGAATGGACGTGGACGCCCGTGGAACCGCTCAACGCACGCTCGATGCTCGATGCCGCGACCAGCGCCGCGGCGAAGCCGGCTGACCGGCCCTTTGTGGAGCGGCGTCAACGGCTCTCGCCCGCCGCGCTCGACGTCGTCAACCAGAAAGTCGCCCGCGCCTATTCACCGATCGTGATCACCGGCTTCGTACGCCTCGCCGATTTCGCGCTGCTGAGCCTCGTCGGCATCGTCCTTTATCTCGGCTATGTCATGCCGCACGCCGGCTCCTTCAGCTGGATCTATCCCGCGCAGGTCATCGCCGTCGCGGTTTCCGCCGTGGTCTGCTTCCAGGCCGCCGACATCTATCAGGTGCAGCTGTTCCGCGGTCAGCTCCGGCAGATGACGCGGATGATCTCGTCCTGGTCGTTCGTCTTCCTGCTGTTCATCGGCATCTCCTTCTTCGCCAAGTTCGGCAGCGAAATATCGCGGTTGTGGCTTGCCGCCTTTTACGTCCTCGGGCTCGCCGCGCTCCTCTGCGAGCGTCTGGTGCTGCGCTCGCTGGTGCGCGCCTGGGGGCGCGAGGGCCGGCTCGACCGCCGCACCATCATCGTCGGCTCCGACCGCAACGGCGAACAATTGGTCGAGGCGCTGAAAGCGCAGGAGGATTCCGACATCCACGTGCTCGGCGTGTTCGACGACCGCAACGACAGCCGCGCGCTCGACACCTGTGCCGGCGCGCGCAAGCTCGGCAAGGTCGACGACATCGTCGAGTTCGCCCGCCGCACCCGCGTCGATCTCGTGCTGTTTGCTCTGCCGATCTCCGCCGAGACGCGCATCCTGGAGATGCTGAAGAAGCTTTGGGTGCTGCCGGTGGACATCCGCCTCTCCGCGCACACCAACAAGCTGCGCTTCCGCCCCCGCTCCTATTCCTATATCGGCGAGGTACCCACGCTGGACGTGTTCGAGGCGCCGATCACCGACTGGGACCTGGTGATGAAATGGCTGTTCGACCGCGTCGTCGGCACCCTCGCGCTGCTCGTGGCCTTGCCGGTGATGGGGTTGGTGGCGCTGGCCGTGAAGCTCGACAGCCCCGGCCCCGTGCTATTCCGCCAAAAGCGCTTCGGCTTCAACAACGAGCGCATCGACGTCTACAAGTTCCGCTCGATGTACCATCATCAGGCTGATCCGACGGCCTCGAAGGTCGTGACCAAGAACGACTCGCGCGTCACCCGGGTCGGCCGCTTCATCCGCAAGACCAGCCTCGACGAGCTGCCGCAGCTCTTCAATGTGGTCTTCTCCGGCGATCTCTCTCTGGTCGGCCCGCGTCCGCATGCGGTACAGGGCAAGCTGCAGAGCCGCCTGTTCGACGAAGCCGTCGACGGCTATTTCGCCCGCCACCGGGTCAAACCCGGCATCACCGGCTGGGCCCAGATCAACGGCTGGCGCGGCGAGATCGACAACGAAGAGAAGATTCAGAAACGCGTCGAGTTCGACCTCTATTACATTGAGAACTGGTCGGTGCTGTTCGATCTCGTGATTCTGCTGAAGACGCCGATCTCGCTGCTGACCAAGAACGAGAATGCGTATTGAGTTGTGGTCTTCCGTCGTGCCCCCGCGAAGGCGGGCACCTAGCGGTGTTTGTCGGCGTATGAGTTGCGTAAACGTATGAGCGTGTGATGGCGTATGCGGCAACAGCCGGGGAGATGAATGCAGCGGTTCGCGCTGCGCCCGGCGTGCTGGCTCTTCAGCGCGCGCTGATATGGCTGGTCGGCGCCTCCGGCGCGATCGTCTTCATCGAGCCGAGCCCCTACGAGATCGTGACGCTGCTGGCCACCGTCACCTTCTTCGCCACCGGCCTGCGTCTGCGGCTCGCTTTGATCCCACTGGTGCTGATGCTGGTCCTGCTCAATATCGGCTACACGATCAGCGCAATCCCGCTGTTCGAACAGTCGGAGGTGGTCAGCTGGATTGCGACCTCCTGGTACATGGCGGTGACCGTCGTGTTCTTCGCCATGGTCACGTCGGAGGACACCGCGGCCCGGCTCGACATGCTCCGCCGCGGGCTCGTGGTCGGTGCGATGGTCGCCTCGCTATTGGCGGTCGCCGGCTACTTCCACCTGGTTCCCGGCGGCGACGACCTCCTCACACTGTACGGACGCGCGCGCGGCACCTTCAAGGACCCGAACGTGCTCGGCGCCTTCCTGATCCTGCCGGCACTGTTGTCCCTGCAGAGCGTCGTCTCCGACAAGTTCGGCAAGGCGTTTCGCAACGTCATCGCCTTCGGCATTATGTCGCTGGCGATCCTGCTCGCGTTCTCCCGCGCCGCCTGGGGCGGGCTGGTGCTGACATCCGCCTTCATGCTGGCGCTGATGGTGCTGACCAGCCGCACCAACGCGCAACGCTCGCGTATCATCGTCATGGCGATCCTGGCCGCGGTGTTGGGCCTTGCGCTGATCGCGGTGTTGATGTCGTTCGATTCCACCGCCGAGATGTTCAAGCAGCGCGCGAGCTTCGACCAGAGCTATGACGAAGGCAGGTTCGGCCGGTTCGGCCGGCACATTCTGGGAGCGGAGATGGCGCTCGACCTGCCGTTCGGCATCGGCCCTCTGCAATTCCACCGCTTCTTCCCCGAGGACACCCACAACTCCTATCTCAACGCCTTCATGTCCGGCGGCTGGCTGTCCGGCATCTGCTATCCCGCGCTGGTCTTCACGACCGTCATCATGGGTATCAGGCACATCTTCGTGCCGGTGCCGTGGCAGCGCGCCTATCTCGCGGTGTTCTCCGCCTTCGTCGGCACCGTCGGCGAAAGTTTTGTGATCGACACCGACCACTGGCGGCATTTCTGGATGATGCTGGGCGCGATGTGGGGCATGATCGCGGCTGCGCAGATCTACAAGGCTAGGGCTGGCGACGAAGCTTCTTCAGCTTGAGATCGGGGCGTTTCTCCGGCGGCGTGTCGAGCAGGCCCTTCAGCGCCGCGGTCGCCGTGAGCACGCCCTTGTAGCCCTCATTGGCGAAGCGCAGCAGCAGGCGCAATTCCTGGTCGGAATAGCCGCCAAAAACCTTCTCCATCGCCTGCTGCATCGGCACGTAGAACTGGCCGAGCCTTTCTATCGCCTCCGGCACGACGACAATGAAGACCTTGCGACGATCGGCATCGTCGCGCTCACGACGCACCAGGCCCGCCTTTTCGAGCCGGTCGACCACGCCGGTGATGGCGCCGGTCGTGAGCCCCGTGACTTCGGCGAGCCGGCCGGCGGTGACACGGCCTTCGAGATACAGGATGTCCATGCATTCGAGGTCGGAATTGGCAATTCCGGCAACGTTCGCAACGGTCTGGCCATAAAGCACGCCCTGCGCGGACGACCTGCGCATCGCCTCCTCGAGCTCCTGCAGCAGCGCGGCGCGCGCCTTCGTCCTTGACAAGGCAGACCTCGTATCTTAGTGGGTAGATATCTTAGTAACTAAGAGATTTAGCAACCGTAATTCTCATAGCACCACGGAAACGTCGGGAGCAAGCCATGTCCTATCGTCCCCGCAAGGCCCTCATCATCGGCGCCGGCATCGCCGGCCCCGTGACGGCGATCCTGCTGCGCCGCGCCGGCATCGAGTCCGCGATCTACGAGGCCTGGCCCTATTCGAAAGGCATCGGCGGCGGCCTTCAGATCGCACCGAACGGCATGCAGGTCATGGACGAGATCGGCCTTTCGAACGAGCTGATCAGCCGCGGCTCGGTCGCGGAATCGTTCGACTTTTATTCGCAAGGCGGAGAGAGGCTCGGCTCGATCAACCGCGACATGGCACGGCGCTTCGGCCAGCCCGCGGTCAATGTCTGCCGCGCCACGCTGAACGAGATGCTGATCGACAAGGCCTGGTGCGCGTGCGTTTCACTCTTTTTCGAGAAGCGCCTGATCAAGATCGAGGATCGCGGCGACCAGCCGATCATCGCCTACTTCGCCGACGGCACCACGGCCGAAGGCGATTTCCTGATTGGCGCCGACGGCGTGCACTCGGTGACGCGGCGCCAGGTGGTGCCGGACGGGCCGCAACCGTTCGACACCGGACTGATCGGCTTCGGCGGCTTCGTGCCGCACGCCGTCCTCGACGGCCGGCCGATCGGCCGGCACGTCGAGACCACGTTCGGGCAAAGCGGCTTCTTCGGCTACGGCTATTGCAGTCCCGATCCGAACGACGGCGTGATGTGGTGGAGCACGCAGCCGGCGCACGGCATGGACGCGGCGATGTTCCGCGCGCTCGACCGTGCAACGCTGAAGCAGCACCTGCGCGGCTTCCACCGCGGCTGGCACGATCCGATCCCTGGCATCATCGAGGCAGCCGAGAACATCGTGATCACCGACACGCTCGACGTCGCCACCCTGCCGACCTGGTCGCGCAAGCGCTCGCTGCTGATCGGTGATGCCGCCCATGCGACCAGCCCCCATGCCGGCCAGGGCGCCTCGCTCGCGCTGGAGGATGCGATGCGCCTCGCCCGGTTGATGCAGCAAGGCCAGGAGCTCGGCGCCACCTTCCAGGCCTTCGAGGCCGAACGGCGCCCGCGCACGGAAAAAATTGTCGCCATGGCCCGCCGCAACGGCAACAGCAAGCGCGAGTTCAGCGCCACCGGCGCGTGGATCCGCAATCAGATGATGAAATGGCTGCTGCCGCTGGGCGCGAAAGGCATGGATTTCATGTACGCGTACGACGCGCGGGCGGTGTAGTGGCGAACGCTGTCATGCCCGCGAAGGGCCGTAGGATGGCAAAGGCGCAAAGCGCCGTGCCCATCATCTCTCCGCAATCGCGATAGACATGGTAAGCTAGGCCCGGGCTTCGACCTCGAACGTCAGCCCCGCATGCTCCTGCAGCCGCTTGATCAGCTTGTGCTGCATCGCCGCGCCCGGGGTCCAGAAGCCGGCTGCGACGTCGGTCGTGTCGCGCAGCATGCAGATCGCGCATTCGGAGATCATCTTCGAGGTCGAGCCGTAGCCGGGATCGCGGTCGCCGGTGACGCCGGCGCGGACCATGCGGCCATCAGGTGCGATCGCGACATAGAGCAGATCGAACAGGCCGTTTTCGCGCTCTTCCTTCGACGGCCCCTCGCCCGGCTTCGGTGCGTCGGGGCCGGTCTTGCCCGCATTGGCAGCCATCACGAGCTTGGCGTTGGCTTCGCCCTTCTCGCCGGGACCGGTCAGGACCATCTCGTCATAGACGAAGTCCTGGCCGTAGGGGAATCCCATCAGCATGTTGGAGCGGTGAACGTTGCGCGTGTTGATCAGCGCCATCATGAACGGCGCCGCCCAGGATTGCAGGTCCTCCTCGAAGGCGGCCCTGTTGCCTTTCGGCTGCTTCGGGCCGGTGAAGCCGGGCGTCAGCGCAAAATGATCGTTGAGAATGGCGACAAGGCTGAGATCCCTGGCCACCGCATCGAAGGTCGCCTTCGCGCTCGCGGCGGTGCCGCCCGAGAGCGTGCCCCGCATGTCGCGCACACGCCCTTTCACCCGCGGGGCCGGCGCGCCGAAGACACGTTTGGCCTCTTCCTGGACGAAGAGCGTACCGAGCTCGAACGGCACGGAATCGTAGCCGCACGAAAACACGATCCGCGCGCCGCTCTCTTTCGCAGCCGCCTCGTACTTGTCGATCATCTGGCGCATCCAGATCGGCTCGCCGCAGAGATCGAAATAATCCGTGCCGGTGGCGACGCAGGCGGCGAGCAGTTCCTCACCATAGAGCTGATACGGGCCGACGGTGGTGATCACCGACATCGTCCGTTCCGCCATCGCCTTCAGCGAGGCCGGGTCCGACGCATCCGCGACAATAAGCTCCGTATTCCCGGGTGCGCCGATCGCATCGCGCACCGATTTCAGCTTGCCGAGGCTGCGGCCCGCCATCGCCCATTTGAGCGAATGGTCGCTCTTGTAATGCTGGGTCAGATATTCGGCGACGAGCTGGCCGGTAAAACCGGTCGCGCCATAGACGACGATGTCGAATTTCGCAGAGCTCATGGTCGGCCTTTACTTTACTTCTTCGCGTAGCTCACGCCCATGCCGGCACGGACATCGCTTTGAATACCATAGGGCGGGATCGGATAACGCAGGCCGTTCTTCGCCAGCGCCTTCATGCCCACAACCGCCTTGGCGAGATGTTCCGGCTTCAGGGCCATCAGCATCTCCTCGTCCGGTACGCCGCCATAGCGCCGTTCGGCATAGCATGGCAAGGACAGGCTGGGCTCACCGCTCTTGAGCGCCCTGCCCCAGGAATCGGCGCAAGCGGTCTCGCCGACCACGCCCCATTCGAACTTCTTGTATCCGGTATATTGCAGCCCATTGATCAGGATGATCATCTGCCCCGGCGTCGCATAGACGAGACAGATGTCCGGCGGGTCGAGCCGGCCGCTCGACAGCGGGCTGACTGCGAGCGCCTGATATTGCCCGAACGGAACCACGTCCAGCGCCTCCTGACGCTTGCGTGCGTCCTCCGCGGTGCCATGCCAGACCCCGACATAGTTTTCGCCGGCGAGCCATTTCTCGTCCTGCGGTGCAAGGCCGATCACCGCGCGGCATTGCGCGCCGACGAGATCGTCGGCCGTGATGCCCACTGTCCAGCCCAGACGCGCCGCCATGCTGACGATCTGGTCGGTGGTGTGGACCGCGTTCGGCCGCCGGATTTTCGGAATTGCCTCCATGTCCGCGGTCCGCGCGAACAACTTCATGCCGATCACCGTGGTCTTCAGCCGCAGCAGGCTGTTGAGATCGGCGACGAGGCCGGCAAGATCGATGCTGTCTGCACTCTGCTGTTGCATGGCGTCCTCCCGGCCGGTCGTTCGCGCACCGGCGCTGTTATTGCTTCTTGAATGGTTCTAGTCCTTCGCCGGTCCCGGGAGCAACTCGCCAGTCCGGCCCATCAGGCGGTAGGCGACGAGCCCGATCCATTCGCGCACGGCGACCTCGGTTCGGCCGAGCCCGTCCGTGCCGACATTGGTGAAAGAGAAGAGATCGTCACGCCCGCCCATTCGCCAGTCCACGGGATAGGCTTCCACGTCAAATCCCGCCTTGCGAAAGATCCCCATCGAACGCGGCATGTGAAAGGCCGAGGTGACCAGGAGCCAGCGCTCGCCCGGCTTGGGCGCCACCAATTGTTTGGTGAAGATGGCATTCTCGTAGGTGTTGCGAGAGTCCCGCTCGAGGATCAGGCGCTGCTTCGCGATGCCCAAATTTTCCAGGATCGGCGCGGAGTAGTCGGCCTCCCGGGAGTCCGTCGAAACCAGGTTCGCGGTGCCCCCGGTGAAAACAACGCGCGTGTTCGGATAGCGGCGCGCGAGCTCGGCCGGCGCAAACAGGCGATCGGCCGCATGCGCGACGACCGGCGTGCGGTGCGCCGCCGACAGATCGGTGTCGACCGAGCCGCCGAGCACGATGATGCCGTCGGGCGCGCCGCGCGACGGATCCCACGGCGGGAAACGCGACTCCAGCGGATAGAGCAAAAGGTTGCCGAGCGGCGAAAACGCGGCGAGCGCCAGCAGGATCAGCGTGGCCGCGGCGAGCTTGCGGCCGAAGGCGGCAAAGCGCGTCGCCATCAGCACGACCGAGACGATCCCAAGCTCGATCATGAAGTTGATCGGCAGCACCGCGGCGCCGAGGGTCTTGGACAGGACAAAAAGCAGGGGGAGCCTCGCTGGAATGATCGTGCCTGGTGCGCGCGGGCTTGACCCGCCCGTCGATATTCAGAAAGCTTCTTGGAAGAGGATCGATTGCCTGGTCAAGCCCGGGCCTGTGAAATGGACGGATACCACATGACCCATCACCACCTGCATTCCAGCCCCGAGACCTGTCATTGGGGCTTCTTCGAAGCCGCGCTCAAGCCCGTCCTCACCATCGCAAGCGGCGACGAGGTCACGATCGACACCATCAGCGGCGGTCCGGACATGCTACCCGACCGTGGCAAGTTTCACATTCCGCCCGAGATGCACAAGGTTCACGCCGAAAACGAGCGCATGCTGCCCGGCCACATCCTCACCGGCCCGATCGCGGTCGAGGGGGCCGAGCCCGGCGACGTGCTCGCGGTCGAGATCCTCGACGTCCAGCTCCGGCAGGATTGGGGCTGGAACATGATCAAGCCGCTGTCCGGCACCTTGCCCGACGATTTCCACGAGACGCGCATCCTGAACATCCCGCTCGACCGGTCGCGGATGGTCGCCCGCATGCCGTGGGGGCTCGACCTGCCGCTCAAGCCGTTCTTCGGCGTGATGGGCGTTTCGCCGCCTCCGGCCTGGGGCCGCATCTCCTCGCTCGTTCCTCGCGCCATGGGCGGCAATCTCGACAACAAGGAGCTTGGCGCTGGTGCGACGCTGTACCTGCCCGTGTTCGTCCCGGGCGCGCTGTTCTCCTGCGGTGACGGCCACGGCGTGCAGGGCGACGGCGAGGTCTGCGTCACCGCGATCGAGACCGCACTCCAGGGCCGCTTCCGTCTGACGCTGCGCAAGGATCTCAGGCTCGACTATCCCCGCGGCGAGACGGAGACGCATTACATGACCATGGCGATGGATCCCGACCTCGACCAGTGCGTGGTGCGGGCGCTGCGCGACATGATCGTGCTGCTGGGCGAGAGGCGCAATTTGTCCCGCGAGGACGCCTATACGCTGTGCAGCCTGGCGGCCGATCTGCGGGTGACCCAGACCGTCAACGGCTCCAAGGGCATCCATTGCATGATCGAAAAGGCGATCGTGCACGGCTGAGCCGACCCGCCCTCTCCTGACCTCTCGAGGCCACGCCGCCGCCTGCCTTCTCGCGCGGCGTGTCCTGCCATGCCTGATTTCCCTCGCGATTCCAACGAGCTAACCGAGCGTCGCAGCCTGCATTTGACTTCCGCTGCCAAACCTAAATAGAGTCTTAATCGTAACTTTTATGTACCCGCGTATGAGGCTAGCGTTTAGGCATGGCCACCGAAAAAGCCGAGACTGACCGCATTCCCGTAACCTTGGCGCTCTCGACCATCACCTATCTGGAGAAGCTGGTGAGACAGGGCACCCACGGCACCAGCGTTCCCGGCGTCGCACGTACCTTGATCGAGGAAGGCATCCGTCTCGCCATCAAGGACGGGCTTTTGTCGATTCGCGACAATGGCAGAACGTGAGCGCGCGCCGAACGTGAGGCGGACGGATCTCGAGAGGCGGATGGCCGACATCTGCAACCTGGGACCGCACCAATGCCTGTTCTCTCACCCACCTGGACCGACGAACGAATTGAACTTTTGAAGCAGCATTTCGAGGCTGGCCTCTCCTGCCGCGAGATCGCCGCCGACATCGGCGTCAGTCGCAATGCCGTGATCGGCAAGCTGTCCCGCCTCAATCTGACGCGCGGCCGGACCGTCGACGATCGCAAGGTTCACGACAGGGGCCTGGCACCGGCGCGCGCGCCGCGGACCGTCCCGCGGCTGCAATACGAGATGCTCGCCACGATCTATGGGGAAACCGGTGTGCCGATGGTCGCCGGTCCGATCGACGACGCCAATCGCTGCTCGCTGCTGGAGCTTGCCGAGAACCGCTGCCGCTGGCCGATCTCGACGCCCGGCGCCGACGATTTCTGCTTCTGCGGCAACTCCGCACCCGACGGCCAGTCCTATTGCGCCGGCCACAGCCGCCTCGCCTACCGGCCGAATTCCCGCGCGCGCGTCATGCGCGGCTAGAGCCGAATTTTAGAGCCAAGTCCTGGAGCCATGGACCAAAACGAAAAACCTCCGGCAGGGCATTGCCGGAGGTTTCTGGAGGTTTAGCATCAAGTCAGAGCCGCAACTTTCGTCATCGGCTGAGAACTATATAGCTTAGTAACTCAGGTAAGTAAATAAATTTGTGCCGACCGAATCGCATGGCTCGTCTTCGTCGCCCGCACGGGCCGCCGGATTTTCCGAAAGCCCATCTCGCAAAAGGCCGCGCTCGTAAAAAGCCCCGGCGGTGTCCCGCCGGGGCTGCGTCATATCCGAAGACCCAGTCCGAAGACCAAGTCCGAAGATCAAGGCTTACCAGTTGCGCTGGGCGCGAACGAGCAGGCTGTAGGTGTCCTGGTCCTTCAGCTCATAGGTTGCGGCAGGCTTGGCAACGCTCGTGAGCGCCGGCGTCGTGATCACGCCCGAGTACTTCTGGTCAAGGTGGCTGTAGGTGAAGTCAGCCGAGAAGGTCAGGTTCTTGACCGGGGTCCAGCGGGTGATGACACCGATCTGGCCGATGTTGAAGTCCGGGTTGCAGGTGCCGGTCAGGGTCGCGAACGCGGCGCTGCCGCAGATCATGCCCTTGGCCGTGCCGCTGTAATTAACGGCAGCCCACGCACCATAGAGCGCCGAGTTCCAGTACGGGCTCCAGTTGTGGGTGTAGGCACCACGGAAGCCGTAGGTCTTGGTCAGCTCGAGGCCGCTGCCGGGTGCGAACACCGCGTCAGACACGCCGGCGAAGCCGATGCTCTGATACGCGCCGCCCGACCCGCCGAACATTGAGTAGTTCGTCGCCGCCAGCTCCTGGAAGTTGTACCGGCTTGCGCCGTCGGTGTAGACGCCCGAGATGTTGATCAGGTCGCCGGCACCGGTCGGGATGTTCTTGATTGACAGAGCCAGCTGGACCGCCCAGCCCCACTTGTCTTCAGGATGACCGGTAGTTTCGCTGGCGCCGTAATAGCCGACGTGGTTGTCGTGCGCGGCGACCGAGGCCTGGAACAGGCCCCAGGCCTGGTCAACGCGGAGCGTGCCGACGAGATCGGGGGCGCGGGTGCCGCCGAGATCGTTGGAGCCGTAGGCACCGCCGAGGACGCCGGTGGTGGACATGCCGGCCGTATTCCAGAGCGCGGTCTGGAACACCTGCGTCTGGTCCTGGGCCGAGACGATCGCCGTCACGCCTTGGCCGAGATCGGCGGTGTATGTGAACTGGGCAACACCGTTGGTGGTGCCGCTGCCGCCCACGAGCTGGTCGAAGTTGTTGCCGGGATAATTGATCCAGGGCGCGTCGAACTGCGACACGGCCTTACCCATGGTGAAGCCAGCGAACTGGATGAATGCGTAGTAGACGCCGAGCGCGCCGCCCGAAATGCCGCCGTCGGTGCCGTTGATGGCGCCGCCGCTGGACCCGATCAGGCCAGTGCCCGCGGCATTGAGGCCGAGCGTGCTGCTGTACTGGGTGGCACCCGTTCCTGAGCCGGCACCGACATAATTGCCGGTCGTCCAGGTGAAGACCGCATCGAAATAGGTGCGGACAACGCCGTACTCGGTCGCGGTGCGCGTGTCGATGTTGAGATCTTCACGAGCGCGCATCGAATAATAGTTCGTCAGGCGGTTGTTCGCCGCGAAAACGTTGTTGTACTGGGCGCTGTAATTGCCGCCGGCATTGAGCGCCACTTCGGCACGCAGATAGCCGCCCAGCTTGATGCAGGTGTCGCTGCCCGGGATGTAATAGAAACCCGCACCGTAGAGCGAGCAGACCTTCACGTACTCGACCGCCTTGGCCTTGACCGGAAGATCAGCCGCCTGAGCTCCACCGACGGCGATCAGACCCGCCGCCGTGCCGAGCAAAAGGCTCTTCACCACTTTCATATTAAAACCTCCAAGTTGCTCATGTTACGAAGACCGGACCGTGAGGCCCCCCAGATCCCCGTCTTTCAAATCCGCTCGGCCGCTTTGCGCTTCGGACACACCCTCTTTCGATGCGAGGGACGTGAGCAAACCACCTGCAACGGGACGATCGAGTACCCCCCACCGTCACAAGCAATATGCCTGCGCCGTTCACTAATCAAAATACCTTATTTGGTAAGCTTTGTGGTTTCGCTAAACCTGTACCTTGTGCGCAACACCCCGGCGAAGCGATTCCGTGAGCTGATCATCTTTGTAGTTTTAGTGACAAAATAACCCTGCTCTGCACTTGCGTCAGAGCAGGCTTGCGTGGACTATGGCTTGCACGACACCGGCCGCATACAAATCAGATCACTGGAGTGACGCTGTGTCAGCGACGAGGAAAGAAGGGGCGCGCCTCCGCTCCATCGGCAATCTGGATATCATCAGGCGCTTCACCTGGGAGATATCGTCGATCAACATGTATCTGGAGGAGCTGCGCCAGTTCTGGGCGAGAACGCTTGGCATCAGCGGCCCGCAATGGCTGATCCTGATGGCGATCTCCGACCTCGACAAGGACGACGGCATTCCGGTCAACGTCGTCTCGAAACTCCTCCACGTCGATCCGTCGTTCGTCACCACCCAGTCCAAGCTGCTCGAGAAGAAGGGCCTGTTGCGCCGTCGCCCGTCGCCGACCGACGCAAGGGTGGTCCGGCTGTCCCTGACCGAGAAGACGCAGAAGCACCTGGCGAGCCTCAACGAGCAGTACAAGACGATCAAGGAATTCGTCTTCCAGGAGTTCGACGAGAAAGAGCTGACGGAATTCACCACCAAACTCGCAATGCTGAAGACCCGTCTCGAAAAGGCCTGCGTCCGCCTGACCCTCGACTTCTGAGGCGACCTCCTCAGATGCGCCCCGCGGCGCCGAGCCGCGATTCGAGCCAATCGAAGATGTATTCATTGGCAAGGCTCGGATTGTCCGCATGGGCCTGCGCCGCGCCGGTTTCGGCCGCGGTGAATACCTTCAACATGACATCCGAACTGCCGAGCCGGGACGTCTGGACGATCTGACGCGCCCGATCGGCCTTGAGCCAGCCGTCCTCGCCGAGCGTGATCAGCACCGGACAGTCGGCGCTGGAGGCCATCAGCGGCGCATGCGGCACCGGAACGATGCTGACGTCGCTCATCGCGAATCGGCTGGCAAAGAACGCCCGTTCGTGCAGGTCCCACAGGCCGCCATCGCAGACGGCGGCGGCAAGCCGCGGCTCCTGCAACACCGCGCGCGCCACGAAGGAAGAGCCCCAGCCATCGGCGACGATCGCGACACGTGCGAAATCGACCTCGCTGCACGTCTCCAGATAGTCCATCACGCACGGAATCGCGCTCTCGAGATCGCGGCGCCGCAACAGCGCGTCGAGATGATCGTCGCGCTGGTCGCCGAACAGGTCCAGCGCTAGCAGCGAGAAGCCGCGCTCGCGCGCATGGGGCGCGAGCTTGAACAGAAATTCCTCCTTGCGGTGGCCGGGTTCGCCGATGCAGATCACGGTCGGAGCTCGCACGCGTCCCGACGGCGCGGGCAGGAAATAGCCCTGCAACGAATGGCCGTCGAGCCAGGGTATCGTCATGACTTCGCCGGCCGGATCGCGCGCGGCGAGGAAGCGGCGGGCGCAATCCTGCATCGCGAGGACCGCGACCCAGCGGCGCTCGTCCGCTTGATCGAGCGGCATCGCGGCCGCGCTGTAGTAATTCATGGCGCGGAGCCAGTTGCGCTGCGCGGTCGCCCTGTGACCTTCCGCGAACGCGGCCTCGGCACGAAGCCGATTGGCCTGCGCCAGATTCTTCCACTCGCGATGCCAGGACTGGTCTTCGCCCCGCTTCAGCTGCCGCGCGATCATCAGGCATTCGGCGATCGTGGCGCCGCCCTCCTGGGCCGCGGTGAGGAGCCGCGTGAACTCAGCGGAGATGTCCTCTCGCTCCGGGCAAAGGGTCCAGTCGTCGGAGAGGCATGCGGGTATCATCGGGAGCTACGCTCTGGTCATCGCCTTACACATGACTGACTAAACTATTTTGGTTCCCTGACCAAGCTGCCGTGCGCCGAATGAGAGCCGTTGGAGATCACCATCGCTTGAACGCAGGGACGTGTCGCATGCGTGACATTCCTGTTCGTCATGAGTGATCGAACACCCTCAAGAAGACTGGCAAGAGGTGGCACGCGAAATTGCCTGCGCGCCTCTTGCCATGATGCTCATCATACCTATATCCGCGCGCGCTCGGCGCCCGCTTCAGCCGAGCCGCCAACCGACCTCCTGCGTAAAACTTTCGTAGAAGGCGCGGTCGTAGGCCTGCTCCGGTGTGGCGCGCACGCGCTCGTCAAGGCGCCTTGCATCCTCGCCCACGAGAATGCGCCATTGCTCCGCCTTGACCCCGTCGAGGATGATCCTGGCGGCCTGCGCCGCCGTCGTCGGCGCATCCTCGAGGAAGCTGCGGGCGCGCTCGGTGAACACCGCCTGGATGTCCTCATCCGACATCTTGTCGGCATCCGGCACACCGGCCGCGACCATGCGCTTGCGGGTCAGCGCGACCTCGTCTGCATTGAGCCGCTCCGAACCATCGGCGCTCTGCACCTTGCGCGAATTGGAGACGATCGATGTGCCGATATGGCCGGGCATCACCACCGAGCATTTGACATGCGGCGCGTGCAGGCGGAGGTCGTTGATCAGCGCTTCGGTAAACCCCTTCACGGCGAACTTCGCCGAGCTGTAGGCGGTGTGCGACTGGTTCATGCCGATCGAGGCCCAGAAGCCGTTGACGCTCGCGGTGTTGACGATGTGGGCCTCGTCCGCTGCGACCAGCATCGGCAGGAAGGTGCGGACGCCGAGATAGACCCCGCCCCAGCAGATGTTGAAGGTGCGCTCCCACTGCTCGCGGGTGTTGGTGAACAGGCTGCCGCCGCCACCGATGCCGGCGTTGTTGAACAGAAGATGGATCCGGTCGGTCTTCTGCTGCTCGGCAAGCTCGTCGCGGAATCGCTTGAGATGATCCTCGATCGAGACGTCGGCGACATGGGTCGTGACGCGCAGGCCCTGCGGCAGCTTCTCGACCTCGCACAGCCGCTTGGTCTCGGCCATCGCGGCTTCCGAGACGTCGCACATCGCGACATTGCAGCCCTCGGCGACGAGCTGCCGCGCGAGCTCGCGTCCCATTCCCGTGCCACCGCCGGTGATGACGGCGATCTTTCCTGCAAAATCCTTCATGGGACTTTCGGCCCCTCCCCTTGTCGGTATGTTTCTTCACAGCTAGCGCCGCGCGTATCGGAGCGCGCACGAAATGTAGCAGCGCCGCATCCGCAGGTAAAAGCGGATCGGCGCTGCCATGTTCATCAGGAATTTCGACGCGCGGACTATTCGGCCGCCTCGACGCGCCGCCCGTTCAACGCGCCGAGCCCGTCCAGCGCCTTGCGGATCGCCGCCTGCTGCACGGGCGATGCCTCCGGCATCGGCGCGCGCGGATGAGTCCTGGGCAGGCCCTGCAGCGTCTGCGCATAGCGCGTGCAGGCCGGCAGATTGTCGGCGATCACAGCGTTCCACAGCGTCAGCAGCTTCTTGTGCAGGTCGAGCGCGCGCGGATGGTCACCCGCCTTCACCGCATCCCACAGCGCGACGGAGGCATGCGGCGCCGCGGTCAGGATCGCGGCGATCGAACCATGCGCCCCCAATGTGTAGGATGGATACATCAGCGCATCGACCGCGCTGTAGATCAGCTTGTCCGGTGCCATCATCATGAGGTCCGCGAACAGCTTCAGGTCGCCCGCGCTCTGCTTGACGCCGACCACCAGCGGCACCTCGGTCATGATCCGCGTCAGCAGCGCCGGCGACAGATACGACCACGGCACCACGTTGTAGATGATGATGGGCATGCCGGTCTCATCAGCCATGGCGCGGAAATGCGCCACCATCGCCTCGTCGTCCGGCTTGAACAGGTAATGCACCGGCGTGACCTGGAGCGCGGCGACATTCATGTCACGCACCAGCTTGCCGCGGCGGATCGCATCGCGCGTGGAATCGACGATGATGCCGGCGATCACGGGAATGCGCCCATTCACCGCCGCAACCGTCGCCTCCATCAGGTCGCGATATTCCTCATGATCGAGCGTGTGCCCCTCGCCGGTCGAGCCGCCGGCTGCGACGCCGTGCGCGCCGGCGCCGATCATCCAGTCGACCTGGGGCGCCACAAGAGTGTAGTCGATCTCGCCATCCTTCCGGAACGGCGTCGTCATCGGCGGAATCACGCCGGTCGGTCGTGCCTTCATGGTCTGCCCTCGCGTTTCCATATCCCTTGTGGCGGCCCCGCTCTTTTGGCGGGTGGCCACGGTCCCTCCGAGCCTACCGGCTGCGCGCGGCCTGTGAAGCGCCACCGGCGCGGCGCTGCCCCCACAATCGATCATCCCTGCGACTCGGCCCTGCCGGTTCCCCGTATTTGCCCGGCTTCGGTTTAAGGGCAATTTTTTTACAATCCGAATCGCTAAATGGAGTCCGGACGCTGGGTCGAGTCGGCCAGGCCAGCGTGTTGTTTGCGTCACAGGCTCTGGCACTCCGCTTGCATCCTCTTCGTGGTCAGAAACTACCGATGAGGTGACTGGAATGTTCGTGACCGTCGTTGCCGTGCTCTGCCGGCTGAGTGCAGCCAGCTCAGGCAGTTGCATCGAGGAAATCGTGACCGACAGCAACATGACGCCCGAGATGTCGATGATGCAGTGTGCGATCGGCGCACAGGCCCCCCTGGCGAAATGGATGGGCGAGCATCCGATCTACCACGCCAACTGGCGGCTCGATCGCTACAAATGCGTTCCGGGTCACTACGAGATCAAGGGCCACGCCTAAGGTCCCGCAAAACTACTGATACCAAGACGACGGACCAAGACTACCAACGAGGAAACGCCCCGGAGGCCGCATGGTCTTTCCGCGCGGGCATCGACAGCGCCGGCCCCATTGCGGCGGCGCGCTTTGTGACAATCACATCTTCCCTTAAGCCACTGCTCGCAAGATGATCGCACGCGCACGCCGCCCATCCGGCGACAGCGCGCGAACGCGAATAGCGGTTGCCCGACGTTGGGGCCGAGGCCATACTTGGCGCCTCGATTATCGTCGATTGCGAGCCCGGTGTCGAAGCGCCCTGTTCTTCCCCCCAGCCGCGGACCTCAACAGGCCGAATTGCGCGAGCGCGCCACACTCGCGCTGCGGATGCAGAATTTCGCCGAGGCTGAGCGGCTTGCAGCCGAAGTCTTGAAGACGAGCCGGAACGATATCGTCGCGACATGGGTTCTCGGCCGCGCCTTGCTCGCTCAGAACCGCGCAGCGGAGGCCATCCTGCCCTTGGACAAGGCGGCGCGCCGCACGAGCGATCCGGGCATTGAAACTCTGCTTGGCGCGGCCTTGGGCGAAGCCGGACGTCGCACGGAAGCCGTCGAACAATTGCGCCGGACCGCGGCGCGTCGCCCGCCTTTCCTGCCGGCGTTCCAGGAACTCGCCGGCCAGCTTGCCAAGGATCGGCGCCTCGATGAGTCTATCGCGGTGATCGGCAACGCTCTCGCGCTCGCGCCGGAAAGCATCGACTTGCAACTGGATCTTGCGCGCCTGTATCTCGAGGGCAATACGCGCGGTGAGGCGCGCGCGATTCTCGTCAAGGCTCACGGGGCCGCGCCTGGGCGTCCTGATATCTCGACCCTACTTGCACGCGTGCTGCGCCAGGACGGTGATTATGCCGCAGCCGCAGAGATGTACCGGCTCGCGCTGGCGCTGCGCCCTGACGATGCCATGGCACGGGCCAACCTCGCGGCTTGCCTATTCGAGTTGGGTGAGCGCGAAGCGGGCGAGGCGAGCCTTCGTTCGGCCTTACAAGGCCGCCCTCGAATGCTGGCACAAGCCGCCTACACGCTTGCCCATTCATCGCACGGCCGCTTCTTCTTCCGCCCGAGCTCGCTCAAGAAGTTTCTGCAAGGCGAGGTGCCGTAATACGGCTCACGCACGGAACTGCCGTCGATAGGCGCCAGGCTCCTGCGCGACCGACTTCGTCACCTCGAACACCCGTCGCATCTCCTCTGCAGTCAGTGGTGCGGTCTGGGCGACCCAGGTTTCCCGCTTCACCGCCATGCATTGCGCGATCGGCGTCCCTTTCTGCAGCACGCCGTTGAAATTCACGTCGTGCCAGTGCACCGGGAAATGGATCCAACTGTCACGATATCGATCGCAATCGACGAGGCCGGTGAGCGTCGTGAAGGGCAGATCGAACCGATTGATCGGATGCATGAACAGAACCGAATAGCCTTCCGGCGCTTCGATCAGCCATGGGTTACGAAACTTGATGAGAAGCCGGTCCGGCTCGAACAACGGCGATCCCGTGACCTGACTCGAGTCGTGAAATCCCACGGGAGAGCGCGGGAAATCGAGCTCACCACCGGCTGGCAGCTCATTGTCCCAGGAAATTTCCCCGTTCTCAAACCTGACATCGCACATCAATGGGATCAGGAAGCCGCTCGTCATGGCATCGACGACCGGAGGACACCGCTTGACCGTATCCTCCTCGCGCTGATTGATCGCGTTGAAGGCCTGCGTCGGCATCGCCTTCAGCCAGGCTGGCAGGCCTAAACTCGCAGGGACCGGTGGCGGCAATTTGTCTTCAAGACCCGGCGGACAGCGGAACTTGAGGGTCATCGGCTCGTCGGGCACTTCTGTGCTCCCATTGTCGCCGGGCGAGCCCTAGGCCAGATGGCCAACAGACAATGCATCCGTTGCGATGCTTTTCGCGCGTGTGCTCAGCCAAGCCTACGAACAATTGGTCGGAGCGAGAGGATTTGAACCTCCGACCCCTAATCTCCCAGACTAAGGTAGAAAATTGATTTCACAAGCTATTTTTGCAAACGGCCTGATTTACCCCCCGTTGAGATCGCAGTGTTTTTCATATCCTTTGGCAACTGCTGTTCGGCAATCCGGCCGACCGGTACTTGTGGAAATGTGCATGCGGCCCGGTGCTGCCCCTCACACCTGCCTTAGGCTCCAATCGCGGCCACGCGAACAACTCGGACGTCTACCGGGGTCTCTGGAGCAGTTGAGATGTCGCCGGGTTCGAGCCCGTCACTGCCCACCACGCCGGCCTCTCGCAACCCTTCGTGCCCAAGTGGGGTTCTGTTCTCATAAGTCGGGGGCTGGCCTGTTTCCATCCTCGGTGGCTTAGTCTGATTTTGGGAGTGACCTAGTTTGTTTTGTATCCCGAGGCCCGCCAGCGCCGGGGTGTGAGTTTGGCAGCTTAACGCACGATGTCGTGGATGCTCTGCCGTCCGGAGACCGAACCACGCGGATAACGAAACCCGGACCGCACGCTGGCTGGGCAAAGCTGCCTTCTGACGGAAGAATTGCTCCCAAGAGGCAGACGACCAATTTGATCGAAGCTTTTTTCAATGCTGGCGCTCCCGTGTAACGCCGCCTCAGTCGGCGGCCTCTCTCAGTTCACCAACCGGCGTCAAATTCCGATAGTTCTCGGTAGTCCGCCGGAGATGCGCCCCGGAACCGCCAAAGCTATGTCGCTGCGATCCAACCGGCTTGGGAATGAGACGCGGACCCGACAAGGACAGCCACCCCATCTTGATCTGCATGAAGTGCAGACGGCCGATGGATTACCGTGCCTTGCTGCCAGAGATTGTGAACCTACCCGCCGTCTATGCCTACAGGTGTTTCCCGTGTCGGCGGGTCGATGTTGTCGCTCTCGATTGAGACCGCCTCCGTTCACGGCCCTTATCCACACCCACCACACGCAGTAGCTCGACACCGTTCCGACCTCCTACCAATCGGTCATTTGCCAGCGGTGCCTCGCGGCGCTTTGATGCCGGCATGGTCTCGGTCCGCATCCGCAAACACGAAGCTGTGCCTCAAACCGGCAGCTACGAAGTCTATTTCGACGAGGGCCGGCCGCGCGTTTATTTTTACTGGGACGACGTCGCCGGACGGCGGCTCGGGCCTGACCGGCTGACCGGCGCTGAAGCACTTGAGCAGGCCCGCGCGTTCGCCCGTTATCGAGAGACAGCGGCCAGACGTCCTGGGGCTAAGTTCTTGGGAAACTAAACGGCCCCTGTCGGTTCAGACAGGGGCCGCGCGGATGGATGGCATGAGGCTAAGGAGGAGGCTCTTAGGTGTCACGCCAAGGACCCGCCAGAACTGAAACGACCAATCAGACCTTCAGGATCACTGGGACTGCGACTAAAGTTTGCGCCCTCTTGGTGGACCAGCGGAGCCTCTACGCCGCCGCTTGGTAACGAGCCGGTGAACGAAACCATCTGTTGATTGCGCGAAGCACGCCAGAAACAGGCCGAGCGTACATTGCCTCGTGTTTGAAGATGTGGATTTCAAAATGATCATACTTAAATTGGTTGCAGTCGCTCTCGGTGCAGGATTTCTGTTCTCAATGTACTCTGGCGACCTCGGCGCGGATGTCGTGCTGGCTATTGTTTCCTGCCTTGCATAAAGCGCTCAAAAATAGGCCCGCCGACCTGGGAGCCGGCGGGAGTTCGTAAGTGATGTTATTGGCGGTCGGCGGGCACCGATCACCTAAGTTACTTATCCGAGTCGCGGTCGTGTGCGGCCCTTCTGGTCAGATGCCGGTACCGCAACTTGCCTGACGGCCGCCCCGTCAAGATCACGCTGGGCGAGATGCGCGCGGCCGGCGTTCGTGGTCTCATCGTCTTCTGCCTGCACAACGACAGCCACAACGTGATCCTCGGCCGCGAGGTCGTCGACCAGTGAGCAGATGAGGTCAGGTTCTCCGATCTTGAACCCCGCTTCGTCTGCAAGGCGTGTGGAAAGCGTGGTGCCGACGTCAGGCCGGGCAGCGAGCCCACCATAGCCGCTGTCGTCCTGCCCGCATGAAGATGCGGGGTGCCGTTCTCGCGCATCGCAGGGTTGTTCCCTACGCCGGAACCGAAATGAACCTGTGTCACTTGATGGTGCAGCAGGAGGGGCAGCCATGTGCGACAAGTGCATTGAGCTGGACGGCAAGATCGAACACCTCCAGGCGCTCTCGAAATGGGTCACCGACCAGGCGACCATGGAGGCGATCACCCAATTGGTGCAGGAGCACCAAGCGCAAAAGCTCGAACTGCACCCGGAGGATCAATAGTAAGGCCAGCTCAATTGGTGCTGGTTGCATCTGAGATATTTATTTCGTCTGGAGTCTCAAATGAGATTGCGGGGTCAGAAACGGTAAGGTGATAAGCGATCCCGAGTGACACGTCGGATACGGGGGCTATGGCTGAATATCGCCTTTATCGGGTGGACAAAGAGGGACACATTCTGGGACCGCCCGAGGTAATCTTGGGCGACGATGACCAAGCCGCCATTGCCGAGGCGCAACGATACGTGGACGGCGTGGCGGTTGAATTGTGGGATCGCGCCCGCCGTGTAGCGTTCCTCCCTCCCGTGGAGTGAGGCCGTTGCAGGGAGCCGCCTCCACCTCGCGGAGCGTACGGTCGGCCCATTAGGCCTCTAGATCGATTGTCTGCGGAGCGAGTCGTGCTTGGGATGATCCTCATGGCGGCCATCGGCCTGACGATGTTCGGATCGATTATCGCCCTGTTCGAGACCACGCGGCACTGGATCGCAGGCGGTCGGAGAGGCGAGCGCAAGAGTAAGCCCAGCCTGACTGCTGCGCCAGGACACCGCCGACTGCTCGCCTGAGCTGCGCCGCTTCTGGGTCACTAGCCGCAGTGGAATGTTATGCAGATGTGCGCGGACTCGTACGGCCGGTTCTGTCCTGCCCAGCGCGCGGGCGATTTCGTCCGGTCGGCTCCCCGCTGCCGCCAGTTCCAGGAGGCGTGCGTGCTCTTGCGGCGTCCACCGTCTCACAAGCGGGTAACGCGACTGATCCATTGCCCCAGCGGCCTCCAACCGGTTGCCAGCCTGTTACACTCCGTCGAGTCGCACATTCACATATGAGGTCCGACGATCCTTGATCGCGTCCTGGACTGGTTGGTAGCCAAGAACTCGGAACGATAATGCGAGCCGCCGCTTGGGGCAAAGCGATGTCGGACAGCTCCATCATTCTCTTTCCTGGCATGATCAAGCCGCTGCGTTTAGCGCGGGTCTACGGCTATCTGATCCAGCGCAGCGACGGCCTGTATCACCCAGGCGGCAGTCAGCCGGTATGCACAATGTCGCTGGCGCGGAAGATGGTCGAAGGCGGCTGGCTCGAACAGCATGGCCAGCGCTACGAGCCCACTCAGCAAGGTCTGCGGGCGGCCGAATGAAGCACCAGTTCAGACGAGAACGCCGCCTCTATCAGCCAGCGGCGGGGTGCTCTCCTGAAAAGAAACGGCCCCAGCACTTGGAGGCCTTGGGTGGCAATCTCTGCTGGGGCCGCTCACCGCGCCGGGTCGGGAGCGGAGTTCCAGACTGACGATCTTCCTGGCTCGCTGCGTTTGCATAAGTTTTCGGGCCGTTGGGGCTAACGGCTCTCCAAGGCTGCCGCAGCGTCTCGATCGCGAGGCCCGCACAAGCGGGCGCCTTAGCATTCCACTCGCCACCGCATCGCGGACCTGAGCCAGGGGGCCCACATCATCTCCGAGAAGAGCCGGCGGGCAGCATCTCACTAGCTGAGTTCTCAATTGCAGATTTCTGCGTTGCCGCCACCTGTTCCTCCACCGGCCCAGCCTGAACGAATTTCAAGCCTGCACCCCTTTCTAACCGCTCGGCAGTTGCCTTGGTCTCCGCAAATGATTTGGCCTGTAGCTTGCGGCTTTGGCGGCGTGGTGTCGCTCTTGGCACGCTCTGTTCGATCCCGCTCTTGTTCCTGGCGTTTCGCGACCGGCTTCTTGTCTTGTACTTTCTCGCATTCGTTGTCGTCGTTGACGCGAAAGCCGGCCCGACAGGCAATCTTTGCGCAGGTGTCGCCGTCAGCCTTGAAACCGTGGTCGCAGACTAGCGGGCAGACTCGACCGGCCTTGGCCTTGATGGCTTCGAGGGCGTCGAAGCTCGCGAGCTTGGCGTCGAACTTTGTGCCAGCGTACTTGTTGAACGTCGAGAGCGACCGCTGCGACGATGCACTCCAGTCGCCATCCGCAGCGGCGGAGAGGCAACCGACGCGACGTAGCTCCGATTGCACCAGCTTTACTGTCTCCTGAGGGGAGAAACTCGGCTCTGGGGAGGTCGGCGCGATTGCCGCGACCTTCTGCTCGCTCTCGACCTGCGCCTTCTTATCGGCCTTCTGCTTCGCGGCTAGTTCGGCCGCGGTCTTGTTGCTGGCGACTTTGTCGGCAAGGGCTTTCTCGGCGGCCTGCTTGTCGGCGACCGCCTTGGCGACGGCGGCCTCCGCATCCTTTCTCCGCTGCTCGGAGGCGGCTGCTTTCGCCTCCTCGATCTGCTTGGCCTCCTCGGCGGCCAGACGAGTATCCTCCGCGACCTTGGCGGCGGCTGCCGCTTTGTCCTGCTCGGTCTTTTTCGCTCGGTCGGCCGCGAGCCGGGCCTTCTCGTCCTCGGCCTGGCGAGCTTTGTCCGCTGCTGCCGCACGCGCCTCCTCCGCCGCAATCCGGTTGAGCTGGGCCTTTGCCAGATCGGTGTAAAACCCGCTCGGGTAACGATTGAGAAAGGCCGTCCAGACATCCCGGGTGCCAAGCTGAAGCGCCAGCTCGTAGTCGCGCCGGATTTCACTATCCGGGCTCGCCTGCGGTCCCGTGGCGGCAGGCTTCGCCGGCACAAGCGGGACATCGTCGCCGCCGAGAGAGCCATAGACGTAAGGCTCCTGCTTGTAGCCGGTGTTCTTCAAGACGTCGTCGCGGACGAAGCCGAACGCTTTGCGCAGATCGAGTCCCGGCGTCGGCAGTCGCTCGACCAGTGCCGTCGAGAACGGACTGGTCAGGACGTGGACATTGCCCTGCTCCGCCTGAACTACCGATGGGGCGGCCCGGTCATCGCGAAGTACTGATCGAGGATCAATCGTAGAGGTCAAAGCCCTGGGATGGACCGGGGCGTTTCTGCGTCGAGCGTGCGGTGCATCGGTCCATTTCCCGATAGCGAGCGAACGCGAGAACGCGTCTTAAGCACCTGGCGCTCTCCTGAAGCAGGCGGTCCCAGGCCGGGCGAAGCTACTTAGGCTGGGCCGCTCCGGGACTGAGGGGTGGACTGCGCCCCGTGCCCTGAAACGCATGCACAGCCAATTTGGAGAGTGCATGCTTGCTGTCCGAGCAGGACCTACCAGCGCGACATGGCGCACGAGGGCTCGCAATGTTTGATCATGAAATCGCTGCGCTGCTCCGCACCATCGCCCGAGACCGAGATTGGCTTGCACTCTCGCTGTTGCACCTGGTGCATGAAGAAACTGCGCGACCAACAAGGTGGTCACGCGGATCTCCGCCTATTCGGCTGCCTGCGGCCTACTCCGGTTCCCGCTCAGTCGGGCCTTTGCCCACTCCCGCATGTGCTGAAAGGACACGTAAAGCATTGGGATCAGGAAGATGCCGATCGAACTCGCGGCGAGCATCCCACCGAACACCGCCGTTCCCACGGCGCGGCGACTCAGCTCGGCAGCCCCCGTCGCAAAGACGAGTGGAACCAGCCCGAGAATGAAGGCGATCGAAGTCATCATGACTGCGCGGAAGCGCATGCGCGCGCCGAGAACAGCCGCGTCCACGACCGATACGCCAGCCTCGCGTTGCTCCTTGGCGAATTCGACAATCAGGATGCCGTTCTTGGCTGCCAGCGCAATCAGGACCACAAGGCCGATTTGGGCATAAAGGTCGACATTGAGCCGTGCCACGATGAGGGCCACATAGGATCCGAGCACGCCCACCACGACCGACAGCAGCACTGGCACCGCGATCGTCCAACTTTCGTAAAGCGCCACCAGGAAGAGATAAGCGAACAGGACGGCCAAGCTCAGGACAACGCCGGTCTGCCCAGACGCCTGCTGCTCCTGGAACGCCGTGCCGGTCCATTCGTAAGAATAGCCCGCGGGCAAGGTCCTGCTCGATATATCCTGCATCGCCGTAATCGCTGTGCCGGTCGAGACGCCTCCCGCGGGAGAACCGTTGATCGTGATCGAACGATAGTTGTTGTAGCGGCTGATAACCTGCGGCCCCTGTACGATCTTGGCACTCGCGATCGAGCGCAGCGGGACCATCTCGTTGCGTGCATTGCGGATGTAGATCTGCCAGAGCGCGGAAATGTCGGCCCGGTCCTTCGCCTCGCCTTGCACGTTCACCTGCCAAGTCCGGCCGAACAGGTTGAAGTTATTCACATAGACCCCTCCGAGCGTCGACTGCAGAGCGGTAAATATGTCGCTCATGCTAAGCCCGAGGACCTCGGCCTTGGCGCGGTCGATCTCGAGATAGATCGAGGGATTATTCGCCGAAAAGGTCGAGAACACATGGGTCAGACGCGGGTCCTGGTTCGCTGCGGCAATCAGACCGTTCATGACGCCGTTCATGGCCGTGGGATCCTGGCCCTCCAGCGCTTGCAGCTGGTATTCGAAGCCGCCACTGGTCGATAGTCCGATGATCGGCGGCAGATTGAAGGCGAGCACGTTGGCCTGCCGTATCTGGCTGCCTGCCGCAAAGGTCTTCGCGATCAGCGCTTGGGCAGATTGGGCGACGCCTTCCCTCTCCGCAAACGGCTTCAGGCGCACCACGAGCAGCGCAGCATTCGGCTCCGCGCCGCCATCAAGCAGGGAGAAGCCGATGATCGACAGGACATGATCGACTCCTTCGAGCTGGCGCAGCTTGTTCTCGACTTCGCCCGTGACCTCGCTGGTCCGGGGCACTGAGGCGCCATCCGGCAGCTGCACCATCACGAAGAACGCTCCCTGGTCCTCCTCGGGCAGAAAGCCTGTCGGCGTGACCAACGAGAGACCGAATACGCCCGCGCCGCCGAGTGCGACAAGGAGGACAGAGACAATGGCCATACGCAGGAGCCACCGCACTCCACCCGCGTATCGGTCCCTCACCCAATCAATTCTGCTGAGCACGCGCCCCATAATCCCGCGGCGTGGCCCGGTATGGCGCAGAAACAGCGCGCAGAGTGCCGGAGACAACGTCAGGGCATTGATCGCGGAGATGGTCATCGCAGCGCTGATCGTCACCGCGAATTGGCGGAATAGCGTCCCTGAAATACCGGGAATGAATGCGATGGGCACGAAGACCGAAAGGAGTACCAGACTGATCGCGATGATGGGCGCGGTGATCTGGTCCATAGCTTTCTTCGTTGCCTCGGCCGGCGAAAGCTCCGGCTCGTCCGCCATCACGCGCTCGACGTTTTCGACGACGACGATCGCATCATCGACGACGATCCCGATCGCTAGCACAAGTGCAAGCAGCGACACTGTGTTTGCCGAGTAACCGAGAACGAGAAGAACGGCAAAAGCACCGATCAGACTGACGGGTACCGCGACGGCCGGAATGATGGTCGCACGGAGATTGCCGAGAAACAGGAAGACAACGATGACGACCAGAACGAAAGCCTCCGCCAACGTCCGCAGCACTTCACCAATCGTGTCGCGAACGAAGGTCGTCGAATCGTGCACCACCTGATATCTCAGCCCTTCAGGGAACCGGGCTGACAGCCGGTCCAGGGTAGCCTGCACCGCATTCGCAGTCGTAACAGCGTTGGCTCCAGGCGCCAGATAAATCCCGATCGGCACACCGGGCTTGCCATCGATCCTGGCCTCGCTGTCGAGATTCTGCGCACCTATCTCGACGCGCGCGACGTCCCGTATCCGCAGCACCGAACCGTCTGGATTGGCCCGCAGCACGATATCGCCGAATTGCTCGGCGGAGGCGAGACGTCCCTGCGTTTGAACGTTGAACTGGAATTGCTGCTGGTCGCTGATGGGACGTGCGCCGATACGCCCCACCGGCGCTTGCACGCTTTGTGCGCGTATCGCACTGATCACATCGCTCGGCGCGAGGTTCAGGCTGGTCAGCCGTTGGGTGTCGAACCAGATCCGCATCGAATAATTCATGCGAGCGAACAGATTGGCCTGGCCGACGCCCGGCGTTCTTGAAATGGCATCGAGCAGGTTGATGATCGCGTAATTGGTGATGAACAGCGGGTCCTGCTGGCCGTTCTCGCTGTAAAGGACCATGAACTGCAGAACCGCGGATGAGCGCTTCTGAACCGTCAATCCCTGCGCCTGCACCTCGGAGGGCAGCTGGGACAGCGCCGTCTGCACGCGATTGTTGACATTTACGGTGTCGATGTTCGGGTCGGTTCCCAGTGCGAACGATACCGTAAGGCTGTAGCTGCCGTCGCTGCCGCTGGTCGACCTCATATAGAGCATCTGGTCGACCCCGACGATCTGGGCTTCGAGCGGCTGAGCAACGCTCGACTCGACTACCGCGGCGGAAGCACCGGGAAAGACGCCGGATACGGTCACCTGCGGCGGCACGATGTCGGGGAATTGTGCAACCGGGATGCGCGAGAGGGCCAACGCCCCGGCAATCGTGATGACGAACGCAATCACGATGGCAAGTCGTGGGCGGTCGATGAAGACGGCGGAGATCATGTCAGCGTCCGCCATCCGGATTGCGCGATGGACCGGCGCTGTCCTTTTGCGCCGGGTTGGCCGCAGTGCCGACCGTCGTCGAACTTCCTACAGCAGGTCCGGCTCCCGGCGAGTTCCCGCTAGCTGCGCTACTGCCCTCGACTGCCGCCGGTTCAGTTCCTTTCATCAGAGCCTGAAGCTGCGCGCTGGGCGCTCCTGGCGCCACTTTCGCTCCCGCCCGAACGCGCTGCAAGCCTTCGACGATGACGCTGTCGCCTTGCTGCAGACCGGTGATGACGCCGGCCAGCGTCGGGGTGGACTGGCCGAGCTGGATTCGGCGCTGCTCTGCCGTGTCGTCTTTGCCGACAACAAAAACGTAGCTGCCTTGTTGGTCGGATAGCACAGCTGCGCGCGGCACCGCGAGCACCTCGATCGGCTGCACGCCTTCGAGCAGAACCGTGACGAACTCACCATCGAACAGCTCGCGGATGGGCGTTCCGCTGCCCTTGACCTCCTGGTTCGGCGGATTGGCGATCTCACCCCGCAGGACAATCGTGTCGGTATTGGCTGTGACGGTGTTGTTGGCGAAATTGAGCTGGCCGGTGGTGCCGTACATCCGCCCGTTCGGCAATTGCAAGCGAATGACGACGGCATTGAAGCCGCCTCGCGGCGCATAGCGGTCTCGGAGGATCAGCGCTTCCCGCACCGACACCGGAAAGGTGACGTACATGGGGTCTTGGCTGACGATGGTCGTGAGCACGCCGGACGAAGGGCTCACCACATTTCCTTCGGTCACCGCGCTGCGCCCGATCTTTCCCTCGATCGGCGAGCTGATATCCGTATAGCCGAGATTGATCTGGGACGCCTCCACTTGTGCCTGTGCCGCTTGCACCTGGGCTTCCAGGCTGCGCTGGTTTGCAATCGCTGCGTCATAGTTGGACTGCAAGCCAGCGGGGCCGCTGAGCAAGGTGCGGGCCCGTTCGGTGGTGAGCTTCGCATTCTCCAATGTCGCTTGCAGCTGCGCGACTGCCGCTTGCTTCGAAGCAAGGTCTGCCTGAAACAGCCCTTTCTCCAGTTCATACAGCTTGTCACCGCTCTTGACCTCGTCGCCCTCCGTAAACAGCCGCTTTTGGAGGAAGGCTGTTACGCGGGCGACGACGTCAACGTGGCGAACCGCTTCGACCCTGCCCAGAAATTGTTCAGTCTCCGTCATCGGGCGTCGCGTGGCTTGGACGACGCCGACCGCAACGGGACCGGGCGCCGGGCTCTGTGCACATGCAGGCGGAGCAAGAACAGCGATTGCGAAGCCGAGGGCCCACGCTCTGAACTCGGGTTGAACCAACATGTGGTCCTCAACGGTTGGCAGCTGTCAGACTTGATCAGCCGGGGCGAACCAATCCGCGATCGCCCTGCAGATATTCTCGTGAGCTTCTTCTAAGGAGCGCGGTTCCCGTGCCAACGCGAATTAGTCACGAAGGTTCAATTCGCGAACACGTCCGGACCGACAGAAGCTCCGACCGCTAACCGCTCCAAAGCAAAACCCTAACTTAAGTTGAAGACCGCTGTCAGCGTGCCATGCACGTGATGTCCGAAAGGAACGACCATGCGCCGCGAAGATTTTTGTTAATCGCGCCGGTCGCGTGCGCAAGGGCACTGGCGAGCACACCCACTCAATGGATTCCAACGGAGCCGCAGCATGAAAAACACGGGAACCGAGCCTACAGGCTCGTCGGGCATTAGCTCGGGCTGCAGCCGGGAGGTACGGCGCCCGCCAATCGGACCCGGTGTCACCCAAGGCGCTATCGGAACGGGAGGCGGAAGCACAAACGATCGCGCAACCGGGAATGCCAGAGCAGATGAACCGAAGCCCTCCAATCTGGAGCAGAATAGCAAGCCCTAGCGGCCGTTACTTACGGTGCGCCTAACCGGCCGCTCGCCGACGACAATCACTCTTGGCACCCAAAACAACAGCTTGGACGGCGCGGATGTTATTGGCGGCTTCGCTGAGCAGGTCGGGTTCGGCAGGTCTTTTAGCGGCTGGATATTGCCGAGGCAAAGATCCGGGAGCCTTCTCGGGCGGGATGCCCTCCGTCCTCCTGCATCAGGTCAAGTTTGTCGGGGCTCGTTCGCCTCCATTTCTTCTGGTCGAGACGACGACCAGGAAGGAGAGCACACCGAGGCCGCCGACCACAAGCCGGCTATTCTGCGGAAAAGGGATGAGCACACTGCCAACAAGCATGAGGGCCGCGAACAGCTTGTCGAGAGCGAGGTGGATTCGAAACGGAATGACAGGCAGGAGGCCGAGCTCGTACTCGGTCAGCAGACTGTAAAACAGCGCCGCCGCCCCAAGTACCAGAAGGAACGCCTTGGACGTGCCATGCATGCCATAGATGTATGGCAACCCGAGCACGACGAGCGCGACCACGTAGTCGGCAACACCGTGCATTACCGTCGGAAGGAAGCGCATTGCGTATACTCCGGCTTGCGTGGTCGAGATCATCTTGCCGGGCTGCACCCCAGACGTTTTCCCGATCGTATGATCGAACACACCGGATCGGAAAACGCTGTCGCGACTTGCCGGAGCGATACAGGAACGTGGCGCTGGCGCTCAGTCGGAGCCGCTTCCTGCGACGCTAGGCCAAGCCGACTGCGGCTCGACCTGCACCGCCTTGATTGCCCACGCTTGCTACTTCTGGCCCGACGGGGCTTGAGCGTTCGAGTTGTTGGGATTCGTGTTGTTGGAGTTCTGTTTGTTCGCTTCATGGTGTCCGATCGCGCATCCCGCGGCGGCGCCGAGTTTGCCGTGCCCCGCCATATGGCCCGCAACACCGCCCGCGATGGCGCCCTTGATGCATCCCTTGGCATTGGCCGGCGGGACCTGGAGAAACGCGAACAACAGAAAAGCGATGGCTAACTTAGCTTTCATGACGTCCTCCGAGTTGGAATGAACGGAAATAACGCACTTCATCTTTAGGGCCGTGCCCTGGCCTCGTCGAAGCCAGGGCACTTAACGCGCTCACCAATGGTGATGCCAGTGTCGATGACCCCACGGCCGGCCGTAGTAGGCATAGCCAGGACGGAACGCACGACGGTATCCATAGTAGGCAGGTCCGTAGCCGTAGCCGACGGTCGTGTATCCATCGCCAGGGGCAAAGCCGTCATCGTAGCCCCAGCCGCCATACGCCGGCGCGTAGCCGACCGCGGCGTACGGGCCATAATCGCCGTAGTAGCCATAAGGACTTGCGCCATATGCGGCGGTTGCAAGTCCCCCGATGACTGCACCGGCTGCAAAACCTCCGATCGCCGGACCGAAGCCGCCCCGCGCCTCTGCCGGACTTGGCGCCGCCAGTGATCCCAGACCCAGAGCGCCAATCGCGGCCAAAGCAAAAGCCGTCTTCCTCATTCAAACCTCCTTGGTGGTGTGTGCCAACCCAACGACGCTCCGAAAACAAGGTTGCTATTTGCGCGACGCGCAGGGGCGGCGGCGTCCCTGCAATGGCTCGGCTCGGCGGGAGCTCGACCCAACCGCCATCGAGCGGAAACTTCACCGAACCTGGTCCTTGAAATGCGTCAGCCCGACGACCCGCTGCAACGTCAGGCCCTGTACAACGATCGAGAACACGACAACCGCGTAGCAGATCGCCAGAAGCTCGCTCTTCCATTCGCTCGAGCCAGTACTCAGGGCCAACGCCACCGACACGCCTCCTCGCAGCCCGCCCCAGGTCAGGATGACAATTGCGGGCCAGCGGTTCGGATTCCTGGCATGAAGCCAAAGCGCAGTGCCCACGATGCTGGCAGCGCGAACGGCAAGGCTGAGGGGAATCGCGAGTGCCATCACCAACAAGGTCGAGCTTCCAAGACGGGCCAGCCCGAGCATTTCGAAACCGATCAGCAGGAACAGCAGAGAGTTCAGGATCTCGTCGATAACCGACCAGAACAGGGCAAGGTTGCGGCGCGTTTGTTCACTCATGGCTTTGCGCCGTCCGCGACTGCCGATCAGAAGGCCGGCAAGGACCACGGCGATCGGACCCGAGGCGCCGAGCGCATTGGCAAGCGCATAAGAACCACTCGCCAGAGCCAGGGAGATCGTGATTTCGAGCGGGTATTCATCGATCCGCTTCATTGCCAGATAAGCGATCCAGCCGCTCGCGGCGCCGACGATGACGCCGCCGCCCATCTCACGCAGCAAATCGAGGCCAATAGAGCCGAATGTTGGTTGCTTCCCAGTCGCGTAGGCCAGTGCGGCCTGAAACAGGACCACCGCCACACCGTCGTTGAAGAGGCTCTCTCCTGCCATGATGGCCTGCAACTGCTTGGACAATCCGACGCGTGCGAGGATGGCACTGACGGCAACAGGATCGGTTGGCGCAAGGATGGCCCCGAGCACCAGTGCCCAGGAGAATGGCATCCGCACCCCCGTCAGGGCGAAAGCGGCGTAGATTCCTGATCCGAACAGCACCGTCGCAATCACTACGGCGGCGGTCGCCAGAAGGAACACGGTGATCTTGCGGGACCACAGCGCGGAAACGTCGACCTGCAAAGTGCCCGCAAAAAGCAGGAAGCACAGCACGCCGTTCAAAAGCGTGTCCGGTAGCTCTCGAATCCCCAGAATGTCCTGAAGGGCGAGGCGTAGGTTCAACCAAGGAAATAGATCACCTAAGCCGATCGCGAAAAGCGAGGCAACAAGCGCAACGACCGTCAATCCGATCGTGCCGGGCAAGCGTAGAAAACGCCGGTTCAGAAGCCCGAACACTGACGCGAGGCACAACAGCACGGCTAAGAAAGAGAGTGGCGACATGCCCGCGCCCGTTCATCCGCTCGTGCTGGGCTTCGCCCGCCTCGTGACTCCGCAGTTCCGACGGCGCCAAACCTTCTGCGGCGCGTTGCGACTGCCCGGTGGCTTCGAAGTCTGGGCCGTCCGCAAACAGAAAAGCAGTACGCCGACCGATCGTTCCTGGCCGTGCCGGGTTGCCGATGTGAACCTTCGAGAACCGTCGTTGCCCCACCCTCCGTTTCTTTCCAGCCGGACGAGCGCTCTTGCCGGCAAAGGTCTTCAGGCCTGACCGTCTCGAGTAGCAGGTGCACGCATGTCAAACGATTCGCGCGAGGGGAATGAACCAGCCCCTGTTCTTCTCATCGCTGTCGCAGTGGTTCCGGTGATCGCTGTCGCAGCTTGGTTCCTCTTTGGCTGATCTCGCGGCTGTCTTCACGACCCGGTTAGCGAACTGCAGCAGGGTTTCTTGACGGCCCGCTTCGCGATTTCGCCTCGCCTGTGCGCAAGGGTGTCGATGTCTAGGACCCGCTTGCTCTTCGCCCCGGGCGCTGAGATTATTTGTCTGGATCGGCCATTCGCCCGGTGCGCGCTGTTCGCCCTGGTCCGTGAGCGTCGGACCCCACCTGCCGCGCGAAACCTAGCCCTCCTCGCCGGCGCCAGAACGGCAACCTGCTCTACGCCGGCAAGGTGCGTACCGGTTACACCGAGACGACGGCGCGCGAATTGCGCGAGCGGCTCGATCCATTGATCCGCAAGACTTCTCCGCTAGATGGGACACGAGCGCACATCATCGGCTTGATACGCGGTCTGCTCGGCATCGTAGAGCGTGCAGTTATCACAGCGTGGATGTTCATTCGTGTCTCTCAGTCTCTCGAAAATCATTTTGCCAACCATTCAGCTGGAATGATGTCGAGCGGGGCGTTGTCGACTGAGCCATCGAGAAGGCTTCCATCCACTCTTTATCCTTTCGCTTCCTTGTACCAGCCGATGACGCGTATGCGCGCTCCCAATCCGCGACCAACGCCAGTTGCTGGTCCGTCCCGTCCGTTCTTGCACATAAGAGCTCGTACACCTGAAAATTCGCGGAAAATCCCTTGGGGCTGATCCGATCGATGCTGCGGAAGAGAAACTCTTCCTCTACCCGCGCTTTGATGGTCTCGCTAACCAGTATCGTGGTCCCGTAGTCCCTGTTCAACCCTTCCAGGCGCGCAGCGAGGTTCACGGAAGCACCTACAGCTGTGTAGTTCATGCGGTCGCGCGAGCCGATGTTGCCGACTACAACGTCGCCGACGTGCAGACCGAAACGGGTCCGAAACGGAGGCAGACCTTCGGCCGCGAATTCGGCATTCAGCCGGCCGTTAGCTTTGACGCAGGCAAGCGCCGCGTAACATGCGTTGGAGACGTGCCGCTCGTCGTCAGTCGGCGCGTTCCAGAAGGCCATGACGGCATCGCCGATGAACTTGTCGACGGTGCCTTGTCTTGCCATGATTTCCTCGGAGAGCACGGAGAAGTAGCGCGAGGTCGTCCGCATCACGCCGGTGGGCTCGGCCGTTTCCGTGAGACCCGTGAAGTTCTCGACGTCCGTGAACATTACGGTCAGTTCCCGGCGTTCGCCGCCGAGCTCGATGGGAACTTCGCTTTCGACCAGTTGGCGGACCAGGCGCTTCGGAATGAAACTCGAGAATGTGCGGACCAAATTCTTCATGGCGGCAACAGAGTGGCCGAGATCGTCGATCTCGCGCACCACCGATCGGATGCGCGGACTCTCTGCGACGTCAAAGTGCCGAATGCGATCGGTTTCGATGGCAAGCGCCCTCATCCGCTTCGACATCATCGCGCCCATCCAGAGCACCATCGGCAGAACCGCCAAGACGAAGCCGAGCGCCGCCACGAACAGGCGCCGCCGTTCGCCTTCGATCTCCGAGTAGAATTCGTCGATCGGCGCGGACACCGCAAGTCGAAGATTGGCCGCCCCGGCCGAAGCGATGGTGCGGAATGCGGCGGCATGAGCCCGCCCACCTGAATCCTGGAATATCTGCTGGGTGATGCCCGTCGTCCTCCAAGCATCTACCGCTTTCGCGATCCCGATCCGATCGATGTCCGCGAGATGCGGCAGCAAGAGCGCACCGGCCGTCCCGCCAGTGCGCCCTATGAGTTCCGAGATCTGCGGGTGGGCCAGCACGCGGTTCTCGTCATCGAACAGGATGACCGTGCCGGATTGCCCCAGTTGCTGTCTCCGGAGCAGCGCTTCGGCCTCGCCTGTCAGGACGTCGCCGGCGACTACACCGCGCGGCGAGCCCGCAATCGGCATCCGAAGCGTGTAGCCAGGCTGGCCGATAGCGAAAAAGATGTAGGGCTCCGTCAGCGGCCGCAGGTCCTTCTCGAACGCTCCGGCGTACCAGGGCCGCCGGCGGGGATCGTAGTCGGTAGGGCCTGGCCGCTGTGACATCGTCGTCAAATCCTCCCGCAGGAAATCGATGGTCGAGTCTGCGCCGTCCGGACCCGAGATCACGACCAGGCGGAATTTTGCCCCTTCTGGCGCCTCGCTCCGCAGGCGCGCGGCCTCTCCTCCCCGCTCGAGGTAGTCCATCTGCACAAATCTGCCGTCGTCGTAGCCGGCGTACAGACTGTAAAGGTGAAGGTTATTCCGGAGCATCGAAGCGAGCAGCGCGTAGAGCCTGGGGTTGTCACGGACAGCGGCCGATCGGACCGAAGGCAGATCATGCAGGATGTCCAGGCCGTTGCGGACCGCCATGAACTGAGCATCGATCCTGTCGGCCGATAACTGCGCGACGGTGTCCAAGAAGGATGCGGCAGCCGCCCGGGCGATGGCATCGATCCGGTCGAAACTGAGGTAGACCAATGACAGTCCGACGAACAGTACGGTTCCAACGAAGATCGCGCTGATCGACGTTCTGAATCCGATTCTGAGGTTGCGATCGGGCATGCTTTGCCCCCGATGATGTCTGCCGCCGAGGATGAACCGTTCCGACGAGATGGTCTCGCGGCTCGGCGCCTGCGCGGTCAATCAGGCCTGGATAACCTCGTACGTCAGATCGAAATGCTGGCCGTGCTCACTTCTCCGGTGGGCGCAGCGGCCCGTCCGCCCAGTTGCGCGCCGTAGGATCGCGCAACGGGTCGTCGTCGCATTTTGCGCAGGTGTAGCGCAGCGGCCCCCTCGCCGGTTCGTCGGGCAAAACCCTCATCGGCCTGCCGCACTCGGGGCAAGCCTGTCGTATCGAATACAGCCCTGCCAATTTATCTCCCCGCGTCAGGCCCTGCTTCACTGTTCGGACGTCGCGCCTGAAAGCTAGTTTCGAACGACGAGATGCGCGTCGGTTGTCGATGACGAACAAGACGACTCCCTCGACACTCATGGCTCGACTAGTTTCTTGCGGATCGCGTAGCGAACAAGTTCCGCCGTAGAGGACATCCCAAGCTTGCGCATCGCCGCAGCACGGTGCGTCTCGACGGTCTTTACGCTCAGCTTCAAGATGCAACCGATCGATTTGTTCGTATGTCCCTCCGCGATGAGCTGGACCACACTCTGTTCCCGCGATGTGAGCAGTACGCTCGATCTATTTTGCTTGTTGATCTGATAGTTGCGTAGAAGTTTCTCAAGCAACACGCCCGTGAAGTAAGGCCTGCGTTCGAGCAAAGCGTCGATGGCGGACAACAGGTGCTCCTTCGCGTCGGATTTGAACAGAAAGCCACGCACGCCAGCCAGAATAGCCTCCGTCAACAGCTCCTCGCTCTCATGCATCGTCAGAATTAACACTTCGACGCGCATGTGCATTGCACCCAGGCGGCGGCTGACTTCTAGCCCATTCATGACGGGCATAGAGTAGTCGGCGATCAGGATGTCCGGACGCGTCTCAACCGCCATAGCTAGTGCCTGCTCCCCGTCACACGCCTCGCCGCAAACGATCCAATCAGAGCGCAGTTGGACGATCGCGCGCAGTCCCGACCGTACAACCTCATGATCATCCGCAATAACGATGCGCTTCACGGCGGCGCTCCCGCATGTTGACCCAGATCCTATCGGGCGATCAACGGAGATGACCGGCAGCCAAGTCGGCCGACTGTATCGGCCATCTTTCGGAAAGTTATCCGACAAAACCCTGAAACAGGGTCGCGGATGTCCCCACCGCATGGTGGTCGATCAGTCGGCAACCAGTTTGGCGCGAACCGCGTAGCGAACTAGGCCGGCAGTCGAATTCACGCCGAGCTTACGCATCGCGGCGGCGCGGTGAGCCTCTGTCGTCTTCACGCTGAGGTTCAGGATAGCGCTGATGCCCTTGTTGCTATAGCCATCCGCAACCAGCTTGACGACCAGCTGCTCGCGGGGGGTCAGCCTAGTTCCGCCACCCGGTTGGCCATCGAGAACGTCCAACCCGCTCCCGATACCGAATGATTTGTGGACCAGGAGCGACTCGACAGCAGCAACCAGCAGCTTGCTCGCATCCGACTTCGACAAGAACGCGCGGGCGCCGGCCAGATAGGCCTGCTGCGCCAACAGGCCAGAGTTGTGAACGGTAAATATCAGAACCTCGATGGGAAGCGAGAATTCCCTGATCCGCCGGGTTACCTCCACTCCGGTCATGCGCGGCATGGAAAAATCGAGGATAGCGACGTGCGGCTTGCTCTCGATCGCGGCAGCAATCGCCTTTTTGCCGTCGCTCGCCTCCGCCACAACCTCCCAATCAGCACGTTGCGCAAGCACCGCGCGGATACCGGAACGGACGGCCTCATGATCATCCGCGATCAAGATTCGCTTCATAGCACGCGCTCCTGCTTCGAACGCCGCCGTATCGAGTGCCAGACCCGAAGGTCGCATCTGAGGGCGACGATCGTCAATAAACCTGTTCAAGCGCTTGCGTTGGTTTATATCATTGCAAGGGCAAGCGCCGCCTGCGCCGCTTTGCCTCACTCGGCAGCGGGAATACCGCGTACAACATCGTCCCGGAGCTTTCAGGATTGGATCGGATCTCGAGACTGCCGCCAAGATGCGCAAGCCTTGATCTCATGGCGGGAATGCCGACACCCATCATGGTCGTTCCGAACCGATTGGCACGGTGAGCCGGAAAGCCGCTTCCATTGTCGCTTATTGTCAGCTGAAACTGCTCGCCTGTCACTTTGGCGAGCAGTTTGACCTCTGTCGCCTTTGCGTGCCTGAATATGTTCGAGAGCCCTTCTTGAATGACCCGCAGCAACGACCTTTGTATCTCGTATGACAACCGATCCACGCCGGCGTCGACGTCAGTCTGGACACGCAACGCCGTCCGCGCCGCAAAGCCGCAGGCGTAGCACTCGATGGTCGCCTTCAATCCCTCTGCCACCACGTCCTGGGGATGCATTAAATACGTCAGGGAGCGGATCTCCCTCAGAGCACGGTCAATCGATGCATCGACAAGCTCGCAAAGTCTGTCCACACCATTTGCCGGGCCGACGCAGGTGCGAATACGCACCAGCCCAAGACTCGCGGCGACAAGATGCTGGCATGTCGAATCGTGAAGCTCGGAGGCTATCCGCTGCTGTATATCCTCCCGAATGGCAGCCAAATCGTCACCCAGCCCGGCCGGTTCATCTGAATCGCATTCATCGGATTCCTCAGGAAGAATGCGATGTCGACCAACGAGCAGAGCGATCACTCCCTCGGATTCAACAACGGGGAACACGGTCGTTTCGACCTGGCGTCGAAGCCCGCCAAGCGCAAGGCGGTGATGAGTTCGAATCTCAACCTTCTCTTCCAGGCACGTCCGCAACACCTCGCAAATGCTTTCAGAATCTTCGCTCGACCAACATTGAGAGATAGCGAGCCCAGACACTTTGCCCGACGGCAGTCGCAGAAGCGACGCGCAGGCACGCTCCATCCCATCGTATGCGAATTTACCCCCCCGCACGGGGCGCACTACAAAAAGAAGATCTTTCCAAGGGCCTCGATCAGCGCGATTGCGGGCTTCCCCAAAAGGCAGGCGCTGCGGAGCGCCATGTGAATTCAACAAGCTCGCACGCGGGCTGTACGGCTTCATTCCAGGCACCCTTTTTTGGCCTGCCTTGAAAGCCAACTTTGGGCGAGTGATGATCGACCTAGCTAATCACCAGCTCAGCGCTCCCAAGACGACGCGACCTACACAACATCCCTAAGGGATGATCTGCATCATGCTCCTCGTTTTTCATACAACCAAGGGGTTAATTCCGAATACTTCGAAACCTGCGCATGACTGGCATGAGCTAACGGCGTACCAGTTTGTCCCGCTTGTTTTCGAGTTATTGTTAAAAGAAGAGACAATGATGACGAGATCATTCGTCGTTCGGACATGCGAACAACGTCGCATACTGGCTCAAGCTGCAAACGACGGGACGAGAGATGAGGAAAGGCAGCCGGCATCAGGTCGCACAGCTGCCGACCTGCAGCGCAACAAGGATTATCCACCACTACCGGCGGCAGGACCGGACTTCTTCTTCGGCCGAGAGATCGGAGGATTCTGTGGCGGCGGCGCAATCACCAGGGGATGCGCTGGCACCCGAAGTCGGTTTTCCCCAAGGTCATCCCTCAGTGCGTCGGTGTCCATACGCTGGCTTCGGTCGACGGAGTCACGAGGATCCGCCGCTGCGGCGCTCGCCGCCATGATCCCGAAACTCATTCCCAGCAGGACGGACAGGCGTCTCGCAAGCATTCTCAGATACCCTCTCAAAAGGCAAAATCGAGCCGCGGCCCGATCCGCAGATCTCTGTAGTTCCGCAGCGGAACGTTGGACGTCCGCGCTTCGTAGAGCACGGTGGTGGTGAGCGACAGATTGCTGGCAAAATTATACTTCAACCCTAAGTCGGCCGAATAGAGCTGGTCCCGTCGCCCGGAATTCAATCCATCGGTGAACCAGTAGGCTTCGAACAAAGGCGCGCTCACAATCGACCATTTCGGATCGAGTTTGACCTCAATGCCAAGAACGGCATCAAAGCGCCAGCGGCGGGCCTCGGCCAAATCAGAAAAGCGGTAAGTCAGCAGCCACAATGGCGACAGCGTTACATTCGCAACCTGGAAGTCACGAGCCACGGAACCCATCACGTCATGCGAGGTGAACGCGAGGTCGCGATAGACGCCGTCGAAGTCGTAGCGGTTCTCGTAGATCGCGGAGAATCTCCAGCCGTTCCAATTTTGGGTCAACCGCCCACCCAAGCGCGCGATCCCAAAATTGCTGTCCTTCTCCGTCGCGTAAGCTTCGTATTGCGCACGCGCATAGAGTCTATACGACAGGTCTGCTGTCAAATAGCCGTCCAGCCTGGCGCTGATATCGGGCTCATAATAGGCATCTGATCTGCGATTGTTGCGGCTGAACAGGGCGTTGTCAGTAAAGGTTGGTGAGACCGAGCCAACGATACTCCAAGAAGGCGGAGCGAGCGGCGGCGGATCCGCCTTGAAGTCCCTCAGATCCACGTCAGCTGCAAGCGCGGCAGTCGAACCCAAGAGTCCAATCATCTGCAAAAGAAATCCAGATACACGCATCCGAATCCTCGAGATTGTCGGCCCTGCCCCAACAAGCGAGCACGATAGGCTTGGCCTATCGATTGTCAATCCGCACAAACAATGCTCGCAGAGATTGCGGCCGCCTGTGACAGAGAGAGCACGCGAATGGGTGCGCAATTGTTCAAGGGCACGCAGAAAAGATCGACAGGCAGTCCTCATAGCGGTGCTTCCTTGATCGGCGTGCCGCGTCACTAAGCGGGCTCCGAAACGGCAGCCACGACAACTACGGCAGCCGAGAGCCGTTCGAAAATCCGCCGCTGCTCCACGATCGCGGGCCAACCGTAGAGAAAAATTTCTGACGGCTTCCAGATCGCCACCCAGCCCAGAATCAAGAAGCTTTCCCTCAGAATGTCCGGGAGAGGTCCATCTCCAAGGACCAGGCCCGCCAGCCATCCAACCGCAAGACAGCTAGAGAGGATCGCAACGCCTACGATCAGCGAGCGGCGCCCTGACTTGAATAGAACTTGCAGCTCTCTCGATTTTTCGTGAGCGCGCAGCAGGAAATGCTGCGCCACGGCCGGAGCCAAATCCGGCACGATCGCATCCAAGGAGCCCGCCCAGGCTAGATGAATCACGATTTGGATGGGAGCGGCTTTCGCGATATCCTCAGCCTGGTCGGCGATGTATCGCTCTGCCTCGGTTGCGAGCTCCTTCTCGCGAAATGGCGCCGGATCAAGTGTGTTGAACAGTTGCAGCGGATTGGAAAGTCTGATGACGATCCTGCCGAGACCTGCGTTGCTCAAAGCGTGCACTTGCATGTGTGTCACTTCCGGCAGTCGCCGAGGAGGCGGCTGCCCCGGAGTTCCAGGTCCGCGAAGCTTGTCGTCGCACCAGAGCAGTCCCTACCCCTACCTTGCTAGTAGTCCACGGCGTCCCGGATTATCGGACAGGTCATGCAGTGACCACCGCCTCGACCCCGGCCCAGCTCCGCCCCCACGATGGTGATAACTTCGATACCTTCCTTGCGCAGTAGGGTGTTTGTGTAGGTGTTGCGGTCGTAGGCATACACCACGCCCGGCGACGCACAGACAAGGTTGGCGCCGCTGTCCCATTGTGTGCGCTCGCGCTGATAGTCGCTTCCACCAGCCTCGACTACGCGAAGTTTCTTGAGGCCGAGCGCTTCCTCGACGACGCTGACAAATGGCTCGTTCTCGGGGTGCAACTCAAGCCCGCTCGGGTGATCGCTCGGGCGATAGGAATAGGTGCGCGTCTGGTTGATGAAGTCGGGCGCGGTCAGGACGCAATCGCGGTCCGCGAACGTGAATACGGTGTCGAGATGCATGGCGGCGCGGATCTTGGGCATCGCCGCGACGATCACGCGTTCCGCCGCCTTCTTCTGAAACAGCGTCGCCGCGAGTTGGCTGATCGCCTGGCGAGACGTGCGTTCGCTCATCCCGATCAGCACAACTCCTTTGCCGATCGGCATCACGTCACCACCCTCCAGCGTAGCCAGCCCATGGTCGTGCGTGGGGTCGCCCCACCACACATTGACCTTGCCAGCAAAGTCGGGGTGGAACTTGTAGATCGCCGTCGCGAGGATCGTTTCCTCGTGCCTTGCCGGCCAAAAAAGGGAATTGAGCGTCACGCCGCCGTAGATCCAGCAGGTGGTGTCGCGCGTGTAGAGCGTGTTCGGCAGTGGCGGCAGCAGGTACTCGGTGGCGCCAGCCGCCTCCTTGACTATCTTGATCGCCTGGCCGCCATGCTCCTCGGGAAAGTCATGGATGGACAAGCCACCGATCAACGTTTCCGCCAGCTTGCGATTGTCCAAGCCTGCAAGGTAGCTTCTCAGTTCGTCGATGAAGCCGAGCCCGACCTGATCCGGCACAACCTGGTTGTCGAGAATCCACTTCTTGCCTTCGGGTACCGACATCGTTTCGGCCAGCAAGTTGTGCATTTCAACCACATCGACGCCTCGGTCGCGCATCTTGGTGACGAAGTCGAAATGGTCACGCTTGGCGTTCTCCACCCAGAGAACATCGTCGAACAGCAGCTGATCGCAGTTCGACGGTGTGAGCCGCTGATGCGCGCGACCGGGCGCGCAGACCATCACCTTGCGGAGCTGACCGACTTCCGAATGAACGCCGAAAGCTGGGGAATTCGCCATTGCTGGATCCTTTCGTACCGGGGCTAGATGCTGATGTAGCCGGTGGCGAGGCCATGGATACCGACGACGCATCCGATCACCGCTACCGCGAACAAGACCCACTCGGCCGGCGTGAACAGTTGTTTGCCCTGCTCATTCCGCGTGATGTAGTACAGGATGGTGCCGGGTGCGTAGATGATGAAGCCGAGCAGCAGGAATTTGGTCCCGCCGGCGAACAATAGGAATATCGTGTAGATCGTCGCCAAAACCGCGATGATGGTATCCTTGCGGAGGTCGCGTGAATCCTTCTCGTAGGTTTCCCTGCGATAGACCAGCATCAACGCGAACGCAGCGGACAAGAAATAGGGAATCAACGAAAGATGACTACATAGCGACAGCGCGAACGTGAAGGCGTCGTCGGAGAACAGCGTCGCGACGAGCACCGCCTGAATCAGCAGCGTGGTCATCAGCAGCGCCGCCGATGGCACTTGATTAACGTTCTCTCGCGCCAGGAAGGTGGGCATATCCCGCTTCTTCGCTGCAACGGAAAGCACCTCGGCAGCCATCATCGTCCACGCCAGATAGGCTCCAAGAACCGAGACAATTACGCCGGCACCAATGAAAACCGCACCCCATTGCCCGACCGCAGCCTCGAGCACGCCACCGACGGAGGGCTGACGAAGCTGCGCGATCTCCGCGCGTGGCAGGACGCCGTAAGCGAGTATCGACACCGATGCAAACAGCGCCAGCACTCCAAGGAATCCCGTGACGGTGGCGACACCCACGTCTTCGCGCTTCTCCGCGAACCGCGAATAGTTGCTGGCCCCCTCGATCCCTAAGAATACGAAGACGGTCACCAGCATCGTCGCCTTGACCTGCTCGAACAGGTTGCCGTAGTCACCCGCGGTGCCGCCCCACAGGTTGTCTGCGAACACCGATGGCTTGAGGAAGAAGATTGATAACACCACGAACAACAACAGCGGGATGATCTTGGCGACCGTGACGATCGCGTTGATTCCGGCTGCTTCCTTCACGCCGCGCAGCACCAGAAAATGGAACGCCCATATACCGACCGAGGAGATGAGCACCGCGGGCAACGTATTGCCCTGCCCCAGAACCGGAAAGAACGCGCCGAGCGTCGACTTGATCAGGATCCAGTACGAGACGTTGCCGACGCAGGCGCTGGCCCAATAGCCGAACGCGGAAAAGAAGCCGACGTAGGGCCCAAACCCCGCCCGCGCGTATGCGTAGACACCGGCATCCAGATCGGGCTTGCGGTTGGCCAAGGTCTGGAAGACGAAACACAGCATGAGCATCCCCGCTCCGGCGATGGCCCAAGCGATGAGCGCCCCGTAGATGCCGGTCGCCTGCGCGAAGTTGCGCGGTATCGAGAACACGCCGGCGCCGACCATGCCGCCCACCACCATGGCGGTCAGGGTCCGCAGCGGCAGCCTCTGGACGTCCGTTTTTGTGCTCATGGAGGCGTCCCAATCCTATGCATTTATCCACGACGAACGACGCGCGACGCCCGACGGGACACGATTTTTGCGTCGCACATGGCAACCACCAGGCGGTCGGTGCGAACGGCGACTGGAATAGCTTCTCCGATCATCACAGACGCACGACGGCCGGCACATCAGGTTGACTACCTAGCCGAAGGTGAGGATTCCCCTATCCGGCTTTGCTTTCCCGATTCCGGAGTCTTGCTCAGCGCCGGGTCGATTGCCGAGTCGGTCGCGCCGAACCAGGCAACATAAATCGTCGGCAAGAAGACGAGGGTGAGAACCGTCGCAACCAGCAAGCCACCCATGATGGCGAATGCCATCGGTCCCCAAAACACTGTCGGCGCAATCGGAATCATCCCAAGGACAGTCGATATCGCTGTCAACATGATCGGCCGGAACCGGGAGCTGCTAGCGTCTACCGCGGCTTCCCAAGGCGACTTGCCGATCGCGCGCTCCGCGTCGATCTGACCGATCAGAATGACCGCGTTCTTGCTGATCATACCCAAGAGCGCAAGGACACCCAGGATGGCAACGAAGCCGAGCGGCCTCCCGGAAAGCATCAGCGCGGCGACGACCCCGATCAGTCCGAGCGGCGCCACGCTGAGGACCATGAACAGCCTCGGGAAGCTCTGGAGCTGGACCATGAGGACCGTAAACATGACGAACAGCATCACTGGAACGACCGCCAGCACGGATGCCTGCGACTTTTGGCTCTCCTCTACCGTGCCGCCGACGACCACTCTGTACGATGGCGGAAGGGTCTTCTGGAACTTCTCGATGGCCGGCAACAGCGAGGCGACAACGCCTTCCGGCAATTTGTCACCGTCGATGGCAGCCTGGACCGTCAGAGTCGGAACGCGGTCCCGACGCCAGACGAGCGGGAATTCCTGGTCATATTCGAAGGAAGCAAATTGACTGAGAGGAACGGTCTGTCCGCCGCCCAGCGCTACTTGCAGGTTGCGCAGACTGTCCAGCGAGACCCTCTGCTCGTCAGTCGCGCGCGCCACCACGTTGACGAGATAGATATCATCGCGGACCTGAGTGACAGGCGTGCCCGTGATGACGGCGTTCAAAACGGTCGCAATCGCCTGTGAGCTCAGACCGAGTTGCCGCGCCTCGTTCTGGTCCACGCGAATACGGACCTGCCGGTCGGGCTGCATCCAATCGAAATTCGTTTGCTTGGTGTCCGGACTGGACGCGACGATCTGCCCGACCTGAAGCGCGATCTCGCGCACCCGTTCGACGTCTGGCCCGCTGACCCGGTACTGAATCGGCCAACCGACCGGCGGCCCGAGCTCGAGCGGCGAGACGAACGCGATCGCCTTGGGGAATTCTTCGGCCAGCGTTTTTTCTAGCTTCACATGCAGGCGATCCCGAGCGGCGACGTCCTTCGCGATCACCACGATCTGCGTGAAGAAATCGTTCGGGAGCTGGACGTTGAGGGGCAAGTAGAAGCGGATGGCGCCCCGTCCGACATAAGTGCTCCACCGAGCCACGTCGGGGTCGGTCGCAAGCGCCGCATCCAGGCGCTTCGCCGCTGCTTCGCTCGCGTAGATCGAAGCGTTCTGCGGCAGGCTGATATCGACCAGCAGCTCCGGACGATCCGATGACGGAAAAAACTGCCGCGGGATCAGCGGCATTGCAAGGACCGACGCGACGAAGAGCGCCAGGGAAATTGCGATCGTGAGCCATTTCGCGCGCATCGCCAAGGTCAGAAAATGCCGGTATATCCGGAAAATCCTGCCCGGGTCCGCCGACTTGCCCCGCTCGGGCGGGACAAGGATGGCGGCGCCCAATAGCGGCGTGAAAATGACCGCGACCATCCAGGACACCAGCAGCGCGATGGTGACGACCGCGAAGAGCGAGAACGTGTATTCTCCAGCGGAGCTCGCCGCAAAGCCGACAGGAATGAAGCCCGCGATGGTCACCAGCGTGCCAGCGAGCATCGCCATCGCATGGGTCCGGTAGGCGAAAGTAGCCGCCTCGATCTTGCTCGCACCTTCCGCCAATTTGGTCAGGGTCGCGTCCGTCGTGGTCATGGCATCGTCGACCAGCAGCGCGAGCGCTATGATCAGGGCACCGAGCGATATACGCTGCATATCGATGCTGAGCAGTCCCATGATCGGCATAACGATAGCCAGCGTCAACGGTATCGCCAGCGCGATGATCAGGCCCGGACGCACGCCCAGGCTGATGAAACTGACGACCATGATGATGGCGACGGCCTGCAGCAGCGAAACCATGAATTCTCGAATTGCGTGGTTGACCACGACGGGCTGGTCCGCGACCAGGCTGGGCTCGATGCCTATCGGGAGTCCCGCGGTAATCTGCGCCATCGCCTTGGTGATGTTCGCACCCAGCGCAAGAATATCCCCGCCATCTCTCATGGCGATTGCGAGTCCTATGGCCGGCTTTCCATTGACTCGAAACATCGGGTGGGGCGGGTCTGTGTAACCGCGACGCACCCGCGCGATGTCGCTCAGGCGGAGCATGCGCCCGCCCGCGGAAAAATTGATGCCGGCGATGTCCTGCTCGGACTGAAAGCCGCCGGACACTCGTAGCGAGATACTCTCGGCGCTCGTCTGTACCGTTCCGGCCGGGCGGACGATGTTTTGCGACTGAAGGGCCGCAATAAGGGCGGACCGATCGACTCCGAGTGCCGCGAGCTCCTTAGTGGAGAACTCGACGAAGATCGCTTCGTCCTGCTCGCCAAGGAGCTCGATTTTCGACACGTCGGGAACCATCAGCAACTTTGAGCGGATCTCCTCGACTTGGTCACGCAGCTCGCGCTGGGTAAAACCGTCGCTCGTGAAGCCGTAGATGATCCCGAAAGTATCGCCGAATTCGTCGTTGAACCCCGGACCGATGACTCCGGCGGGCAGCGTATGGCGCATGTCACCGATCGACTTGCGCACGTGGTACCAAGTGTCCGTGACCTCTCTCGCGCTGGCACTACCTTTTAGATTTACGAATACGGTCGAGACACCTGCCCTCGTGAAGCTGCGAAGGAAGTCGAGATGCGGTGTTTCCTGCAGGCGACGTTCGAGGCGCTCCGTCACCTGCTTCATCGTCTCCTCTACGGAGGCCCCCGGCCAAGCGGCTTGAACGACCATCGTCTTGATGATGAAGGCCGGATCTTCGTTCCGACCCAGGCGGAAATAGAACAGACCGCCCGCGACCACCGCAATGATCATCATGTAGACGACGAGCGAGCGGTGTTTCAGCGCCCAATCGGAAAGATTGACCCCACTCATTGCTCTGATCCGAGAACCCGGACCTTCTGGCCAGGATGAAGTGCCTGCACCCCCGCGGTGACAATGACCTCGCCGGTATCCAGTCCTTGCGCAATCACCGCTTGGGCTTCATCGAACCGCAGAACGTCCACATTGCGCACCGAGACCGTACCGAGGGTGGGGTCGACGATCCACACCGCGGGACGTTGGTTCATCCTCGTCAGGGCGGAGGCCGGTATATCGATCATCGGCCCTGCGCTCGTGCTCACCCGCCCCACGACCGTCGCCCCAAGGCGCATCGCCGCCGGAGGATCGGTCAGGCCGACCCTGACCTCGAAGGTCCGAGTCACGGCACTGGCTTGCGCCGCAACCTCGCGCACGCGCCCCTTGGCGTTAATCGCCGGATCATCCGCAAGGCTGACATCGACCTCCGGCTCGGCTGAAGCTGACCGGACCAACTGGGAAGGCACGTCGAAGACAGCATCGCGACCATCTTGACGCGCGATTCTCGCGATCATCTGTCCCGCCTGCACCACTTCGCCAGCTCCCGGGCCGGTCGCAGTAATCACCCCGGGCGCGTCGGCCTTCAGTTCCGTGAACCCGACCAAGTCATGCGCGGAACTGAGTGCCGCTTCGGCGGCATCGACCTGCGATCGGGCCGTTTGCTGCGCTTGGGTCGCGGCATCGTAATTGACACGTGTGGTCCAACCCTGCGCCAGCAACGTCTCCTGACGATCAAAGTGATTGCGCGCCTGCGTCAATTGTCCCTGGGCCGCGGCGAGAGCCGCCTGCGCCTGGCGCAGCGCATTCAGCTCGTTCTGGGACTCCAATCGCGCTAGAACCTGGCCGGCCTTGACCCGGTCGCCGACCTTGCTGTCATTGCTCAAAAGCCGCCCGGATATCCGGAACGCAACATTGACTTCATCTTCTGCTTCGATCCGCCCGGAGAACGTCAGGGGTGTGGTGATCTTGCGCTTTTCAACGGTCGCTGTGCGCACAATTCGTGGCGTCGGCGGGTCATCCGCTGCGGTCTCTCTTCCGCAGCCTGCCAGCACTGGCGAGAGCGCCGCCACGAGCGCAAAAGTAATGACGTGCCGAGGTGTGGAATGGCTGCCGCGCGTGGACATGAGCTCTTCGTTCCGGAAGTGAGTGTCGCCGAGTAGAGCGGCCTTCACGAGGTCGCGGTGTCCCGGTCTCGCCGGCGGCATTTTCGGCTAAGGGGTCCGCCGCAAACATCGGGAAATCTACCTGTTCATCCGGATGTAATCATGTGCGCGAGCATTCGTGCCTTGGGAGATTCCCGACAACCCGGTCAGGCAATCACCCGATATCGCCTGTTCGACTGGCGACACATGATGGGATTGTCAGGTGAAGCAGTAGCACCCTGCAATAGAGCCGTCCGCTACTCGTACTTCGCATGACCGGCAAGTAGCCGGGCTGATGCGAAACCGACTTGAACGATGACGCTTGAACGTGCCTCAAACCGCCGGATCAGGAGAATTCAAATGCGAATGTTTATCCTAGCCACAGCCGCAATTCTGGGAACGTTGGCGATTCTGCCAACGGCTACTCCGGCCAACGCGGCTGGATCATGGTGTTCGAAGAAACAGGGCATGACGCACTGTGGTTACTCAACTGAGGAGCAATGCCGGGCATCCAGGAGCGGACGAGGCGGAAGCTGCTTCCGGCGCCAGGCGTCACGCTAGTCTTGCGCGGGCTGCGCGGCACGATTGCGAAATCTCATCCAAGAAGGTGGCGCCGGACGAACGACTCGGCGGCACCTTCTGAACCATTCTGGATGACGATGTACCGCTACTCGCGGTCACGCCGAAGGCCGAAGATGGATCTCAAACTGCAGATCCCCAATGCGACGCTGCCGTCTGGGTCCGTCCTCATCAAACAGGCCGAGCCGGTCCCTCCGGACGCCCCGAAGCTCGGCAATGCCATGCGACGCCGATCGAGGGCTTCGAGCATGAGCGAATACTCGGGAAGACCAGACGAGCCGGCGCGAAACGCCTCCAGGGGCCGATGGTCGAGCGCGGCTTTGCGAGCGGCCGGGTTCGGCTGCCTCTGGCTGGTGCTCGCGGGCGCTCAGGTCGGAGACATTCCCGCGGCAGTAGCCGCAGTTGTCGCAGCGACCTGGACAAGCCTTTACTTTCTGGAGCCGAGCAGCGCGCGGCGTTCTCTTCCCGCCGTTGCCCGCCTGGTTCTGCTTTTCCTGTATCACTCGGTCGTAGCTGGGTTGGACGTTGCTGGCCGCGCGTTGAATCCGCGTTTGCCGCTTCATCCGGGCTTTCTAGCCTATCCGACCCAGCTATCCCGTGGCGTACGGCAGAACGTGTTCACGACGCTCACGAGCCTGTTGCCCGGGACGGTGCCAGCCGGAGAGGAGAGCGGCCATATCATCTATCACTGTCTCGACATCACTCAGCCGGTCCTCGCCGATCTCGCCGCCGAGGAAGCGGCGCTGGTCCGGGCGCTCTACAATGACTGAGTTCCTGACCGCAGCAGTCGGCCTGATCCTGGCGCTGCTGGCGCTCGGCCTGGTGTCGATCTTGCGCGGCCCCACGGACGCGGAACGCATGATGGCCGCGCAATTGATCGGCACCGGGGGCATTGCCGTGCTGCTGCTGCTCGGCACTGTGACAGGCGTTCCCGCGTCGGTCGACGTGGCATTGATTCTGGCGCTGCTCGCCACTTTCGCGTCCATCGCATTCGTCAAGAAGGGGCTGTCCCGCCTCAACAGCGACGGGGCCGTTTCAACGGAGGACAAGTGAACCTCGTACGAGACATCGTGACGATTGCGTGCGTGTCGGCGGGCGTGTTCTTCTTCTTGGCTGGCACGGTCGGCCTCCTTCGGTTTCCCGACACTCTGACCCGGCTGCACGCCCTGACCAAAGCCGACAATCTCGGCCTGGGCTTCGTCGTGCTCGGGCTGCTTCCCCAAGCAGGAAACCTGCGGGAAGGGTTGAAGTTGATCAGCATCTGGGTGTTCGCGCTTCTTGCTGGCGCCACGGTGTCGCAATTGATCGCACGTACGGTACGTCGGAGCGGTGCCAGATGAGCATCGCAACGGCCTTCGAGATCGTCCTCGCCGCCGTGGTGCTGGGTCTCGCCACATGGACCATCGCTGTCCGCGAGACCTATCCTGCAACGGTGGGATTTGTCGCCTACGGACTCCTGGTTGCGCTGATCTGGGTTCGCCTCGACGCGGTCGATGTCGCACTGACCGAGGCCGCGATCGGCGGAGGTCTGGGCGGAGTCGTTCTGTTGGGGGCGGCTGCCCGATTGCGCGATGCCGAGGCGGTTGCGTCTGAACGACCCGTCCAGGTCGTTCGTCTGAGCGCGGCCATATTGTGTTCCTTGACCGCGGCGGCGCTGGGCATCGCAATCCTGCTTCTGCCTGATCCGGCCCCCTCCCTTGCGCTGGCCGTCGTCTCGAATGCCGGCGCAACCGGACTGGCTAACCCTGTCACTAACGTGCTCATGGCGTTCCGCGGGATGGACACCATGCTCGAGAAGGTCGTGCTCCTGCTGGCCATCGTTGGCGTCTGGTCGCTTGCATCGGACAGGGCTTGGGGTGGCCGTCCGGGACCTCGGCACGAAGCCGATCCAGATGGCGTGCTCGCCTTCCTCGCCCGACTGCTGCCCCCCGCCGGCATTGTCGTTGGCGTCTACATGTTGTGGACAGGGGCCGATCACCCCGGCGGAGCATTCCAGGGCGGCGCTGTTCTCGCGTCGATGTGGCTGCTGGCGATCATGGCCGGAATGACGGACACACCACCAGTGAGCAGCCGAGGGCTGCGGGTTGTCCTGACGGCCGGGCCCGGCCTGTTTCTTCTCGTCGGCCTTGGGGGATTGTTTTTCGCGTCGGCGTTCCTGGCCTTTCCGGATGAGTTCGCAAAGCCCCTGATACTCGGCATCGAGATCGCGATGATTTCGACAATCGCGGCGACTCTCGCCCTGTTGCTCGCAGGCCCACCGGAAAGGAGTCCACGATGATGAGCAGCGCAACAGTGTTTGGAATGTGTGCCGCCGCGTTGATTGGGCTTGGGCTTTACGGCCTGATTACGAACCCGCAACCGCTCCGCAAGATCCTCGCATTCAACCTGATCGGCAGCGGCGTGTTTCTTCTGTTCGGCATCGTCGGACGCAGGGGCGCTGGGGCGAGCGTTGGCAACGACCCGGTGCCACAGGCACTGGTGATCACGGGCGTCGTGGTCGCCTTTTCCGCAACTGCCCTGGCGATCGCCTTGTTGCTCCGGTTGTTCGACACCGCGGGCTCCACTACGCTCGGCAATCCCGCACCGACGTGCCTGCACTCCGATTCACCCGGTGACTGATGCTGCCCTCTGCCCCCGCACCGGCAACGACCGCGTCTGGCTTCTTGCTGGTGCTGTCAATCGTCGTACCCGTCGCGGCCGTGCTGCTTGCGTTCGCTCTCGGCGACCGCCGCGTCCGGCAAGTCGCCTTTGCCGTCGTACCGATCGGGTCGGCAATCGTCGTAGCAGTCGGCCTGGCCTTGCCGGCAGGCGACGGCGTCCTCGTCTATCTGCTCGGCGCATGGCCAGCCCCCCTGGGCGTGGCGCTGCGCGCGGACGGTTTCTCGGTCGTGATGCTCGCCACGACGGCAATCGTGATCTGCGCAGTTGCCCTCTTTGCTGCGACAGAGTTTCGTCCTTCGGCAGCGGACGCGCGCGCGCCCTTCGCATTCTGGGTTCTGTTGCTGGCGATCTGGGCGGCGCTGAACACGATCTTCGTGGGCAGCGATCTCTTTACGCTCTATGTGGCGCTGGAATTGCTAACATTCGCCGCCGTGCCGCTGGTCTCCCTCAGGGGCGGGGCAGAAACGCTTCAGGCTGCGTTGCGCTATCTTCTCTTCGCATTGCTTGGTTCGATCCTCTACCTGATGGGTACGGCCCTGCTCTATGGCGTGTACGGCACGCTGGATATCGAACTGCTGTCTCGGCGCCTTTCTGGAGGGGTCGTCACGCTCCTCGCGGCGGCATTGATGACGACCGGCCTTCTCGCCAAGACCGCGCTCTTTCCGCTGCATCTCTGGCTACCACCCGCTCACGCTGGCGCGCCGGCCGCAGCGAGCGCGATCCTGTCCGGCCTGGTCGTGAAGGGTTCGTTCTTCATCCTCCTCCGGCTTTGGTTCAACGTTCTGCCGGACCTGCCCGGGTATGCCGCCGCACAATTTCTCGCAGCGTTGGGAGCCGGCGCGATTCTGGTCGGAAGCATCGTGGCCTTGCGGCAGGAGCGCCTCAAGCTCCTCGTGGCATATTCGACACTGGCTCAAATCGGATATCTCTTCCTGATGTTTCCGCTCGCCCTCGACAGCTCGGGCCGGCTCGAGAGCGGACAGGCCCTAGCAGGCGGGGTGCTTCAGGCGGCCTCCCACGCCACAGCCAAGGCGGCCATGTTCCTGGCAGTCGGTTCGATCTATGTCGGGCTGGGTCATGACCGCATCACCGGGATACGGGGCGTCGCCCGAGCCCTGCCCTTGAGCGTCACGGCCTTCGGATTAGGCGGCATCGCACTGATGGGCGTTCAGCCGAGCGGAGCGTCGCTTGCGAAGGAGCTCTTGCTTGAGGAAACGGCGAGGACGGGACAGTGGTGGTGGGCCGTCGTGCTCCACACTGGCGGAATGTTTACGACCGCGTATGTTCTGGTCGTCCTCTCGCATGCGCTTGCGCGTCCAGATCAATCCATCGTCCTTGTCCGCACTCCACGCCGCAGCAGCGGTCTGACGGCGCTTGCCTTGGCGCTCTGTTCGCTTCTGCTTGGACTCGTGCCTTGGGATACCTTTCTGCCGATCCCACCTGGTGCGGCATCGAACCTGTTCGGATTCGGCGGGCTCGTCAAACTGGGCGTAACGATGCTCGGAGGTGGGGCGCTCGTCATCCTGCTCAGTCCATGGCCCCGTCCCGGCGGCCTTTCGGCGGGCTGGAAGACGCTGATGAGCATCATCGGTCCGTTCCGGCGCGTCTGTCTTGGATTTGGCAGCCTCGTTGAATGGGGCGACGACGTTCTCCGACAATGGTCGAGCGCCGGCATATCCCTCCTGCTTTGCACATTGCTGCTCGCCGCGTTGATGTTCGGCGCCAATTAGACCAGGGCCGGGTCAGGCGGCACGATCAAAGGAACTCGCTGCGAGGCAAGGTCCGGGACATTCTCCCCGCGCCTGAGGGTTTTCTCGGATGCCGCGCCGGCAGCTCGCCGCTTATTCTCGACCTCGCACCGTGCGGTGGGCATCGGTCTTCCCCCGGACGGTGCCCCAGTTGAAACTCTCAGGAGGTCTCCATGTCTGATTTGGTTGCCATCGTGTACCCGAACGAAGCAAAGGCTGAAGACGTCCGGCAACGGCTGCTCAAATTGCAAAAAGAGTATCTGATCAGCATCAGCGACGCCGTCATTGCAGTGAAGACCGATGCCGGGACTGTGAAGCTCAACCAGCTCGTCAATACAACCGCGACCGGCGCGATCTCCGGAAGCTTTTGGGGGCTCCTGATCGGAGTACTCTTTCTCAACCCGATCATCGGCGTGGCACTCGGTGCGGCCTCAGGCGCGCTGGGAGGTGCTTTGTCGGATTTCGGCATCAACGACTCGTTCGTGAAGGAGCTCTCGGCTTCGCTCTCTCCCGGCAACGCTGCCCTCTTCGTTCTGATCAAGAACATGACCGCCGACAAGGTGCTCAACGAGATCAAGGACGCTGGCGGGGTCGTGCTGAAAACGTCTCTCGACGAGACCAAGGAGAAGATCCTGCGCGACGCGCTCGCCAGCACAGCGGAGCGACCGGCGGCCTGAGCCGCCTAGCGTCGCCCGCCCATCAGCCGCAAGAGCATCATGAATAGATTAATGAAGTTGAGATAGAGCGACAGCGCCGCGACCACCGACTTGCGGCCTGTCGCTGTCTCGTCGTCCCTAATGTCGTACATCGCCTTGATCCGTTGCGTATCGTAGGCGGTGAGGCCCGCAAACACTCCGACGCCGACGATCGAAATCAACCATTCGAGGCCTGTCGATCTCATGAAGAGGTTGACGACGCTGGCGATGACGACGCCGATCAGGCCCATGAACAGGAAGCTGCCCATCCCGGACAGATCGCGCCTGGTGGTGTAGCCGAAGACACTAAGTGCCCCAAACATTGCGGCTGCGATGAAGAAGACGCGCGTGATCGAAGCGCTGGTGTAAACGTGCAGGAGCGTTGACAGCGAGACGCCAACCAAAGCGGCATACACGAAGAACAGCAGCCGTGCCGTTCCCGCCGACAGTGTATTGATGCGCGCTCCGATGAAAAACACCAACCCCAGCGGGGCCAGGATGAAAACCCACATTAGCGGGCTCTGAAGCAGTGCAGGGCCCGTGAGCTGATAGGTCAACCATGCCGCGACGGCCGTGAGACCTACACCTGCGGCCATGTAGTTGTAGATGCGCAGCATGTACGTGCGCAATCCAGCGTCCATCGCGATCGAGCCGCCAACGGCTTCCGATATGGTCGCATTAGGATCATAGTTTGACATGGCTTCCTCCTCGCGTCTGATCGCCGAAACAAGCCAAGCTACTGGTCCGGCACTGTCGGGAACATCGGATGATCACCCTACTGCTGGGGGATACACTACCTATCTCGATGGCCGCCGGCCCGCAGTTTTGTCGAAACGGGAAGCGCCCATCCCGCGCTCCTCATCCCTTTTGTCTAGATTCTTACACGTTTGTCACTGGAAGCAGGCGCCGCGCCAGCTTACTCGGTCTGGAATGCGCTACTTCTTTCACATCGTCGACAAATACGGCCTCTCCCCGGACGGGACAGGACATGAGCACGCGGACCAGGACGCAGCCGTCCTGCATGCCAGGTGTATTGCGGCAGAACTCGCAAAGGCTGGGGAGTTCTTCCGCGAAAGCCTGATACTGGTCGCTGCCGCGCCGGGATCGGCGGACACGGCAGTTCCAAACTGATGTCAACGCGGCGGTACGCTCGTCCGCAGATTCCATGCCTTCTCTTCTACAGAGAATCCCGGATGTCCGGAGGTGAGCGTCGGTTCTAAGGTCGGGGCAAAGGGGCCGCCTATCTCGCTCGAGTCCGACGGCGCGCCACTCCATCTCCGGCGGAAAGCCATTCTCGTCATGGCTCCTTCATCGAAAGAAGTCGACACCAAGCTTTCGCGAAGTGCGCTCGTCGCGCTTGTGGTCGGATCGATGGTTGGCTCCGGCATCTTCGCGCTGCCCGCATCTTTCGGACGTGCCACGGGCGTCCTCGGAACGTTGATCGCTTGGGTCATCGCGGGCTCCGGCATGCTGATGCTCGCCCTTGTTTTTCAGACACTCTCCCGCCGCAAGCCGGATTTGGACGCCGGCATCTACGCTTACGCCAAGGCCGGGTTCGGAGAATACGTCGGATTTGCTTCGGCAGCCGGCTACTGGATTGGATGCTGCATCGCGGACGTGGCCTGTCTCATTCTGATCAAGGCGACGATCGGCCAATTTTTCCCGGTCTTTGGCGACGGCACGACCCTCGTAGCCATCGCATCGGCATCCGTCCTGCTGTGGAGCGTCCATTTTCTGGTGCTGCGAGGCATCAAAGAGGCCGCTACCCTCAATGCGATTGCGACTTACGCCAAAATCATTCCCATCCTGCTTTTCATCGCCGTAGCGTTCATCGTTCTCGATCCCGACCTGATCTCGCGGAATTTCTGGGGGACCGAACAGCCGGGCGTGGCCGCGGTTTCCTCACAGGTTCGAAGCACGATGCTGCTCACCGTATTCGTCTTCGTCGGGATCGAGGGCGCCAGTGTGTACTCGCGTTACGCCCGTGATCGCTCCGACATCGGGTTCGCGACGGTCACCGGCTTCCTGTCCGTTCTCTGCCTTCTCGTACTCGTGACGCTATTGTCCTATGGGGTGCTTCCACAGCAGGAGCTCGCGGCTCTGTCGACACCGTCGATGGCCGGTGTGATGGAAGCGATGGTCGGACGGTGGGGCACGATCTTCATCAGCGTGGCGCTGCTGGTCTCGATCCTGGGCAATTACCTGTCGTGGTCGCTGCTTGCGGCCGAGGTGCTGCATTCCGCAGCCATCAACCGCACCATGCCCTCCTTCCTCGCAGTTGTGAACAAACACAAAGTTCCTGTCGGAGCACTGTGGCTCACCAATTGCGTCATCCAGGCCTTCGTTCTTGTTACATGGTTCGCAGAGTATGCGTTCACGCTCGCTTTGAAGATGACAAGCGCGATGACGCTGATCCCCTATTTTCTGGTGGCCGCCTACGGCCTCAAGCTGGCGTATCTCGGCGACTCCTACCATTCCAGGGAACGCGCCCGCACAGTCGATGGGATCCGCTCGGCCTTTGCGACGCTCTACGCAATCGGCATGATTTACGCGGGTGGTCCAACGTTTCTTTTGCTGTCATCGATACTCTACGCGCCGGGAACGATTTTGTTCGTTCTGGCTAAGCGCGAGCGCAAGGAAACCGTCTTCAAGCCTTTAGAGGCGATCATCTTTACTGCGCTCGCGCTCGCCGCTTGTACCGGCGTCTATGCACTGGCGACCGGAGCCATCTCGATCTGAAGTCTTGGTCAAGTGGAGGCGAACATGAATGTCCGAGCCGTCTACGGCGCTTTGGCCCTGGCCGCGTCGGTTGCTACCGCGCAGCTGACCCTCGCCCGGGCAGAAACGACCGCCCCCGCCATATCCGCGCCCAAGCCTGCCGCTGCGACACTTGGGCCCGGCGCAGCGACCCCAAACACCAACACCAACTCGACAAAGCATCGCTACTGGCGGCATCGCGGCGGCTCTCATCCCCATTATGGCAGTCGCCGTATCCGTACTTAGGCTTGGCACACCGACCGCTTCGCGACCCGCGAGTTACCCCATGAGCGAGCTGAGGATTGGACCGGACCAACTACGCGACAACGCGCCGCACGAGGCTGCAGTCGTGGCACACGGGCAGCGCAGTCTTCTCGCTACCGGCCTGGCCCTGCTCGGGACCTGCGTGGCTCTCTTCCTGACCTGGAAAACCGTCTCCAGCCTCCTCATCATTTTCGCAGGCGTCCTCTTCGCGGCTCTCCTGGATGCGGCCGCCAGGGCAACGGCTCCTGTCGTTCGACTCAATCGCATTTGGCGGCTGACCGTCGTGCTGCTGCTGCTCACGGCAGCCGTCGGACTCGCGCTGGTCTGGGGGGCAGGAAAACTTCCGGAACAAACGCGCATTCTGCTGAAGGTCATGGACACCCAGTTAGACGTGCTGCAGCAGCATCTCTTGACCTACGGCGTCGATCTGCTCGGTCCGGAGTGGGGCCGCGATTTTGCGCAATGGTTGGTCTCTGATCAAGGCCGCTTCTTCAGCCACGCCCAGCGCGTCCTTGGCGGAGCATCCAGCTTTCTGGCTGGCGCGCTGGTTATCCTGTTCCTCGGCATTCTCTTTGCTTTCGATCCTACCAGCCACCGCGAGAGCATCGTTCTGCTCGCGAAGCCATCGTGTCGCGCTCGGACGCGCGAAGTGATGGATCAGATGGGTAGTGTCCTGCGACTGTGGTTCGTGGGGCAACTGATCCGCGTTGTCCTAATGACCCTGTGCGTCTGGGCAGCGCTCTATTTGATCGGCCTGCCTGGCCCTTTTGTGCTTGGCTTGCAGGCGGGCTTCTCGAACTTCGTCCCGTATCTCGGACCAATCCTTGCCGCAATTCCGATCGCGCTCGTCGCGATGCCGCTCGGCGCATCGCTGCTGATCTGGGCCGTCGCCGTCTATACCATCATCCAGTCAATCGAGGGCTACGTAGTCGGCCCGCTGATCCAGCGCCAGGCCGTCGAAATCCCTCCCGCTTGGACATTGGTGGCAATCGTGCTGCTGGGTGCCATGTTTGGCGTGATGGGCATCGCGCTCGCCATGCCGCTAGTCGCTGTCGGCCGGGTGGCGATCATCAGGTTCTACGTCGAGGATTACCTCGGGGACGCCCCCCGGCGGATGGTCGACCAGCGCAATCTCGAGGTGACGCATGATCAAGCTTGAGGCTGAACGTATCGCCGGAACGATCACGCCGTCAACACCGTCGGGGATGACGCGCTTTTTATGGCAGCAGCTTCCTTACGTCGTCGCACTAGTTCTGGCTGTTGCGGGTGTCGCCTACACCAATGCGTCGCACCAGCCCCTGGTCGGCTATTGGGAGTTCCTCGCGCTTGCGATCGGCGTGGTGTGTGTCATCGACAAATGGCCCGACCTCGGTGGCAGGGAGGAGCGCTGGCGGCTAATCTGGACTCAGGCCCTGCACTGGGTCGCCGTTCTCGTCGCGATGAACATCATGCTAGTGTCCGGTGTTCAGCAGTTGCTGCCAACGCCCGCGACAAGCCTCGTTCTCCTCACATTGCTTGCCCTCGGGACATTCCTCGCGGGCGTCAGTCTGATGTCGATGCAAATAGCCTTTCTCGGCGTCGCCATGGGCATCGCGGTCCCAGCAATCTCCTGGCTTCAGCAATCCGTGATCTTCTTCCTGCTGGGCGCCGTTTTGCTAATCGGCCTCGGCATCACCTTTTGGCTTCGCCGCCAGGATCAAGACACAAGCGGGTCCCCCATCAACACGAACACGGCAACGGAGGGTTGAATGCGAATTAGCTCGCTTGCCGCGGCCATCTGCGGATCCGCTGTCATGTACGTGCTTGCCACGCCCGCCGTAGCTGAGCCGTTCAGGGTGGGCAGACTCATCTGCGTCAGTTCACCGCGTGTGGGGCTCGTCCTGGGCTCGACGCAGGAGCTTCGTTGCGTGTTCACCGCGACGCGGCCACGCCAGCAGTTCATCTATGAGGGCCGGATTAGGCGCGTCGGTCTCGACGTGGGCGTTACCAGCGCAGGATCTCTGTCCTGGACCGTCCTAGCACGAAATTCGCGGGTCGGACCGGGCACCTTGCGGGGAAATTATGTCGGCGCGAGCGGCAACGTCGCGATGGGTCCCGGCCTCGGAGCAAATGTGCTCATCGGAGGCTCTCGCCGCTCAATCATGCTGCAGCCCCTGTCCATCGAGCGGTCGATCGGACTTAACCTTGCGGCGGGGATCACAAATCTGACACTCGGCCCGCGCGGGCGCCGATAGATCGCAGCCGACGAAGGAGACCTCCATGGCTATATCATGCAAATTCGAGCGGAGTTTGGTGAGCCACGAAGAGTACGGTGCGATCCGGGCTTCCCATCATCCGGATATCTACGCTCTCGATCCGCCAGGTCTGGAGAAGCTCCGTATCCGCCTGCGGCAGATGCGCGACAAGGAGCAGACTCTGGTGAGACAGAAGCAACGTGAACGGAGAGGCAAGGCCGAACCACGCGGCTCAAGCTTTCCGGCAACCACCGAACTCCCACTGCAGCGGATGCAGGTCTTCGCGGGCGCGCTCAAACGCCTGAACAAGGAGATAAGTCGCGTCCGGAAACTGGAAGCGCGTTCGGCGAATATTGATGCCGCTCGTCGCGCTCTCGCGATGCGGCGCAACGCCAACTTCACATCTTACCCGGCGGCAGGCGACGCGGCGAATCATGGGATGAATCTTCAGCCCAGCCGACGCCGCATGACTAGGATGTCCGGAAAGCGAATTGGCAGTATCTCACAGGCAACGAAAGCCTCTCAGGCTCGGCGCGATTCAAGACATTGATCTCTGCGAGCGCCCGTCAGCGGCAAGGCGCTCCGCGCCGCCGATGCAGTGAGCACAATAGGTTTTGGCGTTCGCAGAGCCGACGCTACACAAAACGAAGGTGAAGGCCAGAACGGGCGCCATTTTCGAAATGATCATGATTATCCTCCCTGTTGTTCGAGCGGCTCGACGGGCCGAAAGCATAATGCGGAGCCGCTTCACCTAGCGGCAGTATCGACTCGACACGCGATGCGACCTTCCACTATGCGAGCGATACCAGCAGCTGCCGTTTCGCCAATAATAGCGATGCCAATGTTGATGTCGCCGGTGGGCACCGGCTATCGCTCCGGCCGTAGCTCCTATGGCAGCGCCGCGACGACCGCCGACGGCACCGCCAATAACGGCACCCCGAATTGCGCTCTGGCCAAAGGATTCACTCGAAGGGAGCATTCCTGCAAGTGAAAGGAGAATCACCAATAGCGAAAGCTTCCGCATCTCGCAGGCCCTTTCATTTATCAAGCGCCGGTGCAAGTGTGCGCTTTATTTGCTGATCGCAGCGCATGGCATATCACCGAGCGGTCAACGGATAAATCCGCACATTGCCATTCAAATCTGAGGGTTTTTGTGGATTACCTTCGTGGTCATTCATGCAACGGGCTCTCTCTACTCAGAGCCGAGCGACGCAGCGCTTGCTCGCAGAGTCGCCCATCTGACCTCCGCCTCGAGCGCTCCCTTCCCACACGATCTGTTCCGGCGCGAACCACCTGGACCCGCATCTGCGGCGCCAGGGAAGCACTTCTAGCAGGCTTCGGGACACCGCGCATATTCCTCCTGACACATTCAGGGTTTCATCGGATGTCAGCATTGCGCGGCCGCGACTAGCGTTCCGTGGCGCTAACTGGATTAGTCGCCGGAATGCGGGAGGATGGCGTGGCCACATACGACAGCAGCCCCCACGTTAGAACCTTTGGTCCTCGCTCCCGGTGGACATGCGCGCTCCTTGGTGTCGTGATGATCGCGGCCGGCGTCTTGGCGCTGGGCGACATCGTGTTCGCGACGATCATCAGCGTCAAGCTGATCGGGCTTGCCGCAATTCTTGTCGGCGCGTTCGAGATCATCCACGCGTTTTGGACAAAGGGATGGGGCGGATTCCTTTGGCAGATCCTGCTCGGCATACTTTATCTTGCGTTCGGGTTGCTGCTGCTTATGCAGCCGGCGGCCGGTGCCCTCATCCTGACCTCGCTGCTTGGGGCGGTTCTGCTGGCATCGGGGATCATCCGGTGCGTGCTCAGCTTTGCACATTGGCAACAGGGTGGCTGGCTGATGCTGGTTTCCGGCGTCATCGGGCTGGTCGCCGGCTTCCTAATCGTGTTCGGCTTCCCGGCCATCAGCGTCTGGGCGCTCGGATTCCTGCTGGGAGTCGATTTGATTTCGCACGGAGTGGCTTGGCTGCTCTACGCCCTTCAGACAGCGCGGCGAACCGCCTGACAAAGGAGACGAAAGATGATGGACACACCGAGCCGTCGGGCTTTTCTTGGCTTTGCTAAAAATACCGTTGCTGCCGTGGCGATCGGTGCCGTCGGGGTTCGTTTCATTGAGGCCGCGGAAGCGATGCCGATCGCTCACGATCTCGGCCGGCCCAGCGCGCCACCAGACCTCCCGACGCAAACACAATGGGGACCACCGTCTCGTCGTCGGGGATGGGGCCGGCCGCGCCGGCGCCGCTGGGTTTGCTGGTGGCATCGCGGTCGTCGCCGCTGCGGATGGCGATGGCACTAGGATCGCAACGCGCGCAATCCGCCGACAGCAGATTTGTCACGAAGCCCGCGCCAGTCCTAATCAGACGAAGGAGGCAGCTTTGCGCATCACGAGTCGATGGGTCGTTGGGACCATTCTGGCAGCTCTTCTCGTCGCGGCAATCTGGTACTGCGTGGCCGTATGGCAGGCAACGCCATCCATGCCGCTTTACCGCAACGTCATCCTGGGAGGCGCTGCAATCCTGATGCTGGTGACCGGCTACGGCCTGATCGCGCTCATGTTCTACAGCCGCCGCAAGGGCTACGACGAACCCGCACACAGCAATCGCATGCGGCGGGAGTAGCGAGGAACCGGGGAAGCACTGACCCGGCCCCACGTCCGGTGCAAGGAGCGGATGATGATCCTTGCTGGCGTCTCGATCAGGCTCCTGGGGCAACTCTCCTGATGGTCGTCGCCGGCGGAGCGGCCCAAGCCGAGTCGACTCCGGCCACGCCACCCGAGGTCGGCATCGTGGAGGCGGTCAAGCGGCCGATCACCGAGAGCAGTGAATTTCTCGGGCGGATCGAGGCGATCAATCGGGTCAACCTTGTTGCCCGCGTCATGCATTACTAGAACGGCGCCTGATCGAGGAAGGCGCCGAAATCAGCAAAGGCGATGAGCTCTATCGGCTTGAGCGTGGTCCCTTCGAAGCGGATCTCGCGTCGAAACAGGCATAGGTGGCCCAGCTTGAGGCCACACTCGAGCAGGCGGCCATCCACGGCGCACATTTGCGTTTCCGCGCGGTGATGATGACCTCGGTTGCCTTCATCCTAGGCCACGTGCCGCTTGTAATCGCGACTGGCGGATAGCTCGCTCCCAGCCGCTGTCCGTTGAGCGATCAATAAGGCTGAATTCGAGGCCAGAGTGACCGTTAGGCCCACAAAGCAGGAGGTAACGACATGCTCTCCGAAGTCGTTGTGCGGATGCAAAAAGCCGCGTGTGCGGCGACCATTCTTTGGTCATGCGCCGCTCTCAGTCCTGGGCTGGCGCAGGAGCGCTCTGCCCTGACAGTTTTCGAGAATGTGCGCATTTTCGATGGGAAGAGTCAGGCGCTCTCCGCTCCGTCGAATGTCCTCATCCGGGGCAACACCATCGAGCGTATTGCGATCGCTTCCAATCCGGTCGATCGATCCCCGGACACCCGCACTATAGCAAGCGGTGGACGCGTGCTGATGCCCGGGCTCAGCGACATGCATTGGCATGCGACGATGGTTCGTCCGACCCCTGCTCAAATGCTTTCGAGCGACTTGGGCTACACGATGCTGCTCGCGGGCGCGGAAGCCACTGCTACGCTGATGCGCGGGTTCACCACCGTCAGGGACATGGGCGGCCCTGCCTTCGCGCTGAAGCGCGCCATCGATGAGGGAATCGTGGTAGGCCCTCGCATCTATCCGTCGGGTGCCGTCATCACAGTCACGGGAGGGCATGGCGACTTCCGTGAGCTCTGGGAGCTGCCGCAAAGTCTTGGCGGAACGAGCCGCGTCGAGCAGCTCGGTGGAAGCATGATCGCCGACAGCCCCGACGAGGTTCGCAAGCGAACGCGCGAACAGCTCATGCAGGGCGCATCGCAAATCAAGCTGACCGCAGGCGGCGGCGTCGCTTCGCCTTTCAGCCCACTGGATGTGACCACCTTCAGTGAGGCTGAATTGCGGGCGGCGGTCGAAGCAGCTACCGATTGGGGAACCTATGTGGCGACCCACGCCTATACGCCAAACGCCATCCGACGCTCTGTTGCTGCAGGCGTCAAGGTGATTGAGCATGGTCATTTGATGGATGAGCCGACCGCACGTCTCCTCGCGGAGGAGAATATCTGGCTGAGCACACAGCCATTCGTAGACCTCGGCGGCGCAGCCATGCTTCCTCCCGTGCAACAAGCGCAGATGCGCCAAGTGGTTGCTGGCACCGACACCACGTACGGGTTTGTCAAAAAATACAAGATCAAGACGGCCTTCGGGACTGATATTCTCTTCTCCAAGGCGTTGGCTGAGCATCAGGGTCAGGGCATCGTGGATCTCACACGTTGGTTCACCCCGGCGGAAGCATTGGCAATGGCGACTTCAGCAAACGGAGAGTTGCTTGCCCTCTCCGGTGCGCGCAATCCATATCCCGGCAAGCTCGGAGTGGTCGAAGAAGGCGCGTTGGCGGATCTCCTGCTCGTCGACGGCAATCCCTTGGAGGACATTCGCCTCATCGCCGACCCGGAGAACAAATTCGTCGTGATCATGAAGGACGGCATCATCTACAAGGACATTCGTCCGAAATGATCCCTGGGCGGGATGCTTCGTACGCCCACGATGAAGGCCGCCTTGTTCTGAGAGGCGGATTGAGCACTCATAAGCACGTGTTTAAGAGCGAGCTTAAGAGCGATTGATGGGTCAGATTTCGGTGCTGACGGGGCCGGAACGCCGGCGGCGTTGGAGCGAGGATGAGCGGTGCCGGATCGTTGCGGAGGCCTTTGCGCCGGGATCGTGTGTGGCGCAGGTTGCGCGGGATCACGATATTTCAACGGGGCTGATTTACACCTGGCGGCGTCGGCTTCGCCAGGACCTTGCTGACCAGGGCTTTGTGGAAGCGGCGATGGAAGCGGAGCCGATCAAGGAAGCGGCACCGTCCGGTGAAGTGATCGTGGTGGAATTGACGGGGAGCGGACGGATCAGGATTTGCGGGTCGGCGCCGCCCTTGCTGGTGTCGGCGGTGTTGAAGGCGCTGCGATGATTCCGATCCCCTCTGGCGTGCGGGTATGGCTGGCGACGGGCCATACCGATATGCGGCGCGGCTTTCCGAGCCTGGCTTTGCAGGTGCAGGAGGTCTTGAAGCATGACCCACTGGGGGGTCATTTGTTTTGCTTCAGGGGGCGCCGTTCAGATCTGATAAAAATCATCTGGCACGATTCTCAGGGAGCGTGCCTGTTTACAAAAAGACTCGAAAGAGGAAGATTCATCTGGCCTTCGGCTGCCGGTGAAGCCGTGACGATCTCTCCGGCGCAGCTTTCTTACCTGCTATCTGGGATCGACTGGCGGAATCCTCAAGAAACTTTGCGTCCAACGCGAGTTGGATAGCATTCTGCGATTGAACCTACCGGGAAATCTGATTCACTGGCTTCATGAGTTTGAAGCCGGATGACCTTCCTTCGGATCTCGCCAGCGCCCAGGCGGCGCTGTTGATCGAACGTGAGGCGTTGCGGGCTGAACGCGACGCGCGGCTGAGGGTCGAGGTCGAACGCGATGCGGCCGCGGCGAAGGTCAGCCGGATACAGGCCGAAGCCATCAATTGGCAAGCCGAAGCGGCGAACGCGCGGGCGAAGCTGTCGGACAATGAGGCGCTGATCGCGCATCTCGAGCTGCGGATCGAGAAGCTCAAACGCGAACTGTACGGGCCGCGTTCCGAGCGCACGGCGCGGCTGATCGAGCAGTTGGAATTGGAACTTGAAGAACTCGTCACCACGGCGAGCGAGGATGAGCTCGCCGCGCAGGCCGCGGCGGCAAAGGCGCAGAGCGTACGCGCCTTCACGCGCAAGCGGCCGGTGCGCAAGCCATGGCCGGATGACATCGAACGCGAGCGCGTCGTCATTGAGGCTCCAACGACCTGCGCCTGCTGCGGTGGATCGCGGCTGGCGAAGATCGGTGAGGATGTGACCAAGACGCTGGAGGAGATCCCGCGCCGCTTCAAGCTGATCGAGACGGTACGCGAGAAGTTCACCTGCCGCGATTGCGAGAAGATCAGCCAGCCGCCCGCGCCGTTCCATGCCACGCCGCGCGGCTTCATCGGCCCACAATTGCTGGCGACGATCCTGTTCGACAAGTTCGGCATGCATATCCCGCTCAACCGCCAGAGCGCGCGCTTTAAGGCCGAGGGGATCGACCTGCCGTTGTCGACACTGGCCGACCAGGTCGGCCACGGGACCTTTGCCGTCATGGCGCTCTTCCACCTGATCGAACGCCATGTACTCGCGGCCGAGCGCCTGCATGGCGACGACACCACCATCCGTATCCTGGCGAAGGGCAAGTGCACGACCGGGCGGATCTGGACTTATGTGCGGGATGACCGGCCCTTTGCCGGGCCTGCGCCGCCGGCGGCGGTCTATTACGCCTCGAGCGACCGACGAGGCGAGCACCCCCAGAAGCATCTGGCCGCCTTCGCCGGTATCCTGCAAGCCGATTGCTACAACGGCTTCGAGCCGCTGTTCGACCCGCAAAAGAAAGCGATGCCGATCACACCGGCGTTTTGCCTGGCCCATGCGCGGCGGGGCTTCTTCGAGCTGGCTGACATCGAGAAAAATGCTCGGGAAGGTAAGAAGGGCAAACCGGTCTCTCCGATCGCGCTGGAGGCGGTCAGACGCCTCGATGCGTTGTTCGAGATCGAGCGCGCTATCAATGGCTGCGGCGCCGACGAGCGGCGCGCCGTGCGCCAGGAAAAGAGCAAGCCGCTTCTCGAGGACATGCACGCCTGGTTGCTGCGTGAGCGCGAAACCCTCTCGCGCTCCTCCGAGGTCCTGAAGCCTATGAACTACATGCTCAGGCGCTGGGACGACTTCGCCCGCTTCCTCGACGATGGCAGGATCTGCTTGACCAACAATTGCGCTGAGCGCGCATTGAGGGGCATCGCATTGGGAAGGCGCAACTGGACCTTCGCCGGCAGCCAGCGTGGCGCCGACCGTGCCGCCATCATGCTGACGATGATCACGACCTGTCGCCTCAACGACGTCGATCCCAAGGCCTGGCTCGCCGACGTCCTCGCCCGTATCGCCGATCTTCCCGCGTCGCGTCTGCACGAACTGCTGCCCTGGGAATGGAAGCTCCTGCGCCAAGCCGACAAGCCCGCCGGTCAGCAGGCCGCCTGACCTTCACGCAACGCCATCATAGAGCTCGCCGTGCCCGCGCGCATGCGTCAATCAGGCGGTCCTCGTCGTATGCGTACGATGCTTCGCGCGCTGCCGGTCTTGCTCGCACGCAATTCACGTCTGCGCAGGTTCATTGCCGCCGTGGGCTTCCCGATCACAAGCCAGCATCGGAGACAGTGGCGGAATGAACATCGTCAAAAGTCTCGCGCAGATCGTCTGGCGGTACGCGGTATCTCTATCAGGCGTCGGATTGGCGTTGGGAGCATTGTTCTTCGCGGCGGCACTTACGCCGACGCTCGTCCCAAAAAGCTATTTGATCCAGGGAGTCCTTGCCGGCACCTGCTTTGCGATCGTCTACGAATGCAATATAGTGTTCTAAATTCAAAGCATCGATAAGTATTCTCTGCTCTGGGAGCAAGTTCTGCATCACATCGTCGTCAATATTTACAAGAACATCCACGTCTCCGGGATCTGGTTTTTCTGAAAGAAAACTGCCGTCAACGAACGCTATGCAGGAAAGCTTTACGCGAAGCAGCTCCTGGGCAAGCTCTTCCAAGGCATAGGAGAGCTTTTCTCTTCTCTGCCGTGCTTGGCCATGAAATCGATGAACGCAAAGGGACTCGATCTCACGGAGCGTCATAAAGTGACGCCCCGGCGCCAGTAGCGGCGGGTGATCGAACTTGTGCGCTGCTATTGCAGCCGTAGCCCCCAGCGCTTCCACCATCAGCAATTGCGGTGTGGCGCTGACTCGCCTTAACAGATCGTGGCTGGGTACGGTAGGTGCAATATTCCCTGCCGAGTGCCCAGAACGCTTGCTGAACGGAATTTTGTAAACCGGCTGTAAACAGGCGATGCGCCGTAGGCCGACGGCGCCGAACTGACCTTGATGCAATTTAGAAAAATGGTCGGAGCGAGAGGATTTGAACCTCCGACCCCTAGTCTCCCAGACTAAGGCGGTACCATAACGAGACTGAATGTCCAGCGCCCCAGACTAGCTTGTTATACATAGCTTTTTTAAGTAATTGCACGCATGTTACTCACGTGGGGTAACGGGCTCTAACAGCTTCCAAACGTTACCCCACCGCACCTTGGGGTAACGGCATGGCTAAGACTAGGGCGCTATCTAGCCTGGCGATCGAGCAGCTTAAGCCGCGAGCAGTTCGCTACGAGAAATCGGACGGCGGCGCCGCCGGGCTCTTTCTGGTGGTGCATCCCTCCGGGGTCAAATCATGGGTGTTCCGCTTCCGCTCGCCGGTCGAACGTGATGAGGTTGGTCAGCGCGCGCCCAAGAAGCTGACATTGGGATCGCTGGCGCTCACGGCCTCGCAAGTCGAACCGCAAATCGGGCACCCGTTGACCCCGGGGCAGGCGCGCATGCTCGCGACCGCTGCAGCGGAGGACGTTCGGCGCGGCATCGACCCAACGCACGTGCGGCGCCAGGAGAAGGCCGAGACCAAACGCGAGGCCATGCGGGACGACACGATCGACGCGGCCATGATTGAGTTCCTAAAGCGCTACAAAGGCCGGAAGCGCCAAGGGCTGCGCGAGTCCACCCGGCTCCTGACTGCCCACTATTTTGGGCTGAAGCCGGATCCCGAGCAGCCCGGGGAATGGCAAACCACCAAAAACGGGGTACTTGGCAAGTGGTCCGGCCGCCCCCTCGCCTCCATCGCCAAGCACGACGCGATCGTTCTGCTCGACGGACTGGTCGACTCCGGCCGCGGGGTGACCGCCAATCGGACCCTGACCACGCTCAAAACCTTTTTCGACTGGTGCGTCGACCGGGACATGCGGGAATCGTCCCCCGTCGCCTCGCTCGACGCCTTCGCTAATGAGATCAGCCGCGAACGTGTCCTGTCCGCCGCCGAACTGGTCGCGGCGTGGAAAGTGGCGGACCGCGAAGGCTATCCCTTCGGCCGCCTTGTTCAATCTCTGATTCTGCTCGGGCAGCGGCGTGACGAGCTGCGCGAACTGCCCCGCTCCGAACTAGATATGAACGGCACATCGGTTCTGCTCGACGACGGCACCCGATGGAAAGAGCCCTTGTGGACGATCCCAAAGAACCGCACCAAGAACGGTCGCGAGCACCTTGTGCCTCTCTGTTCCCAAGTGGTGGCACTGTTCAAATCCCTTCCCATCATCAAGGGAAAAAGTCTGCTGTTCACCACGACGGGTCAGACGCCGATTAGCGGGCTGTCCAAGGCAAAGAAGCGCTTCGATGACGCAATGCTTGCCGAACTGCGGAAGGCCGATCCGGCGGCACAAATGGAACCTTGGACGCTGCACGACCTGCGTCGGACGTTCTATTCCGGCCTGCAGGCGCTCGGGTTCTCAATCGAGACCGCCGAGGCGTGTGTTAATCACTCGTCCGGCGCAATCCGCGGGGTGGCTAGGGTTTACGCGCGTCACAAGTATCTGCGCGAAAAAGCCCAAGCCTTCGCCGCGTGGGGTCGATATGTCGAGGATCTGGTGAACAAGCGCCCGGCCAGCAATGTCCACGCGTTCCAGAAGGAGCCTGCATGAGCACGGCCCCTAAACCACCTCCGCCTAGCGTGCCGCTGTCGGATGAGGAGGAAGCCGCCCGCGATCGAGACGCGGCCGCCGCTCAATTATCTATCGCCTGGCAAGATGCGCTCGATTGGGCGAAGCGCGGCGACCGTCGTTCGCTCGTCGCAATGCTTCGCGGGGAATATTCACTGGATGATGTGGATGTCCGCGCCTTTCTCGCCGACGTGCTCGAAGAAAAAGAGAGACGGCCAAGAGGAAAACCGGCACGCCGGCCGATGCACACATTCTTCGTGGATGCCAAGGGCCGTGTTTCATGGATCGACAAGCGGGACGGTCAGCATTTCACAATCAAAAAGTGGCTGCAGGAGAACAAAAAAGCGCATCGTGGTCACAGCGCCCTGTTGGAGGCTGCCGCGAAGCACTTCAAGTTGGATCCGGAAGTGATTGAGAACATCGCGCGCCGCTCGTCTAAAGCCCGGCCAGATCCCGCACCGAAATAGCACAATTAGCTGCTGAATTAATCTAGCTCGGAACGTGGCACCTTGTGCGTAACATACGCGAGGTCACGATGTCCGCTGACGATCCGAACGCCCTGATCCCCACGTCGCAAGTGCGCGCTCGCTACGGCGGCGTGAGTCACATGTGGGTTGAGCGCCGTCTGAAAGACGATCCTGACTTCCCTCGCCCGCTGTACATCGCCAAGCGTCGCTTCTGGCGCCTGGCAGAGCTTGCCACCTGGGAGCGCTCAGTTGCCGCGCGCAGGCAGCCCATCGCGGCGTGATGTTGACAATCAACATTCGACGTAAATTGCCAACATCAGGAAACTACCAATGAACCAGCCCTATTTCCGTCACATCGAGCAGGCCGCCGCGGCGATCTCGAACGCAGCAATCCGCAGCGCGCTCACCAGCACGATCGAACTGCATCGCAAACTGGACGACGTGACGAGATCGTCCGTTGCCAACATTCGCGACGACAAGGACCTGAGCCCGGCCGGCAAGACCAAGAAGGCCCGCGACGTCATCGGTTCGCGTGCATGGGAAGTGATCAAGGCCAAGATGCTGGCGCGCCGCCTGGCCGAAAACATCGAAGAAAAACGCGCCGCGCTGAAGCTGCCGGAAATCGACAAGACCGACGCCGCCGGCGCCATTCTTCGCAATCGTGTCCGTGACCTACTCGCCGGCAAGACCAATCAGGAATTGCGCGGCCTGATCCCGACCATGTCGTCGCTCTATCTGCAGGCGATCCTCGAAGCGCCCGACCTGATCGGCGCCGACGCGCAGACTGCGGACGTGGCGCGGAGCGCCGCCATCGAACTGGCGCACCCTGGCATGACCGCCAAGCTCGAAGCCGAGCGCGATGCGGCCAACCTGCTCGCGAACGCTACCGAGGCGGCCGCCAACACCTTTGGCGAACTCGGCGAGTTGCCGAACAAGACGGCGATCGAAGGCTTTCTAAACGAGCGCGTGGCCGATCAGCGGCACATCGCCGCCGACGTCGAACGCCAGATCACCGAAGCGTAACCCACAGGAGCACACCCATGGTCAAGAAACTCAACGCCACGTCCGCCGCCCGCGAAGTCATCGCCGCCGGTCAGCCGGTCGTGGACGTCAAGTTCACGCCGACGCCGGATCCGCGCCAAGCCGCGCCGGCCAAGAAGCCGCTTCCGGCCGATCTCGCTCGCGCGCTGGGACAGTCGTAATGAGCTACAATTACGCCACCGATCGCGGATTGATCGTTCCGTTCACCGGCAATCTCACAATCACTCGCAATGACGAAGGCAAGATTTTCCGTTGCGACGACACCAACAACGTGACGGTCACGATCATGAACGACCTGCACACGGGGTTCAATTGCGGGTTCGTGATGTACGGCACCGGCACGATCACGCTCGCAGCGAGCCCGCATGTCGTCAACAAGTCCGCCAAGACCACGTTGTCCACGCAGTATCAGGCCGGATCGCTCATGGTGCTCAATCGCACCGGTGGCAATTTCGGCGTCGTCGCGGATATCGAGATCCTCGTCGGCGGCGACTTCGCATGACCCACGCCATCAGCGCGATCGTCCTCGATTTCGAAGCTGCGGCACTTGCTGCCGTGGCGAACGGCGGCAGTGTGTCCGACGTCGAGGCGGCGCGAGACGATGCGGACGACAAGCTGCGCGTGATGAAGGCCGGGGCCGATGCGGATTTGCTCGACGCAATCTTCGCCGCGGCGTTGGAGATCGGCACGAAAGCAAACATGGCCCTCAAGGCGGCCCGCAAATGACCGCTAACAACCTTGTCGCCTCCAAGAAACACAATGGCATCTGGATCACCACGGACGCGGCGAGCTACGACGACGCCGGCTTCGTTTGCAGCTTCGGGTCGAAGATCCGCCCTATTCCAGAGTGGTCCGCCGTGGTCACAGGTCGCGGCAACACCTTCGGCCTGGACACAGCAGCGCGCGAACTGACCCGCCGCGCTTCAAGCTTCGACGAACTGGTCGCCATCGCTTCGCGGGAGCTGCCGTTAATCGTCGACGAATTCCGGCTGTATCGGCCGTTCGAACTAAACCTGGCAGGCTTCTTTCGTGGTCGTCCGATGATCTTTTTCATTCGGACGCCCGGCGACCACGACAGCAGCGGCATGGGCATGCGGCCGTACCTCGTTTGCCCAATGGGGTCGACGCTGTTCGGCCCCGATCCTTCCGCGGTGGCCAGCTTCGTCGAGCCCGATCCGGACGATTTGCCAAAGAACATCGTGAGCAGCCTTTGCGACCTGATCAAGCTGCAGCGCCACGTTCCGGCGGAGGATGGCTATTCGCGCGTCGGCGGTTATGCCGAGCTGACCACCATCCGCGCCGACAACATCGAGACGCAGATTTTCCATCACTGGCCGGATGATCGGATCGGCCAACGCATGACCACGGAGCACTGAACATGGCGGCGATGGGCATTTTCCGGACCAAGGACGCTGCGAAGGCGATGGGTGATCAGTTCCAGTCGTGGATTGATCGTGGGCTCGTGGATCCAAAGAATTTGGAGGAATTCTCTGCCGCGCTGAATGTCTCCAGCAAGCAGATGGAAGACCTCGCCGATCAGGCCAAGGTTGCCGGCGCGGCGCTGCCCCAATTCCAGCAAGCATTGAACGACGTCGCGAACGGTCGCAAGCAACTCGACAGCTTGGCGACCGAAGCCATGAGCGTCAATCGCGGGTTCTTCACGACGTTTGGGCAACAGATCCGCCAGGGCGCGAACGCGTGGGACGCTTTCAAATCGTCCGGTCTCGATGCACTCGGCAAGATCGCGGATAAATTATCGTCAATGGCAGCGGACAAACTGTTCGCCTCGGCGTTCGGTGGCTCGTCTGGTGGGATCGCATCGCTGTTCGGGCTCGGTGGCGGCGGTGCTGGCTCCGGCAGCGTGCCGTCATGGTCGGGTGCCGATCTCGGCGCCGGCACGGGCGGCCTTTCCATCCCCATGTTCGCGGGCGGTGGCTATACCGGTTCCGGTGGCAAGTATCAGCCCGCCGGCGTCGTCCACAAGGGCGAATATGTGATGGACGCCGTGACCGTGCGGCGCGTCGGCGTGGCCAATCTGGACAGCCTGCGCGGCTATGCCGATGGCGGCATGGTGGGCAACATGGCGCGCGCCGCGCGTGGTCAGGGCGGCGGCCCCGCAGTGGTCATGCAGGACAACAGGCAAATCAGCATTGGTCAAGGTGCGTCCGCTGAAACCGTGTTGCAACTCCGCGAGGAATTGGCCCGCGATCGCGCCGCCAGATATTCGGACACGGTCAAAATCGTGCAGAGCGCGAAGAAAAGGCGGGATCTATGACCGCGCCAAAGCACAAGCAGCAACGCGATCAGCGCACCGAAAAGCGGCCCGAGCCCTCCGGCGATACGCTGACGTTGGACCCTGATTTCGACGAGCTGCACGCGGCGAACGAGGAATGGTGCCGGTGGAGATTCCCCGAGCGCGACCATGACTGAGATCGACAACCGCGCGCTCCGTCGAGCCCTGCAGATCGAACGCTGCACGCGCAAGTTACTTGCCAAGCGCTTGCGCGGCTTCATGCCGCCTGCGGAGTACGCCAGATTTATAGAGGTTTGCCGGGATGAAGCGTTCGAGATGAGCGCCCACCTGGCAAATGTGACTGCTCCATCGACTGGTGACGACCAGTTGGCGAAGCAGTCGGCGGCCGAACCGGTGTCGACGGGCGTTGGTTCGGTCGTTTCGGGTGCTTGATGCGGACGCGTGTTAAGCATTCCGCCTTAAGGTCCTGGCTTTGCTTGGGCGAGTCTTGCTGCCGCGTAGGCCTTGCCCTTCTTCGTTGCGATCCAATTGTATTTCGGAGTGATAATAAAACCATCGTTTGTGATTGCGACTTCGATCAGGTTGAGCGCTTCCAATTGTCGACGAAGCATGATCCTGCAGTCGTCCGTTAGGTGATAGGTGGCGCCTTCAACTGTCATTCGCTCATTGAGGGCAGCAAAGTATGCGATATATGCACAGATTGACGACTCTCTTGGATCTTCTCGCATCTCATCAAAGATCGAGGTGTAGACCTGCCCAAGACCGATTTCGACCGCGTGCCGAATTGTTTTGGGAGTCTTGCTGCCTTCTATTGGCACTAAGATTTGGAAATCCACCACAATTCCGTCATCAGGCCCTATCAAAGCGGGATTGAAGAAGGAGTCATCTTGATAAGTTGCTAGTCTCGTCCGCAATTCTTCGTTTTCAATCCGAAGGCGTTCCAGATCCTGCAATACCTTTGGATCTATTGCTTGGTCGCCGCGCACCCAGCCCGCTCGAGGCGTAAGGTTCATTGCGTGCGCCACTGCGGTGACAACTTTAAGGCACAGGTCATCAACAGTGCTCCAATGCTCGACAAGACGTCCGGTCTTCAGCTTTGCCTTGAATGCCTCTAGCTTCTCTCGCTTATCAGGATCAGTCTCCACCTTGCCGAAGGGTATGGATTCAGGGGCAGCGGGCAGAAACGCCAGCACAGGTATCCCCTTCGATCGAGCGAAATCGAATTCGTTCTCAGTAAAGCTGCGACCATTGTCCGCGAGTGAACCGTACCGAGCGCCTACCAAGACCACATAGTAGTCACTACGATTGATGATGCGCTGGATAAATTCAAGCTGCTGCTGATCCGAGGCAGGAAACAATTCCATGCCCGCAGCGATGTAGCCGGCCTTGGCGAGCGCGTTTGAAACCTGGGATCGCTCGTCTTTGAGATCCTCGAAGGTCGAGCTGACAAAGACTTGGAAAATTCGGTCCACGATGTTGCACCTCGGAGAAGACTCTAATTTCGCTTTTGCGAGCTAACCGGATAGAGCGTTACGGCCAAGGACTTCGCCCAAGGCGATCGTCCCAATCCACCTCCGTTATTGCGATCGGCGTGCCTTCGTGGTCCCGTTTGTCGAAGAAAGCTTTCGCTTTTTCGTAGGTTTCGTGAATGACGGCACTCGGGTACCGAGGGGTCTTATCGCTTTCGAAGATGACTATCCAACCGCGCTTGATCATCGCTCTGCCTCCTAAAACCCCGGCAGGGGTCCGGACACTTTGATCGTGGCGTCTTCCCCGGTTACTTCGCTCAAGATGATATCGATTACCTGACCATCGCGGAGACGAAGCTGCGATTTCCCGGCCGTGAACCCCTCGAACAAGACGCCCATGTCGCCTTCTATCGAACCGGACGCACTCTTCGAAGATGCAGATTGAAATACGCTAATGTCGTACGACACTTCGCCCTTAGCGGCCCCGTCGACCATGAGAATCCCTTTGCCGCTTAGGTGCCCTAGCATTTGCATGTTTTTTCCTTGAGATTAGATGGTCAAACGTTGTCGCCAAGCTTGCGGCGAAACTCTGCCCGTTCATATGCACCTAAAATGAATTCCCGCAGGCCGCCCTTGAAACTGAGACTCAGCCGTCTAACCTCAACAGGAAAGCCAGCGGCTTCGGCATCTTCTTTCAATCGATCTGCGCGAACACCAGCGAGATATTTATGATCGCTAGGATCTGTTTGGTCACCTAGGCTCCCTAGGTTCTTCGATGTCCAGTCAGACAGGAAGGCTTCAAATTTCGGATTGCGGTCGTCGGTCATTTGATTTTCCTATCTAGTACCCGGGCGGCGTGCCTACGCCTACGTTGCCGGCTTCGCCTGCTTACGGGCGCTGGCAACAGGAGCGACCGGAGCCGGCGCAGGCGTCTCCATGCTCGCCTTTAGCTCGTCGAGCGTCTGCTGTGTCCGCGTTGCACCTTCACCTCCGTTTACCGGGGTGATGCGCTCGAAAGCCGAACCAGGGTTCGTAACGAACATCCCGGCCGCAACGACGCGAGTTGTGTCACCGATAGGCGCGAAGGTGAACACGATCCGCTCGGCGGGGATGCCGTCATATTTGGATCCCATCAACAGCACGGCCCCGAAGTTTTCGGACGGCTTCTCGACCTGCAAAAGATACTCGGTGTCTTTCGTCACGTTGAATCGCTTGTCCATGGCAAGAGATAGTAGCCGCGCCTTGATGGCCGCCGTCGTGGCGCGGATCGTGACTTCGGGCTTACCGCTAGCGGTGTTAGGTGCTTCCGCTGCGGTTTGACAACCGGCGAGAGCAAGGACCAAGACGGCAGCCATTGTGCAATTGCGAATGAACATAGATTGCCCCCTAATCAGGACATTTAAACGCAACTTTGGCGAGAACGCAACGAAAACTCTGTGGAAATAGGGGTTTATGGAAACTGTCAACATTAGACGAGCCAGTATCGTGTTAGCGAACGGTTGTGACCACGCCAGCGCCCCGCCTCATGTCTGGATCCGACGCCGCCACGTACTGCAACGTGACGATGGCCACGTGGGCGAAGTGGGTAGCCGCAGGCTCGATGCCTAAACCGGTAATCGGGCGTCGATGGGACCGTAAAGCGATCGACCTGGCCCTAGACAAGTTGTCAGGTATCCAAATGCCAGCCCCGCACCCACAAGATGACGAATACACCACATGGAAACACGGCTACGAGGCTCAAAAGGAGGCCCGCGCGGAGGCGGAATGGGTGCGGAAATATGAGGCGCGAAAGACGCGATGACCGATGACGACGCACTGATCACGCTCGATGAAGCCGCCAAGCTCATCCCTGGCGCCGATGCGGACACGCTGAAGCGCATGCACAGGGCCGGAAAGCTGGTCTGCTACAAGCCCGGCAAGAAGCTTCTCACGACCGCAGCGAACGTTGGCGAGGCGGTGCGGACGAACTATCGCGCGACTCCCCTGCGGGCTCCGTCGGGTCAACCGGACGCGGCATCTATGGAGCGATCGCGCGCGGCGCTCGACTTGGTGCTGTCTCGTCTGCCGACGAAACCCAAAAAGGCGGCGCGAGCAAAAGCCCGGCCGCCCCGCAGGCCCGAAAGCAAGTGATTTAATCCGCCTTTGGCATTTTAACGCCGTGCTCTTTGGCGAGTGCCTTAAAGGCGGCGAAGGAGCGGTCGACCGCGCTCTTTGCGTTGACCATCTCCTGCGCCATCGCAATGACCGTGCGCTTCGTGAAGTCCATGTCGGTTTTCTTAGCCATCAGGTCGTCCCCTCAGGTGTTGTTGATTTTTTAAGAATAGCAGGTATAGAACATAATTCAATAGTAAAAACTACCGGTAAAGTACGGAGCCGCGTAAATGGCCACATCAGGCGACCTCGCAAAGGCGCTTTCTGAACTTCTCAAAGAGCCGTTCTCAACCGTCGACCTGTACGGCCGACATCTTCGAGCGGCGGGCCTTCTCAATGTCAAAGGACAAGGTCGCGGGGCCGCCGAAATGACCGCGCGAGATGCCGCAGCCTGGCTGACCGCCCTTGCGATCGATCACGAGCGCGGAGGTGACTTCGCCCGCGAGGTAAAACGTGTACTCGACCTGCCGATGCACGAATATCTGCTCAGCCCAAAGGAATACGCCGACGGCTTGGCGCACCGGGCCGCCAAAACGGCGGGACATGGGCTTGCTCTGCTTATTGGTGACACGTTGGTGCCGCGGATTCGAGACCGTCTTGAGCGCGGGGACGACCTTGTTACGGCGAATTTCGATGCCGACGGCGTGTTCGTGTCCCTATCGATCTCCGAGCGAGCGCCCGGGGAAGTCGCTCAATTCGTGGATACCCTCTATCAGCGCGGCGAGCGAAAACGCCGCGATGTGGAGCGTTTGACGGTGATCCACGGCCGCGTGCTGTTGGAGATTGCGAAGTTGCTCGCATGACGTCGCTGCTTGAAATCGACGAGGCCGAACGCCTTTCCGCCAGCCTTAGCATCGATGCGTTTCACGATCTCACCTACTGGTGGTGCGGTGGCAAGTACGAGCCGGAAATGTCGCCTCCACTAGCTCTTGGATGGGACATCCATCGCCAGTGGCCCAACTCGGAAGGCTTCGAGATCTGGCGTGATCTCATGCACGAGTACGAATCGCCTCTTCTCGCCGAGCATCTGCTAGGCCCCGGCGACCCGCGCCAGCCCGTGACCATAGAGCAATACGAAGCGGCCCTGGTCGACGAGTGGGCAGCCTACGACCGCCCCAAGCATTGGTTAGATCAACTCATTATCGACGTGATGCACTACGAACGCGAGCGTGGTTACGAGCCATGCGGCGACGCGTGGGAGCGCACGGAGAAAATTCTGAACGACTTGGCCGCCAAGGTGGGGGCGAAGCGCGCGGCGGATCAAGCAGAACGAGATGCCCGAGTTGAGCGCCACCGGAAGCGGGTTCAGAAATTTTTCGATCTCGACGACGCCGGCTATGCCCAGTGGCAAGCGGACACGCGCCCTTGGGGCGATGGGCTGAAATTCGAACGTTGGCGGGATCGCCACTTCCGCGAACTGCTGGAGAAAACCAAAGCGATGCCCGTGATCCCGTTTCCGAAGCCGGCTGCACCCACCAACCTGATTCAGTCGTCGGGTCAGTTCGTTCGCGATTTCGTGCCGCCAGACTACGTTGTCGACCGGATCTTCCAGCGGCGCTTTTGCTACTCGATGACCGCCAAAACCGGCGGCGGCAAGACCGCGGCAGCTATGCGCCTCGCTGCACACGTGGCGATAGGTCGTTCGATCGGGGGCATCGAGGTCGAGAAAGGGACCGTGATTTACGCGGCCGGCGAAAATCCCACCGACGTCCAAGCGCGATGGCTGGGGGTGACCCAAGAGATGGGCATCGACCCCGACGCCGTGGACGTCCATTTCATCAACGGCGTAGTGAAGATTTCGGAGAACGTCGCGAACATCGAAACTGAAGTGGTTGCCAAGGGCCTAAAGCCAACCCTGATCATCGTCGACACCGTAGCCGCGTATTTCGAGGGCGACGACGACAATGACAACGTCCAAATGGGCAACTACGCCCGCCTACTGCGCTCTATGACAAACCTCCCTGGTGGGCCATGCGTGCTCGCCCTAGCGCATCCGACTAAGCGCGCGGCCGACGACGACCTGATCCCGAAGGGCGGCGGGGCGTTCTTGAACGAGGTGGACGGCAACGTGGCGCTGCGTAGGAACGGCCAAGTGATCGCCTTTGAGGCACTTGGCAAGTTCCGCGGCCCATCATTCGAGCCGGTCCATTTCGAGCTGGTGACTGTTCAGCACCCCAAGTTGCGGGACACGAAGGGGCGGCCCATTCCGACGGTTGTGGCACGGCCGGTATCGGATATGGGTATCGTGCAGCGCGAGTTGGCGAACGAGCGGGACGAGGACACCTTGCTCCGCGCAATTGATCAGCACCCGCGCAAGAGCCGCCGCGACGTGGGCAAGCTGATTGGAATGAGCGACAGCCGCGTTTACCGGCTCGCGCAGAAGCTGGAAGCCCAGAAGCTGATCCGCAATGAGCGCAACGGCTGGACGTTGACCGCCACGGGCCAGAGAGAGCTAAACGTCATGGATTCGCGTGGTTCAGGGGTGAACCAACCACCGCTGCCGCCAGCACGTTTTCCAGGTGCAAATTGAGCGAACCAACGGGCGAACCAAAACCGAACCAACTGGGCCAAAAACCCTTTGGATTCAAACTGGTTCGCCTGAACCATTCCGTAAACCACGGACGATACGATGGGGGGCATTTCTGCCCCATCATCGTCTGGTTCGGTTCGGTCATATCCCTATAGGTGAACCAGTGAACCAACGGACGGAGAGTCAACGTGATAGTGAACTGGAAAACGGTACTAAAATCGCGTGTTGCTGAGGTGGAAACTTAGGAGACCGATAATGCGCACGTTGCTCATCTTGGCTATCGCCCTGGCCTGCCCTCCCGCGCTCGCAGACGACATAGTGCAATGCAAGTTTTTCACTAAGACCATCCCGCTTCCTCATGAAGTATGCGTGGCACTGGTCGGCACGTCGTTCAATATGCGTGACCAGGCAGACCGCGTTCATCTGGACCATGAGAAGCTGCAGAACCTGTGCATAGCCGACGTGGGAAGAAAGCTTCCCGGCAAGTCTCTCGCCGAATATCGAGCCACGTGCGAGGACATTTACAAGCTGACTTTCTGATGTCGACGCCGTTCTTGAATCCGCGCGCTCTTTCGAACCGTATCGCGCCGCTTCGCTCGCTCAGATCCTCGCGCTTTAGTTCTACTGACTAGTGCTCCGTTACGTTGCGTTACGCTAATTGCAGCACTTTAGGTGATTCACGGATTCTTTGGTATGATGGGGTAAACATCGGGGTATCGAAACGCGAATTCGCGCAGCCAAATCGCAGGTGAGTTGAGTAATGGGCAAGACCGGCCCGAAGTGTAGTATTTGCTCGCACAAGTCCCGGCATCAGATCGAGATTGGACTCGCGCACGGCATTGCGCACAACGCCCTCGCCCGCCGCTTCAACGTCAGCGCCGACGCCGTCGGGCGGCACGCAGCGAACCATGTCAGCCCCGCGATGCGCGCGGCGATCCTAACCGCTCAGAAGCCCACCGAGATCGACCTTGAGGCGTTGCAGGCCAGCGAGCAGGAAGGCTTGTTGTCACAGCTCGTGCACCAGCGCGCCCGGCTACAACAGCACGTGGGCACAGCTATCGACTTCGGCGACATCAAAGCTGCCATCAGCGCCGAAAGTGCCATCACCGGCAACCTGGCCCTGGTCGGCAAGCTCTTGGGCATGATCGTGCAGCGGCACGACGTGCGGTCGACGTCGCTCCTGATCAGCGCCGATTACCTGGCACTGCGCCATGCCATCACGGCGGCGCTGCGTCCCTTCCCTGAGGCTGCCCGCGCCGTGGGTGCGGCCCTGCACCGGATGGAAACGGACGCCGCGGCCGCGATCACGCAGAGTGCAGGCAAGCCGCCCCTGCTCATTGAGGCCAAGCCCGTCCCCAACCCCTGCCCGGTGCCGCCCCCATGCTGATGGCCATGGACATGGCGCGCGCCCTCGATCCGGCGCTTCTGGCAGCCGACGCGGAAATTACTCTCGATCCGTGGCAAGCGGATTTCGTGCGCTCCGACGCGCCGCAGACGGCCATGCTGATCCCTAGGCAGCACGGCAAGACGGAGGCTGCGACGATCAAGGCCCTATCGGTCGGTACGACGGAGCCGGACAGCCTGATCCTCATCGCCTCGCCGGCACAGCGGCTCTCCGACGAGTTCGTGCGCCGATCGCGCAAGACCTATGGTAGGCTCGCCGACGTGCCATCGCTTTCAGGCGACAACGCCCGACGGCTGGAGTTCGCTAACGGCAGCCGCATCCTGGCGCTGCCCGGCGACAACGACGGCGACACGCTGCGCGGTCTGGCAAACGTACGCTTGGCCATCATCGATGAGGCGTCCCGCTGCAGCGACGAGCTGCTGGCGGCCATCCGCCCCATGCTGGCGACGAACCCGCGCGCGCAGCTCGTCTACCTCAGCACCCCAGCCGGCAAGCGGGGCGCGTTCTACGAGACTTGGTTCGCTAACGATCCGGACTGGCACCGCATCCACGTAGAGTTGGGGTCGTGCTCGCGCATCACGCCGGAATTCCTGGCTCGCGAACGAAAGAACCTTGGCGAGACGAAGTTTCGGCAGGAGTACCTTTGCGAATTCCTCGATACCGAGGACGCCGCGTTCGCGACAACGATCATCGACGCCATGTTCACCCATGAGGTTCGCCCGCTATGGATGTAATCCGCACTCCTGACGGCTGGCGTAGCCTTTACGCGCGCGCTGTTGACCGCTGGTTCGTCGGCGTCGACCTTGGCCAAAGCACGGACCCAACCGCCATCAGCGTCATGAACCATCGAGTGGTGCCGCTCGACGGATGGGATCTGAACGAAAAGACGCAAACGCGAAAGCAGAAGCGGACGACGCATTTCGACGTTCGGCATTTGGAGCGCCTACCGCTCGGCATGTCCTACCCGCAGCAGATCCAGCGCGTTGCTAACCTGCTCGCGCGCCCGCCCCTGAACGTTTTGAAGCCGCACCTGGTCATTGACGAAACCGGCGTTGGTCGGCCTGTGGGCGACATGTTCGATGTGGCCGGCCTATGGCCAAGCCGGATCACGATCACCGCAGGCCTGGAAGCGACCCAGCACGGCAAGAGCTGGCACGTGCCCAAGGGATTGCTGATCTCGAACCTCGAAGCGCACTCCCACAGCGGAGAACTGCGCATCGCAGCCGCCGCCAACGATGCCGAGGCTCTCAAGGAAGAACTGAAGGATTTCAAGCGGAAGATTTCGGAGGCCGGCCGCACGACCTACGCGGCGCGCGTCGGCGCCCATGACGACTTGGTGCTGTCGGTCGCGATCACGCTATGGATGGCGACGCAGGGCGGGACGTTCACTCGCGAGGAGTTGCGGGTTTAGGCAGAAAGCGGAACTAGCGTTGATCGGGGAGCGTGATCAACGTCGTCAAGCGGACGGAAATTTGGCTCGACATCCGCCTCAAAACGACAAAGCATCCTGAACTGTAAGGGGGCATCGTCATTATTTTTCAAGACTTCGAACTTGGATTTAGCTGCCCTCTCAGGGGAGCTTAGGATTGCCTTCAAATCGCTTGAATAGAAGCGAGGCACGTAGCCCACGATAACAGTTCCCTCGCCAGCTCTAAGACCGATGCAGTTTGGGTCGTGTTGATTGCCGACGTCCAAGAGCGGGAATAGTTGCTCGCCGCCCATCACGGTCTCGCACCATCTCAACACGTCCCCATGAAGATGGCGGTCTTCCAGACTTCCATGAGCATGCCGGATCCCGTGCAAAAAGAATTCGATTGAGTATTTGCCTTCATCGACGACCGGCTCAGGGTAAACAAGCAATCCGTCAGATCCGGGAATTAGTCCAAATTTGCCCAACATCTCAAATTCTGTTTCGTCGCCGGTTAGATCCAACCAGCGAGACAGCTTTTTGAAATCCGAACGCGATTTTGATGGAATTTTGTTCTTGAATAAAGAGATCAAGCCCGATGAAATGTAATGTTCATCGAGACCCGAATTGAAAAGATGTTGAACTACGCGCGCGACCTTAGTCGCGCCTTGAGTGAAACTGAATTCGTACTCGTCGCCCCGACGAGCAAGGCGGGCAATGGTGTACCACTGACGGGTCGTAGGATTTTGCCAGGCGACAAAAACCCTACGCAGCGCGTCTGATCGTTTCGCAGTTGGCATCTAGCATCCTCAATGCGAACTTTGTCGCTTCATCGCTGATGAGTGTAGGGTCGATTCGAGCAAAGATGTCCTCGAATACTTTGCGAGGTATTGATGAAAATATCCTTGCCCAACGGGTAGTTGCAGCGGGCGCTACGCGAATCAACGTATCGAGGACCTCTGATTGCAGGAGAGGCCTTTCATTGGCCGTCGGTCCGTACAGCGCCGAGCGGGCACGAGAAGTGTACGCCTCTACCGTGTCTCGCCTGTCAATCGTATTTAGGCGGCGCCTTCTTGCATCATCCGATTCATTTCTCCCCAGCGAAGACGCATGGTCAAAGGTCGGTGCCAGACGAAAGGTCGGATTGTATTGATTCGAATGATCGATCACGACGCCCCAGTTTTCGTGATGGCGATCCGTGTTGCTCACAAGGATGTCGAAGACAAGGTAGCCAACGAAAATGTCGGCAGCCGTCATGTCACCGACAGTGCTAGGGGTCCAAAGCGGCGGCTCGATTGCGCGCTGTCGGATAACATTCAGGCACGTAGTCACTTGGTACCGTCGCTGTCGAAACCGGAGTTGACCGTCGTACTCTTTCACCACCGCCTGAAGAATCATATTGGCCGGAACGAATGTTCCATTAACCGGCACAAACTGCTGCGAAACGACACCTTGATCCGTTCCGTGCACAGCAAACTCATAGCTGGCACAAGGCATTTCGGCGGCCCTTAGAATTTCGCAGCAGACTTTCTCAGCCCAGTTTTCGCCCGTGGATGGTCGGCCAATCTTAAACAGGTAACCTGCAATTGTGAGCCCAACGTCCGAATGAGGAACGAGCCAGAATTTTTCCTTCGTGCCGAGCGCTTCCGGCCTGTCTGTGGTCGAACCGGTAACATCATAAACCGGAAAGAAGGCCATCAGGTTCCTGATTGATCGAGGGCGTTACCCTATCCGTTACCTTCGGGAAAAACCGGACGCCCTGAAATCCGGCTAAGTATTGGTCGGAGCGAGAGGATTTGAACCTCCGACCCCTAGTCTCCCAGACTAGTGCGCTAACCGGGCTGCGCCACGCTCCGAACGTCGTTCCATTAGCTAGGATCGCCGGTTTGCGCAAGGCGAGGTCACACCATTTTGGATTTTGGTGCCTCTGCCGAAAGGCACCGGAACTGCCCCAAAGCCGAGGAGATCCGGCGTCAGGCGTCCTTCAGCGCCTGATCCAGCATTTCGCGGCAGGCGATGAGTTCGGCGAGCACCCGTCCGAGGCGCTCCCGGTCGATGGCGCTGGGGCCTGCGGGCGCGGCGGGGGTGCCGCCCTTGCGGAAGGTGGTGAGGATTTCCTCGTCGTCGGTCTCGGAGAAGCGGAAGTCGATGCCCTCCTCCTCCTCACCCTGGTAATCGTCGTCGTCACTATCGCGGGCGCCGCGGACGCCGGTCTCCTCCTCGGGCTCCATCAGGCTGGCGCCGACGGCGTCCTCGATAGCCCCGAACGAGACCGCGGCCGCGCTGTCGGCTAGGCCCTGCACCGATTTGACGCCGTGCTCCTTGAGGATCCGCTGCACGCCTCGGATGGTGTAGCCCTCGCCGTAGAGGAGACGGCGGATACCCTTGAGCAGGTCGACGTCGTCGGGGCGGTAATAGCGGCGGCCGCCGCTGCGCTTCATCGGCTTGATCTGGGAGAAACGCGTCTCCCAGAACCGCAGCACGTGCTGCGGAATGTCGAGTTCCTGCGCTACTTCGCTGATGGTTCGGAACGCATCCGGCGCCTTGTCCAAATGCCAAATCCTTATCCGGAAGGCGGATTACGCCTCGGGTTGCGCCTTGCTGGCGTCGCCATTGGTGCGGTGCTGGGCGTTGATCCGCTGCTTCAGGATCGCGGACGGCTTGAACACCATGACCCGGCGCGGCGAGATCGGCACCTCGGTGCCGGTCTTCGGGTTGCGACCGATGCGCTGACCCTTCTTGCGGACCATGAAGGAGCCGAACGAGGACAGCTTCACCGTCTCGCCTTTCTCAAGGCAATCGGTGATCTCCTTCAGCACGAGTTCCACGAAGGCAGACGATTCCGTGCGCGACAGCCCCACCTTCTGGTAGACGGCCTCGCACAGATCGACACGCGTTACGGTTTTACTTTGATCGGTCATCGCCCTGCCCCACATCACGGCGAACAATTGTTGTCTGAAATTATGAGCTTACGATACGGCGGTCAACAGCGCTCATCAATGCAGGCGCATCGATAATCCGCGCTGATTCGGGCAAAATTTTATCGACTGTGGCTTACCAGCGCACCAGCGCGGAGCCCCAGGTGAAGCCGCCGCCCATGGCTTCGAGCAGAACCAGGTCGCCGCGCTTGATGCGGCCGTCCTTGCGCGCCGCCGACAGCGCCAGCGGGATCGAGGCCGCCGAGGTGTTGCCGTGAAGGTCCACCGTCAGCACCACCTTCTCCGGCGCGATGTGGAGCTTGTGCGCGGACGCGTCGATGATTCGCTTGTTGGCCTGGTGCGGCACGAACCAGTCGATGCTGTCGGCATTGAGCCCGGTCGCCTTGAAGGCATCGACGATCACATCGGTGATCATGCCGACCGCGTGCTTGAAGACCTCGCGGCCCTCCATGCGCAGATGGCCGACGGTCTGGGTCGAGGACGGGCCGCCGTCGACGAACAGCTTCGCCTTGTGGCGGCCGTCGGAGCGCAAATGCGTGGTCACGATCCCCCGGTCGGTCGCCGCATTGCCCGGCTGCTCCTGCGCCTCCAGCACCACCGCGCCGGCGCCGTCGCCGAACAGCACGCAGGTGCCGCGATCGGTCCAGTCGAGGATGCGCGAGAAGGTTTCCGCGCCGATCACCAGCGCGCGCTTGAAGGCGCCCGTGCGCAGGAAATTATCGGCGGTGGCGAGCCCGAACACGAAGCCCGAGCACACCGCCTGAAGGTCGAAGGCCGCGCCATGGTTGATGCCGAGCCCATGCTGCACGGCGACCGCGCTGGCGGGGAAAGTGTTGTCAGGGGTCGAGGTCGCGAGCACGATCAGGTCGATCGACTGCGCGTCCACGCCGGCATCGGCGAGCGCAGCCTGCGCTGCCTTGAGCGCCAGATGCGAGGTGAACTCGCCCTCGGCCGCGATGTGCCGCTCGCGAATGCCGGTGCGCTGCACGATCCACTCGTCGGACGTGTCAATGCGCGCCGCCAATTGGGCGTTGGTCACCACCTGCTCCGGCAAATAAGAGCCGCAGCCCAGCACGACCGAACGAATTTGAGTCACGAAACAGCCTCCTGCGCGGCTTGCACGGAATTGAGTGCACCACCTTCGCGGTTGAGCATCTGATTGATCTTGTTGAGGAGATCGAATTTGACCATCTCATAGCCAACATCAATCGCATAGGCAAAGCCTTCGGCAGCGATTCCGCCATGGCTCTTGACCACGATCCCGTTCAACCCCAGCAACACGCCGCCGTTGGATTTGTTCGGGTCCATCTTGTTCCGCAGGGCCTGGAAGGCGTTGCGCGCAAAGAGATAGCCGAGCTTTGACAGCCAGCCCCGTTTCATCTCGTCCCGGAGCAATTCCGCCATCTGTCGCGCGGTTCCCTCCGCGGCCTTCAGCGCGATGTTGCCGCTGTAGCCCTCGGTGACGATGACGTCCGCCACCCCCTTGCCGATGCCGTCGCCCTCGACGAAGCCGAGATAGTCGAGCTCGGGGAGGTTCCTGGCGCGCAGGATTTCGCCGGCCTCGCGAATCTCCTCGTGCCCCTTGATCTCCTCGACCCCGATATTGAGCAGGCCGACCGTGGGACGCTTCTTGTTGAACAACACGCTGGCCATCGCTGCGCCCATGATGGCGAGCGACACCAGATGGTGGGTATCGCCGCCGATGCTGGCGCCGAGGTCGAGGACCACGGAATCGCCGCGCCTGGTCGGCCACATGCCGGCGATTGCCGGACGATCGACGCCCGGCAGCGTGCGCAGGTGGAAGCGCGACATCGCCATCAGCGCGCCGGTATTCCCGGCGGAGACCGCGACATCCGCCTCGCCCTTTTTCACAGCATCGATGGCAAGCCACATGGAGGAGGTCCTGCGGCCGCGCCGCAGCGCCTGGCTCGGCTTGTCCTCGCCGCTGACCGCGACATCGGTATGGATGATCTTCGAGGCGGCCTTCAGCGCGGGGTGGCGGTCGAGCTCGGGCTCGATCTTGGCGCGGTCCCCGATCAGCAGGAATTCGATCTCGCGATGCCTGGCAAGCGAGATGGCGGCGCCTGGGATGACCACCGCGGCGCCGGCGTCGCCCCCCATGGCGTCAAGCGCGATGCGAACCTTGCTTGGCATAAAAGTCCTGGAAACCTGGTCTGGTGCGGTCTTGAACGAGCGGGGCCGCAAATGGGTTCGCCACGAACATGGCGGTCGGTCAAGCGCCACGCCGCACCCGGACCGGGGCGCGACAATAGCGTTTTGTTATCCCGAAACAACCTCTTGCCCCCAGCCTTTTGCATTCGGGACGATCCGGCCGCAGACGGCCGAATTCACAAGAAGTACATCAAAATCAAACAGATAATTCGACCTTTCAAACCACGATCGCAAACACCTCGCGCCCCGTAGCAAAGCGGTCCTCTGGGAAAGACGGCACCTATTGGTCTTTCTTTTTGTCCTGGAGCGCCTTCAGCACCGCAAAGGGATGATCCTCCGGATCGGGGGCGGTGACGTCGGGCTCAAACACCACCCCCGGCTTCCGCGGATAGGGATCCACCGCCAGGAATAGGGCGTCGGTGGCGAGCCGGCCGAGGTCGATGATGCCATTGACGATCGCCTCCGGGGGGTCGGCGACCTGCTCCTGATCGTCGTGCACCTCCTCCATCAGCTCGGCCAGGCGGCGGACTTCGGCCTCGGGGGCAAATATCAGGTCCACCTCCTCGTCGATCTCGCTCTCCATCGGGTCAAGCGTGACCACACAGGTCTGGCCGATCCGGGCGCGGACGTGCCCCGTGACCTGGATCTGGTTGCCGCTTTTCGGCACGACATCGAAATCAGCCCGGACCGAAACAACCTCGCGCAAGCCTGCCGTCTCAGCCATGGCCTGCCGCTCGGCGGCCGAGGCCTCGAGCTTGCGATGCAGGCCGGTGTCCGGGATCTGTGCAACGATGACGGGCACCTGCCAGGGATCGGGCCCGGATGCGGTAATCGGTCGGCTCATGGCGTGACATCCTCAGGGAGCGCTGGGGGAAACTTGAAAGACGCGGCCAACAATGCGGTCTCGCCGGTCCGGGCGAGGTCGGTCTCGGCAGCCCTGGCATAGGCCGCGAGCCGCTGCGCCTGGTCCATGCCGGCCCCATTCAAGATATTCTTGCAGATCGCCGACGCCAGCGCCTCGCCGCCGCTTTCCATGGCCTGATCGTAGGCCTGGACCCGGCCGTAAAACGCCTCGCCGAAGGCCCGCATCCGCTTCGGCACGGTCTGGTCGCCTATCCCCATCTCGCGCAGATTGTCGTCCATATCCTCGCAGAAGCGGTCGAACAGCGCCTGCGACAGCTCGGTGGCGCCCTGAACCGTGCGCAGACGGCGCAGCAGCAGCCAGAGGTGCAGCAGCAACAGATCGAAACGCCCGTTAACGGTATCCGGCACGCCCAAGTCTCGGTAAAATATGGGTTCTCGCGCCTGCGTCACGATCATGCCATAGATGGCTTCAATGGTGCCCGGCGAGGCTAGGCGGGGTTTCCTGAAGTGATTGAACGGCCAAAGCATTGTGGTTTCCGCAAGCGGGCGCGCGCGTGTTGCATTCAGAGCCTCCGCCCGGTACTTCAGCGCCTCGCGCGACGCAAGGGGACGGAATCAGTTCCGCTATGACGATAACGAACCAGACCAGCCTGCGTGCAGACAAGCGGCGCGGCCTTCAAGCACGTTGGCGCGGCTTGCGCCTGTTCGCGGCCGCGGCCCTGGTTGGGGCTGCGCTTGCGGGCTGTACCGGCGAGCAGTTCCAGAAGGGTTACATCCTGCCGCCCAACGCGCTGGAGCAGATCCCGATTGGCGCGAGCCAGGATCAGGTGCTGATCGTGATGGGCACCCCCTCCACCGTCGCAACCCTCGACGGCGAGGTGTTCTATTACATCTCGCAGCGCTCGGAGCGTATGGTCGCCTTCATGAATCAGAAGGTGGTCGATCAGCGCGTCATCGCGGTCTATTTCGACAAGAACCGGCGCGTGCGCCGACTTGCGAATTACGGCCTGCAGGACGGCAAGATCTTCGACTTCATCAGCCGCACCACGCCCACGTCGGGCCAGGAGATGAGCTACCTCACGCCGATCTTCAAGCTGCTCAGCTTTAACTGAGCCTTCAGCCTGCGGCTTCGTGCGGCTTGCTGTTGCGCGTCCTGTTCCATACGCTCCCTGCAAAACAAGATGCAGGGAGTGGATTCGTGCCCAAACAATTGCTGTCCCGCCGTCGCGTGCTCACCGGTGCTGCCGCCCTCTCGGCCGCAGCGATCCTGCCGCGATCGAGCCTGGCGGACTGGAAACCCACCGAAAACGTCCGCCTCGTCGTGCCGGCTGCCGCCGGCGGCTCGACCGACGTGATGGGTCGGCTCCTTGCCGCGCATCTGCAGACGGCCTGGGGCCAATCGGCCGTGGTGGAAAACCGTTCCGGCGGCGGCGGCACGATCGGCACGGCCGAGGTGGTCCGCGCCAAGCCGGACGGCCACACCATCCTGATCGGCAATCCCGGTCCGAACGCGATCGCCTACAGCATCTTCAAGAACCTCACCTACAAGCCGGACCAGCTCCAGCCGGTCTCCAACATGATCCGGATCCCGAACATCGTCTCGGCTCATCCCAAGACCGGCATCAAGTCGATCGCCGAGCTGGTCGCCTATCTCAAGGCCAATCCGGACAAGCTCAGCTACGCCTCCTCCGGCGTCGGCCAGAGCCCTCACCTCACAGGCGCCTGGTTCCTGCAGCTCACCGGCCTGAAGATGACGCATATCCCGTTCCGCGGCGCCGGTCCCGCGCTCCAGGCGGCGCTCGCCGGCGACATCCAGATCCTGTTCGACAATCTCTATCCGAGCCTGCCGCAGGTGCAGAACGGCACCCTCACCGGCCTCTGCGTCACCACGACCGAGCGTAGCGACCTTGCGCCGAACCTGCCAACCATGCGCGAGAGCGCGCCGGAGCTTGCGGCTTTCGACGTCTCGTCGTGGTTCTCGGTGTTCCTGCCGAAGGGTGTGCAGCCCGCCATTGTCGAAGCGCTCAACCTTCAAGTGAAGGCGATGCTCGAGCGCGACGACATCAAGAAGAACATCGTGGCCATGGGCGCCCGCGCCGACTACGGCACGCCCGACCAGTTTGCCGCCTTCGTGGACGCCGAGACCAAGAAGTTCGCCGGCATCATCCAGAAGGAAGGGCTGCAGATGGACGTGCAGTAGGCCCCGCTTGTGGCGCTGGGGATTTGAACCAGTTGAAGGCTAAGAGGACGGCCGCCGCCAGCGCGACTGCCAACATTGTGCGAGGCCCGGATTGCCGGGCGCCCCTTTGCGTCTTGCCGCAAGTTGGACAAACACTGTCGGCCGCCAACATGTCGCAGCCGCACCGGATACATCTGGTCGTCTCGAACTTCATGGCGACGCTCCCGCAAAGCGGATAACAAAAACCCGCGGTTTGCACCGCGGGTTTGTCGCAGGAAAGCTGCCTCTGGTTCAGTGCGCGAGGATCGCCAGCAGCAGCAGCGCCACGATGTTCGTGATCTTGATCATCGGGTTCACCGCGGGACCTGCCGTGTCCTTGTAGGGATCGCCGACGGTGTCACCGGTCACGGCCGCCTTGTGGGCATCACTGCCCTTGCCGCCGTAATGGCCGTCCTCGATGTACTTCTTGGCGTTGTCCCAGGCACCGCCGCCCGAGGTCATGGAGATTGCGACGAACAGGCCCGTCACAATCACGCCGAGCAGCATGGCGCCGACGGCGGAGAACGCGGCCGACTTGCCGACGGCACCGCCACCTGCGATCGCGTAGATCACGAAATAGACGAAGATCGGCGACAGCACCGGCAGCAGCGACGGAATGATCATTTCTTTGATCGCCGCCTTGGTCAGCAGGTCGACGGCCCTGCCGTAGTCCGGCTTGTCCGTGCCCTGCATGATGCCGGGCTTCTCGCGGAACTGGCGCCGCACTTCCTCGACGATCGCGCTGGCCGCACGGCCCACGGCGGTCATGCCCATCGCGCCGAACAGATACGGCAGCAGGCCGCCGAACAAGAGGCCGACGACGACGTAAGGATTGTTGAGCGAGAAGTCGGGCAGTACGCCCTGGAAGTACGGATACTTCGCGGCGTTGGCGATGAAGAATTTGAGGTCTTCATTGTAAGCCGCGAACAGCACCAGCGCGCCGAGACCGGCGGAGCCGATCGCATAGCCCTTGGTGACCGCCTTGGTGGTGTTGCCGACCGCGTCGAGCGCGTCGGTGGACTTGCGGACTTCCTTCGGAAGACCGGCCATTTCGGCTATGCCGCCGGCATTGTCGGTGACGGGGCCGAAAGCGTCGAGCGCCACGACCATGCCAGCCAGCGCCAGCATGGTGGCGGTCGCAATCGCAATGCCGAACAAGCCGGCAAGGCTGTAAGTGACGAGAATGCCGGCGATGATCACCAGCGCCGGACCAGCGGTGGATTCCATCGAGATCGCCAGGCCCTGGATCACGTTGGTGCCGTGACCGGTAACCGACGACGCCGCGATCGACTTGACCGGGCGATAATCGGTGCCGGTATAGTATTCGGTGATCACGATGATCAGCCCGGTAACGACGAGGCCGACGACGCCGCACTCGAACAGCGCCATGCCGGTATACTTCACGCCTTCCAGCGGGCCGAAACCGATCAGCCAGTAGATGACGCCGGCAACGCCCACGATCGACAGCACGCCGGTCGCGATCAGGCCCTTGTAGAGCGCACCCATGATCGACTGGCTGGCGCCGAGCTTGACGAAGAAGGTGCCGATGATCGAGGTGATGATGCAGACGCCGCCAATGGCGAGCGGCAGGGTCATCATGTTCACCAGCAGCGGCGAGGTCGCGAAGAAGATCGCGGCGAGCACCATGGTGGCGACCGCAGTCACCGCATAGGTCTCAAACAGGTCGGCCGCCATGCCGGCGCAGTCACCGACATTGTCACCGACGTTGTCGGCGATGGTCGCCGGGTTGCGCGGATCGTCCTCAGGAATGCCGGCCTCGACCTTTCCGACGAGATCGCCGCCGACGTCAGCACCCTTGGTGAAGATGCCGCCGCCGAGACGGGCGAAGATCGAGATCAGCGAGGCGCCGAAGCCGAGCGCCACCAGCGCATCGACGACGACACGGTCGTTGGCCTTCAGCCCCATGCCGTGCGTGAGATAGGCGAAATAGATGGTAACGCCGAGCAGTGCGAGACCCGCGACTAGCATGCCGGTGATGGCGCCCGCCTTGAAGGCGAGCTCGAGGCCGCCGGCAAGCGATGTCGTCGCCGCCTGCGCGGTGCGCACATTGGCGCGAACCGAGACGTTCATACCGATGAAGCCCGCCGCGCCCGACAACACCGCACCGATCAGGAAGCCGATCGCAACCAGCATGCCGAGGAAGTAGGCCAGCAGGGCGAAAATCACGACGCCGACCATGCCGATCGTCATGTACTGTCGCTTGAGATAGGCCTGCGCGCCCTCGGCCACCGCAGCCGCGATTTCCTGCATGCGCGGAGACCCCGCATCCGCACTCAAAACCGAAGACGTCGCCCAGATCGCGTAGACGACGGAAAGCACTCCGCAGAGCACAATCAACCATAATGCTGTCATGTGATTTTTTGCCTCAGATCCTTGATGAACGTACCCCCGGCGCCTTTTGTTTTTCCGTCGTGCGGTGCGGCGCCTTGATTTGAAAAGGGCCGCCCCTTGCCCGAAGGCGCGGCCCTAGTCGGTCACGACCTTGCCAAAATCAAATTGAGGGTGCAACGCCAGATAAGCCCGAAAAGCCGATCTCGGCAGGTATTTAGCCGGTCTTGGCAGCCCGGACGCCGGTTTGGCGCAATTCCTAGAAGTGGCTGTAGGACAGTCGCTTCAAGACCAGCTCCTGGCCCTGCCCGTCCAGGAAGCGCGGCCGCTCATCGCCCGCGACGATCGTGCCGATGGCCGTGATGGCAAGGCCGGCCGCCCGCCCCAAGGCGATCAGTGCGTCGCCTTGCGCCGGCGGAACGGTGCACAGCACCTCGTAATCGTCCCCCCCGGCCAGCAGCGTCTCAACGGAAACGACCTTGCCCGCGATCAGGCCGGCGGCAGCGACCGAGAGCGGCACGCTGGTCACCTCGATCGTGGCCGAGACGCCTGACGCCGCACAGAGCTTGGTCAGGTCTCCTGCAAGCCCGTCGGAGACATCCATCGCAGCCGTTGCATAGTCACGCACGCCGTGCGCGAGAGCATTGCGCGGCTGCGGCACGCGATAGCGCGAGATCAGCGTCTCGCGCGCGTGCGGATCGGAGGCCAGCGCATTCGCCACCGCGCCGCCCTTGAGCACATCGAGGCCAAGCGCGGCGTCGCCGATCGTCCCCGTCACCAGAATACGGTCGCCCGGCTGGGCGCCGGCGCGGCCGACCATCCGCCCCTGCGGCACGCGGCCAAAGGCGGTGATCGAGATCATCTGCGGCCCCGGCGTCGACACCGTATCGCCGCCGAGCAGTGGACAAGCGAAGGTTTTCGCATCCTCGCCGAGCGCGTCCGCGAACGGCCTGAGCCAGCCGTCTTCCCTGCTGCGCAGCGCCAGTGTCAGCACGAAGCCGGCCGGCACGGCCCCCTTGGCAGCGAGATCGGACAGGTTCACCCGCAGCGCCTTGCGCGCGATGGTGTCGGGCGGATCGGTGGCAAGATAATGCACACCCTCGACCACCGCGTCTGTGGTGACGACGATGTCGCTGCCGAGCGCCTGCAGGATGGCGGCATCGTCGACCAGCCCCAACGCGCCGGGATCAGTCGCCAGCGGCTTGAAATAGCGCGCGATGAGGGAGTCTTCGGCGGAGGGATTGTGCGGGCTGGTCATTAGCTCGATCCGTAATTTCCCCGCCGTCATTGCGAGCGAAGCGAAGCAATCCAGACTGCCTCCGGAGATACAGTCTGGACTGCTTCGTCGCTACGCTCCTCGCAATGACGATCCCATGGCTATCCCCGTCCGAACTCGTCACCGCGAAACTGACGGCCGATCTGGTCGAGCACAGCGTTGACCATGCCGGTCTCCTCGCGGTCGACGAAGGCATTGGCGACGTCGACATATTCGGACACGACGACGCGGCCCGGCACGTCCTTTCGATGTTCCAATTCGTAGGCCCCTGCCCGCAGCACCGCGCGCAGGATCGCTTCGATGCGCTTCAACGGCCAGCCCTTCGACAGCGCCTCGTCGATCAGCGGATCGAGCTTCTTCTGGTCGCGCACGACGCCGGAAACGACGTCGCGGAAGAACGCCGCTTCCGCCGGGAGATATGTATCGCCCTCGACCTCGTTGCCGAGCCAGTGGCTCTCGAACTCCGCAAAAATGTCGTTGATGCCGGCACCACCGATATCCATCTGGTACAGCGCCTGCACGGCTGCGAGCCGCGCCGCACCGCGCCGGTTCGCTTTCTTCTCCGTGCCAGCCGGCGGCTTCTTGCTGTTGTCAGCCATGATCAAGCCCGCGCCAGCCGGCGCTTTATGCGCAGCATCGCAATCGCGGCCCGCGCGGCATCGCCGCCCTTGTTCAACTCGCTGGCACGCGCCCGCGCCCAGGCCTGCGCCTCGGTGTTGACGGTGAGGATGCCGTTGCCGAGCGGCAGCTTGCGCGCCACCGCCAGGTCCATCAGCGCGCGGGAAGATTCCTGCGAGACGATCTCGAAATGGATGGTGTCGCCACGGATCACGCAGCCGAGCGCGATCGCGGCGTCGTAAGGCTTGCCATTGGCGGCCGCGGCATCAACCGCGATGGCGATCGCCGCAGGAATCTCCAGTGCGCCGGGAACCGTGATGACGTCGTGGGTCAGACCGGCCGCCTTCAGCTCGGCCACCGCGCCTTCGAGCATCGCGTCCTGGAGATCGTCATAGAACCGCGCCTCGACAATCAGCGCGCGTGCGCCGGAAATGTCGGTCTGGTCCTTCAGGGGTGCGCGCCGCGCGTCTGCCATCGTCAAATCCGTTCCACAGGGGTTCGCGCTATGTAGTCGCCACCAGCGGGTAAGCCAAGTTCAAAGACGCCGTCACTTCATTTCCGTCAGCCGCGCCGCGTAGCGGGCCATCAGATCGACCTCGATATTGACCTCATTCCCCGCCTTCCAGCCGCCGATCGTCGTGACCGTCAGGGTGTGCGGGATGATCAGCACCGAAAAGCTCACGTCCTTCACCGTATTAACCGTCAGCGAGACGCCGTCGAGCGTGATCGAGCCCTTGGTCGCGATGAACCGCGCCAGCTCCCGCGTCGTGGAGAGCTCGAACCGCGCCATCTCGGGCAGGTCCTCGCGGCCGACGAGGGTCGCGATGCCATCGGCATGGCCGGCGACGATATGCCCGCCAAGCTCGTCGCCGATCTTGAGCGCACGCTCGAGATTGAGCCTGGTGCCGACCCTCCAGTGCTTTGCGGTCGTCAGCGCCAGCGTCTCGGCCGCGGCATCGACGTCGAACCAGGTCCTTTGAGCAGAGTCCTTGCCGCTTTCGACGCCGGAAGCAACCACCGTTAGGCAGACGCCGTTGCAGGCGATCGAGGCGCCGTCGGCAATGGTGGTCTGGTCGTAGCGGCAGGCGATGCGCAGCCGATGCAGCTGGCCGTGCGCCGTCGGCGTGAAGCCGACGATCTCGCCGATATCGGTGACAATGCCGGTGAACATTACGCGCGCTCGTAGATGGTGAGAGTATCCTTGTCGAAGGTCTCGCTAGCATGAACCTTGTAGGCCTGCGACTGCGTGATTTTCGACAGCGGCAATGCAGCGAGCGCATCCACCCCGTCGGCGCCCACCGCCTCTGCGCCGCGGAACAGCCAGATCTCGTCAACGAGGTCGGCGGCGATGAAGGACGCCGCAACGCGGCTGCCGCCCTCGACCATCAGCCGCGTGATGCCCTTCCCGGCCAATGCATGCAGCACTGCCGCAAGATCGAGTCCCGCGGCGTTGCCGGGCGGCACGCGGATCACCTGCGCGCCTGCAGCACCGAGCCGCGTGGCGGCCGCGGCCTCCGCGAGTTCAGAACCCACCACCCACAGCGGAATCTCGCGCGCGGAGCCCACGAGCTTGCTTGCGCCGGGAATGCGCAGGCTCTGATCGAGCACCACGCGCACCGGTGAGCGCGCTGCCATGCCCGGCAGGCGGCAGTCGAGCTGCGGATCGTCCGCCAGCACCGTGCCGATGCCGACCAGGATGGCGTCGCTTTGCGCGCGCAGGAGATGCACCCGGTTGCGCGCCGCCTCGCCGGTGATCGCGACCGGCTTGCCCCCGGCCGCGCCGATCTTGCCGTCGGGCGAGACCGCGAGCTTCAGGATCACATGCGGGCGATGATCCCTGACGCGGCGGAAATGCCCGGCGTGGTCGAAGGCGGCTTCGCGCCCGCACAGACCCACATCCACCATGATGCCGGCGGCGCGCAGGCGCGCATAACCTTGACCGGCGACTTCCGGATTGGGATCCTCGATCGCGGCCACCGCACGCTTGATGCCGGCGGCAATCACGGCGTCGGCGCACGGTGGCGATTTGCCGAAATGCGAACACGGCTCCAGCGTGACGTAGAGCGTGGCGCCGCGCGCGGCCTCGCCTGCGCGCCGCAGCGCCTCAGGCTCGCCATGCGGTCGTCCGCCTGGTTGGGTCCAGCCGCGGCCGACGATCACGCCGTCCTTGACGATGACGGCACCGACGGCGGGATTGGGCCAGGTACGTCCCTGCCCGCGCCTGCCGAGCGCCAGCGCAAGCTCCATGAAGCGCCGGTCGGCATCCCTGGACTCGCGCGCCTTCTGCGCGAATTGATCCTCCAGGATGCGGAAGATCATTTGCGGATCGCGGCGAGCCGCGCTTCCTCCTCACCGGAGAGCTCGCCGAGCACGTCGGCGAAATCCTTGGCCTCGCGGAAATTGCGGTAGACCGAGGCGAAGCGGACATAGGCAACATCGTCGAGCGTGCGCAGATGCTCCATCACGGTCTCGCCGATCACTTCGGAGGAGATTTCAGCCTCGCCCCCGGTCTCGAGCTCGCGCACGATGGTGGAGACCATCTTCTCCACCCGCTCCGGCTCGACCTGCCGCTTGCGCAAGCTGATCGACACCGAGCGCATCAGCTTGTCGCGGTCGAACGGCACGCGGCGGCCGTTGCGCTTGATCACTGTGAGCTCGCGCAGCTGCACGCGCTCGAAGGTGGTGAAGCGGAAATTGCAGGCGACGCACACGCGTCGCCTGCGGATCACGGAAGAGTCCTCGGTCGGACGCGAGTCTTTCACCTGCGTATCGAGACTGTTGCAGTTCGGGCAGCGCATCCGTTGACCTTGACCGGTTTTCTTGGACCTTACTGATAGATCGGGAAACGGTCGGTGAGCGCCTTGACCCGTTCCTTGATCGCGGCTTCCACCAGCGGCGCCTTGCCGTCGGAGGACTGCGCGATCGCGTTGAGGACTTCGGCGATCATACCGGCGACCTGCTGGAATTCAGCGACTCCGAAGCCGCGGGTGGTTGCCGCAGGCGTGCCCAGCCGAATACCGGAGGTGACAAACGGCGACTCGGGGTCGAAAGGAATACCGTTCTTGTTGCAGGTGATGGCAGCGCGAACCAGCGCCTTCTCCGAGGCGTTGCCCTTTAGGCCCTTCGGCCGGAGGTCAACCAGCATCAGATGGTTATCGGTGCCACCGGAGACAATATCGAACCCGTGGCCCTTCATCGCCTCGGCCAGCGCCTTGGCGTTCTCGACGACGTTCTTGGCATAGACCTTGAAGTCCGGCCGCAGTGCCTCGGCAAAGGCGACTGCCTTCGCCGCGATCACATGCATCAGGGGGCCGCCCTGCAGGCCCGGGAAGATCGCCGAGTTGAATTTCTTGGTCAGCGCCTCGTCATTCCACAGCATCAGGCCGCCGCGCGGACCGCGCAGCGATTTGTGGGTCGTGGTGGTGGTAATATGGGCATACGGCACCGGCGAGGCATGCACGCCGCCGGCGACAAGACCGGCGAAGTGCGCCATGTCGACCAGGAGATACGCGCCGACGCTGTCCGCGATCTCACGGAAGCGCTTGAAGTCCCAGGCGCGCGAATAAGCCGAGCCGCCGGCCACGATCAGCTTCGGCTTGACCTCCTCGGCCTGCTTGGCGACGGCGTCCATGTCGATGATCTGGTCCTCGCGGCGCACGGTGTAGTGCGCGGCCTTGAACCACTTGCCGCTCATGTTGACGGGGGAGCCGTGGGTGAGATGGCCGCCGGCCGCGAGATCGAGGCCCATGAAGGTGTCGCCGGGCTGAAGCAGCGCCAGAAACACCGCCTGGTTCATCTGGCTGCCGGAGTTCGGCTGCACGTTGGCGAAGTTGGCGCCGAACAGCTTCTTGGCGCGATCGATCGCGAGGTTCTCGGCGACGTCGACCCACTCACAACCGCCGTAGTAGCGCGCGCCCGGATAGCCTTCCGCATATTTGTTGGTCATCACCGAACCCTGCGCTTCCAGCACGGCACGGCTGACGATGTTCTCGGAGGCGATCAGCTCGACCTCGTGACGCTGGCGGCCGAGCTCGCCCTTGATGGCGGCTGCGATTTCCGGGTCAGCCTGCTCGAGCGAGGCGGTGAAAAACGAATCGGGCGCGGAGGCGGTTTTGGCGAAGGTCATCTTGCGAATATCTCCACCGCCGCAGCCTTTTGGCGGGCTACGGGCGGGTCTGGTGTGGCGATCGGAAGCGGCGAGCGCGATCTACCACATCGCCCGCAACAGGCCAAGTAGTTGCGGGTCGGACGTGAGATTTATGCAAGATATGGTGGGATTGGAGGATTTGGACGACCGAGCGGCACCCGGTCGTCCAATGTCCGGGAAGGCGCGGGAAAAGGTCCGCTTTGGGCTCGAAACCGCGCGGGCGCGACCGGCCGGCCGCCCTCTAAAGTCCCGTATACCCCGCCTTCACGGGATCCACGCTGCCGTCGAGCTGCCGCAGATAGGTCAGGCCGCAAACCGTCAACCTATGGGTGTCCTTCTCGCCGGCTTCCATCAGGGTGTTGAGATAGTTCGTCACCTTGGCCCTCGCCTCGGCACTCGCAGCCGACGTGCGGTTGGCGAGCAGGTCATAGGTATGCATGATCCGGTCGATGGCAGCTTCCATGGCACCCTCTGGTTCTTGGCGATTTTCTTGCCGCGTTTGGGAGTTGAGATCAGGCAACCGCTTTGGCCTCGGACTGCGCCTCGAACTTGACGATGGCCTTGTTGGCCAGCCTGATCTTGTTGAATTCGCCGTGCTGGAGCAGCTTGATGACGATCTCGAGCAGGCGTTCGTCGGTGACGAGGGTGTCCCGGATCGCGCCGGAGCGGCGAAGATAGTTCGCGGCGATGGCATAGGCCTCGCTCACGAGTTCCACGTTCATCACCCCCACGCCACGCTCGACCAGCATCGTCAGCCTCCGATCCGGAGGAGATAAGCGGCGAACCGGGAACTCGTTCCCTGCGGTTAGGGATTTTTTTCGCAACCGCGAAATGGAAAAAACGCACCGGTCCGGACACAGCCGGGCCGGCGCGCTTGGGGAAGCTCAGGCACGTTAGGGAGGCTTGCCGGTCTTGTTGTGGGCCGGCTTGGCCAAGTCCCGTCGAAAGAGCTCAGAGACGATACAGGATCTGGTCGGTCCAGAACCGCTCGAGGCGGTGCAGCGACTTGTTGAGGGTCGAGAACTCCTCGCCCGAGATGCCACCGACCTGCTCCACCGTCTTGACGTGCTTCTGGTAGAGCGAGTCGACGATACGGCGAACTTCCTGGCCCTGCGGCGTCAGGCGGATGCGCACCGAGCGGCGATCGACGCGCGAGCGCTGATGATCGAGGAAGCCGAGCTCGACGAGCTTCTTCAGATTGTAGGAGACGTTGGAGCCGAGATAATAACCGCGCGTGCGCAGTTCGCCCGCGGTCAGCTCCTTGTCGCCGATGTTGTAGAGCAGCAGCGCCTGCACCGAGTTGATGTCCGCACGGCCGCGGCGATCAAACTCGTCCTTGATCACGTCGAGCAGCCGGCGATGCAGCCGCTCCACCAGAGTCAAAGCTTCCAGATAGAGCGTCTGCACCGAACCCTGCTGGCCGGAGACGCGCTCTGCGGTATCTGCCGCAGTTGCGACGGCTTTCATCATGACACTTCCCCTGTTGTCGTTTTTATCGACACTCATTCGACGAAACTTGTGTCCCGTCTGATAGGTGCAACTTAAGGGGCTCGTTTGAAGATCGGCTTAAATAAGAGAATAAAGAGATCATGAATTTAAGACAGTGAATTGCGGATTAAGCCTGTGCCACAAGCACTTTTCGCAACTCTCTGTTGACTCTCGCAAGGTCCTGTTCACCCTCCGTCCGCCCCGATTGTCGCATTCCAGAACAGCCCCGCCCCGTTTCGAAACGGCCGCGTAAGAGCTGTGGCGGAACACGCTGGTTAGCGAAAACTTACGTCGAATTTTACGCAACCAACCGTCAACCAAGCGCGACATTCTCCTGTCCCGGACCAGCACAGCGAAGCGGAGCGCAGAGCCGGGACACGAGAGTTTGCTATGGCGGCCGTTCGCGTGCGGCCATCCAGGCGAGTGCGAGATAGGCCGCCAGCATGAAGGCTTCGACGCCGACCACAATCAGGCTGCCGCCGTAGATGCCCGGGAACATCAGTTCGATCACCGCCATCGACACCACGGTCGTCAGCCACACCACGGCGCCCCAGGGCGTCGCCAGCCACAGCCCGACCGCAGCAACGAGTTCGATCACGGCGAAGTAGATGGTCGAGGCCTGCCAGGCCATCGACTGGTTCTCGAACGCCTCGTCCTCACCGCCGACGAAGCCCGTCACCTGCGCCCAATGGTAGAGGCCCTTGAGGATCGAGAGCAGCGCCATCACCCGCAGGAACAGCACGAGCCGGCGCGTCCAGACATTGTCGTCGGACTCAGCTCGCTCCGACGAGATCGCCGCCACCGACATTGCGCTGTCTCTGGCATTGTCTCGGACGGCGTCCCTGGCACTGTCGCGGGCCGCATCGCGGGTGGAGATCTCGGACATGCCCCCTTCTGGCTGCTTTGCCCCGCAAAATCAATCGGCTGCCATCTTTTGCGACAGGTCAAGCCGCGGTGACGGGAACCATGCGAGCTGGTATAAGAATAATTCCAGCCGGAGGAAGAGTGATGGCGATCAAATACGGGCGTCCGATCGAATTGCGCGAGGTCTCGCGCCGGGATGGCACTGGGGCCTCCCCTGCCCTCGATCTGACCGTCCGCCCGCGCCGCAACCGCAAGGCCGAATGGGCCCGGCGCTTGGTGCGCGAGAACGTGCTCACGACGGACGATCTGATCTGGCCGCTGTTTCTGATCGACGGCAACAACAAGCGCGAGCAGATCGCCTCGATGCCGGGCGTCGAGCGTCTCAGCGTCGACCAGGCCGTGCGCGACGCCGAACGCGCGATGAAGCTCACCATTCCCTGTCTCGCGCTGTTTCCCTACACCGACCCGTCCCTGCGCGACGAGGAGGGCTCGGAAGCCACCAACCCGAACAATCTGGTCTGCCAGGCGGTGCGCGCGATCAAGAAGGAGTTTCCGGAGATCGGCATTCTCTGCGACGTCGCGCTCGATCCCTTCACCAGTCACGGCCATGACGGCCTGATCTCCGACGGCAAGATCCTGAACGACGAGACGGTCGCCGTGCTGGTGCGTCAGGCCCTGGTGCAGGCCGAAGCCGGCTGCGACATCATCGCGCCCTCCGACATGATGGACGGCCGCGTCGCCGCGATCCGCGAGGGTCTGGATCGCACCGGCCTGCTTGACGTGCAGATCATGGCCTATGCCGCAAAATACGCCTCCGCCTTCTACGGCCCGTTCCGCGACGCCATCGGCTCGGCCAAGACGCTCACTGGCGACAAGCGCACCTACCAGATGGACAGCGCCAACACCGACGAGGCGTTGCGCGAGGTCGAGCTCGACATCGCCGAGGGCGCCGACATGGTGATGGTCAAGCCCGGCATGCCCTATCTCGACGTCGTCCGCCGCGTGAAGGACACGTTCGCAATGCCGACCTTCGCCTACCAGGTGTCCGGCGAATACGCGATGATCGCGGCCGCCGCCAACAACGGCTGGCTCGACGGCGACCGCGCCATGATGGAGAGCCTGCTCGCCTTCAAGCGCGCCGGCGCCGACGGTGTGCTGAGTTATTTCGCACCGAAGGCGGCGGAGAAGCTGCGGGCACAGGGGTAGACCCCAAGGTCGTCCCGGCGAAGGCCGGGCACATGTGTCTCTTCATCGTCGTCCTGGCGAAAGCCAGGACCCACACCGCGTGATCTCTCGATTCCGATCGGTCGCAGTACCGACGATCAATCTTCGCCAAACATCTCCTTGGGGTAATGGCTCCTGGCTTTCGCCAGGACGACACCGAGGGCGTGCCACCACGACTTCCGCCGCCCCCGAATCGCCGGAATATTTCGGCTTGTTAATCCCGGCGCCCTTGGCACGCGGACGGCCTGTTCCCATGTCCTGCCACGGGAGTCCTGCCACGGGAGTTTCCCTCGGGAGAACGGTTATGTCGTATTCGGACTCGGGCAATGCCTGGCGCAATGACGGTGGGGCGCAGCCGCACGCCTACGATCCCTATCTGCACCCGGAACTGTTCCGCGGCGTTGCGACGCGGCGGGTGTTCGCCTTCCTGATCGACATGGTCGTGATCTCGGTGCCGGTGATCCTCGGCTACCTCTTCATTGCGGTGTTCGGCGTGGTCACGCTCGGCATCGGCTGGGCGCTTTTCTGGCTGGCTTGGCCGGCCTCCGTGATCTGGGCCATCGTCTATTACGGCGCCTGCATCGGCGGTCCGTCGTCCGCGACCATCGGCATGCGCGTGATGGATCTTGAATTGCGCACCTGGTACGGCGCGCCCGGCTATTTCGTGCTCGGGGCCACCCACGCCGTGCTGTTCTGGGTGACCGTCTCGTTCCTGTCGCCTTTCGTCGTCCTGGTCGGCCTCTTCAACGGCCGCAGGCGCTTGCTGCAGGATTTCGTGTTGGGAACGGTCGTGATCAACAATTCCGTTCGTGCGCCGGTGCCTCAAGGCGCCAGGACCTACTGATCAGCGACCTTTCGATCAAGGACCTACTGATCAACCAACCTGGATCAAGAACCTATCAACCTGGACCCGCTATGCTGTCCGATCTGACCTGCCGAGTAGACCGATTGACCGGGGGCTTTCGTAGCGCGATGCTGATGCACATTTTGGAGGCCCACGACGTCCCTTGACCCAGCACTCGCGCGACACCCCACAATTTTACCTCACGGCGCCCTCCCCCTGCCCCTATCTGCCGGGCCGGCACGAGCGCAAGGTGTTTACGCACCTCGTAGGTGAGCGCGCCGGTGACCTCAACGACCTCCTGACCCACGGCGGCTTCCGTCGCAGCCAGTCGATCGCCTACCGTCCCGCCTGCGACCAGTGTCGCGCCTGCGTCTCGGTCCGGGTGATCGCCAACGAGTTCCGCCCCTCCCGCAACTTCCGCAAGGTGATCGCGCGCAACGCCGACATCATCGGCGAGCAGCGCAGCGCGGTGCCGACATCCGAGCAATATTCGGTGTTCCGCGCCTATCTCGATTCCCGTCACCGCCATGGCGGCATGGCCGACATGACCGTGCTCGACTACGCCATGATGGTCGAGGACAGCCACGTCGAGACCCGTATCATCGAGTACCGCAAGCGCGGTCCCGACAGCGGCATCACCGGCCGGGGCGACGAGCTGATCGCGGTCGCGCTGACCGACGTGCTCAGCGACGGCCTGTCGATGGTCTATTCGTTCTTCGAGCCGGGCGAGGTCAGCCGCTCGATGGGCACCTTCATGATCCTCGACCACATCGCCCGCGCCCGCCGGCAGGGATTGCCTTACGTCTATCTCGGCTACTGGATCGAAGGCTCCAAGAAGATGGACTACAAGGCCCGCTTCCTGCCGCAGCAGCGCCTCGCGCCGTCAGGCTGGCTGCGCATCGACGCGCAAGGCGATGCGACGTCCGAGCCGCAGGATTGATCGGCATAGCCGTTCGCCTGCGGGCGACCAATATGCAAGGGCCGTAAGCAGAAGAGACTACGGAGGCATCCTTGTCCCGGACTTACGATTTAATCGCACAGGCCATTATCGAACGACTTCAGGTGCACTGCTCGTATCAGGGTCACTCGCGCGCCGTTTGTCCCGCGTTGCTTGGCCATACGAACGGCGAGGAATACACACTTGCCTTCCAATTCTCTGGCGGCTCCAGCAAAGGACTTCCTCGCGCAGGCGACTGGAAGTGCCTAAAGATCGCCGAGATGAGGAAGGTCGAGCTTCGTTCAGGCAAGTGGCACGCCGGCTCGAGTCATCGCGAAAGTCAGCAATGCGTGAAAGAGGTCGACCTCGACGTCAATCCGCTCAGCCCATACAAGCCGAAACGCCGTCACGGCCCTGATTGATCACCCGAACAGCGTATCCGCGAGCAGCTTCAGGTTCAAAACCACGATGATGCCGGCAACGATCCAAGCGATCGCCGCGACCCACGCCGGGATTACGAACTTGCCCATCTTGCGGCGGTCCGAGACGAACCGCACCAGCGGGATCACGGCGAAAGGCAGCTGCATCGACAACACGACCTGGCTGAATACCAGCAGATCGGCCGTGCCGCGTTCGCCATAGATCGCGGTGACGACGATCACGGGAATGATCGCGATGCCGCGCGTCAGCAACCGGCGCGCCCAGCTCGGCAGGCGCAAATCGAGAAAGCCTTCCATCACGATCTGGCCGGCAAGCGTCGCCGTCACCGTTGAATTCAGGCCCGAGGCAAGCAGCGCCACTGCGAACAGTGTCGAGGCGATGCCGAGCCCGAGCAGCGGCGACAGCAGCTCGAACGCCTGGCCGATCTCGGCAACGTCAGAATGGCCGCTCTTGTGGAAGGTTGCCGCGGCGACGACGAGGATCGCGGCGTTGATGAACAGCGCCAGCATCAGGGCGATGGTGGAATCCGTCGTCGCCCATTTGATCGCTTCGCGCCGGCCGGTGTCGTTGCGCTCATAGGCGCGCGTCTGCACGATCGAGGAATGCAGATAGAGATTATGCGGCATCACGGTGGCGCCGATGATGCCGATCGCGATGTAGAGCATCTCGGGGTTGGTGAAGATCTCGGTCTTCGGCACAAATCCCCTCAGCATCTCGGCCACCGGTGGTGCGGCCGCGGCAAGCTGGACCGTGAAGCAGACTGCGATCACAACGAGCAGTGCGATAACGAAAGCTTCGAGGAAACGGAAGCCACGATTCATCAGGATGAGCAGCAAAAAGGCATCCAGCGCTGCGATCAGCGCGCCGCCGATCAGGGGAATGCCGAACAGCAGCTTCAGGGCGATCGCCGTGCCGATGACCTCGGCGAGATCGCAGGCGATGATCGCCGCCTCGCAGGCGAGCCACAGCAGAAAGTTCACCGCCGGCGAATAGGTCGCGCGGCAGGCCTGCGCGAGGTCGCGGTCGGTGACGATGCCGAGCCGTGCCGCCAGCGACTGCAGCAGGATCGCCATCAAATTCGAGAGCAGGATGACGGAGAGCAGCGTGTAGCCGAACTTGGACCCACCGGCGAGGTCGGTGGCCCAATTGCCGGGGTCCATGTAGCCCACCGAGACCAGATAGCCCGGGCCGACAAAGGCGAGCAGGCGCCGCCACCACACCCCCGCGATGGGGAGGGCGACCGAGGCATTCACCTCGGCAAGGCTCTTGGTCGCAGGCGCATCATTGCGCCAGCCGGCGGCGTCTCGGGTCAGATCGGGAGAGCGAGCATCCATGCGGCGAGAATACCGAACTCGAGCCTTATTGCAACTCATTTGCAACTGCATCTAGCCGCATCGGTCTCTGGGCGGTCGCTATGTGTCGCCCCTGTCGGGAAGCGGGTGGGTTTGGCCGTCATCAGAGGCGGATACTGGCGCCAACCCGACTTTGCAGGAAATGAGCCATGTCAATTCCCCCGCGCCTCCCCGAGACATTCAACCGCCTCGCCTGGTCGAACCTGGCGGCACAGTCGGCCGAACAGATCGCGCTGGCCGCGGCCCCCATCGTCGCGGTGCTGACGCTCGGCGTCGCCGAGGGCCAGACCGGCCTGCTCCAGACCGCGCTGACGCTGCCCTTCGTCCTCTTCGCCATCCCCGCCGGCCTGCTGGCCGACCGCATCTCCCGCCGTTCGCTGATGGCGGGCGCCGAGGCGCTGCGGGCCGCGGCCCTTGCAGCGATCGTGCTGCTGCTCGCGCTCGGCGCGCTCAATCTGCCGCTGCTGGCGCTGCTCGGCTTTGCCGCCGTGTGCGGCACCGTCGTCTACAGCGTGGCCGCGCCGGCGCTGGTGCCCTCCCTGGTGAGTTCGGACCTGTTGCCGGCGGCCAATGCGCGGATCGAGCTCGCACGCACCATCGCCTTCGCCAGCGGCCCTGCGCTCGGCGGCGTGCTGGTCGGGTGGTGGGGCGCGAGCCCGGCCTTCGGCTTCGCGGCCGCGCTCTCGGCTATCGCCGTCGTGCTGCTCTCCGGCATCTACGAGCCCGCCCGCACGCCGGCGCCACGGCGGCATCCGTTCCAGGACATCCGCGAGGGCGCGGCCTTCGTGTTTCATCATCCGCTGCTGCGGCCGGTGTTCATCACCCAGTTCATCTTCAACACCGGATGGTTCCTGCAGATCGCGGTGTTCGTGCCTTACGCCGTGCGTCACCTCGGCCTGACCGCTGCCGGCATCGGCACCGTGCTGACGATGTACGGTGTCGGCATGGTGATCGGCGCGCTGTTGGCCACGCGCGTGATGAAGCGCATCGCGTTCGGCACGGTCGTCGGCCTCGGCCCCGTTACCGGCTTCGTCGCGGCGGTGGTGATGGCGCTGACGGTGCTGGTCCCCTCGCCCTGGCTTGCGGCCTTGAGCTTCTTCCTGCTCGGCGTCGGGCCGATCCTGTGGGTGATCTCGACCACGACGTTGCGCCAGTCGGTGACCCCGCCACGCCTGCTCGGCCGCGTCTCCGCCATCAACATCATGAGCTACGGCGCCCGCCCGATCGGCTCGGCGCTAGGTGCGATCGTCGGCGGCCTCTGGAGCGCGGAAGCGTGCCTCTATCTCGCCGCGGCCGTGTTCGGCGTGCAGGCGCTGGTGATCTGGCTCTCGCCCGCCGTGGCGCTGGACCGGCAGCCGGACATGGTGGGCGATGAGGCGGTGGCGCGGTGTTAGCTGCACCGTCATTGCGGGCGAAGCGAAGCAATCCAGAATCCGTCCGCGGAGACAGTCTGGATTGCTTCGTCGCAAGAGCTCCTCGCAATGACGGAGTAGGTTGTAGCAGCCAGCCTAGCCCGCCAGATACCGCTCGTAGCTCCCCGTCACCGGCTCGCTCGCGTCCACCTCCGGATCGAGCGTGTAGAGATCCTGCGCGCGGCCAATGCCACGCAGCGCATAGCGGCCGGTGGAGACGAGGTAGCGGCGGCCGGTGGCGTCGAGGCCCTTGTAGAATTCCGCCGAGGCCAGCAGCTCGCGATCGACCGAACGGCTCATCGAGGCGATGCGACTGACCTCGTTCACGGTCGGACCGACCACGGTGAAGTCGAGTCGGTCCTCGCTGCCGATATTGCCGTAGAAGACCTCGCCGACATGCAGGCCGATATAGGCGGACGTGGTGGGACGGCCCTCGGCCCCCCGCCTCAGGTTCAGCGCAGCGACGTTCTTGCGGAATAAATGCTCGGCGCGCAGCGCCGCGCGCCGGGCATGCGCCATGTCCTCGCCAGTGAACATCGCGAGCACGCCGTCGCCGATCAGCTTCAAGACGTCGCCACCGGCATCGTGGATCGCGTCGATCACGGCCTGCGCATAATCGTTAAGGAACGGGATGATCTCGTCGGGGCCAATGCTCTCGCTGATTCCGGTCGAGCCGCGCAGATCCGAATACCACAGCACGGCGTTGATGCGCTCGGTGACGCCGCGCGAGATACGTCCGCTCAAGACCTGCTCTGACGCATCGCGTCCGAGATAGACGCGGCCGAGCGTGCGCGCGATGTCGACCTGCTGCGCCGACTTGATCGCGAGCCCCAGCACCGGCACGAGATCGCGCAGCGCCGCGAGCTCGCCTTCGGCGAAGCCGCTGTCGCGTCGCGTTGTCCAGGAGGAGTAGAGGCAGTCCATCTGCCCGAGCGCTCCAGTCTCCCCGAAGCGGTGCACAAAGGCCAGGAAATGGCGGTGCCCCGTTTCAGCGAGCTCGCCGATTTGCGAGAAATCAAGCGTGGGCGCGTCGGCGAGATCGATCACCATCTCGTCGTGACCATGCTCGAGCAAATGATAGAACACCGACCGGCGCCAATTGTTGGCCGCGTCGCCCTCAGCCGTCGAGCCGTATTCGACGACGTCGCTCTCGTTGGTCGGCGTATCGCTCCAGCGGAAGGCGCGCCCCTCGTAGATCGGGTGCAGCGTATCGATGACGACAAGCCCACGCGAGAGTTCCAGCCCCTCGGCGCGGCAGCGCTCGCAGAAGCCGCGCAGCAGTTCGGGTTCGGGCAGGCCGGTGAGCCCCTGGCCGGCCAACCAGTTCATCAGCGCAACGCGCGAGGTCAATTGCATGCGCCATTATGCCGTGCATTCGTGACGAGCGAAAGGCGGCGCGCGGACCTTGCGTCGCCAAGGCTCCCGCTCACGGCCAGGCTCCCGCCCGCGGCGGGTCGCATATGTCGCGGACGCTGTTGACGCGCTGCCGCCTCGGGCCGCAAATGCGAATGATGACACCGCCGATCAGAAATTCGGGGATATGAGCCAGCGCCAGCTTCCGATCATTCTGGCGCTCGGTACCACGCAGACCCTGGCCTGGGCCTCGAGCTACTATCTGCCGGCGCTGCTGGCCGATCCCATGGCGCGCGATCTCGGCATCTCCTCCAACTGGGTCTTTGGCGCGTTCTCGGCCTCGCTGGTGATTTCGGCGCTGCTCGGGCCACGCATCGGGCGACAGATCGATCTGGTCGGCGGCCGGCAGGTCCTCTCGGTGTCGAACCTGACGATCGCCGCCGGCCTCGTTCTGCTCGGCCTCTCGCAATCGGTGGCGGTGATGGCAATCGCCTGGCTCGTGCTCGGCGTCGGCATGGCGATGGGGCTTTACGACGCCGCCTTCGCCGCGCTCGGCCGCATCTACGGCACCGAGGCGCGCAGGCCGATCACCGGCATCACGCTGATGGCGGGCTTTGCATCAACCGTCGGCTGGCCGCTCACCGCCTGGGGCCTCGCCCATATCGGCTGGCGCGACACCTGCTTTGCCTGGGCCGCGGCCAATATCCTGATCGGCCTGCCGCTCAACTTCTTCTTGCTGCCGACGATCAAGGGCGCCAGGCAGGCTGCGGCGACAGCGGTGAAGCCGCATCTGCCGGTCGACCGCACCATGGTGCTGCTCGCCTTCATCTTTGCGGCAGTCTGGACCGTCACCGGCGCGATGGCCGCGCATTTCCCGCGCATCCTGGAGACCACAGGCGCGACGCCGGTCGAGGCGATCGCGGCCGGTGCGCTGATCGGCCCCGCACAAGTCGCCGCGCGGGTTCTGGAGGCAGGCTTCCTCAGCCGCTTTCATCCGCTGTGGTCGACGCGGCTCGCCTGCCTCACCCACCCGATCGGCGCCGTGGTCGTTGCGATCTTCGGCGGCGCCGCGGCCAGTGCGTTTGCGCTGTTCCACGGCTCCGGCAACGGCATCCTGACCATCGCGCGCGGCACGCTGCCGCTGTCGATCTTCGGCCCCAAGGATTTCGGCTATCGCCTCGGCATCATCGGCGCGCCGGCACGGATGGCGCAAGCCGTGGCGCCGCTGGCCTTTGGCCTGCTCATCGACGTCATGGGCGCCAAGGTGCTGATCGTCTCATCCGCGCTCAGCCTCTCGGCGCTGGCCGCGCTGTTCATGATCCGCGCGCAACCACGGCCGGATTGACCGGGCCGGAGCTTTCGCGCACAAGCGAAGCATGACCGAAGACACGCGCCCGCCCCGCACATTCAAAGGCCTCCTGCGCTGGGCGACCACGCCGCCACAGGCCTGGGGTGTCTATCTCCTCGCCATCATCCTGGTCTGGCTGATCTCCTTCTACGCCGGCTCGCTGAAGCCGGAGAAGGCGCCGGAAGCGAGCCCGCCCGCCGTGACCGCACCGCGCAACTAGGCCGGCTTCGTTTCGCCGGTCGCGATCCAGATGCCGGCGAACACGGCGACCAGCCCGATCAGAAGGTTGGGCGTGATCGGCTCGCCGATCAGCAGCGCGGCCAGCAAGGTGGCGGCGATCGGGTTGACCGTCATCGTATTGGCGACCCGGGTCGGCGTTGCCCGCGCCAGCGCCATGACCCAGAGGATGAAGGCGAGCGCACCGCCGCCGATGCCGAGATAGACGCCGGCAATCCACTGCCCCATCGTGAAATGATCAAGCGCTGCAAAGCTGCCCTTCACGAAACCCGCGAGCACCAGCACGGCGGCGCCCGCACCCATGCCGACCGTGAGAAAACCGAGCGGGCTGGAGCGCTGCATCAGCGGCCGCGACAGCACGTTGTAGAACGCCATGCAGAACACGGCACCGCTCATGATCAGCTCGCCGCGCCAGGCGCCCGGCGGGCTTTGCGCCAGGCCCGCCGCCAGCGCCGCCGCCACGCCGAGCACGGCGATGCCGACACCAATGATCTTGCGCGCCGTCAGCCGCTCGACGCCGAGCATGGCGCCGACCACCATGGTGTGGAGCGGCAGCGTCGCAAGCGCGAGACTGGCGCGCGCGGCGGTCGTGTAGGAGACCGCGATGTTGTAGAGGATGAAGAAAAGGCCGAAAAAGCAGATGCCGAGCAGCGCCACGGCCGGCCAATCGGACCGCTGCGGCCAGCGCACGCCGAACAGAACCGCGCACGGCAGGAGGCAGAGAAAGCCGATCCCCCAGCGCAGGATCGCGAGCAGGATCGGATCGGCGCCGCCGACCAGATAGCGGGTGATCGCCGCGGCAGTGCCGCCAAGGCTGCTCGACGCCAGCGCGATCGCAACCCCGGCCCACTCACCCACAATCGTCTCCCGTTGCGGAGCTTGTTGAGGGCGCTAGCACGCCCCTGCTGCCACCGTAGTGGCAACAGGGGCGTCGCGGGAAGCTAGTCGTAAAACTCAGGCGCCATCTTCTGGCTGTCGCGCTGGACCTTGTCGTGGTTGATCCAGAGCTGCGCCTTCTCCTTACTGAGCGTGTCGGCGATCTTCTGCATCGAGGCCGCGCTCTGGTCCTTGTTGGCGTTCATGCTGGGCACGCGGCGGTTGTCCCAATTGTCCTTGAAATGCACGGCGTCGCCCGACAGTACGACGGCGCCGGTCTTCGGCAGCTTCACCACCAGCGATTGATGTCCCGGCGTATGGCCGGGCGTCGACAGGATGGTCACGCTGCCGTCGCCGAACACATCCTTGTCGCCCGCAAGCAGCTCGACCGGGTGCGAGGGCTTGAATCGCGGCTCGTTGTTGGCGCCGGGCCAGTCATACTCGGCCTTCTGCACGTAGAGCGTGGCCTGCGGGAATAGCTCGACATTGCCGGTGTGGTCGGGATGCGTGTGCGAGACGGCCATCATCTTGACGTCACCGGGCTTGAGGCCGAGCTGTTCGAGCTGGGCGGCAAGCGTCTTCGGCCGGCGCCAGGTCACGGCCTTGGGATCGGCGGGCGTAAGGCCGTTCGGCATCGCGGCAACTGCGTCGGCGATGCCGGTGTCCCACAGGAACCAGCCCTTGGCGTGCTTGATGAGATAGCAGCTGTCGACGAAGTCCATCGTCTTGCCTTCGTTGAGGCCGGGCGTCCAGCGCGAGATGTCGCCGGCGGTGCCCTCGCCGCAATTGAGGACGTAGAGCTTTTCGACACCGGTCTTTTCCGATTGCGCCAGCGCCGCATGGCCGCACAGAGCAAGCGCAGCGACGGCGAGAGCGAGCGTGATCCTTGACGTCATTCGTTCCTCCCTTGCAGCCATTGTCGGCTGTGACCGAGGGTCAACCCCGGCCAATTCGCAGAATTCCCGCAGACCACTTTAATGCGGGCAAGTCTCGACCTCGACCGTGACGTGGCTCAGCCCCTTCAACCCGGCGAGCCGCTTTTTGTAGACCGCCGGCTGCTTCGGCTTGTCCGACACCACCGAGACCAGCACGGCGCAATGGCCGGGGCCGACCTGCCACAGATGCAGATCGGTGACGCGGTCATCGCCGATCTCCATGCGCGCCCGGATCACGCGCTCCAGCTTCTCGTCGGCGCGGACGTCGAGCAGCACCGCGCCTGATGTCTTTATCAGGCCGAACGCCCAGCTTGCGATCACGGCACTGCCGATCAGGCCGACCGCCGGATCGGCCCAGGCCCATCCCGAATACATGGCGACCACGAGCGCGGCGATCGCCAGCACCGAGGTCGCCGCGTCCGCCATGACGTGGACATAGGCCGCGCGGAGATTGTTGTCGTGATGATGGTGGTGGTGATCATGGTCATGATCGTCGTGATCATCATGCGCATGGCCGTGATGGTGATGACCATGGTTATCGCGGAGCAGCCAGGCACTGGCGAGATTGACGCACAGGCCGAGAGCAGCGACTACGATGGCCTCGCCATAGACGATCGGCACCGGATTGATCAGCCGCAGCACGCTCTCATAGGCGATCTCGACCGCGATCAGGCCGAGGATGATCGCGCTGGCGAAGGCGGCAAGATCGCCGAACTTGCCGGTCCCGAAGCTGAAATGCGAGCTCCCCAGATGTCGTCGCGCAAAGCGATACGCGAACGCGGCAATCCCCAGCGCCGCCGCATGCGTTCCCATGTGCCAGCCGTCGGCGAGCAGCGCCATCGAGCCGAACAGCGTGCCCGCGACGATCTCGCCGACCATCATGACCAGCGTCAGGATGACGACGAGCCAGGTGCGCCGCTCGTTCTCGTCGTGCTTGTCGCCCAGAAAGGCGTGGTCATGGGTCCATTGTTCGATGGAATGGGAATGCATCGCGAACTCTCCGAAAGGCCCGGGCCGTTAACCCCTAATATAGACCTGCGAGTCTTCTGGGCAAAATCCCCGGAATGAGCCGATTGACAGGTAGGTGCCGTTTCGGTGTAATGAAGGTCATGGGGATTTGAGCGATCTCCCCACGAGGCGACATGCCCAAGTATCGCGTCCCGTTGTTTTTCACGAGGGCGCATCATGTCTTCCTACACGACGATATCATCTGACAAACTGGCACGGTTGATCGGCACGGCAAACGCCCCTGCCCTGATCGACGTGCGCACCGACGAGGATTTTGCCGCCGACCGGCGGCTGATCCCAGGTTCGATCAAGCTCAGCCACGACAATGTTCCGGAATGGGGTGCCGAATTCGCCGGCCGCACCGCCATCGTCTCCTGCCTGCGCGGCGCAAAGCTGGCGCAGGGCACGGCGGCCTGGCTCAGGCAGCTTGGGGTCCAGGCCGAGACGCTGGAAGGCGGATTCGAGGGCTGGAAGGACGCAAAGCTGCCGCTGCTCGATACCCGCAAGCTGCCGCCGCGCGACGCCAAGGGACGCACCGTCTGGGTGACGCGGGCGCGGCCCAAGGTCGACCGCATTGCCTGCCCCTGGCTGATCCGCCGCTTCGTCGATCCCAATGCGGTGTTCCTGTTCGTGGCGCCTTCGGAAGTGGTGGCGGTCGGGCAACGCTTCAACGCAGCCCCCTTCGACATCGAGAACGTGTTCTGGAGCCACCGTGGTGAGCTCTGCACCTTCGACGTGATGATCGAGGAGTTCGGGATTGCCGCGCCAGCGCTGCTCCGGCTCGCAACGCTGGTGCGCGGCGCCGACACCGGGCGGCCCGACCTCGCGCCGGAGGCGCCCGGCCTGCTCGCAGCTTCGCTCGGGCTGTCGCGGATGTATGATGACGACCTCGAACAGCTCGAGGCCGGCATGCTGCTCTACGACGCCTTCTATCGCTGGTGCCGTGACGCCACGTCCGAGACCCACAACTGGCCGACCAACAAGGCGAAGGCTTGATGGATACCCGTACGATCGAAGCAGGAGCTGATGCCGGTCACGGCGTCAGCTTCAGCGAAGCCTTTCGCGTCTGGCTCCGCGTCGCCTGCCTGAGTTTTGGCGGGCCCGCGGGCCAGATCGCGGTCATGCACCGCATCCTGGTCGAGGAGAAGAACTGGATCTCGGAAGCCCGTTTCCTCCACGCGCTCAATTACTGCATGCTGCTGCCGGGCCCGGAGGCGCAGCAGCTCGCGACTTATGTCGGCTGGCTGATGCATCGCACCGCCGGCGGGCTGATGGCGGGCGGGCTGTTCATTCTGCCCGGCATCATTGCCATCATGGGCCTGAGTTACGTCTACGCCGCCTACGGCAATGTCAGCTTCGTCGAGGCTCTGTTCTTCGGCTTGAAGGCCGCCGTGCTCGCCATCGTCGTCGAGGCCGTGGTGCGCGTCGGCAAGCGCGCATTGAAGAACCGCATCATGATCGCGCTTGCCGCGATCGCCTTCGTCGCGATTTTCTTCTTCGCGATCCCCTTCCCGGTCATCATCATCGCCGCCGGAATCATCGGATATATCGGCGCCAAACAGGGCCGTCCGGAATTCGCGCCGGCCGGTCACGGCCCTGCCGGCAGCAGCGCCGTGATCGACAGCATGCTCGGCGACGCCGTGCCCGAGCATGTCCGCCCCAACACCGTCCGCACGATTCGCGTGGGCGTGTTGTGGCTTGCGCTGTGGCTGGTGCCGGTGATCGCGCTGTTGCTCGCTGTTGGACAAGACAATGTCTTCAGTCACATCGCGCTGTTCTTCTCGAAAATGGCGATGGTCACCTTCGGCGGCGCCTATGCGGTGCTGGCCTATGTCGCCCAGCAGGCGGTCGAGCACTATCACTGGCTCAAGCCGCACGAGATGCTCGACGGTCTCGGTATGGCCGAGACCACGCCCGGCCCTTTGATCATGGTGCTCCAGTTCGTGGGCTTCATGGCCGCCTACCGCGACGCCAGCGGGCTGTCGCCGATGCTCGCGGCCACGCTCGGCGGGCTGCTCGCGACCTGGGTCACCTTCACGCCCTGCTTCCTCTGGATTTTCGTCGGTGCCCCCTACGTCGAACGGCTGCGCGGCAACAAGGGTCTCGGCGGTGCGCTCAGTGCGATCACGGCTGCCGTCGTCGGCGTGATCCTCAACCTCTCGATCTGGTTCGCGCTGCACACGCTGTTCCGCGACACCGTGCCGGTGCACGCGTTTCCGCTGAACTTCGACATGCCGGTCCTGACGAGCGTCGATATCCCCGCGCTCATGCTGTCGATCGCGGCAGCAACCGCGATCTTCCGGTTCAAGCTCGGCATGCTCACGGTGCTCGCGGGCAGTTGCGCGGCGGGCGTGGCGCTAAGGTTGGCGGGGGTGATTTAGTACATGGACTAATTGGTTCGTCACGTCCGGTTTGCCAATGGAAGGCGTCACTAAGCCGTCAGGGTTGCATGGCGAACCTCAGACATCCTCGCCCGAGCCAGTGGGCCAGTTGGTCATCTCAGCTAGCTATGGGGTCCCGGTTCGCCCGCTTGAGGTCATCCACGGAAACGCAGCGCCGGATCTGCCGCATACATTCACCCTTTTTGCTTCTCTTTTGCGCTTCTTCCATCGGAGCTTTCAGAACGTTCTTCGAAGCGATCAGCGCCCTTAGCTAAATCGTGTCCCGTCTTGCTCTCGTTTTTCGCTTCTTCCTTAGCAGTCGCCTCGCGCAAGCCTTCAGCGGCCCGTTCCCCAGCTTTTGATGATTTTCGTTTGTCATCCATGTGAAGCACCTTCCCTGATAAACAACACGCTTCTCCAGGAATACTCCGTGTCTATCCCAGCTAAGCCGTAACAAACTTCAATCAGATCGCTTCGAGATTGTTCCAGTTCGGTTGAAGCTAGTGCGTCAACTGGCGTAAGCCGACGTCAGACGAGCCGCGCGATCCATGCCGAGTGGATCAGGAGCTTCTTTTCGCTTTCGGTCATAACTTTGTCCTATCAGGTGCCGGGTCGCCGAAGTTGCGCTGAAAAGCCTACGCCACACCGCCTCTCAAGCCCTCGCAAAACATTCTGCTTTACCGAAATTCGGATTCGACGTACCAACGACACACCCCGGCCCGAGACAAGGGGCGGATCGCGATCGTCACGACCGCGGGCTGGGCAGCGATGGACGCGACGGCGTCGGGCATGACAGGCATTGCAGGGCGCTTCGGCTGTGAGCAATGCCTTCGTGCCTACGACACGATGCCGCCAGCGCCTTGGCATGCTTCGGGTGTGAGCACACGCCAGCACTCGAAGTCCCAGCGAGGACGTGCGCGGACGAACAAGTCGTGTGGTCCTGACGCCCGGGGTCTGTGCGTCAAGTCCTGCGGTGATGTGGCGGCCCGACCGGGCGCGCGCATCAGTCATCTGCAAGGCGACGGGGGCAATAGTGCATCGCTCCCCGGGGGGAGCACGAAGGACACGTTAAAACCATTGCGCCGGGAAGGCCGGGCGATCCGGCGAACCTGTGATCCACCCCGTGTGCATTTCTATCGCCCACGGATCTGCGGTGCCAGCCGGCGCCCGGCCTTCCCTGCGCCCTTGTCTCAACGAGGGCAATGCGACGACGCAAAACTCGGGCAGAACGCGCCGCGAGATCGCGAAGGCGTGTCCGCTGTTCGACACGTATAACCGAGCGGTGGCTGGGTGAACCTCACCCTCGATGTCCTCGCCCGGCTTGACCGGGCGACCCAGTACTCCGAGACGATCGTGATTGAGAAGAGAAGCCGCGGCGTACTGGATGCCCCGGTCGAGCCGGGGCATGACAGCCGTTTCCTAGCGCTATCGCATCAGTTCCAAGGTGGAAAGATTGGAACGGGGAGAATTCGCCCCGGTTAGCTCTCACTGCGAGGAAATCCGCTTTTTTGGATGAGCCATGACCGATCTATCTATCGATGCGCGGCTGCTTGCCCCTGACAATGACCGGCACGGCGCCAATCTCACGGTCGTTGCTGTCGCGGCGGCGATTCTTCTGGCGGGCGCCGCGGCCTTGTCGGGCACGATTTCCTGGCAGCAGGGATTGTTGTTTCTTCTCGGAGGTGCACTTGGCCTGACGCTTTACCATGCGCTGTTCGGGTTCACCTCGGCCTGGCGCGTCTTCATTGTCGCGCGACGGGGCGCCGGCCTCCGTGCGCAAATGGTCATGCTGGCGCTGGCAACCGCCCTCTTCTTTCCGGCCCTGGCGCAAGGCACGCTGTTCGGCGTTGCCGTGCATGGCGAGCTCGGCGCGGTGGGCGTGGGCATGCTGACCGGGGCGTTTCTGTTCGGCCTTGGAATGCAGCTTGGCGGCGGCTGCGCGTCGGGAACGCTTTATACCGCCGGCGGCGGCAACACCCGCATGCTGGTGACACTGGCGGCCTTCATCGCCGGATCGACGCTCGGTGCATTGCATCTGCCGTGGTGGAGCGCGCTGCCGAACATCGGCGCGGTCTCGTTGATCGAACGGCTCGGCTGGCTGCCGGCGCTCGGGCTCTGCTGGGCCGTCATGGCTGCGATCTACCTCATCACGCTCAGGGCCGAGATCGGCCGGCACGGCCAACTTGAGCCGGGAGCGCGGACGAAGCTGCGCGGCGCGCGCCGCTTCATGCAGGGGCCGTGGCCGCTCCTGTGGGGCGCGATCCTGCTCGCGATCGGAAATTTCGCCACGCTGTATCTCGCGGGACGTCCCTGGGGCATCACCTCCGCTTTCGCGCTCTGGGGATCGAAGATCCTGATGAGCCTCGGCGTCGACGTCGCGTCTTGGCCCTATTGGCAGGGCGCTCGGGCGGCCTCGCTGCACCAAAGTATCTTCGCCGACATCACCTCCGTCATGGATTTCGGCATCATCCTGGGAGCGTTGCTGGCCGCAGGCCTCGCCGGCAAATTCCATCCGACATGGCGCATCTCCGCATCCTCGCTCCTCGCCGCCATCATCGGCGGCCTGCTTCTCGGCTATGGCGCCCGGCTCGCCTATGGCTGCAATATCGGCGCTTATTTCAGCGGGATCGCATCGGGCAGCCTGCACGGCTGGTGCTGGCTGGTCGCGGCTTTCGTCGGCAACATTCTAGGAACACAGCTCCGACCGCTGTTCGGCCTGGCCGTGGAGCGGTAGGTCTTCGTCCGCACGCCGGCGATCGATGCTGCCCTCTAACGCATCATCATTCGCGCGATCGCCTCGCCGATCACCACCGTCGTGAAGTGGGTGTTGGCCCGGCAATCCGATGGCATGATCGAGGCGTCGGCAACGCGCAGGCCCGCGATACCCTTCACCGTGCCGTCAAGGTTGACCACACCGTCGGCGTCGTTGACACCAGTCATCCGGCAACTGCCGGCGGCGTGCTGGATATCGCCGGTCTCACGGCGCAGCAGCGCGTCGAGCTCGTGATCGGGCAAGGCCGCAGCCTGCGGCAGCGTCAAATCCGTGTCGGCGAGCCGGATCCAGTCCGTGGTGCCCGATAGCGCCGGCTGGGCGGTGATCACGGCCAGCCGTTTCACCGCATCCTTCATACGCAGCATGTCGCGGGGATCGGCCAGCATGTTCTCCTCGACCACAGGATCGATCGCGGGGTCGGTCGAGGCCAGCTTGAGCGTGCCACGCGAATAGGCATTGAACAGCCCGGCGCCGATCGCGCCCGGCACGCCGATGCCGCGGTGGTTGAAGGCGATCAGGATCATGTCGCGCTTGCCGCCGTCGGCGAGGCCCGACGAATAGGTCACGCAGCAATTGGTGTGGCGGGTGTCGGGATCTGTGGGCCGCAGATTTTCCTGGAGCTGGATCGTGGCGCGAAATAGCGGGTGGTCGAAGAAGTGCTTGCCGACCGGCAGGTCGCGCTCGACCGCGATCCCCATCGCCTTCAGCTCATCCGCAGGTCCAATGCCCGAGCGCAGCAGGATTGCCGGACTGTGGATGGCGCCGGCGCACAGCACGATCTGGCGCGCGCTGATCTCGCTGGTGCCCTGCCCCTCGATGTGAACGCGAAGGCCGGTCGCCCGTCCATCACTGATCAGCACGCGGTCGACCAGCGCATGCCCGCGAATTTCCAGATTGGCGCGGCCCCGCGCGGGCTCCAGATAACCCTCGTTGGTGGTGATGCGGCGGCTGTCGCGGCTGTTGATGGGATAGCAGGCGACCCCCTCGCCGTCCGGGCCGTTGACGTCGGCGCACCAGGGATAGCCGCTCGCCAGCGCCGCATCGCGCAAGCCGCGATCGATCGGTCCCCATTTGTCCGGCGGCGCGCGATAGACCGGCAGCGGTCCACCGCGTCCGTGGCAGGCCTCGTCGCCGAATTCCAGATCATCCTCGATCACAGAGAACAGCGGCATCACGTCCTTGGCCGACCAGCCGGTGCAGCCATTGGCGGCCCATTCGTCGAACGCGTCCGCAACGCCCCGGATCGCGATCTGACCGTTCATCATCGAGGAGCCGCCGAGCCCCTTGCCGCGCCAGTAGAAGCGCGGCTCCTGGCCGGCCACACGGCGCGTCAGAAGATCCGGCCATTGCCATTTCTCCTGGTACTCGCGCTTGTGGATGATCGGGATGGGATTTGGCGTCATCACTTCCCAAGGCGCCTCGTCGGCGCGCCAATCGAGGCCCGCCTCGAGCAGCAGGACGCGCCGCGCGGGATCTTCCGAGAGCCGTGCCGCAACAGCGGCGCCGGCTGAGCCGCCGCCGACAACAATGACATCGTACATCGCGCTACTTCTCGACGTTCCAGAACACCGGGATGGCGGACGGTATCAGACCGCGCAAGGTGGCGCGAGAGGCGGCGGGCTGGGCGAACTGGCCCCACGGTATCGCGGGTGCCTGATCGTACATGACGGTCTGGATCTCGCCTGCGATCTTCTTGCGATCCTCCTCGGCGGGCGCCTTGGCAAAGGCCTCCATCAGCGGTGTGATGCGCGCATCGCATTGCCAGCCGGTGAAATCGGCGCAGTTGAAGGCGACCATGACGTTGGTCAAGGGCGAGCCGAGGTCAAAACCGCCGGCGTGGACGCCATAGACGCTCCAGCCCTCCTTCTTGGCGCGACGCGCCAGCACGCTCGCCCAGTCCATCACCTGGAGGTCGACGTTGAAGCCGGCCTGCTTCAGCCGCTCGGCCAGCACCTGCGCCGAGACGCGCGGGGCTTCGAGGTCATTGGCCTCCATGACGACGACCGGCTCGCCGGCATATTTCGTTGCCTTCAGCGCGGCCTTCGCTGCTTCGATCGACGGCTTGGCGGCAGCCTCGGTACCGGCCTTGCTGTCATAGGTGGTGCCGCAGGTGAAGTACGTCGCGCAAGGCGCCGCGTATTTGGCGTCCAGGCCGAGCGCATCCAGCACCTCACGCTGATCGACCAGCTTCCACAGCACGCGCCTGATGGCGGGATCGTCGAACGGCTTGGATGCGGCGTTGAGGCGATAGGCGCCCGCGAACATGTTGCCGCCGGTGAAATTGACGAGTTTGACCCGTGAGTTCTTTTCCATGGTCGGCAGCAGATCGAACGGCGCGTATTGCATGAAATCGACCTCGCCGGCCTGCAGCGCGGAGGCTGCGGTCGCGCCATCCGGGATGACACGGATCTCGAGCGTGTCGATGTTGACGCGCTTGCCGCCGGCGAGGAAGTCGGCAGGCTCGGGCCGCGGCACGTAGTCGGCGAACTTCTTCAGGATCATGCGATCGCCGGTGCGGTGATCGGCCTTGCTGTAGACGAACGGGCCGGAGCCGACGATCTCGGTGATGCGCTGGTCGCCGGGCGTTTTGGCAATGCGCTCGGGCATCATGAAAGCGACCGGACTGACGGGATTGCCGAGCGCGTCGATGACGAGACCAGACGGCTCCTTCAGCGTCAGCACGAAGGTTTTTACGTCGGTCGGTTCGAGCGAGGCCGTGATCGCGAAGATGCGGCGGCCGAGCGCACTGCGGGTGCCCCAGCGGCGCAGCGAGGCGACGCAATCGGCGGCCGTGACCGGCTGGCCGTCATGCCATCTCAGGCCCTCGCGCAGCGTGAAACTGTAGATCAGGCCATCGGCCGAGACCTTCCAGTCCTGCACCATCTGCGGCTTGATCTCGCCTTTGGAATCCTTCGCAAACAGCGTGTCGAACACCATGTAGCCGAACGTGCGCGTAATATAGGCTGTGGAGAAATGCGGATCGAGCGTGACGATCTCGGCCTCGAGCACCGCGACGAGGTTGCCTGCGGCATGCGCGGGCGGCGCGGTCAGCGCCAAGGCGAACAGCGCCGGAATGAAAGCCTTCAGTTTGGACATGGAATGGATTTGCCTTTTAACGGAGACGTTAAAGTCGCCAAGACAAAAAGCAATGTTCATGCCCGGAGGGCCGAAGCACTCATGCGCTCACGGCTATCTGCCGCGCGTTTGCGCGCCACACCCTCGCTGTCGTCGCCCGGCTTGACCGGGCGATCCAGTATTCCAGAGAAAGCTATGATTGAGCCGAGAGGTCTCCGGCGTACTGGATGCCCCGCCTACGCGGGGCATGACACCGTCGATATGGCGACGGCCCGCGGACTACCCGATCACCCTGCCGAACTTGTTCGACTTCGGGAATCCCTTCGGCGGGAGACGACCGGCGTCGGCGCGGGAGCCTTTCCACTCGGCGAGCTCCTTCATGGTCGCGGAGAATTCGCGGCCCGCGGAGTCTTTCCAGGTCAGGCCAGCCTTGGCGTCGAACACGGCAATGTCGGAGAGGCCGCCGTCCTTGTACTTCTGCAGACGCACACCGCGGCCGCGGGCCATCTCCGGCACCTGGTCGAGCGGGAAGATCAGCATCTTGCGGTTCTCGCCGATGACCGCGACGGTGTCGCCGAGCACCTCGGTGACCGTGCGCGCCTCGTTCGGCATATCGACGTTGAGGACCTGCTTGCCCTTCTTGGTGGTGCCGACGCAATCGTCCTCGTTGACGACGAAGCCCTGGCCCTCGTGGCTCGCGACCAGGAATTTGCGTCCGCCCTTGTTGACGAACAGCGTGACCGGCGCGGCCTCCGGCTCGAGATCGATGAATTGGCGGATCGGCTCGCCATGACCGCGGCCGCCCGGAAGTTTTGCGACATCGAGCGAGTAGAATTTTCCGTTGGTGGCGAACAGCAGCAGCTTCGAGGTCGTTTCCGCGAAGAACGCGAACCCGAGCTTGTCGTCCTGCTTGAAAGCCAGCCCCGAGAGATCCTCGACATGGCCCTTGAGGGTGCGGATCCAGCCCTTGTCGGAGACGACAACCGTCACCGGCTCGCGCTCGACCAGGGCTTCCTCGATCGCGGCCAGATCGTGCTCGGGCGCGTCGGCGAAGGTGGTGCGGCGCTTGCCGAGCGGGGTCTTCGGTCCGAACATGTCGCGGACCTTGCCGACCTGCTCGCCGACCTTCTTCCACTGCTCGGGTTCGGAGGCGAGGATCGCGTTGATGCCCTTGAGCTCGTTGCGGAGATTCTTGTCTTCGGTGCGGATTTCCATCTCTTCGAGCTTGCGCAAGCGACGCAGCCGCATGTCGAGGATGGCCTCGGCCTGTACCTCGGTCAGCTTGAATGTCTTCATCAGAACCGGCTTCGGTTCGTCTTCAGTGCGGATGATCCTGATCACCTCGTCGATGTTCAGGAACGCAATCAGATAGCCGCCGAGGACCTCGAGCCGGTTCTCGATTTGCGTCTTGCGGTAGTTGCTGCGACGGATCAGCACGTCGCGCAGATGGTCGAGCCATTCGCGCAGGCACTCCGCGAGTCCCACCACCTTGGGGACGCGGCCCTTGATCAGCACGTTCAGGTTCAGCGGAATCTTGTTTTCGAGCTCGGTCAGCCGGAACAGCGATTCCATCATCAGCGCGGGATCGACGTTCTTCGACTTCGGCTCGATCACGATGCGAACGTCTTCGGCCGATTCGTCCCTGATATCGCCGACCAGCGGCAGCTTCTTCTGGTCCAGCAGCTCGGCGATCTTCTCGATCAGCCGCGACTTCTGCACCAGAAAGGGAATCTCGGTGACGACGACTACCCAGGTGCCGCGCGCGCCCTCTTCCTGCTCCCATCGGGAGCGGACGCGAAACGAGCCGCGGCCGGTGGTGTAGGCTTCAGCGATCGCCTGCTTGGAATCGACGCAGATGCCGCCGGTGGGGAAATCCGGACCCTTGACCCATTTCAGCAGCGCCCTGGATTTCGCGTCGGGCTTCTCGATCAGATGCAGCGCGGCGTCGCAGAGCTCGGCCGCGTTGTGCGGCGGGATCGAGGTCGCCATGCCGACCGCGATACCCTGCGCACCGTTGGCGAGCAGGTTCGGGAAGCCGCCGGGCAGCACGATCGGCTCTTTCGACTGGCCGTCGTAATTGGGGCGGAATTCGACCCCGTCCTCGTCGATGCCGTCGAGCAGAAGCCGCGCGACGTCGGTCATGCGCGCTTCGGTGTAGCGATAGGCGGCCGGATTATCGCCGTCGATATTGCCGAAATTGCCCTGGCCGTCGACCAGCGGGTAGCGCGAGGAGAAATCCTGCGCCAGACGCACCATGGCGTCGTAGATCGCCTGGTCGCCATGCGGATGGAACGAGCCCATCACGTCGCCGACGATTTTGGCGGACTTCTTGAATGCCGTGCCCGGATCAAGCCGTAGCAGGCGCATGCCATAGAGGATGCGCCGGTGTACCGGCTTCAGGCCGTCGCGGGCATCCGGCAGCGCGCGGTGCATGATGGTGGACAGCGCATAGGCGAGATAGCGCTCTTCCAGCGCCTCACGCAGCGGCACCTCGTGAATTTCGGCCGGTTCCTCCGGCGGAATCAATCGTTTTCCCATGCCGCCCGGTTAAACCGTGGAAGCGAATCGGGCAAGGATCGATTGGTTCCCTGTGCGCGGCCTACTGGCCGGCCCAGCCTGCGGTGAAGGTCTGGGTGGGTTGGGCGTTTTTGGCCTGCGTGGTGGCCGGGGCATTGGGCAGGCACCGCCGCGCCGTCTCGATCTCGGCCTCCGTCGCGCCCTTGGACCTTGCCCATGCCTCTGCGGCCGCAGCGGAATATTTGGCTACATAGAATCTGACGACGGTACAGGAGGCACGGCGAAAGACGCCCGGCTGCTCACCCGCGAGGGCGTCCGGCGCCAGCGCGATCAGCGCTGCCGATATCACAAGTCCCTTGATCAGCATGAGCCTATCCCCGGTTGGAACCCAAAATGGCAAGTCCGGGGAACCCCGTTTTGTTCCAGCAGTGGCCGGCCCACTGAGGCAACGCAGAGCCGCGCCAGGCTCATGGCGCGGGCATCACGGCCTTTGCCTGTTGTCGCGTCAGCGCGTTGATGAAGCCTGCCCGCGCGTCGGAATGGCTCTGCCCGCGCGGCTCCAGCACGTGGCGCAGCAGGAACAAGCCGGTCAATCGAAAGCCATCCTGGAGATCCTCGTCGGTGAGGTCGCCCTGCACCTCGCCTTGGCGCAGGAACGGCGGCAGTCGCAACAGGCGGTCGCGCCACGGTTCGCCCGCCCCGCGTGACACCGCGCCGCCGGATTTGGGCGAGACGTAGATCAGGTCGTTGGTTTCTCCGGTCACCGCGCAGTTTTCCAGCGCCAGCCCGAAGCCGAGCTCGGTGAGCATCGCCAGCTCGAAATGGATCACGTGTACGGCGGCGCTGCCGATGTCGTCGAAATCGTCGAGCGAATGTTCGAGCAGCGCCAGGAGGTTTTCGTGCGGATCGCGTTCCGGCAGCAACCGCGCGATCGAGGCGAGATGGGTGATGCCGTAGACGCCGTGGGATGATCCCAGCAGCGTCGCCGCCCGCAGCTTGAGGCCCTCAATGGCATAGGTGCCGAGATGCTCGTCGAGCCGCGCCCGCCATACCACGCTGAGGCTGTTACCGGGCTGCAGCAAGGGCCGCATCCGCGAGCCGGCGCCGCCGCGGACGAGACCGAGATGGCGGCCGTGCGCACGGGTCAGCAGCTCGACGATGGCGCTGCTCTCGCCATGCCGCCGCACCCCCAGGACGATGCCTTCGTCGGTCCATTCCATGGGTGAAGTCTAGCGGATTCCGGTCTTCAATCGTAGGGCGGATTGGCGGGATTGCGCGCCGCCAATCCGCCCGACGCCTTACGCATTGAACCAGCCCTGCGCGTCGCCGCGGAACGAGAAGTACAATCCCATCGCCGTCAGCACGCAGGAGACGATCTCAATGGCGCTGTCGAGTTCCATGCCTTTCTCGCCGATGATCTGGCCGAGCGAGATCACCGACAGTACGAGCGCTGCCGCCAGCACCCAGCGCGGCCAGTTCTTGCGCCCGTGCGCGGCCAGCTTGACGAAATACACCAGCAGCAGGATCATGCCGCCGGCAAGCAGCGTCGACGTCATGATCATCTGCTCGGTCATCTCGGCATTGGGCGTGCGGTCCTGCACCGCCACCGACAAGGCATCCAGCATCAACGATGCATAGAGCAACGCTTCGAAGCGCCGTACGTTGCTGGGTACGCTCATCGCTGACCGATCTTTTCTTGGTTATTCTTTGGGAAATTCCAGGCCCATCTCGCGGTAGCGATCGGGATCGTCGCTCCAGTTCTCGCGCACCTTGACGAACAGGAACAGGTGCACCGGCACGCCCAGGATCTCGCCGATCTCCTTGCGCGAGTCCGCGCCGATCGACTTGATGGTGGCGCCGCCCGCGCCGAGCACGATCTTGCGCTGGCTTTCGCGCTCGACGAAAATCGTCTGCTCAATGCGCACCGATTTGTCCTTGCGCTCCTCCCACTTGTCGGTCTCGACCGTGGACTGGTAGGGCAATTCCTGGTGCAGCTTGCGAAAGATCTTCTCGCGCGTGATCTCGGCCGCAAGCTGCCGCATCGGCGCGTCCGACATCTGGTCTTCGGGATAGAGGAACGGCCCCGGCGGCACGATCTCGGCCAGTGTATGCCTGAGGTCGTCGACGCCGTCGCCGGAGATCGCCGCGATCATGAAGGTCTTTGCGAAGGCCATGCGCTCGTTGGCGGCCTGCGCCAGCGCCAGCAGCTTCTCGCGCTGGACCAGGTCGACCTTGTTGATGACCAAAATCTTCTCGTGCTTGACGCTGGCGACCTTGGTGAGGATCGCCTCGGCTTCCTCGTCGATGCCGGCCTTGGCATCCAGCAGCACGCAGACGAGGTCGGCGTCATGCGCGCCGCTCCAGGCGGTCGAGACCATGGCGCGGTCGAGCCGGCGCTTGGGCAGGAAGATGCCCGGCGTATCGACCAGGATGATCTGCGCGTTGTTCTCAATCACGATGCCGCGGATCAGCGCGCGCGTGGTCTGCACCTTGCGCGAGACGATCGTGACCTTGGCCCCGACCAGCGCATTGACCAGCGTGGATTTGCCGACGTTCGGCGCGCCGATCAGCGCAACGAAGCCGCAGCGCGTGGCAGTGGGCGCCTCGCCGCTTGCTTCAACCGTCATTGCCGCCGCCAACGCCTTCACGTTCGATCATCACTGAAGCTGCTACCTTCTCTGCCGCGCGCTTGCTGCCGCCGATGCCTTCCGCCGAAGCGAGCCCCGGAAGATCGACCGCCACGCGGAATTGCGGATCATGATGCGGGCCGGTGCGCTCGACCTCGCGATAAACGGGCGTCGGCAATCCCTTGCCCTGCGCCCATTCCTGAAGAACTGTCTTGGGATCGCGCAACGGACGCCGCGGCTTGTGCATGCGCTCGGTCCAGTTGCGCTTGACGAAGTCGGCCGCCGCCGCGTAGCCGCCATCGAGGAAAACGGCGCCGATCACGGCCTCGCAGATGTCGCCGAGCACGCTCTTGCGGAGGCGCGCGTCGGCGCTGGGGCCGACCGAGCCGAGCTTGATGTCGTCGAGCAGACCGAGCGACTTGGCGACATCGGCGCAGCTCTCCTTGCGTACCAGTTCGGCAAGTCGCTTGGACATCTCGCCTTCATCGGCGTTCGGGAAGGCGTGATAGAGCATATCGGAGACGACGAGCCCGAGCACGTGGTCGCCGAGGAATTCCAGCCGCTGATAGCTGTCGCCGCGCTTGCGCCCGGACTTCAGCGCGGAGACATGCGTGATGCCTTGCATCAAGAGATTCGGATCGGCAAAGCTGTAGCCGATGCGTGCCTCGAGCCCCGCATTCGCATCCGAGCTCCTGGCCTTGCTGCTCCGCACCCGCTTCTTCTTTGCAGGCGCCTTGATCTCGAGCGCCTTGCTCTCAAGAGTCTTGGTCGCAGCTTCGCCGTCGGGGCCCGCTTGCGCCTCGGTCGGTAGGGTCGCGATGTCCTTGGCTTCGTCTTTCATCGGACGATTTTGAAGAAGCGATTCCAGCGCACCGCCCACGGCCAGCGCCAGAACATCCAGGCATGCTCGCCTTCCGCGATCGAGAAGAAGATCATCTGGGCGCGCCCGATCAAATTCTCCTGCGGCACGTAGCCGACCTGGCCGAGGAAGCGGCTGTCGGTGGAATTGTCCCGGTTGTCGCCCATCATGAAGAAGTGGCCGGTCGGCACGGTGTAGACGTTGGTGTTGTCGACGTAGCCGTTGTCGGCGCAGTCCAGCGTTTCGTAGGACACGCCATTCGGCAGCGTCTCCTTCCAGCGCTTCACCCGGGAGACGCCGCTGCCTTCGGCGCCGCAGGGGTCCTCGCCGACAAATTCGCTCATGCGCTGCCGCTCGACCGGCGTGTCGTTGATGTAGAGCAGCCCGTCCCGCATCTGGATGCGGTCGCCGGGCAGGCCGATCACGCGCTTGATGTAGTCGGTGGAATCGTCCTTCGGCAGGCGGAATACGACGATGTCGCCTCGGTTCGGGTCCGAGCCCCAGATCCGCCCCGAGAACAGCGGCGGCGAGAACGGGATCGAATAGTGACTGTAGCCGTACGAATATTTCGAGACGAACAGATAGTCGCCGACCAGCAGTGTCGCCTTCATCGAGCCGGATGGGATGTTGAACGGCTGGAACAGGAAGGTGCGGATCACCAGCGCGATCAGGAGAGCGTGGATCACGACCCGGATCGTTTCGCCGACGCCGCTCTCAGTTTTCGTTCCTGAAGTCACGCTCATTGCTCTCTCAATTCGGCCGGCGGTCACAGAGCGCCCTCCTCGCGCGAGCAGCCCATCGCTCGCGGCCAAGGAGATTGTCCTGATTCTGATAATGAGGGCCAATTCCGGCGTAAAGCCGAATTCGCCCAGCCTGATTTGCGTCCGCGGACTTTTAGACGGTTGTCGGAGGCCACGCAATCAAGGATCGCATCAAAACTGCATAAGCGTTTGATTTTGAATGCGAATTATAAAATGATCAGAGTACCGTCAGGGTTTGGCCAGCGGCACGGCGGAAATGATGACGAAGGCCTGTGCCAACGGCCAGTCATCGGTGATCGACAGGTCGATCTGCGCCGCGAACCCCTCCGGCGTCAGGGCCTGGAGCCGGGCCAGCGCCCCGCCCGTCAATTGCATGGTTGGCCGCCCTCCCGGCAGGTTGACCACACCCATGTCGCGCCACCACACGCCGCGCCTGATGCCGGTGCCGAGCGCCTTGGAGCAGGCCTCCTTGGCGGCGAAGCGCTTGGCGTAGGTCGCGACCACCATCTTCTCGTTCTTGGCGCGCCGCTCCGCCTTGGCCCGCTCGGCCGCGGTGAAGATGCGATCGAGGAAGCGCTCGCCATGGCGGTCGATCACCTTGCCGACACGGGTGATATCGATCAGATCGGAGCCGATGCCGATGATCATGCCCGGCTCCGGCCGCGGTCCATCGCTGCGCGCATGCTGCGAACCGTCTCGGCGAGACCCACGAACAGGGCTTCGCCGATCATGTAATAGCCGATGTTGAGCTCCATGATGTCCGGCAAGCCTGCGATCGTCTCCGCCGTCGCATAGTCCAGCCCGTGTCCGGCGTGAACCTCCAGCCCCGCTTCCTTCGCGAGCTTCGCCCCCGCCACGATCCGCCGCCATTCGGCCTCGGCCTTATCAGTGTGACCGTCGACGACGGCGTCGCACCAGGCGCCGGTGTGGATCTCGATCACGGGGGCGCGCAGCCGCGCCGCCATCTCGATCTGGGCGGGATCTGCCGCGATGAACAGCGACACCCGGATGCCGGCATCGTTCAGCCGCGCGATATAGGGCGCCAGCGCATTGTGCTGGCCGACGACGTCGAGCCCGCCTTCGGTCGTCACCTCCTGGCGCCGCTCCGGCACGAGGCACACCGCGTGCGGCCTGGTGGCGAGCGAAATGCGCATCATGTCGTCGGTCGCCGCCATCTCGAAATTGAGCGGCTTGGAGATCTCGGCTTTCAGCCGCGCCATGTCCTCGTCGCGGATGTGCCGGCGATCCTCGCGCAAATGGGCGGTGATGCCGTCGGCACCGGCCTCGATCGCCAGCAGCGCCGCGCGCACCGGATCGGGATTGCGGCCGCCGCGCGCGTTACGCAGGGTCGCGACATGGTCAACATTAACGCCGAGGCGGAGCGGAGGTGCAGGCATTTCGGGACTCACGGAATCACACGGATAGACCAGGACGGAAGGCGTCTATCCATTAACACGTTCGGCGCGGGCGACGACCGCCTTCGCGCGCAGCTGGGCCAGGATCGCGCTCAAATGCTTGAGATCGTAGACTTCGAGATCGATCGTCGTCTCCGTGAAATCCGGTGAGCGGCGCTGCATGCTGATGTTGTCGATGTTGCCGTCGTGCTCGGCGATCACGGTCGCGATCTGCGCCAGCGCGCCAGGCTCGTTGACATTCTCGACCTTGATGCGGGCCGGGAAGCGCTGTGGCGTGGAGTCCTCGATGTCCCAGCGCACATCGAGCCAGCGCTCCGGCTCCTCCTCGAAATCCTTCAGGGCCGGGGCCTGGATCGGGTAGATGGTGATGCCCTCGCCCGGCGTGACAATGCCGATGATGCGGTCACCAGGCACTGCGCCGCCGTTCGGCGCGAACTTCACTGGCAGGTCGGAATTGATGCCGCGGATCGGGATCGCGACCGGGCTGCGCGGCGGTTCGGACGACTTCTCCTTGAGCTTGCCGGCAAGCCCCTTCTTGACGCCGTACCGCGCGATGCGCTCCTCCTTGTAGTCGGGATACATCGCACGCGCGACGTGGGAGGCCTTGATCTCGCCGCGTCCCACAGCCGCCATGACGTCCTCGATCGAGGTCCGCGCCAGTCGCGGCAGCGCGCCCTTGAGCTTGTCGTCGGCGTATTCGATCTTGGCGCGCTCGAACAGGCGCTCGACGATGCGCCGGCCGAGACCGACATATTGATCGCGCACTGCAGTCCTGGTCGCGCGGCGGATCGCGGCACGCGCCTTGCCGGTGACCGCGAGCGTTTCCCAGGCCGACGGGGGCGCAGCTTGCGCTTCCGAGGTCAACACCTCGACTTCGTCGCCGTTCTGAAGCTCCGAGGACAGCGGCGCAAACTGGCCGTTGATCTTGCAGCCCACCGCGCTGTTGCCGACGTCGGTATGCACGGCATAGGCGAAATCGATCACGTTGGCATGGCGCGGCAGCGCGATCAGCTTGCCCTTCGGAGTGAAGCAGAACACCTGGTCGTGGAACAGCTCGAGCTTGGTGTGCTCGAGGAATTCCTCGGGGTTGGCGCTCTCCGAGAGGATGCCGATGGTGTGGCGCAACCAGGCGAACGCATTGGACTCGCGCTTGAGAAATTCGGTCGGCGAGCCCACGCCTTCCTTGTAGAACACGTGCGCGGCGATGCCGCGCTCGGCGATCTGGTCCATCGCCTCGGTGCGGATCTGCAACTCGACGCGCTGATTGCCGGGGCCGATCACGGTGGTGTGGATCGAGCGGTAGTCGTTCTGCTTCGGCGTCGAGATGTAGTCCTTGAACCGCCCGGGCACGACCGGCCAGTTCGTGTGGACGATGCCGAGCGCGCGGTAGCAGGCCTCGATGTCGTTGACGACGACGCGGAAACCGAAGATGTCGGACAATTGCTCGAAGCCGACCGACTTGCGCTCCATCTTGGTCCAGATCGAGAATGGCTTCTTGCGGCGGCCATAGACCCGCGCCCCCAGGCCCCGGTGCCGCAGATTGTTGGAGAGCTGGTCCTCGATTTCGCCGATCAGATTGCGGTTGCGCTCGGCCAGCGCATCGAGCCGCTGCATCACCACCGAATAGGCTTCCGGATCGAGGGTCCGGAACGACAGGTCCTCCAGCTCCTCGCGCATTTCCTGCATGCCCATGCGCCCCGCCAGCGGCGCATAGATATCGAGCGTCTCCTCGGCAATACGCCGTCGCGATTCCGTCGGCACGAAGTCCAGCGTGCGCATGTTGTGCAGGCGGTCGGCGAGCTTCACCAGGAGCACGCGAACGTCGTCGGCAATGGCCAGCAACAATTTGCGCAGATTTTCGGCCTGCTTGGCCTCCCGCGACACCAGCTCCAGCCGCTTCAGCTTGGTCAGGCCCTCGACCAGCGCTCCGATCTCGGGCCCGAAGATCTGGTCGATCTCGGCCCGCGTCGCTTCGGTGTCCTCGATCGTGTCGTGGAGCAGCGCAGCCACGATGGTGGCGTCGTCGAGCTTCAGGTCGGTCAGAATCGCCGCCACTTCGAGCGGATGGGAGAAGTACGGGTCGCCCGAGGCGCGGGTCTGCGAGCCGTGCGCCTTCATGGCGTAGACATAGGCGCGGTTCAGCAAATCTTCGTCGGTGTTGGGATTGTAGGACCTGACGCGCTCGACGAGGTCATATTGACGCATCATGCGTGCGCGAGGCTTCGCCGGGCGCGCCACCGGCGCAGTCGGGGCCACGGCAACCGATTCGGTTGCGGCCTGCATCTGCGCTGGTGTGCGGCGTCGATATACCATGCCGTCCTGCCTTCAAACGGGCCACGACACAGCCCGTTGTATACATCTTAGCTCCGATCGCGCGCGTGTCCGATCAATTCAGTGACAGGAACAGGCGCGAACCGACCACGCTATGGTAACCACGAAAACGCCAACAAAAGCAAAGGCCCGAACAACGGTTCGGGCCTTTGATAAGATCACAAAGAAGTCGACGAGCGCGATGGGACGATTTACTCGTCCTCCTCGGGCTGCTCCTCGGGCGGCGCCAGGCCTTCGAGACCCTTCAGGAGCTCTTCTTCCGTCATGCGCTCAACGGCGACTTCGGTATCGTCTGCATCCACGCTTGCACCGGCGGAACCGATCAGCGGTACGGTGTCCGGCTCGGGCTCGTCGACCTCGACGAACTTCTGCAGCGAGTGCACCAGCTCCTCACGGAGGTCCTCCGGCGAAATGGTGGTCTCAGCAATTTCGCGCAAAGACACAACAGGGTTCTTGTCGTTATCGCGGTCAACCGTTAGTTGTGAACCAGACGAAATCATGCGGGCGCGGTGGGCGGCCAGCAGGACCAGGTCAAACCGGTTGTCGACCTTGTCGATACAATCTTCTACGGTGACGCGAGCCATCGACTGTCGCTCCGTTGTGGGTGGGACGAAATATGTGGATGAATGGCGGTAGTTATAGGGGCCGGCAGGGTTTCGCAAGGCCAATTTGTGATTTGGCCTCGCCAAACGGCTCTGTTACCCCCACATTGGGGCTGGGATGGGTGGTTTCCCGGGCTGCCGGCGACGGCGGCGCCGGGAGTGTGCAAGTTGGCCATAACTATACCTTGATTGCCCCGACTTCTCCGGATTTGCGGTTTCGACGGGTTTCGGCGGGACTTTAGAAGTGCGCGGCTTGCTGTCGCCGCGCCAACAATAAACGATCAATCACGAACTCTACGCGAGCAAACTGAATGTCACCTTCCTCTTCCGACAAGATCGCGCTCTTCATCGATGGAGCCAATCTCTACGCGACGGCGAAAACTCTGGGCTTCGACATCGATTACAAGCGCCTGCTGAAGGAGTTTCAGAGTCGCGGGACGCTGCTGAGGGCGTTCTACTACACCGCCATCATCGAGGATCAGGAGTACTCCTCGATCCGCCCGCTGATCGACTGGCTCGACTACAACGGCTACACCGTCGTCACCAAGGCGACCAAGGAGTTCATCGACGCCTCCGGCCGCCGCAAGGTCAAGGGCAACATGGACATCGAGCTCGCCGTGAACGCCATGGAGCTCGCCGAGCACATCGATCAGATGGTGCTGTTCTCCGGTGACGGCGACTTCCGCTCCCTGGTCGAGGCCGTTCAGCGCCGCGGCGTGCGGGTCACCGTGATTTCCACGATCGCGAGCCAGCCGCCGATGATCGCCGACGAGCTGCGCCGGCAGGCCGACGTCTTCACCGACCTCGTCGAGCTGCAGTCCAAGCTCGGCCGCGACCCGTCCGAGCGCCCCGCCCCGCGTGACCGCGGCGACCGCGAGGCGCGCCACCACGCTCCGCAGTTCCTCCAGCGCGCGACCACGATGGCGCCGGCGAGGGGCGATGACGACTTCGAGGAGTGAGGCGACCCGGTCAAGCCGCCAGCCTCTCAGCCTCGTCCCCGACCGTGACTGTCCGCTCTGTCCGCGCCTGGTCGCCTTTCGCGAGGCGAACCGCGCGCGCGAGCCATTGTGGCACAATGCACCGGTTGCGCCTTTCGGCGACATCAAGGCGCGCCTGCTGATCGTCGGCCTCGCGCCGGGGATGCAGGGCGCCAACCGTACCGGCCGTCCCTTCACCGGCGATTATGCCGGCGACCTGCTCTACGCGACGCTGCTCGAATACGGCTTCGCCAAGGGCAAATATCAGGCGCGTCCCGACGACGGCCTGAAGCTGGTCGACTGTCGGATCGCCAATGCGGTGCATTGCGTGCCGCCGCAGAACAAGCCGCTGCCGGTCGAGATCAACACCTGCCGGCAGTTCCTCGCGGCGAATCTCGCAACGATGCCGAACCTGCGCGCGATCGTCGCCCTCGGGCGTATTGCGCACGACACCGTGCTCAAGCCGCTGAACCTGAAGGGATCACAGGCCCCCTTCGGCCACGGCGCCGTGCATCAGGCCGGCGCATTCAGGCTCTACGACAGCTATCACTGCTCCCGCTACAACACGAACACCCGCGTGCTGACGCCGGACATGTTCCGCTCCGTGTTCGCGAAGGTGAAGGCCGACCTCGACTAGTCCTTGGACGAGCCCGTGGCGGCATTGCCCTTCAGCCAGTCCAGGACATCGCCGGCGTTTCGGTCGGGCGGAAACACCGGATAGAACACATGCGTGATCCTGGCGTCGTCAACGATCAGCGCGAGGCGCTTGATCAGCGTCAGGCCCGCGACCTCCATGGTCGGCAAGTTCAGGGCGCGCGTAAGCGCCAGCTTGTCGTCCGAGAGCACCGGGAACGGCAGATGCAGCCGCGAGGCCATCTCGGTCTGGTACGCGTTGCTCTGGGTCGAGAGGCCGAACACCTGCGCGGCGCCGGCGGCCTTCAGTTCGGCGAACAGATCGCGAAATGCGCAAGTCTGCGGCGTGCAGCCGCGCGCGCCCGGGATCATGTCCCAATCGTCGACCAGCGCGATCTTGCCGGGCTCGCCGGTGCGCGGATAGGCGAACACCACGGTTCGGCCACGCAGCGCCGACAGCGCGACCGACGTGTCGTCAGTCGCGAGCAGGCTGACCGGCGGCAATGTCATGCCTTTCAGGTGCGCGGCACCACCGTCGTCCGCGGGTGCGGGAATCCGGCTCCAATCGACCTCGAGCAGGTTTCTCTGAGTCATCCCGCTATCCCCTCGCACGCATCAGGCGGCCCTTCTCCCGGCTCCAGTCGCGCTTCTTCTCGGACTCGCGCTTGTCGTGCAGCTTCTTGCCCTTTGCAACCGCTAGCTGCAATTTCGCGCGGCCACGCTCGTTGAAGTAAAGCTTGAGCGGGATCAGCGTCATGCCTTCGCGGTCGACCGCCCCCATCAGCTTGTTGATCTGCTTGCGATGCAGCAGCAGTTTTCGCGGCCGCTTGGGCTCGTGATTGAAGCGATTGCCCTGGAGATATTCCGGAATGGTGGCGTTGATCAGCCAGATCTCGCCGTTCTTGGAATCGGCGTAGGATTCCGCGATCGTGCTTTTGCCGCTGCGGATCGACTTGACCTCGGTGCCGGTCAACGCAATGCCGACCTCGATCGTATCCTCGATCGCATAGTTGAAGCGGGCCTTGCGATTTTCCGCCATGACCTTGATCGGACGTTCGTTCTTGTCGGCCATGGAAGACAAACCTGATCGAGATGCGCGAGGACGCTAACAGTTTGGATGAAGCGCGCGCGTCAAGACTTCTTGAGGAGATCGCGGATCTCGGTCAGCAGCTCGACCTCGGCCGACGGCTTTGGCGGAGCGGCAGGCTCTGCCTCGTCCTTGCGCTTCAGCTTGTTCATGGCACGGATCACCAGGAACAGCACGAAGGCAATGATGATGAAGTTGATCGTCAGCGTGAGGAAGTTGCCCCAAGCCAAGACGGCGCCCTGCTTTTTCGCGTCCGCGAGATTTGCCGCGGTGACCTTGCCCGAAAGCGGCGTGAAGTAGTTCGAGAAGTCGAGACCGCCGGTGGCCGCACCGATGATCGGCATGATCACGTCGCCGACCAGCGACGTCACGATGGCGCCGAAGGCCGCGCCGATGATGACGCCGACCGCGAGGTCGACGACGTTGCCCTTCATGGCGAACTCGCGGAACTCCGTGAGCATCCGCGTGCCTCTTTCCTCGATCGCCATGAAAAATTCCCCAATCGGCTAGCGCGTCAGTTGATGAGGCCAGCATGAACCATCGCGCTGCGCACGGCAACGCGGGTCGGTTCGGTGACCGGCACCATCGGCAGCCGCAGCGTCTCGTCGAGCTTGCCGAGCAGCGACAGCGCGTACTTGATCGGCGCCGGATTGCTCTCGATGAAGAGGTTGTTGTGCAGCGGCATCAGCTTGTCATGCAGCTTCAACGCGGTGGCATGGTCGCCCTTCGCCCAGGCGGCCTGGAACTCGGAGCACAGCCGCGGCGCGACGTTCGAGGTCACCGAGATACAACCATGGCCGCCATGCGCCATGTAACCGAGGATGGTCGCATCCTCGCCCGAGAGCTGGTTGAAGTCCTCGCCCATTGCCGCGCGCTGCTGCGAGACGCGGACCATGCTGGCCGTGGCGTCCTTGACGCCGGCGATGTTCTTGAGCTCCCAGAGCCGCGCCATGGTGTCGACCGACATGTCGATCACCGAGCGCGGCGGGATGTTGTAGATGATGATCGGAATCCCGATCGCGTCGTTGATCGCCTTGAAGTGCTGGTACATGCCTTCCTGGGTCGGCTTGTTGTAGTAGGGCGTCACGACCAGAACCGCATTGGCGCCCGCCTTCTCGGCGTGCTGGGCGAGCTCGATCGCCTCCTTGGTCGAGTTGGAGCCGGCGCCGGCGACGACAGGCACGCGGCCTTTCGCTTCCTCGATGCACCATTCGACGACCTTCTTGTGCTCGTCATGGCTCAGCGTCGGGCTCTCTCCGGTGGTGCCGACGGGAACCAGGCCATTGGTACCCTCTGAAATCTGCCAGTTGACCAGGGAGCGAAACGCCGCCTCGTCCAGCGAGCCGTTCTTGAACGGCGTGACCAAGGCGGTGAACGATCCCCGGAATTTTGTCTTGGCTGCCATGGACTTCCTCCGTACGCGGCAATCTTGAGCGCAGGCCGCATTCATATCGGGTCTATCCCGTCGGTAAAAGACCCGCTCCCGTCTGACGCACCGTTTAGGCCGCGATTTTGCCGCGGTGGTGGTGCAAACCGGGCGAAGGTAAGCGGCTGTTGGTAATTTGTCCGCATATTCAATCAAATACAGCCAGATCTTGTACAGCTAGGTCTTGAGCCAATTGACTGATTCGGGGCGACGAAACGCCGTGTCCTCATTTCCGCGCGCCGCATGGCGATCCACCGGCCTGATCGTGTGCCTGATGGCAGGGCTGTCGGCCGGCTGCGCCGCCTGGGCCAAATCCAATGAGACAACCGCGGAAACGGCCAAGGATACCGCGAAGGAAACCGCGAAACCCGCAGCCAAGCCAGCCGCCAAGGACACTGCGAAAGGTGCGTCCAAGGGAGCCGGCAAGGTAACTCCGAAGGACGCCGCCAAGGGGGCAAGCAAGGGCGCGACCAGTGCCCCCGCCAAGGATGCCGCGAAGAAGCCTGCCAAGGATGCGGGCAAGGATGCTGGCAAGAACGCAGACAAGGAACCTGCGAAGGACAAGCTGAAGCCTACGGCTGCCGCGCCAAAGTCAACGCCGACCGTTGGCGGCTCGGTCCCGAAGACCGCCCCCGCGCCGGCTGCGACGGCCATCGTCAGACCGACCGCCCCGGCCCCCGCCAAGCCCGTCGCGGCTCCTGTCCTGGCTCCTGCGACCCGCCAACATGCCGCCCCGCGCAAGCCGGTCACACCGGCTGCGGTTGCTGCGACCTCCTCGACGTCGCAAGCCGACAAGGACACGCTGGAGACCGTGATCGAGCTCGTGCGCAAGCGCAAGGCGGGCGACGCCACCAATGCCGCGGCCGCGATCTCGGATCCCGTCGCGCGAAAACTCGCGGAATGGATCATCCTGCGCAGCGAGGACAATGGCGCGACTGTGGAGCGCTACCGCGCCTTCCTCTCCGCCAATCCGAGCTGGCCGTCACAGACCTTCCTGCGCCGGCGACTGGAGGCCGCGATGTGGGACGACAGGCGCGACGACCAGGTCGCGTGGTCGTGGTTCGAGAACGAATCGCCCGTGTCCGCCAAGGGCCGCTTCACGCTCGCGAAGGCGATGCTGGCGCGCGGCGACCGCGCCAACGCCGAACGTCTGGTGCGCGATGCCTGGCGCAGCGACCCGATGTCGGAAGACACCGAGAACAACGCACTCGACCAGTTCGGCGCGCTGCTGACGCCCGGCGATCAGAAGGCGCGGATGGACACGCTGCTCTACGGCAGCGAGAACGAGGCTGCACTGCGTGCTGCGAAGCGCCTCGGCGCCGGCTATGTCGCACTCGCCAAGGCCCGCATCGCCTCGCTCAAGAAAGCGCCGAATGCCCGAGCGCTGCTCGAAGCCGTGCCGCGCGAGCTGCACGGCGATCCCGGCTTCATCTTCAGCAAGATCCAACTGCTGCGCCGTGATGAGAAATTTGCGGAAGCCGCCCAGCTCATGCTGTCGGCACCGAAGGATCCGGGCCGGCTCTACAATCTCGACGAATGGTGGATCGAGCGGCGCCTCCTGGCGCGCAAGATGATCGACACCGAGGAGTTCCGCAGCGCCTATCTGATCGCGCGCGATGCCGCCCTGCCCTCGCGCGACATCTACAAGACCGAGCAGGAGTTCACCGCCGGCTGGATCGCATTGCGCTTCCTCAACGATCCCGCGGCTGCCACCCAGCATTTTGGCCGAATCGGGACCGGCAGCGTCAATCCGACCACGCTGGCGCGCGCCGGCTATTGGCAGGGCCGCGCTGCGGAAGCTGCAGGCCGCCAGCAGGAGGCGCGCAACGCCTACGCGCGGGCAGCCGAGCAATCGACCAGCTATTACGGCCAGCTCGCACGCGCCAAGCTCGGCCTGCCGCAGATCGAGCTCAACGCTCAGCCGCGCAGCCGCGGTGCCGAACGGCTGGAGATCGTGCGCGCCGCGCAGCTGCTCTACGAGCTCGACGAGCGCGAGATGGCGATACCTGTTCTCGCCGACATGGGCGAGAACGGCGATCCCGAAGCGCTGGCCGGCCTCGGCGAGCTCACCCAGCGCCACAGCGACGCGCGCGGCATGCTGCTGCTCGGCAAGGCCGCGCTCAATCGCGGGCTGCCGTTCGATTTCTATGCCTATCCCATAAACGGCATTCCGCAGTTCACGCCGATCGGCCCCGAGGTCGAGCGCAGCATCATCTACGCCATCGCGCGGCAGGAGAGCGCCTTCAATCCCTCGGTCGTCTCGCCGGCCCAGGCCTATGGGCTGATGCAGGTGACGCCGGACGCCGCGCGCTATGTCTGCAAGCGGCACGGCGGGACCTACGATCTGGGACGTCTGAAGAACGATTCGGCCTACAACGCCACGCTCGGCTCGGCCGAGCTCGGTGGGCTGCTCGAGGACTATCGCGGCTCCTACATCATGACCTTCGCCGCCTACAATGCCGGCCGCGGCAGTGTGAAGAAGTGGGTCGATCGTTACGGCGATCCGCGCGATCCCAAGGTCGACGCGGTCGACTGGGTCGAGCTGATTCCGTTCTCCGAGACACGCAACTACGTGCAGCGGATCATGGAGAACCTTCAGGTCTACCGCGCCCGCTTCGGCGGTGGCACGCGGTTGCAGATCGAAGCCGATTTGCGCCGCGGCGCCGGCAGCGTGGAGTAGCGGCATCTTCCCTCGACTCGCTGCCGGGAAGCCCTTTGGTGGCGGCCGCCAATGTCGCCGGGACTTGAGCCACCGAAGAAGAACTGACGTGTGATCGTCAGCCGGGGCTTTCTCGACACGCGCCTCGTGAGTGCTAGAATCTTCGAGACTGCCAGAACCCTTGGAACTGCCAGAACCTTGTGGAGCTGCCAAGCTCTTCGGGCCTGCAGGGTCGTGGTCAGATCGGTGAGCTCTCCGTTGCCCTGCGGCTCCAAGAAGGCATCGATCCCTTCCGGCTGAACACCTGATAAGCGGGGGTTCGCAGGTCCGCGATGGTTCAACGACGGCCAGAACCCGCGCCTCGGTCGGGGCTGGCGTGCAGCGCAGAGATCCCCTCTCCCCGACGCAGCTTCGATCAGGTCACGACGAACGATCGAGCAATGGACAGCGACGCTCCAACGCGGTCGCCATGGGCGGAGGCAAAAACAAGCATCACCGGCAAAAGAAAAAGCCCCGGCGGTTTCCCGCCGGGGCTTTCTATCAGGTCGTTAGACCGAACTTACCAGTTGCGCTGAGCGCGGAGGAGCAGGGTAACGGTGTCCTGATCCTTCAGCTCGTAGGCTGCAAGCGGCTTGCCCGTCGTACCGGACGGAGTAACGGTGCCAATGACACCAGAATACTTCTGGTCGATACGGGTCCAGGCAACGTCAGCCGAGAACGTCAAGTTCTTGACCGGGGTCCAGCGGGTGATGAGACCCACCGAGCCGACGGCGAAGTCCGGGTTACAACCCGTCACACCGGCAATGCCGCCGAACACGCCACCAGCACCACCGGCGCCGCAGATCGTGGTCTTGGCCAAGGAACCGAACTGGGCCTGGGCGTAAGCACCGTAGATCGCGGTGTTCCAGTAGGGGTCCCAGTTGTGGGTGTACGCACCGCGGAAGCCCCAAGTCTTGACCGTTTCCTGCTGGCTGCCCGTGACGAACACGGTGTCCGGAGCATTGGCGAAGCCGACGCTCTGGTAGGCAACGCCGGAGCTGCCAAACATCGAGTAGCTGCTGCCCGCGAGGTTCTGGAAGTTGTAGCGGGTCGCACCGTCGGTGTAGACGCCCTGGATGTTGATCACGTCACCCGCACCGGTCGGGATGTTCTTGATCGACAGAGCGAGCTGAACCGCCCAACCCCACTTGTCATCGGGATGACCGGTGGGTTCGGTCGCGCCGTAGTAGGCAACGTGGTTGTCATGTGCAGCCACCGACGCCTGGAAGAGACCCCAGGCCTGGTCGACGCGGACCATACCAACGAGGTTCGGCGAACGCGTGCCGCCGATGGCGTTGGAGCCATACGAGCCACCAAGAATGCCAGCCGCAGACGCGCCGGTCATGTTCAGGTTGCCGGCGTCATAGTAGGCCGCCCTATCTTCAGCCGAGAACGCTGCCGTCACGCCCTGACCGAAGTCAGCGGTGTAGGAGAACTGGTTGACACCAGTGACCGTGCCGCTGCCGCCGACGAGACCGTCGTAGTTGTTGCCCGGGTAGTTGGTCCAGGGCGCGTCGAACTGCGACACGGCCTTACCCATCGTGAAGCCAGCGAACTGGATGAAGGCGTAGTACACGCCGAGCGAGCCGCCCGAGGTGCCGCCGTCGTTTCCGTTGATCGAGGAACCGACGAGAGCCGGGGCCGCACCCGAGGTGTTGAGGGCCAGCGTGCTGCTGTAGGCGGTCGTGCCGGTCGCGCTGCCGGTGCCGTTGTAGTTGCCGGTCGTCCAGGAGAACACGCCGTCGAAGAAGGTACGGACAACGCCGTACTCGGTCGCGGTGCGCGTGTCGATGTTGAGATCTTCACGAGCGCGCATGGTGTAGTAGTTCGTCAGACGGTTGCGGGCACCGTTATTGCCGGTGAACTGACCGCTGTAGTCCGAGTTGGTGTTCAGCGCGACTTCAGCGCGCAGATAACCACCCAGCTTGATGCAGGTGTCCGTGCCGGGGATGTAGTAGAAACCCGCACCGTACAGGGAGCAGATCTTCACGTATTCGACCGCTTTGGCCTTCACGGGGAGATCGGCTGCCTGCGCTCCGCCGACAGCGATCAGACCCGCTGCGGAACCGAGCAAAAGGCTCTTAACCAACTTCATGTTAAACCTCCAAGTTTGCCATAGGGAAGGTTCCGGATCCGCTGGGTGAAGACACCCTAAGGTTGGTTCCCTTGTCCCTTAAATTCACCGCTTAGTCGCTTCGCGCCTTCGGACACACCCGCTGAACGCGAGGGACTTAAGCGAACCACCTAAGACGGGACGACCTCGGGATGCCCCCCTCCGTCGCTCAGTCACAATTACCGAACGCCCTTGCACACACAACAACAGAACGCTTCAGAACGAGCCGATGGAGCGTGTTTTCCGGCAGGTGTTGCACAAATAACACGCAGATGTGATCGGGGCGACTTTGTAACGGCTTGAATTTGTTGGATTTTTTCGACGGGTTTCATTTGCCGTCAAAAGTTCCGGCACCGGCCCCTCACACCCGTGGAGACGCTCTGCTGTGGATCTGAGCCGGTCGAATCGTGGAATCAACCTAAGGACTCGGCGCGGGCCACCCCTTCGGGAACTGGCTGGCCTGACCATTAAGCGGCTGCGATCGTCATCCCCATCCGCGCGCTGGAACTTCGATATGATCCGGCGCCAAGCCGTCTGATATCGTTGATACATAGCCTCGAAAGCTGTCTCCAGCCGCTTGGCGTAGAGCGCGGCATCAAACAGTGATGCGGTCAGGTGGTTCCCTTGCAGCCGTCCGCGAATATCCGCCAGCTTCTGTTTATCAAGCGCCAGCTCGATCGCGAGTGCTTCATAATCCGCACGCGTTCGCGTGATCAGCTCAGGCAGGCCGACAGCGCTCAGCAAGCTTGCCGCCACGCGGCCGGCGAAACTGTTCCCGATGTGGGTCACCACCGGCAGACCAGCCCACAGCGCGTCGCTGGCCGTCGTATGTGCGTTGTAGGGCAGCGTATCCAGGAAGAGGTCGGCGAGGCGATGGCGCCCCAAATGTTCGGATGAAGACGCAACGCGCCTTGCAAACACCAGGCGATCCGGGTCGACGCCCCTGCCCTTGGCTTCCTTCCGCAGATTCGATTTTGCGATCTCGCCGACGTCGGACAGCCACAAGACCGACTGGTCCACGCTCTTCAAGATATTCATCCAGGAGCCAAAGACAGCCGGATTGATCTTGTAGGCGTTGTTGAAGCAGCAAAACACAGTCCATTCCTGCCGCAAATAGTGGTCGGCCCGATCGGGCGCAGCATCGTCGATTGTCCCGACGCGATTATCACGCGGCATGAAGCTGCCGGGCAAACGAACGACCTTCTCGTCGAAGAATTCGCTGTTTTGATCTGGCAGCACGATCGGATCGGCAATGATGTAGTCGACTAGCTCCCCGCTCCCCAACGTCCCCGCGAACCCAAGATAGTTGACGACGATCGGAGCCGGACTGGCCGCGAACAACGACAGCCTGGCATTGTGCGTATGGCCAGCAAGATCGACTAGAATATCGATCTGCGCATCGTCGATCGCTTTCAGGACTTCACCGTCGAGCTTGTGCTCGCAATCGACAAAGCGATGAAATGACTTTTCGAGCCGCTTGCGGAGATCGCTGTTGTCGTCAGGACCGATTGAAAACGCATACGTCTCGAAGCGGTCGGGATCGTGACTCTCGAATATCTCGGCGGTGAGGTACCCGACCGGATGCTTGCGAAAATCAGGCGAAACATATCCGACCCGGATCTTGTCGTGGCGACGGATTTCACCCCCCCTCTCGTTTTGGAGGCATGCGGGAGCTTTGCCCTCACCAACTCCTGGCGCAGCTGAGCTGATCATCGGGAGAATCCGTCAGGGACAGCAAAGCAAAGGGAGAGCTATTGGCCTTCCCGAGCCGTATTGCTGCCGTCAACCGGCCGATCTCTTCGTCCAGATTGTCCCAATTGCACAGGTTCATCTTCGCAAGGAGACGCAAACCCTCGATGCCCTCCAGGTCGGGCCTGATCGACACCGCCTTGTCGAAGGCGATGAAGGCTTCGTCATGGCGCCCGAGCTCGGTAAAGACGTTGCCACGGCCAATCCAGGCCCCCTCGATGTCGGCCTTGATCGCGAGCGCCTTGTCATACGCGGCAAGAGCCTCCTCGTAGCGCTTGAGCCCCCACGCAACATTGCCGCGACCAAGCCACGCCTCGGCGAGATCAGGCTTGATCGACAGCGCCCGGTCGTACGCAGCGAGTGCATCGTCACGGCGCTTGAGCTCGGTGAGAACATTGCCGCGGCCAAGCCAGGCTTCCGCCAGATCAGGGCGGATCGACAACGCCTGTCATAGGCAGCCAACGCCTCGTCAAGGCGCTTGAGATCGAAGGACACGTTGCCCCGACCAAGCCACGCGTTCTCCAGGTCGGACTTGATCGAGAGCGCCCTGTCATAGGCTGTCGAGGCTTCGTCGTAGCGCTTCAGGCTCCAGAAAACATGCCCCCGGGCAACCCACGCGCTCTCGAGGTCGGGCTTGATCGAGATCGCCTTGTCGTACGCAGCCAGCGCCTCGTCGTGGCGCTTGAGATCGGTGAGAACTTCACCTCGGCCAACCCATGCACTCGGGACATCCGGCCTGGCCGACAGCGCCTGGTCGTACGTGGCAAATGCGTCGTCGTACCGCCTGAGATTCCGGAGTGCGTTGCCTCGACCAAGCCATGCAGTCTCCAGGTCAGGCCTGATCGACAACGCCTTGTCGTAGGCGACGAGAGCATCCTCGAAACGTCTGAGCTTTTCAAGGCAGCCGCCCTTGCTTGCGTAGGCATCGGCAAAGTTCGGATTGTAGAATGTCGCCTTGTCGAATTGCTCAATCGCTTCGCCATAGCTTCTCGCGAACTCGGCCAGGATCGTACCTCTGTTGTGATACGAAAGGGAATTGCGCGGATTCACCGCCAATGCGCGCGTGAAATAGGCCAGGGCTTCCTGAGGCCGATTCAGCGCTTTGAGCGCATATCCATAATTGCTGAGGGCCTCGTCGCTGCTTCCGTTCAGGGCCACGGCCGCCCTGAGATGCATCTCGGCCTCCGCAAATCGACCTTGTACGAGCTTCACCACGCCCAGGAGATGTTCGACTTCGAAGATGTTCCTGGCGGATTTTGCGATCTGCTGCAGTATTCTTTCCGCTTTGACCAAATCATGGGCGTGAAAGGCTTCGACAGCACGTCGAAATTTGGTCTGCAGTTCACCCGCCAAGTCCATTCCTCCCTCGGGACGTCGGTCAATCATACCATCGGTCCCGACATTGCAAGATGAGACCGTAGCGGCATGAGAACGTAGCGGCGTAGCCCGGCAGCCCTTCCCCGCTTTGGTCTCGAGGGCGCGGTTCCAACCGAAAGAGCAATCGCGCCAAGACAGGCTCTCCTTGATTGCGGCGACCTCCGGCGCGACGGGGTAGCCCCTCAGCCGGCGAGCGAGTTATCCCGACTAATAGTAAGAGCGCCCTTCCCGCAGCCTGACACGGGACCCCGTCGGCCGATCTGAGGGCAATCACCGCTCCATAGCTTGTGGCGAATGGCGGAGAGAGACAATCAAATCAATCACTTGCAACTGAATCACTTGATAGAGGCGGTCGGCGACGAAGGCAATCGTCCCACGCGCGGGCCATCCGATCCAATTTGAAAGCAAAATCAATCGTTTATGTGGATGAAGGGAGCCTTTGTCCGCGCCAGAACCGCTCTAAATACGGGCGCCAGAACCTCCAGCTTTGTGTCCGTTATCGCGGCGTTACGTTCTCGCGCGGAGAGCAAACCGCTTGGTTTCGGAATTCGCTGGGAATATTCGAGCAAAAACACACGCTTCCAAATTGACCAGCCCGAGTAATTAGATGCATAAGGCTCGCACCGGAGAGGTGGCCGAGTGGCTGAAGGCAACGCTTTGCTAAAGCGTCATACGGTCTCAAGCTGTATCGAGGGTTCGAATCCCTCCCTCTCCGCCACCCCGCCGCGGAATCCGAGATCTGTGCGTTCCTTCACCTGACACGCGACGGTGGCCTCATGCCGCTCCGAATCCGGTTGGCGGACCACGAGGGAACCTGATTCAGCACAAATCAGGTGAAACCAAGAACGAGATTCTCCGCTCAGTGGGCGGCGACCCACGCCCTCGCCTCGCGCTGCGCGGCCGAGATGTCCGCGTCCGACATCTGCCCGGCAACTTCCTGGCGCAGCGTCACGGCGTCCTTGCGGCCCTTCAGCGCGGCGAGGTTGAACCATTTGTGCGCGGCGACGAGATCGACGAGACCGGAGCGTCCGCTCGCCCAATACAGGCCGCGCTCGAACAGCACGTCCGACAGCGCGCCTGCGTCGATCGGCGTCGCGGTCTCCAGATCAAAAGTACCCTGAAACATAACGCATCCCCTTTTTTCTTATGCCGCCTCGTCCCCCGAGCGCGGCTCCCGTCCAATCAACTGTTCAACTCATCCCCGAGGCTTGTTGCCCGTGCCGTTTGCCGGCTTGTTGGAGGTAATGTGGCGGGCAAATTTGAATGGCAGTTTAAGTATCGCGATGAAGCAGACGTAAACGCGCCCGCCCCAGGCGCGCACGACAAATGCAAGAAGTCCCGGTTTTGCAGGCACTTCTGCAATTCGTCAGATTCGGTTTACCTTGGGATTTTGGGAGAACGATAACCATCGCGCACGGTGACGGGCGTGCAGTGATGTCCCCTCCGCTCTCGTCACCGGTATTCCAGAGACAGCAATGGTCCCACGAGAAGCTGCGGCGTACTGGATCCCGGTCGGAGCCGGGCGATGACACCGCGAATGAGAAGCGGCGCGCGAACAGCGTGCAATTGCGCCGCAGCCTCCCTGTTCAAGCAGGGCGCGCCTATGAAGAAACATATGGCGGGAAGCTCGACTGCGGCCATCTCTCGATATGCCCGCCTGCGGCGGCCCTCAGGATGAGGGACGAGTATGCGGCAACATCAACGCAGATGGATGCAGCTGAGGCTCATCCCGAGGAGGCCGCGAAGCAGTCGTCTCGAAGGACGAGGCGCTCGCTCAGGCATCGCTGAGACGTCATATGCGATAGCCCTGCCTGCTCAAGGCAGCACAGCCACGCCGCGATCAGATCAACAATGTGGGATATGGGAATGCCGGCAATACCCCGGCCTCATGAGAACGAGGGCGTCGGCGAACACGTCAGGACCAGCTTCCACGTTGGCCCGAAGGCCACTTGTGAAATTGCGGAGCCCCTTACGGAGAACCGCACGAACGAAGAAAACTTGTTTCTTCTGCCGGACCGGCCTTTGGCGAGCGAACCCGCGAAAGAGAACGATCCGACCGTTGACCTGATGTCTCGCCGACACCCTCTATCGTCGACCAGAACCTTCGAGAAGGCGCTGATGACGTGCCGGCTCTCTAGGAGCCGGCAACTTCAAAAAGCGAAGTTACTTCTTCTTGGCGACCTTGCGGGTCTTCTTCGCAGTCTTCTTCACTGCGCTCTTCGCCTTCTTCGCCTTCTTTGCCTTCTTAGCTTTCTTGGCCATGTTGCCCTCCGATGTGTGAGATGGCTTAATCGCTGCATGCAGTCGGGGATCGAGTGCACACTCATCCCGAATACACCAACACAACGAAAAAAACAGCGTCTCGCTTAAAGAAGTGTTGACGGCGAAACGCGCCTGCGCTGGCGAACACGATGCAAACGGACTGCACGATGTGTGCATGCGAGCGCAGAGAGTCCCCGCGGCATCGACGTTCGCAAAAGATGCGACTGCAGAAAAACACTATGCAGCAAGTATTTTTCTGCACGCGCGCATCGCGCACGATCGATGTAATGACCTATCGCGCCAATCGCGCGAGCGCCCCTCGAGGGCGCTTCGCGGACTCTGAGTCGCGACTTTTGGCAACGAAAATATTTTCATGATTAACGGCGCGAGCGCTCGTCGGAGCGTGTGCAAGTCGCCGTTTTGCGCGAATCGCGTGACGGCGATTCGGTCGGCGTATCGCGTTCGATCGGGATGAAGTTCGTCGCCGAGGATGCGCGCGAGCGTCGCATCGCGAACCGAAAGCGAGGTGACGATGCCTGTCCGTCACCTCGTTCGAACGTGCGAGGTCAGATGCCGAGCTTGGACTTGAGCAGCTCGTTGACGCTCTGCGGGTTGGCCTTGCCGCCGGATGCCTTCATCACCTGGCCGACGAACCAGCCGAGTGACTGCGGCTTGTCCTTGACCTGCGCCGCCTTGTCGGGATTGGCCGCGATGATGTCGTCGACAACCTTTTCGATCGCCGAAAGATCCGTGACCTGCTTCATGCCGCGGCTTTCGACCAGCGCGCGGGGATCGCCGCCCTCCTGCCAGACGATCTCGAACAGATCCTTGGCGATCTTGCCGGAGATCGTACCCTCGCCGATCAGGTCGATGATCCCTGAGAGCTGTGCGGCATCGACCGGAGAGTCCGTAATATCCCGGCCTTCCTTGTTGAGCCGACCGAACAGCTCGTTGATCACCCAGTTGGCGGCGACCTTGCCGTCGCGCGCGCGGTTGGCGAGCTTTTCCAGCACGGTCTCGTAGAACACCGCGCTCTCGCGCTCGGCGACCAGCACGCTGGCGTCGTAGGACGACAGGCCGAGATCCGCGACGAAGCGCGTCTTCTTCTGGTCCGGCAACTCGGGCAGCTCAGCCTTCAGCTCGTCGACGAAGCTTTGCGAGAACTCCAGCGGCAGCAGGTCGGGATCGGGGAAGTAGCGATAGTCGTGCGCCTCCTCCTTGGACCGCATCGACCGCGTCTCGCCCTTGTTGGGGTCATAGAGCCGGGTCTCCTGGTCGATCGCGCCGCCGTCCTCGAGGATTTCGATCTGGCGCCTGGCCTCGTACTCGATCGCCTGGCCGATGAAATTGATCGAGTTCATGTTCTTGATCTCGCAGCGGGTGCCGAGCGGCGCGCCCGGCTTGCGCACGGAGACGTTGACGTCGGCGCGCAGGGATCCCTTCTCCATGTCGCCGTCGCAGGTGCCGAGATAGCGCAGGATCGAGCGCAGCTTGGTCACATAGGCCTTGGCCTGCTCGGCATCGCGGATGTCGGGTTTGGAGACGATCTCCATCAGCGCCACGCCGCATCGGTTGAGGTCGACATAGGACATGGTCGGCGACTGATCGTGCAGCAACTTGCCGGCATCCTGTTCCAGATGCAGCCGCTCGATGCCGATCGTGGCGGTCTTGCCGCCGTCCAGTTCGACCACGACCTCGCCTTCGCCGACGATCGGCGACTTGTACTGGCTGATCTGGTAGCCCTGCGGCGAGTCCGGATAGAAATAGTTCTTGCGGTCGAACACCGAGCGCAGATTGATCTGCGCGTTCAGCCCGAGCCCGGTCCGGACAGCCTGTCTGACGCATTCCTCGTTGATGACCGGCAGCATGCCCGGCATCGCCGCGTCCACCAGCGACACATGCGTATTCGGTTCGCCGCCGAACGCGGTGGAGGCGCCGGAGAACAGCTTCGCGTTCGACGTCACCTGAGCGTGGACCTCCAGGCCGATGACCATCTCCCAGTCACCGGTTGAGCCCTTGAGAAGCTTGTGGGGTGCGGCAGGTGCGTTCATGGCTTCACTGGTTCCTTCATTGGTCCCTTGGCCGCGCGCGCTTCACCGGCTTCGAGAAGTCCGTTGAGCGACCGAAGCACCTCGGCCGGTTGGCGCAGCGCGATCTCGCGGCGGCCCATCACCTCGATCGCTCCGAACAGCGCGTCGACTTCCGGCGAGGAGGCGAACACGAAGCCGTCGAACGACGTGCTCTGCTCCTCGAAATCGCTGGAGATCTCGACGCGGTAGCCGTGCGCCTTGAGACGATCGACGACTTCGTAATGGAGGGCCTGCGAATGGGTTGCGATGAAGAGATAATCGACGCGGCGCTTGGCGAGCACGCTCTCCGCGCCCTGCAGCATCTCGACCTCGAAGGCCTGGATATCGGCATGCAATATGTCGAGATGCTTGATCTTCCTGTCCCTGAAGAAGGCATCGACCTCGAATTTGCCCTTGCCGACGAAGGCTTTCACGAATTCGGCCCGCAGTCCGTTGCGCGCGAAATTATCCTGACCGGTCTTCAGGCATGCGGGATCCGGCTCGACCAGGATGACCTCTGCCTTGGGCCGCGCCTTCTTGAGCCACATCGAATAGTGGCCCCAATAGGCGCCGAGCTCGATCATGGAGGGAGCCTCGCCGAGCCGCTTCAGCAATTCCTGGAAGACATATTCTTCCAGCGGCTCGTGGACGCCGCGATTGATGATGAGCACACTGCTGAAAGGGCCGTAATAGGCTTCGGGCCCGATGCCCGGAACCTTCCGGCCGTTATGCAGATAGACTTGGTCGCCTCCGACGAGGCCTGCCATTGGGACGCGTTCGATCAGGAGGTTGAGCGGATCGGAAACGATCTCGCGAAAGCGGCCGAATAAATCCTCCGGCTTCGCTTTCGGACTCGTGAAACCAGGCTCGCTCATGTGGATGCACTCTCACCCAGCGCATCGACGATGCGCTGCCATTCTGCTTCAAGCGAATCCGTTGCCACGGGCCGGCCGGCCTGGCGGTACCAATAGCCGGCATTGCCGAGGTCGCCCTCGACCCGGTGCAGATAGGCGTGCACCCAGGCGGCCTCGCGGCTGCTCTCGTCCTGGACGATTCTGTGCGCCTGATCCCAGTCGCCCTTGGCGGCCCACCACAGTGCGGCGAGCGGCGCGCTGAGATCCGGGGGCGGCGCGGCGCCGACGAGGCTGCCGATATACGCCGCCATGTTCACCACCATTTCGCCGGCGTGAAGCGGCCGGCGGCCTGCTCGATCACCTCGCCGAGCGAGAACAGCGTCTCCTCGTCGAAAGGCCGGCCGATCAACTGCAGGCCGAGCGGCAGGCCCTGCGCGTCCTTGCCGGCCGGCACGGCGATGCCCGGCAGGCCCGCCATGTTCACGGTCACCGTGAAGATGTCGTTGAGGTACATCTCGACGGGGTCCGCCCCACCCTTTTCGCCGATGCCGAAGGCCGCCGACGGCGTCGCCGGCGTCAGGATCGCGTCCACGCCCTTGGCGAAGCAGTCCTCAAAGTCCTTCTTGATCAGCGTACGCACCTTCTGGGCGCGCAAATAATAGGCGTCGTAATAGCCGGCCGAGAGCACGTAGGTGCCGATCATGACGCGGCGCTTCACCTCCGCGCCAAACCCTTCGGCGCGGGTGTTCTCGTAGAGTTCGTTAATGTTCCGGCCCTGCTCGCGCAGGCCGTAGCGCACGCCGTCGTAGCGCGCGAGGTTGGAGGACGCCTCCGCCGGCGCAACGATGTAATAGGCCGGCAAGGCGTATTTGGTGTGCGGCAGTGACACTTCAACGAGTTCGGCGCCGGCCGCTTTCAGCCAGGCCGCACCCGCTTCCCAAAGCTTTTCGATCTCGGCCGGCATCCCGTCGAGACGGTATTCCCTGGGAATGCCGATCTTCATGCCCTTCACGGACTTGCCGATCGCAGCCTCGTAGTCCGGCACGGCCATGTCGACCGAGGTGGTGTCCTTCGGATCGTGACCGGCCATCGAGCGCAGCAGCATTGCGGCATCACGCGTGCTGCGCGCGATCGGACCGGCCTGGTCGAGCGAGGAGGCAAAGGCGACGATGCCCCAGCGCGAGCAGCGGCCATAGGTCGGCTTGATGCCGACGGTTGCGGTGAACGCCGCCGGCTGGCGGATCGAGCCGCCGGTGTCGGTCGCGGTCGCGCCCATGCACAGCAGCGCCGCCACGGCGGAGGCCGAGCCGCCGGACGAGCCGCCCGGCACCAGCGTCGTGTTGCTTCCGTCGCGCCGCCAGGGATTTCCCACCGGGCCGAAGCACGAGGTCTCGTTCGACGAGCCCATCGCGAACTCGTCATTGTTGAGCTTGCCCAGCATCACCGCGCCGTCGCGCCACAGCTGCGAAGTGATGGTGGACTCGTAAGTCGGCACGAAATTGCCGAGGATTTTGGAGCACGCCGTGGTGCGCACGCCCTTGGTCGCGAACAGGTCTTTGATGCCGAGCGGAATGCCGGCGAGCGGCCCCGCATCGCCCTTCCCGATCCTGGCGTCCGCTTCGCGCGCCATGGTTCGCGCCTGATCCGGCGTCTCCATGACGAAAGCATTGAGCACGCGCGCGGCTTCGATCGCGTTCAGATGCGCGTCGGTCAGCTCAAGGGACGTGAAAGTCTTGGCCGCGAGGCCCTTGCGGGCCTCCGCGAGCGTCAGCGATGTCAAATCGGTCATTTATTGATCGGGCTGCAGAAGAACGGAGACAGGGACTTGTCGTTGGCCGGGTCGTCTTTTTTGGCGGCCGCTTTCGCAGCCGCTTCGATCTCGTCGAGCACGGCATTCACGGCGACGTTGGGGTCGGCAGCCTTGCCCTGCCGCTCCATCTTGTCGAGATAGTTCATGTAAGCCTGATAGGCCTTCTCGTCGTCGCAAAGCATGCACATCGGACTTCGTCCTGAGACTCTTTTGACGCGTTTTCTTTACGCGAACCGGCTTCCACTTCGCTCGAAAACGCTACGTAAATTACTCAACAACCTTCGGCACCAGGAAGAAGTGACCTTCGGTCGCGGGCGCGTTGGCAACGATATCGTCGGCGATCTCGCCGTCATTGACCAAATCCTGCCGCTTCTTCATCTGCATCGGGGTGACCGAGGTCATGGGCTCCACACCCTCGACATTGACCTCCGAGAGCTGCTCGACAAAGGCGAGCATGGCGTTGAGCTCGCCCTGCAGATGCGGAACCTCGCCCTCGGAAACCGCAATGCGCGCCAGATGCGCGATGCGGCGGACGGTAGCGGCGTCGACGGACATTATATAAGGCCTCTCACGGCAAAACCTATGTGCCGTATAGCAGAGGCCGCTTTTGCGCCGCAACCGGCGGCGGGATCTATCCGGCGAGAGCTTTCAGGCGGGCCAGGGCCGATTTGGCGAGATCGCGGGTCAGTTCAGCCGCCGGGACCTCGCGGCCCAGGGCGATGGCCTGCCCGGCCCAGAGGTTGGTGAAATCCACCGTGCCCTGCTTTTCGGCAGCCGCCTTCAGCGGTCCCAGCGCCGTTGCGGCATGAGGAAATGGCGGTGCGTCCGGCGAAATCGGGCCGGCCTCGCGCATCAGGCGGTTCTGGACGCCGCGCGCCGGGCGCCCCGTCATGACATTGGTGATGACGGTGGAATCATCCCGCCCTTCGGCGAGCGCCGCGCGGGCCGCCGCACTGACCTTGGATTCCGGACAGCGCAGATAGGCACTTCCGATCTGCACGCCTGCCGCGCCGAGCGCGAACGCCGCCGCGATGCCGCGGCCATCCGCAACGCCGCCAGCCGCAATCACCGGGACCTTCACCGCATCGACCACCTGCGGCACCAGCGCAAAGGTGCCGGGCTGTTCCGAGATCTTGTCGGTCAGGAACATGCCGCGATGGCCGCCGGCCTCCGCACCTTGTGCGATCACCGCGTCAGCGCCGTGCTGCTCGAGCCAGATCGCTTCCCTCACCGTGGTCGCCGAGGAGATGACGAGACATCCTGCCGCTTTGACCCGCTTGAGCAGCGCGGCCTCCGGCAGGCCGAAATGGAAGCTGACGATCTCCGGCTTCAGCTCCTCCACCACCGCGCAGAAGCCGGCGTCGAACGGCGCGCGGTTCGCGGCATTGATGGGTGCGGCGGGATCGAGGCCATGCTCACGGTAGTAGCCCGCGAGGCGCTGCTTCCAGCGCGCCTCCGCCTCGGCCGTGAGCTCGACCGGTGTGTGGCAGAAGAAATTCATGTTCACCGGCGCGGAGACCCGCTGCCGGATGATGTTGACCTGCTCGCGCGCCTTGTCCGGCGACAGCATCGCGCTCGGCAGCGAGCCGAGCCCCCCGCCTTGCGCAACGGCGATCACCAGCTCCGCGTCCATCACGCCAGCCATCGGCGCCAGCACGATCGGGAATTCGGTCTTGAAGAGGTCAATCAGTCGACGGTTCGGCCACATGGTTGTTCTCTCGCAGTTTAGGCGGACACGCTGGAATTACGCCGACCGGCTAGCAATTGCTCGGCCTCGGTCGCGATCCGTTCGACGATTTCGGCGGCGGACGGAATATCATGGATCAGGCCGACAGCCTCACCGGCAAAGACCGCGGCGACCTCAAAATTGCCCGCTGCCCTTGCCGCGGCATAGTCGACGGTCACCTCGGCGGCGCGCTGCAGCAGCTCGACCTCGCGGCCGGTCCAGCGCCTGATATGATTGTTGACCAGCGTTCGCGCGGTGAACGGCGCCGGCCAGAACAGGCTGCGCGACCAGTCGACGATGACGCCGCGCGCCGTGTCATTGGGATCAGCGTCGCGAATGCGCTGCTTGGCTTCCTCCGCACCATTGGCCTCCACGCTCGCATAGAAGCGCGTGCCGATCAGCACCCCGGAGGCGCCCAGCATCATCATCGCCGCGAGCCCGCGACCATCGGCAATTCCGCCGGCGGCAACCACCGGCACGCGGCCGGCCGCGAAATCGACGATCGCAGGCACGATGTCGACGGTGGTGCGCGATGCGCCATGGCCCCCGGCTTCGGTCCCCTGCGCGATCAGGATGTCCGCACCGGCGTCGAGCGCCTGCTTCGCCATGTCCTCGCTCTGCACCTGGCAGATCAAGCGCGCCCCGCACGCCTTGATGCGCGCTGCAAATGGTGCGGGATCGCCGAATGACAGCATGATCGCTTGCGGATTGGCAGCGAGCGCGATGTCGAGAAGTTTTGGTTGTTTTGCCAGGCTCCAGGTGATGAAGCCGATACCGAACGACGCAAAGCCGATCAGCTGACTGGTCTCGGCCTCGAGCCGCTCCTGATCGCCGTAGCCACCACCCAGGATCCCGAAGCCGCCGGCCTCGCTGACAGCCCGCGTCAGCCGGCTGCCGGCGATCGTGTCCATCGGAGCCAGCAGGATCGGATGCTTGATCCCCAGGAGCTGGGTCAGCGGCGTGGTGATCGGCATGGCTCCTCCGCTCTCGACACGAACATTAGTCCAGAATACCATTCTCTAAAATTGAATTCTAACGAACGCTACCATCACAAAAGCGAAACGATGCCATGGAACTCAGCGACATCCAGACCTTCGCCGCCGTCGCCCGCACCGGGGGCATCACCCGCGCGGCCGAAGAGCTCAACACGGTGCAGTCGAACGTCACCCAGCGCGTGAAGGCGCTGGAGGCGGAGATCGGTACGCCGCTGTTCGAACGGCATAGCCGCGGCATGACCCTGACCGGCGCGGGCAAGCGCCTTTTGCCCTACGCGCAACGGATGTCCGCATTAGCGCGCGAGGCCGTGCTCGCTGCCTGCGACGACGGCGAGCCCAAGGGACCGCTTGCGATCGGCTCGATGGAAACGACCGCGGCCGTGCGGCTGCCGCCGCTGCTGGCTGATTTTCATCGCCGCTTTCCCGCCGTGCGGCTGAGCCTGCGCACCGCGCCCACAGCCGACCTCGTCGCTTGCGTGCTCGAAGGCACGCTCGACGGCGCCTTCGTCGCAGGTCCGATCGCGCATGCAGATCTCACCACGACAAGCGCGTTCCGCGAAGAGCTGGTGCTGGTGAGCGCGCGGCGCTGGGCCACGCTCGCCGAGCTGCGCGCCGGGACGCCGGAATCCGGCCCGACCGCGCTGACGTTCCGCACCGGCTGCACCTACCGGCAGCGGCTGGAACAGATCTTTGTCGAGTTCGGCTGGCCGTCGGCCGCACGCTTCGAGCTCGGCACGCTCGACGGCATGATCGGCTGTGTCGCCGCCGACATGGGCGTGACGCTGCTGCCGCGCGCCGTGGTCGAACGCAGTGCGATCAACGGCAGCGTATCGATCCACGCGCTGAGCCATTCGCACGCGCACGTCGAGACGCTCTTCATCCAGCGTCGTGCCGGACATCAAACCAGTGCGCTGAACGGATTTGCCGCTTGCCTGAAGCAAGACGACGATGTCATCGCGGCCTGAGATGCCAGCGCCGCAACGCAACCAAAGCCCAGATCGCCTCGACCACGCCGAACGGCCAGGCCCCTTGCAGGAAGCCGTAAGCCGAACCGAGCACGCAGGACATTGCGAACAGCAGCACGAACCAGTAGCTGCGGTCTTCCAGGGCGTAAGTGACCAGCATCGCTGTCACGGCGACCAAGCCGAATAATGTCAGCACATCCATAGTTACAGGTTCACTCCGCAGCCTGACGCGTGATATGCGCTGATCCCATGCCGGCTCTTATCCTGCCTCTCATCGATGCTGCAACCCACTGGCCCGAACGGGGCGGGTTGGTCGGCCTTGATCTCGGTACCAAGACCATTGGCGTTGCCGTCTCCAATCCGGACCGTCGGTTAGCGACCGGCGTCGAGACGATCCAGCGCAAGGCGTTCAAGCAGGATGCCGCCCGGCTGCTCGCGATTGCCAGTGAACGCAAGGCCGTCGGCTTCGTGCTCGGCCTGCCCATCAACATGGACGGCAGCGAAGGCCCGCGCGCGCAATCGACCCGGGCGTTTGCCCGCAACCTCGCCGGCCTGACCGCGCTGCCCATCGGCCTCTGGGACGAGCGTCTGTCGACCGCCGCGGTCGAGCGCGAGCTGATCGGCATGGACGTCAGCCGCGCCAAGCGCGCCGAAGTGATCGACGAGCACGCCGCGATCTTCATCCTGCAAGGCGCGCTCGACCGCCTCGCCAATCTGCGCGCAGCCCCGGGGCCCGGCTGATCCATGGCCGTCGTGATCGCGGCGCTCCTTCCCGTCTTTATCCTCATCGTGCTCGGCGTGGTGCTGAAGCGCACCCTGATGCGGCTCGACACGCAATGGAACGGGCTGGAGCGGCTGACTTATTTCGTGCTGTTTCCGATGCTGCTGATCCAGACGCTGGTGAAGGCCGACCTGTCCAGAGTGCCGGTCGCCGGCGTCGGCGGCGCGCTGCTGCTCTCCGCGCTCGCGATGTCGCTGCTCTGCCTCGCGCTCCGCCCGGCCCTGTCGCGTCTCGATATCGACGGCCCCGCCTTCACCTCGATCTTCCAGGGCGCGATCCGCTGGCAGACCTATGTGGCGCTGTCCGTCTCCGCCAATATGTTCGGCGAGGTCGGGCTGGCGCTCGCCTCCGTCGCGATGGTGGCGATCATTCCGCTGGTCAACGTCCTCAGCGTGGCGGTGCTCGCGCACTACGCCGCTCCGGAGAAGCAATCCGCGCGCGCGATCGTCATGACGGTTGTCCGCAATCCCCTGATCTGGGCCTGCGGGATCGGTCTCGTCATCAATGTCATCCACCTGCCGCTGCCCAGGATCTGGCATGAGGTGGCAGACGCACTCGGCCGCTCCTCCCTCGCAATCGGCCTGCTCGTCACCGGCGCCGGCCTGCATCTTGAAGGCCTGCTCCGCCCCAGCGCAGGCGCCGCTATCGGCGTGGTGTTCAAGCTGGTGCTGATGCCCGTGGTCGCCCTGGTGCTCGCCGTCTGGTTCGGACTGTCCGGCGACAGCCTCGCCATCGTCGCGATCTGCGCCGCGGTGCCGACTTCCACCAGCGCCTATGTGCTGGCCCGCCAGATGGGCGGCGATGCCCCGCTACTGGCGCAGATCATCACGCTGCAGACGATCCTGGCGGCGATCACGATGCCGATCGTGATCGCGCTGGTGGCCTAGAATTCGTCATTGCGAGCGAAGCTCTCCTTCTCGTCATTGCGAGGAACCCTTGCGACGAAGCAATCCAGAGTCTCTCCGCGGACAGATTCTGGATTGCTTCGCTTCGCTCGCAATGACGGAACGTGGGCGACCGTCGGGCTAGCTCCCCAGCCACATCGTCAGCACCACCGCCGTCAGATTGTTCAGCGCGTGCAGCACGATCGTGAGCCAGAGCGAGCTGCTGCGGTAGCGCATATAGCCGAACCAGAGGCCGATGGAGAAGACCTCGGCGAGGAAGTACAGGTCGTATTGCAGGTGCACGACCGTCCACAGCAGCGATGACAGGATGATCGCGCCGGGCACGCGCAGGAAGCTCGCCGACCAGCCGCGATAGAGGAAGCCGCGCGCCAAAACCTCTTCCGACATCGGCGCTGCCACGCTGAAGGCGAACAGCAGGAAGAAGGCTGCGCCCTTGTCGCGACCAGATTTCAACAGATCGGTCATGAAGCCCGGCGTGGCCTCGCGGCCGAGGCTCCGCGACATCGTCTCCCACGCCACGACGATCAGGACAAGCCCGACCGCGCCGAACAGGAGTTGCTTCCAGGACGGCCAGCGTAGCGCGAGATAGTCGACGAAGGAGGCCTTCTTGATGCGGATGGCAAGCCACACCGCAGCCAGTGTCGCCGGCAAGCCCAGTATCACCGACAGCGCGAGCGCCTGCGGCTCGCCGCCGACGAGCTGAAGCGAGGCGAGGTCCATCGGCAGGCCACGCTGCACCGCCAGCAGAACGATGGCGCCGATCTGCCCGACGAACATTGCAGCGAAGATAACGATCCCCCACAGCGCCGTGCCCCAGAATTTCCAGACGCGCGGCGCCTCGTGCGCAGGTGTCACGGTCGGCGGCGGACGATCGGGATTGAGCGAATCCATCAAAGCGCTTTCATTGAGAGGCATTCCGGGCGGGTCGGTTGCGATCTACTTCATCCGCGGCGGAATCGGAAAATCATAGGCCGCCCCGCCCGCCCCCGGCAGTGAAAAGTGCCACCACTCCTTCGCATAGTTCACAAACCCTTGCCTCGCCATCGCAGCCACGAGCCGCTTGCGCCAGGCGCGCTGGTCCGGACTGACCGTTGGCGCGGCGGTATGCCCTTTCGCGTCCGTGCAGTCGTAACCCGTGCCCATGTCGACACTGCCCTCGGGCGGGCGCGCCTCGACCGGCGCGGTACAGTCGGCGTAGGCCTTTGACGGGTCGTATTTGCCTGAATTGTCCGCCTTGAGATCGACCAGCGTGAGATCGAGCGCGGCGCCCGTCGAATGCTGCGAGCGGCTTGCGATGTAGCCGAGGCGGAACAGCTCGGTCTTGGGAATTTTGGGATTGTAGCGCCGCTCGGCAACCGTCTCCTGGCCGTTCTGCGACCACCTGACCATGTCGAGCGAGGCCCGCGCCGGCCGGTAGCAGTCGAACATTTTCAGCGAGAGATTTTGCGCCACCAGTTCCTGCTGCACCGCCTTCAACCGCAGCCCAATCTCCCGCTTCACCACGCATTCGCCGACGCCGTAGCCGGCGAGCGGACGGCCGACGAAATTGTTCGAGGTGGCGTAGCGGATGTCCTGGATGATGCTGGGGTCGATGTCGCGCAAATAGACGAAACCGCCGGGAAGCGATTGGGTGTGGGCGGTGCTGATCGTCATGAGCGCCAGGAACGCTGCCAGAATTGATTTCACGAAATGCATCCCAGTCGTCATGGCCGGGCTTGTCCCGGCCATCCTCGCCTTTTCTGCGACAGCACCTTAAGAACGTGGATGCCCGGGACAAGCCCGGGCATGACGGAGAAGACGGGGACAGCTCACGCCACAGCGATAAGACCGACAGATCGGGGGATAACTCCCCGCCCGGGCTTTGGCCCTTGCCCCCCCGGCCATCCCCGCCTATAGCTCTCGCTTTAATGACATCGAAATCGACCTTCGTCCTCGGCCACCGGCATTTGCTGGGCATCGAGGGCCTTTCCGCGGCCGACATCACCGGCCTCCTCGACCTGTCCGAAGAATATGTCGAGCTCAACCGCCAGGTTGACAAGAAGCGCACCGTCCTGCGTGGACGGACGCAGGTAAACCTCTTCTTCGAGGCTTCCACCCGGACCCAATCCTCGTTCGAGCTCGCCGGCAAACGGCTGGGCGCCGACGTCATGAACATGTCGGTGTCCTCATCGTCCATCAAAAAGGGCGAGACGCTGGTCGACACCGCCATGACGCTCAACGCCATGCACCCGGATATCCTGGTGGTGCGCCATCACGCCTCCGGCGCGGTGGAACTGCTGGCCCGCAAGGTCGACGGTTCCGTGATCAATGCCGGCGACGGCGCGCATGAGCATCCGACACAGGCCCTGCTCGACGCGCTGACCATCCGCCGCAACAAGGGCCGGCTCGAAGGCCTCGTGGTCGCGATCTGCGGCGACGTGCTGCATTCGCGCGTCGCCCGCTCCAACATCATCCTGCTCAACGCGATGGGCGCCCGCGTCCGCGTCGTGGGCCCCTCCACGCTGCTGCCGCCCGGCATCGAGCGGATGGGCGTCGAGGTCGCGCGCGACATGCGCGAGGGGCTCAACGGCGCCGATATCGTCATGATGTTGCGGCTCCAGCGCGAGCGCATGAACGGCTCCTTCGTGCCGTCGACCTCCGAGTATTTCCATTATTTCGGGCTGGATCAGAAGAAACTCGCCTACGCCAAGCCAGACGCCCTTGTCATGCATCCCGGCCCCATGAACCGCGGCGTCGAGATCGACACTGCGGTTGCTGACGGCGCGCAGTCCCTGATCCGCGAACAGGTGGAAATGGGCGTGGCCGTGCGCATGGCGGTGCTGGAAGCGCTCGCCCGCAACCTGCCGAACGCGTGATGCTCATGTTGACCGACCGCCGACCCATTCTGCTTGCCAACGCCCGCGTCGTCGACCCCTCCCGGGATTTCGATGGTCCCGGCGATGTCCTGATTGCCGACGGCATCATCCGGGAGACCCGCCGCGGCATTGGCGCTGCCGGCGTCCCCGAGGGCACCGACGTCGTCAACTGCGCCGGCAAGATCGTCGCACCCGGCCTGATCGACATGCGCGCCTTTGTCGGCGAGCCCGGCTTCAGCCATCGCGAGACCTTTGCGTCTGCGAGCCAGGCGGCTGCGACCGGCGGCATCACCACCATCATCTGCCAGCCCGATACCTTGCCGGTGATCGACAACTCGGCGACCGTCGACTTCGTGATGCGTCGCGCCCGCGACACCGCGATCGTCAACATCCAGCCGATGGCGGCGCTCACCAAGGGCATGCACGGCGAGGAGATGACCGAGTTCGGCCTGCTCAAGGCGGCCGGCGCGATCGCCTTCAGCGACTGTGACAAGAGCGTGATCAACGCGCAGGTGATGCGCCGCGCCTTGACCTACGCGCGCGATTTCGACGCGCTGATCGTGCACTACACCGAGGATCGCGATCTCGTCGGCGAAGGCGTGATGAACGAGGGCGAATTCGCGTCGCGGCTCGGCCTGATGGGCATCCCGAACGCGGCGGAGGCCGTGATGCTGGAGCGCGACATGCGCCTGGTCGCGCTCACCGGCGGGCGCTATCACGCGGCCTCGCTGACCTGCATCGAGTCGCTCGACGTGCTCAAGCGCGCCCGCGACGCCGGCCTTGCCGTGACCGCCTCGGCCTCGATCAACCACCTTGCGCTGAACGAGAACGACATCGGCCCTTACCGTTCGTTCCTGAAGTTGTCGCCGCCGCTGCGCACCGAGGACGACCGCCGCGCGCTGGTCGCCGCCGTCGCCTCCGGCCTCGTCGACGTCATCATGTCCGACCACAATCCGCAGGACGTCGAGGTCAAGCGCCTGCCGTTCGCGGAAGCGGCCCCCGGCGCCATCGGGCTGGAGACCATGCTCCCGGCGGGCCTTCGCCTCGTGCACAATGACGAGCTGGATCTCAAGACGCTGATCCGGGCGATGTCGACCCGGCCGGCCGAGATTTTGGGATTGCCCGGCGGAACCCTGCGCACAGGTGCCCCCGCCGATGTCATCGTGATCGACCCAGATGTGCCCTGGGTGGTCGATCCCGCCGACCTCAAATCGCCCTGCAAGAACACTCCGTTCGACGAGGCCCGCTTTACAGGTCGCGTGGTGCGCACCATTGTCGGCGGACGGACGGTGTACGAGCATGTCTGACGTGCGGAGCTGCAGCCAGGGAATTTGCAGACATGGCGCTTGAATTGTTCCTGCCGGTGGCTTTTGTCATCGGCTACCTGCTCGGTTCGATTCCCTTCGGACTGATCCTGACGAAACTCGGCGGCACGCAGGACATCCGCTCGATCGGCTCCGGCAGCATCGGCGCCACCAATGTGCTGCGCACGGGGCGCAAGGGCCTTGCCGCCGCAACCCTGCTGTTCGACGCGCTCAAGGGCACCGTGGCGGTGGTGATCGCGGGCTACATCGCCGGTCCCAATGCCGCGATGCTGGCCGGGCTTGGCGCCTTCCTCGGCCATCTCTTCCCGGTCTGGCTCAAATTCAAAGGCGGCAAGGGTGTCGCCGTCTATATCGGCATCATGCTCGGGCTGTTCTGGCCGGCGGCGGTGGTGTTCTGCCTGCTCTGGTTGGCGACCGCCTTCACCGCCCGCTATTCCTCGCTCTCGGCCCTGGTGGCCTCGTTCATCACCCCGCTGTTCCTGTTGTGGTTCGGCCAGCCCGCACTCGCGACGCTGGCGGCGGTGCTGACGCTGCTGTTGTTCTACGCTCATCGCGAGAACATCAAGCGGCTGCAATCGGGCAAGGAAAGCCGGATCGGCGAGAAGGCATAAGCCGGGAATCCACGGATACCGCGGCACCCCTTCTGCATTATATCGCAAATGGTGTTCGCAACTTGCAGCCGAATCACGGCTGTATGGACGAATGGGTTCCAGGCCTTGGCCCTGATCATGGGCATGGCTCTAGGCGGTTGCTCAGAATGAGCGAGAAGATTGTCAGCGCGCATGTTGAAGGTGGCTTGCAGGGCACTGCGGCAAGCCGGATGCTCTCGACCACGGATATCTGGTCCGGTGCGCCCTCGCCGGTTCCTGCTCCAGAGCCTGTGCGCGTTTCGCCACCAGCGCCGCAGCCTGCTCGCATCGCGCAAGCTCCTCTGACAGTTGAGGCCGTGATCGCTGCGGCACCAGTCGCACCAGCGCAACCCGAAGCCAACCAATGGCCGCCGCAAAGATTGTCGCTGGCGCTTCAGGGCGGCGGCACCTTCGCCGCTTTCACCTGGGGCGTGCTGGAGCGGCTGCTGGAAGAGCCATCCATCGCGATCGACACCATCAGCGGCGCCAGCGCTGGCGCCATCAACGCGCTTCTGCTCGCCTCCGGTTTCGCTGAGGGCGGCCGTGAAGGCGCCCGCGCGCGGCTGAACCGGTTCTGGATTCGGCTGATGCACGAGGCCTCGTTCCGATCGCTGATGCTGATCGGCGGCTTCTCGCCGGCGGGAAGCTCGGTCGCGTTCGGTCCGACGCTGCGCTCCGGCCAGTTCGATCCGTTCGATCTCGATCCGCTGCGGCAGGCGCTGTCGCGCGACATCAACTTTTCCGCCTTGCGCGACCCGCGCTGCCCGAAGCTGCTGATCGCCGCGACCCGGATCCGCGACGGGCAGCAGCAGATATTCCGCAACGACGTGATCACCGCCGACGTCGCGCTGGCCTCGACCTGTCCGCCGCTGGTTCATTGCGCGGTGGAAATCGACGGCGAGGCTTATTGGGACGGCGGCCTCGGCGGCAACCCGCCCCTGCTGCGGCTCGTGCAGGACACGACGAGCACCGAAATCCTGCTGGTCCAGGTCACGCCGGCGCGCGACAGCTACGTGCCGATCACGCTCGCCGCGATCGACCGCAGGCTGGATCAGATCGCGGCCAACGCCGTCCTCAATGCCGAGATCGCGGCGATGGAATGGGCGCAATCGCAGGCCGCATCGTCGCTGCGGCTCTCCAGGATCGCCGCGGAAGATTTCGTCGACGGCCTGGCGCAGCGCTCGTCCACCGATCTCGGCCGCGGCTTCATTCGCGCGCTTCACCGCAGCGGCCGCGAGGCCGCCGGGCGCTGGCTCAAGCAAGCCGCCGATCACAGCGCAGCGCCGGCCGCATCTGGCCAGCGCATCGTCGCTCTCGAACCTGCGCTAGCTTGATTTCGCCAGCGCCTGCTCCAGGAACCACGCCGTCGCCAGCGCATGCGCGTCGTTGCCGAAGCGTGCGATCACCTGCACTCCGATCGGCAGGCCATTAGCCTTGAGCACCGGCACGTTGACGCAAGGATTGCCCATCAGTGTCCAGAGCCTGTTGTAGCGGGGGTCGCCGGTGCTCGCGAGTTCCTTGGCCGGCGGCGCGCCCGGTGCCGAATAGGTCAGCAGCACGTCGAACCCCTCGAACAATTCGCCGATCTCGCGGCGTCCGCGGCGGCTGATCCGCCGCGCGTCGTCATAGTCCTTAGGTGTGAGACCGACCGTCGCATCGAGACTGGCGCGCAGCATCGGCGCGATCTCATCGTGGCGTTCGGAAAATTCCCAGGCGAGCGCGCGATGCGCCTCGAAGTCCTGAATGATCGGGTGGATACGCCAGGCCTCCTGCACCGCCTCCGGCAGATCGATAGTCTTCACGCTGGCGCCAGCCTTCTCGGCGGCCTTGATCGCGGCTTGCAGCCCCTCTTCGGCGGCCGGCTCCACGGCACCGGCAAACTCCTGCCTGACCACGCCGATGCGCGGCGCCTTCGCCGGGACGATGCCGGCGAATTCGGTGCGGCCGGTCATCGCGAGCAATCCGCGCGCGAGATCTTCCGCGCGCGCGCCGAACAGGCCGACCGTGTCGAGCGCCCACGAATAGCATTTGACGCCGACCGTCGGCAGCATCCGGAACGACGGCTTGATCGCGGCGGTGCCGCAATAGGCAGCGGGGCGGATCACCGAGCCGCCGGTCTGGGTGCCCAGAGCCAGCGGGATCATGCCGGCACCGACGGCCGCGGCCGAGCCCGAGGACGAGCCGCCCGGCGTATGGCCAAGGTTATGCGGATTGAGCGTCGGGGTTGGATCGCGTGAGGCGAACGCCGTGGTCGTGGTCTTGCCGATGATGGTGGCGCCCGCCCGCTTCAGCATCATCACGACAGGCGCGTCCGCGCGCGGCTGCCAGCCGCGATAGATCTCCGAGCCCATCTCGGTCGGCATATTGGCAGTGTCGATGATGTCCTTGATCCCGACCGCGATGCCGCGGAGCGGCCCGGCGCCTTGCGCCTTCGCGGAGGTGTCGTGACGGACGAAGGCGTGGACGTCCTTCTCCCGCGCCTCGATCGCCGCATGCGATTGCGCTATGGCGGACTCGGGCGAAAGCTCGCCCGCTTCGATGCGGCGCTGGAGGTCGGCGAGTGAGATCATGGCAATACCCTTCTTATTGGGATCGCTTTTAGCATCGCGACGAAGCCGCGCAAGCGCACGCCGCTGTTGCCCACGCCCTCAGGTTGTTCCATGCTGTGCCTGCAAGGAGCTGCCGTGGACGCCATCAATCCAAGTGTAGAGCTGACCGAGGCCGACAGGATTGACCGCCTGCGGCTGATCCGGTCCGACAATGTCGGGCCACGTACGTTCCGGTCGCTGGTCGATCATTTCGGCACGGCGCGCGCGGCGCTGGAGCGGCTGCCGGATCTGGCACGTCGCGGCGGTGCGCAGCGATCGGCGCGCATCTGCAGCGCTGACGATGCGAAAGCCGAGCTTGCCGCGAGCCGCAAGTTCGGAATTGCCTGGCTCGCGCCCGGCGAGGACGGTTATCCGGCGCGGCTGGCAACGCTTGACGATGCGCCGCCGCTGCTCGCCGTGCGCGGCGACACTGCAACGCTGATGCGGCCGATGATCGCGATCGTCGGTTCGCGCAATGCCTCCGGTGCGGGCTTGAAATTCGCCGGTCAGCTCGCCCGCGAGCTCGGCGAAGCCGGCTTTGTCGTCATCTCGGGGCTCGCCCGCGGCGTCGACCAGGCCGCGCACCGCGCCAGCGTGGAGAGCGGCACCATCGCCGTGCTTGCCGGCGGCCATGACTGCATCTATCCGCCGGAGCACGGCGATTTGCTGGCCTCGATCCTCGACCGCAAGGGTGCCGCGATCTCCGAGATGCCGCTCGGCCACGAGCCGCGCGCCCGCGACTTCCCCCGCCGCAACCGGCTGATCTCGGGCGCCGCGCTCGGCGTCGTCGTGGTGGAGGCGGCGCACCGTTCGGGCTCGCTGATCACCGCACGCATGGCGGCCGAACAGGGGCGCGAGGTGTTCGCGGTGCCCGGCTCGCCGCTCGACCCGCGCGCGGCCGGCACCAATGATCTGATCAAGCAGGGTGCGACACTCGTCACCGAAGCCGCCGACGTCGTCAACGCGGTCGCACCGATCATGGAGCGGCCGCTGATGCGCACCGCGAACGAGCCCGACAGCGAGCCGTTCGAAAGCGATCCGCAAGGACACGACCGCGATCAGATCACCGGCCTGCTCGGCCCCGCCCCTGTCACGATCGACGATCTCGTGCGGATGTCCGGCGCCTCGCCGGCCATCGTGCGCACCGTGCTCTTGGAGCTCGAGCTCGCCGGCCGGCTCGAACGCCACGGCGGTGGCTTGGTCTCGCTGCTTTAAGGAGTGTTCCGCTCGTCGAAGCGCGTGCGCGCCGAGGCGATCTGCTCCTGATGCGTGATCGCCCATTCGCCGAGTGCCCTCACCGGCTGCTGCAGTCCGCGGCCGAGATCGGTCAGCTCGTAATCCACCCGCGGCGGAATGGTCGGGAAGATCGTGCGTGTGACCAGCCCGTCGCGCTCGAGCCCGCGCAACGTCAGGGTCAACATCCGCTGCGAGATGCCGTTGATCATGCGCTTGAGCTCGTTGAAGCGCTTGGGCCCGTCGCTCAGCATCATGATCACGAACACGCTCCATTTGTCGCCGACGCGCGCGAGGATCGAGGCGACGCCGCGGCAGTCCGCGTGGTCGCGATCCGGCATCGGCGGGGCGGTCAAATCGATGTGCGCAGGTTTCAAGGATGTGCCCATGGCTCAAAAAGGTGCGTTCTTGCGGGGATTTCGATAGTCACTCATGTAGCTCTGGTTACAAACATATACCAGGGTGATCCCGAATGAAACTCCTCCACATCGACTCCAGCGTGCTCGGCCCCCACTCCGTTTCCCGGCAGGTCTCCGCCGCCATCGTCGACCGTCTCAGGCAGGCGACACCGTCGCTCGACATCGTCTACCGCGACCTGACGCAGAGCCCGCTCGCCCATCTCTCCGGTTCGCATCTGGCGGCCGCGCAAGGCGCGCCTGCGCCGGCGGATCTCGGCCCCGACCTCGCCGCCAGCAAGGCCGCGCTGGACGAGTTCCTTGCCGCTGACATCGTCGTGATCGGCGCGCCGATGTACAATTTCACCGTTCCGAGCCAGCTCAAGGCCTGGATCGACCGGGTCCTCGTGGCGGGGAAGACGTTCAGCTACGGCGCGAACGGACCGCAGGGCCTTGCCGGCGGCAAGCGCGTGATCTTCGCGATCTCGCGCGGGGGCTATTACGGCGCGGGCACGCCCGCCGCGTCGCTGGAGCACCTCGAAAGCTATCTGCGTGGCGTGTTCGGCTTCATGGGCATCCATCATCCCGAATTCATCAGCGCCGATGGCATCCAGGTCGGGCCGGAGCATCGCGAGAAGTCGCTCGCAAGCGCGCTTGAGGCGGCAACCAGCCTCCGCGCGGCCTGACGCAACGCGCACATCGTCAGCCGCCGCAACATCGCTTGCGGCGGCTGATCGACCGGTGCGCGGTCGGCGAAGCTAAAACCAGGCGCCCTGAATGCCGAGGATGACGGCGACGAGCGAAACGAACAGGCCGATGCCGGAGAAAAGAGCGACCCCGATGAATTCGGAGGTGTCGGAACGCTTGGCGGGAATGGTGGAGTTTTCGGTGTAAATACGCGGTGCTGAAATCGGGGAAATAATACGAGCTGCCTTTGGCATATCGGGCTCCCTTGAAAATGAGTCTTCGTGACCCCCTGCCCGTAAAAGTGTCTTGGCAGCGCAAGCGAAGGTTCAACGCCTCACGCAAGGTTCAGAAAATACAGCTCGCGAGACGTGGGAACCGGTCGGCGCAACCGGTTTGCGTGCGCCGACCGATTCAATTTTCACTTCAATTGATCAGCCGCGATAGATCGGCGCGCCGCTCGGCGAGGCGACTGCGCCGCCGTCGACGAAGATTTCCTGGCCCTGCACATGCGCGGAATCGTCGGAGGCGAGGAACAGCACCGTCTTCGCGACGTGATCTGTTTCACCAATGCGCCCCAGCGGCGTCGTCAGCGCGATCCGCTTCTCGAACGCCTTCTCGGCTTCGGGCGTCGCGGTCGCAGGTCCCCAGATCGGCGTGCGGATCGCACCTGGCGCGACCACGTTGACGCGAATGCCGCGCGGCGACAGTTCTGATGCCATGATCCGCGCCATCGCGCGCACGCCGGCCTTGGCGGCGCCATACGCCGAATAGCCGGGAATGCCGAGCACGGAGATCACCGAGCCGCTGAGGATGATCGAGGCGTTGTCGTTCAGATAAGGCAGCGCGGAATGCACGGTGAAGAACACGCCGGTCAGATTGGTGCTGATGACCTTCTCGAAGACCTCCAGCGTGGCCGACCCCAGCGGCGTGCCACCGGCGATGCCGGCATTGGCGAACACGATGTCGAACTTGCCGAACTTTTCGGCGCCCTTCTTGATCGCAGCTTCGGTCGCCGCAATGTCGGTGGCGTCCGCGGCGAGCGCGAGCGCGTTCGGCCCGAGCTCCTTCGCGGCCGCCTCGAGCGTCTCCTTGTTGCGCCCGGTGATCACCACCTTGGCGCCCTCGGCCACGAACAGCTTTGCCGTTGCCAGCCCAATGCCGCTATTGCCGCCGGTGATCAGGGCCGTCTTGTTCTTCAGTCTCACGTTCGCCTCCAGTGGTTGCATCATAAAACTATGATTGCCATCTAGGCTATCTGGTTTTAAGATGCAACCACACGAGCGCGTGAACGGCGACTGGACCGTGCGATCGCGAAAGGACTGGACCATGGTGAAACGAACGAGCTTCGAGGGCGATGCCTGTCCGATCGCGCGCTCGCTGGAAGCGATCGGCGACTGGTGGTCGCTGCTGATCATCCGTGAGGCGCTGTTCGGCCTGCGCCGCTTCGGCGAGTTTCAGAACAAGCTCGGCATGGCCAAGAACATCTTGTCGGCCCGGCTGCGCGCGCTGGTCGACCACGGCATCCTGACCACGGCCCCCGCCTCCGACGGCAGCGCCTACCAGGAATATGTGTTGACGGAAAAGGGCCGCGGCACTTTCCCGATCCTGGTAGCCCTGCGGCAATGGAGCGAGGAATTCGACGATCGGCCGTCGGAGATCGCGACCATCCTGGTCGATCGCGAGAAAGGCCGCCCGGTGAAAAAGCTCGAGCTACGCGCCGAGGACGGGCGGCTGCTTACGCAAGCCGATACCACGCTGAAGCCGCGGCCAGCGCCGCGACGGCGGTCGGCCTAGTAACGTCGAACTGCCACCACCCGTCATTGCGAGCGCAGCGAAGCAATCCAGACTGCCACCGTGGAAAGACTCTGGATTGCTTCGCCGCGCTCGCAATGACTGCGTGGGGGACTTGTACAAAACATCGACGGCGTCAAAGATGGCTAGACACAGCAAGTGGCACCACGATGCCCCTCCTCGCCATCGTCTATTTTTCCATCTCAGGCACCACCGAGAAGCTGGCGCACGCGGTCGCGCGCGGTGCGGATGGCATGGCGGATGTCACGCTCTGTCGCATCACCGGCGGCGACATCGTATCAGGCCGGTTTAAGAATGAGAGCTTACTGGAGACGATTGACGGCGCTAGCGCAGTTGCGTTTGGCAGCCCGACCTACATGGGCGGACCGGCCGCTCAATTCAAAGCGTTTGCCGACGCTTCAAGCGATCGATGGAGCCAGCAACAATGGGCCAACAAGATCGCAGCAGGATTCACGACGGGCGCCTGCGCTGGCGGCGACCAACTCCACACACTGTCCTACTTTTCCATTCTGGCCGCGCAGCACGGCATGCTCTGGTGCGGACTGGATATTCCGGGTGGCGAGGATCCGCGTGGTCGGAATCGTTTAGGCAGCCAGCTTGGCTTGGCAACACACTTGATTGACGGATCGTTGCCTCAGAGCGACCTCAGCACGGCCGAATATCTCGGCCAGCGATTGGCCAAGTTGGCAAGCCGCAACGGCTAACCTCACCCGTCATTGCGAGCGCAGCGAAGCAATCCAGAGTCTTTCTGCGGTGGATTCTGGATTGCTTCGCTGCGCTCGCATGACGACTTTGGTGCAGCGTGCTCCAATCTCTCGCCGTCATCCTGAGGTGCTCGTCCCGCAAAGCAGGGCGAGCACCTCAGGATGACGGGTCTGATACTCGCCGGGTGCCCTCACGACAGCCTGCGCTTGCTCCGCAGCCGCAGGTGCTCGTCGGCCTCCAGCTTGGTCATTCCCAGGAGATAATGCAGCACGTCGAGCTTGTGCCGCTCGGCGAGCTTGCGCAGTACCCCGACCTGCTCGGCGATGAAAGCGACCGCCTCCTCGACGCCGCCCTCCCCCGGTTCCTCGTGACGCGAGCCTCCCGCCGCGCGCGATGCGGCGCCCGCCCGTTTCTTTCCTGGCTTAGTCACCAGCCCCCACCCGAATCCATGCCCCGCAGAAACATTACGCCGACATCGGCCGCAACTCAAAGGTGGTATTTTGCAACTTTCTCGATATGAAACTTTTCCCATCGAGATGGCTTTCAACACCCCTCGATTTGACAGCGACGGCCTCACCACCCATGTTCGGGACGAAAGGGCCGACCCGAATCTCATCGAATTCGGCCCCAAATTTCCCCATAAGTTACTGGAACTACATGAATATCGTCATTGTGGAGTCGCCGGCGAAAGCCAAGACGATCAACAAGTATTTGGGCTCGTCCTACGAGGTTCTGGCCTCGTTTGGCCATGTCCGCGACTTGCCGGCGAAGAACGGCTCCGTCGATCCCGACGCCAATTTCAAGATGATCTGGGAGATCGACCCCAAGGCGGCCGGCCGGCTCAACGACATTGCCAAGTCCCTCAAGAACGCTGACCGCCTGATTCTCGCCACCGACCCTGATCGCGAGGGCGAGGCCATCTCCTGGCACGTGCTGGAGGTTCTGAAAGAGAAGCGTGCGCTCAAGGACCACAAGATCGAGCGCGTGGTGTTCAACGCCATCACCAAGCAGGCGGTCACGGACGCCATGAAGCATCCGCGCCAGATCGACGGCGCGCTGGTTGACGCCTATATGGCGCGCCGCGCGCTGGACTATCTCGTCGGCTTCACCCTCTCCCCCGTGCTGTGGCGCAAGCTGCCGGGCGCCCGCTCGGCGGGCCGCGTGCAGTCGGTGGCGCTGCGGCTGGTCTGCGACCGCGAGCTCGAGATCGAAAAGTTCGTTGCACGCGAATACTGGTCGCTGATCGCGACCCTGCTGACGCCGCGCGGCGACGCCTTCGAGGCACGTCTGGTCGGCGCCGACGGCAAGAAGATCCAGCGCCTCGACATCGGCACCGGCGCGGAAGCCGAAGACTTCAAGAAGGCGCTGGAAGCAGCCGCCTACGCGGTGACCACGGTCGATGCCAAGCCGGCCCGGCGCAATCCGCAGGCGCCCTTCACCACCTCGACGCTGCAGCAGGAAGCCAGCCGCAAATACGGCTTTGCGCCGGCGCACACCATGCGCATCGCGCAGCGGCTCTATGAGGGCATCGACATCGGCGGCGAGACCACCGGACTCATTACTTATATGCGTACCGACGGCGTGCAGATCGATCCGTCCGCGATCACCCAGGCCCGCAAAGTGATCGGCGAGGATTACGGCAACGCTTACGTTCCGGACGCGCCGCGCCAGTACCAGGCCAAGGCCAAGAACGCCCAGGAAGCCCACGAGGCGATCCGGCCGACCGACATGTCGCGCCGTCCCGACAGCATGAGCCGCAAGCTCGAGTCGGACCAGGCGAGACTCTATGAACTGATCTGGAAGCGCACCATCGCGAGCCAGATGGAATCGGCCGAACTGGAACGCACCACGGTCGACATCACGGCGAAGGTTGGCGGCCGCACGCTGGACCTGCGCGCCACCGGCCAGGTCGTCAAGTTCGACGGCTTCCTCGCACTTTATCAGGAAGGCCGCGACGACGAGGAGGACGAGGACTCCCGCCGCCTGCCCGCGATGAGCCCGAATGACGCGCTGAAGCGGCAGTCGCTCGCCGTCACCCAGCATTTCACCGAGCCGCCGCCGCGCTTCTCCGAAGCCTCGCTGGTCAAGCGCATGGAAGAGCTCGGCATCGGCCGGCCCTCGACCTATGCCTCGATCCTCCAGGTCCTCAAAGACCGCGGCTACGTCAAGCTCGAAAAGAAGCGCCTGCACGGCGAGGACAAGGGCCGGGTCGTGGTCGCGTTCCTCGAAAGCTTCTTTGCCCGATACGTCGAATACGATTTCACCGCCAATCTGGAAGAGCAGCTCGACCGCATCTCCAACAACGAGATCTCCTGGCAGCAGGTGCTGAAGGATTTCTGGACCGGCTTCATCGGCGCGGTCGACGAGATCAAGGATCTGCGCGTAGCCCAGGTGCTCGACGTGCTCGACGACATGCTGGGGCAGCACATCTATCCTCCCCGCACCGATGGCGGCGACATCCGGCAGTGCCCGAGCTGCGGCAACGGCCGGCTCAATCTGAAGGCCGGCAAATTCGGCGCCTTCGTCGGCTGCTCGAACTATCCGGAATGCCGCTACACCCGTCAGCTCGCCGCCGACGGCGAGGCCACCGCCGATCGTTCGCTCGGCCAGGACCCCGATACGGGTCGCGATGTCTGGGTCAAGGCCGGCCGGTTCGGCCCCTACATCCAGCTCGGCGAGCAGAAGGATTATGCGGAGGGCGAGAAGCCGAAGCGCGCAGGCATTCCGAAGGGGACTTCTCCTGGAGATGTCGAGCTCGAGCTTGCGCTCAAGCTGCTGTCGCTGCCGCGCGAGATCGGCAAGCACCCGGAAACCGGTGAGCCGATCACCGCAGGTCTCGGCCGCTTCGGGCCGTTCGTGAAGCACGAGAAGACCTATGCCAGCCTCGAGGCCGGCGACGAAGTGTTCGACATCGGCATCAACCGGGCCGTGACGCTGATCGCGGAGAAAATCGCCAAGGGCCCGAGCCGCCGCTTCGGCGCCGATCCCGGCAAGGCGATCGGCGACCATCCCACCCTCGGCACCGTCACGGTGAAGGGCGGTCGCTACGGCGCCTACGTCACAGCCGGCGGCGTCAACGCGACGATCCCGAGCGACATCGAGAAAGACGCCATCACGCTGCCGCAGGCGATCGCGCTGATCGACGAGCGCGCGGCCAAGGGCGGCGGCAAGAAACCGAAGAAGGCGGCGAAGCCGGCCAAGGCCAAGAAGGCTGCTGCCAAGGCCGCCGACGGCGACGACGCCGCGCCAAAAACCAAAAAGCCGGCCGCGAAGAAGGCGGCCAAACCCAAATCCGAATCCACCAGCAAGGCGCGCGCCGCCGTGTCGTCGACGGCCAAGACTTCGGCCATCAAGACGTCGCCGACCAAGGCAGCTGGCGCCAAAGCTCCGGCCAAGAAAAGTGCCGGCACCAAATAGAGGCTAAGTGAAACGCAAGAATGACCGTGGCTTTCCCGACAGGGCAGCCATCGTCGCCTTCATCAAGGCAAATCCCGGAAAGGTCGGAACCCGCGAAATTGCGCGCGAGTTCGGCCTGAAGAACGCCGACCGCATCGAGCTCAAGCGCATGCTGCGCGAGCTCGCCGACGACGGGCTCGTCAAGAAAAAGCGCCATACGATTTCAGAGCCGGACAGCCTGCCGCCGACGCTGGTCGCCGACATCACCGGCCGCGACGCCGACGGCGAGCTGGTCGCCTCCCCCACCGAATGGGACGAGGTCGAAAGCGGCGAACCGCCAAAGATCCTGATCACGATGCCGCGCCGGCCAAAACCCGGCACCGCGGCCGGCGTTGGCGATCGCGCGCTGCTGCGGGTCGAGCGCTCCGACGAGACCGAAGGCCCGGCCTATCGCGGCCACATCATCAAGGTCTTCGACAAGACCAAGAGCCGCATCCTCGGCGTCTTCCGCAGCCTGCCCGAGGGCGGCGGACGGATCATCCCCGTCGACAAGAAGTCCGCCGACCGCGAGCTGAACATCGCGCCGACCGAGACGCACGGCGCGCAGGACGGCGATCTCGTCAGCGTCGACATCATCCGCTCGCGCGGCTTTGGGCTGGCGTCAGGCCGCGTCAAGGAGAAGCTCGGCTCGGTCAAGTCGGAGAAGGCGATCAGCCTGATCGCGATCTACGCGCACGACATCCCGCTGCAATTCCGTCCCGCGGCAGAGCGCGAAGCCGAAGCGGCGGAGCCGGCCAATCTGAAGGGGCGCGAGGACTGGCGCGACGTCCCGCTGGTCACCATCGATCCGCCGGATGCCAAGGATCACGACGACGCGGTGCACGCGCAGCCGGATCCTGATCCCAACAACAGAGGCGGCTTCATCGTCGATGTCGCCATCGCCGACGTGAGCTTCTACGTGCGGCCGGGCACCGCGCTCGACCGCGACGCGCTCGATCGCGGCAACTCGGTCTATTTCCCCGACCGCGTCGTGCCGATGCTGCCCGAGCGCATCTCCAACGATCTGTGCTCGCTGGTGCCGGGCGAGCCGCGTGGCGCGCTCGCGGTGCGGATGATCATCGCCCCGGACGGGCGAAAACGCTCGCACAGCTTCCATCGCATCCTGATGCGCTCCGCAGCCAAGCTGAACTACGCCCAGGCGCAGGCCGCGATCGACGGCCGACCGGACGACACCACCGGCCCCCTGCTCGATCCGATCCTGCGGCCGCTCTATGCGGCCTATGCTTGCGTCAAGCGCGCGCGGGACGAGCGCGATCCGCTCAATCTCGATCTGCCCGAGCGCAAGATCCTGTTGAAGAGCGACGGCACGGTCGACCGCGTCGTCGTGCCCGACAGGCTCGACGCGCACAAGCTGATCGAGGAGTTCATGATCCTCGCCAATGTCGCGGCAGCCGAAATGCTCGAGAAGAAGTCGCTGCCGCTGATCTACCGCGTGCATGACGAGCCGACCCTGGAAAAGGTCCACGCGCTCGCGGAATTCCTGGCGACGCTGGACGTTCCGTTCGCGAAAGGCGGCGCGCTGCGGCCCGCTCTGTTCAACCGCGTGCTGGCGCAGCTCGAAGGCCACGACCACTTTCCGCTGGTGAGCGAGGTCGTGTTGCGCGCCCAGGCGCAGGCCGAATATTCCTCGGAGAATTACGGTCATTTCGGCCTGAACCTGCGCCGCTACGCGCATTTCACCTCGCCGATCCGCCGCTATGCCGACCTCGTCGTGCACCGCGCGCTGGTTCGCGCGCTCGGGCTTGGCGAAGGCGCGCTGCCCGACACCGAGACGCCGGAAACGTTGAGCGAGGTCGCAGCCCACATCTCGGTGACCGAGCGGCGGGCGATGAAGGCGGAGCGCGAGACCGTCGACCGCCTGATCGCCCATCACCTCGCCGACCGCATCGGTTCGAGCTTCCAGGGCCGCGTCTCCGGCGTCACGCGCGCCGGCCTGTTCGTCAAGCTCGCTGAGACCGGCGCCGACGGCTTGATCCCGATCCGATCCCTCGGCACGGAATATTTCAACTATGACGAGGGCCGGCACGCCCTGGTCGGCACGCGCAGCGGCACCATGCATCAGCTCGGTGATGTCGTCGACGTCCGCCTGATCGAGGCAGCTCCGATCGCGGGCGCGCTACGATTCGAGCTGCTGTCATCGTCCGGTGAGTCCGCGCCGCGGAGCCGCAGGGGATCCGGTCCGCAACGCCGCCCCTCGTTCAAGGCGCATCCCGGGCGCAGTCCCGACAAGAAGCGCAAGCCGGACAAGCCGAAGCCCGGCAAGGGCAAAAAGGCGAAGGGAAAAAGCAAAGGCAAGGGTCAGAAGGGTAAGGCATGGTGAGCACAACCCCGAAGATCTGGACCCGCGAGACCGGCCTCGTCGAGAAGCGCGACGTCTTTGCTGCCATGAAGCGCGGCTTTCGCGGCCGCTGCCCCCGCTGCGGCGACGGAAGACTGTTCCGCGCCTTCCTGAAGACCGCGGACAATTGCGCGGTCTGCGGCCTCGATTTCACCCCGCATCGGGCCGACGATCTACCCGCCTATCTCGTCATCGTCATCGTCGGCCATATCGTGGTGCCCAGCATCCTCTGGATCGAGACCAACTACACCACGCCGGTCTGGATCAGCTTCGCGGCCTATCTGCCCTTCACCTTCGTCGCCTCGCTCGCACTGCTGCAGCCGGTGAAGGGAGCCGTGGTCGGATTGCAATGGGCTCTGCGCATGCACGGGTTTGACGAGAACCCGACGGATGGTATTCCGCCGGTGTAGGCAAAATAAACAAGAAGCAGTTTGGGTGAGGACATGACGGATACGTCGCAGGCAGCCGACAAGGCCAAGATCCACGAGGGCAAGGAAGCCGACCATCATCCCTATTTCCGCCCGCGGGATGCGGCGACACTGATCTTGGTCGATCGCAGCGGCGCCATTCCAAAAGTCCTGGTCGGCAAGCGCCACGACAACGTGGTGTTCATGCCCGGAAAGTTCGTCTTCCCCGGCGGCCGCGTCGACAAGGACGATTATCGCGTGCCGTGCGCGGCGCCTGTAACCGCCGAGCTGGAAGCCAATCTCGCCAAGGGCAGTCCGAAGACGCCGGCCTCTCGCGCGAAGTCGCTGGCGATTGCCGCGATCCGCGAGGCCTGCGAGGAAACCGGTCTCTGCTTGGGACGCAAGGCCGAAGGCAAGGCCAAACTCGAAGGCGCCTGGAAACCGTTCGCCGATGCGGGCCTGTTGCCCGACCCCTCCAGCCTGTTCCTGATCGCGCGCGCGATCACGCCTCCCGGCCGCGTCAAGCGGTTCGACACGCGCTTCTTCACGGCGGACGCCTCCGCGATCACCCATCGCGTCGACGGCGTGATCCATGCCGATGCCGAGCTTGTCGAGCTGGTCTGGGTCGAGCTCGGCTCGAAGCCGCTCGCCGATCTCCATCCGATGACGCGCAACGTGCTCAACGAGCTCGACGCGCGCCTCGCCACCGGCCCGCTCCGCCATGATGCACCGGTGCCGTTCTTCCATTTCTACGGCGGCAAGATGCAGAAGGACATTTTGAGCTGATCAGTTTGTGACGTCCGCATCAGGCTCGGTGCCGACATAGTCGCGCGCGGGAACGTTCAGCACTCGCCCGAGCTCGCTGGCGAACCGACTGGCTTCCTCGCGCTTGGTGAAGCTCATCAGCGTGATCGGCTCGGTCCCTTTGTTGCCGCAGAGATTGACATCGTATGTCGTCAGCGCCGGATCGTCCTCGTCGGTAATGCTGATGGAATGATAATCGGCGAGATCGCGATGGTTGCGAAAATTCAGCGGGCCGAACTGCCTGGTGATGACGATCTGGCGCAGCGTCTCGTTCAGCACGACGAAGGTGCGGAAGGTGAGCAGGATGATTCCGGGGATGCCGACGAGCAACCCGAGTCCCGTGAACACCAGCACCGGCATGAGATCATCGGCGAGCCGGCCAAAACCGGAGAAATCCTGCCGCAGGCCGAGCGCGACATTCCACAGCAGATAGAAGCTCGCCGCCAGCAGCGGCAATGACAGCAGCCGCCCGACCCAGGGCATGGGCCGGTCGATGCGGACGATGCGCCCGTCCACGGTCATTGCACCTGCCATCGAAAGTCTCCTCGGGAGCGAAAGTCATGGCTTGGTCGGAGTGAGCCGTGGATCGGTTCGATGGGACTCCTCCGTCGTTCCGGGCGTGGCCCGGGATGACGCGAATGTGCTGAGCTGACATCGAAAAACAAAATAATCTTCCCGCCTCCCCCGATGGCGGAGTTCCGCGGCGTGCCTATGTCTTCCGGAACGACACCAAAAACGGATACCGGGCGATGGCACAACGGCAACTCAAGCTTGGCGCGTTCATGCGCCCGATCAGCATCCACACCGGCGCCTGGCGCTATCCCGGGGCCTGGCCCGACGCCAATTTCAACTTCAGCCACATCAAGACGCTGATCCAGAAGCTCGAGGCCGGCAAGTTCGACGCCTTCTTCATGGCCGATCACCTCGCCGTGCTGAACATGCCGGTCAATGCGCTCAAGCGCAGCCACACGGTCACCTCGTTCGAGCCGTTCACGCTGTTGTCGGCGCTCTCGGCCGTCACCGAGCGGATCGGCCTGATCGCGACGGGCTCGACCACGTTCGACGAGCCCTATCACGTCGCGCGGCGCTTCGCCTCGCTCGACCATCTCAGCGGCGGCCGTGCGGGCTGGAACATCGTCACGACCTCGAACCCGGATGCAGCGCTGAATTTCGGCCTCGACGACCACATGGAGCACGGCGAGCGCTACAAGCGCGCCCGCGAGTTCTACGACGTCGTCACGGGCCTGTGGGATTCCTTTGCCGATGACGCCTTCGTGCGCGATGTCGAAAGCGGCGTGTTCGTCGATCCCGCCAAGATGCATGTGCTCGACCATCAGGGCAAATATCTGAAGGTGCGCGGTCCCCTCAACATCGCACGCCCGGTTCAGGGCTGGCCGGTGATCGTGCAGGCCGGCGCCTCCGACGACGGCAGGCAGCTTGCGGCAGAGACCGCGGAGGCCGTCTTCACCGGCGGTGGCAGCCTTGCCGACAGCCAGAAACTCTATGCCGACATCAAGGGCCGCATGGAGAAGGTCGGCCGCGATCCCGAACACCTCAAGATCCTCCCCGGCGCCTTTGTCGTGGTCGGCGACAGCGTCGACGAGGCCAAGGAGAAGCGCGCGCTGCTCGACAGCCGCGTGCATTACGACAGCGCCATCGCCTCGCTCTCGGTCATCCTAGGCACGGATGCCTCAGGCTTCGACCCGGATGGACCGCTTCCCGAAATCCCCGAGACCAATGCCAGCAAGAGCGGTCGCCAGCGCATGGTCGACCTCGCCGCCCGCGACAAGCTCACGGTGCGCCAGCTCGCTCAACGCGTTGGCGGCTATGGCGGGCTATCCTTCGTCGGCACGGCCAAAACCATTTCCGATCAGATGGAGGAATGGCTGGTCGGGCGCGGCTCCGACGGCTTCAACATCATGTTCCCGTTCTTGCCCGCCGGCCTAGACGATTTCGTCGACAAGGTGGTGCCGGAGCTGCAGCGCCGCGGGATTTTCCGCAAAGAGTATGAAGGGCCCACTTTGAGAGAGAATCTGGGCCTGCCGCGGCCCAAAAACCGGTTCTTCGAGGCGTAATCGGGCCGATTTGGGCGGTTTTCGACCCCTAAAATCTTGACATCAGGCCGTTTCTGGCTAGGTTGCCGGCCAACGCGGGCCATTTGGCCGGCTCCAGATTCCCTTCATTCCTGAGGTTCTGAACATGGCCAAAGCGGTCACCATCAAGGTCAAGCTCGTGTCCTCGGCCGACACCGGCTTCTACTACGTCGCCAAGAAGAATTCGCGCACCATGACCGACAAGCTGGTCAAGAAGAAGTACGACCCCGTCGCGCGCAAGCACGTCGAATTCCGCGAAGCCAAGATCAAGTAAGATCGCGGAACGTAGAAGACTTTCGCGGGGCCCCTTCGGGCCCCGTTTTATTTTGGCCCCTCTCGCGTGTCCCGGATGCGCAGCAGCGCCCCGTGGACGTGACGCTGCGCTGCGTCCGGGGCACGAGGGCTGAGCTCGGCACAGCGAGTCATCGCCAGATTTTGTTCAACCCTCGGTTGCTCGCTTCCGAATGTATGTTAGCGTGCACTTGCCGGGCGGGAATGTCCGTCCGGCTTTGGAAGGACATGGTCATGAGATTCTCATCAAGCCTTGTCGTGCCTTCAACCATCGCTGCCTTGTCAACAATCTTGCTGTGCGCGCCGGCAGCGTCGCAAATCCCAACCGGCTCCGCCGCCACGATTCCCCCCGTCACGGTCGACGCGCCGAAACGGGTGGCAAGGCCGCACGTGTCGGAGCGGGGAGCAAACACAATTGCGCCGCGTCGGACTGTATCAACAGCTCGAACCTCAACCGCCCGCACGCCTTCGTATGCGCCGGGTTCTGTGATGGGGAGGATTGCCGGCCTGGAGAAAGTCGCCAGCAGCTGCAACGGTGGCTGTGCGTCAAGCTTCCCAAGCGGCAAGGATCCGTGGGTTGGATGCAGCGAGTCAGGCGGCAACATAGACTACGGTCCTTTCTCGCCAACCTGCCGCGACACCATCACCCACAAATCCTACCTGGATTGCGTCGACACCAGGACGTTCCTGGGCGACAACCGAAACAAGGCCCACTGGTTGTGCAGCAGCCTGGCCGCCGGCAACAGGTTTAAGGTCGCCGATCTCAAGCGATCAGCACGCACGCGTTAGTCCATCCTCTCCGCAGTCCTTCTGTTGCGATCGAGCTTCAGCTCACTCGTGTCCAGACCCGGACGCAGCGCGTGGCGTTGCGTCCGGGCATGAGAGCAGGGTTACGTGACTAACCCAAAGATCCTGCGCATTTCGACCACGACGGACCAAGTGTGACGCACCTCGCAGAGCGCCTTCACCACCTCCGATATCTCCAGCGGGATCGTTGCATGAACCTGGTCCATTCCCGTGAAGAGCCATTTGCCGTTGCTGGATCCGCTGCGCTTCGCCGCCGCCCTCGGCGTCGCCATGTTTCACCAGATGTTCTGGTCCTGGGCCTGGACCTCGATCGGCGTCCCCGGTTTCGAGCGCACTGTCGCCGCCGATGTTCTCTACCCGTCCGCCGCGCCCTACACGTGGTTCGGCTGGGTCGGCGTCGAAATCTTCTTCGTCATTTCCGGTTTCGTCATCGCGAATTCCGCGAGCACGTCGTCGCCGGGCGGATTTCTTCTTGGTCGCGCCCTCAGGATTTATCCGGCGGTCTGGGTTTGCGCCACCGCGACCTTCCTCATTCTGCTCCTCTTCGGGAGCGGACCGGCATCCGAACTCATTCTGCCCTACGTCCACGCCATGCTGATGGTCCCCAAGGGAGTCACAGGTCAGTGGCTTGACGAGGTCTACTGGACCCTGGCAGCCGAGACGGCATTTTATGGTCTCGTGTTCTGCGCGATGCTCACCAAGAAGGTCACCCTGCGGCACCTCGCCTGGGGTCTCACCATCTACAGCGCAATCTTCAATGCCGTCGCGCTACTCGTGCTGTCATGCACGACGCCATCCGACTTGCCTTATCTCGTCATTCTGATGTTCCGGGTGCCATGCGCGGCATTCCTGCTGACGCATGGCTGCTTCTTTGCGCTGGGGATCTGGCTGTTCATCTCCGCGAACAGACAATTGACGGCGCTCGAACAGGTCGCAATTGCCATCACGTGTCTATCAGGCGCGGCGGAAATCTACTTCTTCGCCTCGTTCTTCTTGACGTCCATCCCCGCCATCTCGGATCAATCGGCTCTCGTGCCGATCATGGTCTGGGCTGCTGCAGTGCTCCTCATTGCCATCGCCGCGAAGCGGAGCAGGCGCTCTGCGGGCAAAGCTTCTCCTGAAACACCAGCCTATTTGAGAACGCTCGGACTGATCACCTATCCGCTCTATCTCACGCATAACGTCATCGGCACCGCGATCATTCGTGCCCTGGTCGATGCCGGCTGGGATGCCACCTCGGCCGTCTGGATCGCGCTGGGCCTGCTTGTCCTGGTCTGCTGGGTCATCTGCGCGAAGGTCGAGCCCCCCGTCAGATCCGCGCTGATGCAAACCCTTTCCCATTTCGGAAAGCTGCCGGAAAGACAGCCGACCTCGAGGCGCCCGGCATTCGCTCGAGGGCTGCGCCTGCGTCCCGCACGTTCCCTCTCGTATCACGGACGCGCTGCAGCGTGAAACGCTGCTGCGCAGAGTTGGGATGCAGACAGCAACACAGCACGAACCGCGATCAGGGCGCTGCGACCGCCACCGTTTCTTCGATGATCCTCAGTTGTCCATTTTCGCTGGTGAGTATGGATGAGTAATAACCGTGAAACGGACGGTCTCCCATCTTGGCCTCCCATGTCCCGGCGTTGAAGACGAAGGCGCCCTCGGGGCGAGAGACGGTTCGTTGAACCGAATAGTCATGCAGTCCGAGCTTGAGTGCGTCGCTGAAACTCCGGCGAATGGCATCCCTGCCCTGAAAGATACCGCTGGGTGTCACCCGCACAGCGTTCTCCGTAAATGTTGCGGCCATACTGTTGAGGTCACCGCGATTATACGCTTCTGAAAAATGCTTGTGCATCTCGTCCATGGCGGCAGCGTCAAGCGTCTCTCCCGCAATCGTCATGCGCGGAATGGCGAACAGCAGGCAGAGGATAAAACTCGCTGATCTGAAGGCCATGTTCCCTCCGTTGGGTTCACTATTGTGAATTGAAATCGCTCAGCTCTATTCGACAACCGAGTGTTGCGGCACCTCAACAGGTGGCCCAGTCCCGTGCTAAACTTGCGCCTCCGCTTTCGCACTCTGGCCATTTCGAATCAGGCGCGGCTCCGTTCCCGCCAAAAGTCTTTGGATGTTCGCACGATGGCGGATGATCACGTAGAGGCCGCCTCCGATCACCAGCAACCGGTACGGCAATGGGTGCTCGACCGCGCAGACAAGAACGATTGCCGTCAACGCCGCGAGCATCGAGCTCAAGGAAACGATCCGGGTGATAGCCAGCACGAAGCCAAAGGCGGCTGCAGCCCCCAATCCAACGGGCCAGGACATCGCCAGCAACACACCGAGTCCGGCGGCAGCCGACTTGCCGCCCGTGAAGTTCAGCCAGATCGATCGGCTATGTCCCAACAGCACGGCACTTCCAGCCAGACAAACAGCCCATGGCACCCACAGCTGCAGATCAGAAGCTGTCGGCGACGAGGATAATTCTGCATAGAGCCAGGGACAGAACGAGCGCGCAACAATGATGGCACCCACGCCCTTCAGCACATCGCCGACGAGCACGAACAAGGCAGGCCATTTGCCGAGAGTGCGCAAGACATTCGTTGCCCCGGTGGACTTGGAGCCATGCCTTCGGATGTCGATGCCCCTGAGCAGTTTCCCCGCCAGATACCCCGTGGGGATCGAGCCGAGCAGATAGGCGATCAACAACCCAACCGCGCCCGCTGTCCAAAACGCCATGGGTTTATGTCTCGTTTCCTGAACGCTGTTTTATCCCCGACTTCGTCTGACCGCTATGGGTCTGAAGCGCCGCGGACGCTCGTGAGCACCCGCTTCCCTACGCCGTCCGCAACATTGGCACCGGCGGCTGCAACGGCCGGATCAGCGCGAACGCGATCGAAGGTATCTACAGGTCGAAACGCGATCATAATGTCCGGCTGCCCTCGCGACAGGATGGTTCCTTTTTTCTCGCCGCCGGTGTTTCATCTGCACGGTGGAGAACGGGCATGCAGGGATCGCTGGGGGAAAAGATCGGTGAAGGCGCCTTCTCCGAAGCCTACGCCTGGGCGCCCGGTCAGGTCGTGAAGCTATTCAAGGCCGGCGTCTCTCATCTGCTCGGCCGGCATGAGGTACGCATGATCCGCGCCGTGCGGGCCGCCGGCGTCCCGGTGCCGGCGGTGTTCGGCGAGGTGACGCTGGACGGGCGCTTCGGCATCGTGCTGGAGCGCCTCGACGGACCAACCCTGTGGCATCTCTCGCGGACCGGCGCGGTGACTTTCGAACAGGCGGGCGCGATCGTCGCGGCTCTGGCCATGACTCTTCACAAGACGTCCGCGCCGCCGGAGCTCCTCTCCGTGCGCGCGTATATGGAGAGCGAGTTGCGGCACGACGACGGCAAGGTCCCGAAGCACATCGCCGCCGATATCCTCGCCCTGATCGATCGCCTGCCGACCGGCGACGGGCTTTGCCATTGCGACCTTAGCCCCGGCAACGTGATCATGACGGCGGAAGGCCCAAAGCTTGTCGACTGGACCTTCGCGATGCGCGGGCCCGCCGCCCTCGATCTTGGGTTCTTGCATGTCATCCTGTCCGAGCTCGCACCGGAACTAGCCGACAATCCGGAGCGGCCGCGCGCGACCAATGCGGCGGCGCAATCCGAATATGCGCGGCTGGCCGGCATGTCTCTGGCGGAGCTGACGGCGGCAATGGAGCCGTATTTGCCTATCGTCCGCACCTTCGTCGTCCTCGGAAACGTGGTGCCTGCGCTGCGGGAGCAACTGATCCAGCGCATCGAAGCGGGGCTGCGCGCGAAAGACTGAACCGTCCGCAACCTGGATTCCTGCTCGCCCTCTCAAGGCGCTCTCGATCACCGAGCAAATCTCGGCAGCCAATGGAGCCCGTTTGGCACAATCGAGTTGCATCGGGAGGCGGCCGTCGCGCTTGGTACAGCCAAAATCGACATTCTTGGTACTGTTTTATAGCCGGGCGCAACGCATCTATTCGCTGACACCAGCGATCGGAGCGATCCCGATCCATCAGGATGAGTGGGAGCCCCGGTCAATGCGGACAGCGGAGATTGCGGACACGGAGACAGGAGTTCCACACGGCCTGGCATTCTGTGGATAGCCGGTGCGTCCACGCTCTCTGCATTATTCGACCAAGAGACAAATGACAGAGGAGATAATTCCCATGAAGGCGATCGTCGTGACGGACCAGGCCGCAGGAACGGCCGGGATGAAGCTCATGGACAGACCCGAGCCGCAGGCAGCGATAAACGACGTCGTCGTTCAGGTTCATGCGTCGGGATTTGTACCGACTGAGCTGGCGTGGCCCTCGACCTGGACCGATCGCCTCGAACGTGACCGAACACCATCGATCCCTGGGCACGAGCTGGCCGGAGTGGTCTCCGCCCTCGGATATGGCACGACGGGGCTATCAGTCGGACAGCGGGTGTTCGGCCTCGCGGACTGGTATCGCGACGGCACACTGGCCGAGTGTGTGGCGATCGAGGCACGCAACCTTGCACCGCTGCCGGGCGACGTCGAATTTACGGTGGGTGCGAGTCTGCCGATCTCGGGCCTGACGGCCTGGCAAGGGCTGTTCCAACACGGCCGTCTTCAGGCGGGGCAAAGCGTCCTCGCACACGGCGCGGCCGGCGCAGTCGGGTCGATGGTGACGCAACTCGCACGAGAAGCCGGCGCCTACGTCATCGGCTCTGGACGCGCCGCCGACCGTCAGACAGTGCTCGACTTCGGCGCGAAGGAGTTCGTCGACCTCAACAACGACACCCTGAAGGACGTGGGCAAAGTCGATCTGGTGTTCGATGTCATCGGCGGTGATATCCAGAAGCGATCCGCAGCACTGATCCGGGCCGGAGGAACACTGGTGACGATCGTGGGGCCGGCCGAGACGCGGCCCTCCGATGGCCTGGCGGTCGACTTCGTCGTCGAGTCCGATCGTGCCCAACTGAGTGAGATCGTCCAGCGGGTGCGGGACGGACGACTGCGGACGAATATCGGCAACGTCTCGACCCTCGACGATGCCGTCGCCGCATTAAATCCGACCAAGCGACGCAAGAGGAACACGATTATCCACATTCGTCCCTGAGAGACGCGCGCCCATCGATGCACGCAGCCGCCCGGCGGTCACGGCCAAGCAGCGCGGCGTCCGCTGTAAACTTCAAAGCGGACACCCATGAGGACACGCCCAGCCTACGCCGTCCGCAACACCGTCGCCGGCGGCTGCGACGGCCGGATCAGCGCGAACGCCACCTGCACGATGCCGCCGGCCAACCCCAGCGCGACGCCGATGCGCCAGGCCATGGTGTAGGAGCCGAGCGCGTCGTAGAGCACCCCGCCTCCGTAGGCGCCGAGGAAGCTGCCGATCTGGTGGCTCATGAAGGCGAGGCCTTGGATCATCGCCTGCCAGCGCAGGCCGAACATCTCGGCCACCGCGCCCGCGACGAGCGGTCCCACGCCCATCCACAAGAAGCCCATGATCGCGCCGAACAGCAGCGTCGAGGCAGGCGTTGCCGGCAGCATGAAATACCAGGCCAGCGCCAGCGAGCGCAGGACGTAGATGCCGCCGAGAAGCGCGAGCTTGTTCCAGCGCTGGCCAGCCCAGCCGAAGAACAGCGAGCCGAGCACGTTGAAGCCGCCGATCATGCCGAGCGTCTGCGCGCTCAGCATCGGATCGAGGCCGCAGATCGCGAGATAGGACGGCAGGTGCGTGGTGAGGAACACAAGCTGCATGCCGCAGACGAGATAGGCGCAGGTCATCACCACGAACGACGCATTGCCGAAGGCGGTCTTCGCCGCGATCATGGCCGTGGCATCGACGATCTCGTCAGTCGCGGGCTTCGGCAGCGGGACCGCGTCAACGCGCCCGGCATACCAGGCCGCCGGGATCATCAGCACCGACATCACGACGAAGCCGGCGAGCCCGACCCGCCAGCCAAAGCCCTCGTTGAGCATCTGCCCGAGCGGCGCCGATAACAACGCGCCGAGCGAGCCCGCGCCGGAGACGATGCCAAGCACGGTGGAACGCACCGTTGCGGGTACCGCGCGCGCCGCCACCGACATCGCGATCGCCGCCGCGGTGCAGGCGAGCGAAGTGCCGATCAGCACGCCTGCGCCGATCATGATGGCGACGAGACCGTTCGCGGTTGCCATCAGCACCAAGCCCGCGATGTACATGAATGAGCCTGCAATCATGATGGGACGGAAGCCGTAGCGCGTGGTCATCGCGCCGGCGAGCGGCTGGAGAAAGCCCCAGGCGAGGTTTTGCACGGCCAGCGCCAGCGTGAAGTCGGAGATCGACAGATGGATGTCGTGGGTCAGCGGCTGCATGAAGATGCCGAGGCTCTGGCGCAGCCCCATGCTCAGCGTCAGCATGATCGAGGCGCCGATCAGGATGGGCAATGTCGGACGCAGGACCTGCAGCAGCGGCATTTTCGTCTCCCTCACCGGCGCGACGCGAGCGCCGTCGTCTGCAATATCGGTTGATTTTGGTTACACAGACCTGTGTACTTAGGCTATGGTTAGCGTGCGCTGTCAAGCGATCAGGACATTCACCGCCGCATGGCTCCCCCGCCCGCCCCACAGACGATGAAAGAGCGGATCCTCGAGACCGCCGACAAGCTGTTCTATCTGCAGGGCATTCGCGCCATCGGGGTCGACACCATCGCGGCCGAGATCGGCATCTCCAAGCGCACGCTCTACAACCACTTCCCCTCCAAGGACGCGTTGATCGCGGCCTATCTGGAGCGCCGCTTCGTGCAGCCCCGCCCCTCCGACAAGCCCCCGGCCGAGCAAATCCTCGCCACCTTCGATTCGCTGGAGCGCCGCTTCGCCGCAAAAGATTTTCGCGGCTGTCCGTTCGTGAATGCGGTCGCCGAGCTCGGCCCGGCGGACCGCGCCGTGAAGAAGATCGCCATCGCCTTCAAGGAAAGCCGCCGCGTCTGGTTTCGCGACCGCCTCAACGAGCTCGGCGTTGCGAACGCGGAGGCGCTCGCAACCCAGCTCGTGCTGCTGGTCGACGGCTCCATCGCGCAGGACCTCGTCCGCGACGACCCCGCAATGGCCCGCGCCGCGAAGGAAGCGGCGACAGTGTTGCTGCGGAATGCCGGGGTGGATGTGGGAGATGAGGCTGCGGTGAAGCCAGGCAGGCGGCCGGCTCGGCATCCCTGAAGCAGCTGCAAGATCATAACCCGGTTCGCTCGCCGCAAGAAGTCTGATCAGGCAAGCACGTACCCCAACGTCCGTTTGCCGTGCTTCACCTTCGATCCCTTGAAGAGAGCGAACTCTTAGTCCGCTTTTGAACCAGAAGCTGACTTCGCTCAGCCCTTCTCTCGTAGGTCCAGAAACCGCCAGGGGGACCTCCGCCAGAAAACCTCTCCGGGGTGTCTCTCGACCAACGCGGGTGTGTTGAGTTTGAGGGTCTTCACTCTTGCGTCGGGGTAAAGCGGTGTTAGTGAACAACAGAACACGCAAAGAAGCCGGCGCAAGGCCGGCTTCTGCGTATTCTAGTGCTGAAAGAAAGCGAAGCTCAATACCTCGCGGCGGCCGGGCCACCGAAGCGGTAGTTGAGGCGCGCCGTGACCACGTCGACGTCTTGGCTGATGCGATCAACCCGGACGAGGGTCCCCGCCGGAACCAGCAGACCTGTCGACGACATCGTTACATCGCGGTCACCCATGAACATGTGATTGTACTCCACGCCGACTGACCAGTTCGATGCGAAGCCGTACTCCAAACCAACGCCGACGGTGCCGCCCCAGCGGGTCTCCGTAGCTGAATCGAAGGCCAGGTCGCCGGGAATGGTTCGACCTGTGTACTTGTCGCGGGTGACGGCCGCGCCGCCCTTCACGTAAAGCAGCGCATTGTTCCAGGAATAACCGACTTGTCCGGTGAAGAGGCCGAAAGCGTCGATCTTGGATTGGTTCCGGGCGATGATGAAGGTGCTGGAGTTCGATCCGTTGAAGTCTGCCCAGTTTCCCTGTGCTTCAAGGCCGAAAACGTAAGGTCCGGTCTGCCAACGGTAGCCGATTTGACCGCCGACCGTGCCGCCAGATGCATCGTGGCAGCCTTCCGCCCCGGCAGGAACAACCGCAAATGCACCGAACTGGGTCATATCCCAGCACTTGCGGCTCGTACCCCAACCGCCGTTAGCGCCAATGTAAAAGCCGCTCCAGTCATACATCGCAACCGCCATCGGAGGCGCCTTGGTGTACGGACGGGCCGCCAGATCGGCCGCGCTCGCCGGAGCTGACAGACCCAGAACGAGTATCCCGGCCGCCGCCGCTAGAAGCCTTTTCATACGAGTGTCTCCCCAGGAAAATGAGTTCAATGAATCGGTGCGTTCGCCCACCTGCCGATTGCAAGCTACGGCATTCGCTCCTCGGTTGCTGTAGTCGGCTTGCAACACCGGCTTCCAAAAAAGGGCCAGAAACCTCCCACTTGGTCAGCAATCGCGGGAACCAAAACCCCGCTTGGGTGCATACCGGCTGGTCTAGTGCATCCGAAACGGAGATTGCCACGATGACGACCATCCACATGGACTCCTCCGTCAGCCAGACCGCCACCCGCGCCGTTATGAACGGAGGAGTTCTGGCCTGCACAAAGACCAGCGACAAGGACGTTTATTCTCATTCAATTTGGGCGACCGAAAGCAACATCCGGCAGTTCACGATGCATGAAGGGGACAGCATCGTCATCCCGCCCGGTTCGAGCGTGACGATATGGATATTCCGCACGCAGCCGGGAAAATCGACCTGGACCATGGACTTCGAACTCAAGGAAAAGGCTGCCTGACAAGCCATACGAAACAGCCGCTCTCGGAAAACCGGGAGCGGTCACCTGCATGACCGAACTGAAAGGAACCATCGTCATTTCGGCGTCGTTGACCTTCTTTACACCGGAGAAGGTCATGAACCGAAAATCGCTTCTTCTTACAGCCGCGCTGTCCTTCGCTGTTGCCGCTCCCGTCTTCGCCCAAGGCGGCGGCGGAGGTGGTGGTGGCGGAGGCGCGGGTGGCGCGGCCGCGAGCGGCGGCGCCTCCGGATCATCCGCGAGCTCAGGCGCAGGTACTGGCACGTCTGGCGCCGCCAACGGAGGCCCCTCGGCGCCATCCGGCATGGGCACAAACGGAACTTCCACCGGCGCTCACACCAACAACTCTCCAACCAACCCGAACGTTCAGCCCCCCACGCCGAACGGAAATACCGCGAGCACACCGGCCGCACCGGCCAGCTCGGGCACGAGCGGCACCGCGTCCGGGTCGACACAGACGGGCACGCCAAACGGGACCGACAGGTCTGGCATCACGGCAACCAACGGTGCCAATAGCGACAACAAGGCTCAGATCAGCCCCGCGGAGCAAGCAAGGACGGGGATCAAGACGCTTCCACAGGATCAAACTCCAGGAGCCGTCAGTGCGCCCGGCGTTGGTGTCGGTCATGCGGCGAACGGCTTGCCGATCGGCACGCCCGGGTCGGGGACCAGCAACGTCGATCAGAAGTAACCCGGAGTTTCTCCATCTCCACAGGGCCCGCTACGGCGGGCCTTTTCTGTGACGTCCTGAAGGGAGTGGAAGGCCTAGGGCTGCGAGGGCGAGACATGGCGTAAACTTGGCATCAGGCGGCCCTGCCGATACACTGGTTTCTTTTTGGGGCGCGCCCATGATTAGATTTTCGTCGTTGCTGCCATTTCCACTTCTGATCATCTGTAGTCCGGCCGCGGCTGACGAGATGAAGATCCAATTCGCGTTTGCACCTCCCCGGCCCTGCACCACCGTCTTTCCGAATCCCGAAATCAAGATGAAAAGTGTTCCCCCCGGCACGCGCACGATCGTCGTCAGGTTTCGCAGAGAGAAGAACTACGAGATGGGCGGCCAGGAGATCCCATTCCCCTCAGATAACATCGTGAAGCCGGAGAGCTTACGAACCTGGGGCCCCTGCAATTCCGGCCTGTACACTTACGAGATCATCGCAAAGTCCAGCACGGGCGCGGCTCTGGCCAAGGCAGAATGGTCGGAGCCGTATCCTCCCTGACTTGAAGGGTGGACGCCCGCTTGTCCGGACGCGGCGTGCCGAATTCCCCGCCGGAGCCTGTCATCGGGCTCGCCGAAGGCGAGACCCGGTGGCGGGGAATGACGGCTGAGTTCGTGGGGCGTTCGGGATGTTAGCAGCATGCTCCTGTTTTGCCCGACGAGTCAAACGGCGTTGGCGGCTGCAACAACCCGTTTTGCAGCTGACGTAAGCCATTGATCCGACTGGCGTCGGCTACTGTGCATGGGGTTGTTTTCGCGTTTTTTTTGCGCCGGCCGGCGCGAGCGGCCTCACGCCGCGTGCGAGACCACGCGATTGCGGCCGTCGTGCTTGGCGCGATACAGCGCGGTGTCGGCGCGTTTGAGCACGTCGCCAACCGCCTCGCCCTTCTGCTCCAGCGTGGTCAGGCCGATCGAGATCGTGACCTCGATGCGCTTGGTGCCCTTGTGGATCGCAAAGGGCTCGCCGGCGATCGAGCGGCGCAGCCGCTCGGCGACCATGCCGGCGACATGGAGATCGGTCTCCGGCATCACGATGACGAATTCCTCGCCGCCGTAGCGGCAGGCAAGGTCAATGCCGCGGATCGACTTGCGGACCCGCACGGCGAATTCGCGCAGCACGTCGTCGCCGGCGTCGTGGCCGTAATTGTCGTTGATCGACTTGAAGTAGTCGATGTCCAGGATCATCAGCGCCAGCGGCTTGCCGCGCGTTGCGGCCTGCTCGGCCAGCGTCGCGAGATGGCTCTCCATGTAGCGGCGATTGTGCAGCCCGGTGAGCGCGTCCGTGATCGCCATCTCGATCGAGTTCTGCACGTTGTCGCGCAGATGGTCGGTGTAGCGGCGCCGCCGGATCTGGGTGCGGGCACGCGCCAGCAGCTCGATCTTGTCGATCGGACGCAGCAGGTAGTCGTTGACGCCGATCTCGAGCCCACGCAGCAGCCGCGTCGAGTTCTCGGGGTCGGCGATCGCCAGGATCGGCACATGCCGCGTGCGCTCCAGCGAGCGCGCCTGGCTGCACAGCCGAAGCCCGTCGAAATTGTTGAGGTCGAGCGAGACGATCAGCAGATCGTAATTGCCCTCGGCGGCGTGGAACAGCGCCTCCGTCGGGTTCGGCTCGACATCGATGGTGTGCTCGGCGGCGAGGATCGTCGCCAGCCGCTCATAGGAAGACTGGCGGTCGTCGACCAGCAGAATGCGGCCGCCCTTGCCGGTGTCGGAGATTGCACTGCGCTCGGGTGCCTGCATGCCGATCTCGAGCGAGGTGATGGCGCGCATGCGCAGCTCGTCCGTCATCATCTTCAGCCGCGTCAGCGAGCGCACGCGCGCGATCAGCACGACATCGGAGACGGGTTTTGTCAGGAAATCGTCGGCGCCGGCCTCCAGCCCGCGGTTGCGGTCGGCCGGGCTGTCGAGCGCGGTGACCATCACGACGGGAATGTGATGCGTGGCCGGATCGGTCTTGAGGCGGCGGCAGACCTCGAAACCGTCGATGTCCGGCATCATGACGTCGAGCAGGATGATGTCGCATTCGGCGCGGGCGCAGATCGCCAGCGCCTCGGTACCGTTGGCGGCGGTCATCACGTCGAAATATTCGGCGGACAGGCGGGCTTCGAGCAGCTTGACGTTGGCAGGGACGTCGTCGACGACGAGAATACGCGCGGACACTGTGAACTCACTTCCTATCCGATGAAACGTCGGACCGTCTCAATGAATTTGCCGACCGAGATCGGCTTGGACAAATAGGCCTCGCAGCCGCCCTCGCGGATGCGCTCTTCGTCGCCCTTCATCGCGAACGCCGTGACGGCGACGACGGGAATATTGCGCAGTTCCGGATCGTCCTTGATCCAGCGCGTCACCTCCAGGCCCGAGACCTGCGGCAATTGGATATCCATCAGCACGAGGTCGGGCCGCATCTTGCGAACGAGGTCGAGCGCCTCGTAGCCGTTGCTGGTGCCGGTGGTCTGGTAGCCGTGCGCCTCCAACAGGTCGCGGAAGAGCTTCATGTTGAGCTCGTTGTCTTCCACGATCAGGACGGTCTTAGCCATCCCGCCCTCCTGATTGGTCCGCAGACCGATGCATGTGACGCCTCAGGCGCCGGTCGCCGGCGCTTCGAAAACTGGATTCAAACTAGCCTCGAATTCGCTTGAGTTTCGTTAAACCCGAGGGCCGACTTTCTGCGATGTGGTTTCCAGTTGCTTGTCGGGGGTCGCAAGACTTGGGCAAGAGACTTGGAAACGAGACTCGGGCATGGTGGCCCCAAAGTAGACACCTAAAGTTAACGGAAAGGCAAACCGGCCACGTGAAAAAGCCTGTTCACAACCCGCGCGAAGTCGCTGAAATCGTTGCGCTTCAGGCGCTGTCTTTCGTCGCGGGCGAGCCGGAGCGGCTGGGCCTGTTCCTGGCCGAGACAGGGGTCGGCCCGGAGATGCTGCGCAATGCGGCCTCGGACCCCAATTTCCTGCTCAGCGTGCTCGATTTCGTGATGCGCGACGACGCCACCGTGAAGGCCTTTGCCAGCACTGCGGAACTGCATCCGACCAACGTTGCCGCGGCGCGGCAGGTTCTCGGCGGCGCGCTCGGCGACCCCAATTGGGAGCGCGACGTGCCGTGACCTCCCTGGAGACGGCCGGACCCCGCTGCTTCTGCCGGGATTGTTCGGCCGATCTGGATATGGGCGTGCGGCGCTGTTCCGCCTGCGGTTCCCCCCGCCTCGCCCGCCACCGCGCGCTCGCAAGCCTGACCATCGCCCATATCGACTGCGACGCCTTCTACGCGACCGTCGAGAAGCGCGACAATCCCGACATCGCCGACAAGCCCGTCATCATCGGCGGGGGCAAGCGCGGCGTGGTGTCGGCCGCCTGCTACATCGCCCGCACCTACGGCGTGCGCTCGGCCATGCCGATGTACAAGGCGCTGGAAGCCTGCCCGCATGCGGCCGTGATCCCGCCGAACATGACGAAATATGTCCGGGTTGGGCGCGAGGTGCGCCAGGCCATGCAGGCGCTGACGCCGCTGGTCGAGCCGCTCTCGATCGACGAGGCCTTCCTCGATCTCTCCGGCACCGAGCGGGTGCACGGCATGATTCCGGCCAAGGTGCTGGCGCGGTTCGCACGCAACATCGAGCGCGACATCGGCATCAGCGTCTCGGTCGGCCTCTCCTGCAACAAGTTCCTGGCGAAGATCGCCTCCGACCTCGACAAGCCGCGCGGGTTTGCCGCGCTCGACCAGGAGGAAGCGCGCGAGATGCTGGCCGACAAGCCGGTCGGTTTCATTTTCGGCGTTGGACCCGCAACGCAGGAGCGTCTGGTGCAGCGCGGCTTCCGCATCATCGCCGACCTGCAGAAGGCCGACGAGATCGAGATGATGCGGCAGTTTCCGAGCGACGGCCGCAGGCTGTGGCGGCTCGCGCGCGGCATCGACGACCGCCGCGTCGAGCCCGATCGGGGCGCCAAGACGATTTCGAGCGAGACGACGTTCGAGACCGACATCCGGGATTTCGCGACGCTGGAAAAGATCCTGTGGCGGCTGTGCGAGAAGACGTCGTCTCGCCTGAAGAGCAGCGAGCTCGCCGGCTTGACCGTCACGCTGAAGCTGAAGACCGCCGATTTCCGCCAGCGCACCCGCTCGCAGTCGATCACGGCCCCGACGCAGCTTGCCGCAAAGATCTTTTCGATCTGCCGCGAGATGCTGGCGAAAGAGATCGACGGCACCGCCTTTCGCCTGATGGGCGCCGGCGTCAGCGCCCTGCGCGAGGGCTCGGTGGCCGACGACACCGACATGCTCGACCGCCGTGCCGCCCACGCCGAGCGCGCGGTGGACAGCTTGCGCAAGAAATTCGGCAGCGCCGCAGTGATCCGCGGCATCGCCTACGAGGGGCCGGAAAAGGCGCAGGAGTGATGACAGGCGAACGCGATCTCGACGCGCTGCTGAAACACATGAAGCCGGAGATGCGGCCGGGCATTTTCGTGTTCTGCACGATCCCGACAGACCAGCCGATCCCCGCGGCGCTCAGCCCTTTGCTGACGTTCCGCGAGCAGGAAGGAACGACGCTCGTGATCACTCGCGAACAGGCCGAAGCGGCGGGACTACGCTACGCGTTTGCATCGTGCCTGATCACCCTGACGGTTCACTCCGCACTCGATGCGGTGGGCTTTCTGGCCGCAATCACGGCACGCCTCGCCACAGCCGGCATCAGCGTGAACGCCGTTTCGGCGTTCCACCACGATCATTTGTTTGTGCCGGCTGACGGGGCGGACGACGCGATGGTTCTTCTGCAAGAGATGTCCAAGGCTACGCGCTCGTAGCCCGGACTACGCTTCGCTCCATCCGGGCTACGGGAAAGATCTCAATCCGCGACCGCCACCGCCTCGATCTCGATCATCCATTCCGGCGCGGCGAGCGCCGAGACGCCGACGAGGGTGCTGGCCGGCGGCTCCATGCCTTCGAAGAAGGCCGAGCGGGCCTTGCCGATGATCGGGCGCAGCTCCGGCTTGTAGTTCACGACGAAGGTCGTGATCTTCACGATGTTGGCGTAGCTCGCGCCGGCTGCTTTCAGCGCGTGCCCGAGATTCTGCATCACCTGTGTGGTCTGCGCGGCGATGTCGCCCTCGCCGACGATCCGCCCCTCCTCGTCCACCGACACCTGGCCGGAGATGTAGATCGTCCGCGCCCCCGTGGCGGTGACGACATGCGAATAGGCGGGATTGTGATGCAGGCCGCTGGGGCGGAGATGATCGAGCTTGGGCATGGTGAGCCTCCCGGATGTTTGTGGTTGGGAGGAGCGTAGCCAGAGACCGCGTTGCAGGCCAGCCCTCAATTGCAGGGCTTGCTGTCCTTCGCGTCGAACTTTCCCATCGCGCCCGAAATCACAAAATCGTTGTAATCGAGCACAAGCTGGCGCGAGACGCCGTTCTCGTAGAGCTCGAACGCCATCGCGTAGACCGGCGTCTGCTCGCCTTCCTTCTGCTGGGCCTCGCGGTCGAAATAGCTGACGGTGACGGGCCAGCGCTTGAGCGACTTCATGTGCTCGTCTGACGTCGACGGATCGGGCGAACCTTCGCGTTCGGCCGGGATCGGCTGGCCGATCACGGTCAGCGTGTTGTAGACCTTCTGGCCATCGTCGGAGCCGTCATAGACGGAGAGTTCGAGCAGCGACTTGCCGTCCTTCGCGGCGGCAATGATGCGCTGGATCTGTTCGGTCGGGAATACGATCTTGCCGTCGAGCGTAAAGCTCTTCGGTGCCGGCAGCTTCAGCTTGACATTGATGTGGTCGCCGTCGCGCTCCGCCGAACCGTCGACCCGGCCGGCGTCAGCCTCGTTCATCCGCGTCTCGATCTTGAAGCGGTAGCTTTTACCGCCAGCGTCCTCCCAGGAATTGGAGCGGAGGTCGCTGAGCGTGACCTTACCCTCGCCGCTGTCGAGCTCGGAGACCTGGCGGAATTCGGAGGTGTAGCCCTCGCACGAACTTCCCGTGAAATTGTAGAGGATGCGACCGCGCGCACTGTTGATCGAATTGGAGCGCGATTTCACCAGGCTCAAATCATAGAGCGCCTGATGCGCGAGGAACGGACCGTTCGCGGCCAGCGCCCCGCCTCCGGGGCCGAGAGCGGCCGCCGCGAGCGCCGTCACACCGAGCGAAGTCCGGAAAAGGTGCAGCATGTCTGGTCCCTTGGGGAAAGCGCAGATTCGACATTTTAATGAACGTTCCATTGCGTCGCAACTGAGGCCGTTTCACGTAAAGTTGCGGCCCCCGCGTTGAACCTCCTGCCCTGCCTCAACAAAATCCCACCCCGAGGGTTGCTTGCATGTGGCGGCACGATGGGCGAAACAGGTCCCGCCCCGGGCTGCATCGGATGCGCCGGGGCTGATGGATTTTTGGACAACGAGGTCGGACATGGCGGGAACGGTCGAGCAGAAGCTGGCGGAACAAGGCATCAAGCTGCACGAGGCCCCCACCCCCGTGGCCAATTACGTGCCGTTCGTGCGCACCGGTAATCTGCTGTTCGTCTCGGGCCAGGTCTGCTTCGATCCCGCCGGCAAGCTGATCGCCAAGGGCAAGCTCGGCGCCGGCGTGACCATCGAAGACGGCGCCGCCGCCGCCCGCGGCTGCGCCGTCAACCTGCTGGCCCAGGTCAAGGCGGCGCTCGGCGACCTCGACAAGGTCGTGCGCGTGGTGCGCCTCGGCGGCTTCATCAACTCGGCGCCGGACTTTCTGGACGGGCCGAAGGTCCTCAATGGCGCCTCCGACCTGATGGTCGCCGCCTTCGGTGACAAGGGCCGTCATGCCCGCACCACCGTCGGCGTCGCCTCCCTGCCCGCGGATGCGGCGGTCGAGGTCGAAGGCGTGTTCGAGGTCGCCTGAGGCGAATGCGCGCTCCTGATTGGCTGACAGCCCGCCCGGTCGCCCATCGCGGCCTGCACGACATTTCCCGCGGCATCGTCGAGAACATGCCGGGCGCGGTGCAGGCTGCGATTGCGGGCAATTTCTCGATCGAGGTCGACATCCAGCTCTCCGCCGACGGCGAGGCCATGGTGCATCACGACCATGCGCTCGGCCGCCTTACCGAGGCCACCGGCCCGCTGGTCGAGAAAACCGCCACTGAACTGAAGGCGCTCACGTTCAAGGACACGGCCGAGCGGATGATGTCGCTCAGCGACCTCTGCGGCTTGGTCGCCGGCCGCGTGCCACTAGTGATCGAGATCAAGAGCCATTTTGACGGCGACCGCAAGCTGGTGAAGCGGATGGCCGAGGTCCTGGCGTCCTATGACGGCCCCGCCGTCGGAATGTCCTTCGACCCGGACCAGGTGCTGGCGCTGCGCGAGCTGCTGCCTTCCCGTCCCCGCGGCGTCGTCGCGCAGCGGAGCTATCAGGACGAATACTGGGCCTACCTGACCCAGGAGCAGCGCGATAGCATGCTGTACCTGCGCCACGGCTTCCAGACCCAGCCGCACTTCGTCGCCTTCAGGGTCGACGACCTGCCCGCCCCGGCCCCCTGGATGGCCCGCAATTTGTTCGGCTGCGCTCTGCTCGGGTGGACCGTGCGTACGACCGAGCAGCGGACGCGGGTCGCGCAACATGCGGACCAGATGATCTTCGAGGGCTTCGTGCCGTAGGCTTGATGTTTCCCACTCTTGAAGTCGCTGCTGCAATGCACGATCTTGGGCACGATGGCACCATCCGAAATCACCCTTGAGGCCGTACCTTCCATTGGCGAATTATCGCCGGACGACTGGGATGCCTGCGCCAATCCCGGCAAGTCTTGCAACGGGCATGACAAGGGAACCTCATCCGGGCTTCCAGGCGATTCTCTCGGCCTCTCAAAGCCTGCCTATAACCCCTTCGTCTCTTACGCGTTTTTATCGGCCGTTGAGAAATCGGGTTCGGCCACGATCCGCACCGGCTGGGGACCGCGGCATCTCGTGGCTAAGATCGACGGCCGCGTCGCCGGTGTCGTGCCTTGCTACCTGAAATCGCACTCGCAAGGCGAATATGTCTTCGACCGCGGCTGGGCCGATGCCTATGAGCGCGCCGGCGGGCGCTACTACCCGAAGCTGCAGGTTTCGGTTCCCTTCACGCCGGCCACGGGACCGCGGCTGCTGGTCCGCGACGGCGTCGACCACGCGCGTATCACGGAGGCACTGGCGAGCGGGCTGGTGGCGCTGTGCGGCGTCAGCAAGGCTTCCTCGGTCCACGTCACCTTCGCCCGCGAGGCGGAGTGGAAGCTGCTGGCCGAGCACGGCTTCCTCCAGCGCACCGACCAGCAGTTCCATTGGCGCAACGAGGGTTTTGCGAGTTTCGACGATTTCCTGGCGACGCTGAACTCCCGTCACCGCAAATCAATCAAGCGCGAGCGGCGCGATGCACTGGCTGCCGGGATCACCATCCACTGCCTCACGGGCAAGGACATCACCGAAGATGCCTGGGACGCCTTCTTTCAATTCTACATGGAGACCGGCTCACGCAAATGGGGCCGGCCTTATCTGACGCGGGAATTCTTTTCGCTGATCGGCGAGACCATGAGCGATGACGTGCTGCTGGTGATGGCGCGCCGCAACGATCGCTGGATCGCGGGCGCGATCAACTTCATCGGATCGGACACGCTGTTCGGCCGCAACTGGGGTGCGGTAGAGCATCATCCCTTCCTGCATTTCGAGGTCTGCTACTATCAGGCGATCGACTTCGCCATCAAACGCAGCTTGGCGTATGTCGAGGCGGGCGCACAGGGCGAGCACAAGATCGCACGCGGCTACCTGCCACGGACCACCCACTCCGCTCACTTCATCGCCGATCCGGGCTTGCGCCGCGCCATCGACGATTACCTCAAGCGCGAGCGCGCCTATGTCGCGGAAGCCGGACGTGAGCTGGCCGAGCTCGGCCCGTTCCGCAAAGGCGCCGACGAGGTGCCTTGACGGTTCGCTGCGGCTGGTGACAGTAATCGCAAAATTCCAGGGAGCCGCCGCCATGACCGCCTACGACCCCAACAATATCTTCGCAAAGATCCTGCGCGGTGAATTCTCCTGCCACAAGGTTTACGAGGATGAGCACGTGCTCGCCTTCCTCGATATCATGCCGCGGGTACCTGGCCACACCCTGGTGATTCCAAAAGCCCCTGCCCGCAACATCCTCGACATCAAGCCGGACGACTACGCGCATGTCGCCCGCGGCGCGCACAAGATCGCAGCCGCGGCGATGACGGCATTCAAGGCCGACGGCATCACCGTGCAGCAGTTCAACGAGGCGGCCGGCGGACAGGTGGTGTTTCATCTCCACATGCACGTGATGCCGCGCCACGACGGCGTGGCGATGCTTCCGCCCGCCAGCCGCAAGGAAGACATCAAGGTCCTGGAAGAGAACGCGACCAAGTTGATCGCGGCGTTGAAAGCGGGCTGACGCTCTCCACGCGTCATTGCGAGCGCAGCGAAGCAATCCAGACTGTGTCCGTGGTGGCGGTCTGGATTGCTTCGTCGCAAGAGCTCCTCGCAATGACGGAGGAGAGACTTCACTCCGTCTGGAAATCCCCCGGCTGCGGCGCGGCCAGCGGCGTGAACTCGCAACGATCCGGCTTGATGTCGATCAGTGGCGTGTTGTCGAGGCAATCGAGCCCGCGCACCAGAATCGCGTTGCCCTCGATACCGACGAGCTTCACTATCGACGTGCCGATCGGATTGGGGCGCACCGGCGAGCGCAGCGAAAACGTGCCGCGGGTCTTCTCGTTGTTCTTCGGGCTTTGCAGGACAATGTCGCGGCGCGACTTGTCGAGCCAGTAGAGCACTTCGAGATTGCCGTAGAAATCGACGCCCTTGATCGCCGGCACGAACGGCTCGAAGATCTCGAGGCGGCATATCGGGCCGTCATGCCGGCCCTGTCGCGGGGTCTCCAGCCGCGAGCTCCAGGGCGTACGGATGCGGCCGATGAAGACGAGGCCGGCATCCTGCGTCGGCGGCAGCTCGATGGAGACTTCACCCTCGCGGAGCTCGTTTTCGCGAACCATATTTCCGATTCCCTGCTGTTCGCCGGCGGTTTTAGCCCAACCACCACTTGCCGGCCAGCATGAAGACTTCGCCCGCGACCACGCCCGCGAAGATCGAGCGGCGGGTCAATAGGAAGACGACGAGGCCGGCGCCGACCGCACCGTAGCGCAAGGCATCCGGCACGCTCGCAAGCGCCCCGGGCGGCTCGACCACGATCTGGGCGATGACGCCGGCCAGGATCGCGGTGGCGACCGCCCGTACCCAGACCAGAAGCTCGGAGCCCTCGTCGATGCCGCCGCCGAACCACAGGCCCAGCATACGCCATATCTGGTTGGGAACGACGCCGGCCACGAACAGCACCGCCAGCGCGTGCCAGTCGCCAATGAGCTGCGCAAAGCTCATGCGCGCACCTCCCGCCACCAATGCACGCCATAAGCGATGGTGCCGGCGACGAGGCCGCTGACGAGGATGTCGAGGCCGGAATTCATCTTCGCGGCCAATGGATAGAGCAGAACCCCCATCGCGAGCGCGACGACGTCGGCGACCTCGCGGCTGTTGCGCGCGGTCGAGAACAGGAAGGACAGCGGCGTCAGCAAAAGGATCGCCGCCCCAAGCGTCTGGGTCAGATTCGCGGCAAGGAAATAGCCGACCGTGTTGGCGGTGAGACACACCGAGACAAGTCCGAAGCCAAGTCCGTTGACGAATGCGATCCGGCGTTCACGCGGCACCTGCGGCAGGAAGCGATGGCATTCGACCCACAGTGTCACCGCGGTGAGATGCGCCGCGAAAAACAGCTCGCGCCGCTTCGTCGTCGGCGTGCGCATCAGCGGCAGCACCGAGACCACCATCGGAAACAGGCGGACGGCGCTGACCGTGACTGCGATCGCCGACTGGATGATCGTCGCGCCTGAGCCGAGCGTGGTGATCAGGATGATCTGCGCCGGCCCCGCCCAGACGAACAGTGTCGAGCAGAGCGCCCATAGCAGGCTAAAATGGGTGTCGTGGGCGAGCGCGCCAATGCCGAGATAGGTCGCGAACAGGACGAGGGTGAGGATCGTCTGCGTGATCGAGCGCAGTCCCCACGCAAAGGCGCGCCAGGGACTTTGCCATTGAGGTGAATCGAGCGGAGGAAGCGCCACGGGAGTCTTGGCCGGGTGAGGAATCGTGCCTGCATAACGGGCAATGCGGCGCCTCGCGTCAAGGAAGCGCGCGGCGGGGCTGGCATGCACGCTGGGACAGATGCCCTATCCGCTCACACCGCGATTCTTCAGCACGAAGCATGCCCCGCCAGCCTTGCGGATGCGACCGCAGAGTTCATCCGCCTCGCTCCGCGTATCGGCGCCGATGCGCACCTGGTATAAGGCGCGCGTGCCACGGCTGCGCATCACTGAGCTCAGCAGGCTCGGATCACGTTCGCCGATCACGGCGCCCAGCCGCGTGACCGCGCGGGAATACATCGCCAACGCCCGGTTGCGGTCGAAGCCCGCGGCGAGCTGCACACCCCAGATCTTTGCAGCCGCAAGCTCCACATGCTGCTCGAGCTCGGCGACGAAGGCATTCGGCGCGCGCTTCAACAGCGCCATCAGATCCCGGCAGCTTGTCGGCGGCGCGCTGGGCGGCCCTTTGCCGGTCGCGCCAGCCTTGGCCCAGGCATCGACGCTCGTGCCAGTGATGGCAAGAACGTAATTGCGGGTCTGCTCCGGCATGCCGCCGGTGCCGGCGAGCCATTCCTGCACTCGGCGCGGTCCGGCATTGTAGGCGGCGGCGGCCAGCCCGAGATTGCCAAACTGGTTGCGCAGCTCGTTCAGGAATTCCGCCGACTTCGGCAGCGCCTGCACCGGATTGAAGGGATTGAGCAGCCCGCGCTCGCTCGCGGTGCCCGGCATGAACTGCGCGATCCCCTGCGCGTGTTCGCCGCTGCGCGTCATGGGCCCCACTGCATCGGCCTGGAAGCGGCTCTCCTGCCAGATCACGCGGGCGAAGAACTCCAGCGGCAGATTGGCATCGCGCGCTGCCGCCTCGACGATCAGGCAGATCGATTCCCGCGTGTCGCTCTCGCGCGCTTCCGCGGGCTTCGCCGGCGGCGTCGCGAGCTCTTCGACGCTGGGGACAGCGACATCGGTCTTGGCGGGCGAACTGTCCCACGCCGCGGCCTGGGTCGCCGAGACGAGCAGCGCGGGGATAATGCACATCGCCGTCTGCACCCATCCTGTGCAGGCATGGCGGTGGCGCGCCTCGGCGCGGCATGCGACAATGTGATCTGCCATGTTGTGGCATCGTGCCATGGTTCGACGAGTTGCCAATATATGTTGCCTGACCTCCTTCTCCCAATGCGTTACCCCGCCAAACGGATCCGCACGATCCTTGTCCTCGCCGCGCTCATCCTGAGCGTCGCGCCAGCCGCCGCGCAGCTGGCGTCTCAGGACGCGTCTCAAGTCAATTGGCGGATGACCACGGAATACCCCGAGAATAACATCTCCGGGATTGGACTCTCGACTTTCGCCAGCCGCGTCTCCGACCGTACCCACGGTTTCGTGACCGTGACCAACGCCTTCGACAATCAGCTCAAGATCAACTCGGGCGAGATGCCGCGCGCGGCGCTGGACGGCCGGATCGCCGGCGGCGATGCCTTCGCGGGCGCGCTCTCGGGCCTCGATCCCGTGCTCGGATTGTCCACCCTGCCCTTCCTGGTGCAATCGGTGGATCTTGCCCGCGCCACCAATCTGCGGGCGCGCCCGCTCTATGAGAAGGCGCTCGCGGCGCGCGGCCTCAAGCTGCTGTATGTGACGATTTGGCCGGCCACGGGCCTCTGGTCGGAGCGGCCGCTCGAAGGCGCCGACGATTTGCCGAAACTGAACTTGCGAACCTACGATGCCAACTCCACCGAGGTCATGCGCGCGGCCGGCGCGAACGCGCAATTCCTGCCGATGGACGCGGCGCTCGCCGGACTGAGGGAACACCGGCTGAATGCCTTCCTCACCTCCGGCGACGGCGGCGCGGGGCGCAAATTGTGGGACTTCCTGCCGCGTTTCACGGCCATCAACTACGCGATGCCAATCTCGATTGCCTTCGTCCGCAGCGACGCCTTTGCCGAACTCTCCGAGCCGATGCAGCGCGAGGTGCTGGCCGCGGCGGCCGAGACAGAACAGAGCCAGCTCGCGCTACTGACCCACCGCACCATCGAGAACTATGCGCGCATGCGCGACAATGGCGTCCATATCGCCGAGCCGGCGCCTGCGTTCCTTGTCACGGAGCTTCGGAAGGCAGCAACGAACGCCATCGCCGCCTGGGAAACCCGGGCAGGCGCGGAGGCGACCGCCATCGTCGAATGGGCGAGACAGCAATGAGGGAGCGCTAGCGGCATCAGCAATGAACGCTCCGCTGGTGTCGCTGCCTACTGCCTTAGTCTTTGACCGGAACCGGGATTTCGCCCCGGATGGCGCGGTCGAGGGCATCGATCAGCGCCTGGATCTCGATGAACTTGTTGCGCGCGCGCTCGGCCGTGTCGCGCACAAAGGGAGCGGCCAGCACTTTCGCATGCGCGTCCCTGTCCTCGATCATGCGATCACGGGCCTTCTTCAGGGTTTCAAGTCGCTCGCTCATCCGGCCTCTCCTGGAAAATTGTCTCGACCTCTCGTCCGGGTTCGCCGATCAACGAGAACGCGGCGAACGAGCACCTCTCAACAGCCGCGACAGATGTTCTTCAGCTTCGCTGCGGTTCTGGCCTCTTCCGCCACGAACGGGTCCTTGTAGGCAGCACGCGATCCATCGTTCTCCGCAGCAGCGGGCTTTTTTTCCTTCGGAGGAAACGCAGCATCGTAGCAGGCGAGACGTCCGCTCGTGCTTTCGATCGCGCGGCAGTCCGGTCCTGCCGCGACAGCGCCTTGCGGCAGTGTCCCAAGTATCAATGTGCCAAGCATCGACGCGACAAGAAGCGCTCTCCGGCGGATCCGGTAAACCAGACGAAAACGAGTCATGCACGCTCCTGCTTAGTCGGCGGGAGCGCTGGTGACCCTCAGTCACCGGTTGATGCCAAGGAAGGGCGGTGATGGCACGACTCTACGCTTCCCTCCCGCGAATAGCGAGCTTTAAGGGATATGCGGTATCGGGAAGGCGAATTTCGGCGTGATGATGGTTACGCGTTTGCCTTGGTCCCCGGCCTCGTTTAGGTCTGGCAATAGGCGGCGGTATCAACACAGGCGCGGCAATATGGTGACAATCTATTTCGATCTCGACGGCACGCTGACCGACCCGAAGCCCGGGATCACGCGCTCGATCCAGTACGCCCTGGAGCGGCTCAACGTCGCGGTGCCGAGCGAGGACGAGCTGACCTGGTGCATCGGCCCGCCGCTGCATGCCAGCCTGCAAAAGCTCACGGGCAGCGCGGAACTCGCCGATCGGGCGCTGCTGCTCTATCGCGAGCGCTTCAGCGAGGTCGGCCTGTTCGAGAACGAGGCCTATGCCGGCATCATGGACACGCTGACAACGCTTGCCGCGACAACACCGCGCATGTTCGTGGCGACCAGCAAGCCCGCGGTCTACGCCACCCGTATCGTCGAGCATTTCGGCCTGAAACCGTATTTCGAGCGCGTGTTCGGCTCCGAGCTCGACGGCACGCGCGTCGACAAGCGTGACCTGCTGCGTTACGCGCTCGACGAAGCCAAGGTCGATCCTGCCAGCGCGATCATGATCGGCGACCGCAGCCATGACGTGGTCGGCGCCCGCACCAACGGCATGACCGCGATCGGCGTGCTCTATGGCTACGGCAGCGAGGCCGAGCTGCGGGACGCCGGCGCGCATCACATCTGCGCCGCGCATCCCGAGTTGCTCGGTCACTGCGTGATCTAATCGATCAAGCGCTGACGGTCTCCACCGCCGCCAGCATGCCGGTCCTGGGGTGACAGTTCAGATATTCGAAGAACTGCTCGTCGGCAGCCGCCACGGTGACCTCGTGGTAGAGCCGCAGTTTTGCCGAGGGGCCGAGCGTCGAGAGGTACTTCATCGCTGCGCCGAATATCCTGACGTGGGTCGGATGCGATTCCGCCCACCGCTCCAGCGCAGCCAGGCTCTTCCACCAGCTTTGACCGTAGGACTTTTCACTCGCGTCCCCACCGGCTGCAAGCACGCGCATGTAACGGTTGGCGTAGCAGCCGATGCCGAGGCCGTCATTGCGCAGGAAATCCATGCCCTCGCGCAACACCGGTTCGACGTCGTCGAGATAGAGCTTTCGCTCCGAGGTCTCGGTATCGCTCCAATCCTGGCCTGATCGGATCAGGCACAGATTGTCGTGCGCCTGCACGCGCAGCCGCGCGCCGTCGCGGATCAATTCGGGATTGCCGCCCGGCAACATTGGATCGGTCTGCGACAGCGGGATGCGGTCGCGCATGCCGCCCCAATAGGCGTGCTCCTGCACCTCGCCGCTCATGCCGCCGGCAATAGCGGCGACGCCCTCCGGCCGGCCGAGCGAGGAAAATAGCGTCTCGTGCCGCGCCACAATGGGGCGCAGCACCTCGATGAAAGTGCCGATGCCCCCGCGCTGCGTTCCGGTCCAGGCCTCGCGCGCCGGTGCAAACCATTTGTCGAACCGCGCAATGTCGTCCCAATAGGCCACCGAGACGACGTTCTCGTAGCCGGCCTGATCAACATATTGCGCGCGGTCCCAATGCGAAGGACCGCCTTCCGCGGCAAACCGCGCCGCGATGTCGGCGAGCGCGTCCGTTGCAGCCGCCGACGCCGTGCCGCGATACTGAAGGCCGAAATAGGCCATCACGACCCGGTTCACTCCAGGCTTATAGCGCGCCACGAAGGACGGGTATGGCGGCTGGTAATCGTCCGGCACGCGCTTGTGGCGCGTGCGTGGAGTCTCGAGATGCAGAGGAATTGCGGATTCCATGATCGTGCCTCCCCTTGATTCCGGCGATCAGCTCGCCGCCGCGGCAATGTCCGTGGGCTCGACGGTGTCGACCGGCAGCGCAAACTGCTCGACGCGCTGGTATCGCTTCTTGTTGAGCAGGAGCCGCGTCACATCAGGGCGCGAATAGTGCCCGGCTGGATCAGCGGCGTTCTTGGCGACACCGATGGCGCCAAGATCGATCTCGGCAATCAAGAGGCCCTCCTGGTCCGGCGCGAGCTTGTCGCCGATCTGGCTGCCATCGGGGCCGTAGATCGCAGCGAAGCCACCGCCGGCATGCAGCAGCGCGTGCTTGTCCGGCCGATCGCAGAGCTCGTCGATCATCGCTTGCGAGACCGTCGCGCAAGGGGCGAGCACGAAGCAGGAGCCCTCCACGGCATAGACGCGCGAGGCGGCGTTATTCACCTCGGCGCCGAGCGCCGGCGCGAAGGGATCGTAGAGCGAAAAGCTCGGCCAGGCCGCGACATGGACCTGCTCGTTCTGGGCATACATCGCGTATTTCGACAGCGGCTGCAGATGCTCCCAGCAGCACAATGCGCCGATGCGGCCGATGTCGGACCGCGCGTGCACGGCGAGATCGCTGCCGTCGCCCTCACCATAGACAGTGCGCTCGGCATGGGTCGGCCGCAGCTTGCGGCGCTTTGCGATGGTCTCGCCGTCCGGCCCGATCAGCCATTGCGCCAGATAGAGACTGCCGCCGTCGCGCTCGGACAGACCGAGCACGGCAGTGAGCTTGGCCTTGCGCACGGCATCACGCAGCCGCTCGGCCTGCGGATTGTCGTAGGACAGCGAATTGTCGAAATAGCGCTGCACGAAGCCGCGGCCGATCGCCCAGGCCGGCGAATCCATCCAGATGTGCCAGGGGTAGCCGGGGATGAAGGCTTCCGGAAAGGCGATCAGCTTGGCGCCCTTCTCGGCGGCGTCCCTGATCAGGGCGATCGACTTGTCGATCGAGGCATCGAGATCGAGCCAGGCGGGCGCCGCCTGCACCACCGCGACCTTGTATTTCGGATGTTCGATGCCCATTCCCACCTCCCTTGCCGGTTGATCGGAAGCCAGGTCCGATGCAGTCTATTTGACCAAGCCGGGCGGCGGGCGCTCGACCACGGCGGAACAAAAACTCGACCGGACGGAATCGTCGGCCCGGTACGGGATTTGCCTCCGTCAGTGGGGACCTGCGCCGACACGCGATTTTGCGGGATGTGAAAGGGAGGCTCTGCAGATGCCAATCCAGTTCACCACGGACGACAGCCCAGGCCACCGCCGCCTTGCGCTCTGGCAGGATATCGTCTGCGACGTTTTCGTCGGACTCGACTGCAAGTCCGATCTTGGCAGCGCCTTTCGCGGCTCGGTCACCCGGGCGCCACTGGGCAAGGCGGAATGCTCCGAGGTCTGCTCCGACCGTCAGCACGTGTTGCGCACGCCCTCGCGCATCGCGCGCTCGGATCAGGATTTCATCCTGATCGCGCTCGGCAATCGCGGCGCCGGCGCTGTGGTGCAGGACGGCCGCGAGGCCGTGGTGCATCCGGGAGAATTTGCGCTCTATGACACCACCCGTCCCTACGAGCTGAAATTCGACGGCATCTTCACGCAGACCATCTTCAAGGTGCCGCGCGAGATGCTGCAGCGCCGGCTCGGCGCGACCGAAACCCTTACTGCCAGCGCTTTCGGACCAGACTCGCCGCTGCAGCGGATCGCCTACGATTTCATCTACCGGCTCTGCCAGAGTGCGGATCAGATCGATCCGCACCACGCCGCCGCTCTGTCGGAACAGGCCGTCGATGTCCTGGCGATGGCACTTGGCGAGCGGCTGGGCAAGACGCCGCTGCCGTCCTCGACCCATCGCTCCGCCCTGCTCTACCGGCTGAAGGCGCATATCCGGGCTCATCTTGCCGATCCCGATCTCTCGCTCTCCGAGACCGCAGCGGCGCTCGGCATCTCGTCCCGCTACGTCAACGATCTCCTCGCCGACGAGGATACCTCGTTCCAGCGCTACGTCCTCGGTGAGCGCCTCGCCCAATGCAGGCGCGACCTCGCCTCCCCCGTGCTCGCTCACCGCCACATCAGCGAGATCGCCTTCGCCTGGGGCTTCAACGACCTCTCGCATTTCGGCCGCGTCTTCCGCGAGCATTTCGGGATGTCACCGCGTGACTTCCGGCAGAGCCAGTCGCGGCATTGAGGTCCGGTTAGCCACTGGCCCGAGCCTTCGCTTCAGGCGAAGGCGGTGCTCGTGAATTCCGGATTGTCAGGTGCAGCTGCCGGGATCAGGCTCTGCACATGAGAAACAACGCGACGATAAGCGGATCGGAAGTCTTGCTCGGCGTGATCGCGATCCGGCTCGCGTTCCTGGTCGTGGTGGGCTGGAGCCTGACGCTCCTGCCGCAGCAGGCGCGCGAGAGCGAGGTCGCCTGCCTTCGATCGCCACTAGCGAGGAGCGCGGCTCGGCTTCCCGCGACGACGGTCGGTCCGCGCGTGATCGACGCAGCATTCGATGACATGCGTCTGCACGACTAGGCCTCTCCCAAGCAAGGCCGGTATGTGAGCGCGGCGTAGGACACGGCGCGTGCTTGCACTACCATCCGGCACAGAGGTCGCGGGGATCAATCAGCGGCCAGCCGAGGAGCAAATCGATGGAATACCGACGCTTGGGCCGCTCGGGCCTCATGGTGCCCGCCTTGAGTCTTGGGACCGGCACCTTCGGCGGCGTTGGCCGCCTCGCTGCGTGGGGCGCGACTGACGCGACCGAAGCGCGGCGCCTTCTGGATATCTGCCTCGATGCCGGCGTGTCGATGTTCGACACCGCGAACGTCTATTCGCTCGGCGAATCCGAGCGCGTTCTCGGCGAGGCCATCAAGGGCCGCCGCGACAAGGTTTTGGTCTCGACCAAGGCGACGTTCCGTTTTGGCGACGGCCCCAACGAGATCGGGTCGTCGCGCCAGCATCTGCTCGCGGCCATCGATGCTTCGCTGAGCCGGCTCGGTACCGATTACATCGACCTGTTCCAGCTCCACGGCTTCGACGCCTTCACCCCGCCTGAAGAGGTGCTCGCCACTCTCGATGTGCTCGTGCGTGCCGGCAAGATCCGCTACGTCGGCGTGTCGAATTTTTCGGGCTGGCACCTGATGAAATCGCTTGGCGTTGCCGACAAACATGGCTTCCCGCGCTACGTCGCCAACCAGACCTATTATTCACTGATCGGACGCGACTACGAATGGGAGCTGATGCCGCTCGGCCTCGACCAGGGCCTCGGCGCAGTGGTCTGGTCGCCGCTCGGATGGGGGCGCCTCACCGGAAAGATCCGCCGCGGCCAGCCAAAGCCTGACGTAAGCCGCTTGCCCAAGACGGCTGAGTTCGGCCCGCCCGTGCCGGACGAGCACGTCTATCGCGTCGTCGAGGCAATCGACGAGGTCGCCAAGGAAACCGGCAAGAGCGTCTCGCAGATCGCGCTGAACTGGCTGCTGCAGCGTCCGACCGTTTCGACGCTGATCATCGGCGCGCGCAACGAGACGCAGCTGCGCGAAAATCTCGGCGCGGTCGGCTGGTCATTGACCAAGGACCACATCGCAAAGCTCGATGCGGCGAGCAAGGTGACGCTGCCCTATCCCTACTGGCACCAGCGCACGACTTTCACCGACCGCAATCCACCGGCGGTGTAGCGGCCGGGGCGCCGGCGCAGTCCGGCTTGAGCTGCATCAAGCCGGTCCGCGCCGACAGTGGCATCGTGCGCACCCGCGAGGCAGCCCGATGCGCCGATTTGCCACGAAGGTCCTGTTCACCGCTCTCAATCTCAACCGCGCCGAGCGGAGCGGAATCGATTGGGACCGCGCCATCCGGATCGTCTCGACCGCGGTGACGGTTGGGCTCGTCGCGCTCTATGTGTTCGGGAAGTCGACCTCGCGCTGGTGAGCCCGCGAACGCCGTTCCGACCCATGCCCGCGGTGCCGGGAGACCCGCTCCCGGCGCAGGAACCGCCCGTATCCTGCCGGGTTGCGATGCATCTCGCAATTTCCTAATCCGGAGACGAACCACGGCTCGAATCAAGCACGCCGCCCTCATGTCGCCAGCCCCCATGGAGCACGCCGACGGCCTGCCGCAGCCGCAGCGGGGCCAAGCGGTCCTGACCATTGCGCTCGGCATCATCATGGCAGTGGTCGACAGCGCCATCGCCAACGTCGCGCTGCCGACGATCGCGGCCGACCTCGACGCGAGCCCGGCGTTCTCGATCTGGATCGTCAACGGCTACCAGCTCGCGATCACGATCTCGCTGCTGCCGCTGGCTTCGCTCGGCGAGATCGTCGGTTATCGCCGCGTCTATCTGGTCGGGCTGGTGCTGTTCACGCTTGCCTCCGCATTCTGCGCGCTGGCGCACACGCTGCCGCTGCTCACGATTGCACGCATCGTGCAGGGCTTCGGCGCGGCCGGAATCATGAGCGTCAACGCAGCGCTGGTGCGTTTCACTTACCCCCGCAGCCAGCTCGGCCGCGGCATCGGGCTCAACGCTCTCGTCGTCGCCTTCTCGGCCGCGGTCGGCCCGACGCTCGCAGCCGGTATCCTGGCGTTCGGCAGCTGGCCCTGGCTGTTCGCCATCAACGTCCCGCTCGGCGTGGTGACATTGGTGCTGGGCCTGCGCAGCCTGCCGCACACCAGGCCTGCGAGCCATTCCTTCGACTGGCAGAGCGCGGGGCTGTCCGCGATCACTTTCGGCGTCGGCATCGCGGCCGTCGATAGCGTCGGTCATGGCGAAGCGGCGATCACCTGCCTCGTGCAGTTCGCCGTAGCGCTCGTCGCCGGCGCATTGCTGATCTACCGCGAGACCCACATGGCCTCGCCGCTGCTGCCGATCGACCTATTGCGTATCCCGGTGTTCGCGCTGTCGATTGCAACCTCGATCGCCTCGTTCTGCGGGCAGATGCTGGCCTTCGTTGCGATCCCCTTCTACCTCCAGAGCCGCTTCGGCTATTCGGCGGTCCATATGGGCCTCTTGATCACGCCATGGCCGATCGCGGTGGCGTTCGCAGCCCCCCTCGCCGGCCGCCTGGTCGAGCATTATCCGGCCGGCCTGCTCGGCGGCATTGGCCTCACGCTGTTCGCCTGCGGCCTCGCTGCGCTCGCTTTGCTGCCGGCGGCGCCGACGCCGCTCGACGTGATCTGGCGGATGGCGCTGGCCGGCGCCGGCTTTGGCCTGTTCCAGACCCCCAACAACCGGACCATGATCGCGGCGGCCCCGCGCGAGCGTGCCGGCGGCGCCAGCGGCATGCTGGGCACGGCGCGGCTGCTTGGGCAGACCACCGGCGCAGCGCTGGTCGCGCTGTTCCTCGGCCGCTATCCGATCGAGGGAACCAGGATCGCGTTGCTGACAGGCGTCGGCTTTGCGCTCTGCGGCGCGGCGCTGAGCATGTTGCGGCTGTCGCCCGCGGGCGCGCGCGGCGCCGAGCATGTTCGGGTGCAGGACGACCAGCGCCTGCGCGGCGAATAGCGCGTGACCATTTGGGAAGGCCGATTTCGGCTGGGTCCGCCCCTCCTCACATCTTCACCATCTCGGTGCGATATTTCGGCAGCAGTGCTGCGATCAGCTTGCCTTTCTCGGCCATCTCTTCCGGAGTCGGCTTCGGCGGTGGCGACGTGCGGCCTTCGACGGGAAAGCCAACCGCCAGGAAGAATTCGTCCTGTCCCGCTGGCGTGCACATGCAGAGCATACGGGCCATCTTGCCGGACACGTTCTTGAACGCGTGCGGCGCGTTGGCCGGAACGTTGACGGTCGACCCCGCACTTACGGTGTGGGACTTACCGCGAAAGGTGAATTCAAGTTCGCCTTCGAGCAGCGTGAACATTTCCTCGAAATCGTGGCGGTGCGGCGGGGGCCCGCCGCCGGCGGGCACCAGCATGTCGACCAGGCAATAGCGTCCTGCGGTCTGCGCGCCTGACACCAGGACCGTGTAGGTGCCGCCGGCCACGGAGATATGCGGCACGTCAGCGCCGTCGGGATTGGCGACCCTCAGGGCGCGTGCGGGATCGTCGGCGGGGATCGAGGAAGCTGACGACGAGTTTGCAGAAGGCGTGTTGGTCATGTCGGATCTTCTTGCTTATATTTGACTGCCAATAAGAAAGGCCGGCTTCTCAGCCGGCCTTTTCAATTCATCGCGTGCGGATCAAGCCTTGACCAGCGGGCTCTTGGTCGGCCCCTTCGAGCCGCCGGGGCCACCTGGCTTGGACTTGCCCGGCGGGCGCTTGCGGGCTCCCGGGAGCTTCTCCTGCTTCGGCGTGACCGGCCCCTCGACGAACTCGAAGCCGATCTTGTCCTTGGTCTCGTCGGCCTCGTCCTTGACCAGGACGACGCGGACATGGCCACCACCCTTGAGTTTGCCGAACAGCACCTCGTCGGCCAACGGCTTCTTGATGTGCTCCTGGATCACGCGAGCCATCGGACGTGCGCCCATCTGCTCGTCGTAACCATGCTTCACCAGCCAGGTCTTGGCGGGGTCGGACAGTTCGATGGTGACATCGCGATCGCCGAGTTGCGCTTCGAGCTGAAGCACGAACTTCTCGACCACCGTACCGATCACCTCGACACTGAGATGGCCGAACGACACGACGGCATCGAGACGGTTGCGGAATTCCGGCGCGAACTGCCGGTTGATCGCCTCGTGGTCGTCGCCTTCCCGCTTCGAGCGCGTGAAGCCGAACGCCTGCTTGGCGAGATCGGACGCGCCCGCATTCGTGGTCATGATCAGGATCACGTTGCGGAAGTTGACCTGCTTGCCGTTGTGGTCGGTGAGCCGGCCGTGATCCATGATCTGGAGCAGCACGTTGTAGAGATCGGGATGCGCCTTCTCGATCTCGTCCAGCAGCACCACGCAATGCGGATGCTGGTCGACGCCGTCAGTGAGCAAGCCGCCCTGATCGAAGCCGACATAGCCGGGGGGCGCGCCGATCAGGCGCGACACCGTGTGCCGCTCCATGTATTCGGACATGTCGAAGCGCAACAGCTCGACGCCGAGCGACGCCGCGAGCTGTTTCGCGACCTCGGTCTTGCCGACGCCGGTCGGACCAGAGAACAGATAGCAGCCGATCGGCTTCTCCGGCTCGCGCAGGCCGGCACGCGCCAGCTTGATCGAAGCGGCGAGCGACTCGATCGCCTTGTCCTGACCAAACACGGTGCGCTTCAGGGTCTGCTCGAGATGCTTGAGCACCTCGGCATCGTCCTTCGACACGCTCTTCGGCGGGATCCGCGCCATCGAGGCGATCGTCGTCTCGATCTCCTTGATGCCGATGGTCTTCTTGCGCTTGTTCTCGGCGACCAGCATCTGCGCCGCGCCGGATTCGTCGATCACGTCGATCGCCTTATCCGGCAGCTTGCGGTCGTGGATGTAGCGCGAAGAGAGCTGCACCGCAGCCTCGATCGCCTCGTTGGTGTATTTCAGCCGGTGGTAGTCTTCGAAGTACGGCTTGAGGCCCTTGAGGATCGCGATCGCGTCCTCGACCGTCGGCTCGTTGACGTCGATCTTCTGGAAGCGCCGCACCAGCGCGCGGTCCTTCTCGAAGTGCTGGCGGTATTCCTTGTAGGTGGTCGAGCCCATGCAGCGGATGGTGCCGGAAGCGAGCGCGGGCTTGAGCAGATTCGAGGCATCCATCGCCCCGCCCGACGTCGCGCCCGCACCGATCACGGTGTGGATCTCGTCGATGAACAGGATGGCATTGGGATGCGCCTCGAGCTCCTTCAGCACCTGCTTCAGGCGTTCCTCGAAGTCGCCGCGATAGCGCGTACCGGCGAGCAGCGTGCCCATGTCGAGCGAGAACACGGTCGCAGCCGCCAGCACCTCCGGCACCTCGCTGTCGACGATGCGCTTAGCCAGGCCCTCCGCGATCGCGGTCTTGCCGACGCCGGCCTCGCCCACGAACAGCGGATTGTTCTTCTGCCGGCGGCACAGCACCTGGATCGCGCGGTTGATCTCGGAATTGCGTCCGATCACCGGATCGATCTTGCCATCCCGCGCCTTCTTGTTGAGGTTGACGCAATAGGTCTCGAGCGCCTCGCCCTTCTTCTTGGCGTCCTCGCTGCCCTTGGTCTCCGTCTCCTCGTCGACGCCGCGCACCGGCCGCGCCTCGGAGACGCCCGGCCGCTTGGCGATGCCGTGGCTAATGTAGTTGACGGCGTCGTAGCGCGTCATGTCCTGCTCCTGCAGGAAATACGCGGCATGACTCTCGCGCTCGGCAAAGATCGCGATCAGCACGTTGGCGCCGGTCACCTCTTCGCGACCGGACGACTGCACGTGGATCACCGCGCGCTGGATCACGCGCTGGAAGCCTGCGGTCGGCTTGGCGTCGTCGGCGCCGTCCGTCACCAGGTTCTCGAATTCGGTCTCGAGATAATTGACGAGGCTCGTACGGAGCTTGTCGAGGTCGACGCTACAGGCGCGCATGACGGCGGCTGCATCGGAGTCGTCGATCAGGGAGAGCAAAAGATGCTCGAGCGTCGCGTATTGGTGATGACGCTCGTTTGCGATCGCCAGTGCACGATGCAGGGATTGTTCAAGGCTTTGGGAAAAAGTCGGCATTCGCGTCCTCTATGGCCCCCACCATCATGATCGCCATCGCCCGGTCAGGCAACAACAACCTTTGTCACATATAGTTATACAAGATCGCGGCGAAAGACCGGTTCCGCGACTCAGGCGGCTGCACAGCTGAGGTATTTTTCGATGCAAAACCCGTTCCGGTTTGGGCACGATCGGCACCGGTCCGAAATTCCGTAGTTTTGCCGTCTGCAACGAACATCGCGCGCAGACATCACGCGGCAATCACACTGCGGCATGCACAAGCCGGCTTCGAACGCGCCGTAACGTGTCGAGACTTACTTCTTTTCCATCACGCATTGCAGCGGATGCTGGTGCTTGCGAGCGAAATCCATCACCTGCGTCACCTTGGTCTCGGCGATCTCGTAGGTGAACACGCCGCACTCCCCGATCCCGTGATGATGAACGTGCAGCATGATCTTGGTTGCAGCCTCGGCGTCCTTCTGGAAGAATTTCTCCAGCACATGAACGACGAATTCCATCGGCGTGTAGTCGTCGTTCAGGATCAGCACACGGTACAGGTTCGGCCGTTTGGTCTTCGGCTTGACCTTGGTGATGACGGACGTGTTTGGCGCGGAGGGACCGCCGGAACGGTTCTCGTCGTTGCTCATCAGGGCAGCGTGGGCGGCGGCGGCCGCGGACGGATCTGGTCTGGAAGACAGTTGCGGCATGGCTCAGGCGTTCAAATTCCCCACGGAAGCGTATGACGGTTTGCCGCGCAGCCCCGGCTTTTGGAGCTTCGCACAGGCGCACCGCCTTGTTGGATCGCCGCTTCCAGCCGGTCCGGTCCAAGCCGGATCGGCCTCACCGAATATGGGCCTGCCCCCGGCTCGCCGCAAGCGTACGACAGCTCGGCCGATGCGGCCATGGCGGTCCCGATTCCCGGTCCGGGCGATCCTTGCCAAGGTTAATCAATCCGGACTGATTTGACAAAAGCTTCCGCCCCGCCCGTTTAGAAGATGTTGACCAGGAACCCGGCCGGCAACGTGGCTGCGGCTGTTTCGCGCGGGCTATCTCCGGTTTTCTACGGACCGATTTACCCTGCGTTCAACGGCGTGGCGCGAAAACGGGCAAAGTCACAGATTTCCGGGAATCGTCATGTCTCGCCTGCCATTCGTCAGCCGTATTGGTCGACACCTCGCCCGGTTTGCAGCGGCCGAACAAGGCAATATCGCCGTGATCTTCGCCATCGCGCTGCTCCCGGTTTTAGGCTTCGTCGGAGCTGCAATCGATTACAGCCGCGCGGCCCAAGCTCGTTCCGCAATGCAGGCGGCCCTCGATTCGACCTCGCTGATGGTCTCCAAGGATCTGTCGTCCGGCACCATCACGACGTCGCAGATCAGCATCAAGGCGCAGGCTTATTTCAACGCCCTGTTCACCGCCACCAACGCCCTGCCGTCGGTCAGCATCGCGGCCACTTACAACGCAAGCACCAGCATGGGCTCCACCATCCAGGTCACCGGCGCCGGCACCTACACGACCACCTTCATGAAGGTCGCGGGCTTCCCGACACTCGACGTCGGCGCCAATTCCACCAGCGCCTGGGGCCTGGTGCGCATGCGCGTGGCCTTGGTGCTCGACAACACGGGGTCGATGGCCGACGACGGCAAGATGGCGGCGATGCAGACCGCCGCGAAGAGCCTGGTCGACCAGCTCAGCCCGCTCTCCAAGACCGATGGCGACGTCTACATCTCGATTGTTCCGTTTGCCAAGGACGTCAACGTCGGCGCCAGCAACTACAGCAAGTACTGGGTCGATTTCAGCGATTGGGACGCGGCCCGCGCCACCAGGTTCGCCAACCACAACGCATGGACGGGATGCGTGGTCGACCGCGACCAGGACTACGACACGAAGAACACGACGCCCACGAGCGGCAACGCGGGAACACAGTTCCCGGCCGAACAGTACTCCTACTGCGACCCCGGCAGTTCGTCCTATCTGCAGCCAATCATGCCGCTGAGCTACGACTGGAGCTTACTCAAGAGCCGGATCGACGCCATGAAGCCCACCGGCAACACCAACCAGGGCATTGGCCTCGCCTGGGGCTGGATGACGCTGTCGGCTGGCGATCCCATGAACGCGCCGGCCAAGGACCCCAACTACACCTACAAGGATGCGATCGTGCTGCTCTCCGACGGTCTCAATACGCAGAACCGCTGGTACAGCAACGCCTGGCAAATCGACGCGCGGCAGAAGAAGCTGTGCGACAACGCCAAGGCGGCGAACATCACGATCTATACGGTGCAGGTGAACACCGGCAGCGATCCGGCGTCCAGCGTGCTGCAATATTGCGCGAGCGGCACCGACAAGTTTTATCTGGTGACGAAGGCAGATCAGACCGTCTCGGTGTTCAAGGACATCGGCACGTCGTTGTCCAAGCTGCGCGTCGCGCGCTGAGATCGACACGCCACGACAAACAAAAAAGCCCGACTGCTTCAGCCGGGCTTTTGATTCCAGGACGTCAGGAAACGTTAGCTGGCGGCCGGAGTGAACTTCGACACGATGGTCTCGACCGGCTTGAAGGCCTGCTTGGCGAGGTCGCTGTAAAGGCCGGCGATCTTCTGCGATTCCGCGACGAAGGACTCGTAGGCGGAACGGGCGAATTCGGTCTGCGCTTCGACGGCCTTGTCCAGCGACTTCACGCCGGAAAGCTTCTCGACGAAGGACTTGGTGTCTTCGAACGACTTCTTGGTGTAGTCGCCATAGGCGCTGGCGATCGCCTGAAGGCCGTGCTGCATCGAGGTCGCGGAGGCGACGTACTGCTCGAAGTGCTCTTTCCCGTAGCCTTGAAAGTCTTCAACCTTGAACATTCGGAATCCTTTTCCCTAGCTCTCGTCGGGAAGCCCCGGCTCCCTGACCCTGCTTACAATTAGTGCAGCGCACAAAAAAGTCAAGAATTTTGTGCGACGCACAAAAATAAGGACAAGTTCGCACCAATTCCCGGGTTTTCCCGCAAGGGTTCCTTAAGCTTTTGGAAACCGCAGCGCCCTACTTTGATTCCCTGGACGTGTTCAGCTTCCACAAACGGCCAAAAGCCGTTGGAGAACATCACCTTAGCCAGAATAGCGGCTCAGGCCCAACGTCCCCGCAGCGAACACCTGCGGAAGGACAGCCTGAGCAGGTAATGATCCCGGGTCCCATGGGCACAATTTCGCCTCACGAGCCGGTGATCAAGTCAGAAACGGGGACGGGGTTTCATGCTTCGTAAAAACTTGTCTTCCTCGCGCTTGGCGCGGGTTGGCGTTTTTGGGCTTCTTGCGGTCACCAGTGCGGTCATCTTCACCACAGATGCTGCCGAGGCGCGGCGCCACCGTCGTCACTACGCGCACCACCGCGTGCAGCGCGATGTGTCCGAGAGTTCCAGCCCGAAATTCGCGTCGATCATCGTCGACGGCAATTCCGGGTCCGTGCTTCAGGCAACGAGTCCCGACGGGATCCGCCACCCGGCCTCGCTGACCAAGATCATGACGCTCTATCTGCTGTTCGAGCGCCTCGAGTCCGGGAAGTTGAAGCTCGACACCGAGATGCCGGTGTCGCAGCACGCCGCCGATCAGGATCCGACCAAGTTGAACCTGCGTGCCGGCCAGACCATTCGCGTCGAGGACGCAATCAAGGGTCTCGTCACCCGCTCCGCCAACGACGCAGCCGTTGTGATCGCGGAAGCGATTGGCGGCGACGAGGACGACTTCGCCCAGATGATGACGCGCAAGGCGCGTTCGCTCGGTATGTCCAGGACGGTTTACCGCAACGCCAACGGTCTTCCCAACGACGAGCAGGTCACGACCGCGCGCGACCAGGCCACGCTCGGCCGCGCCATCCAGGAGCGCTTCCCACGCTACTATCGCTATTTCGCGACCTCGACGTTCAACTGGCGCGGACAGTCGATCCGGAACCACAATCATCTGCTCGGGAATGTCGAGGGCGTGGACGGCATCAAGACCGGCTACACCCGCGCCTCCGGCTTCAATCTCGTGACCTCGATGCGCCGCGGCAACCGCCACCTGATCGGCGTCGTGCTGGGCGGCCGCAGCGGCGGCTCGCGCGACGCCATCATGCGCAACCTGCTCGCGGAGAACCTCGATAAGGCCGCGACCACCCATACCGTCGCCGCGGTCACCGAGCGCAACGGCTCCGACGCCGCTGCCGAAGTCGCTGATGCGTCGGATACCCCGGCACGCTCCGCTCCGCAGGTTCAGGCTGCCCCTGCTCCCGAAGCAGCCCCGTCGCGTCTCGCCGCGCGCCTGTCGACGCTTGCGGCTGCGACTGCCGCGGTGCCGCCGGCTCAGCCCAGATCTGAAGCCAACAAGCCTGAAGTTCGGTCGACTGAATCCAAGATCGAGCCTGCGCCGCTCACCAATGGCGTGATCTCGAGCCAGCCCCTCTCGATCATCCCCGGCTCGTCCGAGCCGATGAAGCCGGTCCGGGTCAAGACCGTGCAGGTCAAGGCCGGCACCGTGAAGGTCGCCTCTGCCGCCCCGGCTCAGATCGCACCGCAGGTCACGAGCACGATCGCGTCCCGCTCCGACGTCGCCGAAACCTCCGGCGCCGTCGTGGCCCGGGCAGACCTCATCAACAAGCCCGAGGTTGCCAGCCAACCGGAGGCGCCGAAGGCCGAGATCGCCCGTACCGAGCTGCCGCGTCAGCCGGCGGGCTTCGGCACCGGCAATGGCATCCTCGGCGTATTGCCGGCCGCCGCCGCCGCCGCACCCGCCCCGGCTGCTACGAAGCTTGCGTCAGCCGACCCGGCGCTGCAGCCGGTCCAGATGAGCACCACCGCGAAGCCGGTCGTCACCCACAGCGGCTGGATCGTCCAGGTCGGCGCGCTCGAGAGCGAGAACGAAGCCCAGCAGCGAATCGACGCGGCGCGCAGCTCGGCTCGCGGCCTGCTCAGCAAGGCCGATCCGTTCACCGAGCCAGTCGTCGCGAAAGACAATCGCAAGCTCTACCGCGCCCGCTTCGCCGGGCTCGACCGCGAGCAGGCGGAAGCCGTCTGCCGCACCCTGAAGCGTGCCGATATCTCCTGCATGACCGTCCGCAACTGATCTTTTCGCGCCGTTCCAATCAAAATGCCCGCGCCTTGCGCGGGCATTTTCATTTTCGGGATACGGTGGCCGACGAGGCTGTTCCACGACAACCTCTCGTCAAGGATTTACGGTTAAAACTTTACGCAAGGGATCGACCACGCCGACAATGGCGGGCATCGGGGCGACGGCAAACAGAGCAAGCGGGGCTCACACGGGACGAGCGTTTGTAGCGTGGTGCCGGAGTTAGCCGTTATGCGTGCGAAGCAGAGTATCCTTGGCCTCGTTTACCCGGGCAGCGAGATACGTCGAGCCCCCCTGGTCGGGATGCAGTTTCTTCATCAGGGACTTGTGAGCCCGGCTGATGTCGTCACGGCCCGCCCCCGGCTGCAGGCCAAGGATCTGATAGGCCTCCTCCGTCGTCATTTTGCCGGTCGCCACCGTGCGGCGCTGCCCCCCTGCCGCGTCGCCCTGCGCGTTCTGACGCCAAGCGGGAAACCGGCGGTCCAGATAGCTTTCAAGTAGGGCCACGCTCTCGGCGTCGAACGCCGGGACCATTGCCAGCAGGGCCGCGAGATCGAACTCATCGAGATCGCGCCCGGCGTGAGGCCCGGCGACGATCCGGCCTCCGAGCTGGCCGGAATCGTGATCGAGCCGCATATCCAGAAATTGCGAGCGCACGCGCGACGCCTGACCGGCCGGGCGCGTCGCGCCGGCGCCGAACAGCCCGCCGATATTGCCGAAGCCGGCGTTTGCCATCGGTGTCCAGCCCAGGAGCCCGGCGCCGAATATCCCGAGCGGGATCGCCACCACCAGTTCGCCCTTCAATCCCGTGAACGCTGCGACAGCCAGCGCGACCACGCCGCCACCGAACCTGATCGCGCGTGCCAGCACGGCCGGATTGGCCGAACGGAACATCTGGAGCAGCAGATAAAGGGTGATAACAGCGATAGCACCGGCAATCAGGGTCATGGCCTGAATATAGTCGGCCTATCGCCAAAAAGCATCGAGTCCTTGGCCCCGCAGACCGCTGCAGCGCTACTTCATCTGGCCGATCAGCCTGGCCGCGCCACTGGCGGTCTTCGCCAACTGCAACAGCGCCTCGCGTCCGCCGGCCGCGTAGGCGGCGGCTGCGCGCAACAGCTCGCGCAACTGCGCCGCCGCGCCCGGATCGAACCGGCACCAGGCGCCGCCGGTCAGGCGCGCGATCTCGCGAAAGGCCTGCTCGGCCACCGCGTCATGGCCTTCCTGAAATACGAACACAGGCACCTTGAGCATGCCGAGCTCGCCGGCCTTGGCGCAGAGTTCGTCGACGTTCTCTTCCATGGCGTCGCCGACGAAGACGACGGCGCGCACGCCGGATGCGACCGCCTCGCGCCGCGCCTCGCTCAGCACCTTGCCGATCTGGGTGTCGCCGCCACGGCAATCGATCTTGCCCATCAGCGTCGCCAGCCTGGCGCTGTCGGAGATCCATCCCGTGGCGCGGCACTCGTTGAAGCCGCGATAGTAGACGAGCCGGATGTCGAGACTGCCGAGCGCGGCGGTCTCACGGAACATGTCAGCCTGAAGCGCACAGGCCATGTCCCAAGTCGGCTGCCGGCTCATCGTCGCATCCAGCGCGAAGATCAGCCGCCCTTTCGCACCGGGCGCATGCGGTGACAGCGCGCGTGCGTTGGCGACGAAGGCGGCGATGTCCTCCGAGGTCGAGGTCCCCGCCTGCGGCACAGCCCTGCCTGGTTGCGTCGAGACGGCATCGCGGCCGCGCGGTTTGATGGGTTCGCCCGACATTTCTTGACCTTAGCGTGAACGGCTAATGTGGTCAGCGCATGCCGCCCGGTCAATGTGCAAAGCCCCCGCAGGCGGAAGCCGGCGGAGGGCTTTGATAATCGGTATCGACGACCAGGACGGCGTCAGCTCTTGGCAGGCGCCATCAAAGCGACCGGCCCGGGCTCGAGAATCTTGGGCGGGGACGATTGGGTGTCGACCGGCGCCACTTCGCTGTCGGTCGCGCTCAGGAACTTGTCGAGCATGCCCTGGATCGAATTCTTGGCCGCGTCCGGACCGGTGTCGCGCATATCGTTGTGCTGGAATTCGGTCTTCACGACCTGGATACCGGCCTTCTCGCATTCCTCGTCGGTCGGGATCACGCCCGCATCGGCCTTGAACTGCGGATCGGTGGAGCGGAACGACAGGATCTTGAACTTGCCGGCAGTGACGAAGGGCACGCGAAGATTGTCGAGCGTGACGACCTTCTTGACCTCATCCGGATACTGCTTGGCGAAATACATCGTGATGTCGCCGCCCATGGAGTGGCCGACCATCGTCACCTTTTCGTAGTCGGCGTTGGGCTGAACCTTCTTCATCTCCTGCATGGCGAGATGGATGTTGGCGACGCCGCGCAGGATCTGCGGCAGCCGGCCGACATAGATCTCACCGGGCTTGGTCACCATCGGAGGATCGGTCGGCAAATCATGCTGCGGGCTGACGACGAGATAGCCGCGCGCGGCGAAAATATTGGCGAGGAAGCCGTACTCGGTGTTCTTGACAGTGTTGCCGTGGTTGATCACGGCGACCGGCATCGTGATCATGCCGGCGTTGGCCTGCATTTCCTTGTCACGACGGATCGCGATATCGACGGGCACCGCACGGTTGTCGCGCGAGGCATCGTAGAAGGTGATGGTCTCGTGCCTGATTGCCCACTTGCTCGCCGTGAAATAGGCGACGCCGCAGAGGGCACTGACCGAAACCAGAACGGCAATTCCACGCTTCATTTTCGTCCTCAGCCTCAGGCTCTTGCGGCCTGAATCCCTGTTGAAAATCGTGTTCTTCCGGAGCTCTTCGGCCCCTGGTCGCCTATTCCCTAATATATGTCACAGCCGCGTGACAGGAAGGCTAAATATTGTGAACTGGCAGCCCTTTCATTGTGCGGCGCACACGTTTGTTGGGCACCTCGCTCTCATACGGCTACGTCAGGGTGCACGTCACCTTCCGACGCAACCTGTCTCGATCGGGTTCAATTTTGCAGTAAACGCGGGGTGAAAACTGTTGAGCGCGGGCTGGGTTCCCACGGGAGACCGGCCGCTTTGATCGACCGGAAGTAGCGATATACCGCCGCCTCAGGCGCCGAGGATGTCGTGGACCTCGAGCGGCTTGTCTACCTGGTTGAACCACTCGGCACGGTTGGCGGCGCGGCGGCGTCCGCGCTCATCGAGCGGAAGCTTGAGCTGGCGGAGCAGGCTCGTCACCTCCTCCCGCGCGGTGAGATGGCCGAGATTGGGTCGCATGCCGAGGGTGGCCTCGTCGATCTCGTCCAGCGCGGTCAGGCCGCGCGGGAAGAACTCGCGATAGACGACGCGTTCGGCGAAGCCGTCGACGTAGCGGAAGCCCAGCCGCATCGACAAATCCTTCAACCCCTCGGCAACCAGCTGCTTGTTGCGGGAGCCGAGCATCGACAGGCGGTTGCGCACGACGATCCAGTCGGTGGTCGCGCCGTCGAGCTGGCGGCGCTTGCGCCTGACATCCCGCACCATCTCGGCGTAGTGGCTCTCGCCCGTCACCGCGTAATTGGCGGGGTCAACGGTGCCGAGCACATCGAAATCGAGGAAGCTGTCGTTGATCGGGGTCACCAGCGTGTCGGCCATCGAGTGCGCAAGCCGCATCAGGTAGCTGTCGGTGCCGGGCGTATCGATGACGATGAAGTCGAAGCTGCTCTCGACCGCCGAGACCGCCTCCATGAACTGAAGGAACTCCGAATTCTCGTTCTCGGCGACCTGCATGGTCTCGCCGAGCTTGATGCAGCGATGCAGCGGCAGTTCGAGGTCGAGCTTGGTGCGGCGCGCCCAGGCGGAACGGTTGTTGATGTAGTGAGTAAAGCTCTGCTGACGGCAGTCGAGGTCGATGGTGGCGACGCGCTGGCCGGCTTTCAGAAGCGCGACTGCGATGTGCAGGGCGGTCGTCGACTTGCCGGAGCCGCCCTTCTCATTGCCGAGCACGACCACATGCGCCGAGCCGGACTGGCCTTGGCTAGCTTGCACAAGCATCGCGATCCTCAACACCCCTGACGAATATCTTCGAGTTGGCCGCGTCTGCGGTCAAGTGAAATGCGTGACAGGCAATACAAATCGCGGCGCGCCGACCTTCATCATGAATCGCCGCGCCGCTTCGCGTCTGTGATCCAACCCACAATGTCGCGACCTCTTACGCGGCTTTGCGCGGGATGCTGTGCCGCATCCGGATGCGTGGCGTCCATGGTCGCCGCTTGTTAAGGTTAGCCCGCCGGGCGCCGGGACGCGCCCGCCGATTCCCCAACTCCGTCGAGTTCTGATGTCACGCAGCCCCTTGATCGCCCGCACGGTCCCCACCTTGCGACGCGCCGTCGACAATCTTCGCAAGCGAAAGGCCACGATCGCGCTGGTCCCGACCATGGGAGCGCTCCATGACGGCCATGTGTCGCTGGTGCGCCTGGCCAGGCGGCGCGCGAGCCGCGTCGTGGTGTCGATCTTCGTCAACCCGACCCAGTTCGCTCCGACCGAGGATTTTGGCGCCTATCCGCGAACCTGGAAGGCCGATCTCGCCAAGCTGGCCGCCGAGGACGTCGATATCGTCTGGCATCCCGGCGCCGAGGCCATGTATCCGGAGGGCTTTGCCACCCGCATCGTGCCGGAGGGACCAGCGCTGGCCGGCCTCGAGGACCGCTTCCGCCCGCATTTCTTCGGCGGCGTCGCCACCGTCGTCGGCAAGCTGTTCACGCAGTGCCGGCCGGATGTCGCGATCTTCGGCGAGAAGGATTTTCAGCAGTTGCGGGTGGTGGCGCAGATGGCCCGCGACCTCGACCTCGGCGTCAAGGTGATCGGTTCCCGCACCGTGCGCGAGCGCGACGGGCTCGCGATGTCCTCGCGCAACGTCTACCTGTCACCACAGGAGCGGCAGACCGCGACCACGCTGTACCGCGCCATGAAGGACAGCGCCGGGCGCATCCGCGTCGGCGAAGAGGTCGCAGCCGCAATGGCACGCGGTGCCGCGATGATCACGGCGGCCGGCTTTGAGCTCGACTATTTCGAGGTGCGCCATGCAGCGACCCTGGCGCCTGTCATCTCGCGCAAGGACGGCCCCTTGCGCATCCTGGTCGCGGCCAAGCTCGGCACGACCCGGCTGATCGACAATATCGCGGTGTAACCGCCAAGGTTGATCTTGCACCTTTGCTCGCCCGGAGGGATGATCGGCACGAGGAAGCGAGCCGACTGGCGGGGCATGTCATCCATCAGCGCGAGGATCGTGAGCTGCGTGCTGGCGCTCGTTGCAGCAGGCGCCGTACAGGCCCAGCAGCGTCCGCCGATCGGCGCCTTCGGCTCGCCGCCCGACGCCATGATCTTCTACGTCGCCCATGGCCCGGCCGATGCCTGCGGGCCCGGGTGTTCCGACTGGATTGCCGCGGAAGGGGCTGTGCAGTGGGATAGCTACAAGCGGCTGATCGCGATCCTCGACCGTCAGGCCGGGCGCAAGCTACCTGTCGTGATCCATAGCTGGGGCGTATCCAATCTCAAGGTCGCAAGCAGCCTCGGCCGCATCCTGCGCGACCGCGGCCTCGACGCCACTGCCGGTACGACCGAGGTCACAGCCTGCGCCGGGAAGCCGGACGCCGAATGCTTTACGCTGAAGCGGCCGGGCGGACCGCTCGATGCAAGATTGTCGGCGTCGAATCTGATTTGCGATTTTGCCTGCGTGCTCGCGCTGGCGGGCGGCGTGCATCGCAGCCTGCCGCCGGGCACGAAGGTTGTGCTGGGCAGCCGCTCCGTCCGTAACCGGCTCGCGCCCAACATCCCGGCTGAGCAGCGCGAGAGCCTCACGGAGTATTTTGGCGAGCAACACCGGAAATATCTGAACGAGATGGGCATTGCGCCCGATCTCGTCGACATCGTGGATGGCATCGGCGAAGGCGGGCGCCCCGTCGTCATACCGCCGTCCGACTGGGCGCGGCTGCACATCGTGACGCCGTCGCAGTGACGCCTCGCAGTGACGCCTTGGGAGTAGCGGACTACAACAACCCGAGATCGCGCAGCTCGCGCCGCATCGGCTCCGGCATCGCCGCGATCGAGCCGGCCGCGGACTTACCGAGATCGGGCGGCACCGAATCGTCGGCGAGATAGCGCCAGCCCTGGAACGGGCGCATCGGCCGCGGCGACACCGCGATCACCTTCGGCTGCATCACGATCCGGCAGCGCCCGATGCCGTCCTTGTCGCGGAACGGCTCGATGCCGATGATCTTTTCGCGCGCGGCGACCTCGCCCTTGATCACCCAATAGAGCGACCCGCCCGACAGGATCTCGGCGTCGCGCTTGGGCACCATGCGGGTGATGTGGATGTGATGCTGCGGCAGACCCTTCTTCTTGGCGGTCTGCATCCGTTCGGCAGTCCACTCCTTCAATTCCTTGACGGATTCGCAGCCGACGGCGAGCTTGATCAGATGTAGTGGCATGCCCCCAGCATTAGCCGGGCAGCCACGCATTTGGAATGCCGATCTACTCGTTATCCGCAGCCGGGGGAGCCGCGGGCGGCGGCGTGAGCGGAACCGGTGCTGCCGCCGGCGCCCGCGCAGCCTTCGGCGCAGGCGGCTTCTTCGCGGCGGGAGCCGCGGTCTGTGCCGAGGCCGCTGCCGGGACGCGCGGAGCCGGCGCGGCCGCTGCGTTCGCTGTGGGCGACGCCTGGCGCGTCGGCGGCTCCGGATTCATGATGCTGACCGGCGGCGTCGACGAGGCACTCGGGAACTCCGCATTGGTCGGCTTGCCCGTCGGCATCGACGGCGGCAGTCCGGCAAGCGCGGCAGTGGCCGGCAACGATTGCGCCGTTGCAGGCGCATTCCAGGTCGGCGCGTAGCGCGCGACCAGCGTGTCGTAGAGATGGGAATCCATGTTGGCGGCGACCTGCTGCTGGTCGGTCAGCGAGCGGAATGCTGCGCAGTCGAACTGCGTGCAGCCGTCGCGCGCGACCAGCACCTGCGCGACCAGGCCGTAGCGATCACGCTCCAGCGATTTGCGCAGCACCTTGATGTCGGGCGTCAGGCTCCTCTCCGCGGTCGCGGCATCGCCGAGCGCCGTCAGCCGGTCGATCCTGGCCGCGGTCGTGGAGACGGCCGCAGCCGCCGCGTCAGGCGCGCCGAACAGCGCCTTCTCGCAGCCAATGGCCACGGCTTCGCCGGCGAGCTCGTCGAGACAGGACAGCGCCGGCAGGCTCGCAGTCATCGCGGCCTGCGCGCGCGCCTCGGTCGGCGTGGTCTGCCCCGCCGGTCCATCGACGCGCACCACGGCAGCCAAGGCGATGGCAATGGCGAGTAGTGCAACAACGGTCAGCGCACCGTTGGCGACCGATCGCTCGGCGCGCAGCAGCGTGACCAGGAGGATCAGTCCGAAGAAGCCGGCAGCCGCCAGCATCATCCACATTGGAAACGCCGGCGAGCGCCAGATTTGGTCGAGCGACGAGGCCCATGCCCAGTTCATGCGCGACGTCCCCTCACGCGAGCAGAGAGCGAATGGTCAAAGCGAGCACCGAGAGTCGGCTGCTGCCCCCGGCCCACCTTTTGAAGGTGAAGCGGGCCTTTTGACGGCGGCAGAATACAATTCCCCGGGACGCGCCAATGCGCGGATAGCGGCGGCCTTCAGGACAGCGCGAGCTGGCTTTCCTTGGCGACGCGTTCGAAGGCTTCGGTCGAGCTCTTGATCCGGTACTGACAGTCGTCACCATCGGTCGGCAGGAGGCGGATGACCTCATACGAGCCGCTGGCAGCGGGGCGTGCGACATTGCTGGCGGTGAACAATACGCGCGCGCCAATAGGGAATTTGTGCTTCAACACCCTCTCCATCACTCAAACAACGCCTGCCACGCCCATGGTCCCACTGCGTCGGCCGGCCGGAAACCCGGCCGTGGTATAGCATGCGGCGGGCGTTTTTGGCCAGCAGTATGCAACATGGCAAACGTGCGAATTTTGCAGTTATTTCAGAGTGATGCCGCCAGCCGATGATACCGCTGGAACCGGTTTTTCAGGCGGTATGGGGCAAACGGCCGTCGGGGCTGGCGTGATCCACCGCCTTGGGCAGTTCCTGGGCCAGAATCTGGCCCAGCTGGTCGACCGGGATGTTGTAGCGGGCAGCCAATTGGCGGACGATATCGCTGCCGAGAACGCCGCGGAGCTGGTCGGCCGAGATCGGCAGGTTCTGGCCTTTGCCGAGCCAGGATTTGACCTGGTCACCGAACCCCGCCTGCTGGAGCTTTGCGACGATCGCGCCGAGACCGCCTTGATTGTTGCTGCCGAGCACCTCGCTCAGCACGTCGGGCAACACGGCTGCGCCGAGCTGGCCGAGCGCGCTACGCAGCGCCGGATTGTTCTCCAGCGAGTCCAGGATTCCCATGATGTCCCCTCTCCTTGCCCCTAGCTCCACGATTGAGCGCCGCCATGCACCATGCCGTCAAGCCGCGCTCAATCACATTCGCGACTACACGTTCTCGAACTTTTCGATGATGAGCGTTTCGGCGAGCGCGTCCCGGGTCCATTCCTGGAACGCCGGCAGCGCCAGCATCGTGTCCATGTAGGCCCGGGTCTCCGGCGTGACCTCGATTGCGTAGGTGCGGAAGCGGTGCACGACCGGGGCATACATTGCATCCGCTGCGCCGAAGCGCCCGAACAGGAACGGTCCATTGGCGCCATACCGGGTCCGGCATTCGCGCCAGATCTCCTGCACGCGCGCGATATTGGCCTCGGCGTCTGCCGACAGCGTCATGGGGCGCACCGGGCGGTGCAGGTTCATGCCGCATTCGTTGCGAAGGGCCATGAAGCCGGAATGCATCTCGGCGCACACCGAACGGGCATGGGCGCGGGCGGCGGCGGCGTCCGGCCACAACTTCACTTCCGGGTAGCGCTCGGCAAGGTATTCGATGATGCTGAGCGAATCCCACACCGTGATGTCGCCGTCGACCAGCACCGGCACCTTGCCGGCGCGGCTGAACGAGATGATCTGCTCCTTGTCCGCGGGATTGTCGGTGTAGAGCGGGATGAGGGTCTCAACGAACGGGATGTCGTTGGCGCGGAGCGCGAGCCAGGGCCGCATCGACCATGACGAGTAATTCTTGTTGCCGATTGCGAGTTTCAGCGCAGCCATGTCATCAGTCCTTCCCGATACGCTTGAAGCGAGCCGCTTTTAACGCCATCGCCTGCCGCCAATCAATCGTTGCTGCACCTCGCCATGCGTGGCAAGCGTTGCGATCCTCGCCAGGAGACAGACATGAGCAGGCATTGGGTCGACATCACCGCCGTCGGCTTCTTCATCATCGAGTGGCTGGTCTACGCGCTGACGCTGGAGCATTCGGCCTATGGCCGGGACAGCCTGTCGGCGCGCATGAACCGCTACCGCGAAGTGTGGGTGCGCCGGCTGCTCGACCGCGACGCGCGCATGGTCGACATGCAGATCATGGCCTCGCTGCAGAACGGCACCGCCTTCTTCGCCTCCACCAGCCTGATCGCGCTCGGCGGCGCGTTGGCGCTGCTGCACGCGACCAACGACGCGATCACGATCTTGAGCAAGCTGCCGATCGATCTCAGCACCTCGCCGGCGATGTGGGAGCTGAAATGCGTCGGCCTTGTCCTGATCTGCGTCTACGCCTTCTTCAAATTCGCCTGGTCGTACCGCCTGTTCAACTATGTCGCGATCCTGTTCGGCGGCATGCCGGCGGCCTCGCAGCGTGACACGCCGGAGGCCGAAGCCCATGTGATCCGCACCTCGCGCCTGTTCGAATCCGCCGGCCGCCACTTCAACCGCGGCCAGCGCGCCTTCTTCTTCGCACTCGGCTATCTCGGCTGGTTCGTCAGCCCCTGGCTGTTGTTCGTGACCACGGCCGCCGTGGTGATCGTGACCTGGCGGCGGCAATTCGCCTCGAGCGCGTGGGAGGCCATGGCGCCGGAGGTGGTGGATGGCGAGGAGACGAGGCGCGGTCGTTGACGCGCTTGTGTCCCGGACGCGCTGCAGCGCTCTTGCGCTGCGTCCGGGGTACGAGGGCGGAGTGTGGCGGACAAGTCGCTGCGCTCGCATTGACGCAGTATGAGGCGGCAGCGCCACTTTTCCAGCTCGCATTTTGAATTGCAGACATAGCTTCGCACTCTCGCGGCGCATTTCGCCCGTATCTTTGCCTGGTCACCTCCCCCTCTTATCCAAGGGCACAGGGAAGCCTGCGATCATAATCCTAAGCCGGCGTCTCGGCCTGTGCAGCGATTGCCTCATGGGAACTCCTGAAGTCGCTTTGATCTATCTCAATTCTCTGACTTGAGCGGGCATCAGCTTGAGGGAGTCGCGTCCATCGCTTCGCCGCGCCGGCCGGGCGCTTGGGCGCTTCCAGGGAGCTCGATATGATCAAGTCGCTCGGAATTGCCACGTCCGCCTTCTTCTTCGCAGTATCGGCTCAGGCGATGACACCTGCCCCGATTTCACAGCCCGAAAGCCTGATTACGGAAGTCGCTGCTGCCTGCGGCGTCGGTAGGACACGTATCAACGGCGTGTGCGTGGCACGGACCACCGTCCGGCATACCCGTCGGGCGGTTCGCAGATGTGTGAGAGGGACGACGTGCTGATTGGTTGTCCTCAAGGACAATACGCAGATTGGTGCGTCGCGATTAGAGTTCTGGAGTACCGACCCCAACGGTACATCGACGCCCCCACCGGCCTCAGTCTTTCCAGACTGAGGCCGTCTTGCGCCTGAAAGGTTGGACGGACCTGGTCACCTTGTGGGATTTATCGACGCGGGGAACAACTCCAACTGCAACGCTGATGCCGGCACGCCAACAATCAGCCTTCGAGAGCCGGTCATCGTCAACTGACGAAGCCGACGCTGCAGGTGAATAGCGCAAACACAAAAAGCAAATGTTTACGCAATTTACCACTCGACCATCAACGCGATGGTCTTCATTTTCTGGTCTGATAATTGCCTTGCGCACCTTGTTTGGTCGGATGCTCGGAGTGGTCCTGTCGTAGTGGAGGTGGCGGCATGTCCGAAATGGTCGAAGTGCTCGCCGGAACGAGTTTATTTCTACTCGCCTTCTCGCTGCTGATATTCGACATCCCCCGCTACACCTTATCGTTGGTGTCTCTTGCTCTGTTCAGCTCGAAGCGGCGAAGCGCCAGTGGGACGGTTTGCCAAGCGAGGGTAAGCGTGATTATCCCGACGTTCAACGGCGGCTCCGGGCTTGCTCCTTCGATCAGTTCGCTGCGCCGGCAAACCCTCCGACCTGTCGAAATCATCGTCGTCGACGACGGCTCCACCGACGAAACACGTGCGGTCGCGGAGCGGGCGAGAGCGCAGGGGCAGGTTGACATGGTCATCTGCCATGGGACGCGCTGCGGCCGCAGCGCCGCCATCAACGCTGCAGCACGGTTTGCCCGCGGCGATCTTCTCTTGACCGTAGATGCCGACACTGTCTTCGAACCGAACGCGGTTGAGCGCCTCGCGGCTGCGTTCAGCGATCCGCTCGTCGCCGGCGCAAGTTGCTGCATCGCGATCAGCAACGAGCGCGACTCGATATGGACAGGACTCAAAGCGTCGAATACCTGATGTCGATCACCGCGGGGCGGTCGATCCTAGACGTGGTGGATGCGATCGCGTGTCTGTCCGGCGCCTGTTCCATGTATCGCCGGGATATTTTCGCGCAGCAGGGCGGGCTCGACGTCGGCCCGGGAGAGGATATGGAATACACCTTGCGGCTCCGCAGGCTCGGCTATGTCATTCGCTTCGTGTCCGACGCCTGGGCGGAAACAGCCGCCCCCGCAAGCGGCATAAGTCTGCTGCGCCAGCGCGCGCGCTGGGATCGCGATGCTCTGCGCATCCGTTTCATGATGTATGGCGAGCTGAGTTTTCGCCACCCGCTAGAGCGTTTACCGGACACAATCCAACGGCTGGACTTCATCGTCTTCGATCTCGTTCCGACGCTCAGCCTGCCATTCTACTTGGCCTACATTGTGCTGTTGTTCGGCTCGGATGCCGTGTTGTTTCTTTCGGCGATATACGTGCTGCTGCTCTGGATCTCGGTCTTCAATATGGCACTTGTGTTCGCCCTATTCCATCGATCCGTCGGAACCTTCGGCTGGAAGATGGCGCTGATCTTTCCGCTTTACCAAGGCGTCTATCTGAAGTGCGCGCGGTTCTTTTCCTACTCTTCGGAAATCATCTTTGCCTCGTCGCGGAACGATGATTTCGTGCCGCCGCGCGTTCGCCGTGCACTATTCGGCGATCGGACGAAGGAAGTGGCCAAATGACCATCACGCTAACACGACTCGATCCCCATATCCCCGACCCCATCGAGAGCCGTCGGCGCGCGGCGGGACGGGCTGTCCGCGCCGCCTATGCGACAATCGTATTCGGCATACTCGCATTCTTTGTCGTCTATTTCGGGAGGCCAATTCTCTATCTCGGCGGGCCGGGCAGCGTGTCCTCACCAAGATATTTGATTTCACTGCCTTACATCGTGCAGATCAACAGCATCACCGTGCTGAGAGGTGCATCGGTCAAGGCCGGCGAAGAAATCGGAAGGGTTCGGTCTCCGCAGCACGATGAAATTGTCGCCACCTATATGCGCTCGCTCGCGGACATCGCCGGCCGCAGAGCGGAACTGCGTGTCAAGGCCCGGGTTGCGCGCGAATCTCTCGACGCGGCGCGCTCACATCTGCGGCTTGCTGAGGAAGCCGTCGAACTTATCGCAAACTCATCAGCCGCGAGCCTGAATTACCGTATAGACATGTCCCGGGAGCGCGCCTTGGCGAACAAAGCCGTGGTCTCGCAGGAGGCGGAAGCCGCCGAAGCCAGCACTCAATTGGCCGCTCTCGACGAATTCAGCCGGCAACTCGGTGATCGCCTCGAAAAGGTTGAAAGCAGCTTTGCAGATGGGAGAGTCTTCGCGCCCATAGCTGGCATAGTCGCGAACAATCCTGCGCGCGCCGGCCAATCGCTGGTGGCGGGCACTCCGATTGCAGAAATTCTCGACCCCACTGATGTCTTCGTCGACTGGTACGTTCCTAACGAACGTCTGTCCGATCCAAAAGTCGGCAACGAAGTGTTTGTCCTGTTCGGCAACCGGCGAATTCTGGGCGAGATCATTGAAATCCTGCCGGTGTCAGATGTGTACCCGGGACCGGGCTCGTCAGTGGCGCGCGAGCGTACCGCCTCGCAAATCGCGCGAATTAGGTTCAGCCCAGGCGCGCATCTCCCGGCGCTGAACTCGGCCGTCGACGTCCACATGCACTATACGCAACTCAGCGCGCGGATCGCTTCCGTGCTGGTGGGACTATTCGGGCTCGACGAGCTGTGAGAGGGAGCGAGGTGCAGCATGCAGATCGAAGGGACTCAAACGAATTGCCCGGCTTGCGGCTCATCCGCTCTGATCTCGTTTCCGGTATTCCACCACATGATCTGCGCCTACGTTGGTCCGGAGTATGACTTCGCACCAAGCATCGCGGGATATACGTGCCCGAAGTGCTGCCGCGACATTGTGTCGGCTGACCCAGCATGCGAGATCCTGGGCACTAGCGCGCGGTGCACAAGGTGTTGGGTTGAGATGGTGGTGTCCCCAGCGTGTGCTCCGGCTGGCTTGTAAGGACTAGCGGCGATCTCGGGCTTGTCCGTCGCCAGACGCAAAGTTGGACGTACGGTCATTCTATGCGCTGAGCAGCAAGTCCGGATGGAGCGCAGCGGCGTAATCCGGGAAGGTGCCGAATGCCGGGCGAGCGGCCCCGGATTACGCTTCGCTTCCGCCTTCGCTCTTAGAGCTACGGCGGACAAGCCATCCGGGCTACATGATGACCTGCTATCCGCCGAAATCCCGTGGGCTGAACGGCAGGTCCATCACCTTCCATTCCCCGTATTTGTCGGCCGGCAGCATCTTGTAGGGCTGGCAGGCCTGAAGCGCGCTCATGGCCGACTTCACAAGCGCCACGCCCTTCGCGGACGGCGGGGCTTCGATCAGGATCGGCTCGCGCGCCAGCGTGCCGTCGGTGGCGAGCACCGTGCGCAGCTTGATGTTGACGTTGTCGGTCGGCGCGACCCCCGCCGGCAGCTTGGCGCAGCTTCGCAAGTGACGGCGCAGCTCGGCGATGATTTCGGCCGGCAGCTTGGCCGCGATTGAATCCTTGGCATCGCCGCCATCGTCCTTGGGGGCGTCCTTCGGCAGCTCCGTCGGCAATTCCGGCGGCAGGCCCAGCATGACACCGTACTTGACGGTGACGTCGGGCTCCGGCGCCTGATAGGACGGGGGCGGCGCGGCCTCTGGCTGCGGCATCGCTTGCGGCCGGAGTTGCGGCGCCGGGGGCTGCGGCGTCGGGGGCTGCGGCATGGCCTGAGGCGGCGGCGACTGCGATGGCTGAGGCTGTGGCTGTTGAGGCTGCGGTTGCGTCTGCGTGTTTGCCTCGCGCTGCTGCTGAGGCGTCTGTGAAGGCTGTGGCTGCGGCTGTTTTTGCTGCGGCTGTTCGGGCGAGGCCTGCTGCTTCGAGGACGGTGCTGCGGCCTGCTGCTTCGCCTCGGGCTTCGGCGCGGCGGCCGCCTTGTCCTTGTCGGTGAAATCCAGCTTCGGCAGTTTCAGGTCAGGGGTCGGCTCCGGCGGCTTCGCCTTGAGTTTTTCCTCGGCCTTCTCCTCGGCCTTGGCCTCCTCCTGCTTCACCTGCTCCGGCGTCACGATGCTGACGGAAACCGATTCGGGCGGGCTGGCGTGAAACGGATGGACTTCGCTGATCACGATGATCAGCGCGACCAGCGTCAGATGGGCGATTGCCGACGCTGCAATGTCCGTCCGTATGATCTTCCGCAGTTCCATCGCCTGACTTCAGGTTGCCAAGCTGGTCCTAGCATACGGTAGCCCCCTCTCAATCCCATTTTGGCGCGAAGCCGAAATCGGTCAGGCGGCCCTTGGGACTGGCCAGCGCGGCGATTTGGGCCATCTCGTCGTCCGAAAGCTCGAAATCGAAGATCTCGATGTTTTCCGACAGGCGTTCGACGCGCGAGGTGCGCGGGATCGCAGCGACATTCTGTTGCAGCAGCCAGCGCAGGCAGATCTGCGCCGGCGTCTTGTGATGCAGACGCCCGATCTCGGCGAGCGTCTGGTCGCTCTTGATCCGCCCCCTGGCGATCGGGCTGTAGGCGACCAGGGCGAGCCCGTGCTGATCGCAGGCCGTCCTCACCTTCGCCTGGTCGAGATAAGGGTGGTATTCGACCTGGTTGCAGGCCAGCGGCTCCGGCGACAACGCCACCGCCTGTTCGATCAGCGCGACGGTGAAATTGGAGACGCCGATGTGGCGGGTCAGGCCCATGCGCCTGGCATGCGACAGTGCGCCCAACGTCTCCTCCAGCGGCACGTGCGAATTGGGCCAGTGCAGCAGCAAGAGATCGACGGAGGGAAGCCGCATGCGCACCAGACTCTCCTTGACCGAGCGTTCGAGATCGTGGGGCGCGAAATGATTGGTCCAGACCTTCGTCGTCAGGAAGACGTCGTCGCGGCGCACGCCGGAGGCGCGCAGGCCGTCGCCGACCTCGCGCTCATTGTCGTAGACCTGTGCGGTATCGATGTGGCGATAGCCGAGCCGCAGTGCCTGCTCGACCACACGCGCGCACATGCGCCCGCTCAGCTCCCAGGTTCCCAGCCCGATCGCCGGTATCCTTGCGCCATTGGTCTCGACGAACAGCATGAGGAATTCTCTCTGTCGCGGTCGCCCCAAATCATCATCCAGGCGCCATTATGAACCCGGCTGGCGACACTGCCAACGGGCGACGTCGGCGGCCGAGCCGGATCTTCGGCGCAATGCTAACGGGAGGTTCGCGCCAAGCCCTGACTCAAGCTATGACGTCAGGCTTTGAGCTCAGGCTTTGGCGAGCGCCTGGAACACGGTGTCGGGCGCATGCGCGATCACGGCGAGCAGCGCGCGGGCGGGTCCCCGCGGGGCCCGCTTGCCCTGCTCCCAGTTGCGGATGGTCTCGACGGGAACGCCGAGCTTGGCCGCGAACTCCATCTGCGTCAGGCAGGCGCGGCGCCGCAAATCGCGCACGGCGAGCGAGCTGGCTTCGGCCGGCGCTGCGTTGGGTACCGGCTGGATTGGAAATGGCTGGACCGGAAACTCCTGCCCGTCCCGCAACTCGACAATCCGTCCGTCCGCCTTCAGCCGCACACGCATGCTCATTCCCCCAAGCAAGGCGATGATGCGGCAGGCCGCTTAAGTTCGAATTAAAGATGATGGCCAGTAGCCCGGATGGAGCGCAGCGCAATCCGGGGCGTCTCTGGAGCCGACCCGGCGGCCCGGATGACGCTTCGCTCCATCCAGGCTACGGATTTCAATAGCTCCTACCTGAGCCCGAACCACAAGGTCGCAATTCCCAGGAAGGAGAAGAAGCCGACGACGTCGGTGACCGTTGTCACGAACGTGCCTGACGCCACCGCCGGATCGGCTCGCACACGTTCGAGTGCCATCGGGATCAGGATGCCGCCGAGCGCGCCGGCGAAGAGGTTCACGATGATGGCGAGCCCGATGACGATGCCGAGGCCCGGGATCCTGAACCAGGCCACCGCGGCAACGCCCGTGATCACGGCAAAGGCGAGACCGTTGACGAGGCCGACCAGGCCCTCGCGCACCACGACGCGCCATGCATTGGAGGAGCCGAGCTCGCGCGTCGCCAGCGCCCGCACCGCGACCGTCATGGTCTGGGTCGCGGCATTGCCGCCCTGGCTTGCGACGATCGGCGCCAGCACGGCAAGCGCCACCATCTTCTCGAGCTGGCCCTCGAACAGGCCAAGCACGGAGGACGCCAGAAAGGCGGTGGCGAGATTGACCAGCAGCCAGTTGAACCGCGCGCGTGCAATGGTGAACACCGTGTCGGACAGCTCTTCGTCGCTGTTGACGCCGCCGAGCGCCTTGAGGTCCTCGTCCGCCTCTTCCTCGATGACGTCGACAACGTCGTCGACGGTGATCACGCCGACGAGGCGGTCCTGGGTGTCGAGCACCGGGGCCGCGACGAGATTGTACTTGCCGAACATGCGCGCCACCTCCTCCTGGTCCTCCAGGACGGAGACGCGGCGGCGATCCTCGTCGGTCAGCTCGGCAAGCGCCACCGGGCGGCGGGCACGCAGCAGCACGTCGAGCGAGACCGCGCCCTGCCAGTGCTGCTCCTTGTCGACGACGTAGATCTCGTAGAAGCGGTCGGGCAGATCCGGCGTCTCGCGCATGTAGTCGATCGCCTGTCCCACGGTGAAATCCTGGGGCACGGCAATGAACTCGGTCTGCATCCGGCGGCCGGCGGAGTTTTCCGGATAAAGCAGGCTGCGCTCGAGCACGACGCGCTCCTTGAGCGGCAGCTTCTCGAGAATCTCCTCCTGATCGGCCTGATCGAGCGTTTCCAGCAGCTCGACCGCGTCATCGGATTCGAGCTCGCGCACACCTTCCGCGACCGTCTGCGGCGGCAGTTCCTCGAGGATCTCCTCGCGCACGCCCTCGTCGAGCTCGTTCAGCGCGGAGAAGTCGAAATCGCGCCCTGTCAGCTCGACCAGGCGGACCCGATCGTCTGGCTCGAGAGCCCCGATGAGATCGCCGAGATCGGCCTCGTGCAGCTCAGCAACGCAGGCGCGCAGCGCGGCGCTGTCGCCGGCCTCGATCGCATGGGCAATTTCCGCGACGAATTCGTGACGAATTTCGCCGTCTTCATTGCGCATCGGCACGTGGTCGAGTACCGATTCCGCGGCAGACGCGGCACCGTCCAGATGTTCATCCATGGCGCGCCTCGCCGTCCGACAGGTTGGAACGAGTGGTCTGAGCTGTTGGTTCAGGCAATACCCACAAGGCAACTCCGAGCGCAATGACAAAGATGCTTCGACTGAGGCGGACCTCGATGGCGGCCGGCGCAGCCCTCGCGGCCCTCACCGGCATCGCCTCGACTGAAGCCGCCGAGTGCCCGCGCAAGGACGCGCTCGGCACCTCCCGCATTCTGAGCGTCGACGCCAAGACCACGCCGCGCGTGGGCCTGAAGAGCTTTCCGCAGACGTTGGCCCTCGCCGATCACGAGGTCGTGCTGACCTTCGACGACGGACCGCATCCGCCGACGACCTCGAAGGTATTGGCGGCGCTGGCGCAGGAATGCGTGCGCGCGACTTTTTTCCTGATCGGCCTGCACGCCTCGGAACACCCCGACATGGTCAAGCGCATCGCCCACGAGGGCCACAGCATCGGCCACCACACCTTCTCGCATCCGTTCATGGCGCGGATCCCGCTCGACAAGGCGAAGAGCGAGATCGACCGCGGCATTGCCGCCGACGAGATGGCGCTGCACGGCACGCCGACGACGACACCCTCGACGCCGTTCTTCCGGTTTCCCTATTTCGAGGCCACCCAAGCCGAGCTCGACCTGCTGCAGTCCCGCGGCATCGTCGTGTTTGGGGCTGACCTGTGGGCCAGCGACTGGAACGAGATGACGCCGGAGCAGGAATTGAAGCTCGTCACCGAGCGGCTCGCCGCCGCCGGCAAGGGGATCATCCTGTTCCACGATCCCAAAGCGCGCACGGCCGCGATCATGCCGGCCTTCCTGCGGTATCTGAGGGAGAACGGCTATCGGGTGGTGCACGTCGTGCCGGCGGGCACATCGCAGAAGAGTGCCGACGCGCATTGATGCCGGAATGTCACGCCGGCGCAAAATGGGGTGATTTGGGCCCTATTAACAGTCTGTTCATGCTACGCCATGCAAGTATTGAGGGGACTTGCAACGGCAAAGGCTCTTGCGCCTGAACCGTTTGCTGATGTCTCCGACCTACTATGGCGGCAATCGCTTAAGAGGCAGACGGGGTTCATGATCGGAAGTAGCGTTGTTGCTCGGACGCGATCGTGGATCGTCCTTTGCTTTGGCGGATTCCTCGGCGGATTTTTGGGTGTCCTGACCATCGGCTCGCCGGCCATTGCGGCCGACTGCCCCGGCCATCCGGACGCACTCGGGACCTCCCGCACGCTCGTGGTCGATCCGCACGAGCATCCCCGCATCGGCACCATGCAGTACCGCGAGACGCTGCCGCTGAAGGACCATGAAGTCGTCCTGACCTTCGACGACGGTCCGTTGCCGAAATATTCCAACCAGGTGCTGCAGATCCTCGCCGACGAGTGCATCAAGGCGACCTTCTTCATCATTGGCGAACAGGCCAAGGCGAACCCGGAAGGCGTGCGCAAGCTGGTCGCAGCGGGCCATACCGTCGGCACGCACAGCATGAACCATCCGCTCACAATGGACCGGATGCCGCTCGACAAGGCCGAGGCGCAGATCAATGGCGGCATCGAGTGGACATCGGCCGCAATGACCGATCCGTCCAAGCTCGCGCCGTTCTTCCGCATTCCCGGCCTGATGCGCGCCGACGGCGTCGAGAACGTGCTGATCTCGCGCGGGATCCAGGTCTGGAGCGCCGATTTCCCGGCCGACGACTGGCGCCATGTGTCGTCCGATCGCGTCTATCAGCTCGCAATCCAGCGGCTTGAGGCCAAGGGCAAGGGGATCCTGCTGCTGCACGACATCCAGGCCCGCACAGTGGCGGCGCTGCCGAAGATCATCCGCGACCTCAAGGCGCGCGGCTATCGCATCGTGCATGTGGTGCCCGCGACCCCCGAGCAGCCGGCGACGCCGACAACGCCGGTCGAATGGCTGCTGCATCCGCCGACCGAGACCACACCGATCGCGCGCTGGCCGGCCGTGCCGAACTTCGTGTTCGCGCAGACCAAGATGCTTCCGGCGCCCTCGCTGGCCGACCTCAACGCACAGGCCGCGCACCAACCGCTGCTGCCGCACAAGACCATGGCGCTCGCCAATGTCGCGGCCACCCTGCCCGTGCCTGGCCGCGATCTCTTTGCGATCCCGGAAGGCTCGGTCGAGGTGCTGCTGTCGACGACCTTGTCGCGGCGCGCCGCGACGCGCCTGGCGATGGCAGCCGAGACGCCCCGCGCGGCCAAGAGCAAAGCGGGCAAGTCGCGCGCTCCCCGCACCGCGCACGCTGTTCATGGCACACCGAAGCATGCCGCAGAGGCCGAGGGCGCTGCCCCCAAGAGCACTGCGCCCAAGAGCGCCGCGCCGCGCCCGACCCGTGTGGCGAGCCTGAAGAAGCGCGCGCAGTAGTGCTTACTGTCGCATGATGTTGGCGACGCAGAGCAAGACGATCAGCGCCAGGAAGAACAGGTCCATATAGGACTTGACCTCGCCGTCGCGCCGCAGCCGGGCGACGTCAACCACGACCTGCCTGCGCGCGTTCGTTCCGCCCGCGCCGTCATTGATCGGCCCTTGCAGCCGCTTGGTCTCAGCCTCCAGCCGCTCGATCTTCTGGTAGAAGTAGAACGCCCGCAGCGTCGAAGCTGCGCGCATGCCGGTATAGACCAGCACCAGGATCGCGATGATCGCCCGGTTCTGGTACTTCTCCATGAAATTCAGGCTGAAATAGACCATCGCCATGAATGCGAAGTTGGTCACGAAGCGATAGACGAAGCTTAAAAAGACCATGCGGGCTCAAGCCTTGGAGGGTGGCGCAACCGGACCGTGTTGCAAATGCGGGGATCAGGAGCCCAGACCGGAACAGCCGGCCTGAATGCCATGCAGGCCCGTCTACGCCAACTTTGTTTCAACAAAGATACTATTGCCCCTGCAATGCCGCCTTTTAGCCACGGCCGGCCATAATGCAAGCCGGAGCAAGGCCGCCGGTGCCTTCCGCGCGCCTGTTGGCTGCAACGGCTCCTTGGAGATTTGGCGGAAGTCCCGATAGACTGGGGCCGCCACATGTGGGGTCTGCCGATGCCGAAGAAGGGAATCACCGGCCACGACGACTGGGTTCTGACCGAGGCGCTGGCGACTGCCTTAGTCGCGCTGGAACAGCTCGACACCAAGCACCAGCCGAGCGCGCATATGGACGACATCCGCAAGATGCTCTCGAACGGCAAGGAGCCGGCGGCGGTGAGCCTGCATCTCGCCCAGGCCAAATGCCGGCTGTTTCCCGACCTCGATCCGCTGGAGATCTACCGGGAATACGGCATCGGCGAAGAGTATGGCTGAGAGCGCCGTTGACCGGCCGGACCTAAGGTCCGCCGGCGACAGATCCGGCGATCACCATGACCAGCGCGGCCAAGTCGATCTTGCCGTTGACGATCAGCTCCTCCGAGGCTTTCGCGTCGTCCGCGCGTTCGACCTTCAGCGATTGCGGCCGGTTCGCCGCCTGCCGCTTCAGCTCCTCGACGATGGCTTCCGTGAGTTTCTCTTCCAGCATGGGCTTGTCCTCAGGCCGCCATCGCACGGCAGGATTGTGCGCAGGAGCGGCACATGGCGACGCACTCCTCCATGCCGCCGACCCGCTCGCAATCCTCGGCGCATTCGCTGCAGATTTCGGCGCATTCGCCGCATGTGTGCCGGTGATGCGGCGTGTTGATCAGCATGAAATGCGCCGCCGTCCGGCACATTTCGGCGCACGCCATCATCAGGCGGAAATGCTTGGGCTCGACGTGCTTACCGCCGGTTTCGAGGCAATGGTTCATCGCAGTGCCGAGGCAGGTCTGATAGCAGCTCATGCAGAGCGCGATGCAGCGCGTCATGTCTTCGGATTGAGCCATCCGGTGTCTCCAATGCTCGCCCCCTGCACCGATCAACCAGTGGAACGTTGTGATCGTTCCTGCCGTCCTGCCGATTGTGGCTTAGGGGGAACCTCGCAAGACTAGCCGTAACGCCTTGCGCGCACCGCCCGGTAGCGAGCATCGGTCTGAGGCTTGATGAACAGCGCCGCCACGCTTGGATGGCGTTTGCGTATCTCGGCCTCGATCGAAACGACGCATCGCTCGATGTCGTCGGCGCGCTTGTCATCCGCAAATTCGATGCTGAGGGCCGCAACGACCTCGACCGGCGACAGTTGCACCGTCAGAAGACCGTTGGCCCTGAGAACGCCGGGCGAACGTCTTGCGATGTCGAGGACCGATCGCGCAAGCTCCGGATCGGCAGGCTCGCCGATCAGCAGGCTCTTGCTCTCGCGCGCGAGACCGATCGACACGATCGCCAGCAATATCCCGATCAGGATCGAGCCGATCCCATCCCAGACCGGCTGGCGCAGCCATACGGCCGCCGCGGTGGCCGCAGCGGCGATAGCGATGCCGACCAGCGCCGCGCTGTCCTCGAGCAGCACCATGAATGCCGGAGGATCCTTGCTGCGAACGAAGGCCTGATAATATCCGAACCGCTGGCCGTCCGAACTGAAGCGCCGCAGGGCAACCAGCCAGGAGCCGCCTTCAAACAGGAACGACAGCCCGAGCACCACGAAGCTGACGATCGGACTTTCGATCGGCTCGGGTGCGGCGACATGCAGAATGCCCTGATACAGCGAGACACCGGCGCCCAGGGCGAAGATCAGCAGCGCAACGATGAAGCTCCAGAAATACAGCTCGCGCCCATAGCCGAGCGGATGGGATTCGTCGGGCGAACGGCTCGCGCGCCGGTAGCCGTAGAGCAGCAGGATCTCGTTGGTCGTGTCGACGAGCGAATGCACCGCTTCGCTCGTCATGGCCGAACTTCCCGTCCAGGCGGCGGCGCCGATCTTCGTGACCGCGACCAGGACATTGCCGAAGAGTGCCGCATAGACCGCGGTCTTCGAGGATGATTCTGTTGCCAATGTCCGATACCCCGTTCCTCATGCCAGCCGCCGCGGCAGGCTGTGGTGGATGGTGCAGGCGGCGAGCGCGGCGTGGCCGAACGCGACCGAGATCTGGTGCAGGTCGGTGACGACGTCGCCGATCCCGTAGAGCCCATCGACCGAGCTGCGCTGATGGTCGTCGACTTTCAGGTAACCCTCCCCGGTATGTTCGGCCCCCAGCTTCATCGCAAGATGCGAGCGCACCTCCGCACCCATCACCGGGTAGACCATCTCGAATTGCGCCGTCCGGCCGTCGGCGAAGACGGCTTCGACTCCGTGGTCTCTCCGCCTCAGGCGCAGGCCGGGGGCGACGACGATCTCGACACCCGCGTCATTCAGCTCCGGTGCGGCGGCCTTCCCGTCATCCTCGCCCGTTGCCAGCAACGTTACGTCGCGCGAGTAGCCGCGCATGAAGAGCGCCTTGCCGGCGGCGCGGTGAAGCGGACCGACGATGCCGATGCGACGGCCGATCGCCTCGTAGGCGTCGCAAACGGGGCAGTAGCGCAACAGCCCGTCCGCGACCGCCGCGCGCCATTCGTCGAACGGCGGATGGACGTCGACGATGCCGCTGGCAAGGATGACGGTGGCGGCCGTATGCGCGCCGCCGTTCCAGATCGCCTGAAAACCGTGATCGTGTCGTCGCAAGCCGGTGACCTCGGCATCAACGCGCGTGACCGCGAGCTCGCCGAGTTGCGCGGACATGCGCGCGAGCAGGTCGGTGCCGGACAGGCCGTGGACGAAGCCCGGCACATTGTGACTGCGCGGGATCAGCGCCGCCCGGCTCGCGCCTGCGTCCACAACACAGACGCGGCGCCGAAATCGCGCGAGGTAGATCGCAGCCATCAGCCCGGCGGGGCCGCCGCCGACGATCAGGCAATCATACGGCTGATCATTCGCCGTCATTTTGGGTTTGGATCGGACAGGCCCGCACCGGGCTCGCGAAGCTGTCCACTCCGCGCCAGGCGGACCGCATTGCCGAGTGCGCGCGCGACGTTCTGCACCTCTGTCTGGAATGCCCTGTCGTCGTCGAGGTCGCAATGCGAGGTGGCGTATGGCTCCATGTAGCCGACATAGCCATCGAGCTCGGCGAAGCGGCCCGCCGAGATCAGCTGCATGTCGGTCAGCCAATCCGACAAGGCCCGGCGCACACCCTCGGCACCGACCGCATCGCCGTGAACGACGAGGCCGAAATGACGGCCGGCGAGATGGCGCGGATAGGACCAGCCCTTCAGCTCCAGCGCCTTGGCTTCGTCCGCCTTCTTGCCGTGAGTCGAGGTTGGATCGGGATTGCCGCCGTCGGCGCAGACCATGCGATCCATCATCGCCTTCAGTCCGGCGGGGACATGATACCAGTTCACCGGCGTCACGATCAGGATGCCGTGGGCCGCGACCCAGAGCGGATAGATATCGTTCATCCAGTCGTCGGTCTGGCCCAGCGAATAGTTCGGATAGCAGCTGCACGGCCAGTGGCAGAGCGGCATCGCGGTTCCGACGCAGGATTTACAGGGATGGATCGTCTTGCCGAACTCCGAAGCCAGGCGCGACAGATCGAGGATGTCGACGGCAAAGCCAAGCTCGGCAAAGACCGGCTCGGCGAGCTCGACCAGACGCCAGGTCTTGGACATCTCGCCGGGACAGGTGTGCTCGCTGCGGGCCGAGCCGTTGATGATCAGGATGCGCGGCGTCTCGTCCGCATCGTCATGGCGTCGCTGCGCCGCCAGGATCTTCGCGCGCGCATCAAGCCAGTCGACGGCGATGTCGTAACCGGGATCGGCGAATCCCGCGCCCGCCTTTCGCGTCAGCGGGGCCTTGCGTGAACCGCTGTAGGCATCCCAGGCCGCGCCGACGATCGCGTCGAGCTCGCGCTGGAGCGGCGCAAAGGCGGGATCGACGAACCGGCTCCGGTAGCGGCGCTCGAAGGCCTCGCGCGAGAGCTTGACGGGCGGCATCCCCTTGCGAATGTCGGCTTCCGTCATGCTGGCTCCTCGCGAGGTCGGTACAGTCGACCAACCCGGGGCGCAGCGCGCGGTTCCTCGTCGCTCTCCTCTCGTCGCTCTACTGGCGAACAACTTCCAGCGGCACATCGAATTGCGCGATGCGCTGGTCCAGCCGCCACAGTTCGATGCGGTGCACCAGCACGAGCGAGGCGGCCTCGCGCTTGGCCTGCTCATCATTGTCGCAGACCAGGTTGATGCATCCAAACACATGCCCGTCTGGATCGATCTGGAAAGCGCGGTAGTGCTTGATGCTCCGCATCATCATCATCCTCGTCTCGGGTAGACGGGTTCGCTCAACCAGTCCGTCAGGTTCGAGGTCACTTCGTTCTGCATGGCGCGCCGAAGCAGCATGTCGCGCTCCTTGCCGGGCGGCAGGCTGCGCGCGCGCTCGCGGGCGGTTTCGGCGAATGCCGCTAATCGCTCCTGGAGCGATTGGGTTTGTTTCCTGCGGTTGCGTTTGGCGGTCATTGTACTTTCACAAAACCCTTTGGATGGAAGGAAATTGGCCCCGGCGGGAGGTCGGCGCCGGGGCCGGAGTTTCGTGCCGGTTGGGGCGGCCCAGACCGGCAGTGTTCGGAGCTTCGGCCGCAACCGCAGGTTCCTGCATTTCAGTAAGTTAACGGTGCGTGATTTTGCGGTGCGAAGGACAGCGGCCGAGCAGCGCCGGACGCGCGCAGCGGGGCGCCATCCGGGCGCGTGCTGCACGTTCACTTCGTCGGCTCCTATTCCGGCGGCACAAGGTGTTGGGCGGGCTGCTCTTCGCGATCGTCGCGAAGAGCCTTGAGCTCGGCACGCAACATCGCACTTTCCATCACCACGCGGCGCACCTCGCGCTTCGCATTTTCAAGCTGATCCGCGACCGCTCTGTGCTGCGCCCGAAGGACGCGGCTTGCTTCGATCGCGCGCTCAGCGCGGGAAAGGAGGACGTCGTTCATGGAGCGAGAGTATAAAAGCTTCGCGACGAAGGCGCCTTTACGTAAGTTACGTAAGTTGCTCAAAACCAGCCGTCCGCTCAAAAACAGCCGCGAACACTAACCTGGATCAAGTACCTCGGAACACCCGATCGGATACGGGACCAACGACCGTTCCCAGGCGAGAAAGCGCTTAGGCCCGTCGATAGAGTTGCAGATAGCTCGGCGAGAACAGCGCCGCGTCCTTGAGCGCATCGAGATCGGTGATGGTCAGCGTGCGATCGCGCAGCACGATCAAGCCGGAGGCACGCAACTCCTGAACCGTGCGGTTGAGATGGACCACCGACAGGCCGGTGGCGTCCGCAAGATCCATTTGCGTCACCGGCATCACGCAGGAATTGCCCTCGACCATGCCGACAGGACGCAGCCGCTCGATGATTTCGCAGAACAGATGGGCCACGCGTTCAAAGGCCACCCGGCGGCCGAGGTTGATGGCCCATTCGCGCTGGATCGCGTTGTTGACGAGCGTCTCGCACCAGAACGCTTCCGCGAGCCCACGGTCGCCCGCCACCAGACTCTCGAACCGCGCGCGCTTGATTTCGGTGTAGACGACCGGCGTCATCGCCGCGATGGAATGATCCATCACCGACAGCAGGAACGCGTGCGCGTCGCAACTCTCGCCGGGAAAGAGAAAATTGACGATCTGGCGCCGACCATCCTCGAGCGTCTTGTAGCGGCAGAGCCAGCCCGACAGCACCAGGCGCACGCTGTCGACCGGATCGCCCTCCGAGATCAGATCCTCGCCCGCCCCTGCGCGCTGGATTCCCTCGAGCATTGCGTATTCAAGCGAGGTGCGGGCCTCGGCCGACAACGATCTCAGCACGTTCAGCCGGCGAATGACCGGATCCAGCAGGCTGCGATCTAGCGTCGACAAGGGCATCAGTTGGCTACCGCCGGTGTATGAAACGCGCGCTTGCTGAGGGGAATGGCGATCGTGCATTCCAGTCCCCTCGGATTGAATGCCATCGTGGTCTGCCCCTTGAACTCGAACGCGAGTGTGCGCTCCAGGAGCTCGGTCCCAAATCCCTTGTGCGGCGGCGGCGCAACCGGCGGCCCACCGCGCTCCCGCCACTCGAATACCAGCTCCGCCGGCTCGGTGCCCTGCTCAATGCGCCAGGAAATCTCGATGCGACCCGTCGGCCGGCTCAGGGCGCCATATTTCAGCGCGTTGGTCGCGAGCTCGTGAATGGCAAGCGCGAAGGTTTCCGCGGCCTTGGAGTGAAAACGCACCGTGGGCCCGCTGACACGCACCTGCTCGCCTTCTCTCGCATTATAGGCCAGCAGCTCCTCGACCGCGAGGTATTCGAGATCAACGCCGCCCTCGGGGTCGCGGGTCACCAGCGCCTGGGTACGGGCGAATGCGTTCAGCCGGCCGTCGAGGTGGGAAGCAAACTCCTCGACCGTCGAGCTCGTATCGGCCGTGCGACGCGCGATCGAGCGCACCACGCCGAGCGTGTTGCGGACGCGGTGCTGGAGCTCGGCCAGCAGCAGGCGCTGCCGCTCCTCGGCGCGGGTAATGGCGGTGATGTCGACGAAAGTGATGACGACCCCGGCGATGAAATTGTCGATACTGCGATAGGGCAGGATGCGCACGATGTAGCGCGTGCCGCCGTCGGGGTCCCTCAGCTCGCGCTCGGCGATGGCGAGCGTGCGCAGCACGCCCCGAATGTCGTCATAGAGCTCCTCGATCGGGATGCGCGCCTTGATATGCGCGATGGGACGGCCCGTGTCGGTTTCGACGAGATGCAGAATTTGCGTGATCGCCGGCGTGAAGTTCATCACCCGCAAATCGTTGTCGAGGAACACGGTCGCAATCTGGGTGCTCTCCAGGAAATTCTCGAGGTCGCTGGTGGCGCGCGTCAATTCCTGGACGCGGTGGGCCAGCTCGCCGTTCACGGTGGTCAGCTCCTCGTTGACCGACTGCAGTTCCTCGCGCGAGGTTTCGAGCTCTTCGTTTGCGGACTGAAGCTCTTCGTTGAGCGACTGGTATTCCTCGTTCGAGGACTTCAGCTCCTCGTTGGTGCTTTCGAGTTCTTCGATGGTCGCCTGAAGGCGCTCCCGCGTCGCCCGCAGCTCGCCTTCGATACGCTCCACATGCTCGGTCTGCACCAGCGCATTGGGCTGGCCCTCTTCGGGATCAATGGCGCGGACCGGGCCTTCCTTGAACAGGACGACGAAATTGCGGTGGCCACTGCCGCCATCCTGAATCGGCTCCACCGTGATGTCGACGAGAATGCGATGGCCGTTGGCGCCGAGTTGCACCTGCACGACATGGGCGGCCTCGTTGGTCTCCGTCGCGCGACTGAGCACCGCGCGCAGTTCCAGGCGGAGATCGCGGTGGACGAGTTGGAGCAGGTCTAGCGTAGCGACCCCTGCCGTCGGTTCGATGAAGCGGCCGGTGCGCCCGGAAAAATGCAGGACCTGAAAATTGCCGTCGATGATGACATAGGCCGGCGAGTAGCGTTCCGCGACCCGCTGCGCGCGGCGCTCCAGCCCGACGTCGGGGCGGAACGAGCGCGCCGGCACCACCTCGAGGGTTGCCCTCCCCGCAGCGGTCGTGATTGGAAATTCCGGCGGCAGCCGCGTTCCGGTCTCGAGCTTCTTGAAGATGCGGGCGCGGCGGTCGATCGGCACGAACAATTTTGGATGCCGCGTCACGTTCTCGGAATTGCCGAGGAACAGGTAGCGATCCGGCAGAAGTGCGAAATGGAATAGCGGGATCACCCGGTTCTGCAGTTCGGCATTGAGATAGATCAGCAGGTTGCGGCAGGAGACGAGATCGAGCTTGGAGAACGGTGCGTCCTTGATCACGTTATGCTGCGAGAAGATGCACATTTCGCGCAGCTCCTTGACCACGCAATAGGTGTCACCTTCGCGCACGAACCAGCGCGCCAGCCGCTCGCTGGTCATGTCCGCCTCGATCTTGGTGCGGTAGCGTCCGACGCGAGCGGTCGCCAGCGCCCGCCCGTCGATATCGGTAGCGAAGATCTGAACCTGCGGCGCGGAGTCCATTTTTGCCATGTGCTCGCGCAGGAGGATACCGATCGAATAGGCCTCCTCTCCAGTGGCGCAGCCGAGCACCCAGACGCGAACCTGCTGGCCCGCGGTCTTGCCTTCGAAGATCTTCGGGACGATCTGGCTCTCCAGCACCTCGAATTCGCGCTTGTCGCGGAAGAATTCGGTGACGCCGATCAAGAGATCGTTGAAGAGGTGCTGCACCTCGTCCTGGTCGTTGCGCAGGAAATCGACATAGGCGGAAATATCGGCGATCTGAACCACCTGCATGCGTCGCTGCACGCGGCGCAGAAAGGTATTCTGCTTGTAGCCGTGGAAATCATTGCCGGTCTTGCTGCGCAGGACGTCGGCAATGCGCGACAGCGAGGTCGCCGCAGCGGCCAAGACCTCGTCGAACCCCTGCTTCTCTTCCAGCCGCCGCAGATGACGGGCATAGACCTGGATGTGCTCGGCGATGTCTTCGGCGGTCAGCACGTAGTCGGCGATCGCGGCCGGCGTATCGGCGTCCTTCAGATGATCCGCCTCGTCGCTCGCGCCTTTTTCGGCGATCGCGAGACCACCGTGATCCTTCAGCGTCGCAGTACCCAGCGTGCCATCGCCGCCGATGCCTGACAGGATCACACCGATCGATTGCTCGGCGCGTTCTTCAGCCAGCGACACCAGGAAGCTGTCGATGGTGGCCCGCTCACCCGGCGCCTGCTCGGCCTCTCGGACTGCGAAGCGCCCGCCACGGATGGTGGTGATCATCGCCGGCGGGCATAGGTAGATCGTGCCGCCCTCGATGGTCTGGCCGTCGCTGATGTCGGCGACCTTGCCGCCGCTGGAATTCTGCACGATCCGGCGCAGCCGGGGTTCATCGAGCGCCTCATGATGTTGAAGCGCCAGCACGACGGCCTGGTCGGCCCCAAGGGTCAACTTGCCAAAGAAGCGTTCGATGCTGCCCAGAGCGGTCGGCGGGGCACCCACCCCGATGATCAGCGGGGAGTTGATCTGGCGCTCTCTTTCGACCGACTGGTCGCCGACTTCATGCATGGTCTTCGGTGGCTCTCATTCAGTGCCGGGACCGGATGCCCGCTCGCCGCAATAGCAGAATTGACGTTATCTCAACAGGTGAAAGGCGGAAATGTCACGCTGCGTTCCATACAGCGAGCGTCGTTGTCAATTCCCGACCACGGGCCCATAGTTGCGTGCGGCAGGAGTCCTATGATGCAAACGTCCGACGAACTCGCGGCCCTGATCAGGCGGGCCGAGGATGCCACCGCGACCGCCCGCCGGCTGCTCCGCGAGAACGATCGTTTGCGCCGCAACGCCGAGCGGCAACTCGACTTCATGTATGAGCTCGGTGCAGATTTCGGGCAGCCTGCCGCCCTGATCACTCCGGACCGACTTGCTGCCGAAGATAGGCAATCCGCTGCTCGATCAGGACACGATGGCGCAGCCATTCGGTCAGGGTCTGCTTCAGGGCCTCCGCCAACCGCTCCGCCAGGGCCGCCTCATGGCTGCCGGCACTGAGTGCACGAATCCGATCCTCCTGGTCTCGGATGCGCTGCCAACCCTCATCGATATCACGATCGGCCTTGATCAGATGGCGGCGCTCGGTATCGAGCTGCTCGGTCCATTCGGCGAGGGAAATGTTCATGGCGACCCTCAAGCCTCCCGGTTGCGAACCGGAGGATCGAGCGACTTTAGCACAACCCGCCGGATCATGTCGGCATATTCGCGATATTCGGCAGCCCGCGCCTGGTACATCTCGGCAACCGCGGGCCGGCCACTGCGCCGGCCGTCGGCGGCCATGCGCTGCACTAGCTCCGCCCGCTCCTCGATGATACGCAGCGCGACCCGCAGGGCTTCATCCACTTGCCCTTCCTGCTCCTTGGCGAGGATGTCGGCGGTGTAGGCGTGACCGACCTGGCAACGGAAGCGCATCGGGTGCGCTTCCTTAATCTCGGACAGCACCCCCCCGCATGCCGGACAGGTCAGCGCAACCGGATCAGCCACCGAGATGAGCTTGTCACTGCCGATCCGCTCGCCGGCCGCGATCTCGACCTCGAGCCGGATCTCCGGCGGGATCGGCAGCGCGGCGCCGGCAACTTCCCTGGTGAGATCGGACAGGACATCACCCATTCCGGCGCCTGGGACGCAAAGATCGATGATGGAGGCCTCCAGGGCGCTCCTTGGCATCTCATCGGCGATGGCGTCCGAGGGGTCCTGAACCACGGATATCCCGCCGCAACGCTTGATCGCGTTGAGACCGGCCGCACCGTCGGACAACAGGCCGCTGAGCAGCACGCCGATCACGCGCGGGCCGTAATTGATGGCGGCCGAGCGAAACAAGGCGTCGATGGCCGGCCGCACCATGTTCTCGCGCGGACCCCGCCCGAGGAACACGCGATCCTCTGACAGCAGCAGATGATGGTCGGGTGCGGCCAGATAAACCTGGCCCGGCTCGATCTTCATGCCGTTTTCGGCCTGCCGGACCGGGAGCGGGCCGGCGCTGCTGGCGACCGTCGAGAGAATGCCGATGCCTTGCGCCGGGATGTGCAGCACGATGAACACCGCCGCGGGCAGATCCGGCGGCAGGCGGCCCAGGATCTGCTTCAGCGGTGCGGTCGCGCCGGCCGAGCCACCTATGACGATGATGTCGCGGTTGCTCATGGAACCCACTTTCGGTTGTAACGTTTGTACCAAGGCGGGTCACCGCCCTATGTTCCTACGGACCGGAAAGGAAGGCATGGGAGGCGTCATGGTGATATCGCCCACGTCGTCAGATCCGCTGCCGCCGCTCAGCGGGCGGCGGATCTTCGTTGTCGAGGACGAATATTTTCTCGCCGATGACATTGGCAAGGCATGTCGCGCGCTCGGCGCAGACGTGGCGGGCCCCGTCGGCGATCTCGCGGACGCACTCAGGATCCTGCACGACGGCAGCATCCTGGATGCCGCCGTGCTCGACGTGAACATCCGCAGCGAGATGATCTTTCCTGTCGCGCGCGAACTGAAGGCACGGAACATACCGTTCCTCTTCACGACCGGATACGACAAGGTCACGATCAGTCCGGAATTCCACGACGTGTTGATCCTGGAGAAACCGATCGATCTGCCGGCGATGGCCCACAGGCTGGCCGCACTGATCGCCGACCCGCAGCGGTGAGCCGAACGGCGATCAGAACAGATGCGCGAAAGCGAGCCAAGCGGTCACCGCCAGGCACAGGAGCACCGCAGCATAGGGCAACGCGATCCGCAAATCAGCAGCCCTCCCCGCCATTAGCCCATCATCATCCAGACGATCGCCGCCATCATCACCAGAAAACCCGTGATTGCCGTTGCGATAAAGGCCTGTTCGACGCGATCCATCGGCATCACAGCCCCCTTCTCCAGCCCAACCAATCTGGCGGACTGGGAAGCCAGGCGCATTAGGCTATGTGAATCGGATTCCTCCTTTGTCGATCCGCGGGAGCGGCGGGGCCCTCAGCCTAGATTGCGACGGCATCGTTCTACGACTTCGCCGTGCCCGGCTCCGCCATCTTGCGATGCTGCTTGGCCAACATCTCGTTGGGCGTGACGTTGGCGATTGTGGTCTGGATCTTGTTCTTCATTCCGGTCACGACGTCGGACTCGCCGCGCAACATGGCGTCGAAGCCGGCCTTCGCGACGTCGTAGGCGCTGTCCTTCGGCTCGGTGCCGACCTTCGTGTCCATCATGTCGGCGCGGCGAAAGAACTCGGTTTCCGTGGCGCCCGGCATCAGGCAGGTGACGGTGACGCCGCTGTCGCGCAGCTCCTCGCGGAGCGCGAACGAGAATGAATCGAGGAATGCCTTGCTGGCGTTGTAGACCGCCTGGAAGCTGCCCGGCGTGAATCCAGCGATCGAGCCCGTGATCAGGATACGGCCCGAATTGCGGCGAAGCATCTCGTTGCCGGCGCGATGGATCAGATACAGCGTGCCGGTGATGTTGGTGTCGACAAGGTGCTTGATCCTGGCAAAATCCTGGTCAAGGAAGGCCTTACCGAGGCCGACGCCGGCATTGGCCAGCAGCGCGTCGATCGGCCGGTCGCCGACCGCGGCGCAGAGCTTGTCGACGCCTTCGGTGGTGGCGAGATCGGCCTCGACCGCCTCGACGCTGGTGCCGAGCCTGCGGAGATCCACGGCTACCCTCTCGATCTCGGGCTCATCGGCAGCGATGACAAGGTTGAAGCCTCCTTGGGCACAACATCTGGCGAGTTCCAGGCCGATGCCGGTGGAGGCGCCGGTAACGACTGCAAGTTGGTTCGCGGCCATGAGCGTATCCTTCGCTAGTCCTTGAGTGGGATTGATGACGCTCCAATCACCGCGGTGGCCGCTCGTTCCTATCGGGGACGCACTCTGGTGCGGCGCAAAGATTCTGCACCGTGCGATAGCAACCATCGTCCGCTGTTCGACTTGGATGCCTCGTAGCTCGCGGGAGGACAGAGATGAAGGCGCTGGTTTGGCACGGCAAGGAAGACATTCGCTGCGACACCGTCACCGATCCCGAGATTCAGGATCCGCGCGACGCGATCATTAAAGTCACGAGCTGTGCCATCTGCGGTTCGGACCTGCACCTCTTTCACAACTACATACCGGGCATGCTGCCCGGCGACATCATGGGCCACGAGACCATGGGCGAAGTGGTCGAGGTCGGCTCGGGGGTTGATGGCAAGCTGAAGAAGGGCGACCGCATCGTCGTGCCCTTCACGATCATTTGCGGCGAATGCGACCAGTGCAAGCGCGGCAATTTCTCCGTCTGCGAGACCACCAACCGCAAGCGCCATCTCGCTGAAAAGGTGTTCGGTCATTCCGGCGCTGGCCTGTTCGGCTATACGCATCTGACCGGCGGCTATCCCGGCGGCCAAGCCGAATATCTGCGCGTGCCCTTTGCCGACGCCACCCACATCAAGGTGCCCGCCGGAATTCCCGACGAGCAATTGCTGTTCCTCAGCGACATCTTCCCGACCGGCTGGCAGGCCGCCGTGCAATGCGACATCGAGCCGACCGATACGGTCGCGATCTGGGGCTGCGGTCCGGTGGGGCAGATGGCGATCCGCAGCGCCATCCTGCTCGGCGCCAACCAGGTTATCGCGATCGACTGCCTGCCTGAACGGCTCAGCATGGCCGAAGCCGGCGGCGCGACCACCATCAATTTCGAGAACGAAAGCGTCCTGGAGCGGCTCGAGGAGCTCACGGACGGCAGAGGCCCCGAGAAATGCATCGATTGCGTCGGGATGGAGTCGCATGTGATGGCCTCCCTGCCCGACACGCTGCTCGACCGCGCCAAGCAGATGGTGATGGTGGAGAGCGACCGGCCGCATGTGCTGCGCGAGATGATCTATGTCTGCCGTCCCGGCGGCATCCTTTCGGTGGCGGGCGTGTACAGCGGATTCTCCGACATGCTTCCGATGGGCGCCTTCATGAACAAGGGCCTGACGATGCGCACCGGCCAGACCCACGTCAACCGTTGGACCGACGACCTGCTCCATCGCATCGAGGAAGGCCAGATCGATCCGTCCTTCGTCATCACCCACACCGTCCCGCTCAGCCAAGGCCCCGATATGTATCAGGTGTTTCGCGACAAGCGCGACTCCTGCGTCAAGGTCGTGCTGAAGCCCTGAGGAGCAAGATCCATGTTTCATTTCTCCAACATCGTTCGCACCAAGGGCGATCCGAAGATCGTCGAGGGCGGCCCGAGCCTGAAGCGCCCCGAAGACCAGCTCGCCCGCGCGCTCGGCTGGTTCAGCATCGGCCTCGGCGTCGTCGAATTCTTCGCGCCACGGCGGGTCACGGAAACGCTGGGCATGGAAGGCCATGAGACGCTGGTCCGCGCCTTCGGCGTGCGCGAGATCCTGGCCGGGATCACGACGCTCTCGGTCGAGAAGAACGCCGGCCTGTGGGCCCGCGTCGGCGGCGACGGCCTCGATGCCGCCGCGCTGCTTTCCGGGTTGACCGCGGATAATCCCAAAAAGGGCAATATCGCTCTGGCGCTGCTGATGGTCGGCGGAATCGCGATGCTCGACTACCGCGCCGCGCAGGACACCAAGCCGCGGCGGCCGCCGCGCGACGCCCGGCGCAAGCTGTATCCGAACCGCAGCGGCTTTCCCAAAGGCATCGAGAGCGCCCGAACCGCGGCCAAGCAGATCGCAGCGAACGCCACCGCGGGACGGACTTGAGGAAGCACGACGAGGTAATGCAAAGCAATGAACGAGGCGTCCCGTAACGAAGGTGCGTGGTGGGAATCCGCCGTCATCTACGAAATCGCACTGATCTCGTTCCAGGACTCGGACGGCGACGGCAAGGGTGACCTCGCCGGCCTGACATCACGGATCGACTATCTGAAATGGCTCGGCGTCGACGCGGTGTGGCTGACGCCGATCTACAAGAGTCCGTTCCGCGACCTCGGCTACGACATCTCCGACTACTGCTCCATCGACCCTGCGTTCGGCAGCCTCGAGGCGTTCGACCGCCTGCTCAAGGCCCTGCACGCGGCGGGGATCCGCGTGATCCTCGATCTCGTGCCCAACCATACTGCGAACGATCACGCATGGTTCGTCGAGAGCAGCAGCTCACGGAATAGCGCGAAGGCCGATTGGTACATCTGGGCCGACGCAGCCGAGAATGGCGGTCCGCCCAACAACTGGCTGAGCCGCTTCGGCGGCAGCGGCTGGGAATGGTGCGAGGCGCGGCGGCAATATTACTACCATTCCTTCCTGGTCGAGCAGCCCGATCTGAACTGGCGCAACCCGCAGCTGCGCGCCGCGATCGCCGATGTCATGCGCTTCTGGCTCGATCGCGGCGTCGACGGCTTTCGCGTCGATGCCAGCGCCGTCCTGATCAAGGACGCGCTGCTGCGCGACAATCCGCATAACCCGCAAGCCAAAGGCAAGCCGCCGCCGCAGCGCCAGACGCCTGTCTTTACCGACGATCGGCCGGAGACGATGGATTGCATCGAATTCATCCGCGAGGTGATCGACGGCTATCCGGGGCGGATGTTGTGCGGTGAGGTCCAGGGCAAGACCGACCGCATCGGCCACTTCTACGGCAACGACCGACCGCGCCTGCATCTGCCGCTCAATTTCGCGCTGCTGGACGCCCCCTGGGACGCACTGTCGCTGCAAGCGACGATCGACGCGTATTACAACGCCATCCCGGATCATGCATGGCCAGTCTGGGTGATCGGTGGTCACGACAAGCAGCGGATTGCGAGCAAAATCGGCGACGCGCAGATGCGGGTACTGGAGATGCTGCTGATGACGCTGCGGGGAACGCCGTTCTTCTTCATGGGCGACGAGATCGGCCGCAAGCGCGTTCCCATTCCGTCCGACCGCGTTCGGGATCCCTTCGAGAAGCTCGTGCCGGGCTACGGCCTTTGCCGCGATCCGGAACGCGCGCCGATGCGTTGGGACGACAGCACCAACGGCGGCTTCACCACCGGCGACCCATGGCTGCCGCTGGAGCCGCCTGACGGCGCCGCCAACGTGGCCGGGCAGCGGCGCGATGCGCGTTCGATCCTGGCGCTGTTTCGCGCGCTGATGACGCTGCGGCACGAGCAGGCGTGCCTGCGTCACGGCGGCTACGAGCCGCTGCGCTCGCAGAACGATGTTCTTGCCTACACGCGGACGGACGGCGGCAACGACATTCTGGTCGCGCTCAACATTGCCGCCGAGCCGCGGAAATGTCACTGGCAAGGTCGCGGCCGCTTGCTGATGTCGACGCATCTGGACCTGCCGTCCGAGCCGCTGCCGGGCGCCACCATCCTGCTCCGCGGCAATGAAGGCGTGATCATCGAACTCGAGCCAAGATGACGCCCGAGGAACCATCCACGTGTCAGCGAGTCTCATTCAACGCTTCCGACGTCCCCCCTGCCGGAGGCTGAATAGACGAAACCGCGGCCCCGGCGCTCATCCCCCTTCAAGCGCCGGGGTCACGGCGTGAGCCTGGAGGCAGACCATGAGCAAGACCAAGGGCCTCGGTCAGCGGATCGCTGGCAAGGCGAAACAGGCCGTCGGCGAGATCGTCGGCGATCAGGATCTCCATGAGGAAGGCAAGGAGCAAGCGGGGCGCGGCCGGGACGAACAGAGCAAGCCGAGCGAGCTCAATCCGTTGAAGAAACTCAATCAGCTGACGTGAACGCCGCCGCGCCGTCCGCCATTTCCAGTTCAATTCGCCCCGGTGATGAAGCCGCCTCACGGCGGCGCTCCCGCTGGATCGCCGCGGCCCAACTCGGCCTGATCAGCAGCACCTTCTCGACCATCGTCAGCCAGCTCTTCGCCGCGCGCATCGGACGCGATGCCGCCGTCGACTGGATGACGGTCGCCGCCATTCCCGCGCGCGATTGGGCGATCAGCGCAGAGCCGTCGTGGAGCGCGATCCTTGCCGGGATCGCCTTCCACCAATGGGCGGACTTCTCGTGGGCGCTGGTGTTCTTCGGTGTGCTCGGACGCTTGACCGCCGACCTGCGGCCGCTCACGATCCTGCTGCTCGCCCTGCCATGGGCCGTGTTCTCGTCAAGCATGGAATGGTTCGTGCTGGTGCCCCTGTTTCCGTTCTGGCAGCCGCTGTTCACGCTGCAGCAGCCGTACTGGATCGGCCTGCTCGTCCACGGCTCCTCGGCCGTGATGTACCCCCTGTTCGCCCGGCTGCGCTGGAGGCGAGGCGCGGCACCCGCGCGCGATGTTCGCTTCACCAATGCCTGGATCACCGGCGCGCTGGCCTTGATCGCGCTGCTCGGCGCGACCGCGTTGTTCGGCAGCCATGGTTACGAGCCGCCGTGGATGGGCCACGACAGAGATGCGGACCAGACTTACATCCGTCACATGACCGCGCATCACGCCCAGGGCATCGCGCTGGCGCGGATCGCCGCGGAGCGCGCGCAGGACCCGCATCTGCGAAAGCTGGCGATGCTGATGGTCGCGAGCCAGACCGGCGAGAACCAGATTTTCGAGACCTGGTGGCTGAGCTGGTTCGACACCGAGATGCCCGATTGCAGCACGGACGAACGTGCCGCGATGCCGGGCTTCCTTACACAGGCCGAGATGCGACAGGTCAAGACCGCGCCGGCGTACCAATTCGACACGGTGTTCGTCGAGACGATGAGCAAGCATCACGCCGGCGCGGTCAGGATGGCCGACCAGATGTGGCATAGCGGCGGCGATCTGCGCCTGCGTGTTATGGCCCACGCCATCCGCCACGAGCAGCAGGGGGAGATCGCGCTCATGCACCGCGCGAGCGGCATTGCTGCCGTCACCACGGCGTTCCGCAACATGCTCGGCGACAACGTCAATTGAGTAGATTGCACCCTACTCGCGCCAGAACTCCGCCAATTCCTCGGCGGTCATCAGATCGACCTGTCCATGAAAGCGGGTGCGGTACATCGTCATGAGCGCATCGTGGCCGACATCGGACGAGCTGCACAGCGCATCCTCGACGATGACGACCCTGAAGCCGAGATCGACGGCGCTCAGGACCGTCGAGAGCACGCAGACGTCAGTCTCTGCGCCCGTGATCACGACTGTGCCGACGTTCTTGTCGATCAGCAGGCTGGCGAGGCCGGGATTGCTGAACGCCGAATAGGCCGGCTTGTCGATGACGGCAGCCGGCGGAACGAACCGGCTCAGGGCCGGCACGAGTTCGAGGCCGGATGGCGGCAGATGTTTACGGGTCGCTTCGCGCCAGCGACGAAAATAGCTCTGCCACTGTCCGGGCCGATCCTCCGGGTTCTCGGGCGTGATGAATCGCGTGAAGATCGTTCTGGCCTGATGGCGCGAAACGATCGAGGCGATCGTCGGCAATACTCTCGCCATCCATGGCGTCGCCCAGAGACCGCCGGGAGCGAAGATGTTCTGCATGTCGATGCACAAGTGAACGGCGTCGCTGATGCCGGTCACTTCCGACGCGCTGTCTCTCATCGTCCTTCACTCCTGTGGGCGCGATCGACGGCGTTCACGACGCCGAGATCGGAGCCTCTCCGCCCTCGACGATCTCTGGAAGGATGTCCTTGAACAGACGCACCGGAATGGATTTCGCAGCAGGGACCTTGCTGCCCTCCGCCTGATGCCAGAGCGGAATGAGCACGTTGCATTCGGGATAATAGGCCGCAATGCTCCTGCGCGGGATGCCATAGGGGACGATTTGGAGCTCGCTCAAGCTGCGCGTGACGCCATCGCCCGCCTCCGTCACCAGCGTGACGGTATCTCCCGATTTTAGCCCGTCTTCCTCCATGTCAGCGGGATTCATGAACACGACGTAGCGGCCGCCCTCGATGCCGCGAAAGCGATCGCCTTCGGCGTAGATCGTCGTATTGAACTGCCCGTCCGCGCGCAGTGTCATCAGCTCATAGATGCCGTCGGTCTCGCGGGGTGGCGCGAAGGCCGACTTTGGAACGGTGAAGTTCGCCTTGCCGTTCGGGGTCTTCCACTTCCGCTCGCGCGCCGCGAGCGGCCGCGCAAAACCGCCGGGTTCGAACATGCGCGCATTGAAGTCCTTGAACTGGTCGGGATAAGTGCGCTCGATGGCGTCCCGAACCCGCGAATAGTCGGCGACCCAGGCGTCCCAATCGATCTTGGGGTTGGGCTTCAACGTTGCCTTTGCCAGGGCGGCGACGATCGCCGGCTCCGACAGGAGATGGTCGGCCACCGGCTTGCGCTGGCCGCGCGATCCGTGAATGCAGGTGGTGGAATCCTCCATCGACACCGCTTGTGCGCCGCTGGCCTGCCGGTCGATCTCGATCCGGCCGAGGCACGGCAGCAGATAAGTGACCTCGCCCGGCACGAGGTGGGTCCGGTTGAGCTTGGTCGCGATCTGCACCGATAGGCGCAGGCCGGACCAGGCGGGCTCCATCAGGGACCGCTCGGGAACGGCGCGCAGGAAATTGCCGCCGAGGCTGACGAAGCCGCGAACGTCGCCTTTCAGAATGCCCTGGCAGGCGTCGACGGTGGACAGTCCCTCCCACCGCGGCGGCTCGAAACCGTAGAGCTCCGCAAGCTTGTCCAGCGGCACCAGCTTGGTCTTCTCGGAGATCCCGACGGTGCGCTGGCCCTGCACGTTGGAGTGGCCCCGGATCGGCGAAATGCCCGCGCCGGGCTTGCCGATATTGCCGCGGAGCAGCAGCAGGTTGACGATCATCTTGTTCGTCTCGACGCCGTGCTTGTGCTGGGTGATGCCCATGCCGTAATTGGCGATCACGGCCTTGGCCTCCATATAAGTGTTCGCGGCCTCGCGCAGGGCACCGCGCGAAAGCCCGGAGGCCCGTTCGATCTCCTCCCAATCCTGTGCACGGCAGAATTCGGCGAACTCCTCGAAGCCGACCGTGTGCTGCCGGATGAATTCGGCATCCACCACGCGCGCAGTTTCATTTTCCCGAGCGAGGTCGTCCGCCTCGATCACCCATTTGCAAATCCCGACGATCGCCGCCGCGTCGCCGCCGACACGCACCTGATAATATTGCGAGCTGATGCGCGTGCCGCCTGCGATCATCTGGACGGGATTTTGCGGATTGACGAAACGCTCCAGGCCGCGCTCGCGCAGCGGATTGAACGTTATGATCGGCACGCCGCGCTGCGCCGCCTCCTGGAGCGGATGCAGCATGCGCGGCGCATTGGTGGTGGTGTTATGGCCGAAGAAGAAGATGCAATCGGTGATCTCGAAATCCTCCAGCAGCACCGTGCCGACCGGAACTCCGATCACCTCCGGCAGCGCCACCGACGTCGTCTCGTGGCACATGTTCGAGCTGTCGGGGAAATTGTTGGTGCCGTACATGCGGCCGAACAATTGGTACATGTAGCTGGTTTCGAGCGAGGCACGTCCGGACGTGTACATCACGACGGAACGGGGATCGAGCCGGTTCAGCTCGGCGCCGATATCCGCAAAGGCCTCGTCCCAGTCGACCGCTAGATATTTGTCGCTTGCCCGGTCGTAACGCATCGGCGTCGTCAGGCGCCCCTGCTCCTCCAGTTGATGATCGGACCAGGTTCGTAGTGCAGTCAGCGTATGTTGCGCAAAGAACTCCGGTCTCGCGGTCTTGCGAGTAATCTCCCAGGCGGTCGCCTTGGCACCGTTCTCGCAGAACTCGAATGGACGTGGCTTGGCCGGCTTGGCCCAGGAGCAGCTCACGCACATGAATCCGTCGGGCTTGTTCTGCTTGAGCAGGATCTCGCTGCCGAGAATGGCGACCTCTTCCTGCGTCAGGATGCTTGCAACGGCTTTAAGTGAGCCCCAGCCGCCTGCCGGCGCATCATTGTTCTCGACCTTTGCCTTTTGCCGCATGGCGTTTCCTTCAATCGCAAGCCCTGCACGCAGAACCCGAGATGGGATGGCAAGTTCCAACCGTTCGGAACCTTGCTCCGGTTCGTGCGTCGATGAATTGACGTAGGACGAACACCCATGCACGGCTCTCGATCCGGCGCACACGATCGCGCATCCATGCCCACGCCATCCGTGAGAATGCCCCGGCTCACGTCGAGCGGGACGCACGATGAGCGGATGCTGGCCGAGGAATGTCCCGTGGCACTCGTCTACGACGGAACGACCGTCGCCGTCGTGATGGCAACTCCCGCCGATCTGACCGACCTTGCTGTGGGATTCAGTCTGACCGAAGGGATCATCGGCGACATCGGCGAGATCGAGGAGCTCACGGTCGTTCCCGGTCCCGACGGGATCGAACTGCGGCTATGGCTGCGACCGAATGCCGGGCGACGGCTGAAGGAGCGACGGCGACATCTGGTCGGGCCGACGGGTTGCGGCCTGTGCGGCATCGACAGCCTGCGCGAAGCCGGCCGTATCGCTCAGTGCGTCGAGCAACCGGCGGGCCTCACGCCGGAGCAGATCAGCACGGCCATCGCGGCCCTCACCGAGTCACAGATCCTCAACCACAAGACACGCGCCGCTCACGCCGCGGGTTTTTTCCGGCCAGGCAGCAAGACCATGATGGTGCGCGAGGACGTGGGGCGCCACAACGCCCTCGACAAGCTTGCCGGCGCTCTCGCCATCGAAGGTGCATCCGGCGGCGCCGGCGCCGTCATCCTCACCAGCCGGCTATCGGTCGAGATGGTGCAAAAAACCGCCGCGATGGGCGCCGGCATCGTCGTCGCCATGTCTGCACCGACTGCGCTTGCGGTCCGAACGGCGGAGGCCAGTGGCATTACGCTTGTCGGGATCGCACGGGGCGACGAATTCGAAATCTTCAGCCATCCGGCGCGGGTGTTCATGCCCGCGGCCACCCAGATCGAGCCGGAGTTTCGACCGCAGGCAAACTAAGGGAACCCGGGCATGAGGGATAGCGAACTTCGTCGCGCTCACCTTGCTCGACATATGTCGATGGTGGAATCGGCTTGCGGTGCTTCCTCACGAAGCGTAATTTTCAACTCTACGTAGCTCATTCGAAAGCATCTATCGGGTTCGGCCAAGCGGGAGACAGCAATGGCGGATGTCCCATGGCACCTTTCCGGTGACTATTTCGAGAATTGCAATTGCAGCATCGTGTGCCCCTGCCTGGTGTCGGCGGCGCCGCCGTTGACCGCGCGACCGACCGAGGGCTTCTGCAACGTACCGCTGATCTTCCACATCGAGACCGGCCGCTATGGCGAGATCGCGCTCGATGACCTGAATGTGCTCGTCATCCTCCATGCACCTGGGGTCATGGCAGACGGAGACTGGTCGGTGGCCGCCTATATCGATCAGCGCGCCAACGATGACCAGACCCAGGCCCTGGCTGCAATCTTCACCGGCGGTGCCGGCGGTCCCATGGCCGCGTTCGCGCCACTGATCAGCAAGAACCTGGGGGTGCGCAAGGTCCCGATCACGTTCCAAATCGACGGCAAGACGCGGTCCGCGGAAATCCCCGGCGTCCTGCACATGTCCGTCGATCCGCTACCGACCATGCATCCGAGCGGCGAGATGTGGGTGAACATCGGCCATCCGGTCAGCCCCGACGCCATGGTGATGGCGGTCGGTGCTGCCGGCAATACCTTCAGCGATCATGGCATGCGCTGGGATAATTCCGGCAGGAACGGCCTCTATGCGCCGATCCGCTGGTCGAACCAGGCGTGATGTAAACTCCAGATACCGGCCTGCATCGGTGGCCGGCAACATCGATCGCACAACATCGATCGCAAATGACGGACAGCCCCTTGGAAGCCGTGCTGCGGCGCGATCGCTGGATCGTCGGCGGCGCGATCGTCCTCATGGTCGCGCTGGCGTGGAGCTATGTGCTCTGGCTCGCCAACGACATGGACATGGGCGGCATGGACATGACCGAGTTCCGCATGATCCCCGCTGGGATCGGAATCATGCTGCCAGCCGAAGAGCCGTGGCGAACAATCGAGTTCGCCTATGTGTTCCTGATGTGGGCGGTGATGATGGTCGGAATGATGGCCCCCTCGGCCGCGCCCATGATCCTGATGTACGCCCGTGTAGGTCGACAGGGCAAAGCGCAAGGCAAACTATTCGCAGCGACCGGCTGGTTTGCCGCCGGCTATCTCCTGGCCTGGTGCGGCTTTTCGCTGGCAGCCACCCTGCTCCAATGGGCGATCGAGCGGGCTGCCCTGCTGGATTCCCGGATGGCGATCGCGAGCAACCTGCTCGGCGGCATCGTGCTGATCGCGGCGGGCGCCTATCAATGGACACGGCTCAAAGACATCTGCCTCGCCCAATGCCAGTCGCCGTTTCTGTTCCTGATGCGCCACGGCGGCTTTCGCAGCGACCTGCGGGGTTGCGTGCTGCTGGGCTTTCGGCATGGAGGTTATTGTGTCGGCTGCTGCTGGGTATTGATGGCGCTGTTGTTCGTGGGCGGCGTGATGAACGTGCTCTGGATTGCGCTTTTGTCGTTGCTTGTACTTTTGGAGAAAGTCACGCCGGTGGGACGCTGGATCGCGCGCGCTGCCGGCATTGCCTGTGTGGCCGCGGGCGCGTGGCTCCTGCTGACCTTGCCGAAGTGATTGCGAGGCGCGGACGACGATCGCGCCGACTCTCGGCCGCGAGATCGAACATCGAAACTGGGGGAGGCCCCGTTCCAGGATTCGCAGCGCGAACACGGCGGGCACCGCAAATCGCGAAACAATCTTTCGCGTGTCTGTTTGCTTGGTGCGCTCGGAGGGACTCGAACCCCCACGATTTTACTCACTGCCACCTCAAGGCAGCGCGTCTACCAATTCCGCCACGAGCGCTTTTGGGGATGCCGGCTAGAGGCTTGAAGGCCAACCGGATCAACGGCGCCGATCTAACAAATCCATCAGAGGGGTACAAGCCTCCAAAGGCCCTGAATTCCACAAGCTTGGCAGGAAAGTTCCGGCTCTTCGCGCCGGCATCGGCCTTTTCCGCCTGCCCAGGCGGCTGCGCGTGCCCGGGCCGCTACCGCGTGCCCGGGATACGGGGCAGCATCTGCTTGACCTCGACCGCGATCCGGTTGCGGTCGACCAGCACGACGCCGGAGGCGACGGGCAAATTATTGGCCAAAACCTTGACCTCGTCGGCCTCGGTTGCGTCCAGCTCGATGATGGCGCCGCGGGAAAGACGTAATACTTGATGGATCGGCATGGTTGTCGTCCCGAGGACGACCATGAGATCCACGGTGACTTTGTCGAGAGTAGGCACTTCAGCACCACCGCAACTTGGGACTAGGACTAGGGACTTGGTATTTGCGCCTGGGATCATCACCCGGTTATGGTTAGCCAATGGTTAATTCACCCCAAAACCCCCGCCAAGAGCTCGATTTGACGGCGTTTTCCGCCTCCTCCGGCGAGCCCGTGGAGTGGCGGATTTCGGACGCGCCCGTGCCCTATCCGGAGGCCGTGGCCGAAATGGAAGCGCGCGTCGCGGCGATTGCGGCGGGTGAAGCTCCGGAGCTGGTCTGGCTGCTGGAGCACCCTCCGCTCTACACGTCCGGCACCTCGGGCAAGGAATCAGACCTGCTCGAGGCCCGATTCCCGACCTTTGCCACCGGGCGGGGCGGCCAGCTCACCTATCACGGGCCCGGCCAGCGCGTGGCCTATGTCATGCTCGACCTGAAGCGCCGCCGGCCGGATGTCCGGGCCTATGTCGCGAGCCTGGAAGAGTTGATTCTGCGGACGCTCGCCGCCTTCAACATCCGTGGCGAGCGGCGCGAGGACCGGGTCGGCGTCTGGGTCAAGCGGCCCGACAAGGGACCCGAGCATGAGGACAAGATCGCGGCGATCGGCGTCCGGCTGAAGCGCTGGGTCTCGTTCCATGGCATCGCCATCAATGTCGAGCCGGAGCTGTCGCATTTCGACGGCATCGTGCCCTGCGGCGTCGCCGATCCCCGCTACGGCGTCACCTCGCTGGTCGACCTCGGCCAGCTCGTGACGATGAGCGATGTCGACGTGGCGCTTCGGCAAGCCTTCGAGGAGCTGTTCGGGCCGACCCAGGCGCTGATGCCGGAAGCGGCGGCCTAACTTCCGGTCTCCCTTATTCTCCGCAAACCCGGAATCAGCTACGCTTGATCTCGGTGTCGCCCCCGCCTCCCCCCTCCGCCGGGAAAGTACATTTCATACCGGGCGAATTGATCATCGGACCGACTGTTCGAGCGCCAGGCATAAGGAGGGGTTGCGTTTCAGCTCGCAATGGGAGGTTTTTGCGATGAGACTGTCTGCACCCATTTATCATCTGAAGCGAAGAGCGAAGCGCCTGTCCCGCGAGGAAGGCATTCCGCTGCACGATGCGCTCGACCGCATCGCCGCGACGGAAGGCTTTTCCGCATGGAGCATGCTCGCGGCGAAAGCTGCCGCAGCGACGCCGGCCAACCGGCTTTTCCCGCAATTCCAACCGGGTGATCTGGTGCTGGTTGGCGCGCGTCCCGGCCAGGGCAAGACCCTGATGAGCCTCGAGCTTGCCGTGGAGGCGATGCGGTCGGGCCATCGCGCCGCGTTCTTCTCGCTGGAATACACCGAGAAAGACGTCTTCGATCGCTTTCGGGCGATCGGCGTGGACCTGGCGCAATTCGAAAAACTCTTCGAGGTCGATTGCTCCGACGCCATCAGTGCCGACCACGTTGTCAAGCAGATGGCCGCAGCACCGCGCGGCACCGTCGTGGTGATCGACTATCTGCAACTGCTCGACCAGCGGCGGGAAAATCCCGACCTTTCCGTTCAGGTGCGCGCGTTGAAATCATTCGCGCGCGACAAGGGATTGATTGTCGTCTTCATCTCGCAGATCGACCGTTCCTATGATCCCTCGCTCAAGCCCTGCCCTGACCTGGACGATGTCAGGCTGCCGAACCCGCTCGACCTGAAGCTGTTCGACAAGACCTGTTTCCTGAACAAGGACGAAGTTCAGTTTCGCATAGCGAGCTGACGATCAGGAGGCTCAACCGGTTCACGCCGCGGGTGAGATCGTTCACCCGCGGTCCGCGGTTTCACGCCTTCTCCGGCGAAACCTCGAGCTTGCCGGCGACGTAGCGCCGCTCCTGGGTCAGGCCGCCAAAGCCGTAGGCATCGCCCTTGACCTCGTCGACATGCAGATAGGTCTCGTGATGCAGCGGGCCCAGGATCCCGGCCATGCGCTGGAACATCGCGGCGAGATAGGCGGCCTTCTCGTCCTTGGTGTTGGTGCCTTCGCTGACGTGGATGTCGATCCAGTAGCTCGCGAGCTTTTGCTCTGCGAGCGACTTGCCGCCGGCGAACCAGTCGGCCGCCTCCACCGACTTCACGATGATGGCCGTGACCTCAGGATCCTTGTGCAGGATTTTTGCGGTGAGCTCGGACACGGCGCTCGCGATGTCGGCCTTCAGCGAGGGCGACTGGCGGGAGGTGGTGTAGGACACGGTGATCAGCGGCATGGTCGTTCTCCTCGGATGTCGCGCAGGTGTTGCGCGGCGTTGGTGAGAAGCTAGACCCGCCCTCGACATTTTGGTATCTTATCTCTGTTGATACCAGTGATAAGAGATAATAATGACAGCAACGCTCGACATCGCCACCGTCCAGGCCTTCCTGCTGGTTGCCGACCTCCAGAGCTTTACGCGGACCGCCGAAGCGCTTGGCACGACCCAGGCGGCCGTCAGCCTCAAGCTGCAACGGCTGGAGACGCTGCTGGGAAAACGTCTCGTCGAGCGCTCGCCGCGCGCGGTCCGTCTTACCGCGGATGGCGCAGCGTTCCTCGAGCGCGCCCGCGCGCTCATCGCGGCGCATGATTGCGCGCTGTCGGGCGAGGGGTCAGTCGCGCAGTCGCTCTCGCTCGGCATCTCGGACCATGCCGCGGGCCCGGAGTTGGTACCGCTGCTCGAACGCCTGCATGCGATGTCCTCGAACCTCACGCTCGCCGTCACCATCGGCTTCTCCCGCGAGATGCAGGAGGCCTATGATTCGGGCCAACTGGATGCGGTGATCGTGCGCCAGGAAGGCAGCCGGCGCGGCGGCGAGAAGCTGGCCGAGGACGAGTTCGGCTGGTTCGCGTCACGACGCTTCACAGTGCCAAAGGGGCAGCCTTTGCCGCTCGCGACGCTCGCCCCGCCCTGTGGGGTCCGCGCCATCGCCGTGCGCGCGCTCGATAAGGCTGGCCTGAAATGGCGTGAGCGCTTCGTCGGCGGCGGCGTCACCGCCGTGGTTGCAGCCGCGCTCGCCGGACTTGCAATCGCGCCGCTGGCGCGACGGATCGCGCCCCCCGGGCTGGTCGACATCGGGCCGACCCACAAGCTGCCGAAACTCGGCAGCTCGAAGGTGATGCTACATTCCAAGGTCAGCGATCCCGCCAAGCTGGCGGCGCTGCGCGCAGTCGCGGCAACATTCCGGAGCGTGGCGGCGATCTGACGCCGCACGGCTTTACAAGATTGCTTCGAACGCACTGCGCAGCGTCTCGTGCCGGAACACAAAACCGCGGCTCAGCGCCTTGTTGGGCAGCACGCGCTGACCGCCGAGCAGGAGCTCGTCGGCGAAACCGCCGCCGATCCGGCGCAGCAGGCCGCCGGGAATCCGGAACACCGCGGGCCGATGCAGACGGCGGCCTAGCTCCTCGCTGAACTTTGCGTTGGTGACAGGGATCGGCGCGGTGGCGTTGACGGGGCCGGCGAGATCGGGCGTCGCCATCACATAGGCGATCAGCCGGATCAGATCGTCGCGCTCGATCCAGGACATCCACTGCCGCCCGTTGCCGATGGGACCGCCGAGCCCGAACTCGAACGGCGTCAGCAAGCGCGTGACGAAGCCGCCTTCGGTGCCGAGCACGAGGCCGATGCGCAAATTGACCACGCGGACGCCGAGATCCTCCGCCGGCCGCGCCGCCGCCTCCCAGGCCGCACACAGCTCGTGGCTGAAGCAGGCGTGCGACTTCGCCGATTCCGTCAGCACCTGGTCGGCCCACAGGCCATACCAGCCGATCGCAGAGCCGCTGACGAGCACCTCGGGCTTGCGTTCGAGCCGCGCGATCAGCTTGACGATCTCGCCGGTCATGTCGATGCGCGAGCCGAGAATCTTCGCGCGCTTCGCCTCGGTCCACAGGCCGTTGCCAATCGGCTCGCCGGCGAGATTGACGACAGCGTCGATAGGCGCGTCCGAGGCGAGCTGATCGAGGCTCGTGATCAGCGTGACCGGCGGCGGCAGCATCTCGGCCTTGGCGGGATTGCGGATCAGGGCAATGACGTGATGCCCTGCTCCGCTGAGGCTCGCTGCGAGGCGGCTGCCGATGAAGCCGGTGGCACCTGATATCAGCACCGTCTTGCGGCCGGACAGCTTTTCGACGAGCCCGTGCGCGGGAGCGCTTCTCATGCGGCTGAGCCGGCGCATCGCCGCAAAATCCCTGACACCGCACAGCGCGGCGCCGACCGCACACGCCGTCGCGGCAATGCTGAGCAGGCCCTGATACACGACCATCACGCCGAGGGGCTGCGTGGCCCAATCGATCAGCACCGGCAACAGCAACACCAGGATGGCGCCGTAATTAATCGCGAGCAGCGTGTGATTGATCCGCTCGCTCGGCGGCAATTTTCGGCTGAGATCCTCCTCGACGAAATCCGTCAGCGTGATGACGATCTCGGCGACCAGCACCGCGACGATCAGCAGCGCCAGCGCGCCATGGACTTCGAGCCAGCCGAGCACGAGGAACAGCAGCGCATAAAGCATGTTGCGAATGCCGTGCAGCTTCAATTCGAAACGCTGCGACGGACGCCAGGCCAGGCGCTCGGTGAATTCGTGGTGATAGAAGGTGTCGAACACGCCCATCACGATCTGGATGGCGATGAGCGTCCACATGAGCTGTGTCATGACACGGCCTCCCTGAACATTGCGGACTGGTGGATCAGCGCGCCGTAACGCGGATGAATGACGTCGAGGGTAAAGCGGAAGGCGCCCTCGCCGAGATCGCTGTGTGTCACCGTGAGATCGCCCGGCGTCAGCCATCGCGGCAGGGGAATCCACAGGCGTCCAAACTGGAGACCGTAGCCGGCGCTGCGAAACGTCAGCGCTTGGTCCTCGACCGCGATGCGGAGCGCCATCGAGACGCCGAAGCCGACATATTCTTCCAGCCCGGTCGGGCCGGCAAAACGTTTGGCGGAATGGATCACTTGCGGAAAGCCGCGCTTGCGCGCGCAGATGCGGGTCCAGGTCTGGCCGCCGCCGCCGGCGTCTTCGGTCACCGTGACGATGATGGGGACGCCGGTGTCGCGCCCGGTCGGCAGCGGACCGCCGATCAGGCGCGCGGCTTGCGCGAACCACCAGCCGATGTCGCTGAAGCCGATCTCGTCGACTACACCGACATAGACGACGCTGTCGCCGTCGGCGACGCGTTTCGAAAAACGTCGCCAGGTCGCCAGCGGCAGCCGGCCCCAATCCTCATCCGACAGCAGCGCGCGGAAGCGGCGATCATCGAGCAGTTTCGTGTGAGCGAAGGTCGACGCGTTGGAGCCTGATAATCTTGCCGACGTCATCGCACCCTCCTCAAACCTATTTGGCCTTGCCCAGCGGCAGCAGATTGACGATCCTCTCACCAAGCCGCATCAAGGCGGCCAGCCGCGGCCGCGGTACCTTCAGCATCTGCATGAACCAGTGGTCGGCGAGTTCGGTGAAGGCGAGCATCTCCTTCAGCCGTTTGCTCGCGACCGGATTGATGGTCGGATCGTCGGCGGCATCGGACACGCAGGCTCTGAGCGCTGTGATCGCCGGATCAAGCTCCCGCTCCTTGCGCCGCGCCGCGATCCTGGCCGCAACCTCCCAAATGTCGGTCTCGGCCTCGTAATGGTCGCGGCGATCGCCGAGAATCGGGACGCGCCGGATCAAGTTCCAGGCAAGCAGCTCCTTGAGCGAGTTGGAGACGTTGGAGCGGGCCATGCCGAGGGTGTCGGCGATGTCCTCGGCCGTCATCGGCGCCTCGGCCAGATAGAGCAGCCCGTGGATCTGGCTGACCGAGCGATTGACGCCCCACTCGTCTCCCATGTCACCCCAATGCAGGATGAAGCGCTCGACGGCGGCTGGGAGTTTCTTTCTTCCGGTTGTTTCTGTCATAACAGAAATGTCTGACGGATAGGATCGGCTGTCAAGAGCATCCGCTGGCTTGCGCGGTGCATACGGGCTCGCAATATTGCTTAAAAAAGTTCCAAACTCGGGGAACAATCCGCCATCTGCGGCGTTTGCTCCCGTTAAGGCAGGGTCCGGGAATGGTCGAGAAGTTCAGTCAGCAGAGAGACTTGTTCGAGAGTGAACGCAGTTTCCGCCTGTTGGTTGAAGGGGTCGCGGACTACGCCCTCTACATGCTGGATCCCACCGGGATCATCACCAGCTGGAACATCGGCGGCGAGCGCATCAAGGGCTATTCGCCCGGGGAGATCCTCGGCCAGCACTTTTCCCGTTTTTACACCGAGACCGACCGCGCCAACGGCAAGCCCGCCCGTGCGCTTGGCATCGCGCGGGACAAGGGCCGCTACGAGGAGGAAGGCTGGCGCGTCCGCAAGGACGGCACCTTCTTCTGGGCGAGCGTCGTGATCGATCCCATCTACGAGGACGGCAAGCTCGTCGGCTTCGCCAAGATCACACGCGACATCACCGAGCGCCGCAATACCCAGATCAAGCTCGAGGCGATGCAGAAGCAGCTCGCCGAATCCCAGAAATTCGATGCGCTCGGCCAACTCACCGGCGGGGTCGCCCACGACTTCAACAATCTCCTGATGATCATCAGCGGCAGCCTCCACATGCTGAAGCGAGGGGCCGACGACGAAGCCAAGCTTCAGCGCGCGATCTCGGCCATCGAGACCGCCACCAGGCGTGGCGCCGCGCTGACCAACCAGCTCCTCACCTTCGCACGGCGGCAGAGCGTCAATCCGCAGGCAATCGACTTCGCCGATCGCATCGCGGCGATCCGCGAGGTGCTCGATGCCGGCGTCGGCAGCTCCGTGCGCCTGGCTTTCGACGTCAGCGGCGACGTCTGGCCGATCAGGACCGACGTTTCCGAGCTCGAGACCGCGCTGCTCAACCTCGTCATCAATGCCCGCGACGCGATGCCCGACGGCGGCACGGTGACGATCGCAGCGCGCAATCTCGTGCTCGACGAGGACCCCCTCGTGGGCGAATTCATCGCGATCGACGTCAGCGATACCGGCCTCGGCATTCCCTCCGACGTTCTCGACAAGATCTTCGAGCCGTTCTTCACCACCAAGCCGATCGGAAAGGGCACCGGCCTCGGTCTCTCCCAGGTGCACGGCTTCGCCCATCAGGCCGGCGGCACGATCCGGGTCGCGAGCGCGCTCGGCAAGGGCACGACCTTCACCATCCTCCTGCCGCGCGGAGAAGACGAGCCATCGCGCGAGGCGGCGGGAGAACCGGCGTTCCAAGGCAGCGGCACGGTGCTGCTGGTCGAGGACAATCCGGACGTCGCCGCCGTCAGCATCGGTCTTCTGGAGCAGCTTGGCTATCAGGTGCGTCGCGTCGCGGACGCCGAAGCCGCCTTGAGCGAGATCGAGAAGAACGGCGTCGACTTCGTGTTCTCGGATATCGTCATGCCCGGCAAGATGGACGGGCTCAGCCTCGCCCATCACCTCCGCCAGATCCGTCCCGGCCTGCCGATCCTGCTCGCCACCGGCTACAGCGAAGTCGCCGCAGGCGTGCGCGGCGATTTCCCGATCCTGCGCAAGCCCTACGAGATCCACGAATTGAGCGAAGCGATCGCCAAGCTGCCGCGGTAATTCTTCAGCTACACCGTCGGCAACACCGAGAACGCCTCGCCTGCCCGGCGCAAGTTCAGCTCATCGACGTCGGCCGTCTCGCTGGTGACGCTGTCGACGCGCGAGGACGGCGGGCCGTGGCGGCACAGCGCCACCATGTCGGCGACGTGCTTCGGCGGCCCCGCGAACAGCGCTTCGACGCTGCCGTCACGGCGGTTGCGGACCCAGCCCTCGAGACCGCAGGTCGTCGCCTGATGCTCGAGCCAGGCCCGGTAGCCGACGCCCTGTACGCGGCCGCGGATCATGACCTGGAGGATCGCCCGGTTCATTGTTTCAGTCCGAGGACATCGGCGCTGCGCGCCTTGACGTCGGCCTCGCGCGTGAGCCGGCTGGTCAAGTCCGACGACGGGAGGCCTTTGAGAGTCTTGGGCGCAGTGCCGTCGCGCAGCGCCTTCTGCGTCTCGTAGACCGCCTGCGTTGCGGCCGCGATCGGCGCGTGGCCCTGAAGCGCGATGCGCACGCGCTGGCCAGCGAGGTATTCGAGCACGTTCAACTCCTCCGGCGCGCCGCCGAGCACGATCGGCAGGCGCGTGGCGGATGCGATCGCCTCGAGCTCGGCGCGCGACTTGATGCCGGTGAAGAACAGCGCATCGACGCCGGCGGCCTCAAAAGCCCTGGCGCGGCGGATCGCATCCTCGATCGAGGTGATCGAGGCCGCACCGGTGCGACCCATGATGACGAGCGAGGGGTCGCCGCGGCCGTCGATTGCCGCCTTCATCTTGCCGACGCCCTCCTCCAGCGAGATCAGCTGCGTCTTCGCTTCGCCGAAGCCGGCCGGCAACAGCGTGTCCTCGATGGTGAGGCCGGCGGCGCCCGCCGTCTCCAGCTCCTGCACCGTGCGGCGCACGTTGAGCGCGTTGCCATAGCCGTGATCGGCATCGACCAGCACCGGAAGTGCCGCCGCACGCGACATCCGCCGCATCTGCTCGGCAAGCTCGGTGAGCGTGATCAGCGTGATGTCGGGGTCGCCGAGCACCGCGAGCGAAGCCACCGAGCCGCCGAACATGCCAAGCGGAAAACCGAGATCCTCTGCGATGCGGATCGAGATGGCGTCGTAGACCGAGCCGGGATGGACGCAAATCCCGCCCGACAGGATCGAGCGCAGTTTTTCGCGGCGGGAACGAAAGGCCATGGTGATGTCTCTGTTAGGTCACGGAGGCCGCAGCATACTCCGTCATTGCGAGCGAAGCGAAGCAATCCAGAAATGCATCCGCAGAGACAGACTGGATTGCTTCGTCGCGGAGCCTGTCATCGGGCCGCGCTTCGCGCGGACCCGGTGGCTCCTCGCAATGACGTTACGCAAATTCCAAAATCAGCGCGTCCACCGCGAGCGTCGCGCCGGCGCTGGCGTGGATCTTCTTCACCGTGCCGTCCTGCTCGGCGCGCAGAACGTTCTGCATCTTCATGGCTTCGACCACCGCGAGCGTCTCGCCGGCCTTGACCTCCTGCCCTTCGATCACCGCGATCGAGACCACGAGGCCGGGCATCGGACAAAGCAGCTTCTTGCCGGTGTCGGCAGCCGTGGTCACCGGCATCAGCCGCGCCGAGGCAGCTTCCGCTTCGGTCCAGACATAGACCGGCACCTCGACGCCCTGATGCGCGAGGCGGATGCCGTTCGCGATCGGGCGCACCTGCACCGCCACGACGTGCCCGTCGATGGTGCCCTGCCAGACCGGATCGCCCGGCTTCCACGCCGACTGCAACAGATGCGGATTGCCGGCCTTGCCGTCGGCATCGACGAAACGCACCGCGACCGCCTCGCCCTCGCGCGCGACTTCCAGCAGGATCTCCTGGCGGTCGAGCCAGACCGCACGGCGACGCTCGCGTTGCACGATGCGGCCGCCCATCTGACCCGAGATCTGCCGCTTGCGCTCGCCCAGCACGTGATCGATGGCGGCGCCGACCGCGGCAAGCCGCCGTGCGACCTCGCCCTCCGGCACGCGCATGGCAAAGCCCTTGGGGAATTCCTCGGCGATGAAGCCGGTGGAGAGCCGGCCTTCGCGCCAGCGCGGATGATGCATCAGCGCCGACAGGAACGGGATGTTGTGTCGGATGCCGTCCACATAGAACGAGTCCAGCGCGGTGGCCTGCGCCTCGATCGCGGCCGCGCGCGACGGCGCGTGGGTGACGAGCTTGGCGATCATCGGATCGTAATGGATCGAGATCTCGCCGCCCTCCTGCACGCCGGTGTCGTTGCGCACGGTGATGCCGTCCTGGCTCGCTTCCGCCGGCGGACGGTATTTCACGAGGCGACCGATCGAGGGCAGGAAGTTGCGGAACGGGTCCTCGGCGTAGAGGCGCGACTCCACTGCCCAGCCCGTCAGCGTGACGTCCTTCTGCGTGATCGCGAGCTTCTCGCCGGCGGCGACGCGGAGCATCTGCTCGACGAGGTCGACGCCGGTGACGAGCTCGGTGACGGGATGCTCGACCTGGAGGCGCGTGTTCATCTCCAGGAAGTAGAAGCTCTTGTCCTGCCCCGCGACGAATTCGACGGTGCCGGCGGAGTCGTAATTCACCGCCTTGGCGAGTGCGACCGCCTGCTCGCCCATCTTGCGGCGGGTGGCTTCGTCGAGCAGCGGCGACGGCGCTTCCTCGATGACCTTCTGGTTGCGGCGCTGGATCGAGCATTCGCGCTCGCCGAGATAGATCACGTTGCCGTGCTTGTCGCCCAGCAGCTGGATCTCGATATGGCGGGGGTCGACGATGAACTTCTCGATGAAGACCCGGTCGTCGCCGAACGAGGCCTTGGCCTCGGCCTTGGCGAGGTTGAAACCCTCTGCGACCTCGGAGGTCGAATGCGCGATGCGCATGCCCTTGCCGCCGCCGCCGGCGGAGGCCTTGATCATCACGGGATAACCGATCTCGTCGGCGATCTTGACCGCGTGCGTGGCGTCCTCGATGACGCCGAGATAGCCGGGCACGGTCGAGACTTTCGCCTTCGCGGCGGCCTTCTTGGATTCGATCTTGTCGCCCATCGCCGCGATCGCGCCCGGGTTGGGGCCGATGAAGACGATGCCGGCCGCCTCCAGCGCGCGCGGAAACGCCTCACGCTCGGACAGGAAGCCGTAACCGGGATGCACGGCCTCGGCGCCGGTCTTGCGGCAGGCCTCCACGATCTTCTCGATCACCAGATAGCTCTCGGCCGCAGCCGGCGGGCCGATCAGCACGGCCTCGTCGGCCATCTCGACATGGAGGGCGTCGCGGTCGGCCTCGGAATAGACCGCGACCGTCTGAACTCCCATGCGGCGAGCGGTCTTGATGACCCGGCAGGCGATTTCGCCGCGATTGGCGATCAGAATGCGTTTGAACATGCTTTTCTTGAGTCTCGACCTTGGGCGGGACCCTTCCCTGGCCGTTCGAGCCTATGGGACGGGCCGTGTGGCTCCCGTGGTACATCAAAATAGGCCGGAGGCAACGGTCAAAATCCGGGTCCTCTGGCGTACCAGCGCAAGACCAAAGCTAGACCGAAACGGGCCTGGCGGGCCCCTGGGCGGCCTACGGCTTCTCGGCCTTGCCCACATTCCGGACCAGGCCGTGAATGAAGCCGAGCTTCTCGACGACGACCGGCGAGAGGATGAACGGATAGAGGTCGCGCATGCCCATGGCGCGGTTGACGCTGTTCATGGCGAAGGTGAAGGGCAGCCATGCGTTGACGATCGCCTCGACGTCCCTTGCTTCGTAAGGGTTGAAGCGGATGCGCGTCGTCAACTCCCCGTCGCGATCGACCTTGGGGCGCACCTCCATGCCGAACTCGCTGGCCATCTCCAGGGTGTCGACGATGTGAAGATAGTGCGCCCAGGTCTCGGCGAAATCCTCCCACGGATGCGTCGTCGCGTAGGCAGAAACGTAGTTCTGCTGCCAGTCCGGCGGGGCGCCTTCGGCATAGTGGCGCTGCAAGGCCTGGCCGTAATCGGCGGAATCGTCGCCGAACACGGCACGGCATTCGTCCAGCTTGCCGCCGTCGCGCACCAGCACGTCCCAGAAATAGTGCCCGACCTCGTGGCGGAAATGCCCGAGCAGCGTCCGGTAGGGCTCGCCCATCTCCAGCCTGCGCCGCTCGCGCTCGATGTCGTCGGCCTCGGTCAGCGCGATCGTGATCAGGCCGTTGTCGTGACCGGTCAGGACCTTCTGCCCGCTCTGCGGATCGTCGGCGAGGAAATTGAAGATCAGGCCATGTTCGGGATTGTCCTGCCGGGTCTGGAGCGGCAGCTTCCAGCGGATCAGGGAATAGAACAGCCGGTGCTTCGCCATCTCCAGCTCGCGCCAGCCGGCGAGTTGCGCCGGATCCGACAAGTCCGGCACGACGCCGTTATGGCGGCAGGCGCGGCAGTAGCCGGTAATGTCGCCCGCGTCCGTCAGCCAGTTGCAGGCATCATGCTCGGCATTGCTGCACAGCATGCGACTTTCGCCCTCGGTGGCCAACGTCCGCCAGGTCCCGCCTTGAGCCTCTCCGTCGGTTTCGATCGCCGACATGGTCTCCTTCTCGGGCAGGAACGCGACACGATGGCCGCAGCGTTCGCAGGCGCGGTTCTCGAAATAGATGACGTTGCCGCAGGCCTGGCAGACAAAAAGCTTCAAGATTTAGCCTCTTCGGAAAGCAAGTTTTTATGAATGAAAGTTGCGGCGCCTCGCGGATACGCGCGCGGAGGGCTCATCGTTCCAAGGTTCGGAACAAATAGCCAGACCCGGCGTTCTTTCATGCCCACCACACTGCATTCGGCCGTCTTTCTTTCCATATACCCTTTGGGCAATGGCCATCACGCTTCGTCTGTGTGAATATCCGTCCGCCACGTGCGCTCTCGCATCACCCCGGCCAACGCCTTGAACGATCCTTTGCCCGAGACCATCGCCGCCGAAAGGCTGCGCCAGCACCTGCAAGACGTCGCGCGCGAGCGCGACAACGCCTATCGCGCGCTCCAGGAACGCGAAGCTGAGCTTGCGCGCATCCAGCGCATCGGCAAGGTCGGCGGTCTCGAAGTCGACTTCCGCGAAGGCTTCAAGAACCGACGTTCGCCGGAATATCTGATGCTCCACGGCCTGCCGCCGGAAGCCGCCGACGAGTCGCACGAGGACTGGATCAATCGCATTCATCCGGACGACCGGGACGCTACGGTGAAGCACTTCATCGATGCGCTGTCCGGCAGCAGCGAGGACTACACCGCCGAATACCGCATCATCCGTCCCAGCGACAGCGAGACCCGCTGGATCCGAGTCGTCGCCAAGATCGAGCGCGATCGTGACGGCCACGCCCTCCGCCTCGTGGGCGCCCATATCGACGTCACCGACCAGATGCTGGTGCGCGAGACCCTGCGCGAGAGCGAGGAGCGCTTCCGGCTGATCGCCGACAGCGCGCCGGTGCCGATCTGGGTCACCAAGCTCGACCGCACGCGGTCCTTCGCCAACCAGGCCTATGTCGATTTCGTCGGCCTGCCCTATGACCAGGCCATCTCCTTCGACTGGCGCAAGGTGCTGCATCCGGACGACCTGCCGCATGTGCTGCAGCAGTCCGTCCAGGGTGAAGCATCGCTCAAGCCGTTCGTGCTGGAAGCCCGCTACAAGAACGCCGACGGCGAATGGCGCTGGCTGCGTTCGGAATCGCAGCCGCGCAGGGACCCGACCGGCAGGCATATCGGCTTCATCGGCGTGGCCCATGACATCACGGTGGCCAAGCAGGCCGAAATCGAGCTGCGGCAGCTCAACGAGACGCTGGAAGAGCGCATCGTCGAGCGCACCGCCGAGCTCGAATCCAACGAGGCGCGGCTGCGCGCGATCCTGGAGACCAGCAACCAATACCAGGGCCTCGTCAATCTCAGGGGCGAGCTGCTTTACGCCAACACGACCGTGCTCGACGCCATCAAGGCGAGCCCTGCGGACGTGATTGGAAAGCCGTTGTGGCAGACGCCCTGGTTCAGCACGACGGAGGGCATGAGCGCGCGGGTGCGCGAGGCCTTCGACACCGTGCTCAAGGGCGAAGCCGTGCGGCTGGAGATGCGCCTGCGCCTTCCCATCGGCGAGCGCGATTTCGAATTCGGCATGCGCCCGGTGCTCGACCGCCACGGCAACATCACCGGCGCAGTGCCCGAGGCAGTCGACATCACCGAGCGCCGCCGCGGCGAGGAAGCGTTGCGGCAATCGCAAAAGATGGAGGCGATCGGCCAGCTCACCGGCGGCGTCGCGCACGACTTCAACAATCTGCTCACCATCATCCGCTCGGCCACCGATTTCCTGCGCCGCCGCGAGCTGCCGGAGGAGCGCCGCCGCCGCTATGTCGATGCCATCTCCGACACCGTCGAACGTGCCTCCAAGCTGACCGCCCAGTTGCTGGCGTTTGCGCGCCGGCAGCCGCTGAAACCGCAGATCTTCAACGTCGGCAGCCAGGTTGAAGGCGTCGCGCAACTGGTCCGGCCGCTGGTCGGTGGCCGCATTGAAATCGCGGTGGAGGTTCACGATGGCGACTGCTTCACGGTCGCCGATATCGCGCAATTCGAGACCGCGCTGATCAACCTCGCCATCAACGCCCGCGACGCGATGGACGGCGAAGGCCGTCTCACCATTGCGGTCCGGAAAGTCCAGGGCATCCCTAACCTGCGCGCGCAATCGGCGCGCGGCGGCGACTATGTCGCGATCTCGGTCGCCGACACCGGCAGCGGTATCGCGCCCGAAAACATCGAGGCGATCTTCGAGCCGTTCTTCACCACCAAGGAGGTCGGCAAGGGCACCGGCCTCGGCCTGAGCCAGGCCTTCGGTTTCGCAAAGCAGTCCGAGGGCGACATCGCCGTGACGAGCACGCATGGTGAAGGCGCTACCTTCACCATCTATCTGCCGCGGGCGCAAAGCCCCGCGACAGCTCAGGAAGCCGCGGCGCTGACCTATGAGGCCGCGGCCACCGGGCGCGGCTATCGCGTGCTCGTGGTGGAAGACGACGACGAGGTCGGCCGCTTCTCCACGGAGCTGCTGGAAGACCTCGGCTATGTCGTCCGCCGCGCCGCCAACGCCAATGCGGCGCTCGCCATCCTCGGCGAGAACGAGTTCGCCGTCGACCTCGTCTTCTCGGACGTCATCATGCCCGGCATGAACGGCGTCGAGCTCGCCGGCATCATCCGAGAACGCTATCCAGGCCTGCCCGTCGTGCTCACCTCTGGTTACAGCAACGTTCTCGCCGAGAACGCCGATCGCGGATTCGAGCTGATCCAGAAGCCGTATTCGGTGGAATTGCTGTCGCGCATCCTGCGCAAGGCGATCACGGCAAAGCCATCGGTGACGCGGTGAGTGTAAATCCAAGAACGCTACGTCATCCCGGCGCAGGCCGGGACGATGGCTGGATGTTAGGGTGCGGTTGCCCGCATAACGACCGCTGAACGGCATCCCATCGGATATTGATCGGCTGAAACTCGGCCCCACCACGCTGGCGCCGGCGCTGTGCTGCCGGCAATTGACTTTTGAGGAGCCCTCCGATGCGCGGAACCAGGGCGGCATCACAACGGTTGCTGCCGGGGTGAATTTGAGCCTTGATCGAGAGACCGATGTCGAGCCAGAATCGCGATCAAGGCCCCGATCAGGCGAGGCGTGCCGGCCGCGCGTTGGATGCAGCGAATTTTTTCCTCGCCGACGTCCGCGACGGGCTCGGGCCTTATCTCGCCGTCTATCTCTTCACCGAGCAGCGGTGGGACGAGGCGCGCATCGGCCTCGTCATGTCGATTGCGACGATCGCGGGCATCGTGGCGCAGACGCCGGCCGGCGCGCTGCTCGATGCGACGCGGTCCAAGCGGCTGGTGATGGTGATCGCCGCGATTATGGTCACGATCGCCTCGCTGTCGCTGCCGTTGTTTCCCGGCTTCATGCCGGTCGCGATCTCCCAAGGCATCGCGCAGGCCGCCGCCGTGGTGTTTCCGCCGGCGATCGCCGCGGTCTCGCTCGGCATCTTCGGCCATGCCGCCTTCACCCGGCGGATCGGCCGCAACGAGACGTTCAATCACGCCGGCAATGCTGTCGCGGCCGGGCTCGCAGGTCTCTCCGCCTATTGGTTCGGACCGACTGTCGTGTTCTACCTTCTCGGCGCCATGGCGATCGCGAGCCTCGTCAGCATCCTCGCAATCCCCGCCCGCGCCATCGATGACGATCTTGCCCGCGGGCTCGACGACGTCGATGCGGACGAGCAGCCCGAACGTGCCTCCGCTCTCAGCGTACTGCTGACCTGCCCTCCTCTGCTGGTGTTTGCGATCTGCGTCCTGCTCTTCCATCTCGCCAACGCCGCGATGCTGCCGCTGGTCGGCCAAAAGCTCGCCTTGCAAGACAAGAACATGGGTACCAGCCTGATGTCCGCCTGCATCGTCGCGGCGCAATTGGTGATGGTGCCGTTCGCGACGCTGGTCGGCGCGAAGGCCGACCGCTGGGGCCACAAGCGCTTCTTCCTCGCCGCGCTTCTGATCCTGCCGCTTCGGGGGGCGCTCTATACGCTTTCGGACAATCCGTTCTGGCTGGTCGGCGTGCAGCTTCTCGACGGCGTCGGCGCCGGCATTTTTGGCGCGATCTTCCCCGTCATCGTCGCCGACCTCATGCGGAACACTGGCCGCTTCAACATTGCGCAAGGCGCCGTCATCACCGCCCAGAGCATTGGCGCGGCGCTGTCGACGACGCTCGCCGGCTTCGTCGTCGTTGGCGCGGGTTACAGCGCGGCCTTCATCACGCTCGGCGCGGTGGCCGCAATCGGCGCCGCCGTCTGTTTTGTCGCGCTGCCCGAAACGCGGCAAATCGCAGACGGCGATCCGCTCCCCCGGGGGAAGACAGCGACGGCGGCTTCCGCTATCGCTGCCGAATGAACCGACACATCTCAAGGATCGACCGTGCCGTCTGACGCCATCCTGGCCTGGAGCATCATCGTCGCCGCGACCGCAGGCGTCATCATCCGGCCCTTTCGCTTGCCGGAGGCGATCTGGGCTGTCATTGGCGCCAGCGCACTGGTGCTGCTCGGCTTGCTGCCGTGGCGGGATGCGCTCACGGGCATCGAGAAAGGCGTCGATGTCTATCTCTTCCTGATCGGCATGATGCTGATCGCCGAGCTGGCGCGGCTCGAAGGCCTGTTCGACTATCTCGCGGCGCTCGCCGTGGAATATGCCGGCGGTTCGCCGCAGCGGCTGTTCCTGCTGATCTATATCGTCGGCACGCTCGTCACCGTCCTGCTCTCGAACGACGCCACCGCGATCGTGCTGACGCCCGCCGTCTATGCCGCGACGCGCGCCGCCGGCGCCAAGCCGCTGCCTTATCTCTTCGTCTGCGCATTCATCGCCAACGCCGCAAGCTTCGTGCTGCCGATCTCCAACCCGGCCAATCTCGTCGTGTTCGGGGCGCATATGCCCGAGCTCACCGAATGGCTGCGCCTGTTCGCCCTGCCCTCGGCGGCCTCGATCCTGCTGACCTATGTCGTGCTGCGGCTGACCCAGCACCGCGCCCTGAAGGAAGAGACGATCGCGCGCAGCGTGCCGCATCCAAAGCTCGGCCGCGGCGGCAAGCTGACGGCCATCGGCATCGTGGCGATCGGCATCGTGCTGGTCACGGCCTCCGCGCTGGACAAGCAATTGGGCCTGCCGACCTTCGTCTGCGGCGTGGCGACGGCCGCCATCGTGCTGCTGCTCAGCCGGCAATCGCCGCTACCCGTGCTGCGCGGCGTCTCCTGGAGCGTGCTACCGCTGGTCGGCGGGCTGTTCGTGATGGTGGAAGCGCTGATCAAGACCGGCGTGATCGGGCAGCTCAGCGCGCTGCTGCATGAAGCTGTCGGGCAATCCGTGACGAATGCGGCCTGGAGCGTCGGCATCGCCACCGCGATCGCCGACAACATCGCCAACAATCTTCCCGTCGGCCTCGTTGCAGGCTCGGTCGCCGCCGGCGATCATTTGCCCGCGCCGGTCGTGAGCGCCATCCTGATCGGCGTCGATCTCGGGCCTAATTTGTCGGTGACCGGTTCGCTCGCGACCATCCTGTGGCTGGTGGCGCTGCGGCGGGAGAAGATCGAAGTCGGCGCCTGGCCGTTCCTGAAGCTCGGACTACTGGTGACGCCGCCCGCTCTGATCGCGGCATTGGCTGCCGCGATCAGGTAGTTGCGAGATCAATCGTTCTCGTAGCCGTAGACTTCCGGCAGGATGAAGATCGCGGCGAGCAATCCGATCAGGGGGAAGATCGCGACCATCAGCGTGGCGTTCGCCTGCCCGATCGCAGCAAACACCGTCGGGAACAGGAAGATCGCCAAGAACGACGGCAGCTTCACGAACATGTAGGCGAAGCCGCTGGCGGTACCGCGATATTTCGGCTTGGCGACCATAGTCGGGATCGTCATGCAGTTCGACGCATCCCAATAATGGCCCCACAGCATCGCGGCAGCCGCGAACGGCAGCAGGATCTTGTTATCGGTGTAGAGCGCGAAGGCTGCGACCAGCAGCGAGACCAGCACGATCGAGAAGCCCGCGATCGAAATACCGCGATGGCCGATCTTCGGCGTCAGCAGCGGGCCGACCCAGCCCGATACGGCGGCGAAGGAGAACAGCGCCATCGTCACCAGATTGATGCCGAGCACGCTCGACACGCCGACCATCACAAAGAGCACCGGCAGATAGAACGCGAAGGTCGAGAACTCGCTAGCTTGCGCGAAGCAGGCGATCCAGCCGTAGATCGTGGCGCGCCAGCGGATCGGATCCTTCTTGAGGTCGGCGAGGAAGGCGCGGGTGGAGACCTTGGGCACTTCCACGTCATGGTCCGGCAGCATGGCGAGATCGTCGTTGAACATCTCGCGCGCGACCTGCTTGGCCTCGCGGTAGCGTCCCTTCTGCACCAGCCACACCGCCGTCTCGGGCACGTCGTGCCGCATGATCAGGATGATCAGCGCCGGCAGCGCGCCGAGGCCGAGCGTCACCCGCCACAGCGTCTCGTGGTGAATGTCGAGCAGCAGGAAGATCACGATGACGCCGATCGTCAGGACTTCGCCGACCGCGAACATGAACTGCCAGCGGTTGCCCATCACTTCGCGCTCACCCTTGGCCATGGATTCCATGATGTAGGTGTAGCCGGTCGAGATGTCCGAACCGAGCGGAATGCCGAGCAGGAAGCGGATCACGACGAGCCAGCCGACGCTGGGCACGAAGGCCTGCGCCAGCGCCAGCACGATGAACAACACCATCGTCACCAGGAACATGACGCGGCGGCCGATCTTGTCGGAGAGCCAGCCGCCGAGCAGTGCGCCGATCATGGCGCCGCCTTGCGTACCAGCCGCGGCCAGGCCCAGCATCAGCGGATCGGGATTGAACTGCTCCTTGATGAAGATCAGCACGAAGGCGATCGAATAGAGGTCCCACGCTTCGACCAGGATCGAGGCCATCATCAGCCAGCCGACCTTGTTGCCCTTGGGACTGTAGTTCGTGATGAGGTAGCGGACCGCGGCTTCGCTCGCGGTCGGTTGTGGCATCGCCATCGTCGACATCTTTGGTCCTCTCTTCAAAACTCTCTTACGTGCCAAGCAGCGGCTCGATGCTGCAATCGAGCAGGCGCGGGTCGATCCCGACCTCCATGCCGGTGAACATTTCGCCCATGTAGTCGATCAGTGCATCGCTCGCCTTCACCGCGTCCTCGACACGACGATTGGCAACCGCACTAAGAATAGCCAGATGATGATCGATTGTTCCTGACAGCTCGGCCTGTCCCGGCATGAACCGGTGGTGGATGTAGCCGATGCGCCGGTACAGCGTGTGCAAAGGGCGCAGCGTGTGCACCAGAAACGGTTCGCCTGCCGCCTCCAGCACCAGCGCGTCGATGCGACGGTCGATATGATTGAACTCGTCGAGGGTCAGACTGGCGCGGCGCTCGCGCAAAAGTCGCTCGATGTGCAGCGCCTGATTGCGGTGCGAGAGGCTGGCGCGATCGGCCGCAAGCCGGATCACGAAGCGCTCCATGTCGCGGCGCAAGGCCAGCAGCATGCGTTCGCGTGCCAGATCGATCGGCGCAATGCGCAGACCGTGCCGCGGACGGATGATGATCAACGTATCGGCGGAGAGACGATTGACGGCGTGATGCACCGGCGTACGGCCGAACCCGGTGATGTGTTGCAATTCCAGCATCGTCATGAACTGGCCGGGCTTGAGCTCGCAATGGACGAGCAGCTCTTCGATCCTCTGATAAGCGAGCTCGAAGAAGTTGAGACGGTTGCGCCGGGAGGGCTTGGCCTCGCCGTCGTCATTCCTCACCACCTCGAGCGCGCGCTTACGCGTTGCCATGTCGTTTCTCCCCTCGGCCCGCGCCGTCGTTGCAGAGCGGCGCCTAGTTGGTGATATCCCTAAAACATGTTGTGATATATTACAAGCGAGCGTAAGACTCCGCGCGTGTCCGCACCATGCTGCGGTGCAGAATGACAACAAGACGGCGCTGCGCGCGCCTGCGATGGGAGGAGTATTGCCGTGAAGATCACGTCGATCGAGACGCTGCGCACCGAAGAATTCTCCAACGTCATCTGGGTGCGCGTCTACACCGACACGGGCATGATCGGTCTCGGCGAAACCTTTTACGGCGCCGGCGCAGTTGAAGCCCAGATCCACGACACCTTTGCCGGCCGCCTGCTCGGCCGCAATCCGCTGCATATCGAGGCGATCCATCGCGACATGCTGAATCTGCCGATGGCGCAGTCGTCCACCGGCGTCGAATATCGCGCGGCTTCGGCAATCGACATCGCGCTGTGGGACCTGTTCGGCAAGGTCTGCAATCAGCCGGTACACCAGATGCTCGGCGGCCTCTGCCGCGACAAGCAGCGCATCTACAACACCTGCGCCGGCACTCAATATGTCCGCTCCACCAATATCAGCCCGGTCGCGAATTGGAATCTCGGTGGCTCCAAGGGGCCCTACGAAGACCTCGACGGCTTCATGAACAACGCCGATGCGCTCGCCGAAAACCTGCTGGAGAGCGGCATCTCCGCCATGAAGATCTGGCCGTTCGATCCCGCGGCGCAGGAGAACAAGGGTCTCTACATCTCCGCCGCGCAGATGAAGCAGGCGATCGAGCCGTTCGAGAAGATCCGAAAAGCGGTCGGCGACAAGATGGAGATCATGGTCGAGCTTCACTCGCTCTGGAACCTGCCGACCGCCAAACAGATCGCGCGCGCGCTCGAGCCCTACAAGCCAACCTGGTACGAGGACCCGATCCGGATGAACTCGCCGCAGGCGCTGGCCGAATACGCCCGCTGCACCGACGTCTGGGTCTGCGCCAGCGAGACGCTCGGCTCGCGCTTTCCCTACAAGGACATGCTCGACCGCGACGCCATGCACGTGGTGATGGCGGATCTGTGCTGGACCGGCGGCCTCACCGAAGGCCGCAAGATCGCGGCGATGGCCGAGACCTATCACCGGCCCTTCGCGCCGCACGACTGCATCGGCCCGATCGGCTTCATCGCCGCCATCCACATGTCGTTCAGCCAGCCCAACACGCTGATCCAGGAATCGGTGCGCGCCTTCTACAAGGGCTGGTACAATGAGCTCGTGACCACCATGCCCACGATCAAGGACGGTTTTGTCTATCCGATGGAAGGCCCCGGCCTGGGCGTCGACCTTCTGCCCGCCGTATTCGACCGCTCCGATCTGACCGTGCGCCGTTCCAACGTCTGAGGATCTTTTGAGATGAGCACCGCCCTCTTCGACCTTTCCGGCCGCACCGCGCTCGTGACCGGCTCCTCCCGCGGCCTCGGCCGCGCCATCGCCGAAGGCATGGCCAAGGCCGGCGCCAGGCTGATCATCAACGGCGTCGATCCCAAGCGCGTCGAGCAGGCCGTCGCCGAGTTTCGCGCCGCCGGCCACCAGGCCGAAGGCGCCGCTTTCAACGTCACCGACGAGCCCGCGATCGTCGCCGCCTTCAACGACTTCGACAACAAGGGCATCGCCGTCGACATCCTCGTCAACAATGCCGGCATCCAGCACCGCAAGCCGCTGGTGGAGTTCACCACCGACGAGTGGCGCAAGGTGATCGAGACCAACCTCACCAGCGCCTTCGTGATCGGCCGCGAGGCGGCCAAGCGCATGATCCCGCGCAAGCACGGCAAGATCATCAATATCGGCTCGCTCGGCAGCGAGCTCGCGCGTCCCACGATTGCGCCCTACACCGCTGCCAAGGGCGGTATCAAGAACCTGACCCGCTCGATGGCGGTGGAATGGGCCCAGCACGGCATCCAGGCCAACGCGATCGGCCCCGGCTACATGTTGACCGACATGAACGAGGCGCTGGTCAACAACACCGATTTCAACAATTGGCTGATGGGCCGCGTCCCCTCCAAGCGCTGGGGCCGACCGGACGAGCTGGTGGGCGCAGCGATCTTCCTGGCGTCGGATGCCTCGACCTATGTCAACGGCCAGATCATCTATGTCGATGGCGGCATGATCGCTGCGATGTGAGCCGCGAAACGCTGAGGGAGCCAACCATGCGCGCCGTCGTCATTCACGCACCGAAAGATCTGCGGATCGATAGCTATCCGGATGCAGCGCCCGGTCCGGGTGAAGTCCGCGTCAAGATCGCGAACGGCGGCATCTGCGGGTCCGATCTGCACTACTATCATCACGGCGGCTTCGGTGTCGTGCGCATCCAGCAGCCGATGGCCCTCGGGCACGAGATCGCCGGCGTGGTCGCAGCCATCGGTGACGGCGTCGCGAACGTGAAGCCGGGCACCCGCGTCGCGGTCAATCCGAGCAAGCCGTGCGGCCAGTGCCTGCATTGCCAGGAGGGTATGCGCAACCAGTGCCTCGACATGCGCTTCCTCGGCAGCGCGATGCGCTTTCCCCATGTGCAGGGCGGCTTTCGCGAATTCATCACGGTCGATGCGGCGCAGGCCGTTCCGATCGCCGACAAGCTGTCGCTGGCGGAAGCCGCGGTCGCCGAACCGCTCGCGGTGTGCCTGCATGCCGGCAAGCAGGCCGGGCCCCTGCTCGGCAAGCGCGTGCTGATCACCGGCTGCGGCCCGATCGGCGCGCTGATGATTTTGGTCTCACGCTTCGGCGGCGCCGCCGAGATCGTCGTGACAGATGTTGCCGACGCGCCGCTTGCCGTCGCCAGGAAGCTTGGCGCCACTCACGCCATCAATGTCGCGGCCGATGCCACGGCGCTCGATCCCTGGCGGACCGGTAAAGGTGTGTTCGATACTCTGTTCGAAGCCTCGGGCAACCAGGCCGCACTGCGCACCGCGCTCGACGTGCTCAGGCCCGGTGCCATACTGGTGCAGCTCGGTCTCGGCGGCGAGATGACGCTGCCGATCAACTCCATCGTCGCCAAGGAATTGCAGCTGCGCGGCACCTTCCGCTTCGATCCCGAGTTCGAGCTGGCGGTGCGGCTGATGGGTGACGGCCTGATCGACGTGAAGCCGCTGATCACGGCGACCATGCCGTTCGAGAACGCGGTCGCAGCGTTCGAGCTCGCCAGCGATCGCTCGCAGTCGATGAAGGTGCAGCTGACGTTCTGAGCGAGGACCGCTGCTATTGGTTCTCGATCAACCGGTCGCTGACCAGCCGCACCGCGCCCCGTTTCCACGAATAGTCCGCGCCCAGGCGCAGGCCGCTGTCGCCGCGTGCGAGCACCGCGCCGGTCCTGGCGTCGCGCACCTGGAAACCCAGCGTGTATTCGGTGCGGCTGACCCGCCGCACCACGCCGATCAGCGACTGGTCCGCGCCGAGCTTCTGCGCAATCGCCGCCTCGCAGCCGTCGCAGTCGCGCAACGCACGCGCCTTCAGCGCCTCGCCGCCGACATCGACGATGCGGTAACGGCCGGATTGACCCAGCGCCTCGCGCACGCTGCCGGTGACCTCGGCCAGATATGACGCATCCGATGTGGCCGGCGCGCCAGCCGAAGCGGCGGTCGTATCCTCTAGCTCGAAATCGAAGACGGCCATGGCAATCGGCGCAGGCGTGGCGAGTGCGGCCATGATCTCGCGCGACACGAAGATCTCGGCGCGCTCCCATGATTCATCATTGTCGCCCCGGAAGGTGTAGAGCTTGTCCATCACGACCTTCCTGCCGCCGACGTCGATCACGGCGATCTTGGCCCATTGCACCAGCGTGCTCGTCTTCTGGATGCCGCCGATCACCTTGAACGCCGCGCCGTCCTGGGCCGACGACACGAGCCGGTAGCGCCGATCTCCGCCGATATCTTGCCGGAGCGCGGCCATGAAGGCCGCCAGCCGTCGCTCGTGGGCGGCGGTCTGGTTGGCGGGCTCTGCTGACGTATCGGTATAACTGAAATCGTCCATGGCGATGCCGATGGCGGTCTCGGCGCCGGCCAGCGCATAAGACACCGGAAGGACGACGAGGAGACAGACTGAGAGGATCAACCGGCGCAGGTGCATAATGTGCCTCGTATGACGGAGCGGCGCGCCAATCTGGACGGCGCAATCAGGACATGCAGCGGTGCCGGTCCCGGCGATGGCCGGGAAAATTTCACGACGGTGCACCGCACTGGCGCCTGGCGGCTTTGCGCCGGATGCGTTCTGCCGTTTAATGCGGACGCGACAAACCCGTTCGCACCAGGTGCCTGCCGATGTGGAACCGCCCGAGGTTCGATCTCAAAGTCCGTCTGACGTTGCGCGTGGCCGCGATATCGGCCGCCTGCTTCGCCGCCATCTCCGCTTATTTCCTGATTACGGCCGACCGCGCGGCGCATGCGCGCCTCGACGATATCGCCGCCATCGTGGCCAAGACGCTGGAGCTGCAGCAGGGCAAGATCCAGTGGGTCGCGAGCCCGCGCTCGGACTTTCCCAACCTCGACCCCGTTTCGGCTTATGTGATGACGCCCGGCCTGTGCCTGGCGTTCCGCGGCACCAGCGGCGACGTCCTCCAGCGCTTCTGCAGCGGCGCGCCCGTTCCGGCGAACCCGCCGCCGCAAGCCTTCACGGCCTTCTATCGCGGCTTGTTCGACCCCGGCCGAGAAGCCGCACGGCCGGTAATCGTGCGCGGGACGAAGCTCGGCGAGGCCGTGGTCTCGGTCGAGCCGGCCGTGCAGACCGCGGAGGCCTGGCACGAGGCCGGCCGCCTGATGCTCGCGCTGGCGATCGCGCTGCCGCTGCTCTGCGCGCTGGTCTACGCCGCGCTGGCACGCGCGCTGCGCCCCACCCGCATGATCCGCACCGGCCTCGAGCGGATTGCCGCCAACGACCTCACCACGCGGCTGCCGCCGTTCGACCTTGCCGAGCTCTCCGCGATCCGCGACGGCTTCAACCATCTCGCCGAAAGCCTCGAGACCGCGCTTGCCGAACGCAGCGAGCTGACGCGGAAGCTGATCGCGCTCCAGGACGAGGAGCGCCGCCATCTCGCGCGCGAGCTGCATGACGAGTTCGGCCAGTCGCTCGCCGCCATCCGCGCGCTCGCCTCCTCCGCCCGCCAGACCGCCGCGCAGGACTGCCCTTCCCTGCTTGGCGAATGCGACGGCATCGCGCGGACCGCAACCGGCATGATGGAGACGTTGCGCGGCACGCTGTTCCGGCTGCGGCCGCCCGATGTCGAGGAGCTCGGGCTCGTCGCCAGCCTCGAGGGCCTGGTCGCGGGCTGGAACGGGCGCAGCCGCGGCGAGACGCGTTTCTCGATCCGGTTCGACGGCGCATTCGAGACCCTGCCGGCCACAATCAGCGCCAGCCTCTACCGGATCGTGCAGGAGGCGCTCACCAATGCCGCCAAGCATGCCGTCGCCACGCGAGTCAGCCTGGAATTGAAGATGGGGGCGAGCGATATCGCGCTTGCGATCGACGATGACGGACGCGCGACCGATTCCGTCGCGAAATCGGGAATGGGCCTGCTCGGCATGCGCGAGCGCGTCGCAGCTTTGCGCGGCCAATTGAGCTTCGAGGCCTCGCCGAACGGCGGCTCCGCACTGCGCGTGGTCATTCCGCTCGCAGCCGCCGATCGGCCGCCGCTGGAGCACGCCGCATGAGCGCGGCCGACGCCACCATTCTGCTGGTCGACGACCATTCCGTCGTCCGCGAGGGCTACCGCTCCGTGCTCCAGAAGCAGCCGGGACTACGCGTCATCGCCGAAGCCGCTGACGGCGCGGAGGCCTACCGTCTCTACAAATCGGAGGCGCCCGACCTCGTCATCATGGATCTGAGCATGCCCGGCATCGGCGGCATCGAGGCGGTCCGGCGCATCAGGCAGTGGGACAAGGGCGCGAGAATCCTCGTCTTCACCATGCATGAAAACGCCGGGTTTGCCGTGCAGGCGATCCGCGCCGGTGCCAGGGGCTACGTCACCAAGACCAGTCCGCCAGAGACGCTGGTGCGCGCCGTGATGGACGTGCTCGCCGGCAAGATCGCGATCAGCCCCGACATCGACCATGAGCTCGCGCTGAGCCGGCTGGCCGGGGAAAGTTCTGCCGCCGACGTCCTCACGCCGCGTGAGTTCGAGGTGCTGCGGCTGCTGCTCGCCGAGAACACGACAGAGGAGATCGCGGAGACACTCCATGTCAGCCCCAAGACGGTGGCGAACCTGCATTCTCTGATCAAGGACAAGCTCGGTGTCGGCTCCGACATCGAGCTGGTCCGGCTGGCGCTGCGCCAAGGCATCTTGACGGAGGTCGATCTCGGCGAGGCCTGATCGCTCAGGCCAGATAGCGCGTGAGATAGCCTTCCATCGCGTAGAGCGCACAGAGCGCGAGGCTCGACCACACGGCGACGGTGAAATACAGGAACATCCAGGTCAGCTCGCCCTTCCAGTGCGCGATGTCGTGGGTCACGACCCAGCGGGTCGAAACGTCATGCAAGCCTTCGAGGAAGCCGAGCAACCTGTTGCCCTCTTCATGCCCTGCCCGCCAGCGGCTGAGATACATCGGCACGTCGACGGTGACGAGGAAGGCCAGGAAGCAGGCGATGCCGACGATGCCGGCAATCAGCGCCCACCGCACCGGCCCCTGGAATTCCGGCATCAGCCGGCACAGCGCGATGCCCGCGAGGAAGAATGTCACGGCCCAAAGCGAGTTCTCGATTGCGTTGAAGAGGAAGTTGGTCGTCACCACCGCATACCAGGAGAAGCACTCCGCGATGATGATGATCGGCACGATCACCCACGCGATGTTCACGACCGTCTCGGCGCCCGTCATGGTCCCGAGTTGATGCAGGATGACCGCCCATTGCGCGGCGAAGCACAGCTCGGCCACGGTCGCGACCGTGCGGCCGACGAAGACGCTGGAGAGCCAGGTGTCGAACAGGCAGATGCGCTGCACGTCGGCGCGCGGCAGGAAGGAACGGAAGGCGCAGCCGAAGACATAGCCGGCGCAGAGCAGGAACATCAGCCCGATGTCGGAGCCACTACTGAGGCTGCCGGAGGGCGTCGGCCAGAACGCGCGGTACAGCATGAACCAGACGAGAATGTTGGCAGCACTGACCAGCGTCAGGGACCCCCACCACCACGCGAGGGGATTCGTCCGCGCCTGCCACTGCAACATGAATCGCTCCGATGTAATCGATATGACATTCAGTCGTAATAAACCTGTCACAACAAGCCACGGAATCGCGACGAAAATCTGTGCGCGGCGGAGCCCTTCGCGCACATTTTATCCCCGCCGGCAAAGCCGCTCCGTGTCCGTATAGTGGACATAACGGCACATTTTCTGAATCTATTGGACAACGGGCGAGACCGGGTTCATTAAGCCCGCATGGCCAGAACCGCGTCCAAACCGATCCGCGCCTCCTCGTCCGCCGCCGCCGTGCTGGCGGACAGCGTCGATGACGCTGCGTTCGCGATGACGCTGGCAAAAGGTCTCGTGGTGCTCGAAGCGTTCAAGGCGGGGGCGACGCAGCTCGGCAACATGGAGCTGTCGACGCTGACCGGGATTCCGCGCCCGACGGTGGCGCGACTGACTCATACGCTCGCCGAGCTCGGCTACCTCCGCTACGATGCCGAACGCGCCAAATATCGCGTCGGCGCGCGTGCACTTCGCATGGCGCATCCGCTGCTCGCTGACATGCAGTTCCGCCAGGTCGCGCGTCCGATGATGCAGGAGCTGGCACAAAGCGTGCGCGGCACGGTCTCGATCGGCCTGCTCGATGCGACCTCCATGATCTATGTCGAGACCGCGCGCTCCGGCGACGTCGGCCCGCACGTCCCCGACATCGGCATGCCCATTTCCGTGGTGATGACGGCAATGGGCCGTGCCGCGGCGGCGACCTTGCCGCAGGCCGATGCCGCGCAGCTCGAAGAGCGCATTGCAAGCGAGGATACTGAGCTGTGGTCGGCCTTCCGCGAGACCTACCGCGCCGGCCTCGCACAATGCGCCAGCCGCGGGTTTTGCACGTGCTTCGGCGAGTACATCGCCTCGATCCATGCGGTCGCGGCGCCGCTGTTTCATGCGCGTGAGGCGAAGCAGGCCTTTTCGATCAATTGCGGCATTCCCGCATTCCGGCTCCAGCCCGGCCAGCTGGAGGGCGAGATCGGCCCGCGCATTGCCGCCCTTGCCGACAGCATCCGCACCATGATTGGGGCGGCGCCGCCCACCGAAACACAAAAGCAAAACAAGAAGAGCGCCAAGCGATGAACAAGGCAATCGGCGCTCCGCCACCGGGAGGCCACCATGACCGTCACACGGCGAACATTTTTGGGCACCCTCGCCCTTTCGCTATCCGGACTTCCATTTACTGCACGCGCTGAGGACGCCTGGCCGTCGCGTATGGTGCGGCTGATCTCGCCTTACGGGCCCGGCGGCTCCAACGACATCTCGCTGCGGCTGCTGGCCGAAGAGTTCGGCCGCAACCTGCACCAGCAGTTTATCGTCGAAAACAAGCCGGGCGCCGGCACGCGCATCGCCAACGACACGGTCGCGCATGCGCCGGGCGATGGCTACACACTTCTCTATGTCGCGGCCCCCTACGCCACCGCCGAAGCGCTGTTCGGCAAGCTGACCTATGAGCGTAAGGATCTGCAGCCGGTCGCGATGGCGGTGATCGCGCCGCTGTTCCTGATCATCAGCGCGGACGCGCCGTTCAAGACGCTTCCCGAATTGATCGCCTACGGCAAATCGAAGCCGGATGGCCTGACCTTCGCCTCGCCCGGTGCCGGCTCGCAGCCACATCTTGCCGGCGAACTCCTGTTCAGGGATGCCGGTGTCAAGGGGCTCAACATCCCATTCCGTGGCGATGCCGCGTCCTACACCGAGCTGCTCGCCGGCCGCGTCGATGCCACGCTGACGGCGCTGCCGACCGCACTGCCTTACATCCAGAGCGGCAAGTTCATTGTGCTCGGCGTTGCATCGGCCGAACGCAGCGCGCTCTATCCGCAGGCGCCGACCTTGCGCGAGCAGGGTTTTCCCAACGTGGCTGCGGCCGGCTGGTACGGCTTCATGGCGCCTTCGACGACGCCGCGCGCCATCGTCGACAAGCTGCAGGCCGAAGTGCTGCGCGCGCTGGCCGAGCCGGCGATCAAGGACAAGCTGACCGCCCAGGGCCTCGAAGTGCGCGCCGGCACCGCGGCCGAATTCGGCCAGTTCATCGACAACGAAACAAAAAAGTGGACCGGGCTGATCCGCGAGGCCGGCCTCAAGGGCGAGTGACAGTCACGAACGGGGAATGGGAATGAAAAAACTACTTCTCAAACATGTCGCGGCAGCCGCGATCGCTCTCGCGCTATCGATCCCGGGAGCACAGGCGCAGAAGAAATACGATCCCGGCGCTTCCGACACCGAGATCAAGGTCGGCCAGACCGTCCCGCTCAGCGGGCCGGCCTCGGCCTATGCCGTCATCGGCAAGACCCAGGCCGCCTACATGAAGATGATCAACGACCAGGGCGGCGTCAACGGCCGCAAGGTCAATCTGATCCAGTATGACGATGCCTATTCGCCTCCGAAGACGGTTGAGCAGACCCGCAAGCTGGTCGAAAGCGACGAGGTGCTGCTGACCTTCCAGATCATCGGCACGGCGCCTAATGTCGCCGTGCAAAAATATCTTAACGCCAAGAAGGTCCCGCAGCTCTTCGCGGCAACGGGCGCGGCGCGTTTCACCGATCCGAAGAACTTCCCCTGGACCATGGGCTTCAACCCCTCCTACCTCGTCGAAGGCCGGATCTACGCGCAATATATTCTGAAGAACCATCCGAACGCCAAGGTCGGCGTGCTCTATCAGAACGACGATCTCGGCAAGGACTACCTCGCCGGCTTCAAAGCAGGTCTCGGTGACAAGTCGAAGATGATCGTCGCCGAGACGTCCTACGAGATCACCGAGCCGACCATCGATTCGCAGATCCTGCGGTTGAAGGATGCAGGTGCCGACGTGCTGTTCAGCGCCACAACGCCGAAACAGGCCGCGCAGGCGATCAAGAAGGTTGCCGAGATCGGCTGGAAGCCGCTGCACATCATCGACATCAACGCCTCCTCGGTCAGCGCGGTGCTGAAACCCGCCGGACTCGACAACGCCAAGGGCGTCGTCAGCGTCGGTTATGTCAAGGATTCGGCCGACCCCGAATGGAAGGACGATCCCGGCATGAAGCGATATCTCGCCTTCATGGCCAAATACTACCCGGAGGGCGACAGGGATTCGAACCTGAACGTCTACGGCTATATCACCGCGCAGCTGCTGGTGCAGGTGCTGAAGCAATGCGGCGACGATCTCACGCGCGAGAACGTGATGCGCCAGGCCGCCAGCCTGAACAACATCACACTCGACCTGACGCTGCCGGGCATCTCGGTGACGACGACGCCGACCGACTACCGCGTCAACAAGCAGTTCCAGATGGTGCAGTTCGACGGCCAGCGCTGGCAGAAACTCGGCGACATCGTCACGGACGAGGCGAAGGAATGAAGCGCCCCTCATCCTGAGGGGCGCGCGCCTTGAAGAATGAAGGCCTCACCGATGGTCCTCGTGCTTCGAGGCGGCCGCTCCGCGGCCTCCTCGGCATGAAGGAGGAAGGTGGCTGCTCGCCCTATCTCTTCATCCCGCCCACATAGGCCGCGAGCTTGTCGAGCGTCTGGTAGCCGTATTCGACGGCACCGAAGCTGATCATGCCGTCGCGCCGCGCCGTGCTCGACGCCAGCTGCCGCATCATCAGAACCGTCTTGCCGTTGCTCTGTTCGGCGAAGGTGACGGTGAAACGGAACATTCCGGGATCCTCGTCCTGGTCGTCGCCGTGATCCATCTCCAACAGCGACGGTCGCTCGATGCGGCGGAAGCGCATGCGGTTCGGGTAGACCGTGCCGTCCGGGCCGATCATGTTGAAGCGCCAGACGCCGCCGACCCGCACGTCGATCTCGAAGGTCTCGAGCTTAAAACCCTTCGGCCCGAACCATTGCGGCAGGTGCTTTGGGTCGGACCACGCTTCGAACACCAGATCGCGCGGCGCGTCGATCACGCGCGACATCACGATCTCGCGGTCGAGCGACCATAGCGACAGGGCGGGATTGGCAGAATTCGTCATCGTCAGGAACCTTTCCGTTTGGTTGTCTTGCCGGTCGTCTTGTTACTTGTCTTGGACGGCCGCTTGGCAGCGGCCCTGTCTTTCTTCAGCTTCATCACGTAGGCGTCGAAGCGATCAAGCCGCGCCTCCCAGATCGCGCGCTGATGCTGGAACCAGTCCTCCGCAGTGAGGAGCGCGTCAGGACTGAGGCGGCAGGTGCGCACGCGCCCCGATTTCTCCGACAGGATGAGACCGCTCATCTCCAGCACGTGGATGTGTTTCATGAAGCTCGGCAGCGCCATCTCGAAGGGATCGGCAAGCTCGCCGACCGACGCCTCACCTGCGCAGAGCCGCATCACGATCGCCCGCCGGGTGGGATCGGCAAGGGCCGCGAAAACCTGATCGAGTTGGAATAGTTGGTTAGCCATGAGGCTAACTATAGGACTGTCGCCATCCGGCGTCAACATTGTTAGCCAATTAGCTAAGTTAATTTTGCCGACTGGTAGCCTGGATGAAGCGAAGCGTAATCGGGGGCCGCTCGCTCGGCTGCGGCACTTTCCCGGATTGCGCTTCGCTCCATCCAGGCTACGGACTGTCGCAAGGCTCCGCAGACGGAACCCACCACGCGCGATCGTGAATAGGGGGGCACGGTCCTTCCCGCTACAAGAGACCGGGGGCGCATCGAATCCTGCGCCAGAGTCGTGCCGTCTGTTGTCACCTCATCGTACCTCACCCGACGGGCGCTGGCCCGGGCTGCGCTCGTTCCGCTCGCGCTTGCCTGGCCGCGCGGCGCCGCCGCGGATTCCGACATGATCGCGCAGATGCGCGACATCGTCGCGAACGAGCTGGCGCCGACCGCAACGCCGGACCAGCCGGGCGGTCTGGCCGCCGCGCTTTATGCCGGCAACCATGTCGAGTTCTTCAACTACGGCTTTGCCGACGACGCCACGCGAAGGCCGGTCACGCCGGACACGCTGTTCAACCTCGGTTCCCTGCGCAAGCCGTTCGAGGCGACACTGGTCGCGCTCGGCACCCTACGCGGCGAGCTGCGGCTCGACGATCGTCTGGTGAAATATCTCCCGGAGCTCACCGGCGACTATATCCGCCGCGTCACCGTCGGCGAGCTCGTCACGCACACGTCAGGCATGCTGCTGCCGACCGACCATCCGCCCTGGCCGAGCGACACGTTTTCCCGCGCGCAGCTCATCGACATGTTCAACAGCTGGAGACCGCAAGCCGGCGAAGCGCCCGGCAAGCAGCGCGTCTACAGCCACGCCGGCTACGTCCTGCTTCAGCTCGTGCTCGAGCGCTGTTACGGCGCTCCGATCTCGACCCTGTTCGAACAACGCATCCTCAGGCCGATCGGCATGAATGCGACCTCATTGCCTGAACGCGGCGAAGACAGCCGTGCCGTCATGGACGAGGCCTGGATGCAGCGCGCGGTCCAGGGCTACTCGGATCAGGGCATGGCGATCGGCTCCATCGGCAACCAGCAGAGCTATTTTGATTTCCCCGGCACGGGCCAGATGTTTTCCTCACCGCGGGATCTCTCGATCTTCGTTGCCGCCTGCGTCGACGGCCGATCGATCGATCCGCATTTGCGCGAGGCATTGCGGATGACACAGCACGAGATTTTCCGCGTCGACGAGAGGTTCGGACAGGGAATGGCCTGGGAGACGGTGCATCTTCCAGGCGTCACCGTCGTCGACAAGCCGGGTGGGCTCAACAACGCCTCCGGCTATATCGGCATCGTGCCCGCACAGCGGATCGGCATCGTGTTGCTGGCAAATCGCGGCGAATACCCGCACGAGATCGCCCGCTACAAGATCCTGCCCGCGCTGGCGAAGCTCATGGGCCCGCACTGAACACATCCCTTAAAACAGAAAGCCCCGGCTGAGCCGGGGCTTTCCACGCCAGATCAGAAACGGGATGAAGCTCAGTACCTGGCGACGACGGGTCCGCCAAACTTGTAGTTCACGCCGACGCGCGCGATGTTCGATTTGAGACCGACCGAATGGGTGAAGACGTTGGCCGGAAACGCGCCGCCAAGCAGATTGGTGCTGGTCACGGTGCTGCGTCCGAGATCGACGTAGAGATATTCTGCCTTGAGCGACCAGCCGCCGCCGACGGCATATTCGGTGCCCACACCTGCGGTCCAGCCGACCCGCGTGTCGCGGATCGCGGCCGACTCGGTCGCGGCGGCGAACGTGTCGGTGAAGTTGAAATTGCCCTTCACCTCGGCGATGGCCGCGCCGCCGGTGGCGTAGAGCAGCCAGGTCGGAGCCGCGAGGAAGCCGATGCGGCCGCGGATGGTGGCAAGCCAATCGGCCGAGACTGACGACGACACGGTGAAGCCGGTCGGCGCGCAGCAGGGATAGAACGCCGAACCCGTCGCACTGCCCTTGAAGCCGAAATAGTTGATGTCACCTTCGAGGCCCAACACGGCGGTGTTGACCTGCCAGTTGTGGCCGGCGGTAAAACCGCCGGTGACGCTGGAGCTGTTGACCCGCTGGGCGCCGACTGCCGCAATCGCAGTAACACTGGTGTCCGCGAAATAGCCGGCGGGAGCGAACGCGGTCGAGGTGGCCGGATCGGCGCTGCCCCACTGCCCGCCGACATTGGCGCCGACGTAAAAGCCGGTCCAGTTGTAGGCCGTCGCCATCATCGGCGCCTTGGTGTAGTGCGCCGCGAGGTCGGCCGCCTGCACCGATGCGGAGCCCAAGACAACCGCGGCAACCGCCAGCAAAAACTTCTTCATTCCGGTCTCCTTACCCCACGCGATTGATCTCGCGTTTCGAACGCGCGCGGGCGGAAGTTGTCCGGCGCAGTTCGGGCATAGGCTGCCGGTCCCTCGCCGTCTTGGGCTGCGGCGAAGTTCATAGAGACTGTGACGTAGTGTGAGCCGTGCGGCGCGCGAACGCGTGACGGGTGTGACTCGAGAGCCACGCATCACCCTGCGGCAGCGGCGGGCCACGCACACCACTGTCGCATCGCGACACCCCGCGCGACGCGATTCGAATCCCCGCCTCTCAGACCGAACGCGTCAGTCCGCCGTCAACGCGGATGTTCTGTCCCGTGATGTAGGCCGCGCCGTCGGACGCCAGGAACGAGATCGTCGCGGCGATCTCCTCGACCTTGCCGTAGCGCCGCATCGGCACGCTGTCGCGGCGTGCATCTAGCTCTGGCAGGCTGTCGATCCAGCCCGGCAGCACATTGTTCATGCGGATGTTGTCGGCGGCGTGGGTGTCGGTGAAGATCTTGGTGAAGGCGGCAAGGCCGGCGCGGAACACCGCAGACGTCGGAAACATCGCGCTCGGCTCGAACGCCCAGGCGGTCGAGATGTTGATGATGGCGCCGCCCTTTTGCGTTTGCATGATTGGCATCACCAGCCGGGTCGGACGGATCACGTTGAGCAGATAGGTGTCGAGGCCGGTGTGCCATTGCTCGTCGGTGATCTCCGTGATCGGCGCCCGGGGCCCGTGGCCCGCGCTGTTGACGAGCACGTCGATGCGTCCCCATTTGGCCATCGCGCCGTCGACAAGCCGCTTCAGATCGTCGTTCGACTTGTTGGAACCGGTGACCCCCAATCCGCCGAGCTCGGCTGCCAGCGCCTCGCCCTTGCCGGAGGAGGACAGGATCGCGACGCGAAAGCCGTCGGCTGCGAGCCGGCGCGCAGCCCCTGCCCCCATGCCGCTGCCGCCGGCGGTCACGAGTGCGACCTTCTCTGCTGCCATCTCTGCTGCCATGACCGATCATCCTCTGTGATATCGTGGAGGCGAGCCGCAGGCCCGGCCTATCATGAGGCCTTCTACCGCCGGACCAGCCGGAAGGTCCACCGTCGAAAGCGACTTGAAAGATGAGCGATTTGCAGATCCGCAATTTGCGCCCCGAGGAGATCGCCATCGCGGTCGACTGGGCCGCGGCGGAAGGCTGGAATCCGGGCTTCTCCGACGCCGCCTGTTTCGCGATCCCGGACACGCATGGCTTCTTTGTCGGCGAGATCGACGGCGAGCCGGTCGCGACCATCTGCTGCGTCAACTACGACGATCACTTCGCATTTCTCGGCCTCTACATCGTGCGATCAGATTTTCGCGATAGAGGCCACGGCCTGCGCATCTGGAACGCGGCGATCGTGCATGCGGGCGCTCGCGTGATCGGCCTCGACGGCGTCGTGGCGCAGCAGGATAATTACAGAAAGTCCGGCTTCCAGCTTGCGTACGCCAATATCCGCTATGGCGGCATCGCCGCCGCACCATCGGGGCCGCCCGCCGATGTCGTTGCGCTCGACACGGTCCCGTTCGCACTTGTCGAAGCCGACGATGCGACGGTGTTTCCGGCACCGCGCAGTGCCTTCCTGCGGGCCTGGATCGGCACGTCAGGACATGTCGGTCGCGCATTGCTGCGCGATGGCAAGCTCGCGGCATGGGGTGTGATCCGGCCCTGCCGGACCGGCCGCAAGATCGGCCCGCTCGTCGCCGACGACCGCGCGGCGACGGAGGCGATCGTGCAGGCCTTGCTGGCGAGCGCGAACGGCGGCGAGATATTCCTCGACGTCCCCGCCGTCAATCGCGAGGCGATTGCACTTGCGGAATCGCTGGGGCTGAAGCCGGTGTTCGAGACGGCGCGGATGTACACGGGACCCATCGCGCCGCTGCGGATCGACCGCGTCTTCGGCGTGACCAGTTTCGAGCTGGGCTAGCTCAGTAGCAGCGCATGATGTTGACGGTGTGCTCGCCGCCGCCGCGGCCGGGCACAGTCACCTGCTCCGTCGGACAGCTCGGCACGTAGGGCCGGTCGGACGGCACCACGTTCGGCGGGAAGCGATGCGTCCAATCCCAGGGAACGTCATACGTATAGGTGTAGCGCACGTCGCTGGAGACGGGTTGGGCGGTCTCGGCGAAAGGCTGGCCGTAGCCTGCATTGTCATAGTAGAACCCGCCGCCGCCTGGCCAGTAGATCCAAGGCGTGTTGCGGCCACGGAACCTGGCGCCCGGCGCAATCGGCGGACGCGCCGCCGGACCGGAAGGCGTGGCGGCATGTCCGACGGTGCCGCCGGGTCGGGCAAAGCTGTCGCTGGGGGCAAGGAGCAGCGCGGCTGCGCTGAGCGAGGCGAGCAACGCCCCAAATGATCTGGACATCATGATACGCACCAACTCGTTTGGCTTCGCGGATAGCGGCTCCCCACGACACGCTAGGCCGGGCTGTCGCCCACCCGCAAACGTATAATTAATTATTGGTTAAGGCACGGGATTAACAGGGAACAGACTGCGGCAAGACGCCCGGGATTGCGGCTGATGTCGCACGTGTTCCGGAAAACGGACTTCATAACCAGTTGATCGGAGTTGATCGGTTCGATCGACGACACCCGGAACGCTCCCGCACTGCGGTCGTTGGCTCCCGACACAAGCAAGGAGCATCTCCAATGCAGAACAAGTCGAAACTCCTCTGCCTGATCACGGCTTCACTCGTCGCGGGCACGTCGGCCGCCTCGGCCCAGGGCTATGATTGGAACGGATCGCGCGCGGGATGGGACCGCACCGCCCCGGCCTATCAGCCGGTTCAGCCCCGCGCCTACTATCCGGATGTCGCTGGACCATACGGTGCGCTCAACGGCACCAATCATCCGGCGCCGAGCTCGACGCAGGGCGATGTCGGCCCGGAGGGCAATAACAACGGTACACTGACCGGCGTCTATCGCAGCTGGTAACGCCCGCTCACGATCTGGCCCATCGTCTATCGCGGACGGTGGGCCTTCGTGCGTCAGCGGCCCTGCTGCTTGCGCAGCCAGTCCAGCATATCCTGCGCATTTCCGGTGCCCTGCGTCACGATGGCGGTGTTGCCACCGCTGCGGCGATAGACCGTGGTGCGCCCGGGCTCCTTCTCGATCTTGACCTCGGCCTGCGCCGGATCGCCGCTCTGGGTGATGACGGACGTGCCGTTCTCGTCCTGAACTACGGTCGTGTGGCCGTCACCTGACTCGCCGGCTCCGGCCGGCCCCGCTGCCATTGCCATCATGATGCTCGTTCCTGCTGCAAGTGCGATGAACCTCATATTGCACCTCGCCTTCTCGATCACCGGCTGAACTGAAATATCGACAGCCAGTTGAAGCGCCCGAATTGTCGCACCGTTCCCGTGTTCATGTCTCCGATCTGGAGCAGAAGGGCGTTGGTGGAATTGCCGACCTGGGTGATATCGGCAATGTTGCTCACGCCCGACTGACCGATCGCCAAATTGGTCGTGCCACCCACCTGGATCACGTCGACATAATTTCGCGTGCCGTTCTGGATGATCGTCGCATCGACCGTTCCCGTGCCACCGATCTGGATGACACGCGCGATATTGATGCGGCTGTTCTCTTCGATCGTGACCGGCTGGACATTGTTGCCGAACTGCACGACCGTTTCGATGCTCACGTTCCGGTTCGTTACGCCGCGCTGGACGGATCCGGCGGATGCCTCGGACGCGACGCTGACGGCGAACAATGCCGCCAATGCCAGGAGTAGCCTAGCGCATTTCATCGCTTGCCCCCATTACATTTCTGACGACGAGGTCGCGCCCGGCTCAATGGCTATTCTGGACAACAGTCGCCGAGTTGAACGCACCGAACTGGGCCAGGAAACTGCTGGTGGACTGGCCGGCCTGGCCGACAAACGCGACATTGTTCACGCCCGCCTGCCCGACCGATGCCGATGTCGTCCCGCCGAATTGCAGGATTCCGGTCGCGTTGTTCGTGCCGTTTTGAGTGACGGTCGCGCTGGTGCTGCCGCCGATCATGAACACGCCGGCCATGTTGAGCTGGCTGTTCTGGTTCAGCACGACCGGCGGGCCGCCGAGCGATACGATGGTCTTGATGTCGGCGGTCTGCGCACCGGCCGATCCGGCGCCCACGCAACACAAGGTGAGAAATGCGCCACAGGCGGCGCCTGAAAAATGCCTCATGACATGCCTCGCGACTGAAAATTGATTTGCGATCAAGGAGTCTGCTGCAAAATTGTCGAGCCGTTCAGGATTCCGAGCTGTCCGACGGCCGCCGCGTTGTTCGCGCCGATCTGGCCGATCAGGCTCGAGTTGGAGCCACCGGCCTGGCCGAGTAACGCGGTGTTGGACGCCGTCGCAGTCGTGCCGCCCTGCCCGATCACCGAGGTGTTGAAGGTGAGGAGCGAACCCGTCTGCAACGTAGTCGCAGCATTGGTGGCGCCGAATTGCATCGTGGTGGCGCTGTTGTTGGTGCCGCCACTCTGCGAAATGAAGGAGTTGTTGGTAGTGCCGAATTGCAGCACGCTGGCCGAGTTGCCGGCCTGGGCATCGACGGCGGTCAGCAAGCTGAACGCGACGATCGTGGCAACGAGATATTTTTGATGCATGACATTTCCTCCGCGAAAGTCGGCGGACAAGCTCTCACCGAGTCGTCCGGCCCGAGGCGGTGCTTTCAAGGATGGCGCGGACGCGCCGCAGTTGACGCGTCCGGCCAAACGGGGCTGGCTTAGTGCGCCGTCTGCGAGACGGTGCTGCCGTTGACGCCGAACACGCTGAGCTGTCCGACGGCAGCGGCGTTGTTCTGGAGCGCGGCAGGCCCGAACGAGTTCTGGGTGATCGCGCTGCCGTTGTTGCCGAACGCCACCTGGCCGGTCGTCGCCGAGTTCTGCACGCCGACCTGGTTGACCGTGCTGCCGTTGTTGAGCGAGGCCGCGCTGGTGCCCTGCATCGTGGTCGCGCTATTGATGATGCCGAGCTGGCTGGTCGACGAACTGTCGTTGGTGAGGCCCTGCTGCGAGACGCTGGAACCGTTCACGACGCCCACTTGCACGGTGGTCGAGGTGTTGGCGGCCTGCGCGGCGGAGGACAGGGCGAGCACGGCAACGGAAGCAAAAAACAATTTGCGCATGGAATATCCTTTCTGGCTAAGATCTCTGACTGGGTTCGGATGCCGTCTTGGAGGAGGCCGACATCGCAGGACAGACTTTGAACCGATCGTGCTGCGTGCGACAGACTGCAGTTCATGCTAATCGGTACGGACTAGACGTTGCGCGGCGCCTTAGGTGTCCGCGCACTAGCTGTACGGTTGTCCCGTGCCGGTTCGTGTTGTCTCGTCTTCGCGTCCCATGCTGTCGACCAACCGCACCACCTCGATCGGCGAGCGAAGCTCCAGCTTCCGCATCATCCTGGTGCGATGGACCTTGGCCGTCACTTCGCTCACCCCGAGCCTCGCCGCGATCTGCTTGGCGACGAGACCTTCGGCCATCAACAGCATGATCTCGCGCTCCCTCGCCGTGAGCGTCTCGACGCGCTGGCGCGCTTCGCGCACGCTATCTTCGCGTTCGAGCCGCCTGCGGTCGCGCTCGATGCCGTGCCTGATAGCGTCGAGGATCTCCTGCTCGCGGAAGGGTTTTGGAAGAAACTCGACTGCGCCGCGCTTCATCGCCTCGACCGAGACGCGGACGTCGGAATGGCCACTGATGAAGACGATCGGGATCAGCACGCCCGTCTCGGCGAGCCGGCGCTGAAGCTCGAGGCCGGTCGGCGCGGTGCCGGGAAAGCGGACGTCGAGCACGAGGCATGAAGGCCCGCCGGAAATAATCTCCCCGAGAAACTCGTCGGTCGATGCAAACAATTTTACCTGATGCCCGGTCTCCTCGCAGAGACTTCCGATCGCGGTTCGAATCTGGATCTCGTCGTCAATGACATAAACTGTGGCTTGACCTGAACTCATGGCAACGGGCTCCCCGGCTTGGGGCTCGATGAACAAGCAACGAGCCATCCATTCTTCTTGCAAGCGAGATCAAGGTGCTTGGATGAATTCGCGGGGATCGAGCGAGTCGCTCCGGTCCGCCGCTTCGACGTCTTAGGGCCAACACCCGTTCAAGACGAGTGAAGGCGTTCACATATCGGGTTTCGTGATTGGGGGGATTCGCCCTGGCGACCTGCGGCATCATGGCGATGCGCGATATCGACAATGCGACGATCTGGCGTCGGAACTTCGGTATCGCCGACTGCGTCATGGCGTCGCCACCCACGTGCCGACTTGAAACGCCGGGCGCTGGCCGCTTCGGCCAGAGCAGACGGGAGGTTCAGTCAGCTTGTTGAGTTCGATACCGCGCGCGTCATATCGATACGCTCCGTATGCATTTCCGGCAAGTCACGAAAGATAGCACCCCGCAGACTTTACTTCTGGATCATCAAGCGCGCCCGACCGTCGCCCCGGCAACAGCGACACACTGACGATCGACTGCGTTTTCTTGGATTTACAACCATAGCGCGACCTTTGTCTGTGCCGCCAACGATGCCATTTCAAGAGGCGGGGTTTTTGATATGCGATTTGTGCCAGTTATTGCCTTGCTCGGAACTGCATGCGGCCTCGCCACGGTCTACGCCGCGGGGCCGGCCGTCATCGGCGACGCGGCCGGGGCCGCGGCGGAGAAAGCGGCCCGCGCCTATGAATCGACCCAACTGCTGCTCAAACCCGTCGGGCCGGAAGCACGGAGCTTCGGATCGGATGCCCCCGTGTTCCGCTTTGCCTCAATCCAGCGCGGCAGCATCGAGCAGACCATCACCGTCACCGGCGCCCTGCAGCCGGTCAAGACGATCGAGGTGGGTTCCCAGTTATCCGGGCAGCTCGCCCGGGTCTATGTCGATTTCAACGACACTGTCAGCAAGGATCAGCCGCTCGCCCTGATCGATCCGCGCAGCTTTGCGGCCAAGGTCGACGAAGCTAGGGCGGCGGTGGCGGTGGCGAACTCCTTTGTCGACATCGAGCGGGCCAAGCTCGACCGCGCCAGGATCGATCTGCAAAACGCCAGGGGCAGCAGAGACGTACTCGTGGCCAAGCTCGACAGCGCGCAGGCTGTCAAGGCGTCGGCGCAGAAGACCTTGCAGCGCAAGCTGGCTCTACAGTCACAAAACGTCGTGGCGATAACGGCGGTGGATGACGCCCAGACGGAGTTCACCGCGAGGCTTGCCCAAGAGCGCGAAGCCGAAGTCCTCATGTCCCTGAACGCCTACTCAGTCGACGGCGCGCAGGCCGATATCCGCCGGATCGAGGCGGAATTGCAGCAGGCACGAATGGCCGTGCCGGAGAAGGCGGCCGTTCTCGCTGCGGCCCAGGCCGATCTCGACCGCACCGTGATCCGCTCGCCGATCGATGGCGTCGTCGTCGGCAGGTTCGTCAACGAGGGCCAGACGCTCGCGGTCGGACTGGAATCGCGGACCACGTTCGTGGTCGCGCACCGGCTGGAGGACATGGAAATCCACGCGCAGGTCGACGAAGCCGATATCGGGCGCATCGCCCCCGATCAGCGCGCCCATTTCACGGTGGACGCCTACCCGGACCGCCGCTTCGAGGCGGTGGTGCGGCAGGTGCGCAAGGCACCGCAGAACCAGCAGCACGTCGTGACCTACACCGTCGTCCTGGCGACCTCCAACCTTGACGGCGCGTTGCTGCCCGGCATGACGGCCCTCGTGAAGATCGTGATCGAGCGGCAGGACGACGTGCTGAAAGTGCCGCTTGCCGCGTTGCGCTTCCAGCCCTCCGGCACGCAGCCGGATGCCGCGGCGCGCAGCGGGGTGTGGGCACGCACCGCAAGCGGCTCACTCCGGCGCATTCCCGTCACCGTCGGCGCGGCCGGCACCGAACAGGTCGCGCTCAGGAGCGGAGACCTCGTCGAGGGCAGTCAGGTCGCTGTGGGCCAGGTCATCCGGCCGGCCGGCATGGAGTTTCTCGGCATCAGGTTCGGATCATGACGGCCCACCCGCCCCTCATCAGCCTGCAGTCGGTCTCCAGGACCTATCGCGCCGACGGTGTGGCGGTGGCTGCGGTGCGCAATGTCAGCTTCGACATTGAACGAGGCGAGATCGTCGCGGTGATGGGACCGTCCGGCTCGGGAAAATCGACGCTGATGAACATGCTAGGGCTGCTCGACCTGCCGAGCGAGGGCGCGCTCTATCTCGAGGGAACCGACGTTGCCGATCTCTCGGAAGACCACCGGTCGTCCCTGCGCGCCCGCAGCATCGGCTTCGTATTCCAGTCCTACAATCTGCTCGCGCGCCACAATGCGATCGAGAACGTCGCGCTGCCGCTGGTCTATTGCGGCATCGGCCGCAAGGAACGTCTGGCCCGCGCCGAGCAGAGCCTGGAGGCCGTCGGCATGGTGCACCGGGCCCACCACTTCCCGCGGCAGCTCTCGGGCGGCGAGCAGCAGCGCGTCGCGATCGCGCGCGCCCTGATCGCCTCTCCGCTGATCGTGCTCGCCGACGAGCCGACCGGCGCGCTCGACAGCCGTACCGGCGCCGAGATACTGGCCCTGTTCGCCGCGCTCAACCGGACCGGCCAGACCATCGTGATGATCACGCATGATCCAGGGATCGCGACCCAGTGCGGGCGCACGATCCGCCTGCATGACGGCGAGCTCGTCGCTGACGAAACGCTGGTCCCGATCCTGCCGAAACGGAGCGCTGCGCCATGACGATGCTCCAGGGCTTCCAGATCGCGTTGCACGCCTTGCGCCTCAATCCGTTGCGCAGCATCCTCACCATGCTCGGCATCGTGATCGGCGTTGCCTCCATCGTGACCGTGTTTGCGATCGGGTCCGGCGCGCAGCTTCGGCTCCAGGAGCAGATCCGCTCGATCGGCGCCAACGTGCTGATGATCAACCCCGGCGCGGTCTACCAGGGCGGCGTACGTCTCAAGGATGGCAGCAAGCTCACCATGACCGAGAGTGACGTGCAGGCGATCCTCGAGCAGATCCCCGAGATCCAGGCTGCGGCCGGCTCGATTGCAGGAACGGCCCAAATCATTCACGAGAGCAAGAACTGGAACACGACCATCAACGGGACGACGACCGGGCACTTCATGGTGCGCGACTGGCAGCTTGCGACCGGGCGCTATTTTTCCGGAAGCGAGGAGGCAGGCGCCGGCAAGGTCGTGATCCTCGGCAGCACGGTGGCGCATGAGCTGTTCGCGCCCGGCGAGGACCCGATCGGCGCCCAGATCAGGATCATGAAGGTGCCGCTCGAAGTGGTCGGTGTTCTCGATCGCAAGGGACCAGCGCAGGACGACGTCGCCTTCGTGCCGCTCACCACGGCCAAGTTGCGCTTCCTCGGCAGCGCAAGCAACATCAACCGGGATTCGGTCGCCTACATCATCGCCAAGGTGGCCGCCGACGGACAGATGGCGGGCGCGCGAACGGAGATCGAAAACCTGCTGCGGCAGCGCCACCGTATTCCCGCCGGCCAGGAGGACGACTTCAAGGTCCAGGATCCGGCCGCCGCCATGGAAGCGCAGCAGGGAGCGATCCGCACCGTTGCGCTCCTGCTCGTCGCCATCGCCTCGGTCTCGCTGCTCGTTGGCGGCATCAGCATCATGAACGTCATGATCGTGTCGGTCACCGAGCGCACGCGTGAGATCGGAATCCGCCGCGCGCTTGGCGGGCGGATGCGGGACATCCGTCTTCAGTTTCTCTGCGAGGCCCTCGTGCTCTGCCTGCTCGGCGGCGCGATCGGCGTCGGTGCCGGCGTCACGCTCTCGATGACGGTCGCTCGCATGGCAGGATGGATCACCTCGATCGACGGCCAGGCGATCGGCCTTGCCCTCGCCTTCTCGATCGCGACCGGCCTGATCTTCGGTTTTTATCCCGCCCACAAGGCATCCAAGCTCAGCCCGATCGAGGCACTCAAGACGGAGTGAGAATATGCTGGGGTGTTCGCATCGACCAAAGGCCACGGAGGAGCAGTCATGAGTCCGGATCCGAAACATTCGATCACACCAACGCCACGCGAGCGGGACCTGATGATGCTGATCGCACGCGGCTTGCAGAACAAGAACATCGCGTACGAGCTCAAGATCTCGGAGAACACGGTGCGCGCGCATATCGGCAACATCATGCGCAAATACCGCCTCCAGAACCGGACCCAGATCGCGATCATCTTCGCCCTGCAGGCGGCGCCGCCATCGCTTCGCCGCAACCTGGCCAATGGCGGCCGCAATTCGGCGACGGCAACGCCGGCCAAGGCGGTCGCGCAGAATACGCCGGTGCCGACGGCGCCGGATTGAACGCTCCGGCCACAATTCCTTGCGTCATTTCAGACGAAACACCCAAGTCCGGGGTCAACGGACCGGCGGTAAAATATTTCTCTTTATTAGAATTCGGATTTTTGTTAGACATTTCTCACTCCGGCCCAAGGAAGAGGGGCGTATCGCGATCGTCACGAACGCGGGCCGGACGGCGGTGGACGTTAGTCACATCGGCGCGAACGGCTTTGCAGGGCGGGTAACCGTGAGTGAAGGCCTCGCGCACACGACCGGTGTGATCGGCGTACGGCAAAATCGTGTGGTCCTGGCGCCCGGGGTCTGTGCGCCAAGCGTTGCGGTGATGTGGTGGCTCAACCGGGCACACGCATCAGCCATCCGCAAGGCGACGGGGGCAATAGTGCATCGCTCCCCGGGGAGAGCGCGACATAAGCCGTAAAGCCACTGCGCAGGGAAGGCCGGATGTTGGGCGACACCTGTATGCCGCTGTGCAATCTTGTTCACGACAATCTCGCACAGTGGACCGCGGGTGCCAGCCGGCACCCGGTCTTCCCTGCGCCCTCTTTCAATTGAGGGTGAGGCGACGAAGCAAAGCTCGGGCAAAACAATCCGCGAGAGGGCGAAGGTGTGTCTGCCACTCGGAATGCGAATCGAAGCGCGACGCTGCCAGCCACTCACTCCGTCATTGCGAGCGCAGCGAAGCAATCCAGTCTGCCGCCGCGGAAAGACTCTGGATTGCATCGCTGCGCTCGCAATGATGATGCTGAAGCAGCTGCCCGCCAAAATTCCTGTCTCGTACCCCGGACGCTGCGCAACGCCTCTTGGCCGTGCGCTGCAGCGCGTCCGGGACACGCGGACCGTCCCTGCCCTTCTTTACATGCCGCTCCGCTCTTGTAACAAAACCGTCATGCAGCGAAACTAAACGAAGCCGGGGGCCGCGGTTGGCGGCCAAGCCGCCTCGCAGGGAGAGATTTTGATGCGCCGTTCACTGGTGTTGCTGTCAGCCGGACTGACAGTGTTGTCCGCCGGACTTTCGACCGGACCTGCCTCCGCAGAGAACAACACGCCCCGCAACCTGATCCTGTTCATTCCCGACGGTCTGCGGGCGCTGAAGGTAACACCCGAGACCGCCCCGGCAATGGCCGAAATCCGCGACAAGGGCGTCAATTTCAAGAATTCGCACTCGCTATTCCCGACCTTCACCATGGCCAACGGCTCGGCGATGTCGACCGGCCATTATCTCGGCGACACCGGCGTGTTCTCCAACACGATCTGGACCAACTATACCTCGGTGCCCGCAGGCGACACCGTCGTCCCGTTCATCGAGAACGACGCCGTGCTCGGCGACATCGACGAGCATTTCAAGGGCGACTACCTCAACGAGGACACGATCCTGAAGCTGGCCCGCGACAAGGGCTACAGCACCGCCGCGCTCGGCAAGCATGGTCCGACCTATCAGTTCGACCACACCGACAAGCCCGAAAAGGCCGGCCTGCATTCGGTCGTGTTCGACGACGCCACAGGCGGCAAGAACGGCGTGGCGCTGTCGGACGAGATCAAGGCCGCTCTCACCAAGGCCGGCCTGCCCCTCGCCACGCCGCCGCGCGGCGACAACTCCAAGGCGGGCGATGCCAAGACGCCCGGCACCACGGCGGCCAACGTTGCGCAGCAGGCCTATTTCGCCGACGTCGCGGCCAAGGTCGTGCTGCCGATGTTCAAGGCGCGCAACAAGCCGTTCGTGCTGGTGTTCTGGTCGCGTGATCCCGACGGCAGTCAGCACAACACCGGCGACAGCCTCAACCAGATCATGCCCGGCATCAACGGGCCGACCTCGATGGCCGGCATCAAGAATGCCGACAACAATCTCGCCCAGCTCCGCAAGGCGCTGGACGAGCTCGGCCTTGCCGCAAACACCAACATCATGGTCCAAGCCGACCACGGCTTCTCGACCATCTCCAAGGAAAGCAAGACCAGCCCCTCGGCCAAGGTCAGCTATGACGACACGCCGAAGGACTTTTTGCCGATGGGCTTTCTGGCGCTCGACCTTGCCAAGGCGCTCGACCTGCCGCTGTTCGATCCCAACGACAAGAACGCCAAGGTCGAGGGCAACAAGCACCCCAAGGCCGGCAACGGCGTGCTCGGCAAGGATCCGGAAAGGCCCGATCTCATCATCGCCACCAATGGCGGCTCCGACCTGATCTATTTGCCGAACAAGGACAAGAAGCTGGCGGCCAAGACCGTCAAGGTCCTGCTCGAGCAGGATTACGTCTCCGGCCTGTTCGTCGACGACTCGCTCGGCCGCTTCCCCGGCACGCTGCCGCTGTCGAGCGTCAACCTGCGCGGCAAGGCGGCGACGCCGACGCCGGCGATCGTCGTCAACTTCCGCTCCTATGCCAGCGATTGCGGCGAGGCGCCGACCAACTGCTCGGTGCACGTCGCCGACACCGTGCTGCGCCAGGGCCAGGGCATGCATGGCAGCTTCAGCCGCGGCGACACCATGAACTTCATGGCCGCGATCGGTCCGGACTTCAAAACCGGCTATGTCAGCGAGATCCCGGTCAGCAATGCCGACGTCGGCATGACGGCCGCCCAGCTCCTCGGCCTGCGCGCATCGCAGAACGGCGGCCTCGTCGGCCGCGTGATGTCGGAGGCCATGCCCAACGGCATCGTGCCGAAGGCGTACAAGGGGGTCGAGAAGTCGAAGAAGTCAGAGAACGGCCTTCAGACCGTGCTGAACTTCCAGCGCGTCGGCAGCCAGCGCTATTTCGACACTGCCGGTTTCCCGGGCCGCACGCTCGGCCTCGAGTTGGACACCGGCAAACAAAAAACGGCGGGGAAATAACCCCGCCGTTCAAATGCGTCCTCGTGAGAGGCGCAGAATTTCACATGCCGATGTCGAACACGTTCGGCAATTGGCCCGCCAGAGGCAGCGCGGTGGCGCCCAGGAAGGTCGCCACCATCGCCATCAGGCGACGGTTGTTCTGGCGCTTGCCGCGCATCTGGCCGGCGATCCACTCGAGCATTTCGCTGTTGACCTTGGAGGCATAGGACGGCGCCCACCCCTCGATATCGGACTCGGCCGACAGCGCGACGCTACGCGGCGGCACCTTCAGGCCGGAGGCGCTCGCCGCATAATGGGCGACCGCCTTGGCCAGCAAATCGTCGAACCGGCCACCATCGGTGCGCTCGGTCGCAGCTTCGTTGATCTCGAACAGCGCTTCGGCTTCAGCACGGCTGACCGGCTGGTCGTTGACAGCCGAGGCGGTGAGAATGCGGACGCACCAGGCGGTGTCATCGGCATCGAGCGAGCGGGAGAAGTGCACCCTTCCCTTGGTGGTCGGGCCTTCGCCCGTGATCACGCCGTCGCGCACGATGGTCAGTGCATGGGCCGAGGTATCGCGGCAGGACGGTTCGAGGGACGGCGACTCAACAGACTTATGCGCAGCGGCAGACATAGTTCACTTCCAGATTTCTTCTGATCGGCCAGCATTTTCATGCCGGCGTAAAGGGGTGGTTAATGATTCGGTACGGGGATCGCGACTTTTCGAGATAGTTGCCAATTGGTCGCTGTCAGGACCATTTTGGTTCTGGGAAGCGACGGGCGAGCGTGATGGAAGTCATAAAAGGCTTTCTCGGGGCAATCACGCCCGTATAGCCCCGGTGGAGATGTTTCGCCGCAGGCGCCGCTGTAACAAAAAGGTGCTAGGAAATCAGGCCTTCAAAGAAGGAATTCACATTTTACTTGAAGCGGTTCAGTTAGCGTTCACTTGGGATCGCGAAGACCTTATAATGGTCATGACGGTCAAAGATGAATTCTCAAGTAAATTCAATAGCATGAGGTAGAACCATGACACTTCCGATCGGCGCCACCGCCCCCGATTTCGAAGCCGAGACCACCGAAGGGAAGATCAAGTTCCACGACTGGATCGGCAATAGCTGGGCGCTGCTGTTCTCGCACCCGAAGGACTTCACGCCGGTTTGCACGACCGAGCTCGGCGCGCTCGCCAAGCTCAAGCCGGAATTCGACAAGCGCGGCGTCAAGCTGATGGGCCTCTCGGTCGATCCGGTCGATCGCCACGCCAAATGGTCGGAGGACATCAAGGAGACGCAAGGTGCGGCCCCGAACTATCCGATGATCGGCGACACCGATTACAACGTCTCCAAGCTGTACGGCATGCTGCCGGCCGCGATCTCGGGCGATCCCCTCACCCGCACCGCCGCTGACAACCAGACCGTCCGCAACGTCTTCATCATCGGGCCGGACAAGAAGATCAAGTTGGTGCTGGTCTATCCGATGACGACGGGCCGGAACTTCCAGGAGATCCTCCGCGTCATCGACTCGCTCCAGCTCACCGCCAAGCATCGCGTCGCGACCCCGGCCGACTGGTCGCAGGGCGACGACGTCATCATCGCGGGCTCGGTCTCCAATGACGAGGCCAAGACGATCTACCCGCAGGGCTGGAAGGAGCCGAAGCCCTACATCCGGATCGTGCCGCAGCCGAAATAACCCAACTGTCATTCCGGGCGATGCGTCAGCATCACCCGGGATGACGATGTCAGCTCTTACGCCGCGCGCACGCGTTCGAGGAAGCCCTCGACCTCAGCTTTCAGATGCAGGCTCTCGCCCGACAACGCCTGGGCGGAGGCAAACATCCGGCTGGACGTCTCACCCGTCTCGTTCGCACCCTCGGCGGCCTGACGGACGTTGACGGCGACATCGGCCGTGCCCGATACCGCCGCGCGAACGCTGGCGACGATGTTCTGGGTCGCGCTCTTCTGCTGCTCGACCGCCGCCGAGATCGAGCCGGCGATGCCGCTGATGCGCTCGATGGTCTGGCTGATCGCCTTGATGGCGACAACCGATTCCTCGGTCGCAAGCTGCATGCTGGCGATCTGGTTCGAGATCTCGTCGGTCGCCTTCGCGGTCTGGCCGGCGAGCGTCTTGACCTCCTGGGCCACCACGGCAAAACCGCGGCCGGCATCGCCCGCGCGCGCGGCCTCGATGGTCGCGTTCAGCGCCAGCAGATTGGTCTGCTCGGCGATCGAGGTGATCAACTTGACAACATCGCCGATGCGCGCGCCTGCCTCGGAGAGCTGCGCGATGCGGTGATCGGTTGCCTCGGCCTGCCGCACGGCCTCAGCGGAAATGACGTTCGATTCCTGCACCCGCCGGGTGATTTCGGAGATCGATTGAGACAGCTCGTCCGAGGCCGACGCCGCCGAACGCACGTGCTCGGAGGCATTTTCGGAAGCTCCGGCCGAGCGCGCCGACAGATCGGCGGTGGAGCGCGCGGTGTCGGTGAGCTGCCGCGCCGTCCGCTCGAATTCCCCTGACGATGTCAGCACCTTGTCGAGAATGCCGCCGACCCCGCCACGGAACTCCTCGACGAAATTGCGCAGCTCGGATTTGCGCTGCTCGGCGGCTGCGGCCGAAGCCGCCGCCTGCTCGCTGCGCATCCGCGCCCGCTCCTGCGAATTGCTCCTGAACACCGCGACCGTGCGGGCGATCTCGCCGATCTCGTCGGCGCGATTTTCGCAATCGATCTCGACATCGCTCTGGCCTTCGGCGAGCGCGGTCAGCGAGCGCGTGACCGAGGTGAGCGGCTTGGTGACACGGCGGACGACCAGCAAGGTCAGGACCAGCACCAGCAACGCGGCGAGGCCGGCGGCAGCCGCCATGCTCTCGATCGTCTGGGCCAGCATGCTCTCGAACTGGGCCATCGGGATGCCGACATAGAGGATGCCGGCGACCTTGCCGCTGGCGTCGGCGACCGGGAAATAGGCGGTCATGAAGGACTTGCCGAACAGGGTGGCCGGGCCCTTGTAGGCCTCGCCACGACGCAGCAGCGCCTGCGCCGGGTGATCGGCGGCAAGCTGGGTCCCGACGGCACGGTCGCCATTTTCCTTTTTCACGTTGGTCGAGCGCCGCACGAACTGCCCGCTCGCATCGTCGAACACGAACAGGGTCGCGTTGCCGCCGACATAGGACACCGCGCGATCGACGATGGCGTGATCCTTGAAGTCCGGCATCTTGGGAATCTCGGCGCGCGCGACCGCGCCATCCCGCATCGTGATCTTCGCATCGGGAACGATTTCGGCAAAGGCCAGCGCCAGCGTGCGCAAACTCACCCCGATGTCGCGGAGCGCGCGATCGTTGAAAGCGGAGCTGAGCGACCAATAGCCGGCGCCGACCACGAGCGCCGTATTCATAGCGATCAGCAGCACGGCGCACAGGAGCGCCTTGGTGCCAAGCTTGAATTGCGGCAGAAACTTCGCCGTTGCTCGTCCGTACATGAATGAAATTACCTCCGTAATTCCTGCATATTCGTGCAATCGGCTTACGGTCACATTAACGGCGGTTCCAATCGCCGCCGCGCGACATGCTTTCCAAATCGTTAACGAGGCCACCCTGACCACGCCCAGAACTACGCCAAGGACCACGCCAAGTGCTCCGCCCATCATCGTCTGGTTTCGCGACGACCTCCGCCTGTCCGACCACCCGGCCCTCCACGCTGCCGCCAAGGCCGCTGCGACGACCAGGGCGCCGGTGATCTGCCTCTATGTGCTGGACGACGCGGCCGGGCGAGCGCCGGGCGCCGCGGCGCGCTGGTGGCTGGCGCAGTCGCTGAGGGCGCTCGGCGCCGACATTGCCACGCGCGGCGGATCGCTGATCCTGCGCAAGGGGCCGGCGGCCAGGGTGATCGCGGAGGTGGTCCGCGAGAGCGGAGCCCGCACTGTCTACTGGAATGAGATCGCACAGGCGTCGCATCAGGCGATCGAGCGGCAGCTCGAAGCAGCGCTGGCAAAGATCGGCGTGGACTCGCAAAGTTTCCCGGGCGACTTGCTCGTTCCGCCCACGGCGATCCGCAACAAGGAAGGCCGCGGCCTGCGCGTGTTCACGCCATTCTGGCGGCGCGTGCTGGCGCTCGGCGATCCGCCGAAGCCCCTGCCGGCACCGAAGGAGCTGCGTCCTGCGCCGACGGTCGCCAGCGACGCGCTGGAGGCCTGGAAGCTCGAGCCCCGCAAGCCCGATTGGGCCGGCGGCCTGCGCGAGACATGGACCCCCGGCGAAGCCTCCGCCCGCGCCCGCCTGCGCAATTTCCTCAAGCACACTGCACAAGGCTATGTCGGCGATCGCGACCGCCCGGACCGCGAGGGCACCTCACATCTGTCACCGCATTTGAGGTTTGGCGAGCTCAGCCCGCGCCAGGTCTGGCACGCCGCGCGGTTCGCCGCGGCGGAGAACCCTGCGATCGGACCCGGTGTCGACAAGTTCCTGAGCGAGCTTGGCTGGCGTGAGTTCTGCCGGCACCTGCTCCACGACCACCCCAACCTTGCCACCAAAAACCTGCAAGCGAATTTCGACGGCTTCCCATGGAAGCCCGACGCCAAGGCGCTCGCCGCCTGGCAGCGCGGACGCACCGGCTATCCCATCGTTGACGCCGGCCTACGCGAGCTCTGGCACACCGGCGTGATGCACAACCGGGTGCGAATGGTGGTCGCCTCATTTCTGGTCAAGCACCTCCTGATCGACTGGCGCGACGGCGAAAGCTGGTTCTGGGACACGCTGGTCGATGCGGATGCCAGCAGCAATCCCGCCAACTGGCAGTGGGTCGCCGGCTGCGGCGCCGACGCGGCGCCCTATTTCCGCGTGTTCAATCCGGTGCTCCAGGGTGAGAAATTCGACCCGGATGGAGCCTATGTCCGGCGCTGGGTGCCCGAATTGAAAGACGTGCCGGCCAAGTTGATCCACAAGCCCTGGGAGGCCACGCCGATCGAGCTTGCGAGCGCCGGCGTCACGCTCGGCAAGACCTATCCGCAGCCGATCGTCGATCATGCCAAGGGACGAGAGCGCGCGCTCGCCGCCTACGCCAAGATCCGCAAAGGTTGAGCGTTGCTTTGACACAATTATGAAACGCGCTATCGTCATCGCTCCATGCAAACCGTGGGGGACACTATGGACGACGACAAGCCGATCACCGAACAGGCGATGGACACGATCACCGCCGCCGTGGAAGCGACCAAGGACGCAGCTGTCACTGCGGTGAAGAAGGTCAGGAAGGCCGCCAAGAAGGCTGCGAAGAAAGTAGCGCCGAAGAAGGCTTCCAAGAAGAAAGCCAAGAAGGCTGCGAAGAAAACTTCGAAGAAGGCCACCAAGAAGGCTTCGAAGAAAGCTGCAAAGAAGTCGTCGAAGAAGGCCGCCAAGAAAACGGCAAAGAAGACTGCCAAGAAGGCGACCAAGTCGAAAAAGAAGGCCAAGAAGGCCAAGCGCTGATCGCAACGCCGAGGTCTCCGGGGGCGGACGCGCCCGGAGACGGCTCCAGCGATGCCCTACCCTCGCCGCTTGGCTGCACGCCGGCCCGGGTGATGCTCGCCCTGCGGATCGCGGAATTCGCTGCGATGACCGCGCCTGTCCTCGGCGTTGAAGCGCCGACGCTTCTCGGGCGAGCCGAACGCCTTGATCACCTTCCTGCCGTTGACCTTCTTGATGACGTAGCCACCCTCGGTCATCGAGAACGGCTCTTTCAGCGTTCCCTTGTGGTCGAACTTGGTGCCCCGGGGATGCTTGAACGGTTCGAACCAGGACGGATAGACGAAGTTCGACATCTCGAAGCCGGCGACGAAGAAGGTGTCCTCTTCCACGGCGTCACAGACCTCATAGGCATATTGGGTGTTCGGGTTTTTGTCGGCCCAGAGATTGGCCATGGGATCGAGCACCATCTCGAACAGCTCGTGCGAGGCCGCCACGCTGACCGGCTCATCGCCCAGCGCCTTGACGAAGATCTTTGAGATCGGCTGGCGGCGATGCGTCAGCTCATGGCGGCCGAGCATGTTCTTGTGGGAGGCCTCGTCAAAATAGACCAGCTGCCACTCGCCCGGCTTCGGCTTTTCGCTGACATAGAGGTCGACCGGATAGCCCCACACCGGCAGGAAGTGCTTGTCGTAGCATTTCTGGAGCGCCGCTGTGAGCCTGGCCATCTTGCGGCCGCTGATCGTCGGCTCCGCGTAGTTGATGCAGGCAATCCGGACCGGCTTCAGGGACCTGCCAAGCAATGCGCGTCTCGCCTTCTTCATGGAAATCACCTGTGAAAGGGCCACTGAAATGCGCCGACCCTAGCACGATCTTGCCGCGCACGTCAGGGATGTATTCCGGCGGCCCGGCCCGCCGGTCCTAGAAGCGTCGGTTGACCACGAACACCGCAGCCGCGCACATCACCATGCCGGCGATCGCCAGCGCATCGAGCTTTTCTCCAAACAGCAGATAAGCCATCAGCGCCGTCACGGCGGGCACCAGATAGAACAGGCTTGCAACAGACGTGGCGGCGGCATGGCGGATCAGCCAGTACAGCAGCCCGATCGACCCGATCGAGAGGGCCACGGCGAGCCAGGCCAGCGCCAGCATGAACTCGCGCGTCCAGTGCACCACGCGGTCCTCGAACAGGAAGGCGCCGATCGCGAAGAAGATCGTGACGGAGACGTACTGCACGAGATTGCCGGCGCGCCAGTCGATGTGGTTGCAATAGCGGCGCTGATAGAGCGTGCCGAGCGTGATGCTGATCAGCGAGACGACGGAGGCGAGCCAGCCGAGCCCGGCTTCGCCGGTCATGGGACGGCCGTGCAGGATCAGCACGACGCCGCCGAGGCCAAGGACGAGCCCCGCCCATTGCACCGGCGTCACCTTCTCCCCGAGCCAGCGGTTGGCGATGGTCGAGGTCAGGATCGGCTGAAGGCCCGGAATGAGCGCGGAAAGCCCGGCCGGAATCGAATGCGCGATCGCGATTGCGGTGCCGCCGAGATAGAAGCCATGGACGAGAATGCCCGCGACGGCGCTGTGCGCGATACCGATACGGTCCGGCCATTTCGGTCGCGCAATCGCGACGATGATCGCCATCAGACCGACCACGAACGCCATGCGGATGGCGAGGTAGGTCAAGGGATCGGCATTGTTGACGACGTATTTGGTGCCGATGAAGCCCGTGCTCCAGAGCAGGACGAACAGGATCGGCGCGGCGCGGGCGGTCAGGGCTTCTTGATTATGATTCATTGCCGCCTCATTGCCCCACCGGGGGCCAATGCGGCAATGCGAATTTCGGCCAATTTCGTCCGGACGATGCTGCGCTGCGACGGACCGGACGGCTTAGCCGCTCACCATTCGTCCGGACAGGGATCGATGATCTTCCAGAGCTCGACGCCGTTCTTGATCTTTTTCATGTCGGTGGTGAGCCCGCCATTGCGGCGGATCCAGTCCTTCACCGCGTCGGGGTAATAGGCCATCAGGTCGGACGTCCCCTCCGCGCTGGTGACCTTGATGCCGAAGGTGAAGGCCTTGTCGTAGTAGGCTTGGTGGAAGCCGAGGCTGGCGCGCGGCGTCACGCAGATCTTATTCATCGGCACGATGCCGAGCACCAGGGTGCAGGCCGAATTGCAGATGCCGTCGATGATGACGCGCTCACCCTTCTCGCGGACGCGCTTGTACTTGGCCTTGTACTCCTCGACATAGCCGCCGTGGTCGCGGGTAATGTGCAGCTCGGCCCGCGCCGGCGTGGCGGCGACGACCGAGAGCAACAGCAGGCTCAGAGGCGTGATACGCATGGCGAGGTGACGGCGAAAGCCTTCAGGAATGGACCGGCCTCGAAGGACCCCCAAGATGATCCTCGGGCCGGCAACAGGATATTTAACCGAATTCTCTTTGGTCATACTTGTGTGGGGAATTCGTTAAGCATCTCGAAAAGGCCAAAAATGGGCAAGTTCGGACCACAGAACCGGCAATTCTGTCACACCCACCCGGAAATCTGCGGGATTGGCCCCGATTTCCGGGCTGCAGACGGGTGTTCCGGCCGCCCGAACTGGCTATAAACGGCTGACCTATTCGTGCGGGTTCCGGAGATTCGAGATGAGCAAGTTGAAGCTTGTAGCCGCGATTGCTGCCCTGTCGGCCGCAATCCTTGCCCCTGGCCTCGCAGAGGCACGGGGACATCACCGGTACCACCGCTATACCACGAACCCGCTGCCCTACCCCATCAGCTATCTCCACAATTACGGGCCCGGCATGACTCCCGGGACGTTCGCCTTTTACGACGGCCCGTCGACCAACCATTGCTACCAGAGCGCAGCCGCCTATGTCGGCCAGGACCGCCGCCGGCACCCCTGCTACTGAGGGGCGCAGGCGCGTCGCGGGGGCCGCTATTTGGCGGCGCCCGACAGCAGCAATTGCTTCTCGATTTCGTAGACCGGCAGTTTGACGAGGTCCTTGCCGACCTCGCCCTGGAGTGCCTTGCGCACCACATCCGAATAGACGGCGCGGATCATCCCAAGCGCACGCGGCGAGGCCACCATGGTCAAGGCCGAGGTCTCGCCTGAGCTGACGGCAGCATCGAGCCGTCCGGCCAGGCTGCGCAGGAAGGTGCGCTCGGCCTCGTCGTGCCAATCAGTCTGCTCCACCGAGCTGCGCGCGCTGCCGGCCGCGCCATGGAGCCTGCCCGGCGCGTGGGTCCCTTGCGCGCTGGTCGAGGAATTGGGCTGCTCGTGCACCTCCCTGGTGTGGAGGTTCGGAAACATCTCGTCGCCGAGGTTTTCCAAAATGAGCGCCTTGCGCCCGTCGCACACGACCAGCCAGTCACCCTTGTCGATTCTCATTTTGTCCATTGCACAGCTCCAAAGCGACCTCGCGAGCCTGCTCTTCGAATTGCTCGAAAGGCTGGCCACGACGCCAGCTTACGGACGAAGCCGCACCAGTGAATTGCGCGGGATCAAGGATGGTGGCGATGTCCTGCGGAGCGCAAACGCAAGCGCAGCATTGGTCAAGAGCGCGAACCTGGGATAGTCTGGCGGAGCTAAAGGTCAGGCCTGCGGCGGGCTGGCTGAAGACCTGTTCATCAGCATTACATTTCGCCCCCGCCACAATTTGATCAGAACAAACTTCGATATCCCTGTATTGCGTAAGCGGAGAAAGACATCATGAAGCTTAGAATTGGCCTCGTCGCTGCGACCCTGCTGGGTGCGTTGGTCGCATCATCGGCGGCGTCCGCCATGCCCATCGCGCCTGCTCCTGCGACGCCGCAGGTTTCCGACGTCGAGCAGGTCCGCATGGTCTGTGACGCCTGGGGACGCTGTTTCTGGCGCCCGAACTACTATGGATACTACGCGCCGCGGCCCTACTACGGTCCCCGATATGCACCGCGCTTTTACGGTGGGCCTCGCTATTACGGACCACGCTATCGCCGCTGGTAATTCTAAAGGGGCCCTCTGGGGCCCCTTCGCTTTTGCGAGATCAAGGATGTTGGTCTGGAGTCATTCCAAAACTGATCTAGATCAAAGACGAAATCCGCCACGCCGTCATTCTCCGACGATGGTCGATTTGATCGTTTTTCGATGTCCCCAGACGGGCATGAACGTGCAGACACATCTTGAGAAGCAACAGAGACAGGAGGCACAGAGCTTTGCCTCCTTCGCCTGTCCCGCCTGCACGCGGCTGCATTTCATCGACCTCGCCTCCGGCCAGCCGATGACTCGAGATCGTTGACGACGACACCGATCCGCCAAGCTTCATGCCATGATGTCCGCAATACTACGGCCCGGAATCCAGTTTACTGAAGCGCGATGTTTCGCCATTGATGGCGATGTTCCGACGTTCATTTGATTGTCATATTGCAGCAGCCGGCCGCACGCATGTTGTTCGACGCCCTCGCCCCATCCTCGGCGCTTCAATTGATCGGCTTTGCCGACGTCGATGCATTTCGGCCGATCGAGTCGATGGAGGATGCGAGAAGCATTCCGCTCGACGTCCGGAATTTCGCGGCGGCTCGCGCTGTCGTCTCCCTGCCCGGCTGCCGCATCGTCATGATGCGCTCGTTCGCGCGCATCCTCGACGCCGCCTATCGGATGCCCGGGGGGATGGTGATCCTGCCCATGACGGACGACCTTCAGGTCAATTCCAAGGGCATGCATCTGGACGCGCGTTTCTTCATCGCGCTCCGCGGCAGCGATGAATGCCATTTCGTCGAGCGCCGGACCAATCATCATGCGATGATCATCTTCTCACCCGGCTTGAGCGACCGGGGCTGGTTCGATCAGGCGGACGATTTGCGGGCCTATGTCGCGAACCGCCCCGCTTTGCTCCACATACGGCAGCTCCTGCTCGACATTCTGCGAACCGCGTCGGTGCAGCCGGCCCTGTTCGAAACGACCGAGGTCGCCGCCCATCTCCAGGAAGGCCTGCTGCTCGCGCTCGACGATCTGTTTCGCATCGATTCGCTCTCGGACCGGAGTGCCTCCGTCCAGGGCGAGCGGTCGATCAAACTCGTGCAGCGGATCGACGATTACGTCGCGGCACATCCGACTGCTCCGATCTATACCGCCGATCTCGCCGGCGAGTTCGGCGTCTCGATCCGGACGCTCGGCGGCGCCGTCAGCAAGGTGCGTGGCATGAGCCTGCATCAATACATTCGCTTGAAAAAATTGTGGGCGACGCGGTCTCGCCTTCTCAAAGGCGGGGGCGCCAACGTCGCCACATGCGCGCGCGCCCAAGGCTTTCACCATTTGGGGGAGTTTGCCGCAGCTTACCGTGCGACCTTCCACGAAGCGCCGTCCGACACGCTGGCCCGGGGCCGGCAAGCCGGTCCGACGGCTGGTTGATCAGGCCCGGCTCCAGTCTTTCCAGTGCGACGCGCGCCTCAAGGGAACCAGTTCCCTCGAACTGCATTATCCGAGCGGTGCGCTGGCAGCGCACTGAAGCACCCCGCGCGACCTACGTGCGGGGTTTTTCTCGCCGTCAACCAAGTGGTTCAGGAAGAAAATGTCTATTAGCCGCAACGTATTGTTTCTGATCATCGGTGCTCTGGTCGTCACGGCGGCCGTGCTCGGCTACAATCTCTACCAGACGAAGAAGCAGCCCGATGGCCTGCAAATCAATGTCGGTCCCAACGGGCTGAAGATCCAAGGCAAATAGAGGCGGCTCACGGCCTCGCGCCCTATCCGAATACTGTGGCCTGACAATTGGCGCGCTCGGAGAGATTCGAACTCCCGACCCTCGGAATCGAAATCCGATGCTCTATCCAGCTGAGCTACGAGCGCCCTGGCCCAGATCTGGGCCGTAACCGAGACGCCCCAGATCGCTGCTGGCGAGCCAGCAGGCCGGATGACGTTCGGATGGGTTCGAATTAGCAGAGAGGCCGGCCAATAAAAAGCCCTTCCCACCTCGATTCGAGGCGGGTCAGACCCGCCCTTACCAGGTGCTGTTGAAGAAGCCGAAATGCGGCTGCTGCGCCATCACCATCATCGGCCGCCCTTGCTGCGGCACCGGATGCGTTCTGGCGACCTTGCGCTTGGGCTGCTGCGCCGAGAGCTGAGAGGATTGGGTCTGAGCGGGCTGGGCCTGCGCCTGAACTTGCGGCTGAATTTGCGTCCTGGCTTCGGTCTTCTTGGCCGCAGCGGTATCGGCCTTCGCGGCCGGCGTGAATTGGGCGAACGTCTCGCGGACCCGCGCCTTGGCTGATATCTCTGCCAAAGCGGGTGACATGCTCTCCACGGGCGGCTGGGGAGCCGCGACGGCGGCGATCTTCACCGCAGGGGCGGCAAGCGTCGGCTGACTGGTGTCGAGTACGACACGCTCCGGGAGGTGGCGATCGGACCGGATCCGAATCAACGGCTGTTCGTTGCTTGCGGTTGCGATAGCCTGCGTCACAGGCGAAGTCGGCAGAACGTAGTTCGCCGCGAACAGCAGTGCGAGCAAGGCTCCACCGACAAAGAAGAAATACCGAAAGATGGGCATTGGCCACGCTCCGCCCGCCGCATCCCCGCGTGGGCTCTCCGCCTTAACAGGCGATAATTTAATTGGTTCCTGGCCCAGCCGTTCGGTTCAAATGGCGACGCCAAGTTTTTCGGCCAAGCCCCCGGGACAGTAACTTTTCCGCTACCCGGCACTGCCGGCCTTATGTCCGGCGTGCTGCCAGAAGCGAACACTTCGCCTGATCGGCATTCACGTTGACGAAGCCGACAGGAATGCGCGCAAAAGTCTTGCGGCTCTTCATGCTGACCGGATCCGCCAGAACGCGGGTGCGGTCGGTGAGATGACTGCCATCGCGCCGCGCAAAAGCGCAGACGATCTCGACATCCTTTACGGCATAGTCGTTGTCGTTGCGCAGCGTGAGCGTCACCAGCGCCTTCGAGCCAAGGCCACCGCGGCGCCAAGTCTGAGATGAAATCCTGATCCGGCCGAGTTCTGCCATTGTCGGAATCGGAGCTTCGGAAGGCGGCGACGCGGCGGCCGCATCGCCCGAAGGCGCCGTCGCGACCGCTGCCATCTCAGACGTCACCGGCTCTGCACTGTTGCCTCTGGAGAGGGGGAGCAGCATCCAGATGCCGCAACCGACGATGATTGCCGCCAACAGCCACATCAGGCCTCGTCCAAATGAAACGCTCGCGATCGTCACCGCCCGCGCCAGTCGTTCGCCGGTCCCGGCGAAACGCCCTAACCCGATGCGGTCAAACCCAGCGTTCATGGTTGCTTCACCGATCACGGCGGGATCACGTTCGACAACGGATTCGGCCACTGCTTACCTTAATCGGGAAGGCGAACTAAGGTTCCCGCGCAGCTGCCGAGTCGGCAAGAGCGGTGGCGGTCACGGGCCGAGGCCGCTAACATGCGCTGCAACATCAAGATCCGTCGGGAGAACACGAAATGCCAGTCGTCACTTGGGATCACGTCCATCTGCGCAGCCCCGATCCGGAGGCCACGGCGGCCTGGCTGCGGGACATCCTCGGTGGCGAGATCGTGCAAGCGCCCGGACGGATCGACGTGAATCTCGGCGGCGCAAGGATCTTCATTGCGCCGCTCGAGGGCGACAATGCGGTCAACCCGCCGCCGCCGCACCCGCATCAAGGCCTCGACCATTTCGGTCTCACGGTGAAGGACATCGACGCCGTCGCCGCCGAGCTCAAGGCCAAGGGCGTCACTTTCACGCGCGAACCGACCACGATCCGCCCCGGCGTGCGCATCTGCTTCATCCGCGGCCCCGAAGGCATCTCCATCGAGCTGCTCGAGCGCGACAAGAAATATACCTGACACGGCGCGCGCCGCATCGGCTCTCCGGGCGACGTTGCCGCCCGGCGTGCCTCAAGTCATGCTGCCGGGCATGAAGCAGCGGACGGCGACGCCCATGTAGCCGTAGATCGGCCAGACCATGGTGCGCCCCACCCGGTTCGGCTCCGAGATCACGGCCTCCTCGGGCACCTCGACCCAGACGAGCTCCTGCGGTCGGCCGTCGATCACGTAGCCATAACGCGGGACGCGGACCCGATAGTGCCCGTCCTTGCTGTCCCAGTCGGTGTCCGAGAGCGCCGAGCCGTCGGCATCGGAGCAACAAGGCCCCTTGCCGCTTCGCAGTCCGTCGAACCAGGCCTTCAATTCGGCCTTGGTGTTGACGAACTGGCCGCGGTCGCGCGCGTGCCCGAAGGGGGCCGCGAGTGCGATCAGGGCCAGGACGCATGCTAGGCTCGCCACGGTTCGCCAGCGTGCCGCGTCGCCGATCCGCCGTTCTCGTGTTTCGCAAATCGTGGGACGCACACTGTACAGACGCGGCTTCTCGCCGCCGGAATCGATCCAGTTGCTCACTTTTGTCTTGCTCCAGCACCCCGCGGCCAGTGCAACGATGGTTATGCATTTCGCGGGCCAACTTGATTCGTAACGACTGGCCTCGCTTCATGATCAGACCGTCATGGCAGTGTCATAGACAAGCCGGGACAATTACGGCTCACGGGCAAGCTCGCAAGGTCGGCAGCCAAACTGCCGCGTTGCGTGGCTGCATGCCCTTTGGCATAAATGCACTACCGGTTACGCCATTGGGCGATGGCGGCCGGCCTTGGGACGTTATGAAGAACGGCCTCTATTCGATTCACGTGAACCTGCTCGATGGTCGGGTCGGCAAGGGCAGCGGCGTGATTCTGTTTCGCGACGGCAAGATTCTTGGCGGCGATGCCTACCTCTATTACACCGGCAGCTACACGGTGAAGGACAACACCTTCAAGGGCGAGGTGCTGGTCCAGCGTCACACCTCGCCGCGGGGTGACGACAATCCGCTGTTCGGCGGACCTGCCGCGGTTGGCATCGGCGTCAGCGGCACGTTCACGGAGACGCGCGGGGACATGACGGGCACCGCGTTGGTCGGAAAGGCCAGCCAGATTTTCGGCGCGACGTTGCACAAGCTTGCAGAGGCCGACTAGAGCTTCGGTTCTGATTGAATCAGAACTGAAGCTCTCAATTGTTGTTTCGACGCGTTTTCTTCACGCGAAGCCGGCATCCACTTCGCTCGAAAACGCGTGTGCTATTCCGCGGCCTGCTCGAGCGGCGCCACGCGCGGCAGGATGATCTGGATACGTGTGCCGCTGCCCGGTTCGGAATCCAGATCGAGCCGTCCGCCGAGCCTGTTCGTGACGATGCTGTAGACGATGTGCAGCCCGAGACCGGTGCCGCCTTGGTTGCGCCGCGTCGTGAAGAACGGATCGAAGGCACGGCGGCGGACATCGAGCGACATGCCGCAGCCATTGTCGGAGAAGATGATCTCGACATTGTCCTTGCCGGACTCGCGCACCTGGATGTCGATGGTCCCCGGCCGGCCGTCCGGGAAGGCGTGCGCCACCGCGTTGAGAAACAGATTGGTCAGCACCTGGCCGTACGGTCCGGGATAGCTGTTCATGGTCAGATCGGGCTGGCACTCGACATTGAGCGTCAGATTGTGCTTGCGAAGGCCCGGCCGCAGACTCATCACCACCTGCTCGGTGAGGTCACCGAGATCGAAGCTGCGCTGGTCCGAATAGTTGCGGTCGGCGGCGACCTGCTTGAACGACTGGATCAGCTCGGCGGCGCGATTGAGATTGGAGACGAGCTGCGAGGACGCATCGCGGCTGGTGTGGAGAAAGTCGTTTAGCGCAGAGCGGCGCAGCTCGCCGCGCTCGACCTCGGCGGTGAACATCGCGGTCTTGCGCTCCAGCGCGGAGGCGACCGTGAGGCTGATGCCGACGGGATTGTTGACTTCGTGCGCGACGCCAGCGACGAGGCGTCCGAGCGCCGCCAGCTTCTCCGCCTCGATCAGCGAGGCCTGGGTCTCGCGCAGATTGCGCAGCGCCGTCTCGGCGGATTCCTTGGCTTTCCGCATCTCCTGCTCGCCGCGCTTGCGCTCGCCGATGTCGAGCGCCACGGTCACGATCCGCTCGATCTCGCCTTCGGCATCGAGCAGCGGCAGCTTGTTGACGAGCCATTGCCGCATGTGGCCGGACGAATCAATGTACTCTTCTTCGTAGAAGCCGAGACCTTTTCGCAGCGTCAGCACACGCTTGTCGCTCTCGTCGGACTTGGCCGCGCCGTAGCGCGACATCAGGTCGGCCGTGGTGCGGCCGAGCGCATCGCCCGGCTCGATTCCGAAGATGCCGGCCATGTAACGGTTCATCAGCACGTAGCGCAGGTCGCGGTCCTTGACGTTGATGACCGCGGGCACGGTGTCGATGACCTGCTGGAGCAGGCGCCGGCCTTCGGCGATGGCGTCTTCCGCGCGCTTCTGGTCGGTGATGTCGCGCAGCGTGCCCTCGTAGCGAACGATGTTGCCCGCCTCGTCGCGGACGCCGGTGGCACTGTCGGACAGCCACAGGATGTCGCCGCCGCGCTGGCGCACCTGGTATTCGAACTCGCGCACCATGCCGTCGCGGGCCATCAGCCGCTGATATTCGACGCGCGCCTCGGGATTGAGATAGATGGTGTGGGCGATGTCGTTGATGCTGTCGATCAGCTGCTGCGGACTGTCATAGCCCATCATCCGCGCCAACGCCGGATTGGCGTTGAGGAGGTCGCCGGCAGGCGTCGTGACATAGATGCCATCGACCGAACCCTCGAACAGTTTCCGGTAGCTCTCTTCGGCGAGGCGCTGCTCGGTCAGTGCGCGCACCGCCGCCTCGCGCGCCGTGTCCGCCTCCTCCAGCGCGCGGCGGAACACTTCGGCCGCCCGCGCGATGTCGCCGATCTCATTGTCGAGATCGGCGGACGGGATCGAGGTGTTCTTCTCGCCGGCTGCGAGCGCGCGGATCGACCGCGCGATCTGGGCGAGCGGACGGACTGTCCGCCGCACCACGAAGCCGGCCGCGAGAATGCCGATCAGCACGCCGATAGTACCGAGCACGATGCTCTGCCAGCGCGCCTCCGTCAGCGTGCGGGCGAAGTCGCGCGACAGCACGTGGCCGCGCCGCGCGCTGACCTCGCGCAGCAATTCGGTGACGCGGCCGATCAGCCGGCCCTCGGTTCCCAGCACCTCGCGATCGATGTCGGCGATCTGCCGTTCACGGACAGCGACCGCGATGATCGCCTCGGCGTAGTCGTTGACGGCCGATCTGAGCTTGGGATCAGCGACTCCCATCGCCCGCATGCTCTGCGCCGCCTGCTCGGCCGCGGACGGGTTGCGCGCAAGCAAACCGAGCGCGATCCGACTCTGCGCTTCCGACAGGCGGGACGCCAGCTCTCGGTCCCCGGTGCCGGAGACAGCCGCGTCGAAGTGGTCGCGGAGCGGCGGCAGGCCGGCGAGCAGCTGGGCGCGGCGGTCGATCAAGGTCGAGATCCGCTCCAGGCCGCTTCGATAGGTAGCAAGCCGCTCGCTGACCCCGTCGATCATGTCCTGCTGCTCGGGCACGAGCTCGATCCGGGTCTTCTTCAGGATGTCACTGAGCGTCGAGGCCGCCTCGCCCACCTGCTTGAACTGGATGCCGGCGCCGGGATCGGTGACGAAGTCGCGCGCGGCGAGCCGCAGCTCGTTCATGCGGCGGTCGATGTCCTCGGCGAGGTCGCCGACGCTCTGGAGCCGCTGCAGCTCGGCAAAAGTCGTGTCGATGTGCCGGATCGCGATCACGCTCGCGGTCGAGGTGACGATGATCACCGCCAGCACCAGAAGGAAGCTGCCGAAGGTGAGCTGGCCGATGGAGAGCGAGAATGTTCGCTTTTTCTCAGGGGTCGGCGTCAATTCGGCGGACATTGGTGATGTGAGGACCCGGCTATTGGAGCTCCAATATACGACGTATTGCGGTCCCGGGGGAACATGCGTCTAGCCGCCGAATATCCTTAATATTGCAGCCGTGCCGGACCCCCTCCGCCCCGGCTTTATGACGTTTTGACGTCGGCCGGCCGGCGGGCCGGGATGGTCATGGCGGCGACGCCGAGGACGACGCAGGCAAGGCCGATCCAGGCGGTCCGGCTCAGGCTCTCGCCGAGGAAGGCGACGCTGATGGCAACCCCGATCGGCACGCGCAGATAGGCCTGCGCGGTGGTGCCGACCGAGCCCAGGGTCTGGATCAGGCGGAAATAGATCACGAAGGCTGCGGCGGTCGAGAAGGTCGCCAGCGCGAGCAGCGCCAGCACGGAACTCAGCGAGGGCGACAGCGTCCAGGGCTGCTCGAGGATGAGCGAGGCCGGGATCAGCGCCGCCGCCCCGGCCAGCAGCGAGCCGGCCGCGGGCGCCATGGGATCGAGGCCCTTGAAGCCGCGACCGAAGATGGCGGCGCAGGCGTAGCAGATGGTGGCGGCAACGATGGCGGCCTCCGCGACGAGGCCGCTTCCGAAATCATGGAAGGCATCGACGCCGACGATCAGCAGGATGCCGGCCATGCCGGCAACCACGCCGACCAGCTTGCGCGGTGTCGTCGCCTCGTGACGCGTCACGACCGCCGTGAGCAGGAAGGTGAAGATCGGGCCTGCCGAGTTGAGGATGGTCGCGAGCGCGGCATCGACGTGGCGCTCGCCCCAGGCAATCAGCGTCCAGGGGATCACGCTGTTGAGCACGGCCTGGAAGGCGAAGCGTTGCCAGGTCGCGGCAGCCGTCGGCAGCCTGATGCCCCGCACCCACATGATCGCGAGCAGCAGCAGGCCCGCAATCGTGGTGCGCGCCGCGATCAGCGTGATCGGCGGAATGGTGGCGACGCCGAGCTTGATGAAGGTGTAGGAGCCGCCCCAGAGCGTCGCGAGCGCGAGCAGCAGCGCCAGCTCGACGACAATGTTGTTGTCCTGCCGGTTGTCCATATCGCGCGCCTCGTCCTGTTGTCAGGAACGGAACGTAGCGCGTCTGCCCTCGCGGATACTTCGTTGTGTGTCGAAGTGTCCTAGCCGAGCGCCCCGACCTCGAACACCTCGCCGTCATAGCCGGCCTCGCGGGGAATGCGGAGCTGACGGCCGGTTTCGGTCTTGGTCATGACAGGCATCACCGTGACGACTGACATGCCGCGGGCGTGCTCGAGCGCGGCGCTGACGCTCGACTGCTTGGCGAGCCGGATCAGATTGCGCGTGGTCGGGAACGGCAGCTTGAAGCGGCCGCTCTCGCCGCCCTCCACCGCCTCGCGCGGCGAGACCCAGATCGAATCGGTCGATTCGCGGCCGTCATGTGCGCCGAGCTGGTCGGGCGGTGCTGCCGCAAGGAAGAACCAGGTGTCGAAACGTTTTGGCATCCCCTCGGGCGTGATCCAGTGCGCGTAAGGCACCAGCGTATCGAGCGCGAGCTGGAGGCCGTTGTCGGCCAGAATGCTCAGGAAGCTGACCTTGTGCTCGTTGAGCGCGACGCGATGCGCATCGGCGATCTCGCCGGCGCGCCTGGCATCGACCGGCGTGCCCGATCCTTTCGACCGCGCCAGCAGGATGCCGCTTTCCTCAAAGGTCTCGCGGATCGCGGCGATCCGAAAACCGCGTTCCGCTTCACTCAGGCCCTCGCCGCCCGAATACAGGTCGGAGCGCTTGACGATCTCCTGATCGCCGGCATCGACGCTGCCGCCGGGAAACACCAGCGCGCCCGAATTGAACTCGATCTGATGATGGCGCACCATCATGAAGACTTCGATTTCGTCGCGGCTTTTGCCGTCGACCTTCACGCCGTCGCGCAGCAGGAGGATCGTCGACGCGGGGCGCGATGCTGATGCCTCGGCCATTCGACTAACCTGCGGCGCTGGATTGCGGGCCGAGATTGGCGCGCTTGTCGACGCGGGCGACGCGCGACAGCAGGTAATCGACCTCTGCCTTCGCCGTCGGGGTGATGGTGGCGCCGGGCTTACGCTGGGCGCTGGAGGCGATGATGCCGCGCTTCTGCAGCACGTATTTGCGCACGGCAAGGCCAGCGCCGGGCTGCTGCTCGTAGCGGATCAGCGGCAGATGCGCGTCGAACAGATCATGGGCGGCGTCGCGCTTGCCTTCCTTCGAAAGCCGCACGACGTCGATCAGGAGTTCGGGGAAGGCATAGCCGGTCATGGCGCCGTCGGCGCCGCGCTCCATCTCGAAGTCCAGAAAGAGTCCGCCATTGCCGCAGAGGATCGACAGCGGCCGCAGCGAGCCGTCCTTCTGGAAATTGCGCAGCGTCGAGATCTTTTCCAGCCCCGGCCAGTCCTCGTGCTTGAGCATCACGCAATTGGGATTGTCGGTGACGACCTTGCGGATCACGGCGGGAGTGAACACCACCGACAAGGTCAGCGGATAGTCCTGGAGCACCCAGGGCACGTCGGGGCCGATCGCCTCGGCCGCCTGCTTGTAATAGCCGATGATCTGGTCGTCGGTCCGCAACGACGGCGGCGGTGCGATCATCACACCGGCCGCACCGGCCTCCATGGAGGCCTTCGCCAGCGAGCGCATGGTGGCAAAGCCCGGCGCGGAGACGCCGACGATCACCTGCATTGTCTTGGCGCGCTTGACGAAGCGTACCGCCACCTGCTCGGCCTCGGCGGCATCGAGCTTCGGCGCCTCGCCAAGAATGCCCAGAACCGTGACGCCGTCGCAGCCGACCTCCTCGTAGAAATCGGTCAGGCGGTCGATCGAGCGCTCGTCGATCCGGCCGTCATCGTGGAACGGCGTCGGCGCGATTGCGAAGGTGCCCTTGGCGTCGGCGGTAAGTTTCATCGTTGTCCTTGTTTCTCTCTGTCGATGGCTAAAACCGCCGCGCCCCCATCTTGATCTGCTCTTCGGAGAAGAAGATCTCCTTGGCATGATCGGCGATGTCCTGGGCCTTCCAGCCCGTGTGCGGCGGCTTCCAGCCGTCCATTTCCATCATCCGCATTTCGCGCACGCCGCGGGGCCCGGACACGCCCAGCACCTTGCCGGTCTGGTCGCCGGACAAGTCGCTGACCATGTATAGCACGGCCGGCGCGATGCCGTCCGGCCCCAGCGCCGCACGGGGGTTCTCCTTATAGCGGGGCAGGTCTGCGGTCATGCGGGTCAGCGCGCCCGGCGCAAGCGTCCAGATCCGGATGTTGTATTTGCGGCCCTCGATCGCCAGCACGTTGGACAGGCCCCAGATGCCGCCCTTGGCCGCGCCGTAATTGCTCTGGCCAAAGTTGCCGATCAGGCCCGAGGTCGAGGAGGTGTTGACGATGACGCCACCGCCATTTTCCCGCATCCAGCGAAACACCGGCATGGTGCAACAAAAGGTGCCCTTCAGATGCACCTTGATGACCTTGTCCCAGTCGGACTCGCTAGCCTTGGCGAAGGTCTGGTCGCGCAGGATGCCGGCATTGTTGACGAGGATGTCGGCGCGGCCGAAGTGCTTGATGGCGTCGTCGAACACCGATTGGCCGCCTTCCATGGTGGAGATGTCGGCGCCGTTGGCGACCGCCTTGCCGCCTTCGGCCTTGATCGCATCCACCACGAGCTGCGCCATCGATGTGTCGGCGCCGGAGCCGTCGCGGGGGCCACCGAGGTCGTTGACAACGACGGAGGCCCCTTCCCGCGCGAACAGCTTTGCGTAGGCCTCACCAAGCCCGCCGCCCGCGCCGGTGACCAGCGCAACCTTGCCATCGAGTAGTCCCATGGTGGCGTCTCCCTGTTTTGTTCTTTTGCTCCGTTATGGCCGGGCTTGCCCCGGCCATCCACAAACTTGATCGCCAACCGCGCGAAGAACGTGGATGCCCGGGGCAAGCCCGGGCATGACGAGATAACTCAGAGCGCGTCGAGCGGCATCATCACCCCAGCACCGTCTTGCCGTTCTTGATTACGGTGACGCCGCGCGACTTCACCTTGGCTTCGAACGAGATCACGCTGCCGTCCTTCCAGAGGTCCATGGTCACGGTCTCGCCGGGATAGACAGGCGAGGAGAACCGCGCGACGTGCTGGCGGAATGCGGAGGCGTCGTAGTCGGCATAGGTCTGCAGCACGCCACGGCAGGTGATGCCGTAGGTGCACATGCCGTGCAGGATCGGACGCGGAAACCCGGCCTTCTTCGCGAACTCAGGGTCGGAGTGCAGCGGGTTGCGGTCGCCGCAGAGGCGATAGACCAGCGCCTGGTCGGGGCGCGTGACGATGTCGATGGTCGTGTCGGGGGCGCGGGACGGGATCTTGTGCGGATCCGGCTGGGTCAGGTTCGGCCCGCCAAAGCCGCCGTCGCCGCGGGCGAAGCGTGAGGCGACCAGAGTTGCCAGCTTCTCGCCCTTCTCGTTCTTGAGCACGGTCTGGTGGCTGATGACGACGCCCTTGTCCTTGCCCTTGTCGTAGACTTCAACGACGGAGGAATCGGCGGTGATGTGCGCGGCGACCGGCAGCAGCTGGTGGAAGGTGATGTCGCGCTCGCCGTCGACCACCATCACGCGGTTGAGATTCATCTCGCCCGGACCCGCGCCCCACGCCGCAACGGACGCGAAGGTCGGCACCACCTTGAGCGGCCGCGGCGTCAACGTGCCCTCGTTGACAAAGGCAAGCTCGTTCTCGTCCATCGGATCGGCGCCGAGGCCGATACCGTAGGCATAGAGCATCGCTTCGCGGTCGGTGTAGGAATATTTCTGGCCGAGGTTTTTGAGGCCTTTGAGTTCGTCGTATCTGGCTGACATTTTTGTTGTTTCCTCCCCGTGGTGTTCATCCTCATGGTGAGGAGGCGCTCTTGCGCCGTCTCGAACCATGAGGATGCCCGAAACGCTTTCTTTATTGTGGCCATCCTTCGAGACGCTTGCTTCGCAAGCTCCTCAGGATAAGGACCGCCCTAAGCCGGCGTGAAGAACGGCAGCGGTGCGCCATCGGTCGGCTTGAACACCACCTTCACCTTCTGGCCGATCTTCAACGTCGTCAAATCGCAATCGACGAAATTGGTCTGGAGCGACGGCCCCTCCTTCAGCGTGACGTAGCCGATCGCGTAAGGGCCGGTCGGCGACTTCCGCATCAAGCTGTAAGTGTAGATCGTGCCTTCGCCCGAAGACTCCTCCCACACCGTCTTGTCGGAGTAGCAGAACGGGCAGATCGCGCGCGGGAAGTAATGCGCTTCGCCGCAGGCGGTGCAGCGCTTGATCATGAACTTGCCCTGCTTGGCCGCGTCCCAGAACGCGGCTGTCTCGGGGTTGGTCACCGGGGCCGGATATTTCTTGGCTTCGCTCATCACACGCGCTCCAGAATCGCAGTCGAGGCGGCGTGGCGAACACCCAAAAGCCCGCCGGTGCCGTGGGCGATGGCGAGATCGCAATCCTTAACCTGCACCTTCGGATGCGCCTCGCCGCGCAGCTGCCGCACGGCCTCGAGGATCTTGGTCATGCCGCCGCGGTTGACGGGATGGTTGCTGCAGAGGCCACCGCCATCGGTGTTGAACGGCAGCTTGCCGACGCCCGAGATCAGATTGCCATCAGCGACGAACTTGCCGCCGTCGCCTTTCTTGCAGAAGCCGAGGTCTTCGAGCTGCATCAAGACGGTGATGGTGAAGCTGTCGTAGATCGAGGCGTATTTGATGTCCTTCGGCGTGATGCCGGCTTCCTCGAACGCACGCGGGCCGGACCAGATGCCGGCGGAGTATGTGAGGTCGAGATCCTTGCCGCCGCGCGGGCCTTTCATGGCCTCGCCGTGGCCGATCAGCTTGACCAGCGGCTTCTTCAGGCTTTTTGCGATCTCGGGTGTCGTCACGATCAGCGCGCCGCCACCGTCGGAGACGACGCAGCAATCCATGCGATGCAAGGGATCGGAGATCATCGGCGAGTTCAGGACGTCCTCGACGGTGACGACATCCTTGAGCATCGCATGCGGATTGTATTGCGCGTGGTGCGAGGCCGCGACCTTGATCCAGGCGAGCTGCTGGCTGGTGGTGCCATAGTCGTGCATGTGGCGCATGGCACACATGCCGTAGGCATTGTGCGTGGTCGCGCCGTAAGCCGTCTCGAAATCGGCCTCGGCGCCGGCCGCACGCGGCGGCATCGCCCCGGTGCGCGGCTTGCCGGCCAGCGTGATCAGCGCGATCGAGCACTTGCCCGCGGCGATGGCTTCAGCGGCGTGGCCGAGATGGATGATGTAGGAGCAGCCGCCGGTCTCGGTTGAATCGACATGGCGGAGTTTCTTGGTGTTGAGGCCGAGATAATCGACCATCGGCCAGGCGCCGCCCGGGGCATCGCCCGCGCAGAAATAGCCGTCGACATCGTCCTTGCTGAGCCCGGCATCCTCGATCGCGCCCTTGGCGACCTCGGCATGGAGCTGCGCGGTGGATTTGTCCGGCGCGTGCCGGGTCGGGTGTTCGTAGATCCCCGCAATGTAGGCCTTGCCCTTGATGGTCAAATAAGGTCTCCGCTGGCGTTTCTCGCTTCCGTTTTTTTCTGAACCGCTGCCGCCCTGTTGGCAAGCGCGGAAATATTCCGCCGGGCGAGAGGGCAGCGGGTTCGCGCAAATCGCCGAGGTGCGGTCGGAACGCCTCTGCTTCCGGAAACGTCATTGCGAGCGCAGCGAAGCAATCCAGGAATCTCTCCGCGGACGCATTTCTGGATTGCTTCGCTGCGCTCGCAATGATGGGGGCGACGGGCAGAACCCTAAAGGTGTTTTGCCCGACGGCACAAGCGGTTTCGTTTTATCGGAACACCCTTTTCTGCGAAAACAACCCCATGCACAGTAGACCTGTGGTTGATTTCAAACAGGAATTTGGTGGGTGGATCAGCGCCCCCACCCCACAAATTCTACTCCGCCGCGATCTGCCGCGGAGCCGGCGGCGGGTTCGCGAGGTCGGCGGCGAGCTGGGCGTAGCGGGCCTTGGCGTCCGCGACGGCCTTCTCCTTCACCGGGCCATAGCCGCGGATGCGGTCGGGCAACGACAGCAGCTCCACCGCGGTGTCGATCGTGAGCGGCGACAGCAGGCCGAGCACGGTGGCGACGTCCTTCTCGTAGCCGGCGATCAGATCGCGTTCGAGCTTGCGGTCGGCGCTGCGACCGAAGATGTCGAGCGGCGTGCCGCGCAGGACCTTGAACTTCGCCAGCACGCGAAACACCGGAAGCATCCACGGGCCGAACGCGCGCTTCTTCGGGCGGCCGAGCGCATCGACGCCCCTGCTGAGAATAGGCGGGGCCAGGTTGAAGTTGAACTTGAAGTCGCCCTCGAACTGGTCGCGGAGCTGTTTTTCGAACGCGCCGTCGGTGTAAAGGCGTGCGACTTCGTATTCGTCCTTGTAGGCCAGCAGTTTTGCGTAGTTGACCGCAACGGTGCGTGTCAGCGCCTCGTCATAGCCGCCCTGCCTGGCGGCGTCGCTGACCTGGTCCACCAGCTTCCGGTAGCGCTTGGCCAGCCGGCCGTTCTGATAGGCCGTAAGATGCTTGGCGCGGTGCTCGATGAGTTCGTCGAGCGTCATCGCCTCCAGCGTCTTCGGTGCGACGACGTCGTCAGTCCCCTTCAGCATGTCTACCAGGCGCTGGGGGTCGGCGACCGCGAGCCGGCCGAGGCGGAAGGCTTCCTTGTTCATCTTGATCGAGACGCCGTTGACCTCGATCGCCTGCTCGATCGCTTCCGCCGACAACGGCAAGAGGCCCTTCTGATAGGCGTAGCCCATCATCATCATGTTGGTCGCGATGCTGTCGCCGAGCAGCTGCTCGGCCGGCTTGGTGAAGTCGAAGAACACCGAATCCTTGTGCAGCGCGGTTTCCAGCAACCCGTTCAGCTTGCGGGTCTGGAAGTTGAAATCGCGGTTGAGAACGAAGTCGGCGGTGGGAATGACGTGGCTGTTGATGATGCCGCGGGTGCGGCTGCTGTCGCAGAGCGAGATGGTGTCCTTGGCAACCGCGACCACCTCATCGGCTGCGAGCACCACATCGGCCGTGCCGGTGACGATGCGCGAGCAGGTCACCTCGGCTGGATGGTCGGACAGGCGGACGTGGCTCAGCACCGCCCCACCCTTTTGCGCCAGGCCCGACATGTCGAGGATCATCGAGGCCTTGCCCTCGATATGGGCGGCCATGCCCAGCAGCGCGCCGATGGTCAGCACGCCGGTCCCGCCGACGCCGCCGACCGCGATATTGTAGGGCTTGTCCAGGTTCGGGCGTGATGCCGGCTCAGGCAGCGCGCCGATATCGCCGACGCCCGCCGGCGCACGCTTGCGCATCTTGCCGCCGTCGACGGTGACGAAGGACGGGCAAAAGCCTTTGACGCAGGAATAATCCTTGTTGCAGGTCGACTGGTTGATGGCGCGCTTGCGGCCGAACTCGGTCTCCAGCGGCTCGACCGAAATGCAGTTCGATTGCACCGAGCAATCGCCGCAGCCTTCACACACCGAAGGATTGATGAGCACACGGCGCGCCGGATCCTCCATCGTGCCGCGCTTGCGGCGGCGGCGCTTCTCGGCGGCGCAAGTCTGCACGAACACGATCGCGGACGCACCCTTGACCTTGCGCAGCGTTTTCTGAACCGCGTCGAGCTCGTCACGATGCGCTGTCTTGACGCCGGGCGCGATCTCGTTCGCCGGATAGGCGTCGGGATTTTCCGAGACCAGATAGATCTCGCGGATGCCTTCGCTGTGAAGCTGGAAGGTGATCTGCTGCGGCGACAATTCGCCGTCGACATGCTGGCCGCCGGTCATCGCGGTCGCGTCGTTATAGAGGATCTTGTAGGTGATGTTGGCGCCGGAGGCGATCGCCTGGCGGATCGCGAGGCTGCCGGAGTGGAAATACGTGCCGTCGCCGAGATTGGCGAACACGTGCTCTTCCTTGGTGAAAGGGGCAACGCCGACCCACGGCACACCCTCTCCGCCCATGTGTGTGAAGGTCTCGGTCGAGCGGTCCATCCACAGCGCCATGAAGTGGCAACCGATGCCGGCAAAGGCGCGACTGCCTTCGGGCACCTTGGTCGATGTGTTGTGCGGGCAGCCGGAGCAGAAATAGGGGGTGCGGGCGACAGGCGCGGTCGCCTGCATTTGCGACGCCTGGCGGCCGTTGAACCAATCGGCCTTCGCGCGCAGCATCGTTGCAATTTCGGGATTGAGATCAAGTCGAAGCAGCCGCTCGGTGAGCGAGCTGGCCAGCGAGGCGACGCTGAGTTCTTCGGCAAAGGGGAGGAAGCGCTTGTCGTGGTCGTCCATCTTGCCGATGATGCGGGGACGGACGTCGTCCCGCCAGTTGAACAGCTCCTGCTTCACTTGATTTTCGACGATCTCGCGGCGCTCTTCGATGATGAAGATTTCCTCGAGGCCCACGGCGAATTGCCGGACGCCTTCCGGCTCCAGAGGCCACGGCATACCGATCTTGTACAATCGAAGTCCGATCTTGGCGGCGACCTCGGGTGTGATACCGAGCTCGCGCAGCGCCTGCCGGATATCCTCGTAACTCTTGCCGGACGCCATGATGCCGTAGCGCGCGTTCGGCGAGTCCATGGTGATGCGATTGACCTTGTTGGCGCGCGCAAAGGCGATCGCGGCAAAGCCCTTGTAGTCCTGCAGGCGGCGGTCCTGGGCGAAGCGGTCGTCGGGCCAGCGCAGATTGAGGCCGCCTTCGGGCATCTCGAAATCGGTCGGGATCACGAACGGCGTCATCTCGTCGGTGAGATCGATCTCGGCAGTAGTCTCCACGGTCTCCGTGATCACCTTCATGCCGACCCAGCAGCCCGAGTAGCGCGACATCGCGATACCGAGAAGACCCATCTCGATCATCTCGTGGACGCTCGAGGGGTAGAGATAGGGCATCAGCGCCGACATGAAGGCGTGGTCGGACTGATGCGGGACCGTCGAGGATTTTGCGCCGTGGTCGTCGCCAGCGAGACACAAGACGCCGCCGTTTTTGGCGGAGCCCGCGGCATTGCCGTGGCGGAAGACGTCGCCGCAGCGATCGACGCCGGGCCCCTTGCCGTACCAGATGCCGACCACGCCGTCATACTTGGCGCCGGGCGAGAGGTTGAGCTGCTGCGAGCCCCAGACCGCGGTCGCGGCCAGGTCCTCGTTCACGCCGGGCTGGAACTTGATATTGTACTGCTCGAGATGTTTTCGCGCGGCGAACAGCTGCTGGTCATAGCCGCCGAGGGGCGAGCCGCGATAGCCGGAGATGAAGCCCGCGGTGTTCAATCCCGCGGCACGGTCGCGCCGGATCTGGGCCATCGGCAGCCGGACCAGGGCCTGAATGCCCGTCGTGAAAATATGTCCGGTGTCCTGGGTGTATTTCTGATCGAGACTGATCGGACCCTGGTTGATGCCCATTATGTCCTCTTCCGCCCTTTTGAGCGCTTGGCTGCTTAAGCCGTTGCCTGCCCGTTGTTTTTAGCTAGGGCGCGCCGACCATTTCCGCCACTCTATGTCGGATATTTCACGCTCCGCATCACAATTCTGGACCAAAGGCAGCGCCGGGTAAAAATCGCAATTTCGTGGCTGCATTGGCATCCGCGATTTTCATTTTGTGTCACCATACCCCCGCCGTCGCGCAACGAATTGACGCCTGGTCATCCGGGACGGCGTCGATGGGTCGCAGGAGAGGCTTTCGATGCGGACGATTCTGGCTGGCCTGGCTCTCGTGGTTCTGGCGTTGTGCAGTGCGGTTGCGAACGCGGCCGTCGCTGCCGAGCCGTCACCGGAGCTGATCGCCACTGGCAAGGCGCTGGTGGAAGCCGGCGACTGTGCCGGCTGCCACACCGCCGATCCCGCCCAACCGTTCGCGGGCGGAAAGCGCATCGACACGCCGTTCGGCGCGATCTACGCGCCGAACCTGACGCCGGACCGCGACACCGGCATCGGCGCCTGGACCGATGCCGACTTCACCCGCGCCGTGCGCACCGGTGTCGCGCCCGACGGCTCCAATTATTACCCGGCGTTTCCCTACCCCTATTTCACGCGGATGACGAAGGACGACACGCTGGCGATCCGCGCCTATCTCGGAACGCTCGCGGCCGTCACGAGCCGCAACAAGCCGCCGGAACTGCGCTGGCCGTTTAGCTATCGCGCCCTGATGCGGATCTGGAACATTGTGTATTTCAAGCCCGGGCTGTTCGAGCCGGACCAGAGCCAGAGCGCGGCGTGGAATCGGGGCGGCTATCTCGTCACCGGGCTCGGTCATTGCGGCGCCTGCCATACACCGAAGAACTATTTTGGCGCGGACAAGCAGGCGCAGGCCCTCGCGGGCAACGAGGTCGGCGGCTGGTACGCGCCACGGCTCGATGGCGCCGCCCGCACGGGGCTGAAATCGTGGAGCGTCGAGGACGTCACCGAATATCTTCAGAGCGGGCGCAACGCCAGGAGCCATGCCAGCGGGCTGATGGCGGAGGTGGTCGTCAACTCGACCTCGAAGATGAGCGATGCCGACGTGCGCGCAATCGCGGTTTACTTGAAGAACCTGCCGCCAGCGCGGCGTGAGACGATTGTGACGCCGCCTGACGATGCCGAGATGAAGGCCGGCCAGGCCGTCTACGCCAAGCTCTGCATCGCCTGCCATGAGGCCGACGGCACAGGCGCACCGCGCATCTATCCGCCGCTGCCCGCCAATGCGCTGCTGCAATCGGTCAATCCGTCCTCGACCTTGCGCATCATCCTCGACGGCGCCCACACCGTGACGACCCCGCGCGCGCCTAACACCGGGGAGATGCCGGCCTATTCCAACCGGCTCTCCGACGAAGAGGTCGCAGCAGTGACGAACTACATCCGCAATTCCTGGGGCAATGCCGCGCCGCTGGTGACGCCGGCGCAGGTGGCGAGGGCGCGGAAGCAGGAGCCGTAGCTCAAGGCTCCCGCTCCTCCTCCTCCGTGAACACGAATTTCGGCATCTCCCATTTGTAGCGCACCGCCAGCAGGCGGAAGCTGATGCCGAAGACGAACGTCAAAATGGTCCAGAGCTCGGCGTTCAGCTTGAGACCGAACGCGGTGGCATAGAACAATCCCGTCACCACCGAGACGCTGGCATAGAGTTCGGAGCGGAACAGCAGCGGCACGTCGTTGCAGAGCACGTCGCGCAACACGCCGCCGGCGCAACCGGTCACCATGCCGGAGACGATGACGATCGGCAGCGTGGCGTCCATCTGCCAGGCGATGTCGCAGCCGGTCATGGTGAAGACGACGAGGCCGATGGCATCGAGCACGATGAAGGCCAGTTTCAGCCGGTGCACCAGCCGCGCCATCAGGATGGTGAGGAAGGCAGCGCCTCCGGCCAGTGCGAGGTAGATGGGGTTCTGCACCCAGGCCAGCGGATAATGCCCCAGGAAGAGATCGCGCAAAGTGCCGCCGCCGAGCGCCGTGATGCAGCCGAGAAAGCAGACGCCGAGCCAATCCATGCTGCGGCGGCCGGCTGCGAGCGCAGCGGTCATGCCTTGCGCCGCGACCGCAACCAGCGACAACAGATGCAGCACGCTATCGCTCGGCGGCGAGCTCCACATCGCTTTGTTCCCTTCCGTCAGCGGAGCTTACGCTTCAGGTTCCCCAGCGAACAGGTTCCCGATTCCCGCCGCGGGCGCAACATGCGACGAAAGCATTAAGAGGGGCGGAACAGAATCTCGCATCCACGGGTTGTCCCGCCGCAATAATCGAGGAGAACCAATCGATGGCTGACGACCGTTTTATCAACGATCCGTACCGCCCGAATCTCGCCGATGATGAGTATCGCAATGCGGCGCGACGGGATGCCCAGCTTCAAGTCGACCCGGAGCTTGGCGAAGGCCCCGCCTCCAGCGGCAAAGTAGCCCTGTTCGCAGTGGCAATCGCCTTGGTGCTGGGTGCCGTATTCTACGGCCTGAACAACACCGGCACCAGCAACCAGGCCAGCACCACGCCGGCGACGCAGACAGCGCAGCAGGCACCGGCGACCAACCCGGCCGCACCTCCCGGCATGCGCGACGTGACGCCGCGCACCAACACCGGGCCGGGCGTGACCACGGGCGCCGCACCGAGCAAGCCGGCCCCGGATACGCCGGCACCGGCTGACGGCGCGAAGTAACGAATTGCAACAATATGCGACAGCGGCGGGACTCACATCCCGCCGCTTTCGTTTGTCTTAGCTGAACATCTTGTTGAGCTCGCCGCCGGGATAGCCGCCCGCGAGTTCCGCGAAGGTCCCCTTCTCCGCCATTTCCTTCGCGGCCCGCATGAAGCCGCCCCAGGCGGCGCGAGCGAGTGAACCGCCGACGCTGATCCGGCGCACGCCAAGATCGGCAGCTTCCTGCAATGACAGCCCGGAGCCGCCGATCAACAGGTTGAACGGTTTGGGTGCGACAGCCTTCACCACCGCGGCGATGTCCTCGCGGCTCTTGAGGCCCGGCGCGTAAAGGCAATCGGCGCCGGCATCGGCGTAAGCGGTGAGCCGGTCGATGACGAGCTTGAGGTCGGTCACGCCCCAAAGGTAGGCCTCGCAGCGGCCGACCAGGAGCACGCCGCTATCGCCGATCGCCTTGCGCGACGCCTTGATGCGCTCGACCGCGAGCGCGCGCTCGTAGATCGGCTTGTCCTTGTCGCCGGTGGAATCCTCGATCGACAGGCCGGCAACGCCGGTGCGCACACAGCGCTCGACATTGTCCGCGACCTTGTCCGGCTCGACCGCAAAGCCGCCCTCGAAATCCGCGTTCACCGGGATATCGACGGACGTGCTCAATGCCGCCAGGTGCTGACAGACGTCCTCGACGGAGACGTGGTTGTCGGCCTTGCCGATGGTCCAGGCAAAGCCCGCACTCGACGACGCGAGTGCCTTGAAACCGAGATGCTGCAACGCTTTCGCGCTGCCGACGTCGACCGGATTGGGCAGGATGAAGCAGCCGCTCTCGTGCAGCTTCCTGAAGGTCGCGCGCTTGTCAGCAGTTGTCACGTGCATGTTTCTCTCCCTTGTTGGCCGCGCAGAGATGGGGACGTGCCGCCGCGCGCGCTAGTGCGCGTCGTGCACCGCGCGGCTGTCCTTTGGCGCCTGCTCGCGATCATTCATGCTGTAGTCGCGGATGACGCTGGCGATACGCAGATGATAATCGGCGAAGATTTTTGCGCGGCCCTTGGCCTGGGTGCGGCGGTGCTCCATCGTGTTGCGCCAGGCCTGCACGGCCGCCTCGTCCCGCCAGAACGACACCGACAAGATCTTGCCCTTGTCGGTCAGGCTCTCGAAACGCTCGACCGAGATGAAGCCGTCGATGGTTTGCAGGATCGGCTTGAGGTCGGCCGCGAGGTCGAAATAATCCTGGCGGTGTTCCGGCTTCGGCCAGACCTCGAAGATCACGGCGATCATGGGCATCTCTCCTGTCGTTGATGGCCTACGATACCACTTACAAAACCACTTGGCGCAGAAACGTGCGCTCTTCCGCGAGGATGAATTTGTGCTCCTCGGCGAAGTGGAAGTTCGCCATGCCTTCCGTATCCTGACGCAGCCGGGCGCGATAGGCCTCATACGCAGCCAGACTCTCGAAGGTGATCAGCGCAAACGCGATATTGTTGGTGCCCTCGTGCGGCATGAAATAGCCGATCAGATCGCCGCCGCATTTCGGGATGATGGTGAGCCAGCGCTTCGAATACTCCTCGAACTGCGCGCGTTTGAAGGGATCGAGCTGGTAGCGGATGAAGACGGTGATGGACATGATGGGCTCCTCTGGTTCCACACCGTCATTGCGAGCGCAGCGAAGCAATCCAGGAATCCCTCTGCAGAGGGAGCCTGGATTGTTTCGTCGCCAGTGCAAAATTGCTTCGCAATTTTGTCAGGGGCTCCTCGCAATGACGAGCAACCCCACGCTACGCGCTTGCCTCACCGCAATGCTTCGGCTACCATCGAAGCATGAAATCAGGTCCAGACATCGCCATGATCGCTTCGCTCGTCGGCGATCCCGCACGCGCCAACATGCTCACGGCGCTGATGAACGGCCGCGCGCTCACCGCGAGCGAGCTGGCGCAGGAGGCCGGCATCACCCCGCAGACCGCGAGCTCGCATCTTTCCAAGCTCGAGGCCGGCGGCCTGATCGAGCCGGAGAAGCAAGGCCGCCATCGCTACTACCGCCTCACCGACGACGACGTCGCCGGTGTGCTGGAGGGCCTTGCGGGGCTTGCCGCGCGGACCGGCCATATGCGCGTGCGCACCGGGCCGAAGGATCCGGCGCTGCGGCGCGCGCGGATCTGCTACGATCATCTCGCCGGCGATCTCGGCGTGCAGATGCTCGACACCCTGCGCGCGCAAAACCTTGTCAGGCAGAAGAAGCAGGAGATCGAGCTGACCACCGAGGGCGAGCGCTTCCTGGCGAAGCATTTGCAGATCTCGCCCGACATGCTTGCCCATCCGCGCCGCCCCGTGTGCAAGGCCTGCCTCGACTGGAGCGAGCGGCGCCACCATCTCGCCGGCACGCTGGGCGCCGCCATGATGCAGCGTTTCGCCGAGCTGAAATGGGCCGCCCGCGACGCCACGCCCGGCAGCCGCGTGGTGAATTTTACGCGCACCGGCGAGAAGCAGTTTGCCGCGTTGTTCGGTGACGGGCGGGACTAAACACAACTCCGTGTGAACGACGTCTCTCGCTTGACCCGGCCATCCACGTGTTTATGGCCACGGTTGTCACACACAGAGATCCCCCATGATCCGCTTCGCTTCGGCCGCGCTCGTCGCCGTCCTCATCGTCTCTCCGCTCACCTCCACCCACGCCGCCGACACCGTCCCGCGCGAATCTTACGGCATCGCGCTCGAAGGCTTTGCCTATCCTTACCCCGTGCACCTGCTGCCTGTTGTCAATGACGGCGAGCAGCTCAGCATGGCCTATATGGATGTGCCGCCTGCGCAGCCGAACGGCCGCACCGTGGTGCTGCTGCACGGGCGCAATTTCCCGTCGAGCTACTGGGCGCCTGTTATCAAGATGCTGAGCGAGGCCGGCTTCCGCGTCGTGGTGCCGGACCAGATCGGCTTCGGCAAATCCTCCAAGCCGGCGGGCGAATTGCATTTCGACAATCTGGCGCGCAACACCATCGCACTGCTCGATCACCTCAAGATCGACAAGGCCGAGATCGTCGCCCATTCGCTCGGCGGCATGCTGGGCGTCCGCATCGCCCGCGCCTTTCCCGACCGCGTCGCCCACCTTGTTCTGACGGCCCCGATCGGGCTGGAAGATTACCGCCTCTATGTGCCGCCGACGCCGACCGAGAAGATGATCGAGACCGAGGACAAGCTCACGGCCGAAGGCTATCGCAAGCAGCTTCAGACCAATTATGCGATCAAGCTGCCGCCGGGCGCGATCACGCCGTTCATCGACGCCCGCTTCAACATCAAGGGCAGCCCTGATTATTCGCGCTGGCTGCGCGCCTTCGTCAGTTCCGGCCAGATGATCTATCGCGAGCCGGTGGCGCACGAGATCGCACTGATCACCGAGCCGACGCTGTTCATCATGGGCGCCGACGACCACAACGCACCGGGCCGACCGAACGCGCCCGAGGCGCTGCGCGCGAAAATGGGAGAGAACGCCGAGCTGGCGAAGGCACTCGCCGCGAAGATGCCGAATGCGCGAGCCGAGGTGATCCCGGACACCGGCCATCTCGTCTTCCTGGAGGCGCCTGAGAAGTACAAGGAGCTGGTGCTGATTTTTCTCGGCCGGTAGCGTCATTGCTGTCGTCCGGAGCCGCGTGCGGGGAATGTTCATGCCGCATTCAGGTCATGATTGGCAGATTTGGCTGGCGTCGTTTCGGCATGTTGCGATTTTAACGTGTCGAATCGTGTCTTTTGATTCATGGTGCGCCGAAAGCGCCAAGCCCTCCTACCTGCCCCAATCCTGCCCCCAAAACCTACCCCAAGGACGAGAAGGAAGATCAAATGAAATACCTGTTTGCCGCCGTGATGCTCGCCAGCGCGGTCGCTGGTTTCAGCGAGGCGGCCAGCGCCGCCGGCGGTTGCGGCCCCGGCTGGTATCGCGGCGCCTATGGCGGCTGCCGCCCGATGCGCGGTCCGGTCGTTGTCCGCCCGGGTCCGATCGTGGTTGCGCCGGCCCCTGTCGTGGTCGTGCCGCGCGCGCGCGTGTGCCCCTACGGCTTCCGCTGGTATGCCGGCCGCTGCCGTCCGTTCTGATCTCGTTTTTCGCATTGCGAAATGGCCGCGCGGCGAAAGCCTGCGCGGCCATTTTCTTTTTGAGCGCCTGACGTCGCACCGGGATGTTTCGAATCAGAACGGGGACCGCGATCGCGGTCCCCGTTCAAGCCTCGCTTAGCGCGACGCTTACCAATGGCGGCGGTGCCAGCGCCGGCGATGCCAGCCCCAGTGACGGCGGCGCCAACCCCAATGACGGTGGTGGCCGTGCCAGTGCACCTGCTCCGGTTTCAACTGCGAGGCTTCATCGCTGCTCGTGACTGCGGGATGAGCGTCGGGATTGCCTTGCGGCTTGCTGGGATCACCGAGCGGCTGCGGCGCCAGCGGCGCGGCCTGTGCGGCGGTCGTGAACGCGGCAGCTCCGGCCGCGATACCGATTGCAAATTTCAAAAAGTTCCGGCGCTCCATGACTTCTTTCCTCTTGGATGGTCGTGCCAGTGATGCAGAGGAAGTGTCGCGGTGATGACATGAACCGAAGCTGAATCGCGCGTTCAGCTTCGTTGCGCAGGTGACAGGAGAATTCGCAGCGCCGTAGCCCGGTGCTCTATTTCCCAAACTCCTGCGCCAGCACCAGCAACTCGCGCGTGCGCGTCACGTCGGGCCAATCGCGGTTGAAATCAGCCACCAGCTGCGTCAGCGCACCGCCCTTCAGCATGGCCTGTAGCGCAGCCTCGCTCTCGAACTGATACAACGCCTGATGCAGGGAGGGATCGTCGAGGCTCCAGAACCGCCAGGCCTTAGCCACACCGAACACCTTCACCGCGTCGGGCAGATGTTCCGTCTCGTACCATCTGTCGAAGGCGGCGCGCTTGCCGGCATCGGTGACGGTGGCGCGGACGACGAAGAAGGCTGACGGCATCGGATTTTCCTCCTGTTGTTTGGGGTGAGACTAGCCGATGACGTCGGCGACGACAAAAAAAGGACGGCACCGGTGTCGGAACGCGCATCGCTCGCCCGTCCTATGCCCGAACAGCAGACGGAGACACCACATGCCCGACCTCACGCTCACCACCTTCGACTGGGTTCCCCCGCCCCCGCGCGGTTTCGTGCGCGACCTTCGGGTGCGCTGGGCGCTCGAAGAGGCCGCATTGCCCTATCGCGTCGCGAGCGCGCCGTTCGACCGGCGCGGCGCCGAGCATCTTGCGCACCAGCCGTTCGGGCAGGTGCCGTGGCTGACCGACGGCGATCTCTCGATCTTCGAGAGCGGCGCGATCCTGCTGCATCTCGGCGGCCTCAGCGCAAAGCTGATGCCATCAGATCCGCGCGGCCGCAACGAGGCCACGGAATGGCTGTTCGCCGCACTCAATTCGGTGGAGATGGCGAGCCTGCCCTGGACGATGTCGAAGTTCATGGGCCATCCGAGCGATACGGCCGCGTGGAAATTCGTCGACGACTTCCTAAAACTCCGCCTCAAGCACATGGAGGCGGTGCTGGCCAACCGCGAATGGCTGGCAGGCACGTTCTCCGTCGCCGACATCCTGATGTCAGACGTGCTGCGCGTCGTCGATCAGTTTGAAGGGCTCGCGGACAGTCCCGCCAGCCGCGCCTACGTCGCGCGCGCCACCGCCCGCCCGGCTTTCGCCAAGGCCCACGCCGACCAGATGGCGCATTTCGCTGCGGCGGACGCGACCCGCTGACGCCGCGCCCGCGTGAGGTGTGACGCGCCTCACATAATGAATCCGGCGATGGCCGTAGGGTCACGGCCATCAAATCAACCCTGCGGAAGGTGACACATGGCCCGCATCGCATATCTCAGAGACCAGCTTGCCCGCGCCGAACGGCTGGCAAAGGCGATCCTCGACCGCCAAACCGCGGAGCAGCTTCAGGCGTTCGCAGCCGAATGCCGCGAGGAGTTGCAGGTGCTGTCGCGCAGGGCTGCGGCGTAAGGCTGCTCGGTTACACGAGCTTCATCGGCGTATCGGCGACCACGCGAAGGTCGATGCGGCTGATCAGTTGAGACCGAAGCGCCTCTGCATCACCGATCGCGCTCTCCGTCTGCCGCAACGTGCTGACGTTCGAGCCAAGCGAGACAATTCCGCCGAGCACCAGAGCGATCGAGCCGAGCGCGGCGGTCTGGCCCATCCCGAGCAAGCCGAGGATCGTGATCAGCAACAGCGCAGCGCCGCCGCCGATGGCGAGCTTTGATGCCAGGATGTACTTCCGGCATCGCTCGGCGATCTCGGCCAAAGCCTCGATACGCGCTTCGATGTCGGATATCTCGTCGGTCGGATCGCTGTCGGTCATTGGATTTGGATCGAGGATGCCAACTCAGAAGCAGAATCGGTAGCCCGCATGAGCGAAGCGACATGCGGGACTTGGATAGAAAACCCGGATGTCGCTACGCTCATCCGGGCTACGCCTCGCGCTCACAACGGCAAATTGTCGTGCTTCTTCGCCGGCGTTTCCACCTTCTTGTCCTTCAGCATCGACAGCGCCCGCGCGATCCGCTTCCGCGTCGAGTGCGGCATGATGACGTCGTCGATGTAGCCGCGCTCGGCCGCGATGAAGGGCGACAGGAAGCGGTCTTCGTATTCCTTGGTACGCGCGGCGATCTTGTCGGGGTCGCCGATGTCGGCGCGGAAGATGATTTCGACCGCGCCCTTGGCGCCCATCACCGCGATCTGGGCGGTCGGCCAGGCATAGTTCATGTCGGCACCGATCTCCTTGGAGGCCATGACGTCGAAGGCGCCGCCATAGGCCTTGCGGGTGATGATGGTGACCAGCGGCACGGTGCACTGCGAATAGGCGAACAGCAGTTTCGCGCCGTGCTTGATCAGGCCGCCATATTCCTGCGCGGTGCCCGGCAGGAAGCCCGGCACGTCGACGAAGGTGACGATCGGGATGTTGAAGGCATCGCAGAAGCGGACGAAGCGCGCCGCCTTCCGAGAAGCGTCGCTGTCGAGCACGCCGGCGAGCACCATCGGCTGGTTGGCGACGAAGCCGACGGTGCGGCCGGCGATGCGGCCGAAGCCGGTGACGATGTTCTTGGCAAAGGCGTCCGCGATCTCGAAGAAGTCGCCCTCGTCCACGACCTTCAGGATCAGCTCCTTCATGTCGTAGGGCTTGTTCGGATTGTCGGGGATCAGCGTGTCGAGCGACATGTCGACCCGGCCGATGTCGTCGAAACTCGGCCATTCCGGCACGCCGTCCGTGTTGTTGGATGGCAGGAAGTCGATCAGGCGCCGCATCTGCAACAGCGTCTCGACGTCGTTCTCGAAGGCGCCGTCGGCGATCGAGGAGCGCGTGGCATGCACCGAGGCGCCGCCGAGCTCTTCCGCCGTGACGACCTCATTGGTGACGGTCTTCACCACGTCCGGGCCGGTGACAAACATGTAGCTGGTGTTCTTCACCATGAAGATGAAGTCGGTCATCGCCGGCGAATAGACGTCGCCGCCGGCGCAGGGGCCCATGATGACGGAGATCTGCGGGATCACGCCGGAGGCAAGCACGTTGCGACGGAACACGTAGGAATAGCCGGCGAGCGCCGCGACGCCCTCCTGGATGCGGGCGCCACCGGCGTCATAAAGGCCGATGATGGGCGCCCGCGCCTTCATCGCCATGTCCTGGAGCTTTGTGATCTTCAGCGCGTGCGTTTCCGACAGCGATCCGCCGAACACGGTGAAGTCCTTGGCGAAGACAAACGTCTTGCGGCCGTTGACGGTGCCCCAGCCGGTGACGACGCCGTCGCCGGGCACCTTGTTCTTCTCCATGCCGAACTCGGTGGAGCGGTGCTCGACGAACATGTCGAATTCCTCGAACGATCCCTTGTCGAGCAAGAGCTCGATGCGCTCGCGCGCGGTCAGCTTGCCGCGGGCGTGCTGCGCCTCGATGCGCTTCTCGCCGCCGCCGAGCTTTGCGCCGGCGCGACGGTCTTCAAGGGCGTCCAGGATATTCTTCATTTGCTCCCGCCAGTTCTTAGCCTAAATGCGATTGCCGGGGGTTCTAACACGGCATTTTGCGGGCCGGGAAGCGGCTTTCGGTCCCGCAGGGCTGCCTTGCCGCAGCGGGAAAGCGCAAGGAATTTCAAAGTTTTGCCTGGGAGACGAGCATGACCGAAGGAGCGGCCGAGACCGGCGCGGCGACGGGCGGCGTCAACATCCTGCTGCGGCTGGAGGGCCTGACCCTGTTTGTGGGGATGGTGATGCTCTACTGGGCCTGGGACGGCTCATGGCTGGTGTTCGCACTGCTGTTCTTCGTCCCCGATCTCAGCTTCTTGGCATACCTGTCGGACGCCAAACTCGGCGCGATGGTCTACAACGCCGCCCACAGCTACATGGCGCCAGTCGCGCTGCTGACGCTCGGCTTCGGCCTCGCCTCGCCGCTCACCCTGTCCATCGCCTTGATCTGGCTCGCCCATATCGGCATCGACCGGGCGCTGGGCTATGGCCTGAAATATTCGGCCGGGTTCGGCTTCACCCATCTCGGCCGGATCGGCCGGCAGAAGGATACCTGACGCAGTTGCAAATCTGGCCCTGCCCGGTTGACCGGGCGCGGCGATTCAGGCTTGCTCCAGGCTTGCGATCAGGCGCCGAATGTTGCGTGAGCTCAGTCGGTACGGCGGCGGTCATCATTTCCGGCTGCAAGCATCACCTCATGTCCGCGACGGTCGTTCCACTGCCGCCGAACCCATCGTCCGAAACCACCGACTTCCTGCGCCGCATGGCCAGCATGGTGTCGGGGCGGAACGGCGAGATGCTGTTGCGCGCGGCCGCGCTGATCGAGTCGCTGACGCAACGGGCGATGTCGGCGGAACGCCTCTATCACCGGGAGCACGAAGAGAACTCGCGCAACCGCGAGCTGCGCGAGGCCGGTGAGATGGCGTCCGACGCCATGGTCAAGCAAATCGACGGGCTGCGCAGCCAGCTTGCCGAGGTCACCGCGGCCGCGGCGGCCGAGCGCGCAACATTCGATGCCGAGCGCGGCAACCTGCTCGGCCTGATGCAGCAGGCCGAGAGCCATATCGGCCAGCTCACAAGCGAGCTGGAGACGCTGCACGCCTCGGTCGACAGCTTCAACGAGACCGCAATCTCCGTGCCGATCGAGGTGCTGCGGCTGGCGCGCACCCAGTTCGATTTCCTCTCCGCCGGCTTTGCCCGCAAGGGCGACGTCATCTCGCAGGCGATGAGCGAGATTGGCGGTTTTGCGATCGACCAGGCGCTGACGGTGAAGAAGGCCGATCCCGCCTGAGGCGAACCGCCGGCTTGCGTCAATTTGACAGCGCGCAGGCCTGTTGTTCTACTCACTGAAAATCACGGGGGAGGATCCGATGCCGACGGCATTCCGCGTCGCCATGGCGCTCTGCATTTCAACGCTGTTCGTCGGCATCGGCGCCAACGCGCAATCGCTTCCCAGGGAAGTCGCCACCCGCGCCGAGATCTACCCGATCCCCTCGCTCACCCTCTCCGACCAGCAATTCCTCAGCGGTGATGCTGCGGCCGGAAAGCCGGTGACGGTCGCCGGCGAATTCCGCGTGGCGCAAGGCAGCGGAAAACTCCCCGTCGTGGTGCTGATGCACGGCTCGAGCGGCGTCGGCGCCACCACCGAGGCCTGGGTGCACGCGTTCAACGCCATGGGCATCTCGACTTTCGTGATCGACGGCTTTACCGGCCGCGGGCTGACGGTGGTGGGGCCGAACCAGGCCCTGCTCGGCCGGCTCAACCTCGTCATCGACATCTACCGCTCGCTGGAGATCCTCGCAAAACATCCCCGCGTCGATCCTGATCGCATCGTGCTGATGGGCTTCTCACGCGGCGGACAGGCGACGCTCTATGCGAGCCTCAACCGCTTCCACAAGCTCTGGAACAAGTCCGGCATCCAGTTCGCCGCCTACATTCCGTTCTATCCCGACTGCTCGACGACCTATCAGAACGACACGGACATCGCCGCGCGCCCGATCCGCATCTTCCACGGCACGCCCGACGACTACAATCCCGTGAAGAGCTGCAAGGCTTTCGTCGAGCGACTCAAGACGGCTGGCCGCGACGTGGTGCTGACGGAATACCCCGACAGCGCGCACGGCTTCGACAGCGGGCTGCTCGGCGTCAATACGGTTGCCGTATCAACAGGTGCGCAGACCGTGCGCAACTGCCAGATCCGCGAAGGCGACGGCGGAGTCTTGATGAATGGCGATACGAAAGCGCCGTTCACCTACCAGGACGCTTGCGTCGAGCTCAATCCGCATGTCGGCGGCAATCCAACGACTGCTGCCGAGTCGCGCAAGGCCGTGGTGGAGTTTTTGCAGGCGCTGTTCAAGTTGGGTTAGCGCTGGGAAGCAGCTCGGCCTTGGGAGCCGGCGTCGGCGCCCCATACTCCGTCATTGCGAGCGAAGCGAAGCAATCCAGAATCTCGCCGCGGAGGCAATCTGGATTGCGTCGTCGCAAGGGCTCCTCGCAATGACGGAGGCTACGGCTCGCCCGGCTTGAACGGCTCCTGCTTGTCCGGCGGCACGGTCTCCTCCGCCGTTGTCAGCAGCATCGCGACCATCACGTAATTGCCGGCGACTGCGGTGAGGTCGACAATCTGCTGGTCGTTGAAGACCTTCTTCGCGCGCGCATAGGTTTCGTCGCCGATCTTCTTCGTCGTGGTGAGCTCGGTGACGAAGTCGTACACGACGGCCTCGTCCTCGGCCATGTTCGCAGGCCGCTTATTCGCCTTGAGCTCCGCGATGATCTCGGGCGACAGACCCGCCTTCGCCGCGAGCGGCGCATGGGCGTACCACTCCACCTGGGAACGCCATTGCCGCCCGATGATCAGGATCGCGAACTCGTTGAGTTTTGTCGGGACCGAGGTCTCCCAGCGCAGATAGTGGAACAGGTCGAACAGGCGCTGGCCGAGCACCGGGCTGCGGATCATCGGATTGTAGGGACCGCCGATGCCGACGCTCGAGACCTTCATGATCTGCTCGCCGAGCGGTTTCTGCTTGGCGTCGAGCTGGTCCATGGTGAGCTGCGGAAAGCGCGGCTCCTTGCTGGTGGCGGGCGCTGCAAACATCGTGGCGGCGAGCCAGCCGCCCGCCGCGGCGAGTGTGAGCGACGACAGCCAGAGTGGCGTTGAGTTCATGTTGTCCTCCCGGTTTTTCTTGACCGGGGGATGCTAGTCGAGCAACACCAGCGTGATAGCGCTAGATCGCGCCGATCTCGGCAAGGCAGGCTTGCGTCAGGGGCATGCGCTCGCCGACCAGACGCGGCTCCTTGCAGTCCATATTGAGCGCGAACACGGTGTGCGCTTCGCCCTTCTCGGCCCAGCCCACCATCCAGCCCAGCGACGGCTCGCCGCGCTCGGCGCCAAGCAGCCCGGACTTGGCGCGAATGACGCTATCGCCGACCTTGGTCACCGGCAGGATGTCAGCGACAAGATCCTGACTGCGCTTCGAAATCGGCAGCGCGCGGCGGCGCAGCCTGTCGACGAAATCGACCTGCTCGACCGGATCGATGCGCAAGGCGCCGGTGAGCCAGAACTGGTCGATGCCGCCGCCGATGTCGCGATTGCCGTAGTCGAACAGATCGACATACTTCTGCATGCGCTCTTGTCCGATCCGGCGTGCGATCTCCTGATAGACCGGCACCGCGCTGACGAGAATCGCGCTGCGCAGCGTGTGGTCCTTGTTCCAGGCCTCGATCGGACGCTTCACGCCGTCCCAAGGAAATACGTCCTTGTCGGGGTCAGTGACGACGCCAGTTTCGAGCGCGATCAGCGAGTTCGGAATCTTGAAGGTCGAAGCCGGCAGCTTCGCCTCGCCCGAACGCTCCTTGTCGCTGGCGACGACCAGATAGTCCTCGACCTTGTAGCCGACAAACGTCCCGGCCGTGCCGAGGTCGGTGAAGCGCTTTGCGAGGCTGTCACGGATCTCGTTGCGCGGCGGCGCGACATGGGCGAATGCACGCGCTGGCAAAGCGGCAGCTGCGGCGAGAAGGCCGAGGGTGGAACGGCGGGTGAGCACTGGCGGTGTCCGTTACGCGATGACGATGGCCGCGACCATGCAGCCGCTATCGTGGTGAAACGATGACGGCTACCGCTTGCCCGACAGCCGCAGCACGAACACCAGCACTTCGGCGACGGCCTTGTAGAGGTCGGGTGGGATCTCCTCGCCGAGTTCGACCTTGGACAGCGCGCCGGCCAGGATCTCGTTCTCCTCGATCGGGATGTCGTTGGCCTTGGCGATCTCGACGATCTTTTCGCCGATGGTGCCCTTGCCCTTGGCGACGACGACAGGCGCGTTGCTGCCCTTCTCGTAATGGAGCGCAATCGCAAGCTTCGACGGATCGCTCATGTGGCGCGATCCAGGAAGTGGCCGGCGCGGGCCGGAGTGGGCTGCGGCGGGGTGCCATCGCGAACCAGGATGTCGCCGGGCTTGAGCTCGGCCCTGGTCAGGGCCTGGTTGAGCTCGCCGATTCCGGCGCGAAGCTGCTGTGCGGTCGTCGGCCGCTCCGCCCACATCCGCACGAAGGTCTTGTCACCGTTCAGCGTAATCAAAGCGTGCACGGGGCCGGCTGGCTCGACATTGAGTGTAAAGCGCGCACGCCAGGCGCGCCTGGCGGGATCGGCGGATTCATTGCCGCCGTCGCGCGAGATCTCGAACTGCGCCATTGCAGTGCCCTGCGGCGTTGCGAACGGAATCTCGAAATTCCACTGCGGCACAGTCGGATCGATCCTGTGACCGCTGGCGTCGGTGCGATCGGGGAGCGAAGCGACCTGGAGCAAGGTCTGCCGCGCGAGGGCGGCATCGGTGTCGTCGAGCAGGCGATGCACGGTCGCGGCAAGCGGCGTATCCGGTGCGAGTGACGGCGAGGCAATGGATTGCGGCGACGGCAATGCGCCGCGAACCGGCGGGGGCGTTGCGCGCGCGGCGGCTTCAAAAACATGTCCGTCGGGCACGGCCTTGTTCGAGCCCGGCAAGTTACCCGTCATGCGCGGCAGATCTTGCGTGATCTCTTGCAGGAGGCTCGCGACAAGGCCTGCGGTCATGGTCCGCGGCATCGCGGCCTGCGGCGCGCCGCCAGCGGCGTCCGCCAACACAGAGGCTGCGAGATTGGCGCTACGCGGCGGTTGGGCGATCCCGGGTTCGGTTGACGGCGTTGCGGCCTGTGCAGCCTGCGTCTGCGCGGCAGCGACCCGCGGTGTCGCCACGGTGCCAGCTGGAAGGGCGGCACCTTGCGCCTGTGGCGCGGTGGCCTCGAGCGTCGTCAGCGTCTGGCGCAGCACCAGCAGCGCGGCTTTCAAATCCGGCATCGTTCCGGAGGACGGAGTCGCGCCTGCGGCGAGCGAGGCTTCGAGGAGCAGCCCGGACTTCTGGAAAGCGGACTCGATGTCGCCGCCTTCGAGTCCGGTGTTGAGCGGCGTCTGCTGCGCCAGCACGCCCAGCATCGCCTGCTTCAGCCCCGCCGGAAGATCGCTGCCGGTGACGACCGCGGCCAGATTGGCGAACAGCGGCGCCTGGCTGCCTTGCTTCGTCACGGCCTCGGTCGAGGCTTCTGTGACGGCGACCTGCTCGGTCGGTGTGAGGGCATTGCGGGCCGCGCCCGCTGACGGCACTAGCGGCGGGCTGTCCACCAGCGAGGCCGCAGCCGGCGTCAACGTGACCTGATCGGCGGCCGCCTCGCCTGCCCCGCCCATGACGGCGAGCCGGATGGTGCCGCCGTTCTGCGACACCGCAAGCTGGAGATTTTGGCCTGGTGTCAGCGCCACCTCTGACATCACATCCATCGAGAGGTTGGCGATCGCGATCCGCACCAGATTATCGGCGAGCACGTTGACCACTCGGGCGTGGACCACGCTGCCGGCCTGCAGCACAAGATCGGGCGTCGCCGCGTCAGCAACAGGGCTGGCGGCACTGACGGGAAGAATCGAGCTTATCGGCGTCGGCATCGTGGGGCCCAGGGAACGCTGGCCCCCACCCTAAGGCCGCCCTCGTAAACCTCTCGTTAAGGACCTTTGGCCGCAGGCGGCTTCACAGCGGCCAAAACCGCCACGGCAGCCTCGAAATCCCGCAGGCGGGCGGCGCGGCGGCCGGCCGCTTCTTCGTCCACGCCCCATTTCTCGGCGTTCCAGTCCTCATCAACATAGGCTGCCGCCCAAACCTGGTCGGCGTCGCGCACGCCATGGGCAAGCGCCAGCGCCAGCAGCGCCGAGCCGGTCAGGGTGGTGATCACGTGGAGGGCGGCGACCGACCAGGCGTCCCCTGGCAAGGCCCCACGCGCGGCCCGAAGCGCCTCATCCGGCTGCGTCACATACATGACGCCTTCGGACAGGATGAAGTGCGCCCCCAGCGTCTCCGCGGCCCAGAACAGCACGGGATCCCAATGCGCGGCTTCGCGGGCGACAAGCCCCTCGGGATGGCCGGCGCGATAGAACAGCAGATCGGACTGGAGGTATTTTGCAAGGTCGTCCGTGACGAGATCGACGCGGTCGACGACGCCCTCGACGACGCTGTTGGCGATCCGCGTCAGCGGCATGGTCATGGGCTTGATCGTCTCGTCCTGATCCGCCCACTCCGCAGCCACTGCGTCGGCCAGCGCGCGCGAAGGGATGATCACCTGGCGGCCGGACGGCGTGCGGATCGGCTTGCCATCGAGGGTGATGGCAAAGCCGCCCTCAGCCTCAGAGACCCCCACCTCCTTGTAGAAGCGCTTGCGCAACGGCACGCGCGCGGCCTGGCGGACCAACTCCTGCGGATCAAGCGGGGATCGCCCCGCAGCTTCATCAAACAATTCGCGCATCTCGTTCCGGTCCCTGCCCTTCCGCTGCCGCCCTTTCAACTACTCTTCAGGCGCATTCTCGATCGGATCAAATCTGCTTGCATCGAGCCCGAGCAGGTTCCACGACTGCTGCATGTGCTGCGGCAGCGGCGCGGTGGCATCGATGAAGCCGCCGCGCGGATGCGGAATGACGATACGGCGCGCGAGCAGATGCAGCCGGTTTTGCAGGCCGCCCGGCAATTGCCAGTTCTCGATGTTGAAATATTTGGGATCGCCGACGATGGGGTGGCCGATATGTTCCATGTGGGCGCGCAGCTGGTGGGTGCGCCCGGTCACCGGCTTCAGCGACACCCAGGTCAGCTTGTTGCCGGCGGTCTCGACCACCGCATAGTAGGTCACCGCGTGGCTTGCGCCCTCGTCGCCATGCTGGGCGATGCGCATGATGGTGTCGTCCTCGCTCTCCTCCTTGGCGAGAAATGTCGAGATGCGGCCCTGCTTCGGCTTCGGCAGGCCCGGCACCAGCGCCCAATAGGTTTTTCGCGCCGACCGCGAACGGAATGCGCCGGTGAGATGCGAGGCGGCAAAGCGGGTCTTGGCGACCAGGAGACAGCCCGACGTCTCCCTGTCGATGCGGTGCACGAGGCGCGGCTTCTGGCCCTTGGAATCGCGCATCACCTCCAGCATCTGGTCGATGTGTCGCGTCATGCCCGAGCCGCCCTGCACGGCCAGTCCGGCCGGCTTGTTCAGCACGAGAACGTCGTCATCCTCGTAAATCGTCATCTCCTTCAGCGCGGCAAGCGTCTTTTGCGCCGCCTCTGACTCGGGGTTGGGTGCCTTCGGCGTGTCGAGCTTCAGCGGCGGAATGCGGACGCTCTGGCCCTCCTCCAGCCGGTCCTTGCTGTCGACGCGCTTGCCGTCGACGCGCAGCTCGCCTTTGCGAACGACGCGCTGGATGTGGGAGAACGACAGGCCGGGAAAGTGCGCTTCAAGGAAGCGATCGACGCGCATGTTGTTCTCGTCGGCCGTCACCTTGACGGTCTGCACCTTGGTCGGCAGCAATGCCTCGACGGGGGGCTTTGCCGGCGCAGCCTTTTCCGGTTCGGCTTTGGGCGCGCGCCGCTCGACCCGCTCACTCGCGAAGCGCGGCGGCTTCGTGCCCGGCTTGCCGCCCGGCCGAGGCCCAGCCGCCTTCGCGCTGCGCGCCTTGAACGGGCGCGCCTCCTTGCGCTCATCGCGCTCGCGAGGTTTTGGGTTCATTCTCTTGATGCGGCGGCTCATGTGGCTTTTCCAAACGTTCGTGTCGACTGCACCGTCGCGCGGCGCGGCAGCGACGCAACCTGCGCCCCCACCTCTTTTTCCGCGAGGCGCAGCTCATATTGCTGCTGCAGGTTCATCCAGAACTGCGGGCTGGTGTCGAACCAGTGACCAAGACGCAACGCCGTATCGGCCGTGATGCCGCGCTGTCCATTGATGATGCCGGTGATCCGGTTCACGGGTACATCGACCTGACGCGCGAGTTCTGCGGCGGAGATGCCGAGTTGTCGCAGTTCTTCGGCAAGATGTTCACCGGGATGTATGGGCGTGCGGGGCATGGCGATTTCTTGGCCGGACTAGCGTGAATTACGCGTTACGTAAACCGTAAATCGAACCCTACAGCAAGCCCGAAAGGGTTAGGCCCCACCCCGCTCCTTCCGCAACTTCGCCCAATAATCCAGCCGCTTCCTGATCTCCCGCTCGAACCCGCGGTCGGGCGGGTCGTAGAAGGTCTGGCGACCCAGCGCTTCCGGGAAATAATCCTGTCCGGAGAAGGCGTCGGGGGCGTCATGGTCGTATTCGTAAGATGCGCCGTAGCCTTCCGATTTCATCAGCTTGGTCGGCGAATTGAGGATATGTTTCGGCGGCAGCAGCGAGCCGGCCTGCTTGGCGACCTGCATCGCCTTGCCGAAGGCGGTGTAGACGGCATTCGATTTCGGCGCGGTGGCGAGATAGACCACGGCTTGCGCGATCGCGAGCTCGCCCTCGGGATGACCGAGGAAGTCGAAGGTGTCCTTGGCTGCGTTGGCGATGACCAGCGCCTGCGGATCGGCAAGCCCGATATCCTCGACCGCCATGCGCACGACACGACGGGCCAGAAACAGCGGGTCCTCGCCGGCATCGAGCATGCGCGCGAGATAATACAGCGCGGCATCGGGATCGGAGCCTCGCACCGACTTATGCAGCGCCGAGATCAAATTGTAATGGCCGTCGGCCGACTTGTCGTAGATGGGCGCGCGACGCTGCAATATTTCCTGCAACTGCGCGGCGTCGAAAATCTCGTCCTTGCGCGCGGCGCGCCAGACTTCCTCGACGAGCGTCAGCGACGCGCGGCCGTCGCCATCGGCCATGCGCACCAGCACGGCGCGCGCTTCCTCGTCGAGCGGCAGCTTGCGGCCCTCGACCTCCTCGGCATGCGCAAACAGCTTTTCGATCGCGGCCGCGTCGAGCGAGCGAAACACCAGCACGCGCGCCCGGGACAGAAGCGCCGCGTTGAGTTCGAAGGACGGATTTTCGGTGGTGGCGCCGACCATCACCACCGTGCCGTCTTCCATGACGGGCAGAAACGAATCCTGCTGGGCCCGGTTGAAGCGATGCACCTCGTCGACGAACAGCAGCGTGCCCTTGCCCATCTCGCGGCGTGCACGCGCCGCCTCAAAGGCCTTCTTCAAATCGGCGACGCCGGAGAACACCGCGGAGATCTGCTCGAAATGCAGATCGGTGGCGTCCGCGAGCAGCCGCGCCACCGTGGTCTTGCCGGTGCCGGGTGGGCCCCAGAACACCAGCGAGCCCAGCGTGCGCGTCTCCAGCATGCGCGTCAGCGCGCCGTCTGGACCCAGGATGTGATCCTGGCCGACGACCTCCGAGAGCGCGCGCGGCCGCAGCCGATCCGGCAGCGGATGCGGAGCCTCGTGATCGAGCCCCGCCGCGGCGAAGAGAGTTGGCGTCTCCTGTGGTCGCTTCGGACTCATCCGCCCAGCGTGACGTTGATCTGCTGGCCGCCACGCACCAGCGTGATGCGCCAGATGCGCTGGCGCTCGGCCGCCGCCTTTTCGAGATCGCTGGTCTTGCTGATCTTCTGGTTGTTGACCGCCAGGATGACGTCGCCCTTCTGGAAGCCGACATTCGCGGCCGCGCTGTCGCCGCCGAGATCGGTGACCACGACGCCTTCGGTATCGGCGTCCAGATGCAGCTCGTCGGCAAGCGCCGGGGTGATGGTCGAGACCTTCGCGCCCTGGAGAGGCGAGCGCGCGGTGATGACGAGCTCGTTGCGGCCGGCATCGGGCGCGGCGTCCAGCGCCACCGTCAGCTTGACCGGCTTGCCGCCGCGCTGCACGTCGATCTGCGCCGTGCCGCCGAGCGGCCGTGTGGCGAAGCGATAGTCGAAAGCGTTGGGATCATCCACGGTCTGGCCGTCGATCGAGACGATCAGGTCGGAGGATTTCAGCCCGGCCTTGGCCGCCGGCCCGTTCGGGACGACGCTTGCGACCAGCGCACCGGTCGGCGAACGCAGGCCGAGACTCTCGGCGATCTCCGGCGTCACCGCCTGCAATTTCGCCCCTAACCAGGGCCGCTTGACCGCCTTGCCGCCACCCTTGGCGGAGGCGACGACGACGCGCACCATGTTGGCGGGGATCGCGAAGCCGATGCCCTGCGAGCCGCCGGAGCGCGAATAGATCGCGGTGTTGATGCCCGCGAGCCTGCCGTTCATGTCGACCAACGCGCCGCCGGAATTGCCAGGATTGATCGCCGCGTCGGTCTGGATGAAGAACTGGTAGTCGGTGATACCGACCTGCGTGCGCGCCAAGGCCGAGATGATGCCGTGAGTCACGGTCTGGCCGACGCCGAAGGGATTGCCGATCGCCATCACGACGTCGCCTACCAGCAGTTCGTCCGAATTGGTGAATTCGAGAGCCGGAAACTTCTCCTTGGTGTCCTTCAAACGCAGCACGGCCAGATCGCTGCGAGAGTCCTTCAGCACGATCTCGGCCTCGAACTCACGCTTGTCCGACAGCGACACCTTGACCTGGTCGGCGCCTTCGATGACGTGGACGTTGGTGACAACGAGCCCCGACGCATCGACGATCACGCCCGAACCGAGCGAGCGCTGCACCTGCTCCTGCTGCTGGCCGGGCACGCCGAAGAAGCGGCGGAATATGGGGTCGTCGAGCAGCGGGTTGCGGTTCTGCACCACCTTGGCGGCATAGACGTTGACAACCGCCGGCTGCACCCGCTGCACGATCGGCGCATAGGACAGCCGCAGTTCGGCGGGCGAGGACGGCACACGGCGGTCCTGCGCGGCGGCCGGATTGAAGTTGGCCGAAAAGGCTATGCACAGTGCCGTGACGACGGCGGTCCAGGTCGATCGAAACATTCCTACCTCTTGGAAAAGACGCCGGAATATAGGCGCGTTCGCCCCCCATTAGAAGGGCGCCCGGCGGCATATTCAGGGGCCTTTTTGGTGTGGCCGGCCTGCAAGCTCTGCGTGCGAAATCGCAATTTGCCGGGGCTGCCGATTGGCACGATGTGCGTCATCTTGCATGGTGGCGCAAGGCGGATTCGGTTGCGGCGAATTTACACCAGTGGGAACCGCGCAACCGGCCGCAGCGTCGCGGGGTAGTCATCGATCCCACCTAGGCTCTCCGCCAGCGACTTGGGGAAGTTCGTCAAACGATGGAGTCATGACGTGAGCAGGACAAGAATTGCAGCCACGGCGATGGGTCTCGCCGCCGCACTGGCAGCCTCGCAGGCCCAGGCCCAATCGGCGAGCAGCAGCGACCAGGAGATCGCGCTCCTGAAGCAGCAGCTGAAGATGCTGGAGCAGAAGCTCGACAAGCTCCAGAGCCAGACCGCCGCGAATACTGCGGCCACAGCGAAGGCCAAGCTTGAGGCGAAGGCGGAGGCGAAAGCCGAAGCGCGTTCCGAAGCGAAGGCCGCCGTCGCCAACGCCAACGCGGCGATCCCGCTCAAGGGACCGGCGCCCGCATCCGGCGTCGTCGTGACAATGCCGAACAACCGACCGACCATCTGCACTGCCGATGGGGCTAACTGCGTCGGGATCACAAGCCGCGTGCATTGGGATGTCGGCGGCTATGACTATCGGCCCAACACGGCGGCAACCGTGCCGCAAAAGCTCGACAGCGGCGAGAACGTCCGCCGCGCGCGCATCGGTGTCGCCGGCAAGTTCTTCCACGACTGGAGTTTCGCGCTGGTCTACGACTTCGGCGGCTCCTCCGACGGGTTTGGCGGCGCAGCTCCGGGTTCGCTGCCCGGCGGCGGCGTCTCTGGCGTCGAGAACGCCTATCTCAGCTATACCGGCCTGAAACCGTTCGGCGGCAAGATGGCCATCGAAGGCGGCATCATGGACCTGCCCTACACTCTCGATGAGGCCACGAGCTCCAACGACATCATGTTCATGGAGCGCGCCTCGGCGGGGATCGTCGCCACGAGCATCGCCGCGGGCGACTTCCGTTCGGCGGTCGGCACGCGCTGGTACAACGACGAGTTCTGGGTCGGCGCCTATGTCACCGGCCCCGCCACCGGTGCGATCCACTCAGCGTCGAGCGTTGCGCCGAACGGCACCACGGAACAATACGGCGCGGTCGCGCGTGTCGCCGGCCAGGTCGTCAGCGGCAAAGACTACTCGGTCCATCTCGGGGGCAATGCCGAATGGCTGATCCAGCCGACGCGCAATCTGGTGACGGGTGCACAGACGGTGACGCTGACCGATCGTCCGGAACTGCGCATCGATCCCACGGCGCTGGCTACGACCGGCGCAATCGCCAATGCCTCCGGCGCGCAGGTCTACAGCGTCGAAGCGGCCGCCACCTATGGACCGCTGATCCTGCAAGGCGAGTATTTCTGGTACAACATCGATCGCAGCGCCAATACCGGCCTGCCGCCGCTGGGTGCGCCGAGCCTCAAATTCCAGGGCGGCTACGCGCAGGCCGGCTACGTGCTGACTGGCGAGGGTCGCAGCTATAATGCAGCGAACGCGGCCTATGGCGGCGTCAAGCCGGCGCACCCGTTCTCGCTCGAGGGCGGCGGCTGGGGCGCGTGGGAAGTCGCGGGACGCTTCTCCACGATCGACCTCAACGATCAGCTCGGGACCGCCACCGGCATCGCAGGCGGCCGGCAGACGGTCTACACGGCGGCGCTGAACTGGTATGTCAACGGCAACGTCCGTTTCATGCTGGACTATCTGCATGGCACGGTGTCGAGGCAGGCCTCGCCGGTCTCGACCGCCGATGTCGGCTCGAAGTTCGATGCGGTCGCCATGCGGACGCAGTTCGCGTTCTAGGTATCGCCTGTCGTCCCGGGGTACGCGAAAACGCGAACCCGGGACCCAGCATCTGCAACGCTATCTGAAGGAGACAAGCCATGAAGGCCGTCGGCTACAAGAAATCGCTTCCGATCGAGGATCAGGACGCGCTGATCGATTTCGAGACCGCAAAACCCGAGCCCGGCGGCCGCGACATCCGCGTCGCCGTGAAGGCGATCTCGGCCAATCCGGTCGATTACAAGGTGCGCAAGCGCGCCGCTCCGCCCGAGGGCGAGACGAAGATACTGGGCTATGACGCGGCCGGCGTGGTCGACGCCGTCGGTCCCGACGTCACGCTGTTCAAGCCGGGCGACGAAGTATTTTACGCCGGCTCGATCCTGCGCCAGGGCACCAATTCCGAATTCCATCTCGTTGACGAGCGCATCGTCGGCAACAAGCCGAAGAGCCTGTCGTTCGCACAGGCAGCCGCCCTTCCCCTCACCTCCATCACCGCCTGGGAGCTGTTGTTCGACCGGCTGGGTGCGGTGCCCGGCAAGAGTGTCGATCCACGTACGCTGCTGATCACGGGCGGCGCCGGCGGCGTCGGCTCGATCCTGATCCAGCTCGCTCGCCGCCTCACCGGGCTGACCGTGGTTGCAACCGCAACGCGGCCGGAATCGCAAAAATGGTGCCTCGATCTCGGCGCGCATGCAGTAATCGACCACGGCCAACCGATGAAGGAGCAGATCGAGAAGCTCAAGCTGCCGCCAGTCGCGCTGGTGGCGAGCCTCACCTTCACCGACCAGCACTACAAGAGCATCGCCGATTCGATGGCGCCGCAGGGCAAGTTCGGCCTGATCGACGATCCGCCGGAATTCACCATGAGTGCGTTCAAGGGCAAGGCAATCTCGGTGCATTGGGAATCGATGTTCACGCGCTCCTCGTTCCAGACCGCCGATATGATCGCGCAACATCATCTGCTGAACGACGTCGCCGACCTCATCGACAAGGGCGTCTTGCGTACCACGCTCGACCAGACCTTCGGCACGATCAACGCGGCCAATCTCAAGCGCGCGCACGCGCTTTTGGAGAGCGGCAAGTCGCGCGGCAAGATCGTGCTGGAGGGGTGGTAGGTCTTAGCTCGAAGCGGGCGCCGCTTTCGTCTCCGGCGGACGCGTCGCCCGCTCGATAAAGCCCTTGGCGAGCGCGTGGTAGATCCCTTCTTCGCAGATCAGCCGTGAGGTGGCGTGTGCGATCAGGGCAGCGGCCATTAACGGCACCACCATGGCGTGGTTGTCGGTCATCTCGGTCACGATGACGAAAGCGGTGATCGGCGCCTGCACCACCCCTGCAAAATACGACACCATGCCGAGCAACATGATCGCACCGAGCGGAGCGTCGTGGAAGAAGGACGCGATATTGCTGCCGAGGCCGGCTCCAACGGCGAGTGACGGCGAAAAAATTCCGCCGGGTATGCCACTGATCGCCGCGAAGGTGGTGGCGAGAAGCTTGAGGATGCCGAAGTCCTGCGGCAGCGGTGCGCCCTGCTCCAGGGCCGTCTTTACCTGCTGGTAGCCTGTGCCATAGACCGTATCGCCGGAGACGATGCCGCAGATCGCGACCGCCAATCCGCACGCGAGCGCGAACCACAAAGGGTGGCCCTTGACCGCACGCCCGAACGGATGGGCCGAGCCCCGCGCCATGGTGATGACGATGCGGCTGAAGACGCCGCCGGCCACGCCGCCAACCACGCCGCACACCGGAACCGCGAGCCAGTCGGCGCCGGGGGCCAGCGACATCGCACTGCTGCCGAAATAGGCGTAGTTGCCCATCAGCGCGAGCGAGGTCAGGCCGGCCGCGATCACCGCCGCGATGATCAGGCTGCTGGTACGCGTCTCGAAAGCACGGCTCATCTCCTCGATGCCGAAGACGATCCCCGCCAGCGGCGTGTTGAAGGCGGCCGCGACGCCAGCAGCCGCGCCGGCCAGGATCAATCCGGGCTGGCGGCGTGGCGAGACGCGGCCGAGCGCGAACATGATGGAAGCGCCGACTTGAACGCTCGGTCCTTCCCGGCCGACGGAGCCACCGCACAGCAGACCGAACAAGGTGAGGATCACCTTTCCGATCGCGATTCGGATCGAGACCAGGCTCTCGCGCGCCGTCTGGTCGGTCAGATGCCGTGCGGCGATCGCCTGAGGAATGCCGCTGCCCTGTGCGTTCGGGAACAACCGGGTGGTCAGATAGGCCGAGAGCATGAAGCCGAGAGGTGTCACCGCGAGCACGGCGTAGCGCGATTTGGCTAGCAGCAGCGCAAAGGCGTGCTGGGCGAGATCGGCAAGCTGCGCCAGCGCCACCGCCGCGGCGCCAACCCCGATTCCACCGAGCACGAAGATCGCCCGCCGCTGCCATCGCGCGGATGTCAGCCTGAACAGGCGTTTATGGCGGGTCGAGAGGGGCCAGAGCATAAAACCGAGGTTTAGCCGGTCCCGCCGCGAATTGAAGAGGCAAGCGAGCAGACCAGCTAGACCGGAACCATGCCCTCGACGAACATCAACCGCCGCTCCAGCGCGGTCTGCCGAAGCTTTAGCGCCTCCGCATATTCCGGCGACGCGTACCATTCGCGCGCGCGTTCCATCGAGGTAAACTCCACGATGATGATGGTCTTGGGCGGCGGGCCGCCCTCCACCAATTCGGCGGCGCCGCCGCGGACGAGATAGCGGCCGCCATATTGCGCGATGGTAGCAGCAGCCAGCGTACGATAAGCCTCCATCGCGGCCTGATCACGCGCCTCGACCTCCGAGATCACATAGGCCGGCATGAGACGGCCTCAGGCAATCGTGTTGACGATGCCGCCTTCCGCGCGCAGCGCCGCACCGTTGGTCGCGGAGGCTTCCTTCGAAGCCGCATACACCACCATGTTGGCGATCTCGTCGACGCTGGCGAAGCGTTGGAGCAGCGAGCTTGGGCGATGCTGTTTGACGAAATTGGCCGCGGCCTCATCGACCGACTGCCCGTTCTGCTTAGCGAGATCCTTCACGAAGGTCTCGACGCCTTCCGACATGGTCGGGCCCGGCAGCACGGAATTGACGGTGACGCCGGTGCCGCGTGTGAGCTGCGCCAGGCCGCGCGCGACCGAGAGCTGCGCCGTCTTGCTCATGCCGTAGTGGATCATCTCGACGGGAATGTTGAGCCCTGATTCCGAGGAGATGAAGATGATTCGGCCCCAGTTGCGCTTGAGCATGCCCTTCATATACGCGCGTGACAGACGCACGCCGCTCATCACGTTGACCTCGAAAAAGCGACTCCAGTCTTCGTCCGGAATGTCGAAGAAGTCTTTCGGCTCGAAGATGCCGGCATTGTTGATAAGGATGTCGACGTCTGGCAGCGCCGCCGCCAACGCCTTGCAGCCCGCCGCGGTCGAGACGTCGGCGGCGATGCCGCGGACCTTTCCGCCCGCCCCTTCCAGCTTGCGCACGGCCGCATCGACCTTGCCCTGGCCGCGTCCGTTGATCACGACGCTCGCACCGGAGCCGGCAAGGCCCTTGGCGATGGCGTGGCCGATGCCGGCGGTCGAGCCGGTGACGAGGGCGGTCTTTCCGGAAAGGTCGATCTTCATGCGATGTCTCCATTGAAACTGACGGAGATATCGTGCGCTGCGCGGGCGGGTGCAATCGCCCCTCACCGACGCGTGAGGATTTAGTTGCGAGGCGGAAGCGTCCGGAGAAACGCGATGATGGCATCGAGATCCTGGGCCGTCATGCTGGCATAGCCAGCATAGGCCATCGGCGGCTTCAGTTTGTGGCCGTCGCGTGCGATGCCTTGCGCAATCGCACGTTTGATTTCGTCGTCGCTCCACCCGCCGATGCCCGCGGCTATATCCGCGGTGATGTTGGCGGAGACGGATTCGCCCCACGGCCCCTTGAATGTCCGGCCGCCCTTGCCGCTCGCTCCGGCGAAATCGTGCACGACGGACGGGCCGTCCGGCGTGTGGCATTCCAGGCAATGGGCGATGGTCAGGAGATAGCGGCCGCGCGCAAGCCTGTCGGAAAGCTCAGCCTCGTTCGCCTGCTTGCCGGCGTAGATCGGCGTCTCCGGCTTCGGCGCGCTTCTGTATTCCGGCGGCGGCGTCTCGTGGCGTACGGCCGGCACTGAGCGCAAATAAGCTGCGAGCGCGTCGAGATCGCGGGCCGTGAGCACGGTGTAGAACGCGGTCGGCATGATCGGCGCGACCCTGGTTCCGTTCGGCCTGACGCCGCTGACGAGAAACCGCTTCAGCTCGGCGTCGGTCCAGTTGCCGATGCCGGTGTCCTTGTCCGGTGTGATGTTGGAGCCAGAGACCTTGAAGGCGGGCTCGTCAAAAACCTGGCTGCCCCCGGAGAGCGCGCGAGAGAGATCGAGCCCTTGCGGCCCTCGCGGCGTGTGGCAGTTGTGGCAAACCATCACGCTGTTGACGAGATAGGCGCCGCGCTCGACGAGCGTCTCGCCAGAGGCCGGCGACATCAGCAGCGCCAGCGCAATCCCTGACACAATCCTCATCGAGAGCCCCCCGGTCGGAATCGCGTTCAACGAAACGATGCGCGGTATGAGATGCAGCCGCGCCATACAAAAAAGCGGCGCCCGAAGGCGCCGCTTTCTGAAAACTCTCTACCGGTCGGCTTACGCCGCCTCGGCTTCCTTTTCCTGCACCGGACCGGAGTCCTGGCCCTTGGCATCGACGTCGCGATCGACGAACTCGATCACGGCCATCGGGGCGTTGTCGCCGTAGCGGAAGCCGGCCTTGATGATGCGGGTGTAGCCACCCTGGCGATCCTTGTAGCGGGGCGCGAGCGTGTCGAACAGCTTCCTGACCTGATCCTTGTCGCGCATCTCGGAGATGGCCTGGCGGCGCATGGCCAGCCCGCCCTTCTTGCCGAGGGTGATAAGCTTCTCGACGATCGGACGCAATTCCTTCGCCTTCGGCAGCGTGGTGACGATCTGCTCGTGCTTGATCAACGCGGCGCACATGTTGGCGAACATCGCGCGGCGATGCTCGGCGGTGCGGTTGAGCTTCCGATGAACCTTGCCGTGACGCATTTTTCTATTCCTTGAATTTCATTCGTCGCGACGGTTCGTCCGACTTATTGCTCAGGTGGGCTGCCTGCGTTCGCCCGCAAAGGCGCGAGGAATTCGCGCCTTTGCCTGTTCTTGGCCTGTTGTAGTTCGGATCAGTAGTGATCCTCGAAGCGCTTGGCGAGCTCGTCGATGTTCTCCGGCGGCCAGCCCGGCACTTCCATGCCGAGATGCAGACCCATCTGGGCCAGCACTTCCTTGATCTCGTTCAGCGACTTGCGGCCGAAGTTCGGAGTGCGGAGCATTTCGGCTTCCGACTTCTGCACGAGGTCGCCGATGTAGACGATATTGTCGTTCTTCAAGCAGTTGGCCGAACGCACCGACAGCTCGAGCTCGTCCACCTTCTTGAGGAAGGCCGGGTTGAAGGCGAGGTCCGGGATGATCTCCTGGGCGACTTCCTTGCGCGGCTCTTCGAAGTTGACGAACACGTTGAGCTGGTCCTGCAGGATGCGCGCAGCGTAGGCCACGGAATCATCCGGCGTCAGCGCGCCGTTGGTCTCGATCGTCATGGTCAGCTTATCGTAGTCGAGGATCTGGCCCTCGCGGGTGTTCTCGACCTTGTAGGAGACCTTGCGGACCGGCGAGTACAGGCTGTCGACCGGGATCAGGCCGATCGGCGCGTCCTCGGGACGATTGCGCTCGGCGGGCACGTAGCCCTTGCCGGTGGCGACCGTGAACTCCATGCGAATCTCCGCGCCCTCGTCGAGCGTGCAGATCTGCAGGTCCGGATTGAGCACGACGACGTCGCCGACGGTCTGAATGTCGCCGGCGGTGACGACGCCCGGGCCGGACTTCTTCACGACCATGCGCTTGGGGCCTTCGCCCTGCATCTTGATCGAGATGTCCTTGATGTTGAGCACGATGTCGGTGACGTCCTCACGGACGCCCGCGATCGAGGAGAACTCGTGCAGCACGCCGTCGATGTGCACCGACTGCACAGCCGCGCCCTGGAGCGACGACAGCAGGATGCGGCGCAGCGCGTTGCCGAGCGTCTGGCCGAAGCCGCGCTCGAGCGGCTCGGCGACGATGGTCGCGAAACGGTTCGAATCGCTGCCGGGCTGCACCTGGAGCTTGTTCGGTCGAATCAGTTCTTGCCAATTTTTCTGGATCGTCACTGTTTCACCCATACAGGCCAGTCAAACTGCCGTTGCAGATACTGGCGTTGGAGAAAGGCCACAGGTCGCACCTGCGGCTTCTTAAAAAAGTCATCGCGGGCGACGATGCGCCCGCAACTTCGTATCAAACGCGCCGACGCTTGCGGGGACGGCAACCGTTGTGCGGGATCGTGGTCACGTCGCGGATCGAGGTGACGGTGAAGCCCGCGGCCTGGAGCGCCCGGAGCGCCGATTCGCGGCCCGAACCGGGACCGGCGACTTCGACTTCCAGCGTGCGCATGCCGTGTTCCTGCGCCTTCTTCGACACGTCCTCGGCCGCAACCTGTGCGGCATACGGGGTCGACTTGCGCGAGCCCTTGAAGCCCATCGTGCCGGCGGAGGACCAGGCGATCGTGTTGCCCTGCGCATCGGTGATGGTGATGGTCGTGTTGTTGAACGACGAGTTCACGTGCGCGACGCCGGAGGCGATGTTCTTGCGCTCACGACGACGAACGCGGGTGGCTTCCTTGCCCATAGACTACCTTTCCTGAAGATCTCAAACGCCGCCGTAATGCCAGCGGCTACACCTGTAGAACGAAAGGCGTGTGGCGAACGGGTCATCCCCGGGTCGCCACACGCCGTAATTGGATGCGAAAACTTACTTCTTCTTGCCGGCGATGGCCTTGGCCGGACCCTTGCGCGTGCGCGCATTGGTGTGGGTACGCTGGCCACGCACCGGCAGACCGCGACGATGGCGCAGGCCGCGGTAGCAGCCGAGATCCATCAGACGCTTGATGTTGATGCCGACCTCACGACGCAAATCGCCCTCGACGAGATAGTCGCGGTCGATCACTTCGCGGATCTGAAGCACTTCGGCGTCGCTGAGCTGATTGACCCGACGATCGTCCGGGATTTTGACCTTCTCCATGATCTCACCGGCGATCTTCTGACCGATGCCATGGATGTACTGGAGCGCGATCAGCACGCGCTTGTTGGTCGGGATGTTCACGCCGGCAATACGGGCCACGGCCTTCTCTCCTGTCGCCGATCCCTCGTCAGGAATCGGGCTTTAAGTGCTTGGTTTCTCGGGCAGGTGTTCACAAACGCGAACACGACGCCCACCCCTGGTCTTCCTGGGGCCCGGCATCGTTTGAAACTATCCGACTTGGATGCGGGGCTTATTAGGGGATTCAGGGGGCTTTCGTCAACCGCTGCTAGCGCTTAGCTCGCCTTTTCGTGACCTTTTTTGCGGCCTTTTTGGCACCTTTCTTGACAGCCTTCCTGGCGGTCTTTTTGGCTGCCTTTTTCTTCACGGTTTTCTTGACGGCTTTCTTGGCCGCCTTCTTAGGACCCTTCACGGCCTTCTTGGCCGCTTTCCTGGATTTGGCGGCCTTTTTGGCCGCCTTCGCCGGCTTTTTGGCCGATTTCTTCGCCGCCTTGGCCTTTTTGGCCGGGGCCGCCTTGGCCGCGCGCCGGGCGGAGGCCTTGCCGGGCGTCTTGCCATGCGTCTTGGGCTCGACCGCCCCAAGCGCCAGGAGCAGGCGATGGATGGCGCGGGTGACCTCGTCGATCGCCATCATGCCGTCGATGGTCGAGAGCTTCCGCCGCTCGGAATAGTAGTGAATCAGCGGTTCCGTCTGGTTGCGGTAGCTGGCCAACCGCTTGGTCAGGACCTCCGGGGTGTCGTCGAGTCGGACCTCCTCCCCGCGCTCGCGCATCTGGGCGACGCGGGTCTCGACACGGTTCAGGAGTGCACTCTCGTTGACGCGGAGCTCGATCACGGCGTCGAGCTTGAGGTGCTTGTGCTTGAGCAGCTCATCCAGCGCCTCGGCCTGCGGCACAGTGCGCGGGAAACCGTCGAGGATGAAACCGTTTTTGGCATCCGGCTGATCGATTCGATCGGAGATGATTCCGACCACGACATCGTCGGGCACAAGACCGCCGCTGGCCATGATCTCCTTGGCCTTGAGACCGACCGGCGTTCCGGCCGCCACCGCGGCACGCAACATCTCGCCGGTCGAGAGTTGGACGATGCCATAGCGCTGCACCAGCAGCTGCGCCTGGGTGCCCTTGCCCGATCCCGGCGGCCCCAGAAGTATAATTCTCATCGGCGTACGCCCCCCGATTGGTGCGCGATACGTCGCGCACCTGTGTTTTAAAGTCCAGTTACAGTGCAAATCATAATCAGCGCCGCACCGCTACCCATATCATAGGGGAGCAAATGGCCGGACGCCAAGAAGCCTTTGAGATCAGTGATTGCGCTTCAGTGCGAGTGGCTCTGCCGATGCCACCGGATGGCTGGCTGGCCGCTCCCGCAGGCGCCGCGCGTTACTCGCGCGGCGAATCGGCGGCGCAATTGCGCCGCCTGAGAGGACTCCGCGCTTAACGGCGCCGGCCGCGCAGCTTCGATTTCCGGATCAGACCTTCGTACTGATGCGCCAGGAGATAGCCCTGCACCTGCGCCACCGTGTCCATGGTGACGCTGACGACGATCAGCAGCGAAGTGCCGCCAAAGTAGAACGGCACCGAGGCGTAGGAGATCAGGATTTCCGGAATCAAGCAGACGATCGCCAGGTAGACCGCGCCGAGCACGGTAATGCGCGACAGCACGTAGTCGATATATTCCGCGGTACGCTCGCCCGGACGGATACCCGGAATGAAGCCGCCGTGCTTCTTCAGATTGTCTGCGGTCTCGGTCGGATTGAACACGATCGCGGTGTAGAAGAAGGCGAAGAACACAATCAGCGCCAGATACATGATCAGGAACAGCGGACGGCCGTGGCCGAGCTGGGTGTTGATCCACTGGAACCATTCCGGCCCGCTGCCCGCGTTGAAGTTCGCAACCGTGGTCGGCAGCAGCAGCAACGAGGACGCGAAGATCGGCGGGATCACGCCCGAAGTGTTGAGCTTGAGCGGCAGATGCGAGGACTGCCCCTCGAACATCTTGTTGCCGACCTGGCGCTTCGGATACTGGATCAAGAGCCGGCGCTGGGCGCGCTCCACGAACACGATGAAGGCGATCACGGCCACCGCCATGATGATGACGACGAGAATCAGGCCGGTCGACATCGCACCCTGACGGCCGAGCTCGAGCATGTTGGCGAGAGCGGCGGGCAGCTCGGCGACGATGCCGGAGAGAATGATCAGGGAAATGCCGTTGCCGATGCCGCGCGAGGTGATCTGCTCGCCCAGCCACATCAGGAACATGGTGCCGCCGGTCAGCGTGATCGCGGTGGACAGACGGAAGAACATGCCGGGGTCGCTGACGACGTTGCCGGCGCCTTCGAGGCCCACCGCGATGCCGTAGGACTGGAACGCGGCCAGGATCACCGTGAGATAGCGGGTGTACTGGTTCAGCAGCTTGCGGCCGGACTCGCCTTCCTTCTTCAGCGCCTCGAGCTGCGGCGAGACGGTGGTCAGGAGCTGGATGATGATGGAGGCCGAGATGTACGGCATGATGTTCAGCGCAAAGATCGCCATGCGGTGAATGCCGCCGCCGGCGAACATGTTGAACATGCCGAGGATGCCGCCCGCCTGGGAGCGGAAGACCTGCTCCCAGATGTTGGGATCGATGCCGGGCAGCGGGATGTAGGTCCCGAGCCGATAAACGAGCAGCGCGCCCAGGGTGAACCAGATGCGCTTCTTCAGTTCGTCGGCCTTGGCAAACGCACCGAAATTGAGATTGGCTGCCAGTTGTTCCGCTGCAGAGGCCATCTTGGACTTTCTCCCGCCGCTTTTTGCGCCGTTATGCCCGCGGCCGGGCTACATTATACCGGACACCGGACATTATCTGGGGCTACGGCTTCGATAAGTCCATCGTCCCGCATGCGTAAAGGCCCGCGAGCCGCGGGCCAATGACGCAGTTGTTACGCCGCCTCGCCTTCTTCCTTGGCAGGCGCGAGGATCTTCACCGAGCCGCCGGCCTTCTCGACCGCCGCGATCGCGGTCTTTGAGGCGCCGTGCACTTCGATGTTGAGCTTGGCCTTGAACTCGCCGCGGCCGAGCAGCCGCAGGCCACCCTTGGCGCGGCGCAGCACGCCAGCCTTGACCAGGGATTCGACGTTAACGATGCTGCCGGCATCGATCTTCTTGGCATCGACCGCGTCCTGAAGCCGGTCGAGATTGATCTCGGCGAACTCGATGCGGAAGATGTTGTTGAAGCCGCGCTTGGGCAGACGGCGATGCAAGGGCATCTGACCGCCTTCGAAACCCTTGATGCGCACGCCCGAACGCGCGGTCTGGCCCTTGCCACCGCGGCCGGCCTGCTTGCCCTTGCCCGAACCAATGCCGCGGCCGACGCGCATACGCTTCTTGCGTGAGCCGGCATTGTCGGCGATATCGCTGAGCTTCATCGCCCTGCTCCTTGTTTCTTGCGCATGACCTTCACCGAAAACGGGTCCCCGCTTTTCGGGATCGTGCGCCTTTGCTTACTTCTCGTCGACGATGCGAACGAGATGGTGAACCTTCAAGATCATGCCGCGCACCGCCGGGGTGTCCGGCAGTTCGCTGGTGCGGCCGATCTTGTTGAGCTTGAGCCCGATCAGCGTCGAGCGCTGCGAGTGATGGCGGCGGATCGCGCTGCCGGTCTGCTCGATCTTGATCGTCTTTGCGGTCGTAACGGCACTCTTGGCCATGGGCGTCTACTCCGAAAAGCTTCCGTTATTCGGCAACCGCCTCGGCGTCGCCACCGATACGGCGGGACTGGAGGGTGGACACCTTGATGTTGCGGCGGGCAGCGACCGAGCGCGGCGAATCCTGATGCTTCAGCGCATCGAAGGTCGCGCGAACCATGTTGTACGGGTTCGACGAACCGATCGACTTCGCAACCACGTCCTGGACGCCGAGCGTCTCGAACACGGCGCGCATCGGACCGCCGGCGATGATCCCGGTACCGGCCGGAGCGGCGCGCAGGTAAACACGGCCCGCGCCATGACGGCCGGCGATATCGTGATGCAGCGTGCGGCCCTCGCGCAACGACACGCGGGTCAGGTTGCGCTTGGCGGATTCGGTTGCCTTGCGGATCGCCTCAGGCACTTCGCGCGCCTTGCCGTGACCGAAGCCGGCGCGGCCCTTCTGGTCGCCGATCACGACCAGCGCTGCGAAACCGAAGCGCTTGCCACCCTTGACGACTTTGGCGACGCGATTGATGTGGACGAGCTTGTCGACGAACTCGCTGTCGCGCTCTTCCCTGCGTTCACGTCCGCCGCCGCGTTGATCGCGTCCACCACGTTGTTCGCGTTCTGCCATGGTTTTTCCAGTCCTTCAGAGGCTTACGCCTCAATCCTCAAATTCTGTTAGAAGCTCAGCCCGCTCTCACGCGCCGCGTCGGCAAGAGCCTTGACGCGCCCGTGATAGAGATAGCTGCCGCGATCGAACACGACTTCCTTGACACCCTTCTCGGCGGCGCGCTCGGCCAGCAGCTTGCCGACCGCCTTCGCCGCATCGATGTCGGCGCCGGTCTTGCCGCCATCGCGCATCGACTTCTCGAGCGACGAGGCAGAGGCCAGCGTCTCGCCCTTCAGGTCGTCGATGACCTGGGCGTAGATGTGCTTGGACGAGCGGAACACCGACAGGCGCGGACGGCCGCCACCCGAGCGGCGCAGCTTCAGACGTACACTGCGCTTGCGCCGGGCATTCGTAACCTTGGCTTTCGACATGACCGGCTCCGTTACTTCTTCTTGCCTTCCTTGCGGAAGATGAATTCGCCAACATACTTCACGCCCTTGCCCTTGTAGGGCTCCGGCGGACGATAGGAGCGAATCTCGGCGGCGACCTGGCCGACGCGCTGAATGTCGCTGCCGGTCACCGTGATCTCGGTCGGCTTCGGCACGGTGATCGTGATCCCTTCCGGGATCGCGTAGACCACATCGTGGCTGTAGCCGAGCGCGAGCTGCAGGTTCTTGCCCTGCAGCGCGGCGCGGTAACCGACGCCGGTGATTTCGAGCTTCTTCTCGAAACCCTTGGTGACGCCTTCGACCAGATTCGCGACCTGGGCGCGAGCGGTCCCGTAAAGGGCCCGCGCGCGGTTGGTCTCGACCCGCGGGTTCACCTTGACCTGGCCGTTGTCGAGCTTCACCTCGACGTCGCTATGGACGACGAACTGAAGCTGGCCCTTCGGCCCCTTCATCTTGACGGTCTGCCCGTCGACGGTCGCGGTCACACCCGACGGCACCGCTACCGGCCTTTTGCCAACACGTGACATGGATCAAAAATCCTTCTCAGAACACCGTGAAGAGAACTTCGCCGCCCACGTTCGCTTCACGCGCACTGTGGTCAGCCATGATTCCCTTCGGTGTCGACAACACCGAAATGCCGAGTCCGTTATTGACCCGCGGCAGGTTCTTCACCGAAGCGTAAACGCGACGCCCGGGTTTGGAGACACGCTCGATCTCGCGGATAACGGGCTCGCCGTCGAAATACTTCAGCTCGATCTCGATCTCGCTGCGGCCCGAGGAGTGCTCGAGCGTGGCGTAACCGCGGATGTAACCTTCGCTCTTCAGCACCTCGAGCACGTTCTCGCGCATCTTCGAGCCAGGCGTGGAGACCTTGTTCTTGGAGCGCATCTGCGCGTTGCGGATGCGGGTGATCAGATCGCTGATTGGATCGTGCGTAGACATCTAAACGACCCTCCTTACCAGCTGGACTTCACGAGGCCCGGGACCATGCCCTTGGAGCCAAGGTCCCGCATTGCGATGCGGGACAGTTTGGTCAAGCGATAGTTCGAGCGCGAACGGCCCGACAGCTCGCAACGCAGACGGATGCGGGTCGCCGACGAGTTGCGCGGCATTTCCGCCAGCTTCAGGGTCGCGGCGAACCGCTCCTCCATCGGCAACGTCTTGTCGGCGATGATCGCCTTCAACCGCTCGCGCTTCGGAGCGGCGTTCTTCGTCATCCGCTTGCGCCGGTTGTTCTTCTCGATTGAACTCTTCTTTGCCATGTTTGGCTCCTGGGTATCCGCGTTTGAGAGGCTTTAGGTCAGCGTCTCACTGCCGGAACGGGAAATTGAAAGCGGTCAACAAGGCCCTCGCCTCGTCGTCGGTCTTGGCCGTGGTGCAGACGGTGATGTCCATACCGCGGGATTCCGTGACCTTGTCGAAGTCGATCTCGGGGAAAATGATGTGTTCCTTGAGGCCGAGCGAGTAGTTGCCGCGGCCATCGAAGCTCTTCGGGTTCAAGCCGCGGAAGTCGCGGACGCGCGGCAGCGCGACCGTCACCAGGCGATCGATGAACTCGTACATGCGGGCCTTGCGCAGCGTGACCTTGCAGCCGATCGGCTGGTTCTCACGCAACTTGAAGGTCGCGATCGCGATCCGCGAATATGTCACGATCGCCTTCTGGCCGGCGATCTGGGTCAATTCCGCAGCGGCGTTCTCGGCCTTCTTGCGGTCGTTGACGGAATCGCCAACGCCCATGTTCAGCACGACCTTGTCCAGGCGCGGAACCTGCATGACGTTCTCATAACCGAACTTCTCGGTCATTTCCGTCCGGATCTTCGCGTCGTATTCCGCGCGCAGGCGCGGCGTGTAAGCGGCCTCAGCCATCGATCTCAGCTCCCGAGCTCTTGGCGATGCGGACCTTCTTGCCGTCCGCCAGAATCTTGAATCCGACGCGGGTCGGCTTCCCGTCCTTGCCGACATACGCGATGTTGGACAGTTGGATCGGCGACTCTTTCGAGATGATGCCGCCCTCCTGGGCCTGCGTCTGCTTCTGGTGACGCTTGACCATGTTGATGCCGCGCACCAGCGCCGTACCGGCGTCGGGACGCACTTCGAACACCTCGCCGGTGCGGCCCTTGTCGCGGCCGGTCAGCACGACGACCTTGTCGCCCTTGCGGATCTTCGCAGCCATCACAGCACCTCCGGCGCGAGCGAGATGATCTTCATGTGGTTCTTGGCGCGCAGCTCGCGCGGCACGGGCCCGAAGATACGGGTACCGACCGGCTCGGACTGATTGTTGATCAGAACGGCGGCGTTGCGGTCGAAGCGGATGACCGAACCGTCGGCGCGGCGGATGTCCTTGCGGACGCGCACCACGACGGCCTTCATCACATCGCCCTTCTTCACCTTGCCACGCGGAATCGCTTCCTTGATCGAGACAACGATGATGTCGCCGATCGTGGCGTAGCGGCGCTTGGAGCCCCCGAGCACCTTGATACACATGACACGGCGTGCGCCAGAATTATCGGCCACGTCGAGGTTGGTCTGCATCTGAATCATTGATGCACCTCGTCCTCTTCTCTTTGCGCCAGCCCAGCCGGCGCTCAACATTTACCTGAAGTCAGTCGGCTAAAGCCAACAGATCAGGCGCTTTTCTTGTGCTCGCCCCGGATCACGACCCAGCGCTTCAACTTCGAAATCGGCTTCGATTCCTCGATCCACACCATGTCGCCCGGCTTGAACTCGTTGCTCTCGTCGTGCGCGTGGTAGTTCTTCGAACGGCGGATCGTCTTCTTGTAGATCGGGTGCGTGAAGCGGCGATCGACGCGCACCACGATGGTCTTGGCTTGCTTGTCGCTGACGACCACGCCCTGCAAAGTACGTTTCGGCATCTTCGTAAGCCTCTTACTTCTTCTTCGCGCGCGTCTGCGCGGCGACGGTCTTGATCCGGGCGATGTCACGGCGGGCCTCGCGCAGACGCGAGGTGTTCTCGAGCTGCCCGGTGGCGCGCTGGAAGCGCAGGTTGAAGCGCTCCTTCTTCAGGTTCAGGATGGCGTCATCCTGCTGATCGGGGCTCAACGCGCGGATGTCTTCGATTTTCATCTGGGCCATGGCCATTACTCCGCAATGCGCTCGACGAAGCGCGTCTTGATCGGCAGCTTGGCTGCCGCCAGGGTCAGCGCTTCACGCGCCGTCTGGGTGTTGACGCCGTCGATCTCGAACAGCACCCGGCCCGGCTTGACGCGCGCGACCCACAATTCCGGCGCGCCCTTGCCGGAGCCCATGCGGACTTCGGCAGGCTTCTTCGACACGGGAACGTCGGGGAATATGCGGATCCAGACGCGGCCGGCGCGCTTCATGTGGCGGGTCAGCGCGCGGCGAGCGGCTTCGATCTGGCGCGCAGTGACGCGCTCAGGCTCGGTCGCCTTCAGACCGAACTGGCCGAAGGCCAACGTCGCGCCCGAAGACGCAACGCCGTGGATACGGCCCTTATGCGCCTTCCGGAACTTCGTTTTCTTAGGTTGCATCATGGCTTCAAGCCCTCAAATTCTCTGTGCTGGCGTCAGGCTGCAGCGTTGTCCCGGCGCTGCCGGCCGCCGCGATCGCCGCCACCAGTCTCACCTTCGGCCATTCTCTTGTCCTGGGCCATCGGATCGTGCTCGAGGATCTCGCCCTTGAAGATCCAGACCTTGACACCGCAGGTGCCGAAGGTCGTGAACGCGGTCGCGACGCCGTAGTCGATGTCTGCGCGCAGCGTGTGCAGCGGCACGCGACCTTCGCGGTACCACTCCATGCGCGCGATTTCCGCGCCGCCCAGACGTCCCGAGCAGTTGATGCGGATGCCTTCCGCGCCGAGACGCATCGCCGACTGCACGGCGCGCTTCATGGCGCGGCGGAACGCCACGCGGCGCTCCAGCTGCTGCGCGATCGACTCGGCCACCAGCGTCGCATCGAGCTCCGGCTTGCGGATTTCGACGATGTTGATGACGACGTCGGACGCGGTGATGTCCGCGACCTTCTTGCGCAGCTTGTCGATGTCGGCACCCTTTTTGCCGATCACCACGCCCGGACGAGCCGAGTGGATGGTGACGCGGCACTTCTTGTGCGGACGCTCGATCACGATGCGGGCGACGGCCGCCTGCTTGAGCTCCTTGTGCAGGATCTCGCGGATCTTGACGTCCTCGTGCAGCAGCTTGCCGTATTCCTGCTTGCCCGCGTACCAGCGGGAATCCCAGGTCCGGTTGATGCCGAGACGCAGACCGATCGGATTGATCTTTTGACCCATCGTGTTCTCCTGCGTCCCTTAAGCCGCTGCTGCGGCTTCGACCTGACGAACGATGATCGTCAGCTGTGAAAATGGTTTGTAGACACGGCCCGAACGGCCACGACCGCGGGCGGCAAAGCGCTTCATCACGAGGCCGTTGCCGACGAAGGCCTGCGCCACGACGAGATCGTCGACGTCGAGGTCGTGGTTGTTCTCGGCGTTGGCAATAGCCGATTCCAGGCACTTCTTCACGTCAACCGCGATCCGCTTGCGCGAAAACTGCAGGTCGGCGAGCGCAGCAGCCGCCTTCCGGCCGCGAATGAGCTGGGCGACCAGGTTGAGCTTCTGCGGGCTCACCCGCAGCATCCGGGCGACCGCCTTGGCCTCGTTCTCGGCGAGGCTCCGTTCGCGCTTAGGTTTGCTCATCGTTTAATCCTCAAGCCTTCTTGGCTTTCTTGTCCCCGGAGTGGCCATGGAAGGTCCGGGTCGGAGAGAACTCGCCGAACTTGTGACCGACCATTTCCTCGTTGACGGCCACCGGCACGTGCTTCTGACCGTTGTAGACGCCGAAAGTCAGACCGACGAACTGCGGCAGGATCGTCGAGCGACGGCTCCAGATCTTGATGACGTCGTGACGGCCGGACGAGCGCGCGGCATCTGCCTTCTTGAGCAGAGAACCCTCGACGAACGGGCCTTTCCAGACTGAACGAACCATGTCCGGCGTTCCTTACTTCTTCCGCTTGTGGCGGCTTAGGAGAATGAATTTGTTGGTCGACTTGTTGGAGCGGGTCTTCTTGCCCTTGGTCGGCTTGCCCCACGGAGTAACCGGGTGGCGGCCGCCCGAGGTACGACCTTCACCACCGCCGTGCGGATGGTCGATCGGGTTCATCGAGACGCCGCGGTTATGCGGCTTGCGGCCCAGCCAACGGTTGCGGCCGGCCTTGCCGATCGACGTGTTCATGTGATCCGGGTTCGACACCGCGCCAATCGTGGCGCGGCAACGGCCATGCACCAGGCGCTGTTCACCCGAGTTCAGGCGGACGATCACGTAGTCCTGGTCGCGACCGACGAGCTGGGCGTAGGTGCCAGCGGAACGGGCGAGCTGGCCGCCCTTCCCGATCTTGACCTCGATGTTGTGGATGATCGTGCCGACCGGCATGTTGCCGAGCGGCATGACATTGCCCGGCTTCACGTCGACGTAGTTGCCGGCGACGACGGAATCACCGACGGCCAGGCGCTGCGGCGCCAGGATATAGGCCTGGGTGCCGTCTTCGTACTTGACCAGCGCGATGAACGCGGTGCGGTTCGGATCATATTCCAACCGCTCGACCGTCGCGGGCGCATCGACCTTGTCGCGCTTGAAATCGACGGTACGCAACGTCCGCTTATGACCGCCGCCGCGGAAGCGCACCGTGATGCGACCGGTGTTGTTGCGGCCGCCAGAGGAGTGCTTGCCTTCGGTGAGCGCCTTGACCGGCTTGCCCTTGTAGAGGGCCGAACGATCGACCATGACCAGCTGGCGCTGGCCCGGCGTCGTGGGATTGAATGTCTTCAGTGCCATCGTCGTACGACCTTACAGACCGGTGGTCACGTCGATCCGGTGACCCTCTTCGAGAGTCACGATCGCGCGCTTGGAGTTCGACTGCGAGCCGAGGTTGCCGCGGAAGATCTTGGTCTTGCCCTTGCGGACCAGCGTGTTGACACTCTTGACCTTGACGTCGAACAGCTTCTCGATCGCTTCCTTGATCTGCGGCTTGGTCGCCTTCGCGGCCACCTTGAACAGCACCTTGTTGTGCTCCGAGGCGATCGTGGCCTTCTCGGTCACGACCGGCGACAGGATCACGTCGTAGTGGCGAGGCTCGATGTTCTTCGTCATTTGAAGCGCGCCTCCAGCGCATCGATGGCGGCCTTGGTCAGAACAAGTTTCCGACGGCGCAGGATGTCATAGACGTTGATGCCCTGGATCGGCAGCACGTCCATGTTCGGGATGTTGCGGGCTGCAGCGGCGAAGCCATTGTTGAGCTCGGCGCCGTCGATGATCAGCGCGTTGGTCAAACCCAGACCGGAGAAATGACCGAGCAGCGCCTTGGTCTTGGCGGCTTCCAGCGCGGCCTTGTCGATCACGATGAGATCGCCGTCCTTGGCCTTGGCCGAGAGCGCATGCTTGAGCGCGAGCGCACGGACCTTCTTCGGCAGGTCGGTGGCGTGCGAACGCACCACCGGACCGAAGGCACGGCCACCGCCGCGGAACTGCGGCACGCGAGCCGAGCCGTGACGAGCACCACCGGTGCCCTTCTGCTTGTACATCTTCTTGCCGGTGCGCCAGATCTCGGCGCGGCCCTTGGCCTTGTGCGTGCCGGCCTGGCGCTTGTTGAGCTGCCACTGCACGCAACGTGCAATGATGTCCTGGCGCGGCTCGAGGCCGAAAATGGTGTCGGAAAGCTGGACCGAGCCGGCTTCCTTACCTTCGAGGGTGGTGACCTTCAATTCCATCTCACGCCTCCTGCGCAGCCGGAGCAGCGTCCGCTTCGCCAGCAACCTTGAACTTGCCGGGCTTCGGAGCTTCCTTAGGCAGCGGCTTCTTGACGGCGTCGCGCACGCGGATCCAGCCGCCCTTGGAACCGGGAACGGCGCCTTCGACGAGGATCAGGCCGCGCTCGACATCGAGCTGAACGACCCGAAGGTTGAGCGTGGTGATGCGATCGACGCCCATGTGACCGGGCATCTTCTTGTTCTTCCAGGTCTTGCCCGGGTCCTGACGGCCACCGGTCGAACCGATCGAACGGTGCGAGACCGAGACGCCGTGGGTGGCGCGCAGACCGCCGAAGTTCCAGCGCTTCATGCCGCCGGCAAAACCCTTACCGACCGAAGTACCGGTGACGTCGACGAACTGACCGACGACAAAGTGGTCGGCCAGGATCTCGGCACCGACGGGGATCATCTGATCCGCGGAGACGCGGAATTCCTCGACCTGCCGCTTCGGCTCGACCTTGGCGACCGCGAACTGGCCGCGCTCCGCCTTGGGCATGTACACGGTCTTGCGGCTGCCAGAACCAAGCTGGAGCGCGACATAACCGTTTTTCTCTTCGGTGCGGTGGCCTACGACCTGGCAATTGCCGAGCTTCAGCACGGTCACGGGGATATGTTCGCCGGCCTCTGTAAAGACCCGCGTCATCCCGACCTTTTGTGCGATCACTCCGGAGCGCATCGGCGTGCTTCCTGTTCTTTCTGTCCGCTAGTGGCGAACGTGATCCAAAAATCTTAGAGCTTGATCTCGACGTCGACACCGGCGGCCAAGTCGAGCTTCATCAAAGCATCGACGGTCTGCGGGGTCGGATCGACGATGTCGAGCAGGCGCTTGTGAGTGCGCATCTCGAACTGCTCGCGGCTCTTCTTGTCCACGTGCGGCGAACGGTTGACGGTGAACTTCTCGATGCGGGTGGGCAGCGGAATGGGTCCGCGAACCTGTGCGCCGGTGCGCTTCGCCGTGTTCACGATCTCGCGGGTCGACGTATCGAGGATACGATGGTCGAATGCCTTGAGACGGATACGAATGTTTTGGCCGTTCATTGCCGTGGTCTTTCTTCAGTGGGGTGGCGAATAGCGAATAGCGAATGTCACATTCGCTATTCGCCGATCCCTATTCTCGTAATTACTCGATGATCGAGGCGACGACGCCGGCGCCGACGGTGCGACCACCTTCGCGGATCGCGAAGCGGAGCTTCTCTTCCATCGCGATCGGCACGATCAGGTGCACTTCCATCGCGATGTTGTCGCCCGGCATCACCATCTCGGTGCCTTCCGGCAGATGCACGACACCGGTCACGTCGGTGGTGCGGAAGTAGAACTGCGGACGGTAGTTGGTGAAGAACGGGGTGTGGCGGCCGCCCTCTTCCTTGGTGAGGATGTAAGCCTCAGCCTTGAACTTGGTGTGCGGCTTGACCGAACCCGGCTTGCACAGCACCTGGCCGCGCTCGACGTCCTCGCGCTTGGTACCGCGAAGCAGCGCACCGATGTTGTCGCCGGCCTGGCCCTGATCGAGCAGCTTGCGGAACATTTCGACGCCAGTGACCGTGGTCTTCTGCGTGGCGCGCAGACCGACGATCTCGATTTCCTCGCCGACCTTGACGATACCGCGCTCGACACGGCCGGTCACGACGGTGCCGCGGCCCGAGATCGAGAACACGTCTTCAACCGGCATCAGGAACGGAAGGTCGACCGGACGCTCCGGCTGCGGAATGTAAGCGTCGACCTGCTTCATCAGCTCGAGGATCGCGTCATGGCCGAGCGTCTTGTCGGAATCTTCGAGGGCGGCGAGCGCCGAGCCCTTGATGATCGGGATGGTGTCGCCCGGGAATTCGTACTTCGAGAGCAGCTCGCGAACCTCGAGCTCGACGAGCTCGAGCAGTTCCGGATCGTCGACCATATCGCACTTGTTGAGGAACACGACGAGCGCGGGAACGCCGACCTGGCGGGCGAGCAGGATGTGCTCGCGGGTCTGCGGCATCGGACCGTCAGCGGCCGACACGACCAGGATCGCACCGTCCATCTGGGCGGCGCCGGTGATCATGTTCTTCACGTAGTCGGCGTGGCCGGGGCAGTCGACATGCGCGTAGTGGCGGTTCTTGGTCTCGTATTCGACGTGCGCCGTCGAGATCGTGATACCGCGCGCCTTCTCTTCCGGCGCCTTGTCGATCTGGTCGTACGCCGTGAACGTCGCGCCGCCGGCTTCGGCGAGGACCTTGGTGATCGCCGCGGTCAGCGACGTCTTGCCATGGTCGACGTGACCGATGGTGCCGATGTTGCAGTGCGGCTTGTTACGTTCAAACTTTGCTTTGGCCATTTGACTCTCCGTTCAATCGTCAGTTCGAGACCGACGACAATCAGGCAAACTTCTTCTGGACTTCTGCCGACACGTTGGCCGGCGCTTCTGCGTAGTGGTCGAACTGCATGGTAAAGGTCGCGCGACCCTGGCTCATCGAGCGCAGGTTATTCACGTAACCGAACATGTTCATGAGCGGCACCATCGCGTTGATGACGTTGGCGTTGCCGCGCATGTCCTGGCCCTGGATCTGACCGCGCCGGGAATTCAGGTCGCCGATGACCGAGCCGGTGTAATCTTCCGGGGTCACCACTTCGACCTTCATGATCGGCTCGAGCAGGACGGACTTGCCCTTCTGCAAGGCTTCGCGGAATGCAGCACGCGATGCGATTTCGAAGGCGAGCGCCGACGAGTCGACGTCGTGATACTTGCCGTCGACGAGCTGAACCTTGACGTCGACTACGGGGAAGCCCGCGACGACACCAGAGCCCATCACGCTGTTGAGGCCCTTTTCGACGCCGGGGATGTATTCCTTCGGAACCGCACCGCCGACGATCTTGGACTCGAACTCGTAACCCTTGCCGGGCTCGTTCGGTTCGACCACGATCGACACTTCCGCGAACTGACCGGTACCGCCGGTCTGCTTCTTGTGGGTGTACTTGACTTCGGCCCTCTTGGTGACGCGCTCACGGAACGCCACCTGCGGCGCGCCGATGTTGGCATCGACCTTGTAGGTGCGGCGGAGAATATCGACCTTGATGTCGAGATGGAGTTCGCCCATTCCCTTGAGGATGGTCTGGCCGGACTCCTGGTCGGTCGACACGCGGAAGGACGGATCCTCCGCAGCGAGCTTCGCCAGCGCCACGCCGAGCTTTTCCTGGTCGGCCTTGGACTTGGGTTCGATCGCGATCTCGATGACCGGCTCGGGGAATTCCATCTTTTCGAGGATCACCGCCTTGTCGGGATCGCACAACGTGTCACCGGTGCGCGCTTCCTTCAGGCCAGCCAGTGCGACGATGTCGCCGGCATAGGCTTCCTTGATGTCTTCGCGGTTGTTCGCATGCATCAGCAACATGCGGCCGATGCGCTCCTTGCGGTCGCGCGTCGAATTGATGACGCCGGTGCCCGACAGCAGCGTGCCGGAATAGATGCGGCAGAAGGTGATGGTGCCGACGAACGGGTCGTCCATGATCTTGAAGGCCAACAGAGCCAGCGGCTCCTTGTCGTCCGGCAGGCGAACGACCTCGTTGCCGTCTTCGTCGACGCCCTTGATGGCGGGCACGTCAACCGGCGACGGCAGATAATCCACGACCGCGTCGAGCAAAGGCTGCACGCCCTTGTTCTTGAACGCCGAGCCGCACAATACCGGGAAGAATGCGCCAGTCAGCACGGCCTTGCGGATCAAGCGCTTCAACGTCGCCTCGTCCGGCTCCTTGCCGTCGAGGTAAGCGGCGAGAACTTCGTCGTCGAGCTCGACGGCGGCTTCCAACAGCTTCTCGCGATATTCCTTGGCCTTCTCGACCATGTCCTCGGGAATATCGATGTCGACGAACTTGGCGTCGAGCTTCTCTTCTTCCCAGACCACGCCCTTCATACGAACGAGATCGACCAGGCCCTTGAAGTTGTTCTCGGAGCCGATCGGAAGCTGGATCGCGATCGGCTTCGCGCCGAGACGATCGACGATATCCTGCATGCACTTGTAGAAGTCGGCGCCGGTCTTATCCATCTTGTTGGCGAAGACGATGCGCGGAACCTTGTACTTGTCGCCCTGGCGCCAGACCGTCTCGGTCTGGGGCTCGACGCCCTGGTTCGAGTCGAGCACGCACACGGCGCCGTCGAGCACGCGCAAGCTGCGCTCGACTTCGATGGTGAAGTCGACGTGGCCGGGAGTGTCGATGATGTTGAGACGCTTGCCTTCCCAGAACGCGGTGGTCGCGGCCGACGTAATCGTAATGCCGCGCTCCTGCTCCTGCTCCATCCAGTCCATCGTCGCGGCACCTTCGTGCACTTCGCCGATCTTGTGGCTCTTGCCGGTGTAATAGAGGATGCGCTCGGTGGTCGTGGTCTTGCCGGCATCGATATGCGCCATGATACCGAAGTTACGGTAGTTCTCTATGGCATGAACGCGGGGCATGGAGTGTTCCTTAGATTCCGTGTGTCGCCGTTACCAGCGATAGTGCGAGAAGGCGCGGTTGGCTTCCGCCATCCGGTGCACGTCTTCGCGCTTCTTGACGGCGTTACCCCGGTTGTTCGACGCGTCCAGGAGCTCCGCAGAGAGCCGCTCGGTCATCGTCTTCTCGTTGCGATCGCGCGCAGCCGAAATCAGCCAGCGAATGCCCAGCGCCTGACGGCGCACCGAGCGAACTTCGACCGGAACCTGATAGGTCGCGCCACCGACGCGGCGGGAGCGCACTTCGATCGTCGGCATGACGTTCTCGAGTGCCTGCTCGAACACGCCGAGCGGGTTCTGCTTGGTCTTGCTTTCGATGAGGCCGAACGCGCCGTAGACGATGCCTTCGGCGACAGACTTCTTTCCGGCGTACATCACCGAATTCATGAACTTCGTGACGATGATGTTCCCGAACTTCGGATCGGGAAGGACTTCGCGCTTTTCGGCAGAATGGCGACGAGACATGGACCTGGTTCCCGCTTACTTCGGACGCTTGGCGCCGTACTTCGAACGGCGCTGCTTACGGTTCTTGACGCCCTGGGTATCCAGAACGCCGCGGAGGATGTGGTAGCGCACGCCGGGCAAGTCCTTGACGCGACCGCCGCGGATCATGACCACCGAGTGCTCCTGGAGGTTATGGCCCTCACCGGGGATGTAGCCGATCACCTCGAAGCCGTTGGTCAGGCGCACCTTGGCAACCTTACGAAGCGCCGAGTTCGGCTTCTTCGGGGTCGTGGTGTAAACGCGCGTGCAAACACCGCGCTTCTGCGGCGACTGCTGCAGTGCCGGCACCTTCTTGCGCGACTTCTGCACTTCCCGCGGTTGAGCGATCAGCTGGTTGATCGTCGGCATCCTGGCATTACCCTTTGTGTTCTGCCGCGGCCCGTCACCGGGTCCGCAAATTCTTTCGAGCTACCCGCCCGACGAGGCCGCCTTGCGCGGAACAATCCGCACAAAGCGAAATCGCGCCAACCACCCATCAACGGGCGGAAAGCGCTTCGACGCCACAGAGGACCGCAGTAGTTGAACCGGCCAGCTTGAAGCTGCGGCCCGCGCACCGAGGTCATGCATCCGAATTCGATCTCGAGAGAACATGCTCAAGAGAACTAAAATCGCACTGGCATTGCCTAGCTATGATCGACAGCGTTTGAGCGGCATTCGTCGAGGTTGGTGCCTGTCTTGGCGATCCCAGGGGATCAAACAGGTGGCCCGTTCCGACGTTGGCGATGCTCACCGCCTGTCGTTAAGTGAGGGGGTTCTATAAGTGGGAGTCGGTCAAGTCAAGGCGAAACGTCAGTCAGAAGCGCTTCCCGCGCCTGCTGAAATCGCTTCACGGGCCGCTCGCTGCACGTTCGCGAGATGGAAACGAAGAGCGCGTTCCGCCACCTCGAAACCAATTTATACCCGGGTTAAATATACTTTTGTAACCTTTGGCTAAGGCTTTCTTTCCGGTTGGAGCGCCAATGTGCCGCCTTGGGCAGAGATTAGCACCATGCGGTACACCGACATTGCCATTATCGGCGGGGGATTGTCCGGCTCAACCGCCGCCGCGATGCTCGGCCGTAGCGGCATTTCGACCATTCTGATCGATCCGCATGAGAGCTATTCGGCGGACTTTCGTGTCGAAAAACTCAGCGGTCACGTGCAGGTCGGGCGATTCCTGCAGACGGGAATCGCCGAATCGGTGCTGCGCCGCGCGACCTTTGTGGGTGAGAACTGGATCGCCCGCTTCGGCCACCTTCTCGACAAGGCGCCAAGCCGGCAGTTCAACATCCTCTACGATTCCCTCGTCAACGCTGTTCGCGACGAAATTCCTGCCGGCGTCGAGCGCATCTGCGCCAAGGCCATCTTGGTCGAGACAAGCGCGGAGCGGCAGAGGGTCACCCTCTCCAACGACGAGATGATCTCCGCCCGGTTGGTCGTGCTCGCCAACGGCCTCAATGTCGGCCTGCGCCACCAGCTGGGAATCGCCCGAAAGATCGTCAGTGCCTGCCATTCGATTTCGATCGGGTTCGACGTGGTGCCCGCGGGACGGGACTCCTTCGACTTCCCGGCGTTGACCTATTTCTCGGAACGGCCGAGCGACCGCATCCCCTACCTCACGCTTTTCCCGATCGAGACGCGGATGCGCGCCAATCTGTTCGTCTACCGCAGCTTCGACGATCCCTGGCTGCTTGAGCTGCGCCGCGCGCCCGCCGAGACGCTGAACGCCGCGCTGCCACGACTCAAGCGCATCACCGGACCATTCGACATTCCCGGTGAACTGAAAATCCGCCCGGTCGATCTCTATGTGAACGATGCCAGCGGCCTACCCGGCCTCGTGCTGGTGGGCGATGCCTTCTCGACCTCCTGCCCTGCCGCCGGCACCGGCTGCGACAAGGTCTTCACCGACGTCGAGCGGCTCTGCAACCTCTACATCCCGCGATGGCTGGCCTCCGACGGGATGGATACAAGCAAGATCGCCACCTTCTACGCAGATCCGGTCAAGCGGGCGTGCGACGATTGGTCGGCGGCGAAGGCCTTCGACTTCCGCTCAGTCTCGATTGCGACGAGCCCCTATTGGACGGCGCAGCGCTGGGCACGCTTCATTGCCTGGTCGGTTCAGGGGCTATTGCGGCCGCTTGGAGGAGCCTTCGATCTGGAGCCGAACTTCCTCGGTCACTCCTCCTCATCGTCCTCGTCGAGATCGTCTTCATCCTCGTCGTCATCGTCGCTGTCCTCGTCGACGTGAGCCGGCGCGCCATGAGGTTGGTGGATCTGGTCGTTCCACAGCTTGCGATAGGTGCCGTTCCTGGCGAGCAGTTCCGCATGCGAGCCGCGCTCGATCGCCCTGCCTCCTGAAATCACGATGATCTCGTCCATCTCGACCACCGAGGTCAGGCGGTGGGTCGACCAGATCATGGTGCGGCCCTTGGCAACCTTCAGCAGCGTGCGGTTGATCGCAGCTTCCGTGGTCTGGTCGAGCGCCGACGTGGCTTCGTCCAGCAGTAGCACGGAAGGATTACGGATGACCGCGCGCGCGATCGCGATGCGCTGGCGCTGGCCGCCCGACAAGGTATCGCCGCGCTCGCCCACCGGCGTATCGTATCGCTGCGGCAGGCTCATGATGTAGCGGTGGATCTCGGCCTTCTTGGCCGCCTCCTCCACTTCCTCGTCGGTCGCGCCCTCCTTGCCGAGCCGGATGTTCTCTCGGATCGACATGTTGAACAGCATGTTCTCCTGGAACACCACCGCCATGCTCCGGCGCAGCGAATCCAGCGTCACCTTGCGGACGTCGACGCCGTCGATGGTGACGCGCCCCTCGTCAGGCACATAGAGCCGCAGGATCAGATTCAGCAGCGTGCTCTTGCCGGAGCCCGAGGGACCGACGATGGCAATGCGCTTGCCGACACTGAGCTTGAGACTGAGATTGTCCAGCACCGGCGTCTGGCTGCCTTCGTACTGGAAGGTCACGTGGTCGAAGGTGATGTCGTTGGTGATGCGCGGCAGATCGGGCGCGCCGGCACGATCGGCGCTGCGCGTGGGCTCGTCGAGCAGCTCCTGCATGTGACGAATCGCGGCTGCCGAGGAGATCGACACGGGGATGAAATGCATCACATGGGCGATGTTGTAGGACACCTCCCAGAACGCACTCTCGAAGGTGACGAAGGTGCCGATGGTGATCTGCCCCTTGGTCGCCAGATATGCGCCGATCGCGAGCACGACGAGATGCAGGAGCAGCACCGAGATGGTGACCGTCCGCTCCACCATGGTCGACAGGAACGCCGCCGAGGCCATCTTGTTTCGCGTCTCGTCGTTGCGGAATTTGAAGAACCCGAACATCCGGCGTTGCAGGCTGAACGCCTTGATCACGGCCTGCGCCGCCACGTTCTCCTGCACCATGCCGAGCAGCGCGGACTCATTGAGCTTCTGCTCGTAATTCGCCTGAACAGCCTTCGGTGTGAGCATGCGGGGACCGATCAGCGTGATCGGGAACACCAGCAGCGCAACCGCCGCGAGCTGCCAGTTCAGGAACACCATCAGGATGATGCCCGCGATCAATTCCAGGAACGGCAACGCCGCGCTGTTGGCGAAGGTCTTGACCGAGCCCTCGAAGGCCGCGAGGTCGACGGAGAAGCGCGACAGGATCTCGCCGCGCTTGGTGCGACCGAAATAGGCCGCCGGCAGGTCCTGGACGTGCTCGAACAGCCGTTTGCGGACGTCGGAGATGATGCACGCCGCGAGCCTCGCATCCCAGCGCTCGTACCAGACCGCGACGATCGAGGTGAAGATGCCCGCGACCGCGAGCACGCCGAGGATCTTGTACAGCGCCTGGAAATCCTCCTCGCCGAGCGCGTCGTCGATCAGGTACTTCAGGCTGAGCGGCATGATGACGTTGAAGAGCGTCTCGACGAAGACGCCGAACGCCACGAACGACAGCATCTGCTTGTAGTTGACCAGGAACGGCTTGACGAAGCCCAGGATGGTCGCGAGCGCGCCGGCGGCCTCGCGCGCGGTAAAGACGACGAGGTCCTCGTCCTCATCATCGTCATCGAGCTCCAGTCCGTCATCCTCCTCGTCCTCATCGTCCTCGTCGTCTTCGAGGTCCGGCTTGGCGGTAGGGACGAGCTTCTCGTCGAGCTCGGCCGCCTCTTCCGCGGCGAGCTTCTGTTTGTCGGGCGGGAGGGGCTTGGACGCCATGAAACCAACCGATGCTGACGGCCGGCATGACCGCGGAGAAAGCAGGAAATAGCGGAAACCGCTATTGCATCGATTCTATGCGATCAGGATGAATTCGGCAAAACAATTGGCGAAGGCGCCCGTTCAGGCGGCTAGTCGTCTTCCTCGTCCTCGACCTTGTCGAAAAAGGAATAGCGCAGGGAATCGGCGTCGGCGTACCACTGGCCCGGCCCCTTGTTGGCGGCGAGCGTCGTCTCCCAGAGCGCGTCCGTGCAGTCCTTACGGTGCATCGACAGCTCGAAGCCGTTGCCGAAGAACAGTTCGGACCATTCCCACCAGGTGCCGAGCTTCTTGACCCCACGCAGGAGGTCGTAGCGGTCGATCAGTGCCGGCGCCATGTCCGAGGTGACCGAGCCGAACACGAGCCCGGTCTTGACCACACGGTTCAACTCCCTGATCGCACGGACCACCTGTCTTGGGGAAATGTGGCAGAGGCTGGTCTCGAACACGAAGTCGAACGCACCGTCCTTGAATGGCATGTCGGTGATCGAACCGAGCTTGTTGTACTTCTTCAGCGCCTTCGGCGTTCTGGCGTGAATGGTGCGGTTGTTCTCGATGCCCCAGGCATCGATGCCGCGATCGCGCAACGCGCCGACAAGCTCGCCGCTGGCCGAGCCCGCGATCAAGAGCTTCGTGCCTTTGGCCTTGCCCCAGACAATGCCGATCAGTTTTGTGAGATAGTCGGGATCGGTGAAGTGTTGCCACGCTTCGCTGTAGGGACCCTGGCCGCGGTAATTGTCGAAATAGTCGCGATCGATCTTGTTCGAGAGCGGCTTGTCGTCCTGCGAACGCTCGCGGCGCAGGCGCATCATTTCGGTCAAGATGATGTCGGTCGCCGCGTCCGAGGAATCGAGCAGGCCGTTCAGCGTCGAGTCGAACAGATAGTCGCCGACCACCACGATTCCGGGATGTTCCTTCGGCTCCGGCCGGTGATTGGTCATGACATCGCGCACGGGCAAGCCGCCCGGAATCGCGTTCACCGACGACAGCCAGCGGTGGATCTTGCCTTCCATGAAATGGGCGCGCGCATCGCCGAGCGATGCCGGCAGCGATTTCAGCGCGGCATCGATCAGCTCCTGGTCGGAGAGATTCGCAAAGGCCAGCGCGTCGGAGCCCGGAATCAGCCAGTTCAGTACGCCGTGCTTGCCCACATCATGGCGCGCGCCCTCGTTGTAGACGCAGCAACCGCCAAAGGCTTCCGACATGAACCAGGCGCCGGCGATCTTGTCGCCCCAGAACGGCCTGTCGAACAGGATCGAGACGCGCAAATAGTGCGCGGGACGGTCGAAGTACGAGACGTGCTTGACCATCGACTTGCGGAGCTGTTCGCCCTCCCAGCCGACGGTCCCGAGCCAGGAATGCGGCAAGCAGACCAGCACAAGGTCGAAGTCGCGCGTCTCCGGCCCCTTACCGTTCATCATCTTGAGCTGATAGCGGCCGGTCGGCGCCTTGCCGACCGTGAGGACGCGGTGATTGAGCTGGATGTCGGCATTGACCTCGGACTGGAGGCACTCGATGAGCTGCTCGTTGCCGTTCTGGATGGAATAGAGGCCGATATAGCCGTCGACATCCATCAGGTAGTTCTTGAGCGCGTTGAGCCCGTTGGTGTTGTGGCTCTCGGTCGCGAGGTCCGAGCGCGCCATCACCTTGAAGAATCGCTTTGCGGTCTCGTCCTCGACCTCCTCGTCGAGCACCTGTTCGGCGGTCTTGTAGGCCCAGGGGTTCTCGTTGTCGTGCGCGCCGACGCCCTCGTAATACTCGATCGGCGTCATCGTCTCGGCGCAGCGCTTACGGAACGCCTCGATCGCGGCCGCGGTCTTGGCGCCGTATTTACGGCGCATGCCAGCGACGTCGTTGAGGAGCTCGCCGCCGAACTGCACCTGCTCGGCATCCATCGGAATGGTCTGCAGGCCGAAATGCTGGATCAACTCGCGCAACGGATCCGGCCCGGTCATCGAGTAGTCGTAGATCTCGGCAACGCCGGCCTCGTACATCGCGGGCGCGGAATCGAATTTGCGCGTGACGATCTTGCCTCCGAGCCGGTCGGATGCCTCGTAGATGGTGACACGGCAGAGATCGCCGAGCTTGCGCTTCAAATACCAAGCGCTCATCAGGCCGCCGGGGCCGCCGCCTACGATTGCGAGATCAAGCATGAGAATTCCGTGGTCTCCGGCCCGCCCCCTTCACGGGACCACCGGTCTAAGCTCTCCTAGCAGAAGCGCTTTTGCGCCTGAAGGAAAGATGAACAAAGGTTGATCCTGCACCGCAACAGGGAAACAAAGCAGCAAAAAGGCCGGCTTTCGCCGGCCTTTTCAGTGTCCTCGGTATTCCTACGGATGAACGATCATTCCGCAGGTGGCAGCGCCATCGGCTCCACTTCCGGCGCCGGCGGCACGACCGCCGCCTGCTTCTCGCGCTCGTCGAGGATCATCTTGTCGCGCTTCACGGCGACTTCGCGGATCTTCGCCATGGAGGCGCCGGTGCCTGCCGGAATCAGCCGGCCCACGATGACGTTCTCCTTGAGGCCTTCGAGCGGATCGACCTTGCCGTTGACCGCCGCTTCCGTAAGGACGCGGGTGGTCTCCTGGAACGAGGCCGCCGAGAAGAAGGAGCGGGTCTGAAGGCTCGCCTTGGTGATGCCGAGCAGAACCGGCGTCCCCGTGGCGATCTTCTTGCCCTCTTCCTTGGCCTTCGCGTTGATCTGGTCGAACTCGATCTTGTCGATCTGCTCGCCCGAGATCATGTCCGTGTCGCCCTGGTCGGTGACTTCCACCTTCTGGAGCATCTGACGAACGATCACCTCGATATGCTTGTCGTTGATGAGCACGCCCTGGAGCCGGTAGACCTCCTGGATCTCGTTGACCAGATAGGCTGCGAGTTCCTCGATGCCCTTGACCGCCAGAATGTCGTGCGGCGCCGGGTTGCCTTCTACGATGAAGTCGCCCTTTTCGACGATGTCGCCGTCCTGAAGGTGGATGTGCTTGCCCTTCGGGATCAGGTACTCGCGCGCCTCGTCGGTCTTGTCCATCGGCTCGATCGAGATGCGACGCTTGTTCTTGTAGTCGCGCCCAAACCGGATGGTGCCCGCGATTTCGGCGATGATCGCCGCATCCTTCGGACGCCGAGCCTCGAACAGTTCCGCCACCCGCGGCAGACCGCCGGTGATGTCGCGCGTCTTGGCGCTTTCGGTCGAGACACGGGCGAGAATGTCGCCCGCCTGGACCTTGGCGCCGACATCGACCGACAGAATGGCATCGACCGACAGCATGTAGCGGGCATCGCCGCCACGGGCGAGCTTGAGCACCTTGCCGTCCTTGCCCTTGATCACGATGGCGGGACGCAGGTCCCCGCCGCCGCGCATCGAGCGCCAGTCGATGACCACGCGCTTGGCAATACCGGTGGCCTCGTCGAGCGTTTCCGAGATCGACTGCCCCTCGACCAGATCCTCGAAGCCGATGGTACCTTCGACCTCGGTGAGGAGCGGACGGGAGTAGGGATCCCACTCTACGATGCGCTGGCCGCGCTTGACCGTATCGCCTTCGTCGACGTGCAGGCGCGAACCGTACTGAATACGGTGCGTCGCACGCTCGGTGCCGTCGGCATCGACGATCGCGATCACCATGTTGCGAACCATCGCGACCAGGTGGCCGTCGCTGTTGCGGGCGATGGCCTTGTTCCTGATCACGATCTTGCCGTCGAAGTTGGATTCGACGAAAGATTGCTCGTTCAGCTGCGCCGCACCGCCGATGTGGAAGGTGCGCATGGTGAGCTGGGTGCCAGGCTCGCCGATCGACTGCGCCGCGATGACGCCGACCGCTTCGCCGTGGTTGACCGGCGTGCCGCGAGCGAGATCGCGGCCGTAGCACTTGCCGCAGATGCCGTTGACGAGCTCGCAGGTCAGCGCCGAGCGGATCTTCACCTCCTGGACGCCGCCCTGATGGATGGCATCCAGATGGCTCTCTTCCATCAGCGTACCGCGCTTGAAGATCACCTTGCCCGTGCTGTCACGCACGTCTTCGCAGGCCGTGCGTCCGAGGATGCGCGAGCCGAGCGAAGCGACCACGGTGCCGGCATCGACGATGGCGCGCATCTTGATGCCGAGCTTGGTGCCGCAATCGTCCTGCGTGATGATGCAATCCTGCGCGACGTCGACCAGACGACGGGTCAGGTAGCCGGAGTTCGCGGTCTTCAACGCGGTGTCCGCGAGGCCCTTGCGGGCGCCGTGGGTCGAGTTGAAGTACTCGAGCACCGAGAGGCCTTCCTTGAAGTTCGAGATGATCGGCGTCTCGATGATCTCGCCAGACGGCTTGGCCATCAGGCCGCGCATGCCGGCGAGCTGGCGCATCTGGGCCGGCGAACCGCGGGCACCGGAGTGAGCCATCATGTAGATCGAGTTGATGTCGGCATCCGCCCCGCTCGCCGTCTTCTTGGTCGAGGAGATCTCCTTCATCATCGCCTTGGCGATTTCTTCCGTGGCCTTCGACCAGGCGTCGACGACCTTGTTGTACTTCTCGCCATGGGTGATCAGACCGTCGTTGTACTGCTGCTCGAAATCCTTCGCCAGCGTACGGGTGGTGTCGACGATCTTCCACTTGGAGTGCGGCACGACCATGTCGTCCTTGCCGAACGAGATGCCGGCCTTGAACGCGTTGTAGAAGCCGAGCGCCATGATGCGGTCGCAGAAGATCACCGTCTCCTTCTGACCGCAGTGGCGGTAGACCTGGTCGATGACGCCGGAGATCTCGCGCTTGGTCATCAGCTTGTTGATGATCTCGTACGGAACACGCGGGTTCTTCGGCAGCAAATTGCCCAGCATGACACGGCCAGCGGTGGTCTCGATCCAGCGCTTGGAGATCTTGCCGGTATCGTCGATGCCTTCCCACCGGTACTTGATCTTGGTGTGGAGGTGGATGACCTTCGCGTGCAGCGCGTGCTCGAGCTCCGCCATCTCGCCGAAGATCTTGCCCTCGCCGGGCAGGCCTTCGCGCATGATGGAGACGTAGTAGAGACCGAGCACGATGTCCTGCGACGGCACGATGATCGGCTGGCCGTTCGCCGGATGCAGGATGTTGTTGGTCGACATCATCAGGACGCGCGCTTCCAGCTGCGCTTCCAGCGACAGCGGGACGTGCACGGCCATCTGGTCGCCGTCGAAGTCGGCGTTGAACGCGGCGCAGACCAGCGGGTGGAGCTGGATCGCCTTGCCCTCGATCAGCACGGGCTCGAACGCCTGGATGCCGAGGCGATGCAGCGTCGGTGCGCGGTTGAGCAGCACGGGATGCTCGCGGATGACCTCGTCCAGGATGTCCCAGACCTCGGGCCGCTCCTTCTCGACCAGCTTCTTCGCCTGCTTCACGGTGGTGGACAGGCCCTTGGCGTCAAGCCGCGAGTAGATGAACGGCTTGAACAGCTCGAGCGCCATCTTCTTCGGCAGGCCGCACTGATGCAGGCGCAGCTCGGGACCGACCACGATCACGGAACGGCCCGAATAGTCGACGCGCTTGCCGAGCAGGTTCTGACGGAACCGGCCCTGCTTGCCCTTGAGCATGTCGGCGAGCGACTTCAGCGGACGCTTGTTGGCACCGGTGATGACGCGGCCACGGCGGCCGTTGTCGAACAGCGCGTCGACGGCCTCCTGAAGCATGCGCTTCTCGTTGCGGATGATGATGTCCGGCGCGCGCAGCTCCATCAGCCGCTTCAAGCGGTTGTTGCGGTTGATGACGCGGCGGTAGAGATCGTTGAGGTCCGAGGTCGCGAAGCGGCCGCCGTCCAGCGGCACCAGCGGACGCAGGTCCGGCGGAATCACCGGGACCACGGTCATGATCATCCATTCCGGCTTGTTGCCGGAGTGGCGGAACGCTTCCACGATCTTCAGGCGCTTGGCGAGCTTCTTGTGCTTGATGTCGGAGTCGGTCTCCTGCATCTCCGCGCGCAAGGTCAGCTCGAGCTTCTCGAGATCCATGCCCTTGAGCAGCTCGCGGATCGCTTCCGCGCCGATCATGGCGGTGAAGGAATCCTGGCCGTATTCGTCCTGCGCCTTCAGATACTCGTCTTCCGACAAGAGCTGACGGTCCTTCAGCGCGGTGAGGCCCGGCTCGAGCACGACGTAATATTCGAAGTAGAGGATCCGCTCGAGATCCTTCAGCGTCATGTCGAGCAGGAGGCCGATGCGCGAGGGCAGCGACTTCAGGAACCAGATGTGGGCGACGGGGGCCGCGAGCTCGATATGGCCCATGCGCTCGCGCCGAACGCGCGACAGCGTGACCTCGACCGAGCACTTCTCGCAGATGATGCCCTTGTACTTCATGCGCTTGTACTTGCCGCACAAGCACTCGTAGTCCTTGATCGGCCCGAAGATGCGGGCGCAGAACAGGCCGTCGCGCTCGGGCTTGAAGGTACGGTAGTTGATGGTTTCCGGCTTCTTGATCTCGCCGTACGACCAGGACAGAATCTTCTCGGGGCTCGCGATCGAGATCCGGATCTGGTCGAAGACCTGAGCCGGCGTCGTCGGATTAAAGAGATTCATAATTTCTTGGTTCATCGTCTTCTCCTCGCGTGCCGGTCGCCTCCGGCAGCAAATTCGAAAATCACTATGCGGGGCGCCCTGCCCTCGCGATTCGAGGACTGGGCGCCGATGCCCGGCCATTCAGGCCGGGCATGAAGGGTCGTATTACTCGGCCGCTTCCGCCGTCCCCGGTCCGACCTTGGAATTGTGCAGGTCGACGTTGAGGCCGAGCGAGCGCATTTCCTTGACCAGCACGTTGAACGATTCCGGAATACCGGCCTCGAAGGTGTCGTCGCCACGCACGATCGCCTCGTACACCTTGGTACGGCCGGCGACGTCGTCCGACTTCACGGTCAGCATCTCCTGGAGCGTGTACGCCGCGCCGTAAGCCTCGAGCGCCCACACTTCCATTTCACCGAAGCGCTGGCCGCCGAACTGCGCCTTGCCGCCCAGCGGCTGCTGGGTAACGAGCGAGTACGGACCGATCGAACGCGCGTGGATCTTGTCGTCGACGAGATGGTGCAGCTTGAGCATGTAGATGTAGCCCACCGTCACCTTGCGGTCGAAGGCGTCGCCGGTGCGGCCGTCATAGACGGTCGACTGGCCCGAAGCGTCCAGACCGGCAAGCTTCAGCATCTCCTCGATGTCGGCTTCCTTGGCGCCGTCGAACACCGGCGTCGCGATCGGAACGCCGCGGCTCAGATTGTGGCCGAGCTCGATCAACTCGTTGTCGTTGAGCGACTTGATCGTCTCGTCCTCGCCGTAGACCTTCTTCAAGGTTTCCTTCAGCGGCCTGATGTCCTGCTTCGACAAATAGGCATCGACCGTCTGGCCGATACGCTTGCCGAGGCCGGCACAGGCCCAGCCGAGATGGGTCTCGAGGATCTGTCCGACGTTCATGCGCGAGGGCACGCCGAGCGGATTGAGCACGATGTCGGCATGCGTACCGTCTTCGAGGAACGGCATGTCCTCGATCGGCACGATCTTCGACACCACGCCCTTGTTGCCGTGGCGGCCGGCCATCTTGTCGCCGGGCTGGATCTTGCGCTTCACTGCGACGAAGACCTTGACCATCTTCATCACGCCGGGCGGCAATTCGTCACCGCGCTGAAGCTTTTCGACCTTGTCGAGGAAGCGCTGTTCCAGCCCCTTCTTCGACTCGTCGTACTGCTTCCGCATGGCCTCGATCTCGGCCATCAGCTTGTCGTTCGGCGAAGCAAACAGCCACCACTGCGACTTCGGGTACTCCTCGAGCACCGCACGGGTGATCTTGGTGTCCTTCTTGAAGCCCTTCGGACCGGCGATGCCCTGCCGTCCTTCGAGCAGCTCGGCAAGACGGTTGTAGACGTTGCGGTCCAGGATCGCCTGCTCGTCGTCGCGGTCCTTGGCCAGACGCTCGATCTCTTCCCGCTCGATTGCCAGCGCACGCTCGTCCTTGTCGACGCCGTGCCGGTTGAACACGCGCACTTCGACGATGGTGCCCTGCACGCCCGGAGGAACGCGCAGCGAGGTATCGCGGACGTCGGAAGCCTTTTCGCCGAAGATGGCGCGCAGGAGCTTTTCTTCCGGCGTCATCGGGCTTTCGCCCTTCGGCGTGATCTTGCCGACCAGGATGTCGCCGGCGCGCACTTCCGCGCCGATGTACACGATGCCGGCTTCGTCGAGGTTCTTCAGCGCTTCTTCCGAGACGTTCGGAATGTCGCGGGTGATTTCTTCGGGTCCGAGCTTGGTGTCGCGGGCCATCACCTCGAATTCTTCGATATGAATTGAGGTAAACACGTCTTCCTTCACGATCCGCTCGGAGAGCAGGATCGAGTCTTCGAAGTTGTAGCCGTTCCACGGCATGAACGCGACGAGCACGTTCCGGCCGAGCGCGAGCTCGCCGAGATCGGTCGACGGACCGTCGGCGATGATGTCGCCCTTCTTGACGATGTCGCCGACCTTCACCAGCGGACGCTGGTTGATGCAGGTCGACTGGTTGGAGCGCTGGTACTTCATCAGCCGGTAGATATCGACGCCCGACTTGGTCGGATCGAGATCTTCCGTGGCGCGGATGACGACGCGGGTGGCGTCGATCTGGTCGATCACGCCCGAACGGCGCGCCGCGATCGCAGCACCCGAGTCACGCGCAACCACGCCTTCCATGCCGGTGCCGACGAACGGCGCTTCGGCGCGAACCAGCGGCACCGCCTGGCGCTGCATGTTCGAGCCCATCAGCGCGCGGTTGGCGTCGTCGTTCTCGAGGAACGGGATCAGCGCGGCTGCGACCGAAACGAGCTGCTTCGGCGACACGTCCATGTAGTCGACCTTGTCCGGGGTCACCGGCAAGACTTCGCCGGCGTGACGGCAGACCACGAGATCTTCGGTGAAGCGGCCCTTCGGATCGAGCGGCACGTTGGCCTGGGCGACCGTGTAGCGGCCCTCTTCCATCGCCGAGAGGTACACGACCTCGTCGGTGACGCGGCCGTCCTTGACCTTGCGGTAAGGGGTCTCGACGAAGCCGTACTTGTTCACGCGCGCGAAGGTCGCGAGCGAGTTGATCAGGCCGATGTTCGGACCTTCCGGCGTCTCGATCGGGCAGATGCGGCCGTAATGCGTCGGATGCACGTCGCGCACCTCGAAGCCGGCGCGCTCGCGGGTCAGACCGCCCGGTCCAAGCGCCGAGAGACGGCGCTTGTGGGTGATCTCCGACAGCGGGTTGGTCTGGTCCATGAACTGCGAGAGCTGCGAGGAGCCGAAGAACTCGCGCACGGCGGCGGCCGCCGGCTTGGCGTTGATCAGGTCCTGCGGCATGACCGTGTCGATGTCGACCGAAGACATGCGCTCCTTGATCGCGCGCTCCATGCGGAGCAAGCCGATGCGGTACTGGTTCTCCATGAGCTCGCCGACCGAACGCACACGGCGGTTGCCGAGATGGTCGATGTCGTCGATCTCGCCCTTGCCGTCGCGCAAATCCACCAGCGTCTTGATGACGGAGAGGATGTCTTCCTTGCGCAGCGTGCGCTGGGTGTCGGGCGCATCGAGGTCGAGGCGCATGTTCATCTTGACGCGGCCGACCGCCGAGAGGTCGTAGCGCTCGGCGTCGAAGAACAGCGACTGGAACATCGCCTGCGCCGAATCCAGCGTCGGCGGCTCGCCGGGACGCATCACGCGGTAGATGTCGAACAGCGCGTCCTCGCGCGTCATGTTCTTGTCGGCCGAGAGCGTGTTGCGGATGTAGGCGCCGACGTTGACGTGGTCGATGTCGAGCAGCGGCAACTCCTTGTAGCCCTGCTCGTTGAGAGCCTTCATCGACTTGTCGGTGATCTCTTCACCGGCTTCCGCGTGGATCTCGCCGGTCTTGGGATTGACGAGGTCCTCGGCGATGTAGTTGCCGACGAGCTCCGCATCCGACAGGCGCAGCGCCTTCAGCCCCTTCTCCTGCATCTGACGCGCACCGCGCACGGTGAGCTTCTTGCCGGCTTCGAGCACGACCTTGCCGGTATCGGCGTCGATCAGGTCGTTGATGGTCGAGTAGCCGCGGAAACGATTGGCGTCGAACGGAACGCGCCAGCCTTCCTTGATCCGCTTGTACTGGATCTTCTTGTAGAAGGTGCTGAGGATCGCCTCGCCGTCGAGGCCGAGCGCGAACATCAGCGACGTCACCGGAAGCTTGCGGCGACGGTCGATACGCGCATAGACGATGTCCTTGGCGTCGAACTCGATGTCGAGCCAGGAGCCGCGATACGGGATCACGCGGGCGGCGAACAGCAGCTTGCCCGACGAATGGGTCTTGCCCTTGTCGTGGTCGAAGAACACGCCCGGCGAACGGTGCATCTGCGAGACGATGACGCGCTCGGTACCGTTGACGATGAAGGTGCCGTTCATCGTCATGAGCGGGATGTCGCCCATGTAGACGTCCTGCTCCTTGATGTCCTTGACCGACTTCGCGCCGGTTTCCTCGTCGATATCGAACACGATGAGGCGCAGCGTCACCTTGAGGGGGGCCGCGAAGGTCATGCCGCGCTGGCGGCACTCGTCGACGTCGTATTTCGGCGGCTCGAACTCGTAGCGGACGAATTCCAGCATCGAGGTGCCCGAGAAGTCCGAGATCGGGAACACCGAGCGGAACACCGCCTGCAAGCCCTCGTCCGACCGACCGCCCTGGGGCTCGTCGACCATCAGGAACTGGTCATAGGACGCCTTCTGAACCTCGATGAGGTTCGGCATCTCGGCCACTTCCTTGATGTGTCCGAAGAACTTGCGAACGCGTTTGCGACCGGTGAATGTCTGCTGCGCCATCGTGGCCTCTCATTTTCGTCGCCCGATTTGGGCGCGCCCTCCGGAACGCGGCGACCGCCGCTCCCCGGGTTGAATTTTTCGAACCCGTCTTGGGGGCCGGAGACTCAGTTTCAGGCAGGAATGTCCTGAATCTGTTCTTCAGACCTTCAAAACGCAAAACGACGCGCGGGGCGCAGGAGCGCGCCCGCCCGTCACAACCAACCTCTTCACGGACTGCAAAAGCCCGAAATAGCTTGCTCTCCCAACGGCTTACAGGGAATCCGGCATCCCTGCCCACCGCGCTTTCGTGCTGCCGACCCGATATGGGGCGACATTAGTGCAGATTCGAGGGGTAAACCCTCAAATCCCCACACTTTTTCGTGTTCGGCCTGCGTCGTGTCGTTCCGTCGCACGCCTTTTGCATCCGGCCCACCCTTTCAGGGAGTGGACCGAGATCCCGGTTGCGATGATGCTGACCGGGATCTCGTGCCAGTAAGCGCTGCTTACTTGAGCTCGACCTTCGCGCCAGCCTTCTCGAGCTGGGCCTTGAGCTTCTCGGCTTCGTCCTTGTTCACGCCTTCCTTGACAGGCTTCGGCGCGCCCTCGACGAGGTCCTTTGCTTCCTTGAGGCCCAGGCCGGTGATGGCGCGGACTTCCTTGATGACCTCGATCTTCTTGTCGCCGGCGGCGGCAAGAACGACGGTGAACTCGGTCTTCTCTTCGGCCGGAGCGGCGGCGGCGCCACCACCAGCCGGGCCAGCCACGGCGACAGCCGCGGCAGCCGAAACGCCCCACTTCTCTTCGAGGAGCTTCGCGAGTTCGGCAGCTTCGAGCACGGTGAGGCTCGAGAGGTCGTCAACGATCTTCTGCAGGTCAGCCATTGTTCAGTTTCCTTGAATGTAAGTCTGGTTCGGGTTTGAGTTTTGCGAAGGGCGTCAGGCCGCTTCGCCCTTTGAGGCATAAGCCTGGATGACGCGCGCGAGCTTGCCCGCGGGCGCGTTGGCGAGCTGAGCGATCTTGGTCGCCGGGGCCACAAGCAGGCCGACGATCTTGGCGCGCAGTTCGTCAAGCGACGGCAGCGAGGCAAGAGCCTTCACGCCGTCGACATTCAGGACGGTCGTTCCCATCGAGCCACCAATGATGACGAACTTTTCGTTCGCCTTGGCGAATTCGACGGCGACCTTTGGCGCCGCTACCGGATCGTCCGAAGTGGCGATCACGGTCGGTCCCTTCAGCATGGGGCCGATGGCAACGACGTCAGTGCCTTCAAGAGCAATTTTGGCGAGACGGTTCTTCGAGACCTTCACCGAGGCGCCAGCCTGCTTCATCTGCGAGCGCAGCTTCTGCATCTGGGCAACGGTCAGGCCGGAATATTGGGCAACGACCGCGACGCTCGTGGTCTTGAAGACCCCATTGAGCTGTTCGACCGCTTCCTTTTTTGCCGCTCGTTCCACAGCAAGCTCTTTCCGGTTGGCGGTCATCGCGAAAGCGGGACCGCCGGGTTGCACCCATCGTCCCGCCCAAACCTGAACCTCAGGGCCAAACCCATCGGACACGCCGGGCAAGACGACAATTCAAAGCCTGCCCTCCGGGAGCCCGTTGAAGCCCACGGCGTGTCGAGGTCCGAACCAAACCCATTCCGCAACCGACCCTAAGGCGGTCACGACGTGAAATCCGGTCTTCACCCGTCTATGCAGGCCATGCGATTAAGCCGTTGAGAAATCGAAATTCCCCGCGGGCGCCTGCAGTCTTGGACAGGACAAGGTCAGCCGGCTACCGCCCGACCTCTGCCCGCATCCCACACCCGACGGGTTTCCCTCCTTTTCCGGCAAATCCTCACGGACGCCCTGAAAAGGAATGATCTCCATCGCTTGTTTTCGGAATGCGTGCACGAACGCGCCAGCCGAGGCCGGCACGTCCGGAAGCGGTTCTTTAACCGCTCGGCGCCGGCTTGCCAAGAGCAAAATTCACACCAGTTCCAATCCGTTGCCGCTGGCGCTTGACCCGGGCCGACAAGGGCCGACAAGGGCCGATTCAAGCTCCTTTGACCGCGTAAGGCAGCGGCTGGCCCTCGAAAAATGCGGTCAGGTTCGCCAGCACGCAGTTCTGCATGGCGACGTGCGATTCGAGGGTGTGGCCGCCGACATGGGGGGCGAACACGACGTTGGGCAGCGCCGTCAGCGCGTCCGGGGCGTGCGGCTCCTTGTCGTAGACGTCGAGACCGGCTCCGGCGATGGTCTTTTCGGTGAGCGCCACCACCAGGGCTTTCTCATCGATCACCGAGCCGCGGGAGATGTTGACGACATAGCCGTCCGCCCCGAGGCGCTTGAGGATATCGGCGCCGACGGCATGCTGGGTCTCGGCCCCTGCCCGGACCGCGATCATCAGCACGCTGCACCAGTCGGCGAGCGCCTCCAGCGTCGGGAAATATTGATAGGGCAGATCGTATTTGCTGCGGCTGAAATAGCCGATTTCGCTCTCGAAGGCGGCGCAGCGCGCTGCGATCTTGCGGCCGATTTCGCCCATGCCGTAGACGCCGATGCGGCGGCCCGGCATCCCGGCCTGCGGGCGCATCATCGGCGAGGGCTTTGACGCGGCCCAATCGCCGCTTCGGACGTACTGGTCGGCAACCAGGATTCGCCGCGTCGTCGCGAGCATCAGCGTCATCGCGATGTCGGCGACCGAGGCCGCATTGGCGCCCGGGCTATGTCCGACCGCGATGTTGCGGGCAGCAGTGGCCTTCAGGTCAACACCGTCATAGCCAGTGCCGTAGCAGACGATGGCACCGAGCTTCGGAAACAGGTCCATCGCCTCCGCGCCCAGCGGCGTGCCGCCGGCGGTGAGCACTGCAAGGATATCGCCGAGCGCGTCGGCCGAAAACATCTCCCGCGCCGGCTTGCCGCCGGTGTCGAGCAGCTCGAACCGCTCGGCGAAGCGCGCCATCATCGTCTTGGGAAAGCGCGAGTAGATCAGGACCTTGTCAGTCATTGTTCTTGTTTCCGGTGAACGCCGTGACAAACGACGAGGGGCGGAATCGGTTGCCCAATTCCGCCCCTCGCCTCATGTCGTTTCCAAACCTTAGCCGAGAATGGTGCCCGGCTCGACCTTCACGCCGGGACCCATCGACGAGGACACCGCAACGCGCTGGATGTAGGTGCCCTTGGAACCGGCCGGCTTGGCCTTGGAGACAGCGTCAGCCAGAGCCTTGATGTTCTCGACCAGTTTTTCCTCGGTGAACGAGGCCTTGCCGACGCCAGCCTGCAGGATGCCGGCCTTCTCGACGCGGAACTCGACCGAGCCGCCCTTGGCGCCCTTCACAGCGCCGGTGACGTCCATGGTCACGGTGCCGATCTTCGGGTTCGGCATCAGGCCGCGCGGGCCGAGCACCTTACCGAGGCGGCCGACCAGCGGCATCATGTCGGGGGTTGCGATACAGCGATCGAAATCGATCGTGCCGTTCTGCACCTTCTCGACAAGGTCCTCGGCGCCGACGACATCGGCACCCGCAGCCTTGGCCTCGTCGGCCTTGGCGCCGCGGGCGAACACGCCGACGCGGAGCGTACGGCCGGTGCCGTTCGGCAGGGTCACGACACCGCGGACCATCTGGTCGGCGTGACGCGGATCGACGCCGAGATTGATCGCGACCTCGATGGTCTCGTCGAACTTCGCTTTCGCGCGTTCCTTGACCATCTTGATGGCGTCCGCGAGCGGGTAAAGCTTTTCGCGATCAATACCTTCGCGGGCTTTGTTCAAACGCTTTCCGATTGCCATGAGCCCTTACCCCGCCACTTCCAGACCCATCGAACGGGCAGAGCCCTCGACCATCTTCATGGCCGACTCGATCGAGTCGCAATTGAGATCCTTCATCTTCTTCTCGGCGATCTCGCGCACCTGCGCTTTGGTCACCGCACCCGCCTTGTCACGGCCCGGCGCCTTGGAGCCGGACTGGATCTTGGCAGCCTGCTTGAGGAAGAAGGACATCGGCGGCGTCTTCATCTCGAACGTGAACGAACGATCGGCGTAGATCGTGATCACGACGGGAATCGGGGTATTCTTCTCTTCCTTCTGGGTCTGGGCGTTGAACGCCTTGCAGAACTCCATGATGTTGAGACCGCGCTGACCGAGCGCGGGACCGATCGGGGGCGAAGGATTCGCCGCACCGGCCGGGACCTGAAGCTTCAGGTATCCGGTCACTTTCTTTGCCATGTATCACTCCTGTTGGGCCGGCCTGGGCCGGCGGTTTCAGGTTCGTGGTCTGGGTCGGATGCGGCTGGCAACCGCCCTCTCCCTCCCACGGCCTCTTGCTGCGCGAGACCGAAGCCTCACGCCTACCCGATCAGACCTTCTCGACCTGACCGAATTCCAGTTCGACCGGCGTGGCGCGGCCGAAGATCGACACCGCGACCTTCACGCGCGAGCGCGCCTCGTCGATTTCCTCGACCACACCCGAGAACGAGGCAAACGGGCCGTCGGCCACGCGCACGTTCTCGCCGATTTCGAACGACACCGACGCCTTCGGCCGCTCCACGCCCTCTTGCACCTGGTGCAGAATGCGCATGGCCTCGGCTTCCGAGATCGGCATCGGCTTGTTTTCCGCGCCGAGGAAGCCGGTCACCTTCGGCGTATTCTTGATCAGATGAAACGCCTCGTCGGTCAGCTTCATCTTCACCAGCACGTAGCCCGGGAAGAACTTGCGCTCGGCGTCGATCTTGCGGCCGCGGCGCACTTCCGTGACCTTCTCGGTCGGAACCAGCACCAGCTCGAACAGCTCCTCGAGCCCGCGCTGCTTGGCCTGCTCGCGGATCGATTCGGCGACCTTCTTCTCGAAGTTCGAATAGGCGTGGACGATGTACCAGCGCTTGTCAGACAATTGAGCCGTTGCTGTTGCCATCAGTGAATGCCCAGAAGGAAGGTGATGAGGACGCGGATGATCTGGTCGGCGGCGAAGAAGAAGATCGAGGCCACGGCGACCATCACGAACACCATGATGGTGGTGATCGTGGTCTCGCGGCGGGTCGGCCAGGTGACCTTGGCGGTCTCCGAGCGCACTTCCTGCAAGAACTTGAACGGGCTGACTGCCATCGTTTGATGTCCAACGTCCGTCGACAGACGCGAATGAATTTCAGGGATCCGAACAGCCGCCGTTGGCCCAGCCCTCTGTCGAAGGATGAGCCGGAAATCGGGCTCGATTGTTCGGGGATTTCAAAGCCGCGCCGGAAATCCGCGTCTAACGGGCCGGCTGCGAGTGCGCGGTATCTACTGCGGATGGGACCAAAGGTCAAGATAGAGAGGGCCCGCGCGAGTAAACCGACCTCCGCGGGCGACCGACTAGAGATCAGGCCGATCAAGGGCTTATCTGCCGCCTGCAAAGCGCCTTCCCAGGGCCTCAGCCGGTTCCTCGCAGAACGAGACCACCGGGCCCGTCCCCCTCACCTGCAGCCTCTTTGGCGACCCCTCAAGGTCAGACGGCCCGATCGATCGTCGAAATACCCGGCAACGGCACGACGAACTTTCCGCCCTCGGCGAAATAGCCGGCATGCTTGGCCCGGATCGGATCCACATAGCGCCAGGCGAAGACGACGACGAACGCCGGCTTGCGCTCGTAAAGGGCGGCGGGCGGCAGGATCGGGATGTCATACCCCGGGCCGGCCATAACGCTCCCCTTCTTGGGGTCGTCGTCCACCAGGAAGTCGATCCTGTTCTCCAGGCCGAACTGCGGCAGCAGCGTCGTGGTCCCGACCGAGACGCCGTAGCCGGCCACGAGCTGGCCGCGCGCATGGGCGGCATCGGCCATCGCGACCAGCTCGTCGCGGATGGCGGCGATTCTCTTCGCATAGGGCACATAGTAGGCCGGCCGGTCGACGCCGAGCCGGTCTTCCTCGGCGATGAAGCGCGCGACCTCCGCGGACGGCCTCTTCGCGCCACCGGCACGCTGCACCGTCACCCGGATCGAGCCGCCCTTGGTCTCGATGTGCTGGGCGTCGATCACTTCCATGCCGAGTCGCGCGAAGAAGCGCGTCAGCGGCTTGATGTTAAAATACGACAGATGCTCGTGATAGACGGTGTCGAGAAGGTTCTTCTCGGTGACGTCGACGCCATACTGCGTTTCGAAAACGAACAGCCCGTCCGGCGCAAGCACGTCGCGAACCCCGATCACCAGCGGGTCGAGATTGTCGACATTGGCGATCATGTTGTTGGCGATCACGACACTGGCCGCGCCGTGGCTTTGCAGGATGCGGCGACCGATGGCATCGGTGAAGAAATCGCCGATGGTCTCGATCCCCGCTTCCGTCGCACGCCGCGCGATGTCGACGGCGGGATCGACACCGAGCACCCGCATGCCGCGCTCCCTGAAGAAACCGAGCAGCGATCCGTCGTTGCTGCCGAGCTCGACGACCAGCGAGCCCGGCGCGATGACGAATCGGCTGACGACGTCCATGGCATAGCCCGCGAAGTGCTCCCGCAGGCCAAGCGAGAGCGAGGTGGTATAGACGTAGTTTCGGTATTGGATCTCTGGATTGCCGACGTGGAGAATCTGCAGATGGCCGCAGTCTGCGCACAGGTGCAGCGCCATCGGCACCGCGGCCCGAAAGACGGGATCGTCGACGCTTGCGTCCGGCACCTGAAAGTTCGGCGTGCCGATGGGCATGCCTGCCATCGGCACGACGAGCTCTTGCTTGTCCGAATGACAGAGGCGGCAGGTATGGCGGACGTAGAACAGGTTTTTCATCGTAGGACCGTAAGACGGAGACATGCGAACAGGCGAGGCAATCTCACCCGTGGTGATCAGATAGAGGGCACCGCCTCAGGAGGCCGGATATTCCGCGCGACCGATGATGAGGTCGATCGCGGCCATCATCCAGAACTGATGCGTGGTCTCGACAATATTGTAGCTGCGGCTGTCGACGTAATAATTGACGTCGCCGAGATTGCGCAGCGGATTCTCCGCGGTCATGCCCGACAGCGTGATCACATCGAGCTTCATCGTCCGCGCCTGCGCGACCGCATTGAGAATGTTCTTCGAGCGTCCCGACGAGCTGATCGCGACGAGGCAGTCGCCGGCGCGGGCGCTCAACCTCACGGCATGCGCAAGCCAGTCCTCGAAACCATAGTCATTGGCGAGGCACGACATCATGCTGGCATCGCTGAAGCAGAGTGCCGGCACCGATGCGTTCTTCGCCAGATCGATCGCGAGATGGGAGGCGATGCCGGCCGAGCCTCCATTGCCGATGAAGATGACGCGGCCGCCCTGCTCGCGCGCGCACAACCAGGCCGTGCGGGTGGCGGAAATCCTGGCGAAAACCCCGTCGTCAATCGCCGTCGCGCGATGGAGGCGTCCTACGTAGTCGTCAAGGAAAGCCTTGTGATCGGGATCGACGGACTCGGCAGGCATGGGCTCGCAGCTCGACGGCGACATGACGCCCTGATACCGGCTATCACCAGTGATTGCAAAGGTATATTACCTTCGAAGTTGACCAGCAGCCGATTCGGTTTCCACCTTCACTCAACATTGGCGGGCCTGTTTCGCTGGGCATTCGCATCACGGATGTTCCTATGAAATGCATCGTTACCGGTGGCGCCGGCTTCATCGGCAGTCACCTCGTCGACCGCCTCCTCGACGACGGCCACGAGGTCGTCGCGCTCGACAATTTTGTGATCGGACGTCCCGAAAATCTGGCCTCGCGCGTCGATTCTGATCGACTGAAGATCGTGCGGGCCGACGTCACCGAGCTCGAATCGATCAAGCCGCATTTCGACGGCATCGACTGGGTATTCCATCTCGCAGCGCTGGCAGACATCGTTCCCTCGATCGAGTCCCCGATCCCGTATCACCGCGCCAACGTCGACGGCACCGTCAACGTTCTCGAGGCTGCACGGCAGGCGGGCGTCAGTCGCTTCGTTTATGCCGCATCGTCGTCCTGCTACGGAATTCCCGACGTCTATCCGACGCCGGAGAGCGCCGAGATCCGGCCGATGTATCCCTATGCCCTCACCAAGAATCTCGGCGAGCAGTGCGTCATGCACTGGTGCCAGGTCTACAAGCTGCCCGCGGTCGCGCTGCGCCTGTTCAACGTGTACGGGCCGCGCCACCGCACCACGGGCACCTACGGCGCCGTGTTCGGCGTGTTCATGGCGCAGAAGCTCGCCGGCAAGCCCTTCACGGTGGTCGGCGACGGCGAGCAGACCCGCGACTTCACGTTCGTCAGCGATGTCGCCGACGCTTTCGTGACCGCCGCGCGCTCCGAGGTCTCGAACGAAATTTTCAACGTAGGCTCGGACAACACCTACAGTGTCAACCGGCTGATCGAGCTTCTCGGCGGCGACAAGGTCCACATTCCCAAGCGTCCCGGCGAGCCCGATTGCACCTATGCCGACATCACCAAGATCAAGCGGATCCTGAAATGGACGCCGAAGGTAAAATTTGAGGACGGGGTCGCGACGATGCTGAAGTCGATGGATCAGTACAAGGACGCCCCCCTGTGGACGGTGGACAAGATCGCGGACGCCACGAAGGACTGGTTCAAATATCTCGGGGACAACAACGACGCGGCGCCCGGCGTGCCGCAGAAGGCAAGCCAGTGAACAGGTTCGCCGGGTATCGTTGCCGCGAATCGATCAATTCCGGGCCGCCCGGCTGAGGCCGGCTGGCGCTTTAGGTTATTCACATGGGCAATATTCCGACCGGCAATCCCGCGTTGAACGACCAACTGGCGGCGCACGAAAAGATCAAGACGATCGAGGAACTGGGCGAGATCGCGCGGTCCGCGCAAGCGCGAGGCCGGAAGGTTGCGCTCTGCCACGGCGTCTTCGACCTCGTGCATCTCGGCCATATCAGACACATCCAGGCGGCGCGCAACGAGGGCGACGTCGTCATGGTGACGATCACCGCCGACCGTTATGTCAACAAGGGACCGGGTCGGCCGATTTTCCCCGAAAACATGCGGGCCGAGATGCTGGCCTCGCTCGCGACCGTCGATTGGGTCGGCATCAATCACACCTCCAGCGCCGAGCCGATCCTGGATACGGTGCGGCCGGACATCTACGTGAAGGGATCCGACTACGAGAATCCCGAAGACGACGTGACCGGCAAGATCCGGAGCGAGCGCGACGCCGTCGAGCGTCACGGCGGACGCATCGTGTTCACCCGGGACGTGACATTCAGCTCCTCGTCGCTAGTGAACCGGTATTTCGACATCTACGATCCGCCGCTTCGCGACTACCTGCAAAAAGTCCGTGAAGGTGGCGGCGCCGATCGCCTGCTGAAACTGATCGACAAGGTGCAGGACATGCACGTCGTGCTGGTCGGCGACACCATCATCGACGAATACCAGTACGTCACGGCGCTCGGAAAGGCATCGAAGGAAAACATCGTCGCCACGCTGTTCAAGAGTGGCGAGCAATTTGCCGGCGGCGTCATTGCCGCGGCGAACCATGTCGCGAGCTTCTGCAAGTCGGTGGAGGTCGTCACGACGCTGGGTGGCAACGACTACCCTGAGGAGTTCATTCGGGCGCATGTCCGCCCAAACGTCACGTTGACGCCGATCCGCCTTCAGGGCCGTCCGACGACCCGCAAATCGCGGTACGTCGAGCTGGGATATCTGCACAAGCTCTTCGAAGTCTACACCATGGACGACACGCCGCTCGACGAGGCCGATCGGAAGGAAATCGACCGTATCACGACGGAGCGTGTGCGTAGCGCGGATGTGGTGATCGCCACTGATTTCGGTCACGGCATGATCGCGTCGAGTACGATCGACACCCTGATCGCCAACTCCAAGTTCCTGGCGGTCAATGCCCAGAGCAACAGCGGCAATCACGGCTACAACCTGATCACGAGGTATCCGCGGGCCGACTACATCTGCATCGACGCGCCGGAGGCGCGTCTGGCTGCAACCGACAAGTTCAGCGACATCGCGTCCGTGATCGAGGTCGGCCTGCACGGCAAGATCGACTGCGACAACATGATCATCACGCACGG